>JAJDTU010000001.1 GCA_022826965.1 Dehalococcoidia bacterium | reverse complement strand
CGGGGGGGCCCGGTGCAACCGCCCCAAACCCCCCCCCCCCCCCCCCCCCCCCCCCCGACGAACACACGTTCTGGAACGTACGGTTCTTCACGATCTTCCACATGGCAGGAGACGCGGGACTCTTCATCCCGGCAGCGATTGGCGAGTCAGCTTCCGACAGGGTCTCTTCAATATGAGCAGCGACGCGCACCTCTTCATCGCAGCTGGTCCGTCAGCTTCCTGAGGATGTTGGATATGTCTCAGGATGCCGGACGCTTTTTCGATGCTCCTGGACCAGATCTGCTGCCGCTCTATGAGGCGAAGTTGATCCACCAGTTCGACCACAGATGGGCCAGCTACGTAGAAGGGCGTGCTAGCGGCTCAATGGACACGCGTGATCTGGCTGACGGCGATAAGGCGAATCCGAGGCGCTCGGTCCAGCCGAGATATTGGGTCAGAGAGTCGGATGTCGAGGAGCGGTTGGGCGACCGATGGAATCGTCAGTGGTTGCTGGGATGGCGTGACATCACAAATGTCACCAACGAGCGCTCGGTGATCTGCGCAATCATCCCACGGGTCGCAGTGGGGAACAAAGTTCCCTTGATTTTTCCTGGAATCGATGACCCAACTCTGACAGCGTGTCTCGCTTCTAACTTGAACAGCTTCGTGTTGGATTACGCGGCTAGGCAGAAAATCGGTGGGACGACGTTGAATTTCTACTTGCTAAAGCAGTTTCCGGTTCTTGCTCCCGACGCGTACGACGCGGTAGCGCGGGCTTGGATCGCTGACCGCGTCCTCGAACTGACGTACACAGCCTGGGATCTTCAGCTGTTTGCCCAGGACCTTGGCTACAAGGGCCCGCCCTTCCGCTGGAACCCGGAGCGGCGCTTTGAGATTCGCTGCGAGCTCGACGCCGCCTACTTCCACCTCTACGAGATCGGGCGGGACGACGTGGACTACATCATGTCTACCTTCCCAATCGTCGAGCGCAAGGATATCGCCGCCCACGGCACCTACCGAACGCGGGATCGAATCCTGGAACTCTACGACGCCATGGCCTCGGGCGAGTGGACTACCGACCTAGATCCCGCGCCGGCCGACCCGAGAGCGGCGCACGATGCGTGAGGATGTCGAGCTGCTCAGATAACCCGCTGCGCCGCTCCGGTCTCCGGCCAAGCCCAAAGATGAGCGTATCCTCGTCGATTTCCCTAAGGATGCACAGCATCAGCAGATACTCCACGTCGTCAGCATGGGTCTGATACGCCGGGACGACCTTCGTGTGCCTTCTTCTGGGATCGGAATGCATTACCTGAGTGCGATCTCTTTTCACACGCTTCGCCCACTCCTCCACATCCCTAGGCAGCACATGAAACTCGCGCTCCACGCACGCTGCAAGCCTCTTCAGGCGATCAGCGAACTCCACGAAGCTGCTGGGTTGAAACTTGATGTTGTAGAACGCTTCCACCGCTCCAGAGGCGATCGCGAGGCGAGAGCGGGACTCGGCCACCGGCATGTACCGAGATGTCATTAGCAAATCGACCGCAATCTGGTATGTCTCGGCAACCGGCAGCCATTGTGCGATCAGATAGGCACCGCTCGTGCGCTCTGCGCTAAAGAGCATCTCGTCCGAGCTGATCGTAAAGTCTTCACCCAGCAGGAAACTGCCGCGAAACGGCGCATGGATGAGGACTGGTTTGGCAGAGGAAGCCGATTCGGACACGCTCCATGGAGGCTTGTGCATGACTTCGATTTCAGTGATCGGTGCCGCCCTGCCTATCGACATGGAGATCAACTGTTGTACGCCGCCCACAATCGGCAGCAGTTGGTCAATGGGCGCAGGTTCACAAGGCGTGAAGGTAATCACAGCCCGTTCAGAAATCTTCGCGCTCACCAAATCCGTATTGCCACACTGAGGAAGGAACTCGATCTCGAGGTGACCGTCATCGGTCTCGGCCGCCTCTTGCGGTGGGCGTTCCCATATGAGGCTGACTCGCTCCAAGGGCGTCTCGTCAAAGATGATCTTCTCGAAATCAGGCTCTGTTTCTTGGCGGATGTTAGAGCGCCCGAGCCAACTCTCGAGATGGGCAATACGAAACGAGATTTGAGTGAAGAGGGGTTGGGCACGCGCCGACAGCCGGCATCCTTCGTACACGACGTCAACTTCCCAGCGCGTGGAGGGAAAGTCGGAGTCCTTTGTTGACCTACTCCGCCGATAGCAGCCGTCGAGCGTGTACGTGACGCCGTCGATCTCCCCAAGCAGTGTCGTCCGGGCAGACTGTCCATTGAACAGATGAGTGACCGACCAGAAGCTCCCTTCAGTCTCAAGGTGCGCTCCGACAAGCGGATCGAAACGGAGTACTCCGGGCAACCAGTTAGATGGATCTTCGGACGGCCAGAATCTCCCTCGGCGTTCAAAGGCCTTCACTGGTCGATCCAATCTGTTGGGCGCAACGAATGGCAAATCATGGTAGCCCCGAATCGGGCGATTCGGAGAAATCGATGGCAGTCGACCCGCGTGCCGTGTGCGACCTGGACTGGGGCGAGTTCCTGCCGCTCGCCGAGTAGACCGACGATCACTGGCGCGACGCCTGCGTCGATACGTGTGCCGCATGCCCGCCGGGCGATCATCACGCCTGTTTTCGCCTCGCGCGAGTCCACTTCCGTTAGCTTGCGCTCGACAAACGCCCGGCCATCGGTGACTGATCCGATGCGCACCAGGACCTTGCAGGCCAGCAGGCCCGAGCCAGGTGGCGCGGCGCTTGAACAGCAATACGAAGAGGAGCCTGGAGCGACGAATACCGTCGCACGTCCAGCGCCGTATTCGCGCTCGCCTAACAGAGGTGGCCGACAATCCTCCGGCGCCGTTCCTCAAACCACCACAAGACAGGGAGATCAGCCTCGGATTCCGGATCGGCGAGTACTACGTCATCCAGGAGCGAAACGGGGCGGAGTGTCTAGTCGCGGTGAGAGACTTGGACCCTCGCGGGCGCGTGTATCGGAGGCGGGGCTAGGATCGGGGAATGCCACTCGATCCGTTCGCCCTCAACGACCAGGCCCGCAAGACCTACGAGCAGTACCTGCGCGCGACGGTCAACGTGGCCGAGCCGGGGCTGGCTCAGTTCGTCAACGACGAGCTCGACCAGGGGCTGCTTTGGCCCGATCCGTATCTGCAAATCTCACCGCAGTTCGAGAAGGGCCCCACGCTGGCCGAGTTGGCGGCGGATGGCACGATTCACTTGGGCACGGCCCGGTTCTTCGGCGAGGACATCCGGCTGCACCGGCACCAGCAGGAAGCTCTCCAACACGGACTCGCCGGGAACAGCTTCGCCGTCGCCACCGGGACCGGTTCGGGCAAATCGCTGACGTACCTGCTTCCGATCGTAGACAACGTCTTCCGCCAGCATGAAGCGGACCCGAGCGGCTCGCGGTACAAGCTCTCGGCGCTGCTGATCTACCCGATGAACGCGTTGATCAACAGCCAGGAGGAGTCGCTGAAGGACTTCACCAAGAGGTACGAGGAGAAGTACGGGCCCTGTCCGGTTCGGTTCGAGAAGTACACGGGCCAGACCTTGAAGGACGTGCGGACAAAGGTGATCAACGACCCGCCCCACATCCTGTTGACCAACTACATGATGTTCGACCTGATCCTCCTTCGGCCAACCGAGCGACCATTGGTCAAGGTGATGACGCAGAACCTGCGCACGATGGTCGTCGACGAGCTGCACTTCTATCGCGGACGCCAAGGCGCAGACGTAGCGATGCTGCTCCGTCGCCTGCGTCAGCGGGCCGGCGGAGACGTGCAGATGATCGGCACCTCGGCCACGATCGCGACCGAGGGCGGACGAGCGGAACGTCGGGCGGCCATCGCCGGCAGCGCCAGCCTGCTGCTCGGCTCGGAGATCACGGCGGACCGAGTGGTCGATGAAACACTGGCGCGAGATTGTACGGTTCCGCCGCCGTCAACTCCCGCCGAGTTGCGTGCCGCTGTCGAATCTCGGCCTCCGACCACGGTGGACGAATTCCACCAGCATCCCCTCGCTGCCTGGATCGAGGAGAAGTTCGGACTGCGTCAGGAAGAGGACCTGCTGGTTCGGAGTGAACCCCTGGAGTTGTCGACGGGTGCAGCAGAGCTTGCCGATCAGGCGGGGCTGGAGGTTAGACAAGTCAAGGATGCGATTCAGGCGTTGATCAGCTCGCGTCTGGATAACGGTGAGACGCCGTTTGCGTTCCGTTTGCATCAGTGGTTTTCGTCAGGTGCGGCGGTCTATGCCACGCTCGAACCGCCTAAGTTGCGTGAACTCACGATGGATGCCCGTTACCGATTCGACAATGAGCGTGTTCTCTTCCCGCTCGCCGTCTGCCGTCGCTGCGGACAGGACTACTACCTCGTCACCAAGACGGGAGAGGAACCGCGCGGCAAACTCCATCCTCGGCCGCCGCGGGAACACTTCCGCAGACCCGATCGTGACGATCCCGACGACCGGATCGGGTTCCTGGTTCTCGATGACCCGACAGACGATGACGAGCCGATCTGGAACGGCGACGTAGAGCAACTTCCTGACCACTGGTATGTCGAGCGAAAGTCGGGACCGCGGCTGCGGAAAACCTACGAGCCCCACGAGCCGCGTCGCGTACGAGTTTCGCCCGGCGGCGAGCTGCTCGACCCGGAACCGAAGCAAGCCGTCGAAGACTCTATCTTCTGCTGGTATCAGCCGGCGCCTCTGGCTCTCTGTCTGCGTTGCCGTTGGGCGCACGACCTGCGCGCGTCGGATTTCAACAAGCTGGCCTCGCTCTCCCAGACCGGACGGTCAACCGCGACTACGCTGCTCGCCTCTTCCACCGTGCAGGGGTTGCAATCGCAAGAGCTCGATCATTCGGAAGCGAAACTGCTCAGTTTCACCGACAACCGGCAGGACGCCTCGCTTCAGGCAGGTCACTTGAACGACTTCGTCCAAGTTGCTCAACTGCGCGCGGCACTGGTTGCAGCTCTGGACGAGGACGAAGAGCTGACTGTCGCCAACATCGGCCGCAGATTGTTCGATGCGCTCGATCCTCGTCCCGAGGATTTCATGCACGATCCGGTCGACCACGGCCCTGGATACAACCGCGCCCGCGGCGCGTTCGAGGACCTATTGACCCATCTCGCACTGGTCGATCTCACTCGGGGCTGGCGTGTGAATCAGCCGAATCTGGAGCAGGCGGGTCTGCTGAGAATCGAGTATGACGGACTGGACGAGTTGGCTGAGGACAACGCCCTCTGGGGAGACGTGCCGATGTTCGAATCGGCATCCAAAGCCAAGCGAGCCGAGGTACTGCAAGCCGTACTAGATCGGCTGCGTATGGAGCTAGTCGTTGACCACCGCGTGCTGTTGCGCGAAGGAATCCGCGACCTGGAGCAAGACGGTCGCGCGCTCAATGACCAGTGGCGGCCAAGTCGGCAGACATTGCAACAAGCCAATCTCGCTCTGCTTCCGAATGTCGAGTCGCGGGAGCAGGAACCATACCGGAGGTGGTTACGGCTGACCCCTCGCTCTGCGATTGCGCAGTACCTGAGAAACAGTCGCACTTGGGCGGAGCATGAAGACGAGGGCCGCGGCTCGGCGCTGAGTCAGGACGAATCTGCCCGCATGGTCAACGGCTTGATCGAGGCGTTGCGCGGTCACCTATTCTCCGCGGTCGACGACCGCAGCGGGACGGGTCTGCGGATCATGGGCAGCGTCCTGCGCTGGAAACGCGGCAGCGGCCGACCGGTGCAGCCGGATCCAACCAGAGTCCGGGCGCAATACCTCTGGCGAGACGTTGAAGAGCGGCCAAATCCGTTCTTCGCGGATCTGTATCGCGCGGGACCTCGCCATCTGCGCGGCCTAGTCAGCGGCGAGCACACCGGTCAAGTGGATCCCGACATCAGGGACCGGCGGGAGCGAGAATTCCGAGACGGCGACCTGCCGGCGATGTTCTGCTCACCGACGATGGAACTCGGTGTCGATATCCGCGATCTACATGCCGTGCATCTGCGGAACGTGCCGCCGAATCCAGCCAACTACGCCCAACGCGCCGGGCGGGCCGGGCGTAACGGACGAGCCGCGTTGGTCCTCGCGTTCGCGCAACACGGCAATGCCCACGACCAGTACTTCTTCGATGGCCGAAGGACAGACATGATCGCGGGCGCAGTCCAACCTGCCCGGATCGACCTCGTCAATCAGGAGCTGCTGCGGGCTCACTTGCACTCGAACTGGCTCAGCCGCGTCGAACTCAAACTTGAGTCATCCATCAGCGACATTCTTGACCCCGACATGGAGGGCTATCCATTGCGCGAAGAGATTCAACAGGCTGTCGACAATCCTGTCCTGGTCGCACAGACGGACGCCGAAGAGCTGATCGAGCGAGAGTCGAGATTCGAAGGCGCCGAGTGGCTCACCGACCAGTGGATTGAGGATGTTGTCCGAAACGCGCCGGCTGCCTTCAATGAGGCTTTCACGCGCTGGCGCGAGCTGTATCGAGAGGCAAGAGCGGCTTACGACAGGGCCGCCGGGGATGCGATTCGGCCACACGTCAGCCAAGAACAACGACGAGAAGCAGTTCGCCGCCGTGATGAGGCAGAGCGGGAACTCCAACTGCTCCGCAATGAGAGCACGTATGAAGAGTCGGATTTCTACTCCTATCGGTACCTGGCTGGCGAGGGCTTCTTGCCTGGCTACAACTTCCCGCGACTGCCTGTGCGCGTGTTCCTCTCCCACCGAGACCGCACATACTCGATTTCGCGGCCCCGTCCGATCGGCCTTTCGGAGTTTGGTCCGAGCAACACGATCTACTACGAGGGCCAGAAGCACCGAGTTCGCGGCGTCTCTATTCCGGCAGGGGGTGTTGAGCAGGTGCTTCAGGAAGCGCGCCTCTGCGATACGTGCGGATACCTGTTTGACGACGCGAGTCAATCACCGGAACTCTGCGACGAGTGCGGTATCCGCCTCAACGCGGGCAATTCGAGCCTGCGGCGCAGATTGCTCCCGCTGACCATCGCGCGCACAAGCCGCAGCGAGGGAATCACCTCAGAGGAGGAACAGCGAGCTCGCAGCGGCTACGACATCGCCGTCCACTATCGCTTTGGCGAGACCGCCCGGAAGCGGCTGCGTGCCGAACTGACTCTGGACCGACCTCTGATGGAACTCAGTTTCGGTTCGCAGGCCACGGTCTGGCAGATCAACAACGGCTACCGCGGCGAGCCGGTCGGCTTCATGCTTGACCCCGACCGAGGTCGGTGGCTGCCTCCAGATAGCAACGCGGATACCTCTGACGGGCAGCGCGCACTGGCCGATGTGCGCCCGTTCGTTTCTGGTGAACACAACATTGTCGTCATCCGCCCGCTCTTCGAAATGCCGGATGACCCAGGCGACGCTGAACGCCTTTGGGTCACGCTGCGTGAAGCTCTTCGTCGAGGGGTCGAGAGCGCCTTCCAAGTCGAGGACACCGAACTCACTACCCACTTGATCGGAGAAGGTGACGGCCGCCGGATCGTCCTGGTCGAGGCCTCTGAAGGCGGCGCCGGAGTTTGGGAGCGATTGCAGGATTCCGAGGACTTTCGCGTGGCCGCCCACAAGGCGCTCGAAGTGTGCCATATCGATCCTGCAACCGGCGACGATCAGGAAGGCGCCTGCTCTGCAGCCTGTTACCGATGTCTGCTGAGCTACGCCAATCAGTTCGATCACGAGTCACTGGATCGGAACCTTGTGAGAGACCTGCTGCTGAATCTCGCGCAGGCGCAGATTGTGGACCGTGAAGACCACCGCGACCAGAGAAGCGCCGGCAGTAGCTCTACCGGCTCCAATGTCGTCTATCTTCCAGGCGACGTTCAGCAGCGAATGGTCGCAGAGTCAGCTCCGGCAAGGCTGAAGCACCTCTTGGGAATCTGCGACTCCGAGATGGAGCGAGAGTTTCTGCGGACGACCCAGGAACTCGGTTGGCCGCTTCCTCTCGTAGCGCAGTCTCGGCCCGAATCAGAGATCCTTGCACAGCCGGACTTTGTGTACGAAGGCCGTATCGCGATTTTTGTCGACGGCCCTCACCACGAGAAGCCGAACATTGCCAAGCGCGATCTGTCAGCACGCGAAGCCCTGGAAGATCGTGGCTGGCGAATCGGGGTTGTCGCCTATGATGCTCCGATTCGAGAACAGGTAGCAGAGTTGAGTAAGCGATTCTCGCTCGGAGACAAGACGTAGCTCGACCGGGTCCCCTTATGGCCGTGTCACCTTCCACCAAAGAGCGGGGATTTGTATGACCGCAGAATCCAGGCCGGCGACCCGCAACCCTAGAGCTGCGCTCGCCGCCTGGGCGAACGACAAGGAAGAATGGGTGCGCCAGATGGTCGGCGTCGTCCTTGCGACGGACACGTCACTGTCCAAAAGCACCGCAGAATCAGTCTTCCAGCTGTTCTTGGAGGAGAACGGCTTCACTCAGCGCCTGTTGCCGCGGGTGCCATCTTTAGCAGCTGCTGGAGATGATGACGAGAATCAGCCAGTCTTGAACTTGACGAGGCTCTCGAATGTGCTTGGGGTCAATGCTCTCGTCGCGGGACAATCCGTCGAGTTCAACTCTGGGCTGACGTTGCTCTTCGGCGAGAATGCCACCGGAAAGACAGGATACGCACGCATCCTCAAGGCGCTTGCCGGCAGTCGCAGCATCGACGAGATCCTCCCGGATATCGCCGACACAGAGCCGGGCTTCAGTCCATCAGCGGATATCGAATACCGCCTAGGTGACGAGGAGCTCACACACTCGTGGCATGGAGAAGAGGAGATAGAGCCGTTCAACCGCACGCTAGTTTTTGACAACCCTGCCGCTGCGCTGCACCTCGAGGAAGCGCTCACGTATTCGTTTCGGCCAGCTTCCCTGGCCCTGATTGACCACGTGACTATCGGGATTCACGGAGTCCAGGCAGAGATCGACGACTTCGCTGATCGGTTGCTTCGCACCGACTCCGACCTTCATGAACGATTCGACAAAGGCTCGTCACTGTACGCGACAATCGAGTCACTCGGACCGAGTACGAATCTGCGCGAGTTGAGACAACTCAGCTCGCTGGCAGATGATGCGCCTGCCCAGAAGGAAGAGCTTCGGCAACGCGTTGCTGCGCTCGAGGCAGGACTGCCTCGTCTCCAGATCGCATTGCAGACTCGGCTTCGTCGCGTGCTGACGGAAGCAGAGAGCTTCACATCAGCGGTCGTTGCGTTCGAGGTTGAGGAGCACAACGCTCACCTCCGGCGGCTTTCGGAACTCCAACAAGACTTCACACAATTGCGAGAGGCACTCTTCGCTGCTGCCGACCTTCCTGCTGATCCTGAAGAAACCTGGGAGATGTTCATCCAGGCCGGCGACCAATATAGGCAACACCTCGAGAGCATCGGCGAGCACGATGAAGCTCGATGTCTCTATTGCCGGCAGACCCTGAACGACGCGGCTGCGCGGCTGATTGAGCGATACGGCGATTACCTCGACGATCGCATTGCGAAAGATATCGGGGAAGAAGAGGAGCGGCTCCAGCAGATTGGGAGCGGAGTGCTCAATCTTCCGATCCCAGAAGTGAGTTCGTTTGTGGAAGAGATGCAGTCTGCTGAGGAGCCGGACACGCAAGTGGCGCCTGAGTTGCTACAACTGCTCATTCAAGTGACCGAGAATCAAAAGTCGATTCGAGCGAACCTTGAACAGAACCGGTCTCTCGACGTCGACACACTGAAGGCGGTCAAGACGAGCAAGGCGTTACTCGTGTCAGCGCTGTCAGAGGTGGGCTCGTCCCTCGAAGACCTGGATGAACTGGTCGCCGACCAATCGAAGGTCTTGGAGGAGGCCAAGGCGGACCTCGCAGAACTTGAGGCGCGATTGCGACTCAAGGAATTGTGGCCCCGCATCGAAGAGCGCGTCAAGAACCTGAAGAGTAGAGCACGACTGACTGAACTGCGGGCCCTGACGTCAACTAGGCTGCGGCAGCTCACCACGCTCTCGAAGTCGCTGAGCGAAGATATGGCAAATCGGAACTTCCAACAGCTATTCCGCGAAGAATGCAGAGCGCTCAGGGCGCCACGCGTCGAGCTAGATTTCGTGGGACGCCGAGGTCAAGTCGAGCGACGCAAGGAGGTGAGGGGATCCTATCGCCCATCCGAGGTGTTCTCTGAGGGGGAGCAAAAGGTCCTCGCACTCTCCGACTTTCTCGCCGAAGCGCGTCTACATGGCCCAGCTGGACCCATCGTCTTTGACGATCCAGTGTCCAGCCTGGACTATCGACGGATCGCAGAGGTGGCGATACGCATCGCCGAATTGGCAAACAACCATCAGGTAGTCGTGTTCACCCACGACATCTTCTTCGCGACTCATTTGCTCACTCATTTCGAGGGTTCGCCACGCCTGTCCTACTACCGAATCAGCGATGAGGATGGAAAGGGTCACGTCGCCCGTGCCACGGGCCTGCGTACTGACACGATCGGTTCCCTCCGCAGTGAAGTCAATGACACAATCCAGAAGGCGCGATTAGCAAGTGGAGAGGCGAGAACCGAACTGGTGCGCGAGGGGTACAGCCAGATGCGATCCTGGTGTGAGATCTTCACAGAAAGCGAACTGCTGGGCGGAGTGACTCAGCGATATCAACCCAATGTGCGCACTACGGCGCTCACCAACATCAACACGGCAAAGCTTGACGAGACGATCAAAATCGTAGTGAGCGTTTTCGAGGATGCGAGTCGGTACATGCCCGGGCACTCCCAACCAGCCCAACACCTTGCGGTTGCACCCAAGCTCGACCAACTCGAAGATGACTGGCGGCGACTCCAAGAATGCCGACGGAACTACAAGAAGAAGGGAGATTGATGGGGTTCATAAGATCTGCCTCATAACGTCTCGAAGCCCTTTGAATGCGAGAACTCGTCGGAGGTTGGGGATCAGGGCCATTTGGCAGCAGGTAGTGGAAGAGCGCGGCGTAGATGCAGCTGACGAAAATGGTACCGATTTCTTCGCAGGGCAGCGCAACACGTCGATAGCGCTGCAGCCGTCCCAAAATGCGCTTGATTTCGTGGCGGCTGCAGTAGCCGCTGGTGTCGGAGGCCCACGGCCAGCGGTTGGACTTGGGTAGCAATACCGGCTGGGAGTGGCTATCGCCAAGACGCTGCAACAGCAGCCGCGCCACGCGAATCACTGGTCGAACGGCTCGATGGCCGCCGAGATGGGCATGTAGCAGGCCGCGAACTCCAAGATTTGGCGCGCCTTCGGCCCCAAACTGACCGTGGTCGAGCACCTCAGGCTCTCGCTCGACCCGCAGTTCGTCAAGAAGGTGCACGATGTCGCCTCAACCAGCCAGAGGCGGCGGTCGTCCCGTGCGCGGACGAGAAGCCCCAGTTCCAAGCACTCGACCGCACGGCGCCGTCCCGGCCGATGTTGCCCAGCGTGCCCCGTCACCAGGATCACTGCTGTATTCGACTCGGCGGCACCAACATCCTTGCGGCGCCGGATATCGCCTCCGGGGTATGCGATCGCCGAGCTGAGCCCACAACACCACGCCCGTGAGTTCCGGATCATTCTCGACCTGATTGACCGGAGCGTGCCCGATGACGTGGCCGTGCACGTCGTCTTGTACAGCGTCTCCACCCACCGCACCGCCGCGATCCAGCGCTGGCTCCAGCGCCGTCCTCGCTTCACCCTTCACTTCGTCCCGACCGATAAGGATCTGGTCGAGAGCTGATTCGCAGAACCGACCTCAATGCGGCTCTGGCGTGGCGCCCGCCACAGCGTCGCCGATATGACCTCCGCCGTCGGGTGCTGGGGCGCCGATTGGGACGAAGGTCCGCGTTCCTTCGTCCGGCACAAGACCGCCTACTGAATTTTCGACAACCTCGCAGAGCGTCTCAACCGCGTTCCCGACTCAGGACACCGAAATCTACATTCGATTCATGGCCTTCGGACACTCCGAAGAGACATGCTCAAGATAGAGTTACGGCCATGGCAGACATCCCAAGGCCGATCGGGCGAGTCGAGTACGACGCGAGTCGGGCACTTCAACTCCTGCAGTCGGGGGTGGGCCAACCCGGCACAGAGTTTCGTGAAGGACAAGAGGAGGCCATTCGCCAGATCGTTGAGCAACCCGGCCGTTCCCTTGTCGTGGAGCGTACAGGTTGGGGAAAGAGCTTCGTCTACTTCATCGCTGCCAAGCTGCTCCGCGAAGCGGGAGCCGGCCCTGCTCTCCTCATTTCTCCATTGCTTTCGCTCATGCGCAATCAGATCGACGCCGCGGAACGAATGGGGGTCGCGGCCGAAACGATCAACTCAAGCAACCCCGGTCATTGGTCCAGCATCGTTGCCCGCGTCCAAGCAGACGATGTCGACATCCTCTTGATTTCGCCGGAAAGGTTGGCCAATGAACAGTTTCGGAACGAGGTTTTGGCCGAGATTGGCAACCGGGTTGCTTTGCTAGTCGTCGACGAAGCGCACTGCATTTCCGACTGGGGCCATGATTTTCGGCCCGATTACCGACGAATCGCTCGCCTCCTTCCATTGTTTCCTCCCAATCTTCGCATTCTCGCTACTACAGCGACAGCAAACGGGCGCGTGGTATACGACCTGGAGGAATCGCTCGGGCCGAATCTGAGTGTTCAGCGTGGGGACTTGGCTCGCCCTTCACTGAGCCTTCAAACGATTCGTATGCCGTCACGGGCGAGACGCATGGCGTGGATAGCTCAGAGATTGAGTGAACTGGAAGGCTCCGGAATCATCTACGTCCTGACGGTTCGCGATGCCCGGCAACTAGCTGATTGGTTGAGGTCTCGGGGCTTCAACGTACATGCTTACACCGGCTCGCTGGATTCTGACGAGCGAGTACGCCTCGAGCGCTCGCTCCTCAATAGCGAGGTCAAGGCGTTGGTGGCGACGACGGCATTGGGGATGGGTTTCGACAAGCCTGACCTGAGATTCGTCATCCACTACCAGACACCACAGTCGGTGATCCACTATTACCAGCAGGTTGGTCGAGCGGGCCGGGGCGTCGATCAGGCGCACGGCGTGCTGTTGGGTGGGTCGGAAGACCTCAACATCCAGGATTACTTCATTGACAGCGCGTTTCCGACGCCTGATGAGGCCGGTCAAGTGCTCAAGGCGCTGGAACGTGCTTCTGAAGGCTTGTCAATCGGGGGACTAGAGGCACTCGTGAACGTGCCGCACGGTCGTCTTGAGCGGACTCTCAAGATACTGGCTCTCGAATCACCCGCTACCGTCGTCCGGGACAGTGGTTTGTGGCGACGGACGATCGCCCCATTGGAGGCATCGTTCTGGCAGCGGGTGGAACGGATCACAGCGTTGCGACGCGCAGAGAAATCCCAGATGCAGGAATATCTGAATCTTCAAGAGGGCCACATGGCCTTCCTCCTAGCCGCATTGGACAACGACCTGCCAAGCACCGAGGAACCGAACCTGCCACCACTGAGCGACGATGTCGATCCAAGCGTCTTGCAACTGGCGATCGACTTTCTCGTCGGGTTCAAGATGGAGATTGAGCCGCGCAAGCGATGGCCCTCTGGCCAAGGGAACATCCCAATCGAGCGAAGGGCGAGCCTGGGCCGTGCACTCACGCAGTGGGGCGACGAAGGTCTCGCTCAGCTAGTTCGACGTGAGAAATACGACGAAGGCGAATTCAGCGACCAGCTTGTTGACGCGGCTGCACGGCTGATCCGGGAATGGAATCCCCAACCCACGCCAACCTGGTTGACCTGCATTCCGTCCGACCGACGACCCACGCTCGTTCCCAGCCTTGCCCGTCGTCTTGCGGATAAACTAGACATTCCATTCTTGCCGGTGTTGAGCAGGTCCGGTCCGACAGCGGAGCAAAAGACGATGGCCAACAGTGCGCACCAGGCACGTAACGTCAGGGAATCGCTCGAAATCGACCCAGGGGCGACAAGACCAGGCCCCGTGTTGCTGGTCGACGACATAGTCGACTCCAGCTGGACCATGACCGCCGGAGCAGATCTCTTACGGTCCAACAGCAGCGGCGAGGTGTTTCCGTTCGCGCTCTCAAGGGTAGGTGGATGAAGATGCCCTCGATTTCGGAACGAACGAAATCGACGCTCTTGCTCACTGCGCCGCTACTCCCTCGCGCAAGCGGCTCCGTGTCCGAGCCTTTGCGGCCGCGAGAGTACCGCGACCTGTTATCGACGCTGTCCCAGGCCGGGCACACCTTGGAGGAACTCCTGGGTGTCGAGGCGCGAGAGATTCTGCAAGACATTCGCATCCGCATCGGCCCGGAGCGGGTGTCCGCCCTGCTGGCCCGCGGCGTGCAACTGGCGGATGCGATTGATCGGTGGCATGCGCGGGGAATATGGGTGATCGGCCTCGGCGACCCTGAGTATCCCCAACAACTCGTTGATCGGCTAGACACGGCAGCGCCGCCATTGCTGTATGGCTGCGGTGACAGGAGGCTACTGAGAGTTGCGGGACTGGCGATCGTCGGCTCCAGAGACCCGTCCACAGAAGCACTGGACTTCGCACGAGTTGTCGCCGAGGAGGCGGCACGGTGCCAGGTGCCAGTAGTCTCGGGAGGCGCCAGAGGAATCGACGCGTCGGCCATGCGATCGGCTCTCCAGGCAGCAGGGGAGGTCGTCGGCGTGCTTGGGCAACGCCTGGACCGGGCAGCGATTGCCGCTGAGAACCGAGACTTCTTCGTCGCAGGCCAACTGCTTCTACTGTCGCCATACGATCCCAGTGCGGGCTTCAACGTGGGCAATGCGATGGGGCGAAACAAGCTGATCTACGCCTTTGCGAACGCAGCGCTCGTGGCGTGTGCCGATCACAATCGCGGCGGCACCTGGGCGGGAGCCATCGAGCAACTGGAACGAGAGAATCCGATACCTCTGTATGTTCGTGCCGAAGCACAAGACGAGGCGCTTTCCGAACTGGTCAAGCGTGGTGCGAAAACCTGGCCTTCAAGGGTCAACTTTACGCAGTTGGCCGGGCACGCCGACCCCGATTCGAGTTCAGCCGCAAAGGCGGACCCGCCAGCCGAGCTAACTGGCTCGCTATTCGATTACGCCACCCACATGCTGTCCTGCCTCGATCACGAATGCTCTCGGTCGGAACTGCAATCCTTTCTGGAGATCACCCCGGGGCAACTGAATGCGTGGCTGCCCGAGCTTTTGGCATCGGGTGTCTTGGAACAATCATCGAAAAGGCCAGTTCGCTACCGGACCAGACCGCCCGCGTTGCCACTCTGAGCCGTTTCCGGATGGTTGATGTGATGTCTCGATACATGGTCGCCTAGCCGGCAGCTACAGAGCCACTTCCCACACAAAGGTTCGCAGTACAGTCCCTCTTGGCCTACCACCTGTATGCCATTCGGATCCTTGCACGGGCGCTTCCAACGCTGTCAGTGTGTGCGTCGCGGGAATGCCAGGCGACCTGCCGAGGTCTCCACTCATCGCCACCGCAAACGATCGCAATGCATCCGCGGTTGGTGCGTCTGAGTTGCACCGCCACCGTTGGGGGAGCCTAGGGACGGACGCCCATTCCTCGAGGTTGACCAGCCAGGCGTGAGAGTCCACGGTACGCGAGGTCGAGGAAATCGGCCACGTAACGGCGGGTGTGGCGCGGGTCGATGATGTCCTCAACCCCGAACGCCTCGGCCGTGCGGAATGGGCTGGCGATCGCGCGGAAGCGAGCTTCGATTTCGGCTCGCCTGGCGACCGGATCCTCCGCGTTGGCGATCTCTCTCCGGAAGGCTGCATCGACGCCGCCCTCGATCGGGATGGATCCCCACTCACCGCTGGGCCAGGCGATCCGGTAGTTCGAGCGGCCGGGGTTGCCGGTCATGTTGCCGGCCATGCCGTAGCACTTGCGGATGTGGACACACATCGTTGGCACGCGCATGTTCTGCGACACCCATAGCGCCCGCATGCCCTGGCGAATCGTGCCCGCCGCTTCGGCTCGGCTGCCGACCATGAAGCCCGGTACGTCGACAAAGAACACGACCGGGATCAGGAACAGATCGCAGAACTCGAGGAAGTGTTCGACCTTGCTCGCGCCCGCGCGGTCCAGCGCGCCGCCGATCACCCGAGGGTTGTTCGCCACAATGCCCATCGGCTTGCCGTCGACCCGCGCCAGCGACGTGATCACGCAACGCCCGAAATCGGGCTGGATCTCGAACGTCTCGCCCTCGTCGACCACCAGCTCAAGCAACCGATGCATCGAATAGGGTCGGGCGCGGTTGCGCGGCACGATCGTTAGCAATTCTTCTTCGGCGCGATCGACCGGATCGCCCGCCATGCGAATCGGCGGCACATCCGAGGCTCGGTCGGGCAGAAAGGAGAAAACCGTGCGCAGCTGTCGCAGCGCGTCCGCCTCGTCCTCCGCCTCGTTGTCGACGGCGCCCGACTGGTGTACGTGTACCTGCGAGCCGCCCAGTTCCTCCTTGGTGATCTCTTCACCGAGCGCGCGCTTGACGACCGGCGGCCCGGCCGCGAACAGCACCGCGGTGTCCTTGGGCATTACCGTGAAGTGGCTCAGCATCGCCTGTCCGGCGACGCCGCCCGCCACGCTGCCCAGCAGCGCCGAGAGCACCGGAACCCTGTTCAGCAGGTGCGCCAGCCGCGTGAACTGCGGCGAACCGTTGGGCAAGTAGGTGAAGCCGCCCGAGCTGATCACCTCAACGTTGGCCCCGGCCCCGTCCAGCAACTGGAAAACGGGCAGGTCGTACTCGGCGGCCATCTCTTCGAGGAAGCCGGTCTTGCCCTTCGACGAGCCGGAAGCGCCGGCCCGGCCCGAGCCGCCGCGCACCGTGAAGTCGTTGCCCCAGACGGCGACCCGCCGACCATCCACCCGCGCCAGACCGCTGACCAGCGGATACGGCATGTAGCCGCTGATCTCGTCGCCATCGTACTCGGCGTATCCGGCCAGTTGTCCAAGCTCGTGGAACGATCCACGGTCGACCAGGGCCTCGATCCGTTCCCGCACGTTCAGCTTGCCTGACCGGCGCTGCCGCTCGACTCGTTCCTCGCCCCCCATCGCCAGGCTGAGCTCGCGGCGATACCGCATTTCCGCAACTTCAGATTCCCAGCTCACGAGTCCTCCTCCGGCGGGCCTACTACAACCCAACCAATGGTCGGCAGGCTACCGACCTGAAACGTCGCGAGAGGTCTGTGCGACTGGTGTCGCACAGACCTCTCTTGCCCGCGCTGCTTTGGATTGCGTAGCTTGGCTAGCTCGACCAGCCCACATCCTTCTGACCGAAGTGCGGTTTGCCGTCGCCGAAGTGCTCGAACTCCAACGCCGGATCGTGGGCGAATACGGACGACCAGTAGTGCGTATGGATGTGCCATGCCCGTGAGACCATGACGCGGTTGAGTTCGCGGAACGCCTCCGCACGCGGCTCCGGATCGAAGATCTCGGTCACCTTCTGGAACGCGGCCTGAACCTCGGCGTCCTTGTCGCCGGGCGGCAACACGAAGTCGTAGGGACCATCCGCGCGGCCGAGGAAGGCCAACTGTTGCCAGGGGTCGGCGCGCACGCTCATCCCGGACATGAAGGTATTGACGCGCTGCTCGAAGAATTCCAGGTAGAAGTCCGGGGCGGGCTTGACCACGATGTTGAGGACGATCCCGTAGGGGGCCAGGCTGGCCTGGACGAACTCCGCGCCCGTGATGGCGGACGCGGGAATATTCATGTCGAACTCAAAGCCGTCCGGCTGGCCGGCCAGTTCCAGCTCCTCGCGCACCCGATCGGGGTCGTGCCGAACCAGGATCTCGTCGGGATCGTGGATCCCGCCGAGCGCCGGTCCCAGGTAGCCCCAATGGTTGGCGGTGTTCAGATTCTCGTAGACCACCTCGACAAACTTGTCTCGGTCGATGGCGTGGTTGAGCGCCTGCCGCAGGTGAATATTGCCCCAGGGCTCGAGGTTGGGATTGAGGTAGATGAAGCCCAGCGCGTTCGTCTCGCGCACGCTGAGCGATTTACCGGCCTCCTCAACCCGTGCGAGGTCCTCGGGCGGCACGCCGCCCAGGAAGTCGAACTCCCCGGTCAGCAGCCCGTTCACTTGTTGTGTCGGCTCGATTGCCTGGTACATCGTCAGCCGCTCCACGCGGGGGGCGCCCTCCTGCCAGTACTCCGGGAAGTATTCCTGCTTGTAGGGTCCGTCGAGGTCTTCGTCCACGTACGTGAATGCGCCCGTGCCAACCGGCGCCTCGCGGCTGTTTGGCGTGTTGATGCGATCAAACGCGCTCGGCGCCAGGAGCATCCCCGCGCGGTCGCCCAGTACGCGCAGCAGCGGTGAGAAGGGCGCCGACATCTCGAAGATGGCGGTCGTCTCGTCGACTGGATCGACGTGATCAATCGCGGCCAGGTCGGCCTTGACGTTCGAGCCGTCAACCGTCTTGCCGCGCTCGATGTGCAGCCGGGTCGTATCGGCCGTCAACTTGGTCAGATCGTGGTAGAGCACGCCCGGACGGAGGTTGAAGATCACCTGCAGCGGGTCCGGAATCTCCCAGCTCTCGGCCAGACTGCGTGACTCGGTCGGCGTCAGACTGGCGTCGTAGCTGACCAGATTGTCGAATATCGGCCAGAGCACCTGGTGGTCGCCGCCGCCGGTGCCGGTCGTGCCTTCCAAACCGCTGACGTTGGTCTGTGTGGGCCAGCGCACCTCGCCGGTCGGCACGTGTTCGGCGACCGTCGCCTCAGCCTGTGCCGCCTGTTGTTCCTCCTGCTGCTGCGCGGCCGCCTCTTCCTGTTGCTCTGCCTGCTGGGCCTGTTGCTCCGCTGCCTGCTCGGTCTGCTGTTGCGCTTGCTGCTGTTGGACCTGTTGTCGCTGGGGCTGCGCCGCCTGCTGTTGTGCCTGCTGCTCTTGCTGATCGACCTGGACGGCGGCGGGCTGGCCGTCGTCGTCATCGTCGCCGCAGCCCACGAGGGCCAGACCAACGGCGCCAATCCCGGCTCGTGCGCTCACATTCAGGAGTGTTCGTCGCGACAGCCTACGGCGACCCAATTGACGCCAATGGTTTCGCTGGGTCATCTCGGTCTCCACTCTTCGTTGCCGTGCCACGAGGAACAACAACCATTCGATCCTGCGAATGATGATATTGCTTCTCAATCGAGTCGGTGCTATCAATTCGCGGCCACTGCCGCATCGCGTATCCTCCAACCACGCGAGCGCGGATGACACGGGGAAGCCGATGACCGAACCGCTCACCGGCATGCGGATCATCGAGATGGCCACGGCCCTGCAAGGGCCGGCTGCGGGCGGCTACCTGGCCGAGATGGGGGCCGATGTGATCCGGGTGGAAACGCCTGGCGGCGACGGCAGCCGCTACGGGCGCGGAGTCAACAACACCAATCCGCCCGGCACGGCCGGCACCCAGTTCGCTTCAACCAGCAGAGGCAAGCGCTCAATCAGCATCGATGCCAAGTCAGAGGCTGGTCTTGAGGTCATCCACCGACTGCTCGAGACCGCCGACGCCTTCATCAGCAACTACCGTGAGGCCGCACTCGAGCGGCTGGGGTTGGGCTACGAAGCCTGCCGCGAGCGCAACCCGGGGCTCGTCTATGCCCTGGCCAACGGCTTCGGTCCGCACGGTCCCAAGGCGACCCGTCCGATGACCGACATCGCCGCCCAGGCGCGCGGCGGACTAATGAGCATGATCGGCGAGGCCGACGGAGCGCCGATGCGCGCCGGCGTCACCGTTGCCGACCTGGCAGGCGCGATGCAGCTCGCCCTGGCGACCGTGACCGCGCTGCTCGCTCGTGAGCGCCATGGCGTCGGACAAAAGGTCAACATCTCTGCTTATGGTGCCCAGATTTGGCTGCAGTCGTGGGAGTTGAACCACGCCGGACTGACCGGCCAAACGCTAGAGCGCGACGGCGCTCACCATCCCAACGTGCCCGGCATGGAGGCCATCTACGAGACCAAAGACGGTGGCTGGATGGCCATCTCATTCGCCAAGACCGAGCCCGCCTGGCAGGCGCTCTGCGAGTTCGGCGGCATCCCTAATGCCGCCACCGACGAGCGCTGGAACAGTGTCCAGAAACGCGTCGGTATGTCAACCGATCCCGAGATTGCCCGTTCCATCCGACCGGTGTTGGCTGCCGCGTTCCGCTCACGAACGACGGCAGAGTGGGAAGCCTTCTTCGATTCCCAGCCGCAGATCATCGCCAACCGAGTCTTCAGCCACGCCGACGTGCTGTCCGATCCGCAGGCCCGGGCCAACGGTTACATCACCGATGTCGAGCTGCCGCCAATCGGCACGATTCCGTTCGTAGGTCCTCTGATCCACTTCAGCGAGACGCCGCCCTCGGTCAAGGGTCCTCCGCCCGAACTCGACCAGCACGCCGAGGAGATCCTGCGGGAGCTTGGCTACAGCTGGGACGAGATCACGTCGATCACGGAGTCGTCCCGGACGGCCATGCGCGAGCGGTTCGAGGCACTGGGGCTGGATCCGCCCTACTAGATCCCTTAGGCGAGCCACCGGACGTCGGCCTGGCCGAAGTGCGGCTTCCCGTCGCCGAAATGCTCGAACTCCAGGTTCGGGTCGTGGGCCATCACGGACGAGCCGAAGTAGAGCTTGATGTGATAGGCGCGCGACTCGAGCACGCGGTTCAGTTCGCGCATCGCCTCGACGCGTTCCGCCGGATCGAATACCTCGGTGACCTTGGTAAAGGCGGCCTGCAGCTCGGCGTCCTTGTCCGCCTCCGGCAGGGCGAAGTCGAACGGACCGTCCTGCCGCGCGACGAATGCCATCTGCTGCCAGACGTCGGCCCGGACCGACATACCGGCCATCATCACGGCGGTCTGTTTCTGTACCCACTCGATGTAGTAGTCGGGGCTGGGCCGGACCACGATGTTCATGTTGATCCCGAACTGCGCGAGGCTGGCCTGGATGAACTCGGCCTGGGCGATGGCCACGCTGCTGTCGTTGATGTTCATGTCGTACTCGAGGCCGTCCGGGTAGCCCGCCAGTTCGAGATACTCGCGCACCTTGTCCGGGTCGTAGCTAACGAGCACTTCATCCTCGTCGTGGAACTCTCCCGTGGCCGGACCCAACCAGCCCCACTTGTTCGGCGTGTGCAGGTCGTCGTAGAGCACCCGGACCAGTTGTTCCCGATCAATCGCATGGTTGACGGCCTGGCGCAGGTATTCGTTGTCCCAGGGCGGCAGGTTGGGGTTGATGTAGAAGAATGCGTTTCCGTTGGTCGGTTTGATGCTGAGCGCCTTGCCCGCGTCCTCAATCCGTGCGAGGTCTTCGGTCGGGGGACCAACCACGAGATCGAACTCTCCGGTCAACAGGCCGTTGGTCACCTGTGCGGCGGCGACACCCTGGAGCAGGGTCAGTTTCTCGACCAGTGGCGCGTTGGGCTTCCAGTATTCGGGGAACCACTCCTGCGTGTAAGGTCCGTCGAGATCTTCGTCGACGTACGTGAAGGCGCCGGTGCCGACTGGCACCTCGCGGCTGTTGGTCTCGTTGATCCGCTCGTGTGAGCTGGGCGCCGTGATCATCCCGGCTCGGTCGCCGAGCACCCGCAGCAACGGCGAGAAGGGCGCATTCATCTCGAAGTTTGCGGTCAGATCGTCGACGGCAACGACGGTCTCGATCGCGGCGAGGTCGGCTTTGACGTTGGAACCATCGAGATTCTTGCCCCGCTCAACGTGCAGTCTGACCGAGTCCGACGACAACGTGTCGCCGTCGTGGAAGGGAACGTTGGGCCGCAGCGTGAAGATCAGCTTCAGCGGATCTGGAATCTCCCAGACTTCCGCCAGGGAGCGGCTCTCGGTCGGCGTCAGGTCGGCGTTGTAGCCGACGAGGTTGTCGAACACCGTCCAGAGCACCTGGTGATCGCCGCCGCCGGTACCGGTCGTGCCCTCGGTGCCGCTGATGTTACCGACCATCGGCCAGGTAACCTCGCCCGTCGGAACGTGCGCGACCTCCTGTTGTTGCGCCTGCTGCTGCGCCGCGGCCTGCTGCTGCGCCTGCTGCTCCGGTTGGGCCTGTTGCTCAGCCTGCTGCTCCTGCTGAGCTGTCTGCGCGGCCTGCTGCTCGGCGGCCTGCTGCTGTTGTTGTTGTTGCTGGACCTGCTGCTGCGCGGCCGGTTCGGGTTGATCCTGCTGCTGCTGTTGCTGGACCTGAACCGCGGCGGGCTGGTCGTCGTCATCGTCGTCGCCGCAGCCGACCAGGGCCAGACCGGCGGCGCCGACACCGGCCCGGGCACTGGCGCGCAACAGCGTGCGTCGTGAGAGCCGCCTGCGCGACATGCGGGTCCAGTAGTTGCGCTCGTTCATGGTCGTTCCTCGCATTGGTCCGGGAGCTTTCGGCGAGGCTAACGAAAATCGATCGAGGCTGTGAACGCGTTCGCCGCTCGGTAGACTTCGCGCCAATTGGGGGCCATCCGGGATGACGATCTACATTGTTCGCCGACTGATCGCGACGATTCCGGTTCTCTTCCTGATCTCCGCTATCACCTTCTTCACGATTCGTCTTCTGCCGGGCGACCCGGCGCTGGCGATTCTCGGACCTGAGGCCGACTTCAACCTGGTCGAGGCGTTGCGCGAGGAACTGGGCCTCAACCGACCGGTCATCGTTCAGTACCTCGACTGGATGTATCACGCCTTCCAGGGCGAGTTCGGTGAAAGCCGGCGCTCCGGCGACACGGTCGCCGCGCTGGTCTCCGACCGCCTCGAAGTGACGATCCAGCTTGGCATTCTCTCGCTGATTGTGGCGGTCATCCTGGCGTTGCCGATCGGCCTGCTGGCCGGATCGAAGCCGAACACGCCGTTTGACTACCTGGGCACGTTCTTCGCCGTCGTGGGCGCTGCGATTCCCAACTTCTGGCTGGCGTTGCTGTTGATCCTCGTGTTCGCCGTCGACCTCGGCTGGTTCCCGGCGCTGGGATTCACCAGTTTCCGCGAGGATCCGCTCGAGAACATGCGCGGCATGGTCTTACCGGCGATCGCGATCGGTATCGCCCAAGCGGCGGTGCTGGCGCGTCAGACGCGCGCCTCGATGGTCGAGGTGCTCCAGCAGGACTACGTGCGCACGGCGCGCAGCAAGGGCCTGCGCGAACGAAACGTGATCTTCCGCCACGGCTTCCGCAACGCGATGATTCCCGTGATCACGATCCTCGGCCTGCAGATTTCCAACATCGTCAGCGGGGCGATCATCATCGAATCGGTCTTCTCGCTGCCGGGCATCGGCAAGTTGCTGATCGACTCGATCTTCAATCGCGAGCTGGTCACGGTGCAGGCGTTGGCGTTGATGCTGGCGCTCGCCGTCGCGATGTCAAACCTGCTGGTCGACGTCTCCTACGGCTATATCGATCCGAGGATTCGCTATGAGTAGCCCTGCGATCCCGTGGGAAGACGAGAGCCGGCGCTTTGCTCGAGAGCGCGAGTTCGTGCGTCGCTTCTCGCGCCGGCCGGCCGGGGTGATCAGCCTGTTGGTCATTCTGATCGTGCTGTTTGCGGCGGTGTTCACCAACGTGGCGGCGACACACGATCCGATCTTCACCGACTTCGACGCGCTGTTCTCCGGACCGTCCGGCGCGCACTGGCTGGGTACCGACAACCTCGGCCGCGATACCTATTCGCGAATCGTGCATGGTGCGCGGACGGCGTTGCTGGTCGGCGTGATCTCGGTCGGGATCGGAGTCAGCATCGGCATGCCCTACGGGATGCTGGCCGGCTACCTCGGTGGCTGGAAGGACGAAGTCATGATGCGCGTGATGGACGCGATCTACGCCTTTCCCGCGCTGCTACTGGCTCTGATCATCATCGCCGTGCTGGGCACGGGGATCTTCAATGTGATGATCGCGATTGGCGTCGTTTTCATCCCCGGACTGGCGCGGCTGGTGCGAGGCAGCACCCTGTCGGTCAAGGAGATGGAGTACGTGCTGGCGGCCGAGTCGAGCGGGGCCAGCACCTGGCGGATCATCCTTCAGCACATCGCTCCGAACATTCTCGCGCCGGTGATCGTGCAGGGCTCGCTGGCGGTCGGGTTCGCGATCATCGCCGAGGCCGGGCTCAGTTTCCTCGGCCTGGGCACGCAGCCGCCCGATCCGTCGTGGGGCTCGATGCTCAGCGGCGCGCAGCGATTCCTGACCAGCCAGGGCAGCCTGGCCATCTTCCCTGGCCTGGCGATCGTGCTGACCGTCCTCGCGTTCAACCTGCTTGGCGACACCCTGCGCGATTTGCTCGACCCTCGCCTGAGGGGATCTGACTAGAGTCGCGTGACCGAACTCCATTCCCCATCACCGTTAGGCCGGCGCGGAGAGCGATTGGAAACGAAGGAGCGCTCTCGGCGATCGTGCGCGAATCCCACCACACTCAATGATGCAGTTTCGACCGCTGACACCTGACATGCCAATGGTTCGTTCATCATGCGGTTCCCGTGGACCCGGCGATAGGACCGTGTTTCCGCTGAGTTCCATAAGGCAACCTATAGGGGCACTTCCCAAAGGAACGTGCGCGGTACAGTCCCTTGGGCCTTACCGATCTGATGTCAATTCCGACTTGAGCCTCTCACCAGCTGCTTGTGGTGGCTGGACTTGTCCCATGTGCATTTCTGCGCGCGCTGGACGACGGTGAATGACCCGGCGATCCGACGGACTGTAGGTCTGTTCTACTGTCCGACGAGCGTTGGCAATGCTTCTCTGACGGCGAAGGACCGGCACGGAGCGCACGACGACGATGATTCCATCGATCTGTTCCGAGTAGTGGGCCAATCTGGCGCTCGATGTCGACGTCATCATGCTGGCATTGGCTCCGGATCAGCTGCTGCCTGACCCGCCGGCTCGATCTCCTCCGGTCGCCTGGATCGGGCGAATGATCGGCGTCCTTGAGCGATCGGCGCCTCGACGCCCAGGTCCGGCGTTGCTGTACGGGCTCGCAGGTGTTGTCCCTACCGCGAGCAGGGAGGGCAATCTCGTGGATGGCGATCCACGGCCTGTCCGAATCGGGCAGCGCTGCCTACCTGCCAGACAGCGCCGTCCTGCTTCGCACTCGCGTTGCCGTTCGAGGACCGATCGCGGCCGGGGAACCAACCCGCCGGGCACTCGAGGATGATGACCTGTCGGTCTATCCCGATCGGGACTGCCTGGCGCAGACCAACGAGGACGTCGATCCCGGTCAGGACTACGACAGGCTGGCCCCCCTCTTGCGAGCGCACCTGGACATCGACCATATTCGACGTGCGATGGGACTTCCCGCGTAAACAGTTGCCGCCGCTTCGTCACCTCCTGCAAGCGAGTCCTATTCGGCCAGACTGAACGACTCGGCCGGCGGGTCCGGGAAGTCATCGGGCCAGAGCAGCCGGGCCAGGTCTTCCGCTCCCCTGATGTTCCAATAGGAAAGCGTCGTGAAGTGCTTGCTCTCGACCACGTGCACGGCGCCGGCTCGGATCGCCGGTACTTCGGCCAGTGCCTCGTTGTCGAGCAGACTCTGGCGAAACTCCTCCGCGCCGAACTCGACCGGTTGGGCGATGATGATGACCTCGGGCGCCATCGCGATCAACCCTTCAAGGCTGGTCGTCTGGTTGCCCTGGATGCCGGCGACTTCGGCCGCATTGACGCCGCCGGCCGCAATAATCACGCTGCCCTCAGTCGAGTTGCCGCCGGCGACCCAGAGTGTGTCCGAGTATTGAGTCAGCGCCAACACGCTGGGCTGAGGAGACTTCACACTCGTTATCGAAATGAGGCGCTCGTACCGCCCCTGGATCTCGTCCGCGAACTCGAAGGCGCGTTCCTCTTCGCCGAAGATGTACCCCATCAGCAGGATGCTGTTGATTCGCGCCTCCGGACTCTGGATCAGCTCAGTCTGAATCACGACAATGCCAACCCGCTCAAGCGCATCGATGGCTTCAACCGGGAAGAAGGGACTGGTCACGAGGACATCCGGCGATTGCGCGAGGATCACTTCAGGATCTCGCGAGATTTCCGGCTTCTCCTGCACAAGTGCCGCGACGTTCGAGTATGTGGAGTTCTTGGTTGCGGCTCCGACCGCGACCAATCGGTCGTTGGGCACCAGGGCCAGCGTCATCTCATCGTGTCCAACCGAGGCCGTGATGATCCGCATCGGTTTGGCCGGAATGCTGACGACCCCGTTCAAGCCCTCAACCTCACGCGGCCAGCCGCTGTTGCTGGCATCCACCACGCCACGCACACCCTCGAGTGTTCTTGCGGTTGCCACGGCAGATTGCGCCTGCTGCGCCATCGCTTCCTGCTCGGGCTGTGTTTGAGCTTCAGCCGGTTGCTCTTGCGCAGCCTGCTCCGATGCTTGAACTCGGGTCTGCTGTTGCTCGGCCGCCTCCGCCTGTACGACGGCGGCGTCCGCCTGTCCTTGCTGTTCAGGCTGCGCTTGCGGCTGTTCGGCCGTCTCGACCTCCGCCTCGACCTGCGCTTGGTCCTGTGTTTGCTGCTGCTCGGTCTGGGCGGCAACAGGTTGCGGCGCGGGCTGTTCCTGCTGCGGTTCGTCTGACGAACACGCGACCAGGACCATGCCGATGACCAGGATCGCCAGCCATCCAATCCAACGCGATGGTGACACCAACATGCCCAACTCCTTTCGATGGCCGCTCGACGCGTTCGAGCAGACCGACCGTGACTCGTTGTGCAGCGGGGCGAGGTATGGAGTGGAGTTGCCAACAGACGCGTGCTCGGGATTGGGCACTCGGGATTGCCGACAACAAAACACCCTCCAGCGGCTCCGCCGGAGGGTTGTTGATCGACCTGGCCGGACGATGCGCCCGGAGATCGAGGGACCTCTCTGAAGCGGAGAGTTGTCACCTCTCGCCCAGGCAGGTCTCCTGGCTTGCGGGTGGAGGTCTGAGCCGAGCCCTTCCCATCGACACGTGGTCGGTCGACAGTGGGCGTCAGCTCTCCAGTCTGCTCACTCGATCGAGCAAGCCCCGCTTACAGTGGCGCTACCGCGTCGGAATCTCACCGACTTCCCTATTCTCCCGGGACGGGCACCTGGACGAATACTGCTGCGCCTGAGCGTAGCACCGGCATCCAGCAAGCCACAATCAATCGAGTGTTGCAACGCCCCCGCCGATCAGTCGGTGGCGATGAACTGCGCGCACGCCCGGCAGCCGTAATCGCGCCTGCGCAGCGGCCCACTCAACCCGTTCGGCATCCTCATCAAACAACATGCCGGCGACCGTGCCGCTGTGCGCGACATTGACGCCGACTGCGCCAGCCGCATCGGCCAGTGCGAAGACTTGCGGCAACTCTGGCTTGGCCACGACATCCTGATAGGTCGACGCGCTCAGGCTGGCTCCGCGACCGATGAGCTCGGTGTCGGCAGTCGCAATTCCCGCCTCAATCAGTGACAAGGACTCACGAAAGCTCTCGGAACGCCGGCCAAGCGCCGCTGTACGGTCGATCAGATTGAACGCGACCGTGTCGACTCGTTGATCGAACTCCAGCACCAAAACGCTGATCGGAGGCGGATCGCCCAGATTTCGCCTCACCCGGCCTTGAACGTGGTCGAACAGCGCAATGCCGGGCAGCATCGTGCCGTCGCTCGGTTCAACCATCAATGCGATATCGGCTTCCAGCTCCGCACCAGTCGCTCGGCCGAGCGCGGCGCCCGTGGCGGCTACAGACGCGACGATGTCGGCGGTGCTGCTGGCCATCCCCTTGCCTCTCGGGATCGGACTATCGATGCTCAGGGCCGCATCGAGACCGTCGAGGCTGAAGCGGTCGAGCGTCAACGCCACTGCCTGAACCGCTTTCGGGCAAAGGCCCGGGCCGTGTATCTGTCCCGTGCCCTCGCGCAGCACGACGGTCGCAGCCGAGTAGAGGTCGATCGGACACGTCACCATGACGTGCAATTCACCAAGCAGGCCCTGGGCCAACTCACCACATGAGGCCGGAGCCCGAGCGACACCTCTCATCCCGGCATTCACGGGAGCAGCTTAGCGGCCATGGACCCCGTGCTGACCCTACCCACCGTTCAAGATCCAATCGCTCGAATTCGCACGTGGACTGACCGGCAAAAGGTTCGCACTGCAGTCCATCGTGGCCTACCACCCGCTTGCGATAGCGGATGCTCGGAGAGCGGCTCGCTCCCTACGATTCCAGTAGCTTCGGCATCTGCTCGCGGCGCTCACCTGTCAGGCGTTGCCCTCTACCTGCACTGTCACGATGTCGACGCCGTGGAACTTCTGGTGCCGCACAGCGGATGCGTGGTACCAGAGCAAGCGCAACGACAGATCATCTGCCGTCGGCACCGGCGCTTCGTCCGTCAGATAGGCAAGCTGATCCTCAATGTTCTCCTGGCGCGTCGTAGCGACGAACTCCAGCTCGACCATCACCGACTGCGGCCGGGCGATCACTACCAGGCGAGGCTGGTCCGAATCATCCGGGTCGGCCTCGTCCTGGACGAGCAGGGTGGCGAGTGTCTCCTCGCCGGCCGACCGTAACCGCAGCGTCGACGGCTCATCCCATTTCAGCCTGGACGCCAGGGCGGAAAGAAACTCATCGATCGCCGGCAGCGAGGCCATGTCGAGGGTCACCTCGAGCCGCGAGCGCCGCGAACCTATCGCTTCCAGTAGCAGCGTCATGACGATCGCGACGATGGCGCCAATGGTGACACCGTTTCCGATCAGTCCGCCTATCTCATCGCCAAACAGGTCGCTCATAATCGGGTGGCCGTGCAGCCCCAAGCCCAATGCACTTGCGAGCGCCACCACGAGCACGCGCCGAGGATCGAGTCCGTCGCGCATGATGGTCTGCCAGCCGCTGACGAAGAGCATGCCCATCGCGAACATCAGGAAGGCTCCTAGCACAGGCCCGGGGACCGAGAGCAACAGGGCAGCGAACTTGGAGAAGAACGCCAGCACGACGGTGATCAACGCCACGCCGAGGCCGACCCGACGCGCGGCAACGCCTGTGAGCGTGACCAGCGTGTGGCTGTACGAGGCGTTGGACGCCGGAGGCAGGGTTGTGCTGAGGCCGGCAAGCAACATGCCGATCCCGCTGACGCTGACCAGACCCTGGATCTGACGGAAGTCGATCGCGCGCGGACGCCGCCGGGAACTCTGCTGGATCACGATTCCGTCGCTCACTGTCTTGAGCGTGAACACCAGGGTGAGAATCGCGAATGTAGGCAACAGCGCCCAGAACTCCTCGCCCGGCGAGAGGTCGAAGCTGAGGTCGGGCAGCTCTGGAATGCCGAACCAGCCGGCGTTGGCAATTCTGTCCCCTTCGATCACGCCGAATGCGGCTGCGACCGCACATCCAACCGCGATGCTGATCAACGGCGCAATCAGCCGCCATCGACCGCCGACCCGCAGTGTCACCACCACAGAGGTCAACAGGGTCAGGACAGCGATGATGGGACCGGCGCTCACCGGCGCGTCGGAGGGCACACGCTGGACGGTGTCGAATGCAATCGGCAAGACGCTGACGGCGATTAACATCGTGACCGTGCCGGAGACGACCGGGGTGATAACGCGCCGCAGCGTGGGCAGCCACCTCGCCAGTGCGATCTGAACGAGGCTGCAAATCACCAGCAGGCTTGCGAACGTCTCTGGACCGACAGCGTCGACCGTCGTTGCCAGGATGGCGAGAAAGATGGCCGACGACCAGGTGAGCACGATGTGGCCGGCGCCGAACCTGCCAAATCGGAAGACCTGCAGCGCCGTCATCACCGCACAGGTCAACATGCCGGCGAAGACGCCCCAGACCAGCCAGGTGTCGTCGAGACCTGCGGCGCGAAAGCCGATCGCCACATTGAGCACTGTCGGCGCGAGGACGAGCGCAGCCCCCTGGAAACCGACGATCAACGCAACAATCGGTGGGCAAGCCTCTTCCGGCTCGTACTGAATCGGCTGGTCGGCACTCCTGGCGGTCAATGGTGAGCCAATCGCACGTGCGCTCGTCTCAGACGGCGCCATGAAGGCTGTCGAGCTTGAGAATCGCGACCCGCTTCGGCAGCGGGCCCCCCATCTACCTCGGCAATACTCTTCCAGACCTGAAGCCATCCGCTCGCTGCACCGAGGGGACGCGCTCTATGAACTCTGCACGTGATCCAGGGTTCGCTACCCCTGATTCGATAGCGAGTGGCCGCTCACTTCGACTGGTCTGTTGTCTGAAGCTGTGCGGTCAGCGGGCAACATATCAGAGGCTACCCTGCCTGCTTCCGCTCGATGGCAATCCGTGATCAGCGTGCGCACCCCCCCTGGGCGGTCATCGATCGTGAGCATCGACGCTACGCTGCAATCGACCGTCCGCCGATGAGGGAAGCTCAAGATAGGGAGAGCTGCGCACATGGAATTCTGGAACTGGCGTGTTTCCGAGCCGACCGGTATCGCAGACTTCGCGCGGCGCTCGGAAGCGCAGGGCTGGGACGGCATCGGTCTGGGAGACTCCCAGAGCCTGACCGGCGACCCGTACCTCTGCCTCGCGCTTGCGGCAACCGTCACCGACCGGTTGGGGCTCTCGACCTCAGTTACCAACCCCGTCACCCGGCACGCCTCGGTGGCCGCGACGTCCGCGTTTGCCGTCCAGCGCCTGTCGCAAGGCCGGATGGTGCTCGGCATCGGACGCGGAGATAGCGCGCTCGCACACCTGGGCCGCGCGCCGGCGCGCCTCGGCTGGTTCGAAACGTACCTCGAGCACCTCCAGACCTATCTCTCCGGCGGCGGCATACCCCTCGACGGCTCCGGCATCCCCGATGAGGCGGCGCCGCCGGTGGAGCGTCTCAGTCTGGCGCGCGCGCCGGAGACCAGCGCCATCCGTTGGGTCGATGACGGCGTGGACGAGCCAAAAGTGCCGGTCGAGGTCGCGGCCACCGGTCCTCGCGTCATCGGCATTGCTGCCCGTCAGGCCGATCGAGTGATGCTGGCCGTCGGGGCCGATCCCAGGCGGGTCTCCTGGGGCATCGAGACCGCGCGAGCGGCAGCCAGAGAAGCCGGAACCGACCCCGATGCGCTCAGCCTTGGTGCCTACGTCAATGTCGTCTGCGACGACGATCCGGCCATGGGCCGCGAACTCGGCCGTCCCTCGACTGGGCTGTTCGCGCGCTTCTCGGCCATGTACGGCGAAGTGGCGGGGCCGACGGACGAGAATCAGGACGAGGTCTTCCACGAGCTACACAATCGCTATGACATGAATCTGCACGGGCGCGAAGGCGGCCACCAGATCACCGCGCTTACGGATGATTTCATGGACGGCTATGCGATCGTCGGCCCGGCGGACTACTGCGCCGAGAAGTTGGCGGAACTCGCCCAACTTGGAGTGACGAAGTTCGGCATTGTCGGGCCAGACTTCGTCAGGCCGACCGCCGAGGCCGAAGCATCCGCAGCTCGGTTCACTGATGAAGTGTTGCCGCTGCTGAGAAACTGAGCGCAGTCAACACGCGCCCGCAACGGCGAACAGTACCGGCGCGATCGAGAGCAGAGAGGCGCCTCGTGGATAACTCACCATTCCAACTCGAAGGAAAGTCGGCGTTCATTGTCGGGGGCGGCGAAGGCATCAGCCTGAGCACGGCGCGGCTGCTCGCCAATGCAGGCTGCGGCGTCGCGGTCGCCGATATCAACGCTGAGCGGGCCATCCACGTCGCAGCCGAAGTCGATCTGCTCGGTCAGCCATCCGTCTCCCTCGTCGGTGACATGCTCGACGATGTGCAGGCGGCGACCATCTTCGAACGCGCCGAGCAGGAGCTCGGCGGAATCGACCTGCTGATCACGATCATCGGCCAGGGATCGTTCAATCCGATCACCGAGATGTCGATGGCGCAGTGGGACCGCGATCACAACATGAACCTGCGCTACTTCTTCGTCAACGCCCAGTTGGTCGCCCGATCGATCATCGCGCGCGGTGCGCTGGGCAGCATCGTCTGCATCTCATCGGTCGAAGGGGCGCAGTCGGCGCCCAATCACGCGTCCTATGGCGCGGCCAAGGCCGGCCTGATTAACCTCGTGCGCAGCATGGCCGTCGAGCTCGCGCCACACAACATTCGCGTCAACTCCGTCGCTCCAGGCAGCATCGCGACGCCCCGGATTCCGGCATCGCCCGAGCGGGTCAAGCGAACGGCGGAGGGCCTGATTCCCTTCAAGCGGCTGGGTACGACAGACGAGGTCGCCAACGCCGTAGTGTTCCTGCTCTCCGACATGGCCAGCTACATCACCGGACACACCCTGCTGGTCGACGGAGGCTGGATGGCCGCCAATACCATTGGCGTGCCTCCAATTCCAGAAGGAGGAGTGCTGGACGCGCGGAAGCGGCCGACCTGGTCGGGTCTCGGCCGCGAGGGCGAAATGAAAGACCAGATGGGGGCTGGTTAGCGCGCTAGTGCGACGGTGATCCGAGATAACTGGAGCGGAACTTGACGCCCCAGTGGCCGTCCTGGTTGGTCACGATCCAGAGCGTGTCGAACTTGTGATACGCGGTGCCGTCGGCGCGGCAGCGATGATTGACCAGCGCGCAGTGCGCCTTGTCAGGCCCCTGCTGCACGACTTCCATCGACACCGTGTCGGTATGATCCCAACCCTCGGCCTCGAGTTGCGATTGTCCGCGCCGGCTGATCTCGGCAAACTCTTCCGGCGTCTCGATCGTCGTGAACGCGCCGCTCCAGAGCCGCACGTGCGGATAGTTGAGCGCGGCCGCGAGCCGTTCGTGGTCCTGCGCGTTGAACGCATCCTGGAATGCATCTACCGCTGCTCTCGCGTGAGCCGTGATGTCGGACATTTGAGCCTCCTCCAGGAGAACGATGGCCATCGCTGCTGCGCCGCACACCAACAGTAGTCTGCAGTTGAACCAACGCGCGATAACGAGGAGACGATCCAATGGCCATTCCCGCTCTCGATATCGAGACCTACCTGGACGCCGACCACCTGGCCGTGCTCGAGGCCATGCCGCTGAGGCTGGATCTGTCCGACATTCCAGCCACGCGCGCTGGCCTGGCAGAACTCGGAGCGGCGCTGCTGGGCGCTCCCATGCCCGACGGCGTCACCGTCGAGGATCACATGGCTCCCGGGCCGGACGGCGCTCCAGACGTGATGGTCCGCACCTATCGCCCCGCCTCGCTGCCCGCCAACGCGCCGGCCCTGTACTGGATCCACGGCGGCGGCATGGTCTTGGGCGATGTCGCGATGAATGATCCCTATTGCGCCGGCGTCGCCGACCAACTGAATGTGCTGGTTGCCTCGGTCGAGTACCGCCTGGCGCCCGAGCACCCGTTCCCTGCGCCAATCGAGGATTGCTACGCCGGCCTGCGCTGGTTCGCGTCGGCGGCCGACGAACTCGGAGTCGATCGCAGCCGGATCGCGATCGGCGGCGGCAGTGCGGGAGGCGGGCTGGCAGCCGGTCTCGCGCTCGTGGCGCGCGACCGCGGCGAGGTCGACGTCTGCTTCCAGCTGTTGGTCTTCCCGATGCTTGACGATCGCAATATCACGCGCAGCAGCCACGCGATCACCGACGCGCGGGTCTGGAATCGAGCCGCGAACCTTGCCGGCTGGAGTGCCTACCTGGAGGGCCATGCCGGCGGGGACGACATCTCTCCATACGCCGCCCCAGCGCGAGCAACGGACCTGTCGGGGCTGCCGCCCGCCTACATCAACGTTGGTACGCTCGATCTCTTCCTTGACGAAGATGTCGCGTATGCGCAGGCACTGCTAGACGCCAACGTCCCGACCGAGTTGCACGTCTACCCGGGCGCGTTTCATGGTTCAAATGCAATGGTTCCCGACGCAGAGATCTCCCGGCGCTGGAACAGCGACGAACTCTCGGCGCTCGACCGCGCCCTCAACGGTGCGCGCTAGTCTCGATCGCCCGAGCGTCCGGCCGCGAATCTTCAGCGAAAGTGCAGCCAATGGATTGCGGAACGTTCCTGCTGCTCCAGTCTCCCGGAGCTCAAGACCACGCCGAGGTCTTCGACCGCGCGACGGCGATGGCCCAGACCGCGGATCGGCTCGGCTTTGACAGCATCTGGTGCGCCGAGCATCACTTCTCGACCTACGGTTACCTCTCGCGTCCACTGATGTTCGCGCAGCATCTCGCCGCCCACACCGAGCGCATCCGCGTCGGTTCCGCCGTCGTGGTGCTGCCGTTGCATCATCCGCTGGTCGTCGCCGAGGAGATCGCCACCGCCGACGTGCTCAGTGGCGGTCGACTCGATGTCGGGCTGGGGCGCGGCTATCAGCGCTACGAGTTCGATCGGCTCGGACATACGCTCGATGAGAGTCGCGAACGATTCGACGAGTCGGTCGACATCCTGCTCAAGGCGTTTGCCGGAAAGCCCTTCTCACACGAAGGCAAGTACTTCTGCTTCGATGAGACCAGCATCTTCCCGATGCCGATTCAGCGGCCGCATCCGCCCTTCTGGGTGGTTGGACAGAGCCACGAGTCCATTGCGGCAATTGGTGAACGCGGCTTCAATCTCGTCTCCGGCGGTTTTGGCATACCGATCGAGCGATTGGCAGAGTTCCGCGAGACGTTCGAGCGCGCGATTACTGATCCTGAACAGCGCAAATCAGTCCGGGTGAGCACGCAGCGCCCCGTCTACGTCACCCACGACGAGTCCGAACTGCCCGACATCGTCGAGCAGGCCCGCTGGAACATGCGCGTGACCCTGAGCTTGCGGCAAGGCTTGGCGCGCGTCGAGCACGGCCACGCGGTCGCCATCCCGATGGAAACGGAACCGAGCGCCGAGGCCTTGCTCGACCGCTACTTCGTAATGGGTACGCCTGACACCTGCATCGCCAAGATCAAGCAACTCCGCGAGGTCATGGGCACCGACCACTTCAACGCCAACTTCTGGTTCGGCGACCTATCCCGGCAACAGGTAGAGAGTTCAATGCAACTCTTCGCAGAAGAAGTGCTGCCGGTGATGAAGTCGGGCGAGATCTAGGCTCCGCCGGTCACGTCGATCGTGACGCCGGTGACGAAATCGGCGTGCGAGGACGCGAGGAAGCAGACGACATTAGCCTGGTCAACCGGCTCGGCGATGCGGCGCAGCGGGGTCGCGGCGATCACCTGCTCCTGCAGCTCGGGCGGACGTTGTTCCCAGTGCTTGCGAATGCGCTCGGTCAGCGTGGCCGATGGCGCAATCGCGTTGACGTTGATGCCCGCCGGGCCCACCTCCAATGCCAGCTTGGTCGTGAATGCGATGATGCCGCCCTTGGCCGCCGAGTAGGCGGTCGAACTCGTGACGCTCTTGCCGCGCCCGGCGATTGAGGCGAAGTTGACGATCTTGCCGCCGCCCTGCCGGGTCATGTGCGGAACGACAGCATGGCAAGACAGGAACGTGCCGCTGAGGTTGAAGTCGAGCAGGCGCTGCCACTCCTCCATCGTCAGTTCGTCAACGGTGGCGCCCGCGTCGGCGATGATCGTCGAGCCGCCGACTCCGTTGATCAGGATGTCGATCTTGCCGTAGCGGTCCACGACGTCGGCGACGACATCCTCAACCTCCTCCTGCGCGAGCGCATTGGCGCAATAGGCCTGGTGCTCCCCGCCCCCGGCCGTCGCGAACGCCCGCATGGCGTCATCAAGTACCTCCCGATTGTTATCGACGGCGGCGATCGTCCCGCCCTCAGCGGCAATGATCTCGGCGCTGGCCCGACAAATCCCGTTGCCCGCCCCGCTGATCAGCGCCACCTTGCCGCGAAATCTGGCGAATGAGTTGTCGGCCATGTCAGTCACCTCGGTTCTCTCCGTGCAGCCCGGCGGTGGGCTCGCCCTCAGCCCTCAAGGATGAGCTTCGTCAGCTCATCGGATGTGCTTAGCATTGGGTAGTGGCCGGTGTCGAGTTCGTGCCAGCGGGCACTCAGATGCTCCGCGCAGCGGCGCTGGTGAGCCTCTCCGGGATTCGGCGCTTCTCGGCACCAGATCACGCACGCATCCCAGGGTTGCTCCCAGAACGAATCGAGTTCGACCGGTCGGTTGAACGCTGCGGCCGGGTGCTGCCCGAACCGATCGGCGCCCCATTGAGCCATCTCGGCATCCATGCTCGCACTCAGCGATTCGAGCATCGAACCCGGCGCCGGGCCGGTCGACACGGCATCAGGATCGACAACCGCTCCTTGGACGATGTCGCGGATCGTCTCACCGTGATAGAGAGCCAGCGCGTCGGCGAAGACGATTCGCTGGACCCGTTCACGGGCGACCTCGGCGACCCGGCACAGCACCATGCCTCCCGATGAGGTGCCAACCAGCACGACATTGTCGAGGTCCTCGTAGCGCATCAACTCGGCGATCTCGTCGGCCTGCGTCTCGGTCGTGATCCCCGGACGCACCTGGGACGAACGCTCGGCGCAGCCGTCGAGTGATGGCGCGTAGACACGGTGGCCGGCATCACGCAGCCGATTCGCCACTGGCGACCAGATCCAACCACCCTGGTACGCCCCATGGATCAGTACGAATGTCGCCATGCCATCGTTCCTTCCCGCCATTGCGAACCTAGCGGGCAATGTAGCTTGCTGGGGACCGCGCCTGCGCGAACAAAGGATCGCTGACCATGAGTACGCAACGCATCGCCGTGATTCCAGGCGACGGGATCGGCAAGGAAGTTGTGCCCGAGGGGATTCGCGTGCTCGAAGAAGCCGCGACCCGGTTCGAAGTCGATCTGGCCTTCGACCACTTCGACTTCGCGTCATGGGACTACTACGAGCAGTATGGACAGATGCTTCCCGACGACTGGCAGGAGCAAATCGGCGGGTACGATGCGATCTTCTTCGGGGCGGTCGGCTGGCCCGAAAAGATTCCCGATCACATCTCGCTCTGGGGCTCGCTGCTGCAGTTTCGGCGCGAGTTCGACCAGTACATCAACCTGCGACCGGCGCGCCTGATGCCGGGCATCGTCGCACCGGTCGTGCGCCGCGACGGCAGCCCGCGCGAGCCCGGCGAGATCGACATGTACATCGTGCGCGAGAACACGGAGGGTGAGTACTCGAGCATCGGGGGCCGAATCTTCTCCGGCACCGACCGCGAAATGGTGATGCAGGAAACGGTGATGACGCGCGTCGGCGTCGACCGTGTGCTGAAGTACGCCTTCGATCTGGCGCAGTCACGACCGAAGCGGCACCTGACCAGCGCGACGAAATCGAACGGCATCGCGATCACAATGCCGTTCTGGGACGAGCGCGTCGAGGCGATAGGGGCGAGCTATCCCGAAGTTGAGGTCGACAAGTTCCACATTGACATCCTGACGGCGCATTTCGTGCAGCGGCCCGACTTCTTTGATGTCGTGGTCGCCAGCAACCTGTTCGGCGACATCCTCAGCGATCTCGGCCCTGCTTGCACCGGCACGATCGGGATCGCGCCGAGCGCCAATCTCAATCCCGACGGGGCCTTCCCCTCGCTGTTCGAGCCGGTGCACGGCTCGGCGCCGGATATCGCTGGACAAGGCATCGCCAATCCGATCGGCCAGATCTGGTGCGGCGCGATGATGCTGGACTTCCTCGGGCATCAGCGCGCGCACGACGCGATCCTTGATGCCATCGAGACGGTCCTTGATCCCGGCAGCGGCGCTCCACGCACCCCGGATATTGGCGGCAGCGCCTCGACCGCCGACCTGGGAACGGCGATCGCCGAAGCGCTGTAGCGTTCTGACACCGGGCGAGTGTTCCGCTACTAATCGAGAACCACTGCGGGACGACCCTCGTTTTCGAGCGCTTCTCGCATGCGCCGGCGTTCGATCGCTTCGACCCGCTTCGGGAAGCGGACGAACAGGGCCAGCGGCGCGATTGCGATCACGACGATGCCGAAGTAGAGCAACGCGTCCTGCATGGCGACCCCCTCGGCCCGCAGCAGGAATCCCGCGGCGACCGCGCCTGCGTTGCCGCCAGCGCCGACGATACCGGCGACCGCGCCGAGCGCCTTCCTATTGACGAAGGGGACCACGCCGAAGGTCGCACCCTCCGACATCTGTACGAGGATGCTAAACACGATCAGCATGGGGATGGCCAGGATCAGAACGTCCATGCGCGAGAAGGCGACCAATGCCAGGCCTTCGAGCAACAGCACACCGCCCATGAACATCGTGCGGCCGCGGAGACCCATCTTGATACCGAACTTGTCCGAGAAGATGCCGCCCGTCGTGCGGGCGAAGATGTTCATCAAACCGAACAGCGAGGCAATCACGCCGGCCAGCACGATGTCGAGGCCGAAGCGGTCCTGGAAGTAGAGCGAAGCCATCCCGTTGATTGTCAGTTCAATCCCGAAGCATGCACCGTAGATCACGAACAGCATCCAGACGCGCGGATCACGCGATGCCTTGGCGAACGCGCCCGGTTGATTCTGTTTCGTCACCCTCCCCTGGGCGCGAAGCTCCTCGAAGTCGCCCTCCGGCGCGTCCTGCGTGAAGCGGTAGTAGACCAACCCCATCAGCAGCAGCGCGACGCCGGGAATCACCATCGCGATCCGCCAGCCGGCAGCTTCGTTGGCCACAAAGAACAGCACGCCGGTCATCACCAGCGGCATGACGAGCTGGGTCACACCCCCACCGAGGTTGCCCCAGCCTGCGGTCGTCGCGTTGGCGGTGCCGACCACGTTAGGCGCGAACATCACCGACGTGTGGTACTGGGTGATCACGAACGACGCGCCGATCACACCGATCAGCAGCCGGAAGATCACGAACGTTTCGAAGTTTTGGGAGAGCCCAATCAACATCACCGGGATCGAGCCGAGGATCAGCAGTCCGGTGTAGGTGCGCCGCGGACCGACACGGTCCAATATCCAGCCAATGGCAACGCGGGCGAAGATGGTGATGAAGACCGATGCAATCAGCGAAGTGAAGATCTCGGAGTTGGTGAGGCTCAGATCTTCCCGAACCTCGCCAAGCAAGGGCGCAATGCCGAACCAGCCGAAGAAGCAGAGGAAGAATGCCAGCCAGGTCAGGTGGAAGGTTCGCATGTGCGGGGCGGCGAAGCTGTTCAACGTGATCGAAGTCGCTTTGCCGCTCAACTCATTCGTGTCCAACGCGCACCTCCATCACCGATAGCTCCGGTCCAACAACACCGACGCTATGGAGACGCAGTTACGCGCTGATTGCACCATGTTTCGTCTGAATGACACGGACGTTGCGGTTGGGTGTCATGTCATCCGGGTGACGAGCGCAGAACGTACAGGAGCTCAGTCAGCAGTGACCGGCTCGACGCGGACCGCGGCGAACTTTAGCTCGGGCTGCTTCGAGCGGGCATCGACGGCCTCGCTGGCCGACGCATTGGCAGATCCGTTGTCGGCCCACAGCGATCCCCAGTGAAACGGCGCGAACACGGAACCGGGACGGATCGCTTGGCTCACTCGCGCCGTCACCTCGAACTCGCCTCGGCGAGAGCTGACGCGCACACGATCACGGTCGCGAATACCCAGGCCGACGGCGTCCGAGGGATTGAGCTCAAGGAACGGCTGGCGTTCCGATTTCATCAGTTTGGCGGAGCGGCCTGTGCGGGTCATGGTGTGCCATTGGTCCTTGACTCGACCCGTCATCAGAGAGAAGGGATAGTCGTCATCGACCGAATCAGCCGGCGGCGTCAAACGCGGAACGTGCATCCGCGCTCGTCCGTCAGGGGTGTGGAATCGGCCGTCTTCAAACAATCGACGGCCATCTTCAGGCGGGCCGGATCGAGCAGTCGAGGGATAGGGCCACTGGATTCCGGCTCGGTGCTGGGCCAGCAACGGATAGGAAATGCCCGTGATGTCCATGTCGCGGCCGCGGGACAGCTCTCGGTACTCGTAGAAGATCTCTTCGAGACCGTCGTAACTGAAGGCATCGCCGTAACCCAGCGCCTCCGCCATGCGACAGATGATCTGCCAGTCCGGCCGCGCCTCGCCCGGCGGCCGCGAAACCTGCTCAAGCAGGCAGATGCGGCGCTCGGAGTTGGTCATCGTCCCGGCCCGCTCCGACCATTGCGCGGCCGGCAACAGGACATCGGCGATCTGCGTCGTTTCGGTCGGGTGGTAAGCGTCCTGCACGATCACGGTCTCGGCTCGTTCGAAAGCGGCACGGACGCGGTCGCGGTTGGGTAGTGAGGCGACCGGGTTGGTAGCCGCGACCCAGACCACCTTGATCTCCCCGCGCTCGAGCCGCTCAATCATTTCGATCGCGGTGACGCCGGGGCGCTCGGAGATCGATCCCGGCGGGAGACCCCACGCTTGCTCGATCTCGGCCCGATGATCCGGATTGGCGACCAGCCGGTGCCCCGGCAACGTTGTCGCCAGGCCGCCCTGTTCGCGTCCGCCCATCGCGTTGGGCTGGCCGGTCAGCGACATCGGGCCTGCGCCGGGCTTGCCAATGTTGCCGGTCGCCAAGGACAGATTGATCAGGGCGAGGTTCTTGTCGACCCCCGAGGTCGACTGATTCGCACCCATCGTCCAGAAGGTCAGCATCGGACCGTTGTGGGCGATGATGCGCGCAGCTTCGAGAATGTCGCGGGCGTCCAGTCCGGTCACCTCGACCGCTCGCTCCGCCGACCAGCCCTCCAGAGACTCTTCGACCTGCGCCCAGCCTGTGGTGTGCTCGCGGAGATACGCGTCGTCGAGTCCGCCGGACAGGCGAATCTCAAACAGCAATGACTGAAGCAGGGCGACATCCGTGCCCGGCCTGAGCGCGAGATGGAGGTCGGCGATCTCCGCGGTCCTGGTCGCCCTCGGGTCAACGACGATCACTTTGACGCGGTCCCTTGCCGAGCGCTTTCTCGCTCGGATGCGCTCGAACAGGATCGGGTGGCAGGCCTCCATGTTGGCCCCCACGATCAGAAACGTGTTCGCCTGTTCGATGTCGGCGTAGCCGGCCGGCGGCGCGTCGGCGCCGAACGTCATGTTGTACGCGGTCACGGCCGAAGCCATGCAGAGCCGTGAGTTGGTGTCCTGGTTGTTGGTCCCGATGTAGCCTTTCGCAAGCTTGCCGAACAGGTAATAGTCCTCGGTCACTAGTTGGCCCGAGCCGTACATCATGACGCTGTCCGGACCGTGTTCATCGACGGCACGTCGAATCGCGCCGGCCGCCCGCTCGATCGCCTCGTCCCACGACGTCCGCCGCGCCTCAGCTTCCTTGGAATCCCGGACATGGGGATAGAGCAGCCGGGCATCCTCAACGAAGATGTCCGGCAGCAGCGCGCCCTTGGCGCAGAGCTTGCCGCGATTGACCGGATGATCTTCATCGCCCCGGACAGCCGAGACGACGCCGTTCTTGGTCTGAACCTTCACGCCGCAGCCGACGCCGCAGTAGCAGCAGATCGAGCGCTTCCATCCGTCACGGCGAAGCAGCGAACGACGGGCCATGCGATGCTCAATCCGTCGTTGCAGCGGTTGGCCGACTGATCAGCGCATCGGCGCCTCGCACGGCGCGAATCTGCTCGGCGACCGCATCGGCCAGATGCTCGGTTTGGACGGCCGGCGCGGTGACCTCGCCAAATCGCGGTTCCTCGCCCAGCTTGCCGCCACTGAACACGTCGGCGACATCAACGATCTCTCCATCGATCCGCTTGCGTCCGCCCAACAACCCAATCTCACCGGCCCGATGCTGGCCGCAGGCATGCGGACAGGCCGACATCTGGATGCGAACCGGCGCCGCGTCTGCCGCGACTTCGTACCGCTCTTCCAGCGCGCCGGCCAGCTTGAGCGCCTCGCCCTTGCTGTCGATCAGCGCGAACGCACAGAAGTCGTTGCCGGTGCAGCTGACCATCGCGCGGATGAACGCCGACGGTGTCGGCGAGTACCTCTGAAGCAGCGGCTCGTTCAGCAATGCGTCGAGTCCACCAGTCGGCACATTCGGAATCAGGACGTTCTGCTGGACGGTCAGACGCAGCTCTGAGTTGCCGTAGCGCCGGGCCAGCCGCGCGAACTCGATCAAATCATCTCCGGTGATTCTGCCCACCGGAACCAGGCAGCCAACCGTGCGGAGGTAGGGATTGCGCTGAGGGGTGAGGCCGACATGGTCGCCGCCGTGGCGCGTGGTCAGCGAACGTCCGGCGCGTGCGATCGGCTCACCGTACTGCGCCTCGACCGTTTCGCGGAAGCGCTCGATGCCCCATTCGCGGAGCAGCCACTTGAGCCGCGACTGCTTGCGCTTCTCCCGCAGACCGTGGTCGCGGTAGACGTCAAGAATCGCGAGCGTCAGGTCGACGGCGTCGTCAACGCCGACGAAAGCGTCCAGCGGCTGCGCGTACTCCGGCGACATGCCGCCCAGCGCGCCACCGACAAGCACGTTGAAGCCGATCTCGCCGTCCCGCTGGGCCGGAACGAAGGACAGATCGTGCGCCTGCGCGTGGCTGCAATCCTCGCGACAACCGGTGACGGAGAGATTGAACTTGCGCGGCAGGTTGGAGAACCGCTTGCCGCCCACGATCGCCTGCTGCATCCGCTCGGCCAGGACGCGAGTGTCGATCACTTCGTCCTCGGTCAGTCCCGAGAGCGGGCAGCTGACCACGTTGCGCACATTGTCCATGCCCGACTGCTGCGTCGTGAGTCCGGCGGCCGACAATCGCTGCAGAACCCAAGGCGCATCGGCGATGGTGATCCAGCGGAGCTGGACGTTCATCCGCGAGGTGATGTCGGCCTGGCCGCGTCCGACCCGGTTGGCGATCTCGCCGATTGCGGTCAACTGCTCTGAGTTGAGCACACCGCCGGGGATGCGCATGCGCAGCATGTAGTAGCCCGGCGTCTGCTTGCGATGGAAGAGGCCGTACCACTTCAGCCGTTCGAAGTCCTCCGCCGGGATCTGCGGATCCTCGCCCGCCGCCTCCAGGGCCGCGTAGCGATGCAGGTCGGGCAGGACGTCAAGGCCGTCCCTGGCGGACTTGAGCACCTCAATCTTGTTGACGACCATGGCCCTGCTCCTGTCTCAGCCAACCTATGATCGGCCGATTGCAGGCAGGTTGCCTTCAATGAACAGCATATGAACGCTGCAACGTGCCGTAGCAAGATGTAGCAAGCTTTGCTGGCGGACACGCCAGCTCAGCGGAGGTTGCGCAGGCGCGGATCGAGCGCGTCGCGCAGCCAGTCCCCCATCAGGTTGCCCGTCAGCGAGATGATCAGCAAGGTCAACCCGGGCAGCCAGATCGGCCACCAGGCGACATTCATCGTGTCGCGGCCCTCGGTGATCATCCGACCCCAGGATGACGTTCCCGGCGGCACACCGACGCTGAGGAAGCTCAGCGCAGCCTCGGCCAGGACCACCAACGCGACCTCCAGGGTCATGACAATCACGATGGTGTTGAGCACGTTGGGCAAGAGGTGCTTGCGCATGATCCACGTGGGGGCGGCCCCTACCGCTCGCGAGGCCGTGACGAAGTCGCGCTCCCGCAACGAGAGCACATCGGCACGAACCAGACGCGAATACGACGGCCAGGTCCAGAACAGCAGGATCACGATCACATTGGTCAGGCTGGGACCGACCAGGCTAGCCATCAGTACGGCAAACAGGATCGCCGGCAGGGCCAACTGCAGGTCGACCACGCGCATCAGGATCTGTCCGGTCATGCCCCCGACCCAGCCCGAGACCAACCCAATCAGCGTGCCAAACAGGGCGGCGCCCGGCACGACGATCCCGACGACGATCAAGGACACTCGCGCTCCGTGCAGCAAGCGACTGTAGATATCCCGTCCGAGTTCGTCCGTGCCCAGCGGATGAGCCCAGGTGCCGCCGTCGAAGACCGGCGGCGCCAGGCGCGCGGCCAGGTCGATGAACTCGGGATCGTGCGTCTGCAACAACTCTGCGAACACGCCCGCAATCAGGACGACCAGTGCGATCAGGGCCGGAACGGACAGACCGATGTATCGCCGCCAGCGAATCCGTCGACGCCGCATCCCCGGCTGGAACTCGACCGCGTCCGCGGTGCCGGCTGCCATCAGGCCGCCCCAGCCCGAATCCGCGGGTCGATGAAGCGGTACGAGACGTCCACGAAGAGATTGACCAGCGCGATCGATGCGGCCAGCACGATGATTGAGGCCTGCACCATGGGGAAGTCGTTCTTGAGGATCGAGTCAATGATCAATCGTCCGACGCCTGGCCAGGCGAAAACCATCTCGATGATCACCGTGCCGCCGATCAGTCGGCCAAGCGAGAGACCGAGCATCGTCACGACTGGCAGCAACGCGTGACGCACACCGTGACGCCAGATCACGGTGCGTTCGCTGAGACCCTTGGCCCTCGCCGTGCGGACGAAATCGGTGTCCATCACTTCGATCATCCCGGAGCGGGTCAACCGCATGATCGCGACCAACTCGAACAGCCCCAGCGCGATCGCAGGCAGGATCAGCGAACGGAAGCCTTCCTCGGCACCTCCGGTCGGGAACCAGCCGAGCTGCACGGAGAAGAAGAAAATCATCATCAGCCCAAGCCAGAAGCTCGGTGTGGCCTGGCCGATCACGGCGACAAATCGCGCCAACCAATCGACGGTGGTGCCCCGTCTGAGCGCGGCGATGATGCCCAGTGGCACCGCCAGTGCGAGCGCGAAGACCACGCCCGCCACGCCCAGCTTGACAGTGTTGAGCGCTCGATCACCGATTGAGTCCAGCGTCGATGTGCCGCCACCGCGCCAGGAGGTGCCAAAATCGCCCTTTCCGAGGTCGAGCAGGAAGTTGCCGTATTGGACGTGGAGCGGGTCGTTCAGACCGAGCAGTTCGCGGAAACGCTCCTTGTCCTCGGTGCTGGTCACCAGCGGCGGCAGCATGGTCTCTTCGGGATTGCCGACGAGGCGCGAGACGAAGAAGACGATGGTGACGACCAACAACGTGACGAAGATCGCCTGAATCAGCCGGATGATGAGGTAGTTCCAGAACTGCATGCTCAGTCAGCCGCCCCAGAACTCGTCATTGCCGCGCTGCGCAGCAGCCTGCCCCGCACCTGATGCGGGGGCAATCTCGCCGTGTGCTGAACCGGCATCCGTGCTCGACTCGGCGAGATAACCGCAGCCTGCCCCGCACTTGATGCGGGGCAAGCGCGGGTATGACGAATCGAATCACTCGCCTCAGGTCTTGAGCCGCTGGATCGCGAAGGTCATCAGGAAGTTCAGATTTCCGACGCGGCCACCCTTGGGATAGTTGACGTCGGCTCGGGTGACCACCGTGTCCGGCGGCTCGACGATGAAGATGAACGTCGCCTGACGGGTGTGCTCGAGCAACAACTCTGAAATGATCTCGAGTCGCCGGTCGGGATCCTGCTCCACCCGCTGTGCGAGGTAGAGCTCCTGCAGGCGCGGATCCTGAGGCGGGGAGATGGTGAAGAAGCCTTCGGCGCTGCCGCAGCATTCCCACATCGAGCCGATGTCGGGAACGGCATTGGCGTAGAACCAGTACAGGCCCCAGGGGGCCGCATCCCTGCCCGAGGAGTACTGCGGAGTGAAGTACTCCGAGCCCAGCGTCGGCACTGGCGTGATGCGAATGCCAATCTGAGCGAGGTCCTGGGACGCCACCAGCACCAGATCGGCGACCACATCGCCGCCCCAGTCAGGCGTGTAGTACAGCGGGACATCGAAGCCGTCCTCATAGCCGGCCTCGGCCATGAGTTGCTTCGCCTTCTCCACGTTGTAGTCGAAGACCACTTCCGCCTTTTGCTCCGGGCTGGGATAGCCGGGAACGCCGCTGTAGACGAGCATCGACATATCGCCCACGCCGAGGAACAGGTTGTCGATGATCGCGCGGCGGTTGATCGCGTGGTTGGCGGCCTGGCGCACGCGGATATCGAGGAACGGATTCGGTGATCCGTCCGGCGTGGTCTCCTGCCAGAGGTTGGGGTAGATGTTGTGCACCGACCAGCCGGCGCCCGGCTGGAACTGGACCGTGTAGTCCGGATCGTCGATGTAGGGCTTGGCAGCGTTGACGCCGACGCCCTCGTGGATCACGTCAATCTCGCCCGCTTCGAGGCCGGCGAGGCGCGACTGCAGTTCAGGCCGCACCAGGCCAGTCAACCTCCGGTGGTGGGGTACGTGCGAGACCCGCACTGGGTAATCGATTGGGTTGTAGTGATCGTCGAAGCGCTCGAAAATGAAGTTCTCGTCGTCCGTGTGGCCGACGAAACGGAAGGGACCCGTGCCCATTGGCTCTTGGTCCAGGGCGAGATCGCCGCGACCCTCCGTGTCCGCCTGCGAGTGGATCGTCACCTCACCGGCGCCGTCCATGTTGACGGTCAGGAAGCCGGCGTCGGGCGCGGGCAGCTCGATCGACCAGGTGCGGTCGTCGGGCGCTTCATTGCGGACCCAGTTCAGCGCGCTTCGGGCCGGGTAGGCCGGCACCCAGCCGCCGGGATGATCCGACGTTTCGCCGCCGTTGTGATACTCGGCCAGACCGCCCATCCGGTCGTAGCTGAAGACCATGTCCCCGGCGACCAGGGTAGAGCCGTCATGGAACTTGGCCGGGATGATGTCGAGTCGCAGGGTGACGGGATCGATCCACTCCGGCGTCGCCAGGCCGGCATACATGGAGTTGTCGCGCGGATCGCGATCGAGCGGACCGCTGTAGACGGCGCCGTGGCTGATGTAGTTCTGCGCGCTGCCAGTTCGGTGATGGTCCAGCCCGCCGGAGTCGGAGCCCACGGCGATCACAATCTCGGCGTCCAGATCGACCTCGTCGAGCGGACGCGGCATCGACCATTCTTCTTCGACCTCGCCGACCCCCTCGGCAATCTCTTCGGCGACCTCCTCCTGTTGGGTGGCGGCCTGCGCCTGTTGATCCGCCTGCTGTTGCTGCATGGCCTGCTGCTGCTGTTGCTGCTGAGCCTGCTGCTGCATCGCCTGCTGCTGCTCTTGCTGGTCGGCCTGTTGCTGCATCGCCTGCTGCTGTTGCTGGTCTTGCTGCTGCGCCTGAGCAACGGACTGCTGACCGTCGTCATCGTCATCGCCGCAGCCAACCAGCGCCAGACCGGTCGCACCCACGCCAGCCCGGGCCGAAGCCCGCAGCAGCGACCGCCGGCTCAGCTGTCGACGCTTCATCCGTTGCCAATAGTTTCGGTCGCTCACAGAAACCCCTTCTTTCCAATCGCATCCGGTGCTCCGCGAATGCGAATGGACGGAGTATGCCAAGACAGAAATCCGTTTGCAACTCTGGTCGGCGGACGTTGCGTGTGAGTTGGACAGGCGATTCGCTAGCCGACCGCGGGCAGGCCTTCCTCGCGGCGGACCTCGTTGATCGTCTCCAGCACCCGCTGTTCGAAGGGCTCGTACTCGACCTCGAACTCCTCGACCAGCCTGGTGTTGTCCATCAGGTAGAGGCCGGAGGCGTCGTGACCACCTTCTTGCTGGTCGAAGCTGATCTCGGCGTTGGGCAGGAACTGGCGGACGGCGGCGGCGAGGTCGCCCATGCTGGTCGCGTGGCCCCCTGAGTTGTAGATCGCGTGCGCCGTCTGCTCGGCCAGCGTCACGCGGACGAAGACTTCGGCGATGTCCTCAACGTGCAGCGGCAACGTCATCGTGTCGGCGTGAAGGAAGCTGACCGGCTCCTCGCGCGCCGGCAGGACCTGGCACTGCACGTGGTTCATCGAGCCGCGCACTTTGTCCGGGCCGGTGATGTTGGCCGGGCGGATGCCGGTGATCGACATGTCGTAGGCGCGGTTGTACCAGTCGGCCTGATGCTCGTTGAATCGCTTCGAGACCGAGTAGATGCCCGTGCCCAAACACAGATCGTCCTCGGTCACCATCTTGTCGCCGTGCAACCGTTGCGGACCGTACACCGCGAGCGAACTCGCATAGACCACGCGCGGGATATCGAGCAGGCGCGCCGCCTCAAAGCAGTTGTCCATGCCCAGGATGTTGATCTTCACCTGCGGGTGCGGGTCGGCCTCGGAGGCGCCCAGCACGTAGGCGAGATTGATCACCCGATGCGGCTTCGCGGCAACCAATGCTTCGACCACATCGCCCATCACCGTGATGTCGCCGTGGATAATCTCGATCTTGTCGCGCAGCGGGTCGAGGACCGGCGCATTGGGGTTGATGTCCATGCAGTGGACCTCATGTCCATGCTCAACCAGCCGTCGCATCACCCGCGGCCCGATGAATCCACTGCCGCCCAGCACCGAGATACGCATGATTGACCTACTCCCGTCTGACCCCCTCTCCCCGAGGGAGAGGGGACTCGGAGGATCTACGCGCCGTTCGCCGATTCCTGCGCCAACGCTTCCGACACGGCGTCCTCGACGATCGTGCCCTTGAAGAAGTTGGGATTGTTGTGGGCGTAGAGGCGGAGCTGGTTGGTGAAGGCGAAGTCCCGGAAGTCTTCCGGACTGATGACGCCGTTCTCGACCGGTTCGTAGGCCTCGGCCACCGCCTCCGACATGTCGGGGACATCCCAATGGCCGAGGTCGGTGCTCATGAAGGCGCGGATCTTGGCGCCGAACGGGTTGACCTTGTCGTTGAAGGCCCAGGCCGTGATCGGATCGTCCGCCTCGCAGCCGAAGTAGAAGGATGGTACGAAGCGGTCGTAGAAGTCTTCGGCCCGCTCGATGTTCATTTCACTGAAGTTGTCCCGCAGCCGCTCTTCAATGTCCGGCGCCGTCATGCCCAGCGTCCGGGGCAGATTGTCCAGCTTGCCCTCGGTCAGCTCGCCGCCGTAGCGGGTGAACAGGTCCTGGGCCAGCTCGATATCGACGTTGGCCGGATCGAGGTGGTGGAGCTGATCGGGGCCGCGCTTCTCCCAGCGCGCGATGATGTCGGCGTAGATCCGAGCGCCGTGGGCCACGCCACCTTCGAGCAAAGCCACTCGCAGCTCGGGGAAGCGGGTCGTGACCCCGCCCATCAACAGCGATTTGCAGAGCACCTCGCCGGCGGCAGCGAAGTGGCCGATGTGGTTGTACATGTAGTTGGAGATCGACGCGCGGTCGATGAAGCCCATCCCCGACGAGTGCGAGGCGACGGCGAAGCCGAGGTCGAGGCAGCGCTGCCAGAACGGGTCGTAATCGTACTCGCTGTCGATCGCAAACGAGTCCAACCAGGTCACCTGGTTGGCCAGTTCCGGATACTTCTCGGCGACCGCGGGGACGGGGCGGCGGACGAAGGCCGGCATCTGCGCCACTTTGAGGCCCAGCGAGTGGGCGTGCTCGAGCTCGGCGATGCCCTCCTTGGGTGTGTGGAGCGGGATCACGGCCGCGACGGTCATGCGGTCCGAGAAGCCGCCGTACTGTTCCGCCGTGAACTCATTGAAGGCTCGGCAGACAGCCTGGCGAACCTCGTCGTCCTGCATGTGAGGGAAGCCGAGACCGATGGTCGGGTAGAGCACGACGTAGTCCATGCCGACCTCGTCCATCCGCTCGTGCAGCAGCGCAGGCATCATCGCCGTCGCGCGGTCGAGGGTGTTCTCCGTCGGCAGGGCCCACCACGGCGGGACGGTCACGCGCTCGGCGCGACGCTCGTCCCAGCTCATCGCCGCCCAGCGCCGGCTGACGCTGGAGTCGCGGTAGCGCTTGACGATGTCGGAGCCGCCAACGTCCTTGAGGTAGTCGAAGAACGTTGGCATGAATTCGACGATGTGCGAGTCGCCGTCGATAATCGGATGGTCGAGCCGCGCCCGCACGGCGGCCGAAGGCGATTCAGTGCTCGTGGTCATCTTCAGGTCTCCCGCTGGATCGGTATCAGCACGAGGATAGGGAGTTGACCGATGCGGCGCGTCGGCTGCCTCGCCGACTGTGTTAGCTTGAGCGCCCGGCCCGAGAGCCAGGAGACGGATCATGACTGAAGATCAAGCACGAATAGACGCCGGGGCGATCGCATTCGCGATGCGCTACCGCGACGACATCGCAGGCGACGAGGGGCTGTGCATCGAAGTCCGCGCCGATGTCGAGGGACACGACACGGAGTTACTTCGCTTCGACTGTTTTCGCGTCGCGCCGCACTATCACTACGGGCCACAAGCTGACGACGAGCGATTGATGCTCGACCTGACGGCGGCAGGCGACTCACTCGACTGGACCCTGAACTGCTTCGAACGAGGCCGCCTGGGAGCGATGATCGAGCGCGCAGGCTATCCCGCCGTGGCGAGCGCGCTCGACGCGGGTCAAGTCGCCGAAGTCATGCCGAGCGTCGTCAGCACCGCACGCGAGATCGTAGGTTCGCGCCAGACCTAGTCGTCCGCCTTCTTGATGGCGTCGAGCACGACCTGTCCCCTGGGTGATAGCTCGTATCCGACTTCCAGACTGATCGTCAGGCCGAGCGCCTTGAGCTTGCGCACGTCGGCCTTGAACTTCGCCGTTTCGCGACCATGCTCAGCGGCCAGCTCGGCCGCTCGACGGCCCGGAGCGACCGCGATCGCCTCCAACGCCGCATGCGTCCACGGACCCTGCCTGGCGCGGCGGTCCATCCCGGCAAGGCGCTCAGCGATCGCGTTGATTTCGTCCGCGTCGAGACTCGAATCGGCCGCGAGGATCGCGCGCGGATCGGCCTGTTGACCCAAACTTCGGAATGCCACGCGATACAGCGGGGCGTTCACGTCCCCTGACTTGCGCTGATTGCGCCGAACTGCCTCCAACACAGCCTCGGCCGATTTGTGTCCGGCTGCTCGCGCATCTGCGGGCGTGATCTCGGACGGATCGATCTGATCGACCGAAGTGACCGCGATCACGTGCTCGCCGACCCGGTAGCGACCGCCCGTTCGTGCCTGCGGACTCCGCCAACGGCGGAACGTCAGGGTCAGTTCACCCCGAGCGATGGCTTCCTTGTCGCGCTGACGAAACTGCATGAGTCGATCAATCGAGGCCCTTGTTCGGGTTGATGAGGTACTTTTCGCCGGTCGCTCGCTTGTTGTACACCGCGATGTGGTCGAGATCGAGCGCCTCGGCGAGCGACACCTCCGCGGTGTAATGGCTCGCGAAGGTAGTCGTGACCTCGTCGGCGACCCGTTGGCGGAGACGCTCGGTCGCCTCGGGGCCGATTCGCTCCAGGAACGGCGTCAGCAGCCAGCCGCCCAGCCCCCAGGCCAACCCGTACGTGCGATGCAGGACCGTCGGCGAGGTGTCGAGACCGCCGTAGATGTAGACCTGCTTGTGCACGTTGGACCCGTAGCGATTGAAACCAGGATCCTTGGCGTTTGCCGCTACCTCCATGCAATGCAAGAGCTGGTTGGCCAGCGGACCGCCTCCGGTGGCGTCGAACGCGAGCGTGGCGCCGGTCGCGATCAGCGCCTCAGTCAAATCGTTCTCGAACGAATCAGCGCTGGTGTCGCAAACGTATCTCGCGCCCAATGCCTGCAGCAGCTCCACGTGTTCCGGTCGGCGGACGACGTTGACCAGGTCGATGCCCTCGTCGTTGCAGACCTTCTGCAGCATCTGTCCCAGATTCGAGGCGGCCGCCGTGTGCACCAGCGCCGTGTGACCCTCTAGGCGCATCGTTTCGACCATGCCCAGCACGGTGAGCGGGTTGACGAAGCAGGACGCGCCTTGCTCGGCCGTCGTGCCCTCATGTAATTCAAGGCATTGAGCCACATTGATGACCCGGTACTGGGAGTACATCTCGCGAGCGATCGCAGCCACTGTCTTGCCGAGTAGCGCCTGCGCCGCCGCGCTTGAGCCAGCCTCGACCACTACGCCTGCGCCCTCGTTGCCGGCCGGCAGTGATTGATCGAAGCGGTCGGCCTGCGAGGCGACCAGGGTCGATGGAATCGGCGCAGTGACCACCGGAGCCCCAGGCGTGCCGGACGTCTGAGCCTCGCTTATGTCGGCCGGACCAATCAGCAGACCCAGATCAGACGGATTGATCGGCGCCGCCTCAACGCGGACGACGACCTCGTCTGGGCCGGGCGCGGAGATCTCGACGTCGGCGAGCGAGAGCTCGAGTTGTCCGTCGCCGCTCACCTTGGTGCGAATCTGTCGTGACATTCGTGGCATCGGACACTTCGTTCTGACTTGACGCCCGGAAAGCGCTTCGTGCTCGACGCTCAGCGTATCCGAGAGGCTCGTCGCCTCCTCGCAGGACCGTTCTAGCATGCCTGCATGCCAGCCCTTGCCGCGAGCGTCTCCTGGATGTTCCACGAAGCATCGTTGCCGGATCGATTTGCGCTCGCCGCGCAAGCCGGTTTCAAGGCAGTGGAAATCCAGGCGCCATACTCGGAGCCTGCCTCGCTACTCGCCGAGCGAATCCGCGAGGCGAACGTTGAGGCCGTGTTGATCAACACTCCCGTCGCATGGGCCGCGGCCCCGGGTGATGAGCCGGCATTTCGATCGGGAATGGTGAAGGCGCTCGAATACGCAACCGCGCTCGATTGCGGGCAGATTCACTGCCTGGCCGGTCGCACCGACGATCCGTCGGCCGAATCGACGTTTGTCCAGAACGTGCGGTGGGCAGCCGATCAGGCGTCGGCGCGTGGCATCCGCATCCTGCTGGAGCCGCTCAACACGGTCGACAATCCCGGCTACTTCCTCACCGGGAGCGCGCAGGCCCGACGCATCATTGAGCGCGTCGAGCGCGAGAACGTCCGGCTGCAGTGCGACTTCTATCACCTACAGATCATGGAAGGCCACCTGGCCGAGACGCTGAACAGACACTTCGACGTGATCGGCCACGTTCAGATCAGCGGCGTGCCCGGCCGCCACGAGCCGGATGACCGACAGGAGATCAACTACCCGTTCCTGCTGGCGACAATCGACGAACTCGGTTTCGACGGCTGGGTCGGTTGCGAGTATCGGCCGCGCCGCGGAACGCTTGAAGGCCTGGCTTGGGCGCGCCCGTACGGTCTGACGAACGAGGCACATCTTCGAGAAGGGACAGTTGAATGACGGACGAAACAACTCGGGTGGCGCTGATCACCGGCGGCGGTTCAGGCATCGGGCGGTCCTCGGCGCTCGGCTTGTTGCGCCAAGGCTGGACCGTCGTGCTGACCGGTCGGCGGATGGAACGCCTCGAGGAAACGCGGCAGATGGCCGGCGACGGCGCCGAGCGGACCCTCGCCATTGTCAGCGACGTCTCCGATCCTGACTCGATCGCGGCGTTGTTCGCCCGCGTGCGCGAGGTATACGGGCGGCTGGATCTTCTCTTCAACAACGCCGGAAGCGGAGCCCCCCCGCTGCCGCTCGAGGATCTCACGCTCGAGCAGTGGAAGCGAGTGGTGGACCTCAACCTGACCGGAGCGTTCCTCTGTACCCAGGAAGCGTTCCGGATCATGAAGGATCAGAATCCGCGCGGCGGACGGATCATCAACAACGGCTCGATCTCGGCCGACCGTCCTCGCCCCAATTCCTCGCCCTACACCGCGACCAAGCACGCGCTGACCGGGTTAACCAAGGCGGTCGCGCTGGATGGCCGGAAGTACGACATCGCCTGCGGCCAGATCGATATCGGCAACGCGCTGACCGAGATGACGTCGGGCATGGGCCGGGGGGTGCCTCAGCCGAACGGCGAGCGCATGCAGGAGCCCACCTTCGATGTCGAACACGTCGCCGACGCGATCGTCTACATGGCGGGCCTGCCGCTCGACGCGAACGTGCCGTTCATCACGGTCATGGCGACCAAGATGCCGCTGTTCGGCCGCGGTTAGTGCATGACCAGTCCGCCGTCGACGTTGTAGGCCTGACCGGTGATGTTGCGCGCGCCCGGGCCGGACAGGAACCGCGCCATCGCGGCGATGTCATCAGGTGAGTTGGCCCTGCCGATAGGGATGCGAGCGTCGCGGGCCTGTTCGAGCTCGGTGATGCTCACGCCGAGGCTCTCGGCACGGGCCTGCATGTTGTTGATCGAGAGATCGGTCACCGTGACTCCGGGACAGATGGCGTTGACGTTGATGTCGTGCCGAGCCAGCTGATCGGCGGCGATCATGGTCATCGACAGGACTGCGCCCTTGCTGGCGGCGTAGGCGGCGTTGGAGGTGCCCGTGTAACCCTTGCCGGCGATCGATGCGATGTTGATGATCCGGCCGCCCTCGCCCTGGTCGATCATTTCGCGGGCCGCCCGCTGCATGCAGAAGAACACGCCTCGCGCGTTGACCCGGTGAATGCGATCCCAGTCGTCCTCTCCCACGTCCATCACGTAGAGGAATCGGGTCACGCCGGCGTTGTTGACGATGATGTCGATTCGCCCGAATGCGTCCTTCGTTTCGGCGATCATTCGGTCGATCTCGGCCACGCTGCCGACATCGGCTTGGATCGCCAGACTCTCCCGTCCGCTCTCCGCGATGACGGCGCTGGTGTCCTCGGCGGCGGCAGCGTTGATGTCTGCGACCGCCACCCTGGCGCCGGCTTCGGCCAGATGCAGCGCAGTCGCGCGGCCAATCCCTTGTCCCGCACCGGTCACGACCGCAACCTTGTCCTCTAGCTCCATCGGGCGCGCCTTCCCGGATCAGATCGTTGCAATTCGGAGTTCGCGGGACAGGCCGGAGTTCACTGGATATTGCGCAACTGAGGATCGAGGAAGTCGCGCAACCAGTCGCCGAGCAGGTTGCCAACCAGCGCGACGATCATGATTGTGATGCCGGGGAATCCCGTCAGCCAGAATCTGATCTTGAGCAGGTCTCGGCCTTCCGCCACCATCTTGCCCCAGGAAATCGTCTCGGGCCCCGCGCCGGCGCCGAGAAATGAGAGCGACGCCTCGGCGATGATCACCGTCGAGACATTCAGGGTCGCGAGAATCACAACCGAGTTGACCACGTTGGGCAACAGATGCTGCAACATGACCCGGAAGTCGCTCGCGCCAAGCGTCCGTGCGGCAACCACGAACTCACGTTCGCGCAAGCTGAGTACCTCCGCCCGGACGAGCCTGGCATACGGCGCCCAGAGGAACACAATCAGGATGACCACCACGTTTCTTAGCGAGGGTCCAAGCATGGCGGCGATCAGCAAGGCAAAAAGCAGCGCCGGAAACGCGAGTTGCACTTCCACCAGTCGCATGGCAAATGAGTCGAACGGGCCTCGCCGCCAACCGGCGAGCAGTCCGACCGCGGTGCCCAACACCAGCGATCCCGGAATCACCGTGGCGATCACGAGCAAGGATGTCTGACTGCCCTTAATCAGCCGGCTGAACGTGTCCCGACCTAGCCCGTCAGTGCCGAGAATGTGCTCGGGCTTGCTCTCTTCCTGCCAGATTGGACCTTGCAAGCGGCTGATCAGGTTCTGGTCAGTAGGGTCGTGCGGCGCAATCCAGTCGGCGAAGATGCCGCAGACGATGAACAACGTCAGAACCGCCAGATAGACGGTCAGCAGTGGCCACCCGCGAGGCAGTCGTCGGTACCAAGGCTTCCGACGAGCGATCAGGCCGACGAGGGGTTCTTCCGCCGGGACACCCTGCGCGCTCATGTCTCGCTACCTACGCGAATCCTGGGGTCGAGAATGTTGTAGGAGAGGTCGACAAGAATATTGACGACAACGAACCAGACGGCAATCACGAGAACGCCGACCTGGATCACGGGGAAGTCTCGCAGGCTAATCGAGCGAAAGATCAGGCGTCCCACCCCGGGCCAGGCAAACACGACTTCCACGATGATCGAACCGGCCAAGAGCTGAGCCAGCATGATGCCGAGGACGGTCACAAGGCCAAGCAATGCATTGCGGAGCGCGTGGCGTAGGATCACCGTCCTGCCGGCGAGCCCTTTCGCCTGCGCCGTTCGGATGTAGTCGTTGCTCAACACCTCGAGCATGCCTGAGCGGGTCAGGCGCATCGCAGCAGCCGCGCCAAAGCCGGCGAGGGTAATCGCGGGTAAGACCAGATTCTCGAATCCGCCGCGCCCGCTGGTCGGCAGCCACCCGAGTTGAACCGCGAAGACGAAGATTAGAAGCAGGCCGAGCCAGAAATTCGGCATCGCTTGCCCCACCAGGGCGATGAGCCGGGCTATCAGGTCCGGGATCGAACCGCGCCTTATTGCCGCGAGCACGCCAATCGGAACGCCGATCGCGAGAATCAGAATGAATGCCGCCAGGCTCAACTGGACTGTCGCCCAGAGGCGAGACATGACTTCATCCCAGGCCGGCTGCTCTGTGAAGATCGACTCGCCGAAATCGAGTCGCACCACGCCCCAGAGGAAGTTGCCGTACTGAACAATCAACGGGTCGAGCAGGCCGAGGCGCTCACGCTGAGCCGCGATCGACTCCTCGGTCGCATTCTGAGCCGCGTACGCCTCAATCGGGTCGCCGATCAGGCGGCTACCAACGAAGACCAGCGAGACGACCACGAAGACGACCGCGATGGACTGAAGCAGTCGCGGAATCAGGTGCGCGGCCATCCCGTGATCTCCAACTGCCCCGAGCGGTTGCCAGTCGGCAGGACCTTAGGTCTTCACCGACTTCAGATTCCACAGCTCGACCGAGGCCGGCTGTAGGAAGAACGGATCCCACTCCAGCCGTGCGGCGCCGACGTGCGTTTGAACCAGCTCGAAGAGGAACAGCCAGGACGCTTCCGTGTAGTGAATGCGCACGGCATCTTCGAGCAACTTGCGTCGTCTCTCCGTGTCGAATTCAGCCTTGGCTTCGGCGATCAGTCGATCGATTTCCGCACGCTCGTCGTTGAGGACCTCCACCTTGTGCTCATATGTCGCAGCGCTGTCGACACCGATGGCGAATGAGCCCAGAGAAGTGAACCCCGCCGGTTGGGGGAACAGGTAGGGCGCGGTCAGTTCCTTGTTGCGCGCTTCGCCAAGGAACTTGGAGATGTCGTCCGGAATCAGGTTGACGATGAACCCGACGTCTCGCAGCATCTCGGCGATCGCCTCCATGAACAGTTGGTCGTTCGTGTACAGACCGCTGAGGTAGATTAAGTCCGTCTCGAGACCGTCGGCGAAACCCGCCTCGGCGAGTAGTTCTCTGGCTCGCCCCGGGTCGTACCCCCATCGCTGCTCCACCAGATCCTTGGCGAAGCCGAACTGACCGGCGGAGAGGCTGTAGGTGTAGTTCTCGCGGCCGGTCATGATGTTCTGCGTGATCGCATCGACATCAACGGCCAGGTTGGCGGCGATCCGCACGCGCTTATCGCGCCACGGGTTGGGTTGGCCGGGGTTGTAGGGATCTTCGTCGATCGTCATCGGCAGCTTGATGTGCAAGCCACGCTGAGCCGGATGGTAGTAGACGTTGTAGTCCCCGGTGTCGCCCAGCGGCACGGCCAGATCCGGCGGGATCGAGTTGGCGAGATCAATCTCCCCGGCTTCCAGCGCTGAGACCCGCGCGCCGATTTCGGGAATCAGCCGCGCCTCGAATCCGGCCAGGTACGGCATCCGCGGCGCGCCCACGAAGTCACGGCCGTTGTAGTAGTCGTCGTTGCGGACACTCTTGATGTACTCGTCGGGCGACCATTCGACAAACTTGAACGGCCCGGTCGCGATTGGAAACTGGCCATACGCGTCGTCGCCGTCCGCCTCAATCACCGCCTTGGGGAACACGGGAAAACCGCCGGTGGCGAGGCTGTTAGCTGCGTCCACGCTCGGCTCCGCCTGCTCAATCCGCAATGTGTTCTCGTCGATCAGCGAGTTGTCCCCCGTCCACACCAACTCACCGGTCCAGGCTGAGTTGTACTCGGGGTTGTACTCGGCCTTGTTGCTCAGCCGATCGATCGTGAACTTGACGTCCTCTGCCGTGACAGGGTCGCCGTTGTGGAAGACGCGGCCCGGTGTGACTCGAACGATCAGAGCCTCATTGCTCACGAACTCCCATTCGCCCAGACCTCCCGTAATCGCGGTGCCCTGCGGCTCCAGGGGGAACACCGAGGCGTAGTGATAGCTGTTGGAGGCCGATTGGCCGCCACGGGCAAGCGCACTGCCCTGGTCGAGGATTTGCGGGAAGGAGCCGTACGCGCCGATCGCCGTCGCGTTGTAATCGATGTTGTCGTCCGCGGCAGCCTGCTGTTCTTCCTGCTGAGCCTGCGCCTCGGCTGCGCTCTGTTCCTGCTGCTGGGCCTGCTCAGCTTGCTGTTCAGCCTGGTCGTCCTGCTGCTGCATGGCCTGCTGCTGCATGGCCTGCTGCTGCATCGCCTGCTGCTGCTCTTGCTGCTGCATGGCCTGCTGCTGTTGCTCGTCCTGCTGCTGAGCCTGTGCAACGCTCTGAGCCTGATCGTCGTCGTCATCGTCACCGCAACCGACCAGCGCCAGTCCTGCGGCGCCGACGCCGGCTCGCGCCGATGCTCGCAGCAGTGATCGCCTGGACAATCGGGCTCTGCGAAGTTGGGTCCAATGTCGTGTCATGTCGCTCTCCTTCTGGCTCTGCGAGTCACCGACATTCGCGCAACATAGCCGAATGCGGGCAAGAACGGATGGTCGTATCAGGCTGTCGGCGCTCGATTGCCCGCGCTCAAACGGATGCCATGGCTCCACATCGCGGACCCGACCTGGCGCAAGCCGCTTCACTGTCATGGTGCTTACTGACAGCCCAGTCGGCGATTCGCAGAATGCCGCTACGCCGGTGGGCCCTGCGTGCTGCTCGCGTACGGCTCACCGGCTCTACGCCCCGGATCGCCTGCGCGGTCGGGACGAAAGGATGGCCTCTCAGCCACACGCAACCGTCCGATCTCGCGACGGTCAACAGGGTCGCCGCTGGCGGCGAAGGAAAGGAACACCATGCTTGAGCTCGGAATCTTCCACAATGGCGCAGTCGACCTCGGTAGCAACGTGGTCGACGGTACCCGAGTCAATGCGGGAACGCTCGACGAGACCAGCGAGAGTTTCCAGCGAGTCTTGGTCAATCAGGTCAGGCAGGGCGTCCTGGCCGAAGAACTCGGATTCAACTACTGGTTCATGACCGAACACCACATGCAGCCCGAGGGCGTGGAGTTCAGCCCCAATCCAATCCTCGCCGAGACCGCGATCGCTGCCCAGACGAGCCGGATTCGCCTGGGCCAGATGGCCAACATCCTGCCCTGGCATCACCCCATCCGACTCGCGGAACAGGGCGCGATGCTCGACGTGATCAGCGGCGGGCGGCTTGAGTTCGGCGTCGGACGCGGCTATCAGTCGCGTGAGACCGAGGTGCTGGGCGGCGCACAGGGCGCGACGATCCAGGACCAGGAGCGCAACCGCTCCTTCTTCGAAGAGTGCTTCCAGATCATCAACAAAGCCTGGCGAGAACACTCGTTCAGCCACACCGGGGAGTTCTTCAACCTGCCGCCCAGCTACACCAAGTGGGGCAACCCGTCGACGATCGCCTACTTCAGCCAGGAGCACGTGGACCGCGACCTGGACAGCGTGCTGGACATCGGCACCCCGGACATGTACGCATCGGGTCCGCCGGTCTATGCGACCGGCACGACGCTCAAGGAGATCAGCGTCTATCCGCACCCGATCCAGAAGCCCGTTCCGCCGATGTGGATGCCGGTCACCAGCCCCCGCTCGATCGAGTGGGCCGCCGCCAACGGCGTCAACTGTTACACGATCCCCGAGCCCAACTCGCGCCTCAAGGCCAACGTCGAGCGCTACTACGAGACGCTGGAGCGGAACAAGTGGCCGGACCGGCTGGACCGTGAAGGTCCGTGGAAGTTCGGCTACGACGCGGACGTCAAGCGTGGCTTCTCGCCGGCGCGCTACGTGCACATCCTCAAGCCGGGCGACGAGAAGAACGACCTTGAACGCTACAAGCTGGGTATGGAAGCCGCTTGGCCCTACCTCGGCGCCTTCGGCTTCGGCGGCGTGATCACCGACATTGACGAGCCCCCGCCCCCGCCCGACCGCCCCGTCACCGCCGACCTCTGCATCGACAAGGGACTGGCCTTCGTCGGTACCGCCGACCAGATCGTCGAGCAGATTATGGAGGTCAAGGAAACAGTGGGCTACGAGGACTTCATGTTCACGTGCTGGTTCGAAATGGGCGGCTATCGCGGCGAAGAGACCGAGGAGCAGATGCACATGTTCGCCGACCAGTGCATGCCGGCGCTGGCAGATGCCTGCGGCGGTCTCGTGGTCAACCCCGACGTCTCGCCGGGCCTCAGCCCGACCAACGGGGCCTAGTCGTCCCGGCGGTCCGCGACGTCCTGGTCCGCGGCGCGGGCTTGCTGCCCGCGCCGCACGGTGGCCCTGACTAGAAGGGGGCAACGGCATCATGGGAACGACACTTCAAGGCCTCAAGCTGGGCTACATGGGCATGGACTATGGCGTGCTCGGGTATCCCAACCCGAACGACATGCTCTTGCCCGGCCGCACCAGCATGCCGCGCACCTGGTACCGCTGCCCCTCGCTGGCCTACATCATCAACCACCCAGCCGGCCGCATCCTCTACGACACCGGCATCTCGACCAACTTCCTGGACGAATGGCTGCCCGACTGGCAGGCCACGATCGACCTCAGCGAACTCAACGAGGACGTCCTGCTGGAGAATTCGCTCAAGCGAATCGGCCTCGGCCCGGACGACTTCGACTACGTGATCCTCAGCCATTGCCACGCGGACCACGCCGGCGGCCTCCGAGCATTCGAGGATGCCGGCGCTCAGATTGTCCTGCATGAGGATGAGCACCGTTACGCGACCAACATCTGGTCGGCCGACAACTTCTTCGTGCGCAAGGACTGGAACTTCATCTCCAGGCGCAACCCCACGCTGATGTACGGCGACCAGGAGATTTTCGAAGACCTCTGGACGATCAGCCTGCCCGGTCACACGCCTGGCTCGATGGGCGTTCTGGTGCGGCTCGAGACCACCGGCTGGGCGCTGCTCGCCGGCGACGCGGTTAGCACTCACGACGCATTCGGTCCGCCGCCGATCCCCAACTTCGTCAACACGAGCAACGAGGACTTCCTCAACTCCTGCGGGAAAGTCGAGCAAATCGCGTCGGAACTCGACGCGTTCATCTTCCCCGGCCACGACGAATCAGGCATGCAGTTTTCGCAAGGAGAGTTGGCAATCAAACCGGTCGAATTCATGCCCGGCCACACGTATGAGTAACGTGCGCTGACCAACACCATCGGTGCAGCGCAGCAGCCTGGAGGCACCGAGATGACCCACCTGGACACTGACAGTCGCCTGACCCGTTGGCGCTGGATGGGATTGGTCGGTGCCGCGCTGGCTGTACTGGTGCTCGGTTTCGCTCTTGCCGCATGCGGCGACGACGAGGACGAGCAACCGGCCGCTGCCCAGGCCCAACCGCAGCAAGAACAGCAAGCGCAACCCCAGGCCCAGGAGCAACAGGCTCAACCGCAACCACAGCCCGAAGCACAGCAACAGCAACAACAAACAGCCAATACGGGAGTCGTGCGGATCGGTTCAGTGCAGCCGCTCTCCGGCGGCGGACTCGCCTTCTACGGCAAGTCCGAAGAAGTCGGCCTGCTCCTGGCCGTGGAACAGATCAATGAGGCCGGCGGCTTCGTCGTCGGCGACACGACCTACACGATTGAGGTCGTCGCCCGTGACACCCGTTCCGATGACGCAGTCGGGATCGCCGCGGTGCAGGAGCTGATCCGCGATGAAGGGATCAAGATCATCTTCGGGCCGATCCCCCACGGGATTGGCCTGGCCGCCTCCGAGCTGACCCAGCCCGAGAAGGTGCTGCACCTGATGTCGCTCAGCATCCTCACCTCCGAGGATGGGGTGCTGAATCCTGAGACGTCACAGACCACGCACAAGTGGCTGTTCCAGATTGAGCCCTCGGAGCTGACCCGAAGCACGATCACCGCCGCCGGCGTGCTCGAACTGCTCGGCGCAGAGGAAGGCGACACCTCGGTGATCATCGCCACCGACGACCCCTCCGGACAGTTCCTCGGACGCTTCTACAACGGTGTCCTGACCGCGCTCGGCCAGAAGACCTACCCGGTCGTCTTCTACCCGCCCGGCACCACCGACTTCACCCCGTTCCTGACCCGGCTCAAGGGTTTGGAGCCCGACTGGATGCACAACTGGTACATCGCTGCCGACTCGGTGCTGATCGCCGAGCAGGCGCTCGAGCTCGAGGTCGCCCGGGGCTACATGGTCTTCGGCGTTGACCCCGGCTGGTGGGAAGAGAACTTCCCCGGCGGCATCGACAACGAAGCGCCGATCGTGCTCGCTTGCATCAACCTCTGCCGGGCGATCAACAGCAGTGAACGGTCGCGCGAGCACTACCAGGCCGTGAACGAGTTCGAGTGCGGCAACCCCGACGGTTGCTCGCCCGCCCCGCTGACCGACATCACGCTCTGGCAGTACGACTACGTCTACATGCTGGTGGCGGCGATGCAGAAGGCCGGCACCGTTGACGACACCACGGCGATCGCCGAAGCGCTGGAGGGCATCACCATTGACGGGGTGCTCAGTTCGACCCTGACGATGGACCCGGAATGGCACCGCGTGGCGCACGGCTACGACACCTGCCGGGTCCAGCTCGGCGAGATCAGCTGCACCAACTTCTCACTTGAGGAGTACGGCCCCGAGGCGCTTGGTGTGACCGACGAGTTCGTGCTCGCCAATCAAGAGGGATCTGAGCAATAGGGTTCAGGCGGCTCCTGAGCCGGAACAGTCACAATTGCCTCTCCCCCCGCCCGGAGCGGGGGGAGAGCAGGATCAGAGGTTGCGCAGCGGTCGCGGTCAGGTCAATTCGGGGAGGATAAGCCGCTCATGGAGATCTTCCTGCAGCAGGTGATCAATGGCCTGTCGATTGGCGCCGTGATCGCCTTGATGGCGCTCGGGGTCACTCTCATCTTCGGCCTCACCGGACTGGTCATGTTCGCCCACGGCGAGCTCTTGGTCATTGGCGGCTTCCTCGCCTGGTTTGTCACGATCCAGCTCAGCAGCAGCTTCTGGCTGGGCCTGCTCTTCGCCATCGTCGCCGTCGGACTGATCGGCGTGGCGTTGGAACGTGGAGTTTTCCGCTTCACCTTCGACTCACCGATCAACGGGTTTATCGTCTCGCTCGGCCTGATCATCGTCTTACAACACCTGTTGGTCGAGCTGTCTCCAGTCGGTGCCAGCATCGTCGACTTGCCGGCGCCGATCACGACGGTCTTCGACCTCGGTGGAGCAAGGATTCCGGCTACCAGGGTGCTCGTGGTCGGTGCGACGCTGGCGGTCGTCGCTCTCATGCTCTGGGCGATTTACCGCAGCGGTCACGGCCGAGCGCTGCGTGCCAGTGCCATCGACCGCGACACCGCGGCGCTGATGGGCATCCCCGTGCGCCGTTACATCATGGTCGTCTTCCTGGTCGGCTCACTGCTGGCCGGACTCGGCGGCGCGCTGATGATTGGCCTCTTCCCGATCGACCCGTTCATCGGCGGACGGTTCGTGATCAAGGCGTTCGCGGTCGCGCTGGCCGGCGGTCTCGGCAATCCGCTTGGGGCGATCCTCGCGGCGTTCGGTCTCGGACTCGCCGAGGCGATGGGTACCCAGTACTTCCAGCCCGAATGGTCAGAGTCCTACGCCTTCATCGTCATGATCATCATCCTGTTGGTCCGGCCGCGAGGCCTGCTAACCGGCTTACAGGGACCTCCGGCGCGCTAGCGGCGCCGCACGATTGCACAATCGAATGCAAATGAAGACCGTCGCCAGGAACCACATCGCTGACGCGCTGAGCGGCCCCCGGCGGTGGACCACGGTCGAGCGGGCGGTCGTCATCATCGGAGTCGGCCTGTTCATTCTGCTGATTCCCGAGTTCTCCACCTCACGCCATCTTTTCCTGGCAACGGTCGCCGGCACAACGGCCATCGCCGTCTATGGACTGGCCGTGATCTTCGGGCAGGCCGGCATTCTCTCTCTCGCGCATGCGGGCCTCTGGGCGATCGGCGCGTACACCGGGGCGATCTTCTTCCGCGAGTTCGGCTGGTCGTACTGGGCGGTCCTCCCGCTGGGGATCGTCTTTGCCTCGATTGCGGCGGCGCTGCTCGCCTATCCGGCCCTGCGGATTCGCGGGCACTTCTTCCTGATTGCCACCTTCGGATTCGGCGAGCTGGTGCGGATCGTGCTCGAGAATGGCGGCGGCTTCGAAAGCGGACGTCGTCTGGGCCTGATCGTCCAGGGCGGAATGCCCGACTTCTTCGGTATCGGCCTGCAGTCGGCAAGTTCGATCTACTACGTCACCGTGGCCTACCTGGCGCTCGCGATCCTCGCCGTCTACCTGATTCGCCGCTCAGGCTTCGGCGCGACCATGCGCGCCGTGCGCGAGAACGAGGACCTGTCCGAATCGATCGGCATCCGCATCGCACGCACCAAGATCCTCGCCTTCACCATGAGCGGCGCCTTCACCGGCGCAGCTGGTGTGCACTACGCGTTCCTGCTCAAACACATCGAGCCGAGCCTCTTCGGAGCCCAGGACGGTATCGAACTCGCGCTCATGGTGCTGCTCGGCGGCGCGGTGCCGCTACTCGGTCCCCTGCTGGGCGCGGGCGTGGTGCTCTTCGTGCCCGAGCTGCCCTTCGCCGAGAATCCCAACTTCGTCCAGATCGCCTACGGTCTGGCGCTCATCCTGCTAATCCTGCTCCTGCCGCGCGGCCTCGTCAGCGGACTGAAGGCACTCTACGTGGAGGCCCGAGACCTGCTGATCCGTCTGTTCGCGTCTGTTCGCGAGCCACCGCAGGCGCCCAGATCCGAACGCACATGACTTGAGTCGTGGGTCGTCAAGAACTGCCGACTTGCTCGGCTTCCTGATCAGCTTCGGCGGTTTCTTCGCCCGTCCCGACCGCCTCTGCCGGTTCATCGGCAGGCTGGTCCGACTCGCCGTCTGGCGGCTCTTCCGGTTCGGCGGAAGCCCCACCTCCGTCCTCGGGTCCCGGCGGCGGGCGCAGATAAGAGCCAAGCGAGCGCTTGCCGACCCCGTACAGATCGGCGACGCCCTGCACCAGGCCGTGAGGCAACAGGATGATCACCGCGATCAACAATGCGCCGAACACGATCTGACGCTGGAAGGGAGTCAGGCCGATGCCGATCACATCCAGAATCTCGGGCAAGAAGCCAACGATGATCGCTCCGACCAGAGGACCCATCAGTCGCCGAGAACCGCCCAGCAGCACCATCAGGGCAAGCTCGACACCCTCGAAGGAGTTGAACAGGTCAGGCGCGATATGTCGCAGCTTGTAGGCGAACAACGCTCCGGCAACTCCGGCGAACAGGCCGCTGATCCCGAAGGCGAGGATCTTGTACCAGTTCGCGCGAATGCCGACCGAACGAGCCAGCGGCTCGTTCTCGCGGATCGCCCGGAATGTCCGGCCCAGCGGAGACGCCACCAGGATCTGTGTCACGATCAGCGTGACGAACAGAAACGCGATCACGAGGTAGTAGAAGGGTTCGAGTTCGAGGTTGATGTCGAAGCTCTGGCCGAACACCTGGCCGACCGGCTCGGTGATGTCGAGCCCCTGCGCCCCGCCGGTCAGTCCCTTGCGCGCCTCTGCCCCACCGAGATTCCTGGTCGCGAGCACGAACAACTCGCAGGCCGCAAAGGTGACGATCACGAAGTGGTATCCGCTCACCCTGAGGGCGGGGTAGCCCAGCAGCAACGCCGCCACCATCGCCAACAAAGCCGCCAGCGGCAGCACTGCCCAAAATCCCAGGCCTGCCTGGATGAATAGAATCGCCGCCGTGTAGGCGCCGACGCCCAACAGCGCTGAGTGCGCAATGGAGAGATAGTTGGTCTGCCCGTAGAGGAAGCCCAGCCCATAAAGGCAGATGGCGAAGATGCCGTAGGTGACCGCGACATCGAGAAACCGCGAACTGCTGACAATCGTGGGGAACAGCACGATCACGACGACCAGCGCAGTCCAGATGATGGTCTGTGCCGGCGTCAGTTCCCGCCTCGCCAGCCGGGCGAGACGCCTGCTGGCCGACCGGCCGTGCGATTCCCAGAGGTCAGCAATCACAGTGTTGGCCTACACCTTCCTCGATCGCAGAGCGTGCGCTACGTCAGACGGTCAACTCAGCCGTTTCCATGCGATTGGGTGGGACTCAATCAGTGTCCGGCCCCGAGTGTGCGACGCTGCTGGCCCGCCCCGAACGGGGCGACCAACAGCGTCCTGCTGGCACTCGGCTGCATACTCGATGACAGCCGAGTGCCGTCGCCACATCGAACCGATCAGAATCCCGGAGTCCCCGGGGGCGGCTCGTCGGGTGGCGGCGTGAACTGGCACTCGAATTCGAGTTGCCGCGACACGCATACCTCTGTCCCGTGCGCCACGATATGGCGACTGTCGAAGTAGAACCCGTCGGCAATCACGCCGTCGTGTCGAACGTCCAGCAGCGCGTCAACCACGGCGTCCGCGTCCGTAAACGTGCCGGCGGCTTGGTAAGCCTTGATCAGCATGTAGTAGTCGTCGTAGGTCAGCAGGCTGACCGACGAGAACGAACGCAGCTCGTTGCCAAACTCCTCGTAGCGGACCCAGTATTCGGCCGCCTGTTGGCGGTCTGTCGCGCCCCAACAGATTGGAACGCAGGCCATCCCGACCGGGAGCTCGGACTGCAGCTCGCGCTTCTTGTACTCGCCGGGGTCGATACCGAACATGAAGTAGCCGCTCTTCGCCGCGCCGATTTCAAGCGCTTGGGGAATCGCCTGGATCGCTCGATCCGGGTCGTAGAGGAACAGCACGATATCGGGGTCGTGGCCCTTCGCCCGCGAGAACAGCGGCGAGAAGTCCGTCGTTTCCGGGTCCCAGTAAATGATGTCGGGCACGGTTTGACCGTTCGCTTCTAGCGCCCGCTTGAAGTACGGGCCCAAGAACTGACCGGTCGCGTCGTTCAGCATCAAGATCACCGAAACCTCGGAGTCCGGGTCGATCAAGTCGACTGCGCCCTTCATGACGCTACCGCTGCGCTGCCATTCGCGCGTCTCGGTCTGGAAGAGGTAGCGGTTCTCGCCGCCGGGGGCGGTCGCCTCCTCGGTCAGAATCTCTTCCAGGGTGCTCGAACCGGAGAAGTGCAAGACCTTGGCCGGCTGCGTCACCTTGGCGCTGGCAATCGCGAAGTCATGCGGCGTGCCGCACATGCAGGCGACAATGCCCACGTCGCGGACCAGTTCGCGCACGGCGGCAACATGCGCGTTGATGTCGCTGCGGTCATCGCGGAAGTGGATGCGCAGCTTGTGCAGCTTGCCATCAATCAGGAATCCGCCGCCCTCTTCGCAGACGCCCTGATCGATGCAGTACTGGGCGCCGGTATTGATCTCGTGTTCAACCAGCTTGCCCGACGCCTCGTAGGTGTGTCCGAACACCTCGTAGCTGCCCGAGCTCGGCGCCACAACGCCGATGTCAATCCAGATGACCTCTTCTTCCTCCTGTTGCATCACCTGCTGCTGTTGTTCCTGCTGTTCAGCCGGCGCCTCAGCGGCTGCCTGCTGCTCCTGCTCCTCGTCGTCGCCACAGGCAGCGAAGATCATCGCAACCATGACGACGGAACTCAGGAGGAGCAGCAACACTCGCTTCCCGGGTAAGTCGGTCCATCTCGTCTTCGTCATGGAGGTCGCTCCTTCCGTTCGCCGGGGCGCGTACAGTTGCGCCGATTCGACGATCAGCAGCCTGACGTCGGCAGCTTTGAGGCAAGATGAAAATTCCTGCGTGGGATGTCAGTAAGCGCCATGACGAAACGCCTTCCGCTGCTCCGCTAGCTTGACCCGCACTCAGACGGCGAGCGGTCGGCACACGCTGTTCGCCCGGAGCAACACGACAGCGAGAGGATGGCGACCAGATGGATACCTTCCTCCAACAGGTCGTCCTCGGCCTCTCGATCGCCAGCGTGATCGCGCTCATCGCGATCGGAATCACGCTGATATTCGGGCTCACCGGGATTGTCAATTTCGCCCAGGGCGAAATGCTGATGATCGGAGGCTACGCGGTCTGGGCGCTGATCGTGGAGGTCGGTCTGGGCGCTGGATTCGGCTTTTATTTCCTGGGCCTGATGCTCGCAATCGCAGTTGTGGGCCTGCTCGGACTGGCGCTGGAACGGGGATTGTTCCGCTTCACCCTGGAGGAACCGATAAACGGGTTCATCGTCTCAATCGGCTTGATCTTCATCTTGCAGCATGTCGTTGCGGGTATCTGGAACGCCGACGCCGTTGACATCCCCAGGCCGCTCAACGTCGTCTGGGACGTCGGCGATGTCCGAGTCCTGGCGACTCGTGTGTTCGTGATCGGGACAACACTGGCGTTGTTCGGGGCGACGTTCTACGGCATTCAACGCACCCGTTGGGGCCGAGCGCTGCGTGCAATTGCGACCGATCGTGACACTGCCGCGCTGATGGGAATCCCGGTGCGGCGTTATGTAATGGGTATTTTCATCGTCGGCAGCGCAATCGCGGGGCTCGGCGGCGCCCTGTTGATCTCGTTCTTCCCCGTCTCGCCGTTCGTCGGCGCGAACTTCGTCATCAAAGGCTTCGCCGTCGCCATCATCGGCGGACTGGGCAACGTCACCGGCGCAGTGCTCGCCGCGCTCTTCCTCGGTCTGCTTGAAGCCATGAGCCAGGGCTACTTCGCCCCTGCGTGGACCAATGCCTATGCCTTCGGCCTCATGATCCTGATTTTGCTTGTCCGGCCCCAGGGTCTGCTACGTGGCTCGGCGGCATAGTCGCCCGCGTTGCTCAATGACCGGTTTCACCCGGAATGACGGATGAGGAGCATGGAATGACCACGATCTCCAGAGAATCGATCAGTGCGGACGGCGCGGAGCAGGTGATCGCGGCAGCCGTCGCGAAGGCCAATGAAATCGGCGTGCCGATGGTCATCGCAGTCGTCGACGAGTCAGCTCGACTCAAGGCCTTCTTGCGCATGGACGGCTCACTGCTTGCCAGCATCGAGATTTCGCAGCACAAGGCGAACACCGCGGTCAGTTTCGGCCTGCCCACCGACATGTGGTACTCGGTGGCTAAGGACGATCCGCCTCTGCTGCACGGAGTCGCCACGATTCCGAACTTCATGATGCTCGGCGGCGGCGTCCCGATCGTCAGCGAAGGAACGGCCATCGGAGCCGTCGGTGTCAGCGGCGGCACCTACCAGCAAGACACGGAAGTCGCCCAGGCCGGCGCGGCGGCAATTGGCTGAAACGAAGTTCGTCGGTCAGTCGCCGCCGGCTGCTTCGGCGCCGAGGTACAGCTCGCGCATCAGACCGGTCTCACGCATCTCATCGAGCAGGCCTTCGGCTGCTATCGACCCGGTCTGCATCAGATATCCACGTTGAGCCACGGCGAGCGCCAGACTGGCGTTCTGCTCGACCAGCAGTACGGACGCGCCGAACTGCTCACGCAGGCCGAGGATGATCGCCTCAAGGTCCTTCACCAGCACCGGCGAGAGGCCGAGTGACGGTTCATCGAGCAACATCAGCGTGGGCCTCGCCATCAATCCTCGAGCGATCGCCAGCATCTGCTGCTGACCGCCGCTCAAGTCGCTGCCCTGCGAATCGAGGCGTTCGCGCAGGATCGGGAAATACTCGAGCACTCGGTCGAGATCTGCATCCACCGACTTGCGGTCGCTCTGTACGTACGCGCCCAACTCCAGATTGTCGCGTACGGTCATGCCCTGGAAGATGCGCCGACCTTCCGGCACCAGGCTGATTCCGACCTTCGCGGCGCGATCCGCTGTCCAACCGGTCAAGTCCTGATCCTGGTACACAATCGTCCCGCCGGTCGGGCGAATCAGCCCCGCGATCGCGCTGAGCAGCGTCGATTTGCCAGCCCCATTCGGCCCCAGAATCGCCACGATTTCACCGGCCTCGACATGTAGCTCGATGCCTCGATGGACGCGGGTGCGACCGTATGCGGTGTGAAGGTCGTCAATCTGCAGCAGTGGCAAGATCTTCCCCCAAATACACTTCGAGCACCTTGGGATCGTTGCGAACCTTGTCCGGGTCCCCCTCGGCGATCTTCTGACCGAAGTCCAGCACGACCAATCGGTCGCAGATGTTCATCATCATGTTCATGTCGTGGTCGATGACGGCAACCGTGACCCCGCGCTCCCGGATCGACTCGATCAGACGACTCAGGTCGACAGTCTCGTTGTCGTTCAGTCCAGCCGCGGGCTCATCCGCCATAAGCAGTTGTGGGTGTCCTCCAATGGCGATACCTACGCCAAGCCGTCGCAAGTTGCCGAAACCGAGATTGGTCGCCTTCTCATCGGCGAACTCACTCAATCCGACGAAATCGATAATCTCTTCCGGGCTGGCCAGCCCTTCGTACTCCTGATCGGCGAGGACCGATCGCGGACGATGCTGACAGGCAATGCTGACGTTGTCGCGGACCGTGAGATCCTCAAATGCCATCGCCTGCTGGAACGTGCGGATGATCCCGCGACCGGCCATCGATTCCGCTGACTTGCCGGTGATGTCCTCACCCATCCAGGTCACGCTCCCGCCGGTCGGCTTGTGTACCCCGGCGACAACGTTGAACAGCGTCGTCTTGCCGGAACCATTTGGGCCGATGATGCCGAGAATCTCCCCGTCGTAGATTTCCAGGTCAACGCCGTCCAGCGCGTGCACGCCCCCGAACCACTTGCGCAGGCCACGAACCTCGAGAAGCGCTTCGCGCTCTTCCATAACGACTCCCTTCCGCCAGCGTCCGGTCAATGCCATCCCAAGTCGCCGACAGAGTAGGTGTTGCGAACCCAATTCTCAATCGCGATAATTCCCCAACACGATCGATTGCCCTGGTTGAATCAAGTTCGAACGTTCAGGACCCCTTCAACGGCAACCGAATCAAATGAGCCGCCCAACGATTGAGCGGTGACTAGCAGGGATCCGATGATGGCACAGGCGATTCAGAATGGCACGTCAACCGAGCAGAGAGCGGATTGGTCCGGTCGCTCCCGCGCGAACCAGATTCTCTCTCAAGTCCCGCCCGATGTGCTCGCCGAGTTGCTTGACAACGCCGCGTTGGTGTTCCTGCGTCGCGGAGACCGCCTCGATCGTCTGTTTAGTCGGGGCAGCGTGATCTTCCCGCTCAGCGGCGTGTTCGGGGGGGTGTTGGAGACCGAGGACGGCGAGTGCATCCAGCCGGTCTTCGTCGGCGCAGAAGGAGTGATCGGCGGCATGCGCGCCCTCCACGGCATGCCCTTCTTCCTCAGCTTCAAGGTCCGGCTCCCGGGAGAGGCGCTGGTCGTGCCGGCGACCGTCCTGCGACGGATCGCCTCCGAAGCGCCGGCGTTGCGCCTCTCGATGGCGCGAGCCACCGACCGCAGCTACCGACTGGCCGCTCAGCACGCGGTTTGCGGCCGCTTCCACGCGCTCAGCACGCGCTGTTGCGCCTGGCTCTCTCTGATCCACCTGCAGACCGAAGACGATATCGTCCCGATCACACACGAAGAACTCGCCGAGGTTGTCGGAGCCACCCGACCCGCCGTCAGCGCTGCGCTGTCGCTGTTGACCCAGGAAGGCCTGGTCCATTCGATTCGGCGCGGCGCGATCCGCCTACTCGACCCCAAACGGGTTGCCGAGTATGCATGCAGCTGTTGGACCACCTCCGACCCGGCCGCCGTCGATTGGGAGCGGCACGCCGTGCGGCACTAGAACCGCGGCATGAACTCGGCTCAATGCACCCAACGCGCTCACCATCGCACCGGGCCTACAATCGTGGCCGGAACAGAGGAGATTGATCATGAGCACAGTCGGATTCATCCAACGCAGCCTCGATTTCACCCACGCGGCGCTGGTCGACGCCCGCAACGGCACCGACGAGCAGTTGCATTTCGTGCCGGACCACGGCAGCCACTCGATCGCCTGGTGCCTCTGGCACACGTCCCGCGTCGAGGATCTGATCATGAGCCGGGTCACCGGGGAGGCGCCGGTCTGGAACGAGGAATGGGCTTCGCGCACCGGCCTTCCATTTGATGGCATCGGGACAAACATGTCCGATGACGAGGCCCAGGACGTGCAAATCACCGACGTAGGCGCACTGGCCGGATACCAGGATGCCGTCTTCGAGCGCACCGCTCAGTACCTCGCAAATGCGAGCGACGAAGACCTGGACCGCGTGATTCCGGCCCGTGTAGGGACAGAGACCGTCGGAGAAGCGATCTCACTGCATATGATGGGCCACTTCAATGGCCACCGGGGCGAGATCAACACGCTCCGAGGCATGCAGGGCATGCCCACCGTGATGGCCGCCCAGGGAACCCACTAGCGTTTGACCGCCCCTGGATCTTGCCATCGCAAGAACGGACGCCGAGCCGCAGTCGTCTCGTCAAGCCGACCGATCGGCGCCGCCACGGGCGCCTCATGCAGCGCGTCCGGATCCCGCTCGGCTTCTGCGGCGATCGCAATCAGTGCGTCGGCCAGCGCTTCGATCGCCTCGGGCGGTTCAGTCTCCGTCGGCTCCATCATCAACGCTTCGTCCACAATCAATGGGAAGTACACCGTCGGCGGGTGGAACCCGTGGTCGATCAGCCGCTTCGCGATGTCGTAGGTCCGCACCCCATGCTGCCTACGCTGACGCGAGCCCGAAAACACGACCTCGTGCAGCACCGGCCGGTCGTAGGGCAGGTCGTAGTGTCCGTCTAGGAGCACCCGCAGGTAGTTCGCGTTGAGCACTGCTTGACCCGAGACCGCTCGCAGCCCATCGAGGCCCAGCGCGCGCATGTAGGCGTAGGCCCGCAGCAGCACTCCGGCATTGCCATGGAACTGCTGCAGTCGACCGATGCTCCGCTCCGGAACGGCGAGCCGAACAACGCCGTCGTCGTTCTCTTCAAGGATCGGTTTCGGCAAGTATGGAGCCAGCTCCTCGTTGCAGCAGACAGGACCGGCTCCGGGGCCGCCGCCGCCGTGCGGCGTGCTGAAGCTCTTGTGCAGATTGAGGTGGGCGACATCAAAGCCCAGGTCGCCATAGCGCACGCGGCCCATGATCGCGTTCAGGTTTGCACCATCGGCGTAGAGATACGCCCCTGCCTCATGAATCAGATCGGCGACCTCTTCGATCCCGCGCTCCCACAGTCCCAGAGTGTTCGGCACCGTCACCATCACCCCAGCCACCGTCTCATCCAGTTCACGCTCAATCGTGCCCCGGTCGAGCGAGCCGTCGTCGGCCGTCGGAATATGCGTGACGGCAAATCCGGCCATGGCCGCGGTCGCGGGATTCGTTCCGTGCGCCGAGTCGGGAACCAGGATGCGCCGGCGCTGTTCGAGCTCACCCCGATCCTCCAACGCCGCCTTGATCATCAGCACGCCAGCGAACTCGCCCTGCGCTCCCGCTGCCGGAGCCAGACTGACCGCTGGCAGACCCGTGATTTCGGCCAGCCCAGCCCGAAGTTCCCAGAGCGTGCGCAGCGTGCCTTGCGCTCCCTCTTCCGCAGCCAGCGGATGCGCGTCCGCGAATCCGGGCAAGAAAGCGATCAGGTCGTTGACCTTCGGATTGAACTTCATTGTGCACGAGCCCAGCGGATACGTGCCGGAGTCGATCCCATAGTTGCGCGCCGAGAGCGCCGTGTAGTACCTAACCAGCTCGCCCTGGCTCATCTCAGGCAAACGAACGGAGTCGCGCAACAGCCACGAATCCGGAAGCGGCGTCTCGTCACCCGACCACGCGGGCACATCTACCGCTCGCCGCCCTCGTACGCCGCGATCGAAACTCAAGCGAGCGCCGAAGTCCTCGTCCCTCGTCCCGGGCGCCGTCACGCCTCATCTCCGATCGACGCCAGCGCCTCCACCAGTGCATCGACGTGCCCGTCCGGCGTGGCTTCAGTTACGGCAAAGAGCAGCGAGTCGCGCGCTTCCGGTTCCGCCCGCTTCGATACGTCGAGCCCGGCCGTGATGCCCCGCTCCGAGAGTCGCACAGCCAACTCCCCCGCCAACACGGGCCCGCGCACGAGGAACTCCTGGAACCACGGTCCGCGCTCAGGAACGTCGTAACCCGGCAGGGCAGCTACGCGCCTCGCGGCATCGTGAGCTCGCTGGTAGCAGAGCTCCGCCGACTCCCGCAGGCCGCGCGGTCCCAGCGCCTGCACCGCGACGGTGAAGGCGAGCGCAATCAACGCCTGCGCGGTTGAGACGTTGGAGGTCGCCCGCTCCCGCCGGATGAACTGTTCCCGCGCTTGCAAGGTGAGGACATAGCCGGTGCGTGGCTCCGCTCCTGAGTCTTCCGCGTTGCGCAGCTCGCGCGTTCGTCCGACGATCCGCCCCGGCATCTGCCGCATGTACGGCAGGCCAGCGGCGAACAATCCCAGCGAGGGTCCGCCGAACGCGGGCGCGCCGGCCAGGTCGCGGCCCTCGCCGGTCACGATGTCGGCGCCCGCGTCCCCCGGCGCTCGCAACAGACCCAGCGCGAACGGGTCGGCGACCGCTACCAGTAGTCCGCCGCGCTCGTGGACCAACCGTCCCAGCGGTTCGAGATCGACGATCGTGCCAAGAAAGTCCGGCTGCTGAACCACCAGACACGCATGATCGTCGGTCAGGTCGTCCGCCGAGGACAATCGATCCACACTCAGCCCCGCTCCGCCCGCGTACGTGCCCACGACATCGGCCGTCCCGGGATGAATCGGTTCGAGCAGCGCGACGGCCGAACGCTTGGTCACCCGCGCAGCCAACAAACAGCCCTCCGCCGTTGCGCTCGCCACGTCGTACAGCCCCGTGTTCGAGATGTCCATCCCCGTCAGTTCACAGACCACGGACTGGAACTCGAAGCCGGATTGCAGGGTCCCCTGGCTGATCTCCGGCTGGTACGGCGTATACGCAGTGACGAACTCGGAGCGGCTCGTCAGGTGCGAGACGATCGAGGGAACCGAGCGTCGGTAGGCGCCGGCGCCCAGAAAGCTGGGACGAACGGAAGCGGCGTTCTCCGCGGCGCGGGCGCTGAGCAGCGCGATCAGCTCGGGTTCCGTCAGGGCCGGAGGCAAATCGATGTTCGGATCGCGAGACGCAGCCGGTAAGTCGGCGAAGAGCGCATCCAACTCGTCAACACCAACTCGCGCCAGCATCCGGTCACGGTCGGCAGCGGTGGCGGGAATGTAAGGATGGGGCGACCCGACGGCTGTCGACGAGGGCACCTCTAGTCCTCCGGGATCAGTTCTCGATACGCGTCGGCGTCCAGCAGCCCATCCAGTTCGGATGCGTCCGCGATCCGTACGCGAACGATCCAGCCCTCGTCGTATGGAGACTCATTGACCAGTTCCGGCCGATCCTCAAGTGCGCCGTTCGACCCGATCAGTTCCCCGCTCACTGGCGCGAACAACTCCGCCACCGTCTTCGCCGATTCGATCTCGCCGAACGGTTCTCCCGCGCTCAAAGCGGTTCCATCGGCCGGGAGCTCCAGGTACACCACGTCGCCCAGCTGCTCCTGTGCGAACTCGGTGATACCGACCGTCACTTCGTCGGAGTTCTCGGCTTCGCGTCGCAGCCATTCGTGGTCGGACGTGTAGAGCAGGTGCTCGGGCGTCTGGTACTCCATGGTCATGATTCCCTTGGCTTTCGATAGAACGGTCGTCGCACCACCTCGACCGGCAACGCGCGTCCGCGTACGTCGACCTCGAGCATGGTGCCTCGTTTCGCAAGTTCAACCGGCAGGTAAGCCATCCCAATCCCCAGCCGCAGGCTCGGGCTGTGTCCCCCGCTCGTGAGTTGAGCCACCACCTCACCGCCGCCCGCCTCACGCACGTCATAGCCTGTCCGGATGACGCCGCGGGCTCGTGCGGCGAGATGCGCAAGTCTGCGCGTCCTCGGCCGTGCCTCGGCCTCGAGCAGCGCATCGCGGCCGATGAAAGCCGCGCCGTCGTCGAGACTGACGGCGAAGCCGAGGCCGGCTTCGTACGGATGCGTCGTCCGGTCAATGTCGTTCCCGTGCAGGGGCAGCGCCGCTTCCAGACGGAGCGTGTCCCGCGCGCCAAGCCCGCAGGGCGTCGCGCCTCCTGACACGAACGCGTCCCAGAGTTCGCCCGCCAGGCCGGCCTCGACGATGCACTCGCCGCCGTCCTCGCCCGTGTACCCGGTGCGCGCAAAGAGGACCGACGCCCCCCGCCAGTCCAGTTCCGCGCAATCCCGGGGTTCAAGAGACCCAATCGTTGGCCCGAAGACTCTGCCCAACAGGGACATCGCTTCGGGTCCCTGGATGGCCAGCATCACCGTCTCCTGGGTCACCTCAGAGGCGGCATCGCCCGCGACTAGTCGCAAGCGCTCGAAGTCGGCATCAGCATGGGCGGCGTTGTGAATCACCAACCATCGATCCTCCGGCAGGTGATAGATGAAGATGTCATCCTCGATCCCGCCATCCTCGTTGCAGTAGAGCGAGTAGTGCGCCTTGCCTTCTGGCAGGGTTGTGACGTCGAAAGTCGTCACCGAACGCAACTGCCCGGCCGCGTGTGGCCCTTGCACCCACGCTCTCGCAAGGTGCGAGACATCGAAGATGCCGACTCGCTCACGGACCGCGAGGTGTTCGGCGACGATGCCGTCATACTGCAGCGGCATCTCCCAGCCGGCAAAGGGCGCAAACCGTGAGCCGAGCGCCACGTGGCGCTCCCGCAGTGTCAGCGATGTGAGCACGTCGGGGCTCGATTGGACGCTCATCGCTCACACTGTACCCACTGAGGCTCGAGATTGGCGACGGCTCGCACTGAGGATCTGTGTCCTGGTTCCGCACCTGGATGCCCCTGCCCCGGACCATGTTCACTGACAGGCGCCCGCAGTGGATGTCGGCGATTGACGTGTGGCGACCGTGCGGATGTGACTGCGCGTAAGCACACCGTTCGGGACAATACGCATCGCGCGTTCCCGAAAGAGAACGCCCCCCGCTGCGGGCCGATGCAATGCGAGGGAAAGGGATGGGGCGATGAAGCGATTGCTCAAGCACGGGTTCGTCGCAGCGTTGGCCATGCTCGTGCTGATTGGCCTCGTCGGATGCCGCGACGACATCCCCTCGCATTCGGAACAGTCGGCTAAACCGCAGAGCGCCGAATCGGCTCAACCTGCGCCCAGACCCGACCCGAGTCAGGCCTCCGAACCGGCTCAAGAACAGACAGCCCCGGGGGCAGCTGAAGAAGAGCAACAATCGCGGTCCACCGCTCAGGATGAGGATGCGGACCAATCGGCTGAAGTCGTTGAGGAGGACGACGAAGAACAAGCCGTTCAAGAGCCAGCACCCGCCCCCGATTGGAACAACGATGCCCCGCTGCCGTTCGATCCCGCCGTAACGATCGGCACGTTGAGCAACGGCCTGACCTACTACATCAGAGAGAACCAGGAGCCGCTTGAGCGCGCACAACTGTCGCTGGTCGTGAGGGCTGGTTCCGTTCTCGAGGAGGAACAGCAGCGCGGGCTGGCTCACTTCCTCGAGCACATGGCCTTCAACGGCACCGAACGATTCGCCAAGCAGGAGATCGTCGACTACATCGAATCGATCGGCAGTAGCTTCGGCGCCCACCTGAACGCCTTCACCAGCTTTGACTACACCGTCTACTTCCTGGAGGTGCCGACCGACGATCCAGAGATTCTTGAGAAATCCTTCCAGATCCTCAGCGACTGGGCCTACGCCATCAGCTTTGAAGCGGAAGAGATCGAGTTGGAACGCGGCGTCATCCTCGAGGAATGGCGCCTCTCCCTCGGCTTTGGCTCGCGCTTCCAGACCCACGTGTTGCCCGTGATCTTCGGCGACTCCATCTACTCGGAACGCGACCCCATCGGACTGCCGGAGATCATAGAGACCGCTCCGGTGGAAGAGTTTCGAGCCTTCTACCAGCGCTGGTATCAGCCGCACTTGATGGCTGTCGTCGCCGTAGGCGACTTCGACCAGGAAGTAATCGAAGGGAAAATCGCCCAGTACTTCGCTCCGCCGCCGGAAGGCGAGGCAACTCAGCCGGGCGCGGCCGTCTCAGAACCAACCGAACGACCGCGCTACCCCGTTCAACACAACAACGAGCCGATCATTGACGTGTTCACCGACCCCGAAGCGCCGGTCACGCAGGTGATCCTCGTTCGCAAGGTTGCGCCGGAGCGCGGTCACGACCTCGGCGCGTTCCGGCGTGACGCCGTCGAGCGGTTGGCCTTCATGATGCTAAACGCGCGGTTGTCCGAACGAGGTCAGGAGGCCGCTCCACCCTGGCTGTGGTCGGACTCGGGCAGGTCCCCAATGATCGATCCACTGGACATCCTGACCTTCGCGATCGTCACCGAACAGGATGGCGTAGAAGCGGGAGTCGCGGCCCTGCTCGAGGAAGTCCAGCGCGTCAGTCAGCACGGCTTCACCGCAACCGAGCTCGAGCGGGAAGCGGCGAACCTGTTGAGCTCCGTAGAGGGCCGATACAACGAGCGCGACCAGCAGGAATCCCGCCAGCTCGCCAACCTCTACCGCGACCACTTCCTCGGCGAATCACCCGTTCCCGGCGTCGAGATCGAGTGGGATCTCTACCAGCAGTTGTTACCCCAGATCACGCTCGAGGAAGTCGATGCGCTCGCCGACTCCTGGGCGCAGGCCGCGAACACAGTGCTGATCGTGCTCGGTCCCGAAGGCATCGAGATCGGCGAGGAAGGCGCGCTCGCCGCAGCGCTCGAGACGCAGCTCGAAGGAGCCGACGCGCTCGTCGTTGAGCCGTACGGTGAAGACTTCGAAGACGTCCCGCTGCTGGCCGAGATTCCGACGCCCGGGACCATCGTCGAGGAAGAGGCCCTCGAAGCGATCGACGCCGTCCGCTGGACGCTGTCCAACGGAATCACCGTGATCGCCAAGCAGACCGACTTCAAGAACGACGAGGTACAGTTCAGTGCCTTCAGCCCAGGCGGACACTCGCTGGTCTCCGACGAAGACTACGTTTCGGCTCAGTTCGCCGCTGAACTGGTTCAGGGCAGCGGGGCGGGACCCCACGACAGCGTGACGCTCGACAGGCTGTTGGCCGGAAAACGGGTCTCGGTCACTCCGTACATCGGCGAGTTGTTCGAAGGTCTGAGCGGCAGCGCCTCGCCGGAAGACTTGGAGACCCTCTTCCAACTGATCACGCTCTATGCGACGCAGGCGGGTATCGATCCGGACTTCTACGCCACCTACGAGTCGCGGCTACGCACCTCGGCGGAGCTACGACCAACGCAGCCCGACGCGGTGCTGTACGACCGCGCCAACACCTTGCTCAGCCAGGGTCACCTTCGGCGTCGGCCACTCTCCCTGGACGTGGTTGACGATCTCGACTACGACCGTGCAGTCGCTGCCTATTCCGACCGCTTTGCCGACCTGGGCGATGCCACCTTCGTCTTCGTTGGCGCATTTGACAGGGACGAGTTGCGCTCGTTGACGAGCATCTATCTCGCCAGCTTGCCGACCTCGGGCCGCGTCGAGCAATGGCAAGACGTTGAAGTTGATCCGCCGGCGGGCATCGTGGACGAAGTGGTCTACAGCGGGATCGAACCGCGCAGCCAGACTGTCTGGGTGTTCGCCGGCGACGCCGAGTGGACGAGTGAAGAGGTGCTGGCCCTCGATATTGCCGGCGAGATGCTCACCACCCGCTTGCGCGAGCGCCTGCGCGAAGCGTTGGGCGGCACCTACTTTGTCCAGGTCAGCACGAGAGCCAGGCAGTTACCCGATCAGGAGTACCAGGTCGCGATCATCTACGGCAGCGATCCCGATCGCGTCGAGGAGCTGCTCGGCGAGGTCGCCACCGAGATCGACTGGCTGAAAGACGGTGGCGAGCAAAGCTATCTGGACACGGTGAAAGAGCAACGGCGGACCACACGCGAGGAGCAGGTCAGGGACAACGGCTTCTGGCTCGGTCAGATCATCTCCGCGACGCAACGCGGAGATGCGCTTGCCGAGATCACCGCCTACGACGAGCGCCTCGATGCGCTCACCCTCGCACAGGTCTCGGCCGTCGCCCGCCGATACCTCGACACGGGCCGCTTCGTTCGGGTCGTGCTGCTGCCGGAGCAAGAGTAGGGCTCACGGCCCGGCTCTCGCACTCCTAGACTGCGCCCACGCCATATCGGGCGCAGTCAGTGATATCCCTACGGAGGCGTGAGATGTTCATCGGTTACTTCACCGAGCGGCCCTATCAGGACCCCAATTCCGGCTACTTCGGAGCGACCGGGCGCGACATCCAGGACCTCGGCATGAGTAACGACAGTTACGATCCCCGCATCGGGGCCGAGCTCTACAACCGCTACCTCGACGAGAAGCTCTACGCCGAGGAAATGGGCTTCGACGGCCTGATGCTCAACGAGCATCACTCGACCCCCTTCTGCATGGGCAGCGTGATGAATGTCGAGGCCGCGATTCTCGCTCGCATCACCAAGCGCGCCAAAATTGTCCTGCTCGGCAACGTCCTGCCAATCTGGGACGACCCGCTCTGGTTGGCCGAGGAACTGGCCGAGATCGACATGATCTCGCGCGGCCGGCTCGTCAGCGGATGGGTCCGCGGCACCGGTCGCGAGAGTGTGGCGCACAACAGCGCCTCGCCCTTCAACTGGGCGCGCTATCAGGAGGCCCACGACTTCATCGTCAAGGCCTGGACAACGCCGGGGCCCTTCCGTTGGGAAGGCGAGCACTTCCAGTACCGCTACGTCAATCCCTGGGCGAGACCGTACTCGGATCCGCATCCGCCGATCTGGATCCCCGGCGTGATGAGCCGCAACACCGTCAAGTGGGCGGCCGAGCGCCGCTACCCCTACATCATGCTCGCCACGGAGATGGAGCCGACCAAGCAGTCATTTGAGTACTACCGCGAGTGCGCGCTCGAAGCTGGCTACGAGGCCGGCACTCAGCACACGGGCTACGTGTTCAAGATCCACGTCGACGAGACTGAGGAGCTGGCCGAAGCCACCGCGCGCAAGTTCCTTCAGGGCCCGAGCAACCCCTTCCTCGAAGGCAACCAGGGCAAGGTCCGACCGTTCCTGCAGTCGCTCCCAGGCCTCACCTCCCGCACCGAGGTATTGCCGACCTCCCAGATCCCCGCGCTCGCCGCATCGCGGGGGCGGGTCGAATTGCAACGGGCACTTGAGCGACGCAAGCAGGAGCAAGGCGAAGCAGAGGAACAGCCCGAGAAGAAAGACCCGTTCAAGGAGCAGGTCGACAAGCAGGCCATCATCCACGGCACGCCGACCACCGTTCTGCCCAAGATTCGCAATCTGCTGGAAGAGATTCGCCCAGGCGCGATCTTCTTCTGGGACGCCGACGGATCGATGGACCACGAGGACGCCATGCGCAGCCTCCGCCTGATGGGTGAAGAAGTGCTGCCGGCGGTCCGAGAGATGGGCGCCGAACTCGCCCTCGAAGGTGCATTCGAGATCGATCCGGCAACCAACCAACGGATCGCAGCCTCCTAGCCTGCAGCCACGCCCGGTCAGACGGGATCGCGATACCTGAGGAGGTGCGAAGTGTTCATCGGCTATTTCACCGAGCGGCCCTATCAGGATCCCAACTCCGGCTACTTCGGCGCAGCCGGGCGCGACATCCAGGACCTCGATCTAAGCAACGGCACCTACGACCCGCGGATCGGCGCCGAACTCTATAACCGCTACCTGGACGAGAAGATCTACGCGGAAGAGATGGGCTTCGACGGTCTGATGCTCAACGAGCACCACTCGACCCCGTTCTGCATGGGCGGCGTTATGAATGTCGAAGCCGCGATCCTCGCGCGAATCACCAGCCGGGCCAAGATCGTGCTGCTCGGCAATGTCCTGCCGATCTGGGACGATCCGCTCTGGCTCGCCGAGGAGCTGGCCGAGATCGACATGATCTCGCGCGGCCGCCTCGTCAGTGGCTGGGTCCGCGGCACCGGACGCGAGTCGGTCGCCCACAACTCCGCCTCGCCCTTCAACTGGGATCGCTACCAGGAAGCGCACGATTTCATCGTGAAGGCCTGGACCACGCCCGGACCCTTCCGCTGGGAGGGCGAGCACTACCAGTACCGCTACGTCAACCCTTGGGCGCGTCCCTACTCCGATCCGCACCCGCCAATCTGGATTCCCGGCGTGATGAGCCGTAACACGGTCAAGTGGGCTGCCGAGCGCCGCTATCCCTACGTCATGCTGGCCACCGACATCGAACCGACCAAGCAGTCGTTCGACTACTACCGGTCCTGCGCGCGCGAGGCCGGATACGAGGCCGGCACGCAGCACACGGCCTATCTCTTCAAGGTCCACGTCGACGAGACCGACGAGTTGGCCGAAGACACGGCGCGCAAGTATCTCCAGGGTCCAAGCAACCCATTCCTCGAGGGCAACCAGGGAAAGGTGCGCCCGTTCCTGCAGTCGCTTCCGGGCCTGACCTCGCGCACCGAGGTATTGCCCACGTCGCAAATCCGCGCGATCGCCGCCTCACGAGGACGCACCGAGCGCCATCGAGCGCTTTCGGGAACGGCCCAGCCGGCCGAGCCTCGCGATTACCGGGGCACGTTCCAGGAGCAGGTGGACAAACTCAGCATCATCCATGGCACGCCCGCGACCGTGCTTCCCAAGATCCGCCACGTCCTCGAAGAGCTGCGTCCCGGCGCGATCGTCTTCTGGGACGGCGACGGCTCAATGGATCACGACGACGCGATGCGCAGCCTGCGCCTGATGGGCGAGGAAGTCTTGCCCGCGGTGCGCGAAATGGGCGCCGACCTCGAGCTTGAAGGTCCCTTCGAAGTCGATCCGGCCAACAACGCACGAATCGCGGCTGCCGACTGATCGGCTGCTTCCACGGCGACGGCGTTGAGGACGACCGCAGCTACCCTGCGGCTGAAGGAGCACGTCATGGGTCAACGCTTGCAGGACAAGGTCGCAGTCATCACCGGAGGCACCAGCGGTATCGGCGCCGCGACCGCCGAACTGTTCGTCGCCGAAGGTGCCAAAGTCGTCCTGACCGGCCGCTCACGCGACAAGGGATCGGCGCTGGCCGACCGACTCGGCCCCAGAGCCGTCTACCACGAGTCCGATGTCATGAACGAGGAAGACATCAAAGCGTCGATCGCCCTCGCCGTCGAGCGATTCGGTTCGCTCGACATCCTCTTCAACAACGCCGGCGGACCGACCCGCGGACCGTTCGACTCGATTACCGGCGAAGACATCGACTACGGCGTCCACCTGCTGCTGCGCAGCGCGATGCTCGGCATCCGCTATGCGATCGAACCGATGAAGGCCGCTGGCGGCGGATCGATCATCAACAACTCCAGCATCGCCGCGCTCCGCTATCGTCAGGGCGACCCGCTCTATTCAGCGCTCAAGGCCGCACTCACCCACTACTCCAAGCTGGCTGGCGTCGAGCTGGGGCGCTACGGCATTCGCGTCAACGTCATCTCGCCGGGCGCGATCGCCACGCCGATCTTCTACGGCGGCTCGGCCCGAGCCAACACGCTGTCCGACGAAGAGAACGCCCGCAAGATGACCAAGCTCACCTACAACCTGTCGCGCGCCACTCCGATGACTCGCGCCGGTCTCTCCGAGGACATCGCCGAGGCGGCGCTCTACCTGGCCAGCGACGCCGGACGCTTCGTCAACTCACACGACCTCATCGTCGACGGCGGCCGCACCTCGATGTTCAACGAGTGGCACGACGACGATCGACCCTAGCTTCGAGCGTCGGAACCGCCAGGCGTCCAGCCGTAGATTTGCTGCAGCGCGCCGCCCATCAGCGTGGCGCGCTCGTCGTCGGAGAGCGTGTCGGTCTGGCGGAAGGCTTCGACCCCCTGCTCGAAGGTGAGCAGGTTGGTGGCGCGGGTCCAGTCGGTGCCCCAGAGGCAGCGCTCAAGCGTGTAGGCCTCGAAGATGCGATGCAGCGGCGGCCAGATGTCGGGGTACGGGAACGGCTCGTGCGAGAGCGTGCAGGCGCCAGAGATCTTGATCGCGACGTTGTCGTACTGCGCCAGAGCGATGACATTGTCGACCTCGGCCCATGGTTCGTCGGGGGCCGGCGGCTGGAAGGGCTGCTGCAGGCCGACGTGGTCGATCACGATCTGCGTGTCGGGATGCCGCCGCGCCAGCTCGGACAGGATCGGCAGCTGGCCCCAGCAGAGGACATTGATCGGGATCCCGCCCCGAGCGCCGGATTCCAGCACATGCGCGAGCCCGGGATGGTCGGCGTCGACGCCCTCGAACGCCAGAACGATGCGCGCGCCCACGACTCCGGGCCGCGCAGCCCAGGCCTCGACATCGGCCGCGACGGTCTCCGAGTTGGGATCGAACGGCGCGATCAGGCCGAAGCGATCCGGGAACTGCTCGGCGACGCCCTCGCAGTAACTCGAGTCGTAGCCATAGATGGTGAATGGCGAAATCAGTAGTGCCCCGTCGACGCCGACGGCGTCCATCGCCGCAACCATCTCGTCGCCGGTCACTGTCGCCGGACCGGCCAGCACCGAGCGATAGTTTCCCTCGTCGTTGCGGTCGTACGCGTGCACTTGGCAGTCGATGGTCGGTGTGCTCTCGGGCATGGTTCGTTCAGCCTCGCTACAGGACGGTCGGTCGGTACGAAGTCTAGGAGAGTGCCCGCCCCGGTGGTGGCCCGAGGGCGTGATACCGTTCCCGCACGATGACGACCCAACCCGATACCTCGAGCTGGAAGACGACGCCCGACGGCATACCCATTCCCCCGCCCTCGCCCGACGACGTGCTCTACGAGGCTGCGCACGGGGTCGCCCGGATCACCCTCAATCGTCCGCTCGTGCTCAATGCGATCAACCGCAACGTCACCCGGCTGCTCGATGCCGCGCTCGACAGGGCCGAGGCCGACGACGACGTCCGCGCCGTCATCCTCACCGGCGCCGGCCGCGCCTTCTCGGCCGGCGGCGACCTCTGGGCCTCGCTTTATCCGGACAACGACCCCGCGCCCGACTCAATCGATGTGCAGATGCGGATCTGGTCGTTCCCCAAGCCGGTCATCGCCTCGGTGCGCGGACACGCTGTCGGTCAGGGCTGCGAACTGGCTGGGGTCTGCGACCTCACGATCGCCTCGGAGAACGCGCGGCTGGGAGAAATCCAGATTCGTCACGGCTTCGGCATTCCCGTGCTGATCACACCATTCCTGACCAGCCAGAAGCTGGCCAAGGAGGTGCTGTTGCTCGGCGATGTGATCGAGGCGGAAGATGCGCTGCGCATGGGCCTGGTCAATCGAGTCGTACCCGACGATCAGCTCGAGGACGCCGCCAACGAGATGGCGCGCAAGATCGCCGCCCTCCCGCCCTCCGTCGTGAGGCTGAACAAACGCCTGGTCAACATGGTCTACGAGCAAATGGGCCTGATCGACGCCGTCCGCTACCGCGACAACGAAGCCTTGACAGATCTGCTGGAAGCAGAAGACACGGTCGGCGCCAACCGCCAGAGAGTCCGAGAAGAGCAGGGCTGGGCCGCCTTCAAGCGCGAACGCGATCAGGGTTATGAGGAATCGGACTAGGCCCAGTCAGTCGGTTGAGTCAGTCGGTGACGTAGGTGTGGGTGATCACTTCCCACACGTGGCCGTTCTCGCAGTCGAAGTAGAAGCCCCGGCCTCGATGTCGATGATTGATCTTGCCGTCGGCGCGTGAACCTGGACCGCTGCCAAAGGCGATGCCCTCGTTCTTGACCCGCTGCAGGATGGCGTCGAACTCCTCGTCCGACGCGAGGAACGCGTAGTGGTTCGAGCCGGGATTGTCCGAGTTGTCGAAGTCCAGCGTCAGCGTCTCATTGATCCTGACCGGCGCGAAATGTCCCCACGTCCCCTCGTACGACAGACCAAACATGCGGGCAATGAACTTCGCCGACCGTTCCTTGTCGTAGGCCGGCACGACGGTGTGATCGAGCTGCAACGGCATGACGTCCCCTCCAACAGCGCATATCTCCCCTGGGCCTCAAATCTATCGATTCCGCGATGGAGAGTGGGGCATCATCCGGAGCGCGAGAATCGCCCCGGGCGCCAGTCCATCTTCATGTAGACATCGCCACGTTCCAACTCGGCCAGCATCTGCAGCAGTCGGCGCTCCTTCGTCTCGGGCCGTTTGGCACGGTTGATCCAGCCCAGGTAGTCATTCCGCTGATAGTCGGGCCGACAGTGATACGCCTCCATCAAGCCGCTCTCGTTCAACGCGTCTTCCACCACCGACGCCATCGGCTCGATCGCGCGGGAGAGCCGGGACCGTCGTTCAGCCACTGGTCCGTTCCTCGCTGCTTCAGAGCGGATCTGTCACACTCGCGTGAATGTCGAGCAGGGCCGGAACCGTCTCCGCCGGTCGCCGACCGAAGCCGCATTCGGTTGCGACGCCGAATTCAGCGACAACCTCCTGCGCTGCCGCGATGCGCTCGTTGGTTCCGTCAATGCCGTCAGTCAGATGCACGAGGCCGAGGTAGAGATCTGTGTACTCCTGCAGTTCGAGGTGGGCCAACGGCGCGAAGTAGGCTGCGTCGCTCCGACCCTTCGGGACCGGGAGATGAATCCAATCGACTGCACGCTCAACTCCGCCGCAGACCCCGTTCGCGATCGCGAGCAGTTTGGCCGTGTCGGCGGGTTCCACAAAATGCCGGTGCTCCACATCGCCGTAGCACAAGTGATAGCCCAATTCGGTCCCGCCCGGGACGTCGTTGCCGAGCCGCACCAGGCGCTCAACGATGTCGGCCTCAGGATGAGCCAGGAAGGACGGCAGGAGTCCTTCAAGGATGGCGAACTCTACGGCGGTGTCCCACTGGATGGCCAACTCGTCGGCCGGGATGACATGGAGCATGCCATCCAGCTCCTCGAGCAGCCGGCGCTCGTAGGCAAGCTCGACCGCTTCCTGGTCGCGAGGGACGAAGCGCAAGTGGATCACCGCCAGCGGCGTCGGCAAGCAGACCTGGAACCGAATGCCTGCGCCGATCAGGCCCTCGCGCTTGAGGCGGGAGAACACCTCGTACGACTCGACCGCTGCCGCCCGGTAGCCCAGTTCCGGGAACTCAATCTCGCTGCCGGCCAGGCGACGCTTCAGTTGCAGCCTGGCTCCGAACGGGCCGGCCTGTTCATCCGCAGGCTCGAAATCGGGAACCTCCAGCAACAGCGGGAACTGCCATTGAATCCAGTTCGTCCTGATCCCGGTCTCGCCGTCGGGTACGCGCCGCAGCCGACCCGGCATGCGCGCCGAAACCTCGCGAAACACCGCCTCGCTGTCGGCCAGCGGCACGCTCCCCACCAGGTGCGCGCCTCGCGGACGATTCGCCACTGCATCCGCCATATCGAGACTCCTTGACGCTCCTGTTCCAGGACACGTTCACCCTACTCCGCGCACACATCATCACGTTCTCATCGATAGCCTTCAAGTCAGGACTGGAGAACTGCCATGAACGCCACCGTGCGAGTCTGCTCGCTTGAGGAATTGCAGAACGATGGAGTCCGAGTCGTCTCCACCGGACAGCGCACGGCCGCCGTCTTCTGGCATCGAGATCAGGTCTTCGCCGTCGACAACCGCTGCCCGCACATGGGCTTCCCGCTCAGCCAGGGCACCGTCGCCGACGGCATACTGACCTGTCACTGGCATCACGCCAAGTTCGACCTCTCCGGAGGATGCGCCTTCGACCTGTTCGCCGATGATGTCGCCGCGTTCCGAGCGGAGATTCGCGACGGCGACGTCTGGCTCGATCCCGAGCCGGTCGAGGAAGAAGCAGTCGCCCACTGCACCCGCAAACTCTCCGAAGGTCTCGAACAGAACCTGCGCCTCGTCGTGGCAAAATCCGTGATTGGCCTCTGCGAGGCCGGCCGCGAGGACCTCATCCTGGCCGAGGCGGCACGCTTCGGCGTCAAGAACCGCGCCGCCGGTTGGTCCAGCGGACTCTCGATCCTCACCGCAATGGCCAACGTCCTGCCCCACCTCGATCCCGAGGACCGGCCCAGGGCGCTCTACCAGGGCGTCGTCCATGTCGCCCGCAGTGTCCAGGGTCAGCCGCCCGACTTCGACATCGCCGCGCTCGACACCGACGAGGACCGCCCGGAGCAGTTCCGTACCTGGTTCCGGCGCTTCTCCGAGGTGCGTTCGCGTGACGCCGCCGAGCGCTGCCTGCGCACCGCCGCCGTGGCCGGCCTCGACGAGGCCCAACTCGCCGACCTGCTCTTCTCCGCCTCCACCGATCACACCTTCATGGACGTCGGCCACACGCTCGACTTCGCCAACAAGGCCTGCGAGCTCCTCGACGCCGTCGGATGGGACACCGCGCCGGATGTACTCAGCTCGGTCATCCCGACGATCACCGGCGCCCAGCGAATGGAGGAAACCTCCGCCTGGCAACATCCTGTTGACCTGCCCCGGTTGCTGGACGAAGCCGGCGAGGCACTCGATGAGGCCCTGGCCGTCGGCGGCGAGCGAAACGAGTCCTGGGACGAACACCGCCCAGTCGCCGAGTCGATCCTCGACGATCCCCCCGACCGCTCACTCAAGCGCATCGTCGACGCAGCCCGAGCGGGCGCGCCGCTCAACGAACTCAGCCTGACCGTCGCCTACGCCGCAGCGCGACGCCCGCTGCATTTCCACATCTCCAACGAATTCGGCGACTGGAACACGGTCCATCACACGTTCACGTACTGCAACGCCGTCGACCGCGCGATGCAGCGCGCCCCCTCACGTGAACTGGCCCGAGGGATCCTCGACGGAGCCGCCTCCGTATACCTGGAACGCTTCCTCAACATGCCGAGGCAGCCGCGACCGGAGCCGAACGGCGGCTCCACCTCAACGGATGATCTCCTCGAGCACTTCGACCGCCAGCAGCAGGTCGACGAAACCGGCCAGTCCGTTGCCGACCTGCTCGCCGGAGGCCGCCAGGACGAGGTCGTGCGCACGCTCGGCACCGCGCTCCTCCGAGAGGACGCCGGTTTCCATTCGTTCCAGATCTATGACGCCGCCCTCCGCCTGGTCAACCGCTTCGACGACCGACCCGAGGCCGACGACGTCCTAATCGGAGCCAGCCGCTTCCTCACAGCCCACGCACCAACGGTGCGATCAATGGGCCAGACCTACGAAACGGCCGCGCGCCTTCATCGAGGCGAAGCGCTGCACGCATAGCCTGCCGACACGGCGCCTCGGCGCCATATGACCTGATGTAGACTATATTCGGTCCTACACGGAGGCTTCCGATGACCAAGATCAAGCCGATCAGCTACTTCAAGGCGAACGCCGCCGAGATTATCCGGACAATCGCCGAGGAGCCGGAGCCCTACGTCATCACTCAGAACGGCGAAGCCAAGGCCGTGCTCGTCGACTACGAGAGCTACGAGCAGCAGCAAGAGACAATGGCACTCCTGAAGATCCTGGCCCTGGGACGACAACAGGTTCGGGAAGGCAAGACCAAGCCAGCCAGCGAGGTCTTCGATCGACTGGAGAAGCGCTGGTCGTCTGAGTGAACACCTACGCTGTCCTGCTCACTGGCGACGCGGAGCAAGACATCGAGGCAATCGGCGAGTACATTGCGGAGTCTGATTCCATCCAACGGGCGCTCTACGTCACTCGGGCGATCAGACGAACCGTCGAGGGTCTATCCGACTTCCCCGACCGGGGCGCGGTTGTCAACGAGTTGCTCGAACAGGGCGAACGCGACTACCGGGAGATTCGATTCAAGCCCTATCGGGGCATCTATCAGGTGATTGACGACACGGTCGCGGTGCAACTCATCGCCGATGGTCGTCGGGATATGAAGACCCTCCTATTGCGCCGGCTGCTGCTGGCATAGTCACGAATCGGCGAGCTGCAGCACCGGCTGAACCGCGTCGGCGCGCCAACGCCTCACGCTGGCCGATGGAACCCACAAGCCGCGCACTTGAACAAACAGGTGTCAGTAGCCCGCCTTCAACAGCCGGCGCCTGCGCAATGACCAACGTCGGTACCCTTGCAAGGTTGAGCGCTCGCCAATACCCAGCGAGACTTCACCGCGTACACGCGGGATGACAGGAGCAGCGCATGGCACTCGATGTAGCGACGGCAACCTTCTACGAGGAGATGATCAAAGGCTCCGATCCGGACGCCAGGGCAATGCACGAGCGGACTCCCGAAGACGCGCGGGCGTACCGCGCCGGACTTGCCGCGCTGAACGGCCCCGCGCCGCCCATGGCTCGTGTTGAAGATCACACGATCGGGCAACCCGACGGCAGCTTCGACGTTCGCGTCCTCGTGCCAATCGAGCCATCCGTGGGCATAATCGTCTACTACCACGGTGGCGGCTGGGTCGTTGGCTCAATCGACGAGTCGGACACCCTCGGCCGCAAGCTCGCCGAGCGGACATCGTGCGCCGTCGTGCTCGTCGACTACCGCCTCGCGCCTGAGCATCGCTACCCCGTCGCAGTCGATGACTCCTACGCAGCGCTCGAGTGGACCGCCGAGCACATGACGGAAATCGCCGGACGGGAAGTGCCGCTGATCGTCGCCGGCGACAGCGCGGGCGGCAATCTGTCGGCCGTGATGGCCCTTCGCGCGCGTGACCGCAACGGCCCCGCGATTGCGATGCAAGTGCTCGTCTATCCCGTCACCGACGCCAACTTCGACCGACCCTCGTATCTGGACCCTGAGAATCAGCTGCTGCTCACCCGGAACTCGATGATCTGGTTCTTCGACCACTACATTCCCGATGTCGCGCGGCGTACCGAGCCAGAAGCCTCACCGCTTCACGCCGAGGACCTCAGCGGACTACCGCCCGCGGTGGTTCTGACCGCCGAACACGATCCGCTCCGCGACGAGGGTGAAGAGTATGCGCAGCGGCTCGTTGACGCTGGCGTTGATGTCGACCTGCAACGTCACAAGGGCCAGATGCACGCCTTCTTCGCGCTGCTGATGCTGCCCGGGAGCGAGCGCGGCTTCCAGCAGGTCGTCAAGGCCATACGCCGGCACGTCGTGCGCTACGCGCACGCCAACCGGTAGACTCGCCGTAATCGGGTCGCTCACACTGCCAGAGAAGGCCGTTCCAACAGACGGAACGGACCGGAGAGAAGAACGAAGATGTCTGACACCACTCACTACGACGCCGTCGTGATCGGGGCCGGCTTTGCCGGGATGTACATGCTCAAGAAGCTGCGCGATGACCTGGGCATGAACATCCAGGTCTATGAGCGCGGCAGTGGCGTCGGCGGCACCTGGTTCTGGAACCGCTACCCCGGTGCGCGCTGCGACTCCGAGAGTTACATCTACTGCTTCTCCTTCGACGACGACCTGCTGCAAGAGTGGAACTGGAGCGGCAAGTATCCCGAGCAGCCCGAGATCCTCGAGTACCTCAACCACGTCGCCGACCGCTTCGATCTTCGCAGCGGCATCCAGTTCAACACCAGCGTCACCGCCGCACACTTCAACGATGACACCCAGCTCTGGGAGGTCGAGACCGACCAGGGCGACCGCGTCACCGCGAATTATGTCGTCACCGCGATCGGTTGCATCTCCACTGGCCAGATTCCCCAGATCCCCGGCCTCGACTCGTTCGAGGGAGAAATGCACCACACTGGCGCCTGGCCGCACGACGGCGTTGACTTCGAGGGCAAGAAGGTTGCCGTGGTCGGCACCGGCTCCAGCGGCGTCCAGTCAATCCCCGTGATCGCCCGCGAGTCCAAGCACCTGACCGTGTTTCAGCGCACGCCGCAGTACACAATCCCGGCTCGGCACGAGAACGTGGACCAGGCCTTCCTCAAAGAGGTCAAGGCCAACTACACGGAGATCATGCAGCAGTCGAAGGTCTCCTTCGCCGGCTTCCCCGTCGAATTCACGGAAGAATCCGCCCTTGAGGTGAGCGATGAGGAACGACGGGCGAAGTTCGAGGAACTCTGGGAGGTCGGCGGGTTCCGTTTCCTCTTCCAGTCCTACGGCGACATCGCCGTTGACCGACGTGCCAACGACACCGCCTCGGAGTTCATCCGCAGCAAAATCCGTGAGATCGTCAACGACCCCGCAACCGCCGAAAAGTTGCTTCCACGCGACCACCCCTTCGGCTCCAAGCGCGCGCTGATCGACACCAACTACTTCGACACCTACAACCGCGACAACGTCGACCTCGTCGACATCCGCCACTTCCCGATCGAAGAGATCACGCCGACCGGCCTGCGCACCGCGGACGGGGAAGAGTACGAGTTCGACGTCATCGTCTTCGCCACCGGCTACGACGCGATGACCGGCACCTTCTTCAAGATCGACTTCACCGGCCGCAACGGCGTCGCACTCAGGGACAAGTGGAGCGACGGGCCCAAAACCTACCTCGGCCTCTCCACCACCGACTTCCCCAACTTGTTCATGATCACCGGCCCCGGCTCGCCCTCGGTGCTGAGCAACATGCCGGTTTCGATCGAACAGCACGTCGAATTCGTCGCCGACTTCATCGAGTACCTCCGCGAGCGCGGCGTCGACACGGTCGACGTCGATCCTGCCGCCGAAGACGACTGGGTCCAGCACGTCAACGACGTCGCCGAGCAGACCATGTACATGCTCGCCGACTCCTGGTACCTCGGAGCCAACATCCCCGGCAAGCCCAGGGTCTTCATGCCCTACGCCGGAGGCGTCGGAGTCTACCGGGAGCGCTGCGAAGAAATCGCGTCGACCGACTACCCCGGCTACATCCAGAGCGAAGCCAGGGAACCAGTCCTGGCCGACTAGCGAAGTCTTCCGTCCCACCTGCTGCCTTGCCCTGTCTCGAGGACGGGGCTTGCGGCCTTGTCAGCGCCAGAGGACTCCCTTATAAACTAATCTAGACTAGTGCACAAAGGAGCCGGCGATGGCTACGCACCGCTTCGACCGCGGTGAGCAAGGCAAGGTGTGGACAATCGCCGAGGCGAAGGCCAGGCTCTCCGAGATCCTGCGTCTGGCCGAGAGCGAGGGACCGCAACGCATCGGTACGAGAAAGAGTTTTGTCGTCGTGCCCGAGGAGGTCTGGGTCAAGCACGAGCCAGAACCCCGAATGCCGATGGGGCAGTGGCTGGTTGAGAATCTACGCGGGCTTGGACCATTGGAGCTGCCCGACCGGAGCGAGGATGACTCCGAACGCCGGATTCCATACGCCGACTGGACAGAAGAGGAGTGGGCAGAGTTCGACGCGAGCGATCCGGACCTCCAGTGACCGCCTACCTCCTGGACACCAATGTCATTTCAGAGCTGACCCGCCCTGCACCTCATCCGAGCGTGACCGCGTTCTTCGTCACGCAGGATGACCTGTGGCTCGCCTCAGTCGTCGTCTACGAACTGGAGTTCGGAGTGAACCTAGTGCCGTCGGGGCGGCGCCGCGATCGACTGTTGCTGGCACACTCACGCATCATGTCCGTTCTCGGCGAACGCGTTCTACCCCTGAGTCGATCCGCCGCTGAATGGGCTGCGCGACTCCGAGCCGATGCCAGAAGGCGGGGGCGGGCGCTCAAGCTCGCAGACGCTCTCATCGCGGGAACAGCGATTGCCAATACGCTTCCCGTCGTCACTCGAGATGTGCAGGATTTCAGCGGATTAGGCGTAGAGATCATCAATCCGTGGGACTACGAAACGACCTAACGCTCCGTCAATCGCTCCACCGCAGCCTCATTCAACTCGATCCCGTAACCCGGCTTGTCGCTCAGCACGATGCACCCGTCCTTCGGTATCACCGACTCCCCGTACAGCTCGGCGACGTCGTCGATCGGGCCTGAGAATTCCTCCGAGTATTCGTGCGGCCGGGTTGCATTCTGCACGGTCGCGTAGACGTGCAGTGACGCCATCGAGTTGATCCCCGCCTGCGGGCTGTGCGGCATCACCGGCTTGTTCAACACTGTCGCCATCTCGAAGATGCGCTTAACCTCGCTCGGACCGCCGGCGTTGAGGATGTCGGGCTGCAGGATATCGATGTCGCCGAGCAGGATCAGGTGCTCGAACCACCAGCGAAACGCATCCTGTTCACCGGCCGAAACCGCCACATCCAGCGCATCTGCGATCTGCTTTAGGCCGGGCAAGTCATAGTGCGGAATCGGCTCCTCGAAATGGTCGATGCCAAGCTCTTCGAACCGACGACCCTGCTGGATCGCCGTCGAGACCGAATACCCGTTGTTGGCGTCGAATCCCAGGTACTGTCCCTCGTCCAGGTACTCACGCACCAGCTTGAGGATCTGGAAGTCCTTCTCCGGGTCGATATCCTGCCGCCAGCCGCGCCAGTCCATACGAATCTTGAACGACCGGTAGCCCTTCTCCTTGCCCTGCTGGACCAACTCGAGCATCTCCTCCGGCTGCATCCGCCAACCCGATCCAGTGCTCCAGTACAGCGGGATATCGGTGCGCCGTGCCCCGCCCATCAACGTATGCACCGGCAGTCCGGTCTCCTTGCCCATCAGATCCCACAGCGCCACATCGACGACGCCGACGACCCACCCGGGCAACTTGTACATCCGCTCGCCGCGGCCCAGGGCCAGGGTCTCCCAGTGCCGGTCGATCAGCAGCGGATCCTCGCCTAGAAGTTCCCCTTTGATGTCAGTCTCCAGATACGCCTGGAACACCGCCGCCTTCGAGCTCAGGTTGTAGTTCCCGCCCGGAACCTCGGCCCAGCCTTCAAGTCCGGCGTTGGTGACAATCCGCAGCAGGCTCTTGCCGATTGTCAGCGGCGTGCAGGTGATGTCGGTGATTTGCATAGCGTTGACCTCTCCACGTCAAGAGAGACTAGCGGCGCGTATATTCGCACTATCTGATCCTTGATCCGGAGGCAAGAGCTATGACCCGCCCACTCCTCGACGGCATTCGCGTGCTCGACTTCACCCAGTTCCAGCAGGGCCCCTCGGCGACGGTGCTCCTGTCCGACCTCGGCGCCGAGGTCATCAAGGTAGAGCGCCTCAATGTCGGCGACCCGTCACGCCACGTCGGAAGGCGCAAGGACGGCTTCTCTCAGTACTTCCACACCCACCACCGAGGCAAGCGCAGCATCGCCGTCGACCTGCGCTCCGCTGAGGGACGCGACATCGTCTACGAACTGGTCAAGCGCGTCGACGTCGTCACCGAAAACTTCAAGCCTGGCGTGATGAATCGACTCGGCCTCGGCTGGGACGACCTCAAGCAGCGCAACCCGAGGCTCGTCTATGCGAGCGCGAGCGGATTCGGACCGAAGGGACCCCGTGCGAATGCAACCTCATGGGCTTCAGTCGCCGGCGCGGCCGGCGGCGGCATGTGGCCCAACGGCGTCCGCGGCGAGAACGGCACGCAGCCCTTTGCGAACGTCGCTGCGCCCGATCCCGACCAGACCGGCGGCATGATCTTCGCCTTCGCGATCTCCAGCGCGCTGGTCGCGCGCGAGCGCACTGGCGAGGGACAGCTCGTCCAGACTTCGCTCTACGGCAGCCAGATCTGGGGTCGCGCGCCCGCCATCAACGCGATCGCCAACGGCAACATCGTCCCCTCAGCCAAGAACATGCCCATCTCCAACATGTTCACGCTCCAGGCCCGGGGCTCGGACGGCGACTGGCTATTCCTCGGTTACATCACCGACCGCTGGGTTCCCATGTGCCGCGCGCTCGAGCGCGAAGACCTGGTCACTGACCCACGATTCAGCACCCTCGCCGACCGCAACGCCAACCGCGAAGAACTCAGAGGCGAGGTAGCAACGACCATCGCCGCCCGACCGGCCGCCGATTGGCCGCCTCGGTTCGACACGGAAGAAGTGCCCAGCACTCTCATCCAGGACTACCCGATGATCGCCGAGGACGAGCAAGCCGCCGCCAACGAGTACATCATCCGGTACGAGGACTCCCGCTTCGGCACGCTGACAACCGTCGGCTCCCCAATCCGCGCCAACGGAGTCCAGGGCCAGGTCAAATCCCTCGGCCCCGAACTCGGCCAGGACACCCACGCGCTCTTGCAGGAGATCGGCTGTGCCCCGGAAGCGATTGCCCAGCTACGCGAGTCCGGGGTGGTCGGCTAAGAACCCGCTAACACGGAGTCGATGACGGGATTTCGTCGATGATCTCGTTCGCGAGTTGCAGTTCGCGCACATAGCAGATCACCTGGTGAATCTCGTCGATCTCCAGGCCCGCCACGGCCGGCATGTTGCCGAAATCCCAGTGATGCGCCCGGACCCCGCGGGCGACCGCGATCACGAAACTGGCGTTGCCATGATGCCCCGGCTCGTAGATCTGATGCACGAGCGGTGGACCCTGGTTCGTACCCGACGCATTTTCGCCATGGCACTGTGAACAGTTGGCCGCAAACAGCCGCTTGCCCGCCAGTCCGGCCGCTGAATGCGCGCCCTCGATGACCGAGGACGGCGCCGGGTCGTGCTCCTCATGCTGCTGCGACGCTTGGTAGTCCTCCTCGCCCTGACCACCACACGCCGCCGACAACAGGGCGATGCAGATGGCCAGAGCAGACACGAGAATCAACCGCACGCTCCACCGCCGCTCGAAAACCATCGCGATCACCGCCTGCCGACAACGGTAACCAACAGCGCTCGTCGGCGTGGCCAAGTCAGACACCCGACAGACGCTCCTCCACCTGAGCCAACAACCGCGCCGCATTCTCCCCCAGCCAGGCTTCCTTGACATGGTCCTTGAGCGGCAACTCCTGCAGCTCCGACACCGCCCGCTGGTAGGGAATCATGTTGTCGGTCGCGAACAGCACCCGATCGCTCAGCAGCGACGTGTTGCCGTAGTGCATCAGCGTCTCCCAGCCGGTGCCCGGCGTGCCGATGTACTTCGGCGCGACCGCTCCGATCTCGATGTAGACGTTGCGGTGCTTCCAGGCGACCGCGACCAGCTCGTTGACCCACGGCCAGCCGCCATGATTGGCCACGATGGTGAGGTCGGGAAAGTCGCACGCGATCTCGTCAAGAGCGAGCGGACGACCGTACGCGATCGAGCGGTCGTTGGAGAAGTTGATCGATGAGTGAATCGTCACGGGAACGCCGAGCTCCTGGCACTTCGAGTAAAGCGGGTAGAACCGCTTGTCGTTGGCCAACACCTGGTACGAAAACGGCTGTAGGTTGACGCCCTTCGCGCCACGTTCCCGCACCTCGGCCTCAACGACCGCGGCCATGTTGTCGCCCGCTGCCGGATTCACCGTGACGTAGCCGGTCAGCACGTCGGGATAGCCGGCCACAATCCGATGCACGGCGTCGTTCATCGCCCGATAGTCCCCCGCGCCCCACTCGGCCTGCAGCACGGCACGGTCGATGCCGGCCTCTGCAATCGCGGCAACCATCGCCTGTGCGTCAGCGCCGCCTCCACGTTCTCGCGTGTAGATCCGGTTGTAGTTCGACAGGTAACTGCGGTCACTGAAGCGCTCGTCGCCGTCGCCGGACGGATCGGCGTACTCGCGCGGAGGCAGGGTGACTCGGAAATCAATGATCTCAGGCATCGGGACACCTTCCTTCGTTGTCCATCGAGAGGGAACTGGTTGCGAACCAGTCCTCCCACCCACTCTCGCTGAGGGAGAGGGCCGGGGTGAGGGGCCCGACCATTCTCGCGGCTATGGAATCACACCCGACTGCTTCATCCCCGCAATCTCGTCCCAGCTATAGCCCAACTCTTCCAGCACAACCTCGGTGTGCTCGCCCAGTTCCGGAGCGCTGCTGCGCGTCTCCGTCGGCGCCCGTTCGAGTTCAAACGGCAGGCCGAAGATCTTGAACTCCCCCGCCGTTCGATGCTGCATCGTGCGCACGTAACCGTTGGCCGCCGCCTGCGGATCGTTGGCAATCTCGACCGAGTCCGCAGCCGGCGCCCAGGGGAAATCCCTGGCGTCGAAGATCGCCGCCCAATGGTCCCTGGGTTCCTCGCCGATTCGCTGCTCGATCACTTCGACCGCCTCGCGGATGTGCTTACGACGCACCGAGGCCTCGGCAAAGCGCGGATCCTCGGTCAGGATCGGCTCGCCAATCGCCTCCGCGAACGGTCCCCAGAATCGCTCCTCCTGGATCATCGCCAGCTGCATCCACTTCCCGTCCGACGAGCGGTACGAGTTGTAGAGCGGATTGAAGGCGCTGTAACGGTCGCTGCGGGGGAAGTTCTGGCCGGTCGCCAGCGCGCCCTGGATCGCGAAGCCGTTCGCCCAGATCCCGCCCCCGTAGAGCGAGCAGGTGACGAATTGCCCTTCGCCGGTCAGCTCGCGCTGATACAGCGCGGCAAAGATCGCCGCCGACAGGTTCATCGCGCTGGGCAGGTCCCCCATCGCCCCGACCAGCCGGATCGGCTCGCTGTCCGCGGGACCCAGCGTCTCCATGAAGCCCCCGCGCGCCCAGTAAGCCAGTTCGTCGAAGGCCGGACGATCGATATCTGGACCCTCGGTGCCGTAGCCGGTGGCGTGCGCGTAGATCAGGCGTGGGTGCTCTGCCTTGATCGACGCATAGTCGATACCCAACCGTTCGAGCGCGCCGCGGCGCAGGTTGACGATGAATACATCCGCGTCGGCCAGCAGTCGCCGCAGAGCCTCGATGCCGTCCGGCGTTCGCACATTGAGCGCCACGCTACGCTTGTTCCGATTGGGAATCTCGAAGACCCAGTCGACCCCGTCATGCAACCGATGAATCAGCCCCCGCATCGGGTCGCCCTCGTGCGGCTCGACCTTGACCACTTCGGCGCCCATCTCGCTCAAGACGCAAGCGCTCATCGGCCCAAACAGCCAAGTCGCCATCTCCACGATCTTCAGCCCCTTGAGCAACGGCGTCGCGGTCGCCTGTTCAGTGCTCACACCCGCTCCCTTCGTACCGAGTCTCAACTGCTCCGAGCCTAGCGGAGGGCGATATGGTGATCGCAATTCATCAGCAACGACGTCGCCCTCACCGTCCCTCAACCCACCGCAATACCCCGTCTCTGACGAAACACACTCTCCAGTGATCGGAGCCGCCGCGTCGAGCACCGACCTGCTGGCGCACTTCTCGAAGCGCTACCCGCGCCTCTACCACATGGCCCAGTCGGGCAGTTGGCCCAGCATCCGCGAGCGCGGTCTGCTCAGCACCACCGCGCTCCTCGACCTGTTCGAGGTCACAGGCTCGACGCGGCGCGAAATCGAATCCCAGTGGCGTCCGACCGGCGTCCCGATCAGCCATCCGATCCACGGAACCGCCGTGATCCGCGATCAATGGCCAATGCCGCCCGGGCACTTGGCGGCCGGTCTGAACGGCATTGCGCCGCAGCAGTGGTACGAGTTTCTCAATCGCAAGACGTTCCTCTGGCTTTCCGAGGATCGCCTGATCCGAATGCTCAGCGCCCGGCCGTACCGGGCTACCGCCCACGACGTCCTCATCCTGGACACTCGAGCGTTCGTCGGCGAATACGTGGATCGCATCGCGGTCTGCCCGATCAACTCCGGCTTCGCCATGCCGATGTTCGGCAAGGTGACACCGCGATCCTTCGAGACCTTTCAAACCATCGAGCATCGTGCAGAGACCGAGGGCTTGAGCGGCCTCGCCGAGCTCACCGTGGACTACGCCGCGCCTGGCGCCTGGCGCTTCGTCACCTCCGTCGAGTCTTGGCGCGGGAAACAGTGTCTGGGGACGATCTGGCGACGATGAACGTTCAGCCGATCACGTCCTCGATCTGACGCATGTGTTCCTCGCGATGTGGTGCACGCTCGATGGCATAGCTCTTGCCCGAGGCTCGGAGTGCATCAATCTGTTGGGCAGACAGGCGCTCGACAATCCGGTCGAGCTCCTCCGCGGCCGCAACAGCGGCGTCGCCGACCGTGGTCGGATCAAATGCCGCAGCTACCAGTTGCAGCGCATCGTTGGTCGCGAGATCCTCCGAGGGGAACGGCTCGCCTCGCACGAATCGCTGCAAGGCCGCGACCTGCCGAGCGTCCCAGAACGCCAGGTGGGCCAGCGCAAACCCGACCGTCCAGCCGCCGCCGAGTGACCGCTCCAGTTCCGCCTCGTCTTCCGCCTCGCCGAGCCGTTCGACGAGCGCCCTCAGCCGCTCGGTCGACTCCGCATTGCTTGACCCGCCAAGATCCCTTGCCGCCACGTTTCCTCCTGCATTGACTACTCAGGTGCCATCAACCCTAGTCTCCCGCTGCCTTGCGTCCTGTCGACGAACGTACATCCGCGCTCCAACGAACCCCAGCAGCATCGCGTCCACCACCGCCACCACGGCGATTGCCGCCAGCCGGTCTTCCCCCGCTTCAGCCTCAACGAGACCGCCGCTGCCGGTGTTCGGCAGGCCGACGCCGCCTCCGGTCTGCACGCTGCCCGCGAAGGCGGTCAGATCCTCGCCGGCGAACTCGACCGGCGCGGTCCGTCCGCAGCGCGCCACATCGACACCGTTCCAGGAGTAGACCACGTACTCGACCCGCTCCTCGAATGGATAACCGCAGGCCGCCGTGTCCTGCTGCGTGGTCAACGAGAAAGTTTCCGCGTCCGGACCCTTCCAGACCGTCTCGATGTCGAAGTCCACCGCCAGCAAGCCTGCTTCGTCCGCCGGCAGAATCGACGTCACCGTCCCCCGGAAGACCAACTCCGACTCCGCCAGCGCCTCCGCTGGCGTTCCCGGAGGCGCACACGAACACGCGTAGCCACTCGTTGGAGACACGACAAACCAGAGACCGATCATCGACACGACCAGCAACACACGCAAGCCCATGGCGCAGCCCTCAACGACCGCCAGACCCTCCCGCGCCAACGCGGTCACTGTATGGCGACACGACGTTTCCTGGAGCGGCTGTCACGGCCGATGCGGCAGATTTCACGATCGGCGACAATCCAGGAGGACTCGATCAACACACTCTGAAGGAAAGCAGCGATGAGTGAGATTCAGAAGATCACCCCGTCTCTCTGGTTCGACCACCATGCCGAAGCCGCGGTCGAGCTTTACGTCTCGCTGTTCCCCAGCTCGCGAGTTATCAGCGTCGTGAAGATTCCCTCTGGACCAGGCGAAGACGGCGCGATCGTCGAGTTCGAGTTGGACGGTCAACGAATGAGCGCCGTAGACGGCGGAGCGATATTCAAGTTCTCGGAAGCGGTGTCGTTCGTCGTCTCGTGCGAGACACAAGAGGAGATTGACCACTACTGGTACGGGCTGTCAGAAGGCGGCGAGCAGCAGCAGTGCGGGTGGCTGAAGGACCCGTACGGTCTCTCCTGGCAGATCGTGCCAGCGGAGCTGTCGGAGCTCACCAAAGCGGCGCCGGTTGCAGTGATGGACGCGCTGCTCAAGATGGGCAAGATCGAGATCGAGCCCCTGCGACGGGCCACACTACTCGCAAAGTGACTCCGCGGGAACGGGTGCTCAGCCCAGTCTTGGACCCAGCCGATTCATCACTACCCATATGAGCCCGACGAAGCTAGCTAGCAGTGTGGCAACAATCGGAATAATCCAGGTCTTCTCCCCCAGCGGCGTTCGATCCGCTGGGTCATAAGGAGTTGGCGGATTGCCGCCGTAATCGATATCCGTGCCGGGTCCGAGTTCCTTCAGGTCCACGCCCGCCAGCGCCACTGGAGCCGTTCGGCCGCAGATCCCGACGCCATTCGTCTCTCTGTCGGCATACACGATGTACTCGACTCCTTCGTGAAAGCGATAGCCGCAATCTCCACCGCCATGGCCGGTGATGACCGTGAGTTCCTCGGCGATCTCACCCTTCCAGACGGACAAGACGGCAAACTTGACTCGAATTTCTCGATTTAGGTCACCATCATCAATCGATGTTGCTATGCCGCGAAAGACCGATCCCGCCCAGTTGAACTCGTCAGCCGGCGAAGGTGGTCCCCCACAGCTACAGGCGCTTGTCTGAGCCGGGAACGTAGCCAACGAACCGACAACGAGAACTCCGACCACCACCAAACGCAGGAACATGCGCAAACCGTCAACTCTGGGTGGCCACTTTACACCGAGTACAACAGCTCCCCATCCACATACGTCCGCTGCACCACGATGTCGCGGATCGCCTCAGGATCGACCAGCGTCGGATCGTGACTCAGCACGACCAGGTCCGCCCGCTTACCCACCTCGATCGATCCCACCTCGTCGTCGCGGAACATCGCGACCGCCGAGTTGATCGTCTGCGTACGCAACGCTTCGAGCGCTGAGAGCGTCTCCTCCTCCGCGATCAGGTCGCCCTCCCGCGAGCGGCGCGCGGTCAGACCATACAGCCCAATCAGCGGCTCGACCGGCGCACAGGGGAAGTCGGATCCGGATGCGACCGTCACTCCCGCATCGAGGAACGAGCGGTAGGGAAGCGGCGGGATCGTCAGGCCGGCCTCGGCGATGAAATCGACGAACCCCTGCCCGACCGAGTACAGGAACGCCGGCTGGTGCGAGATGATCACCCCCAGCGAGGCGGCCCGCTCCATCTGACCGGGATCGGCGAAGAAGAAGTGCTCAATCCGGTACCGAGCGTCGCCGCGCGGAATCTCGCGCTGCACTCGCTCGTACGTGTTCAACGCCTGCTCGATCGCGCGGTTGCCGAGGCAGTGAATTGCCGTCTGCAGCCCGTGCGAGGCCGCATTGAGCACGAGTTGGTCGACCTCGTCCTGGTTGTAGTACGGCTCGCCGACGTCCTCGAACGTGCCGTCGGCGTGGCACTTGCGCAGCGCATTCGATGGATAGACCGGATCCATGAACAGCTTGACGATCCGGCCCCGCAGCCGGTCCGAGACATCGTCCTGGAGAAACGCGCCGTTCGCGGCCGCCTCGGGCGCGGCGAAGAAGCCGTTGCCCCCGCGCATCTGGTGGATCATGATCGGAAGCTTGCCGCGTTCGTCGGCGAGCCGATACATCTCGGCGCTCTCCGGCATCACGACCGCATCCCCAACACTGGTCACACCGTGCGAGAGGTGGCGCAGCGCATTCTGCTCAACGAGATCCGCCACGATCTCTGGACCCAGAGTGTCGATATGCGCGCGCATCGACGCGTGGTGCACCAGGTCCGACGCCCGCTCATAGAGCATCCCTGTCGCTTCGCCGCTCTCGTCGCGCAGGATCTGACCGCCGCGCGGATCGGGAGTCTCGAAGTTGATCCCCGCGATCGCCATTGCCTCGGAGTTCGCGTAGCTGGCGTGATAGGAGAAGTCCATCACGCACACAGGGTTTTCGGGCGCCACGTCGTCCAGCTCCGCCCGCGTCAGCCAGCCGCCGTTCGCATGCCGCGCCCCATACCCCAATCCCCAGATCCACTGCCCTGCCGGAGCCGCATCCGCGGCCGCCGCGAGCGCATCCAGGACCGCCGGCTTGCCCGACAGCGGAGGTACCCGGCAATCAACCGAGCGAGGCTCGAATGTCGTCATCGAGAAGTGATTGTGCGGATCGCAGAAGCCGGGGATCAGCGCCCGGCCGCGCAGGTCGACATGCGTGGCGTCGGCAGACACCGCGCTCCGCGCCTCGTCGCTCTGACCGACCGCAACAATCTTGCCGTCCCGCACCGCAACCCCCGACGCGATCCGGTCCAGCCCATCCATCGTCAACACGCGTCCGCCGGTGAATAGCAGTTCCATCTCGGTTCCCTCCCCGCCTGCATGCTCAATCGGTCAGAGACTAACGACTCGCCCGGAGACGGCGGCAAGCGCGCCGGTCATCCCGCCGTGCAAAGCCGTAGCCTGTGGCGGGCGCAGACGCTGCACGAACCAAGCGGAGCAGGATGGCGACCAACGACCATATTCGTTACGAACCCGAAGAGCCGGTCCCGCCGCTCCTGACGCTCAACGTCGCATTCCAGGGCATGGTCCTGATCGTCTCCAACGTGGTCACATTCGTGGTCATCTTCTCGGCGGCCTTCAACGACGACGGCAGCTACATGACCTGGGCCATCGTCGGCGCACTGCTAATTGCCGGAATCTCCACCGGGCTGCACGCATCAAGGATCGGCCGCCTGGGACCGGGACACATCCTGCTGATGGGATCGGGCGTGCCGTTTCTGGCGGCCTGCGTCCTGGCCGTCGAGCAAGGCGGCCTCGCACTAATGTCGAGCCTGGTAATCGCGTCCTCGCTGATTCAGTTCGTGGTGGCCGCTCGACTCGCCCAGCTACGCAGACTGATCACTCCGGTCGTCTCCGGCGTCGCCTTCATGATGATCGCCCTCTCCGCGATGCCGATCGCGCTTGGCCGTCTGGATGACGTTCCCGCCGGCGTTGGCGACGCTGCCGGCCCCGTAGTCGGACTGGCGACGCTGACCATCACGGCGTTGCTGAGGTTGCTCGGGACCGGCCTTTGGAGCCTCTGGGCCCTGCCGATCTCGCTCGTTGCGGGCTGCGTCATCGCAATACCGCTCGGTGTGTACGACATCCAGCGAGTGCTCGACGCGCCCTGGTTCGATCTCCCGAGCGTCTCGGGCTGGCCCGGGTTCGGCTCGGTCCTGGATCAAGACTTCTGGGCGCTGCTGCTCGTCTTCCTCGTGGTCAGCGCTGTGGTCGCGGTCCGTTCCAGCAGCGAGGGAGCGGCGATTCAACAAGCCTCCAGACGGGAACAGCGCAGCATCGACTTCCGCGGCGTGCAGCGAACGCTGAACGTCGGTGGAATCGCCATCTTCCTCTCCGGGCTTGCAGGCACGCCGCCAACGATCGCCTATCTGCCCACCACGATTTCGCTCATCGAGTTCACTGGTGTCGCCGCTCGCCGTGTCGGTGTCACCATGGGCGCGCTCCTGGTCGTGGCGGCGCTGCTGCCCAAGGTCGTTGCCTTGCTGCTCACGATTCCGCGACCGGTCAGCGGGGCCCTCTTGATGGTCATCATGGGTCTGCTCTTTGTCGAAGGCATGCGCGCGGTCATGCGCGAAGGGCTAAACCGGCAGCGAGCCGCGATTGTCGGGACCTCGCTCGCGATCGCGGTCGGCCTGCAGAGCCAGAACATCCTGGCCGACGTGATCGGCGGAACCTGGGGAGCCACCCTCGGCAACGGCGTGGTCTTCGGCGTCTCCGCTGCGGTCCTGCTGACCATCGTTCTCGAGCTGGCTGGTTCCCGTCCTCGGCCTCGGCGATTGGAGACCGAACTGGACGTCTCAGCCTTGCCCGACATCGAGGCGTTCCTGCGCAAGCTCGGCGCCGATTTGCGTTGGGACACGGAATCAATCGACCGACTGCACGCGGCCGGCGAGGAAACCCTCTCCGCCATGCTGAATCTGCGCGACGACTACGAATCGGACGAGCCGCCCCGACTGGTGCTGATCGCGCGACCCGGCATCGGCTCGGTCGAGCTGGAGTTCCTGGCGCTGTTCTCCGAGGAGAACCTTGAGGACCGAGTCGCCTATCTGAGCGAGCAGGCCGAGGAGCCGGATGTGGGCGATATCTCGTTCCGCCTGTTGCGTTTCTACGCCTCGTCTGTGCGACACCGCAAGTACTACGGTATCGACATTGTCACCGTCGAAATCGAGGGCTCGCGGGGCTGATCGACACGCTTTCGATACATGTGTCGATAGACCGCGCAGTAGACTCACGAATGCAAAGAGAGAGGGCTCGCGACAATGAGCAGTTACGTCGTCATTGACACCGAAGTATTGGACGAGGAGGCGTTCTCCGAGTTCGCAGCCAAGATCTACGATGCCGTCACCTCCAACGGAGGCACTTTCCTGGTGCGCGGCGGCAATATTGACGTCATTGAGGGCGATTGGACCCCGCAACGGATCGTGGTCATGGCCTTCGACAACGACGACGGCGCCCGCGAGTTCGTTCGCTCAAGCGACTACACAGCGCTTCAGGAGCTCCGCCAGCGAGCCCTCCGTTCGAAGGTGCTCGTGCTCGAGGGCTACAACACCTGAGACGGGCCCAGTCACCAGACGGCAGCCTCGCAACACGCGCAGACTGCGCTCTGATCGGCAGGTCCCTGGCGACTACACCGAATACAGCAGTTCCCCATCGACGTAGGTCTGCTGCACAACGATCTCCCGGATGTAAGTCGAGTCGACCAGCGTCGGATCGTGGCTCAGCACGACCATATCCGCGTGCTTGCCGACCTCGATCGATCCCACTTCGTGCTCACGGAACATCGCTGCGGCCGAGTTCAACGTGTAGGTGCGCAGCGCATCGAGCGCTGAGATCGCCTGATCGGCCGCGATCACCGTGCCGTCGTGCGATGTTCGCGTTGTCAGTCCATACAGCCCGAGCAACGGGGGCACCGGCGCGCAGGGGAAATCGGACCCCGATGCGACGTGGACTCCGGCATCCAACATGGACCGATATGGCATCGGGACCGAGTCAATCCCGGGCTGTGCGGTCATCTGCTCGAAGTAGTCGCCAATCAGATGCAGGAACGGTGGCTGATGCGAGATCATCACGCCAAGTGACTGGGCACGCTCGATCTGCTCATTCGTCGCGAACATGAAGTGTTCAATCCGGAAGCGGCGATCGTCCCCCGGCGTCTCTCGCAGCGCCCGCTCGAATGCGTTCAACCCCTGTTCGACCGCCCGGTTTCCAATACAGTGAATCGCCACCTGCAGTCCGCGCGACGCCGCATCGAGTACGAGGTGATCGACCTCTTCCTGCCCGTAGTAGGGCTCGCCCACGGGCTCGGTCGTACCGTCGGGATGGCAGAGCTCCATCGCCGGAGAGGGCCAGACCGGATCCATGAAGATCTTGACAATCCCGCCGCGTAGACGGTCCGAGACGTCGTCTTCCATGTACGCGCCGCCAGCGGCGTCCTCCGGTGCCGCGAAGAATCCGGGACCGCCGCGCATCTGGTGAATGGCGATCGGCAACTGGCCGCGCTCGTCCGTCAGCCGATAGATCTCCGCGCTCTCGGGCATCACCAGCGCATCTCCCACGCTCGTGATCCCGTGCGAAAGGTGACGCAACGAGTTCTGTTCCACTAGTCCCGCCACCACGTCGGGCCCGAACGTGTCGATGTACGAGCGCATCGTCGCATGATGAACCGGGTCCATCGCACGCTCCCAGAGCACGCCGTTCGGCTCCCCGCTGTCGTCATGAAGAATGTTCCCACCCCGCGGATCGGGCGTGTCGCGATCAATGCCCACCAGAGCCAGCGCCGCCGAGTTCGCGTAGCAGGCGTGATACGACGAATCCATCACGCAGACCGGATTGTGCGGCGCGACCTCGTCCAGCTCGTGCCGGAACAGCACGTCGTCGCTCACAACGCCGGGTTCGGTCTGCGAGAACCCGAGTCCCCAGATCCACTGACCCTCCGGGCTGCCCGAAGCCGCCGCCGCGAGCGCGTCGAGCACCGCAGCCTTGTTCGCCAGCGGCGGCCGGCGGCAGTCGACCGATCGCGGCTCAAACGTCGTCATCGAGAAGTGGTTGTGCGGATCGCAGAACCCCGGAACCAGCGACCGCCCCCTCAGATCGACGTGAGTTGCATCGGGGCCGACCGCGTTGCGAGCCTCAGCGCTGTCGCCGACCGCCACGATCCGTCCATCGCGCACGGCGACGCCGGAGGCGATCCGATCCATGGCATCGATCGTCAGCACTCGTCCACCGGTGAACAGCAGTTCCATGTTCGGCTCCTCCTAGACGCTCTTCGCGCCATCCGAGACTAACGTTCTCGGCGGCCCGGAGACTCCGGTGCCGCAGCCGCCCTATACTCGCGCCGATTGGCGGCCGCAAACACCGATGCCTGTAGGTTCCACACGTCGAGTCGGGATATTCGGGACGGGCTGGGGCACGCGCGTCTCCGTGCCCGCCTTCCGCGAAGCCGGCTGGGAAGTGGCCGGCCTCTGGAGCCGCCGGCCTGACCGTGCCGCCCACTTCGCCGAGCGGCTGCAGATTCCCTACGCCACGGGAGATGCGCAGGCGCTCATCGAGCGACCCGAGATCGACGCGCTCGCAATCCACACGCCGCCACATATGCACCTCGACCTCTGTCGAGCCGCCTTCGACGCCGGCAAGCACGTGCTCTGCGACAAGCCCTTCGCGACCAACATCCCCGATGCCGAAGCGATGCTCCAGGCAGCCGAAGCATCGGGTCTCACCGCAATGGTCAACTACGAGTTCCGCTTCGCGCCGCTGCGTCAGCAGATTCAACGCCTGATCGCCGATGGCGAAATCGGCGACGTCCGCCACGTTAGCCACGACCTGCAAACCACAAACCCGATGCTCGAGTTCCAACGTCCCTGGCGGCTCGACCCCGCGCACGGCGGCGGGCTCGTCAACGAGCTCGGGTCGCACGCCATCGATCGCCTCCGCCAGTGGTTCGGCGAACTGGCCGCGGTCTCTGCGCGAATGGACTCCTTTCCCGAGCAGGAGTTGGATCCACAGTTCACCAGCGAGGACCACATCAGCGCCACCTTCGAATTCGCCAACGGCGCCATCGCAACCCTCTCGATGTCATGGGTCACCAACCCGCCCCAGGGCATGCGCATCGTCATCGCCGGTTCTGACGGAACCATCTTGGCGACATCGCCGGGCATGATGCTGTCGGACGGCGAAGTCTTCCTCGGCCGATCCGGCGAGGACGGTATGAGTCCCGTCGAGCCTCCGGTCGATCAGCCGGCATTCGCCGCCGGTGGAGCCATCACCACCTCGGCACGGCTGATCGACGCGTTCGCCGAGGGCATCGACAGCGGCCGGTCACCGTCACCGAACTTCCAGGACGGACTGCAATCCCAGATCGCGATCGAGGCGATGCGGGAATCAAACGCGACCGGCCGGATCGTCCGACTCGCTTAGTCGTCGCCGTTGCGCAGCTCAAAGCTCACGGAGGTCGGGTCCTCGACGCCTTCCTTGACCGGAATCAGCTCCCCGTCCGGGCGCGGATGATGGACCCAGTGGCCGGTCGGCTCCGACCCTCGGCAGATGATCGAGTTCTCGTTCCAGCCGTTGTACGCGCGCACATCCTTCGACAGATAGCGCATCGCCAGGCCGCAGCGCCGGCGGTTCGACTCGTTCGGGTCCGAGCCGTGCAGTGCCCAGTCGCTGTGCAATGAAATCTGCCCGGCCTTCAACTCCAGCGCGACCGGCGGGTCACCGTAATCCTCGGGGTTGTCGACGGTCTGGTTGAGCACGTTGTGTTCCTCGGCCGTGCTGTCCCGGAATCCCACCTGCGCGTTGAGGTGTGACCCGGGAATCACCTGCATCGCCCCGTTCCCGACATCCGAGTCGTCGATCGCCAACCAGGCCGAGACGACCTTGCTCGGTGTCAACGGCCAGTACGACGCGTCCTGATGCCAACTCACCCGCATCCCGTCGCCCGGCAGTTTGGCGAAGAAATGACTGTGCCGCAGGATCACCGTTTCGCCCAGCATGTCTTCCATGATGTCGATAATCCGGCTGTCCGTGACGATGTCCCACACACCCTGGCAGTGCTTGTGCCAGTTGGTCAGCTCGTAGCTGTTCCAGCCAGCCTCCAGCGCCCTGGGCAGCAGATCGTCGAAGTATCCGCGGATTGACTCGATCTCCGACTGCGAGAAGATATCGATCGGAAAGACATAGCCCTTCTCGTTGTACTGCTCGATCTGTGCAGCCGTCAGGTGCGTCGGCTCGTTGACGCCCAGGGGGAAGAACCGTAGGTCGCGTTGCAGTTCGGGAAAAGCGTTCGTGCGTTCTGCCATCGGTGCGAGCCCTCATTCCCAAATCTGATCGCTTGACTCCCGCAATGTAGCCAATAGGCCCCTTGCTCCACCGGTTTGTATGGAGGTTCGCAGCGTCACAACCTGCGTTGGCCTGCGCCGCGATTGCCGACAGCGGAACGTTGAGGCCGGATTCGGGCTACCGGTGCGGGATCGTCCGCCCAGCCCACACGCAGTGTGCCGTTCCCCCCGGCGCCGTTGGCGATCGGCGCAGCGTCAGGCAGCGGTCCGAGCGCGCCTTCCGGCACCTCGGGCAAGTCGTGTTCGCCGGTGCGCAGCCGCTTCTCTCGCAGGGTCAACACGGCGACCAATGAGATCGCGCCGACGCCGACCGAGATCCAGAAGTTGTTGGTAATCGCGACAGCCAGCGCCTCGGGCAGCGTGGTCAGGATCTGGACCACACCAGCTTCGCCGATCTCCGCCAGCAGACCCGCCCGGGCTTCCTCGTTCAGAAGCTGCGTCGGATCCGCGTGCGCGGCCAGGTCGGCGGGCAGCCGTGCGGCCAGTTCGCTCGTCAGCCGCCCCGTAACCAGCGCGCCAATCAGGGTCACGCCGATGATCCCGCCGATCTCCTGGAAGAACTGCGTCGCCCCCGAAACTGTGCCGAGCATTCTCTGAGGCAGCGCGTTCTGCGCCGCGGTCATCACCGACGGGAAGAGCAATCCCAGCCCGCTGCCGAACAGCATCAGCCGCCAGACCACGTCAACGGCGCCCGACTCGGCGCTGAGCTGCGTCATCAACCAGGCGCCGACGGCGATCACCACACTGGCGATGATCGCGAGGATCTTGTACCGACCGGTACGTGACATGACCTGCCCGGCGAGCGAGGCCATCACCACCATCGATACGATCTCTGTGCTCAACAGCAACCCCGAGGCCGTCGGCGAGTAACCGAGTACTCCCTGCATGAAGTACGCGAGAAAGAACGCCACCCCGAACAGACCGCCGCCGGTAGCCATCATCACGATCGCCGCCACCCGGAACGTGTGATCGCGGAACAGCGTCCCCGGCAAGATTGGTTCTTTCGCGGCACGCTCGGCAGCCGCGAAGGCAAGTACTCCGACAAGCGACAGCCCGAACAGCGCCAGCGTCTTCAGGTCGAGCCACGCGGTCCCCGTCGAAACCAGGGCCAGCGCCAGCATCGCCGGCATCAACATCAGCAGCATCGCCGCGATACCCAGCCAGTCGATGATCACCTTGCGCGGCGGCGGACGCAGCCAGGGCATGATGAACGCGATCGAGGCGAAGGCCAGCGCCGCGAGCGGCAGGATCGACCAGAACACCCAACGCCAGTTCAGCGCGTCGACGATCAGCCCACCCAGCAGCGGCCCGACCAGGCCGCCGACTCCGAACACGGCCGCGAAGATGCCCATGTACTTGGCTCGCTCGGCGGGCGGGAACAGATCGCCCGAGATCGAGAACGAGTTGCCCATCAGGATCCCGCCGCCGATACCCTGCAGCGCCCGAAATCCGATCAGCATCTCCATCGAGGTGGCAATCCCGGCCAACGCCGTCGCGCCCGCGAAGATCACCAGTCCGCCGAGCAGGAACGGCTTGCGACCATAGACATCCGACAACCGCCCCGCGATCGCCACCGCAGGCATGGACGTCGCCATGAAGGCCGACTCCATGAACGCGATCAGATCGAAGCGGCCCAGGTCCGCCGCGATCACCGGCGTCGCCGTCGCGACGATCGAATGCTGCACTGCCGAGAGGAACATCGCCACGACAGCGCTGCCGAGAATCAGCATCTTGGTGCGATGCGGCAGCGCGAAGCCGACCGTGGCGGCTGTCGGAGCGTGGGTGTCGACGTGGCTCATCAGGGGTCCAACGACACGGTCTCGGCGAAGCCCAGACCAGCGTCGAACATATCACCAGATCAAAACCGCGATCCGATCCGATGTTGCACTCGACCGCACGCGGTTGCCACCCTTATGCGTGGAGGTGCTCCTTGAGGAAGTCAACCTCCGCCCGCTTGTACGCGTCGTCGCCGTCGCTCAGCGCGAGCAAATGCCAGCCCTTCGCCACCGTGAACAGCTCCGCCCCGGCAATCGCAGAAGCCGCCTCCTCGGCGTGACGATAGGGGACATCGCCGTCGTGTGTGCCGTGCACGATCAGCGCGGGACAACGCACCCGCTCGAGCGGCAGCCGGTCGATCGCGGCGAACTGCTCCATGTCGTTCTCGAATCCAGAGCGCAATAGATCGAACGGCGCATTGGCCGACAACAGCCGCAGCAGCTCCATCTTGCGCGGACTGGCGAGCACATCGTCTGCAATCCGCGACTGATCGGCCGGGTCAAGCGTGCTCTCGATCCTGACAAACTGACTGACCGCGAAGCGCGGCGCGAATCGCATCAGCAGACCCTGAAGCCAGAACACGAACGAGTTCATGGTCAGCGCGACGGTCAGATCCGAGACCGCCGGCGTGTATCGCTGCGAAATCGCAACCTCGAGGATCAGTGCCTTGGTCCGTTCCGGATGGCGCGCAGCAAATTCGATGCTGCTCGGTCCCCCGCCGGAGATCCCGTACACAGCGACCGCGTCGATCTCCAGCGCATCAAGCAACGCGGCCGCCGCGTCGGCCTGTTCACCGAATGTCCGCCCGCTCGCCAGCGGCGTCCGCAGATATCCCGGCCGCGACGGCGTGATCGTGCCGAACCCCGCCTCCTCCAACGGTGCGCCGATGAAACTCGCGTTGTGTCCCTGCGGCGTGCCGTGCATGATCAGCACATAGGGCGGCCCGCCGTGGCGAGCGAACTCGACCGGTCCACGCGACGTGTCGACGACCTCGGATGCAGCGTTCAACGCCGCAATCTTCGCCCGTCGTCCGCTGCCGAACACCATCGCCGGCCTCCCGTCCTGTCCGCCGTGCCCGCCCCGAAACTGCGTTGATTCTGCCGATCAGTATGCGCGATCGCAATCGCACAACAGCTATTCAAGCGATGACTCAAGCGTCGCCACAAGGGGCAGGTGATCGCTCGCCGTCGTGGCAGGCGCATACACATCGACGAACGAAAAGTGCGAGGTCGTCAGCACGTAGTCAATCTGACGCCTCGCTCCGTCCGCCGGGTAGGTGGCTACCGGCGGCTGCACCGTCGACAGCCCGGCCGATCTCAGCAGCCGGAGCTCCTCATGATGCGGCTGGGCGTTGAGGTCGCCGAGCAGGATCGTCGGCTGAGCCCAGTCGACACCCGCAATCAGCGCCCGGACCTGGGGCAGCCGATGCCGAGACTCACGCTCAACGTGGTGCAGGTGAGTCGCGACCACCTGCACGTCTCGCTCACCCAAATCAATCCTGGCCACCATGTACGCCCGCTCGAATAGCAGATCGTCGTTGTTGGGCATCGGCCGATTGACAACATCGAGAATCGGGTACCGGCTCAGAATCGCGTTGCCCCAGTTCGGATCCGCCGCAGGACCCCACGCAGAATGCATCCGGAGACGCTGAGCCAGCCAGCTCAGCGCATCGACAGACCCGTTCACAACCCAGCCGCGCGGCACCTCCTGCAGCGCAACAACCTGGGCCTGCGACTCCTCGATCGCGAGCGCGATCCCCTCCAGGTCGTGCCGGCCGTATAGGTCGAATCCCTGGTGAATGTTGTACGTGGCGACCCGCAACCGATCCTCGTCCGGCGGACCGGCCGGTTCGTTCCAGGTCAACACCTGGTGCAGCGGCAGCAGGAGCAGCAGCAACGCAGCAACGCCGACCCACTTCGCTCCCGACCAATCGGTCGCTGCAGTGCCGCCAGCCGACGCCAGCGCCGGCACAGCGACGACTGCCGCCGCCGCCAGCGGCAGCACCCACTGAGGAATCCGGATGTCGATTTCATAGTGCGCGTACCAACCGAACAGGACAACAGGTATGGCCATCATCCCGAGCGCCATGCTCAGCCAACCTCTGCGACCGTCAGCGCGGCCACCGAGGCCGGCCACAAAGAACAGCGAGATCGCGGCCGGCCCGAGCAACGCGCCCAGCGCGGCCAGCCACACCGGAGGAGTCGGAGCCACCGCCACGATCAGCGCCGCCGCCGCAGCCACGCGCATCCAACGCTGTTGACCCAAACCTTGCCGCCCGAATGCAACCACGACCCACAGCGCCGCTACGTTTGCCAGCGTCGTCCAGGCGAATACCGCCGGCAACGACCAGCCGATCACCGCCGCATGATGCCCAAGATTCTGGAAGATCAACAGGTGCAATGCGATCGCGGGCCCAACCACGAACGCCGACCCCGGCTCCGAACCGCCGTTCACCACATCGGTGACCACATCGTCCGAAGAGCGGCCCAACCACACCACCAACGAGAGCACACCAACCGTCAGAGCAATCGTCAAGAGCTGCGGCGCAAGTCCGGCCGCCGAGCCGAGGTCAAGCGTGCCAAACGCACCCTTAATCCCCGTATCCACCGCCAGCCCCAGCAGCAGCGCCAACACGCCCGTCGGCGCCCACCGCGACCCATCGCCAAGACCACGCAAGAACAACAACGGAATCAACCACAGCCAGACCACCACCCCCGCAATAGCGATCCCCAGTCGCGCGTCGGGCTCCGACGCAAACTGCTCCGACAGCCGCAAGAGCCCCAGCACAACCACGAGGCTCATGAACGCGCGCCGTGCTCCCAGACTGCGCCGCACCACCGGAGCCGCGAGCGCCGTCGCGAAGATCGCAAAGATCAGGATCGCCAGATGCCCCGGCGACACATCCTGCACCTGCCCCAGATACACCGCAAGCCCCGACACCAGGCTCCGCAACAACTGAAGCCCGGCGACGAAGGCAAGGGCCGAGATCAGTAGCGGGATGAACGGAGCCGCGGAGGTTGAGGGTCTAGTCACTCACAGCCGAAGGTACCTCGGTGTGGGTTGTCGTGCGGTCGGCGATTCGGGCACCCTCGTCGACCGGCTGTACAGATTGAAAGAGACACTTTCAATATGCACGAACTCTTGGGCTCGAATATCGCCCGAAATGTGAAATCGAGGTTGGTTCGGCCACAATTGGCGCAAACTTGTCGCGCCGATTGAAGGTGACGCTTTCAATCTGTCCCGCATGCTGATATTCTGAATCCATGATCGAGCGAGACATCTCACCGAGGCTCAAGGGGCTCTTCGAACAGTATCCCTTCGTGACCGTGACAGGCCCGAGGCAGTCGGGCAAGACCACCCTGTGTCGATCAGTCTTTCCAGACCTCAACTATGCAAACCTCGAAGCGCCCGACCAACGCGACTTTGCTGAGCGGGATCCTCGCGGCTTTTTGGCGCAACTAGGTCAAGGTGCCATCATCGATGAGATCCAGCACGTGCCGGAGCTGTTGTCCTATCTGCAGGTCATGGCGGACGAAACCGGCGGTGCGGGGCTCTACGTGTTGACGGGAAGTGAACAGTTTCGCCTTTCCGACGCCATCAACCAGTCACTCGCGGGCCGAACAGCCCTCCTGCGTCTCCTGCCCTTCTCAATCGCCGAACGTGAACGTATCGGAGCGAGTTTGGAAATCGACGAGATGATCTTCGCCGGTTTCTATCCTCGATTGCTCGACCGGAAGCTGGAACCTCGACAGGCGCTCGGCGACTATTTCGAAACCTACGTTGAGCGCGATGTCCGCCGATTGGGTGGCGTACGTGACCTGAGCACCTTTCGCCGATTCGTGCGACTTTGCGCCGGCCGGGTCGGGCAACTGGTCAATCTGAGCTCCCTGGGTTCCGATGTCGGGGTCAAGCATCCGACCATTCGCGAGTGGCTAAACATCCTCGAAGCCAGCTACGTCGTGTTCCAGTTGCCGCCATTTCACGCCAATCTTGGGAAGCGCTTGATCCGGTCCCCGAAGCTGTATTTCCACGATGTCGGGCTGGCCAGCTACTTGCTAGGAATCGAACGAGCCGAGCAGGTCGCGACTCATCCCTTGCGCGGAGCTCTGTTTGAAAACCTGGTGGTGACGGAGGCAATGAAACACCGTTTCAACCGAGCACAACCCGCCAACCTCTCATTCTTGCGTGACTCCAAGGGACTGGAGTGCGACTTGATCTACGAAACCGGACATGGACTGGCCGCCATTGAGATCAAATCGGGGGCAACCGTGTCCTCCGAGTTCATCGCCACGCTCAATCGCGTTGAAGCAGTTGTACCGGAAGTCGCCGCCAAGGCGATTGTCTACGGCGGCTTGCAGCGGCAAGCCCGCTCCGATTGCGACGTCGTGCCTCTCTTCGGCCTGAGTGGGCTGCTGGAGCGTCTTGAAGTCGGAGGGGAGGTAGAGGCGTTCCTTCACGCTAGGCGCAGTCAGAACGCTCGAGAATCAGATGTGGCTACGCTCGATCAAGTTCATCTCGACCACGTCCAGCCAATCCTCGAGGCAGTCTCCTCCTCGTGCCAGCCGATAGGAACTGCACTGTTTGCTTCGTATCACGAGGTGACCTCTGCACGTGGCGACACCCCGGGCGTAAGCGGCAACCATGTCTTGGATCCTGAGCACTGGCAAGCGACGCGGGACTCCTATGTCGCCACTTCAGGATTCTCGCTGAGCGACGACGGCCCTGTTGAGCTATCGAGGCAATACAACTTCAGTGGATACAACGGCATGGGAAGGCGGGGTTTTCGGATCGCGCTATCGCTTGCCTGGACGCTGACATCGTCGAGGATGATCCGCACCGTTTCCATTGACGGTGACCCAATCCCTGAGCTGCACTTGGACGTGCCCTACTCCGAATTGGATCGGGATCAACCCGACTCGAATCTCGTGGTGGCGGGAGTGCTGAGAAGTCTCATGCGCAGCATCGAAGACCGTGCGGGCGGCTAGGCCAAGCCACCTTACCGTCGGGCCGCCGACAACTGTCGACGCACCAACCTCGAATACAATCCATCCTCCGACGCCAGTTCCTCGTGCGTCCCAATCTCCACCACCCGACCCTCGTCCAGCACGACAATCTGATCCGCGTCTCTGACGGTTGAGAGCCGGTGGGCGATCACCAGCGTCGTTCGATCCGACATCAGCTCGTCCAGGGCATCTCGCACCAGGCGCTCGTTCAGGCCGTCGAGATGCGATGTCGCCTCATCCAGGATCAGCACCGGAGCATCCTTGAGCAGCGCCCGCCCGATCGCGACCCGCTGCCGCTGGCCGCCCGAGAGCTGCGCGCCCCGCTCTCCGACCGGCGTGTCGAGGCCGTCCGGCAGCGACTCGACGAAGTCCGACAGCCCGGCCCGCTCGATCGCCAGCCGCAGTTCGTCTTCCCTCGCATCCGGCTTCGCCACCTGCAGGTTGGCCCGAATCGACGCGTTGAACAGGTACGTGTCCTGCGCGACCAGCGCTACCTGCCCGCGCAGCTCATCGAGCCGATACGTGCGCAGATCCGAGTCCTCCAGCGTGATCTTGCCATCCTGCGGATCCCAGAAGCGCAGCAGCAGATGAGCCGCCGTCGTCTTGCCCGCGCCCGACGGGCCGACCAGCGCCACCGTGCCGCCCGGCTTGAGGTCGAACGACACCTCGTCCAGCGCCGCCCGGGGCGTGTCTTCGTACGTGAACCCGACCGACGCGAACGCACCCTCCGACACGCCAACCCCGTCCCCCGCCTCACCGTTGGTCGACGCGCCCGGACCATCCAGCACCGCCACCGGTTCGCTATGCACAGCCGTCAACCGCCTGGTCGCGCCCAGCGTGTCGCCCAGCCGCCGACCGACCTGGGCCAGCTCCGCCACAGGCATGAACGCCCCCATCGCCAGCAACGTCAACAGCGGCGCCAGCGCCGAATCGATATCGCCCCGCACCGCGAGCACCCCGCCGATCGTCAGCACTGCCAGACCGCCGTAGCCGGTCAGGCCCTCAAGCAGCGTGCGCTGCGCCGAGATCTGGCGGTTGAACCCACCCCGAATCGGCATGTACTCCCGCATCAGACCCTCGAACTCTGTCTTCCGCTCCGGTTCGCGCTGGAATGCCGTCACCTCGCGCAGACCCTGCAGCGTGTCCACCATGTGAGCGTTCAGCGCGCCCAGGTGGTCGCGCGATCGCGAGCCCAGTCGATCCACGATCCGCCGCGTAAACAGCGGGCTCAGTCCGGCCAGAATCAGCAGTGGCGCCAGTCCGATGCCCAGTCGCCAGTCCACGACGAACAACGTGATCAGCGCCGCGCCCGGAATCACCACGCTGACGAACGCGTTCGCGATCGTGTGCGCGAAGAAGTACTCCACCGTCTCCACATCCTGTGTCGCCATCGAGACGAGGTCGCCTGATCGGCGCCGCAACAGATACGCGGGAGCAATCTGATCAAGCTTGCGGAACAGCGCGATCCGCATATCCGCCAGCAACCGGAACGCCATGTCATGCGAGACCCAGTTCTCGAGGAAGCGGAACAGGCCGGTCAACACGGCCACAACGATCAACAACGCAGCCAGCGAAGTGATCGACTCGCCGTCCCGCACATTGGCGACCATGAACGCGCCGATCACGCCAACCGCAATCGCGCCGAAGAAGTGCATTACCCCGGTCCCAAACGACAGGCTGGTCTTGAACCAGTACGGAGCCGCCATCGCCAGCAACCGCGCCGACGTCTCCCGCCAACCCATCCCCTCCGCCCGGATGATCGCTTCCGTCGCCCCGCCCCCGTAGTCCTGCATCGCCAGCGAACCACTCGCCCCGGCGGCGGCCGCACGTTCAGCCGCTGCCCGTTCCGCCGGCGGAGCATCGTCGACGAACCCGTCGAGGCTCGGGTCGGTCATCTGACCCTGCATTAGCCAGTCGTAAACGCCCCCTTCGCGCAGCAACGTCTCGTGGTCGCCGCGCTCGACCAGCCGACCCTCATCCAGCACCAGGATCTCGTCGCAGTCGCGCACGCTCGACAGCCGGTGCGCCATGATCAGCGTCGTCCGACCCTGCATCAGCCGATCCAGCGCCCCCTGGATCGTCGCCTCGTTCTCCGCGTCGACGCTCGACAGCGCCTCGTCCAGGATCAGCATCGGCGCATCGCGCAGCAGCGCGCGCGCAATCGCGATCCGCTGACGCTCGCCGCCCGACAACCGGTGTCCCCGCTCGCCGATCACGGTCCCATACCCCTCCGGCAACGAGTTGATGAACTCGTGCGCGTTCGCCGCCTCCGCCGCGGCCCGGATCTCGTCCTCGCTCGCGTCCGGCTTGGCGAACCGCAGGTTGGCCAGCACCGAACCGTGGAACAGATACGTGTCCTGCAAGACGACCGCCATCTGCGAGCGAATGTCGGCGAAGCGCAGCTCGTTGACGTCGCGCCCGCCCAGCCGGATCGTCCCCTCCTGCGGCGTGTACAGACGCTGCAGCAACCACACGAGCGTCGACTTGCCCGACCCCGAGCGTCCAACCACGCCGATCCGCTTGCCCGGCTCGACAGTGAAGCTGACGTCGTTCAACGCCGCTCGACGCCCGGTTGGGTAGCTGAACGTCACGTGCTCAAACTCGATCCGCGGCTCGACCACCTCCGCCGGCGCCGCCTCGGCGTCCGGCGTCAGCGGTTGCGCCTGCTCGATATCCAGCACGCTCTGCGTCGCCGCCATGCCCAGCAGTCCCTGGTGGAAGAGCTGGCTCAGCTCGCGCAGCGGACGGAACACCTCCACCCCGAGCATCAGCACCACCAGCAGCTCCGCCAGCTCCATCGCCCCCGCCTCGACCCGAAGCGCGCCGACATACAGCGCCACCGCCGCCCCCACTGTGATCGCCAGGATCGTCAGACCCTGCGCGATCGCGTTGTGGAACAGCACGCCCATCGTCGTGCGGAAGACCACCTGCGCCCGCTCCGCCAACTCCGACCCGCGACGCCCGCTCTGACCGAACGCCTTCAGCGTCGCCAGACCCTGCACCGAATCGAGGAAGTCCGCCGCGAACGATCCGTACGCGTCCCGCCGCCGCAACGATGCTTCCGCATTCTTCTGCTTCAGCAACTGCGGCAGCAGCAGCGTGACCAGCGCGAATCCGAAGTAGATCGCCGCCACCGGCAGGTCGAGCCAACCCATGAAGATGAAGATCCCGATCGGCGCCAGCGCCGCCACGATCAGCTGCGGCAGGTACTGCCCGAAGAACGTCTCTAGTTGCTCGACCCCCTCGATTACACCGACCGTGACGTCGCCGGTCCGCTTCCGATCGAAGTGCGACGGTCCGAGCCGCACGACCTGGTCGAACAGCCGCTGCCGCAAGGCAAACTGGACCTGCAGCGCCGTGCCGTTCGCCACCTCTTCCTTCGCGTACAGGAAGACCGAGCGCGCCGCGATCGACGCCGCCGTCGCAATGATCAGCGGAACCAGGTCGCCAAAGCTGTCGCCCTCAAAGATCCGCGCCCCGATCCAGCCCAGCAACGCCAGCCGAGCCACCCCCGCCGCCACCGCCAGCAACCCAACCGACACCGACAACCCAATCCGCCAGCGAACCCCCCGAGTAAACTCCCACAGCTCCCACGAGAAAGTCATAGCCCAAAATCCTCAAACCCCAGCCGACCCGATCAACCCAAGCCGACCGCACCCAAACAGAATAAGAGCCCCCGCCCAGCACCTCCGATCACACCCCCGCCCAAACCAAAGTCGCCCCCGCGCAGGCGGGGGGAGGGCCCCTCCCGCAGACGACGATCACCCCCTCGCCCAAACTAAAGTCGCCCCCGCGCAGGCGGGGGCAGGCCCCTCCCACAGCACCCCCCTCCCCGTCCCCGACTCGTTCGGGGACCCGCTCGTCCTTCTCGACGACGACCACTGCTGTAGCTACGTGTCCGTAGTTACGACGAAGCCATTCGATGCGTTGCCGCCGGAGGCTCAGGAGCACCTAAAGGCTCTTGACGAGCTGGCTGACCAAGACATCGACCTGAGCGACATTCCTGAGATCACCAAATGGACCGGCGCCGTGCGCGGCAAGTTCTATCGGCCCGTCAAGCAGCAGATCACCCTCAGAATCGACGCCGACGTAATCGCCTGGATCAAGTCTCAGGCGCCCGGGGGTCGGGGCTACCAGACCAACATCAACCTAGCCCTCCGCGAGCACGTGCGGAGATCGGTGCGAGCTCAGCGGCAGGCCGCGGCCTGCCGCGCTTCAGTCAGGCGGGAAGCCGTTCGATTTCGACCTCGGGCCATACGTCGCGCTCGCGCGCGTGCTCGATGGTCAGAGCGACCGGGTTGCCGTCGCAGTCCAGTTCGAACAGCGTCTGGTAATCAAGATCGATCACATCGGCAATGCGTTCGTCGGAGAAGACGAACAGGAACGTGTCGGTGTCCTTGGAGCAAATCCGATTCACGGCCTGAACCTTCCGTCGATGAATTCCGTCAGCACCGTTTCGCCGTCAGGCAAGAGCACCGCCGAGCGCGTCACAGGGTTTCGAACCGCAGCCCATCGATGCGCTCAAAGTGGCGGATGTTGTTGGTCAGCAGAGTAAGGTCGTGCTGAAGCGCGGTCGCGCCAATCATGGTGTCGAAGTCGTCGATCAGTTGCCCGCGCAGTTGCAGGTTGGCCTTGACTCTTCCGAAGATCTCGCAGGTGGTCGCGTCGACCGCCAGCAACGTGAACTCCTCGATGAAGCTGAGCATCTCCGTGCGCGACTGCACTGAAGGCTCCACCAGATTGGGCCCGACCGATAGCTCGGCCAAGGAGATCACGCTGATTGCGATGCCCCGTGGGGCAAGCTGATCAATGCGATGGCGAGCCTGCGCGGAGGCGCGTCGGCCTCTGAGGGCGTCGATCACCCAGTCGGTGTCAAGGAGATAGCGCACGGATTACGTGTCGGCGTCGTCGCTCGCGCAACAGGAAGACTCGCGCTGTCCGTACGCTTCCTCGAGCGCCGGACTCTTGCGGAAGTACTTCTCCCAGCTCCCGGAGACGCGCTCGCGGAGCTTGCGGGCCTCTTCCGGGTCCATCGGCGGTCCACCGCCACGCACGGCCTGACCGACGGTCAGGCGCCTTTCCTCGTCCGCCATCCCGCAGTCCTCTCCGCTCGCTGTAGAGCCAGTTTACAGGGACTGAGCGGTCCCCACACTTTCGGCAGCCGACTTGACACCGCACGAGCCCAGGCCAACATCGAGGACACCGCGGCGGCGGCGGCGAGAACTACTTGACGAATCGAATGGGCTTTGCCCACTGTCCACGAGGTTCTGTTGAAGTTGTGGACGGGAATGGATCAGCTGCCTTATCGGTTGCCTAGATTGGAGTCGAAGTCATCAACAGGCGATGGTGGCACCACTGGAGCCGGAGTGACGCCCGTGTTCAGAATCTCAACCATGAAGCTGGGCGAGGTTCCGCCTTGGGTGGCGTCGTCCCCAGCCACAGAATTCCGATTTCGCCCATATGGGCCGGACGAGGAGAGACCCGCATGACGAATCTGGAATTGGTCACCCTGCTAGGCGCAATGGCTGGCTTCCTAGCATTGGTGTGGGAAGTCGTACGAGACATGATCCCTCTCCTTTTCCGTGGGATCCGTCGCGGACGCCAGTCGATGCGTGAGCAGAAGAAGAGGCGCGAGGCTATGGCGACAGCTGAGCGCCGCCGTCGTGACAAGGACGCACGGCTTCAGAGACGACTGAGTGTGGATTCCGAGTTCTTCGAATCCGTTCTGCATCTCCGCGAACTAGAAAGGTCGAACGGCCGGTATCACAATGCTGAACGGAATCGGCGGAAGGCCCGCTGCAAGAGCGCCACAGTCGAGAAGCTGAAGTCAGAGGGTGTCGAAATCACAGGGGGACATGCCTTGGTTCCGCCAATCGCGCTTCGACACTCAGAGGGTACGTTTGCGCTGGACTGGGGACCTAGCCGGGCGAATCCTGCGCACCTCGGCATTACAGTCCGTATTGAACACCATCCCACTCGGCCGTCTGACCAACTGGATCGACCGGACGAGATTCAGCAATCTGAAGAGGTGCTTTCCTGCGAGCTATCGGAAGAGGAGTTATCGATACACGGTTGGCAGATGTTTCGCTCTTGGACGAGTGACGACTATGTCCCTCGCGTTAGTCGCTCTGCCTAGTCCATCGAATCCTGCAGGCGGTGCGGAATGCTCTCAGATCGGTTCCGCCTCGATTTCCTCTGCAGCGGAGACCAAGTCGCTCTGCCCTTGAAGCAGTGCCCAGACTGAGCGGAATTGCGCACCTCCCTCTGTCGCTGCGCGACACCACCTTCAAAGTGGGAGGTCCTTGTTACCCGGTAGGGTGCCCCAATGACCCCCTGGACCAGCCAGCTGTACTTCGGCGACAACCTCTCCGTCCTCCGCGAACACATCCCCAACGAGTCAGTCGACCTCATCTACCTCGACCCGCCCTTCAACTCCAACGCCACGTACAACGTCCTCTTCAAGGAGCGCTCCGGCGAGGATTCCGCCGCTCAGATCACCGCCTTCGACGACTCGTGGCACTGGACCATGGACTCCGAGCGCGCCTACCAGGAGGTCGTCACCGACGGCCCCGACAAGCTGGGCAAGCTGCTCCAGGCCATGCGCGAGTTCCTCGGCCAGAACGACATGATGGCCTAGCGCCCCGCCGAACTCTCCGACCACACCGTCATCGGGCTGCCCCAGGACACCGCCGTCGCCATCTTCATCACCCTCGAGGAGCCGACCAACCCCATGAACCAGGAAGCGATCGCCGCCGGCTTCTACGAGCCCGACGCCCTGCCCGGCAACCAATACCCCAGGGTCCAGATCCTCACCATCGAGCAACTGCTCAACGGAGACCAGCCCGACTACCCCCGCTTCGCCGCCCCCCAGACCTTCCGCAGAGCCCCACGACGCAAGCGCCAACAGGGCGTCCAGCAATCCCTCGACGCCTGAAACCGCTCCGACACCACGGCCCCCGCCTGCCTATCATCGCCACGGAGAGCCGAGGTGCCCTATGCCGGAACCACTCCAGGGCCTGCGCGTCGTCGAATTCGCCATCGCCATCCAGGGACCGCTCGTCGGCGGATTCCTCGCCGACATGGGCGCCGACGTCGTCAAGGTCGAGCCGCCCGGCGGCGACCCCAACCGCTGGCACACCGGCGTCAACTGGACCGCCCCGACCGAAACCCCGGGCGCGCAGTTCCTCTCCGTCTCGCATGGCAAACGCTCGATCGCCCTCGACGTCCACACCGAGCTCGGCCGAGAAGTCCTGCTGCGCCTCGTCGACCGCGCCGACGTCTTCGTCAGCAACTTCCGCGAGGACTCGCTCGAGCGCATAGGCCTCGGTTACGACGAACTGGCCAAGCGCAACGACCGCCTCGTCTACGGCATCGCCAACGGCTTCGGACACGAAGGCCCCGACCGCAACAAGCGCATGACCGACCAGTACGCCCAGGTCCGCAGCGGCATCGCCAACATGGTCGGCGACCCCGAAACCCAACCGATGATCGCCGGCTCCGTCATCGGCGACACCTCCGGCGCGATGGGCCTCACCCTCGCCATTATGACCGCCCTCGCCGCCCGCGAACTCCACGGCGTCGGACAGAAAGTCCGCACCTCCGCCTACGGCGTCATGGTCTGGATGCAGGGCTGGGAGCTCAACCACTCCTCGATCTCCGGCACCCTGCTCTCCCGCGAGGGACCGCATCACCCCAACGTCCCCGGCAGCGCCGGCACCTACCTCACCGCCGACGGCGGCGCATTCCACGTCGACGTCCAGGGCGACGAAGCCTGGCAGGACTTCTGCGAGTTCGGCGGCATCCCCGAAATCGCTACCGATCCGCGCTGGAGCGCCAGCCAGAAGCGCTCGCCCCTCAGCGACTTCCGCTGGGTCGAGCAGGCGAAACTCCTGCGACCCCACATGGCCCGCGCCATGAAGAACCGGACCACCGATGAATGGGAGCAGTTCTTCGACGAGCGCCGCGACTTCATCATGTACCAGCGCGTCTTCGACTACGAGGACGTCATCGCCGACCCGCAGGCCCTCCAGAACGGCTACATCGTCGAGAAGGACGTCCCCGGCGTCGGCAAGAAACCGATGGCCGGAAACTTCGCCCAGTTCAACAAGACCCCCGCCAGCGCCAAGCCCTGGTTCCCCGAACTCGGCCAGCACACCGCCGAGGTCATGTCCGAACTCGGCTTCAACGACACCGAAATCGCCAACGTCGAAGCCCAGAAAAACCCCCGCCAACCCATGTCACGCCGCTCCCGGAGTCGCCGGCGCTAGGTCTCCCGGCAAAACGCCGCCACATCCCGAGCCGTGGCCAACGCCAGATCCGTGCAAGGCAACACCATGTTGTCACCCCCGTGGATCGTCCCCATCACCTGCCGACAGCGAGCCCGCTGACCAGCCCGCAGCAGCAGCCGGTAGAACGCAATCCCCTCGTCGCGCAGCGGATCGCACTCGTTCACGCTGATCACCGTCTCGGGAAAGCCCTGGACATGCTCCTCAGTAGCGAACAGCGGCCAGGCCTCGGGATCCTGCGCCTCGAACGCTTCTATCCCATAGCCCATGGCCCCGAAGTTGCTGTGCGCATCGAGCCAGACTTCGTTGTTCTCGATCGAGGACGGCAGGTCGTCACATGGCCTGCTCCCGGCAATGTCGGGGCACATGGCGTAGAGCCCCTTGACCAGCCCAGCATGGCCCTCACGGGTCAGGCGCAGTCCCAGCGCGAGCGTCAGATTGCCGCCGCCGCTCGAACCCGAGACGAGGATCCGACTCGCATCGATGCCGAACTCGTCCGCCTGCGAGATCAACCAGCGCAGGCCGGAGGTGCAGTCGTTGAGTCCGGCCGGGTACGGCGCGACCTCCGGCGCCGACGAGGGCACGACGCAGTTGCGGAAGTCGACCAGCGCCACCACCACGCCCCGATGCGCGATCATCCGGCCCAACGCCTGATAGTTGACGTCGAACGCGGACAGCAGCGCCATGCCCCCGCCGTGGATGTAGTAGACGCAGGGCAATGGATCGTCCGACTCACCGGTCTGCGGCCGCATCAGCGAGACCTTGATCGTGTTCCCGTCCGGCTCCGAGACGAACGCCTCGGTCGTGATCGTCAATCCCGTGGACGGGGCCACGGCCTCCGCTTCTTCCTTCGAGACCCCCGTCGCTGCGTTCAGCGCCTCGAGCACCTCCGGGGCGTTCATCGCCGCGACCAACTCGTCACGCGAGTCGAAGCTCGGCAACGGAAACGCAGGCAGCTCGCCGAACTTCTCCTTCAGCCGAGGGTCAATCCGAGGGTCCTCAGTCATCCGGCTCATTGTCCGCTCCTAGCCCGCTTCTAGTCCGCTTCTGGAACGAACGCTAGCCGTACGCCTCGGCCAGCAGCTCGTCCAGGATCGCATTGAATCTGTCCGGCAACTCCCAGTACACCGAGTGGCCGCAGGTCGCCACCTCGACGTACCGCGCATGAGGAATCAGCTCGGCCGCCCGTTTGATCAGCCGCGGCGGGATCAGCACGTCTTCCGACCCGGCCACGAACACCACCGGCATCGTCAGGTTGGCAAGTTCGTCGTTGCCGACGGCGCCCTGCTCGATTCCGTACCCCGCGAACTGCTCCGGAGGCGAGTTCAGCCCGCGGATATGGTTGTACAGAAACACGCCCTCGGGCGAGCGCTCCACGTAAGCCGACCCAAACATCTGGGTTTCCCATTCCTCCGGGGTCGCCGAGCCGGCCGCCTCCAGCGACTCCTCCAGGCCGCGAAGCACAGCCGCATCGCCGATCCCCACCACCGTGTCCGCCATCATCAACGCGTCCACGCGCTCCGCGTTGCGCGCCGCATAGGGCAGCACCGTGAACCCGCCCATCGACTGACCAACCAGCGTCGCCCGCTCAATCCCGAGCCCGTCCATCAGCTCGCCCAGGTCACGCGCGAACGCCGTCACACCTTCCCCCGACAGGTCCTTGCTCTGTCCCCAACCCCGAACCTCGTACGCAACACACCGGAAGTGCTCCCGAAACACCGGAATCTGCTGCCACCAGCTCAGCCGGTTCCCCCCGGCGTCATGCACGAAGACAATCGTCTCCGCCCCCGTCCCGAACGAGTCATACACCAACCGCCCACCACTGACTTCAAGGGTGTTCGCCATCAGAACCACCATCGCTCACCGCGTCGTCCTCCGAGCCTACGCGCTCCGCCCACGGCCCGAAACCAGCCCCATCCCCCGCTGCGAGAGCACTCAAAAGCCCCTCTCCGTCTCGAGACCTGCGCGTAATCCCAGATACCGTCATTCCCGCGCAGGCGGGAATCCATTCGGCTATCTGCTCAGCAAGCATCGAAACCTATCGAATCCCGCCGATCAATGATTTGCGCACAGGTCTCCTCGGGAAGAGGGCTAGACCCTGCCCCCGCGTAGGCGGCGGGTGAGGGCTCCCCAACATTCCGCGCACCAACCCGTTAGCTACTCTGAACTGAGGACCCTACTGAGAGACCGAGACCATGGCCCCCATTCCCCTGGTCGCCGAACGATCCAAAGAGATCGCCGACCTCTGCCGCAAACACCAGGTCCCGCGCCTCGACCTCTTCGGCTCCGCCGCCACCGGCCACTTCGACCCCGACTCCAGCGACCTCAACTTCCCGTCACCTTCTGCCCCGAACCCAACGCCACCCACATCGGCGCCTACCACCGCCTCTCGACCGCCTCTCGACCTGGTCATCGACACCGACTTCAAGAACCTCTGCTCTCGCAAGGCAGTTGAGCAACGCAGAAGACCAATCTATGTCGCCTACAGCAAGGGCATACCTGTATGTCACCCTCGACACCGCGCAGGCAGACGGTCACTCACTCACACGGTGAAACTTCAGAGGCGAAGTGCACACCCAGGGCATTGAGAGCTTCTGGTCGATGCTCAAGCGTGGCTACATCGGGACCTACCACACCTGGAGCCTCATGCATCTCCACAGGTACGTGGCGGAATTCGCTGGGCGCCAGAACCTGCGGGAGTTGGGCACGCCGGAACAGATGTTGGCGCTGGCTTAGGGCTTGGTGGGCAAGCGGCTGCGGAGGGCTGATTTGGTTGCGTGAGCAGATATACAGTACGCTTGTTACAGGAGGCAACAGCCAGTGACTCCACGGCTGCCTTGTCTTGGTAGGGGCGACAGGACTTGAACCTGCACGTGAGAGTGTCCTCACAACGGTGTGCTAGACCGCAGCGTCTACCATTCCGCCACGCCCCCCAAGAACATTGGCCAGGAATTGCGGACTGCTAACCCGCTATTCGCTGACCGCGCAACGACCTGAGTCAGATTAGGAGATAGGAATACAGTTTCGGCGAATATTCGCCAAGCAGTGCCTGCCACCACCCTGTCGTTGCAAGAGCGCCCAGCTTCCACGGCTGGGCGTTTCTGTTGGAGAACTTTCCAACATGTTGTTGAGACCCTCCCTTATGGGTTCATCATACAATGAAAATTCCGCAATTTGGCATATGCACCTCCTCCGTCTGTATCCTGATTATCATAGGCAATAGGTTTTCGCTACCCGTTACCCTTTCCCTTGCCAGTCGAGAGTCTCAGGGGCATGTCCACACCGAGGGACTAGCTCTGCGCATGCCCCCTCCGTGGATTCCCTGCGGCGCGCTCTCGACTGGCATCGGAGCAGTCCCGCTGCCAGGGAGGGGGTCATATGGCGACCCTCAAACGCATCGCCAGCTGGCTCGGCATTGGGTTCGGAGCTCTGATTCTGCTGGGCATCATCCTCGCCGTCATTGCTCCGGGAGAAGCTGAGCCAGAAGTCCAGCGCCCACCTCTGCGGCCACCGCCCGCAGAACCCACAACCAGCACGCCGAGACCGCCTCCTGAACCGACCGCAACGACACCCACACGCACCGCCACCGAAACAGAACCAACGCCGGAACCAGAGCCCGCTCCCGAACCCACCCCTCCGCCTCCTCCGCTCAGCCTTCCCGCCTACATCAGCATCCAGCTCAATTCTCGGTATGACGACATCAGCTTGCACGCAGTCGAGCAGGCAGTGGCTGAGGTTGCGCTGTGGTACCAGAACGAGATTGGCCTGGTCGCCGAGGTGCCGTCCATCATCAGCTTTGAGCCGGAATGCAATCCGGATGGCTACTCGGAGGTGCTGGGTTATGCCACTCCGGGCATCGGCCCCAGCGGGGAGCAGGTCATTCTGGTCTGCGTGCGGCTGGATGAAGACCGTGACGCTGCGCTACAGGAAGGCGAGTTCCGTTGGCTGCTAGCGCACGAGTACTTCCACGTGCTACAGGCCAACGCCGAGTGGGAATACGAGGATTACGAGCTGTCGTATGGCGGTCCGGGCCGGTGCGGTCTGCACATGGTCGAAGGCAGCGCGGAGTTCTTTGGCCAGCACTACGCATGGGGCCAGCTACGCTCCCGCGACCTGCTGAGCGACCTCGTGTCCAGGCTGGATTGGCAGCGCTACCACATCTACGAGGATGGCGCCCAGGCCTTGGCTGCGCTGGTGCGCTTGCACGGTCGCAGCGCAGTCACGTTCTGGGAGTCAGACGAGGCGCGCTGTGCCGACGAGTTCCTGACTCGCTTCGACGTCTCACCCAGCAAGTGGGAAGAGAGCTGGCGGGAGATCAGCCAGCGCTAGCTGGTGGGTCAATCTCTGTAAACCCAGGAGTGATGTCACCGGCACGCCGCATGAGCCAGTTCGCCGCCTGCTACTCGAAGCCTTCACCGATGCCACCAAGAGCGCGACCTAGCCTGGGATCCTACCCAACTGCCTCCAAAACCCCCGACCCCACATCCCACAACACCACCCGACCCCCCACCGCCGACGCCAACAACCTCGACCCCTCCAGATCCCGCCCCGCCCCCGACACCAGCACCACGAACTCCGCCGACTCCGGCACCCCCTTCCGACCGCCCTCCGCCGACGTCAACACCCGCGCGGCCAGCTCCGGCGTCACCTCATCCCCAATCGCCGCTCCCGCGACCTGCGCCACGATCTCCGGCCGATGCACCGACCGCTCGTCCAGTGGCCGACCCAGCACCCCGGCCCCGATCACCGCGGCAACCACGTCAACCCGCTCAGGGATGATCGGCTCGTGCAGGGCCGGGGCTTTGAACGGCCGACCCCGCGAGCCGTCCGCCTCAACCCCCACCAGGCTGGCCAGCCCCGCGTCGACCGCCTGACGCGGCCAGGACGCGTCGACGGCCAGCACCCGCTCGCGGTCCCCCCGGCCCGACCCGACCACGGCCGACGACAGCCCGCGCGAGCGGATGTCGTCCAGCGCCCCGGCCCGGAAGGCGTCGTCCCGGCCGATCGCCAAGGGCAGCGTCTGCCCTTCCCGAGGGATCGTCATCCTCGTCGTCGTCGTCAGCACGGTCAGGCCCTCACCCCCAGCCGCCTCCCACTCCGCCGCCAGCGCGAACAGCACCGTCGTCTTGCCCCCGCCGCCGACCGTTGCGAAGACCGCCGGCCGCGTAATCCCCAACGCCTCGTGCAACGGCAGATCCACGCGTCGCCTCCAGCCCGCAGCCTAAACTCAACCCATGCAAGAATCGTTCTCCGTCATCATCCTCGCCGGTGGATTCGGACGCCGCCTGGGCCGCGACAAGGCCACCACCGAGGCTGCCGGCCGCCCCCTGCTGCACTGGAGCGCCCTCGCCGCGTCCGACACAACCGACGACATCGTCGTCGCCCAGCGCCCCGACCAGCAGTTCCCGCCGCTGCCCGGCGTCGCCTGGCGCGAGGCCGTCGATCACCGCCACGACCGCGGCCCGCTTGCCGGCCTCGAGGCCGCGCTCCCCCTGATCGAACACGACCTCGCCGTCGCCGTCGCCTGCGACATGCCCTTCCTCCGGCCGCAGCTCCTCTGCGCCGTCGCCGCAGCCTGCGCAGGCGTCGAAATCGCCATGCCCCGCATCGACGGCGTCGCCCAGCCCCTGCTCGCCGCCTACCGACCCTCCATCGTCCCCGAGGCGACGCAACTGCTGGACGACGGCGACGGCCGAATCCGAGCCCTCCTACCCCTCGTCGAGCACCGCATCCTCGAAGCCGACGAACTCCGCCGCCACGACCCGCAACTCCAATCGTTCACCAACGTCAACCACCCCGAAGACCTCGAACATGTCGAGAAAGCGATCCTCACCTCCCCTCTCCCGCCCGCTCCCCAGGGGGAAGCGATACTCAACTCCCTTTCTCCCTCCCGCTCCGAAGGGGGAGATGCCGCAACCCTCTTCCCCTCTCCCCCCGCTCCGCGGGGGGAGATGCCGAAGGCAGAGGGGGGCTTCCCCCACAGCCCCATCTGAGTAGACCGCACAGCAGAAGGGACGATCCGATGCCGATGTTCCGACGAGTCCTCACCGGCCGCGTAGCGCCGGGCAAGCACGGAGAATTCCTGCGCGCCGTCGAAGCCGCGCTCGACTACCAGGCCGCACGCGGGATCGAGGCCCAGTTCTCCGTTTGGGACGCGATCACCGGCCAGGCCTCGACCGTCGAGATCGTCGCCGAGTTCGAGGACCTCAGGGAACTCGAACAGTTCGAAGAGCTCGCCGCGCAGGACCAGGAGTTCGCCAAGCTGCGCCGCGCCGTCCGCGAAGCCATGGTCTTCGACTCCGCCGAGATCAACATCTACCGCAACCTCGTCTGAACCCGTACTGATTGAGGACACCACAACCATGGTCCGAGTCGACCCCCAACGCCAGGCCGACTACCGCGACGCCTACGACGCCTGGCAGAAGCAGCTCAAACGACTGCACGACATCTTCCTCGACGGCGAGCCGCTCGAGCCGCCCAAACTCAAGGGCCTGCTCAACCGCGAAGCCCGCGCCAAACAGCGCTACGACGCCGCCCGAGACGCCCTCCTCGGCATCGGCGCACTGCCGCCCGCCCCTACCGGCCGCACGATTGGACGCTCTCCCGAAGCGTCCATAGACTCAGGGTCAGCGGCGGGCTCCGCCCAGGAGGCCCCGCTTCCCCCCTCTGGGGGGAAGCTGTCCCGTAGGGACTGAAGGGGGGCGCCGGCCCGGCTCGGCGCTTCGACGGGCAGCGGCTGGAAAGTTCAATGAGCGACGACTACGGCGTCGACCTGGACGAAATCCTGCGCGTGATCGACCGCGCCGCCGTCCTGATCGTGCGCTTCGAAGTGCTCGAACCCCGCCTGCTCGTCGACTTCCGCGCCGACCCGCCCGATCTGCCCATCATCCAGCTCGTCGACCGCGTCAACTCCGCCGAGGAGCGCTTCCGCCACCTCAAGTCGCTGCGCCCCAAGCTCCCGCTCCCCGAGCGCATTCTTTCTTTCCCCTGGCCCCGCGCCATCCGAGCCTTCGACGAGTCCGGCATCTGGGAGAAGATCGCCGAGCGCCTCATCAGCCTCGGCGCCGATCCCGACCACATCCAGAGCATCCAACAACAACTCCTCGATGGCGAACGCGCCGTCACCATCGCCGCCATCACCGGCGGTGAGGGCTTCCGCACCATCTGGGAACGATCGAACGGACCCGCCGAGTGACCGCCCAACACAACCTCGAGCAGAACTCCAAGTTGCCGCTGATCGATCTGCGCTCCGACACCGTGACCCGCCCGACGCCCGCCATGCGCGAGGCGATGTTCGAAGCCGAGGTCGGGGACGACGTCTTCGGCGAGGATCCGACAATCACGAAGCTCGAAGAGACCGCAGCCGAGCGCACCGGCAAGGACGCCGCACTGTTCGTCTCCAGCGGCACGATGGCCAACCTTGTCTCGCTGCTCTCCCAGACCCGCGCCGGCGACGAGCTCCTCGTCGGCGACCGCGCCCACATCGTCCGCGCCGAGGCCGGCGGCGTTTCCCGCCTCGGCGGCGTCCTCGCCACCACCCTGCCCAACCAGCCCGACGGCGGACTCGACCCCGAACTCATTCCCGCCGCCGTCCGCCCCGACGACATGCACCAACCGCGCACGACGCTGCTCGCCCTCGAAAACACCCACAACTTCTGCGGCGGCACGGTCGTCTCACTCGAGCGGACGCAGGAGATCGCCGACGCCGCCCGCGAACACGGTCTGCGCGTCCACCTCGACGGCGCGCGCATCTTCAACGCCGCCGCCGCGTCCGGACACAGCGTCGCCGAGCTGGCCGGCCCCGCCGACAGCGTCGCCTTTTGCCTCTCCAAGGGACTCGGCGCACCCGTCGGCTCCCTGATCTGCGGCGACGAGGCGTTCATCGCCGAGGCCCGCCGCACCCGCAAGCTGGTCGGCGGCGGCATGCGCCAGGCCGGAATCATCGCCGCCGCCGGACTCGTCGCGCTCGATCAGATGGTCGACCGCCTCCACGACGACCACGCCAACGCGCGTCAGCTCGCGCGCGGTCTCGCCGAGCTCGGCTTCAACATCAACCCCGAGAGCGTCCAGACCAACATCGTCATCGTCCAGCTCGACACGTCCAACGACCCAACGCCCTCGCCGAAGCTCCAGGCCCAACTCAAGCAGATCGGTGTGCTGGTCACGACCCCGGACCGAGCCAAAATCCGACTCGTCACCCACGCCGACCTGTCCAGCGAAGACTGCGCCGAGGCGCTGCGCCGCATGGCTGAGGCCGAGGTCGGCCCCGCCGCGTGAACGTCACTCAGACCGACTCGAGTCTCCCCGTCCCCGCCCCCGAGCGGGGACCCGCTCGCGCCTACGCTTTAGTGCGGGGACCCGTTCGTCTGCTGACGTTGCTTGTCGCCGTCGGACTGCTTGCAGCGCTCGCCGCCGCCTGCGGCTCCGAGAGCAACTTCGACGACCCCGAGAACCCCGTCGCCCAAATTGCCTGGCCCGACTTCGAGCGCCTCCACTACGACATCCTCGACCAGACCGACGTCAAGCGTGGCACGCTCGTGCTGGAGACCATCCGCCAGGAGGATCTCTACCAGGTCTCGCTGCGCTTCCGCCTCGACACCGAGTCCGGCGAAGTCGTCACCGACAACGTCACCGTCTGGGTCGAGGACGAATCCCTGCGACCCATTCGCTACGAACGCCGCGCCGTGTCGTCCGAGAAGACCGTCACCGCCGAAGCCGATTACCGGATCAACTCCGACGGCGAGGTCTCCGCCGACATCGTCCTCAATGACGACGGCGAGATCACCGGAGAGACCGTCGAGGCGGGCGTGTTCGCCTTCGACAACGACTCGTCCGCCTGGCTCTGGCGGACGCTGGCCTTCGAACAGGACCTCGAGCTCACCTACCGCTCCGTCAACGTCGTCCAGCGGCGCAGCCAGCTGGTCCAGGTCGCTGTGCGCGGACAGGACACTCTGCGCGGACCGCAGGGCGACGTGGTGGTCTGGCAGGTCGTCGCGACCCCGGGCGTCGAGGTTTCGCGAGCCTGGTACGAGATCGACCCGCCGCACCGACTGGTGCGCTGGGATCAGCAGCCGCGCCGATTCATCCTGACCAGGATCGAAACCGAACCCTGACGTTCACTCGTCGCGCGGCCGGGCCCAGGTTGGGCGCTCGACTCCGGCGGGCGGAGCGAAGGTTGCTTCGTCCTCGGACGGCGCCTCCACCTCCGGAATCTCTGGTCGCCAGATGCCGTCGGCGTCATCGCCGGATTCCTCGGCCTGCGTCGCGGCCGCGGCGCCAACCGGCTCCGGTTCGGGCTCCGGCGGCGCGCTGCGAGCGCCGCCGAAGACCTGGCGCGCCTGTTCTTCGCTCAGCTCGGGGTGAGCGGCGCGCTCGGCGGCGATCCGCTCATCCATCGTCGGAGCGAAGTCGGCCGCGTGCGTACGGACGGCCGAGACCTCGTCCTGCACATCGGTCGGCAGTTCAGCGGCGAAACGTGATCGCTCGTCCCGAACGGTGTAGCGGAACAGTTCCTGCTCATCTGGCTCCAGCAGCCGCCCATCCTTCATCTCTTCGACCCGAGGCACCAGCTCCATCACCGTGCGGTCGTGGGTCGTCGTGATGATCGTGACGCCCTGCTCGACCACAAGGTCGTGCAACAGGCGGAAGATCGAGACGGCGGTCGTCGAGTCCAATTCACCCGTCGGCTCGTCCGCGAGAATCAGCGCCGGCGAGTTGGCCAGCGCCCGGGCGATCGCCACCCGCTGCTGCTCGCCGCCGGACAGTTCGTACGGGCGGTGCCGCGCGCGGCCGGCGAGCCCAACCGCTTCCAGCAACTCGTCCGCGCGTCGACGCCGCTCGCGGATGCCCGCGCCGGCGATCCTGAGTGAGAGCTCGACGTTCTCGTACGCCGAAAGCAAGGGCAGCAGGCCGAACGACTGGAAGACGAAGCCCACCCGATGGCGCCGGAGTTGCGTCAACTGGCGCTCGGAATACTCGGTGATGTTCTCGCCGTCGATCATGACGTGGCCCGAGGTCGGCGCATCGAGCCCCGCGATCAGGTTGAGCAACGTGGTCTTACCCGAGCCCGATCGACCAATCAAGGCCACGAACTCGCCCGGCGCGACCTGCAGCGAGACATCGCGGACAGCCCAGATCTCCTCGCCGCCGACCACGAACCGGCGCGAAACGTTGTGGACATCAACGACGAGGTCCTGCTCGCCGCGGGCCGTGACGCCGTTAATCGTGCGGACGGTGGTCATCGCTCGGCCTCTTCATCTCCGGCATCGGCCTCGTGGGCCGGGGTGATCACAATCCGACCGTCCCTCGAATCGACGTAGGCGCGCCGGCCCAGGGCGACCTGGTCGAGCAGCGGTTTGGGAATCTGCAGTCGGCCGGCGCCGTCAACCACGGCGAACTCTTCGTGCACGACCTCGGCGATCTCCGTGCCCGGATTCTCCACCCGCCGCACCGTCTCGGTCGCAATCGTGCCGTCGCGAATCGCCACGACGCGGTCGACGCGCGCCGCGATCGCCGGGTCGTGGGTGACGATGATGATCGTCAGCCCGAACTGATTCGAGAGACTGCGGAAGAGGTGGAAAATCTCCTCCGAGGTGTGCGTGTCCAACTCACCGGTCGGTTCATCGGCCAGCAGCAGCGGAGGATCGTTGGCCAGGGCAACGCCGATCGACACCCGCTGCTGCTCCCCGCCCGAGAGCTGGTCCGGGCGCTGCTTGCGTTTGTCCAGGAGTTGGACCGCCTGCAGCAACTGCATCGCCCGCTCCCGCGCGTGCTTGCGCGAACGCCCGGCGAGGATCATCGGCACTTCAATGTTCTGCTGCGCGTTCAGGTACGGGATCAGGTTGCGTCCGGTCTGCTGCCAGACGAATCCGACCTCTTCGCGCCGGTAGTCGACCAGTTCCTGTTCAGTCAGCGCCAGCAGGTCGGCCTTGTTCACGTAGGCCTGGCCGGCCGAGGGCACGTCGAGCCCGGCAAGCACGTTGAGCAGCGTCGACTTGCCCGATCCGGACGCGCCGACGATCGCCAGCACCTCGCCCCGCCCGACGGTCAGATCGAGCCCGCGCAGCGCCACCACCTCAAGGTCGGCAATCTTGTAGATCTTGAACAGGTCGCGGCAAATAACGTGCTGCTCGGCCAGCATCTCGTCCGGACGAATCGGCGGAACCGCCGCATTGGTCGTCATCGGTTACCTCAACCTGTCGCGGAAACTCGGAGCCGTCCAAAGCACAACATGAGCAGGATACCCCCACAACCCACGTACCGGCGATGCAACGTCCGAGCCCTCGTTCCCCTCTCCCCCCGCCGTCAGGTGGGGGGGAGATGCCGAAGGCAGAGGGGGGCTCCCTTCCGCTCCCCCCGTTTCGGCCCCCTCTCCCCGAGGGAGAAGCCTGCCCCGCACTTGATGCGGGGGGCTGGGGTGAGGGCCCCCTCCGCCTTCGCCGGGATGGCATACACAGGTACCTCCACAGCCTCGCTATCCTGAGATCCCGAGCTTGGCTTGAGGAGACCGCCGATGACCGCGCGCCGTCCCGCCGACGAGATCGCCCGCCTCGGCGACCGCATCTACGAGCGCGACATCCGCGCGCAGGTTGAGGACGTCCACGACGGAGCGTTCGTCGCCATCGATGTCGAAAGCGGGAACTGGACCCTCGCCGGGAACGAGCTTGACGCAATGGTGCGCCTGCGCGAGCGTCAGCCGGACGCGCTCAATGTCTGGCTGCTGCGGATCGGCTACCGCGCGATCGCCAGCATCGGCGGCGGCTCCCTCCGGGCCCACAGGTGATCGAAGGCTCGGTCAACGCAAGCCTCGAGTCGGTCGTCGCGCTCGACTTGCGCGGCCCGACAGGTCAGGCCCGCTACGTGGATGCCGTAGTGGACACTGGTTTCAGCCGCTTTCTGACGCTGCCGCCGTCGGTAGTGCGGGAGTTGGGATTGCCCTTTGCCGGTGCGCGCCTGGTGATTCTCGCCGACGGTAGCGAAGTGGCGCTCGAGGCATACGCTGCGACGGTCCTCTGGGATGGTCGGCCGAGGGAGATCGTCGCCTACGCGGCCGACACGACGCCCCTGATCGGGATGTCCATGCTTGAGGGCCACAGCCTGTACGTGGAAGTCGAAGATGGCGGACGCGTCGCTATTGAGGCTCGCTGACGCCGGCCCGTCTGTGCCCCTCGCAACCCGTCCCCCCAATCCGATCCCATCTCCACCGGGCCCTCACCCCGCCGCTCCCCTCTCCCCCCGCCATCAGGCGGGGGGAGATGCCGCAGGCAGAGGGGGGCTCCCCTCCGGCCCCCTCTCCCCGACGGAGAGGCCTGCCCCGCACTTGATGCGAGGGCCGGGGTGAGGGCCTTCCGCAGCCCGTGCATACGACCCTCACCGACCCGGCCAGTGCGCCATCTTGCCTCTCGATACGTGCCCGGGCCGAACCCATTGCAGCTTGGTGGAGCGCGGCGTCTGCTGCAGCAGTTCGTGCATGTAGCGGTCGGCGTCGAGCAGGTCGTCGTTGCGCTTGCGCGGCTTCGGGTCCGGGTCGTCTTCGCGCTGCTCCCAGACGTACTCGCTCATCCGCAGCGGGAACTGCGTGAGCTCGGGCACGTAGAACGACGCGGGCGGGTCCGACGCAACACGCTCGTGGACGAGGTTGATCCCGTAGAGCACCGAGCCGGGACCACCCGCGGCGGGCTCGATGTCGATGCCCTGGCGGCGCTGGTGGTCGATCCAGGCCGATTGCGAGCGATCCGCGGCCCAGCGGATCGGTCCGAAGCGCTGCCGGCAGCGGCGCTGCCACTGCTCGAGCCGCTGGATGACGCCGGGTCCGCGATCCTCGAACTCGGCCACGCGGATCAGGGTGTAGGGGTGCGTGCCGGCGAGGCCCGCCACGATTCCCGCGCTGTAGTGGGCCGTATCGGTCTGGCCGCCGAAGTCGAGCCCGCCGATGTAGCGCCCGAACTCCGGTAGCGGCCGCTCCCAGCGCTGGCGGTCCGGATCGAAGTCGGGGTAGACGCGGCCCATCAACGCGTCGAAGCGGCCCTCGATGAAGCGCTCGCGCCAGCGCGGCGGCATCAACGCGTGGTTCAGCTCGGCGTAGTTCTCTGGCAGATGCGGGTTGTCCTGAATCCGGGCGCGGATGAAGCTGACCTGCCCCCGCGCGTCACGCAGCACGTCCTCGGGCAACTCGCGCCGCACGAACCAGCGCTGGAACCAGCCCGGCCAGGGGTTCGAGGCGGCCACGAACCAGCGCTGCGGCTGGGCCGGATGGCGCAGACGCGTAAGCAGCATCAACGCCGCTTCCTCCTCCACCTGTCCGGCCTCGTCGATCAGCACCGATCCGTACTCCTGCGAGCCCAGACCCTGCCAGTCGGAGAGATGCCGGAAGTTGACCGTCGACCACTCCGAAGTCGGCGCGCCCGTCTCGCCCAACAGGGCCTGCGGCGTCGGCGCGCTCACCCGTTGCCGCACGTACTCCGGCGGACAGGCCGCGTAGAACTCCTTCATCGTCGTCGTCGACAGATCGGTGTAGCGTTGCCGCGCCACCAGCACGTTGTTGCCCGGAAACGCCAGCGCCGCATCGATCGCCAGTTCGACGATCGCTCTCGTCTTGCCGCCGCCCATCGCGCCGCCGTAACCCGCCAGCGCGAGCCCCGGACTCGGAGCCGCCCGCACCGCCCGGAACAGTTTCTGTTGCCGCGCCGTCAGCTCGAGGTTCCGCTCTGCGTGGAACTCCGACACCCGCGGCGCTGCCTGCTCAGTGGGGGTCCTCACTATCTGCGCCATCGTCCTCTTCCTCCTCCTCACGCTCGCCCTCTTGGACATAGAAGTCCAACGACTCAAGCGCCTTGTTCCCGTGTCCGCACTTCGCGCAACCGCGGATCCGCTCCGACGCGCCCGCCAGTTCATCCGCCAGCCCCAGCTCGCGCATCACGTCCCCGTGACGCGCGTTGTTCGGCGACGTCTCCCGCACAATCGTGACCAGTGCCTTGACCCGCACGTACGCCGGCCCATCCTTCGCTATGTCCGAAAGGTCGCACATCGCCTCGCGGTAACTCATCGGTCGCCTCACCGTCCCCCCTCCCTCACTTCCACCGCACAGACCCTCACTCTACCCGAACACATGTTCAAGTCCAACCCCCGCCAACATCCACCTGTAACCCAAGCCACTCACTCCCCACCAGCCCCCCTCCAAACCCCGCACCACCCGGTTTTTTTTCTCCCCCCGCCCTCAGACCGGGCCGATGCAGTCCGCGATGTTCTCGATGAACTCGATCGGTGAGCACTTGTCGAACCACTGGCCGGTGTGCAGGGTGTACTCGTGGAAGATCTTGAGCGCGCCCAGGAAGAGCAGCCAGCGCACGGCCTCAGCCCCTCGGAGCGGCGCGGGCGTCCCGTCCTCCGCCTCGGCCCAACCCGGTCTCAACCGCGCCGGCCAGTGCGGCCGCGCGGCGACGAACAGGAACCAGAACTCGAACACGTGCGGGAAGTAGATCAGGATGCCCCGACCGGCGCCGGCCGTGAACGCGATGAAGCCGATCAGTCGCCAGGCGAACAGTCCCAGCGCCACCCGCCGCTCCCAACCGCCCCAGCGCAGCGCGACGATCAGGAAGAGCCAGATGTACACCTGGTCGACCCACTTGTCCCACTCCTGGTAGTTGGACAGTCCGCCCAGGTCGATGGCCTGGCGCAGGAACAGGTCCGAGAGGTCGATGAAGACCGCGATCAGCCCGCCGACGAACGCCCAGCGCAAGACGGGCAAGGATCCCGCCACGCGGATCAGGGCGATAACCAGGGCTTCCATGGGAGAAGACTAGGTCGCGCGGACCGCGAGGGCGCGCTAGTCGGCGCCGTTGTCGATGCCGTGCTGGCGCTCGAAGCGGCCGGTGACCTGGAAGATCGTCCGCTCGCAGATGTTCAGCGCGCGATCGCCAATCCGCTCGAGGTTGTGCGAGCACCAGAGCACGTGGGTGATCGCGTCCGACTCCTCGGGGTTGCCCTCCGCGCTCGCCAGCCGCGTGATCAGCCGTTCGTGGATGTCGCTGTACAGCTCGTCGACCTCGTCATCCTGCCCGATGGTCAGCCGGGCGAGACGCTGATCGCGTTCGAGGAAGGACCGCGTGGCCGACTGCAACATCTCGCGCACGACGTCGGCCATGCGCCAGAGGTCCGGTTCGGTCGCGGCGACCGGGTTGTCCTCGAGGAAGATCGCGTTGCGGGCGATGCCCTCGGCGTGCCCGGCGATGCGTTCCAGGTTGAGCGTGATCGCGACGACCGACAACAGCTCGCGCAGGTCGCCGGCGACGGGCTGCTGCAGTGCGATGATCGTGGTGACCGCCTCTTCGATCGCGTAGCGCACCTGCTTGGCTTCCTCGTCCGCCTCGCAGACTCGGCGGGCGAGCACGAGGTCGCGGCGCAGCAGGGCCTGCATCGCGTCGACGATCGAGCGGTCGGCGCGCGCGTGCTGGAGGCGCAGGCGGTCGAGGATGTCGGCCCGATCCGAGGAGTACGTCAGCCGTACGGTTGACATCTCGTCCTCGCAGTCCGGGCAAGTCTGGAACCGGCCATCTACGGCAGGTTAGCCGTACCTCCCCGTAATGTAGTCTTCCGTCCGCTGGTCGAGCGGGTTGGTGAAAATCTCCTGCGTCGGCCCGAACTCGACCAGGCGCCCCACGCGCTCCTCGCCCGCGAGTAGGAACGCGGTGTAGTCCGAGACGCGGCCGGCCTGCTGCATGTTGTGCGTCACGACGACGATCGTGTAGTGCTCGGCCAGCTCGCGCATCAGGTCTTCGATCTTGAGCGTCGCGACTGGATCCAGCGCGGAGGCAGGCTCATCCATCAGGATGATCTCGGGCTGGACGGCGATCGCCCGGGCGATGCAGAGTCGCTGCTGCTGACCGCCGGACAGGGCCAAACCGGACTTGTCGAGCTCGTCCTTGACCTCGTCCCAGAGCGCAGCCCGGCGCAGGGCGTCCTCGACGAGCCGGTCCATGTCGCCCGAGTAGCCGTTGATCCGAGCGCCGAACGCGACATTCTCGTAGATCGACTTGGGGAACGGGTTGGGCTTCTGAAAGACCATGCCGATCCGGCGTCGCACCTCGACCGCGTCGATGTTCGGGTCCAGCAGATTGCGGCCCTCGAACTCGATCTCGCCTTCCATGCGCGCGCCGGGGATCAGGTCGTTCATGCGGTTGAAGCAGCGCAGCAGCGTCGACTTGCCGCAGCCCGAGGGTCCGATCAGCGCGGTGACCCGGTTCTGCGGGATCGGCATCGTCATCCGGTCGATGGCCTGGAATGTGCCGTAGAAGGCCGAGACGTTGCGCAGTTGCAGCGCCATGTCGACCGCTTCGGTGATCTCGTGGCGGACCGCTGCGAGGGTGGGGTCGAGATGGACGCCTCCGCCGGCGTCGTCCTGTTTCACGTTGGGCGGCGGCGGGGGCGCCGTCGCGCGGTCAGGCTCCGCGGCCGCCGTAGCGCCGGGTGCGCTGGACCGCATCAGGGTGAAGAAGTTGCGTGCCATGGGCGGCTCCCTCTGCCTGCGTTCAGAGTATCTACCAATCGGTGCGGGTTCGCTGTCGCATGATGATCGCGGCAGCGTTCATCAGCAGCAGGATGACCATCAACACGATGATCGCCGAGGCGGCGATCTCGTGGAACCCGGACTGCGGTCGCGCGACCCAGTTGAAGATCTGGATCGGGAGGACGGTGAAGTCGTCGGTCGGGGAGTCGGCGAGGAAGGCGATGAAGGTCAGCGCGCCGATCGCGATCAGGGGCGCGGTCTCGCCGATCGCGCGGGACATGGCGAGGATGTTGCCGGTCAGCATGCCGCCGAAGGCGTAGGGCAGGACGTGGAAGCGGATCACCTGCCAGCGCGTCGCGCCGACGGCGTAGGCGGCCTCGCGCATTGAAGGCGGGACGGTGCGCAGGGCCTCCTGGGCGGAGACGATGATGATCGGCATGACCAGCAGGGCCATGGTGCAGGCCCCGGCGAGCACGGAGCGCTCGAACTCGAGCACGCGCACGAAGACCTGCAGGCCGAGCAAGCCGTAGATGATCGAGGGGACGCCGGCGAGGTTGGAGATGTTGACCTGGATCATGCGCGAGAACCAGTTGCGCCGCGCGTACTCCTCGAGGTAGATCGCCGCGCCGACGCCCAGGGGGAACGCGACGGCAGCGGTGATCACCATCATGTAGAGCGTGCCGGTGACGGCCGAGAAGATGCCCGCCTCGGCCGGCTTGCGCGACGGAAACGAGGACAGAAACCAGGGGTCCATGAACAGGTAGACGACCCAGCCGGCGATCATGATCGCGGGGATGATCAGGCTGGGCTTGCGCATGCGGTGCGACCAGAACCAGCCGGCGGCGAAGATCGCCAGCGGCACGAGGATGCCGGCCAGCAGCAGGCGCACAATCTGGAACCCCGAGGCCTCGCCGAGGACCTGGAAGATGTTGCCGCTTGCCCCGTCGATGCCGACGGCCTTGGCGTACTCGACGAAGTAGGCCGACTCGAAGCGGACGTAGAGGATGTGGACGAAGATCGCGGCGGGCGCAACGACGATGAAACCCATCGCTCGTTCAGCGAGTCGGGGCAGACCGGGAACCAGGGCATTGACCAGGCGCGGACCGACGAAGGGGAAGAGGATCGCGACGGGCACGGCCCAGGTCATCCAGCCCATGCCCGCGGGCGTGGGCAGATCGCTGATGATCCCCCCGCCGCGCGCCTCTCGGTCGACCGCGCCGCCGTCGGTGAACAGGCGCGCCGCGCCGTCCACGGCGATCTCGACAATCAGCGCGCCGAGCATGATCATCGAGATCGCGATCGCCAGCAAGGCGGCGACCATGAAGGCAACCGACGCGCCGCGACGAATCCGCACGCGCGGAGCGAACGCCGACAGTTGCGCGGATGGTGCGGCGGCGCTCATTCGTACTCCTCCCGGAAGCGTTGCGAGACCCATTGCGCGACGATGTTCATCGCCAGGGTGAGCACGAACAGCGTCATCGCGACGGCGAACAACACCTTGAACTCGATCGATGTCGTCGGGGTGTCGCCCAGCGAGAGCTGGACGATCATCGCGGTCATCGTCTGCACCGCCTCGAGCGGGTTGACCCCGAACTGCGGGTTGCCGCCGCCGGCGATGGTCACGGCCATCGTCTCGCCGACGGCGCGAGAGGCTGCCAGGATGATCGAGGCGACGACCCCGGAGAAGGCAGCCGGCAAGACGACGCGGAGCGAGACCTCCATCCGCGTCGAACCGAGTGCATACGCGCCCTCGCGCAGCGAGCGCGGGACGGCTCTCATCGCGTCCTCTGACAGCGAGGCGATGATCGGCACGATCATCAGCCCGACCACGATGCCGGCCGAAAGCGCGTTGTAGATGCCGACGTCCTCGCCGAAGATGTCGCGAATCACCGGCGAGACCGAGACCAGGGCGAAGTAGCCGAAGACCACCGTCGGCACGCCGGCGAGGATCTCGAGGATCGGCTTGATGATCGCGCGAACGCGCGGGGGCGAATACTCGCTGAGGAAGACGGCCGCCATCAGGCCGAGGGGAATGGCGACGGCCAGCCCGATCAGGGCGATCATGCCGGTGCCCCAGACCAGCGCCCAGACGCCGAACTGCTTCTCGGCGAACAGCGCCGACCACTTGGTCGAACCGAAGAAGTCGATGAAGGGGACTTCGCGGAAGAACTCGACCGTCTCGAAGATCAGCACCAGGACGATGCCGATCGTGACGAACGCGGAGAGCGTCGCCGTCAGGAACAGCGCGCCGTGGATTATGCGTCCGGTCAGCGTCTCGCGACCGCTGCCCGGCCGCGACGGTTGCAGCTTGTCGCGCCACAGCTCCGCCAGCAGGGATCGGACGGTGTCCTGTGGCGGTCCTCCACGCGGATCGCGGGGAGCCTGTGCTGCCATATCGGAACTCTTCGCTGATCGGACTGGAGGAGGCTCACGGCGGAGCTTCATTGCATTGCGGGCAAACTAGGAGCGACGAACGCGGCGGCGGTTAACACTGAGTAAGTCGTCCGGCGCTCTGACAAACAGCGCACTTGATGCGAGGCGCTGGCCCCTGTGTCAAGCACGGGGGATCGAAGCCAGCAGCGGGGGGATCGAAGCCGGGCGGGGGGATCGAAGCCGAGCGCTGGGGGATCGAACCCGGGGCGCGGGAAGGGGACCCGATTCCCCGATGCCCCGCACTTGACGCGGGGTCCAGCCCCCCGTGTCAAGCACGGGGGATCGAACCTGGAGAGCGGGGGGATCGAAACCGGGAGCGGGGGGATCGAAGCTGGGTGCGGGCGAGCCGGGCGTGCGGCGCCTAGCCCGCGCCGGCGCCGAATATCTCGGCCAGGGTCGCGCCCTCCGACGCGGCCGCGATGGCGGAACCGGTCACCGTGTTCTGAACCCGCGACAGGACGGCCGCATAGATCGCCTCAGGCAGTTGGACGTAGCCAACCTCGGGCGTGTCCACCAGCCAGACGCCGTCCGTCAGGAAGTACTCGACGAACGCCGCAACTTCCTCGCGCTCCAGCGAAGCGACCGAGACGTAGATGAACAGCGGCCGCGAGAGCGGGTTGTAGGAGCCGTCGTTGATCGTGCCGTTGGACGGGGTCACGGCGTTACCCGCGTCGTTGACCACCGGAACGGCCCGCAGCACATCCGCGTTGTTGGCGTAGTAGCTGAAGCCGAAATAGCCGATCCCGCCGCGGTCATTCGAGACGCCCTGGACGAGCACGTTGTCATCCTCCGAGAAGGTCGTGTTGTCGGACCGGTGCACGCCGTTGTCGCCGTTGATCGCCTCGGTGAAGTAGTCGAACGTGCCCGAGTCTGCGCCCGGCGCGTAGAGCGCGATCTCGACATCGGGAAAGCCGTCGCGAACGTCGGCCCAGGAGACGGCGTAGTCGTCGGGGCGGAAGATGTGGTTCAGCTCGTCCACCGTCAGGAAGTCGACCCAGTCGTTGTCCGGGTTGATGACCACGGTCAGACCGTCGAACGCCACCGGGACCTCGATGAAGTCAATGCCGGCCGCTTCGCACAACTCGGCCTCTGCGTCCTTGATCGGACGCGAGGCGTCGGAAATGTCGGTCTCGCCGGCGCAGAAGCGCTTGAAGCCGCCGCCGGTGCCGGAGACGCCGACCGTCACGCGGACGCCGCGGTCGGTGAGAATGCCGAACTCCTCGGCCATTGCCTCGGTGATCGGGAAGACAGTCGAAGAACCGTCGACTGCAATCTCACCCTCGAGTCCGGAGAGATCCATGGCCATTGCCATCGGCGCGGCGCCGAAGATCTGGGCCAGCGTGGCGCCCTCGGGAGCGCTGTGGATCGCCGAGCCAGTCTCGCCGTTGTGGACGCGCTTGAGGGCGGCGGCGTAAATGGCCTCGGGCAGCTGCACGTAGCCGACCTCAGGCGTGTCGACCAGCCAGACGCCGTCGGTGAGGAAGTACTCGACGAACGCCGCCACTTCCTCACGCTCCAGCGAAGCGACCGAGACATAGATGAACAGCGGCCGCGAGAGCGGGTTGTAGGAGCCGTCGTTGATCGTCCCGTTGGACGGCGTGATCGCCTCACCGGCGTCGTTGACGACGGGGACCGCCTTCAGCACATCGGCGTTGTTGGCGTAGTAGCTGAAGCCGAAGTAGCCAATCCCGCCGCGGTCGGCCGATACGCCCTGAACGAGGACATTGTCGTCCTCGGAGAAGGTGGTGTTGTCGGAGCGGTGAACGCCGCCGTCACCGTTGATGGCTTCGGTGAAGTAGTCGAAGGTGCCGCTGTCGGCGCCGGGCGCGTAGAGCGCGATCTCGACGTCGGGGAAGCCGTCGCGGACGTCGGCCCAGGAGGTGGCGAAGTCGTCCGGGCGGAAGATGTGATTGAGCTCTTCCACGGTGAGGAAGTCGACCCAGTCGTTGTCGGGGTTGATCACGACGGTCAGACCGTCGAAGGCGACCGGGACCTCGATAAAGTCAACTCCGGCCTCGGAGCAGAGCTCGACTTCAGATTCCTTGATCGGGCGCGAGGCGTCGGAGATGTCGGTCTCGCCGGCGCAGAAGCGCTTGAAGCCGCCGCCCGTGCCCGAGACGCCGACGGTCACGCGCACGCCGCGCTCGGTCAGAATGCCGAACTCCTCGGCCATCGCCTCGGTGATCGGGAAGACGGTGGAGGAACCGTCGACCTGGATCTCGCCCTCGATGTCTTGCAGACGTTCGCGGGTCTCCTGCTCCTGCTGCTGAGTCGGAGCTGCTGTGGCGACGGCCTGCTGCTGCGCGTCCTGCCGCTGTTGCGCTGGCGCGGTCTCCTGCTGTTGATCCTGCTGAGCGACCGACTGTTGCTGGTCGCCGCCGCCGCAAGCGACGAGCACCATGGCGCCCGCCAACAGTGCGACGATCAACAGCGGCAGCAGCCGCGTCGTCATCCTCTTCGTTGTGATGTTCAAGGCAATCACGCTCCTCTCGCTCGGTGCCCGGCATTTCGAGATGCCGGAGCGACCCGCTGCGGCGCGCCCATCCTGAGCGCTCGCCTCAGTACGCGATGCACAGCATTCCCGAATACGGAGCGTGCGCGTTAACCGTGCGGATAACGGTGAGTTAAAGAGGCGTTATTGGATTCGCTTCTGATGCTCGTTCCCGCGCGCCATCGCGACGCTTTAGCTGGCCGCAGCGCTGCTCTCTGTCATATACGGTTTGATCGATTGGGAATCACATCATGGAGGCGCTCACAATGGGCAGGTCAACGCCGTTGGAATTGGAGGCGCGCGACGACTACGGCGACACGCCCGCCATAGCTCAGACAAGCATCAAAGTCGAGAATCGAACTCGTCGAGAGCCCGGCGACAACTCGGTGTAGCGTGGTTGACCTCGGAATCCTGCAGTTGTCGGTCGAGCACTTCTTCGTCGCGTACGGGGTCGGAATGCTAGTCCTCGGGATCGGCCTGACGGCGCTCTTACGCGACCGCCTCACTTGGAGCCTCTCGCTCACTCTCGTGTTCTGGTTCGCCGGGACCCTGTTCTGGCCGATCTCGGCGGTGAGTTTCCCAATCATCTGGTGGGTTCAAAGACTAGACAAAAAACGGGAAGGGTGACTGATGCTGCCCTGAGGTGTACGCACGCAGCGGTCATTGCTTGCGCATCCGCGGTGGTCATCAGGGGGAACGCCCCTCTATGCAGTCTGCCTATGGGCGTATGCATATCTCGGCAGCCACAAAGATCCGCCACGTTGGGTGCCGTAGAAGCAACGACGATGACAGGGTGCCGTCTCTTCGCGCCACGACGACAGCGGTCGATCCTGCCCACAGACCGAGTTCAGCTCTGTTGCGCGAGCGGCACACTGAAGCCGAAGGTCGAGCCCGCGCCGGGCGCGCTCTCGACGGAGACCGCGCCGCCATGCACCTCAGCGATATGCCGCACGACGGCGAGGCCGAGACCCGTTCCGCCGCCGGACTGCCTGGCGCGGTCGACCCGGTAGAAGCGCTGGAAGATGCGCGCCTGATCGGCGGGCTCGATCCCGATGCCGGTGTCACGGACTCGGATCCAGACCATCGGAGCAGGATCGGACTCGTCGCCGACCTCGCACAGCACCTCGATCCTGCCGCCTTGATCGGTGAACTTGACGGCGTTGTGCAAGAGGTTGAGGACGGCGCGTTCGACCAACTCGGGGTCGGCCATGATCATCGTCTCCGGCCCGCCGTTCAATCCTGCGTAGCTGAGCAGGAGGCCTTCGCGCTCGGCCTGCGGCCGGATGCTCTCGACGGCGTCGAGGAGCAGCGATTCCATCCCGACCACTTCCATCTCCGGCTCGGTCAGGCCCGATTCGAGCCGCGCGAGGGCGAGCATCTCCTCGACCAGTTGGCTCATGCGCTCAGCCTCGGACTGGATGATCGCCCGAAAGCGCTCCGAGTCTTTCGGCTTGCTGACCACTTCCAACGTCTCTGCGGCGGCGGAGATCGAGGAGAGCGGGGTGCGCAACTCGTGCGAGGCGTTGATGAAGAAATCGCGGCGTGCGATCTCGGCCTCGTAGAGATCGGAGAGGTCGTGCATGGCGAGGACGACGGACCAGGGTCCGGACTGGGCGAGCGCCGAGACCGGCGCAACCACGGTGCGGAAACGTCTCTCGGCTCGCAGGACGACCAGTACGGCGGGCGTGCCCTCGTCGATCGCCATTCGCACCGCGCCGTACAGGTCCGGATCCTCGACCGCTTCGAGCAGCGGCGAGCCAATCATCTCGCGTTCGCCGGAGCGCAGAGTGAGTTCGGCGGCGGGATTGAGGTATTGGATCCTGGCGTCGGAGTCGAGCGCGATCACCATGTCGCCGGTGGAGGCGAGGGCGCGCTCGAGCTGGTCGCGCTCGGCGGTCCGGGCCGAGAGTTCGTCCTGCAATCGTTCGGCGGTCAGCGACTGGCTCGCCGATTGGTCGCGCAGATCGGCCGCTGCACGGGCGGCGGAGATCAGTCCGAGAGCGCACAATCCGACGCCGACTGCCAGGGCGATCGCGCCGCCGGTGATCGTCAGTTCAGAGGCGAGCAGCCCGACCCCGAGGAGGAGTCCAGCGACACCGACAGCGACCGTACGCACGGCTAGCGCTCGAATCGATACCCCGCTCCCCGCACCGTGATCAGGTGGCGCGGCGGACCTTCAGGCTTCTCGATCTTCTTCCGCAACCAGCGTACGTGGACGTCGACGGTTCGTGTGCCGCCGGCGAAGGAGATGTCCCAGACATCGTTGAGTAGTTGGTCCCGGGTGAAGGCGCGGCCGTCGCGCTGGGCGAGGTAGGCGAGCAGCTCGTACTCCTTGGGTCGCAGGGCGATCGGCTCGCCGTCTCTGCTGAGCAGACGGCGGTTGAGGTCGAGCTTGAACTCTCCGAACTCGAGCTCGCGCTCCTCGACCGTGACGTCCTGCTTGCGCCGCAGGTGGACGCGGACGCGGGCCTTGAGTTCGGCCAGCGAGAACGGCTTGGTGATGTAGTCGTCGGCGCCGAGGTCGAGTCCTCTGACACGGTCGGCTTCGGAGGTGCGGGCGGTCAGGAGCAGGACCGGGGCCTGGGAGTGCTCGCGGATGCCGCGCAGCACGTCGAGGCCGTCGAGACGCGGGAGCATCAGATCGAGCAGGACGAGATCGGGTTGCAGCGCGCGGGCCATCGAAAGTCCCTCGACGCCGTCTTCGGCGGTACGGACTCGGTAGCCTTCCATCTCCAGATTGAAGCGCAGCGTCTCTGCCAGCGGTCTCTCGTCCTCGACGACCAACACGGTGCGCGACACGGCAGTCCTCCTCCACTCGTGGGCAGTCTATCGACGGAACCGATCTATCGGTTGCGATCCTGTTAACCGCGACGTTCGCTAGCCTGCCGCCACAACAGGTAGACAATCGAAGGAACAGTCATCATGCGTTTCGGATTCTGGGCCGGCGCCTCCAATCCCTGGGCCGAAGTCTTGACCGTCGCCAGACACGCGGAACGCACCGGCTGGGACCGGGTCTGGTTCGCCGACCACTTCATGCCCAACAAGCCGGTGGGCGAGGACGCCTCGGATGAACTGGTGCACGAATCGTGGACGACCCTGGCCGCCTTCGCCTCGCGCATCCCGCGGGTCAAGCTGGGACACATGGTCTCGGGTAACACGTACCGGCACCCGACGGTCACCGCGAAGATGGCGGCGCAGATCGACATCATCTCGGGCGGCCGCTTCATCCTCGGGCTGGGCGCCGCCTGGCAGGAGAACGAACACCATGCCTACGGCATCCACTTCGGCACGCTCAAGGAGCGCATGGACCGATTCGAGGAGGCTTGCCAGCTCATCACCGAGATGTTCCGCTACGAGAAGACCAACTTCACCGGCGAGCACTACCAGCTCGTCGACGCGCCGCTGGAACCCAAGCCGATCCAGACCCCGCTGCCGCTGATGATCGGCGGTGGGGGCGAGAAGCGCACCCTGCGGATCACGGCGCAGTACGCCAACGAGTGGAACGTCTGGGGCACGCCGGAGACATTGATTCACAAGCAGTCGGTGCTCGACGCGCACTGCGCCGATGTCGGCCGAGACCCGGCCGAGATCGAGCGTTCAGCCTGCATGCTGCTGATGATGACCGAGAACGAGGAGATCCTTGAACCTGCCTGGGCAAGCGGTCGACCGGTCCTGGGCGGATCGAACGACAAGATCAAACAGACGGTGCAGGCCTACATCGACGCCGGAGTCGACGAGATCATCCTGCCCGACTTCACGCTCGGCTCGAACGCCTTCCAGAGAACCGAGCAGATGGACCGCTTCATCGAGGAGATCGCCCCGGAGTTCCGCTGAGCTGGTTGAGAGGAGATTCCGGCGATGGCCGACTTCCGCAGTCAAGACTTCCGCGAGCGGATGCGCGCGGAGTTCATCGACGGGGCTCGGACCTTGGCGTGGGACGAGATCTGGCTGCGCATGGCCAACGCCCGGTTCGCGCTCATCGACGCGATTCAGGGCGTGACGCAGGAACAGGCTGATTGGACGCCGGGCCCGATGGACGCCGAGGACGAGTCGACGTGGAGCATCGCAGAGGTGATGCGGCATGTGATCACGGCGTCGCCGAACATCGCGGAGATCATCGCGGCGACGGCGAACGGGAAGACGGTGGTCAAGGGACCGCCTGGTCAGATCACGGCGCCGGCGTCGGACGTTGATGATCTGCGCCTGCAGGTCACGTCGGTGAGTGAGCGGTTGCTGAGCGTCGGCAACGCGTTGCCGGAGGATGTCGATCACCTGACGACGGTCCCGCACGCCTTCTTCGGAGACCTGCCCTCAATGGCCTGGCCCCTCTTCCAGGCGTTCCACGACGGTGACCACACGCGACAGATCATCGCCCTCAAGTCTGACCCGGATTTTCCATCCTGAATCGTCGTTCGGGCTGGTGATCTGAATGTCCAGTCCGTCCTTGGTCTGTTGAACCGACCAGTTCGGATCCTGCGAATGCGCCGGACGTTGCTCTCTCGGATAGATCTTGGCTCGGTATGAGGGTGGAGCCTCGTTGACGAGCCTTGGTTGACGCCGAGGACCGTCAGGCTTTGACCATTCGAGATCTCTCGGAACCACGATGCAGCCGTTCTGGTCGCCGATTCCTTCCCAACGCTCTGGCTCGTTCCACATCATCCAAGCAGACATGGCGCAAGTGACGCCGTCCAGTGCGTCGTCGATCCAGTTCAGCTCAACATGCGTAGTGCGCTGCTTCACATTCTCGGGGTCGAGCAAACGACGAATCTCCGCACTATCGAGCACTCCTGGAGCCTCGCGTCCGATGAGCTCAGTCAGGTAGCGCTGATAGCGCTGGAACACTCGCTGGCGAAACTCGACCGGGCGATCATTGCCGCGTCTCTTGTACGGCAGCCGTTCATCCAGGCCGAAGAGGCGTACATGGATCGTATGCGGGTAGACCTCAACTGCAGAGCGCTTTGGTCGTTCGCCGCGCAGCAGCTCAAAGGGATCACAAGTGAAGCCCCGAGACTCAAGCGCATTGCCGAGGTCGATGCCGGCTCGGTAGCCATTCTTCCATGCGGCATGTGCTGAATGTGCGCCCGCCTTGTAGCGATTGAATCGGCTGTTGAGCGCTCGCTCAGACCAGCGTTCGGGCGTATAGCGGACTGGCGCATCAATCGTGACGAGGACTTGGTCGTCAATGGATGCGATCTCGTTGGCGAGGCTCTCAGTGTGTCGAGGCCTCACGTCTAGCCGGGTGCAACGCAGATTCTCCTTCGAGTCGCCCTCTAGCCAGCAGATGCCGCTCTGGTTCTTGCTGACCCAGGCGAGGTCGAGGCCGATGAATGTGGGCATTCCCTAGCGGTTGCGGGGGGCCTGGGAGTAGTCGCCGAAGGGGCCGTCTCTCCAGGCGAGGGCTCCCTTGAGGCCTTCGTCTCGCATGCGGCGGGACCACTCGTAGTGCTGGCTGGTGAAGGTGCCGACCGCGTCGAGGTCGGTGCTGCTCCGCAGCGACGAGTAGATGCCCATGTTCTCGTAGAAGCGATTGACGTGGACCTTGAGCTGGGCCAGGTGGTCGGCGGGCAGGTTCGAGACCCGCTCGGCCAGCGCCGTCGTCTTCTCTTCGAGCTCGTCGGGCGGGACGGCGTAGTTGATCAGGTTGAGTTCGGCCGCCTCGGTCGCGCGGATCGGGTCGCCGGTGTAGAAGAGCTCCTTGGCCTTGCGCATGTTGGTCAGCAGAGGCAGGATCGCCGAGGTGCGCGAGCCGGCGAAGCGTAGGCCGGGATGGCCGATCTGCGTGTCCTCAGCCGCGACGACGAGGTCGGCCATCATCGAGAGCTCGAAGCCGCCGGCGATCGCGTAGCCGTGGAGCTGGGCGATCGTGATCTTCTGCATGTTCCAGAAGTAGAGCCAGATGTCGGTGACGCGGGCCATGCCGCCGCGGATACCCATGATCAGGCGGTTGCCGTCATCGTCGACGGTGCGGAAACGGCGGTGGACGGCGTCCGCGCCGTAACCGCCGGCGGGGGTCAGATCGTAGCCGGCCGAGAAGGTGCGGCCGGCGCCCTTGACGATGATCACGCGCACGTCGTCGTCGGCTTCGAAGTGTTCGCAGGCGTCGCGGAAGTCGTAGATCAGCTCCTGCGAGAGCGCGTTCATCTTCTCCGGCCGGTTGAGGGTGAGGACGCCGATGCGGTCGTCGGTGCCGGTCCGCTCGAGCAGGACGTTCTCGAAGGTGGGGAGGGACATGGGTTGGTCTCCAGGGGGTGGTGTTGCAGGTCGTTCCAATCGTATCCGACGCTCTCGAGCCGGCACGCGCGCGCTCCCCGTGCGGCGCCGGACGGGTTTGAGACGCCTCCGAGTGCCGCCGGTCCGCTGGTACGCTTGGTTCAAATTTGCCAACAGACGGAGTATGACCGTGATACGTACCTGGCGGCTCGGAGGATTGCTGGCATTGCTGCTGGCGGCGGTGTTGGTGGTCGGCTGTGGCGATGACATTCCCGAGACGCCGGAACCGAGGGCCGCACAGCAGGATCGTGCTGACCAGGACGCGACACAGTCGAGCACTGAAGACGTCGAGGAACCTCAGGAAGCTGAGGCTGAGCAACAGGCCCAGCAGGCTCAGCAGGTCCAGGACGATCAGCAGGATCAGCAAGCGGAGGACATGCAGGAAGTCGAGGAGGCGCAGGAGGCGGAGGAAGCAGAGGCGGTTCAGGAGGCCGAGGCGGATCAGCCGGTTGAGGAACGCCGAGGCGACACTGTCTCGCTGCTCAGGGCCAGCGCCGATGCGTTCGAGTACGAGATCGGCGAGTTTGGCGGCGAGCTGACGTTCGCCACGATTTCGGAACCGCTGACCTTCAACCTCGCGCTGGCCAACGATGCCGGGTCGTCGGGCGTGCTTGGTTACCTGTTTGAAGGCCTGACCGACGTCTCCTGGCTCAGCGGCGAGCCGGAACCGAACCTGGCCGAGTCATGGGATGTGTCTGCCGACGGCTTGGCCTGGACCTTCTACCTGCGCCGCGATGTCCGCTGGCACGACGGCGAGCCGTTCACGGCCCGCGATGTCGAGTTCACATTCAACCAGATCATCTACAACGCGGACATCCCAACCTCTACTCGCGCCGCATTCAACTTCCGCCTGCTGGACGAGAACGGCGAGTGGCAGATCGCCCCGATGACGGTCGAGGCGATTGACGACTACACCGTTCAGTTCGTGCTGCCCGTCTCGTTCGCGCCGTTCCTGCGCTCAATGGCGACGGCGATCTATCCGCAGCACATCCTGCAGCCGTACGTCGACGCGGGCACGTTCAACGAGGTCTGGGACCTGAGCACTGATCCGGCCGAGATCATCGGCACCGGTCCGTTCCTGATCGACCAGTACATCGCCGGAGAGCGCGTCGTGTTCCGCCGCAATCCCGACTACTGGAAGACCGACGCGGAGGGCAACCACCTGCCCTACCTCGACCGGATCGTCCAGGTGGTCGTACCCGACCTGGAAAGCGAGCTCCAGGCGTTTCGCGAAGGCGTGGCCGACGTGCATGGAGTCCTCGGCCGCGAGTACGCGGACCTGGAACCGCTCCAGGAGGCAGAGAACTTCACGATTCACCGCCGCGGACCTAACTTCGGCTCGACGTTCCTGACATTCAATCAGAATCAGGGCGTGAACCCGGACTCCGGCGAGGCGTACGTCTCGGAGGAGAAGCTGCACTGGTTCGGCAACCTGGAGTTCCGGCGCGCCGTGGCGCACGTCGTCGACAAAGACGCGATCATCGAGCAGGTTCAGCACGGACTTGGCTATCCGCAGTGGTCGCCGATCAGTCCGGCTGCCGGTGGATTCCACAATCCGGACGTCGCGACCTACGAGTACGACCTGGATCGCGCGAGCGCCATCCTCGATGAACTCGGCTGGACCGACCGGGACGGCAACGGCTACCGCGAGGACGACGGCGGCAACGAGATCGCCTTCACGATGGCGACCAACGAGGGCAACGAGGTTCGCGAACAGGTCACGGAGATCATTCATCAGGGCATGACCGAGATCGGCCTGAATGTGGAGTTTCAGGTTGTCGATTTCGGGGTACTGGTTGGGCAGCTCACCGCCACGTACGACTGGGACGCGATCGTGATCGGCTTCACCGGCGGCCCCGACCCGTACGGCGGGATCGTGCTGTGGCACAGCTCGGAGAATCTGCACCTCTGGTACCCGAATCAGGCAGAGCCGGCGACGGACTGGGAGGCGGAGCTTGACGACCTCTACGTCCGCGCCAGCCAGGAGTTGGATCGCGAGTTGCGGGTTGAGCTGTACCACCGGGCCCAGGAGCTCGTGGCCGAGAACCTGCCGCTGATCTACACATCACACGCCGAGCGGCTGTCGGCGGTGCGAAACGTGTTCGGCAACACGACGCCGACGCTGTACGGCCTGTGGGATGTTCGCCATCTGTATCGCACGGATTGACGTCCACCTCGCTTCAGTCGTGGCGACATCCACGAAGTCTCGACAACCTATGGGTCAACCCCTTATCTTGTCTACGAGTACACAGTTGCCCGTGCGGGTCTGCCCGCGAGTGCCTGAGGAGTCTGACGATGGTGACCGCTGACAAGCTGGACGAACTGCAACTTGAGCCGGAGGTTCCGGAGCTTGATCTCTCCTGGCTGAACCTGGATACGGAGTGGGGCGTCTCGGCTGAACCTGGGCGCAAGGGTCTCACCCTGCAGCAGATCAACAAGACGCTGTACGGCGACATTCCGGCGACCTCCGAAGACAGTTCGGCGCGACCGCGCGGGGCGGCTCCGCCCGAGGGGGCGACCCCGCGGATGACGCCGTGGGTGCTCGGCGATGCGACGGAGACGTTCTCCGACTCGGCCGGGTTGCTGTACGACGAGGCCGTTTCGCGCCAGTGGTCGTCGGCAACCGACATCCCCTGGGACACTCTGGACGAGCTGCCCGAGGACATCGAGCGCGCCATGGCGCAGCTCTGCACCTCGCTGACCGAGGTCGAGTTCATCGCAGGCGACGTGCCGGGCAAGTGGCTACCGAGAATCGCGGCCGACCACTTCGAGTCCGGCCTGTTCCTGATGTCGCAGGTGATGGATGAAGCGCGTCACACCGACGTGTTCCGCAAGCGCGCGCTGGCCAACGGCGGCGGCCTGCTGCTGCAGGGCGGCGGTGGCGGTCTGCGCCAGATCCTCGAAGCCGAGGACTTCACGCAGATGTCCTCGATGCTGCACATCCTGGGCGAGGGCTTCGTCCAGTCGCTGTTCCGCCTGGGTGAGCTGATTGCGCACAACGAGGCCGAGAAGAGGATCTTCCGCCTGGCCGCACAGGACGAGTCGCGGCACGTGGCGTTCGGCGTGACGCACCTCAAGTACACGCTGGACAACGAACCGGACAAGGCCGAGGAAGTCCACTGGACGCTCGACATGTTCGAAAACACGATCGTTGACCCGGACCAGGCCAACCCGGGCCTCGCCGGCGCGCTGATCTACCTGCTTGGCGACGGCGACGTCGACGAGGGCTGGCGGCTGTTCTGGCACGTGCGGCGCAAGCAGGTGCTGGAGTATCTGCACCGGCTGGACGTGGCGGGACTCGGCGGCCGGCTCGAGAGCGGCCGGTTGCACTCGGCCCTGGTCGGCGCGCTCGACGAGAACTAGGACCAGTCATCGGAGTTCGCAAGCGGCGCGGGTTGACGCCCGCGCCGCTTTTGTCTGCGGAGGAGAACCGACATGCCTGAGAACGACGTCGTCGCTGCGGCCAAGGAGCGACTGGAAGAGTCCGGTTTGCCATCGGACTGGCTCGACACGCCGGTGCATTGGGGGGTCAAGGCGAAGGAACAGGCGACGCCGGAGAACGGCGGCCTGCGCTTCGAGTACCTCAACGTCGATGTCTACGGAGAAGTGCCGGAGTACTGGGAGAACAACACCGAGATCCCGCGCGGCGCGATTCCCGACACACGCACCGAGCAGATGGGCTACTCGATCTTCAACAAGTCGGAAGTCTGGTCGGATCTCTGCGCTGGTCTGTACGAGGACGCCATCGCCGATCGCTGGAACTCGTCGGCCGACATCCCCTGGGACACGCTGGCGCCGATTGGCTCAGACCTCGAGCGTGCGGTGTGTCAGATCGCGACGCTGATGTCGGAATACGGGTGGACCAAGGCACAGACGACCGGTCGCTGGCTGCAGGAAATCTCGTACGGCTACATCGAGGTGAAGCTGTTCCTGGGCACGGTCGTGTTCGATGGGGCGCGGCTGTACGAGGTCTGGCGCAAGCGGGCGCTGGCCAACGGCGGGGGCCTGGGTCGGGGCGGCCGCAACTGGAAGTTCCTGCCGCTGACACAGTCATACACATTCAGCGAGTTTTGTGTCGCGTCGATCATGCACGACGCCATGCTGATCGGGCTGCTGCGCCGCGGCGAGCAACTGGCCCAGACCGACGCGGAGCGCACGATTTACGAGCTCTGCCAGAAGGACATCGAGCGACACCTGGCGTACTTCGTCGATCACATGCGTTACCTGATGCTCAGGGAGCCCGTTCGGCGCGAGGAGGTCCATCGCTACCTGAACAAGGCGGAGTGGTACCTGGCCAAAGACGGCGACGACACACTGTACAGCGCGCTCGCCGTGATCATGGGCGACGGGCGCGAGGGCGCCGAAGAGGCGATGGCGGACGTGGCGGAGCTGCGACGCGAACAGGTCGAGACGTATCTCGGTTACCTGCGCCAATGCCACCTCGGGGATCGTGATGATCGGTTGAACGAGGAACTTCGCAAGTGGGCCGGGATCATGCCGGCGGAAGAGGTCGAGAAGATCCCGGTCTAGCCGCGCTTTCGCACGAGCTAGCGAGGGCGACCGCAAGGGTCGCCCCTACAGGGCCTGCTAGGCCAGGCAGCGGAGTGGTTGGCCGCCGTTGAACTCGATCATCTGGCCGAAGGCTGTGGCCATGTCGATCTCGGCTCCCCATTCCTCGCCTCGGAGTTCGCTGTAGGCGCGGTGCAGGTTGCCGACGATTCGCTCTGCGTCCGTCCATTCGCCGAAGCGCCCGAGGTCAAGGTCTCGGGCAGCCTGGAGTGGATCGACTCCGGCGTCGGATGCGGCCTTGGCGGAATCCTGGACGAACTCCAGGTAGGCGTCGACATCGTCGAGGACGGACGCGTCGGCGACCGGGCCGTGGCCGGCGATGACCGTCTCGATCGGGAGCTGCTTGAGGCGTTCGAGCGCCGAGCGCCAACCGGCGACCGAGCCCATCAGCGCGAACGGGGTGCCCTGGTTGAAGATGATGTCGCCGGCGATCAAGAGCCGGCGCTCGGGAATCCAGACGACGGCATCGGTCATAGTGTGCGCGGGCGAGACGTAGATCAACTGCAGCTCAAGGTCGCCGGCGTAGAGGGTCATCGTGTCGTCGAAGACGACGTTTGGGGCGACAGGTGTCACCTCGCCCCACTCGACCGTCGGGAACATCACTGACACTCGCTCGCGCTGATTGGGGGCGTCGCGCAGGATGTCGTTGCGGCAGTTTCGATGTCCGATGATCACTGCATCATCGGCGAACAGGCAGTTGCCGTAGGTGTGGTCCATGTGCGAATGGGTGTTGACCAGGGTCCGCACGGGATTGCTGGAGACCTCGGCGATCGCCTCGCGGAAGAGTCTGGTGCGGCGCTCGTTGGCGCAGGCGTCGATGGCCACTACTTGGTCGCCGACGTCGATGAACGCCGGATTGTTCAGGCACCACGATCCGTCGTGTTGGATGTAGGCGAAGATGCCGGCGGAGACTTCGACCACTTCAGGATCGGGGAGGATATCGCTGGCGGAAGTGTGTTCTGTGCTCACGTGCCTATGCTCTCTCTCGTGCCTCTCTAGTCTGCGGGCCCTCACCCCCCGCCTTCGCGGGGGCAGGCTCTAGCCCTCTCCCACGGGGAGAGGGGACAGCGGTTTAGTCGTTGGCGAAGAACTCGAAGTCGTCCATGATGCGCTGGTAGCGGCGCTCGACGTGGGGGCGGAGCTCGGGGTGGGAGAAGATCAGCCAGCGGTTGGCTTTGACGCCTTTGATCACGATGCGACCGACGTCTTCCGGGTCCATCTGTTGCGACATCGCGCCGGGGCTGAAGCCTCGTGCGGCGCCATCACTCGGGCCGCCGAACTGGTCCGGACGATTCCGGCCGGCCTCGCCGATCAGGGTGTCGACGCCGCCGGGGCAGAGTGCGGAAACGCCGATGCCCTCGGCCGCCAACTCGTCTCGCAGAGACTCGGAGTAGGCGAAGGCGGCGTGCTTGCTGGCGCTGTACACGCCGAGCGGGATGACCTCGTTGAGCCGCAACCCGGCCATCGAGACCGTGTTCACGATGTGCGCCTCTCCGTCCTGCGCTCGCATGCGCGGGAGGAAGGTCTGGACGCCGTTGACGATGCCGTACATGTTGACCGAGAAGGTCCAGTCCCAATCAGCCTGGGTCGCCTCGCTGACGACTCCGCCGGTCAGGACGCCGGCGTTGTTGACGAGCAGGTTGAGCTCGCCGAATTCGGCGTAGACCTGCTCGGCCAGCCATTCGTAGCCAACGGTGTCGGTGACGTCGAGGTCGACGGGCAGCGCCTGGACCTCCTTCGCTTCGACCTCTGTCGCTACCGCTTGCGCGGTGCCTTCCTGGACATCGGCGAGGATGACGTGCATCCCCTCATCGGCGCAGGCGAGTGCGATACCCCGTCCGATCCCGGAACCGGCACCGGTTATCAGCGCCACTTTGCCGCTCAGTTTGTCCATCGGGCGCCTCCCTTTTGCTCGCGACTGATTGAGCAGAGGCTAGCGTTACCCTCTCTGCGATGACGACCGAGACGAGTACGGAGCCGGCAAGGTCCACGTCGATCGGGGCATTGGCGGGCATGCGCGTGCTCGAAGACGGCGGCGGGATCGCCGCTTCATACGCGGGCAAGCTGCTGGCGGACCTCGGCGCGGAGGTGGTCAAGGTCGAGGGCCCGGGCGGTGACGAGGTTCGGCGGAAGTCCCCGTTCGCGGCGGATGAGCCGGGTCGCGAACGCAGCGGGCTTCATCTCTTCCTCGACACGAACAAGCGCAGCGTGACGCTGAATCTGGGATGCGCGGCCGGTCGTCGGCTCTACCGCGATCTGGCGCAGCGCTGCGGGACCGTCATCAGCTCGCGCCACATCGCAGAGCAACGAGAGCTTGGCCTGACCTGGGAGGAGCTCTCGACGGGCGCGCCCGAGCTCAACCAGGTGACGATCACGGTCTTTGGCATCGGCACTCAACGCGAGGGCTGGCGATCGGAGTCGTTGATTGCGTCGCTGGCCAGCGGGATCTCGTTCAAGATCGGCGATCCGGACCGCGCGCCGCTGGGTCTGCCGCACGACGCGCCGCAGTTCCAGGGTGGGATCCACGCCGCGATCGCCGCCATACTGGCTCGCCGAGCGACCCGAGAAGACGGCCTGGGGCAGCATGCCTGGCTCTCGATCGTGGACATCATCAGTAACGTGATGGCCGGCGCGGGGGTGGCGCCGTTTGTATTCACCGGACAGGCGCGCGGCCGAGCCGGGACGCACATGAACGCGTTCTATCCATGGCAGGTGACGCCGGTCAAGGACGGCTACTACGAGGTGATCACGATGGTCGATCGCCAGTGGAATCGGTTCATGGAGCTGCTGGGCGACCCGGAGTGGCAGCACGATGAGCGGCTGAAGAATCGCTGGCTCGCCTTCCAGCACACGGACGAGCTCGATGCGTTCTGGCATCCCTGGATGAAGCAACACACGAGGGCCGAGCTGATGGAGCTGTTCGGGGAGAATCACATTTCGTTCCAACCGGTCCACACGATCGGTGAGGTGGGGGAGTCGGAGCACCTCAGAGCTCGAGAGTTCTGGTCGGGGATTGAGCATCCGGAGTTCGAAGAGCCGGTCAGACTGCCGGGTGCGCCGTACAGGCTGAGCGAGAGTCCCTGGGCAATCAGGCGTCGGCCGCCGCTGCTGGGGGAGCACACGGCTGAGGTGTTGTCGGAGGTTGGGGTGGGTGCGCGGGAGCTGGCGCGGTTGCGACGGGCGCACGTGATCTAATGGGAGGGCGCGACATGGAGGTTTACGACTCCATCGCCAGCGAGTACCGGGAATCGAAGCAGTTGCCGTTCCGCGGAGCACTGGAGGCGTACACGCTCTTCCAGCTGCTCGGCGACATACGGGGCGCGACTGTCTACGACCTCGCCTGCGGCGACGGCTTCTACACGAGGCAGATCAAGCAGGCTGGAGCTGCCGCCGTGACGGGAGTCGATATCTCGGCTGAAATGGTCCAACTCGCCCGGGAAGCCGAACGTCGTCAACCGCTCGGTTGCCGCTACGTCTGTCAGGACGCCGCCGAGTTCGCTCCAGAGGAACCCGCTGACATCGTCACGGCGGCGTACCTGTTCAACTACGCGAGCACACCCGCGCAGCTGCTGCACATGTGTCAGGCTGCGAGGGCAGCGCTTCGCGCGGGCGGACGCCTGGTCGCGCTCAACGACAACTGCCTCAATCCGCCTCCGACCGAGTCCGGCGCCTGGACGAAGTACGGGTTCGATCGGACGCTCGTCGGTACGCTGCGCGAGGGCACGGCGATTCGCTATCGGTTTACGACCCAAGACGGCGAGGACTTTGAGTTCGACAACTACTTCCTGGAGCCCGAGACGTACGGCAACGCGCTCACAGAGGCTGGATTCGTGAACATTGAGTGGGTTGACCTGCAGCTCGAACCGGGCAGTCGGGGCGATCCGTTCTGGGATGACTTCCTCGCCTCGCCGCCACTGATCGCGTTGCGGGCCGACGCCGCCTGAACGACCCGGTTCGGTTGCGGTGGTCGGGGGTGGTTTGATCGAATCCATCCTGCGCTCTCCTCGGTCATTCCTGCGTAGGCAGGAATCACGAGGCTCCGAACCTCAGTCATTGCACGAGAGCCAGCCGTCCTTCCGACGTTCCGAGGCGGATTCCTTCGCCGCGCTCAAGCCAGGTCCTCAAACAGATCGCGAAGCGTCGGATTCAACTCCCGAATCTCCCGCAGCTTCCAATCTCGCTTCCAACGCTTGAGACGTTTCTCCTTCAGGATCGCTTCTTCCATTGTGTCGTGAAGCTCGTACCAGACGAGCCTGGTGATGTTGTAACGACTTGCGAACCGACTGCCCTTTCGCTCTTTGTGCTGGAAGGTTCGCTGTGCGAGATCTGAAGTGACGCCCGTGTAGATGGGTCCGTATGGTGGACGATTCATCAGCATGTAAACGGCGGGTTGCTTGGGCATCGGCGGAGTATAGAGCCGGCCGGATCGCACCCAAGGACGTTCGGGGGACGTCCATGTCTGGTCTCGCGAATGATGCTGAGAGGTTCGTGATTCCTGCCTTCGCAGGAATGACGGGGGGGCGTGCGCACACGGACGTTCGGAGGACGTCGAGGGTTGGTCTCGCGAATGGGGTTGGGAGGTTCGTGGTTCCTGCCTTCGCAGGAATGACGGAGGGGGGCGCAGGAATGACGGAGGGGGTGCGGGAACGATGGAGGGGGGTGCGGGATTTATCGAGGGTTAGGTGAGCATGTGGCGGATGATTTGCTCGGTGGCGTCGGTGTGGTTGGCGAGGGCGTCGGGGTTGACGCAGCGGTCGTAGGTGTCCTGGGGGCTGTGGAAGTAGGGGTGGCCTCCGAGGAGGGAGACGAAGCGGCCGTTGATCTCTCCGATGTTCCGGGCTTCTCCGTAGCCGGCGTTGCCGACGGGAAAGGGCCGGCGCTTGAGGCCCTGAGCGTTGAGCGCATCCGTGGCGACTCCGAAGAGTTCGTCGTCGGAGGCGGCGTAGCCGGGTTGGCCGTTGCGGGAGCCGATCGAGGCCCCGAGGTGCATCCAGGCGTGGACGTTGTGGGCGGCGTCGCCGAGCTGTTGGATGTAGTGGTCGAGGCCGAGGTGGTGCAGCTCGTGTCCGGTGGAGGCGACGAGGTTGAGGGGTCGTCGGCCGGGGTTAGCCGCGATCCGTCCGGCGATTTCCAGCCAGATGGCGATGCCGCCGCCGCGTTCGGCGGCGCAGGTGTACCAGCCGGATTTTGGGGTCATCAGGACGACGGGATCCGCGTCTGGATCCGTGCCGGGAATGGTTCCAATCACGTTGTCGGCAGGGGCGTCGACGCGGTCGCCGTCGTTGACGATGGTGATCTCGGAACCGACGGCGTCCAACAGCGGTCCGGCGTCCAAGGGCGCGACCTGGAGGACGGGCACTTCGATCGGCTCGAGGGGCCGCTCGGCGTTGCGCAGGACGGGATGGCCGTCGGGATCGCCCATGACGAGGATGATGCCATCGGCGCCGTCCTGCCTGGCCAGCTCGAACGAGGTGTAGATGCCGGCCGCCATGCGCTCCTGATCGTCGGGTTCGAACTCCCAGACGACGATTCCGGGTCCGTTGTCGGTGCGCAGCGTTCCGGTGAGGCCGTGGTGATCGGTGAAGGCGCTGTCGAAGGTCGGGACAGCGGGGATGTCCCGGCCACCGAAGCGGATTGAGGCGTCCTGGATTTCGACGCGCGGGAAGCGCCAGGTCTGGCGGTCGGCGTCGACGCCGATCTTGCGCAGTTCCTCGATCATCCACCAGGTTGTCCTGTTGTCGGCCTGGCGGCCGGTTCGGTGGATGCCCATCTCCTCGTAGGCGCGGATTCGGCGCTCGGAGTCATGCATGTAGCGCTCGTTCAGTCTGCGACCGCGGCGGTCTGGCGCTCTGCTTCGGCGTCTCGGCGGGCGACTTCGGCCTTGACCATGGGAATGAGTTCGTGGCCGTAGTCGATGGCGTCGGGGAGAGGCTCGAAGCCGCGGATGAGGATGGTGGTGACGCCGAGGTCGATGTACTTGAGCAGGACCTCGGCGACCTGCTCGGGTGTGCCGACGAGGGCAGTGCTGTTGCCGGCCGCGCCGGTGGCTCCGGCGATCGGCATCCAGAGGCGTTCGTCGTGGACTTCGCCCTGGGCGGCGAACTCGAGCAGGCGCTGTGAGCCTCGCGATTGGGGGCGGAAGTCGAGCGGTTGCTTGGCGAGCTTCTGCACGGCGGCGAGGTAGTTGTGGGCCTTCTCCCAGGCCTGGTCCTCGGTCGGGGCGATGATGGGGCGGAAGGAGACGGAGAGTCTTGGCTTGCGGCCGTGCCGGGCGGCCATGCTGTGGACTCGCTCGATGGTGGATTTGATTGAGGCCCGGGGTTCGCCCCACATCATGTAGACGTCGGCGTGCTTGGTGCCGGTCTCGAAGGCGATGTCGGAGGCGCCGCCGAAGTAGAGCGGGATGCCGTCGGGCTGGACCGGCGCGACCTCGGGATTCTGGCCGACGACCTGGTAGAACTCGCCGTCGAAGTCGAAGGGTTCGCGTCCGTGGGCGTCGTGCTCCCAGGTGCGGCGGAGGATGGTGAGGTATTCGTCGGTGCGGCGGTAGCGCTCGTCGTGGTCCTTCCAGTCGCCGTCGCGACGTTGCTCAGCATCGTGGCCGCCGGTGATGATGTGGACGGAGACGCGTCCGCCGGTGAAGAAGTCGAGGGTGGCGAACTTGCGGGCGGCGAGGGTGGGGGCGACGAAGCCCGGTCGGTGGGCGATGAGAAACTTGATCCGCTCGGAGCAGGCGGCGGCGGCCTGGGCGACGTGGAGTCCGTCGGCGGCGGCGGAGGTGTAGCCGACGAGGACGCCGTCGAAGTCGGAGTCTTCGTGGGCTTTGGTGAAGCGACAGAGGTAGTCGTGGTCGATGCCGCCGCCGATGATGTGCATGGCGGCGTTGGACTCGGACGGCTTGACGCCGATCATTCCCAGGAATTCGACGGGCATGGCTCACCTCGATCCAGTCAGAGGATCAGGATAGGGGAGCGTTCAGGCACGGCGAGGCCAAGTGGTCGGTGGACTTCGAGGAAGAAAAAAACGGTGGGGTTGGGCGGGGGTGGTTACAAGGGGTCGTCGTCTTCGGGTGGTTCTTGGTCCTCGGGGGGACCCTCACCCCAGCCCTCTCCCAGAGGGAGAGGGGGATAGAGGGAGGCGGGGGGAGAAAGGGACGCCCGGTCGTGGAGGTCTCGGAGCTTGTGGCGGGCGACGTCGAAGGGGTCGGTGGCGAGGTAGAGGCGGTAGTTGGCGCGGGCGCGTTCGTTGGGGGCGTGGAGCTCGCGGACGATGGCGTCGAGGGCGGCGACTCGGATGTAGCCGGGGTTGTGCGCCTCGGAGCGTCGCCAGAGTCGGTCGATCTTGGCTCGGAGGTGGAATTGGTTGGGCATGGTTCGGGCCTACCGGATATCGGTACGTTTGTTCTTATTGTAGCGGAGATTGGGTCGGGTGGGGTTAGTCGGCTTCTCGGAGGGGTGGGAGGTTGTCGACGATCTCCATGGTCTCGGGGCGACTAAACCAACCGGATTGCCTCAGCACCGAGTGCACCAGGCCTGCGGTCTGCCGCCAGTGCCTCCACATCCTGCTTGGCGGCGCGTGGGTCTTGGCTTAGGGCGGCCTCGCTCAATAGGACCGACCACAAAAGGTTGCTAATCTGCGTAGAGGTGTCGCGCTGGACGTGATTCGCTAGGGGCTCAGCACGATGACGGCAATCTCAACGTTCCTACAGAGATGTCGGCAGATCCACGCCAATCCTGACACGACAGAAGAGTCCTACTATCCAGCATTGGTAGACCTGCTAAATGACCGAAGCGAAGACGGGGTTGAGGCTCACAGTGGCCTAGCCGCCAACCCGGCAGACAAGCCGGACCTCGGTCTGTACCAAGCGAACCTCCCGCTCCTCTACGTCGAGGTCAAGCTTCCCCACGTGTCCGTCGCTGAGTTGCTCAAACTCGAACAGGCTCAGCGATATGCGAGGCAGTTGGCAGGATGGGTCTTACTAACGAACCTCAATGACTTTGTCCTAGCTCGACTCGAAGGAGACTCTCTCGTCCAGCAAGACAATGTCCGCCTCTTCACCGGCGATCCGATAGGCCAACCGAAGCCCAAGACGACAACAGACGCTGCGAAGTTACTCCGGGAGATCCTGAAGTCAGGCTGTGTAAACCAACAGAGCGTCAGCGCTCCGTACCTAATAGCTGATGTGCTCGCCAATCACGCACGGAGCTTGGCCCACGCATTGCCACCCAGTGCCTTTGGCCAGATGAAGGCGGGGTTTAGGGACTGGCTAGGAGCAGATCTAGACGACGAGTTCCTGGTATCTACTGCAGTGCAGGCCATCGTCTACGGTATGTTCGCAACCTGGCTAGAATCCGCTGAACCAGAGAGCTTCCAATGGAAGGAGGCCCGCGACGGCCCTGAGATCGGCGTCATGGCGGAGATTGTGTACTCAGCACTGTCTCCAGCTGTCTTGGGCATACCACATGTCAGCGCCCTTCTAGAGAGCGTCGCAGGAGCGTTGAGGCGCATTGATAGAGACGCTCTTGGAGCTCAATTCGACGACCGTGCGATCGAGTACTTTTACGAACCGTTTCTCGCAAAGTTCGATTCTAAGTTGCGGGACAAACTAGGCGTTTGGTACACGCCACGCGAGATCGCGGAGTACCAAGTAGCTCGAGCGGACCACCATCTGAAGGAGGATCTTGGTATAGATGCTGGCCTAGCGGATGACAGTGTGGTTATCTTAGACCCGGCTGCAGGTACCGGTACGTACATTGCAGCAATCTATGACCACCTCACGCACCATTGGGAAGAGCAAGGTGAATCAGCCCAGCAGGCAGCAGAACTACTGAGAGATGCTGCCACGACACGAATCGTGGGATTCGAGATACTGCCGGCCGCTCTTTTGGTCGGCGATCTCCACTTGCGCAGACATCTCCGCGAAAAGAAAGTTCCTCTTGCCAGAGGCCAGAGGTCCGGTCTCTACTTGACGAACAGTCTACTGGGATGGTTTGACGAGCCGAATATTGCGCAGATGACTTTGCCGTGGATTGGAGCCAAGAGCGAAGTCGAGTTTGCGAGTCAGTTCAAACGCCACAAAAGGGTGTTGGTTGTGCTTGGCAACCCACCCTACGAAGGCTACTCTTCAGCGACAACAGATGAGGAAAAGAAACTCATCGCGCCCTGGACTGACCCGCTGAAATCGAAGTGGGGACTGCGGAAGCACCGCCTAAATGATTTGTATGCTCGATTTTGGGCGGCTGCAGCTTTACGAATCACTGACTACACGGCGACGGGAATCGTCACCTTCATTACGAATCGGAAGTGGCTTGCCGGTAGAAGCTATCCCGCCATGCGAGAAGACATTCTGTCGAGGTTTGATCGAATCATCGTAGACGACCTAGGCGGCGATACGCGAGGTGCCGGTGGACACGCAGAGGACCAATCGGTGTTTGCTACGGACGTCGCGCCCGGCGTGACGATCGGCACCGCAATCGTAACGGCCGTCAGGTACCCGGATGGCGACTTGGCGAGCGGAGTGTTTCATGAAGACGATCCAGTGAGTGCTAAGGTACACCGCAGGATTGTGGCAGGGTCGGCCAAAGCGAAAAGGAAGGCATTAAGGAGCTTCAGCGAGGCAGAGATCAATAGTGGAACAAAAGGTTGGATTGCGACCAAATCAAAGCGATGGAAATTGAGTGCGCCGCTCGGTGTCGACGAGTGGGCAACCTTGGACGAGTACTTTTCTTACAACAACTCTGGCGTTCAGCCCGTGAGGGACCCTGTAGTCACCGATATCGAAGAGAGTGCTTTGACCAGTCGAATGGGTGATTACTTCGACCCGGACACGTCATGGGATGAACTGGTTGAAAGGCATCCAGGTTTTGGAGTGAGGCAATCGCGATACGACGGCCCGAAGATTCGGTCAGCCCTTCTAAGCCGAAACAACGCCCGTGGATGGAAGGGAATCAGTCCGTTGCGGGTGGTCCCTTGCCTTTGGCGGCCGCTGCATGGCCGGTGGCTTTATTGGGAAACTGATACAAAGCTCCTGAACGAAGCGCGACGAGATCTGGTTCCCTTCATGCAGATTCCCAAGCAGGTATGCCTCATTTCGACTCAAACGCGACGTCGGATAGGTGCAGCCCGTCCGTTGGTGTCGATAGCAGTCCCGACCTTCGGAGCAATGGATCCCGACGCTCGGGTTCTTCCTCTTTGGTCGCCGGCGCTACGTGCTTTGTTAGGAGAACAAGGCGAAAGCGGTGCGTCTCCGGAAGCCGGTGAACGCCCGAACATTAGCGAGAGCTACATTGCGGCTGCGATGAAGGCGGGTGTCCAGGGCACAGTGGACGAGGTTGCGCAAGCGATCTTCTTTGCTCTTTGTGGCGTTGTGGCCTCAGCGGATTGGCTTGATTCGCAACCCGTCGAGCACGACGACTTCCCAATGGTGCCCGTTCCTTCCGATCCTCACGAACTCGTTGCGGCCTCGCAGACAGGGCGTAGATATGCCCAACTCGTGGATCCGTGGACAGACGTTGAAGGAGTCACCAAAGGGCATATAACGCAACACCTTAGAGACTTGGCTGTGCCCGACTTAGTCACTGGACCGGACCCGGTGCTCGAATACGGTTCCCGCAATCGTAGCGGCGGACGGCACGTAGCAGGCGATTTGCTGTGGAACAACAGCTCCGGTTGGCGAACCGTTCCCAAGGAGATCACGGAGTATTCACTTGGAGGTTGGAGTCCGGTGGAAAAGTATCTCTCTTACTTCGTAGGTGAGACATTGACTTTGGAAACCAGAAGGCGAGTCACCATAATGGTACGTCGAATCGCCGAGCTTCGGCGTCTGGAGACAGTCGCCGATGCGCACTTCGCTGCAGCAAAGTCCGATCCACTAGAGGCGCGATAACCGCATCCGCTGTTGGATGATCGATCGGTGAACAGTGGGTGGTCGGAGAAGTGCGTGCCCACTTCCCGCACGCGGACTCGGCTAGCATGCGGGGATTGTCGCACAGGTTCGGGGGCGGCCCTCACCCCCCGCCTACGCGGGGGCAGGTTCTAGCCCTCTCTATCGGGGAGAGGGGACTAGAGAGCCGGGCGTGGGGGCGGGTCCCCGCTCGGAGGCGGGGGCGGTGGGGGGGGGGTTAGGCGTCCTGGAAGGTGGGGCGGCGCTTTTGCATGAAGGCGGTTCGGCCTTCTTTGTAGTCGTTGGAGGCGAAGCAGGCGTTGACGAGGGCCTGGACCTGGTCGAGGTCTCGGTGGTCGGGGTCTTTGGGGATTTCCTGGATGGCTCGGCGGATGGCTCGGATGGTCATGGGGGCGTTCTGGGCGATGGTGGCGGCGAGTTCGTGGACGGTGGGTTCGAGGTCTTCGAGGGTGGTGACTCGGTTGACGAGGCCCCAGCGGGCGGCGTCGGCGGCGGGGAAGCGTTTGCCGGTGAGCAGGATTTCCTGGGCGGCGGCGAAGCCAACGAGGTCGCAGAGGGTCTTGACACCGGCGTAGCCGTAGCCGAGCCCGAGGCGCGCGGCGGGGACGCCGAACTGGGAGTCGTCGGAGGCGATGCGCAGGTCGGCGCGAAGGGCGGTGAGCAGTCCGCCGCCCATGCAATAGCCCTGGATCATGGCGATGATGGGCTTGTCGAGCTCGCCGTAGGCTCGGCCGGCGGCGGCGCCGATGCGGTCGTACTTGGCGATGGTCTCGGGGTTGGAGCGCTGGGCCTCGAACTCGGAGATGTCGGCGCCGGAGACGAAGGCGCGGTCGCCGGCGCCTTTCATGACGACGACGCGGACGTCGGGGTCGTCGCGGAAGGTGTGCATGATGGTGGGGATGGCGGCGTTCATGGCGACGCCCATGGCGTTGAGTTTGTCGGGGTTGTTGAAGACCATCCAGCCGATGCCGTCCTCGGACCAGGCGAGCATTTTGTCGGTGTCGAGGGGGATGTGGTGTTTCATGGTTGGTCTCCTGTCGATATCGGGGCCAGACGGCCCTCACCCTAACCCTCTCCCTCGGGGAGAGGGGACCGGAGTTAGATGACGCCGCGGGTGCGGAGGTCGGTGATGGCGTCGGGGGTGTAGCCGAGGTCTGTGAGGACTTCGTCGGTGTGTTGGCCGAGAGCGGGGGTTGGGAGGCGCATTTTTTCGGGTTGGGGGGTTCGGGTGAGGTTGATTGGTTGTCCGACGACGGTGATCTCTCCCCGGTCGGGGTGTGGGGCCTGGCGGGCGATGCCGAGGTGTTTGACCTGCTCGTCTTCGAAGGTTGCGGGGATGTCGTAGATCGGTCCGCAGGGGACGCCGGCCTCGTTGAGGCACTGGATCCAGTGGTCGGAGGTATTGGTGCGGGTGCGCTGGTTGATCTGCTCGTTGAGGTCGGCGCGGTTCTTTGAGCGTCGGACCGAGGAGGCGAAGTCGGGGTGGTCGAGCAGTTCCTCGGCTTCGATGGCTCGGCAGAGTCGGGCGAACATGACGCCACCCGATGCGGCGATGTTGATGTGGCCGTCGGCGGTTTCATAGACGCCGGTCGGCATCGAGGTGGGATGATCGTTGCCGGCCTGGGGCGGGACCTCGCTGTCGATCGTCCAGCGAGTGGCCTGGAGGTCGAGCATGGCGATCTGGGCCTCGAGCAGGGAGGTGTGGACCCACTGGCCTTCGCCCGAACGCTCGCGCTCGAGCAACGCGATCAGGATGGCCTGGGCGAGGAAGCCTCCGGCGGTGAGGTCGGCGATGGGGATGCCGACGCGGACAGGTCCACCGCCGGGCAGTCCGTTGACGGTCATGATGCCGCCGAGTCCCTGGGCAATCTGGTCGACGCCGGCGCGCCAGGCGTAGGGTCCGTCCTGGCCGAAGCCGGAGATGCTGCCGTAGACGATGCGCGGGTTGCGGGCGCGGCAGGCGTCGTAGTCGATGCCGAGGCGACGCTTGACGTCGGCGCGGTAGTTCTCGACGACGACGTCGGCGCGTTCGACGAGGGTGAGGAAGATCTCGACGGCCTCGGGCTCCTTGAGGTTGAGGGTCAGGGAGCGCTTGTTGCGGTGCAGGTTGAGGAAGTCGGAGGACTCGCGGCCGCCGGTCATGCCCTCGCCCTCTTCGGGTTGCTCGACTTTGAGCACGTCGGCGCCCCAGTCGCCGAGTTGTCGGGTGGCGGTGGGACCGGCGCGGGCTCGGGTGAGGTCGAGGACGAAGAGGTGGTCGAGGGGGAGGTAGGTCATGGTTGGTCAGGATAAGGGGCGCGTTCGGTGCGTCGTTAGACTTGCGGCTCATGGAATCTTCGCCAGAGCGCCTGCCACTCATCGTCTATGAGCAGCACGCACGGGAGAGAATGAGCCAGCGAGGAGTGTCTGAAGCGGACGTTGCCCTGACATTGAGTGCACCTGACGAGCGGCGCCCCGCCAGGAGGCTCCAGACTCCGTGCGAGATTCTGTTGAAGACGATTGGAGAGCGGGTCTGCAAGGTCTACATTAGGAGGGGCTCAGATCCGCCTGTGGTCGCGACAGTCGCCTGGCACGGGGAGGAGGACAGAGGCCGTGACAACCTCGGTGACGCTGAATGAACCAGGGGACATTCTGTATGTGCGGCTGCGCGACGGGGAGGTGGCCAAGACGCGGGCGTTTGGGGATGACCGGCTCGTGGACTTCGACGCCGATGGGATGGTGATTGGGGCGGAGTTCATCGGCATCGAAGGCAAGCTCGATCTACGGGGGCTTCCGGACAGCACGCGGCTACGAGATGCGCTTGTGACGATGATGCCGCCGCAGATTGCGGATCACTGTGAGTTGGCCGCGGACTAGGCCTCGCCGTTGAGCCACTCGTGCCGGCCGCTCGACGTCAGGTGGCCACGGGGATGGGGGCGGTGAGTTCGGTGGCGTAACGCTGGTCGACGTTGTTGCTGAGGAGGCCTTGGCTGGCCCACTCAGACAGTCTCTCCGCCACCAATCGGTTCGACTCCAGCCTGACCGTTGCGGCGTTGTCGCGCAGGAATACGGCTCGGCGGCGCTTAGTCTCAGCGCCTTCATCGTTTGGCTCGCAGCAGGCATCGAGGCCGAGCTGCCGGTCCGGATCGAAGGTATCTCCCGGCTGCGCCTCGAGGGCCCAATATGTGTACTCGGTGCGGTGATTCCAGCCACAGGAGTCGCACCGCCAATCCATGAAGGCATCAATCGCGCGACGGTGCGGCCCAGCCGAACGCTCGACCATCAGGCAGCGGTCGACGATGTCTGATGCGTACGGGTCGTGCTCGCCGGAGCCGTTGCACCCTTGCGACTTCCAGACCAATCCATGCGAGGTGTAGAGCATTCCCGCCACGCGACGGAGGCGGTCCAGGTCGGGCTGGCGCGCGCGCCAGATCGCGTCGATCTCTTCGTCGATGCGTCGGAGGTAGCGGAGTTCGTTGAGTGATTCCTGGCTTCTCATGGTGGTGGATCCTGTCTCGATCACTCGCCCTTGAACTCGGGTTGGCGGCCTTCGGCGAAGGCTCGGGGGCCTTCTTTGGAGTCGGCGGTCTGGCCGACGATCCAGCGGAGGGAGCCTCCAAAGCGGTTGGCCTGGGCGAGGGTCATGTCGCCTTGGGCGTTGATCAGTTCTTTCATGGCTCGGACGGCGATGGGGGCGTAGCCGGCGACCTGGGCGGCCATTTCCTGGGCGGTCGGGAGGAGCTGGTCCTGGGGGACGAGGCGGGAGATGACGCCCCACTGGAGCGCTTCCTCCATGCTCAGGCGGCGGCCGAGGTAGAGCATCTCGTTGGCGTAGGCCTGGGGGATGGCTCGGGGCAGACGCATGGGTCCGCCGGCGAGGGGGAAGAAGCCGAGCGTGATCTCGGGCAGGCCGAGGCGGGCGCGGGCGTTCTCGGCGCCGATGCGCAGGTCGCAGACGAGGGCGATTTCGAAGCCGCCGCCGAGGGCGTGGCCGTTGATTGCGGCGATCAAGGGTTTCTTGGCGTCGAACTCGTCGAAGCGGTCGCCGGCGTTGGTGGGGAAATGGCCAGCGGGACCGGCGGAGGCGGCGGGGCCGTCGCCCTGGGTGAGGTCGGCGCCGGCGCAGAAGGCGCGGTCGCCGGCGCCGGTGATGACGGCCGAGCGGATCTCGTCGTTGTTGCGGACTTCGACCAGCGACTCGATCAACTGGGAGCCGAGGGCGCTGTTGATCGTGTTCATCTTGTCGGGGCGATTGAGGGTTATGGTGGCGACTCGCTCGGACACATCGAACAGGACTTCATCGGCCATCTTGGAGACTCCTCAGCGCGTTGTCGTTCGGTTGGTGGATGCGGACTGGATGAGGGCAGGATAGGGGTCGCGCCCGTATCATCTAGCCGAAAGCTGAGCGGGAGAGGAGCGGGTATGGCCGACACACCACTGGAGGCATTGGCGGCGTTCGCGGAGTCGCTTGGCGCTTCGGCGAGCGAGGCAGAGCTTGAGCGCGCGCTGCCGATCGTGACGCGGACGCTCAGAAACCAGTTGCGGACTGAGCCGCTGGCCGACCTGGGCGAGACGGAGCCCGCGACGGGTCTGCGCTTCGACGTCGGCGGAGACCTGCGTGGCGGAGCGGAGGGCTGAGATGGATCATCGTGAACCGTATGAGCTCTCGATTGTCGAGGCGGGCGTGGCGTTGCGCGATGGCTCGCTGACGGCGATGGCGCTGACGGAGTCCGTGCTGTCGCGGCTGGAGGCGACGGAGCCGCTGCTCAACGCCTACATCACGGTGACTGGTGATCTGGCGCGAGAACAGGCATCGGCTGCGGACGATCTGTTGCGCGACGGCCGGGATCTGGGTCCGTTGCACGGGATTCCGGTGGCGCTCAAGGACCTTGTGGACACGGCGGGGATTCGGACGACTGGCGGCGGCAGTTTCCTGCGCGACCGGGTTCCGGACTCCGACGCGGTGGTCTACACGAAGCTCAAGGAAGCGGGCGCGGTGATGCCGGGCAAGCTCAATCTGCATGAGTTCGCGTTTGGCACGACCAGCCGGAATCCGCACTATGGCGCGGTACACAATCCATGGAACGTGACGAAGTCACCGGGCGGCAGCAGCGGCGGATCGGGCGCGTCGGTCGCGGTGGGATCGTCGTTGGGCGCGTTGGGCTCGGATACGGGCGGCAGCATCCGGATTCCTGCGAGCGTGTGCGGGGTGACGGGGCTGATGGGGACGTACGGCCGAGTGTCGAGACGGGGCGTGCTGCCGCTGTCGTGGACGCTGGATCATGTCGGTCCGCTGACCAAAACCGTTGAAGATGCGGGGCTGATACTGAACGCGATCGCGGGGTACGACGCTGAGGATCCGGGTAGCGCCGACGTACCGGTCGGGGATTGCACGGAGACACTAATCGAAGGAGTGGACGGCATCCGGATTGGCATCCCAAGGCAGATGCTCTGGCAGGGTTGCGAGGACGATGTGGTCGAGCACTGCGAGATTGCGGTAGACCACCTGCGCAGCATGGGCGCGACGGTGACAGAGGTCGAGATGCCGCTGCAGACTGATCGGCCGCGCGGGTTGACGATCATCGCGGAGGCGGCGGCCTATCACGCCAAATGGCTGCACGAACGCCGCGACGAATATGGCGACATCATTAGCCGAATCGAGCCTGGGTTGGCCGTATCAGCCGTTGAGTACATCAACGACCAGCGACTGCGTCGGAAGTTCATCGACGAGACGGTCGAGGTGCTGCAGGAGGTCGATGTGCTGATCTCGCCGACCTGCTCACGGACTGCTCCACTGATCGAAGACGGTGACCCGACCGCGGAGCTGGCTCGGTTGACGGCTCCATACGACGTGACCGGGATTCCGGCGATCTCGATTCCCTGCGGGTACGACCGCAACGGGATGCCGATCGGGTTGATGATCGGCGGTCGGCATTTCGATGAGGCGACGGTGTGTCGGGTGGCTCACGCGTATGAGCAGTCGACGGACTGGGTGCTGCAGCGTCCGGAGTTGGCGGTGTGAGAGTCGACAGCGGGTAGGTCGTAGCTTGCGCTTTCTTGCCTCCGCTTGCAGGGGGAGGTGCCGAAGGCGGAGGGGATCGCTCTGACGGAGCGCCGCTGCAGCAGCCGACGGCCGGGGGAACCCCTCAGTCACTCCGTGACAGCTCCCCCTGGGAGGGGGAGCAAAGGGGAAACCAACGCCGAGCAAGGATTCTTCATTCTGTGAGCGCCGAGTGCTCACTCGTCCTTACTTACAGCTCAGAAAGAAAAATCGTCAGCGCCTCTGCGACCGCCTCTGACTGCTCAACCACTAGTGCGTGTCCTGCATCCGAGATCAGTTTGGCTTCAGCCCCTGCGGCGTCGGCCAGGAGTTGGGCGTGATCGGGGAGGATGAGGGCGTCCTCCTCTCCGTGGAGGACGCGCATGGGGGCTTCGAGGGTCTTGAGGCGTTCGATCGGATCGAAGATGAGGGCGGACTGGAGCGGGCCGAGGGTGGCGATCATCGGGGCTCCCTTGCTTCGCTTTTCGACGGCGGCGTCGAGTACATCCGGGTGCTCGTCGATGAAGTCGGTGGCGAAGAGGATGTCCATCATGGCAGCGGCGGCCTGGGCCACGGGGAGCTGAGCGCCGCGCATCATGTGCTGCATGGTCTCGGGCGGCGTCGGCGGACCGGTGGGGCCGGCTGAGGTCGCGCAGGTGACAATCCCTCGTACCAGTTCCGGATCCAGGAACGCGGCGGCCATGGCGACGGTGCCGCCGAGCGAGTTGCCGATCAGGACGGCCGGGCCGGCGTCGAGTGTCCTGATCAGATTGAGCGCGTCCTGGGCGAACTGGTCGACGGTGTAACCCTCGGTCGGCTGGTCGGACTCGCCGATCCCGCGCTGGTCGTAGCGGACGACACGGTTGGAGTCGGACAGTGCGTCGGCGACGGGCGCCCACTGGTCCATGTCCATGAAACCACCGGCAATGAGGATGACGAGCGGGCCCTCGCCCTGATCGACTACGTCCAGCGAGAGGTCGGGGGCGATCTGCAATCGGGCCATGGCGGGGATCGTAACGCAGCTATGCTCCGCCCATGGCTGATGACCATCCGGTACAAGTGGTGCCAGTGATCGACGGGGACTCGGTCAGGGTTCGGCTGGGGGACGGGGCAGAGCACTCGGTGCGCCTGGACGGAATTGACGCGCCGGAGATGGACCAGCAAGGAGGTCGAGAGTCGAGGGACTATCTACGGGGAATCGTATCGAGTCGACGTGAGTGGGTTCTGCACGTGGTGAGGAAAGATCCTTATGGACGGCTGGTCGGAGTTCTCTTTCCTGAGAGCGAGACGATTCAAGACTCGGCTAACAGCGCGATGATCAAGGCGGGCATCGCCTATTGGTACAGCGAGTACGGCGGCGAGGAGCTGGGCCTCGACACGTTGGAGCGCTACGCAAAGGCCGATCGGGTTGGGCTCTGGGGCCAGGAGAGCAGGGGGAGGCCATGGAGCCATAGAAGACTGAATCGAGCGGTGCAGAGATGAATTGGAGTGAGGCAGGGTCGCCGCGACGGATCTTGATTGGCGGAGTGTTCAAGTTGGGAGGGATGATTCTGGTGGCAATGCTGAAGGCGTCGGCGAGTTCTGGCGGTCGGAGGAGGCGCAGGCCGCAGCGGAGGTGGTAAGCCGGACTCAACAGGGGGTCGCAGTTCGTAAGAGTTCCCGCTTGCTTCTATCGAAGTTCGAGTTCACGCGTGTTGACAGGACCCGACCTCGCGGATTGCGTATCAACCGTGTATCAGTGAAGTCGCGTTGCAGGGCAACATCGTTTGTGTACAACAACCGAGCGCCACTCACAGAAGCGACCGCGAGTACATGAGGGTCGTCTGATTCCCGTTGAGCATGTTGCGTGAACTCAGCAACAGCATCCTTCAAGTGCTCTTCGGAGACGAGTTGGAACTGAGCCGTACCTTGAGCTACGAACGCCCACTGGCGAAACTCAGAAGATGCTAGCTCCAATTCTCTCTGGAGTTTGCCGCCAGATACCAACCGGCCGTCGCCGTTGCTAATCCACCGCCGTACTCCCGCGCCAGCAGGAGTCGGCGTCTCACCGAACATCTCCGCTGCCACGTTTGCATCGATGATTGCACACCCTAATCGGGAGGCCACAGGGACCTCTCGACCTCCTTCATGAAGAACGAACGATAGCCGGACGGTGTGTTCTGGAGATTGCCCATATCGTCGTACCAAATCTCATGAATCTTCACATCCAGATCGCCTCGCTCGAAGTAGAGGATGCGGACGTCGTCTGGCGTTAGAGACGTCTTGCCATCTCGGACATCCATCCTGATTCGGTCTATGAGGTGATCACTGTGTGTTTCGACGATGAGTTGGCGTCCTTGTGCGGCTACCTCGCAGAACAGGCTGCCGAGCTCCGCCTGGGCCCCCGGATGGAGATGTACTTCCGGTTGTTGAATCAAAAACTGCGCAGCGCCACCAGGTTTCAGGAGTTCCACAATCAGGGGTAGAACCTGGCTGACTCCATAACCGACATCGACGAGATTGCGCAGCATGCCCTTTCGTCTCTCATCACTGATTCGAATCTGCAGCTGGAACGGATCTCCTGAGCCAGCCCCAAGTAATCGAACGTTGATCTCATCGAAGATCTCGAATTGGCGGCCAATACGCTCAAGGTGCCCTTTCAGCGATGGCCATACAGGATCTTGTCGATACACCAGATCGGCAAGAAATGATGCAACGGAGTGGCCCTCAGGATCCTGGGCGATGAATGATGGTTGGTATGTTCGCAATGGACGAGATCTTATCGGCGCAATCGCTGCAATGCCGTGATATGGCGCTTCGTAGGCGAACACTGGTTCACGCTGGAAGTCGAGCTGACGAAGTTGCTGTACGTCTTGCTTCGTAAGTGCGGGCGAGTCGCCTACGGGGCCGAACAGATCGAACTGGCTGTACGGAAGCGTGACGTTAGGAGGATGAGCATCAAAGGAATCGTTGAATCGTAGAAACAGACCAACGGTCCCAAAGCTACCTGAGTCGATAGATAGACTCCACTTTCCGCTCTCCGTATGCAGAATAGCCTTGTATTCCTTTTGCTCGACAACCACTGATTCATCGATCCACGATTCGCCTGCGGCAGCTCGTTGGCGCACCAATGTTGGCACTGTTCCTCGCGTTGGCTTACTGAAGGTGAGTGCAAGGCTAGTTAACGTAGGCTTCGGCTCACGTTCGCTGTCTAGGGACCCCCAGGTCACTCGGCCCGTCATTGCTGCTTCAAATGACTCCGCACGTGTGCGGCCATTGGTTGATGTGTATGCAATGTCATCGAATGACCCTAGGTCGAACGGCGCTCTCTTGAAGTGAGGCTCGACTCCTTCGAAGGCGTACTCTGCCAGCGCCTGTATCAACGCCATGAACGACGTCTTGCCCGTGCTGTTCTCTCCAACCAGCAGCGTCAGTGGGGCTAGTTTGACCGTTTGCTTCTCTCGGAAGCAGCGGAAGTTTTCCAGGGTGACGCTTTCCATGACTGGCATGGGGTCAGCTTAGCTAGCTAGTGACGGCGCCGCGTTCGGCTCCGGAAACGAGGGTGGCGTACTTGGCGAAGACTCCGTTGGCGTAGTTTGGACTTGGCGCTGACCAGTTGGCTCGGCGACGGGCGAGTTCGGCTTCGTCGACGTCGAGGTTGAGTTCCCGGTTAGCGATGTCGAGAGTGATCTGGTCTCCTTCTTCGACGAGCGCGATGGGGCCTCCGACGTAGGCTTCGGGGGCGACGTGTCCGGCCATCAGGCCTCGGGTGGCTCCGGAGAAGCGGCCGTCGGTGAGCAGCGAGACGGATTCGCCCAGGCCGGCTCCGACGATGGCGGCGGTGACGCCGAGCATCTCGCGCATGCCGGGGCCGCCCTTGGGGCCCTCGTAACGGATGACGACGATGTCGCCGGCGTTGATCTGGTTGTTGGTGACGGCGTCCATGGCGTCTTCTTCGCGCTCGAAGACGCGGGCGGGGCCGGTCTGGAGCTGGCGCTCGTAGCCGGCGACCTTGACGACGCAGCCGTCAGGGGCGAGCGAGCCCTTGAGGATGACGAGGCCGCCGGTCTCCTTGAGCGCCTGGTCGACGGGCAGGATGACGTCCTGGCCGGGGGTCTCCTGTGCGGCGTCGGCTGCCTCGGCGATGGTCTGTCCGGTGACCGTTGCGGCGCCGCCGTGGAGCTTGCCGCCTTCGAGCAGTCGCTTGGCCAGGAGGGGTGTGCCACCGGCGCGGTCCATGTCGAGCGCGACGTAGCGGCCGCCGGGCCGGAGGTCTCCGATTAGCGGGGTGCGCTCGGAGATTTCGTCGAAGTCGTCGATGCTGAGTTCGACTCCGGCCTCGCGGGCGAGGGCGAGCAGGTGGAGGACGACATTGGTCGAGCCGCCGGTCGAGGCGGCGCAGGCGATGCCGTTCTCGAAGGCCTCGCGGGTGAGGATGTCGCGCGGCTTGACTCCGCGTCGGAGGACGTCCATGACGAGCTGTCCGGCGGCTTCGCCGACGTTGTGCTTGCGCGGGTCGGTCGCGCCGACGGTGGCCGAACCCATCGGCGAGAGGCCGAGGAACTCGAGCGTGGTGGCCATCGTGTTGGCGGTGTACTGGGCGCCGCAGGCGCCTGCGCCGGGGCAGGCGTTGAGCGCGACCTGGTGCAGTTCGTTGTCGTCGATCGTGCCGGCCGAGTGTTGGCCGACGGCTTCGAAGACGTCCTGGATAGTGAGGTCGCGCCCGTCGTGGTGGCGTCCGGGGGCGATGGAGCCGGAGTAGAGCGCGACTGAGGGGATGTTTATGCGGGCCATGGCCATGGCGGCAGCGGGGATCGTCTTGTCGCAGCCACAGATGACGACGGCGGCGTCGAAGGCGTAGCCGACGGCGCAGAGCTCGATTGAGTCGGTGATGATCTCGCGCGAGATGAGCGAGGCTTTCATGCCCTCGGTGCCCATGGTGATGCCGTCGGAGATGGAGACGGTGTTGACTTCCATCGGGGTGCCGCCGGCCTCGCGGATGCCGCGCATGACGTCCTGGGCCAGTTCCCGGTGCGAGAAGTTGCAGGGCATGGTGCCGATCCAATTGTGGGCGACCATGACGAGGGGCTTGGAGAGGGCCTCGTCGTCGAAGCCGACGGAGTACAACTGCGATCGGGCGGCGGCGCGATTTGGGCCGTCGACGAGGACGCTGGAACGTTCGCGGAGATGGTCTTGCGAGGTCATGGGTCTGCCTGCTCTGGATGGGTTGGACGGCGGTATCGCCGATAGCGTACTCGCAGGTCTGGCGTGGGCGATTCGCGAAGCCGTCAGAAGCCGTAACATGCGATGAATCGGCAGGAGAAGCGCGGATGAGTCAGCAGGTCGGGGCAGAGGTTAAACCGCAGGGGTTCCTGCTCCGCATCTTCCCGGCGATGCAGTACCTCGAGTACCGCCGCATGTTCTACGCGGCTGGACTGTCGTCCGTGTCTCTGTGGGCGATGATCGTCGCCAGCGGCTGGCTGGGCTATGAGCTGACCGGCAATCCATCGGGCACCGGGATCGTCACGTTTGCGGCGATTTTTCCATGGGTGCTGGCACCCTTTGCCGGCGCACTGGCGGACCGATTCGATCGGGCCAGGATCGTCATCATCTGCCGCTGCGGAGCAGCAGTCTGCGCGCTCGGACTCGCGGTCCTGGCGTTCAGCGGTCAGATCACGATATGGAACCTGGTGATCATCACGCTGATCTCGGGCGTGATTCGTTCGGGTGAGATGCCGGCACTGCAGGCGCTGTTGCCGAACACGGTCAAGATGAACGCCTTGCTGAGCGCGGTCACGATGGCCTCGATGATGCAGTTCGGCTCGAAGGTGGTTGGCCCGGTTGCGGGTCCGATCCTGCAGGCGTTCGGCGCGGAGTGGGTGTTCATCGGGGCGGCGCTGTTCCTGGTGCTGTCGATCCTGCAGATGACGCGAATGACGACTCGATCGACCGGTGGCATCCAGGGTCACGCCGGTGGAGTGTTTCGGGACACCGCGGGACATATTCGCGATGGATTGCGCTATCTCGGCCGAGCGCCAGCGGTGCGGCTGATGATCATCATGGTTTCGTTGCATTGCATGTTCACGATGGCGTTCGACTTCTCGCTGTTGCCGGCCTACGCGGACCTGATCCTGGGCGGCGGGCAGTCGGAGTACGGGTATCTGCTGATGGCGCTGGGCAGTGGCGCGCTGGTTTCTTCGGTGGGACTGTCGATGTTGCCGATGGGCGCGGTCCGCGGGCGCGTGTTCATGGTCGCCGGGATCTTTTCGGGGCTGTCGCTGGTCTGGGTCGGGTTTGCTGATTCGCTGCTGATCGCGCTGATCGGCAGCGTGATCGCGGGGGCGAGTCAGGCGATGTTCATGGTGCTGACCAGCGCGATGATCCAGGCGGTGGTTCCGGACTCCGTACGCGGACGAGTGATGTCGCTCTACGCGATGTTCGCCGGAGGAATCATGGCGGTCATGATCCTCGCGAACGGCCTGGCGGCGGACTTCATCAGCATCCGCCCGTTGCTGATCGGTCCGGGCATCATCTTCGCTGTAATCATGATCATCGCTCTGGTCCTGCCTGGCATCCGATCAGTGGTTCGCAATGGTGAGCTGGTCGAGGAAGGGCGGCGCATGGTGCGGGAAGTGGCGCGACAGGCGGTGGCGTCAGTGAACTCGGCGATTCGACCTCTGGAACTGGCGGCACGTCCGGCGCAACAGCACTCTGAAGCTGAGAGTCGGATCGGCAGTGGTGGGGGCGGTGGGGGCGGCGGCGGTGGTGGCTAGGCGGGGCTAGTCGGCGCCGATGCGGAGGATTTGGCCGATCGTCATTCTCATGTAGAGGGCGACGATCACGGCGATGGCTCCGAGGAAGACCAGACCGAGGACTCCGTAGGCACCGCCGATGGTGGCCCAGTCGGTAACGGTGACGAAGGGCGGCAGAACGGACTCGCCGGTTTCGACGAAGCCGACGAACTCGAGCATCATCGTTCCGAGTTGCAATCCGACGGCGGTGCCGAGGGCCATCGACACCGCGATGATCAGGATCTTCTCGATCCCGACCACGATCAGCACCTGCGGAAGCGAGAACCCCACCGTGCGGAGGACGGCGAACTCTCCCTGTTGTTGTTGCGCAACGAGAACGGAGGCGACGAGGAACCCGAGAGCTGCCAAGAGGACGATGGCGATGAAGGTGAGGAAGAGCAGGCCCTCCCAGCCGGCGGCAACGAGGGGATCCTCGTCCTGCAGGTTGCGGATGGCGTCGACGTCGAAGGCTTCGTGCTTCCAGGGTGGAGTGACCTCGAGGAAGGTGCGCAACTGGCGCAGGCCGTCTTCGTCGGTGGGCTGGATCCACACCTCATTGGGAGCCACCGCGCCGAGCGAGGCGGGGTTGCGGTTGACGCGGTAGTAGAGGTAGTCGCGATTGGCGACAATCAGCGACCGGGCATCCTCGGGATTCCAGGTGGGGAAGAGATCGAAGCTGCCGACGATCTGGACGGGGACGTAGACGCTGGACATGTTGAGCTTGATGAGCGCTCCGAGATCGAGGGAGGCTTCGGCAAGGAATGTGTTGCTGACCAAGACGGGCACTGGCGCATCGGGACCGACCAGGCGGACGCCACGCGGCATGCCGGTGCGTACGTCGCGATTCCAGCGATAGCGCATGCCGAACTCGCCGTCGCGGGCCTGATCACTGTCGAGGCGGGCGTCGTCGGGCAGTGGTCCGGCGCGGGTTGTGTCGGTGTAGACGGTCCAGCGGCCTTGTTGCTCGAAGCTCTCAACGATGGTGCTCTCGGCGAAGCCGACATCGATGATGTTGTCGGGCACCGAACGGGCGGTCGTGAACTGCACGGCGTCGTAACCGACCGTGCCGGAGAAGTTGGTCGTGCCTGCGGTGCGAATGGAAATGCCCTGGAGCGTCCAGGGTCCAATGTGGGGCCCGCCGGACCCCGCGTGGAGGTCGGCGTAGAGGAATCGCCAACCCTCTTCAAGTTCGACGCCGCCAAACCCTCGACCACGAGGAAGCCCGAGCAAGCCGACATCGCGGTACCGGCCTTTGCCGTCGCGCAAGCGGAGCGCGGGCGTGATGACGCCGCTCGTGTGGGGCAGCCAGACCCACATGCCGACGAACGTGGCGTCGGCCGCGATGGTGATCTGTTCAACCTCGAACTGGGGGCCGGTCGCGCGGCTGACGAGCTCGTGGATGTCCTGAACGGCGAAATCCTCGCGGTACCAGAGGACGTTGGAGAAGGAATCGGGATCGATGCCGAGCACGGTGGCGTCGGTGACGTCGAGCGCGCCTCGTGAGAAGGAGGCATTCTGCCGGACGACGAAGGAGGCGTTGCCGATGCCGGGCGCTTCGGCCAAGTCTTCCTCCAGCATCTGCACGGAAGCGCCGCTGCTGCGCACATCGGAGAGACGCAGCGCTGCGCCGGACTGATAGGCGGCGCGATCGTCGAATGACTTGTCCAGCGTGGCGCCGAAGGTCCCGCCAAACATTCCGAGCGAGGTTGCCATGATCAGCAGCAACGCGAGTCGCCCGGGTTGCACCGGGGCGCGGGTCAAGTGCCAGAGCACCATTTGCGTGGACGCACCGCCCAGGATCCGCGCGATGCCGCCAAATGCGGAGAGGACCAAGGGGAAGAGGCGCAGGAAGAGCACGGCCACGGTGACGACGAAGACGGCCGGCGCGATCAGCAGCAGCGGGTCCTGTTGCAAGCCGCCAAACAGGTCTTCCGTGACCAGCGAGCCAGACTCCTGGAGTTGGAAGAAGAGCAACGCGCCGACTCCGACGACGACGAGATCGAGGTAGTAGCGCTGGAAGACGGGCTTGTCCTGTGGTCGCGAGGTTGAGCGTGCATGGTGCACGACGGTGGCGCGGTTGGAGCGCCAGGCCGGCCAGATCAGGGCGATGAAGCTGAGCGCCGCGCCGACTCCGGCCCAGATGTAGACCTCGCCGGTCAGCTCGACGGTCAGCCGGGCCCCACCAGTCAAGCCTTCGAAGGCAGGTGAATGACCGAGGAATGCGATCGCTTCGCGAGCTACGATCGGGCCGACTCCTAACGCGAGGGCGACCAGCAACAGACCCTCAAGCGTGGAGATGGACATGATGTGGCCGAGGCCGGCGCCGCGCGACTTGAGCAGCGCGACCTCGGAGGACTGGCGCTCCACGACCATGGTTGAGACGAGGACGAGATAGAAGAGCACGATGCCGACGATCTGCAGGGTCAGCACCAGCAAGGGGATCGAGGAGAAGAACTCCTTGGTCTCGTAGTTGTTGAGAACGTTGACGATTTCCGTTTCGACGCGGGAGCGCTCGATCTCCTTGGCGATCGACTCGAACGCTGCGCGGAACTGGAGAGCGGCGAGTCCAGCCTGGTCCGCGGTGAAGGTTGCACGGTCGATGTGGGCGTAGACCTCGAGGCGGGCCCGCAGTTCGGGCATGTAACCGGCCATGGCGTCGATCAGTGAGGACCTGGGGGCGAAGAAGGCAAAGGCGTCGGTCTTCTCCGTCGGGACCAGGAAGTGATCGCGCCGGACGCCCCAATAGCGTTCGGTGTAGTCGATGGGGCGGATCAGACCGACGACGCGGAGCTGGATCGGAAGGGCGTCGTCGCGCCAGGAGGCGTGGATATCGCGGGTCTCGCCGAGCGTGAAGCCTCCGGATGCGGCCGCATCAGTGCCCATCGCCACCTCGATGACCGGGGGCTTGTCCGGGGTGGCGGCTGGAGCGGCATCGGGCCAGCGACCGTCGACCAGTTCGATGCGGTCGCGCACGCCTTCGAACCAGAGAACCCTGGCGCGATCGCGGGGGTCCTCCTCGGGCGGGATGCCGCCGACCTCGGTCATGAAGAAGGTGGCGCTGGTCAGCGAGTGCCTGACGTCGGAAATGTAGTCATCAGGTATGCGCAGGCGGCGGTCAATGAGTTCGAAGGAGTCTTCGGCCAGGTTGCTTGAGAGGCCGTGGGCGGCGTTGAGGATGCGGACATCGAGCTCGGCGTCGGACACGCGGCGCAGGTCGGTCTGCAGGCCGAGGTCGCGCAGGGCGTTCCGGTAGATCGTGGTCGAGGCCATCAGGGCAACGGCGAGGATGACGCCGACGGCGACGGCGGCCATGAGCCGCCGGTTGCCGTTGAGACGGCGGACGGCGATGCGAAACGCGGTGGGTAGAGACCGGAGGATGCCGCTCATGCTGCCTCGCGAGGACCGATCATATGATCAAAGCGTACGCCCCCCTCGGCCTTCGGCATCTCCTCCTGCGGCGCAGGGGGGAGAGTGAGATTGGTGAGTGGGGGTATGTTCGACCGCCTGGCCTTCGTAGACTACTAGGCGAACCGTCTGATTCATCGCCGCCGCCGTACGTACGGCGGCGGCGAGTTTTGAGCGAGTCGGCGTTCGTAGTTGGGGGTCCGGGTGGAGTCGTTCGGGGCCGTTCTCGGCTTTGTCATGCGGCGCATGCGCGATAGTTGGCGGCTGCAGTTGGTGATTGCCGCCGGCATCCTCGTGGCCGCGGTGTTGATGTCGTCGACGACGATCTACACGCGCGCCGTCTCGGACCTGTCGCTGACTGTCAGCCTGCGCGAGGACCTGGAAACGCGTCGGCAAATGTTCACGTTCATGTACGGTCTGCCGGTCGCCGGCGGTCCGAACGTGTCGGCTCGCGCATACGCCGAGGATTCAATCAGCCAGCGCTTTGGGGAGCTTGAGACGCAGCGATTGCGGTTCCGCTCGACCGTGCCAACGTTGATCAACTTCCCGCTGAGGCCCAGCCAGGTCATTCCGACGACGGCGTACTTTGCGGCGTTGGACGACGCAAACGACAACGTGGAACTGATCGAAGGGCGCTTCCCGACGCCGGCGGAGCTCGATGAAGAAGGCTGGCTGCAGGGACCGATCGAGGTTGCGCTGACGCAGCGCACCTCCAGCGTGTACGGGGTAGGGGTTGGAACGGAATGGCAGATCGTTGACGCATTCGATGAATGCGACCGCGAACCGGATCCACCACCCGGCGGTCCGCCGCCACCGCCGCGTCCGCCTTGCGAACCGACCATGTCGGTCTCGCGGTTGGTTCCGGTGGTTGTGACGGGGATTGTCGGTCCCGACAACAGCAACAGTTCGTACTGGACGCGGGTACCGCGAGAGATCACGTTCGGCGTGTACTCCGGGCCCCCGCGTCCGCAGACGGTTCCGCTGATCATTGCGTCGGAGACGTTCGACGTCGCGATGGCGAGTGTGATGAGCGGTTACCTGGTCAACACCACGTGGATTTCGGAGTTGGACACCGACCAACTGAACGTGGCCGTGCTCGACCAGACTCGCGAGTCGTTCGACCTGTTGCGCGAGGATCTGCGCTCAGTTGGAGGGGGCGTACGTTCGCCGATTGAGCCTCGGCTGGAGTCGTTCGTCAAGGATCTCAACTTCACCCAAGTGCCGATCCTGATGCTGCTGGCGCAGGTGGTCGGGATTGCACTGTTCTACGTGGTGATTGTGTCCGGGGTGCAGGTAGCGGAGCGTCGCGAAGAGCTGTTCTCGATGCGTTCGCGTGGCGCGTCGATCGTGCAGGTGATTTCGCACACGGCGATTGAGGGGATTCTGTTGGCGATCATCGCCGCCGCGGTCGCTCCGTTCATCGCCATGGGCGTGATTGGGCTACTGGGGTACACGCCGGTGTTCGAATCGTTGACCGGCGGCCACACGATCCCGACCACGCTGACCGACATGGCATTCCTGCTGTCGGCGGCGGGGGCGATCGTTGCTGTGATCTTCACACTGGCGCCGCTGGTGATCGCGAGCCGTACGCGGGTCCTCTCAGAACGGCTGCGCAACGTCTCACGACCGGCCGGTCCTAACGCGCTGCAACGCTACTTCCTGGATGTGGCGCTGGTGTTGGTCGCGGTCGGCCTGATCTTCGAGGCCGATCTCAAGGGCACCGTGTTCGAGCGCAACAGCGTGGGCGGCCTCTCAGCCGATCCGCTATTGCTGAGCACGCCGATTCTCTTCGCGCTGGCCGCGACCCTGGTGATTCTGCGCTTCCTGCCGTACATCTACCGGTTCTTCGCGTGGCTGACCTACGATCGATTCCCACTCTCGATCGCTTCGACGTTGCGCTATGTGAGTCGCACCGTCGGTCCGGCGGCGCGGCTGACGATTCTGTTGATGCTCGGGGCTGCCCTGGGCACGTTCGCGGCTTCGTATGCCGACACGGTCGAGCTGTCGTTGGCCGAACGGATCGAGTACGACAACGGGGTCGAGTTCCGGGTCGAGTTGAACGATTCCGGCTATTCGTCGGCGGCCGGGATTCGCAATCGGTTAGGGCCGATCGAGGGAGTTGAGGGCATCGCTGCCGTGCATCGCAGCAAGGTGTCGGCGGGGCGGAGCATCGGTACGTCGTCGAGCGTCGAGCTGCTGGGTATCGAACCGAGAGCGGCGGTGGAGATGATGTGGTTCCGCGAGGACCTCTCGCTGCTGAGCTTTGAGGAGCTGATCGCCACAATCGACGTGCCGCCGGTCGGTCGGGGGGTGAGCATTCCGCCGGAAACCCAGACTCTTCGCGTTTGGCTACGCATGGGCGAGGGGGAGTCGGACCAATCGCTCTGGTTCCGGATCCGCGACGGCGACGGTCGGTACCACACCGCAGGCGGACTGCAGATGCCGCCGCCGGGGACCCCGTGGACGGCGATGGAGATCGATTTCCAGACCGAGATCGTCGGTTCGGACGCCAGCGCGCCGTACTCGTTGCACGCGATCGCCATGAGTGAGCCGTTCGGATTGTTCGCGGCGGAGCCGTCGACGATCTATCTCGACGCCGTCACGGCGATCCAGCCGGACGGACGAGAGCTGATCATCGAGGACTTCGAGAATCGGGGCTGGATCGAGTTCGTGCAGCGTCGGGGCACGGGCGACAACATCGAGTTCGAGCAGGACGAAGATCCGATCTCGGGCGAACGCGTGATGGCGTTCTACCCCGGAGTTGGGCAGTCGCCCGGTTTGCGGGCCGCCCATTTCGCGGACCCATCGTTCTGTACGAGCCGTCGCTGCACGATCCCGACGATCATCAGCGCCGATTTCGCGGAACGGCAGCGGCTGGAGGTGGGCGATCGGTATCCGTTGCGGATGGACACCATGGTGGTAATGGCGCGCGTGGCGAGCATCGTGGAGCTGTTCCCGACGCTGCGGCCCGACGCGCTGTCGTTCGTCGTGGCGGACTACGACGCGCTGTTCCACATGGGTTCGGTGACGGGCCTGCGTCCCTCGGTGACTCCCAGCGAGGCGTGGTTGGACCTGTCCGAGGACCCCGAGATTCGGGCGGCTGCCAAGGAAGAGATTGACCGGCCGCGTTACGCGTTGGGGAAGCTCTTCGATCGCAACGAACGACTGGAAGACAGTGGGCGCGATCCACTGACGACCGCCGGCGGCTCGGGCATCCTGCTGGTCGCGTTCATTGCGATCTCGTTGCTGTTGGCTCTGGCGTTCCTGGTGTCGATGGCGGTCTCAGCGCGTCAGCGCCGGCTGGAGATGGCGTTGCTGCGGACGGTGGGCGTGGGCAACCTGAGCATCCTGATCCAGTTGTTCCTGGAGTACGCGATCATCGTCGGGACCGGTCTGGCGCTGGGCGTTCTGCTGGGCAACCGGATTTCGCAGTTGCTGCTGGCTTACCTAGAGATCGATGAGACCGGACGGACGGTGCTGCCTCCGTTCCTGATCGAGACGGACTGGCAGATTCTGGGGATCGCGTTTGCTGCGCTGGTCGGCGTGTTGATCATCGGGGTTCTCGCGACGTGGCGGTGGTTCCTGAAGTTGGAGTTGAACCGGGAATTGCGGCTGACGAACTAGTCGGAAGGCTGTCTATCATTGGTCGCGCGGGCCGCCGAGTCGGTCCGGCCTCTCGGGAGACGGCGATGAAAGCGAAACTGAGGCGTGTGGCGGAGGCGATCCGCCGCTGGTGGCTCGCCGGTGAACGCAATGCACCGCGCCAACGGGCAGATTCCGGGGGACCGTATGGTGCCGGGCCTGGAACAACGACGACCCAAACCGAACGGCAACGACTGAAGGGCCCGTTCAGGTAGCGAGGGCGCTCCCACCGAGGTATTCAGCAGCGTCCACTGGTCGGTCTGTTCCGGAGCTGGCGGATTGAGGATGAGGTCAGGTCAGACGGCGAAGAGGCCGTTTGCGGGTGAACCAGCTTCGGATGTCGGGGATGACGAGGGTCGCGGCGGCGAAGGGGGAACCCCAGGCGATGCAGGCGACCCCGCAGGTGGCTCCTGAGGCGGCGATGCCGAGCAGGGTGACGACGACGGCCATCGGGGTGAGGGCGTACCAGGGTGCGGCGTCTCGTCGGCGCCGAGCCACGTGGAGGAGCATCAGCAGGAGGCCGGCCGCGGCGATTGTTGCGCAGATGATGTAGAGGCCGGTGGAGTCGCGGCCGATCAGAGTGGCGACGAAGGCGGCGGCGATGCCTGCGGTGGTCAGGGTGGCAGCGGCGGCTGTCATGGGGTCATGGTAGCGGGGAGCGGGTCAGCGAATGAATCGCGGATTGAGGGAGTAGCCGAGGACGGGAGCCCCCCTCTGCCTTCGGCATCTCCCCCCGCTTGCGCGGGGGGAGAAGGGAATGAAGAAGGGGGCGCCCAACCCTTAACCGGTGAGGCGGCGGTAGAGGGCGGGGAGGCGGCGGGGGAGGGACTCGATGTCGGCGACGACCTCGTAGGCCATGTCCTGGCACATCTGCTTGAGGTAGTCGTGGCCGGCGCGGTCGACGGTGAGGGCGAAGGGGACCATACCCTCTCGACGGGCCTCGGTGAGCGCCATTTTGGTGTCGTGGATCGCGTATTCCTTCTCGGTGCGGTCGCGCCCGTAGCCGTGGTCCTGCGGTCGCCCGTCGGAGAGCAGCATCAGGATCTTGACCTTGGCGTCGGTGTTCTGCAGCTTCCAGATACAGTGGCGGATCGCGGGGCCCATGCGGGTCGAGCGGACCGGCGCGATCTTGTCGATTCGCTCCTTGATCCGATCACCGAACGGCTCGTCCATGTCCTTGTAGACGAAGAACTCGACGTTGTCGCGACCGTAGCCGGAGAAGCCGTAGACGCCGTATTTGTCGCCGATGGTTTCGAGGGCCTCGATCAGGAGGACGGTCGCCTCTTTCTCGAGGTCGATGATCCGCTTGCCGGGGTGGCGGGCGGCCTCGGCGCGTCGCTGGGCCCACCAGCTCAGGTACTTGCGCGGGTCGTCATCGAACTGGTCGTCCTGGCGTTGGTCGTGGTGCTTCTGGATCTCCTCGTCGGTTGAGGCGGAGACGTCGAGCAGGAAGGCGACGGCGACATCGCGTTCGACCTTGTTGCGGCGGTAGAAGAGCTTGGTCTCGGAAGTCGCGCCGGCGATCTTCTCCGTGTACCACTCGATCACGGCGTCGAGGTCGTAGTCCTCGCCGTCGGTCAGGCGCTTCATCTTGCGGAACATCTCAGGGCGGAGCATCTCGAACTGCTTGCGCGTCTCCTGAACAAGCTGGGTGTGCTCGTGCAGGGTTTCGGTGTAGTAGTTCGAGGTGCCGGACTCGCCGCGCTGCTCCTGGACGCGGCACCAGCGCGGCTTGTAGTCGGCGGCGCGGAAATCCCACTCGTCGTAGTAGAACGATGCGGCCTCGACCGGCAGCTCTTCGCCGTCGTCGGCGCCGGTCGAGTCGTCGCCCATGGCCTGCTGGCCTTCCTGGCGCTCGCCCTGGATCTGGTTGACTTCCTTGAGCAAGTTGTCGAGGAACATGCCGGACGACTCGGCCAGATCCATGTCCATCAACTCGTTGATCGAGATCTCGACGGATTTCTCCAGCAGTTCCTGGAGCTGTTCCTTGGTCAGCGGGATCGGAGGCGCGTCGCCGGTGCCGGTTTCACCCTTGAGCTTCATCAGCAGCTGGACGAGTTCGGGCTTGAAGTCGCCGCGGAAGTCGACGGGGTCGGGGCTGTCGTAGGGGCGTTCCTCGGAGCCGGGCATGAACGGCATGAACGACTCTTCGAGTCCGGACGAACCGGAACCGGGCATCATGTCGGAGTCTTCGCCGCCGTCGGGATCGGCGGACATCTCCTGCTCGAAGTCGGACCAGTCCTCGCTATCGAGTTCGACGTTGGGGATCTGCGAAAGCCATTCGTAGAGCAGGGCTGTAGCGGCGGCGCTGTCCTGGACAGTGGCGCCGTCGTTGCGTATTCGGTTGAGGATGCGCAACGGGGTGCGCATCTCCTCGGCCAGCTCGTTCGGCCAGCGGATGCGGCCGATCTCATCGAGCGAGGCACGGAGCAGGTTCTCGACCATTGCCTGGCGGGCAGGCATGCCCTCGACCGGCCGGCGACGGTCAATCGCCGCCTGCTGCAGGCGCGAGAAGGCGCGGCGGACGCCGGCGTACTCGCGCTTAACGATCGTGTCGATTCGCGTGTCCTCAACGATTGTGAAGAGGTCGTGGGCGAGGCGACGATCCTCGAACTGGTCGAAGAAGAGTTCCATATCGGTGTGGATCTCACCCTCTTCGCCTTCAACCGCGGCAGGGGCGACACCGTTGCCGTGGCCGTTCTGCGTACCGTTCTGAGGCGACGGGAACAGGCTCGGATCTAGTCGAGACTGGTACTCAAACGAGCCGAACTCGAGGCGACCGGCCTGGTGGGTGGCAAAGACCTTGTAGACCGAGAAGTTCTCTTCCTTGGTGGGATAGCGCTCGACGTTCTCGGGCAGGTAGATCGTGGTGCCCTCGGTGGTCGGGCTGCTCTCATCGACCCAGCCGACACCCTTGGCGGTCAGCTCCTCCGAGGCCTTGACGCCGACGTCGACGCCGGTCAGCGCCTTGCAGTACATGCGGATGAGCTCGGAGACGCGGTCGAGGTCGACACGGCTGCTGAGCGCCTCCATGACCTCTTCGCCGCGGGCGGATTCGAGGCGGAAGAAGGCCTCGCCGCCGTCGCGCGATTGTTGGAGGATCTGCAGTCCGAATTCCTGCCAACGGGCGATGTCGTCGATGCCGAGCCGCAGGGCGACACGGGGCGACGACTTGAGGAACTCCATGGCCGCGTCACCGGAGTGCTGAGCAAGCTGCTCTGCCAGTTCGAGCAGTCCTTCGTGGATGTCCTTGTCGACTTCGGACATGGCCTGCGCGGACTCGATGAAGTAGGGGTGGCCCAGCCGTCCGACCTGCATCGCGACCTGTCCGGCCAGCGAGAGGAATCGGGGCCGCTGCTCTTCGCCGACCTGGCGCAGGGCTCCCGGTCCGCGCTCGAAGTAGACACGAGCGTCGACCCAGGCGGTGTGAGCGACGATGCCACCGAACTCGAGGAAGGGCGCACGGTCGGCGCGGTCGAGCTGCGAGAGCACGCCGGGGGCCATGCCGAGGCAGGCGGAGGCCAGCTCGTAGGAGTGCGAGGCGAGCGAGTCGATCAGGTCGACCAGCAGGCGCATCTGGGATAGGGGCAGATGGGGCAGAATCTGAGGGGACACGTCGAAGTACTGGGCGGAGAGCGATCCCGACTTCCAGGTGCCCTTGTAAAGCGACTTGCCCTGGGAGGCCCAGTCGTTGGCCTGCGGCACGGAGAGGTGGGGCAGCACGGCCGGAGAGGCTCGGAAGAGGGCGCCGGAGAGGGCGGGAGATGTCTCCATCAGGTCGATGCCAACAGTGCACCACTCACGCATGCGGTCGTAGGTAATCTGTTCGAGGACCGGGCCGGAGGCGCGGAAGTACTCGGACGAGGCTTCCCAGCTGCGCAGTGAATGACGAGCGATCTCGAGCCCGTCTCGCAACCACCGGGCGAGTTCGTCGGGTTCGAGGATCGGTTGGACCGCTTCGAGCGCGGACTCAAACTCCTGGGCCAGGGCCGGCGGGAACTGGCGCAGTCCTTCTCGGGCTTCTTCGACGAGTTGTGCGGTCATGGGCGTCTCGTTTCGAGGGGGCTTGGGACCGGTCTCGGGAGCGGCCCCCCTCTGTCACTCCGTGACATCTCCCCCCGCTGCGCGGGGGGAGCATGCGGATTACTGCGCATCACTGCGTCAGGCGGATCTCGTGGATCTCGGCGTGATCATCTGAGGTATCCAGCACAGCATAGGTCAGGACCTGCTCTGTCCCTCGCATTTCGCCGGCTGAGCCGGGGTTCACGATCAACGCGCCGCCGATTCGCTTGACCAACGGTGCGTGGGTGTGCCCGTAGATGATGAAATCGGCTTCTTCTTCGGCCAGCCGCTGGAGCTGCGGATCGTGCGGAAACAGGTAGTCGCGGTACGGCGCCCAAGGCGTGGCATGGAACATGAGCAGCTTCTTCGAGCCGAGCTCGGTGCGGATCAGATACGGCTGATCGCGGGTCCATTCCAACAGAGATTTGTCCACGCTGGCCGAAGCCTGGGCGCGTGCTCCCGCCTCAGACAGCAGGATCTCCTCGTGGTTGCCGAGCACGTAGCGACCGCCGAACTGCTTGAGCCGCTCGGCGACGTCGTTGGAGAAGCGGTACTGGTAGCAGGCGTCGCCGGCGCAGAGCAGTTCGTCGATGTCGCCCATTTGCTCGACGGCGCGATCGAGCGCCGCCGCGTTGCAGTGAATGTCGGAGACGATGCCGATCCGCACTGGACGCCGGGTCCGGTCCTAGTCCTCGAAGATCGAGGAGACGACTTCCTCGATCGAGCGCTGCACTTCTCCGTCATCGGTCAGCGGCCAGACGATGGAGACCTGGCAGGCTCGGCGCGGAGAGACGCCGGCGGCAATCATACGGCCGGCGTAGATCAGCAGGCGCGTGGAGGCGCCTTCGGCGAGGCCGTGTTCGCGCAGGTTGCGAATCTTCTCGGCCATCTTGGCGAGATTGAGGGCAACCTCGGGGCTGCACTCGGCCTCGTGCTGGACGATTTCCGCCTCGGTCTCGCGCGGCGGGTAGTCGAACTCGACCGCGACGAAACGCTGTCGGGTCGACTGCTTGAGGTCCTTGAGCGCCGACTGGTAGCCGGGGTTGAAGGAGATCACGAGCAGGAAGCCGTCGCGCGCCTGGAGGAGCTGCGACTTCTTCTCGACCGGCAGGATGCGGCGGTGGTCAGTGAGCGGGTGAATCAGGACGGTGGTGTCCTTGCGCGCTTCGACGACCTCGTCGAGGTAGCAGATGGCGCCGGCCTTGACGGCGCGCGTGAGCGGTCCGTCGATCCAGACGGTCTCGTTGCCTTCGAGCAGGTATCGGCCGACGAGGTCGGAGGCAGTCAAGTCCTCGTGGCAGGCGACGGTGACGAGCGGCAGGTTGGACTCGGACTCGACCTCGGCCCTGCCATCGCGGACGACGGCGAGCGGGCGGTTGAGGTGGTAGGCCATGTACTCAACGAACCGGGTCTTGCCGCAGCCGGTCGGTCCCTTCAGCAGCACTGGAATCTTGTTGTTCCAGGCCGCCTCGAAGACTTCGACTTCATCCGAAACCGGCACATAGTACGGCTCTTCTTCGGCTCGGTATTCCTCAACAGCCCAGCTACGGTATTCGGTGATCGGTCCGGTGGCAGTGGTCATCAAACGCTCTCCCGCTCTGCCGCATCGTCAGCGGCGAGTGTGTGCACAAATGGTGATGGTGGTCTGTGGTTCCAGCCTATTGCTCGACGCTATTGGGACTGCATCCCGGCCCAGGCGCGGGCGACCCGCTCAGCGGCGACCTCCATGCTGCAGTCGTTTGAGATCATGACATCGGCGTGCTTGAGCCGCTCGTCGTTGGTGATCTGTGAATCGATCCGCTTGTCCGCCTCTTCGGCGGAGAAGTTGTTGCGAGCCATCAATCGCTCGCGCGCCGTATCGCGGCTGACAGCGACGACCCAGACCTCGTCAACGAGATCCTGCCAGCCGGCTTCGATCATGACCGCGGCTTCGAGCACAGCGACGCCGGTTCCGTCAGCGGCCAGCCGCTCCAACTCCGCCTCGGCGAGCGCTCGGATGCCGGGCCAGACGATGTCGGTCAGGCGCTTCATGCCGTCCGGGTGACCGAACACCTTGGGCCCGAGCTTGCTGCGGTCGATCGTGCCATCATCGGCGACAAGGTCGTCACCGAACGCGGCGACGACCTGATGGAAGGTATCGGTGCCAGGTTCATAGGTCTGATGACCGAGGAGGTCAGCGTCGATCGTAGCGGCCCCGAGTTCACGGAGCTGGTTGACGACGGTCGATTTGCCCGAGGCGATGCCGCCGGTGAGTCCAATCGAGCGCATGGTCGGTTCGCGTCTCCGCATGTGTGGCGTCGTCCAGCCGCCTCTACCAACTGACCGATTACCGACCCTCGTTCAGGCTGAGGGCGGGTGGCTGGGCAACTGGCCACGCGGACGCACGCTGAGGGCTCAGGCTATTGCTGTGGCCGAAACCGGTCAACCGGCGTTCGCCGGGCAGATGATCGGGAGATAGATGGTGGGGGATGTGTTGTGTATCACAGTCAGCAGGACGCCTCCTACCAGATTGCTAGGGTTAACAACCAATTGACGAAATCGGCGGCTGCTGCTCTCGGAATCCGACAGGCGCAGCGCGCAACCACCGCGCACTCCGAACGACACAGTTCACTGCGCCGTTGACGAGCATGTGGGGAGCCATTGATGGTTGCTACTGACAGGTCGGAAGGAATCAAGTCCGACACGATTGATTGCACCGATGGTCGCACTTGCCTGTTGGAAGCGGTTGAAGGGCTGAGGGCGGAGGCATTCGATATCCCCAATGTCGTCGGAAGCTGGAGCGTCCGCGACTGCCTCGCTCATCTGGTCGGCTGGGATGCCTGGGCCGTGAACGCGCTGGAGCGCTCGGTCGCAGGTATGCCTGTTGGTCCGTTCCCGACCGAGCGTGAGATCAACGACGCCGCACCGGGAGACTGGGCGGGGCGCCCGCTCGACGACTTGCTGAACATGCTTCGCTCGATTCGCGACACGATGGCGAACCGGGTCAGTCAACTGACCGACGAAGAGCGAGACGAGAAGACGTTGTCGATCGATGAGACCGAGATCTCGGTCAACGAACTGGTCGACGGCTTGATCGAGCATGAGATGGAACACGCCGGCCAGATCCGCACCTGGCGCAAAACACAGGGCGTGTAGCCCGCAATCTCGGCCCAACGAACTGTCGGGCGGCGCCCCCATGTGCAGGGGCAGGCTCTCGTGGCTGCCCAGTCTGAACTAGGCAGCGTCCTCCCAGTTCGGGGGAACCTCTTCTTGGGCGAAGATGCGGAAGGCGACCACCAGGGTCGACCCTGTTGGGAGCCCGCCGGACAGTTACCTGGTTGGTTCCGCTAGTCGAGGGCTTCGGCGAAGGCGGCTTCGAGGGCGGGCAGGACCTTCTTGTAATCGTCGACGATGCCGAATCGGGAGAAGCTGAAGATTGGCGCGTCGGGATCCTTGTTGATCGCGACGATGTTCTTCGAGCCTCCGCAGCCAGCCATGTGCTGGCTCGCGCCGGAGATGGCGATTGCGACGTAGAGCGTCGGTGAGACGACCGTTCCAGTCAGTCCGACCTGCTGCGAGGGCGGGTACCAGCCGAGGTCGCAGGCCGCTCGCGAGGAGCCGACGGCGGCGGTGAGCACGCCGGCGAGGCTCTCGAGGTCGGCGAAGGCTTCCGGTCCGCCCAGTCCGCGACCACCGGAGACAACGATCTCGGCGTCCTCGAGGCGGATACCCTCGGACTCGGCCTGTTCCTTGCCCGTGGTCCTGGCCCGCAGCGTTGGCTCGGCCACGTCGACCGCGATGACGTCAGGGGAGCGGGCGTCGTCCGCCTCCAGCGGGTCCTGAGATTTGGGACGGACGGTGATGACCTGTGGATCGGTCTGGACCGTGACGACCTGTCGCGCGTTGCCGCCGTAGCAGCTCCGCGTGGCCTTGACACGATCGCCGTCGACTTCCAGCCCGAGCGAGTCCATGATTGCGGCGGTGCCGAGTCGGGTGGCGAGACGCGGCGCGAGGTCGCGGCCCATGCTCGATTGCGACATCAGCACGACGGAGGGTGAGTCCTGCTCGACGATGCCCTGCGCGACGGGCAGGTAGCTGTCGGTCTGGTACGACGCGAACGACTCGGAGTCGGCGGTGTAGACGGTGTCGGCGCCCGCCGGTCCGGCGGCGGATGCAGCGTCGGCCAGAGCTGTGCCGATCAAGGCGAGGGCGACGCCGCCGCCAAGGTCGCCGCTGAGGCGCGAGGCTGCGCCGAGCATTTCGAGGGTCGGTGCGGTCAGGCCGGCGTCGTCGGATTCGCCAAAGACGAGGATGGAGGCCATAGGTCGGTTCCTTCGTTGCGTTGAGGGGCGGCCCCCTCAGTCCCTTCGGGACAGCTCCCCAGGGGGGAGCGCTTGAGACTACTAGAGAATCTTGGCTTCGCGGAGGGCGTTGACGAGGCCAGCGGCCTTCTCTTCGGGGCTGTCGCCCTCGATGATTTCGACTTCGACATCGCTGGTCGGCTGGAAGAGGGCATGCATCTGGATGCGTGAGCCTGCGGAGCCGACCTCCGATGCGTCGAGTCCGAGGTCTGCGGCTGTCAGCTCGGTGACCTGCTTGCGCGCGGCCTGCATGATCTGGCGGAGCTGCGGGTAGCGCGGATCGCCGAACTCATTGGAGATGGTCAGGACACAGGGCGTCGATAGCTCGATGTTTTCGAAGCCGTCGGCGACCACGCGAGAGACGGTGATACTGTCGCCGCTCAACTCGACGGCGCGGAGGACGGTCGCGGAGGGCAGGTCGAGCAGCTCGGCGACGATGCTGCCCACGGTGCCCTGGTCCCAGTCAGCGGCCTGCCGGCCGAAGATCAGCACATCGGGCACGCCGAGGTGTTGGATCGCCTTGGACAGGGCGAGTGCGATCGTCCAGGCGTCACCACCTTCAAAGGCGTCGTCCTTGAGGTGGTAGCCCTCGTCGGCGCCCATGGCGAGCGAGTGCTTGATCGCGTCGCGCGCGGAGTCGGGTCCGAGCGAGATGATGTTGACTGTGCCGTCTCCGGAGGCGTCCTTGATTCTCAGGGCGGCCTCGACGGCCTGGGCGTCGAAGGGGGAGATGACGGGCGAGATGCCCTGGGCCGGCAGCACCTGCATGGCGGCCTCGTCGACCTTGAAGGCGGCGGCGGGCGTTTCGGGGTCGGGAATCTGCTTCACGCAGACGATGACATCCATCGGTTCCTCACTGACTCAAAAGAAGAGCTCGAAGCGGTTTCAGCCGGACGGGAATCTGGTCGCGCGTCCAATTGGCTATTGTGTCGCCGCCGCCGTACTCGGGCAGTCAGATGGAATACAGAATGACGCGCTCTGGCCCGTCATTTACTCAGCGGCTCGGGGCTTGACCGTTGTCAGTTCTGCTGAGCAGCCGGTCAACCTTGGCGTTCATCTCGCCGAGCCGGTCGATCACGTGTTCTCCAAGGCGGTCAATCTTCGCATCGAGTCCGTCGATGCGACCGTTCAACCGGTCCTCGACTCCGTCGATGCGCTCGCTCAAGCGTTGCTCGACTCCGTCGATGTGCTCGCTCAAGCGTTGCTCGACTCCGCCGATGCGGCGACGGAGGGAGTGGAGTTCGGGAGCGAGTGGGTCAACGAGTGCATCGGAAATGCGACGCTCACTCCCGGTCTGCGAACTCGGCAACCGCGAGCGGGTTCGTTGCGCAATCTCGCGCGCGGTGGGTTCGGGTTCAGGTGACGACATTCAGAATCCCAGATTCCAGTCTAGGCATCTGCCTGCCTCTCGGAAACGGCCGCCGCCTGCAGTAACTCCGCCACGTCCAGCACCTTGAGCTTGTCTTCGTCCTCGACGTCCAATTGCACGGTTCCGATGCCGGAGTCGAACATCTGGATGCAGAAGGGGCAGGCTGTGCAGGCGGCTTCGGCTCCGGTGGCGACGGCTTCCTCAACGCGGACCTCGTTGACGCGGCTCTTGCCCTGCTCCTCCATCCACATGTTGCCGCCGCCGGCTCCGCAGCAGAGTCCTTGCTCGCGGTTGCGGGGCATTTCGATCAGGGTGACGTTGGGTACCTGCTCGAGGATTCGGCGCGGGGCTTCGAAGATGTCGTTGTGACGGCCGAGGTAACAGCTGTCGTGGTAGGTGATGGTCTGCTCGGGCACGTCAGCGCTCGGAACCAAGCGGCCCTCGTCGACGAGCTGCTCAAGCAATTGCGTGTGATGGATGACCTGGAACTTCGCGCCCATGTCCGGGTACTCGTTGAGGAAGGTATTGAAGCAGTGCGGACAATGGGTAATGACCGTCTTCTGCTCGTCGTTGACGCCGGTCTCGTTGAAGAGCTCGATCAGGCCCTCGGCGAGGATCTGGTAGAGATACTCGTGGCCCAGCCGCCGGGCCGGGTCGCCGTTGCAGGATTCCATCCCCTTGATGACGCCGAACGAGACATCGGCCTCGCGCAGCAGCGAGACGACCGAGCGGGTGATCTCCTGGGCGCGATCGACGAACGCGCCGGTGCAACCGACGAAGTAGAGGTAGTCCTGTTCGCCGGTCCATTCGGGGACCTGGTCCTCAAAGCCTTCCATCCATGACTCGCGCGTGTACGGCGTGCCGCGCCAGGGGTGACCCTGGCGTTCGAGCGTTTCGAGGGTGCCCTGGACGGTGTCGGGCATGCGGGCTTCTTCCATGACCAACGAACGCCGCATGTCGACGATCGTGGGCACGTGTTCGATGAAGACCGGGCAGGCCTCGACGCAGGCCCCACAGGTGCGGCAGGCCCAGAGTGACTCGTCGCGCACGACGCCGCCGACCATGGGCGCCTCATCGTCAAGGCCGAAGTTGAGGTCGTTGCCCTGGACGAGGTTGGCGACCTTCTGTTCACCGACGGAGGTGGCGTAGGACTTGAGGTCCTGGATGATGTGCATCGGCGAGAGCGGCTGGCCGGCGATGTCGGCCGGGCAGTTGTCGGTGCAGCGGCCGCAGCGCACGCAGACGTCGAGTTCGAAGATCTGCTTCATGGTGAAATGCTCGAGCTGGGAGACGCCGAAGTGTTCCTGTTCCTCGATGTTCTCGATCATGTCGAGCTTGCCCGGTGCGGACGTGCGCTTGAGGAAGGCGTTGGCCGGTGCGAGCACGAGGTGGTTGAGCTTCGAGTAGCCGAGCAATGTGATCCAGGAGAGGGCGCCGACCATGTGGATCCACCAGAAGGTGGTGTGGATGTCGAGCGCAGCGGAGATCCTGACGCCGGAGAACATCAGCGCGACGACGTAGCCGACCGGCGACCAGTACGACCACTCGGGATGCACGTCGATTTCGGAGGTGTGAATGCGCAGACCCTCGACGATAAAGCCGGTGACCAGCAGCATGCCGAGGCCGCCGAGGATCAGCCAGTCTTCCCAGGTCGGCAACCAGGCGGTGCGCGGTCGGACCCAGCGATGGGCGATGGCCATGGCGACGCCGACGATGCCGACCAGGCCGAAGATGTCAGCGACCAGCGAGTAACCGAGGTAGCGCGGACCGACGAGGATGTCGACAGGGATGTAGTCGTCGATCGCGAGCAGCGCCGTCACGAGGAAGAGCACGATCATCGAGGTCATGATGCACAGGTGCATCACGCCTGAGTACGGGTCGCTGAGCACCCGCTCGGTACCGGCGCCACCCTTGAGCACCCGGGCCAGGCGTTGGGGCATGTTGTCGAAGTTGAAGCTGGGCTTGCCCAGTCTCCAGACGCGTGAACGGCGGACGAGGCCGTACACGATGATCCCGATCACGAACGGGAGCAGCATGTAGAGCACCCAGAAGTGATCGATGTTGAAGAAGAGTTCGCGGTGCGCGCCGGTCACGCGGACGGTCTCGGCGCCGGAGACGAGCAGGATGCCGCCGAGCGGCAACCAGGCGGGAATGGCCAGGGCCGAGACCCGCTTGCCTGTCGATGTCGCGCTGGTCTTGCGCTTGGACTCAGCCGATTCGGTCACCGCAGCACCCCCAACCGACAAGCCGATCTTCAATGTTGCGTGGGGGCATTATCGCACGTGGATGTTCGAGGAACGGTCAGCGGCCGCAGTAGGAGAAGTTCACGAGGATTTCGTCGGGCACCAGGTTCTCGATACCGAATGTCAGATCCTGACCGCCGATTCTGATCCACAGCGTGCGGATCCCTTCCTGTTCGTCCAGCGTGTGGAGGAAGGGGCACCAACTGGTCGACTCAATGAGATCGTCGCCCGCCATCCACCGATCGGTGCTCACGGGCCCGTCGTCGAAGCGCCAATAGATGCGGGTAGGACTCTCGAGCAACGGCAATCCCATGATGTAGGTGCGACGCTTCCCATCGATACAGGCCTCTACGAGCCGGATCGATGCGTCGGTCAGCGATGTCGCAATCACAGCGCTGTTGACGACTCCGCGTTCGTGGTCGCGAATGGTGCCGTAGACAATGCCGGCGTCGGTGATGGAAGGGACAACCTCGACCGGTTCGAAGGATGGCTGAGGCTCTTCGGCCGGCTCAGTAGCAATGACCTCGATCGGCACAACCAATTCCTGGTCGACGTGCAGCAGGTCGGGCGAATCGAGCGCGTTGGCCTCGACGAGCTCGCGCAGATCGATCTCGAGAAACTCGGCGATGTCGGCGAGCGTGTCGCCCTCCTCGACGACGTAGGTTTCAAACTCGATCACGGTGGTCGTCTGGGGCGGCGGTGGCGGTTCGATTGGTGGGCGAGGAACGTCGAGCGCTGCTATCAGGACATCGACCGGATCGAAGGCAGGCTCGACCGACTCTGCACGCTCGGTGTCCTGCTCCTGCGACCGCTGCGAGGCTTCCTCATCGGACGGCTCTGACTGAGCGGACTGCTGCTCCGCTTGCTCGTCATCCGGGCCCGGCTCAGGCTGCGCCTGCGATTGCTGTTGCTGGGATTGCTCGTCGTCGCGGGGGAGATGCTCGGTGGTTGGCAGCGGCTCCGGGTCGGATTGGGCGACGATCGCGAGCCACGCCGAGGCGGCGATCAGAGCCGCGAGCACCAAAGCGGCGAGGACAGGCAGGCGTCGCATGGCGACACGCTAGGGAGGGTCGGAGTTGGCGGTCGTTAACGCGGTGGACTCAGGTGTGGACAGTGTGGGTAGCCGACACGGCGCACTCAGCCGATGGCGTGCCGGCCGACCGGACCGTCGAGAAGCTAACTAGCCGTTCTTGGCTTCGCCGTGGGTTTTGCGGAGGTCGTTCTTGAGGACTTTGCCCATGTGGTTGCGGGGCAGGGTGTCGACGACGGCGAGATAGCTGGGGGCCTTGTAGCTGGCGAGCTGGCTCTTGGTGTGGGAGACAGCCTCGTCCAACGAGAGCGAAGCACCCTCGTGCAGGATGACCACGGCCTTGACGACTTCGCCCCACTCGAGATCGGGCGCGCCGATCACGGCGGCCTCGGCGACGGCCGGGTGACCTTCGAGCACCTGCTCGATCTCGCCGGGGGCGATGTTCTCGCCGCCGCGGATGATCAGGTCCTTGGTCCGGCCAGTGATGAAGAGGTAGCCCTCGTCGTCGAGGTAGCCGACATCGCCGGTGTGGAGGATGCCGTTGCGGATCGCGGAGGCGGTTTCTTCTTCCTGCTTGTAGTAGCCGGCCATGATGCGGTCGCCGCGGACGCAGATTTCGCCCTCTTCGCCAGCGTCGACCACGCGGTCGGAGGGGTCCATGATGAGGACCTCGATGTCGGGCATGACCTTGCCGACCGACCGCAGCCGGTGTTCCTTGACCTCGATCTCTTCGGCAGAGCCGTCGAGGCGGTGGTCGTCGGGTCCGAGGAAGGAGATTGAGCTGGTCGATTCGGTCTGGCCGTAGGCGTTCATGAAGCCGACGTTGGCCGGGAAGACATCCACCGCTGCGCGGATGACGTCGTAGGGCATGGGCGCGGCGCCGTAGGTCAGGAGCTGGAGGGTGTCGCCCTTGAAGTTGGAGAAGTGTGGGTCTTCCATCGTGCGCTTGAGCATTGTCGGGACGACCATCGAGTGGGTGATGCCGTGGCCGTCCACCGCGTCGATCCAGGTGTGCGGCGAAAACTGCGGCAGGATGACGAGGGTTCGGCCGCCCCAGACCGAGGAGACCATCGTGGTCGCGCCGGCGATGTGGAAGAGCGGCACCGAGAGCAGGGTCTTCTCGTGCGGCATCTCGGGGTCGGCGGGGGACATCGTGTTGGTTACGTAGACCGTGAGGTCCTGGTACGTGACCTGGACGCCCTTGGGCATCGCGGTGGTACCGGAGGTGTAGATGACGACGGTCGGGTCCTTGTCCTCGACCTCGGCCCAGAGGAATTCGTCCGAGCCGGAGGCCATCAGATCGCGGTAGTGCTGCTGACCCAGGGGGACATCGTGCTCGAGGGCGATGTAGTTCTGGACGGTCGGGCAGTCGTCCTTGATCGCGCGGACAAGGTCCTGGTAGCGGTCGGAGACGAAGATCGCCTTGGCCTCAACCGTGTTGATCATGTAGGTCAGTTCCTCGCGCTTGGCTCGGTAGTTGAGCGGCACGAAGGTGACGCCGATCTTGGCGCAGGCGTAGTAGATGATCACGTACTCGGCCGAGTTGACCGACATCACGCCGACATGGTCGCCGCGGGTCAGGCCGAGGCCTTGCAGGGCGTTGCCAAGGCGGGTGACTTCGGCCTGGAGGTCGGCGTAGCTCTTGACCGTGTCTTCACAGATCAAGGCGGCGCGGTCGGGCACCATGGCGGCGGACAGTTCGAGGAAATCGGCGGTGTTCACGAGTCAGTCTCCATGGCCCGGCCCAACGCTCGGATCGGGCCCGTTGCGGATGTGAAGGGGTTAACGATCAGACAGTGTATTGGCCAAACGGCGTGCGGTCAGCGCATCCTGGCGGATTGCGGCTGACATAGGCAGATCGAGACCTCGTCTGAGGCTGCGCTTGAGCGCGGCGATGAGGGCTGGATCGACCTCGGTCAAGCGGCGGGCGACGTCATCGACAGTGGCATCCAGATGGTCAAGCGGAACGACGCGGTGGATGATGCCCCAGGCCAAGGCACGATCGGCATCGATCGGATCGCCGCTGAGAATGAGACCCTTCGCTGCTCCCTGCGGGGCGATCCGCGGCATCATCTGCGTGCCGCCCGCGGAGGGGATATAGCCCAGCGTGACCTCGGGCAGGCCGATGCGCGTGTCTTCGGCGGCGATGCGCAGGTCGCAGTAGAGCGGCAGCTCGACTCCCGCGCCGAAACAGAATCCGTGCAAGGCGGCGATGGTCGGAATCGGCAGATCCTCGAGCAGCGCCCAGAGGTCTCGCTGTCGCCGGGCCTCACGCGATTCGTGCAGCGACGGCGCGGTGCCGAATTCGGAGATGTCGGCGCCGGCGGAGAATGCACGCGGTCCCTCGCCGCGAACGATGAGCACGCGGATGTCGGGGTCGATTGACGCCGCCTGGATGAAGGTCCAGAGGTCGTCGCGCATCGACATATTGATCGCGTTGAGCGCCTCGGGACGGTTGAGCGTGATACTGGCGACGCCGTCGAAGGGTTTGTCGTAGTCGACGAACGAATCGGTCATCAGCGCCAGTCGGGTTTGCGGATCTCGCTCTTGCGACGGACATCCCAGAGGCGTTCGATGTCGGCGTTCATCTTCTCGTGCAGGGCGTCCATTTCTTCGCGGCCGGGACGCATCTCGCTGGACTTCCAGCGGCGGATCGCCGCCTTGTCCGACTTGTGCAGGTCGACCTCGTCCAGCATGTGATTGACCACCTGACTGAACACCGCCCAGGCTTCTTCGATTTCCAGTTCAACCTTGACCATGATCGTCTCCCCCTCTGTCCTCGAAAAACGCGTGAGGCTAGCGGACCGTGCGGTAGTAGTCGCGACGGCGGATTTGGCGGGTCAGCTCCGCGTCGATCGTGTTGCCGAGCGCCTCGTTGACGCCGTTGGCGACGTCCTCCATGGCGGAGTTGCCTTCGACGACGCCGGCGCGCCAGTCTCTGATGGCCTTGACCGCCTCGTCGGACAGCTCGACCTGGTCGAGCACCTGGGCGGTGATCAGGGTCATCAACGACCAGGTTTCTTCTTCATCCAGAATCAGTCGCATCTCTCGGACCTCCTGTGCGGAGTTGCACTCCGCTGCTATTCGCTGTTTCTGCTCGCTGTTTCTGCCAGTTCAGGTTCCACTGAACGCTGCGGTTCGCTTGTTGACGAAGGCGTCGACGCCTTCGGCCCGATCGTTGGTGTCCTGCAGCAGGATCGTGAGTTCAGTCTCGTAGTGCAGCGCCTGGGCCAAGGGCATGTCGAGGCCGTGATGGATTGCGTCCTTGGCGTAGCGGGTGGCAATCGGGCCACGCGCGGCGATCGATCGGGCGATGCTCATGGCCGCCTCGACGGGGTTGGCATCGACCGCATTGACCAGCCCCCAGTCGAGCGCGGTCTGAGCGTTGACGCGCTCGTCCAGCAGCACGAGCTGCGACGCACGTGAACGTCCAACCGCGCGGGTCAGGCGCTGTAGGCCGCCTGCCCGAGGGAAGCCTGCGCTGAGGGAATCCAGGCCGATCGAGACCTCCCGAGCCGCGACGCGGATGTCGGCCGCCAACGCGAGTTCCAGGCCTCCGCCAAGGGTGGAGCCGGAGAGGACGGCCAGGGTCGGTTGCACCAGGTCGGCGAGGGGGGCGAACAGGTCGCCGTGGTCGGTCGGGCCCTGGTATCCCGCCCACACGTGGGCATCTGGATCGATGACGATGACGCGCACGTCGTCAGCTACCGCACCGCAGACATCGCCAAGATCCGTAACGAATCTGGCGTCGAGCGAGCCGCCGCCGCGGATGATGGCAATATCGTCGGTTCGCTCGAGGCTGAGGCGCTGCGCGGGCATGGGGTGGTCGTCTCAGGTGCGTCTAAGTCACTCAGTGTACCGAAGGCCTGGGAACTAGTTGTAGTCGCGCGACCCGCCGCCCCGGGGTTGACTTCGCCGCTGCTTCGATCTCATCGCGGTCGCGCAGCAACGGCAGGTGACGGTCCTTGAGCCAGGCGTCGGTCAAGGGTCCGTTGGCATGGAGCGGATCGTGAATCTGTTCGCCGGCGAGCGCGAACCGCGCCTCGGGAGGATCACTCAGTTTGACCACGAGGCGCAGCGCGGGAATCGCGGTTGAGGGCTCAAAGTGGCGCAGCCCGAGCACTCCGGATTGGGCAACGGTGTCGGCCTCGCCGCCATGAGGAAACGGTCCGGGGGAGAGCAAGGAGCCGACCAGCGGAGCGTCGGAGAGGCTGTGCTTGAGGATCAGCGGCCGACATCGGCCCCAGGTCCAGGTGGAGCGGTCTGGTCCGAATCTGCGTCGGAGGACGTCGACGGCGCGGGAGTGGGCCTCGCGGACCTGTACCGCTGATTGCTCGGGACGGGCGTCGATCTGCTTGAGCGCCCAGGAGGTCGCATGGGCGGCGAAGATGTCGAGGGTCGGAATCGTCAGCAGCGGCGTGAGCAGTTCTTCCGCGGCCGGACCAAGTATGTCCTGGATGGTCAGGCGTCGATACTCGACGAGTGTCGCGGCGACGAGGGCGGCCTCGACAGAGTCGGCGGACATCTCGCCGCTCCAAGCGGCGAGCGACTCATCGGGAATGTGCCTGGCAAACGCGCGCAGGGGGTGCGAGACACGGTCGGATTGGATCGCGGCGAAGCTTTCGAGCGTGTGCGGCGCTCGTTCGTCGAGCTGACTCCGAATCCGTTCGGCGCGCGCGGGATCGAGATACTCAGCGCCGAAGCAGCTCTCGGCGAAGGGCGCGAGCGGCGCGTTCGCGCTGACCACGATTCCGTCGGGCGGATCGATGACGTTGGGCAGTTCGTCGTCTCGAATCGGGTTGGTCGGCACGCCGCCGCGATCGATCGGCGCCCAACCGGCGGCCGGGAAACGCAGCGCTGCCATATCGCCACGGGGCACGTCGGCGCTGACCCGCAGGCCCACCCGTTTCTTGTCGGCGAAGGCGTAGCTGAGGTTGAAGTCGCCCATGTCGGCGGCGGCAGCGCTGAACTCCTCCCAGTCGCGGGCCGAGAGCACATCGGCGATGCCGCCGCCGCCGTGCCGGGGCGCGAGGATGCGTGAATGCAGGGAGATCGCGCGGCTGGCGTCCGCTGCCCGGTTGATGCCGGATCGAAGGATGTCACTCACGATCGGCCCATTGACCGTCTCGCGCAGCGTGATCTGCTCGCTGGGATAGCCGCGCACGTCGATTGTCTCTTCGCGCTCGGCGATATCGAGCCAGCCATCCGGTGTGAGGGATTTCTTGCCGTCATCAGAGAGCTGCTCCACGACGGCGATGTTCATCGACATGAGTGCGGCGGTCGGGCCCCAGGCGATGTGGTCGTTGAAACCCCAGACGATGCCCGGCAACCCGGGCACGCTCGCGCCGGCGGCGTCGAACTCGGGACATTTGAGGTGCACGAAGTAGGTGTGCGGAGGCGTGACCGGATTGAGGTGCGGGTCGCAGGCGAAGAGCGGCACGCCGTCGGCAGCGTGCCGACCGTCAACTGCCCAGTTGTTCGATGCACCTTGCTGCAGTCCCAGCATGTCCGATGCCATTGAGGCGGCTTGCTGAAGCGGAGCGGCGAGTTCGGCGTAGGGTGCGTCGGGTGGGACGGCGGCCGTGGTCTCGGGCGAGAGCGGTGGGTCGATCTCGTGCAAGGCGTCGAGACCGGTCGCTTCGACAATTCGCGCGCGGATGAGCTGCTGTTCCCAGGCCGGCGAGAGCAGGCACGAGAGCAGCTTGCCCCAGGCGATGCTGTCGCGTGCCTGCCACGGCCCAATCCGGTCGCCCAGGATCTGCGCTTCGAACGGACGAGGCGCGCGGGCGATGGCGGCGTTGATCCCCGCGATGAAGGGTGACAACTGTTCGCGTCGTTCGGCTGCGGTCGCGTCCCAGGCTTCCTGCGACGCGCGCCCGATCCCCAAGGTTCGGCAGAATCGGTCTACCTCGAGCGCTTCCGGCCCCGCAATCTCGGCGAGCCGGCCCATAGCCGCGCGACGGCTCCATTGCATCTGCCAGAGCCGATCCTGGGCCTGCACGTAGCCCAGCGCGAAGAGCGCGTCGCTGGCTGATTCGGCGAAGCAGTGCGGGATGTCATAGCGGTCGCGGATGATCTCGACTGGCGCGTGGAGCCCGGCCACCGTGGTCCTGCCGCGTCGTTTGTGGGTCTGAGGCATCTGCAGAGCATTGGCGAGCGTTGTACCGACGAGCGCCTTGAGGAGCGAGCCGCCCTGACGCAGTGACAGGGCGAGCGCGCGCCAATCCACGCCAAACATTGCGTTGTCCTGTGAAACGACCATGCTCTGAGCCTACGGCGTCATAGACTGATTGCCGAGATTTCGCAGGGAGGCGGCCATGGATCTGGGTTTGCAGGGCAAGCGGGCGCTGATCACCGGCGCTTCGGAAGGGATCGGGCTGTACTGCGCGCTGTCGCTGGCATCCGAAGGGGCAGACGTATCGATTTGCTCGCGCCGAGCCGACGCACTGGAACAGGCGGCGGCAAGAATCAGCGCAGCCGGCGCCGGTGAAACGCACTGGACCGCGGTCGATCTGGGTGATGTCGATGCCGGCGACCGCGCGGTCGCCGGCACCGTGGATGCGCTGGGGGGCCTGGACATCCTGATCAACAACATGGGGGTCTCACTGCGCGGCGAGGGCGACGAGGTCTGGCAAGACATGTTCGATCTCAACCTGATGGCCGCCGTGCGCACGACCCGTGCCGCGTTGCCACACCTGGCCGAGTCAGCGTCCGGCGATGAGGCGGACAGCTCGTCGATCATTCACATCGGCTCAATCTTTGGTCGGGAAGCGGGCGGATCAGCGCAGTACAACGCGATGAAGGCGGCGATGCATAGCCACGCGAAGTCGTTGGCGTTGGAGCTTGCGCCGCAGAACATCCGAGCCAACGCGGTCGCGCCGGGCTCGATCGCGTGGCCCAACTCGCGCTGGCAGACACGCTTTGAGTCCGATCCCAAAGGGATTCAGCGCAGCGTGCTGGACACGATCGCGTTCAACCGCTTCGGACGACCCGAGGAGGTCGCCGACGTGGTCGCGTTCCTGGCCTCGCCGAGAGCGAGCTGGGTGACCGGCGCCTGTCTGAACGTGGACGGCGGCCAGACGCGCTCCAACATCTAGACTTACTGACAGGCAGACGCGGCAGGAGGACGGGATGGCCGAGCACCGCTACGAGCACAGCCGCACGCGTCTTGGATCACTGCCTTCGCGAGCCTGGGACGTCGTGGGTCCGCGGATGCTGCGTCCACTGGTTGGCGGGGCGGTCGGCGCAGCGATCGTGGTGCTGTTCCTCGCTATCAGAGGCGGCACAGCGGTCGAGTTGAACGAACTGACCGGCACGGCCTGGGGCGGTTGGAGCCGCCACGCCGATGTCCACCTGCTGATCGTGGTGAATGCGGCGGTGGTAGTGGCGATCGCGGTCAACTTCGCTGCCGAGTGGATTCACAACTGGGTCTACATCTCGCTGGCCGTGGTCAGCGCCGGAGTCATGATTGCGCTGCGGCAACTGGCAGAGATCGAGGGCGCAGGCGGCAACATTCTGCTGGGGCTGATCGCGTTCTTCCTGCTGGTCGGCGTGGCGATCGCGGCCTGGGACGTGCGCTCGATCGGCCGGCGCAGCGGCTACTAGGGTCCGCTCGGACCGGGCATACCAGCGAGCTGGTCGATCAGTCTTCGGTGACCTCGGTCACCGAGTCGCGACGGGTGATGGCGAGGTGCGACATTGGCGAGCCAGTGTCGGCGGCACCGTGGAAGTGGTCCTCGCCGGCGGGGATGATGGCGAAGTCACCGACCGAGATGGTGTGCTCCTCGTCGGCGGTGCCAACCTTGCCGATGCCCGAGACGACGTAGAGCATCTGCTCGGAGCTGTGCGTGTGCATCTTCGTCCGCGCGCCCGCGCCGAACTGGACGATCGCGAGGTTGAAGTCCTCGTCGTCGGCGGCATTCTGGCCGCCGATCGAGCCGGCCAGGGCCCGGACCCAGACGTTGCCGCCGGTGAAGATCGGTGCGTTGGCCTGATTGGTGTCGCCGTCGGATGATTTGGTCACGCGCATGGTGTTGAGCCTTTCTCTGAATCGATTTCCGTGTGCCCCCCTCTGCCTTCGGCATCTCCCCCCGCTCCGGGGGGGAGAAAGGAGACTTAGCTGTTGGTTGCGATGAAGGACTGGACTCGGTGCCAGGCGTCATTGCAGGCGTCCACGTGTTCGTCGTAGGAGCGGTCGAAGAAGCTGTGCGGGGCGCCTTCGTAGGTGACGATCTCGCGGCTGACGCCGGCGGCCTGGAGTGCAGCGTCCCATTCGGCGACTGCGTCGGCCGGGATCATCTCGTCAGCTCCGCCAAACAGACCGAGGATGGGACACTCGATCTCGGCGACTGTGCCAGAGGGAGCGGGCCCGTGGAGGCCATCGACGGTTGGCCGACCGTAGAATCCGATCGCACCAGCGAGTCCGTGTCCGGACGACGCCTGGAGCCAGCTATTGCTGCCGCCGAAGCAGAAGCCAACAGTAAACACCTTGCGCTCGGGGACATTGGCGCGCAGGACGGCGACAGCGGTTGCGGTGTCAGCCACGATGCCTTCGGGCGTCGTCGCATGGACGTGCGGCATGAAGTCGAAGTCCGCGTCGCGTTTGGAGACGCCGGCCGAGCGGCCGAAGTAGTCGATCGCGACGGCGTCGACGCCGATCTCGGCGAAGCGAATGGCGAGCTCCTCGTAGAAACGGAAGAGTCCGCGCACGTCGGGCAGGATCACCATCCCTGGTCCTGTGGGCGACTCCGCCTTGGCGTGGAAGGCCGCAAACTGGACGCCGTCGGACGCGGTCAGGGTTAGGTCTTCGACGTCGACGGCTGCTCCGGCGATTGGAGTGATGGCGGGCAGGGCTTGATAGCGGTGACACATCTTCGGTGTCCTCTTTGTCGCTGGTTGGGCTCAGCGTTGAGAGCAAGGAAGTCTAGCTGTTGGCGGCGATGAAGGACTGGATTCGCTGCCAGGCGTCGTCGCAGGCGTCGACGTGCTCGTCGTAGGAGCGGTCGAAGAAGCTGTGCGGGGCGCCGTCGTAGGTTACGATCTCTCGGGTGACGCCGCCGGCTCCGAGGGCGGCATCCCACTCGGCGACGGCGTCAGCCGGGATGCTCTCGTCCGCTCCGCCCATCAGGCCGAGGATCGGGCACTCGATCTCGGAGACGGTGGCTGATGGCGCGGGAGCGCCGTTGAGGCCTTCGGCGGTCGGACGACCGTAGAAGCCGATCGCACCTGCCAGTCCGTGCCCCGCTGAGGCCTGCAACCAGCTGTTGCTGCCGCCGAAGCAGAAGCCGACGGTGAAGACGGCGCGGTCGGCGTCGTTGGCCCGCAGGACGGCGACCGCGGCGGCGGTGTCGGCGGAAACACCGTCGGCGGTCGTGCTGCGGACGTGTGGCCAGAAGTCGAACTCGGCGTCGCGCTTGGAGACGCCGGCGGTACGGCCGAAGTAGTCAATCGCGACGGCGTCAACGCCGATCTCGGCGAAGCGGATGGCAAGCTCTTCGTAGAAGCGGAAGAGTCCGCGCACGTCCGGCAGGATGACCATTCCCGGTCCGCTCGGTGATTCGGCCTTGGCGTGGAATGCTGCGAACTGGACGCCGTCCGAAGCGGTCAGAGTGAGGTCTTCAACGTCGACGGCGGCTCCGGCAATCGGAGTGATGGCGGGCAGGGCTTCGTATCGGTGGCACATGGTTGGTGTCCTCTCAGGCTGGTATCAGCCTTGCGAGGATAACCCGCCCGGCGTTCGATGCTGTTATCGCGCGGGATCAGATGACGCCGGCCTCGCGAAGCTCGGCTCTGGCGGTTTCGCCGAGGCCGAGGAGATCGCCGTAGATCTCGTCATCGTGCTCGCCGCGGTTGGGAATCGGCGCCGTGAGCGCGGCCGGGCTTCGGGCCATCTTCCATGGGGTGCCCGTGTAGAGCGATCCGCCGCGCAGCGGCTCGGCGGCCTCAGCGCTGAGGTCGATGTTCGCGTGGGACAGGGTGGCATAGTCCTCATCGATCAGCAGGGCAGTCGGATCCATCATCGGGAAGGCGGGAACGCCCGCGCCCTGGAGCTGGATGCTCAACTCCATCGCTTCGTAGTTTCGAGTCCAGCTCGCAACGGCGTCATCGAGCGCGTCCTGGTCGTTGAGACGGCCTCGCATGGTTGACCAATCGGGTTGATCAAGGTGTGGGGCGAGCTCGCAGAGCGCCGACCACTCGTCGTCGGAGCGCACCACGATCGCCAGCCACGAGTCCTCGTCCAGTGCGGGGTAGACGCCGTGCGGCGCCATGGCCGAACTCCGGTTGCCCTGTGGTCCGGCGTCGCGCCGGTTGAGCAGCCAGTCCATCAAGGGCCGGGCGGCGCGCTGCAGCGTCGCTTCACCCTGAGCGAGGTCGATGAACTGGCCGCGACCGGTGCGTTCGCGATACTCGAGCGCGGCGAGGAGGGCGACGAAGGCGTGGCCGGCGGCGGTCGGGTCGAGGTCGGCGGTGTCCTCGCGCGGTTGTGGGTCGTCGGGATAGCCGAGCAGCGACTTGAGCCCGTAGAGGGCGGCCAGGGAGGGTCCGTAGGTGACCAGGTTGCGCCAGGGACCGTCGGTCGCGCCGGAGGCGGACAGGGCGACCATGATGAGCCGGGGATTGACGTCGGAGAGCACGTCGTAGGAGAGCCCCAGCGAGGGCATCACGCGCGGCGAGAAATTCTCCAAGACGATGTCCGATCGCTCGACCAACTCGAGGTAGAGGTCGCGTCCGCGCGGATCGCCGAGGTGGATGGCGATCGACTTCTTGCCGCGGTCGAGGCCGTGGAAAGCGCGGGGATCGTCGGCCGGCGTGGAGCCGCGGTCGCCGCCGATCGAGCCGACAGGGGCGCGTTGGCCGCCGATCGAGACGCCGGAGAGTCGGTGGGGCGCGCCGACCTTGATGACCTCGGCGCCGAGATCGGCGAGGAACATGCCGAGCAGGGGGCCGGCCCAGACGTGGCCATGGTCGAGGACTCGGAGTCCGGTGAGGGGCGGCATGGTTTGGGAGTTTAGGGCGTGATGCATCTCGTTGGGATTGTTCGGACGTGGGTCGATCTTGCAAGTTTCAGGTTTTCGGCGAAAAATTTTTTCGGCAGTGGAAACACACGATCTCCAGCGATTCACTGGAGATCGTGCTTTCAGACTTTCAGGTTGTTTCAGCTTTCTTCAGGTTTCTCTGTTCGGTTTTGTTCGGTCATGTTCGGGTCTGTTCGGATTCAGATGGTCCTGAGCGGACGGATATGGGCTCGGCGGGAACGGTCGGTAGCGCTCGCTGAAGTCGGAGTGGTCATCGTTCGGATTCTTTGCCGCGATCGCAGTTTGGTCCGGGATGATGTTATACGGACATGCGTTCGATTGCCAAGGCCGGGACTGTTCACTCGTTGACGGACGAAGGACAGGCGGACAAAGGGAGGTGCCCGTTTTGGCGGGCGTGGCAGAACGCGAACCGGGACCGCTGTGGCGTTGCGTAGAGGTAGCCTGCGGGGAGGAGCTTGAGCCATGAGAATCACCTTCTGCGGTTCGGGGGCGGGGGCGGCGGTGAATCCTCGGCGGGGGGCTTCTTCGATTCATCTGGCTCATGGGGATGCTCGGATGTTGGTGGATACGGGGCCGGGGTTCATGGAGCGGATGGCGGATTCGGGGCTGGATCCGGACCTGGTTGGGGACGTGGTCTTCTCGCATCTGCACTTCGACCATGCAATGGGGGTCGTTGAACTGTTTAGCCGGTTGATCGTGCGGCAGGGGCGTCCGGTGACGGTGTATGGACCCCGGGACACCGACATGTACATCGAGGCGGCGCTGGGTTTTGCCCAAGTCAATGCCACGAACGACTTCGTCAGAACCTGGCTGGAGGGAGTGTCGGTCGAGTTGACTCGCCCGGGGGATGAGCGGGAGATTGGCGGGGTCGAGGTGCGCTCGGTCGAGGTTCCGCATGCGCCGTACCTGGAGTGCCTGGCGCGGCGCTTTGAGGCTGGGGGACGCTCGCTGGTCTACACGGGGGACACGACCTACGCGCCCGAGATACTGGTCCCGCTGGCCGACGGCGCCGATGTGTTGGTGCATGAGGCGTACACGGAGTCGTGCCTGGAGCGGATGACGGAGGGCATGTCGGAGTCGGGGCGAGCGGGCCTGTTACGCGGGGTGCGGGGCACTCACTCGCGGGCGGAGTCGGCCGGTCAGGTCGCTCGTGACGCTGGGGTGGGGACGCTCGTGCTGACGCATATCATGCCGCTCGAGCAAGACTGGGAGTTGGTGGAAGAGGCACGGCGGGCGTTTGACGGCACGATCGTGGTGGCGTCGGACGGTCTGTCGCTAGAGGTGTGAGGTTGGCGATGGAGGTGCACGAGCTGACGCTAATGGTCGGCACCGGCCAGATCGAGGCGATGACTCGGTTCTACGGGCCGACGCTGGGGCTCGAGCGGGTGGCGAAGTACCGCGATCCGGTGTTCGAGGCTGCGGGCGGGTTCATCCGGTTGCTCGACCACTCGGAGATCTCGGGGCCGACGCTGGAGCCGGCGCGGATGCAGATCAACCTCTTTGTCGACGATGTTTCCGGCGAGTTCCGTCGGGTGATCTCGGCGGACCCTGACATCGGGGTGCATCGTGAGCCGGAGCGTGAGTCCTGGGGCGGCGAAGTCGCTACTCTGCTCGATCCGGACGGTAACTTTGTCCAGTTGCTTGAATTGGTGGGGGATTGATCCCCGGCTGATGCTCCTGAAGCTCAGGCGATTGACCCAGAACGGAGATCGAGATGGAAGCGATCGTGGTCATCGTCGCAGTGGTCGTTGTGATTCTCCTAGCTATCCGATACCTGTCCTCCGTCCCCAACGAGGCGACAAGAGAGGAGAGCGAGCAGCGGGCGCAGCGGCACGTGGAGGACGACATTGTTCCGCTGGTCGGGTTCGGAGTCGTGGGCGGCGATCTGCTCGATGGCGATGCACCGATCGACGGGGATGACCACAACGGCGCGCTGCCAGACGACCGGGGGTATGAGGACGAACTGATGGATGACTGACCCGTCCGTCGTGAGAGCGTGCCTTCAGACGACGGAATAGCGCAAGGAGCGATCACATGGGCCGGACGATATCGGTCGGCGAGACGATCAATCGGCCGCCCGAAGAGGTGTGGGCCGTGCTGACGGACTGGCCGGGTGCGGTGCGCTGGATGAACGGGATCGAGTCGATGTCGATCGACGGGGAGACCGTGGAGGGGGCTCGGGTCCAGTTCTTCACGCGGGGGCAGGATCGCGAATCCGTGATTGCGCGCTGCGATCCGGGGCGGTCGGTCACGCTGCGTTCGCGGCAAGGCGGCGTCACGGCCGACTACACGTACTCGGTTGAGCCGGCCGGGGATGGCAGGAGTCGGGTCAGTCTCGAGGCCGAGTGCCAGTTCAGCGGGCTGCAGTATCTGCTGCTGGGGCCGTTGATCCGGTTCGCGATTCGTCGGACGGATGGTGGTCAGATTGCGGCGCTGAAGCGGGTTGTTGAGGGGGAGTTGCGATAGTTGCTGGGGCTGGGGGCCCCCCTCTGCCTTCGGCATCTCCCCCCGCTGCGCGGGGGGAGAAAAGAACAGGGACGGCGTCTCCCGGACGGAACAGGGGAGAGGGCAGCCGGTCGCTGCGATGCCGCGGGAGGTAAGCTGGTCCCCCGTGTGAAGTGGGGACCGGGAATCAGCGGATGTAGGCGGGGGCGTCGTCGGTGTCGGCGGCGATGATGGCCATGTCTTCGGCGTTGAGGTCGTCGAGTTCGCCCTGACGGTAGGCGTCGTAGAGGTTGAAGAGTTCGGTCTTGTGCGGGCGCTTGCGGCCGATGGGGCAGGCTTCCCAGGCCTCGTAGTCCTCGTCGCAGTAGCCGAGGCGGCGTTCGCCGCACTTGGGCTGGAGCTGGCGGCCCAGTTCCGGGGCGACCTTGACGACTTCGGCCCGCATCAGGGAGACGACCTTGCGGAACTCCCACTGTGCCCGGGTGCAGAGACGGAGGTCGGAGATGTGCAGGAGCGAGGCGAAGTTGACCGTGATCTTGAAGTTGGTGTTGGTGGCATTGGGCAGCAGGAAGCGGGCATCCTCGGCGGGCACGCCGGCCTCGACCATCTTCTCGTAGAGCGCGCCGGCCTGAGCGAAGAGCGCCGTCATATCGTCGCCGAGCCCCGCTTTCTCCACGGTCTTGGGCACGGTGTAAGGAAAGGCGCCGCCCTTGTAGGTGACATAGCGCTGGCTCTGCTGCTCGAAGCTGATCCCGATGCGGTGGCGCACGAACTGGTGCGAGAAGGCGCGCGAGACGCCGGAGATGCCGAACTCGAAATGGACCTGCTCGAGCGGGGACATGTGGCCGGTGAGCAAGCGGGCCTCGACGAATTCGAGCATCTTCTCCCGTGAGATGCGCTCGTCGTCGATCCGGTCGAGCACCTGCTGCGGCGTCAGGGCCGAGTAGCAGACGCGGTACGCCATGTAGAGCGCGCGGATCGGATCCTTGGTGTGGTCGATCAGCTTGACGGAGATAGCCACGTCTACTCGTCCACTCGGTTCACAGGAGGGGTGGTGAATATGTCAACTGAATATAGCGGAGGACGAATTGCGATTGGCATGGTTCGCCTCAGATGTACCGAGCGGTGCTCCACGGCTTCCAGCCGCTTTTGCGCCAGATTCGCAGGGCATAGCGCGCGTTGTAGAGCGGGCGCATCGCGAGGACCGGATCGAGTTTTTCACCGATCTCGGCGTCGCCGAAATACTGCCACCAGGCATTGATCTGGAAGAGACCGTAACTGCCACCGGACGGGTCATCCTTGTTGACCGCTCGGGGGTTCCAACGACTCTCGTGGTAGGAGATCGTGAGGGCGTTCTCCAGTTCGTTGTCGGGCCAGCCGGCAGCACGCAGTACTTCGCGAAGACGCGGTTCGGCGATGGTCATGGATTGCGCAGGGGAATGGCGTGGACGGCGGGTCTAGGCGAAGGTCGTCTCTACCGAGGACGACGCGTCGAAAAAGTCCTGGAGGGTCTGGTTGAAGCGATAGAAGAGGTCTCGGCGGGTGTAGTCCTCGCCCTTTGCGAGTTCCTCCGGACTCTCGAGGTCGATCGTGTTGAGGGTGTGATGCAGATCGGCGTGGCCGTTGTTCTGGATGTTCTCGATCATTTCCTGCCAGCGGTCTTCGGGCATCACGAGCGTGAAGTCGAGGTCTTCCTCATCGGTGGAGCTGGAGATATCCGCGATCTCCGGGATCTCGTAGCCGTCGAAGACGAGCTTGATCGTGGTCTCGCCCACATTGACGCCCATGGCGCAGTCCATCATCCCGAAATCGCGCCAGTGCGGGTCGTCCTGAACGGTGTCGCGAAGCGCTTCGAACCATTCAACGGAGGGGAACTGCGGCATGGTCGGTCTCCGGTCGTCGTGTCTCGGTGTCACATCTCGGTGGTACGTGCCTGCGGTACGTGGCTGATCTTAGCAAGCATGGGCGAATTGTCTGCATAGCGCTATTCCTCCCACTCCTCGCCGTTCGAGGTTGGCGTGGGCCGGAACAGATCGCCGACGGCCACGACGCCGGCCGCTGTCATCGCCAGCAGTCCCAGCGCCTTGAGGTGCAGCCGACGGGCGCGACTGAAGTCGTCAATGTCCGGAGCCGGTCGTTGCCAGCCGACGGCGCGGCCGTTCCACGAGGTGCGCCGATCAAGCGCCACCGACATGGCGGTGACAGGAATCGGCGTCTCCGAACCGAGGGCCAGTTCTTCCAGTTCGGGTGGTTGCAGATCCGAGCGGCCGCGCGCCGCGAGGGTGGCTGCGGCCGCGATGGCATCGCGAGCGCGCCGCACCGACACGAGACGGCGGCGCGGATCGAGGATCGCGGTCAACGGGCCTTCCGCGCCCGGTCCGGCCATGGGTCCGCCGAGCGATTCGACGGCCGCGTAGGCGACCGCGCCGGAAAGGTCGAAGGCCGCATATGCGGCCCAGGGACCGACCACGCTCTCGCTGGGCGCGTTGGCGAGGCGGCCAATCTCAGCTTCGATCCGCTCACTGTCGAGCGCGGCGACCGGCCTTCCATCGTCGTCCAGCGGCGCACTGGCCAGGTGGCGTTGCACGGCATCGGATGCTCTGAGTCCACGCCAGGCATCGAAGGTGGCCGCCAGGAGAATCGCCTGGATCAGGATCGACGCGGCGCGTCCGCCGCCGCCGGGTCGAGCGCGCTCAGCCAGCGCGGCCGCGCGAATCGAGACGGCGGATGCAGCGAACGGCGCAAAGACGCGAAGTCGCGGTGGCAGCGACGCGAGGTGGCGGCTTTTCGACAGCGCCCAGGCGAGCCAGGTCGGCCGACCGTCGGGTGGCGGGCCGAGCAGGTACTGCAGCGCGGCCTGGATGATGAGAGCCAGGGCGAAGATTGTGAGGCGGTCGGTCGTGCGGCGCATTGGACTATGAGCATATCCGCCGTGCCTGGAGTTCCCGGCTCTGTATCGCGCGATACAGAGCGCCAGGGCTGGTGCGGGATTTTCTCCGGGAACGGCGGAAGAGGCACCAGAGCATCCCCAGAAGTTCGTGAAAAAGTTGACAAGCGACGATTTACCGGCTGATAATGTGCATCGTTTCACAAACTCGCAGTTGTGCGGACATTCACAAAGTCCCACGCAGATTTAGTCGAGTAGGAAAGCGAGTCGGCCCGATGCCCGTTACTCCTCCGTCGAAATGCCCCCGCTGCTCAGGCATGATGCTGGTCGAATCGGACGCGCACAGCGTGTATTCGAGCTGCCTGTCGTGCGGGTATGTCTACGAGAGCAACATCATCTCGGTCTTCGAGCTTGAGCGCGAACAGGCCGTCGAGGAGGGCCGCCAGCGCCGCCGACAGCCGTCGCATGGCAAGCTCCGCCTCTAACCTCCCGCGCCCAACCGGCCCCCGTCCCGGCGCGCCCGCAGGCGCGCCCGATCCCACGCCCGCGCTAGCCTGAGTCAGGCGCGTCCACGGCAAAGCGGTGGACGTTCGCCGCTGAAGTTGGGGCTGGCGGCGTGGAGATTCGCGAGTATCGCAAGGCGACCCGTTGCGAGCACCGCGGCCGCATCCGCAAGTGCCGCGAGCCCTTACTCGGACAATGCCAGTACTGTGCGCGTGGTTTCTGTTCCCGCCACGGACAGGTGTACGACGACGGACAGGAAGTCTGCGTCGAGGACCGTTGCGGGCGTCTACAGTCCGATGTCGAGCAGCACCTCCTGTTCAAGGAGGCGGCCCGCTCCCGCAACCAGGAACAGCTCTGCGGCGAGCCCGAATGCTCGCGCCCGTTCTCGCTGCTCTGCGAGCGCTGCTACTGCCGCTATTGCGAGGACCACCTGCGTCAAGTGATCATGACTGTCTCGCGCGGCGGCGAACTGCAGACGGAAGCGATCGCGATGTGCGACCACTGTCGAGCTCGACTACCGCTCTGGGCGGAGGATTGACGCGAGGATCGACTCGTCGTGCGGAAACACGGGCCCAGGCATGCTGGCCGAGCGACCGATCGGGATCCAGGCCGCGGCGAGCGCTTCCGGTCCGGGTCTGAGCACTCCGCCGGCGGCCGCTGCGCGGAAGGCGATCACAACGGTCTGGTCACCGGTCTCCGACCAAACGCCCAAGAGTCTGCCGATCTCCACCTCGACGCCCGTCTCTTCGCGCACTTCCCGGACGGCGGCGTCTTCGACGCGTTCGCCGGCGTCGACGAAGCCCGAGGGCCAGGCCCACTGGTACATCGCCGGTTCGTGATTGCGGCGGATGTAGAGCAGGCGGTCCTGCTCGTCGGTCGCGAGCACGACTACGGCGACCTTGGGGTCTCTGTAGTGAATCCAGTCGCAGTCGTCACAGCCGTCCGGAGATGAGAGCCGGGCGGCGCACTGGGGACAGAATCTCGGCGGAGGCGGCATCGTGCCGCTCGTCTCGACTAGAAGACCGGCAACGAGACTCGCTCAAAGTGCTCGTAGTAGCGGCCGTCTGCGGAGCTCCAGCGTTTCTCGACATTGGCGATGAAATCCTCGCCGCGGTCACCGAACTGTGAGACGTGCCGAGTTAGCGCGCGAATCTTGGTCTGGATCACGTCGGTGATATCGACGTCGCAGTTGGCGGCCATGCTGCCCCAGATGAAGAGCTCGGCGACCTTGTGACACTCGAGACCCTCCTCGAGGTGCTCCGGATAGTTGAGGCGATCCCTCGCGGTGGGATAGACCGCGTCGATTGTCATCTCTCCTGTGCAGCGGTGGTCGCGGTGGTTGATGAAGCCGCGGAACTCGGAGAGCGGATCGGCCGGATCCGCCTCAAGCGCGCGTCGGTGAACGATGTCGGTCGAGTGGGTGAACACGGCGTGCGGCTGAACCTTGCGGATCGCCTTGACGATGCCGCCGAGGTACTCCCGGGTGTACTCGAGTTCGCCGTCTTCGCCGCCGAGGAACGTGCAGGTCAGGACGCCCAACTCTTCGGCCGCGTTGCGCTGTTCTACCTCGCGCATGGGGACAAGGCGTTCCGAGGTCATCTCCGGATCGGCGGAACCCTTGGCGCCGTTGGTGACGACCAGGTAATGCATCTCCCAGCCGAGCGCGGTCCAGAGCGCGGCAGTGCCGCCGGCGCCAAAGTCGGCATCGTCCGGATGCGCGGCGACCACCAAGCCGACTTTGTTGTCGGTGTCGGGAGGAACTGTCATGGAAACACACTTTCAGGTCTGCGCATAATTTTGCACATTTCGGGGTCTGAGCGCGACATCAGGGAACACAGGCCACTTGACAGCCTCGGTGCGAGCCTGCCACCATTGTGATTATAACTACGAACGGAGGTTCCGCACACGTGCGCGGAGACTGTGCTAGCATTGCATTATGTCACTATCAGGAACAGTGACAGCGGATTCCGCAGCCAGTCACCGGTCGAGCCACCCGAGACGGACTTGCCAGGAACGAGGGATTCATCATGGCAGAGTTGACCAACACCGAGGCTGAGCAAGCCAGTACGCCTCGACGGCGGGGAAAGCGCGGACCGCGGTCCGACAAGCCGGAACGCATTCTCGCGTTCCTACAGGATTACTTCTCCCGTTACCACTATCCGCCGTCCGTGCGCGACATCGTCGAAGGTTGCGAGCTCTCCTCGACATCCGTTGCCGACTACAACCTGAAGATCCTCGAACGCGAAGGCCATATCCGGCGTGATCGAGAGCGGGCGCGCACGATCTCCCTGACCCAACCGGTCGACCCGATCCAGGCGGCGACACTCGAGCCGAGTGCGACTCCGCTGGAGGTCCCGATGCTCGGCTCAATTGCCGCCGGCACGCGGTCCCTGGTACCGGACGGCGTTGATGTCGCCCACGCCGAGAGTCGGATCAGTGTTACGGCCGACATGCTCGGCGGGCGCGACCCGGAGCAGGTCTTCGCTCTGACGGTCCGAGGGGACTCGATGATCGACGCGCTGATCGCGGACAACGACACGGTCATCCTGGAGGAAACTGCCGACGTCGCGAACGGCCAGATGGCGGCGGTCTGGCTGCGGGACGAGAACATCTGCACGCTCAAGCGGCTCTACTACGAAGGCGGGCAGGTGCGCTTGCAGCCGGAGAACCCGACCATGCAACCGATCTTCACCGACGAATCGAACATGCAGGTCCAGGGCCGCGTGGTGTCGATCATCCGCCGACCGCAGTAGGTCGGGCGCTCTCCGGCGCGGTCCGGCGAGCGCTTGTGCGTACACTGCAATGGTGCCGCCGGTTCTGAGTATCGACGACGTCAGCATCGAGTACAACACTCGCGAGGGTCCGGTGCGCGCGGTGCGCGGCGCGTCACTGACCATGAATCGGGGCGAGATCGTCGCCCTGGTCGGCGAGAGCGGGTCTGGTAAGACGACACTCGGTCTCGCGATCCTGCGCATCCTGCCGCGCAACGCCGACCAGACGACAGGCACGATTCGCTACGAACACCGCAACATCGGCGAGATGGACCGGACCGAGCTGCAGCGCATCCGCGGCGACCAGATCTCGATGATCTTCCAGGATCCGATCGCCGGCCTCAACCCGATCATCACGGTTGGGCAGCAGGTCGAGGAGGTCATCACGTCGCATCGCTCTGTGTCCAAGGACCAGGCGAGAGAGCGAGCGCTCGACGCGCTGAATGCGATGCGCCTGCCCGATCCGGTCAGGATCGCCAAGTCGTTCCCGGGCGAACTGTCAGGCGGCATGTGTCAGCGAATCATGATTGCGATCGCCACGGCGCTCGACCCGCAGGTGCTGATCGCAGACGAGCCGACTGCCTCGCTGGATGTCACTGTCCAAGCGCAGATCCTGTACGAGCTCGAGCGTCTGCGCGATGAGCGAGGGACGGCGATCCTGTTGATCACCCACGACATGGGCGTCGTCGCGCAGGTGGCGGAGCGGGTGGCGATTATCTACGCGGGCAAGATGATGGAGGTGGACGACGTGGTGCCGCTGTTCCAACAGCCACGCCATCCGTACACCTGGGCGATGCTGGACACGCTGCCGAGATTGGACCGGCGGCGGCGATCGCGACTGCGTCAGATTCCGGGCGGACTGCCAGACCTGACCGACGAGGAGATCGGCGATCACTGCGCCTACCTCTCGCGCTGCCCCAAGGCCCTGACGAAATGCCGGACCGAGGGCGAACCAGACCTGGCCGAGGTGTACGGCGGGCGAATCGGCCAGCGCGTGGCCTGCTACAACCCGGTGCTCGAGGTCTAGCCGCGGCCGGCGCCGGCCAACTCGGCGACCAGCAGCTCCACTGCCACATCTTCAGGTAGGCCGCCGCGGTCGTTGCGATAGTCGATGATCGCTACCTCAGCCTCGAGGATTCGGGCCAGTGCCGCGTCGGCGGAGGCTTGGGTGTAGGCCTGCGCCTGGCGTCGCAGCCTGCGCGCGAGCCAGGCGAAGTTGGACTTGACGGCCGACTGAACGTCCTCGTTCGATCCGCCGCGATCGAGCACCTCTCGCGCGACCACGACCTGGCGGTATGTTCGCGCCAGCATCTGGACGATGCGCGTCTCCGGTTCCCCCTCGGCGCGGACCCCGTCGAGCGCCTGCATGGCGTCGGCGAGACGACCTTCGGCGACGGCGTCGACCAGGTTGAAGATGGTGACCGAGCGCACGGCGGGGACCATCGCCTGCACGATCGTCTCGTCAACGTTGGCGTCGCCCGCGTAGAGCGAGAGCTTGTCGACGGCCTGGGTGAGGGCGCCGCGGTCGCCGCCGGCGCGATCGACTAGGGCCTGCGCGGCGTTTCTGGTCATGTGCAGACCGCGCCGGCGTACCTCGACGCGCAGCCACTCGAGCGCCTGCTCCGGCTTGAGCCTTGCGAACTCGCGAACGTCTGCCAGCGGTTCGATCAGTTGCAGCATCGGATTGCGGCGGCGCAGTTCGTCCTCGACGAAGACGAGCACGGTGGTCGCAGGTATCTGCTCCAAGATGCCGGTCAGGCCATCCCAGTCACCGATCTGTCGTCCGCGTCGTGCGCCCGGTTGGAATCCGAAGCGGGCGCAGAGTCCATCGACTCGGACCCAGCGAACCCCACCAAGGAACGGGGCCGCGGAGACGGCCGCGCCCAGCTCGCCGAGCGACACGCGTGCCCCGTCAAAGCTGGCGGAGTTGTTGACGAGTGAACCGTCGCTGTCGTGCTCGCGTCGCAACGCCGCTACTGCCTCGAGACGGGCAAAGCGATCCTCGCCGTGGAACAGGTAGACGGGCATGGACTGAGCCTAGCGACCGCATGCCGACCGGCTTCCTCAAGTTGGGGACAGAGCGGTCTAGTGCGATTGCGTGGTCTGGATCTGTTCCGGGGCCCGGGTCAGCCGATCCCTGACCTCCTGCATCGCAGCTTCGAGATCGGCGACTACGCGCTCTTCACCGGGATGGAGGAAGAGCAGGACGCAGCGCTCGACCGGGCGTTGGAGGGACTGTTCGAGAATCAGGGCATACGACGCAGCCTGCAGGCGGTAGCGGGCCAGCGCCTGGTCAACGGCCTCCGCTTCGCGCAGTGCATCGGTCTTGTAGTCGACGACGACGAGGTTCCCGTTGGGCAGCTCGTAGAGCAGGTCGACGAACCCGTCGAGCAAGACACCGTCGATCTCGACTGCGGCGTAGATCTCGCGCCAGAGGCGCCGGGCGTTCACCGCCTCGCGTACCGACCGGCTCTCGAGCGCCCGATTGACGAGCCGTTCGACTTCGCCGGCGGCCTGCCTCGGCAGCGATTCCGCCGCGGCCTGGGCACGAGCGGCATTTGCGATCTCGTCATCGGCGGGGTTGTCCAGATCAATCACCTGGACGACTGCGTGCGTGGCGCGACCGATCGCGGTTCCGGCGCGACCGCGCCGCCAGGCGGGCAGATCATCGTCGGGCTCGAGGTTCGGATTCGGGGCCGGCGCGAGCGCGTCATCGACCGTCGGCCTGGCGACTCCGGTGGCGGACTCATGCGGCAACGACGTCCACCGCCGTATCGCCTGTTCGCGATCCTCAATCCAACGCTTCCGATCGTCGATCGAGTTCGGTTGCGCAGCCGTTGATGACGATCGCAGCGGAGCCTCGTAATCCGGTATCCCGTCGTGGAGCAGGCGGCGGTATTGCACCGGAGCCGTGGTCAGCACTCCGTCGATCTGCTGGGCGTCGCTCTTCCCGGAGTCAGCGCGATACAAGCTGACGATCAGGTAGTCGCGGGCTCGAGTCGCCGCCACGTAGTTTCGACGCACGTATTCCTGACGTTCCAGATCACGTTCACGATCTCGGAGCATGGCGAAGCCGGGTGTCTCGAGCCCGGAGCGCCATCGGACTTCTGCTCGCCCATCGTCGTGCCAGAGCAGGGGAACGGCGTCGCTGCGCGGCGCAGAGTTGAGCCCGGCGAACACGACGACCGGGAACTCCAGACCCTTGGCCGCATGGATCGTCATGATCCGCACGGCGTCGTGGTCTTCCTCGGGTACGACCGATTCGATCACCTGGGTGTCTTCTTCGGCCTGATGCTGTGCCCATTGCAGGAACTCGCTCAGCGTCGAACCGCCGCGATCACTGAACGCACGCGCCTGGTCGATCATGAACCGGTAGCGTTGCCAGTGCTCGCGAGGCTGCCGTTCCACGACCGCCAACTCCATCAGTCGGCGTTCGCGGATGATCAGCCCGACCAACGCGCTGACCGACATCTGCCAACGGCGCTCCGCGGTCTCCCGCAGCCAGCGCATCGAGTCGGCGACCGGATCGTCCCTGACAACCTCTCGTGGATGTTCCCTTCGATAGTCCCAGTGACCGTGAGCAGTTCTCCAGCGATAGAGGTCGTCGTCGGCGCAGGCGAAGGCGGGTGACTTGAGCGCGGCCAGCAGCGCGATTTGGTCGGTCGGATCGTCGATCGCCTGCAGAATGCTGAGCAGGTCGCGCACCTCCCGGGAGTCGTAGACGAGCGAGCGGCTCTCAAGCCGGTAGGGAATGCCGTATCGCTCGAGCGCGGGCAAGACGTGCGTCAGCCCCGTTCGCGTGGGGACGAGGACCGCAATGTCGGCGAACCGGGCGTCGCGGGTTGTAGATGTGGCCTTGTCGTAGACCTGCCACTGCGCATGATTGACGTGTCCAATCATGCGCGCCAGCGCATCGCCTTCGGTTCGGCGAACGCCGGCGATTGGTCCCGGCATGTCGCTACCGACCACCGTGACGGCGGGAGATGCGCCATCAGGCGCCGGTCTGAAGGCATTCAGGTCTTCCCAATCGGCCTGGTCCGAGCCGCCCGCTTGCATCAGGGGGGCGAACACGGCGTTGACGAACTCGGTTACGCCGGGCACGGAGCGGAAGTTCTGGGTGAGTCGGGTCAGGCCTGCCTCTTCCCGCCGCTTGACCTCGTTGAACTGGCGGATGTCGGCGCGGCGGAAGCGGTAGATCGATTGTTTAGGATCGCCGACGAAGAAGGGGCGACCGGGCACGCGTTTCGTGATTGCGTCGACGATCTGCGTCTGCAGAGGATCGTTGTCCTGGAATTCGTCGACCAAGATGCGGCAGAATCGGCTGCCGATCGCCTCCGATACCTCCGCATTGTCTGCCAGCAACATCCGCGCGCGAATCAGCAGATCGTGGAACTCCAGGGCGCCCTTGCGGCGACGTTCTTCGGCGTACTCACCGACGAACTTCCTGAGCTCGTCGAATATCGGCGCGCTGAACCGAAGCGCGATTGCCGTGCGAAGCTCGTCGCGCTGCAGGTCGAGGCTGCCCATCGCTTCCCGGATTTCAGCGAGCACATCGCCGGGCCAGTTCTTCCGGCTTCCCACTCGTTGGACTCGAAGCGAGGTCTCGGATGTATGAACCAGCAGCCGCGCAAGCGTCCCGGGAGCGTCGGCGGAATCCTGCAGCCGCTCGTGGAACGGGATCAACCGGGTGAGGCGCAGGTAGAGCTTGTCCTCTTGGTCGCTGCAACGCTGCCTCGCTGTGATGGCGTTGCCCAGGCTGGCGATGAACGGCGCAACGTCGACGTCCTCCGCCTGCAGTCGCGCCGCGCTCGCCTGCGCTCGATCCCAATCCTCATGCAGCCGCCGAGCAACCTGGCGCAGGTCGTGCAATTCGACGCCGGCGTCGAACGCCTCCAGCAGCTCCTCCGCGAGTGCTTCGTCCTCCAACAATGCATCCAACGCCTCCTGCCAGCGCTCAGCGAATGCGAGGGAGGACTCGGTCTCGTCGAGGATCGTGAAGCCGGGCGGCAGTCCGGCCTCGATGGGGTACATCCTCAAGATCCGCGCGGCGAATGCGTGCAGGGTCTCGATCGCCGCGTTGTCCAACTGCTCCGCAGCTTCGGAGAAGCGCTGCTGCACCTCCGGGTCTGCCTCCTCCAGCCGGCGCTCGTCGATTCGCTCGAGTACGCGGTCGTAGAGTTCGGCAGCCGCTTTCTCTGTGAATGTGATCGCGGCGATCTGGTGAGCCTGTACCTCGCCGCTGGCGATCAGATTGACGATCCGTCGCACCAGTGCTTCAGTCTTACCGGTGCCGGCGCCGGCCTCGACGAACAGCGTCTCGTTGAGACTGTGCTCGACCCGATCACGGGCAGCCTGATCGGCGACCGTCATGATTCCGACGTCTCGGGCCGCTCGCCGTCGCTCAGTTCGACGTAGTCGGCGAGCTGCGGATCGAGCCGAATTCGTTCCCAATTCCTGCGTCGTTCGGCGGGGCAGACTTCGTCGAAACTGCAGTAGGCGCAGTGCCTGCCTCTCGCGCGGCGATACTCGCCGCCGGGATTGGCGGGAAATCTGCCCTGCTTGACGTTGTCGATGATCAGGTTGACGACCGACTCAAAGCGGGCGCTGTTGTCCTCGCCCCAGGAGACTTCGTTGAAGGCAAAGCCGCCGCGCTCCGTGATGTACCAGTAGGCGGAGCGGACGACCTCGCCGGCTCCTGCTTCGAGGAGCTGTCGAGCGGCGACGGCATAGATCGGCAGCTGCAGGTACTGTCCGCCGACGACCGGATCGTCCTCCAGTTCGCGGCGTTTGGGGAACTCCGCGCCGGTCTTGTAGTCGATCACCATGACCAGATCGCCGTTCGCGGACTGATCGACCCGGTCGATCCTGCCGCGCAACGAGAGGCTGTCGCCGTCAGCGAGGGGAAGTTCGACGAGACCCGCACTCCCGTCCAGCTTGCCGAACGTCAGCTCTCCCGCGACCTGTTGCACCTGAAACCGGGCGCGATGGATATCGTCCGCATCGATGAGTGTGCGCAAGTCGTCGACGATGCGCCGCCGATCGCGCGTCCAGAGCAGGCCCCGGCCGGTGAGACCTTGCGCCTCGGTGTGCTGCATCCGCTCCTCGGCGATGGCGAAGAGACGGTCGCGGTCGGCGGTGGACCAACCAGTCCCCGGTTCCGGTTGCGTCGGGGTCGCCTTGAAGAAGCGCTCGAGGATGTCGTGAATCAGAGAACCCTTGTCGATCGGGGTGATTTGCAGGTCGTCGCGCGGCTCGTCGCGTTCCTCGACGCGGAGCACACGCCCGAGGAAGTAGCGATAGGGACAGGTGGCCCAATCCTGCAGCGCTCCCGCAGAGTGCGGCTGGCTTGCAGCCTGCTGCGCTCCCTCCGCGATCAACCCGTCCCAGCGGGTCAACGACTGCGCCGCCCTCGAGGATCGCTGTTCGTACCCTCGACCCAGGGACGGGATCGCTTCTGCGAGAGAGTGTCTAGCCGGCCTGGCGCTGCGCCTCAGGCCCGCGAGGTCGTACTCGTTCAAGTCGGCGTACTGGGCCTCGCTGGTCACCGCGTGCTCAAATGAGGGCGTCACATCGATGGCGCCTCCGCCGACCTCATTGATCTTCGAGGCATAGACGCGCTCGCCGTGCAGCGCGGTCGCCGATTCCAACAGCCAGCGGCTGGGCAAGCGAGCCTGCTGCGCCCGAACGTCGGCGCGCGCATAACTGAGGATCCGCCGGTCGGCGGCATGCAGCGCAGCCAGAAAGTCCGCCCGTTCACGCCGCAAGTGATCGCGGCTGACCGGAAGGGACGTGCGAGCGCGGAGTTCGTCAGATAGCAGCGGGTCCTCGGATCGCGCGGACGGCAACGACCGCTCGGCCGCGCCGACGATGTAGACGACATCCCATTCCATGCCCAGCGCGGAGTTCAGCGAGCCGACGTATACGCCGTCGCCGAGCCTGCCGTGGTGGCCGATCTGCCGCGTGAGACCTCTCGCGGCCGCCGAGGCGAAGCGGTCACGCGTCGTTGGGCCAAGATCGTCCAAGGCGCTCAGCGACTCCAGCAGGGCTTCGACATTGTCCCAACGGGCGAGCTCGCGGTCGTCATCTCCGGCGTGTACGGCCCGGGCGAAGGCGTTGCGGTCACCAGTGAGTGTGCGTAGTTGTCGGCGGGTCCGCTCGACATACTCCGACCATGCGGCGTCAGCCGGCAGGTCGTCGAGGAACTCGGCGAGTTGCGTCGTGAACCGGACCAGCCGGTCAATCTGCGCGATTTCGCTTCTGATCCACGACAGACGTCCCGGCCGTTCGCCGTCCGGGTCTCGCTGCAGACGCTCGAGGTCTTCCCTCCGATTGGCGCGATAGCGTTGCAGCCTGACGAGCCAGTCCTGAGGGCCGCGGTGGAGATTGGCGCTTCTCGCGAGTTGATTCCAGCGTGCTGTCGGCGCGGGACCTCCATCGGGGTCGCGGATCGGCCCCGCGCCGAGCCAGGGGGCGACATCGTCGGCCCAGGAGGGCGTCGATTCCTGTAGCAGCCGGATGACTCCGGCGAGCACGCTGCCGGCGATGCTCTGAGCCAGGGTTCGCGCGTTGCGGCCGTTCCGTGGAACGCCGGCGGCGTCGAGCTGTTCAGCGCAGATCCGGGCATAGGGATCCGGTTCGCGGTAGAGAATCGCCGTTCGATACAGCGGCGTCGGCTCGGCCGACTGCAGCGAAGCGGCGATATCGCGAATCGCCGAACGTACTTCCTCTTCAGGATCGGGGGCCTGCAGGATCCCTTGCGCATGCGGCACGGCCGGACGCGTGTTCTCGCCCGATATTCCCCAGCGCTCCAGGACGCGATTGTCGACGGATTCCGCGTCGCCGCTGAGGCCTACGATCACCCGCACGCCGGTGTGACCCTCAAGGGCGTCCAGGAACCTCCTCTCCGACGAGGTCATATCCCCAGGCAGATAGACGATGACCGAGCCGATGTCAGTGAGCGCGCTGGGCCGTCCGCTGAGCGCGGTAATCGCCGACTCACTCAGGTCTCGGTTTGAGTAGAAGTTCGCGGTCAGTCCACGGAACGCTCGATAGCGATCAACCAGGTAGCGAGGAACGTCCCCACCTAGGCTGATCAGGTCAAGCGCGTCGTCGTCGCACTGATCGAACTCGGCGAAGCGTTGCTCGAGCGTGCGCAGCATCGCGTCCTCGATCGGCAGGTCGCCGAACGCCGAGCGGTCCGCTTCGGCCACGGCGCGGATCGCTTCGTGCCGGTATGCATCGCCGAGCGGGCGCTGACCCTGGTTGGCGAGCGGGCCCGATCCGTGCAGTTCCAGCAACGCTCGCAGGGGTTTGACCTGGACGTTGACGAGACCGCCGGGCAAGCGTCCGAATGCGCGCCTGATGTGGTAGCCGGACAGCGCAGAAGGCACGACGATCGTGACCGGTGCGAGTGGATCGTAGGTTCCGTCGATTGTTTTGCACTGCAGGATCGCCACTCGCAGCGCTTCCTGCGCTTCGCGACCGTACGAGTGAGCCGTCGCGTGGATTGCCATGTCGCGGCTTCCTGCGCTCAGCAGCGCGGTAGCTGCTTGAGCAGATCGTCTCCTGCGTCCTGATGCGAACGGACGATTTTGCCCTGGGCCGTCAGTTCAATCACCACGTCAACACGTTGTCCGAACGGACCAGTGACGAAGTACGTGTGACGCCGGCCCTCGATGTCGTCGATTAGATCGTGGATCCAGACGTTCCAGCGGAACGGCTCGTCGCCGCAGAACGAGAGCGAGTTGCCAGCGCGGTCGCGACCGACGGCCTTGATTTCCCATTCAGCCACGATTCGGCGGCCCGGCCTAGGCGTCTTCCCACTGAACGAACATCGGCATCAGGACGTGGACGTAGTTGTCGCGTCCTACGACGCGGAACACGCCGGGATTGCTGGGACCGCTGGTCTCCATCGCGATCTCGGCTGAGGTTGCGCCGCTGGCGATCTGCAACACATCCTGGAGATATCGCACGTTGTAGGCGATCCGTGAGTCGTCGCCCTCGATCGCGGCGTCAACCCGGCCACGGTGATTGCCCAACTCTTCCGCTCGGGCTGTCAGGGTGATGTTCTGATCGGATGTCTCGCCGTTGAAGATCAGGCGGATGATGCCGCTCGACTCGCGCGCGAAGACTGCCGCCGAACGGACGCCTCCCTGGAGGACCGCACCGGGCAGGATCGCCCGAGTCTGGTACTCGGCGGGGATGAGCTGGTCGTAACTGGGGTAGTTGCCCTGGATCAGCTGCGCCGTCATTTGCACCGAACGGACATGGAAGCGGACGTAGGTGCGGTCGGCGTGGATGTACATCTCGACGGCCGAGTCGTCGTCGGTCAATAGCCGCTCGAGTTCGTTCAGCGCCCGCGCCGGCACGGTGATCTCCAGGCGTTCGGTCAGCTCCGAGGCGACGTTCATGTCGTACACCGCCAAGCGGAAACCGTCGGCGGCGGCGAGGGTCATCTTGTCGCCCTCGAAACGGAAATGCACGCCGGTCAGCACGGGGCGACCGTCGTCGGTTGCCGCGGCGAACACGACGTGGCGTAGGGCCTCGCGCAGGTCGCGGGCAACGATCTTGATCCAGTCGCCCTCGCCGATGCCCGGGATGTTCGGATACGTCGTCGGCGACATGCCGTGGATTGAGGACTCGTTCGCATCGGATGCGCGAATCTGAGCGACCATGGAGTTTTCGGCGACATCGATCGTGATCTCGGCCGAGGAGAGCGCTGAGACGAGGTCATTGATGAACCGGTGCGGAATCGTGATCCCACCAGGTTCGGAGACAACCGCGTCGATCGAGCAGATCATCGCGATCTCGGTGTCCGTCGCGGTCAGGCGGACGCCATCATCGTCGGCCTGGACGTGTACGTGGCGCAGTTGATCGAGCGAGTGCCGGGCCGCCACCGCCCGGGCAACGACGCTGAGCCCGTGCTGCAGCGCCGCCTGGGATGTCTGGATACGCATCGCGCCGCCCCCGATTCGAGTCCTTAGCTGCACTCCAAGTATTGATCACTTGGGTTATCGATATGTAGACAGTTTATCTGATGAGAGGGCCACGACGGCGACCTGTTGATGGCCGGTTGACACAGTGTGGACAAGCTTCCTGGTTCAAGCCGGGGCACGTTCCGGGAGCGCCGCGAGGATGCCTGTGAGGTCCTGTCCGCTCCAGGTGGGTCGGGAGCGCATCATCTTCTCGCGCTCGGGATCGGGATAGCGCGAGACCCAGTAGACCGGGAGGCCGGCGTTGTTGGCGCCGGTGACGTCGGCCCAGGGGCTGTCGCCCACATAGAGCACTTCGCAGGGGTCGAGATTGAGCCGTTCGCAGAGCTGCTCGAAAAACGGCCTGCGCGGCTTGTACGATTGCGCCTCCTCGGAGGAGAGCACCATTTCGACTTCGATGCCCGCCTTCTCAAGCGCATGTTCGAGATGGTCGTCATCCGCGTTGCTGCCGATCGCCACACGGTAGCCTCGCCGCCCGAGTTCGGCGAAGACGGTCTCCACCTCGGGATAGGCCGGAGCGACTGACAGTACATCCCAGAGATGCTGGAAGGCGGTCGCCGGCGGGATCGTTTCAACGGAATGATGTTTGAACGCTTCACCGAAGAAGTACGGCCAGGTCTCGGAGAACGGGCGAAAGGTCGGTTCGGGGCCTTCGAGCGGACGCTCGGGATTGCGACCCTCCCGCTTGGCCATCTCGCGCGACGCCTCCAGCCAGGCGTCCCAGACATCCTCGCCGCTCGCGTGCTCGACCCCGTGGTCGTGCAGCATGTCCTGGATTAAGGAAGCGAACTCGCGCTCCTCGAGCTGCAACAGCGTGCCGTAACAGTCGAAGGCTACAGCGCGGACGGTCTCGACCGCCTGATCGGGACCTACGGTCGGGGCTTCCGGTTCGGTCGGCGTCTCCTGGCTCGATTCGCTCATGCGACGTTTCGCTTCCTTCGAGGTTTCGTTGAGTCCTGTGGCCGACCCGGCCCGCGTTGGCTCGGCCGCCCTTGGCGGGCTTTAGCTCAGGCGCCCTGACCGGCACTGACTTAAGCGCCCTGACGGGCATTAACTTAAGCGCCCTGACGGGCTAGCCACCGCGCCGCGTCCTTGGCGTGGTAGGTGAGGATCATATCGGCGCCGGCTCGACGGATGCCGGTAAGGGTCTCCAAGACAACGCGCTCCTCGTCGATCCAACCGTTGTTCGCGGCCGCCTTGAGCATCGCGTACTCGCCGCTGACGTTGTAGGCCGCCAGCGGGACATCGAAGCGCTGCCGCGCGTCTCTTACGAGATCTAGGTAGGCCAGGGCCGGCTTGACCATGACCATGTCGGCTCCCTCGGCCAGATCGCGCTCGATCGCGCGCATCGCCTCGCGGCCGTTGGGCGGGTCCATCTGATAGCCGCGACGATCGCCAAACTGCGGTGCGGAATCGGCCGCGTCGCGGAACGGTCCGTAGAACGCGGAAGCGAATTTGGCCGAATAAGCGAGCAGCGTGCGGTCGTCGAAGCCGGCCTGATCAAGCGCCTGCCGGATTGCGCCGACGCGACCGTCCATCATGTCAGACGGGGCAATGACGTCGGCGCCGGCCTCAGCCTGCGAGACGGCGGTCTGCGCCAGCAGTTCGACGGAGGCATCATTGAGGACCGAACCGTGCTCGTCGAGCAGGCCGCAGTGCCCGTGGTCGGTGTACTCGCAGAGGCAGACGTCGGTGACGACGATCAACTCGGGCTGCGCCTCTTTGAGGGCGCGCGTCGCCTGCTGGACGATCCCATCGGATATCCATGCGCCGCTGCCTTCCGCATCCTTCGACGCGGGCAACCCGAAGAGGAGGATCGCCGGAATGTCGAGCGAGCGTAGCTCGGCGGCCTCCTGTGCAAGCTGATCGACCGAGAGCCGCGACTGACCAGGCATCGACGGAATCGGATCGCGCACGCCCTCGCCGACGGTTACGAAGATCGGGTAGATGAAATCGGACGGGCTCAGACGGGTTTCGCGCACCATGCGGCGCAGACCGTCGGAGCGGCGCAGGCGGCGCATTCGGTGAGCGGTGGCAATGCTACCTGCATCGATGTCCATGGCGGGATGCTGTGCGCTGGTCATGCTGGTTCCAGTTCCGAGTCGAGCGGTGGTCCAAGGCTGGCGATGTAGCGCCCCACAGCCTGAACCAACCCTTCGATCGTGTGCGTCTCGGCAGTCGAGACGACGCGGAAGCCAAGTTGCCGGGCCGCCTCGGCCGTCACCGGGCCGATGCACACGGTGTGCAATGAGTCTAAGTCGACGAGGTCGCCAGCCAACTCGACTAATCCTCGAGCCGTCGACGGCGATGTCAAGGTAACCACATCAACGCCTTGTCGAAGCTCGGTCAGCGCAACGTCATCGACAGGCGGCGTCACAATGTCGTACAGCGCCGTCTCGTCCACGTCCGCGCCGGCGTTGCGGAGCTGATCGCTGAGCTGTCGCCCGGCCTGTGCCGCCCGGGCCAGCAGCACGCGCTTGCCCCGCAAGTCCTGCTGCGTCAATGCCTCGGCCAGCGCATCCGACGTGAATGCGGTCGGCACCAGATCGGCATCGATGCCCCGCTCCGCCAGCGCTCGCGCGGTCTCGCTGCCGATCGCGGCAACGCGAGTGGTCGCCAGCGCCCTCGAATCAAGCCCGCGGCTCCGCATCGCGCCCCACAGGCGGATGACGCCGTTGACGCTGGTCAATGCCACGATGGCGTAGCGCCCGTCGGCCAATCGCCGAATCGCGTCGTTGACCTGTTCGTTGTCGATCGGTCTGATCTCAATGGTCGGCAGTTGAACGACGTGAGCGTTGAGAGCGCGCAGACGTTGGACCAAGGAATCCGCCTGCGCCGCCGCCCTGGTCACGAGCACACGGCGCCCCATCGTGCTCCACGAGACCTCAGGGGTGGCCAGGGAGGTGACGGCCCCGATCACTACCGTCACCGGGGGCTCCATCTCCGCCCCCCGAGCGCGAAGCTCAGCAAGCGGAGCGAACACGACCCGCTGTGATGGGGTCCACGCCTGTTCGATTGCTGCGGACGGTGTCTTCGCGGGCAGCCCGGCTTCGACCAGACGGCGGGCGATCTCGTCGAAGTTTCGCCAGCCCATCATCACGACGATCGTCCCTCCGACCCGCGCGACCGCCTGCCAATCGACAGGCGGCGCCCCGCCACCGCCCTCCGATCCCGTCACCATCGTCACCGCCGAAGCGGCGCGGCGGTCTGTGACGGCGATTCCGAATGCAGCCGCTGCCGCATGGGCACTGGAAATGCCTGGGACCACTTGAATCGGGATCCCTGCCGCTGCGAGGGCGGCGGCCTCTTCACCGCCGCGACCGAAGACAAACGGGTCACCGCCTTTCAACCTCACCACACGCTGTCCTCGACGCGAGTGTTCGATCATCATCTCGATGATGTGCTCCTGTGTGGTCGCCGGACCGTCAGGTGCCTTGCCGACATCGATCACTTCGGCGCTCTTGGCGAGCTTGACCAACTCGGGAGCGACGAGGCGATCGTGGAGCAGGACGTCGGCCTCGCGAATGGCGTCCGCACCGGCGAGCGTGATCAGCCGCGGATCGCCGGGACCGGCGCCGACCAGGTACACGGTTCGCACGTCGGCCGAGATGTCGGTCACGACCTGGCGTCCTCTTCGATCAACCGCCGGCCACCCCGTTCGAGTAGCGTCTCTGCGACTTCGCCGCCGACCGACTCAGGGTCTCGTCCGGATCGTTGGACCTCGAGTCGCTCCGAACCATCTCCGCTCAGCAACCGTCCCGCCAGCAGCACCTCTCCTCCTCGCACCCCTCCAATCGCTGCCAGTGGGAGTGAACAACCGGCGCCCAACGCGCGCAGCATCGCCCGCTCCGCAGACACCGCGAGGCGAGTGGGCAGATCGTTGGCGGTCGAGATCTGCTCCGCATCCTCGGCTCGACATTGGACCACCAAGGCGCCCTGGCCTGGCGACGGCATCATCAGATCGATTGGCAATACTTCCGTGGCCATGCGTTCCAACCGTTGTAGTCCGGCGGCGGCGAGGATCACGGCATCGAACTCGCCCGTTTCGACTTTCGCGATGCGCGTATCGACATTCCCGCGAATGTCGACGACTTGCAGGTCGGGGCGCAGGCGCAGCAGTTGAGCAGCGCGTCGACGCGATCCGGTCCCGACGGTTGCCCCCATCGGCAGGTCCAGCAGGCCGATCTCGTTGCGGCTGACGAGCGCGTCGCGTACATCGGCGCGCGGCAGGTACGCCGCCAGGGTCGTGCCTTCGCGGATCGTTGGCGGCACGTCCTTGGCCGAATGCACCGCCAGATCGATTTCGCCGTTGAGCAACGCCGACTCAACCGCGCGGACGAACACGCCCTGTCCTCCGATTGTTCGCAGGCTGGACGTGCGGTCGCGATCGCCCTGGGTCACGATCGGTACGAACTCGGTCTCAAGCCCGATCGCCGCCAACGCCCGAGAGGCCAACTCCGCCTGGACCAACGACAGCTTGCTGGCGCGTCCTCCCAGTCGCAGCGCCCCTGCCATGGTCATTCGTCCGATGCCACGGCCGCCGTGTTCAGGCGCGATAGCAGCAGGGTCTTCGCCTCATCACGGCGGCGCTGCGCCAGGAGGATGCGTAGCCGGCTATCCATCGCCGTCTGCCAAGCCTCCGAGGGAATCGAGCGAAACACGCCCTGATCTCTCAATTCGGCTCTGACCTCCGCGACCAGGTCAGCCAGGCTCGACGTTTCCGCGTCGAGATAGTCGGACAGTTCTTCCCTCACGCGGCGCGCCATGGCTGGGCTCCCGCCGCCGGTGGAGATCGCCACTGTGAGCGGCGCTCTGCGCACCACCGCGGGCAGGATGAAATCGCAGTTGGTCGGATCGTCGGCCGCGTTGAGCGGCACGCCAATCGCGCGGGCATCGGCGTGCAGGGACGCATTGGCCGAGGCATCGCCGCCGGCAGCCATGACCAACGCTCGACCGCGCATGTCTCCCTGCTGGTAGTCACGCGCCAGGTGCTCGATTCGTCCGGCGTCGCGCAGCGCGGCCAATTCCTCATTCAGGCGGTAGGCGACCACGCTGACCCGAGCCCCGGCGGCGAGCAGACCCTCAACCTTCTCCAAGGCCAGCCGGCCGCCGCCGATGACCAGCACCGCGCGGTTCTCCAGGTCGAAGAAGACGGGGTAGTACTCACGAACCACGTCGCCGCCGCCGCATCAACTAGCCGGCATCGAGCTGGGCGATACCGATCCCGCGCTCGCCCTGGACGGTGTAGAGCAGGTACGCGTTGCCGTTGTCCTCGAAGATTGCAGGATCGCGCAACTCGTGGACCGGTTCGGGAGCGAACCCGCGCACGCTCGGCGCGATCGGCAGGTTGGCCCCTTCCCAGTCGTAGACCGGGCGCAGCACCTCGCGATGTTCACCGGCGGTCCACGTACGCCAGTCTCCCGACAGATCGATCGGTGAGACGAAGATCCGTTCGGGTGCGTCTCCAGCGTTGGACCAGAACACCCGAAGCGTTTTGCCGCGACGCAGCAGAGCGCAGTGGCGCATCGTGTCGGCAAACAGTTGCGATCCCTGCTCGAATCCGCACAGGCCGTCGTCGGAGCGGTAGATGATCCCCGGCATCGACATGCCGTACCAGCCCGGTTCGTCGACGTCGGCCAAGTGAATCATGCGCAGGTAACTGGTCGAGAGGATCTCCTCGCCGGCCTCGAAGTTGATCCCGTCGCTTGATGTCGCTACCCGCGACACCTGGCGTCCGTCGTAGAGCTGACCATGGAAGTAGAGCCGGATCTGACGCGACTCTTCGTCCACGATCGCATCTGGCGAGGCGATATGCGGATAGACGTGGCCCTTCCTTTTGGCCGGCCCCAGTTTCGGGTCGAACTCACTATCCGACTTCGGAAATGCGGTCTGGGAGAGCTGTAGCGCGCCGGGCTCGTGCATGCTCCACGGACCGAGCAGATGGTCGGCCGCCGCCAGCCGGATGTACGAGCCTTTGTGGTCGGCGAAGTAGAGGTAGAACTCACCGAGCCGATTCGGCAGCCAATCCGGCGTGCGGATCAACGAGGGCCCGTTGATGTTGTCTCCCATTCGCTGATCCATGTTTGGCCGGATGATCGGACCGTCGGTCGATAGCCGAACTGCTCTCATCTCCGAGACTCCGTAAACACTCGATCTAGCCCCACTCTGGCCCATGGTAGGGGCGGATAAGCTCAATCGTATGAGGCTGCAGTACGGCCCGCTGCGAGAGATCATCGAGACCGCAATTCTCGGGCTGATTGTCTTCCTGCTGGCTCGTGAGGCGGTACAGAACTTCCAGGTCGAGGGCCGCTCGATGCAGCCCACGCTGGCCAGCTCCGAACTCGTGCTGGTCAACAAGATCGGCTACTGGGAGGTCGATCTGGGACCCTTTGACGCGCTGGTGCCGGGCCGCAACAACGGCGATTTCCTGCTTTCCGGCCCGCATCGCGGCTCGGTGATCATCTTCAGACCGCCGTATCAGAGCGCGCACGACTTCGTCAAACGGGTGATTGGATTGCCCGGAGACACCGTGGAAGTCACGGCTGGTCGAGTGTTCGTCAACGGGGTCGAACTGAACGAGCACAGCTACATCTTCGGGCCGCCCAACTACCAGTGGGGCCCAGCCGTTATCCCGCCCGAGCATTACTTCGTACTCGGCGACAATCGCAACAGCAGCCAGGACTCGCACGCGTTTGGCCCGATCCACGAAGACCAGATCGTCGGAGAAGTGATGTTCCGCTGGTTCCCGTTCAACAAGATCAGCAGCGACATCTCACGGCACGCCACCGACTACGAAGGGAACGTTCTGCCATGAGCGACGGCGGCTCGGACGCAATGAGCCTGCTGGAAGAGGCGGGAGCCGTGCTGAAGGGTCACTTCCAATACGCGTCGGGCCGCCACGGCGATACTTACATCGAAAAATTCCGCCTGCTCGAGAAGCCGCACGTCACCGAGGCGCTCTGTCGTCAACTGTCCGAACACTTTCGCCCACTAAATCCCGAACTGGTCGTCGGACCCACCACGGGCGGCATCCTGCTTGCCCATGAAACGGCCAAACACCTGGGCGAGTCGATCAAGGCGTACTTCGCCGAGCGTAGCGAGGATGGTGGTCGGTACCTTGGCCGCGGGTTCATAGTCTCGGAGGGTCAGACGGTGCTGGTCGTCGATGACGTGCTGACGACGGGTGGCTCGGTGAGAGACACGCTGAACGCCGTCGTTCGTGCTGGAGGCAGGCCGATCGGAGTGGGGCTCGTGGTCGATCGCACCAACGGCGCGACCAGTTTCGGGGAACTCGAGACGTTTGCTTGCCTGGCGATCGACGTCGCCAGTTACGAACCGGACGACTGCGTGCTGTGCGAGGCGGGGGTTGAGCTGACGATCACTTAGCCGATCGCGTGAACGAAGAGGCCGGAGCCGACTCCGGCCAGGTCGGCCAGCAGAGATAGCGCCAGCGCATAGATCCCGAAGCCGATTCCGACGCTGACGATGGCGGCGCGGTCGTCGGCATCCGGTGCGGCGGCGCGCACGGCGATCACGGTCAGCATCACGCTGGCGATCGTCACGATCAGGCCGACGGCGAAGCTGGCGGGACCAACGAACATGAACACCTGCCAGGCGGCAAATCCGCCGACCAGCGCCATCGAGCGCATCAGCGCACGGAGGTCGACGTTGATTTCAAAGATCGACCGAAGCGCCTGCCAGGTGATTCCGAGCCAGAGCGCCCAGCCGCCCAGCGACGCTATCGAGCCGAGCAGCAGCACCTTGAGCGCGGGATCGGCGACCGCGGCCCCGCCAGTGTCGATCACCAGCCAGAGCCAGCCGCCCAAGCTTGCGAACAGCACGCCGATCACGAGCACCGCCAACGTTGGACGTGTATCGGTCTCTCTGGTCGTCACGTCGCCGACAACGCCAAGCTCGCCGGCCAGCAGGCGTCGGAGCAGCACCAGCGACCGCCGCCAGTCAACGAGCGCCGGGATCGAAGCGATCGAGCGAGACCTGGCCAACCGACTGCCTCGCCCGGAGGATCGGTTCGGCACGCCGGCGGGAAGTGATCTGATCTGAATCATGGCGTCGAATCTGGACATCGGCCTGTCATGGCTCCACTATGGGCGAATGGCCCCGGTCGACGATCCGCAAATCGGTAAATTCGACATCGCCCAGCTCAACGATGCCGTCGCAGGCTGCCGCCGCTGCCCACGGCTTGTCGAATGGCGCGAGCAAGCCGCGACCGAGAAACGCGCCGCCTTCCGCGATCAGGACTACTGGGGCAGGGCGGTGCCATCGTTCGGTCCCGCCGACGCCCGCATCCTTGTCGTCGGACTCGCCCCCGCCGCGCATGGCGCCAACCGCACCGGTCGCATGTTCACCGGCGACCGCTCGGGGGACTTGCTGTACCGGGCCATGTGGCGTGCCGGCCTGGCGAACCAGCCGGAGTCAACCTCGGCCAGCGACGGCCTCGAACTGGTCAACACCAGGATCACGTCGATCGTCCGCTGCGCGCCGCCGGACAACAAGCCAACCGTCGACGAACGCGACCGCTGTCTGCCCTACTTCCGTCGCGAGCTTGAACTGATCACGGGCCTGCGAGTGATCGTTTGCCTCGGCGCCTACGCCTGGGAGAACTCCGCCCGACAACTCGGCATACGGCCGCGTCCGAGGTTCGCCCACGGCCTAGAACACTCGCTTGGAGACCTGACCGTGGTCTGTTCCTATCACCCCAGCCAGCGCAACACCTTCACCGGACTGCTCACGGAGGAGATGCTGGCCGGGATCTTCCGACGCGCCGCAGAGCTGGCAAGCTAGGCACCGGCGCTCCCCGCGCGTTCTTGTCCTTGTGCGCCGGCTGCGGCTCAGCGGGCGGCCGGGGGTTCGAAGACCGTGTCGCGCGCGCCGGCGACACCGAGATTCTGTATCCGTCGATCCTCGACCCTGCCGGTCTCAAGCCGAGCAAACGGCGTATGCCGGTAGAACCGCGCAAGATACTCCGCGAGCGCGTCCTGCTCCGTGCCCGGTGCGGCGAAGTCGACCAGGCCGGGACCGACTGCAACGGCACCATCGATCAGGCCGTTGCCGTTGGTGTCGGGAAACTCGGTCGACGGCGGATTGTATTGGCCCGCTTCGCCGGCCAAATCGATCCGACCCCGCGCCGGCAACGCAAAGGGATAGCCGTCGCCGCCGTTGGCGGTGAAGTTGAGCACCGCCATGTGAATCATGCGCTCGGGGTCGCCGACCAGGACGCCATTCTCCACGACCCGGTCCGCGACGTGATCCAGCTGGTCGATGATGGCGAGCGAACGAATCCGCCGTCCCGGCGGCTCGGCGGGATCGAAGCTGAAACGCATCCCGGCGACCTGCGGGAAGCGGCCATCGGGGACATCGCCGACGCCATCGAAGCCGACGCCGTGTTCAAGAAGCTCCACCAACTGCCGCGCCGTGACCGGGACAATCACCAGTCCGTTGTTGAAGCGCAACACGCTCTCGACGGCGAATCGTGAAATGTCGCCTTCACGCTTACCGCTGGCCGGATTGGCCGCCGGCGGAGCGAAGACGACCTCGTCCGCCCGAAGCGCACCGGCTGGCTGCCAGACCCGGCCGATCTGATCTCGAATGCCGCCGGAGTTCTTGAGCGCAACGGCGACTCGAGGGTCATACTGACGCGCCAGCCATAGAAACGCGTCGGCGACGAGGTTCCCGAGATTGGTTTCCTGCGTACGGACATCGCCTCGTCGCCCGGCGAGATAGACGCTCGTCCGCCCCACGATTTCGCGATCCCGTTGTTGGATCACCGCCCGCAGCGTTTCGACGATTCGGCTCACGCCGGGGATCGGCGCGCCCGCCGCTGCCCTCTGACCGTCTTTGTCGGTGGCGTAGATGCCGCTCACGGAGGGATCGACGCTCTCTGGCATCACCAACCCGTCACGATCGAAGCGGACCACCAGGCGTCCGAGGTAGCGGTAGTCCGCGTCGGTATTGACCAGCAGAAGCGGCTCACCGTTCGCCGACGTCATGCGCAGCGGATAGCTGCCTGCCGCCCGATCGCCGCTACGCAGGCGATCCGTCTTGTCGGCGAGGATGGTGTTCGAGCCGCCCGCAACAATGATGTCAACGTCACGGAGTCGGCTCGCCAGTCGCTGTTCGATCTCAATCTGCTGCATGTGGGCGAGCAGAATGATCTTGTCGACGCCGAGCCCTGTCAGATCGTCCACCGCCCGTTGAATGACAGCGGCGAGCGCGTCGAGGTCGAATCCATCGAGGGGTTCCACCGTCACGTCACCAGCGCTGGAGATCCAGGCCAGATGCGGCGTCGTCGCCCCGACGATGCCGATGGATTCGCCGTCCAGTTCGAGGATCACGCTGCGCGCCAGGCTGCCCGCGCCCAACGGCGTGCGCAGGGCGTCGACGGCGACCAAGGGCCGCAGGTGCGGGTCGTCGGCCAGGCCAAGATTGGCCGACAGATACGGGAAGGCGGCCCCGGGGTACAAGCCGCCCTCTCCTTCCTCCGGTGCGATGATCGATGCGAGCGCGCGCGGTCCCAGGTCGAATTCGTGGTTGCCCAGCGCCGCGGCTTGAAACCCCATCGCGTTCAACAGGGCGATATCGCCGCGACCGATTCCCGGCACGCCCAGCAGCCTGGCGGTGCGTGGATCGGCTGCCGCGTAGAAGCGCGGTCCGGGGATGAAGTTGTCCCCGGAACTCAGGACCAGCGTGCGCTTCGGCATCTGCGAGCGGAACCCGTCGAGGAGGGCAGAAAACGTCTCAACGTTGTCAAGCGCCCCGACCGCGCCGTCCATGTCCGCCGCGTGCAGCAGCTGCACGACGAATCCCGGGTCCGCCGCCTGACTGCTTTCCGTCTCAGTAACGACGATGGCGCTCGCTGGTTCGCCGGTCGAGTCGCTGTCCCGCTCTGAGACCGGCCGAGTCGCACGCTGCGGTGCAGTCGGACGCGGAGGCGTTACAGCCTGCGTCGCTCCCTGATCCTGCGACGCTTGAACCTGGGCCGACGCTTCAGTCTGAGTTGAGTCGGCCTCGGTACCGGATTCACATGCGCTGAAGGCGACGACCACCGCCGCCGCCAGCGCCGGGGCGAGCAGGGCGCCCGCCCTGCGACCCGGCCGCGTCAGCCGTGGAACTAGCCGACGCAAAGACCGCCATCGGCGCAGCAGTCCTCGATCGATTCTGCGCCCGCAGTGACATCGGCCAACGGGATCAGGTTTTGGGCGCGCTCCGCGTAGGAGGCTTCCGGCAAGTCGTCGGTGATCGTGTACACCTCCCAACGCGTGCCGGACGGGTCGGAAACCCAGACCTTGTCCTGCTCGGCGTGGCAGCAAACCACCGCGTCCTCAATCTCCATCTCGAGTCCCAGACCGCCAAAGCGTTGCGTTTCGGCGTGGACTTCGGACGTCGTCGCCACTTCGACCCCAAGATGGTTGAGCGGCGCGGCCGCCGACGGATTCTCGATCAGCACCAGCTTCAGCGGCGGGTCCTCGACCTCAAAGTTCGCGTAACCGGGACGAACCTTGTGCGGTTCGGTCCTGAACATCTGCGCGTAGAAGTCGATCGCCGAATCAAGCTCGGCCACATTCAGCGCCAGTTGCACTCGCGACATCTCAGATCCTCCTCAATCAGCGACGGCCAGTTCGGGTTCGTCGCTCCTCAAGGCCAGCCTATTGCGTTCCTGCACGATCGGCATGACCCAATCACCGAACCGCTTCGCCTCGTCATCGTGCGGGTAACCGGACAGGCAGAACTCCGTGCAGCCGATCTCAACGAACTCCTGCAGCGTGTCGGCGACCTGCTGTGGCTTGCCGACGACCGCCAATCCGGCGCCGCCGCGCACCGTGCTCAGCCCGCTCCACAGATGCGGCGCGATCCGATAGTCGTTGTCCCTGGACTCGTCGGCGAGCTGCCACATGCGGCTGTCCGCCTCTGACTCGCCGCGCCAGTTCTTGCGGGCCTGCCGCTGACGCTCGGTCGTGCCTTCGATCAGGCTGTGCGCCGCCTCCCAGGCCTCGTCCTCGGTTTCGCGAACGCAGACCTGGAGGCGCATGCCGAAGTTGATGCTGGGTCGTCCGAAGCGTTCCGCTCGTTGCCTGACGTCAATCACCTTGGCGGCAGTCGCCTCGGGCGTGTCGCCCCAAAAGAAGTAACAGTCGGCGTGCCTGGCACCGACGTCGCGCGCGGCGTCGGACTCTCCGCCGATGTAGAAGCGCGGCCACGGATCCTGGTATGGCTTGGGGTAGGCGTGCGCGCCCTTGAGCTGGTAATGCTTGCCCTCCCAGTCGATCCGCTCCTGTGAGGTCCAGAGCGCCTTCATCACCTGCGCCGATTCGTCCATCACCTCGTAGCGCTCGTCGTGGCTGTACGTGATTCCATCGCCGGCCAGCTCGCGTGGATTACCGCCGGCGATCAGGTTGATGTACACCCGGCCCTCCGAGAGCTGGTCGAAGGCTCCGATCATCCGCGCCATCTGGGTCGGCAAAATGTATCCCGGCCGCGCCGCCACGAGCATCTTCAGTTTGGTCGTCTTGGCCGACATCATCGCCGTCGAAATCCAGGCCTCCCAACAGGTCGGCGTCACCGGAACCAGGGCATACTCGAAGCCCGCCGATTCGGCCGCCAGGGCGACGCGCTCGAACATCTCCATCGAGGCCGGGATGAACTGGTCGGGATCGGCGAAGTTGGTCAGATCCCCGTGCGTGGGGATGTACCAACCGAAGCGGATACGAGAATCAGGCATAGAAACATCCAACCCCGTTCAAGTTCATGAATTCTACGGTAGTTGGGCAGGGACCCCTTCTGAGCGCGTAGCGGGACAGCGGCCGCGTATCTGCGGAGACGCCATTCGATGTGCGTGACGATACAGTGTGGTCTGAGGACGTCACAGGCTGAACCTCACGGGAGATCACGATGACCCTGAATACCTACCTGACCTTCGATGACAACTGCCGCGAGGCCTTCGAGTTCTACCAATCGGTGTTCGGCGGCGAGTTCTCGGAACTGCAGACCTTCGGCGACGGTCCGCCCGACATGGGCGTGCCCGACGACGCCCAGGGGCGGATTATGCACGTCTCCCTGCCAATCGGCGAGAGCGTTCTGATGGGCAGTGACTCCAACCCCGCATTCGGTCCCGGACCGGTCGTGGGCACCAACTTCTCGATCAGCTTCGCCGCCGCCAGCCGCGCCGACGCCGACGAGAAATTCGCGGGGCTCTCGGCCGGTGGACAGGTGGACATGCCGATGGCCGAGATGTTCTGGGGCGACTACTTCGGCTCCTGCAGGGACCGGTTCGGGATCGCCTGGCAGATCCTCTGGCAACCGCCTCAGGAAGACTGAGCCAACCCCTCGCTAACATCGTGTGAGCACCGACCGCCACCGTGTCGGGCGCTTTGAGCGGTTGGAGAGTCGCGTGGGCAAGCTTGACGGCAAAGTAGCAATCATCACCGGAGGCAACAGCGGAATCGGAGCCGAGACCGGGCGGCTGTTTGCAGCCGAAGGCGCGAAGGTCATCCTGATGGCGCGACGCGTCGCGGAGGGCGAAGCGATCGTCGCCGAAATCAGGGAGTCGGGCGGCGAGGCGACCTTCATCGCCTGTGACGTGGGCGACAACGATTCCGTCGTCGCAGCGGTTGATCAAGCGGCGAACGCCTACGGCCAGATCGACCTGCTGTTCAACAACGCCGGCGGTGGTGCGGGCGAGTACTTCCCCAACGAGCCCAACGAGATGTGGCTTCGGGTGATCAACGTCAACCTGACCGGCACGTTCTACGTCAGCCAGGCGGTCTGGCCGCACATCGTCGCGGCTGGCGGCGGCGCGGTCGTCAACATGTCATCCCTGGCGGCGCAGCGAGGATTTTCCTCGCGGATGCAGGACGAGTTCGGCACGACCTCGGCCTCGTACTACGCGGCCAAGGCGGGCGTCGACGCCCTCACCCGCTACATGGCCGGCGTCGGCGGTCGCGACAATATCCGCGTCAACTGCGTGCGGCCGGGTCAGATCATCACGCCAGGCGCGACCCGCGGCACTTACAACGACCCCGACGGTGGACATCACGTCTTCGAGAAGATGTTCGACTTCGCCCAGATCGTGCAGGGCCCTGGCTACTCCATCGACGTCGCCAACCTGGTGCTGTTCCTGTCGTGCGAGGACTCGAGGTTCATCACCGGGGAAATCATCAACATCGACGGCGGCGTCGCCGCGAAGATTTAGGCAGATCTACGACGCAGCTTCGCTGACACTGCTGTCGGACTGGGCGGATGTGACCTCGGCGTTGATGTCCGAGTCGATCCAGTCGGTGATGATCTTGCGGTGCGCGATCTTCCAGGCGCCGTTGACCCGGCGCAGGCGATCGACGTAACGTCCCTGGAACGTGATCCGGGCCGGTTCGACAAAGGGATTGTCCCGACTTCCCCCACTCACGACCGTGCAGTACGACGACATCGTCGCCTCGTCACCGTCGCCGTCGATGACAAAGTTCGACGGCTGGTGGCGGGACACGCGGTCGTCGTCATTGTCGGTGACGCCCGATGCGAGCCCCCAGAGCGCATCGCCGGTGATCCACAGCTCCTGCAACTCCATTTCCATCACGGCGTCGTCGGTGAAGCAGGAGCGCCAGCTGTCGGGGTCGCGGAGGTCTAGGGATTGGCTGTAGCGTCCTGCAAGCACGATGATTTCGGAACGGTCGTCAGCGGTGAGCGGCATAGTGCGCTCCTTTCGTGTGTGCGATTTGGATCTCGGACAGGCTAGAGATTTCAGAGTGTTCTGTTCGTATCGTGGTCGGACTAACCCTGGTACTCGGGATCGCGACGTTCCGCGAACGCTCTTGTGCCCTCTCGTGCATCGTCGGAGCTGAAGGCGAGGCGCGAGTACTCCTGGTATAGGCGCAGACCGTCCGACAGTGACATGTCAGGCCCTCGGCGGGCGAGCTCCTTCGTCAGGCGTATGGCGAGTGGGCTATTGACGGCGATCTTGGCTGCCATGTCATTGGCGGTGGAGATCAGGTCCTCCGGCTCCACGACCATGCTGACCAAACCGATGCGCAGCGCCTCAGCCGCGTCGATGAATTCGCCGGTCAGGAGCAAGCGCATGGCGTCCGAGGTGCCGACCAGGCCCGGTGTGCGCAACGCGCCGTAGCCGTGGAGGATGCCCCAGCGCGGCTCGGGACAGCCAAACTGCGCCGTGGTATCGCAGATGCGGATGTCGCAGTACAGGGCCAGCTCGAGTCCGCCGGCGAGACAATAGCCGTTGATCGCGGCAATGACAGGCTTGGCCGTCTCCAGGCCGTTGTCAAAGCGCTCGGCCGCCCATGGCTTCCATGCCTGGCGCTCGCCGAACTCAAGCAGGTCGTGCCCCGAGGTAAAGGCCCGCCCGGAGCCGCTGATCACCACACAGCGCACTTGAGGATCGGCGTCCGCTTCCTTGAATGCGTCGCCAATCGCGTGGTACATCTCGTCGGTCATTGCGTTCAGCTTCTCCGGGCGCAGCAGCTGGACCGAGGCGATGTGTCCGTGAACCGAGTAGCCGATCTCGTCCATCTCAATCTTCTCCCGACGCTCGATGCTTTCGTACGAGTTGACTGCCAAGATAGGAAATCCCCTTCCGTGCGCCGGCAGGCATAGAATGATGCGCAGATATCCGCTGCGTCTGCGCGGCACCTGGTACGAAGGAGAGACCGGTGAAGGTCAAGGAACTCGGTCACGCAGTCATCAAGGTCCGGAACATGGAGCGCTCGGAAGCGTTCTACGGCGAGATCCTGGGCATGAAGCTCGCCGCCCGACACGAACAGATGCCGATGAGCTTCTACACCCTCGGCAATCATCACGACCTCGCCCTGCTCGAAGTCGGCGAAGAGGGCCCCGAGACCGCCGACCCCAAGGCGCCCGGCCTCTACCATCTCGCCTTCTGCATTGGCGACACACTGGACGAGCTGCGCGAGGCGCGCGACGAACTGGAAGCGGCCGGTGTCAAGGTCTTCGCCACGATCGACCACGTCGTCTCAAAGTCTCTCTACCTGAACGACCCGGACGGGAACGGCGTCGAACTCTACGTTGACGGCTCGGACATCTGGAAGACCGACCCGCAGCAGGTCGCCCAGGGTGCGCCGATGGAGCTGTAGCCCTCGGGCGCCGGATGCGCCCAGAGCGATCCTGACACCGATCCTGACACAGTGTCCACGAGTTCATGAGTCCCTCGTTCGGTGCCACACTTGAGGAGCGCGAGGCTCTGCTTGACGCGGCTCGCTCGATTACGCCGCAGATTCGCGACGCGGCCGAGGAAATCGAAGCCGCGCGGCAGCTACCGACGCACATCGTCGACCTGCTGAGGAGCATTGGCGCGTTCCGATTACTTCAGCCGCGATGGCTGGGCGGCCACGACGCCGATCCGGTGACGCAGATCCTGTTCATTGCGGAGCTGGCCAAGGCCGATGCCTCGACCGCCTGGTGCGTGATGATTGGCTGCGACGGCGGCTTGCTGTCGCGTGAACTTGAGCCGGAGGTCGCCCGGAAGATGTACTCCGACGTTGACGCCGCGACCTGCGGCGCGGGGTTTCCTCCCGGAACGGCTCGTCGCGTTGCGGGCGGATACTTGGCAACCGGTCGCTGGCCCTACATGAGCGGGATCACCCACGCCGATTGGGTGCAGATGAACTGCCGACTGTCGGGCGGCGACGCGCCTGCGGACGGTCCGCCGTTCATCAGACTGGTCGCTCACCGCGACGAGGTCACCGTCCTCGATACCTGGAGAACGGGCGGCATGTGCGGCACCGGCAGCCACGACGTTGAAGTCAACAACCTGTTCATCCCGGACGAGCGCAGCGTGCCGCCAAGACCCTCAAATCGCTCCGTGCCGGGCGATCCATTGCGTCATCCGGCGTGGCTACTGCCCAAACACCTCGGCGTGGCGCTCGGCCTGGTCGAGGCGGCGCATGACGAGGTGATCGCGCTCGCCCGTGAGCGCGTCGCCTTTCGAGGAGCACTGCGGGAGGATCCGCTCACCCAGGCGACGCTCGGCGAAACGGCGGCGCAGATCGCCGCCTGCCGCGCCTACGCGCTGTCCGCTTCCGATGCCGCCTGGCAAGAAGTCTGCGAGACCGGCGAGATGTCGGACGCCAACCGCGTCAACCTGCGCCTGGCGATCACTCACGTCCACCAGGAGAGCCAGAAGGTCGTTGAGCGACTCTACGCCGTGGCAGGCTCCACGGCGCTCTACTCAGATCGGTCCACGCTCGACCGCCGGCTTCGCGACATCCACGCAATGAATCAGCACGTGGTGCTGGGGGCGTCCAACTACGCGGCCGCGGCGCGCGTGTTGTTGGGCGACCAGCCTCGCGCTCCCTTCTGGTAAGGGAACGGCCGCCGCTCGCTCAACTGCGGTACATCGGCGCCATGTAGAACCAGACGGGCTGGGGTGCGCCCTGCGCGGCGAGCGCTTTCCTCACGGCCAGGATGAGCTTGCCCGCTTCGGTGCGCTCGAAGAACCAGGCTTCTGACTGATGACCGCCCGAATTGGGTGCGTCGGTCAGTTCCAGCGCGGCTTCTTCGTAGTAGGCGCGAATGTCGTTGGCGAGCGCGGTCGTGTGGCCGCCTGGAATGCCCGCCTCTTTCCACGGAGTCCCGTCAACGATGTTCTGCAGCACATCCAGCGCGTCCGGCACACCGTCGGCGTCAACGGCGTTGCCGACCTCGCTCACTCCCCGGCGGGAGAGAGCGCGGTCATACGCCTTGCGTAGTCCGCGGGCCTCGTCAACGGCGGGGGCGAGGTCGGGATCGAAGCGCGGCGGTACCGTGCAACTCAAGGGTTCTTCGTTGCCCGCCACTTCTTCCGGGTGGTCTTCCAGCACCGGGCCGGACTCACGCTCGAGCAACGAGAACGCGCGACGCAGCACGTCGTGCTGGAAGTCGGGATCGTTGGTCTTGCCCAAGGGCCGTCCGAGCGGGAACTCGCAATGCAGCACTCGCGGCGGGCGCATGCGTTCGCCGACCGAGCGAATCGATGTGATCGTCACGGTCGACAGGCCGGCGGCCTCGAAGACGTGGGCCAGCGTACACACGGTACGCGAGCAGAGCGGTCAAACCGGAGTCAGGAAGACGACATCAACGCCGTCTGCCTTCAGTGCAGCCGCGCAGGCGGGACCGGAGTCATGCCGGATCGTGGCGACGTCATCCGGCTGATTGCCGGCAAACGCGTAGTGCTTCGACGCAACCGACCCGATTGCTCCCTGTTCGGCCAGCTCATCCAGTCGGGCGAGGGGATAGACAACGTTGTAGTCGATGCCGAAGGCGGAACGGTCGAAGTTTGGGCTCCAGTGTCCCATCACCAGCTGGCGCTGGTCGTGATCGAGCGCGCGATAGCTGGTGTCGGTCACTGTGAATGGCTCGCCGTCTCGCGGGTAGAGCGCCGCCGAAGTCACGACTGCCACTCTCGCCTCCGACAAAGGCGGCGGCGCCGTCCAGGCCGTCTCGGAGAACTGTGGGACCGGCAGTTTGCCAATCTGCTCCCGGATTAGGGCATCTCCGGAGGGTTGCTCAGTCATCGTTCACTTCCCTACTGGATACAGCGTCGCATGATCATCACCACGTGTCGATGTTAGGCCGCCGACCGCGGCGGATCGGCTCGGGGTTCTCGCAAGCCATCAGACCTCGGACGATCCAGCGGCGAGTGTCGGCCGGATCGATCACGCCGTCGTTCTCGTGCACGGAGGCCGAGTTGATCGCATTGCCCCTCCAATAGGCGTCGGCGACCAGCGCCTCGTAGCGAGCGGCGCGTTCCTCAATGTCCTCGATCGCCTCGAGCTCGGCCCTGTTGCCGAGGCGGACGGCCGCTTCGAGGTTCATGCCGCCTAACTCCGCCGTCGGCCAGGCCAGCGCGAACAGCGGCGCGCGCGAGCTGCCGGTCATCATCGCCTGTGCGGCCAGACCGTAGGACTTGCGCAGGATGATCGTGAATCGCGGCGACTGCGCGTTGGCCAGCGTGACGAAGACGTTGTTGCACTTGCGGGCGAGGCCGGTGCGCTCGATGTCGGGGCCAACCATCATCCCGGTCGTGTCGACCAGCACGAGAATCGGAATATTGAAGCAGTCGCAGAGCTGCGCGAAGCGGCAGAGCTTGTCTGCGCCATCGCTGTCGACCGCGCCACCGAGATGCTGGTTGTTGTTCGCGATGACGCCGATCGGATGACCCTCGATTCGAATCAACGAGGTAATGATCCCGACCCCGAACTCGCCGCGCAGTTCCAGCACCGAGTCGATATCCGCCATCTGCTCGATCACCTTGCGCACGCTGAAGGGACGCTTGCGATTCTCGGGAATCGCGTGCCGTAGGTGTCGCTGATCGACGCAATCCCAGCTCGGAATCGAGCCCTGGAAGTAGGAGAGGTACTGTTTCGCTGCGGCGATCGCTTCGTGTTCGTCGTTGACCAGGATGTCGACGCTGCCGGCGGGTCCGAGGTCGGACATCGGCCCAATCTCTTCAGGGGTGAACAATCCCAGACCGCCGCCCTCGATCGTCGCCGGTCCGCCCATGCCGATGTTGGCATCGCGGGTGGCGATGATGCAGTCGGTGATCCCGAGTATCGACGCGTTGCCGGCGAAGGTCCGCCCGGCGGTGATGCCGATCATCGGCACGGTGCCGCTGATTCGCGCCATCATGTCGTAGGTCGGCACCCACTGCCCGGCGGAGGAGACATCGGAGAAGTCCGTGTCGCCGGAACGACCGCCGGCTCCTTCGGCCCAGACGATCAGCGGTGTCGCCTGTTCGTCGGCGAACTTGATCACCCGGTCCGTCTTCTGGTGACCCATCATGCCCTGCGTGCCGGCCCAGACGGTCTCGTCGTACATCGCGACCAGCGTGGTCGCGCGCTGCTCGTCGAACAGGTTTCCGTTGACTGTGCCGATCCCGGTGATCATCCCGTCGGCCGGAGCGCGTACTCGCATCTCCTCGAACGACATGATCCGATGTCGAGCGGGGAGGACCAGCTCGCCCATCTCTACCCAGGTGCCCTCGTCGACCAGCTCCGCCAGGCTCTCGCGCTGGGTCAGCTTGCCCTTCGCATGCCGTCGCTCGACCCACGGTTCACGGTTCTCGTCTTTGCCCGCGTCGAGATTGTCGAACAGCTTCTGCAGGTCGGGCCGGATGTAGTCGAGGTCGATCTCTGCTTCTTCCTCATGGATCGCATCGCCAACATCGGCCTGTTCGATAAAGGCGAGCGGGTGTCCCTCGTAGACCACATCGCCGACCGCGACCGTGAGTTGTCGCAGGTAGCCGCCGATGTCGCAGTTGATGATGTGCTCCATCTTCATCGAGTCCATCACGAACATTTGCTGGCCCTCGCGGACGGCGTCGCCTTCCTCAACCAGGATCTGAATGATCGTGCCCTGGAGCGGTGAGGGGATCGCTTCGGTGCCCGGCGGTCCGACGATGTTGGGCGCCGGTTGCGTCCCCGGCGTCATGGTGGCAACGCCCTGGCCGGCTCTCGTGCCTGAGCCCTCGCGGAAGTAGTTCAATCCGGCGAGCGGATCGAGCGTGTCGAGTTGCGCTCCGGCGAGGCCGGCCTGCAAACCGGAAGCTCCACTCTGATCGGCCGCCTCGACCTGCGGCGTCGCCAGTTCGGCGACATGGTCGTCCACCCAGCGGGTGTAGATGCCACCCGAGCAGAAGTCGTCATGTGCCAGCGAGTGCTCGAGGAACGAGAGATTGGCTTCAACTCCCTCGATCCGAAATTCGGCCAGGGCTCGCCGTGTCCGGCCGACGACATCACTGAAGTCGGCCGAGGCGGAGTAGGTAATCACCTTGGCCAGCAGTGAGTCGAAGTTGGGATTGGTCGTGTAGCCGGGATAGCCATAACTGTCGACCCGAACGCCAGGTCCGGATGGTGGTTCGAACGCGGTCAGCGTCCCGCCCGAAGGCCGTACCTCCCCGCTCGGCTCCATCCGCTCCATATTGACCCGCGCCTGGATCGCGAATCCGCGCGCACCCGGGACACTCGATTGCGAGAGACCGACCGCCTCTAGCGACTCGCCTCCCGCGATTCGCAATTGGGAGCGGACGAGATCGACGCCGGTCACCTCCTCGGTCACCGTGTGCTCCACCTGTAGACGAGGATTCGCCTCGATGAACGCCAGATCCGACTCGTCTTCGGCATTGACGAGGAACTCAAATGTGCCCAGGCTCCGGTAGTTGTCTGAGGACGCCAGCCGCACAGCGGCGGAGGTCAGACGCTCGCGCGTCTGGTCGGAGATCGATGGGCTCGGCGCCCACTCGACGACCTTCTGGTGCCGCCGCTGCAGGCTGCATTCACGCTCGCCCAGGTGCGCGACCGCACCCGAGCCATCACCAACGATCTGGACTTCCACGTGCCGTGCTCGGGTCATCAGCCGTTCGACCAGCAAATCGCCGTTGCCGAACGCCGCGGCGGCCTCCGACTGGCACCGCTCGAACGCCTCGGCAATCTGGTCCGCCGCTGTGACCACACGCATCCCACGACCTCCACCACCCGCGATCGCTTTGAGCACCATCGCGCCGCCGTCGCCGAGCGAGCGGAAGAAGTCGGTCGCGCCGGCGAGGTCAACAGGTGCCTCAGTCCCCGGAAGAACTGGTACGGCAAGCTCCACGGCCAGCGCCCGGGCGCGCGCCTTGTCGCCGAACAGTTCGAGCGATTCGGGCGTCGGCCCGACGAAGGTGATTCCTGCGTCGTCACAGGTCCTGGAGAGCTCCGCGCTTTCGGCGAGGAAGCCGTAACCGGGATGCAGCGCGTCGCATCCGGCGTCCGTCGCAGCTCCGACGACCGATTCGACTTCGAGGTAGGCGCGAGCGCCGGCGCCGTCCAGTGCAACCGCTTCGTCCGCGAGGCGAACGTGCAGCGAGTCGGCATCGTCCTGTGAGTGGATCGCGACCGAGGCAATGCCAAGTTCGCGCGCGGCGCGGATGATCCGAATCGCGATCTCGCCACGATTGGCGACCAAGAGTTTGCTGACGGGCATAGGGACTCCTTGTCGGAGAGCAGAATACCGGCGCCTTGTGCATTGGCAGCCGCTGGCCAGCGCCTGTGTTAGTTTGCACTCGATCGACGACTCCAAGGAGATTCCCATGACCACCCAAACAGCGCCAGCAGCCGAACTCACCGAGGTATGGACCCGGGAGCGGGTCCTGGGGCTCAGCCGCGAGGAACTGATTGCGCTCTGGAGTGCAGCCCCGGCCGTCGACATGGCGGAGTTGAACGGCGAGTACGAGGGTCTGGTCCCCAATGCCGGAGACCCCGAGGCTAAGGCTCGCGTGGCCGAGGTGATGTACAACGAGAACAGCGCGATCGGCTATTGGCTGGGCAAGGCATACACACCGCTGACCGAGACCACGGGCGACGGCTACAACCGCTGGCGTCGACCGGGTGGCAACGTCGAGCGCAACATCCGCTTCGGCACAGAGATGGGACCGTCGCTGATCGACGGCAAGCCTGCGCTGCTGATGTACTACGGCGCCTATGTCCGCGCCGACGGCAGCCAGCCCAGGTCGGACCTGGTCGACGAGATTCGCAAGCTGGCAGACGGCGTCTACCTGGGTATGGGCACCACAAAGGAGTCTGACGGCAGCCGTTCGCAGCCGGGCCACTTCGCAATGGTCGGACCGGTCGGCCCATACGTCGGCGTCGACGATCCTGATGCCGAAATCGCGTAGCTGATCGCTCCCAACTGAACGTTCAGCCGGACTTCGTCAACTCGCGAGCCAGCTTCTCCAATGCCTGAGACCAGCCGCCGCCGGCGCCTTCGGCCATTTGCGGGTCGGGCCAGCCGTCCTGGCGCATGGTCAACCTGGTGCGGCCGTCGCCCAGGTCTTCCAGTGCAACGGTCAAGGTCGTCTCGCCGTGCATGTCCGCTGACATCGTGGCGACGAATCGCTCCAGCGGCACAATCTCCTTGAACACGCCGTAGTTGCGCATTTCCCAACCATCCGGCGAGCGCATCACCAGGGTGTACTCACCTCCGACACGGAAGTCGAACTCGCAGGTCGGGACCGTGAATCCCTCGGGGCCGTACCAGCGGGCGAAGTGCTCGGCCTCGGTCCACGCTTGCCAGACAAGCGCCGGCGATGCATTGAAGATTCGTTCGAGTTGCACTCCTCGTTCGTCGGTGGTGATGGTGCTTTCGGCGGCGGTCATCGCGGGGGCTCCTGTTCCTCTCGCTCGTTTGACTGTGCGCGCTCACGCTCCCGATCGTCGGCAACGTTGCCCTGCAGATCACTGAGGTATTCGTCGAGACGATCGAGTCGTGGTTCCCAGAATTCGCGATAGCGCTCGACCCAGTCGGACACGTCCTTGAGCGGTTCGGGCGAGAGCCGGCAGGGCCGCCACTGAGCACGACTGCTGCGTTCAATCAGGCCGGCGCGCTCAAGCACCTTGAGGTGCTTGGAGACCGCCGGCAGGGTCATGTCGAATGGCTCGGCCAGTGCAGTCACCGACGCCTCACCATCGGCGAGGGTCGTCAGTATGGACCGGCGGGTCGGGTCGGCCAACGCCGCGAAGGTAGCGCTGAGCGGATCGCGGGACAGAGTGGTGGTCGGCACTTAATTTCACCAATCGGTTATCTAACCTGTTGGTAAAGTATCTGGACCCTAGGCCGATGTCAAGCGGCGCGCTGTCTTCGGTCGCCTAGAAGGAGAATGCGTCGGCCCGGTCGCAGGCGTCCGCAATGTACGCCTCGAGCCCTTTGCGGCGACCCAATTCGGGCCGATCCCACTGCCAGCTGATCACGACTAGCCGACGGATCAGAAGAAACAACGGCAGCAGGGACAGCGCCTCGTCGCTGAAGGGTCGAATCGAGCGATAGCCGTCCACGAGGGCATCGGTGATCGCGTCGAAGTAGGGCTGGTCCTCCAGGCCGAAGAGGACGACCGCCAGGTCGTACTGGTGCCAGCCGAAACCGGCGTCGTCGAAGTCGAACGCCTGGAGGTTGCCCGACGGATCGAGCAGGATGTTGTGGGCGTGCAGATCTGCATGGATCATCGAGTATGTGCCGCGATCCTTGCCGTATTCGCTGAGCACTTGACGGATGTTCTCACGCACGCCGGAGAGTAGATCGCGTTGCGCCGCAGTGAGCGGAGGAATGTCCCAGAATCGTCCCCAGAATGGCGCCTCGCCGACGTAGCCCGGGACATCAAAGGCGTGCCGCGTGAACTCAGATGGCGGCGTCCAGGCGCTCGCCTGGTTGTTCATCGCGGCCAGGACTCGCCCGATTTGGCGAAAGTGCTCCACGGTCGTCGTATCACCCGGTTCGCCTTCCATCACCGAGCTCAACAACTCCCCCTCGAGCCAGTTGACCAGGCCGACGGCGCGGCTCGAATCACCTTCGGGCGTCGGGATCGTGACGTAGCCGGGACCGCTTAAGGTCCGCACGCCGACCGGCACCCGAATCCCCGCATCGTTGAGCGCCTGCGTCCAGAGGAGCTCCGACTCGAGCTCCGGGAGCGTGTGATAGCCGGGACGGTGGATCCGCAGCGCGTAGCGCCGTCGATTGGGCATGTCGAGCCGGAAGACGGTGTTCTCGCTACGCGAGACCAACTCCATCGCGTCCGGCTTCAGTCCCCAGGCTGGCAGTGACCGCTCGGCGATCACAGTCAGATCAGCGTCGCTCAGATTCGTCGGCTCGGGCATCGGATCGTTAGACAGGCTCGGCGATGGCGGCCTCGAACGCTTCCAGGAACAGATCGGCCTGTTCGCGCTTGAGCACCAGCGGCGGCCGCACCTTGAGCACATTTCCGTGCTCGCCGGCCTGGCCCATCAGAAAGCCCGCTTGGCGCAGGCGATTGACAATGACCGCGGCTCCGGCCTGATCGGGTTCCTTGCTCTCGCGATCCTTTACCCACTCCATGCCGATGAAGAGGCCGTGGCCGCGCACATCCGACATCGGCTCGCAGCCTTCTTGCAGCGTGCGCAGGTTGTCGATCAGGTAGCGCCCGACGTCGGCCACGCTCTCGACCAGGCTTTCGCCTTCGATTACTTCGAGTACCGCCTTGCCCACGGCCGCCTGCAGGGGGCTTGAGGCGAAGGTGTTGAAGTAGCGGGTCTTGTCGCGGAAGTTCTCGACCAGTTCTCGCGACGCCACGACGCCGGAGAGCGGCAGTCCGTTGCCCATCGGCTTGCCCATGCCGACGATGTCGGGTGTGACGCCGGTCGTCTCGTAGCCCCACCAGTTGCCCGAGCGGGCGAAACCGGCCTGCACCTCGTCGCAGATGAACAGGCCACCAGCCTCACGGACCATCTCCGCGGCCCGAGGCATGAAGCCCGGCGGAATGTCCGGCAGACCCTCATTAGCCAGGATCGAGCAGACCATCATGCCTGCAAAGGGAACGCCGTCCTCGGCGAAGGCATCGATTTCAGCCTGCAGACAACCGAGATAGGCCTGCGTCAGCGCTTCGTCTTCGAGCCCTTCCTCGATCGGCCGATAGCGCTGCGGCACCGGAATCGAGCGGAACTCCGGCTCGTCGTCGCCGCGCAGGCGCGAGAGTTTGCGCACTTCGGTCGAGTTGCCGTGGTAGGCGGCCTGCGTGTAGATCAGTCCGCGGCCGCCGGTCGCGGCGCGAGCCATCAGCAAGGCGATCTCGTTCGCCTCGGTGCCGCTGCAGGCGAACACGGCGGTGGTCAGGTGATCGGCGTGCACGGAGGTGAGGTGCTCGGCGTAGTCGAGGATGCCCTCGTGCAGGTAGCGCGAGTGGACGTTGAGCGTCTCCGACTGACGCTGCATCGCCTCGACCACGTGCGGATGCGCGTGACCGACACAAGGCACGTTGTTGTAGAGGTCGAGATAGCGCCGGCCGTCGGCGTCGTAGAGCCAGACACCCTCGCCGCGGACGATGTGCACCGGGTCCTCGTAGAAGGTTGCGATGCCTGCACCCAGCAGCCGCTCCCGGCGCTTGAGCAGGTCTTGAGTCGTAGGAGTTGTCATGTGCCGATTGTCTGTGCTGCGCCCCACGGTTGCAACCTGCGACGCCTAGACTCCGCCAAGACTCGATGCCAGTTCGAAGCGGGAGGAACCCCTCATGACCGACGCCATCACGACGACTCCGGGGGCGAAGATGATGTTCATGATCCGCCGTCGCGAAGACGCCTCGCGCGACGAGATGATCGCGCACTGGTACAAGAACCACATGCCCGGAGTGCTCGAGGCGCAAGAGGCCGCCAAAGCGGCCGGCCGCCGTCCGGCTCGGAAGTACCTGGTCACGCTGTTCAACGGCGAGGGCGGCGAGCACGAACCTCGGCCAACCTATGACGGCATGGCCCAACTCTGGTTCGACAAGCCGCTGCGCAAGCCTGATGGCCCAATGTTCACCGAGCCGCGGGACACCTTCGATCAGAAGGTAGAACCCTTCGTCCCCTGGGCGACCACCGAGCACGTCATCATCGACGGCGCCGAGGATCTGCCGGTTGTACCGCTGACACTGAACGAGCCCTTCCCGACGACTCGTAGCAACCTGTTCAAAGTCACATTCCTGGTCAAGGCCCAGGAAGGCGTCGACTGGGACGAGTTCTTCCACGTTTGGCTGGAGGACCACGCACCGAACGTCGAGCAGACGATGCACCAGGTCGGCGGGTTGCGCTACGTGGTCAGCCACAGCATCGACCCTTACGACGAGCCCTACGCAGGCATGGCGGAGCTCTACTTCCGCGACCCGTCCGGCTGGGCTCGCTACGGCGAGACGATCAAACCGGACGCCTTCGGACCACTGGTCGACATCTCCGAGACCATCTGGTTCGGCGCTGACACTGAGTTGATTGGCATTCCGTGAGCGCCTGAACCCAGTCGCGGCCCCCGAGCTGGACGGAGACGACCGATGACCGATGACCTCGCCTACGCCACGATCGAAGAACTCGCCCCACGGATCGCCTCGGGGGAGCTATCACCAGTCGATTTGACTCAGGCCCAGCTTGACCGAATCGAAGCGCACGACGGCCGACTCAAGAGCTATGCCACGGTGATGGCCGATTCGGCACTGGCCGAAGCCCAACAGGCTGCGGACGAAATCGCCGCCGGCAACTATCGCGGTCCGCTGCACGGGATTCCGATCGCAGTCAAGGACCTGTGCTACACGACCGGTGTGCGGACCATGGGCGGGACGAAAGTGCTGGAGGATTTCGTTCCCGAGTTCGATTCCACCGTCGTGGCCCGTTTCAAGGACGCCGGCGCCGTGATGCTGGGCAAGCTCAACCTGACTGAGGGTGCAATGGCCGGATACAACCGCGCCCGTCAGGTACCGGTCAATCCCTGGGACGCCGGGCGATGGACTGGTGTCTCGTCCAGCGGTTCAGGCGTGGCCACGGCGGCTGGTCTCTGTTACGCGTCGTTAGGTAGCGACACCGGCGGCTCGATCCGTGGACCATCCGCGTCATGCGGCATCGTCGGTCTCAAGCCGACCTGGGGTCGGGTGAGCCGCTACGGCGTGCTCGACCTGGCGCAGTCGCTCGACCACGTCGGACCAATGTGCCGCTCGACCTGGGACTGCGCAGTCACGCTCGAGGTGATCGCCGGCGACGACCCGAACGATCCGACCACTCTGCCCGAGCCCTCGCCGGCGATGCTGGACGGGATCGACGCCGGCGTCGCAGGTATGCGGATCGGCTACGACGAGCGCTATGCGACCGAAGAGGTGATCCCGCCGATTGCGGAGGCGGTCGCTGCTTCGGTCGAGACGCTGGCCTCACTGGGAGCCGAGATCGTGGAGGTCGAGCTCCCCGTTTTCGAGCCATACATGGCGGACTGGCCGACGCTCTGCTCGGTCGAGGCCCTGCATGCGCATCTGGACAACTATCCCAAGCGGGCCGACGACTACGGGAACTGGTTCGGCGCGTGGCTCGAGCTGGGATCGTCCGTCAGCGCGACCGACTACGCCGACGCCTGCATCCGGCGCGAGGAGCTTCGGGGTCGGCTGGCGCGGGTCTTCGCCGATATCGACATGCTGGCCTGTTCGGCCCAGGGCACGCTGCCGCACCAAGTGACCGAGGACATGATGTACGACGACACACCGGGCGAGTTCCAGTGGTCGCGTCTGCAGTACACGGCCCCGTGGGACATGAACCGCGCGCCGACGCTGACCCTGCCCAACGGCTGGAGTGAACAGGGTCTGCCGATCGCGCTGCAGCTCGTGGGTCCGTTGGGCAGTGAGCAAGCGCTGTGCCGAGCCGGCTACGCCTACGAGCGGGCGACCGACTTCATGCGCAACCCGGAGCTCTAGTAGTCGGTCGCCTCGCCACGCTCCTGTTGAGCCTTGCGCTCGTTCATGAAATCGCGCATGCTGCCCGCGCTGTCGGGCGGTGGCGGCGCCATCCGGAGCCACGAGTTGAGACTGGTCGTGTAACGGAACTGCGCGCCCCAGCCGAGCATGTCGGCCTGGGTGTGCCACATCTCCTTCTTCGTCAGCAGGCTGGCCAGAGGAGCTTCAGCAACGCTCTGCGCCATCGCCAGGACAGTCTCGTCCAGCTCCGAGTCGGGCACGCTGCGCGTGACCAGCCCCCACTCCTCGGCTTCCTTGCCCGAGAGCACACGGCCGGTGAAGAGCATGTCGTTGGCGCGGCGGGGGCCGACGAGGTAGCTCCAGAACGGGATCGAGCTGGCCCCGCCCATACGCATGAAGGGCTCGCCGATGATCGCTTCGTCGGCGGCGACCACGAGGTCGCAGAGCATCGAGATATACATCCCGCCGGCGATGGCGTGGCCCTGAATCTGGGCGATGATCACCTTCGGGTTGTCCCAGATCGCCTCGTAGATCCCGCGCATGATCCGCTGGTGCTTGTGCCCGTTGACGATGTTCCACTCGGAGTCGCCGTCGGGCGTATTGATGTAAGGGCTGCCGTCGATGTCGTACCCGGCGCTGAAGGCCGGGCCGTTCGCTCGCAAGATCGCGACCTTCAGCGAGTCATCTTCGGCAACCACATTGAGCGAGTGCAACAGATCATCAAGCAACGCATGATTGAGCGCATTGCGCTTCTCCGGTCGGTCCATTGTGATCGTGGCGATCGGACCGTCGGTCTCAAACTCGATAGCGGTGTAGGTCATGATCTGTTCCTTGCATATGAGTCGGCTGGCTGTCGAGGGCAGCGCTGAACGCTGTCGGCTAGGTCATGTCGTGGATCTGCTGGCCTCGGTCGTAGTGGGCGGCCGGCAACGCTCGCCCGGGACCGAGCAACTGTAGGGCGCGCGCAACCCACGAGCGCGTCTCGGCCGGGGTGATCATCTCTGAGACGAGGCCCAGGTCGGCCGCCTCCCAGGGACCCTCCGAGGGCGGCGACTCGGGGTCGCGGGCGAGGTAGCCGGGACTCTCGGTCATTGCGAGCCGGGCTGACGGCCAGCACCACATGAAATCGAAGCCGGTGCCCATGCCTCCGAGGGCGAAGTCGCCCAACGCATAGCCCCAGCCGGTGATGATCGTGATCTTGGCGGCATGCGAGGCGCGCAGCGACTCGACGGCCCGCGCGGCGGCGAACATGAACTCCGCTGTGGAGGCATCCGCCGTGTGGTAGCCAAGCGTGTCCTGGGTCGAGATGAACGGGATCTGGTAGTCGGCGCTCCAGGAGGCGGCCTTGGCGATCCGCTTCATGTCCGCGGTCGTCAGCGCCGTGCGCGATTCTCCGCCCGTCAGCGCAAAGCTGACGGGAATCCCCTCGATGCGGCCAAGCCCGACAACGCAACTCGCGTCAGGGTCGCTCAACAGCACCGAGCCTTCACCGTCGAAGATTGACTCGAACTGTTCCTCCAGAGAGGCATCCATGTGTTCGTCCAGGAGGATGTTCGACGGTCCGGCGGGAGTATGGGTCAGCGGCTCGAGTGGTGAGTCCAGAGCCTCGGGCAGACCGCTCAGGAAGCGCCGGCCAGCGGCGATGGCGTCGGCGTCGCTCTCAATCACTACATCGGCGACGGCACCAGGTGATCCGCTTGTTGCACCAAAGCGTGCGTATGGTGTGGCCACCAGCAGGTCGGATCGCACGGCCAGGGAGCCATTCTGACCCGCGCAGAAACCGCAGGCAACGGTGATCATGGGCGCTTCGCGTTCGGCGATGTCTCGGGCGGGCAACTGTTCGGCAACCCGGCTCAGAAGCTTACCGCCATGCATGTCGAATTCGGGCGGCTCCCCTGACGAGCCGTCGGCCAGATAGACGATCGGCAGGCGGCGATAGATCGCGTTGGAGATGATCCGATTGCGCTTGTTCTTGCCGACCTGGGCATCGGTCGCGGCGAGCGCGACCGGGTCTTCCGCAATCACAGCCGCCCGCCGGCCGCCGATCTCGGCGTATCCCACGATGACGCCGTCGGCCGGCGTCTCTGAGGCGGCATCGAGATGCTGACTCTTGGCGAACGCGCCAATCTCGAGAAACGAGTCATCATCCACCAGCGCAGCGATCCGAGCGCGCGGACTCAGTTGTCCTGGTTGCAACTCCCGGTCGCGGTCGAACGCGTCGATGTGGGAGCGTTCCTCGTCGACGCGCTGGAGGCGTTCGGCCATCGTCCGATTCTTCTCCGGGCTGACGTGCCGCTGGCGTCGAGTCGTCATTTGCGCCCTCCTCTTCCCAACGCTTCGAAGGCCTGGATCACGCGAGGGCGTGTCTCGGCGGGATCGATGATGTTGTCGATCGTCGCCATTTGCGCCCCGCGCCAGGGGTTCATGTTGCGGCGGAACGGCTCGGCCAGTTCATCCAGCATCAGACGATGATCGTCCGGCTCTTCAACCGCGGCCAGCTTCTTGCGGTGCACGACCGCAGCGCCGCCCTCAGGCCCGAGATAAGCGATCTGCGTCGTTGGCCAGGACAGCGTGATCGCCTCCGGATCGCTGCCGCCCATGATGAAGTAGCCCATGCCGATGCCCTTGCCCAACGTCACGCAGACGGTCGGGACCTCGGACTCCATCTTCTCCGAGATGTACACCGTGGTTTCCGTCAGCAGACCCTTGTGCTCTTCCTCCTGCGTCGTCATGATCCCGGGCGTATCGCAGAAGGAGAGGAGCGGTAACGAGAACGTGCGTGCCGTCTTGACGATCCGGCGTGCTTTGAACAGCGCATTCATGTCGATCGCGCCGCCGCGCACCTTCGGCTGATTGGCCATGATCGCAACCGTGCGACCGTCGAGCCGAGCGAAACCGGTCACCATGTTCATGCCGAACTCGGGCTGCCACTCGAAGAAGCTGTCCCGGTCGACGACCCGCTCGATAATCTTGCGAACCTCGTAGGGTCGATTCGGATACTTGGGCACCAGCGACTGCAATTCGTCGTCGCAGCGGTCCCGTGGATCGCCAGTCATGATCCGCGGGGCGGACTCAAACGCGTGACCGGGCAGATAGGAGAAGCAGGTCCGCAGCGTCTCCATTGCCTCCGCCTCATCTTCCGCGCGGCGGCAGATCTGGCCGGTCAATTTGGTGTGGACGTCGACGCCGCCCATCTCGTAGAGGTCGGGCCGCTTGCCCGTGGCGAACTCGATGATGAACGGGCTGACGAAGGTCGCTGTGGCCCGCGGCGTCATCACCGAGAAATCGGCCACCGACGCCGCCCAGGGAGCGAACGAGTTACCCAGGATCGCGGTGAACACGCCGCCGCGACGAGGCACGCTGGATCGTGCGCCGACATTTTGTCCGCCAACGGCGGAGAAGCCCGACGACATGACGTGGTCCTCGATCTGTCCACCCGCGCCCTGGAAGAGGTAGAACATCGGCAGCGCGGCCTTGTCGACGATGTGTCCCACGGCGCGCATGTTGACTCGCGAGCGCAGGTTGTAAGCGCCGACGCCGCCCGAGGTGTCGTGCGCCTTGTAGAGCACCGGCCGGCCGTGGATTTCGCCAAAGCCCAGTTGCAGCGGTGTCGGACCCAGGCCGTAGCCAAACGCCCACTGGCTGCCCGGATCGAGCAGCAGCTCGATCCGCTCGTTCGCGGTCAGCAGACCACGGCTGTGCGCCCGCTCGTCCCCGGTCGGATTCGGAGCGAAGAACTGATCGCGGCGACGACGCAATTCGGCGAGATTCTTGAGGTCGGCTTGAGCGAGCGATCTCGAAGGGCTAGCCGTTGACACCGGTGCCCCAATCGATTGCGTTCTTCAAGAGTTGCTCGTACGGTTTGGTCTCCCATGGACCGCGGAAGCGCAACGGCACCTTGCCATCCGGGGAGATGCTCTCGTGGACTGTTCGCTGGCCGTTGGTCAGCGGCGTGTGACAGTGTCCCGGCGCGATGTATGCGATCTCGCCCTCTCCGACCTTGCGGGCGAAGCCGAGCGCGTGCGATTTGCCGTCGGGCAGCAGCGAAAGATCCCCGCCGTAGATCTCGTGTACGTGGGGCGGCGACTCGATGTCTTCAGTCGTCAACAGCACCTGCGTGTCGGGATGAATCACCTCGACCATGTACGGCTCGTCCTGGACGGGGAAGTTGCTGGGCAGGTTGTACGTCAGCGGATGGTTGTGGTCGGAGACCTTGACATCCATCTCGCGGATCGGCGGATGGGTCATGAAGAAGCCGCCCAGCGCTTCGTGGTAGTCCATCTTGACCAACCGGCGCCGGCCGGTGCCGTCGCCGATGCGCTCGGCCTTGCCGCCGGTCGAGCCGTGCAGCGCGAGCCAGCGCCCTCCATCGCCCAGCCAGTCGCGGATCACGCCGGTCTGGTATTCGTCGGCGAACGGTCCGGCGACGTAGCAGATCAATAGATGCGCGTCGCGAATCCACTTGTGGCAGTCGGTGAAGTCGCTGCTCACGGTGGTGTGCACATCCTCGTTCGACTGCAAGGCCATCAAAATGCGCATGCGCGCGTAGTCCATGTCATGTCCGGCGTGTTTGCCCGGAGGGAACCCTCCAGCAACGACGTGGACGCGAATTGGCGTAGTCATGTTCATCTCCTCCAGCCGTTTCGGCTTGCGGCGATACTAGCGCGTAGTCGAACGAAGACTTTGATCAGGGACGGAGCGACGAGATGGAAGCACTACAACCGATGGCGGATGCGATTGCGGGGCTGCTGCGCGAACGCGGAGAAACGGTGGCGATCTGCGAGACAACCGCGGGCGGGCTGGTATCGGCGGCGCTGCTCTCGATCCCCGGCGCATCGCGCTACTACGCCGGCGCCGCGGTGACCTACACCGGCGTTGCCCGCTCGACGTTTCTCGAGATTGAGCTCGAGGACTATCCCGGCGTCCGTTCGAGCAGTGAGCCTTACGCTCAGATCATTGCCGAGACGATCCGCGAGCGCCTCGGAGCTACCTGGGGCATCGGAGAGACGGGCGCCGCCGGACCGGGCGGCAACGTCTACGGAGACGCCTCTGGGCACACCTGCATCGCCGTATCCGGCCCGAGCGAGTACGTCGAGACCCTCGAAACCGGCCTTGAGGACCGCGAAGAGAACATGTGGCTCTTCACGAAGCGAACGCTCGAAGTATTCGAGTCGGTGCTACGCGCGTCTTCCGGCTCGGAGTAAGCGTTTCGTTCGCCTGGAGCACGAAGCCAGGCCGCCCCCGTGAAGTTGGCGGCTGCGCTCGCTACTCACTCAGGGTCAAGATGAGTTGTGCGTACTTCTTCCCTTGCGGACTGATTTTGTGGATCTCGATTCCGCCCGGTAGCGCGTGCTCAACCTCGTAGTGGTCCCTGGTCCAAAACTCGTAGATCTTCCGGGACAACTCCTCCTCTGTCTCCGCCGTGAGAACTCGGGTCGTAGGAAACTCGTACTCCACCTCCGCGGAGTCGAAATCCTCCATTGGAATGTGGTCTGGGACGTTCGCGCTCGGCACACCAATGAAGTGAGTCACGCCGACGCCGTCGGGTACATAGACGCAGGCGTGATCCGGTAGCTGGGACAGTGCGCTGGCACGGAACCTGGCCCAGGTTTCCGGCAGTGTGCTCAGGTCGCTGCTTCCCTGAAACCCTACGAAGATGAATCTCATCGGGTGGCCCTAATCCGGCGGCGACGCCTGCCCTGCGGGCTCAGCGGCCTACCGCGACCCCGGGACAATCCCACGCACGGCCGTCTCGATGCTGAACAGACTTGTCCCCGCCGTCATGAACAGCGTTGAGAAGTTGTCGCCGCCGAAGGTCAGGTTGGCGGCGTGCTCGTCCATCTCGAAGACGCCGAGGTAGGTACCGTCGGCCGCATGGGCGGAGACTCCACCCGCGCCGGTGGTCCAGAGACGCCCGTCGGTGTCGACCTTCATCCCGTCCGGCGCTCCCAGGCGGTCGTCGTTGGACTGGTCTACGAACAGAATCCGGTCTCCGAGGGAGAGGTCGTCGTTGACCTCGTAGCGCCAGATCAGGCCTTCCTGCGAGTCGCCGATGTAGAGCTGCGATTCATCCGGACTGAGCGCAAGCCCGTTGGGATTGGAGAAACCGCTCGGCGCGACTAGGCTCAGCGAACCGTCGGGGTCGATCCGGTAGACGCCCTGGAAGTCGAGCTCCTGCGACTGCCCCTCCTGCCCGAAGCGCGGCGTGCGGCCCGAGTCATTCCCATAGTTCGGGTCGGTGAAGAAGATTGCGCCGGATGAGTGGACGACGAGGTCGTTGGGGCTGTTCAGTTGCTTGCCGTCCCACGAGTCGGCCAGCGCGGTCTCGCTGCCCGGCGAGCCGTAGGGCGCGCTCGACACGCGCCGACCGCCGTGCTCGCAGGCGAGCAGGTTGCCGCCGGCGTCGAGCGTCAGCCCGTTGGACCAGCCTGACGGATCGCGGTAGACGGCCGCCTCGGACTCTCCCGGCCGCCAGATGTGCTGTCGGTTGCCCGGAATGTCGCTGAAGACCAGCGCGTCGTCCGACGCGATCCAGATCGGCCCCTCAATGAAGCCGAATCCGCCGCAGAGGCGAGTTTCCTCGCCGACCAGCAGTTCGGAGATCCCGTTGTCGTCTTCGATTCGCATGAACGATTCCTCATCCAGTTCTAGTTCTCAGGGATAGTACCGGTCTGGGCAGGACGTGTGGGCAGCCGATCCGTAGCCGTCGAGATCCGATCCATGATCGGTCGCCCCTCGCCGGCCGGATCGACGAACTCGGGACGGTAGAGCCATGGGAGTTGGCTGGAGTGGGCTCGAATCACGACCGGGCGGATTCGATAGCCGAGCAACCGATCCTTGGTGAACCCCAGCTCCATCAACATGCCTTGCGTGGTCGGCACCGACCAGTTCTGGTCGAAGATGAAGTTGCCGAACGAGTACGCCACGAACTGGTCATCGAAGTGCTCGACCGCCTGCACCCAATGCGGGTGGTTGCCGAACAGAAGCGTTGCGCCGGCCTGCATCGCCACTCCGGCCAAACGGCGTTGGTAGGCAACCGGATTGGCCGAGTACTCCACGCCCCAGTTGACGCCAACGAGTACATGATCGGCGATCTTGCGAGCCAGGCTCACGTCTCGGCGGACGTACTCCGCTTCAAGCGGTGCGGTTCCCGGCTGGTCTTCGTCGGCGTGATACCAAGGCGCGATGATGTCGTAGCCGAGGAAGGCGAACCGGACCGGCCCCTGCCTGGTCGGCACGCTGACCAGCGCAGGCGTTCGCGCCGCTTGCAGGTTGCTTCCAGCCCCGGCCGTGACGATGCCGGCGTTGCGCAACCTCGCCAGCGTCTCGTAGAGCGCAGCCACGCCCGAGCAGCCCTTCCAGCAGTCCATCATGTGATTCCCGATCGTCAGCACTACATCGAGCCCGGCATTAGCCATCGCCGGCACGGCCTTGTAGCTGCCGGTGAAGACCACGGTCTCGACGCACGGTGTCAGTTCCTTGTTCGCGGTGAGCGGCAACTCGAGCGGTGCGACCGCCAGGTCGGCTGCCGTGATGGCGTCGCGCACGCCATTGAACATGGCGTCGTAGTCGCCGAGCGCCGCAAGCACATGATTGGTGCAGCGCACGGGAATCAGTTCGCCGGTGATCAGCAGGCCAGCCGGATCGAATGGCGGCGCCATGCGGAGGAATTCGTTGAAGAACTGCGGGAGTTGATCGGGGCTGGTGGGAGACGAGATCCAGCGCACCAAACGAAGCGGTGACTCGAGACCGGGGTCGCGGTACGGATCGTGGCCGTTCACGGTCAGCGCCAGCACGCCCAGACGCAGCCGCTGGGATCGGACCAGGGCGAACGCGCCGGGCTTGTGCTCGACCAAGTCCATGATCTGGTCATCAGGGACCACCGCGACGGCGAGCTCTGCCGTCGACAGGCCGAACGCGTTCGCGATTAGGCGCGTTTGCGACTTGGGTAGGTACAAGGCAAGCGGCATCGGACTGCCGCCCAACTCGGACCAGTCGCGCACGCGGCCGGTCAGTATGCGAACGACGTCGCTGCGCCGCAGATCAAGCACGTCCCGACGCTGATCGGTGATCGCCGCCCAGTGAGCAACTACGACGCGCAGCGCCCGCTGCCTCAGACCGCTCTCGTCGTTCCGCTGGGAACGATCGCCGGCCGGCATCGAAATCGTGAGGGCGTTTGATTCGAGCGACGAACCGAAGTCGGTGTCCGGTCCTCCGCCCTCCGACGAGGCAAGCAGCACCATCGATGCGACAACCACGGCGGCCAGATGGGGCCCGCGCCGCCTCAAGGGCGAGGCGACGGCGCGCACGAGCAGGCGCAGCCTCGACACAACCGGTGACCGGAACATGGAGACGCCCAAACCACCACCCGGCGTTCTATTCTAGCGCGGGCTTCTGTGGAGAAGGGTCGATTGCGCTAGCGGTCGGCAGGCGACTTGAGACTGAGCGGCAACCCGGCGGCCATGAAGTACACCTCGTCGGCCGCAGCCGCGACTATCTGATTGACCCGGCCTAGTTCTTCCGCATAGACGCGGCCCAGTCTGGTCGGTGCGATGATGCCCAAGCCGACCTCGTTGCTGACGACGATCCATGAGGCATCGCCGTCCTGGTAGAGGTCGAGCAAGCGGCGGGCCTCGGCCGGGATATCGGTTACGGTCTCGGCCAGCATGAGGTTGCTCACCCAGAGCGTCAGGCAATCGAGCAGGACAGTGTCGTAGCCGCGCAATCTCGCGGCGAGGCTGCCGACGATGTCCAGCGGTTCCTCCAGGGTGTCCCATTCGGATGGCCGGGCCTCCTGATGAGCGCGAATCCGCCGGGTCATGTCGTCATCGCGTGCCTCCGCCGTGGCCGCGAACAGGACGCGTTCGCCAGCTTGCGCGAGCTGCTGCGCGTAGCTGCTCTTGCCGGCTCGGACACCGCCCAGCACGAGGGATAGCCGCTTGCTCACGGACTACTCCTTCAGTTCAATCGCGAGATGGCCGGTGTCGTTCCACAGCTCCAGCACACCTGCCTGGGAGAAGGTTCGCACGATGGAGAGACCGGTCGGGTTGAGTCGAAAGCGCATCAGATACTCGACCGGCATACCGAGCAGGCAGGTCAACAGGGCCAGCAAGGATCCGCCGTGACCGACGACAAGCACGTTCTCGCCTGAAGCCAGCCCCGGTCGCACTCGGTCATAGAACCGGCCAACTCGTGCGGTCAACTGATGCGGGTCCTCTCCGCCGGGCGGAGAGAAGTCCACGTTCTGGCGCATCATGCGCTCGGCGAAGCCTTCGGGGTCGCGCGATTCGACCTCGGCAAAGGTGAACCCTTCCCACTCCCCGTAGTCGATCTCACGTAGCTCGCGAACTGGAGTGATCTCCGCGCTCTGCTCTCCGGCGACCAGTCGAGCCGTCTCCATGGTTCGCGATAGGTCGCTGGTGTAAATCGCAGAAAAGTCGATGTCGGCAAGCCGCGTTCCAAGCGATGCGGCCTGCTCCCGACCTCTCTGGTTGAGCGACGTGTCGGATTGGCCCTGAATTCGACGCTCTCGATTCCAGTCCGTCTCGCCGTGTCGGGCGAGATACCAGCTACAACCGGCATCCCAGGTGACAAAGGTGGACTTGTCGCTCATGTTGGAACTCTCACCAGAACGGCGCCTCGAAGAGGCCGGCGAGCGCCGACGCCAGGGCGATGCCTGACACGAGAATCGCGACCTCGGCAACCTCGTTCACCGCACCGTACGCGTCGCCGGTCATGCCGGCCAGCAGGCCGCTGATCCAACGTCCCGTGCCGAATGCAGCGACGATCGCAATGCCGAACAGTATGAATCCGCCCGGCCCGAGGAACAGGGCGCCTGCCACCGCGCCGGTCGCCAGACCAACCATCACTTGCCAGCGCGAGGCACCCTCCTGGAGCGTCGTGCCCAATCCCGACCGGCGCGCGTAGGGAAACATCGACATCGTCAGCAACATGCCCATCCGCGACAGGCAGGGGAACACGAGCAGCAGGCCGATGCGTACATCGTCGGGCAGACTCGCCAACAGTCCCCATTTCAGGGTCAGCAGCGCCGCGCCCCCGATGACCGCGAACGCCCCGACGTGCGTGTCGCGCAGGATCTTCAGTCGAGCTTCCGGCGTGTACGCGCCGAACAACCCGTCGCAGCAGTCCAGGAACCCCTCGGTGTGCAGGGCGCGCGTCACGATCAACATCGCCGCCAGCAGCAGCGCTCCGACGACGATCGCCGGTAAACCCAGGCGCAGGAGCGCATCGAGCCCGACCAGAAGCGCTCCCAAGGCGAGTCCGACGAAGGGAAACCAGGCTCTCGACGACGCAGTGGGCGCCTCAGCGGATGAGGTAACCGGGAGGATCGTGAGAAAGCCGAACGCCAGCCGCAAACCTGTCACCGTGGTCGCGCTGCCGACCCACCCGACGTTGCATCGGACACGCCGGCCTCGTCGAAGGTGGCCATTTCGTTGAGGCAGGCGGCTGCGGCGTCGACGATGGCCATCGCCAGCACTGCGCCCGAGCCTTCGCCGAGCCGCATGTCGAGGTCCAGCAGCGGCTTCAGCCGCAGCTGTTCCAGCGCGATGCCGTGACCGCGCTCCGCAGAGCGATGGCCGGCGATCAGATAATCGCGGCTCAGCGGCACGATCGACTGTGCGATCAACGCGGCGGCAGCAGTGATGAATCCATCCAAGACCACCGGCGTGCGGCGCGAGGCTGCGCCCAGCACGACGCCGGCCAGGACACCAATCTCGAAGCCTCCGAGCGTGCGTAGCACGTCCATGCCGTCTGTCGGGTCGGGTCGGTTGACGGCGATCGCCTGTTTCACCACGGCGACCTTTGCGGCGAGCTGTTCGTCGCTGCGAGACGCGCCTCGTCCTGTGACTTCCTCTGGCGGACGCCCGCAGAGCACCGAGGCGATCGCGGCGGCGGAGGTCGTGTTCGCGATGCCCATCTCTCCGACACCGATGATGTCGTCGTAGGCCGCCGCGGCGCGCGCGATCTTGGCGCCCGTGTCTAGTGCGACCTCTGCCTGCTCCAGTGTCATCGCCGGCCCATCGGCAATGTTCCGCGTGCCGAATCCGAGCCGCAGCGAGACCAACTCATCCGACGGACCCACCGGCACGGCGACTCCGGCGTCGACGATGGTGAGCTCGACGCCGGCTCGTTGCGCGAGCGCGTTGACCGCTGCGCCGCCTTCGAGGAAGTTCTGCACCATCTGCGCGGTGATCTCCTGCGGATAGCTGCTCACCCCGCTCGCTGCGACGCCGTGATCGGCAGCAGCCAGGATGAGCTGCTTGCGATATGCGCGCGGATGCTCGTCGCCCTGCATGCCGGCCAGCAGGACCGACAGCTCCTCCAGCCGGCCCAGGCTGCCCGGCGGCTTCGTCAACTGGTGCTGGCGCCGCTCCGCCGCCGCCATGGCTTCGCGGTCCAGCGGTTCAATGATCCGAAGGATGTCGTCGAGCATGATCATCGCAACGCCGCCGCGCTCTCTAGTATTCGATGCCCGGTTGGGCTCGGATTCCCTGCTCCTCGTAGGGATGCTTGATCAGTTTCATCTCGGTGACGAGATCGGCGAAATCGATCAACTCCGGGGGCGCGTAGCGGCCCGTGATGATCACGTGCATCCGTCTGGGCCGACGCCTGAGCGTTTCAATCACTTCTGCGACTTCGACCCAGCCGTAGTGCATCGCGTAGGTGAATTCGTCGAGCACGATGATGTCTTCTTCACCGTCGGCGATCGCCTCCTTGCAGCGGTCCCACTGGGCGACGGCCAGCGCGGTCGTCTCGTCCATGTCCTTCGACAGCCAGGTGAAGCCGTCTCCGAGCGACTCGATCGGAATTTCCAGCCGCTTCGCCGCTCGATGCTCGCCGAACTTCGCCGTCGAGTGCTTGATGAACTGGAACATGCGCACGCGAAAGTCACGACCGCGGGCGCGGAAAAGCACGCCCAGCGCCGCGGTCGTCTTGCCCTTGCCCTCGCCGGTATTGACGATCACGAGTCCCTGCTGGCGCTGACGGCGGCGCTCAACCGAGGCGCGCTCAGCGGATGCCACTGGTCGCCTCACTTCGCGCCGCGACGGCCGGCTTGCCGGACGGCGCTTCCATCACCTCGCTACCAACCGGAGCCTCAACGTCGGCGCTCTCAGCCGCGGCGATCAAGCTGATCGCCAGGGCGCCGGTCGCCGGCTCGCGGTAGACCGCCGCTTCGACGCCGAACACGGCCTCGATCGTCTCAGCGGTCAACACGTCCTCCGGCACTCCTTCGGTCTGCACCTCTCCGTCGGCGAGCAGGACCAGGCGATCGCAGAATCGCGCCGCCAGGTTGAGGTCATGGATTGCGGCGACCGCCGTCAGCCCGTCGTCGACCAGCTCTCGCACGAGCGTCAGGATCTTGAGCTGATGGAGGACGTCGAGGTTCGAGGTCGGCTCATCGAGCAATAGTACGCGCGGCTGTTGCGCGATGGCCCGCGCCAGGAACACCCGCTGGCGTTCGCCGCCCGAGAGCGTCTCCAGCGTCCTCGTCGCGAACGACTCCGTTTCGGTCAGCCGCATCGCACGCTCCGCGATTCCGTCGTCCTCCTTGCCCTCGACCTGGAAGCGTCCCATGTGGGGGTAGCGACCCATCAGCACCAGTTCGAACGCGGTGAAGCCCTGCGTGTACGGCGCGATCTGCGGCACCAGCGCGAGGATCTCCGCCACGTGCCGGGCCGGCAGCTTGTCCAGCTCCTCACCGAGCAGGCGGACCGATCCCTGGTCGTAGCTGAGCACGTTCGAGATCGAGCGAAGCAGCGTCGTCTTGCCTGCCCCGTTAGGGCCAATCAGCCCAACGAACTGTCCGCTCTCGGCCCGTAGATCGACGCTGTCGAGCAGCTGCTTCGCATTGACGGAGAAGGAGAGCGCCTTTGCCTCGACCGTCGGACTGTGATCGGGCTTTGCTTGCCCTTGCCGAGGCAGATCGCGAGCGTCTTCCGGCCACGCCTCGCCCGCACGCTGCTCCGCCGCGTGATTGTTCCTGTCGGACACCGAGGGGCGGTGTTTGCTCATAGCGAGTAGACCTGTCGCTTGTTCTTGATCAGCAGGAGGATGAAAAACGGCGCGCCGACGAAGGCCGTCAGGATCCCGACCCGAAACTCGGCGGGCTCGATGATCGTTCGGGCGACGGTGTCGGCGAGGATCACGAAGACCGCGCCAGCCAGCGCGCTCAGCGGGATCAGCACGCGATTGTCGGGACCGAGCACCAATCGGAGGGTGTGCGGAATGATGAGCCCAACGAAGGCAATCGTGCCGCTCACGGCGACGGCCGCGCCCGTCGCGAGCGCCGCGGCGGCGAGCAGGACAATCCGCGTCGCGCCGACGCGCACGCCCATCGAGCGGGCCTCGTCGTCGCCCAGCATTAGCAGGTTCAGATCACGGGACATCAGCAGCAGCACCGCCGTGCTGGCGACGATCAGCGGCGTCGCGATGCGGACGTGCTCCCAAGAGCGGGAGTCGAGTCCGCCGGCCAGCCAGAAGAGGATCTCGCGCAGCGCCTCGTTGTCGGGCAGGACGATGATGATCGCCGACACGATTGCGCCCAAGAACGCATTGACCGCGACGCCGGCGAGCAGCAGGGTCGCCATCGAGAAACGTCCGCCCACCGCAGCGATCCCGTACACCAGGAAGGCCGCGGCCATCGCGCCAACGAAGGCGAAGACCGGCAGCGCCAGAAAGAACAGCGCTGCAGTTCCGGTTGCGATCGCGATGACGGCGCCCAGCGCACCGCCGGCCGAAACGCCGATGATTCCCGGATCTGCCATCGGATTGCGGAACAGGCCTTGCATCGTCGCGCCGGCGACGCCGAGCGCCATACCGACTGACGCGCCCACAATGATCCGCGGCAACCGGATCTGGTCGATCACCAGCTGCTCGGTGCGGGCGAACTCCGCCACGTCGAACCCGATCGACGAGAGGATGATCGCGGCGACGTGGCTGGTCGGAATGTCGACCGGGCCGAGGCTGAGCGAGATCAGCGCCACCACCAGTACGAGCGCCAGCAGGATCGCCGCGCCGATGGCGAGGCGCGCCGAAACCCGCATCTGGCGATAGCCGCGCAGCCCGGAGACACCCGCGTAGAGCAAGAAAAAAACCTCCAGCTCTCCGCTGAAGGTCTGGAGTTCGATCGACCGGGAACTCGACCCGGAGATCGAGGGACCCCTCTAATGCGGAGAGTCATCACCTCTCGTCCAGGCAGGTCTCCTGGCTTACGGGCGGAGGTTGCTGCCGAGCCCTTCCCATCGCCTTGGCGACAGTGAGTCTCGGCGCTCCGATCTGCTCACTCAATCGAGTCAGCCCCGCTAACAGTGGCGCTACCGCGTCGGATTTGCACCGACTTCCCTATTCTCCCGGGACGGGCACCTGGACGAACAGAACCAGCCCGAGATTATCACAGCCAGGCTAATGCCAGAGTGTTGACCTTCTACCTCGGCGCCGCCGCCTGCGGCTTGGTCATCGAGTTGAGTGTGAAGGCCAGGCGCGCTTGCTCTCTGCCGTGGAGCAGCCGCCAGATCAGGGCGAACAGGCCACCCGCTCCGATCAATACCACGAGCAGCAAGCCGAACGACGCCGGGAAGCCGACTGCGTCGGCAACCGCGCCCGTCTGGGGCAACACGATGGCCACGACCAGCGCTGTCGAGAGCTCGAACATCGACAGCACGGTCGCTCGCTGATCGGACGGGATGCGCCGGTTGATGTAGCCCGTGGCGATCGGACGAATCATGCCGCGTATGGCCGCCAGCACGCCGATGGCTACGACTACCCAGAGAGAATCCCAGAGGGTCGGGGCGAGGAAGACCAATGCGCCGACCATCAGCGGAATCACGAGTGAACGGCGCTCGCCGAACCGACTGGCGATCCAGGCCGCCAGCAACGAGCCGACGACCATCCCCGCGACCGGCGACATCAAGATGCCCGAGTAGGCGAGTCCGGTTTCGACGCCACTGGCCGGGTCGACGCCGTGGTAGACCACGAGCGGTTGGATCAGAAAGTCGGTCGAGATCATGATCACGCCGGAGAGCAACGTCGCGAACAGGATGTACCAGAGCAACAGCTTGCTGCTCCAGACGACGCGCACGCCGCCGAGCATGTTGCCCAGCACGCTGCGGCGTGGTTCTGCGGCGACGCTGTTCCGACTTACGTGTTGACTCGTCGGCTCTCCGGAGATCGCCGCTTCGCTGCGCGGCGGCTCGCGCAGGAACAGGGCGACCGCGCCGGCCGCGCCCATGAACACGGCACCCACGAGGATCGTCTCCGAGTATCCAATCAGCGCCACCAACGGTCCGCCGAGCAGCGTTGCGACCAGCATCGAGCCGAACGCCATCGCTTCCGAGCGCCCGATGTGCTTCTCGTACTCCTCGGTCCGGCCAAGCTGGCGCAGCGTGTCATAGACCAGCGCGTGGCCGGCGCCCGAGTACATCGTCATCGCCACGGCGATGGTCAGGTACGCCACTAACAGGACGACGTACGTGGAGCTGAATGCGAAGACGACCGAACCCACGCAGAACATCGCGCCGCCCAGCACGAGCGAGACGCGTCGACCCCAGCGGTCGGCGACCGCCCCGGTCGGCACTTCGGCGATTACCACGGTGATCCAGAAAATCGCCTCGATCGATCCGATTTGGGTCAGGCTCATCCCCCGGAATTCCTGCAGGTAAATGACCCAGATCGGCATCCAGATCAGGAATCCGCTGACGCCGTAGAAGAGGTAGTAGACGGGGATGTTGCGAGCGAATCGGCGCCGCATCTGCAGCACTTCGGGCGGTGGCGCGCCGTCGAATGCGGTTGACATGGCGGGTCGAGTCTAGCCCGCAGCCTCCTCGCGCTCGGGGTTGACACGGCCGAGAAAGACGTCGGTCAGGATGTCGGTGTCGCGGATTGACTGCGGTGTGCCTTCATGCACGACGCGGCCCTTATCCAGGACATAGCCGCGGTCGACGATGTCGAGCACGCCCTTGATGTTGTGCTCCACGACCATGATCGTTGTGTTCAGCCGCTCGCTGATCTCGCGGACCTTCTCGAACACCTCGCCGACCACGATCGGCGCGAGGCCGAGCGTCGGCTCGTCGAGCAAGAGCAAGTCAGGCGCGCCCATCAACCCGCGACCCAGCGCGAGCATCTGTTGCTGTCCGCCCGACATCTGGCTAGCCATGTCGCGTCGTTTGTCATGCAGGATGGGGAAGAGTTCCATGACCGAGTCGAGCCGTCGCTGCTTCTCGGTATCGTCGCCGAGGTAGAGGCAGCCCATCTCGAGGTTTTCTTCGATCGTCAGGTGGGTGAACACGCGTCGGCCCTGGGGGACGAAGCAGATGCCCTCCTTGACGATGTCATGCGTCGCCGCCTCGAGCCGCTGTCCCCGCCAGTAGACGGCGCCGGCCACGACCGGGGCGAGCCCCATGATCGCCTTCAGTACCGTCGACTTGCCGGCGCCGTTGGGTCCCATCACGGCCACCGCCTCGCCCCGGCGGATGCCCAGAGACACACCGTCCAAGGCCCGCACCGCGCCGTAATGGACGGCGATATCGGTCAGCTCCAGCGTGGCGTCGTTCGACGCGGTCATTGCTCGATCACTCTCCGAGGTAGGCCTCAATCACTTCCTCGCGGCTGAGCACGTCGTGCACCTCGCCTTGAGTCAGCAGCTTGCCGCTGTCCAGCACGATCAAGTGGTCCGGCAGCTCGCGCACGATGTCCATGTTGTGCGAGATGAAGATCAGCGTGTGCCCCTCGTCGCGCATACGGACCACGATCTCCTTGACCCGCTCCAGCATCTGCGGAAAGAGACCCGCGAACGGTTCGTCGAACAGGTAGGTCTGCGCATCCATCGCCATCGCCCGGCCAATCTCGAGCAGCTTGCGCTGTCCGTACGACAGCTCGCCGGCCATCGCCTCACGCTTCTCCCACATCCCCACCTCCTTGAGGATGCGCTCGGCCTTCTCGCGGTGAGCGGGACGCCGCCGCTCCAGGAGCGAGGGCAGCAACCGACGTTCGGTCAGCACGACCATGATGTTGTCCCAGGCCGAGATCTGGTCGAACAGCCGCACTTCCTGGAACGTCCGCGTGACGCCGTGTTGCGGAGACTCGTGGGCCTTCACCACGCGCAAGCCGACGCCGTCGATGATCACGAGTCCGCCGTCGATCGGCAGCGTCCCACTGAGCAGGTTGACGAACGTCGATTTGCCCGACCCGTTCGGTCCGACGATGCTCGTGATCCCCGTCTTTGGGATCGAGACGGTCAACTCATCGACCGCGCGCACCGCATCGAAGTGCTTGGACAGTTCGACCGTGTGAATCACGGCGCCAGCCGAGTCGGTCACAGCCTGTACCTCCCGACCAGACCTTGCGGTCGGAACAGCATGAGCAGGACGAGCAACACGCCGAGCACGACCTGCCGCGCCTGTCCGACGAACTCTGCCGGGAGGAAGGGTAGGAAACGCATCCCCTCCTCGAGCAGGACGAACGCCATCGCGCCCAGGAGCGAACCCCAGATCGTCGCCAGCCCGCCGAGAATCACGATCGCGATCAGCAGCATCGATTCGAGCAGGATGAACGAGTTGGGATCGATGAAGCTCGTCCAGCTCGCGAACAGCGCGCCCGCGAGCCCGGCCATCATCGCCGAGAGCACCCAGACCGCCAGCTTGAAGTGCGTCACCTGGTAGCCGAACACGGCGATCGCCTCCTCGTCCTCGCGGATCGCGGTGAGCACGCGGCCAAACGACGAAGTCACGATCAGCCAACAGAGCAGCACCACGAGGCCCAGGCAGACCAGCGCGAAGACGAGGAACTCGACCTCTCCGTCGAGGACCCAGCCTCCGAACGCCGGCCGTGGGATCTCGTGGATCCCAAACGCCCCCCGCGTAATCTCGCGCAGGTTGAGGAAGAAGCTGAACGCGATGATCGCGAAGCCGAATGAAACAAGCACGAAGATGTCATCGCGGAAACGGTTGAAGACGATCCCCACGCCAATCGCGACCAGCGCGGTCAGCGCCACGGCGATCGGCAGCGCGGCAAAGAACGGCCAGCCGGGGGTTGGGATCGCCTCGGTGCGGAGCTGATCGTAGGACGCGTCCGAGGCGAGGATCGCCATCGTGTAGGCGCCGATCCCGAAGAATCCGATGTGTCCAACCGAGAGCAGCCCGGTAAATCCCACCACCAGGTTCAGACTGACCGCCAGGATCGCCCAGATCGCGAAGACCGTCATCAGCGTGACCGTGAATCCGGTCCCCTGCCAGAGCATGAACGCCACTGCCCAGCCAAGCACGAACACGGTCGCGACGCGCTCGATATCGGCGCGCGGCCGCTCGCGGAGTGCCTGCGGAATCACCGACACCGAATCACCTCCTCGGCAACAGGCCGTTGGGCCAGAACGAGAGGAACAGAATCAGCACCACGAACGAAACCACGTCCTTCCATTCCCCGGCCAGGCTCCAGATCCCGAACTGCTCGATCATGCCCAGCGCAAAGCCGCCGACGATCGCGCCGTACAGGTTGCCAATCCCGCCGACCACCGACGCGATCCAGCCCTTGAGCAACATGATCAACCCCATGCGCGGCTGGATCGCCGTGTCGTGGCCGTTGAGCACTCCGGCCAACGCCGCGAACACGGCGCCGAGGAAGAAGACGATCGCGATGACCACGGTCGTGTTGATCCCGACCACCTTCGCGACCTCTTCATCGTCGCCGATCGCCCGCACCGATTTGCCGAACGCAGTCCGCTTGAGCAACAGCAGAAGTCCGACAAACGCCGCGCAAGCGACGCCGATGGCGAAGACGTTGAAGCCCTTGATCGTCGCGCCGCCGACCTCCCAGGGAACGCTGCCGAATACGTCGGGCAAGGGACGTGGAGCGCTCTCGAAGACGATGACTGTCAGCGCGGTCAAGGCCAGCAGGACACCGAGCGAGGCGACCAGCATGATTAGGCGCGAACGCGTGCGCTGGATGATCTGCACGTACAGGCCGCGGTAGAACGCGAGCCCGACCATCCCCGCCAACAGACACGACACGACCCAGCTCAGATACAGCTTCGAACCGCCCGTATCGGCCAGCGCCACGCCGACCACGACTCCCATCGCCGCTCCGGCGATAGCGGCCATTACGGGAAACCCGGACCGATCAATCCGTTGCGGCAGTCGCGCGGCGGCGCGCCTCACGAGCCAGGCGACCGCGAACGCCGTCGCCATAGCGATGGCCGGAGCGAACAGGACGTGCAGATCGTTCGTCCAGGTCAGGACGACACCCATGTAGGCGCCCAGCGCGCCCGCGACCAGCGCCTCCACGGCGAGCGCACTGCGATTCCCGAACCGCTCGCGTAGGCGGCGGTGGAAGACCTCTCGCAGCGCCCACAACGCCACGCCCGCCGTGACCAGCCCGAAGACGACGTTGACCGCCGGATCGTTGACCTGGTACTGACCGCCCAGCGCCTCGCCCGAGCGCAGATAGAAGATGCCGTACGCGCCCATCGCCGCGGCGGCGCCGTAGTAGAGGTCGAAGAACCAGACCGTGCTGTAGACGAGCGTGAAGCCGATCGCCAGCAGCGCATAGATCGCGCCGACCGAGAGTCCATTGAAGGTGAACTGCAACGCCTGCTGCGGCGACTGGCTGATCGCCCAGCAGATGTAGCCGACCACGGCGGCCGCCAGCACGACCGCGAGCAGATCGCGCGGACGCTCGCGGAACTCGCTCAGATCAAGACGGCCCGACCAGGCAGTCACGGTTCTGGGCTCCTCCCCGCAGACCGAGCGGGGAACCGGCGACCGATGCTACTTGATCGGCGCGGGCCCCAGCACCTTGTAGCCGTTGTTGTCTTCGTTGCGCTCCGAGACCGGCAGCACTTCGACGACGACGTTGGCCAGACCGACCACCTCGCCGCGCTCGTCGAAGCTGTAGTTATCGCCGATCCCGCCGCTCCAGGTGATCGCATAGAGGCAGTCGCGGAAGCCGTCCGCGTCCTGGTCGTCGTTCGTCTCCTCAAGACATGCGGCCGTGATGTAGACGGTGTCGTAGGCCGAGGCCAGGTACCAGGGCAGCGTGACGTAGTCGTACTTCTCGCGGAAGCTGGCGAGCACTTCCTGACCCTTCTCGTTGGCCGGATCGATATCGGTGATCACGGCCTTCAGGCCGGTCGCCGCATCGCCCGCGATCTCCAGCGCCGTCGCGCCGACCACCACGATCTCCGAGTAAATCGGACCCTCGTAGCCGAGTTCGCGCGCTTGCTTGACGATCGTGCCGCCGGCGAACTCCGCCTGCGCCGCGATGTGCAGCGCGTCGGGATTCTCGCTGAACAGCTTGGTCAACGACGTGCGGAAGTCCGTCGCGTCGGAGGCGTAGCGCTCCTCGCCGACGATCTCGCCGCCGAGCTCCTCGAACTGCTCGGCTGTGGTGCGGCGCACACCCTCGGCATAGTCGGTCGACTCCGAGATCGTGGCCAGCTTGCGCACCCCGTCCTCCCAGAGCAGGTTGCCGGTGTCGACGCCGAGCTGCGCGTCGTTCAGCGACGTGCGGAAGATGTAGTCGCCCGCCTGGGCGATGTCAGGGTTGGTCGCGAGTCCGGAGAACATCACCACCCCGTCCTTCTCCGCCAGCGGCGCCGCGCCGAGCATCGCGCCCGAGCACGACGTGCCCAGGATGATCTTCACTCCGTCGACATCGGTCAGCTTGTTGTAGGCGGTGATCGCGTCCTGCGCGCTGCACTTCGAGTCTTCGACGACCAGCTCGATCATCCGCCCGTTGATCCCGCCGGCCGCGTTGATCTCCTCAACCGCTAACTCCTTGGCCTGGATCGCAACCGTCCCGTACGTCTCCCCGGGCCCGGTGGCCGACTCCATCACACCGATTCGGAACGGCTCATCGGAATCATCGTCGCCGCACGCCAGCGCCAACGGAAACAGGAGCAAGGCCAGTCCCAGCGGCAACAACGCTCTCCAGGGAACCTTCATCATGAATCCTCTTTCCAGCAAACCGGCGCGCGGACCAATACCGCCGCACAGCCAACCTACCAAAACCGAGATCCCGTCCCCCAACTTAATCGAGCGCAGCCCTGCGAACGCAGGGGGTGAGGGTCCCGCGCGCGGGTGGGGCCCGGCCGGCCCTATCCGCTGGCGGAGATCTCAATGTGGTCGGGCAAGCCGGCACTGCTTGGCCGCTACTCCGCCGCCGCCTGATACCGGTCGCGATCGGGGATCGCCGCGCCTCTCGTCAGCGGCGGCAGGTCGAGCATCTGCCTTGATCCGGCGTCCCAGTTGAAGTCGAGACCGGCGTTGTGCCTCCTCGCCACCTGCAGATCTCGGAAGCGGCGCTCGAGTGTCCAGCGGCGGTGAATGGCGTTGGTCCCGGCGGCATTGAACAGGATCTCGACCGCCTCGGTCGCGGCGTGGACGGCGTTGACGTTGGCCAGCCGCCACTGCGCCGTCGCATCGCGGTCGGGCTCGCCCTCGAGCACCGACTGCCAGGCCCGCCCGCCCATCTCTCGCACGTACGATCGCGCCGAGCCGACCCGCGCTTGCGCCCGTCCCAGCGCCACGCGGAACTGCTCGCGCTCGGCGAGGGTGCGCGAGTCGCTCTTGCTGGCGACGAGGTGAGCATGGCGCACGACCTCGTTGATCGCGCCCTGGGCCGAGCCCAGCGCCTGTCCGCCGTTCTGCAGCCAGCTCGCGATTCCGGTGTCGGGGATCCGCCAGTTGGGACCGCTCGCGCGGGGACGAGAGCCGATCTGCATGGTCCGCTTGTCGGGCGCGAACACATCCGCGCTCTCGTAGTCGTGCGAGCCGGTGCCGCGCAGGCCCATCGTGTCCCAGGTCCGCAGAATCGTGCCCTGGTCGGGTTCGAGGAAGGACATGTAGGAGTTGTCGGGATGGTCCTCGTCGCGGAACGCAGCGACGACCTGCGTGGCGTGGTCGATGCCGCTGGCATATGTCGCGATCCCGTTGATGATCCAGCCGCCCTCGACGCGCTTGCCCCAGTTCGTCGGTCGAGCCGAGCCGGCGATGCGGCAGCGCGGGCCGCCCGGCTCGTCCGATTCGATCATTTCGCGCAAGTGCTCCGTCTCCAGGAATCCGGTTACCAACGACAGCTCGGTGGCCAGCATCACCACCCAACCGGAGGACGGGTCGGCCTCGGACAGCGCCTCCACCGCATGAAACGCGACCAGCGGGGGCACTTCCTCACCGCCGGCCGCCTTGGGGACGAACATGCGGTAGAGCCCGGCGTCGGTAAACGCCTCGATCAGCTGGTCGGGAGGCTTGCCGTTCGCTTCGGTCTCATCGGCGGAGGCGACGATCAGCGGGCGCAGCGACCTGGCCGTCTGGACGATCGGATGATCGGCTGGATCTGGTTGCATGCCCAGTTGCATGGCCACAGGCTAGGCGTTGGCGCTCGATCATCAGCGGGCGATGCCGGCGCGAATGCGCCGCATGCACGTGGGCGCGCCCAGTGCCCGTCGGCGTTCTCGATCCGTAACAATATGCCTACAACCGGCGGAAGGGGCATTCGGTCATGATTATTGAATCCCTCGGTCTTGAGCACCTGTTCGATCTAACGGCAGAGGAGAAGATCCTCGCGTTCTTCACTCCGCTGATCATCTTCGCGGCGTTCGCTGTCGCGCAGATGGCCCTGGCCGCCCGCAAGGTGACCGGCTACGTCACGAATCCCGAGACCGGAGAGCCGCGCACCTACAGGCTTAACGGGCTGCTGGTCTTCGCGATCGTACTGATCATCTGGGCGACCGAGGTCACCGGGATGCCGCGCGACTGGTTCTATCGCGCCTCGATCTGGTCCGTCTTCGGCGGCACGGTGTTCAGCGTCATCTTCTCGCTGATCGCCGTGTTCGGCCAGCCGCAGGGCGAGGTCAAGAACCCGTTCATCGCGTTTTACCTGGGCCGTAAGCAGGAGTTCTCGTTCTTCAACGAGTACTTCGACGTGAAGATGTGGTTCTACGTCGTCGGCGGAACGATGTTGGCGCTGAACGCGCTGTCAGGCGCGGTCTGGCACCACGAGAACTTCGCCGACGCAAATCTCGGCGTCTTCCTGTACGCGGGGATCTACACGTTCTACATCACCGATTATTTCATCTGGGAACGGGTGCAGCTCTACACCTACGACCTGATCCACGAGAAGACCGGATTCAAGCTGTTCTGGGGTGGTTTGGTGGTCTACGGCTGGCTGTTCATCCTGCCCTTGTGGGCAATGGCGGCGCAACCGGATCCGGGATTCTCGGCGGCTGCAGAGTTCGCGATCGTGGGCGGGGCGGCGGCGCTGTTCCTAGCCGGGTGGATAATCTCGCGCGGGGCCAACCTGCAGAAGTACTGGTTCAAGCGTTGGCCCGAGCGCAAGTTCCTGTGGATTGAACCGGAGGTGATTCAGGCCGGCGACCGCAAGATTCTCTGCAGCGGCTTCTGGGGCACCGCCCGCCACTTCAACTACTTCGGAGAGGGCCTGTTCGGCCTGGCGATCGCGCTCAGTTTCGGCCACTTCGACAATGTTTGGGCGTACACGTACATGATGTTCGTGGTGACGATGTTCACCTGGCGTCAGATCGAGGACGATCGAGCTTGCGCCGAGAAGTACGGCCCCGAGAAGTGGGCCGAGTACCAGGAACGGGTGCCCTACCGAATCGTGCCGTACGTCTACTAGGAGAGTCTGAAGCCTTGGTAGCCGTTTCCGGCGACCTCGGCGAGATGCTCGCGGTAACGTAGCGCGCCGCCGGGGTAGATCACATAGCGCGTCCCATCGTGCTTTCCGTGGCCGTCGACGTTAGAGTTGTAGCCTGTCAACCAGCTCCTGATCTTGTTCATGAGCTGGAACTGGTACATCTCGGCGACATGGCCTCGCCACTCCTGCTCGGCCTGGGCCTGCGCTTCGACGCGGCGATAGCCTTGGTCGCGCATGTAGCCGAGCAGGTCCGAGATCCAGTTGACGGAGGTCTCGATCCCGCGCGGGTAGTTGGTCGAGACGGAACCGCCCTGCGGCCCGCTGAGCATCAGCAGGTTGGGGAAGCCGGCCGTCTGCATGCCGAGGAAGGTGTCGGGGCTCTCGGCCCACTTGTCGCGCAAGGGCAGGCCGGCCGAGCCGGTGAAGTTGATCCGATCGAAGGCGCCGGTGATCGCGTCGAACCCCGTCGCGTAGATGATCAGGTCGAACTCGAACTCCTGGTATGAGGTACGGATGCCCCTGGGCGTGATCCGCTCGATCGGCGTCTCGTTGATGTCAATCAGGTGCACGTTGTCGCGGTTGTAGGCCTCGTAGTAGCGCGTCTCCAGCGGGACCCGCCGCGTGCCGAAGCCGTGGTCTTTGGGGATCAGCTTCTCGGCGGTGAGCGGGTCGTGGACGCGTTCACGGATCTTGTTGGCGATGAACTCCGAGTAGCCGGCATTGGCCTCAGGGTCGATGCCGGTGTCGACGAAGTTGCCGAACCATTTGCTGAAGCCCGGCGTTTCGTAGAGCTTCTGCCAGAGGGCGAGCCGTTCCTCCTCAGGCACGTCGCGGTACTTGCGTTGGTCAGGGGCGTGGATGAAGCCGCCCGGGGTCTGGTGGCAGAGCTCGAAGATCTCGTCGTAGGTGGCGTGGATCTCGGCTTGCGTCGCCTCATCGATTCGGCCGTTGTGGAGCGGCGCGCACCAATTGGGTCGGCGCTGGAAGACGGTCAGTTCGCCGACCTTGTCGGCGATCTCGGCGATCACCTGGACGCCGGTCGCGCCGGTGCCAACCACAGCGACCCGCTTGCCAGCCAGATCGACCGGCTCGTGCGGCCAGTAGTACGTGTGCCAGGAATCACCTTCGAAGCTGTCGACGCCTTCGATCCTTGGCATCGTGGCGGCCGAGAGCATGCCGATCGCGGTGAGCAGGAAGCGGCAGGTCAGTTCGCGGCCGTCCTCGAGGTGGACGGTCCAGAGAGAGCTGTCGTCATCGAAGGAGGCGCCCTGGACCTTGCAACCAAACTGCATGTGCTGGCGTAGATCGAACTTGTCGACGACGTGATTCAGGTAGCGCAGCGTCTCGGGCTGGCCGGCGAAGTGCTCGCTCCAGTCCCATTCGTCCAGCAACTCCTGAGAGAACGAGTAGCCGTAGGTGTAGCTCTCCGAGTCGAAACGGGCACCGGGATAGCGGTTCCAGTACCAGGTTCCGCCCGGTCCCTCGGCGGTTTCGAGGACGGTGGCGTCGATGCCCATCTCCTGCAGCTTGTAGATCTGATAGATGCCGGCGACGCCGGCGCCGATGACGATGGCCTCATGTTGCGGTTGGTCGTGGTCGGTCATGGCTCGCTCCTTCGCTGCAGCATGGTTGAGGCTAGTCCCCCGACGGGCTCCTCAGCAATCGCAGGCGTAGCGCGGTGACAGCGCCGAGGGCCGCGCGAGCAAGGCCGGCCGAAGACGAACACTCAGCCGATCGAGCTGTATCGAATTTGCTACGTTTCGTAGTGACCGTGGCGGCGGTTGTTGGCGCTGCACCATGCTGGACGCGAACGGCCGTCACGCCAGGGAGCGGAGGCCGAGATGCCCGGGGACCAGTTGGAACTGATGGCGCACCTGATGCGCCGCGTTGGTGTGGGCGCGAGACGGGACGAGCTGGAGGAACTGGCCGCCCGACCCTACGAAGACGTGGTCGAAGAGTTGCTTCATCCGGAAACGTTCACCGATCCCGATCAGGACGTGATCGAGCGGTACCTGCCGACGGCCACTTCGATCGAGTTGCCGTCGGTTCCTGCGTCGCGCTGGATCTACAACATGGCCAATGGTCCACGTCCGTTGCGCGAGAAGATGGCGCTGCTCTGGCACCAGATCTTCGCCACCGCGTTCTTCAAGGCGGTCCACGCCCGGGCAAGCATCGCACAGGTCGATCAGTTTCGCGAGAACGGACTCGGCAGCATGCGCCAGATCCTGCTCGACCTCTCGCGCGACCCGGCGATGATCGACTGGCTCGACAACTCTGAGAACCACGCCGACTCGGTCAACGAGAACTACGGCCGCGAACTACTCGAACTGTTCTCGCTCGGCATCGGCAACTACACCGAGGACGACGTCAAGGCGGCGGCGCGGGCGTTCACCGGCTGGACGATTGTCCCGGGGGCTCCGATCAACCCCTATGAGATGAACGATCCGCAGTTCCGCTTCGATCCCGACGACCACGACAGCGAGGAGAAGATATTCCTCGGTGAGACCGTCGTCAGCGGCGAGGACGTGATCGAGGTGATCATCAAGCAGGAGGCCTGCGCACGCTTCATTGCCCGCCATCTCTACAACTTCTTCGTCGCCGACGAGCCGCCGGTCCCCTCCTGGCACCAGGCCCCGCCGGTCGACTCGGAGGCGATCGACACGCTGGCGACTGCGTTCCTTGAGTCTGACGGCGACATTCGAGAGGTCATGCGCACGCTGCTCAACTCCGATTTCTTCAAGGATGCGCGCTTCCAGCGGGTCAAGAGCCCGGTCGAGTTCGTCGGCGGCGTGATCAAGCTCACCGGCGCACCACAGTTCCCCGACCTGCCAATGTCCGAACTCTCGCGGGCGGCGGAGTTGATGGGCCAACGGCTCTACGATCCACCCTCAGTCGAGGGTTGGCACACCGGCCAGGAGTGGTTTGACTCGGGCACGCTGACGCAACGGGTCAACTTCGCCGTCGAACAGGTGATGGACACGTCCAAGCCCGGCATCGCCCAGATCATCGAGCGCGTCGCCGCCGACGGCGACGCGAGCCCCGAGCAACTCGTGGACCGTTGCCTCGATCTGTGCGGACCGCTTGCCGTCAAGCCGCAGACGCGGGAGGAGTTGATCGAGCGTGCGCAGGAAGGCGGAGCGCTCGTCTTCGAGAACGGCGCGGGGTCCGAGGCCAGAGAGCGTATCGGGCGCATGGTCCAGCTGATCGTGGCTGCGCCCGAGTACCAGTTCGCATAAGTCCCGAAGGAGAGACTGACCATGACGACTTCCATAGCCAGACCCCCGGTGCTGGTGGTGATTCAACTCGCCGGCGGGCTGGATTTCCTCAACACGGTGATCCCATTTCAGAGCGGCATCGTCCGCGACGCCCGACCGACCGTGGCCGTGCCGGCTGAGGAGACGCTGCCACTCAACAATGAGCTCGCCTGGCACCCGGCCGTCGCGCCGCTCAAGCAGCTCTACGACGACGGTAAGGTCGCAGTGATCCAGGGCGCCGGCTGGGAGCACCAGGGCGGTCCCGGGGCGGATCGATCACACTTCCGCGCGACGGACATCTGGCACACCTGCACGCCCGACAAGATCTCGACCGAGGGCTGGCTGGGCAAACTGACCCGCGAGTTCGACCCGCAATCGCAGAATCCCGTGACGGCTGTCAACTTCGGGCTCGGACTTCCGCGCGCGCTGGCCGCTCCGGGCGTGACCGTCACCTCGGTCGACTCCCTCGACCGCTTCGGTCTGATGACCGAGATCGAGTTGGAGCAGGAGCGGGCCAAGGACCTGGACAGCTTCAAACGCATGTACACGCCGGCTGTCGGGACCGCGATGGTGCAGGAGTACCTCGCCCAGACCGGGCTGAGCGTGCTGCAGAGCGCGGAGATCCTGGCCGACGCACCCGAACAGTACGCCTCGGAGGTGGAATACGGCAGCAGCCCGATCGCGCAGGCGTTGCGCGACGTGGTACGCGTGCACACCGCCGGACTGGGGGCGCGGATTTTCTACACGCTGCAGCGAGGCTATGACACCCACTCGGGCCAGAACGATCAGCTTCCGGTACTGCTGACCCAGCTTTCCGAGGCGATCCGTGACTTCATCCAGGATCTGCGCAACCACAACGCGTCCGAGGAGGTCACGATCCTCGTCTTCACCGAGTTCGGGCGGCGCATCCGCGACAACGGATCGGGTACCGACCACGGCTCGGGCGGCGGCGCGTATCTGATTGGGGATGGCGTGCGGGGCGGACTCTACGGCGAATATCCCTCGCTGGACCCGAGCGACTGGCTCTACGGCGAAGACCTTTCGCACACGATCGACTTCCGCAGCATCTACAGCACGGTGCTCGACCAGTGGCTCGGGGTCGACCCGACCGCGATCGTGGGAGGCAGCTTCGAGCAGATCCACCCATACCGGGAGCCGATTGGAGTGGGCTGATGGCTGTCGAGACGAACGGCGCCAACGAAGCATCTGCCAACGGCACGTACGAGATACTGCTGCGTGCCGGCTATCCCTACGAGCAGACGCTGGGACGTCGGCTGGTGACCTTCAACCCGATTGACCTCGCGGTCGGCAAGGAGGGGCGGATCTACTGCCTCGGACGCGGGCCCTTCGAGACAGGCGGCCCGTTGCGGATCCTGAACTGGGAGGACGAGGACCTCGGCGTGGTCCGGCGCCGGCCGGCGGAGCCGAACGACCGGCCGGCCGAGGCCGACTGCGGCTGGATCTGGCCGGCCGGGATCGTCTGCGACGAGGACGAGCGGATCATCGTCTCGGACGAGGCCGATCACACGATCACCATCGCGACGCGCGAGCGCGACGAAGAGATTGCGCGCTGGGGCGAGCACGGCAGCGCGCCGGGCCAGCTCGACCGACCGGCCCACATGGCGATCGACGACGAGGGACGCCTGCTGGTGGTCGACACGATGAACCATCGCGTCCAGCGCTTCACGATGGACGGACGGTACATCGACGGGTTCGGCAGCTACGGCAGCGGATTCGGCGAACTCGATATGCCCTGGGGCATCGCGCTCGACGGGGACGGCTGTGTCTACGTCGGCGACTGGCGCAACGACCGGGTGCAGAAGTTCAGTCCCTCGGGTGAGCCGCTGATGATCATCGGATCGAGCGGCGACGGCGACGGAGAACTGAACCGCCCGGCGGGCGTGGCGGTCGATCAACACGGCGACATCTACGTCGCCGACCGTGGCAACAATCGCGTGTTGCTGTTCAATCGCGAGGGGCGCTACGTGGAGAAGTTCCTTGGCGACGCGACGCTTTCGCCGTCGGCGCTGAAGATGCTGATGGAGCAACCGATCCTGCTGCGGCAGCGCGATCTGACGGTCCTCGAGGAGGAGAAGCGCCTGCGCTCGCCGGCGTCGGTGCGGATCGACGGCGACCGGCTGTTGATCCCCGACTTCGGTTACAACCGCGTGCAGGTCTACCGCAAGGAGGCCTATCCGCTACGGGAAGACCAGGTCGCGCCGATCCCTACGAGGCCGGCGCTGCGGTAGCCGCGAAGCGGGCTCTGGCAGCGCTTGATCCCTTCATCAGGCCGGAAGAGGTGTTCGGTGAGCATCGACCCGGCCCGCATCCATACTCGGGTCGACGGTGAGGGCGAGCGCACCTTTCTGCTGATCAACGGGGCGGGCCAGAGCCTGCATACGTGGGACTTCGTCGTGCCCGGACTGGTGGAGCTTGGACGTATCGTCCGATTCGATGTCCCGGGCGTCGGCGAGAGCCCGCCGCCCTGCGAACCGTACTCGTTCGAGGAGCTCGGACAGGCCGCGATGCAGCTGGTCGAGCCGCGCGGCGCCGGATCGCTGATCGTGGTCGGTCACGCCTGGGGTGCGCGGGCGGCGCAGGTGATCGCGCGCGACCACGCACCGGACGCGGTGGTGATCGGCTCGGGAGGCGGCAAGTATCCACCGCAGGCCAGCCCGACCGATATGCAAACGGCGACGTCAGGCTCCGACGAGGGTGACATCGAAGCATGGAACGAGCGCTTCGAGCGCGCCTATTGCGCCCCCGGCTTTGGCGTTCGCGATCCGGAGCGGGCCGAGTGGTTGTTCCGGCTCGCGCGCACGACGCCGAGTGATCGCGCCGTCGTCATGGGGGCGATGGAGCGTTCGCCCGTGGAGACCTACTGGGGACGCTTCGATCGACCGACGCTGCTGCTCTACGGCGCCGACGACCTGGTCGGACACCGGGAGAACGCCGAGGACCTGCAGCGGAGGCTGCCAAGGTCGACGCTGGTCTACATCGACGAGGCCGGCCACTTCGTGATCAGCGAGCAGGGGGAGCGCTTCGCCGCGGAGTTGCGGCGGTGGGTCGACGAGCAAGACCTCTGACGCTGTTCGAGGGCTGCTCGGCGGTTAGTGATCGGTTATCGCGGTTGCCTTCCTGTGCGGGCGTGTGCGGGTCAGCGATTCGGTCTTGACGATGATATCCGTACAGATGTGCTGATGCGGTGGGCGATCCGGCTGCGAGCGTCGGGGGCGACAGTCGTGGTGCGAGGGGTAGCGTCGTAGGGAACCGGAGATGTGTGGGAAGCGACGTGATGTTGCCTTCGATTCGGGTTGAACGCTGGGAGGACTGGACGCGGATCTATCGCGACGTCTCGGTCTGGCGGGGACTGATCGACGCGATATGCGCTCGGGAGGGGATCGGCTACCGGCGGCTGCATGCGGCGAGCGAGCACACCAACGCGGTCTTCCTGCTCGACCGAGCGTTTGCGCTGAAGATCTACAGCCCGTTCTGGGATGAGTTCGAACTCGAGCGGCGTCTGTTGGGAGAGCTCAGCTCCGAGGAGCAGATTCCCGTATCCGAGCTCGTCGGCTGCGGGCGCATCGCCGACGGGGCGGGAGTCTTCTGGGCTTACGTGATCACTCGTTACTGCGAGGCTCGACCGTTTTCGGAGATTCGCCAGGACCTTTCAGAGCGCGACGCCGCGTCGCTGGCGGCGCAACTCGGCCGAATCGTGCGCAGGCTTCACTCGATCGATGTCGGCCGGTTTGCCAATGCCGCGACCGCGCGGGCGTGGAACGATGTCGTGATGGAGGGGCGGCGCAGCTCGGTGAGCGAGCTGGTTGGAGCGGGAGTGCTGGGCAGCGGGCTTGTGAGTTCGCTGGAGGCCGTGCTTGACGATGCGATTGCGGCGGACCGGTCGGCCTCGCGGGTCGTGGTGCATGGCGACCTGGGCGCGGACCACGTGCTCTGCACCCCGTCCGACGATGGTTGGCGGATCGATGCGCTGATCGACTTCGGCGACGCGAAGATCGGTGTGCGGGAGTACGAGTGGATGCCGGTCTGGATGGGGTTTTGCGGGCGGGATCCGGTGCTCGCTCGCGCGTTCCTGGGCGCGTACGATCCCGGTTTGCTCGATGACGCTGACTTCGCGAATCGGGCGGTCGCCTGGACTCTGCTGCATGACTTCGGCGTCGATGAGCTGAGCCGGCAGTGGCGCGCGCGGGGTCAGCCGGGGCCGATCGGGACGATGGAGGAGCTGCGAGCGCTGCTGTGTCCGGCGTCGATCTTCGGATGATTCAGGCACGGCGAGGCTGGGCGGGGCGGGCCCGACCTACAGAAAAAAACGGGCTCGAACAAAAAAGTTGGGGCGATTACAAGGGGTCGTCGTCTTCCTCCGGTGGTTCGTCCTCGGTGGGGGTGGGGGAGCCCTCACCCCAACCCTCTCCCAGGGGGAGAGGGGGAACGGAAGAGTGGTCGTGGAGGTCGCGGAGGAGGTGGCGGGCGACGTCGAAGGGGTCGGTGGCGAGGTACATCTGATAGTTGAGACGGGCTCGCTCGGTCCGGGCATACATCTCGCGGACGATGGTGTCGAGCGCGTCGAGCCGCCTGTAGGCGGGGGCCGGGCCGTTGGCGTATCGCGCGAGGCGGTCGATGTTGGCTCGGAAGTGGTAGGGGTTGGGCATGTGAGTCTCCTTGTGGATCGGCGTGCGTACAGCACGGGTGTTCTGATGATATCAGGGGTCTGTAGGGGTTGGAGCGGGTTGGCGGAAGGAGTGTCGCCTGCGAACATCTGCGCTGCACTGGGGCAATGCCGGCGCCGATCGGGACGATGGAGGAGCTACGAGCGCTGCTGTGTCCTGCGTCGATCTTCGGATGACTCAGGCGGGCCTGGCGGGCCTAGCGATGGTGATGATTTCGGGGCTGGTTGGGGTGAAGGGCTGGTGCTCCCAGTCTCCGAACTGTTGCTCGATGGCGACGCCGGCGTCGGAGAGGAAGGCGGCGAGCGCGCCGCGGTCGAGGAAGCGGAGGGTGCTTCGGCTGACCTGGGGCTGATCCCAGCCGGGGCTGGTGAAGGTGTGGGTGAAGGAGACGAGGTCGCCAGTGATGGGGGTCTCGACCTGGTGGGCCATGCGGACGGTCCGGCCGTTGTGGACGACTTCGACGGCGTGCTCGGGGGTCCAGCGTTCCCAGGCGCGGACAAGCGGGTTTCGGGTCTCGAAGGCGAAGCGGCCGTGGCCGTTGAGGAGGGAGCGAATCGTTGCGAGCGCGTGGCGCAGCTGGTCGTCGTCGATGAAGACCTGGAAGGCGTGACCGGTCATGACGACGAGGTCGAACTGGTGGCGCCGGTCGAGCGCGGACAGATCGCCCAGGATCCACTCGACGTCGGTCTGCTTCTGCCTGGCCAGATCGAGCATGGCGGCCGCGGGGTCCAGGCCGCAGAGGCGTCCGGTGTGGCCGGCCTGGCGGGCGGAACGCAGGAGCTCGCCGGTGCCGCAACCGACGTCGAGGACGCTGTCGGCGGCCATGAGGAAGGGGAGGTAGAAGTCGAAGTCGCGTCGGTGGAGGGAGAAGGTGTCGTAGAGGTCGGCGAGGGTGGGGTCGGCGAAGATGGGGTCGACGGTCATGGGCGATTTCGGGGTTGGGGGATTGGGTTTGGATGGGCTTCGATACGCTCTGGTCCGGCTGGGGTGATCTTATGCGGGCACGGGTTCGGGGCGGGGTGTGGCGCTAGTAGCCTACTCAGCACCGCAGCGGCGCTGGCGTCTGGAAGGAGATCTAGATGGATGTCATCGGTGTGGACTGGGCCAAGGATGGTTGGCTGGCAATCCGCATCACTTCCTTCACCGCGGGAGGTTGGGACATTCGAGTCTTCCCGACTGTGGCCGCCTTGTTTGACGAATGGGGAGCCGCGTCGCTCATTTTGATTGATATCCCGATCGGGTTGCCGAATTCTGAGCGCCGAACCCGTTCGGCTGACCGCTTGGCTCGCAGGATGTTAGGTAAACGTGGTTCGTCGGTGTTTCCAGCGCCGGGCCGGGCGGCCATCGAAGCGTTCCGGCAAGGCGGATACCAGAACTACCAAGCCGGCTCTGATACCAACCGTCGCGAACTTGGAAAAGGACTGAGCAAGCAGGCCTGGGGGATTGTGCCCAAAGTCGGTGAAGTCGACGTGCTCCTGAGGTCGAGCGACGCCGCCCGTAAGAAGATCAGGGAGGTTCATCCAGAGCTCTGCTTCTGGGGATTCAACGGTGAGCGCGCGATGTCCCACTCCAAGAAGAAGGATGAGGGTATCCGCGAGCGGCTGGCGGTGCTGTGCAACATCGAACCGATGGCGGAGTCGATCTGGCGAGATGCACTCTCGATGGGCCACCGGGGTGTCAACGAGAATGACATCCTGGACGCGCTTGCAGCGGCGTTTACGGCGGTCCCGGAGCACGCAGCGCTTAGCGACATTGAGACCATCCCGAGCGATGCTGAGCACGACGTAGCCGGGCTTCCGATGGAAATGCTCTACAGGTTTCCGCGAGGATTCCAGCGTACGTTGCATACGCGACATCAACTTGGCAGTCTCTAGGACTATGACATAACCTTGGGGAGCGTCGCGGCTTCAACCTGTGGACCCTAGACCTGCGGGGGCCGCCCTCTCGCTGCGGGCCGTGCGATCGCATCAAATCGAGCACTCTGACGCTGAGTGGTCTGCGGGCTGAGAATCGACGCCGGGGCTGGATGGTGAAAGGAAGTCGAGGATGTCTGAGCAGATCGATACTGAACGCATGGCGACACTTCTCGATGATTGGGCTGCGAAGTCGGATCAATTCAACTGGGACACGCGCGTAGATTTTGGAATCACCGAGGCACAGCGTGACGAGCCGGTTGGACGAGCTGTTGCGATGTTCGCGAACTTCAGATTTGTCGGTTCGACACGTCCATCGTCTGCTGGCCCAATCGTAGCCGTGTTCGGAGCCGCAGAAGGACTGCTCCAGTTCATCCGCGACGAGCATCCCGAAGTCCTCGAAGTCTGGCACGAACTGACCTCATACACAAAGCACCCGCTCGTTACTGCGATGCTGAACGATATGTTGTGGTTTCTCAAGTATGGCGAGCGACAACAGGCGCACCTATACGCCCGGGCGGCGATTGTCAACTATCTTCAGTTCTTCGACGAATTGCAGGGCTCGGACATTATCCACCTCGAAATGCGTCAACAAAGCTTGTTGTGTCGCGCTGCTGAGTTGACGAAGGTCCTCAACGCTCCGGCAGAGTACCACGGCATCGCGAAGCGGTGCGAGGCGATGTTTGCCGAGACGCACGGAGAAGACTCGCACTGGGCCATCCGTGCCGCTGCGTGCCTACCAGCACAGCATCGGCCATCTGCCTTGGCGGAGAGGATCGAGTCCTTGCAAGCCGGTTACCTCGCTCGGCCGGAAGGGGAGACGTGGACTCTCAGGGAGTCGCTGTACAAGATCCAGCGTTCCATGGCCGAGCAGGACAAAGATAAGGGTCTCGAACGACAGATTCGTACCAATGCCAGTCAAATGTTCATCAACGAAGCGAAACGCGCAGACTCGGATCTGCGCGCTGGCAGGTTTCTCCAAGAGGCAGAGGAGTGGGCTAAGGGCGGAAATGGCGAATCGGCACTGATCGAGGAGATTCGGGGAATCCGGGGCGGCTTGGCTTACGACGGTGAGTTTCACGAGATCAGTGCGGAGCAGTCCGTGCCAAACGAAGTCATTGAGAAAATCACGACTACTGTGCGATCCGCTGAAACTATGTCAGATGCCATTGAGATCACAACGGCCTGGGGATTCAAATCGCTAGGCCGAATCGACTTGATCGAGGAGGAAGCGGAGCGCATTCATAACGAACCGAGGTTGATCAATCTCATTGGCCGAGTGCACATCGTGCATGACGGCATCGAATGCTGCCGCCCGACCAGCAACGATGCGAAACTGCGTCGAGGGATAGCAGAGCATTTCCGTACGCAAGCTTCAATTGCAGCACTTCTATTCATCGCCCCATGTCTGGCCTCGATTGAGGAACGGCCCGAGGCGGAGCGAGCGTCGATACGCGAGATCTTGGCTGACTCTGTCGTGATCGACGACTTCGAGGTTGACATATTCGCCAAGGCTTTCGATTTCTATTGGGCACGGGACTATGACACAGCGGTGCATATTGCACTTCCGAGGATCGAGTCCACGATAAGAATGCTGGCGCGCAAGGCGGGAGTCGAGATTTCATTTCCGCCTCAAGGGGATGAGTGTGGAGGTCTGCGGGGTTTGCGGCCCATTCTGGACGATCTACATGACGTTATCGGCGCGTCGAATGCGCGCATGCTTGCGTATCTGCTTGTGGACAATCATGCGATGAACCTCCGTGACAGTTGCGCACATGGTGTGCGATCACAGGATCCACACGCAGACGCTGCCTTGGTCCTGTGGATCATTCTTTGGTTGGCGTCGTTGCGTCCTGACGAATAGACAAGGTGATACCGACGGCCAGAGTGATGCTCAATGACTCATTGATGAGAGGATTCTGATGGTGGGCCCTCTGGGATTCGAACACGAGGCCCTCGGATTGAAGGTCCGCTGGTCTGGCCGGCTGAGGGTCGGGGCCTAGGTCCAGTTTTGGGGGATTTGGGCGACGGGACTGGCTGGTCGTTAGGCTTTGCTCGGGCGGTCTCCTGGCTGGAGTCGGAGCGGCCTGCTCACGAGGGAGGGCGAGATGGGGCGGGTGTTTGTCAATATTGGGTTGAGCCTTGACGGGTACATGGCTCCGGAGGGGATGGCGGTTGCGCACTGGGATGAGCCGGCGTACCTGGACTGGGCGGCGAAGTGGGGGTCGCTGATGGGCTGGATCTTCGAGCTGGAGCACTTTCGCGAGAACCTGGGATTCGGCGAGGGCGGGGAGACCGGTCCGGTGAACGATCTGCAGCGGCGGATTACGGAGGAGACCGGGGCGAACATCATGGGCAGGCGGATGTTCGACCAGGGCGAGATCTCCTGGCCCGAGGAGGCGCCGTTCCACAACTCGGTGTTTGTGCTGACGCATCAGCCGCGGGAGGCGTGGGTGCGGCCGGGCGGGACGACGTTCTTCTTCGTTGAGGATGGTCCGGAGCGGGCGCTGGAGCTGGCGCGGGAGGCGGCGGGCGCAGGGGATATTCGGATCTCGGGCGGGGCGAACGTGATTCAGCAGTACCTGCGGATGGGCGTGATCGAGGAGCTGGAGATCGCGCTGGCGCCGGTGATCTTCGGCGGCGGGCGGCGGCTGTTCGAGGAGGTGCCGGAGGTTGGGTCGGGGTATCGGATTGCGGAGGTGATCGAGGGTCGGTTGGCGACTCATCTGCGGTATGTGCGGGCGGACTAGCGACGGGATGACGTCGTCAGGCGCTCGATTGCAGATGGCAGGTCGCGGAACGTGGCGACCCTGGCAGTTGCCAGGGACAGATCGTGGGTTGCGGTGAAGTCGTTGGCGACGACGATGCAGTCGATGCCGGATGCGACTGCGGACTTCAAGCCTCTGGCCGAGTCTTCGACCACGACGGTCTCAGCGGCAGTTGCTCCGAAGCGTTCGAGGCCTGTCAGGTAGGGTTCCGGATGCGGCTTGGCTTGCTCGTAATCCTCCTCGGTCAGATGGAACTCCATGTGGTCGAGGATGGACCGGTTCTCGTGGATCAGGTCGAAGTCCGGCCGCTTGGATGTGGTCACAATCGCCATCCTGTACGTGTCTGCGAGTGCGGCCAGTGTTTCGAGGACGCCCTCGATTTCGATGTCTTCGGTCGTCAGGTAGTGCCGGTAGTAACGGTCTCGTTGTTCTCGGCCACGTTTGATGTCGGATTCGGGGATTGCGGCGCTTCGCGCCGCCTCCCAGGCGGAGACTCCGTTGGCCATGTTGGCCAGATAGGCGTCTCGCGGGAGATCGATTCCGAGCGAACGCAGCGCTCGCTTGTTGGCCAGGTAGTACCACTGTTCCGTTTCGACCAGGACACCGTCGTGGTCGAAGAGGATGTACTTCTTCACGTTGCGCTCGACGGTGGGCGATGCGGTTCCATCGCGCGAGTTCGATGAGAGGGTGCTGTTGGTGGGTCCTCTGGGACTCGAACCCAGGACCTTCGGATTAAAAGTCCGCTGCTCTGGCCAACTGAGCTAAGGACCCGCAGCCAGTTTAGGCGGGTGACGGACGCGCGGACGCGCGGCTCGGTAGTCTTGGGCTCACTCGATGGACCTAATGGATGAGGGAGCGACGGTTATGGCGGAGCCGCTGAAGGTTGGACTGATTGGGGCGGGCGGGATTTCTCGGCAGCATTTGCCCGGGTATCAGCATGACCCGGAGCGGGTGCGGTTGGCGGCGGTCTGCGATATCCGCGAGGAGGCGGCGCAGGGGTTTGCGGCGGAGGCGGACCTGGAGGCGGACGCGATCTTCACGGACGCTCGGGAGATGTGCGAACTGGCGGATATCGATGCGGTCGATATCTGCACGATCCACGACACGCATGCGGAGCTGGCGATTGCGGCGGCGCAGGCGGGCAAGCATGTGCTGCTGGAGAAGCCGATGGCGATCTCGGTGGACGAGTGCCGGGCGATCGTGGAGGCGACGGAGGAGGCGGGGGTGACGTTCATGGTCGCGCAGCATCTGCGTCATGTGCCGAGCTACGTGGCGCTGCGGCGCCGGATCCAGGCGGGCGAGCTGGGTCGGATCTGGTCGGCGCGGACGGACACGTTCCTGACGGCGGCGCTGGACGATCCGAACCAGCCGATCGCGCCTCGAGCGGGCTGGTGGGGATTCGACGGCAAGCGGGGCGGCGGCGGGGTGGTGACGCTGCTCTCGGTGCATCACCTGGATTTGATGAGGTTCTTCGTGGGCGAGGTGGTGCGGGTCGAGGCTCGGGCCTGGCGCGGGCATCCGAGTTTCACGAACGATGCGGAGGATCGGACGGTGGCGACGCTGGAGTTCGCGAACGGGGCGATCGGGACGCTGACGGCGAGTCTGACGAGTCGGGCGCCGTGGCTGTTCCAGACGGTGATCCTGGGCGATCAGGGGGCAGCGTGGACGCCGCCTCCGGAGGAGAACACGCCGCTCATGTGGCATCGGGTGCCGGCCGTGATGACCAGCGCTCAGCAAGAGGGCGAGGAGAGTTTCGATCCGGCGACGAGCTTCCAGCCGGTGGATACGAGTGAGGTGTCGCTGCCGACCATGAATCCCTACGTGAATGAGATCATCCACTTTGCGTCGTGCTGCGAGGACGGGGCGGAGCCGGTGAGCGGGGGTCGGGACAATCTGGAGACGATGAAGATCGTGTTTGGGATCTATGAGTCGGCGGAGACGGGGCGGTCGGTGGATCTGGACGAGCTCTGATGCGGGAGTTGGCGATTCTCAGTTTCGTCACGCTGGACGGGGTGATGCAGAGTCCGACGAGTCCGGAGGAGGATCCTTCGGGTGGGTTTTCGGCCGGTGGTTGGGGGGCTCCGTACTGGGAGGACGTGATGCCTCGGGTGTATGCGGAGGCGATGTCGGAGCCGTACGACCTGCTGTTTGGCCGGAGGACGTATGACGTGTTCGCGTCGCACTGGCCCCACGTTGGCGGGGATGACCCGGTGGCGGCTCGGCTGAATGGGGGTCGGAAGTATGTGGCGACGCGGTCGGCGGATCATCCATTGCCGTGGGGTCCGTCGACTCGGGTGAGCGGCGATGTCGCTGGTGAGATCGAGCGGCTCAAAGCGGGGGATGGTCCGCTGATCCAGGTTCACGGGAGCGTTGAGCTGATCCAGACGCTGATCGCGCATGAGTTGATTGATGAGTATCGGTTATGGACGTTCCCGGTGGTGGTGGGAGCGGGCAAGCGGCTGTTCGGCGAGGGTGCGGCCCCGGGGAATCTGAAGTTGGTGCGGACGGGGTCGACGGGAAGCGGGGTGGTGATGTCGGTGTATCGGCGATGAGCGGGAGTGCCCCCCTCTGCCTTCGGCATCTCCCCCCGCTTTGCGGGGGGAGAGTGAAAGTGGTTAGCTGGTGTGGTCGAGGATGGCGGGGATCACCGTGTCCCAGATGCCGCGCGGGAGTTCGTGGCCGACGCCTTCCATGGTGAGCAAGGTCGAGCCGCTGATCGCGGCGTGGAGGGCCTGGCCGTGGTCGTAGGGGAGGATGGGGTCTTCGTCGCCATGGATGACGAGGGTCGGCTTGTTGATCTCGCTTAGCCGGTGATGCCAGGCATCGGACTGCGCCATGGCGGGTGTGTGATTAACGGAGCTGGCGTAGTTGATAGCTCGATCGAAGTCTCTGGCGATGTGGTCGGCCATTGCGGGATCCTCGGGATAGCGGGAACCTTTGATCGTGGCGAAGGACTCGACCTGCATCGCGATCACTGTCTCACGGTCGGTCCAGTCGATCTGGTCGCGGCTGGTCACGAGGTTGAGCACCTTGCGGTGCGGCGGGGAGAGCTCGATCACGTCCTTGCCCGCGAACGCGTCCGTCACCACGCCGGCCTGGGGCGTGGACATGATTGGTGTGATGGTGAGCACTCGGTTGGGGTGGTTGAGGCCGATCAGCTGGGTGATCATGCCGCCCATCGAGATGCCGAGAATGTGGGCCTGCTCAACCTGATAGGCGTCGAGGACTGCCACGGCGTCGTCGGCCAGGACGTCGAGCGTGTAGTTCGGTTCGCCCGGGGGACAGTGTGGCGTGGTCTTGCCGGTGTCGCGGTTGTCGTAGCGAATGACGAAGCGTCCGGGGTCGGCGAGTCGCTGGCAGAACTCATCGCGCCAGCCCATCATCGAACCGCCTGCGCCCATGACGAGCAGGATGGTCGGATCGGTGGGGTCGCCGAAGGAATCGGTGCAGATCCGGATGCCGTTGGCGTCGATCATGCGCTCGCCGTGATGCGTCGCCATGGTCGGGCTCCTGTAGTGTGCGGTGAGTCTTCAGCTGGTGTGCTCCAGGATCGCGGGCACGACCACGTCCCAGACTCCTCTGGGAAGCTCGTGACCCACGCCTTCCATGCGCAGCAGCGTTGACCCTCGGATCGCTGCCTGGACCGCCTCACCATGCTCGAACGGCACGATCGGATCCTCGTCGCCGTGGATCACCAGCGTGGGGAGGTCCAGTTCGCCGAGACGGTGGACCCAGGGCTCGGTCTGAAGCTCTGCGCCGACGTGGTTCATGCTGCTCTGGAAGCTGATCGCGCGGTCAATTTCGGCGCGAAGCAGTTCCTTGCTGCGGCCCTGGCCCCGATACTTCGAGCCCTGCAACGACTGAAACAGCCTGACTCGGCCGGCAAGCACGGCGTCCGGATCATTCCCGTCGATCTCGCCGACTGCGGCGAACGCCTCCATCACTTGCGGCCTGGGCGGCGGCAGCTTCGTCCCCTCCGGATTGCCCAGCAGCGGCGCCAGGAAAGCGTGCAGATCGGGCGTGGACATCATCTGCGTCAGGGTCAGCACCCGCTCGGGATAGTCGAGCGCGGCCAACTGGGTGATGAATCCGCCCATCGACAGGCCCGCGATGTGCGCTCGTTCCACGCCGTATGCGTCGAGCACCGCCACGCCGTCGGCGGCCATGTCATAGAGCGTGTAGTTCGGCTCGCCCGGTGGACAAGAGGTGGTCTTCCCGGTGTCGCGTTGATCGTGGCGAATGACAAAGCGTCCGCCGTCGGCGAGGCGCTCGCAGAAGTCTTCCTCCCAGAGCAGCATCGACCCCGACCCGCCCGAGAACAGCAGGATCGCCGGGTTGCTGGGATCGCCGAAGGAGTCGGTGCAGATTTCGACGCCGTTGCCCTCGATCATTCGCTCACCGTGGTGGGTCGCCATGTCGCTTCTCCCATGCTGTTCGTTGCGCTTGTTGCTACTGCAAGGCTCCCGACGCTACCAGTTCGATTATCTGGTCGTCGGTGTAGCCGAGGATCTCGCGGAGGACGTGGTCGTTGTCGGCGCCCATGGTCGGGGCGACCGTTGGGCGGCCGGCGGGGGATCGGCCGAAGACGATTCTTGCTCCCTCGACGACCGAGCGGCCCTGAGTTGGGTGCGTCAGTTCGACGAAGTGGTTGCGGTGCTGGAGCTGGGGGTCGGCGAAGCAGGCGGCGGAGTCCTGGACGGCGTGCGCGGGGACGCCTGCTGCCTGGAGCGTGTTCATCGCGTCCTCGGCCGAGCGGGCAGCAGTCCAGTCTTCCAGCGCGGCGCCGTTGAGCACGGATTCGAGCGCTGCGCGGTCGGCGTCGTTGCGGCAGGCGACGGCGACCCAGGAGTCCTCGCCCTCGGACGGGAAGACGCCGTGCGGGGACATGTCGGGGTCGTTATTGCCGTCGGCGAGCCACTTCTCGCCGGTCAGGCGGTACTGGAGGAAGGCGGGCGTGAGGAAGTGGATCGCGGCTTCCATCTGCGAGACGTCGATGTACTGGCCCTGTCCGGTGCGGTCGCGCTCGTCGAGGGCGGCGAGCAGGGCGGCGGAGGCGAAGCGCGGGGCGACGTAGTCGGTGTATGCGCCGAAGGGTCCGGCCGGGGAGCGGTCGGGCCAGCCGCAGAGCGGGGTGAAGCCGGCGAAGGCGGCGGCGAGGTTGCCGAAGCCGGCGAACTCGGCCAGCGGACCGTCCTGTCCCATGAGGCAGGAGGACATCATGATCGCGCGCGGGTTGACCTCGTGGATCGTCTCCCAGGTCAGATCCCAGCCGCGCATGGCGCGGGGGGTGAAAGACTCGGTAACGATGTCGGCCCAGCGAACGAGGTCGAGGATCAGCTCGCGGCCCTGCGGATTGGCCGGATCGACGGTCATCATGCGTTTGCCGGCGTTCATGTTGTGGAACATGGCCGAGCCTTCGGGCTGGGTCGCTTCGTCGTCGATGAAGGGTTGGAGGGTGCGCGCGGTGTCGATGCGGGTGCTCGATTCGATGCGCACGGAGCTGACTCCGAAGTCGCAGAGGGCTCGGGTGCCGGCGGGACCGGCCATGACCCACATGAGGTCGAGCATCTTCAGGCCGGAGAGCGGCGGCAGGTTCGGCGTGGCGGCGTTTGCTCTATTGAGAACTGCCGCCGGGTGGCTCTCAGCGAGCACTTCGTCGGTGTGTTCGCCGAGCATTGGCGCGGGTCGGCCGTACTCGATGGGGGTGTCCGAGAGGCGGGCGAAGGGGCCGGGGAACTTGACCGATTGACCGTCACGCTCGACCTCGCGCCAGTAGGAGCGGGCGGCGAGATGCTCGTTCTCGTCGAGGTCGTCCATGGTCGAGACCGGCACAATCAGCAGTCGTCGCTCCTGCGCGACCTGGAAGAGCTCGGCCTTGGTCTTGTCGGCGCAGAGCGCTCCGACGACATCGCAGCAGCGCAGGTATTCGCTGATCGGCTCCTGGCCGGTGAGGATCAGGTTGGTGTAGTTGAGCCAGTCCTTGTCGCGGGTTGCCTGGTCGCAGTAGCCCTCTTCGAGCGCGTACTGCATCAGGCGGTCGGTGAAGGGTCCGATGGCTGCGCCGAAGAGGTAGGTGATGGCGACGTGGCCGTCCTTGCAGGGCCAGAAGAGGCGAATCTCGAGCGGTCCCAAGGCTGCGCCGACGGCCGAGCGCAGGAACTGCCCGGAGTCGTTGGCGGCGGCCAGGATGCCGGACTGGGTCGCCTGGGCGTAGGCGGCCTGGGCGGAGACGTCGACGTATTGGCCGAGACCTGAACGCTTGCGCTCGTGCAGACCCATGAGTACACCGAGGGCGGCTTCTGCGCCGGCGTGCAGGGCGGTCTGGGGCAGGCCGACTCTGAGCGGCGGTCGATCCTTGTCCCCGCTCTGGATCATCGGACCGGCCGCGGCGGCGACGGTGATATCGGTGGCAGCCCAGCCGGCCTTGGGTCCGCTGGAGCCGAACGGGGTGATGGCGACATGGACCAGGCCGGGGTTGACTGCCGACAATGCGTCGTAGCCGAAGCCAAGCGCGTCCATCGCGCCGACGTCGGCCGACTCGATGAGCGCGTCGGCGCTGCGTGCGAGCTCGATGAACTGCGCCTTGCCTTCGTCGGACTCCAGATCCAGGACGACCGATCGCTTACCCCTTGCGTAGGACTGCCAGACGAGGGAGTCCTCGATCTCGCCTTCGTTGGAGCCGTCGGCGAAGGGGCCTCGTCGGCGGGCGGGGTTGCCGTCGGGTGGCTCGATTGCGATCACATCTGCGCCGAGGTCGGCGAGGATCATGCCGCCGATCAGGCCGCGGTCGTCGGTCAGGTCCAGAATTCGGTAGTTGCTGAGCATGGCGAACCCCTCGCATGTTCCCGGTTTGCCGTCCAGTGTGGCGGATCGTAACCATGCAGAAGGGGTACTGGGGCCTAGGCGGCCCAAGTCGCAGTGAGGAGGGCCGTCGTCTCGTCGGCCACGCGGATCTCGGCTCTCTCGAGCGCTCCCCGCAGGTCGCCGGGACGCTGTTGCAGATGCTCTTGCATGCCGTTGGCTGCAGCTTGATGGAGCGCCGTGCCGACGTTGATCTTGGCCACGCCCAGCTCGACGGCGCTCAGTAGTTCTTCGTCCGTCAGACCGCTGGCTCCGTGCAGGACCAGCGGAACGTCCAGCACGGCTCGAATGGCCTGCAGGCGCTCGATCTGGAGTCCGCCCACCGCCGGTCCACCGTGCGTGTTGCCGACGGCGACGGCGAGCCAATCTACTTGGGTGGCCTCGACGAAGCGGGCGGCCTGATCGGGATCGGTCCAGGACGCGTCGCCGATCGTGACCCCGGCTTCGTTGCCGGCGACGTGTCCCAACTCGGCCTCGAGCGGCAGCCCCGACCAGATCGTCAGGCCCTTGGCCGACTGGGCGAGGGTGAGGTGCCGGCCGAAGGGCAAGGTCGAGCCATCGATCATGACGGAGCCGAAGCCCGCATTGATCGCGGCGGAGAGTTCATCCAGCGTGTCGGCATGGTCGAGGTGCAGCGCGACCTGCGCGGCCGATGCCTCGGCGACGGTCTTGACGACGAGGGAAGCGACATCCACGCCGCCAATCAGCGACAGTCCGGAGCGGTTGAACTGGACCAGCACTGGTCGCCCAGCGGTTTCGGCGGCCTGGACCACGCCGCGGACCATCTGGATCGTGGACACATTGGCTCCGACAACGGCGCGACCTCGCGCGTGGGCCTGTTCGATGATTGGACGCGGGTCGACCAGCGGCATGACGGCAGTTTCCCACAGGTTTGCGGCGGACGATTGCTAGTCTCTCTAGGCTCGTCAGATATCTGAGGAGGGGTGGATCCCGCGCGTGCAGCATCTTCGCGGCAGTACGGACCTGACATCGCTCGAGGACGACGACCTCGTCACGATCTCGCTGGACGGTCGGATGGATGCGTTCAACGTGTTGGTGCTGCGCCACCAGACGCGGATCCGTGCGACCTGCGGCGGCATCGTGGGCATGGCGGACGCCGAGGACTTGATGCAGGAAGCGTTCATCAAGGCCTGGGATCGGCTGAGCACGTACAAGCAGCGCGGCAAGTTCCCGGCCTGGCTTGGAGTGATCGCGCGGCGGACCTGCTTCGATCACCTGCGACAACGGCAGCGGCGGCCATCCACGTCGCTCGACCGTCTGACCGACACGCTGGGCGATCAGTTCACGCCGGAGTCGGCCGGCCGGCCGCTGGACGAGCACTTGATGAACATCGAGCTGAGCGGCACGCTGCGCGAGGCGCTCGACTCCCTGCCGGAGGATCAGCGGCGGGCGGTGTTCTACCGCGACGTGATGGACATGGAGTATCGGGAAATCGTCGACGCCACCGGCTGGTCTATGGGTACGGTGAAGTCAAGGATCAGTCGTGGTCGTTCCGCGATGCGCGACTATCTGAAGCAGCATCAACTGTTGGAGCGGTGACGTGCCATGTGCGGAGCTCTGACGTGGAGGACGACACCGTCGCAACGGGAACCATTGGGGTCGAGATTGCGTCTAAATTTGGAGGAGAGCTGGAAACGGAGCGGTTGGCGGCTGCCGACGAGGGTACAGATGTCTGGATTGGTATGAGATGCAGCTGCGTCTGAGCATCCTGTCGATCTTTGGTCGTCGCGATTGGCGCGACGAACTCTCGGCGTACCTGGACGACGAGCTCACCCCGCAGGAGCGAGTCCGCGTCGAAGCGCGGCTCGCTGTATCTGATGAGATGCAGGAGTACCTCGCCGATCTGCAGGACATGCGCTCGGTGCTGAGGAGTTTCGCCCCGGCTCCCGCGGCGGCTCCGTTCCAGTTGACGCCGGAAATCGTCGAGCGCGGCACGCGGACTGAGCTTGCCGCGTCCGGGGCGACACGAGCGCTGAGAATGTCCATGGCGACGGCAGCCGTCGGTGTTGCCGCATTCGCTGCGGTCATGGTGTTCGACGTAATCGACTCGCCGACCGTTACGTTCACGACGACTCAGGCGGAGGATTCGGCGAACAGCGTGCCTACGGCGCAGGTCGTGACGGAAGAAGTCGAGTTGCAGTCGCAATCGGCGGAAGCATCCGATGTGGCGACTGTCACCCAGGTTTCGTCCGGCTCGGAACAACCGGGCCGCGGCGATCCGCCGGCCGCTGAAGCAGAGGAGATGGAATCCGAGCCGGAAACGGCGGTGGCGGCTGTCGAGGTTGAAGCGCAGGAGCAGGCCATGGAGCACGAGGCGCAACAGGGCGTTGAAGTGCATGAGGAAGCGTCTGCGGCCGTACAGGAAGAGGCAGAAGAGGGGCGGCAGACCCAGGAGGAGGCGGACGATCCATCACGACGAGCGTTGACGGCGGGGCGCAAGGCCGCGGGAGGCGGAGAGGATGACGCCCAAGATGTGACTGCTGCGGGCGTGGTCAGGGGTGAAGCGGCGGCAACGGTCGAAGACGGCACGGAGGTCTCGCAGGCGAGCGACGCAGAGGAAACCGTATCGTCCCTGGCGGATGAACAAGCTTGGGAGCCCGATGTCGCCTCGTCTGTCGATGACGACCAGGATGTCGAGGCGTCAAGGGCTGAGACACAGTCAGAGACAGAGACACGGACGGTCGTGCGATTGGTCAGACACACCGAATCCGATTGGCCGCTGGAAGAACGACCGCGTTCCCGCTCGGTCGAACTGGCGACGGACCCGTCGTGGGAGCGGCCGGTTCAGATCGTGCTGGCCGCGTTTGCGGTGGCTGCGACGGTGTTCTGGCTGACGCTGGCGATCGTGGACCGACGCCGACGGACATGAGCTCGCGCCCGGTCGGTAGTTCGCGTCTGATGGCTCGAGCGTTCGACCTCGCCCGTTCGGTGCGCGGTACGACCAGTCCCAACCCGGCGGTCGGCGCCGTCGTTGCGCGGGGCTCACAGATCGTGGGCGAGGGCGCCACACAACCACCGGGCAGCGCAGATCCCGCCTCGGAGTATGGTCGGCCGACGGAGTCACTCGGCACTCCGGGAAGCGAACGACCGGCGGGCGGTCCGCACGCCGAGGTGATGGCCTTGCGTGAGGCCGGCGATCTCGCGCAGGGTGCGACGATGTACGTGACGCTCGAACCCTGTGGGCACTATGGCCGCACGCCGCCGTGCACGACGGCGATCATCGAAGCCGGGTTGGCCCGCGTCGTCGTTGCCTACGGGGACCCGGACGCCCGAGTCGCAGGCCGGGGCCTGGACCTGCTCCGCGAGGCTGGTATCGAAGTGAGCCTGGGCGACGGGGCCGCCGAGGCGGCCGCACATTACGAGGCCTACGCGCACCATCGGCGCACCGGACGGCCCTTCGTGACGGCCAAGTTCGCGGCCTCGCTGGATGGCCGGATTGCATCGACGAGCGGCGATTCTCGCTGGATCTCCGGTCCGCAGACCTTGCGCTGGGCCCATCAGAACCGCCCGCTGTTCGACGCGATGCTCGTCGGCGTGGGGACGATCATCGTTGACGACCCGCAACTCACGGCTCGACCGGAGCAGTGGCGCGGTCCGGTGCCGCAGCCGCTGCGGGTGGTTGTCGACAGCCGGGGCCGGACGCCGCTCGACAGCCGCGTGCTGAGCGACACGGATTCGTCGCCGACGCTGATCGCGACGACGGCGGCTGCTGCGGACGACTGGCTCGAGGCGATGCGTTCAGGCAAGGTCGATGTCGAGGTGCTGCCGACGGAAGGGTCCGGTGGGAGTCGGGTGTCCCTACCCGCACTGCTCGATTGTCTGGGCCGCGAGCGCGGCGTGGTGAGCCTGCTGGTCGAGGGCGGGGGCGAGGTGCTCGGCTCGTTCTTCGACCAGCGGTTGATTAACAAGGTCACGGCCGTCGTTGCGCCGATGATCATTGGCGGCGACGCCCAGACCGCGGTCCGGGGCCGAGGAGCCGAGCGGATGCGGGATGTCCTGCGGCTGAACAGCATGACGGTGGAGCGACTCGGCGACGACCTGCTGGTCGTGGGTTATCCGAGCCATCCCGAGCGCGAGCAAGACGTTCGCATCCGCCAGGCCGGGCAGTCCGACGCGGACACCGTCAGTGAGCTGCTGGCTGCACACGGGATCCAGGATGAGGGGGCCGGGAGCGATTTATCGGCGGAGGCGCGGGTCGGCGGAGCCGTCGTCTGGCTCGCCGCGATCCCGCTGCCGCAACCACAGCCGAACAGCGAAGCAGCCGAGGGCGAAGACATCGTCGGCGTGGCGGTGGTTCGCTTCGACGAGGGATTGGCGGCGTCGATTGGCTGTCTCGCCGTTCGCGCCGACGCTCCGGCGAGCGCCGGGGAACGCCTGCTGCATTCTTGCGAGGCGTCAGCAGGGGGGCGGGACTTCAGCTGGCTGACCTTAACGGCCGAGAGCGCGCCGGGCTTGACGGATGACCAGTACAAGTCGGCGGGGTATCGGTACTACCGACGCGACGAGGCCGGCAACGACATCCTGATCAAACGGCTGGCCTCGTAGCGCTCGCTCGGCTTCACCTGTTCGTTGCCGCCTGGTCTGCCCACCGTTATGTGAGCTGAGGCTCCCTCTGCAGGTAGCATTGACGGCCAACAGGCCACATTCAGGCCAAGATCGCGGAGCCAGGGCGATGTTCACGGGGATCATCGAAGAGGTCGGCGAAATCACCGAGGCCGCTCCCGGCGTGCTTCGGATTTCTGCCCCGATGATCCTCGAAGACGCTCAGCTCGGGGACAGCATTGCGATCAACGGCGTCGATCTGACGGTGACTCAGATCGAGTCGAGCCAGTTCCTGGCCAACCTGATGCCCGAGACCTATCGACGCTCGAACCTGGGCGAGCTCACGGTTGGCGACCGCGTGAACCTCGAGCGCTCGGTGCGCCCAATGGACCGGCTGTCCGGCCATCTCGTTCGCGGCGTCGTCGAGGGTCGGGGCGCGTTCCGCGACACGCGGCCCGAAGAAGAGGCGATTGTCGTCTCCTACGACGCGCCAGCGGACCTGTTGCGTCACATGAGCGTCAAGGGTCCGGTCTGCATCGACGGGGTATCGCTGACGATCATCGATAAAGACGAGTCCGGATTTGCGGTGTCGCTTGTTCAGTACACTCAGCAACACACGAATCTCCTGGACCGCGAGCCTGGAGATGCGGTGAATCTCGAAACCGACATCCTTGCCCGCTACGTCGATGAGTTGTTGGCGACGAGGATTGAAGAGACGATCGATCAGTTGTTGGATGAACGGCTCGCCGCGCGCGAGTCGAGCGAAGGCGATGCGCGATGACCGACGCCGAACCGACCAGCGCCCGCCCCTCAGACGACTCCAGTCAGTCAAAGCCTCGGCGCGCACGTCGTACGACCAAGGCCCGCCGGCGCAAGACACCATTCAGCCCGGTGGAGGAAGCGATCGAGGCGTTCGCGCTGGGCGAGCCGCTGATCATCACCGATGACGAGGATCGGGAGAACGAGGGCGACCTCGCTCTGCCGGCTCAGTTTGTGACCGCGGAGACGATCAACTTCATGGCGACCCACGGTCGCGGCCTGATTTGCGTGGCCATGGACGGCGCCATCCTCGACCGGCTCGGCCTGCGGCTAATGGTCGACCAGGGTTCCAACTCCGCCCCGTTGGGGACAGCGTTCACTGTTTCGGTCGAGGCTCGCTCGGGCGTTACGACCGGCATTTCCGCGGCCGACCGGGCGCGCACCGTCCAGGTGTTGATGGATCCGCACTCCACGCCGGATGACCTGGTCCAGCCGGGTCACATGTTCCCGCTACGCGCCCGAGACGGCGGGACGCTCGTTCGGGCCGGGCAGACCGAGGCGTCGGTTGACCTTTGCCGGCTGGCCGGGCTTCAGCCGGGCGCGGTGATCTGCGAGATCATGAAGCGCAACGGCGAGATGGCGCGCCTGCCCGACCTCGTGCGCTTTGCCCGGCGCCACAAGATCAAGCTCGTCTCAGTCGAGCAGATCATTCAATACCGGCTACGCACCGAACAACTGGTTGAACGAGTCTCCGAGGCGAATCTGCCGACGCCGATGGGCACCTGGCGCCTGGTTGGGTTCCGCACCCGTGACCACTTGGAGGAGCATGTCGCTCTGGTGATGGGCAATGTGGACAACGACGAGCCCACGCTGGTACGGGTCCACTCCCAATGTCTGACCGGTGATGTCTTCTCCTCGCAGCGCTGTGACTGCGGCGAACAGTTGGATATCGCCATGCGGATCGTGGCCGAGGAGCGGCGCGGCGTGATTGTCTACATGGCTCAGGAGGGCCGCGGTATCGGTCTGCACAACAAGATCGCGGCGTACGCGCTGCAGGACCAAGGGATGGACACGGTGGAAGCGAACCTCGCGCTGGGCTTCTCCGCCGACCGCCGCGACTACGGCATCGGTATGCAGATCCTGCGTGACCTCGGCGTCCACCGGATCCGTCTGATGACCAACAACCCGGCCAAGCGTCACGGCCTCGCGGGCTACGGTCTGGAGATCGTCGAGCGCGTGCCGGTCATCGCCGCCGCGAATCCTCATAACGTCCGCTATCTCTCGGTCAAGCGGGAGAAGATGGGACACCTGCTCGACTCCGATGCGATCGAAGTGGCCGAACCCGACGACGACGGCCAGCCTCCCGCTCGCCGCGCGGCCATCGGCTAGCGAGCGCGAACAACGCCATGCCTAGAGTGCACGACGGCGCGGCCAACCCTGACCCTGAGCATGGTCCGGCCAGCGGTCTGCGCTTTGCGGTCGTCGTGAGTCGATTCAACGACTTTGTCACCAGCAAGCTGCTCGACGGCTGTATCGACCACCTCGAAGAGAACGGCGCCGACACTGACGAGATCGACATTTACTGGGTCCCGGGCGCGTTCGAGATTCCGATCGCCGCGCAGAAATGTGCGCAGACCGGTCGATTCGATGCCGTTATCTGCCTGGGCGCGGTGATTCTGGGCGAGACCGATCACTACCGGCTGGTCGTCGACGGAGCGACGCAGGGCATCGCCCGAGTCGGGCTGGACACGGGCGTCCCGGTCATCTTCGAAGTGCTGGCGACGCAAACCGTCGCGCTGGCCATGGCCCGCGCCGGTGGCTCGGCCGGCAACAAAGGCGAAGAGGCCGCGCAGGCAGCGATTGAAATCGCGCGGTTGTTGCAAACAATCGAGTAGCCGTAGCTCAGCTCTGGCCGAACGTATTCTCGCGGCTGCGGAAGCTGTCAATCCCGAGATCGTCTCGCCACTTCTCCGACTCGCGCCTTGAGAACGAGTCCAAGGGAATGCCGCAGCCGTCCGCGATTCTGACCATTCGCTGGAAGTTGGCAATGGTCGCGGCGCAGTCCACGACGGCGTCGGGTCCCATGGCGGCATTGAGTGCCTCGCGAGTTTCCGCGAGGTCGGGACCACGGCGGACGGCAGCGTCGGCGTAGCGCAGCAACACGTCGCCGTGCTCGACACCACTGTCGATCTCGTTGCTCACCGTGCCGTTGAGGTTCAGCGCGTCATTGCCCTCGCTGCTCCGACCGAGCAGCATCACGTGCGAGATCGTTCAATAGAAGCACTCGTTCAGCGCAGACACCCGGGCAGCGACCAGCTCTCGTTGCGGACGGGTGAGCACCCGAAACGGCTCCTGCACCGATTGAATCTCGACCCAGCTCAGGTAGTGGGCGTCGAATAGATCGCTGAGCCAGCGGACGCTGTCGGGATGCAGGCTCATTGCGGCGCGCACATTGGACGTCCGCTCTGATCCGCCGTAGATGTCCGCTTCAGTTTCGTGCAGATCCTCCGGCAGGATCGTGGGCGGCCAACTGCCGTTCGCCCTGATTCCGGCGGGACGAATCCGGGTCGGCTCGCCGGGGATCGGATCGGGAAGTGGCTCCAGATCGATGCTCAGTGCGCGGTGGAACTCGTCGATCGACCAGACGTGGACGACGACACCGAGCAGCTCGATGTAGTGGGCGTCGGACATGCCTTCGGCGCTGATCGTCTCGTCGTACCAGTCGCGGGTGACGTTGGGCAAGTCGCCAATCAGCTTGTGGACGGCGAAGGTCGCTGCATCGGGCAGTACCGCCGGGCCACGTCCGGGATCCGGCCGACCGTCGACCAATGCTGAGGCGCGACGACATTCCGCAGCGATGCTGATTCGCTCAGCGCCGGTCCACCATTCGCCGGCCGAGGCCAGCATGGTCCAACTGCGTCGGTGCGCCTCCGGCACGCGCTCGAGCACGGGCCAGGTGCCGTCGGCGTAGGCAAAGGCCTCGGTCGTCGTGGTCATGTCGGGTTCCGAACTCTATGCGGTGTTTGCGGCGGAGGCGTACTCGTGGATGCCGAGCTCCTCGCGGCAATCGTCGGTGGCTTCCCTGGTGAAGTCGTCGAGCGGGATGCCGCAGCCGTCGGCGATCCGCACCATGCGCTGGAAGTTGGCCACGATCCCGGCGGCGTCGACCAGCTCCTGCGGGCCAAGCTCAGTCGCGATTCGTTTGCGCAGGCCGGGCAGGGCGTCGGTTTGTCGGACGGCGGCTTCGGCGAAGGCGGTCAGCAGGCTGCCGTGGGCAACGCCGCTATCGGTGTCGGGGTTGACCGTGCCCTGAAGGTTGAGGCTGTCGAGGGTGCCGCTTCGCTGGCTGCTCTCACGGAGCATGCGTACGTGCGAGGCGGTTCAATAGAAGCACTCGTTCAGCGCCGAGACCCGGGCAGCGATCAGCTCAATCTGAGAGCGGGAAATGGCGCGCAGCGGGTCGGGCTGGCGCATCTCTGCGAAGGACAGGTAGTGGCCCTCCGAGAGGTCGTGCAGCCAGCGGACGTTCTCGGGAATCAGCGACAGGGCCGAGATGACATTGGCGCCCCACTCCATCGGCCCGTAGAGCGTCTGATCGCCGGGGTTCAAGCCGCCTTTCGGCACGATCGGCGGCCAGGAGTACCGCTGCTCGGCCTCGGCCGGGCGTTGTCGCGAGGGTTCCCCGCTTGATGGCTCGGGCAGGGGCTCGAGAGCGAGGCCGAGGGCGCGGTGAAACTCGTCGATCGAGAGCGCGTGCACGACCACCGCGACCAGTTCGACGTAGCGATCCTCGGTCATGCCGGGCATGGCGATGATCTGGTTGTACCACTCGCGATTCAGATTCGCGTTATCGACGACCAGTTTCTGAACTGCGTAGACCGCGGCCTCGGGCAGGATCTCGCTGCCGACGGCCTCGAAGTCTCGTGCGGCGCGACCGATTCTTGCGATTTCGACCCGCTCGGCGCCCGTCCACCAACGGCCCGGCGCGGCGATCACGTCCCAGCTCATGCGCTGGGATGAGATTGTTTTCTCTCGGATCGGCAGGTCGACGCCGTCGTACTCGAAGGCCATCGCGGCACCTCACAAACTGCCAAAAGAGTAGCGTTTAGCCCAGCAGAGACCTGATACGCAGCTTGATTCACGGCAATGGTGCACGGTAAGGAGCCAAAACGATGCCCCAGACACTCGATGTGACCGGCGGCCAACTGATCTACGACGAGTTCGGGGAGGGCCAGGAGACGATCGTCTTTGTGCACGGCGCGGGCGGCAACCACCTGAGCTGGTGGCAGCAGATCCCGGTCTTCCGTGACCGCTTCCGCTGCGTGACATATGAAGTGCGCGGCTGGGGACGAAGCCGCGACGACTCGGGCGAGGGTCGCACCGCGTTCGCTCGCGACCTGGGCGAGTTGATGGACGCGCTCCAGATTCCTGAGGCGGTGTTGGTCGGTCAGTCGATGGGCGGCTTCACGATCCTGCCGTTCGCGGTGCGCAATCCGCAGCGGGTGAAGGGACTGTTGATGGCCGACACGTTCCTCGGGATCGACGCGCCGGAGCTGATCGAGGAGATGCAGAAGGCTGTTGAGTCGGCGCAGATCAACCAGGAGCAGGGCGGATTGACGCGCATGGTCGGCCCGGACTACCTCGAGCGGGAGCCCAACGGCGTGTTCCTCTACAACCAGATCAGAGGCTTGAATCCGCCGCTCGACCCGAATCAGCCGTTGGAGTTCGGCCGGGACGCCGGCGCGGTGTCCAAGGACGAGTTGTCGGCCCTGACGATGCCGACGATCTTCCTGGCCGGCGCCGAGGACGCGATCATCCCGGCGGAACTGATCGAGCGGGCGGCGCAGATGGTCCCCGGCGCGCAGTACATCCAGGTCCCGCATGCGGGACACAGCGTCTATTGGGAGTTGCCCGAAGAGTTCAACCAGGTCCTCGAAGTGTTGTTGTTGGAGGCGTTCGTCTGAGGTTCGCTGATAGCCTCAAACTGATTCGCCAGCCGTTGAGACGAGCATGTCATGACGTACCACGAAGTGATCTACGAACCGGGCCCGGTGGCGCGGGTGATTATGAACCGGCCCGAGTACCGCAACGCGCAATCGCGCGTGCTGCTGGAGGAGATCGACCGCGCCTTCCAGGAAGCGGCGGACGATCCGGAGGTGCTGGTGATCGTGCTCTCCGGCAATGGTCCTGATTTCTCGGCCGGTCACGACCTGGGCTCGCCGCCGGAGATCGCCGACCGTGAGATTCGCGGCTGGGCTGAAGACTTCGTCGGCGTCTTCGACCGGCAGCGCGACACGCGGATCGCCAACACCATGCGCTGGCGCAACATCCCCAAACCGACGATCGCGATGGTGCAGGGCAAGTGCATCTTCGGCGGCTGGATGGTGGCGGCGTCGATGGACCTGATCTTTGCGTCCGACGATGCGCTGTTCCTGCCGTCGCACACGCAGTACTTCTCGGCGCCCTGGGATCTGGGCGTGCGCAAGGCGAAGGAGATTCTCTTCCAGAACCGCTTCATCCCCGCTCGCGAGGCGATGGAGTTGGGCTTCGTCAACCAGGTCTATCCAGCCGAAGCGTTGGAGCGAAAGACGCTGCAGTTCGCGAACGAGGTCGCCCAGCGGACTCCGATGTCGCTGCGCCAGATCAAGCACTCGATCAACAACATGCAGGACGGTCAGGGATTCACGACCCACATCAACGCCAGCTTCATGACCTATGCCACCGGCGCCCAGTTCGGTACGCCGGACCCGCGGATGGTGAAGGGCAGGCGGCAGCTCTCGCCGGTCGCGCAGGCGCTGGCCAAGCTGCAAAAGCCGGGCAGTTCCTAGGAGGAACCGTCCTGTGTCGGACGGGAACCTACTCAGCGGCATTCGAGTGGTCGAGTACAGCCGCGACGTGCCGGCGGCGGCCTGCGCGCGCGAGTTCGCACGCTGGGGTGCGGACGTACTGACCTTCGAGTCACCTGATTCCCTGCTGCGCACTGCACCGCCGACTCTCGAGCGGAACGGTAAGAGGATCTCGCTGCTGCGGGAGTCGCTGAACGTCGGCAAGGTGTTGAACACGGGAGCGTGGCGGGCAGGGCTTGCCGAGGTGGACGTGCTGGTCACCGACGCGCCCCTTGCGGAGCTCAACGGGGTGGCCGAGGAGTGTCCGCGTCTCGTGGTGGTGCATTCGTCGCCGTATGGCACGGATGGCCCGTACTCCGAGTACCAAGCCGATGACCTGCTGATCCAGGCGCTGTCCGGGTTCGCCGGCACGAACGGACTTGCGGGGCGGGAGCCGCTGGCTGCGCCGGCCGCGATCATACCGCGCACGATCGGCATTCTCGGCGCCGTGGCCGCCCTGGCGGCGCTGCTCGAGCGGATGCATTCCGGCAAGGGCGAGTGGATTGAGCTCTCCTCGCACGAGGCATGTTCGACGTTGATCATGGCGCTGCGCTCGGAGTTCCTGGGCGAGGCCCTGCCCCGCGTCGGCGGGACTCCCGGCTGGTCTGAGGTCATGCAGACGACGGACGGCTACATCACGATCTCGCCCTGGTCGAAGGAGACGCTGCGCAACGCGCCGGTCGCCTTCGGTAGCGATCCACCGCCTCCCGAGTTGCTCGAAGGCGACGCACGATTTGCTGAGCAAGAGCCGTCGAAGCAGTACCTGCTGCCGATCATCGAGTCGATGGATGCGCGGACGATCTGGACGAAACTATCCGAGCTTGGCTCGGTGATGGCGATGCATCGCTCGGCGCAGCAGTTGCTTGACGATCCGCAGCTCAACGCGATCGACTTTTTCCGGACCGAGAATGGCCTGGCCGGCGCAGGACGAGCGATGCGAGTGGCCGAGTTCGAGAACGAAACGGAGCGCTCGGATCGGTTTGCCTTGCGGGCGAGGCCCGAGACATCAGGCGGTCCGCTCGACGGTTTGCGGGTCGTCGATTTCACCCACGCCTGGCTGGGGCCGTACGCCTCGGGGCTGCTGAGCGACCTGGGCGCCGAGGTCATCAAGGTCGAGGGGCCGAAGCGCCCCGACCTCTGGCGCTATGAAGCGATGGGACCGATGCGGGTGGCCTCTCCCGACGCGCATCCCTTGAACGTTCGGCCGAACTTCAACATGGCCAATCGCGGCAAGCGCACGATCTCCATTGCCCTCGATACCGAGCCAGGCCGCGAGCTGGCGCTCGATTTGATCGCTCAGGCCGACGTAGTGCTGGAGAACTTCCGACCTCGCGTGTTGCAGAATCTGCGCCTGACACACGAGCACATGCGCGAGGCCAATCCTCACATCGCGCTGGTGTCCTTCTCAGGATTCGGGACGGGTGGTCCGTACGACAACTTCCGCGCCAACGGCGGCACCACCGAGGGAAACGCCGGTTGGGATCTGCTCTACGGCTATCACGGCGAAGCCCCGCTGATGCTCGGCACGATGCAAGCCGACCCGATCGTCGGTGCGCAGATGGCGGCCTCGGCGCTGGCGGCGGCGCTGCGCGCGCAGCACGCGCGAACGGCGGTACACGTCGAGGGTTCGATGTTCGAGTCGGCCGTCGCCTACATCGACGAGTACCTGCTGGCCGGCTCGGCGGGAGTGGAGATGCCAGCGCGCAACGGGAATCGTCTGCCCGAGGTCGCGCCGCACGAGTGCTTCCGTTGCGCCGACGGTGTCGACGCTAGCGACGAGTGGATCGCCATCTCGGTCAGGGACGACGAGACCTGGCTGCGGCTCGCGGAGGAGGCGGATCTCGATCGACTTGAATGGCGAACGGCGGAGGGTCGCAAGTCGGACGAGGCCAACCTGGAGGCTGCGCTGACGGAGTGGACCCGAGGCTGGAACTCACAGACGCTGCAACACCGGCTGCAGGCGATTGGTGTCCCGGCCGCGGCGGTTCACTCGACGTTGACCCACTTGCGAGATCCTCACCTGTCCGCTCGGGACTGGTGGCTGCATCTGACTCACGCCGACACGGGCACACGACAGTACCAGGGATTCCCCTGGCGTCTGCGCCGGCGCCCGGCCTCGTGCGATCGGCCGGCGCCGAGAATGGGTGAGCACACCCTTGAGATTCTGCAAGAGACGCTCTGCCTGGCCGAGGTGGAGATCGAACGATTACTGGAAGCGGACGTGATCGCCGGCCTGACCGCGAGGCGCGACCCCGACGAGCCGCCGCCGAAGCCGATTAGCCCGCGTTAGATCCTGGCCGCAGGGCTGAACCGCGTGAACGGGCGTGGGCTGTTAGTCAGCGCGGCCGAATGCCTGTAGATAGAGGTCTCGGGCCTCCCGTGGCGTCTTGCCCTGTCCCAACCAACCGTTGCCGACCCTGATCTCGAAATGGAGATGGATGTCTGTGCCCGGATTGGCGTAGACCTCGCGCTGCCCCGACTCTCCCGGATAGCCGATCACCTGACCTTGCTGCACCTCGGCACCCTTGACGATCCCGTCGGCGATTGCGGAAAGGTGGGCATAGCGCGTCACGATGCCTCGTCCGTGGTCGATCCACACCTGCCGCCCCCGCAACTCGTCAAGAATCTCGTCGCCCTCCCAGTTCGCCGCCTGGAATCTCTCCCAGTCGGCCGGGGTGATATCGACGTAGTCGACATCTGCCCGGACGACCACGCCTGCCTTAGCGGCGAGAATCTCGGTCGAAAAGCTGATCGTTGTGCAGGACGCCCACTGATAGAAGTCGAGGCCTTCATGGACCCCGTCATTGCGGTACGCCCGGGAGGCCTCGGGCAGGTGTCCCGGGAACTCCGTGACGCATGCGCCCTGGATCGGAACGATGAATCCGCGGAGTGGGTTATCCGCTTCGTCTGTCTCTGTCGCCGGCTGCGCCGGTGGTTGCTGTTCGTCCTGCACCTCGCCTTGTTGCGCTTGAGACTCCGCCAGCTCGTCAACCTCGGCCGTCTCGGATTCGATTGTCGGCTCAGGCTCGTCCGCTACCTCGGCTTCTGTCGTTACTTCGTTCTCGGAGGCAGCGCTGTGGCCGGCTGGTTCGCTCGGTTGGCGCTGTTGAGCGACGGCGACTATCTGCTCCTCCGGGGCCGGTCCGGGGACGGCCTCCGAGCCGGTCGCTTGCACAACTGCGACGATCGCGGCGACGGCGAAGACGACCAATGCCACCGCGACGTAGAGCCACGTTGGCCCGATCAGCCAGCCGCCTTGATCGCTTGAGGAACTCCGGGGTGGATATCGGCGCGGGCTGCGCGGCGCGCCGTAAAGGCCGCGCCCGGAGTACTCCTCTCCCCAGGGGCTATCGGAGCGGGGGATAGCCTTCCTCCTCCAACGCGGCGTCGATCTGCTCGGCTGTCGCGGATCGGGCGTCGTATTCGACATCGACTCGCTTGCCGCCTACATCGACGGAGACTGCGGAGACGCCGTCAATCGCCGTCAATGCGCCGCTGATCGCATGGGCGCAGTGCTCGCAGGAGATGTCCGGCGCGGTGCGGGTGAGTGTGGTGGTTTCGGCCATGTCCGATTCCTATTCCTGGTGCCGACGGATCGACTTTACGTTATGCGAAACGGCGCCCAAGCGGCGACTCCGTCGCCGACAGCGCCGTGTGCAACGCTTCGGCGTGGGCTCGCAGCGCCGCCCCGTCGTCCAGCGCCTCGAGTTCGCCGGCACCGGGTCCGTAGCGGCGCTCGAGGGCGAGGGCGATCAGCCGGTCGGCGAGGTGGGGATTCTTGGGCAGCACCGCACCGTGCAGGTAGGTGCCGAATGCGTTCTTGACCCGGGCCCCCTCGAGCCCGTCGCCACCGTTGTTGCCGAATCCGCTGGCGACATCGGCCAGCGCTTGCTGGCCATCGTTGAGATACGTCCGCCCGCCGTGGTTTTCGAAGCCGACGAGCGTCTCACCTTCCCACAGAGCCACGACGTTGCCGACACAGCGGCTGACGTTTGGTCCCGGATGAGCAGCCACCGCGTCGAAGATACCGATGCCATCCATGACGTCGCCGTCCCAGCCCCGATACTGGTGGCCGAACAGTTGGAATCCTCCGCAAACCGCGAGCACGACTCCGTCATCGTTGACGTAGTCGCGGATCGCGTTGCCGCGCCGCAGTAGGTCGGCCTGGACGCGGCGCTGTTCGCGGTCCTGTCCTCCACCGATCAGGACCAGGTCGCTCTGCTCGGGAGACCATTGATCGCCGATGTCGACGCCCGTGACCGTGGCTTCGATCCCGCGGGCCGCGCAGCGGCGTGCCATGGCGCGGGCGTTGCCGCGATCTCCGTAGAGGTTGAGCAGGTCCGGGTAGAGCACCGCGACATCGAGCCGACGGTCGTTCGAGCTCGACATCAGGCCACGTCCCATAGCCGAGCGGCTCCCATGCGTCCCAGTCGCTGACGGACGTCAAGCATCGCTGTATATGTTGGCAGAATGGTGAGCCGCTCCGATTGAGGGAGCGCGTCGAGCGCCGCGCGCAAGGCGCGACCGACATCGTTCGCGACGGGACCACGCGGCGCAGGGAAGCCGGCGTACTCCAAGCGCAGCGCCATGTCGGCGGCGCGATGCCCACCGACCACGAGCGATTCGCAATGCTCCGCCTGCGATTCCCAATCGACGTCCCAGATCCAGGACACGTCGGTGCCGTCGGCTATGCCGTCGTTGAGCAGCACCAGCAGGTGATGACGCTCGCCGGGTCGCTGCAGGGTGCGCAGGGCCTGGTTCATTCCGGATGGATTCTTGCCCAACAGTATCCGCACCCGGCGGCCATCGACGACCATCTCCTCCTGTCGGCCGAATGCCGCTTGATGGGCGCCAAGACCGCGTTTAATCGTCTCCGGCGGCACTCCCAGCGCCGTGGCCGCCGTCGCCGCCGCCAACGCGTTGTAGACGCTGTACAGCCCCAGCGCGGGCAGGTCGATCGACGCTGAGCCTTCAGGCAGGCGTAGCACGAACTGCGTCGATGCCTCGGCCTGTACGATCTCGTCGGCCGAGACTTCGGGTGTGGGCCGCTCGACACCCGCGTCGGTGTGCCAGCGACCGAGCTGGGCAAAGTACCGACGCGAGTAGCGAAAATCGTCCTGCGTGGCGGGATCCCAGATTGCATCGACAATCTCTCCGGATGGAGCCGGCGGGACGTCAGCGTCTTCGATGCCGAACCGCAAGCAGGGTCCATCCCAGCAGGTTGCGAGCGACGCGATCAGCGGGTCGTCGGCGTTGAGCGCGATGGTCGCGTCCGTCGGGAAGTCAGCCAGGGTTTCAGCCCAGCGCAGTGCGATCGACTCGATCTCGCCGTAACGATCGAGTTGATCGCGCATCAGGTTCGTAAACACGGCTGTCGTCGGCGGGGCCGCCCGGGCGATGGCCGGCAGCGCTGCTTCGTCGGCCTCAAGCACGGCCGTGCAGCCGTGAACGAGGCCTCCAAGTGGATTCGCCGCCTCAACGAGCGAGGCGGTGACGCCGCGCATCAGGTTGGAGCCGGAGCGGTTGTGCACGACGGTGCGGCCGTCGGCGCGCAGGATCCGGGCCAGCATGGCCGAGGTCGTGGTCTTGCCGTTGGTCCCGGTGATCAGGGCGGTCGCCGAGAGCCGACCGGCGAGGCGCTCGGTGGCCTGTGGATGCAGACGCTCGACGACCAGTCCGGGCAGCGCCGTTCCGCCGGAACCCAGAGCTCGCATGCCCAGGCGGGCGGCCTTACCGGCCAGCACGGCTGCGCTGAGGCGGGGCGACCAACGGGAAGGCCTGGCTGTCTCGGTCACGTTTTCGACTGTACCGATCGGAAGGGCTCCAATCAGTTCAGGCTCCGGCCGACGGGTCCAGTTTCGGTGGTGGAGTTTGCCCCAGCGCCTTGAGAATCTGTTCGAGGCCCACGACGCCGAGCAGCCGGCCTCGCTCGACGACTGGAAGTACGAAGGTCCGCTCCTTCTGCAGACGATGCAGTGCCTCGTCAGCGCCGGCATCCGGGCCGAGCGGTTGGATCTGGCTCGCTTCCAGCATGATGTCGCGCAGCGTGTCGCTCTGGTAACGCTCATCGTCGAGCAGCAGGATCTGCACCGCCGAGGCGATGCCGATCGCCGTACCTCCTTCCGCCACGATGAACACATCCTGCTGGTTCAGTTGCGCTCGCGACGGGGCGAGGATCCGGATCGGCAGATCGGCCTCCGCGGTTCTGGCAACCGGCGGCTGCAGCATCAGCTCTCCGACCCGCATTCCGGCCAGGTCGCGTTCCAATTCGGCCGCCTTCACGCCCTGAGCGGCCTGGGTCAACAGCAGGAATCCGATCAGGAGGACCCAGACCGAGTTGAGGCCGCTGTCGAAAATCGCGGAGTCGGTCAAGAGGCCGCCGATGCCGTAGATGATCATGGCGGCTCCGAGCAGTTGGCCCAGCCGTGCAGACGCGCGAGTCGCGCGATGGCGCGAGCCGGTGATGCGCCAGACGAACGAGCGCACGACACGCCCGCCGTCAAGGGGGAAGCCAGGCAGCATGTTGAACGCCGCGAGGAAGCAGTTCAGGATGCCCAGGACGAAGACCATCCGCTGCAGGACGGTCGCGTCGGGTAGGGCGAACAGGGCGATCAGGAGCATGCCGATGCCCAGCACGAGCGAGGCCAGCGGACCGACGATCGCAATCCAGAACTCCTGACCGGGGCGCTGCGAGTCCTCGCGAATCAGTGACACGCCGCCAAAGAAGAACAGCGTGATCGAAGAGACCTCCATGCCGTAGCGCCGCGCCATGAGTGAGTGCGCGAGCTCGTGGACCAACAGTGAGAGGAAGTAGACCACTCCACCGGCTACGGCGTAGATCCAGCGCTCGGCGCCGCCCAGTCCATTGACGGACTCGGGGATGATGTCCAGTTGGGTCGCGATCAGGAAGACCAACAACCCGAACACGAGGAAAAACGACAGGTCGAGCTTGATCGGGATTCCGAGAATCCGACCAACCTGGATACCTGCGCCGCCGAGCGATCCGAATCTCATGGTTCCAGCATATGTTTCTGTCAACAGCCCTGGCGGAGGACGGAGAACGAGGAAGGTCTCTGCCGACTCAGATGGGAAGAACGCCCGCTTCGTTGAGCGCATCGGTCAGGCCGCGCAACGACGGCAACGCGATGTCCGGACGAACAGCGTCTTCGCCTTTGCTTCCTACCAGTACCGAGATTGCGAACCCGGCGTGCTGCGAACCGAGGATGTCCGCCTCGGGCGTGTCGCCGACGAAGGCGGTCTCGCCTGCCGCGGTCTGTAGCGCGTCGAGCGCGGCCTGAAAGATCGGCTGTCCCGGCTTCCAGCTCAGCACCTCGTCGGACCAGATCCAGTGATCGATCCAGCGGTCGAATCCGCGAGCGACCAGGGCGCGCTCGACGTAGCAGCCTGGCGCCAACCCGGTGTTTGAGACGACGGCGAGGGTCAGTCCGTGCTGCTTGAGTCGGTCGAATTCCGTTTCCACGCCATCAATGATGTCGGGCGGTTCCCAGCTCGCGCTCTCGCAGACCGAGGCGATCAGTTCCTCGAGCAGCGCGTCATCTTCGACGGTGTCGGGGCACTGCTCCAGCATCGAGCGACGCACGGCGTTCACACGGTCGTCGCCGGAGAGGTCGATGTTGGACTGATGGGCGACGACGAGTTCATTGATTGCGCTCCGGATCGCCAACGGAACTGCGTCGGCTGCGCCGGGCCCCGCGCCGGCGCGCTCGTAGGCCCTGGTCAGCCTGGTTTCGCGCCGCCGCATGCGGCGGCGCCCGCCGCCGGGGGCGTCAACGATCAGCGTGCCCCACAGGTCGAGGGCAACTGCACGCAGTCGGATCAACAGTGATGAACGGGCGTCGCGACGTCAGCCGGCAGAGCCGGACGAGGATGGCTTGTCTTCTTCTTCGGACTCGCCGGACGAGACTGCGACTTCGTCCGATGCTTCTTCTTCGCCCTCTTCCTCCGAATCGGACGTCCGCGCTTCCTCGCGGAACTCGCGTAGACCGGTGCCGAGCGCCTTGCCGACGCCGGCCAGACGACCCGCGCCGAAGACGACCAACACGACGATCACGACGACAATCGCTTCGACAGGACCAAACCCGATCAGTGCCATACCGAACTCCTGCTGTGCCGCCGGCGCTCAGCGCGCGCCGCTCGCTGGGTGCAACGCGTCGCCTCGGTCTTCCTCCCCAACGTCGGAGAGGCCCGGTACGGGCGGCTGATTCCTAGCTTACCAGCGATCTCCGTGACGGTGAGGGTGGGGGTTATGCTTCCAACCGCTCGACGAATATGCGCATAATCCCGCCGCAGATCTTGTCTTCGCCGTCAACCGGCTCGGTCAGGTCGACCGTGACCATGCGGGCGTCGCCGTCATCCAGCGCATCCATCGCCTCCTGCCAGACCTCCGCCTCGCCGCAGCCACCGCCGATCGTGCCGACGAACGTGCCGTCCTCGCGGACCAGCATCTTGGCGCCCGTCTTGCGTGGGGTCGAGCCGAGGGTTTGAGCCACGGTGGCCAGCGCGACCGGCGCACCCTGCTCGAAGGCGCTCGACATGGCTTCGTAGACTTCGTCCTGTGGCATCGTCGTTCCTCTGCGTCTTTCGGCTTTCCAGTTTAGCGCCGGATTGAGGCCAACATGCGGCCGTGCTCCGACATCGGCTGCGCGCCGCCGCCGCGGCGTACGAGGATGATCTCGCCCAGTACCGATACGGCGATTTCTTCGGGGGTCTCCGCGCCGATATCGAGGCCGATCGGCGTGAAGACCCTGTCCAGCGCCTGCGGATCGATGCCTTCCTCAGCCAGGTGCTGCAAGACCGTGCGGGTGCGGCGCTTGGAGCCGATCATGCCGACGTATCCGGCGCCCCGTTCGGCGACTGCGCGCAGTGCCAGCTCGTCCACTTTGTGCCCGCGCGAGACGAGGACGATGTAGGTGTTGGCGGAGATCGGGAAGCGTTCGAGCTCTTCGCCGAAGTCCCCGCAGATGACGTTGGCCTCGTAGGGGAAGCGGTCCTCATTGGCGTAGTCTTCGCGGTCGTCGATGATCGCGACCTCCATGCCCAGCATCGCTCCGAGTTGGCCCACGGCGAGGCCGACGTGTCCGCCGCCCACGACGAGCAAGGTTGACGCGGGCTCAACGACCTCGACGAGGATTTCGACGATTGCGTCTGCGGCCTCGATCGCGCGGCGGCCTTCAACCAGCTCGCCGCCCGGTGTGAAGGCACAGGTCTGGACGAGGTGTTTGGGGATCGCTCTGCGACCGAACTCGGCGACGGCCGCTTCGAGTGGGCCGCCGCCGATCTCGCCCAGGTTGTTGTCCTCGTAGACCAGCATCTTTGCGCCAAGCGCGATCTCGACTCCGTCGGTCGCGCCCATCACGGTGCAAGAGGCCACGGCGGGGCCGTCGCGGGCGGCGATCAGCAGTGCGCGGGCGATGTCGGCGGAACTGGCCATGGCTAGAGGATACGTCCCGGACGGGCGCGGTCAGATGTTGAAGAGGATGTGCAGGACATCGCCGTCCTGGACTTCGTAGTCCTTGCCTTCGGTGCGGAGTTGGGCGCGCCTCTTGGCCTCTGCTTCTGCGCCGGACGCGCCGACGGCTGCTCCGCAGTCGATCAGATCGTCCCAGCGCACGACTTCGGCGCGGATGAAGCCTCGTTCGAAGTCGGTGTGGATCCTACCGGCAGCCTGCGGCGCGGTGTCGCCGGCCCTCACGTTCCAGGCGTGGCAGTCGTCCGGGCCGACGGTGAAGAATGTGCGCAGGCCCAGCAGCCGGAACGTCTCCTGGAGGGCCGTCTCGACCGCTCCGGCTCCGACGCCAAGCTCCTCGCGATATGAGGCAGCCTCGTCGTCGTCGAAGTCGCGCAGTTCTTCCTCCAGTCGGGCCGAGAGCGCGATGCCTTCAATCGCAGCTCCGGCGGCCGCGTCCTCGTCGACGTTGAAGATGGTCAGCATTGGCCGTTCGGTGAGGAATCGGTAGTGACGGATATCGGCGCGCTCGAGATCAGAGAGCGGCGCGTCGAGCAGGGTGCCGCCGTCACCGAGGTGGTTATGCAGGCGTCGCAACAGATCGGTTTCTCGGTCCGCGGCCACGCGTTCAGCCGCCTTCATCGACTTGGTTTCGTCGGCGATGCGCTGAAGCCGTTTCTCGATCAGGGCGAGGTCGGCGAACGTGAGTTCAAGTTGCATCGCCTCAATGTCGCCCTGGGGGTCGATGCGTTCGGCGGGGTGCGGCACGGCGTCGTTGTGGAATGCGCGCACGACGTGGACCAGGGTATCGAGCTGTGAGAGCTGGTCGAGCAATCTGCTTGACGGGGGCTCGTTTCCTCCTCCCAGCGCGCCGGCGAATCCGGCGCCGGGGAAATCGACCACATCGAGCACGGCCGGGGTTGTCTTCTTCGGTTGATACAGGTCAGCGAGCTTGTCCAGGCGCGCGTCGGCGGCCGGGACGACGCCCTCGTGCGGCTCCATGTGCGTGGTGAAACCGGTGGCCCGGCCGGCGCCGGTCAGGGCGTTGAACAGTGTCGTTTTGCCGGAGCGTTCGAAGCCGATGAGTCCGATCGATGTCATGGGCTCATCGTTGCACGGTCGTCGTTGATGGTCAGTCGTGTAGGGCGCTGTTGGCGTCCAGGTGCCGGTCGCCAGGGAGAATCCTGGGGTCAAACTCCATCACGCCCAGACCAGGGTTCCCGGGATCTGCCAATGCCTCTCCGACCATCAGGATCGAGTCGCGCATCGCCGCCCAATCGACGGTTTCTGCTGCTTGAGTGGGACTCTGCCAACGCCAAGCCTGGTGCTCTGCCGAGATCGTTGGCTCCGCTCGTGCCGCAACCAGGGCAGCGAAGGCGGGAACGATGTAGATCGTGTCGTTTTCGGGGTTGTAGAAGGTCTCGGGGCGGTCGATGCGGAACCAGCGCTCGACCTCCAGGCCGGTTTCTTCGTCCAGCTCTCTCATGGCGGCTTGCCAGGCGGTCTCGCCTTGCTTCTCCTCGATGTGGCCGCCGACCGTCTGCCAGGCGCCGGCGAAGCGGTGGCTCGGCGGTCGCTGGAGCATGAGCAGTTCGAGCCCGTCTCGTGCCGGGCGGACGATGTAGATCGCGATGATGTTGCTGCGTAGGCGCGGCACGGGACGGATTACTCGGCCCACTGGGGGATCGTGGAGTCGAACGAGTCGTAGAAGGTGACGTAGGGCTTCACATCAAGCACCGGTGTGCCGTTGACGAGGTCGAGCCCGATGACCTTGGCGACGTTGCCGTCAACCGACTCCAACGGACAGATCGAGATCGAGATCGGGTTCGGACGATGCGCGGTGCGCGTGGCGAAGACGCCGACCTCGGGAGTGTCCTCTCCTCCGGAGGGATGCAGTTTGAGCAGGGCTCGGCCCTCGTCCGTTACGTCACCCATCCAGCCGAGCACGAAGAGGTGCGAGAACCCGGACAGGCCCTCGAGCGCCGGCTCGAATTCCGGGCGGAAGACGAGCTCCGAGCGGACCTGTGCCCAGACCCGTCCGGAGGTGTCGTTGATCGCGTTACGCACGACTGCGACGGGCGAAAGGTCGTCGATTCTGTCCGGCAACCCGTGCAGCGCGGCGTCGCGAGCGATGTCAGGATTGACCAATCGCAAGCGCTCTCGCCAACTGGTCATTGCGGCCCCTTTTCGGTCGCTGTTTCGGCCGCCTTTTCGACCGCCTGGCCACGTGCCGACGAGGTTATGCCAGTGGTAAACTGTACGTAGTCAGAGTATCGCCTTGGGTTACTGGCCCCGATGCTCCCCGCGCGGCGGCGCGGCTCACTCTCGTCAGGAACCACACCTTGGCCCAATCGGACCCGGGACAACCCGAACTCCCGCTCAACGGCGCCGACGCGGCGCCCGATCTGAACATTGACCAACCTGCAGCCAACGGTACGGGCAGCTACGACGCGTCCGATATCGACGTGCTCGAAGGGATTGAGGCAGTCCGTCGTCGACCCGGCATGTACATCGGCTCGACCGGCCAGGCCGGGTTGCATCACCTGGTCTACGAAATCGTCGACAACTCGGTTGACGAGGCGATGGCCGGCCACGCGACGCGAATCGACGTGGCGCTGCAACCTGGCGGCTGGGTCCAGGTGCGCGACGACGGCCGCGGCATCCCGACCGACAAACACGCGAAGACTGGCAAGTCGGCGCTGGAAACAGTCCTGACCGTGCTGCATGCCGGCGGCAAGTTCGGCGGCGGCGGATACAAGGTCTCCGGCGGGCTGCACGGTGTCGGCGCGTCGGTGGTCAATGCGCTCTCTTCGCAGCTCGAGGTCGAGGTGCGGCGCGACCGGTACTCGCACACCCAGGCGTACGTCCGCGGGGTGCCGACCGGCAGCGTCAAACGGCGGCGATTGGGTTCCGAGGCCACTCCGCCGACCGGCACGATGGTCCGCTGGATTGCCGACGAACAGGTGATCGACCATCTCGACTACGACTTTCACACCCTTGCGCAGCGCTTCCGCGAAGTCGCTTATCTCAACAAGGGCCTCTGGATCTGCTTTCGCGACGAGCGCAACTTCCCGGCCGACGCGACGGAGCGGGAACGCGCCGAGCTGGAGCCGCTCGACGAGAAGAACTTCTACTTCGAAGGGGGCATCCAGTCTTACGTCCGCTTCCTCAACCGCGACCGCGAGGTTCTGCAGCCCTTGCCCTTCCATCTCGACCGTGAGGTGGGTGTCAACGGGACGGCGGTGGTGGTCGAAGTGGCGATTCAGTACAACGCCGACTTCCAGGACTCGGTCTACGCCTTCGCGAACACGATCAACACGCATGAGGGCGGCTCGCACCTGACCGGCTTTCGCTCGGCCTTGACCCGCGCAATCAATGATTTCGCCCGGCGCAACAAGCAGCTCGGCGAGAAGGACCCGAACATCACCGGCGAAGACACCCGCGAAGGGCTCACGGCAGTCGTCTCGGTCAAACTGAGTGAGCCGCAGTTCGAAGGTCAGACGAAGACCAAGCTTGGCAACCCGGAGATCAAGGGCATCGTCGAGTCGGCCACGGCCGAGGCGCTGGCCGAATATCTCGACGGTCAGCCGCGCGAGGGTCGGCGGATCGTTGAGAAGTGCCTGACCACGGCACGCGCCCGCGAGGCCGCGCGCAAGGCGCGGGCCATTGTGCAGCGCAAGGGCGCGCTTGAGGGCGCATCGCTGCCGGGCAAACTGGCCGACTGCTCAGAACGCGACCCGTCGTTGTCCGAGATCTTCATCGTCGAGGGCCCCTCAGCCGGCGGCTCGGCCAAGGAAGGGCGCGACCGCCGCACGCAGGCGATCCTGCCGCTGCGCGGCAAGGTCCTCAACGTGGAACGCGCGAGACTCGACAAACTGCTCGGCCACGAGGCCTTCCGCACGTTGATCACGGCGTTGGGGACCGGCATCGGCGAGGATTTCGACCTCTCCAAGCTGCGCTACCACAAGGTCGTGATCATGACCGACGCCGATTCGGACGGCGCACACATCCGCACGCTGCTGCTGACCTTCTTCTTCCGTCACATGCGCGAGCTCATCGACGACGGCAAGCTTTACATCGCGCAGCCGCCGCTGTACCGGGTCAAGGCGGGTAAGCAGGCCGAGTGGCTCTACACCGACGCCGACCTCGAAGCGTTCATGGACAAGCAGAAGGAAGGCCAGAAGAAGGTCTCGGTCCAGCGCTTCAAGGGTCTCGGGGAAATGAACGCCGACCAGCTCTGGGAAACCACCATGGACCCGCAGGCGCGCCTGCTCTGGTCGGTCGACATCGCCGACGAGCACGCGGCCGACGACCTGTTCGTCAAGCTGATGGGCGACGATCCGGCCAAACGCCGGCACTTCATCGAGCAGCACGCCGATCTCGCTCGGATCGACGTCTGACACCGTGAGCGATTCTGCGGGCGCGTTGGGGGTAGTCATGCCTCCCGCCCTCCGACGCTGGTGGCGTGGACAGGCGCGGCTCGCTCTGGAGGATTCGCCCGCCGCGCAGATCGTCGGCTTGACGGCGATGGCCGCGGTCGAGCGGCTGCTCGTACTCGGTCCCGATTCACCGGCGCTGGCCTCTTTGATCGCGGACGTGGCCGAGCTGGAGCCGACTCCGATCGCCATCCTGACCGATGGCCGTCAACCGGGGGTCGCGTCTGGCGTGGACGTGCTCAGAGCTGAATGCCATCGATTACCGATGAAGGACGGGCAAGTGGACTTCGCTCTTGTTCCCCACCAGCTGCGTCACTGGGATGACCGGCACGCGTTGCGGGTGCTGGAGGAGCTCTGGCGGGTTCTCGACCACAACGGCGTCGCCGTGCTCTGGGAGGTTGCGCCCTCGAGGTCGGAGACCGTCAACGCCATCTGGTCGGCTGTGCTCGGCCGCAACGGGCGGTCGCCCAGACTACGCAGCTTCGCCCAGGTCGGACAGCTCGCCTACGACGCCGGCTTCGCCTGGATTCAAACGCTGCCCCTGCGGCCGTTCCTCTTGCCTCCCGGGCCGCGCCTGACCGTGCTTGTGCGCAAGGAGCACTACACTTCGGCGAACATCGGGCACTGCTAATGCGCAGCGCGGGACTCCCATCGGGCCAGCCCTACTCGTACAGCTGTTGTTCGCGGGCGTAACTCAGCACAGCCAAGGGCACATCATCTGAGACGTCCTCGTGCGCGCGCATTCGATCCCGCAGCTCCGACGCCGACAGATCGATCGGGTCCATCGGCACCCAGTCGAGCCAGCGGCCGAGGCCGTAGACAATCCGGTCGAGCTGACGGCGGTCGAGCTCGGCTCCGGGGCGCACCGCCGCCGCTATGCGGGCGCAGGTGAGTATCTCGTTCGGTTTGTGCCAGTGGGGGAGGTCGAGCACGGCGTCGGCGCCCATGATCCACCAAAGCTGCTTCGCACCTCGGTCGCGGAGTTCTCGCACGGTGTCGAGGGTGTAAGTCGGCCCGTCACGTCGGATCTCGAGGTCCGACACCTCCAGGCCGCCGCGCCGCTCTTCCACCGCGGCGAGCGTCATCGCCAGCCGATGCCTGGCCGGCGTGACCGATCGGTCCCGCTTGCGCCAGGGGTCGCCGGCCGGGATCAGGATGAGCCGATCCAACTGCAGGGCCTGGGCAGCTGCGTCGGCGAGGTGCAGATGGGCTCGGTGGAGCGGATCGAAGGTGCCGCCCAACGCCCCGACACGCTCGTGCGACTCGAACTGGAGCTCGTCGGTCAGCGCCGGCTCCGCCACGCCGCTAGCGCTCCCACTCCCAGCGGATCGAGGATCGGCCGATCCGCACCACATCCCCCGGCTGGCATCCGGCCCGATGCAGCGCCGCCGCGACGCCGCGCCGGTCGAGCCAGCGGTAGGTCTCGGCCAGGGCTTCGTCGTTGTCGAGCTCCATCATTGATACGAACCGCTCCACTGACGCGCCTTTGACGGAGAAGGCGCCGGAAGAGATTTGTTCGACCTCGAATCGCCGGCCGTCCTGCCTGGGTCTCACAACCGGGACTTTCAGCTCTCGCGCGGGCTCCGGTTCGTGCAGTTCCGACAGAGCAGACGCGCAGGCCGCGACGACGGCCTCGGTACCCTCGCCGGTCGCGGCTGAGCAGAAGAGCGGCGCTTGCCGCAAGTCGGCGAACATCTCGGATATCTCGTCCCGCAGCACATCCACCTCCTCGAGGTCGACCTTGTTGATCGCAACGATCTGAGGCCTGCCCGCCAGCTCCGCCGAGTATCCGGCGAGCTCGTGGTCGACGAGATCCTTCGCCCTGCGCGGATCGTCTTGCGAGCCGTCGATCAGGTGGACGAGCAGGCGCGTGCGCGAGGTGTGGCGGAGAAAGTCGTGGCCCAGCCCGGCGCCGTCGGCTGCGCCCTCGATCAATCCGGGCAGGTCGGCCATCACGAACTCATCCCAACCCACCGAGACGACGCCCAGGTGCGGCTCCAGGGTGGTGAACGGGTAGTCGGCGACCCGCGGCCGGGCGGCCGTGAGGTAGCGCAGCAGCGATGACTTGCCCGCGTTGGGCAGGCCGACAATGCCCACATCGGCGAGCACGCGCAGCTCCAACTTGAGTCTGCGACGCTCACCAAGCTCGCCCTTTTGCGCGACCCGCGGTGTCTGATTGGTCGCGCTGCGGAAGTACATGTTTCCCTGGCCGCCGCGGCCGCCCCAGGCCACCACCAGCGACTGCCCGTCTTCGCTCAGGTCAACGAGTTGTTCCGCGTTTGCGCCCTTGACCTGCGACACGATCGTGCCGACCGGCAGTTCAAGCAGCAGCGTTGCACCGCCGCGACCGCGCTTTTGATTCGTTCCACCGTTGGTGCCCGACTCGGCCCGAAACCTGCGCTGGCGCCGATAGCGCCTGAGCGTGTTCAACTGACCGTTGGCCACCACGATCACGTCGCCGCCACGGCCGCCGCGGCCGCCGTCAGGGCCGCCGCGCGGAACAAATTTCTCGCGGCGGAACGACACGGCACCGCGACCGCCCGCACCGCCTTCGACCTCGATTTCGATTGAGTCGATCATGCGTCGAGTTTATCCACACCCTCGACGGCCATTCCGGATCAGGGATCTACAAGTGAGGAGAGAGTTGTGTAGATCGTTGTCGTTGTTGTCTGATCGTGGGGCAAAGGGGATGAGTGGCGGTCACTGCGGCCTGAGCAGGGTCTTGACCGTTCGCGACGGTGGGCGCGCCGTGGAGCAGAGCGCGAGACGACCGGATGAATCGTGGAGCCGATGTGGAAGTCGCGGAGACTGGACGCCGCCCTAAAGATGCAGGCGCGAACGGATCTCGGAGATTTGCTGCACCCACCACTGCGCTTCGGGATCGCCGGTCTTGGTCAAGAGTGACTCGACCTTGTCTCGACCGTGCAGCACCGTTGAATGGTCTCGGCCACCGAGCGCCTCGCCGATCGCGTTGAGCGAGAGGTCCGTGTGGTGGCAGGCGAGGTACATGACGAGTTGACGGGCGCGCGCCGTTCGGCGGTCCTTGCGCGGAGAGGTAAAGAGTTCCGGCGCGACAGTGGTGACGTCAGACGCCGCGGCGATCAGTTCGGCCACCGTCGGCTTCGCCTTGCGTGCTTCCTCGGGGATGTGTCCGGCCAACGCGCGCATCACGACGGCGGGAGTGACGGGCGAACGGTCGCTCTCGGCGTACACGCGGACTCGCTGCAACGCGCCAAGCAGTGCGCGGACGTTGGTGCCGCCCCGTTCGGCGATCATGTACGCCGTCTGCTCGTCGATGTCGAGCTTCCAGTCTCGGATCGTGCGCTGCAGAATCGCCAGACGCAGCTCGAGGTCCGGCGGGCTAATCTCGACCACCAGCCCGCCCTCGAAGCGCGTCACCAGACGCTCGCTGAGGCCGGTCAATCGGCGCGGAGGCATGTCGGAGGCAATCACGATCTGCCGCCCCTGCTTATGCATCGCATTGAAGACGTTGAAGAACTCCTCCTGGGTCTGCGTTTTGCCACCCAGCTTCTGCACGTCGTCAATGATGAGCACCTCGGCCGACTCGTACTTGGCCTGGAAGGCGGCCCGTTCCCCGGCCCCGACGCTGTTGACGAACTGGCGTACGTAGGACTCGGTCTCGACGAGCACCGTGTAGTGGCGCTGCATGGTGACATGGGCGATCGCGTGCAGCAGGTGGGTCTTGCCCAAGCCCGAGTTGGCGTAGATGAACAGCGGATTGGTGTCTTCGCCCGGATGGAAGGCAACGCGCCGGGCGGCGGTGACGGCGATCTGGTTGGAGGTGCCTTCGACGAACCGCTCGAACGTGGCCTGATTGAGTACCGACGGGCGACTGCGCGCGGGCTGAATCGGTTGGCCGCGACCGCCGTCGAGCACGCTGGGCGATTCGGCGAAGTCGAGAGCGGGCGAGATCGGCTCGGGCCTCGCAGCGACGCGAAGTTCGATCTCCATTGGCCGACCGGCGGCCTGCCGGACTGCGGAGGCCAACTGCGGGTAGTAGCTGCCGCGCAGTGTTTCGAGCTTGATCACGGTGGGCACGCCGACGTGGAGCACGCCGCCACGGATCTCGATCGCGTGAGTCTCGGCGAACCAGGTCTCGTAGGTTTCTCGGTCGAGTGAGTCTCTCAGGAGTTGCAGTGTGCGCTGCCAGATGGCGCGGGGGTCGGAGTGTGGGTCATTGAGCGATCGCGCGGACCGGGAGACCATGCCGCTCTCGCTTCCTTATGGAAATACTGCTGCGGGCGATGCACGGGCCCCTGGCGGATCGACCAGAGAGGCCGCTCTGCAGAGGGGGTCGCTTGAGGGAACATACTAACCAGCGTGCGGGCACACAACAGCTATCGCGAGGAACCCCCGAAGTACGCTGCTGACCAGATAGCCTATCCACTTCTCCCCCAAATCATCCACGCCGTTCGTCCATACACTTGACAGTCCGCGTTACGTCTCCGCCACGCCGGCGATCAGGCCCATTGATGAATCTGGCGTCCTACTCTCCAATCGTGCCTAGAATGCACGGGATAACGATGTGCGGTGGCGTCCGGGCTATCGGGAAGTCATGTTCGCGGAGCCTTTGGACCCGCTGGCGAAGGGCGATGAGCGATGTTGATTGCGATCGATATCGGCAACACGACCCTGCAGATCGGCGTGTTTAACGACCGTAAAATTGTCCATACGTGGCGTCTCGCCACTCAGCATGACCGCCTGTCCGACGAATACGGCATCTTCGTGGCTTCGCTCCTGCGCTACGAGGGGATTCAGATCAGCCAGATCGACGGCGCGATCATCTCGTCTGTGGTCCCACCTCTGGCGCCGGTCTTCCAGGATGTGTGCCGCAAGTTTCTGCGCACCGAGCCGCTGCTGGTCTCGCCGCACATGCGCAAACCGGTGCGAATCGGGATCGAGCACACCGAGGAACTCGGCGCCGATCGCATCGTGGACGCAGTGGCGGCAGTGTCGCGATATGGACCGCCGCCCCTGATTGTCGTGGACTTCGGGACGGCGACCGTGTTCGACGCAATCAATGAGCACGGCGTCTACATCGGGGGCGCGATCTCGCCCGGGATTGGGATCTCCACGGAGGCGCTCTTCAATCGCGCCAGCCGGTTGGCCCGGATCGACCTCGACCGGCCGCCCGCGGCCATCGGCACACGCACCGAGACAGCGCTGCAGAGTGGGATTCTCTTCGGCTACGTCGGCCTGGTCGAAGGCATCATCGCCCGATTCCGCCAGGAACTGGGCAACGCGAGGGTTGTCGCGACCGGCGGCTGGGCGCCGCGGATCGCCGAGGAGACCACGATCCTCGACATCGTCGACGAAGACCTGATTCTCTGGGGTCTGCGCGAGCTGTACTACCACAACGCCGAAGGCACCCCATGAGCACGGCGGGCGAGGCGCCGGTGCCGCAGCCGCTCGAGGGCCGCCGGGTTGTGCTGGGCGTCACCGGCTCGATCTCTGCCTACAAGAGCGTGGAGGCCGCGCGACGTCTCGAGGATGCGGGAGCCATTGTCGATGTCGCGCTGACCCCTTCGGCGGCACGTTTCGTTCCGCCACTCACGTTCCGCTCGCTGATCAAGGGCGAGGTCGCCGCTGACCTCTGGGATCCCTCGGCGCCGGCCGAGCAACACGTCGCGATGGGCCGCCGCGCCGACGCGATGTTGGTTGCGCCGGCCTCAGCCACGACGATCGCCAAGCTCGCCCAGGGCATCGGCGACAATCCGCTCACGCTGACCGCGCTGGCGACCAGCGCCCCGTTGGTCGTCGCCCCGGCGATGGACTCGATCATGTACGGCCAGCCGTCGGTGCAAGCCAACCTCGAGTTGCTCAAGGCGCGGGGCGTCTTCATTGCGGGGCCGGCGATCGGCCGGCTCGCCTCGGGGGGTCGCGGACTTGGCCGGCTGATCGAGCCGATCGAGCTGGCCGCCGCTGTGCGATCAGCAATCGGCCGGACCGTCGGCGACCTGAGGGGTCGCCACATCATCGTCACCGCCGGCGGCACGCGCGAGCCGATCGATCCGGTTCGCTTCGTGGGCAACCACTCCAGCGGGAAGATGGGCGTAGCGGTCGCCGAGGCGGCCCGGGACCAGGGCGCCGCCGTGACATTGATCACGACACAACCCCCGCCCGAGGGCCGCTACGGGATCGTCGTGCGCTCAGTCGACACGGCAATCGAGATGCAGACGGAAATCCAGAACGCGGCGCGAGGCGCCAATGCCCTTGTGATGGCCGCTGCGGTCGCCGACTACCGCCCGGCTGAGGCCGCCGAGTCGAAACTGAAAAAACAAGACGCAGAAGAATCGGGCATGACGCTCGAGATGGTCGAAAACCCGGATGTGATCGCCTCAATTGAGGCGGCGCATCTGCTCAAAGTAGGCTTCGCCGCCGAGACCGACGACCTGATCGAGAACGCCAAGGCGAAGATCGAGAAGAAGGGCCTCGCGTTCATCGCGGCCAACGATGTCACGCAAGCCGACGCCGGCTTCCAGGTCGATACCAACCGCGTGGTGCTCCTCGACGCAACCGGAGAGCCGGAGCGTCTGCCGTTGCTGCACAAGTACGACGTCGGGGTTGCGATCCTGGAACGGCTGAAGTCGCATCCCGACTGGCCCGTTCGCGCGGACTGACGGATCTGCGCGGTGGAGCGATCCGGCCGCGGGATCGACTACTTCAGCTTGACGGCCGTGCCATACATGTAGACCTCGGCCATGTTCTGGCCGATGTCGGAGGTCATCATCCGGGTGCCGACGATGGCGTCGGCGCCCATCGCGTCGGCAGAGGCCTCGAGCTTCTCGATGACCTGCACCCTGGTGTCGCTCATCAGCTTGGTGTAGGCGTGAATCTCGCCTCCGAAGAGGCTCTTGATCCCGGCCAAAATGTCGCGCCCGACATTCCGCGAACGCACGCTGTTCGCGCTGACGAGACCCAACACTTCGGCGATCTCACGGTTGGGTACCGACTCGGTCGTCACGATCTGCATGCTCAACTCCTGTCGACTTGGACCGGCATTCTGAAGCTGAGGCTATTGCGCAGGAGGACGAGCAGCCACGCGATAGCGCAGACCGCAATGCCGGCGAAGGCATCGAGGGTCCAGTGATTGGCCGTGGCGACGACTGCCCAGCTCTGAGAGAGCGGAATGGCAATCGCAAATGCTCGCATCAGTGGGTGACTCGATGTCTGCCAGACGGCCAGTCCCGCAAGCAGCGCCCAGCCGACGTGCAGCGAGGGCAGCGCTGCGTAGGGATTGACGAAGAGGCCGACTTCCTGCGCCTGGTACGCGGGCGCGGCACGCAGGGCGAGTGTGTCGACGAAACCGAGTTCCGGCATCAGGCGCGGCGGAGCGGTTGGGAAGAGGAAGTAGGAGACCATCCCGGCCGTGGCCGAGATCAGCAACGCATTGCGAAGTGAGCGCCAGACCACGCGGTGCGATCGCCAGAGCCAGACCGCCAGCACGATGAGCAGCGGCATGTGGCCCCAGAAGTAGGCCCCGTTGGCCAGGTCGATCAGGGCGTTGGAGCCGAGGATTGCCTCGTGGATCGCGCGTTCCCAATCGAGCCAGAAGCGCTGTTCCAGCTCGAGGATGTCGCGTCCGCGTTGGAACGCTTCCTCGGCCCGGTCGGAGACGGCGCCGCGAACCAGGTAATAGACCGACGCCGCCACCGCCACGGCGGCCAGTTCGCGTAGGAATTCCCGCATTTCGCCACGTTATTCCCCGCTCCGCATCCGGGTGGTCGCTAGGATGATCTGCATTGCTCCGTTTCGCTCAGGGCCAGCTCCTCTAGAGACTTTGTTGAGAGACCCACATGGACATCACCGCCAGCGGCCAACCGGCGCTTGAAGCCGCCGCCGACCACCTGCTGATCTTCGCGACCAAGGACGACGACATCCTGGACGGCGGCACGCTGCGCCAGCTCAACGATGCACTGGACGGTGGCCTTGGGCCGCTGGTCAAGTCGGGTGAGCTGTCCGGCGCTGTCAATGAGACCGTGGTGGTACATACCTTCGGCCAGACCGAGGCGGCGCGCGTCGTGATCGCCGGACTTGGGCCGGCCGAGAAGATGGGACTCGATGAGATCCGCCACGCCGCCGCCAACGGCGCACGCAAGGCGCGAACGCTTTCCTCGGGCAGTTTGGCCGTCGCAGTGGACGGCGAGGAGTGCGGTTTCACGACCGAGGAGGTCGCGGGGGCGATTTGCGAGGGGCTAGATCTCGGCCTCTACCGGTTCAACCGACACCAGGCGCCGAAGAAGACGCCCAATGTGCTCGAGCGAGCGTCATTGCACTCGGAAAACACGGCGGGGGTCGACGCCGGGATTGCGCACGGCCGCTCGTTGGCGGGCGCGGCGAATTTTGCCCGCGATCTCGCGAACGAGCCGTCCAATCTGCTCACCCCGACCGAGCTCGCCAGCCGGGCCGAGGCGTGGGCCGCCGAGCACGATGTCGACATCGAGATCATGGACGAGCCGGCTGCCGCCGAGCTCGGCATGGGCTCCTTCCTCGGCGTGGCCAAGGGATCGCACCAGCCGGCCAAGTTCCTGATCCTCCGCCACCGCGGCGGCGCCGGCGAGCCGGGGCTTGGCTACTGCGGCAAAGGCATCACGTTCGACACCGGCGGCATCTCGATCAAGCCCGCCGCCAACATGGAGGCGATGAAGCAGGATATGTCGGGAGCGGCTGCAGTAGTTGCCTCGATGGGCGCAATCGCCGACCTCGAACTGCCGATTAACGTCACCGCGCTGGCCCCCTGCACCGAGAACATGCCCGGCGGCAATGCGATCAAGCCCGGCGACCTGCTGACCGCGATGAACGGCACCACGATCGAAGTGATTAACACCGATGCCGAAGGCCGGCTGGTCCTCGCCGACGCGCTCTCCTACGCCAACCACATGGGACTGTCGCCGCTGATCGACGTGGCGACACTGACCGGCGCAGCCGCGGTGGCGCTGGGCGATGTCGCGACCGCTGTCATGGCCAACGATGACGATCTTGCCGCAGAAGTGATCGCCGCGGGCAAAGTCGCCGGCGAGAAGTTCTGGCAACTGCCGATGTTTGACGAGTACGACGAGCAACTGCGCAGCCAAGTCGCCGACGTGAAGAACGTTGGCGGACGCCTCGCGGGCGCGATCACGGCGGCCAAGTTCCTCGCCCGCTTCGCCGGCGCCACGCCCTGGGCGCACCTCGACATGGCCGGCACCGACGACGCCTCGAAGACGCGCGGGACGCAGGTCAAGGGCGCTAGCGGCGTGCCGGTTCGCTCGCTGGTCCGCTTCGCTGCCGCCCGGGCCGAGGCTTCGGCTTAAACTCAGGGGAACGAAGCAATCAGGGAGAGGCCGAATCATGGCCGAGTTTGAACGCCTGACCGACCTGCCCGAAGAGGAGGAGCGCGCGCTGCGCGAGAAGTACCGCGCCGAAATGACCGAACTCGCCGACAGGTTCTGCGAAGAGCGCGGCTACATCCTGATGAATGCCGACCAGACGATCGAAGACTTCGTCAACATGCGGATGCGCTTCGGCAAGTTCTATTGCCCCTGCCAGCCGGCCAACAACGACGACACGATCTGCGTCTGCGAGCCCGTCCTCAACGGCTTGGTCGACTTCGAGGGCACCTGCTTCTGCAACTTCTTCACCCTGCCCGAAGGCAAAACGGCGATCAAGGACGAAGTCGCACTGGATTTGTAGGGTCGGAAGAGTTCAGTTGTGGTGCTGGAAGATCGGCAGCGGCGCTAGCGGCGCATAGATCTCCACCGACAGCTCGTAGACCTGATCGGCCCAGAAATCCCAGTCTCGCCGCGCGACCTGTGCCTGTTCCGAGGCGAGTGCGGCCTGGACGACAGATTCGTCCTCGAATGTGTAGCCCATCAGGTGGGCGCCGGCGATCGGGTCGGAGCCGCGGACCCGGAACGCCGAAACGATGCCGGGAATCTCGAGCACGTGGGGCAAATGGGTGCGGCGATGCCAGTCCTCGAACTCCTCCAGCACCGTCGGGTCGAGCCGCGCCCGGACGATCATGATGGGATGTCTCATCAGGACTGCCATGCCGCCCAGTGTCGCATACGTCACCGATTGCTAGCTCGAGCGGCAGGATGGTCTGGTAGGGTCTAGTCAACGAGACGACCACGCAGCGCAGCGGCGGGGAGCGGGCGGCTTGGAGAGCCGCCAGCGAAATCGAAAGAACCAGGTACACACCGGGAATGACATCAGCCCGCCGCGCACCAATGCCGATCGGCGCACGCCGTTGGGGGCAGACATGCTGAGCAAGGAAGAGAAAGCCGCGATTGCGGCCAAGTTCGGTCAACACGAGCACGACACCGGCTCGCCGGAGGTCCAGATCGCTCAGTTGACGCGGCGCATCGCCCTGCTGACCGAACACCTGCGCGAGCACCGGCACGACTACCACACCCGCCGCGCGTTGACCAAGCTCGTGGGGCAGCGGCGCAGACAGCTGCGTTACCTCAACCGCGAGGATGTGAATCGCTACTCGACGTTGGTCAGCGAGCTGGGTCTGCGCCGCTAACCTCGCGCGATTCGGGCGAACGAACGCTGCGAACGGTCTCGAACGAACATCGGCGACGCGCCAGGAACAGGCCTACAACGGCCCGGCCGTCGCAGATCAGCCAAGCCCTGTCGTTGAGGAAGCGGCGGCAGGACCGATAGACCGAAGGAAGCACAGGAACTCGGAACCATATGGAAATCACCACCAGAACCGTCCAGCGGGAAATCGCCGGACGCACCCTCACGATTGAGACCGGCCGACTCGCCCATCAGGCCGGCGGCGCGGTCACCGTCCGCTACGGCGACACGATGATGCTCGGCACGGCGACCGCCTCGAAGCCACGGCCCGGAATCGATTTTTTCCCGCTCTCGGTCGAGTTTGAGGAGCGGCTCTACGCCGCGGGCCGGATCCCCGGGTCGTTCTTCCGACGTGAAGGACGACCGACGACGACGGCCGTGCTCTCCGCACGGCTGACCGACCGACCGATTCGCCCACTGTTCCCGAAGGGCTACAACGACGACACCCAGTTGATCATCACGATCTTCTCGGTCGACATGGAGAACCCGCCCGACACGCTGGGCACGATCGCTGCCTCGGCCGCGCTCTGCGTCTCCGACGTTCCCTTCGACGGCCCGGTCGCGTCGGTGCGGATTGGCCACGTCGACGGCGAGCTAGTCCTGCAGCCGACCTTCGCCCAGCTCGAAGCCTCGGATCTCAATCTCGTCGTCGCCGGCACCAAGGACGCGATCACGATGGTCGAGGCCGAGGCGGGGGAGGTGCCGGAAACCCTGCTCGTCGAAGCACTGGCCATCGGCCAGGAAGCGATCTCCACGATCTGTGAGATGCAGGAAGCGCTCGCCGCTGAGGTCTCGCCGACCAAGCGCGAGTACGAGGCGCAATCAGTCGACACCGACATCCTTGCCTCAGTCGAGGAGCAATACGGCGACGACCTGCGCTCCGCGCTGCGAGACGCCGAAGATAAAGCCGACCGCGACAGCCGCCGCGCCGCCGTCAAGGCGTCGCTGCTTGAGAGCCTCGATGAAGACGCCGATATCGACGGCCACACGGAGGCCTTCGACGCGCTGGAGAAGCGCATCGTGCGGCGCAGCATCCTTGATGAGGGCGTCCGGCCGGATGGTCGCGGTCACGCCGACCTGCGATCGCTCTCGGCCGAGGTCGACCTCGTCCCGCGGACGCACGGCTCAGGCCTGTTCCAGCGCGGCGAGACCCAGGTGCTCAGCTTCACCACGCTGGCCGGCTCTGGCATGGCGCAACGCCTCGACGACCTCACGCCCGAGGACTCGAAGCGCTTCATGCATCACTACAACTTCCCGCCCTTCTCTACAGGCGAGACCGGCCGCGTCGGCAACCCGTCGCGGCGCAGCATCGGTCACGGCATGCTTGGCGAGCGTGCCATGGCCGCCATCCTGCCGCCCTTCGAGGACTTCCCGTACACGATTCGCATCGTCTCAGAAGTGTTGGCATCGAACGGCTCGACCTCGATGGCCTCGGTCTGCGCTTCGGTGCTCTCGATGATGGACGCTGGCGTTCCGATCAAGACGCCGATCGCGGGCATCGCGATGGGCCTCATCAAAGAGGGAGACGACGTAGCGATCCTGACCGACATCGTCGGCATGGAGGACCACCTCGGCGATATGGACTTCAAGGTCGCCGGGTCGCGCGACGGCGTGACCGCGCTACAGATGGACATGAAGGTCAAGGGCATTGACCTCGAGATTCTGGCGCGCGCGCTCGAGCAGGCTCGAGATGCCCGCCTGCAAATCATGGATGTGATGACCGAGTGCATCGAGGCCCCGCGCGAGCAGATGTCGCCGCACGCGCCTCGCATCCTGCGCCTCGATGTGCCGCAGGACAAGATTGGCCAGCTGATCGGCCCGGGCGGCCGCAACATCCGCGCGCTGCAGGACGACACCGGTGCGGAAATCTCTGTCGAGGACGACGGCGCAGTGTTCATCACGGCGGTCGACCAGGCCTCGGGACAAGCCGCCTTCGACCGCGTCTCCGCGATGACCCGCGACATCGAGCCCGGCCAGATTTACACCGGCAAGGTCGTCCGTATCCTGCCGTTCGGCGCGTTTGTCGAGATGGTGCCGGGCAAGGATGCCCTCGTGCATATCTCGGAACTGGCCGACTACCGGGTCGACAAAGTCGAGGATGTCGTCAGTGTCGGCGACGAGATGCAGATCATCGTGATCGAGGTGGACAACCTCGGTCGCGTCAACGCGTCGCGCAAGGCCCTGCTCAACGGCGACACCGACGCGCCAAGCCGGGAGCCGAGAGAGCCACGCGAACGCCGCAGCCGCGACGATCGTCCGCCGCGCCGTGACCGTGAGGCCCGCGAGCCCCGGGAGCCGCGCCAGCGACGGCCGAGAGTTCAGCGCGAACCGGTCGAGGCGCAGGCCGAAAGTGCGGCCATCCCGCAGGCCGAGAATGCGGCCATGCCGCTGGACGAACGTGCGGCCATGCCGCAGGGCGAAGAAGCGAGCGAGCCGGCAACCGCCGCCGTAGAGCCGTCGCCGACCGAGCAGGACTCCGCGGATCGGGCCGACGTTGCCACTCCGGTCGCCGCCACTCCGGCCGAGGACAGCTCCGCTGCTGTCGCACCGCCGCGAGAGGGCCAGCCCCGACGCCGACGTCGTCGACGACGTCGAGGCTCCGCGCAGCAACAGGGCGGCGACTCGAATCAGCAATCCGGAGACGGTCCCGACCAGCCGCAATCTGGTCAGCGTTCCGAGCGTCAGACGCAGCGCGAATCCGACGACCAGGAAGAACGCCAGCCGGACAGCAACGTAGCCCCACGCCGGCGCGGTGGCATCCTCTCGCGGGTCAACATCCGTCGTGGTCAACCGCAGACGGATGGCGACGGCCCGCCGCCTCCACCCCCGCCGCCGCGCAGCGACTTCGGAGCGCCTAGCCGCTAGGCGGAACGATTGATGAGCAGGTGAGTCATGATCCGCCCCCGCATCCGAGTGATGATGAGCGGCGCCGGCAACATGGGCCGCCAGATCATGACCGCCATCGAGTCGGCCGACGATCTTGAACTGATCGGCGCGCTCGACGGCCTGTCGAACGAATCGTCGATCGAGATTGCCGGGCGCGCGGTCCCGCTCAGTAACTCTGTGGATGCGCTCGCCCAATGGTCGCCCGATGTCGTCATCGATTTCTCCAACGCCGAGTGGACGGTGCAGCTGATCCCGGCCGCAGTGGACGCCGGTATCAGACCGGTCATCGGCACCAGCGGCCTGTCGGACGACGTCATCGCCGATGCTGAACAGCGCGTCAATGATGCAGGCCTTGGCGGCGTGATCGCGGCCAACTTCGCGCTCGGCGCCGTCCTGATGATGCACCTGGCCAACGTGGCTGCGCCGCTCTTCGACTCGGTGGAGATCATCGAGCAGCATCACGACGGCAAGGTCGACGCGCCTTCCGGTACTGCAGTGGCTACCGCTCAATCGATGCGCGCCGCCCGCGACGCGGACTTCAACCGCAAAGAGGCCGAGCGTCACAATGTTGAGGGCTACGACACGCGTGGAGCAGAACTGGGCGGGGCCTCGCTGCACTCGGTGCGGCTGCCGGGCTTGGTCGCGCACCAGGTGATCATCTTCGGTGGCAATGACGAGACGTTGACCATCCGACACGACTCGATGAGCCGAGCGTCCTTCATCCCTGAAATCCTCCGCGCCGTCCGCGCGGCGCCCGAGCTCGACCACCTCGTGATCGGGCTCGACCGCCTGCTCGGTTTGCGCACGGACTGACTCGACCAACGCACACGCCACGCAGCACAAGGAGCACAACCGTGGGACGTGAACTGACCGTTGCCCTCGTCGGAGCCACCGGGGTCGTGGGGGCCGAATTCCTCAAGTGCATGGAAGAACGCAACTTCCCGGTCAAGGAACTCCGGCTGCTCGCGACGAAGCGCTCCGAAGGACGCGAACTCACATTCCGCGGCAAGACGCATATCGTCCACGAGACCACGCACGACGCCTTTGACAGCGCCGACGTCGCATTCATCTCCGCCTCGACCGCGGCATCGAAGGAACTCTGCCCGGTGGCCGCAAGGAAGGGCGCCGTTGCCTTTGACGACTCGTCCGCCTTCCGCCAGCAGGAGGGCGTGCCGCTGGTTGTGCCCGAGGTCAACCCCGAAGACCTGCGGCAGCACAATGGCATTGTCTCGACTCCGAACTGCACCACGGTGCCGTTGGTGCTCTCACTACATCCGTTAATCCAGGATCGCTCGGTGACCCGCGTGATCGCCGACACCTACCAGGCGACCTCCGGTTCGGGCGGCGCGGCCGTGGTCGAACTCAAGCAGCAGAACGCCGCCCTGGCCGGCGGTGACTCGATCTCCGACGATCAGATCTCGGAGTATCCGAAGCAGATCGCCAACAATGCGCTGCCCCAGGTCGATGTCTTCCTCGATGACGGCTATACCAAGGAAGAGTGGAAGATGCTGGTCGAATCGCGCAAGATTCTGCATCAGCCTGAGCTACCGCTCTCCGCGACCTGCGTCCGCATCCCGACCGAGCGAGCGCACGCCATCGCCGTCCATGCCGACTTCGATCGCCCGATCACGCCCGAGGAGGCGCACGAGCGCTGGGCTGCGCAGTCCGGCCTCACGGTGATCGACGGCCGTGCCGCGGGCGAATGGCCGACGCCGCTCGATGCCGACGGAATCGACGACGCACTGGTCGGCCGGGCACGGGTGGACGTGACCAATCCGAACGGTCTCGCCTGGTGGGTCGTCGCCGACAATCTGCGCAAGGGCGCAGCGCTGAACATCGTGCAGATGGTCGAGTGGATGCTCGACGACGGCTGCCTCTAGCAGCGCTGGGCCAGGCCGGTATCATCGCCGCCATGAAGGCCACGGACACTCGCCAGATCGGACAGACATCGCTGCGAGTCACCCGGCTCGGGCTCGGCGGGGTGTTCCTCGCTGTCGACGCGGAACCCGACGAGGCCGGAGCGCTGATCGATCGAGCTGCCGCCCTCGGCGTTCGCTACTTCGACACGGCGCCGATGTACGGTAATGGCGAGAGCGAACGGCGCTACCGCGAGCCGCTCGCACGCCTCCACCATTCGGACTTCGTGCTCTCGACGAAGGTCGGACGGCGTCTGCAGGAGGATGCCGGCGGGTCAGAGCCATGGCACTTCGATTTCAGCCGCGACGGCGCCTTGCGATCCTTCGAATCGAGCCTTGAGCGCCTGGGCGTTGACCACATCGACATCCTCCTCGTCCACGACCCAGACGACCATGAGGATCAGGCGATGCGCGAAGCGTTCCCGGCGCTGATTGAACTGCGGGAGCAAGGCCTGGTGACCGCCATTGGGGCCGGGATGAACCAGTGGGAGATGGAGCTGCGCTTCGCCCGCGAACTGCCGCTCGATTGTTTCCTCCTGGCCGGGCGCTACACCCTCCTGGAGCAGGGAGCCCTCGCAGAGTTCCTCCCCTACTGCGACGCCAACGGGATCAGTGTCATTGCCGGAGGGCCATACAACAGCGGCATCCTCGCGTCGGACCTGGGCGACGCGGCGAGCTACAACTACCGCGCCGCGCCGCCGGAGATGCTCGATCGTGGTCGGGCGATCAAGGTCGTCTGCGACCGCCACGACGTACCCATGAAGGCGGCAGCTCTGCAGTTCATCCTCGCCCATCCTGCGATCGCCGCCGTTATTCCCGGCGCCGCCTCGGTGGCCGAGGTGGAAGAGAACGCGAGGATGGTCGAGACACCGATTCCCGGCGCCCTCTGGGCCGAGCTGAGGGATGCTGGGCTGCTTGACCCGTCAGCGCCGACGCCCACATAACATCTCCCATCGGGGAGCTGTCATCAGCAGTCCGACCGACGGCGAACCTAGTAGCCTTGATGCTTGGATCCCGATAGACGGAAAGACCGAATCATGACCGAGCCAAACGACGCCCCAACTTGGGGACGCCTCTACACCGCCATGGTGACGCCGATGACCGAGGCCGGCGGCATCGACGTTGAGCAGGCCCAGCACCTGGCCGGCGCACTGCTTAAGTCGGGCTCGGACGGCGTCGTCGTCGCCGGCACCACCGGCGAATCTCCCACCCTGACCCATGACGAAGAACGCCTCCTCTTCCGCGAACTGGCACCGGTTGTGCACGATGGCGGCGGCACGCTGATCGCGGGCACCGGCTCGAACAGCACCGCCACAGCGGTCGACGCATCCGAGCAAGCAGCCAAGCTGGATATCGACGGCCTGCTGCAGGTCGTGCCGTACTACAACAAGCCGTCGCAGGAGGGTCTCTACCAGCATTTCAAGGCCGTCGCCGACGCGGTGCCGGAGACTCCGATCATGCTCTATAACGTGCCCGGCCGGACGGGTCTGAACATGGCGGCGCAGACGACCGTGCGCCTGGCCGAGGATTGCCCAAACATCGCCGGTGTCAAGGAAGCCTCGGGCGACCTGGAGCAGATCGCCGAGATCATCCGCGCTGCGCCGCCGCGTTTCCGCATGTGGAGCGGCAACGACGGAGACAATCTGGCCATGCTTGCGATGGGCGGCTACGGAGCGGTCTCCGTGCTTTCGCACCTCGTCGGCGGCCAGATCAAGGCGATGTACGACGCCTGGGAACGCGGCGACACGGCCGAGGCCGGACGCCTGCAGGTCAAGCTCGCGCCGCTGGTCAAGGCGCTGTTCCTGATCGGCAACCCGGCGCCGGTCAAATGGGCGCTCAATGACATCGGCTTCAACGCCGGCCCGTTGCGCGCGCCGCTGGTGGACCCGGACGAAGGCATTCAGGACACGATCCGCTCGGCGCTCGAAGTCGCGGGCGGTCAGGACCTGATTTAGTCCGGGATGAAGTCTGACTCGGCCGAGGCCTGGGGCTACGCGCTGCTGCTCACGCGCCGCGTGCTGACGACGGCGCTGGCGGGCGCGACTGAGGAACAGCTGCATCAGCCGACGCCCATCGGCTCGCTGGCCGACTGCGCCAGCGGGGCCTGTGCGGCCGAAGCGAAGCTGATTTGGCCGGAAACGCTGCCTCCGCCTCAACTGGATCCGCCGCAGACGCCGGTGCAGATTCTGTATGCGCTGGTGCGGCATCGAGCCGTCACCGAAGAAGTCCTGATGCAGGCGACCGACGAGACGATGCAGCGGGCCTGGTGGACGAGGTCCAAACGACTGGCACAGGATCCCGACCAAACGCTGACCGAGTCCTTGCAGGAGTTAGCATTGGAAGAGTTTGCGATCGCGACCCGCTCGGCCAGCATTCGCGGGCAGATTGACCCGGAGTGGACCGCACAGCCGGAGCTGGCCGAGCGCGCCCAGCGGGCAATCGCGGCGGCGCGCTAAGCGCGTCTTCTAGCGCCCTTCTGCGCATCCGGTGCTAGCACCGACGGGGCTGTGGCCACTATGTCAGTGCACCCGCACGTCGAGATGTTCAAGCCCGCGGAGCACGATGTTGCGTCTGTACTCGGGTGCACGGGTGCCAAAGTCGATCTCGTTGAAGCGTTCCAGGAGAACCTCGAATGCCACCGCTGCCTCCAGCCGGGCCAATGGCGCGCCCAGACAGTGGTGGATGCCTCGGCCGAACGAGATGTTTCCGCTGTCCTCGCGCGTAATGTCGAGGCGGTCCGGATCGGCGAATGCCTGAGGATCGCGATTGGCGGCGCCGATCAATGGCGCGATCAGCGAGTCCTTCTTGCCCCGCCTTTCGCCGATTTCGGTGTCCTCGACCATGCGTCGAACGTCGATCTGGACCGGCGAGTCGTAGCGCAGCAGTTCCTCGATTGCGTTGGGGATCAACTCCGACTGCTCGCGCAACAGCTGCAATTGCTCGGGATGCTCGAGCAGCGCTTTGAGGCCATTGCCGATCAGGTTCGTCGTGGTCTCGTTGCCGGCGACTAGCAGCAGACGCAGGGTGATCTGGGTCTCGTCGTTGCTCAGCCTATTGCCCGCATCCTCGGCGCTCACCAGGCGCGAGATGAGGTCGCCCTGTGGTTCGCGGCGGCGATCTTCGATGATTGGCGCGAAGTAGTCGGCCAACGCTTCGGCCGTATCGAGCAAGGCTGAGAGCTCAGAGGCGGACAGATTCGGTTCGATGCCGCGGATGATTTGATCCGACCACGCCTTGAACTGCTCCCGATCCTCGGTTGACACGCCGAGAATTTCGGCGATCACCAGCACCGGCAGCAGGTTGGCGAAGTTCGCCATCAAATCGAACTCGTTGCTGTCGCCGAGCTCATCGAGGAGCGCGTGCGCGGTCGCCCGGATCCGGTCTTCCATCTTCGCGATCTGCGGCGGCGTGAAGGCGAGATTGACCAGCCCGCGCAAGCGGGTGTGATCGGGCGGATCGCGGAACTGCATGGAGGGCGAGAGTTGGCGGCGGGCCTGTTCCTCGGCGATGGGGAACGGCTCGGTGCCGCGAATGACGCTGCTGAATCTTCGGTAGTCGCGGAGGATGGCGTCGACGTCGTCGTACGGCGCGATGGTGATCATCCCGGTCAGGGGGCTGTAGTGATGCGGATCGCGCTCGAGGAGTTGGCGGTAGGTGGGATAGGGGTCGGCGATGAACCATGGGTCGAGCAGATTCCAGACGACGCCGGACTGGATGCGTTCCTGGAGGAACCTGGCTCGAATGTAGATTGGCGCAATCGCTGAGACGAGCAGGTCGGAGAGTGTCATTGCAACCAAGAATCCATTCGCCGTAAGGCCCTTCCGGATAGTGTGTCGCAACTCAATCTTGCTTTGGGTGGACGTGTCAAAACTGACCGCACCAGTCGAGATTGGGCTGAATCTTCGTTCGAAGAGCTGAGTGCGGGTAGAAGACCGCCTCGATGATGCGACCCGCCACGGGGATCTGAATCCGTATCTTTGCGAAGCGCTTCGCCTCATGCATGAGGTTCCACGCGTTCCATGTCACGAATCCGCTTTCGACCTCCTCGAACCCCCACTGCTGCCAACCAGGATTGCCTTCCGGCTCAAACCTAACCCTCACTTTCGCTTGACCTTCTGAAGAATGACCGGCTCCGGACACGAAGGCGCTCTCACCGTTTTGACGAAACGCCGACAGGTGCGCAATGGCTGCCGACGTGCCCGCCCTCGAATCGCAAATGAATCTCAGATACGCATGCTCAAACTCCGAATCGTTCGTTCTTCCGTAGATGGTTAAGACGGTGCGGTGGCCCGAGCCGTTCAGTTCCTCGGTGATGTACTCATAGCCGGGCCCATAATGTTCGTCTTTAGCTAACACTGGCAGGTTGTCCAAGTTCGGTTGGTTGGACTGCTGCAGATTGTCGGACTGATCTTGCGTTGTTCGACATCCAACCGTGACGGAGAGGCAGAGAGCCGCTGCCGTCAGGAAGAGGCCGACACACACCGCTCGCTTTTGGCTGCTGGCCGAGGACATGTTGTGCGGTCCTGGTTGTTTCAGGCGAGGGCTGCGCGCATCGGCTTCGATGAGCCTGATCAGGTCTCTTCGCCGCCCCCGTTCATTCCGTGCCCACGAGGGTAAGCAGGGAGTTCAGCGGAGCCCCCCGCTCAAGTGAGGACGGTTACAATGAGAGCTGAGCGCATGACAGGCCTAGGTCGTGCGCTCCAGGGCGGGCGACGGCCGTTCCCAAGGGTTCGCACGACCGCCGCCCTAGCGCGAGGGGCAGGGGCCTAGATCCGCCCTTCGCGCTCGCCCTACCCTACCCGCTTCGCTGAGGTTCTCGGTTTGGCAGCGTACCCTGCGCTCATCACCATGAGCAGGGAGCGCGCTGATGACGTGGGAACAAGAGATTGCCGAGATTGCGAAGCGGAAGGAGCTGGCCAAGGGGCGGGGTGGGCCGGAGGGGGTGGCTCGGCAGCGGCGGCGGGGGAAGCTGCTGGTCAACGAGCGGATCGACGGGTTGCTGGATCCGGGCACGCTGACCGAGTTCATGTCGCTGGTCGGACGACCTCACTATGACGAGGACGGCGAATTGGTCGGCTTCACGCCGAAGGGCGCGATCGAGGGGTTCGGCAAGATCAACGGACGCAAGGCGGTGGTCTCGGCCGGCGACTTCACGGTTCGCGGCGGATCGGGCGGCGGCGACGGGTCGGATGGGTTGGGGTCCGAGAAGCGTTCCAACCAGCGCGCGCTCGAGTGGCGCGTGCCCTACGTACGGATGCTGGATGCGGCAGGCGGGTCGGTGCGCGGCTTCGAGACGCTGGGACGGACCTACCTGCCGGACGGCAACATGTGGTCAACGTTCGACACCGATCTGCTGCGTGTGGTGCCTGTGGTCTCAGCGGTGATGGGTTCGGTCGCGGGGCTGCCGGCGGTGAATGCCTGCATGGCCCACTTCACGATCATGGTCAAGGGCATCTCGCAGCTCTTCCCGGGCGGGCCGCCGGTGGTCAAGGCCGCGCTCGGCTACGACGTGACCAAGGAGGACCTCGGCGACGAGCGGATCCACGTCTACCAGTCGGGTTCGGTCGACAACCTGGCCGAGGATGAGGAAGACGCCTTCCGTCAGATTCGCCAGTTCCTCAGCTACCTGCCGCAGAGCGTCTACGAGATGCCGGAGCGGGTCGAACCGACGGACGACCCGTTCCGGCGCGAGGAACGGTTACGCCGGCTGGTGCCGCGCGACCGACGGAGGGCCTACGACGGGCACCGAGCAATCAACTGGTGCGTCGATCAGGGCTCGTTCTTCGAGATCGCGCCGTTCTATGGCCGCTCGCGAATCACGGGATTGGCCCGGATCAACGGCTATCCGGTCGGCGTGATAGCCAACAACCCGATGCACGAGGGCGGCTCGACCGATGTCAAGGGCGGCAGCAAGGTGATCCGCCTGATCCAGCTCTGCGACATGTTCCATCTGCCGATGATCTCCTTTGCCGACGAGCCCGGCTTCATGGTCGGGATCGAGTCGGAGAAGCTCGGCATCGAACGAGCCGGTGCTCGGCTGGTGATAGCGACCTGCCAGTCGCAGATGCCCTGGGCGACGGTCGTGATGGGCCGCATCTTCGGCGTCGCCGGCCAGTGTCAGCACCGCCCCACCGGCATGTTCCAGCGCTGGGCCTGGCCCTCGGGCCGCTGGGGCTCGATGCACATCGAGGGCGGCGCCATGGCCGCCTACCGCCGGGAGATTGATACGGCCGACGATCCGGAAGCGAAGCGCGAGGAGATCGAGGATCGGCTGCGCGATCTGGCCTCGCCGTTCCGCACGGCCGAGGCAACCGGCCAGGACATCATCGACCCAGCTGACACCCGCCCGCTACTGTGCGATTTCGTCGAGGATGCCCAGGCGATCCTCAAGACGCAGCTGGGTCCGTGCCCGTACCCGTACATGCCGTAGAGAACTCCGCCGCACCAACGCCTTGGGAGATCCCTCACCCTGGTTCTCTCGGACGGGAAGAGGGGATTTAGCCTGCGTTGATGGAGGGGTCGTCGGATGCGACTGCTCGTTGTCCTGGTTCTCTTCGCAGCACTGATCGCCGCCTGCGGATCCGATGCGGATAAGCCGCTGCACCGACAGGCGGGCGACGCGTTCAAGCGCTGGGCGGAGGAGTTTGAGACGGCTGAGTACTCAACCACCGCTATCGGCGTCGGAGAGCGGCCGACGGGCGATTTCGATTTTGAGGGCGAAGCACGGTACCGCAAGGATCCCGAGTCGGTCTGGACGATCCTCTACCTGGGCGACGCGGATGCGGAGGGCGAGCGAGAGAGTTTTCAACAGCTTCGGGTCGAGGATGAGGAGTTCATCTGGGATTTCAGCTTCTGGCGACACGTTGGCGAGGGCGACGACTCGCAGAGCATCGCGCTGGAACAAGAACTGCGCTCGATGCTGGGCACGCCGATCATCACCGACGACACCGTGCTGGAAGGCTGGCTCGAGTGCGCGGAGCGGTCGTACGGAGAAGCCAGCCTGGAGCCATGGCGAGATCAGCCTGCCTGGACCATTCGCTGCCGGGCCCACGCAGGGATCGAGGATCCGGAGGAACGTGCGGCTGGGCGGGAGCTGGTCAAGTCGATCATGGCGACGCTATTCGGTCAGGCGCCCGGCGCCACCGCGCAGTTGGAAGAACTGATTGAGGCGGCTGAGGTTGGCTACCTCGTGGCACTGCAGGCTGCGATCCAGCGGGGCAGCGGCGCGTTGTTGATGCTGGACATCGCCATCACGCTCTCGCAGGAAGGCGCCCGGTCGGACATTCGCTGGCAGACGGAACTGGTCAGCTTCAATGTGCCGATCGAGTTTCCGGACCTGCGCGGGGTGCTCCGTAACTGACGGGCATCTGCCTGCAGTGCGAAACGCTTACCCTGCGCGCATCGATGAACGGAAGAGGCACAGCATGTCGGACCACATCACCATTCACGTCGGCACGATTGGACAGGGACTTTGGCGCTCGCCCGACGGCGGCGGCATCTGGCAGAAGGGCCGGGAAGTCGGCGAGCAGTCGGTGCGCTCGTTGGTGGTCTTCCCGGACGACCCGCACCGGCTGATGGCCGGCGCCGACGATGCGCTGCTGCTCTCGGACAACAACGGCTCGTCCTGGGACGTGGTCGACAGCTACGAAGCCGACCGGCAGACTTGGTCGCTCGCCATTGACCCGTTGGACAGCAACACCATCTTCGCCGGCGGCCGGCCCGGCGTGCGCCGCTCGCGCGACGGCGGGCATTCGTGGGACGACCTGCCGGTCGACATTGTCGAGGAGTGCCCGGTGGGAATTCCTCGCACGACGGTGGTGGTGATCGATCCGCTCAACTCGCAGCGCATCTATGCGGGCGTCGAAGTGGACGGCGTGCACAAGTCGATCGACGGCGGCGATACCTGGGTGCGAGGCAACCCGCTGGGGCCCGAGACGTTCCAGGCCGACATCCACTGCATGGGCCGCTCGACCGCGCCCGAGGGGGCCGCCACGTTCGCGACCAGCCCTTACGGGATCGCCCGCTCGGACGATGAAGGCGAATCCTGGCTCCAGCATGAGTTTCCCCCGGTGACCGAACGGACCGCGCGCTCGTACTGCCGCGCGATGATTGTCAAGCACGACGATCCGAACACGATGTTCGTGGCCAGCGGCGACGGGATCCCGGGAACGACGGGCGCGATCCAGCGCACGACCGACGGCGGCAAGACCTGGGCGCGCTGCGAACTGCCCGTTGCGCCCAAGTCGGTGGTCTACTGGCTGGCCAGCCATCCCGATGCGCCCGACACGATCGCGGCGGCCACGCTCTACGGCTACGTCTACCTGAGCGAAGACGCCGGCGACACGTGGACCAAGCTGGACCGAGAATTCGGCGAAATCCGAGCCCTGGCGATCACGCCGGCCTGACGCGGAACCGTCGCCGCTGATGCGCTCCGACCCAAGGTGCGCGATACAGTGAATCTCATCACTGGAGGTTCGCTGATGCGCGTGATGTTGCTATGTCTCGCGGCGGGTCTGGCGGCGCTCGCCTTCGTTCTTTCCGGATGCGGCGGGGACGAGGAACAGCAGCAGGCGCAGCAGGCTCAGCAACCTCAGGCGGAGGCGGAGCGGCAGCGAGAAGCGAGCGCAGCGCGGCCTCAGCCGGCCCAGCCGCAGCAGGCGACGCAAGCGCAGGCGGAAGAAGAGCAGTCCGCCGCGGAGTCGCAGCAGGATGAACCCGCGGCGCAACCCGAACAGGCCGCCCGCTTCGACGATCCACTCCTGGAAGAGGCCTACGCCGCGTTCACCGCATGGTCGGAGGGGTTGGAATCGATCGTGCTCGATGTCGAGGCCGACTTCAATCTGGCCGGCCTGGCGGCGCAGCTGTTGGCGACCGTGTCGGCCGAGTTCGAGCCGCTCACCATCCTGACCACGCTTGACGCCACGGAACTGCTTGGAATGTTCGGCGACGGCGGAGCGGAGGAAGCGGACGGTGAGGACGTAGCGCTCGTGATGGCCATCCTGATGACCGAGGACGCCGTCTATCTGACCATGCCATTGGCCGAGGGCTGGATTGACCTGACGAGCGAGGCGGAGGGTGTGCTCGAGGGCTTGACCGGGATGCTCGGCGGCGATCCCAGCGAGCTTGCAGACCCGGCGCAACTGGGACTGGCGTTTGGCTGCGTTGACGCTGTTGGAGGCTCAGCCACGGGCGGTTCGCACGGCGGCGAATCTGCCTGGATCGTCGAATGTGACATCGATGTCGAGGCGCTGAACGAGGCGGCAGCGATGGCGCTGCGGGAACAGGGCATCGAGGTGGTCGACGCGGGCATCGAGGCGATGCACCTTCGCTTGACGATCAGCCAGGAGACCGGCGCGCCGCTGCTGGTTGAGACGGAAATGACCCTGGCCGACGCCTTCGGCTTCTCCGACGACGATGACGGGGACCATACGGCGCCGCGGTTCTACATCAATACGGTGACGCATCTGACGAGCTGGAATGAGCCGATTGACTTTCCGGCGCCCGAGCCACTGGTCGACGGCTCGCTGGTGGATGCGTTCGCTGCGTCGGCCCATGACGGCACGGACGGCTACTCCTCCGGCCAGTCGGATCCGCCGCCGCTGCTGGATGCCGGACAGCTGCTCGACCTGGCCTCGGAATGGGCAGCCAGCACCGACGAGTTCCACCTGCAATTCGTGGCCACGGCGACGATCGACGGTGAGTCGAGATTGGCCGCCACGACCTCGCGCGGCTCGCTGAGCCAGGGGGCGTTTGAGACGGCGGTCAACATCGACGACGGCAGCACCTACCGGCTGCTCTGGAACCGGGACGGCATCTGGGTCAGCGACTCCGAGGAGAACGGGGAACCGATCTGGGCACCGTCGAGTCCCGCTCTCTTGGGATTCGCCGGCAAGACGGTCGACGACTTCCTCAGCGAGCCGGACCGCTTCAGCCTCGAGCCGTTGCGTCCGCTGTTGGGCATCTCCTGGGTGACGAGGACGACCGAGGGCGGCCGCCCGCCGGTCTATGAACTCGTGATCGAGAGCGGATACCTCCTGCCCGGAGATCCGAATTTTGACCTGATTGTGGAGATGCTCAAGGCCGATACGGCAGAGCTGCTGGCCGAGAACGTCAGCGTCGAGCAGATCGATCACTTCTCCGTCACCATCACCCTGATGGGCGATGACGGCGAGCTCGTCAGCCAGGTCACGAACGCCGAGTTCGTCACCAATGCTGGTCGGGTCGAACTACTGGCGAGCCTCAATCTCGTCTCGGATGGACCGATCGTCTTCTCCGCGCCCACCGAGTAGACCTCTGCCATGTTCACGGTATGACAACCACTGCGAGCGGATTGTCGGCGGCCTGACCAGGCAGCGTTTTTCAGCGTCAGTGCTAACCTGACGCCTATCAAGTATGTCCGCTCGGAGCGAGCCCTGTCGGCCGGAGGATGCGCCGGCAGGAGGACCCGGACAGAAAGGATCTCCCGTATGTCAACCCGCAACTATTGGCAGCGCATGCGCCGCAACAAGATGTCGAGGCGGTCGCTCTTGCGAGCCTCAGCTCGGGCCGGCGTCGGTGCGGCCGGTCTCGCACTCGTCGGCTGCGGCGACGATGATGACGACGCGCAGCCGGCCGCGGCGCAGGTGCAGCAGCAACAGCAGGAGCAGCAGCAGGCGATGGCCGAGCAGGAGGCTCAGCAGCAGGAGCAGCAGGCAGCCCCGGCCGAGCAGCCACAACAGCAACAGCAGCAGGCGGCCGTCGCCCAGGCCGCTGGCCCCGCCCTCGCGCCGCAATGGAACGCCGGCGTACATCTGAACACGACGTCGCTCGACCCACACACGGGTACGTCGGGCACCGACGCGTACTTCTTCCAGCCGTTCCATGACTACCTCGTCATGCACGACAGCGAGAACGTGCAGCGCGGCGACATCTCGTTGGCTGAGAACTGGGAATTCCCCGACAACACGACCATCATTTTCACCCTCCGCGACGGCGTGAGCTACCACAACGGCGAGCCGTTCAGCTCAGAGGACGTCAGGCTCAACCTGGAGCGCGTGACCAGCCACCCGGCCTCGACGCCAAAGGCGAACTTTGAAGTCGTGCACACGGTGGAGACACCGGACGCGACGACGGCCACGTACATGCTCTCCGAACCGTCCGCGGCGGTGATGCACCTGCTCGGCGACCGGGCCGGCGCGATGATTCACGTACCGACGGCGGACGAGTTGGGCGATGAGTACGGTCTCAACCCGGTCGGTACCGGGCCGTACATGTTCGACGAATGGGTCGACCAATCGCACGTGCTGGGCGTGCGCAACCCAAACCACTGGATGCGCGGACCCGAGCCGGGCTCGGCGACCGGCAGCCAGCTGCCGTACTTCGAGGAGATGCGCTACGACATCATCACGGAGAACTCGACCCTAATCGCCACCGGCCTGTCGGGCGACCTCGACACGATGTTCATCCCCGAGCCGCAGTTCAATCCCCAGGTTGAGGAGCACCCCGACTGGCGGATCGTGAAGATGGAAGGCGCCTTCGTCTCGGAGATCCTGGTCTTCAACTCGAAGAAGTCGCCGCTGGAGAACATGAACCTGCGCCTCGCGATCATGCACGCCGTGCACCCCGAGGCCGTGAACGACTCGGTGCACAACAACCTGATGATCCAGGCGCTTGGTGGTCAGTGGCCGAACGGCACGTTGGCGTACAGCGAGGTGCCGGGCAACCCACAGGTCGCCTACCCGAACATCGCCGACCGCCGCGAACGGGCCAAGGAACTGCTCGCTCAGTCCGGGGTCGACGTTGAGGCGATCAACGCCGACGGCGGCCTGAAGCTGACGACCTACGTCAACCAGGTCAAGATCGACGCCTGCCAGATTTACGCGCAGCAGATCAAGGAAGTGCTCGGGATCGACGTGATCTTCGAGCCGCTGGAGTTGGTCCAGTTCATCCCCGCCTTCTTCGAGAATGGCGAGTACCACATGACCATCACCGGTTGGAGCCGCTACCCGGAGCCCGACTGGATCGCGTCCTTGGCCTACACCGAGTCCGGCGTCTACAACCCGACCGCTCCGCAAGACACGGCCAGCCCGATTCACCCCGAGCTAGACGGACTGGTATCGGCGGCGCGCGCCACGTTTGATGTCGAAGAGCGGCGCGAGTACTACGCGCGGATCAATGACATCATCGTCGGTGAGGGCCACTTCTACACCATGCTCTACGGCGTCAACTTCACCGGCGTGCGCAATGCCATCCAGAACGCCGAAGAGACGCTGTTCAACGGCGAAGGCAAGTGGCAGAGCCGCTGGCTGTGGAGCAACGAGGTCTAGCGACAGCAGCGCTCCCCTTCTAGGGGAGCTTCCGCGGAGCGGCTGAGGGGGCCAGTCCGACAGGGCGCGCCCCCTCCGTCACTCTGTGACACCTCCCCTAGAGGGGGAGGTTGAAGACACTGCGATGTGGACATACATCTCGGTCCGTGTGCTCCAATCGATCGCCGTGATCATCCTGGTCGCGATCGCTTCCTTCGCTATCTTCCGCATTCTTCCTGGCGATCCCGTCGCCGCGCTCTCCGGCGAGGGTGAGGCGATCTCGGAAGAACGACGTCTGCAGATTGAAGAACGGCTCGGGCTGAACAAGTCCGTTCCCGAGCAGATGGTCGACTGGTTCGGCGACATCATCACCTCAGGCAACTTCGGACAATCGACGCTGACTAACCGCGCGATCGGTCCTGAACTGCTCGAACGGCTGCAGAACACGCTGCACGTCGGCGTGGCGACGATTGTGGTCGGGATGCTGATCGGCATTCCTGCGGGGGTGCTCTCCGCGATCAGGCCGAACTCGGTTGCGGACCGATTGGTGACGATGCTCTCCGTTGGCGGCGTCGCGATCCCCGACTACCTGACTGGCCTGATCCTGATCTTGCTATTCGTGGTGACCTGGAACGTGCTCCCGGCGGCCGGGTTTGAACGAATCTGGGTCGATCCGGTGGCTTCGATCAGGTCGTTGATCATGCCAACGATTGTGGTTGGCTGGGTGCTGTCGGCGATTGTCGCGCGACAGACGCGATCGTCGATGCTCGAGGTCATGCGCCAGGACTACGTGCGCACGGCGCGAGCCAAGGGTCTGCGCGAGCGCCGTGTCATCGCATTACACGCGCTACGAAACGGATTGCTGCCGGTTGTCACCATCGTCGGCCTGTTGCTGGCGCGCGTCTTCGCCGGTGCGGTGATCGTCGAGCAGATCTTCAACATTCCCGGCATGGGACGCTGGCTTGTGCAGGCAGCGTTGCAGCGCGATCTGCTGATCGTGCAGGCGATGATCCTCGTGATTGCGATTGCGATCGTCGTGGCCAACCTGTTGACCGATATCTCCTATGGCGTGTTGGATCCGAGGATCCGCTATGGCTGAGCAAGCGACCGCCGACACGACGCAGGGCGGCTACCCGGTTACCGAGGATGCCAGTCGATTCGAACCACTGCGCATCTTCATGCGCCGATTCCTGCGCGTGCGGCTGGTCAGGCCGGCCGTCGTCATTCTGGTCGCCTTCGTCTTAATCGCAATCTTTGTCGACCTGTTCCCGATCCCGGGATTCGAGGAGCAGGCGACCGACGAGGACGGCCTGTACGTTTCGTGGCAATCGCCGAATGCTGAGCACCCCTTCGGCACCGACAAGATCGGACGGGACACGTTCTCGCGCGTGCTCAACGCCACCCGAGCGGCCCTCGCCGTTGGCTTCGGCGCATCTCTCTTCGGCGCGATCTTCGGGCTGCCGATCGGGATCGCCGCCGGCTACGCTCGTGGCGTCGTCGACGAGGCGCTGATGCGTCTGATGGATGCGGTGCTCGCGTTCCCCGGGTTGATCCTCGCGCTGGCTCTCGTCTCCGTGCTCGGGCGCGACATCATCAACATCATCGTTGCCGTCGGGATCGCCAACATTCCCTGGGTGGCGCGGATTGCGAGGTCGATGGCGCTGTCGGTGCGGGAGCAGGACTACGTCCTCGCCGGCCAGACGATCGGCGCGAGCAACCTGCGGATCATGATGCGCTACGTGCTGCCCAACAGCTTCCAGCCGGTGATCGTCCAGGTCTCCCTGGGCGCGGGGTTCGCGATCATCGCGGAGGCCGGGTTGTCCTTCCTCGGACTCGGCATCCGACCGCCCGATCCGACCTGGGGCGGATTGGTCTCCGAAGGGCGCCAGGTAATCATCACCGGTAATGGCTGGTGGCTCTGGGTCTTCCCCGGCGCGTGCATTGCGCTCCTGGTCTGGAGCCTGAACATTATCGGCGACGGCTTGCGTGACGTGCTCGATCCACGTCTGCGGGGAGCGCTCGAAGGCGATTGACGTCCCCTCAGATCCCCGAAATCGCCATCATCCGCCAGACGCCGTCGCGCAGGCCGACCAGCGCCAATGCTTCCTGGACGACGCCGTCCCGGTCAACGCGGAATGTCACATTCGCTCCCCTGCCTCCGCAGTTCACGACCTCGACCGATCCCGGCGGTACGTCGAGTTGATCGTCGCCGACGCTGCGCATGGCGGCCGCCATCTCGGCAGCGGTTGCAATCTGGATGACGACACCGTGCGGGCCGACCAGCGTGAACGGATAGGCCAACGCTTCGGCGTAGGCGTCAACGTCTCGAGCACCGAGCAAGCCGAGCGCGGATTCGACCGCGCCCAGGACCGCTGTTTGTTGGGCCGAGTAATCCCGGCCCTCGACGAAGCTGTCGGTCTTGAGCTGCGCCTGCAGACCCCAGCCCTGCTCGCTCCTGGTCGCCACGTAGACGACTCGGTTCGAAGCCATTGCGTTCCCGTCGGCGTCGTAGCGGGTCCAGCCGCCGGCGATGTGGGCCTTGAGCGCGGACGATTGGACGATGCGCGGCGGCGACGACTCGGACCGAACCCAGCCGGTGGCTGCGAGGTCTCTCCAGAGCAGGGCCGAGAGGTAGTCTTCTGCGTTGGCGAAGATGCGTGTCGGCGGGCGCCAGTGGGCTGCGCTGTCGGAGGCGGCGGAGATCCTCGCGTGAGGCCAGTTGTTGACTCCCGCCCAGCCATCGGCGTCGTGGGCGTTCAATGTCTCGAGGAATGCGAAGTATGCCGCCTCAGGTGATTCGTACGTGCCCAACAGTCCTCCCTTGGGTTGCTGGATCGGTTCAAACGATCGCGGATACGGCGAGGATCTTCCACTCGCCCTCGTGTTCGGCTACGAGGAATGACTGGTGGAACGAGTCTTCGCCCCGGGTGATCTGCTGGGACAGCGTGACTCCGCTCGCTCCAGCGGCGATCACCTCGGCGCTGTACTGGATCGGCAGCGCCTCTGCGGCCCAGTCGCCGTAGGCGCCCCGCATCGCCTCGGCGTCGTCAATGACGTTGACCTCTCCGGGCGCACCGATCAGGGTGAGCGGATAGTGGAAGCAGGTGAGCCAGTTGTCGACGTCTCCGGGTTCGAGCGTGGTCATCAGGCGTCCGAGCGCCGCCAGCGCGGCGTCGGACTGGTCACTGCGATCCGCGTCTCTTGCATAGCCGTCGATACCGAAGCGCGCCTGGATGCCCCAGCCTTCCTCCGTGTTGGTCAGCACGTAGAGCACGCGATTAGTGAGAATCTCCGAGTCGTCGGCGCGATGCCGCGTCCAGCCCCCGGAGAGATGGACCTTGTTCTCCGAAGCCGCGACGACGCGCGGCGTGACGCCCTGGGTTCGGACCCAGCCGGTCACCTCGAAGCGTTCCCAGCCGGCGCCGGTAGCCATCGACGCATAGTCCGCGGCGGTCGGGTACACGCCGGAGGCGGTGCGAGGGCTGGGCCCTGCGCCTCGCGCCGGAGGACGCGCCGCCGAAACCCGCACATGCGGATACGACATCGCCCCGGCCCAGCCGACCGAGTCTTTGGCGTTGAAGTTCTCGAAGAATGCCCAGTATGCGGCGGTGGGTGTGGGGTGGTTGCCCATGACGGTCCTCGCTGGTCGGGTGTGGTCGCCAGAGAGGATACGCGCGGGTGAGGCGTTGAGTCGGCTACTCAGCCCACTGGCCGTAGTTCTCGTGGCCCAGGGCGTCGTTGTTGGGGTCGACGAGTGGGTCGACGGCCGGCAAGGTCTGCAGCCAGGTCCAGACGTCGGCGATGTCCTGCACCGAGACGTCTTCGGCCGCGAACTCCTGCATGATCCCGCGCGGCTGACGGTACTGCGCGATCACGCCCTGGATGTCGAGTCCCGTGCGGGCAATGGTCGGGCCGACGATGCCTTCGCCCACCTCGCCGTGGCATACCTGGCAGCCGTTGGCGATGTACAGCTCCGCTCCGCGCAGCGCATCGCCGCCGGCGCGGACCGCCTCTTCGCCGCCGTACTCGTCGTCGTTGAGGTTCTCAATTGGCAGCGGAGCGGCTTCGGCGCAGGTCTCCGGCGGACGCTCCGTCAGCGACAGCGAGGGGTGGTCTTCCTTGCCTTCTTCGATACAGAAGAGTCCGGTCTCCCAGCCCTCGGCCCCCGCAACCTCGGACTGCGCCTTGGCCTCGACGATGTGCCGGTCCGACCCCTTGTAAACCGCAAAGCCGACCAGCGCAAAGATGCCCGCAGCCAGCAGGGCAAAGACCATGATGATGCCGAACGACTGCGGTATCCCGGTGCGACTCGGCATGGACCTCTATTTCAACTCGCTGCAGATTTGCTCCGGATAGCGCCGCCCACACATGCGCGCGCGACTCCGACGTATCCTACCGCAGCATCTGGTTAGGCGGAATTGTTCCGCGGAGCAGTGCCCACGAACCAGCCCTCTCCGAAGGGTGTTCCCCTGCACCGCTAGCCGCTCGGCGTGGAGGGTCGCTTCTTCGCCGCGCCGTAGTCCTGGAACGGGCCGTCGCGCCAGTCGAGGGCGGCCTTGAGACCCTTCTCCTGCGCGATCCGGCCGAACTCTCCGGCCGACTTGCGGAAGGTGGAAAGCGCCTGGATGTCGGCGCCGACCTGCAGTGCGGTGCGGAAGCCCATGACCTCGTAGGCGCGGTTCAGACCGCGCTTGGACATCATCACCATGTCCGGGGCGATGTTGGCAATCCGCTCTCCCATCCGCTCGGTCTCCTCGGCGAGCTGGTCGACGGGGAAGGCTCGGTTGGCCCAGCCCAGCTCGACCGCTTCGAGGCCAGTCACCGAGTCGCCGGTGTAGCAGAGCTCGCGCGCCTTGCGCATGCCCATGTGCCAAGGGTGATAGAGGATGTCGACGGTGGTCATCGCCCGGACAGGCGGATAGCCGATGATCGCGTCTTCGGCGACGTACATCAGATCGCACATCGAGGCGAGTTCGGAGCCGCCGGCCAGGGCGTAGCCGTGGACCTGCGCAATGACCGGCTTGGCCAGCTCCCAGATCTGCCAGTAGCCCGAGAGCAGGTGCTGCGGCCACTGTCCCTGGCCGGGATGGATCGGACCGACATCGGGCAGGCCCGAGCGGATGTCGAGGTACTCGGACTCGGAAAGATTGGGCACCGGTGTGATGTCGTAGCCGGCCGAGAAGGTGCGGCCCGCGCCGCGAATGATGACGACGTGGACGCCGTCATCGTTCTCCGCCTCCTTAAGCGCGTCGAACAACTCCGAGCGCAGCCGGTGGCTGAGCGCGTTCATCTTCTCGGGTCGGTTGAGGGTGACGATTCCCAGCCGCCCCTTGGTTTCGTACAGGATGTCTTCGTACTCGGGCATCGATCTGCTCCTTCGTGCTGCGCAGCGCTCCGGTTGACGTCTCAGGTTGTGATACGCAGATTAACCGACACCATCTACTCGACGCCGTAGATGGCGGTGAGGATCTCGGTCAAGGGCGCGGCGCCTCGAATCACACCCCGGTAGATGCCGTCCGAGTCGATCACGAACAGCTCCGGCAGGCCGTCGACGCGGTAATGCTGCGCCACGGTTCCGTCGGCATCGACAAGGTGGAGCAGGTCGCTGCCGTATGTCCTGCTAAACGAAGCGCCCGCGCCGTCGGAGCCTTCGTACACGTTGATGCCGATCACGAGGACGTCGTCTTCGCGCGCGGCCAGGTCTCCAAGCACTGAGAGCGTTTGCCCCACATATGGAGCCCAGGACGCCCAGAAGACGATCAGCGTCAGTTGCTGACCTGCCTGCCGCGCCTGCGACAGCGTGATCAGGGTGTCGGCTTCGCCGCCCAGGACCGGCAAGCTGAACTCGGGCGCCGGTTTACCCGTCTCCAGTCGGTGGGCGCCCGCGACCATCCCGGCTGCAGGGGGCCACAGCTCCGGATGAGGCGCCATCGGCAGGTTGAGCGTGACCGAGGTGGTCCGCTCCCACTCAGCGACGCTGGCCGCGTTCCAGTCGAGCATCCATGAGGACGCCCTGACTCCCCGCGCCACCCCTTCGATCGCAACGCCCAGGCCGAGCTGCAACGTGCTACCCAGGCGTCGGGCGCGAATCCAGACGGCGACCTCCGGGGCGATGTCGAGCGCGCGCGTGCGTAGCCAGCGGGCCTCGGGCGCTCGCTCGAAACGCAGCAATCGACGTTCCGGACACAGCGTCGTTTCAGCCGCGCCCCGACTGCTCAGCTCGAGGCACAGCTCCAGGACCCCGGTCTCGGACTTGAGCGTGGTCACGTTCGCCAGGAGTGACGAGCGCTGGGCGCCGACCGTGGAGCTTGAGAGAACCAGCGCGATGGCTCCGATGGCTGCTGCCAGGATGAGCATCGCCGCCGCGCGCAACTGCGGTGTCTCTCGCATCAGGACGGCAGCATCGAGAAGTTGTGGTTGCCGAGGAACGCGCCGGCGCCGGCGACCAGCAAGGTCATCAGCAGCCCAGCGATCGAGAGCGCGATCGTGATTCGTCGCACACGTTGCAGTTCCGGCGTGTCGTCATCGGCCTCCGCCGTCTCGCGCGCGAGCTCCAACTGCCGCGGTCCGAAGACAAACTGGTGCAGGCCGATCAAGGCGATCATGACGGCCCAGAGCGCCATCTTGATGACGAATATGTAGCCCCAGCGCGCGGCGTAGAGGTCCTCTCCGAAGTTCTCCACCTGGTCGAGGCGCGGATCGATCATCGCCCCGCCGGTGATCACGATGACAGCCATTGCGACGATTCCGATGCGGCCGAAGCGCCCGGTGAAGCCTTCCAGGGCGTCGAGCCAGAGCGTGCGATCTCCGACGGCTCGCAGCGCGGGAATCACGCAGGCCGCCGTGACGATCTGTCCGCCGAGCCAGATGGCCACGCCGATCACGTGCAGCCAGACGAGGATGGAGATGACCGTTTCCGACATTGCCGTCCTCCGTCGCTTCGGACGCGAGACCGCTAGAGGATCGGATCAACGATAATCGCCTGGTCTCGTTCCGGCCCGACGCTGACCAGGGCGGCCGGTGAGCCAATCAGATCCTCGATCCGCCTGACATACCGCTGCGCGTTGGCTGGAAGGTCATCGAAGCGCCGACAGTGGCTGGTCTCTTCCTGCCAGCCGGGCAGCTCTTCATAGATCGGCTCCGCCGCCTCCAGCGCGAGCCGCGAGCTGGGGAAGGCGTCGACTCTGCGACCGTTGATGTTGTAGGCCACGCAGACCTTGAGCATTTCGAATTCGTCCAGCACGTCGAGGCGCGTGAGCGAGATGCTGTGACAGCCATTGAGCCGGATCGTGTACCGGCCGGCGACCGAATCGAACCAGCCGCAGCGCCGTGGACGCCCTGTAGTGGTGCCGTACTCCTGCCCGGCGTCGCGCAGGCGGTCGCCTTCGTCGCCGAACAGCTCGGTCGGCATCGGACCGTTGCCGACGCGCGTCTGGTAGGCCTTGTACACGCCGATCACGCGGTCGATATCGCGCGGAGCGATGCCCGCGCCCACGGCCGCGCCGCCGGCCATCGACGTGGGCACGGAGGATGTCACGTAGTCGTAGGTGCCGGCGTCGAGATCGAGCAACGAGCCCTGAGCGCCTTCGAGCAGGATGCGCTCGCCGCGACGCAACGCCTCGTGGCAAATCAATGACGTATCGGTCACGTAAGGCGCCAGTCGCGCCCAGTGCTCGCGGTACGTTTCGTAAACGTGGTCAAAGCCCAACGGCTCGACGCCGTACAGCTTGGTCAGCAGCTCGTTCTTGAAGTCGAGCACCAGCCGCAGCCGGGCCATGAACCCTTCCGCATCGGCCAGTTCCGACATGCGAATGCCCCAGCGCCCAACCTTGTCCGAGAAGGCCGGTCCGACGCCCTTGCCGGTCGTGCCGACCGCCGCCTTGCCGCGGAACTGTTCCTCCTGTTGGTCGATGATCGGATGCCAGGGCATGACCAGATGAGCCCGGTCGGAGACCTTGAGCCGCTCGGTGCTGACACCGCGCGTTTCCAACATCGTGATCTCGTCGATCAGCGCCTGAGGATCAATCACCAATCCGTTGCCGATGATCGCGGTCTTGTCGGGATAGAAGATGCCGGCTGGCACCAGGTGCAGCGCAAACTTGCCCTTGGCGTTGACGATCGTGTGGCCGGCGTTGTTGCCGGCCGAGTAGCGAACCACGATTGAAGCATGGCGAGCCAACAAGTCGACGACTCGTCCCTTGCCTTCGTCACCCCACTGGCCACCGATGGCCACGACTGCCGGCATCGTTGCGCACTCCAAATCGGGCGCTCAACCTTCAGCGGCAAGCGCCACAGCCATTTCGACCGTGATGAACATGACGGTGGAAGTCAGGACCACCGCGATCCGCAGGCAAGCGTAGCACGGCGCAACCAGCCGATCGGAAGCGATGGCGCTCGCGGTAACCTGCGCCCATGAGCGTTTCCGCCGGCTGCGTTGAGTTGCCGCCCGCGCCCTCGGAACTGCTAATCGAACGCAAAGTCGCGCTGAACGGCACGGTGCTCGAGTTCCCGATCGAGCGCTGGCTGGTCACTCCGGAACTGATTGTCGGCCGCTGGGTCGCCGACCGAGATCCGAGAGCGATCGACCGCTATCCGAAGGCCAGCGGCTTTACCAGCTGGGGCGTCTGGTGGCCGGGCAAGCCCTACAGCGCCTATCGGCTGCACCGACCGGACGGCTCACTGCGCATCTATCGGCTCGACACCGTCGACAAGGTCCTATTCGACGGTGAGGCAGTCGAGTTCCACGACCTGCTGCTCGACGCACTGATCCGGCCCGACGGCGAGGTCACGATCGAGGATGAGGACGAGGTCGAGGAGGCCATCGCCGAACGTCAGCTCAGCCTCGATCAGCGCTGGCGAATCGACTGGACCCGGGATCTCTACCGGAACAAGGCGGACCTCCTGGTGCAACGAATCGATGCGGCCGTTGATCAGGCGATCGCTGCGGTCAGGAACGGTGGCTGAGATGGCCAAGCCCTTCCTCAAGTGGGCCGGCGGCAAGACCGCGCTCCTTCCCGAGCTCCTCAAGGCAGCTCCGGAGCGGATCGAGACCTACTATGAACCATTCGTCGGAGGTGGCGCCCTCTTCTTCGCACTCCAGTCCGAGGGCCGCTTCAAACAGGCCGTCCTTTCGGACAGCAACAGGGAACTGATCAACGCCTACATCCAGGTCCGCGACAACGTCGAGGGGCTGATTCGAGCGCTGCAGGTGCATCAGCGCAAGTACCGAGCCGCGGAAGATCGAGCCGAGTACTACTACACCATCCGCGCCAAGAAGCTGACCTGCAGTCTCGGCGGCGCAGCCAACCTCATCTTCCTCAACAAAACCTGCTACAACGGCCTCTACCGAGTCAACAGCAAGGGGAACTTTAACGTCCCCCACGGCCGCTACAAGAACCCAACCATCTGCGACGAAGAAAATCTGCGAGCCGTCTCGGAGGCGTTGCAGGGTGTCGAGCTAACGGTCGCGGATTTCGCGGAAGCCCCTCAGGAAGCAGGCGACGGAGACTTCGTCTATTTTGATCCGCCATACATACCGCTGACCGACACCGCTTACTTCACGTCGTACACCGCAAAAGACTTCGACATGGAAGCACAGGCGCGTCTGGCAATGACTGCTGAACGATTGGCTCAGCAAGGGTCGCTTGTAGCACTGTCCAACTCCGGTCATCCCGACGTTGCGTCAATGTACTCGTCGCAGGCATTTGAACTTCGCGAAGTCCAAGCTCGACGAGCAATCAACTCTGTCGCCAAGCGGCGTGGCCCAGTCAGCGAGTACCTGATTCAGTCTGTCTGAGCTTCCGCGGCTCCGTTGAGAATCATCTCCGCTTGCTCGGCATACTGCATGGGCAAGTCAAAGTAATCGATCAGGAAGTCGGGAAGCTCGTCAAACCAGATCACCTTCCCTGATGCCCGAGCGAAGGCCGGGAAGTTCTCAGAGAACCCACCGCCGTGAATGACCACGACCCCGCGCATCGCCCAGGCGTCCATGTCCTGAATCGTCCCCGGAATCTTCTCTTCCGCAGTGCCAGGAACTCCTTGGTACTTGCACTCAATGCCGAGCCTCAATCGCTGCTCAGGATCTCGCAGCATGATGTCGATGTGGCGCGCCCGCCCCCAGATTCGCTGCCCCGACTTGTGCTGCTGGTAGACCTCGAGGCCGAAGGCGCGTCCCAGCGTCGCGACGGCCCGTTCGAGCTGTCGTCCGGACTTAATTTCCATGCCCCCATCCTACTCCGGGCGCTTCGGGATCATCACCGCCCGATGGAACGAGAGGACCTCGGTGCCGTCCTGGTTGGCGGCCGTGGTGTGCACTGTGACAATGCCTCGATCGGGCTGACTCTTGCTCTCGCGCACCTCAAGCACCTCGGTTTTGGCCTGTAGCGTGTCTCCGTGGAAGACCGGGGCCGTGTGGCGCAGGTCGGACGTGGCCAGGTTGGCGATCGCTTTACCCGAGATGGTCGGGACCGTCATGCCAAAGATCAGCGAGTAGACGAACGGCCCGGAGACGACGCGCTGGCCGAACTGGGTGTCCTCGGCGTATTGCTTGTTCGTATGCAGCGGATGATGGTTCATCGTCAGCATGCAGAACATCAGGTCATCGGCCTCGGTGACGGTCCGCGCCGGCCAGTGCTCGATCACCTCGCCCACGTCGAACTCGTCCAGGTAGCGTCCGTACAGTTCCTTCGTCGGCATAGTCGATTCCTTATCTGCTTCGTTTCGGTTCGCGCGTCGGTGTACGTGCCCCCCTCTGTCCCTCCGGGACATCTCCCCCCGCGTAGCGGGGGGAGAGGGGAGGATCGCTATTCGACGGCGTACATCTCCAGCAGCCGGCGTGCGATCACGATCCGCTGGATCTCGTTGGTGCCCTCGGCGACCGCCATCAGCGGGGCATCGCGGTAGAAGCGCTCGACCGGCAACTCTTTCGTGTAACCGACCCCCCCATGGACGCGCATCGATTCGAGGCTGCACTCGAGCGCCACTTCGGTGGCGAACAGCTTGGCCATGCCGACGTCCAGGTCGGAGCGTTGCCCGCTGTCCTTCTTCCGCGCCGCGTCCCGGGTCAACAGGCGCGCGGCGCGAATCTTGGTCGCCATCTCAGCCAGCTTGAGCTGAATCGCCTGGTGTTGCGCAATCGGCCGGCCCATCGTCTCGCGGCGCTGGGCGTAGACGATGGCCTCATCGAACGCCGCCTGCGCGACGCCGGTCGCCCGCGAGGCCACGTTGATCCGCCCGATTTCGAGGCCCGAGATCATCTGCTGGAATCCGCGTCCTTCCGATCCGCCGAGCAGGTTGTCCATCGGCACGCGAGCGTCCTCGAGGAACAGCTCCGCCGTTTCGGGACCCTTGTAGCCCAGCTTGTCGATGGTCCGTGCGACCGAGAATCCCGGCGTGTCCTTCTCGACCAGGAAGGCGGAGATGCCGCGATGCCGCGGCTGCGCTGAGGGGTCGGTCTTGGTCATGGCGAGATACACGTCGCCGCGGTCGCCGTTGGTCACGAACAGCTTGTTGCCGTTGAGGATGTAGTCGTCACCGTCGCGTGACGCCGTCGTGCGAATCGCTTGGGCGTCGGAGCCGGCATTCGGTTCAGTAATCGTGAAGCAGCCTTGCTTCTCGCCCGTCGCCAGCCCCGGCAGGAAGCGGTCCTTCTGATCCTGCGTGCCGTGTTCGTCGATGATCCAGCCGTCGATCACGTTGGTATTGATGATCCCGGCCAGACCCATCCAGCCGCGCGAGATCTCCTCGATCACGGCGGAATACGTCTCGAATGACAGCCCCAGGCCTCCGTGCGACTCGGGGAACGTGATCCCGAAGATGCCCATCTCGCACATATCGGCGTGGATCTTGGCCGGGAATTCGCCCGAGTGCTCCAGCTCGGTGGCGTTGGGGATGACCTGTTCATCGACCCAGCGGCGCACGTTGCGCGTGATCTCCACACCCGTTTCGCCGTCGCCCGCAATGATCTCCCGCACATCCGAAACACCAGCCATCAGCGCGCTCCAATCTGCCGCAACCGCATAGCGAACCCCATTGCGAACTCAGTGTATGCGCGGTACTGTCATGCCCGAATTCGCTGGCAGGAAGGCTGCATTCAGATGGCATCCGACCTGGTCGGTCAGTTGCGCGAGTGGCGCGAGCGGACCGAGTCGATCGACGCCATCGTTCGCGCCGAGGCCGACCGCAACGACCAACTGCGGCATCTGTCGCCGGCGACGATGGCTGCGCTGCACGGGATCGACGCGTTCGGCATCTGCACGCCGGTCGAGCTGGGCGGGTCCGACCTGCACCCGGTCGCCCAGCTTGAGACGGTCGCCACCGTCTCGGCCGCCGATCCCTCGACCGGCTGGAACCTGATGAACGGCTGCCAGGAGTCGGCCTGGCTCGCGACGCGGCTGCCCGAGGAGACGGCCCGACGCATCTTCAATCCGAGTCGAAGCGATTGGCGCTTTCCAGTCGCCGCCGGCGGACTTGCCCCCGCCGGCGAGGCGCGCCCCGTCAAGGGCGGCTGGATCGTCAACGCCCGCTCCGCCTGGGCATCGGGCATTCATACGGCCGACTACGTCCAAATCCAGAGCTTCCTGTCCGCCGACGAGCCCGAGCCGGACAAGCCGCGACCCACGCTGACCGTCGCCGCGCGGCGCGAGGACGTCGAGATCGAGGACACCTGGCACACGCTCGGCATGCGCGGCACCGGCTCCGCCCACTACCGCTTCGACGACCTCTTTGTGCGCCATGAGATGAAGCTGGAGAACTTGGACCTGCCGCCGCTGCGCGGCACCGGCTTCGTCACGCGGCCCAATCCGATCTTCCTCGTCCCAGCGATGTACGCGACCAGCCTCGGCATCGCCCGCCGGGCGCTCGAGGAGTTCGTCACCCACGCGCCCGAAGGCCGGCGGCGCGCGTACCGAGGCTCAATCGCCGATCGAGAGCGCGTCCAACACGACATCGGCGAGGCGCAGGCGATGCTCGACGCGATCGAGGGCTACGGACGCGACCTCTGCACGCAGTTGCACGACGCGCCGATCGAGACGTTGCAGCAGACCGTCAAGCTGGGCGACCAGGCCCGCTCGGCCTACCGCTGGTGCAACCAGACGACCGAGCGCGTCGTGAAGGCGGTCCACGATCACATGGGCGGCGCCGACGTGTTCGAGTCCAGCATGATCCAGCGGCTACTGCGGGACATCCAGACCTCCTCGCAACACGTCATGCCCGGAGACAGCGCCTACGTCCGCCTGGGCCGGCATCGACTGGGCCTCGAGGTTCGGCCGGGGATCTGAGCGCCGCGCGTACCCTAGATGCAGCCAGCGGAGCGAGGGGATCGATGAGCAGCACATTGGCCGACCAACGAGCGGAGTGGCGCGAGCGGATTGCCGCCATCGGCGACACCCTGCGCGCCGAATCCGCGAACAACGAAGAGTTGCGCCGACTCTCGCCCGCGACCGAAGCCGCCCTGCGCAGCGTCGACGCCTTCGGCCTCTGTTCGCCGGTCGAACTGGGCGGCGTCAACGCGCATCCGCGACTCCAGACCCAGGTCATCGCCGACATCACCGCCCACGACTCCTCCGCCGGCTGGTGCGCCCTGATCGGCGCACACGAATCCGCCTGGCTCGCCTCACGCCTGCCCGACAGCGCGGTTGAGCGAATCTTCGCCGATGTGGACTCCCGCTGGCCCGTCACGTGCGGCTCGATCGCCCCGGACGGCGAAGCCGAACAGGTCGAAGGCGGCTGGATGGTGACGGGACGCTGGGGCTGGGCCTCGGGCATCTACCACAGCGACTACGTCCTCGCCCAGTGCCGCATACCGGCGCAGGCGCCCGAGCCGGGCAGACCGCCGCCGCTGGTCACGGTCGCGGCGCCCAGGGAAGAGGTCGTGGTCGAGGACACCTGGCACACGATGGGCATGCGCGGCACCGGCAGCACCCACTATCGCTACGACAACGTGTTCGTGCCGGACGAGATGTGTCTGGCCGGCTTCGAACGTGGGCCGCTGCGCGGCGACGGCTGGCTCGCGCGACCAACGGTCACGTTCCTGACGGCCGCCGGCTATGGCTTCCCGCTGGGAGTCGCTAAGCGCGCCGTCGAAGAGATCACACGGCAGGCCACCGAGCACACGCACCGGGCAGCGTGCCTCAATCGCCGAGCAACAGCACTTCCAGGGAGACCTGGGACGCTGCGTCGCCCTGGTCGAGGTGATGGAGGGCTACGGCCACCATCTCTTCGACGAACTGCTGAACGCGCCGGTCGACTCGCTGGAGGCCGCCGTGCGGATGGACGACCGCGCCCGCGCCGCCTTGCGCTGGGCGCACCAGGCCGCCGAGGACGTCGTCCGCACCGCGCACGAGCACGCCGGCGGCCCCGCCGTCTATAGCGACAACGTGCTCGCCCGCCTGCTGCGCGACATCCAGACCGTCAGCCAACACGTGATCCAGACCCAGTCCGCCTACATCCGCCGCGGTCAGCACCAGCTCGGCACACCGGTCCGTCCCGGGTTGTAGTCGATAGGCTGGAACTCGCGCAGACGGCGGGAGGGACGAGCCAATGTTGCGAATCGCACCGAACCCCGACACTGCAGCGCAGTTGACGCAACTCCTGGAGGAGACGCCGATGGGCGCAACCTACGTGCCAGCCAGGGTCATCAATCCGGCACAACCGGATCGCATCTGGGAAGGCACGTTCTTGGTCGATACCGGAGCCATGAGTTGCGTCGTGCCCGAGTCGGCGCTGCGTTCGATCGGCATCGCGCCCCTCGCGGCGCGTACGGTGTATCTGTTCGATGGGTCCTCCCAACGGCGGCTGATCGCGGGCGCACAGTTTGAACTGCTTGGAGACACCGCCGCCGGAGATGTCATCTTCGGCGAGGACGGCGAGGAGCCGATTATCGGCCTGACCGTACTGGAATCGTTGGGGCTGATCGTCGATCCGTTCGCCGAACAACTGCACCGCCGCTCGGTGATCCGCAATCAGGACAACGGAGCGAATGGGGCTGGCGTCGGTCAAGCGTGACGGATGCCGCATTGAGCGGGCGGCGAACAGGAGTCCGAGAACGATCATGAGCCGTACCAGCTCTGAACGGCAGCGCGAACGATCCGACTGGATCGAACGCGCCGAATCAGTCGGCCCCGTGCTCAGCGACTATGCCGATGCGTCTGCTCGAGGCAAAACTCTCGCGCCGGAGTCGGTGACAGCGCTGGAGGGCGCCGGCTTCTTCGGCATGGCTTCGCCCAGGGAGGTCGGAGGCTTCGACGTGCACCCCGCCACCCAGGTCGAGGCGTTCGAGCAGCTGGCGTCAACCGACGTATCGAGTGGCTGGGTCGCCATGATCCAGGCCGAGACGCCGGGCATGGCCGGCTCACACCTGGGCGATGGGATCGGGCTTGACACGGTGTTCGGCGACGGCTTCCCGCGGATCGCGGGCACCGCCAACCCCGAGGGTGTTGCCACGGCGCTGCCCGATGGCTCGTTCAGGCTCAACGGCCGTTGGTCGTTCGCGAGCGGCATCCGGCATTGCGGTTGGGTGCTCGCCAACTCGGTGGTCCTGAAGGAGGACGGTTCGCGACCCTCGCCGGACGACGGATTGCCGCCGGTGATCGGCAGCGTCGTCGAGCAATCGAGGGTGATCGTTGAGGACAGCTGGGACGTGATGGGGTTGGAAGGCACCGGCAGTTGCCACTACCGGATGCACGACGTGGTGGTCGACCCGGCGTTCACGACGCCCTTCGGAGGCGTCCACTCGAATCGCGGCGGATCCTGGTTCGTCAATCCGACGATCACGTTCCTCAGTCCCGGACACACCGGCATCGCCCTGGGCTCGGCGAGGCGGGCGCTGGAACTGCTGAACGGTGAAATCGGCGATCGGACACGGTTTGGGCAGAGCGGCTCGGTCGCCGATCGCGGCGCCTTTCAACGCGGCTACGGCGAGATGTCAAGTCGCTACGAGGCGGCGCGAGCGTACGCGCTCTCGATGCTGGACGAGGCGATGGCCTGGCGCGAGGCCGGGGAGCCGACGACTCCGGCGCGGGATGCTCGAATACGAGCGATGGTCACTTGGGTGACCGACGCCTGTGTCGACGTGGTTCGCTTCTGCCATCACCACGGCGGCGGGGCGGCCGCGTTCACCAGCAGTCCGCTGCAACGCGTGTTCCGAGACATCACAGTCGCCAGCCAGCACATCTACGTCGCCGACTCCGCCTACGAGCGTTCAGGCGCCTACCGCCTCGGCCGCCAACCCCAGGGCGCTCTTTAGCGAGCCGCTTCCATCGCCGCGATCTGCTGCGACCAGGCGAGGACGTTTTCGGCCTGCTCGAGGACCGGCTTGTCGATCATCTGACCGTCCAGCGCGACCGCTCCGAGGTTCTGTTCGACGCCGTTCTGGTAGGCGTCCACCACTCGGCGGGCCCAGTCGACATCATCAGCCGGAGGGCTGAAGATGCGATTCGCCGGGCCCAGCTGATCCGGGTGAATGCAGAACTTACCCTGGAAGCCGATCTCCTTCATCCGCCGCAGTTCATCCTCGTAGCCCTCTGGGTCGCGGATGTCGGTCCAGGGGGTGTCGAGCGGCGCGATCCCGGCCGCGTGCGCAGCATTGACCGATGCTCGGCGCGCCAACTCCAACTCTGCCCCGCCCTTCGTTCGCCGCACGCCGATGCTGACCGCATAGTCCTCGCCGCCGACGCAGATCCCGACCAGCCGCTCAGAAGCCGCGCAGATCTCATAGGCATTGGCAACCGCGTGGGCGTTCTCGATCCAGGCCGCGATCTTCACCTGTCCGTCCGCCAGACCGCGGGCCCGCTCCAGCAGCGTCAGATAGTCATCGATCCGCTGCACATCGCGAGGGGTCTCGATCTTTGACACACTCACGCCGTCAAGCCAGGGCTGAACGATGGCGTCGAGCTCCTGCTCGATCAGCCCCGTGTCGTAGCCGTTGGTGCGAACGAAGACCTGACGGCCGCGCTTGGGGAAGTCGGGCAGGACACGGCAGAGCAGATCGCGCGCGGCGGGCTTGTCGTCCCAGGCGACCGAGTCTTCCAGGTCGAAGCACAGCACATCCGCCTCGGCGTCGCGCGCCTTTTCGATGAATCGCTCCCGAATCCCCGGCACCGACAACATCGATCGCATCACGGTGGCTGCCACTAGGAATCCTCCTCGTCCTCATCTGAATCTGAATCGGGTCGAGTGAAGGTCGCCTTCAGACCTTCGAGGTCGCCCGGATCTCCCGTCGCGCAGCCGCGAAAACCGAGCGAGGCCGCGTACTCCGCGTCGGGCGGCGAACCGTACACGACCGGCAGGTCGAACGCAGCCGCGGTCATCACCACGTTTGAACTGGCCACAGCGACCGTCGGACTGTCAGGCCCGACGCCAAGCGACTCCGCCATCTCCGCGTGGTCGTAGGCAATCCAGGTCATCCGATCAGAAGAGTCGCGCATCGCCGACAGGCACTCGGACATGATGTTGATCGCCTGCGGGTCGTGAAAGCCCACCGCTATCGCGGTCAGTCCGGGGCGGATCCCGGCCCGGATTTCCAGTTCCTCGAGCACACCTTCGAGATAGCGAAGCTGATCGACGCTCGCCGCGCGCTGCACGCCGACCCCGTAGACGCCCGGCCGGAGCGCGTGTTGGAGATACTTGCGCGACAAGCCTGAATCGAGTGCCGGGATGATCACGTAGACCGGCGGTCCCAGCTCAAGCGCGGCGTCGACGCGCACGGCCGACGCGGGGTATTCGGACTCTTCCTGCGGGAAGACGAGGATCAGGCCGTCGGCATGTTCAACCTCGGCCTCGCTCGGCAGCGGCGCGTCGGGCAAGATGGCGAGCAAGGCGCGGACGTCATCCATAGCCGGGATCCACCCTTCCACAACCCGCGTGGCCTCGTCAGTTCGGGCTGAACCCGTCGACCCGCTCGCGCAGCGCGTCGGCCTGGTCGAATGGACCGACCACCGCAGCGGCGAGGTTGTCCTCGCGCACGAACCGTTGGGCGACGCGCTGGATATCGGCTTTCGTCACCGACTGGTAGCCGGCGATCGTTTCTTCAACAGGCTCGATGAAGCCGTTTGCGAGCAGCATCCCTCCGGCCCGGTGACACCAACTCGCGGCGGCATCCAGCCCAAGCCGAAACGAGCCGACCGCATGCTCTCGAACCCGCTCGAGTTCGTCATCCGTGACCGGCTCGGCGACGAGCTTTCCGAGTTCCTCGAACACGACGTCGACCGTTTCCAGCACATGCTCTTCGGTCACGCCGGCCATGACGGTCAAGTGCCCCGCATCGTCAAACGCTGTCGGATGCGAACCGACCGAGTACGCGAGCCCACGTTTCTCCCTGATCTCCGTGAACAGCCGCGAACTCATCCCGCCGCCCAACACCTCATTCAACAGCGCCATCGCGTAGCGGTCGGGATCGAGCCGGTGGATCGAGCGCAGTGCCAGCGCGAGGTTGCATTGCTCGAGCTCGCGGACTTCAATCTGGGCCAGATTGTTGGACATCTGCTCGTCGGCGGACTTGCGACTCGGCGTTCCCTGCGAGGCGCCATCGGGCCAATTGCTGCCCCAGTGACGCTCGGCGAGTTCGACGACCGTCTCGCGGTCAACGTTGCCGGCGACTGAGAGCACGATGTTGGCGGGCCGGTAGAACGTTTCGACGTGTGTTGCCAGGTCTTCGCGGGTGATGGCGTCGACGGAATCCAGGTCGCCGGCGATCTCCCAGCCCAGCGGCTGGTCGCCGTAGGCGGCGTCGCTGATCAGCTGCATCACTCGCTGGCCTGGCTGGTCGTGAGCGCGCCGAATCTCCGAGCAGATCACCGTGCGCTCACGCTCGATCTCCGACTCGGCCAGCATTGAGTAGCGCACCGAATCGGCTAACACATCCATGGCCAACGGCAGCCGGTCGAACGGCACACGGTTCCAGTAACAGGTCAGTTCTCGAGAGGTGAACGCGTTCAGCGAACCGCCGGCGCCCTCGATTGCGGCCGATATGGCTGTCGGTTCCGGCCGCGATTCCGTGCCCTTGAACAACATGTGCTCGAGATAGTGCGACAGGCCCAGGGTCTGGCGCGCTTCGTCGCGCGAACCGACCCCGACGTAAGCCGCCAGCACCGCCGCCTGCGAGTGCGGAATTGACGTCACGGCGACGCGCATCCCGTTCGGAAGGACATCGACGGTCGGCTCGGCGGCGGGCTCGCTGTTGGAGGTGTTCGGCATGGGCTGTCTCAGCATACCCGCGCGTCCGTATGCTCAAGCCACCTCGCCAACAGGCGGACAACATCGAGCGGAGCAGCAACTGGTGCAGGCATTCGTCGAGGCGCGCTACGAGTATCACTGGGCGCCGCTGCTCGGCTGCTTGGTCGGCCATCTGCAGCACATCGGCGCCTCGCATGCGAGCCACATAATCGGCGCAGTGACCGGGATTAGCTACCAGCCGCCGCAGGACGCCGAGCTGCCCGCGCTGCTCGAGGGCGGCCTCTCCGCCCTGGGCGCCGCGTCGCATATCACCGACCTGACCTACCCCAATCGCCTGCAACGCTTCCGCTCTCGCCGACGGATCCGCAACGAGTTGCGCGGCGAACGGCCCGTGACCGCGTTCGGAGTCGGCGTCTCCGCCTTCGGTCCGGCCTGGGGACTGATCGTGGGCTGCGACGACGAGCGCCGTGCCTGGCGTCGAGACGGACCGATGACGGAACAGGTATCGCCCTGGCTCCTGGAGACAGAGTTCAACGCCTCATCGGTGCTGATCCTGATTACCGCTCGCCGAGTCGGAGCGGCCGCACCAGAGCGCATCGCACACGTCGCCGCCCAAGCCTTCGACCGATCAATCGATCGGGCTGAGCGCGATCTACTGGGTCGGATCGAGCGCCTCGACAGCGGCATCGAAATCGAGCCACAGCACTACTCGCACGAAGTCCAGGCGCTCGCCGCCAACTGGGGCGAAGCCGCCACGTTCTGGCGAGAGTTCCCTCACGAGTCGTACGGACCCATCGCCCAGCACATGGCGGTCGTGCTCTCCCGCTATTCGACCCTGTTCCCGTATCCGATGGGCGGGCAGCCCAACAATCCCGGCGTCCGAAGTGCAGCCGTCCACATTCTGCACGAAGCCGCGGACGTTCTGGCCGCGGGCCATTGATACACTCCCAACCAACCAGCGACGGAGATCTCCATGGCGATCAGCGTCAAGCTCTTTATGACCCTCGTGCCGCTCTCCAAGTCGAGGAAATCCAGCCTCGCGGTTGACTGGTTCGACGGCATCACTGCCCAGCACATCCTCGAGGCTGAAGAGTTCTCCGAGCAGGACCAGGAGGCGATCGCCGTCGTGATCAACTCCGTTCAGGCCCAGGTCGACGACCCGCTCAACGACGGCGACGAAGTCGATCTCTTGGTCAATCTGCAAGGCGGATCGACACGCGGCGGATGTGAAGGAGCGACATCGAGCCAGTGAGCAGCGACGAACCCTCACCGAAGTACATCTTCATCACCGGCGGCGTGATCTCCTCCGTCGGCAAGGGCATCACCACCGCCTCACTCGGACGACTGCTCCAATCGCGCGGCCTCTCCGTCACCGTCCAGAAGCTTGATCCGTACCTCAACGTCGATCCCGGCACGATGTCGCCCTATCAGCACGGCGAGGTCTACGTCACCGACGACGGCGCCGAGACCGACCTCGACCTCGGCCACTACGAGCGTTTCCTCGACCAGAACCTGACTGCCGCCTCGTCGGTCACCATGGGCCAGATCTCGGCCGATGTGATCGAGCGTGAACGGCGCGGCGACTATCTCGGCGGCACGATCCAGACCGTCCCGCACGTCACCGACCTGGTCAAGGAGCGCGTCCGCAACCTCGCGCGCAAGGCCGCTGTCGACGTACTCATCGTCGAGGTCGGCGGGACCGTCGGCGACATCGAGGGTCAGGCATTCCTCGAAGCGATCCGACAGATGCGCTACGAGGAGCCGCGCAACGGCACGCTCGCGATTCACGTGACGCCGCTCTTCCACCTCAAGGCGACGAACGAACTGAAGACCAAACCGACCCAGCACTCCGTGCGCACCCTGCGCAGCATGGGCATCCAGCCGGACATCATCGTCTCACGAACCGACATCCCGGCCGACAAGTCGATCACCGACAAACTCGCCCTGTTCTGCGATGTCCCGGCCGAGGCCGTGATGACCCTGGAGACCGCTTCGTCGATCTACCAGGTCCCCGCCATCCTCGAACAGGCCGGACTGACCGACCTCACGCTCGAGCGCCTCGGCTTGACGGCCAGGCCGGCGATGCCCGATCGGTCCATCGAGAACTGGCTGGAGTGGACGGACCGTCTCTCGCAGACCGAGCGCGTGTGCCGCGTCGCGATCGTGGGCAAGTACGTCGAACTGCGCGACGCGTACCTCTCGGTCAAGGAAGCGCTCATCCATGCCGGCGCGCAGCGAAGCGCCGGCGTGGACATCACCTGGATCCAGTCGGACGACCTCGACCACGCCGGCCAGCCGGAGATCGCGGCGGCGCTCGCCGACGTTGACGGCGTGATCGTTCCCGGTGGGTTCGGCGAACGGGGAATCGAGGGTGAGGTCGGCGTCGCCCGCTTCGCGCTGGAGCAGGACATTCCATATCTCGGCCTCTGCCGCGGGATGCAGAACATGGTGATTGCCTTCGCTCGCGAGCGTCTCGATCTACCCAACGCCAACACGACAGAGGCTGACGAGGACACGGTTGATCCGGTGATCGCTCTGCTCGATGAGCAACGCGAGGTCACGGAGATGGGTGGCACGATGCGGCTGGGCAAGTATCCCTGCCAGCTGCTCCCCGAGACGCGCGCGTACACGCTCTACCAGTCGGAGTTCGCCTACGAGCGGCACCGCCATCGCTGGGAGTTCAACCCCCGCTATCGCGACCGCTTCGAGTCCGCCGGACTGCTGGCCAGCGGTACCTCGCGCGACGGCGAGCTGGTCGAGATCGCCGAAGTCTGCGATCACCCCTTCATGCTCGGTTCACAATTCCATCCCGAACTCAAATCGCGGCCCGAGCGTTCGCACCCGCTCTTCCTCGGCTTTATCGACTCCGTTCTGGCCGAGTCCGAGACCGCGCTTCGGCACCCGGTCGGCGCCACCAACTCCTCCCGCTGATGCCCGACCAGTCCAGACATGAGTGAAGACGACATCTTCCACTTCCTCACGACGATCTCGACGCTCGTCTACGCAGGCGGCGTGGCGGCCTTGACCCTTGCCCTGACCCGCGCCTGGCAAACGGACGACGCCACCGAGCGCGATGTCCTCTTTCGATCGGCTGACCACGCTCACACCAGGATGTTGCTGCCCGGAATCATCGCGACCGGCGTGCTGGGCGCGATCTGGGGTATCCGCGCCGAATCCGTCGATCCGATCGAGACCGGCTGGTTGCTCGCCGTCGAGATTCTCTACCTGGTCTCGCTGTTCGTGCTGGTGCCCGGCATGTTCGCTGGGATTCGTCGAGTCCGCTTGCTTTCGCTGCAGGCGCGCAAGACCGGCCAGATTTCGGATGAACTGACTGATGCGCTCAACGATCGCGGCCCGCTCGTCTTCGCTGTGCTCATGCTGATTCTGCTGCCGATACAGGTCGCGCTCGTAACCTTGCAGCCCTAGCTGCACTGCCATCGTGCAGCCGTTACTACTGCGTCATAATGCAGCCATAACGGTTGGTAAAGGATCCTGAGCATGAAGATCTTCCTCGACACCGCGCGACTCGACGAGATTCAGCAGGCGGCCGACTGGGGCGTCTGCGACGGCGTGACGACCAATCCGTCGCTGCATTCCCGCGCCGTGGCGCACGAGGGCGACGAGGCGATCGGCTATCGAGAACGCATCCTGCGCATCGCCGACATCGTCGACGGTCCGATCTCGGCAGAATGCGTGACTCGAACGACCGCTGAGTTAATCGATGAGGCGCGAGAACTGGCGAGCTGGCATCAGAGCGTCGTCGTCAAGATTCCGATCGACGGGCCAGGACTGGCCGCGATTAAGGGGTTGTCCGAGGAAGGCATCCGGATCAACACGACGTTGATCTTCTCGCTCAACCAGGCCCTGCTGGCGGCGCGCGCCGGCGCGGCCTACGTGTCGCCCTTCGTCGGACGCCTTGACGACATCGGTGAGAACGGGATCCAACTCGTCGCCGACACCGTTGAACTGCTCGACCGATTCAACCTGCCGGCCCAGGTGATCGCCGCATCTTTGCGCAACACGGACCACACGGCGGAGGCCGCGCGCGTCGGCGCGCACATCGCCACCATCCCGTTTCCGGTGCTGGAACAGATGCAGCTGCATCCGCTCACCGACAAGGGCATCCAGGCGTTCCTCGACGACTGGCACAAGGCTGAGGCGCAGCTTCGCGCCCAACCGGTCTCGTAACTTTTCACGCTTGGCTCGGGGAATGGCTTGCCAATGCGCGATCTGCGGGTCTAGGATTGGGATTGTCCCAGTGAGATTGGTTGCTGCGCGCCGCGCCCGTTGAACACGGTGGTGTCGTAGAGCGCAGGAACCCGGTTCCGTACAGACTGAGTCCGCATTCATCCCTGTCGCGACGACGCCTGTGTCACCCGACGAGCGCGCGATGCGCCGATACCAGAGGTAGCCGATGACGAGCCTGAACATTCCCGAACTCGAGACCATGACGCGCGACGAACTGCTCGCCAAGGCGCGCGAACTCAACGTCAGCGGGCTCTCAGGCATGAAGAAGCAAGACATCGTGCTCCGCATCCTGCAGGCTCAGTCCGAGGCCGAGGGTCACATCCTCTCCGGGGGCGTGCTGGAGATCGTTGACGATTCCTACGGCTTCCTGCGCGGCGAGTCGCTGCTGCCCGCCCCGACCGACGTGTACGTCTCACAGAGCAGCGTCAGACGCAGCGGTCTGCGCACGGGCGACTACGTGATCGGTTCCGTCCGTCCGCCCAAGCAGGGCGAGAAGTACTACGGACTCAACCGAGTCGATCTGGTCAACGGTTTCAGCCCCGCCGAGGCCGCCGCTCGCCCGAACTTCGAGAACCTGACTGCCGTCTTCCCACACCAACGCTTCGAGCTGGAAACCGACGACCCGGCCGAGCTCTCCGGCCGCGTCATCGACCTGGTCGCGCCGATGGGCCGCGGCCAACGCGGGCTCATCGTCAGCCCCCCCAAGGCTGGCAAGACCATGCTGCTCCAGTCGATCGCCAACGGCATCGCCATCAACCATCCTGAAGTGCACCTCATGGTCGTTCTGATCGGCGAACGTCCCGAAGAGGTCACCGAGATGAAGCGCTCCGTGCGCGGCGAAGTGATCGCCTCCACGTTCGATGAGCCGGTTGAGGAGCATACGCGGGTCGCCGAACTCGGACTCGAACGCGCCAAGCGACTGATGGAGATGGGCCGCGACGTCGTCATCCTGCTCGACTCGATCACCCGCCTGACCAGGGCCTACAACCTCGAGATGCCGTCGACCGGCCGCACCCTCTCCGGCGGCATCGACCCGGTGGCGCTCTATCCGCCCAAGCGCTTCTTCGGCTCGGCCCGAAAGGCCGAGGAGGGCGGCTCGCTCACGATCATCTCGACCTGCCTGGTCGACACCGGTTCGCGCCTCGACGACGTCGTCTTCGAGGAGTTCAAGGGCACCGGCAACTGGGAGGTTCGGCTCGACCGCAAGCTGGCCGAGCGCCGCATCTATCCCTCGATTGATATTGCCGCATCCTCGACGCGACGCGAGGAACTGCTGCTCTCCGGTGAAGAACTGCAGCGGGTCTGGCTGCTCCGTCGGATGATGTCTGTGCTCGCAGGTTCGGGTGGCAGCGCCACCGAGCCGACGGAGCGGCTACTCGACCGTCTCGCCAAGACCAAGTCCAACACGGAGTTCCTCGAGAACCTCACCGCCGCCGAGGCCTAGGCATGAACCGCAACGACGTCGCCGACCTCTGCGAATCGCTGCCCGGCGCCTGGCCGGACTCGCCCTGGGGCGAGGACGATCTCGTCTACAAGCTGGGCAGCCGCAACGCCGATGGCAAGGGCGGCAAGATCTTCTGCTTCGTCGGCGGAGGCACCACCGAAGGCGAGCCGCACGCCATTTCGCTCAAGGCCGACCCCGCCATCGTCCCGTCGCTGCACCAGCAATACGAGGCCGTCAGCTTCCCCAGCTACCTGAACAAGTCGCACTGGGTCGCGATCACCCTGGAGTCCGACCTGCCCGACGACGAACTGGAAGAGCTGATCGTCGATTCCTACGAGCGAATCCTCAGTGGCTTCAGCAAGCGCCAACAGCGTCTGATCCGCGGGGAGCAGTAGCGCCCGCTCAGCGCGGAACCACCGACAACTCGACCCTCGACGCGCGCTCCGCATTGTGGTGGACCGTGTTCAGCGCGATTCGTGTGTGCGTCTGGCGACCGAGCGGTTCTCCCGTGTTGGGATTGACGTCGAATCTGGGGTAGTTCGACGACGAGATCTCGACTCCGATCCGGTGGCCAGCCTTGAACACGTTCGAGGTGGGGTAGAGCTCGACCGAGACCTCGACCACGTCGCCGGGCGAGACGAAGTCCTCAGCGTCGTAGCCGTTGCGGAAGCGCAGGCGCTTGATGCTGTCCGAGATGCGCAGATGGTAACCCTCGGGATAGTCGGCGTTGGGCGGATAGCAGTCGAGCAGCGCCGCGGTGAAATCCGTGTCGGACGCGCTGGAGGAGACATACAGCCGGACCGTGACCGGTCCGCTGATCTCGACGTCTTCCGCCAGCGGCTCGCTGCGGAACGAGAGCACGTCCGAGCGCGTCGCCGTCGGCAGGTAGGGCGGCTCCGCGCCCATCACGTCGGGCCGGGTGCGCTGATCGCCGCCGCCGGGCAGGATCAGCTCCCGCGACCGCTGCGTCGGGGGCCAGATCTGTGATTTCAGGGTCGGATCCTCGGGCGCGTATTCGCGCAGCGACGACACGTTGGCCGAAATCGAAGGCACCGGATTCTTCGGGTCGTACTGGTAGCTGGTCGAGCCGCCGTCCTCGCCGGCGGCCTCGGTCGAGAGACCGCCGCCAGGCTGCAGGAACCAGTCCACCAGCTCGGCGCTGGGCGGCGGCCAGTGCGATTCGTCGCGCCACTCGCCGCCGTGATCCATTCGTCCCGATTCGATCCGCCGACCGCTGCCACCGCCCATGACGAACATCTTGACTGGCGGCATCGCCGCCCAGCCGCTGTCGAAGTCCTTGAGCGTGTGATCGAAGAACTGCAATCGCAAATCAGAGATGCTCGGCGCCAGGTTGCCCGTCGTCGGAGCCGTCGGTCCGAAGTCGACATCGCCCGACCAGCTGCGGTCGAGAGTGACCTCGCCGTGGGTCCAGGGCCCCATGAGCAGGTACTGCGGCGACGACATCGCCTCGGAGAACGCCACGAACGACTCGGTCGTCGCTCGCGTGTAGCTGTCGTACCAGCCGCCGGAGTAGACGCTGGGCACATCCGCGGTCCGCCCGATAAACCGCTCGAAGTTCATCGACGGCAGCTGCCAGAGCCAGTCGTCCTCGCGGCCGAGCGTCATCAGGTCGATCGCCCAGCGTTCGTAGTCCCGGGTCAGCGAGAGCGGCGTGTCGCCCGCCCGCCAGGGCAGGCGGTCGAGATATCCGCGCAGGTCAACCGCGGCCCGGTCGAGCGCGGTGTATAGCGCCGGATCGCGCATTGCCTCGGGGCTAACCGGTGCGTTCCAGAAGGCCCAGGCGAGCCAGCGTAACTCGAGCGCGCCACCCTGCCGCAGGGATGAAGTGAGTCCGTTGAACGCGCCCTGGTTGACCCACATCGCCGACAGGTGCGGCGGATTCTGCGTCGCCGCGGCCGACTGCACCCAGCCCATGTACGAGGTGCCGACCGTGCCCACCTTGCCCGTCGACCACGGTTGCTCGGCCAGCCATTCGATCGTGTCGTAGCCGTCCTCGGCTTCGTTCTTGAGCAGGTAAAAGTCGCCCTCCGAGGCGAATCGCCCGCGGACGTCCTGCATCACGCGCGCGTACCCGCGTTTGGCCCACCACTCGCCGTCGGCGGCGAATCCGAGCTTGTCGTAGGGCGTCCGAGTCAGCAGCGTCGGCCACGGGCCTTCACGCGCGATTCCGTCCTGCGCGGGTAGGTATACATCGGTCGCCAGAGATACGCCGTCGCGCATCGAGACCATGCGATTGCGCTGGATGACGACCTCATACTCGGCCAATGAACTCTGATGTGGACTCTGCTCATCCATCTCAAGCTCCTCTGGCCAGCAGCGGCGTCACGGTTGGCGCGGCCGGGATCGATGATCGCGTCACGTTGACGTGGTTGTCGCTCGGCGGATCGACAGTCACACCCATCTCGCGCAGGAAGGCGGACAGCGGTTCGAGGCTCGTCTCGACCTCATCCGCGCCCTCAGGTTGGTAGAGCATCGGAATCACCAGCGGCGCGGCAATCGTGCCGGCAATGCTCGCTGCAGCCTCGGGCGAGAGATGGCCGCCGCCGCCGCAGGGCATGAGCACCACATCCGCCCGTTGCAGTTCTTCCAGCGCCGAGCGTTCCGGCATCGTCTGAATGTCTCCGAGGTGGGCGACGATCACTTCGTCGATCGTGACCACGAACGCGACGTTGCGCGCCCCCTCCGGTCCCGGCGTGCGCACGCCGGTCGCGAGCACCCGTTTCACCTCATACTCACCCGGCGCATCGAGCCGACGGTGGCTCTCCGAGCCCTCCAGCACGACCCCGTCAACCCAATTGTGCGCTTGGTCGAGCGCGCGGGACACCGTGACGATGTCCGCGCTGGGCCGATTGAGGCGAAAGCCGGTGTCGGGTGAGCAGGGGTCCATGACCACCGCAGCTTCCCGACCGCGCAGGCGGAAGGCGGCGTGTCCGTACCAGGCGATGTCCATGTCCACAGCCTACGAAGTAGGTGACATATGCGCTGCCGGACAATCTGATCTCAGTTGACCAGCAAGGGCAGTTCGTCGCCCGTTTCGGCTCGGTGGGGCATCAGGATCAGCGCGGCGTTCTGGCCGTGCGCTCCGTAGGCCGCCGTCGCCGCGCCGACGATGCGGTCTTCGTAGAGGCGCCTGGCAATGCCCAGCCTGCAGGCGATGTCTTCCTCTTCAAAGGTTGCGTGCGGGGGAATCTTGCGTTGATCAACGATTAGAGCGGCCGACACCGCCGAGAGCGCTCCTGATGCGCCGACGGTGTAGCCGACGTTCGGCGTCACGGCGGTCGCGTACATGTCGAGCGTGCGACGCCCGAAGGCGCGCTCGATTACGTCCGTCTCGCGCTCGTCTCCGAGCTTGGAACCGAGCCCGGCGGTCACGATGACATCGATATCTGCCGGCGCGATCTCGCCGCTCAGCAGCGCATCACCCGTTGCGCGACGGGCGATCTCCACGTCGGTGGGCGCGAGCCCGTCGCCCATCGGTCCCGAGGTCAGCGCCTCGCCCGCGACCTCAGCGTAGATATGCACGCCTCGCTGCGTCGCCAATTGACGGTCTTCGAGCATGAGCGCGGCCGCCCCTTCCCCGAGGATCATGCCCTGACGGTTCGCGTCGAACGGTCGATACGCCGTCGGGTCGTCTGACCCATCGAGCAGCCCGGCCGAATCGTAGGCGCTCCAGACGTCCGGGCGCAGGGGCGCCTCGGCCCCGATCGCGATCGCCGCGCGGATAATCCCGGAGCGAATCAGCTGGGTCGCCAGGACGGCCGAAGCCAGTCCCGAGGCGCCGCCCATCGCGACGGTGAAGACGGGACCGGCGATGTTCAGTCCGACCGAGGCGCCCGAGAGGCCGGAGCCCAGCGCCGCGAACCCCTCTCCGCCGCTCGGATGCGCGGTGCCGGTCACCGCGCCGACGGCGAACGCGTTCTGCTCGTTGAACACGATGCGGGCGTCGGTCTGCGCCTGGATCGCTGCGTCGAGCGCCAGTTGCGAGGCCCGATCCATCCGAGCCAGCAGCCAGTCGGGTGCGCCCGCCGCTCCCTGCCAGTCGTCCGGGACCTGACCGGCGGCCGCACGCCTGGGAGCGTCAAACGCGTTGAGCGGCAAGGTGCAAACTCGCCCATCGCAGATGGCCGACCAGTAGTCGGAGAGCGTCGAGCCGGCTGCCGTGACGGCGCCCAGCCCGGTGATCACGACGCGCCGCGGCTCTCCTTCGCCGTCTTCGGTCATCCCCCGATATGCCCCCGCGCTCACCATGGCTGCACTCCGCAATCACGTGTTCTACCGCGTGTTCTGCGATACCTCGGACCCGCGTTATTGTCTTTGCCGATTCCTGGAAACGCTGCTACGATGAGCGCGTTAGCACTCTCAGTAGGAGAGTGCTAAGTGCAGCCTAACTGAGCCTTTCAGACAACCACGACGCAGACAACCACGACTCGGTACGAGCCATGACCGCCGAACAGTTGTCAGACAGACGCGCGGGCATTCTGCAGCTCGTCATCCAGGATTACATCGAAACGGCGACGCCCGTCGCCTCACGCCATGTCGTGGAGAAATACGCCCTGCCGGCGTCGCCAGCCACGATACGCCATGAGATGCACGCTCTCGAACAGGGCGGCTATCTGACGCATCCGCACACTTCGGCCGGTCGCGTGCCCTCGAATCGCGGCTACCGCCACTTCGTTCAGTCGCTGATGGGCCACGCCGAACTCGGATTGGCGGAGCAGGCCTCGGTCCGACACCAGTTCTTCCAGGCAGCGCCGTCGGTTGACGAGTGGGTAGAGCTGGCGGCGACAGTCCTGGCTCGCTCGCTTGGCCTGCTTGTCATCGTCGCGCCGCCGCACCCGGAGCAGCTACGTGTGCGTCAGGTGGAACTGATTTCGCTGAACGAGTTGCTGGTGCTGATGATCGTGGTTGTCCAGGAAGCGCGGATGATCCGCCAGCTCATGCCGCTTCCCCAGCCGGTCGAGGTAGACGAACTCGACGAGTTGGCGACGCGCCTGTCCTGGATGTTGCGCGGCCGCTCGGCGAGCGACGTGCGCACGGCGGCCCGCCAGGCGATCGACACACCGGCAACCCATCCGATTGAGCACTTCGTGCTCGACACGCTGGCGCAGGTGCTCGACCGCGACGCTCTGCGAGCGGGCAACCCGGCGATTGCCGGGCTCGGCGGGATGATGGCGCAGCCCGAGTTCCAGCACGAGCCCGAGCGCTCGCTGGAGTTGATCGAACTCGTCGATCAGCACTCCGCCGAAGATCTCGTTCCCGCGGCTGTAGTCGAGGACGTCACCCAGCAAGGCGATGCCCGCGGGGCGATGCACGTCCTAATCGGCGACGACCATCCGACGGCGCTGCTGCAGGAATGCTCGCTGGTGCTTGCGCCGTACAGCTCCTCAACGGGCTCTGCCGCATCTCCCGAGATTCCCGGCTACGTAGGGGTGATCGGGCCGACGCGGATGAACTACCCGCGCAGCATCGCCGCCGCGCGTTTCTACTCCCAACTCCTGCAGGAGATGATCGACGCCGTCTATGGAGTCGGCCGATGATCTCGGACAGCCAGTCGACTCCGGAAGCGAGTCAGCAGATCGACGAAGTGCTTGAGTCCGACGCAGAGTCCGCTTCAATAGACGAGCCGGTCGGCGAGTTTGAGGCGCTGCGCGAAGAGTCGGCCCGCAACTATGCCGGCTGGCAGCGCGCCCAGGCCGACTTCGAGAACCTGAAGCGCCGCTCGGCCCAGGATGTGCGCGACCGCGTCCAGCAGTCCCAGCGCGCGATCCTGCTCGATCTGATCGAGTTGGCCGACGACTTCGAGCGCGCCAACCGTGAGGCGCCGGCGGAAGACGCGAGCGCAGACGATCCCTGGCGTCAGGGCGTGGAACTGATTTCGCAGAAGCTCGATGCGCTGCTGCTGCGCCAGCAGGTTCAGCAGATCGAGACGATCGAGCAGCCGTTTGATCCCGAGTACCACGAAGCGGTTGGCCAGCTGCCTGGCCAACACAACGAGATCGTCGCCGTGCTGCGCACCGGCTACACCGTCGGCAACCGCATCCTGCGCGCCACGCAGGTGATGGTCGGCGACGGCTCAATCGAACCTCCCGAGACACCGGACGAATCAGAAGACGAAGTTACCGAGTAGGAGAATCCCCATGCCCGGACGAGTCATTGGCATCGACCTCGGCACGACCAACTCGGCCGTCGCCGTGATGGAGGGCGGCGAGCCGACCGTCATTCCCAACGCCGAGGGCAACCGCACCACCCCGTCGGTGGTGGCGCTGACCAAGACCGGCGAGCGCATCGTCGGCACGGCGGCCAAGCGCCAGGCCGTGACCAACCCCGGGGACACGCTGTTCTCGGTCAAGCGGCTGATGGGCCGCCGCTTCGAGGATCCCGACGTGCAGGGGGCGGTCGGCCGCTTGCCGTACATCGTCGACGCTGCGGAGAACCACGATGCTCGCGTGTCGATGGGGGGCAACCCGTACTCGCCTCCCGAGATCGCGGCGATGGTTCTGCAGAAGCTCAAGGCGGACGCAGAGGCCTATCTCGGCGAGACCGTCGATGAGGCCGTGATCACGGTCCCCGCCTACTTCGACGACTCGCAACGCAACGCGACCAAGGACGCTGGTCGGATCGCCGGTCTGAACGTGCTGCGGATCATCAACGAACCGACCGCCGCCTCGCTGGCCTACGGCCTCGAGAAGACGGAAGACCATTACATCGCCGTCTACGACCTCGGCGGCGGCACGTTCGACATCTCGATCCTCGAGCTGGGCGAAGGCACCTTCCAGGTTCGCTCGACGAACGGCAACACCTTCCTCGGCGGCGACGACTTCGATCAGCGGCTGATGGACTACCTCGTCGACACCTTCCGCAGAGAACAGGCGATCGACCTCTCCCAGGACCGCATGGCGCTGCAACGGCTCAAGGAAGCCGCCGAGCGGGCCAAGGTCGAACTGTCGACCACGCAGTCGACCGAGATCAACCTGCCCTACATCACTGCGGACGCCTCCGGCCCCAAGCACTTCACTCACACGCTCACCCGAGCTCAACTCGAGCAGCTCGTACTCGACCTCGTCGAGAGCACGCTCGAGCCTTGCCGGAACGCGCTCGACGACGCCGGCATCTCTCGCGACCAGGTCGACGAGGTCGTGCTTGTCGGCGGCCAGACGCGGATGCCGCTGGTTCAGCAGAAGGTCGAGCAGTTCTTCAACAAGGAGCCCCATCGCGGCGTCAACCCGGACGAAGTCGTTGCCCTCGGCGCGGCCATCCAGGCCGGCGTGCTGCGCGGCGAGGTCAAGGACGTCCTCCTGCTCGACGTGACCCCGCTGACGCTGGGTATCGAAACCCTGGGCGGCGTCTCGACTCCGCTGATCCCGCGAAACACGACCATCCCGACCTCGAAGTCGCAGGTCTTCTCGACCGCCGCCGACAACCAGTCGCAGGTCGAGATTCACGTGCTTCAGGGCGAGCGCGAGATGGCGGCCCCCAACAAATCGCTGGGCCGCTTCATCCTCGACGGCATCCTGCCCGCACCGCGCGGCATGCCCCAGATCGAGGTCACCTTCGACATCGACGCGAACGGCATCCTCAACGTCGGCGCGCAGGACAAGGGCACCGGCAAAGAGCAGCGGATCACGATCCAGGGTTCCTCCGGTCTCTCCGAGGAAGAGATCGCCGCGATGCAGCGCGATGCCGAGGAACACGCCGAAGAGGATCAGAAACTGCGCGAGCTCGCCGAGGTCCGCAACCGCGCCGAAACCACCGCCTACGAGGCGGAAAAGGTCCTCAACGACCAGGAAGACAAGATCGACGAGGAGCTCAAGACCGAGATGCAGGGCAAGATCGAAGCCCTCCGCGCCACGCTCGAGTCCGAGGACGCGGCCGCCATCCAGACAGCCCTCGACGATCTCAACACGACCCTGATGAAGGTCGGCGAGAAGATCTACGGTCAGCAAGAACCCGCCGGAGCGACCGCCGACGCCGGAGGCGCCGCTCCACCACCGGACGACGACACCGTGGAAGGCGAGTTCCGCGAGGTTTAGGCTTGGCAGGTCGGTGCGCATCTCCTGATTGCGGCTGGCGATACCCTAAGCCCGTGTGCGCGTTCGGCAATGAAACGGCCTGATGGCTCAATCCGACGACTTCTATGAGATTCTCGGCCTCTCGCGGGAGGCGTCGCAGGATGACATCCGGCGATCGTTCCGCAAGCTGGCCATGGAGCATCATCCCGACCGCGTGACCGATCCGGTCGAGAAAGAGGCGTCGGAGGCTAAGTTCAAGCGCATTGCGGCCGCCTACGAGGTGCTCTCCGACCCCGAGAAACGGGCCAAGTACGACCAGTACGGCTCGGCCGGTGCGTTTGCGCAAGGCACCGGTTTTGAGGGCTTCGACTTCGGCGGCTTCGGCGATATCTTCGACGCCTTCTTTGGCGGACGCCGCGCCGCCGGCCCGATTCGCGGCGGCGACCTACGCCTCCAGATCGAACTCGACTTCGAGGATGCCGTCTTCGGCTGCGAGGAAGAGATCCGCGCCTCGCGGCTCGAACACTGCACGATCTGCGGCGGTTCCGGCGGCGAGCCCGGCACCCAGCGTGTCGCCTGCGAGTACTGCGGCGGCTCGGGCGAGGTGCGGCGCACGCAAAGCAACGTGTTCGGCCGCTTTGTCAACGTCGCGCCGTGCGAGCCCTGCGAGGGCGAGGGCACGGTAATCGAGCACCCCTGCACATCGTGCGGCGGAGTCGGCCGAGAGCAGCGCAACCGTCGGCTCAAAGTCAAGATTCCCGCGGGCGTCACCGATGGTGCGCAGATGCGGCTCTCAGGCGAAGGCGATGCCGGTCTGCGCGGCGGACCGGCGGGCAATCTCTACGTCGATATCGCGGTTCGCCCGCACGAGCTCTTCCTGCGCGACGGCAACGACCTCATCCTGCCGCTTCACCTCAACGTGGCCCAGGCCGCTCTGGGCGCGACCGTCACCATTCCCGGCATTAACGGACACGACCAACCGCTCAACGTCCCCGCGGCGACGCAGCACGGGCACGAATTCCGCCTGCGCGGCGAGGGCGTCCCCCACCTGCGGGGACGCGGACGGGGAGACCTGCGCGTGCAGATCGTCATTGAGGTTCCGACCAAGCTCTCAACCGAACAGCGCGAGTTGTTCGAGCAACTCGCAGAAGTCCTCGATGTGCCCGCCAACCGCGGCAGCGAGGACGAGGGCGTCTTCTCGCGCATCCGCGGAGCGTTCACCAATTAGCCGTCCGCCGAAACTGCTTCGAGTCGCTCTCAGCGTAGAAGCGGCGCACGTTGAACTCGCCGTCGCCGCATGGGAACTGGCTGGCGTCTACAACTCCAGTGTCGAATACGTCCTCGGTGAGCCGACCGAGGAACCCTGGCCGGGCCACGACAACCGGACTGATCGAGCCGAGGTTGCCGCCTATCTCACCGACGAACAGTGGGGCGAGCTTGAAGCGCGTGTCCGAGAGTCCGCGGTCAATCTGCTAGGCGAAGCACCTGCGCTTCAAGTGCAACCGCTGCCCAACCGAGATTGGCGCACCGCCTGGCACGACCACTTCGACATCGTCAGAGTTCCGGGTCCGAAACCCATCGTCGTCCGACCACCACACATCCTCTACGCGGCCAAAGCCAACGAAGTGGTGATTGACCTCGTCCCGGGCCTCGCCTTCGGCACGGGACAGCACCAGTCGACGAGGCTCTGCCTCGCCCTCCTGGCACAACTGATCCAGGGCGGAGAATGGGTCCTGGACGTGGGCACCGGAAGCGGGATCCTCGCCGTCGCCGCGGCGAAACTGGGCGCCGCGTCTGTCGTCGCCACGGACATCGACCCGCTCGCGGTGGACGCAGCCCGTCAGACCGTCCGCCAGAACCGGCTGTCCGACCGAATCGAAGTTCGAGAAGCATCAATCCCGGTTGAGGAACAGTTCGATCTGGTCGTCGCGAACCTGACAGCTGACCTCCTGCGGTACCTGGCGCAGGATCTGGCGAGTGCGGTGAAGCCGAAAGGCAATCTGATCGCCAGCGGCCTGGTCGAGCATCGCCAGGAGGCGGTGGCATCGGCGCTAGCCGACTCCGGTCTTGAGCTTCATGCTGCGCGCTCGGAAGACGAATGGCGGGCGTTGGTTCTCTACTCCCCCTCGAACGGGGAGAGGTAGCTCAGCGCAGCTACCACGCGGGGGAGGCGCCGCCGTCGATGTTGATCGCGCAGCCCGAGATGAAGCTGGCCGGGCCGGAGGCGAGGAAGACGATCATGTTGGCCGCCTCCTCCGACGTGCCGATCCGCTTGACCGGGATGCCGTCGCCGACCCGATCGAGGAACTCCTCGTAGGTCGCGTCGGGCATCTGGTTCTGATGGAACCCGTGCCATTGGGCCGAGTCGACCGAGCCGATGCAAGCCGCATTGACCAGGATCTGGTCGGCCGCAACCTCCTTGCTCAGGGCCTTGGTCATCGCCAGACCGGCCGCACGCGATGCGGCAGTAGGCATCGATCCCGCGCCCGGCGTCTTGCAGCCGATGTTGAGCAGGTTGACGATGCGGCCGCCGCCGCGTTCCCGCATCGAGGGCACGCAGAGCTTGGCCAGACGGATTGCGGCGTAGAGTTTGAGGTCGAGATCGACGGCCCAGGTCTCGACGTCGTGCGTTTCAATCATCCCGGAGGACGACTGACCGGCGTTGTTGATCAGGATGTCGACGCCGCCGAAACGCTCGATCGTCGCCGCCACGAGGCGATCGCACTCGTCGTCCGAGGTCACGTCCGTCGAGAGCGCCAGGCAGTCGCCGCCGGCTGCTTCGACCGCCGCACGCGCCTCGTCGAGCGGTCCCTGTCGACGCGCGCCGATCGCCACCTTCGCGCCTTCTTGCCCCAGCAGGATCGCCGTCGCGCGGCCGATGCCTTCCGAACCTCCCGTGACGATCGCCACCTTGCCGTTCAACCCGAGATCCATGAGATGCCCCGTCCCCAAGAACGCGTGAACAGTAGTACAGTTCTTGTCCCAGCGGATTCTAGCGCTCGCCCCGACTCGCATTCTCGGAGAGGCTCAGCGCGGTGGCACGGCACTTCGATGACCAGGTATCCGATCGACAGGGTGCGCCCGGCCTGGTTCCGCGTTACTTCCTCGACGAGTCGGCACGCGTGGACGACGACACGATCACGATCACCGGCGGCAAGGCGAACCGGCTCAAGCGTGTGATGCGCGTCCGACGCGACGACCCGCTGGAACTGGTCCATCCGATCACGGACCGTCTCTACCGAGCCACAATCGAACGCGTGTCTCGCGACGACGTGATCTGCCGCATCGACGAGAGTCGGTCCCTGCGTCCGCTGCCACCGCCGCGCATTGTCATCTCGGCATCGCTGATCCGGCCGCAGCGCTATGACTTCATGATCGAAAAGGCGACCGAGCTTGGCGTCGACGAGATCCGGCCGGTCTGGTCCCAGCGGGCGATCATTCGCGGCGACGCGACGCAGCGGCTGCATCGCTGGCGGCGGCTCGCGACCGAGGCCGCCGAACAGTGCCGCCGTGAGTACCGCCCGGAGATCCATCCGCCGATCCAGGTGGTCGACCTGATCCGCGAAGAGCCACCCCCGAACTCGATCCGTCTGCTCGCTTCGGCGATCGAGCCGGACCAGCGGATTGCACCGATCTTCCAGCAACGCCGCAAGGACGGCCTGCCCGCTCCGGACCCGGTGCACCTGCTGATCGGCCCAGAAGGGGGATACACCGCCGAGGAAGCCGAGCTCGCTCGGAGCCACGGTTGGACGCCGATCTCTCTGGGCAATCGTCCCCTCAGAGCGGAGACCGCCGCGATCATGGCGATCGCGCTCACGCTCGAGGCGGCTCGGTCGTAGCGACCGGAGCTTCCCAGAGCCGGCGCCAACAGCCGCTAACCGCTGGCGAGATTGGTCGACGTCAACGCATTGGCCGGATTGAGCGCCTGGTAGGGGTCGGGGAACTCGAGCGAGCGGATCCAGGGCAACGGGTTGACGGTCACGCCCCGCACGACCACTTCCCAGTGCAGATGCGGACCCGTGGCGAGCCCGGTCGCCCCCATCCGCGCGATCAAGTCCCCCTGTTCGACGACCGTCCCAGCCGTCTGCAAGACCTCCGACAGATGGTAGTAGCCGGTGAACACTCCAACCCCGTGGTCGATGATGATCCCGTTCCCCCGACGCCGCGTTCGCCCGGCCCAGCTCACGATGCCGCTGTTGCCCGCCTTGACCGCCGTCCCGGTCTCGCCCCCGTAGTCGATGCCGGTGTGATACTCCACGATTGGACCGCCGTTGAAGGATCGTTGTTCTCCGTACAACGCCGTAATCGCACCGTCGACGGGCGGATCGAACACGCCCAACCAATGCAGTTGCGGCGTCAGCCCCGTCTGATAGGGCAATCGTTGCGTTTCGTCGGCGCGGCGGATGGCCGGATCGAGCAACGCCTCGTTGGGGCCGTCGATCTGGATGTTGTCAACCGTCCAGTCTCCGCCGACGATCTCGATCACGGTCTCCTGCCAGAGCAGTTGCTCGCCCCGTGGCCCCCAGACGGCCACGCCCAGCGACTGCGGCCCAACCACCGCGTTTGCATCGATCCCGAAAAAGCCGATGAATCGCTCTTCGCTGTGCAACAGCGAGAAGGTCTGGCCCTGCCACCACATGGAGGCGGTATCGGCGCCGGGCGCGACGACCACGATGAGCACGGTCTGGCCCTGTGCGACGGGACTAGGCATGACGTAGACGGCCGGGTCGGGCAGCAACTCGGTGTCGATCACCGGCGAGGCGTCTTGCACCTGCGCGAGCTCCAGCGGTTGCTGTTGGCCGGCCTGCTGCGCCTGGCCCGCGGGCCCCGATTGCGGCGACGCGTCGGGTTGGCGATAGGCAGCGAAGGGATCCAGATCGTCGCCGCCGCAGGCGGACAGGAACAGGCCCGCGCCGCCGGCCGCGAAGGCGCGCAGCACCGTTCGCCGACTCAGTCGAATCGGCCCGTTCGTCACCCCGTTGAGTTCAGGCGATTGCCGCATATGGACGAATCCACTGTACACACATCAGTTACGCTCTCAGGAAGTGCCCCTGTCACCAGATGCCGCTCAGACGCCTCTGCGCCTGCGCTCAGGCAAGCACCAGCCAGCGGCAGGGCTGCATGCGGAGATACCCCCGATGGACGATCCCCGAACCGTGCTTCTCAGCGTCGTCGCCAACGTCGAGCGCGTCATCCTGGGCAAGACACGAGAAGTGCGGCAGGCAGTCATCGCGCTCGTCGCCGACGGTCATCTGTTGATTGAAGACGTGCCCGGCACCGGCAAGACGATGCTCGCCCGCGCACTCGCCGTGTCGACCGGCTGCACCTTCAACCGGATCCAGTTCACCCCGGATCTCTTGCCCTCCGACGTGACGGGCGTGTCGGTTTACAACCAGAAGACGCAGGATTTCGAGTGGCGGCAGGGACCGATCTACTCGCAGATTGTGCTCGCCGACGAAATCAATCGCGCAACGCCCAAGACGCAGTCGGCGTTGCTGGAAGCGATGGAGGAGCGACAGGTCACAGCGGATGGCGTCACGCGTCAGCTCCCGCCGCCGTTCATGGTCTTGGCCACCCAGAATCCGGTCGAATACGAGGGCACGTTCCCGCTGCCCGAGGCACAGCTCGACCGGTTCCTGCTGCGCATCCACCTCGGCTATCCGGACGCCAACGACGAGGTCGCGGTGCTCGAAGGACAACAGCAGCAGCACCCGATCGAATCGCTCGCTCCCGTCACCTCTCCCGAGGAAGTGCGTGAGATCCATCGAGTCGCGCGAGACATCTGGGTCGACCCGCAGCTCAAGCAATACGCCGTACAACTGGTCGCCGCGACGCGATCGCATGAAGCGGTGTACTTGGGCGCATCGCCACGCGGTTCGCTCGCGCTCTTCCGCTGCGCCCAGGCGTCGGCGCTCCTCTTCGGCCGCGACTACGTGATCCCGGACGACATCAAGACGCTGGCCCATTCCGCGCTGGGACACCGGATCATCCTCAGTCCGTCGGCGCAAGTGCGCAACCAGGACGCGCGCACGGTAATCGATGACGTCCTCGAGCGAGTACCGGTGCCGGGCGCCCGAGCGGCATCATGACACGCCCGATGACACGCGGGCCAGGGCTCGTGGCCTGCAGAACGGAATAGACCGTGCGCGGCGTCGGTAGAGCCTTGGTCAGCCCCTTCCGTGTCGTGTTTGGCGGGGCCTGGCGGGCGACCTTCGGGACGCGCCGATCGTTGAGCATCGTCGTCACGCTGACGATCGTGGCCTTCGCCGTCGGGTTCGCTTCCAACTACTGGCTGCCTCAGCGACTGGGCTACACGCTGCTGTTCGGCATCGCCCTCGCCGGCGCCTGGACCTGGTCCTCGGGTCAAGGCGTTCGGGTTCGCATGTCGCGATCGCGGGACCGGGTGCAGGCCGGCGAGTCGATCATCGAGCGCTTTGAAGTGATCAACGACTCGCCAATCCCCAAGCTCTGGCTTGAGGTGGAGGAAGACTCGGACTTGCCCGGTCACACGGCGCAGTTCATCACCAGCCTGGGGCGCTCCGGACACCGCAACTGGCGCTTGCAGACCATGTGTCGCCGGCGTGGCGTCTACAACCTTGGACCGATCACGGTACGCAGTTCCGACCCCTTCGACATCTTCGGCCGGGAGCTGAGGTTTGGACATCGGCGCGGGCTTGTCGTCTATCCGCAAGCGCTGGAGTTGCCCCGCTACTCGGCTCCTCCGGCCAATCTGCCCGGCGAGGGTCGCTTCCGACGCCGCACCCATTACGTGACACCCAATGCGTCCGGCATTCGCGACTACGAGCCGGGCGACTCGGTCAACCGCATTCACTGGAAGAGCAGCCTGCGCACCGGTTCGCTCAAGGTGAAGACGTTCGAACTCGACCCCGCGTCCCATCTGTGGGTCATCCTCGACCTCTCCAGCCAGGACCACCTGGGCAGCGGCGACGACGCCACGATCGAGAAGGCCGTGACGGTGGCCGCGTCGGTGGTGCGGCTGTTTATCAACCAGAATCGCTCCGTTGGCCTGATGATGTTCGGCGACCGCCTTGACGTGATCGAACCCGATCGCGGCTCGCAGCACTTCGGCCGCATGCTTGAGGCCCTGGCTGTCGCCCAGCCGGTCGGCATCGTGCCGGTGGCCTCGATTCTCTACCAGCAGTCTCGACGCTGGGGTCGACACACGACCGTGATCGTCGTCACCGCCTCGACCGATCCGCGCTGGCAGGGCGCGATTCGCACGCTGACCCAGCGAGGCGTCAAGGCGGCGGTTGCGCTGCTCGACCTCGAGTCCTGGGGCGGACGCTCGGGCGCTGCCGCCACTGCCGTCGAACTCAGAGCGCTCGGCGTGCAGGTCAACCTGATCCGCAAGGACGACTTCATTCCGGCCGTCATGGTCGGGCAGATTCCCGGCGGAGCAACAGCGTCGGGCGCCGCGGCCCTGGCTGACATGCCTGCGAACGGCGCGAACGGCACGAACCGCATGGCCGCCGCGACGGCACAGGCCAGCATGGAGATGGAAGAGGTTCCGTCCGAAGCCGACTGGACCATTGAGGGGGCGAGCGCCGAGACCGAGAGCGAAGAGACGACGGTGCCATGAGCGAGCAGCGACCGTCCCCGGAATCGTCCGACCAGCCGGAGACGCTGGTCGCGCAGGCCGAGCGCCGCTTCTTCGCCCGGCGTTCGTCGGGCGAAACGCTCGTCGTGTCGGGAGAGGACCGTCCGCTCACGCCGGTTCAGCGCCTGCTCGAGCTGACGATCACCTTCGGCATCCTGCTCCTGGTCGCGCTGTCGACCGCGAACAGCATCTACATCGCCGGCTGGGTGGCGGAGATGCCCGATCTACGCATCACGGCCGCTGCCGGAGTGCTGCTCGCATTGATCATCGGACGCATCCGCCGCCTCCGTGCGCCGTTTGCGCTGCTCGTCGCCTTCGTGGTCGGCGGGTTGATCATCATGGCTCAGGTCACGCAACTGGAGACGTTGGGCGGACAACCGCTCTTCTGGGACCGATTCACGGACTTCGGGTTTCGCTTCCAGGACTGGTTCAAACAGGCATTCAGCGCTGGCTTGACCACCGACAACCTGCCCTTTGTCTTCTTCACCGATGTCTTCGTCTTCATCGCCTCGTTCCTTGGCGCATACGCCGTCGCGCGCTGGCGCAACGCCTGGGTCGCGATCATCCTGCTTGGCGCATTGCTGGCGGTCAATGTCTCCTACCTCTCCGACCGCCAGTGGAACCTGTCCTACGGCTTCTTCCTGACCGGCGCGATGCTGTTGCTGATGCGCGCCTCATTGCTGCGGCGGATGGATAGCTGGCGTGCGCAGGGCTCGGCCTACCCCGATTGGATTTCGCTGTCATTCCTTGGCGCAACGATGATCGCGGTCGTCCTCCTGCTCACGCTCTCGCGGGCTCTCCCACGCCCGGACGAGTCGCAGGCGCTCGAAGACGCCTGGGCGACCATCGCCGAACCGTTCGAGGGCCTCAACGACGATTTCCGACGCATCTTCAGCGGCATTGATTCACGCCGCGGCGTGCCGGTGCACTCGTTCGACGACTTCCTAGTTCTGCAGGGCGACGTCGATCCGGGCGATGCGATCATCATGCGCGCCGCAGCGACCGAGCCCGGATTGTTGCGCGGCGCGGCGTACGACGAATACACCGGACGCGGCTGGCGCCAGTCGCCATCCGTCTCTCGCACCGTTCCCGAGCTGAAACCGATCAGCGGCTCGTTCGCATCCGACGAGACCTCGGTTGCCAACGAAGGCACGGTGATGACCAGCGAGTACCTCGATCGCCGCCCGGTGGCAGCGCAGATCTCGGTCGAGAAGTCACCGGCTGTCCTGTTCTCATTCGGTGCGCCGGTGATCGCCAACAAGGACACCCGCGTCGACACCCTGGCCTCGGTCGACTTCACGGTCGATTTCGACGACACCGCACGATTCGCCGGCACCGACCTCGAACCCGCCCTGGATGCGATCAGCGAACGCATCGCCGCCGCGCAGGCGGATCCCGACGATGAGGTCGAAGAACCCTCGCCCGATGAAGTCGCGTCGTACGTGCCCGTTCAGTACACCCTGGTCGACGTCGACATCGATTCCACGACCGGAGCCCCGGTCGGCCTGATGCTGCGCTCGGAACCGGAGGAGACGGACGTGCTCTCGCTGCGCCCGGCACAGCGCCGCGTGCGCGCCGGGTTCACGTACCAGATCACCGGCACGGTCTCTGGCGCGAACGAGGAAGCCCTGGCCGGGTCGGGGATGGATTATCCGCTCTGGGTCAGCGAGACATTCATGCAGCTGCCGGAGTACGACGATGAGGAACTGGCCAACTTGACCGCGTTGCTGGACACCATCGCTCGCAGCTTCAACCTCCGACCGGATCCGTTGCGCGAGGACGGCGGCTACAACCCCTACGCGATCGCCGCTGCGATTGAAACCTACCTGCGCTCCGCTCCGGCCGTCGATGAGGACGGCCGGCTCGTGCTCGATGACGACGGAGAGCCGGTACCGCTCTATCCGCTCACCACAGAAATCGAACTCCCTCCGGCCAAGTCCGACGCCGTCTACTGGTTCCTGTTCGAGAACACGGAGGACGGGCTGCCGATTGGCGGCTACTACGACTATCACGCCTCATCGATGGCGATCCTGTTGCGGGTCGCAGGCATACCTGCGCGGATCGCCACCGGATTCGTGCTCAGCGTGAACAACTTCGACGATCGCACGCAGAACTACATCATCCGCGGTCACGACGCCTACGCCTGGGTCGAGGTCTACTTCCCCGACTACGGCTGGGTCGACTTCGATCCGACGCCGAGCACTTCGGCCGACGAAGCGTTGGCCTCGATCGCCGGCGGCGTCAGCGGGGGCCGACGAATCGCCGCGCAACGCCTGAGCACGCCCCGGTTCGACTTGAGACCCGGTATCGGCGGGACAAACCTGGCCGACGTCGTGCTCGATGACATTCTGCAGTACCTCGCGGCCGGCACGATCCCGGCGGATCCCGACGCGCTCCGACAGGGGCCCAGCAAGTGGTACTGGATGGGACCGACGATCGCCGGCGCGATCTTGCTTGCGCTCCTGATGCTGTTCTGGCTGGCCTGGCAGATCTCCCTGCGCGGTCTGGAACCGACCGCGCGGCTCTGGGTATCGACCTCTCGCCTGGCACGCTGGATCGGAGTCGGCGCCGAGCCGTCAACCACTCCCCAGGAACATGCCCGTCAGATTGATGAAACGCTCGGACTTGGCGACCTCGCCGTCGATCTGGCCGACCAGTACACGGCAACCCGCTTCGGCCGTAAATCGCTGAGCGACGAACAGCGCGAGGACACGCTCCAGATCTGGAAACGGCTGCGCAACAGCCTGGTGCGGCGCGCGCTGCGGATTCCGGTCAAACCGGCGCCTCAGATCGACGACGAGCTGGAATCTGCCCCTGTGCCCGCCGGGGACTAAGTCACCAGTCGAGGGGACGTCCCTCGATCTCCAGCCGCCCGGCGGCCAGACGCTCGCCCGGCACCGCTCGCAGCGCGTCAAGCACGGCGAGTGCTTGCTCGAGACTCGCGTTCTCCAGCGGCAAGGCCTCCAGAGCTTGGCGCAGTTCCTGCATCGCCTCCTGCCGCCGATCGACCAACGACTGCTCTTCTACGAAGGTCGGCGCGACGGGTGTGGAGGCCTCTCCGAAGCCAGCTTGCTCGTCCGCGCCGGCCTGGCTCTCCCCAGCGGTGGCCTGATCGCCGTCCGATTGGCTCGACTGCGACGCTCCCTGCTGTCCCGAGGTTGACAGGTTGGCGTCCCCCTGCGAGGCCTGACCTTGCTCTCCGCCGTCACCGGGTTCGTCGCCCGTTTGCAACGATGGGTCGTCCTGCAACGAAGCGAGCAATCCGTTGACGATTTCGAGGTTGATCTTCGCGTCCAGCAGGTCGGGCGTCTCGCGCAGCGCCTCGATGTAGGCCTGTCGCGCGCCCAGGAGATCCTCATTCGTCCAGCGGTGATTGCCGACGTGGAACCAGGCCGCAGCGCGAACGCGCGCGTTCTCCGACCGCAACGCAGCCAGCGTCTCCGTCTCCGCTCGCTCATACTCGCTGAGTTGGTGCAGGGCTCTTCCGGCATTGAGATGCAGGAGCGGGTCGATGCTGCCCTCCGATCGTTGCGCCCGTCGCTGCGCGAGTCTCCAGTCCTCGAGCGCCTCGCTGTATTCGGCCGCCTCATAGTGGACGACACCCTCGCGATTGGCCTGCTCGACTCCTGCTCCGCTACACCCGCCGACCACAGCCGCCGATGCCGCCAGTGCGCCAAGGGAGGCAAGCCCCAACCGTCCACGCAGGGACCATCCGAACACCCGCGCCGCTACTGCAGCCAATAGAACGAAGACGGCTGCGCCGGCGAACCACTGAAACTGCTCGGCCAGCGATGTCTCCTCGACGACGACCTCGCGCACGAGGTCGAGCGCAGCCAGATCGGCGTTCATGCTGCTCATGGAGCCGGGCGCGTCCAACTCGATGAATCGGCCGCCGCCGGCATCCGCGATCCTCTGGAGCAGCCCCGAATCCAACCTCGTGACGATCGGCGCGCCGGTCCGGGAATCGAGCTTCAGCGTCTTCGACAGACCGAGCGGAATACCGCCGCCCCGCTCTGAGCCCACGCCCACGGCGAACACCTGCAGCCCGAGTGCCCCCACGGCCGACGCGGCCAGTTCCGCCTCGCCCGCATGCGTCTCACCATCGCTGACGACCGCGATCGCGCCATTGATCCCGTCCGTACCGTCATCCTCCGATGCCCTCACGATTGTCTCCGCGGCAACCTCGATCGCCGCAGCGATGTTCGATCCCGGGGGTACGAGCGCTTCGCCGGGTTGTAACGCCTCAAGGACTTGCAAGGCTGCCTCGTGGTCCCGGGTCAATGGGAATCGTAGGAATGCGTCGCCGGCGAAGATCACGAGTCCGACCCGGTCGCCGCGGCGACCGTCGATCAGTCGGCGAATCTCGGACTTCGCGGCGGTGATCCGACTGACTGGTTGATCGGACGCCTCACCCACGTCTTCGGCCGCCATGCTCAACGAGACGTCGAGGGCTACCACGAGCGAGAAGTCGGAGAGCCCGAGCGTCTGCTCACCCGCGTCCCACATCGGCCGTGAGGCCGCGATGGTGATCAGGGCCAGCGCGAGGAGCAGGAGCACGCGCGACACAGTCACTCCGCTGCGCACTCCGGCAACCTGAGCGCCGACCATCAGACGATGCAGCCGGCGGGCTCGCCAGAGCCACCACCACGCGATCGAGAGAGCGGGCATCAGCGCCAGCAGGGCGAGCATGAGCGGGGATCCCAGCGACATCAGGGCATCCTCCGCCACCAGGTCGAGCGCAACGCGACCTCCAGCACGATCAGCAGTCCGGCGACCGTCAGCAGCCAGGGCGCAAGCTCCTGCGTGGTCAGGAAGATCTCGTCGCCGACCCGCTGACGCTCCAGCGCCGAGATGGACTCGTACGCGTCTTCCAGTTCTCCGGAATCGGTCGCGCGGAAGTAGACGCCGCCCGTCTCGTCGGCCATGTAGATCAGAGTCAGTTCGTTGAATCCGACGCCGAGTTGCCTCACGTTGGAGGGCAGGCCGATTGTGTAGAGGCGCACTCCGACGGCGCGCGCGACAGCGGCCGCCTGGTTGGGCGTGATGTCGGGCACGTTGTTCTCGCCGTCGGTCAGGACGACGACGATCCGCGACGCCGCGTCGGAGCCGCGCAGCAGATCAATCGCTTCCATTGTGGCGACGCCCAGCGCTGTGCCATCGGGAATCAGCCCGCTGCGAACCGACACCTCGATCATCTCGTCGATCGCGTCGAGGTCGAGCGTGAGCGGACTGAGCACGAGCGAGCGGCGCTGGAACATGACCAGCCCGATCCGGTCAGCGCCGTGCTCCTCCCGCTGCGCCACGAAATCGCGCGCGACCCGGCGCGCGGCCTCCATCCGTGTCTCGTCACCGGTCAAGCGCGCCGTCGCCATCGACGACGAGGTATCAATCACAAGGACGATGTCGATGCCCTCGGCCGGCCGCACAGCTTCCACCGTGGTCGCTTGCGGCCTGGCCACCGCAATCACGATCAGGATTAAGGCAAGCACGCGCAGTGCGCCGAGGAACGGCCAGGCGCGGAATCGACGGCTGCCGCGAGTCGTCAGAGGCGGCGCGCCGAACAGTTGTGGGAGCAGATATCGGGGACGCGCCAGGCGTGCTTCACGTCGAAGCAGCCAGAGATAGGGGATGATCGCTGCGAACAGAGCGAACAGGGCCGGGTCGTCGATCCTCACGATCCAACTCCGTTGCTGCCATCGGACCAGATCGCCTCGGCCAGTTGCAGGTAGCCGCGCAGCCGCTCCTGGGTCGGCTGTTCCCCCCCGAACTGCACACGGTCGCAGGCTTCAAGCAGCCGGGTGGTGCGCAGCGCAACGACGCCTGGTGCTCCGGCTGCAGCCAGGGCCGGACCTATCTCGGACGACGTGAGCGCCGAAGCCGGCAGCGACCACTCGGCTGCCAGGCGCACCCGGACGGCGGTCGCCAGTTGTCGGCACTGCTCCGCCGCCTCGAGCGCGCCGTCCATCTCGAGGGCGGGACGGACGGACGTCGGCGCTGCGGGCTCGGCGGTCGGGCCGACCGCCACCGCCGCTCGTCGCCGCTGACGGATGACGCGAGCCAGGATGAACCCCGCCGCGATCCCGATGATCGCCACGATCCAGGGCGTGAACGTGCGCTCCTGACCTTCCAGCAGGTCGGGGCCGGTGAGCGGGCGCGGTTCGGATTCGTCCGTCAGCACGGAAGTCACGCTGATGCTCAGCGGTCGCAGCGACACCTCCGTCAACGACTGATCGGCGAGTTGCAGCGCAATGCTCGGCAACTCCACCTCGAATGTGCCCGTCGCGAACGACCGGGTCTGGAACACGATCAGCGTCTCCGTGGGGCTGATCTCTGTGATCAGCGGCGCCGACGGCTCCATGCCGCCCATCTGCACCACCGCGCCCTCAGTCAGCACGCGGTCGCCGGCTTCGTGCGTCAATGTGATCCGGACTTCCACCGGATCACCGACGGTCAATTCACTGTCCGGAACGATCTGCACCGTCGCGGTCGGTTCTTCCGCGAGTGCTGTGTTCAGGGCAAGGACACCGACCGCAATCGCCAGCACCAGCGCAAGTGGCGCGCGGATCATTGCCGTCTCCGACGCTGCCGGAACAGCCCCACCAGGGTTGGCGCCCAGTCGTCGTCGGTCGTGATCATCACCGCGTCGCAGCCGCACTGGCGTAGACGGGTCAGCATCTGCTGTCGTTCCGCATCAAGTTCGTCTTGCTGAATCCTGGAGATGCGCTCGTCCGCGAGCAGTACGTCGCCGCGTTCGGAACCGCCCCATTGCACGATCGCGGATTGCGTAGAGGTCACGATCGACGTCTCGCGGGCGTCGCGCAGGCAGACGGCCACGACATCGTGCCGCCGCGAGAGCTGGGCCAACGCCGGTTCCCAGACGTGATCCGGGTGAGTCATGACGAAGTCGGACACGACGATCACGACTCCGCGCTTGCGCATCACGCGACCCGCGTAACGCAACGCGCGGCCAAGCTCGGTACGGCCGGCGGCTTCGAGCGTCAGCAGGTCGCGCAGGATCCGGAGGACGTGGGTCGATCCCTTGGCCGGCGGCACGGCGAGCAGCACATCGGTGGCGAATGCGGCAACGCCGACGAGGTCGTTGGCCGAGGCGGCGGCCAAGCCCAGCACGCCGGCAATCTCGACCGCACGATCGCGCACCGACGGACCCGAGGCGGCGTAGCCCATCGAGCCGGAGACATCGACGAGAATCAGAATCGTCTGCTCGCGCTCCTCCACATAGCGCCGTACGACGGGCGAGCGCAGGCGGGCGGTTGCCTTCCAGTCGATCGAGCGGACATCGTCGCCCGCGTTGTAAGGCTGGAGCTCAGCAAACTCGAGTCCGCGGCCGCGAAACGCGGTGCGGTACTCGCCGGCCATGACGTCGCGCAGGGCGCGTCGGGCACGGATTTCGATGTGCCGAACCTGCCGACGCACGTCCTCGAGCGTCGGCGCGGAGTTCTCTGCATCCGGCACGGGCGGAACGGCCCAATCGCGGAAGCGCTGCAGACGCGACCTGGTTCGAGGCATCGTCGGACCTCCCCTGCCGGTCTCAGGGGATAGGCAGCGACGTGAGCAGTTGCGCAATCACGTCGTCGGCGCTGACTTCGTCCGCCTCGGCCTCATAGGTCAGCACGATCCGATGGCGCAGCGCATCGAGCGCCATTGCCTTGACGTCGTCGGGCGTGGCGTAGTCGCGACCCATCAGCCAGGCCAGGGCGCGCGCGCTCATCGCCAGCGCGGTCGTTGCCCGGGGCGACGCGCCAAACTCAACGTAGGCCGACAGCTCACGCACCAGCCGACCCGGCGTCCGCGTCGCGCGCACGAGTTGGACAACGTAGTCACGCAGCCCCGGCTCCATCCGCACATCGGCAACGCGCGCACGAGCCGCCAGTACGTCGTCGACCCGCAGCACGGGGTCAACCGAGCCCATGTCGCCCAACAGGGTTCGATCCAGTACTTCGCGCTCGTCCAGCTCGCCGGGATAGTCGACCCTGACGTTGAGCAGGAAGCGGTCGAGCTGCGCTTCGGGCAGCGGATACGTACCTTCCTGCTCGATCGGATTCTGCGTGGCCAGGACGAGGAACGGCGACGGAAGCGGGAAGGTCTGGCCGCCGATTGAGACCTGGCGTTCCTGCATCGCCTCGAGCAGCGCCGATTGCACCTTGGCCGGCGCGCGGTTGATCTCGTCGGCGAGCAGGACGTTGGTGAATATCGGACCCCTGCGCACGACGAACTTCGATTCGGCCGCGTGGTAAATCTCCGAACCGGTCAGGTCGGCCGGCAGCAGGTCGGGTGTGAACTGTAGGCGCGTGTACTCGGCGTCGAGACAGCCGGCCAGAGTGGACACGGTGAGCGACTTGGCCAGTCCGGGCACTCCCTCGACGAGACAATGCCCGTCGCACAGCAAGGCAACTAGCAGCCGCGTGACCAGTCCCTCTTGACCGACGATGACGCGCCCGATCTCGGCGCGCAGCGCGGCCATGGGCGAGTCATCGGGCACAACCGGAGTCGGCAACCCTTCAGGTTCGACAGCTGCTTCGCGCGTTGGCGCAGGAGCCGCTTCGGTCGCCGATGGTCGATCGCCTCTGGCCCACTCAGACACGGTGCCCCCGACCTTCCTGCCCGACCGTTCGGCCCGATGCTCAGTGTATCCACGAAGGCGTACCATTCACGGACAACACGGGCCTGAGACGAGAGCGCGGGTGGTCATCATGCGATTTGGTGTCGGCGTCGGCAACATGAACGGATTCAACGACGAGTCCGGTCCCAATGCCTGCATCGATGTGGCGCAGGCGGCGGAGGACCTCGGCTTCGATTCGGTCTGGACCAACGATCACATCGTCGTCCCGACCCAGATCGAGTCGCGCTATCCCTACAACGACCTGGGTGAGTTCCCCGCGCCGTCGACGATCCAGTGTTTTGACCCGCTGGTTGTGATGTGCGCGCTCGCCGAGGCGACCCAGTCCGTCGAAATCGGCTGTTCGGTGCTCGTGATTCCGTACCGCCATCCGGCAGTGGTGGCCAAAATGCTGGCCGCCGCCGACCAGATTTCGGGTGGTCGGATCGTGCTGGGCGCCGGGGTCGGCTGGATGCGCGAGGAGTTCGAGGCGCTTGGACTGACCGAAGTTCACTACCGTCGCCGCGGGGCCGTGACCAACGAGTACTTGCGCGCCATGCGTGAGATCTGGACCAATCCCGGCCCTTCCTCGTTCCACGGCCAGTTCGTTGAGTTTCACAACGTCGGCGCCTACCCGAAGCCGGTCAAGCGCGAGGACGGCGGCACCATTCCGATCGTGATGGGCGGGAACGGCATCAATGCCTGGCGCCGTGCCTCGCGCTACGGCGACGGATTCCACGCCGCCTTCCAGACGGTCGACAACATGGCCGTCGAGGTCGAAGGCGTGCGCAACGCCTGTGAGCGCGACCGCCGCGACCCCGACGAACTGGAGATCCAGCTCCTACAGAACCTGATGCCCTCAACAACGACGCTCGACGAGGACGATCGAGCGCTGCTGCACGGCTCGCCCGATCAGATCGCCTCCGATCTGCTTGCCTTCGGTCGAGTCGGTGTGGAGCACCTGATCGCGACGCCGATGATGATCGAGCCGGAGGGCGATACCACCGTTGAGCGGGTGCTGAACAGCATGCAGTTCGTTTCGGACGAGATTCTTCCCGCATTCGCCTAGTCGAGGAGTCAGACGATGAAATTCGGAATCCCGATTGGCAACTTTGGCACGGCCGGCAAGTTCGGCGACATCAACGACGTGGTCGACGTGGCCGAGCGCGCAGAACTACTCGGCTTCGACTCGGTCTGGGTGCATGACCACATCTTCATGCCGGCGACGATCAAATCGCGTTACCCATACAACGACTCCGGGGTGGCCGGTTTCGCCTACCACCAGGACATCATGGACCCGCTGGCGGTGATGTCGGCGGTGGCCGTGCGCACCTCCGAGATCCAGATCGGCACTTCGGTCCTGATCATTCCCTACCGCGATCCGCTCTACCAGGCGCAGGCAATTGCGACCATCGATCAGCTCTCTGAGGGCCGTGTGCTCCTGGGTATCGGCGTCGGCTGGATGGAGGAGGAGTTCGAGGCGCTCGGCGTTGGCGGCGAGCCGTTTGAGCGGCGCGGCGCGTTGACGGACGAGTGGATGTCGATCGCGATCAGCGCCTGGACCAACGGCGTTAAGCGCGACCCGATCTCGCACGAGGGCCACTTTCGCCAGTTCGAGAACCTGGGCGGACTGAGCGGCTGCTACCAGCAGCCGCACGTGCCTATCTGGATCGGCGGCAAGGGGCGGATCGCCGCTCGCCGCGTGGCGCGCTACGGGACTGGCTATCACACCATCACCTCAGAGCCCGACCAGATTCGCGAGGAGCTGGCGATTGTCGAGGAAGAGATGGAGCGCGCCGGGCGGGATATGTCGGAGCTGGAGATCTCGATGCTCGGTCCGCTGGTCATGCTCGACGGCGACGCGGACGCGGTCCGAGGATTCCCCGCAGTGGTCGGCGGCTCAAGAGACGAAATCGTCGACACGCTCGGTCAATACGAGGAAGCCGGCCTCGAACACGCCCTCACCATCCCCGCCTATCGGACGCCCAATTGGGACGTCCCACCCGATCAGCAAATGCAGGCCATGGCCGAACTGGCGGAGATCGTCGAGGAGCTTCGGTAATCGGCGGAAGCTCCTTACAGGCCCGACATCACAAGTCCCCTCAGGGGGAGTCTCAATCGTCTCTCCCACGCACCGCCGCGCGAGAACCCGCACTCCCGTTCCCTCTCCCCCCGCGGAGCGGGGGGAGATGCCGAAGGCAGAGGGGGGCCTCTAATCCGCCGCCACCGTCAAATCCTCACCCGTCCTCGTGTCGACCTCGAACGCCGACTTCAAATCCAGCTCCTTCGCGATCTCCCGCGTCGCCGGAATCACTTCTTCGCCGAAGAGCCGCAGCGAACGCATCGAGTCCTGGTGGGTCATCGCTCCGTCGCCGTCCCAGAAGAAGATCTGGCCCGGTCGGAGGTATTCGAGCACGTGGCGGATCTTGGGGATCACGGTCTTGGGCGTGCCGGTGATGATCGTCATCCGCGCCTTCTGGTCCTCGTAGGAGCCGAAGATGTCCGATGCCTCGGGCTGCTGCTCCTCGCGCGCGGCGAGGGCGGCCTCGGCGGCGGCGGTGCGGCCGCGCGAGGCCGCGGCGGCGAAGTTCTGGATGGTCGGCAGGACGTTGGTCCGCGAGGTCAGGCCGGGCAGGTTCTGCAGGTTGGCCTTGACCACGCCCTGGTTGCCCTCAAGGAAGGGGTTCGAGGGACCCTGCAGGTAGCGCTTGCCTGCTTCCTCGGCCAACTCCTCCGTCTCGTCGACGTGGACCTTGAACAGATAGCCGTGATGCTCCGAGCCGGCCTCGTAACCGTTCTCCTGCGCCACCTCGTCGTAGTAGGCGAATGACTGCTTGGTCGGTTCGAGGTCGGTGGCCAGCATGATGTACGGGTAGCGGTGCTCGGCCGTCCATTTGACCGTGTTGCGGCTCATAATCCCGGGAATCCAGATCTGCGGGTGCGGGTCCTGGATCGGACGCGACCACGGGTTGACGTAGCGGAAGTTGTAGTGCTCGCCCTCCCAGCGGAAGGGGCCCGGGGTCGACCAGGCCTTGACGACGAAGTCGTGCGCCTCCTGGAAGCGTTCCCAGTTGAAGGGCGCCTGGGCGTTGTGCGAGACCGACTCGCGTCCGCCGCCGCGGACCCAACCGGTGACGAGGCGGCCCTCGGAGATCATGTCGATCTGGGCCAGCGTCTCGGCCAACCAGAGCGGGTCCTCCCAGATCGGCAAGATGTTGCCGAGCAGGACGATCTTGGCCTTCTGCGTGATCCGCGCGAGGATCGCGGCCTCGACGTTCATCACCGAGCCCATGCAGAAGGGCGTCGAGTGATGCTCGTTGAGCATCAGCGCGTCGAAGCCCATCTCCTCGGCGTAGATCTTCTCGTCGAGGTAGCGGTGATAGAGCTCCGAGCCGACGCGCGGGTCATAGGCCGAGTTCGAAGCGTCGAGGTCGGTCAGGTCGAGTCCGGTGGCGCCGAAGAATCCGGTCTGAGGGTCCTGGTACGGGCGCTCGGTGAAGTAGCCAATCAGCATGGTGCAGTCCTTCGCTTTCATAGCCAGTATCGGAAATTCTGATCAGCATTGCCACACCCCCGTTCCTCTCCCTCCCCTTCTGCTCCCCTCTCCCCGAGGGAGAGGGCTAGGGTGAGGGCCCGCCTCCCCCCTCCGTCAACCAGGACACAACAACGAACACATATTCTTTATAGTCTCCAGAACACACGTGCCATCTCCTGCGAGGCCCAACCATGTACGTCCCGCCCAAGCAACGCCGACGTTGCCTCCGAGTCCACTACCTCCGACAGCGCGGAACATCGCTCAAACAGATCGCTGAACAACTCGACCTCTCCGTCGCCACCGTCCGCGCCGACCTCAAGCTCGTCGAGAACAACTGGAGCGCCATCGCCGCCGCTGCCGCCGACGACCTGCTGCTCGAATCGCTCCACCTCTTGCAGTCCCGACTCAACCTCGCCCTCGGCGACGACCTGCTCGCCAGGATCGCTGTGAATCTCACCCCGGTCGAGCTGCTGCGCGCCCAGGACGCCCACCAACAACGGCTCGACAACCTCGCCCGCGAGATCCGCCGCACCGTCGAGCAGGTCCACCGCCGCGCCGAGCAACGCACCGATCAGACCGTTCTCGCAGAAGACGATCTCCAGGAACCTGAGAAAACCACCCCGAAATCATCACAAATTGCACCCCCCGATCCCACGATCTCCAGTCCAGAGCGGGAGATCGTCGAATCCCAGGCCGCGCAAGAAAAAACCATCGAGGAACCCGTCCAAGACCCCGATCCGCCCGAACTCGAAGCCCTGATCGCCGAAGCGGTCGAACACTTCCCCCAGCTCCGCGGCCAATCCCCCGACCAGATCCTCACCTTCCTCGACCAACTCACCGACCCAACCCACGAACCAGACCCCATCCCCCCCGCCCAAGCCGCCGCCTGACCCCATTCCCCTCTCCCCCCGCCGTCAGGCGGGGGGAGATGTCCCGTAGGGACAGAGGGGGGCCTCCCCGCTCCCAGAGGGAGAGGGCTGTTTGCGCCACCTAGACTGCTTGCCGAGTTGGAGGTGTTGACATGTCCAAACCCGTGGTGATTGAAGCGGCGATCAACGGGGGCACGCCGCAATCGCGCAATCCGAACTCTCCGCGCACGGTTGAGGAGATCGCGGCCGATGCGGTTCGCGCCGTCGACGCCGGCGCGGCGATCGTCCACAACCACAACGACGACGAGGTGATCGGCGAGCCGTCGCGCACGCGGGCCGGTTGGCATGATCCTCAGCCCTACATCGACGCCTGGAGCGCAGCCCTCAGCCAGCGCCCGGACACGATCTTCTATCCCACGCAGGCGAGCGGCGGTCCGGGAACCGACATCCATGTGCGGCTGAGCCACCTCGCGGCGCTGGACGCGGCGGGCGTGTTGGGCCAGGGCCTGATCGACTGCGGAAGCGTCGCGTTGGGCGGCGCTGACGCCGACGGCCTGCCCAATGATGTCGATGCGGTCTACATCAACACCTATCGCGACGCCCGCCAGATGTTTGCCCTGGCCAACCGTATGGGCCGGGGCGCGAGCATCTCGATCTTCGAGCCCGGTTTCCTGCGCGTCGTGCTCGCCTATGCGGCGAAGGGGTTGGTGCCGAGCGGATCGCTGGTCAAGCTCTATTTCGCCGGCACCGGCCGAGGCCCGCTGGGCTTCGGCATGCTGCCCAACGAGCCGTGTCTCGACGCCTACCTGTCGATGCTCGAGGGCACCGGCCTCGAATGGTCGGTCGCGGTGCTCGGCGGCGATGTCGTCGGCAGCGGATTCGCCAGGTTGGCGTTGGAGAAGGGCGGCCATGTCAGGGTCGGACTCGAGGACTTCTGGGACGGCGACCGGACGCCGTCGAACACCGAGCTGCTGGAAGAGCTGGTCTCCCTCTGTGACGAGGTCGGGCGTCCGGTCGCGTCGCCGGCGGAGGCGCGCGAATTGCTCGGCCTGCCCTCGACGCCCTGAGAAAGGAGCGAGCCATGTTTGAAATGCGAGCCGAGGTTCTGCGCGAGTTCCTTGATCGACCCTTGCCCGCCGTCCTGTCGACGCTGCGGCGCGACGGCAGCCCGTACACGATTCCGCTCTGGTACCTGTGGGAAGGCGCGGTGCCGGCCGACGTTCATCCCACCCAGAATCCGCCCAGCGGCCACGCCTGGTTCCTGGGTGGGGCGACGAGCACCTGGGTCCGGCACCTGCAACACGATCCGCGGATGTCGCTCTGCATCGATGTCGAGGGCCCGCCGGCCATGCACGTAGGGATCGACGGGACGGTCGAGGTCTTGTCGGCGGCGGACACAGATCCGTGGCCGATCATGCGTCGCCTGGTGGAGAAGTACGTCGGTAGAGGCGACCCGGCCAATGATCAGGAAGTCGATCAGTACATGGAGACGACGCGTTCGATGTCGCCCATTCTGTTCAAGGTGACGCCGAAGCAGTGGCGCACGATTGATCTGTCCGAGTTTGAGGCAGGTCAAGATCTGTGAGGCATTGGCGAGGAGCAGTCGATGTTCGAGATGAGGCCCGAGGTCCTGCGTGACTTCTTCGAGCAGCCCTATTCCGGCGTGTTGGCGACACTGCGCCGAGATGGCACCCCGTACACGATCCCGCTCTGGTATCTGTGGGAGGGCGAGGTGCCCGACGAGATGCATCCGTCGAGCAATCCGCCGCGGGGACACATCTGGCTGACCGGATCGCCGACACGGATCTGGTGCAAGCACCTGCTCAACACCAGCGCGATGTCGTTTTGCATCGACACGGCCGGACCGCCGAGCCAGCACGTGGGTGTCGACGGAACCGTCGAACCGCACATGCCCGATGAGTTCGATATCTGGCCGATCATGAGGCGGATCATTGAGAAGTACGTCGGTCGCGGCGATCCGGCGAACGCCGAGGCGGTGGACGGATACCTCGAGATGATGCAGTCAGAAGTTCGGATGTTGTTCAAGGTCACGCCGCATCGCTGGCGGGCGGTTGACCTGTCTGAGTTGGGCGCGGGGCGGGAAGGGTAGCGGCACCCGCATACGGACCGTTGACTTACCCTCGATCCAATCCTGATGCGTTGAAACACTGGCCCTCAAAGGAGAGTGACATGGCTCGAATGCGACCGGACGCCTGGCGGGAGTTCATGGAGCAGCCCTACATGGGCGTGCTGGCGACGCTGCGGCAGGACGGGCGGCCGTACACGGTGCCGCTCTGGTTCCTCTGGGAGGGCGATATCTCCGAGGACGCCCACCCGCTGCGCAATCCGCCGACGGGACATCTCTGGCTGACCGGCACGCTGGGGCGTGTGTGGTGCAAGCAGTTGATGAATGATCCTCGGATGTCGTTTTGCATCGAGACATCCGGTCCTCCGTCTCAGCACGTAGAGATCGACGGCACGGCCGAGGCGTTGACGCTGCCCGACTTCGATATCTGGCCGGTATCGCGCCGGCTGGCCGAGAAGTACGTCGGTCAGGGCGATCCGGACAACGCCGCCGCCGTCGACGCCTTCTTCGCCAACATGCAGACCGAGCCGCGCATGCTGTTCAAGGTCACGCCTGAGGTCTGGCGCGCGATCGATCTGAGCGTGTATCGGGGCAAGCGCAGCGACCGCGAGCACCAGACAGCACATCAGGCCGCACAGGAGGCTCAGGCGGTGAGGTGAGCCTGCGGGTCGGGCCACCTGCAAGTCGACGGGGCCAGGGTGTTGGTGCGTTAGTAGCCAATCCCGACTTTCGCCGGGTCTGGGCGGCCGGCGCCGTGACCGGCATGGTGCGCTGGCTCGACATGCTGGTGCTCACACTGTTTGCCAGGGACCTGGCGGAGGCTGCCGCCTTTGTGGCGCTCGCGTTCCTTGTCCGCATGGCACCGAGGCTGCTGTTCGGGATGTTCGTCGGCGCACTGGCCGATCGCTTCAACCGCAAGAAAATCTGGATCGCCTCGCTGTTGATCCTGTCCGTCATGTACTTCGCCCTGACGGCCTACGTGATGCTGGAGGGAATCGATTTCTGGCTGCTGCTGGGGTTCGTCTTCATCGCCGGGACGGTCTGGTCGGTCGAGTTTCCCACCCGCCGGGCGATGATCGCAGACGTCGTCGCGCCGCACCAGGTCGGTCGCGCCGTCGGTCTGGACTGGTCGACCGACTCGATCGTACGCATTCCGGGGCCGCTGATCGGCGCGGGATTGCTGCAGGAACTGGGCGCCGAGTGGGCCTACCTATTCACCGCCTGCGCGTTCATCGTTTCGGCAATGATCGCCACGACGCTGAGCTACCGTCCGCCGCTTCGCCGCGGGTCGGCCAGCGGGTTCGGAGAGGTCGCCAGGCAGACCTGGCGCGACATCCGGGACGGATTCAGCTACATCCGCAGAAGCGAGTTGCTGCTCGGCACCCTGGGGGTGACGCTCGCGTTCAATCTGCTCTTCCCCGCGTACGCGGCCGCGCTGCCGGACATCGGTCAAGAGCTGCTTGGCGTCGACAAACTGCGGATCGGTGTGCTTGAGGCGTTGGTCGGGGCGGGTTCGTTCGTCAGCGCGCTGGCGATCGCGGGCTGGAGCAGCTGGGGACAGTCGGGCCGCATCTACTACGCCGGCACGGCGTGGTTCATCCTCTGTGTACTGGGCATGGTGCTCTCTCCGTGGTACCCCTTGTCGATGCTGATTTCGTTCTGCATGGGCTTCGGCTTCTCCGCGTTCGCGATCATGCAGACGGCCTTGCTGGTCACGCGCACGCCGGCCGAAATGCGCGGTCGGGTGATGGGGGTGCTCTCGATGGTGATCGGGATGGGTCCGGTGACCGGCCTGCAGGTCTTCTTCATGTTCGAGTGGTTCGGGATCCAGGGGGGGGTGATCTCGGTCGTGATCGAAGCGTTTGCGTTGATGCTGGTGGTGATCTTCTTCTGGCCGGTCGTGGTCCGAAAGCTGGCTGGGTCGGATCCACGAACGGCGGCAACGTTTGCGCCCCAACGATCACAGTGAGCGCGCGTTGACTACGCTGCGAACCATTGGAGCGCTCCGATGACGACGATGCGGCGACGGCAGCAGTTCAAGGCCGAGGTCTGGACGACTCGTGGCACGATGTTGACCGAGTGCTTCGCCATCGTGGACATCGAGACGGTCCGCTCGGGCGACGTTCGGGAGCGCTCCTGGCGCGGGAAGATTTCATCGCTGTCGAATCCCGAGTACTCGCTCGGCGGGGCGTATCGGCTTCGGGCTCGCGGCGTAGAGGGTGAGGGCGCCCGGATCGAAGTCATCGACGGCTTCGAGGAGCGTCTGGGCGTGACATCGGATGAGTACAGTTTTGTCGGCAGCGGCGACCCGCCGAGGGCGCCGGAGCGTCGAAAGCGACGGCGTTGAGCCGACAGCCCGACTACGATCATTGGGAATCACGCGAGCGAACGGACGGACGAGATGACGACAGAGTCGGCGGTGGGTCAGGCAGTGGATGCGTCGGTGGAGTTGCGGAAGCAGGTCGAGGCGGCGAAGGCGGCGTCGTCGGCGTTGGGTTGGGCGACGACGGAGCAGAAGAACGCCGTCCTTCACTCAGGCGCATCGCTGTTGCGGGCACGTTCTGCGCAGATCGTGGCGGCGAACGACGAGGATGTCGCCGAGGCCAGCGGGCACCTGAGCGAGGCGATGGTCGACCGGCTGATGCTGACTCCTGAGCGGGTCGAAGCACTGGCTGCGTCACTCGAAGATCTCGTCGAACTCGAAGACCCGGTCGGCGAGACGATTGACCGGACGACGACCGATTCGGGGTTGGAGATTGAGCGCGTCCGGGTGCCCCTCGGCGTGATTGCCTCGGTGTATGAGTCGCGTCCGAACGTGACGATCGACATTGGGGCAATCTGCCTCAAGTCGGGCAATGCTTCAGTGTTGCGCGGTGGTCGCGAGGCGCTGCGATCCAATCGCATCCTGGCAGACGTCCTGCGTGACGCGTTGGCCGACAACGAGCTACCCGCCGACGCGATCCAGCTCGTTCGTAGTACCGATCGGGCGCTGGTCGGCGAGTTGCTGGCGATGAACGATCTGGTCGACCTGATGGTCCCGCGTGGCGGTCAGGCGTTGATCAACCGGGTGCGAAACGAGGCGTCGATGGCGGTGGTCGCCGGAGGTGTCGGCATTTGCCACACGTACATCGACGCTGCCGCCGACCTCGAGATGGCGCTCACGGTCGTGGACAACGCCAAGCGACGCCGGGTGAGCATCTGCAACGCGCTTGACGTGATGCTGGTTCACGAAGCGGTTGCTCCGGAGTTTCTCGCTGAGCTGGGTCGGCGTTGGGCCGGAGATGGTCCGACTCCGGTTGAGTTGCGGGCCGACGATCGGGCTCGCGAATTGTTGTCTGAGACCTCGGCGAACGTGCATCCGGCCGGTCCAGACGACTTCGACACCGAGTTCCTCTCCTTGACTGCCGCCGTGGGGGTGGTCGACGACGCCGACGCCGCACTGGCGCACATCGCCGAGCACGGCAGCGGTCACTCGGAAGCGGTGATCACGGCCGACGAGGCGCTCGGCCAACGCTTTCTGCGGGAGGTCGATGCGGCGGCGGTCTATGTGAACGCCTCGACGCAGTTCACCGATGGTGGACAGTTTGGCCTCGGAGCGGAGGTCGGGATTTCGACAGGGAAACTGCACGCGCGCGGGCCGATGGGCCTGCGCGAGCTGACTTCTTACAAATGGGTGATTCGCGGCGACGGGCACATTCGACCCGTTTGAGCCGCGGCGATAGAGAGAACGAACGATGTCCGAGAGACCAACCCCGACCGTCGCCGGAGCAGCCATGCGCGCGGCCGCGACCGACTTCGCCAACAGCCTCGATGCGAGCCAGCGGGCGACCGCGGTGTACGACTACATGGATGGCGAGCGCATCTTCTGGTATTACCCGCCGACCAATCGTCATGGACTGCCGTTGCGCGACATGAACGAGTCCCAGCGTGGTCTCGCGATGAAATTGATGGAGGCGGGCCTGAGCGCGCGCGCGTACGAGCAGGCCGTCGGGATCATCGATCTTGAGCTGATTCTTGGCGAGATCGAGGTCGGCGCCGGAATCAAGACGTTCAAGCGTGACACCGAGCTCTACTACTGGACGATCTTCGGCGACCCGACCAGCGACGAGCTGCCCTGGGGCTGGCGCGTCGAGGGCCACCACATCTCCCTCAACTTCTCGCTCTGGGCGGACGGTCTGCTCTCGCTGACGCCGTTTTTCTTCGGCACCAACCCGGCCGAAGTGCGGAAGGGTCCGCAGGCAGGTCTACGCATCCTCGACAAGCGAGAGGACCTGGCGTTCGACCTGATGGCGTCTCTGGACGGCGAGCAAGCTGAACGAACGGTGATCTATCCGGAAGCGCCGTGGGACATCCTGACGTTCAATGCTTCAAGAGCAGTCATGCCCGCCTACGAGGGACTGGCCGCGTCGGAAATGGACGACGATCAGTGGGCCATGCTCGACCGGCTGATCAACATCTATGTCGACCAGGCGCCGGCCGACCTGGCCGATGACCGCCGCGCGCGGATCGCGGCTGCGGGCCGGGAAGGGATGCACTTCGCCTGGGCGGGCCCGCTCCAACCGGGGCAGCCGCATTACTATCGGATCCACGGCGGGAACTTCCTCGTCGAGTTCGACAATCGCCAGAACGGTGCCAATCACATTCACTCCGTTTGGCGCGATGTCGAGAATGACTTCGCCAACGATGTCCTGGGCGACCATTTGATCCTCTATCACGTGCTCTAAGGAATCACCGAGGCGCATAACCGGATGTTTCACTACGAACGCGAGAGCCGTACGGCGCAGTCCGAGTGCTACATCGTGGAGAACGAGGCGGGCTCGCGCGGCCGCGTCGATCTGCACTTCGCCGCTCCGCTGGTCTACGCAACCCTCTGCGTGCCGGAGTCGTGGGCCGAAGAGGACATCCAGGACGTGATAGCCGATGTCGATGACCGCTGGGCGCAGACGGCGGATCCCTTGCGCGATGACCTGATCGTCACCGTCTGGCGAGGCCAGGAAGTGGGCGTGTATTCACAGGAAGACGGAGCGGCCGATGACTGACGAAGACGTCATGGTTGAGGGTCAGCAGGGCGAGGCGGAAGCGGCCGACGCGCTGCAGATGCTGTTCGACGGACATGTCGATGTGATGCTGCCGCCGGAAGAGATCGAGGAGTTCCACGATTTCATCCGCGAAGAGGCGCTGATGCGACGACGCTTCGCGGTCTCGTTCCGGCTCGAATGCCGCTGCCTCGCCTGGATCGGCTACTCCCTGGCCAACATCGTCACGCACGAGGACGGGATCGAGTTCAAGGCAAACCCAATGCAAACCTACGTTCCCGACCACGAACCGGATGTTGAGCATCCCGAGGGCGCGACCGAAGATCCGCCGGAGCAGTTCCTCGACTGGCCGATCTGGCCGCTGGAGATCTACCAGGACGAACTCGAAGAGGAAGAAGAAGAGGACGAGGAGTGAGCGGGCCGAACGGACGATTCGCTGCCGTCTTCTTCGACCTGGACGGCACGCTGGTCAGCGAGCGCACGGGCGTCCGCGAAGCGCGCGCTGCGATCGGTACACGCCTGAATGAACTCGGCCTGTATCACAAACCGGCATCGGCCTTTGCCGACACGGTTGAGATGGTGATCGGCGGGATCCTGGAGGACAACGACTGGCAGTGGCCCCTGTGGTTGCACTCCGAGGAGTGGGTGAGACGCACGCTGGCGGTCGCCGAGGTGACGGTCAGCGAGGATGAGTTCCGCGAGCTGAACCAGGTCTATCGCGACGAGCGGAGCGATCGGGCCGAGGCGATCCAAGGTTGGCCGGAAGCCCTCGCTGCGGCGCGAACACACGGCCCAATCGGGCTGATCACGAACTACAACGACGGTCCAATGCAGCGCGAGAAGATTCGCGGCGCCGGCCTCGAGGGTGAGTTCGACGGCGTCTACATCTCGGGCGAGGTCGGCATTTGGAAGCCGGAACCGGGCATCTTCGAGCACGCCGCAAGGGATCTGGGCGTCGATCCGCGCGATTGCGTGCATATCGGCAACAACATCCAGTCGGATGTCGAAGGGGCGTTGGCGGCGGGGATGAGCGCAGTACTGGTCGAGGAAGAAGATCGTCCGCGGCCAGCGGGTCTCAATGGAGACGCGGCCTGGTGCGAGGACTTGCTTGGAGTGGCTGCGTGGCTGCGCGGTGGCTAGGGATCGCCCGCGACCAACAGAAAGGCTGACCATCACTCCGAGCGGTCTGTCCAAGATTGGCCGGCGAGGCTATGACTTGGACGACGCTCAGGCGGTGTACGACCGTGATCCGCTTTGGATCTGGCAACCAGCTTCGGAGCACGTGGACGAGCGTGGACGTCTCCGTCGAGTGCCTGACCGATGGGTGTTGGTGGGCCGCGGACCTGGAGGTCAGATTCTGACCGTGGTCATCGACCTTCCCGGCGTGACCGGTCAGTCTGAAGTGGTGACGGTCTTTCAGGCGTCGGCCAGGCAGCAAAGTAAGTACCATGGCTGGGTGAGGAGAACGTCGTGAAGGACGCGCAACAGATCTGGCTTGAGTCGCTTCCACCCGATGTGAAAGCCGAGGCCGAGGCCGAGATCGCCATGTATGACAATGCAGATGTCGAAGAGTCAGTTGACATCGACGACGATTGGACGCCGCCTGCTGGGTCGGGGATGGGGTTGACAGTCGAGTTCAGCGGTGAAGAGATCAAGACCCTCACCAAGGCGTTCGGCACGTCTGTGGAGATGTTCGAGATCATGCACGACGCGCTGATGGGACGAGCGCAGGCGGTGTTGGCCGAGCGGGGTGAGTCGGACTCTGTCGCGGCGGCGGATTAGGTCTCGCGAGCGGATCAGCTACTTCCGCGCGATGGCGCGTTTGGCGGCGGCCACGACCGACTCGGCAGTCAGCCCGTATTCCTGCAGTAGCGCCGTCCACGGCCCGGACTGACCGAAGCGGTCTTCGATCCCGACCTGCTCCATCGGCGCCGGACAGTGTCTCGCCAGCGTGCGGGCGACGGCCGAACCGAGGCCGCCGATGACGTTGTGCTCCTCGGCGCAGACGATGGCGCCGGTCTCATGCGCGGCCTGAATCACTGCTTGCTCGTCGAGCGGCTTGATCGTGGCCATGTTGAGGACGCGCGCGCCGATGCCTTCCTGGGCGAGCACATCGGCGGCGCGAATCGTTGGCTCGACCATCAGGCCGCAGGCGATCAGGGTGACGTCGTTGCCGTCCCGGAGCTGGTCGGCTGCACCCAACTCGAAATGTCGGCCCTCGGTGTAGACGACCGGCAGCTTGGGGCGTCCGAGGCGGATGTACCACGGCTCGACGTCCTCTGCTGCACGACAGATCATGGCGTCGGCCTCGACCGAGTCACAGGGGACGACCACGTTCATACCGGGGAGCGAGGTCATCAGGGCGAGGTCCTCGATCGCCTGCGCGGAGGCGCCATCCTCGCCGACGGAGATGCCGCCGTGCGAGGCGATCAGCTTGACGTTCATGCGCTGCTGGGCGATGTGGACGCGGATCTGGTCGAAACAGTGGCCGGGCATGAAGACGGCGAAGGATGCTGCGTAGACCGTCTTGCCCGTCGAGGCGAGACCGGCTGCGATGCTGATCATGTTGGCTTCGGCGGCGCCGACCGTAAACCAGCGATCGGGGAACGACCCGGCGAGCTTGTTGCCGCCGGTAGAGGCGGAGAGGTCGGCGTCGAGCGCGACGATGTCGTGGCCCGCCTCGGCCAGCTTGACGAGGGCGGGGCCGTAGGCCTCGCGGGTGGCGGCGGGTGGCGGTTGCGGGAAGGCGGCAGCTCTGGCCGTGGTCATGAGAGTCCCGCTTCAATCTCGTCCAGTGCCTGGGCGAGTTGGTCGTCGGAGGGTCCTTTGCCGTGCCAGCCAGCCGGATTTTCGGCCATGAACGAGACACCGCGCCCTTTGACCGTCTTGCAGATCACCACCTGGGGAGCGTCAGCGCGGGCTCGTGCGGTAAGCAGCGCGTCGCGGACGGCTGCGACATCGTGGCCGTCGACGTGCTGGACGCCCCAGCCGAAGGCGGCCCATTTGTCCCCGACCGGGTCGATACGCATAATCTCGTCGCCCGCGCCGTCGTTCTGGAAGTGGTTGCGGTCGAGGATGGCGGTGATCCTGTGCAGGCCGAAGTGCGAGGCTGACATGATTGCCTCCCAGTTCTGGCCCTCATTCAGTTCGCCGTCGCCGACGACGACGAAGATTTGGCCTTCGTCCTCAGCGAATCCGCTGAGCTGGTGCCCGAGTGCGACGCCGACGGCGAAGGAGAGTCCCATGCCCAACGCGCCGCCGGACATCTCGACGCCGGGAGGCTTGTTGCGGACGACATGCCCTTGTAACTCTGTGCCCAGGGAGCGAAAAGTTGGGATGAGATCGGTGCTGAAGTAGCCGGCCTCGGCGAGGGTCGCGTAGACGACCGGCGTGGCGTGGCCCTTGCTCAGGATGACGCGGTCGCGGCGCTCCCATTGCGGGTCGGCCGGGTCGTGGCGTGCGACGCCGCCGAAATAGAGCGCGGCGAAGATCTCGGTGGCCGAGAGGGATCCGCCAGGATGGCCGGATTGCGCGGCGTGTGTCATCTCCACGATGTGTCGTCGAATCCGCTTGCAGACATCGAGCAGAGCTTCGGCGTCGGCTGCGGGCGCGGCGGATGTGGTCATATGGCTCTGGATTTCGCTGGCATTGTGACGCGGCTGAAGCGCAAGTTCATGCTAGTGGCGGATGGCGATTGCAGATAGGAAGATTGGATAATGTTGAGGAGGCGCGGATGAGATTGTTCATCGAGGCGGCGCTGGAGCCCCGAGCGCTTGACGACGTGTGGTCCGTGGGGGAGCGGCTGCGAAGACAACCGACATTCCCGGTCAACGGGGTGCGCTGGGTCAAGCGAGAGGCGATGCACATCACGCTGAGATTCCTCGGCGAGCTGGAACCGGCGCGAGCGCCGGACGTCGCCGACGCGCTGTCAGAGCTGCGAAACAGCGGTCGGTTCGCAGTGCGCGTCGTTGAGGTGGGATCGTTCGGCGGACGCCGGCCGCACGTGGCGTGGGTTGGCTTCGCTCGAGACGATGGATTCGACCGCCTGCAAACGCTGCGGCAGCGTCTTGATGAGGCTCTCTCGGGCGTCGGCTTTGAAGCAGCGGGAGACGCGTTTCGGCCGCACGTCACGTTGGGGCGAGTGCGCCGACAGGCGACCAGCAGCGATCGCGCGGCGATTCGAACAGCAATCGCGAACGCTCCGCCACTGGACATCGCGTCGGGCGTCGATCGGGTGGCGTTGGTCGAGTCGAGACTGTTGAGGGGTGGACCTCAATATCGCCGGCTCGCGATTACGGAGCTGTAACATTCGGGTGTACCATTGCCCGTCCCGGCGGAGCGAATTCGAGGGAGTTGAGCGATGCAGAGCAGCCTCATCTCGAAGATTGAGAAGGCGCGAATCTACGCGGAAGAACTGGAGCGTTTCCAGGTGTTGTCGTTGCGCTGCGATGTACGCGGCGATTCGACGACGCATACAGCCGAGCTCGGCCCGGACGGCTGGGATTGCGACTGTTATTTCTTCCAGGACGCGAAGACCTGCTCGCATACGATGGCGCTCGAGCGCATCCTCGACCGCATGCTCCCCGAGCGATATCGGCCGGCCTTCACGAGCGTCAAGTAGCAGTCGCGCTTGGAGCGTCGTTACGGCGTCCGGCGGAAGACGAGGCAGGCATTTTGCCCGCCGAAGCCGAATGAGTTCTTGAGGACGGCGTTGACGTCGGCTCTGCGCGCCTCGTTGGGCACGTAATCGAGATCGCAGTCGGGATCGGGCGTGGTGTAGTTGATCGTCGGGTGAATCTTGCCGTCCGTGATCGCCTTGATTGCCGCGATCGACTCCAGACCGCCGGCTCCGCCGAAGATGTGACCGATCATCGACTTGGTCGACGAGATGGGGACGTTGCGCGCCGCCTCCCCAAGTGCGATCTTCAATGCCTGCGTCTCCGACGCGTCGTTAAGCGGCGTCGACGTGCCGTGGGCGTTGACGTAATCGATTTCTTCGGGCTCTATGTGCGCATCCTGCATCGCCCAGTTGATCGCCCGGATCGGACCGGCGCCGTCTGCGTCGGGCATGACCAGGTGATGAGCGTCGGCCGAGGAGCCGAACCCGGCGACCTCGACCTGGTAATCGACGCCGCGTCTGCGGGCCGATTCCTCCGACTCGAGCACGATGATGCCAGCGCCTTCGCCGGGGACAAAGCCGTCGCGGTCGGCGTCGAAGGGACGAGAGGCGGCGGTGGGATCCTCGTTCTGGGTGGTCAGCGCACGCATCACAGCGAAGCCGCCCAGTCCGAGCTGGCAGAACCCGGCCTCAGTGCCGCCGGAGATCACAATGTCGGCCTGGCCGTTGCGGATCACGTTGGCGGCATCGCCCAATGCCTGGGTGCCGGCGGCGCAGGCGGTGACGACGGTCGTGTTGTAACCGAGCAGACCGAACTGCATCGCGATGTTGGCGGCCGCCATGTTGGGCAGCACCTTGGGCAGGAAGAGCGGATCGAGCCGCATGCCACCGCGCTCAAAGAGCTTCGCGGCGGTGTCCTGGATCTCCGGATAGCCGCCGGCACCGTTACCGAGCACGACGCCGACCCGGCTGCGATCGGTCGTGTCGAGGTCGAGCTGGGCGTCCTCGATCGCCTCGCGCGCCGCAGCGACCGCGAACTGAGTGAAACGCGCCATGCGGCGCGCGGACTTGCGATCCATGAAGTCGCGGGCGTCGAATCCGCGGATCTCGCCGCCGATCGTGCAACTAAAACCGGAGATGTCGAAGTTCTCGATCGGCTTGATCGCGCTCTCGCCAGCGAGCAGTTTGTCCCAGAGCAGAGGAACGCCGGCACCGTAGGGCGAAATCACCCCCATTCCAGTGACCACGACTCGTGGTCGTCCGGCTCGATCCGTCCCAGACTCTGAGCCAGTCATACAGTCGGATCCTCCGCTCGACGGAGCACCTGCGACTCTGGCGGGGCGCTCAGAATGCGGCGCGCGTCGGCGGCGACCGAGAGAGAACCCAGCACCACGATCAGATCGCCGGCGTGAGCCTGGTGGCCGGCCGCGCTCAGCGCCGACTCGGGATCGGCATGGACAGTGACGCCGCCGCCCCACTCAGGGTCGACGAACGCGTCGGCGACCTGCTGCGGCGGACGGGCGCGCGGATGGTCGGAGGTGGTGGCGTAGACGTGGGAGCTGCGTGTCTGAATGATGTTGGCCATGTCGGACAGCGCCTTGTCGCCGAGCACCCCGAAGATCACGTGCAGTTGCTCGTGGGGGAAGTAATCGCGGCATGCGTCGAGCGCGCGTTGCACCGACTCGGCGTTGTGGGCTCCGTCGATCACGACCTTGGGCGGGCCGCCCGGATCGTTGGCGACGAACGACTCCGGCAGCTCAAACGGCTCAAGCCGGGCCGGCCAGCGGACCGTGGCCAGGCCTCGATGCAGCGCCTCGGACGGGACGGAGACGACACCGGCAGCATTGAGCGCATCGATCGTTGCGATGGCGGTGAGCGCGTTGTCTACCTGGTGGCTGCCCAACAGGGGCAACAGGTGCATGGCCGAAGGCTCTTCGCCAGGGCGAGGCTTGCGCCTCGCCACCCGGAACCACTGGCCCCATGTTTCGACACCGGCGGGCTCGGTGACGTAGTCGGCGCCGACGTCAACCAGCGGGACCGGGACATCGTCGGCTGCGTTTCGAACCACAGCTGCGGCTTCAGCGAACCGTTGAGGCGCGAGCACTGCCGTGCGGCAGCCGGCGCTGATGATGCCTGCCTTTTCCGACGCGATTTGCGTGATCCTGTCGCCCAGGATGTCGGTGTGCTCGTGCGAGAGCGAGGTGATCACGGCGGCGTCTGTGCGCGAGAACACGTTGGTGCTGTCCAGCCGTCCGCCGAGCCCGACCTCGACGATCTGCACGTCCACATCGTGTGCATGGAAGGCGTGGAAGCCGAGCGCCGTGAGAATCTCGAACGTGCTGACGTGCCCGGGCTCCTCTTCCTGGTCCGCCTCGATCACGTGACGGAGCTGCTCGCAGAGACGGGCGAACTCCACCTCGGGCAGCGGCGGTCCGAGGATACGGATGCGCTCGGTGAATTCTTGAAGGTGGGGGCTGGTAAAGAGTCCGGTGCGGAACCCGGCGGCGCGCAGGATCGATTCGATGATCGCGGCCGTCGACCCTTTGCCTTTGCTGCCGGCAATGTGGATCGTGGCGCGGCCGTGCTGCGGATCGGCGAGGCGGCGGAGGATCGAGCGGATCCGGTCCAGCGCGAAGTCGCCCTTCGAACGTCTCGGACCGGAGCCGCGCTCGAAGTCGGCGAACGACATCAGCCAATCGACGGCCTGTGGGTAGTCGCTGATCGGCTCTCCGGCGGCGGTTGTCGACATTTGTTCCCCTGTCAATCCACACTTCGCGTCGAGCTGGTGTGCCTCGACCCAAGCTGGCCCGTTCAGGCGACCGTTTCATCGTACGCCACTTGATCAGGGGGTTTCAGGCTGCGACGATCCGCCCAACGGTACGACTGCGCCGCTATGGCGCGGAGCGAGCGGGAGTTCCATGGGTGACGTGGGCGACTCATTGAAGACATTGGCAGATGTCGTTGCCGAAACGGCTCCCGCGGACCTGGTCGCCGACGGCTTTCTGACGGTCGTGGCCGCGATCGCGAACGGCGCCAGACAGGTTGACGGCCTGACGCGGCGTGCGGCCCTCGCCGGCGTGCTGGGCGACACCGGCGAGGTGAACGTGCAGGGCGAGATCGTGCAGGTGCTCGATGCCGCCGGCACCGACGCGTTCGTCTCTTCGTTACGTGACTGCGGGGTCGTTGCAGCGCTGGCCTGCGAGGAGCTTGAGGACGCCGTCTTCGTCTCCGATGCCGTTGATCATCCCTATCTGGTTATGTTCGATCCGGTCGACGGCTCGTCGAACATTGATGTGGCCGTGACGATCGGTTCGATCTTCGCGATCTACCGGCGCAGCGACGATTCAGCCTTCAGCGAAGCGACGTTGCTTCGGCCGGGCCGCGAGCAATGCGGCGCCGTCTACGTTGTCTACGGCTCGTCGACCGTACTGGTCGTCGCGACCGAGGGTCGCGTCGATGGCTTCACGCTGGACCCGGGGTCGGGTGAGTTCCTGCATTCGCACGACCGGATTCAGATTCCGGCCAAGTGCGCGGCGTACTCAGTCAATGAGGGCAACCAGGGCAATTGGCATCCCGAAATGCAGGCGGCGGTTGCCGAGCTGCGCGCCGACTTCGGGTTGCGCTACGTCGGCTCGCTGGTTGCGGACTTCCATCGCGACCTGCTCAAGGGCGGCATTTTCCTCTATCCGGGTGACGTCAAGTCCCCGGCCGGGAAGCTGCGCCTGGGCTATGAGGCGAACCCGCTCTGCTACGTCGCCGAACAGGCGGGAGGCGCCGGCTCGACCGGAACCGAGCGAATCCTGGATGTGCAACCCGAACTGCTGCACCAGCGCACGCCCCTGATCGTGGGCAACGCCGATGTGGTTGAGCGCGTCGTCGCCAAGCTGGCTGAGTAGCACCAATAGGCTCCTAGACAGGCTCCATCCGACAGACTGAGATCCCGAGAGGCAGCAATCGATGAGCAACCCACTGCACGAGACCGCGCGGGCCCTGGTCGCGCCGGGTCGCGGCATTCTCGCCGCCGACGAATCCGCCCCGACGATTAAGCGCCGCTTCGACACGATCGGGCTCGAATCGACCGAGAACAACCGTCGTGACTGGCGCCAACTGCTGTTCACCTCCGAGGGCATCGGCGACTGGATCTCCGGCGTGATCCTGTTCGAGGAAACGTTGGCCCAAGATTCGTCCGACGGTACGCCGCTGGTCGAGGTACTGACCTCGAACGGCGTGATTCCCGGGGTCAAGGTGGACAAGGGGGCGAAGGACCTCGCCGGGTCGCCGAACGAGAAAGTGACCGAGGGGCTCGACGGGATGCGCGAACGGCTCGAGACATACCGTGAGCAGGGCGCCCGCTTCACCAAGTGGCGCGCCGTGATCGATATCGCCGAGGACCGCCCAACGGCCTACTGCCTCGACGTCAACGCGCACGCGCTGGCTCGGTTTGCCGCGCTCTCGCAGGAAGCTGGACTGGTGCCGATCGTCGAGCCGGAGGTGCTGATGGACGGCGACCACGACATCGGCGCCTGCGCCGCCGCCACAGAAGCGGCGCTGCGGGCCACCTACGCCGCGCTGGCTACGCAGCAGGTCGACCTGGAAGGCACGCTGCTCAAGCCGAACATGGTGCTCTCGGGCAAGAGCGCGGAGAATCGCGCTCCGGCAGAAGTAGTCGCATCGGAGACGCTTCGCGTATTCGCCACGTCGATTCCCTCCGCGGTGCCGGGCTGCGTCTTCCTCTCCGGCGGGCAGTCGGACGAGGAGGCGACCGTCAACCTCAACGCGATTAACGTGGCGGCCGCCGGTTCGTCGTCCGCGCCGTGGGAGCTGAGCTTCTCATACGGTCGAGGACTGCAGGCGACGCCGCTCTCCGTCTGGGGCGGCAAGCCGGACAACGTCGCCGCTGCGCAGGCGGCCTTCCAGGAGCGAGCCCGGCTGACATCGGCCGCGCGCAAGGGCGAGTACGCGGGCTAGGGACAAGACCTCCCTTACAGGGGGAGGTGTCACGAAGTGACGGATGGGGGCCTCAACGTTGGCGTGCGCCCCCTCAGGCGCTCCGCGCCAGCTCCCCAGGATGGGGAGCTCTTGAGAAGAGCACCAGTGCCGCATCGACTTCTGATCGCGACCGGCAACCCCGGCAAACTGCGCGAGTTTGGCGCGCTGTTTGACGCGCACGTCGAATCACAGTGGGAACTCGTCACGCCGGCCGATGTTGGACTCCAGGACTTCACCGTCGTCGAGGACGGCGATACCTATGCCGAGAATGCCGGGCGCAAGGCGCGCTCCTATTCCAACGCATGCGGACTGCCGGCCCTGGCTGATGATTCGGGGCTGGAGGTCGATGCGCTCGACGGCGCGCCCGGCCTGTATAGCGCTCGATATGCTGGGGATGCAGCGGAGGACGCCGCCAATCGGACCAAGTTGCTCCAGGCATTGGCGAGCATCCCAACCGAGCGGCGAGCGGCCCGATTCCGCTGCGTGATCGCGCTCGCCTTTCCCTACACAACCAACGTGCGGTTGGGCGAGGGCGTGGTAGAAGGATCGATCGCAATGGACGAGCGTGGCGACCTGGGTTTTGGCTACGACCCCGTCTTCGCGCTGTCCGACGGTCGGAGGATGGCTGAGTTGGATATGTCGGAGAAGAACGCCATCTCGCATCGCGCCCGAGCGCTTGCCAATGCGGCGTGGGCGCTCAACGTGATGGCCCAGACGCTGGACCAGAGCTCATGAGTCGCGCCCGTGATGTTCCGGTCGATGGCAACGTGATTGAGGCTCCGGTTGATCGCGCGATGATGGACGCGCCCGTTGATCGCTTGGGCCGCCGCTTCGCCGATCTGCGGGTTTCGGTCACCGACCGCTGCAACTTCCGCTGCCCGTACTGCATGCCCAAGGAGATCTTCGGGCCGGGCTACGAGTTCCTGCCGCGCTCGGCGATCCTGAGCTTCGAGGAGATCGTCCGTGTCGTCTCGATCTTCGGCCGGCTCGGTCTGCGCAAACTGCGCCTGACCGGCGGCGAGCCAACCGTCCGCGCCGAGTTGCCGACGCTGGTCCGGATGCTGCGCGAGACGCTGCCCGAGATCGATATCGCCTTGACGACCAACGGCTCGCGCCTGGCGGCGATGGCGGAAGACCTGAACGCAGCCGGCCTCGATCGGGTCACGGTCAGTCTGGACTCGATCGACCCGGAGATCTGCCGCGAGATGAACGGTGTCGACTTCCCGCATGAGCGCGTGCTCGAGGGCATCGACGCGGCGGCGGCGGCCGGGCTCGGGCCGGTGAAGATCAACGCCGTGGTCAAGCGCGGCGTGAACGACGTGGGCATCGTCGACATGGCCCGCCACTTTCGCGGCACGGGGCACATCGTGCGCTTCATTGAGTACATGGACGTGGGCACAACCAACGGCTGGAGGCTGGATGAAGTCGTCCCGGCGCGGGAGATCATCGAGCGGTTGGCGCAGGTCGAAGGACTGGAACCGGTTGAGGCGGCGTACGAGGGCGAAGTGGCCAAGCGCTGGCGCTGGACGGACGGCAGCGGCGAAATCGGCGTGATCACCTCGGTGACCGAACCGTTCTGCGGCGACTGCACCCGGGCGCGGCTTTCGGCTGAGGGTTCGCTTTACACCTGCCTGTTCGCCTCGGTCGGCCATGACCTGCGAGCGCAACTCCGTTCGGGCGCCTCGGATGACGAGCTACACGACCGCATTGCAGGCATCTGGGTGGCGCGTGAGGACCGCTACTCGGAGTTGCGCGCCGCGATGACCGATGACCTGCCGGTCCTCGACCGGGTGGAGATGTCGCACATTGGTGGCTGAGCAACGAGCGGAAACGCAGCCGGAACTGAGTCACATCGACGCGCAGGGCCGCGCGCGGATGGTTGACGTCGGCGACAAGGAGATCAGCGAGCGTCGCGCCGTCGCGGAAGGGCGCGTCCTGATGCAGGCCGGAACGCTGGAACTGATCCGCAACTCGGCGCTGAAGAAGGGCGACGTACTCGCAACGGCCGAGATCGCCGGCGTGATGGCGGCCAAGCGTACCCACGAGCTGATACCGCTCTGTCACCCGTTGATGCTGAACCAGGTGATGGTCGAGCTGCGCCTGGTCGACGAGCCGCCCTCCGTCGAAATCCGGGCCGAAGTGGGCTGTTCAGGCAAGACCGGCGTCGAGATGGAGGCGTTGACCGCCGTCTCGGTCGCCGGACTCACGGTGTACGACATGGCCAAGGCGGTCGATCGCGGGATGCGGATCGACGCGGTGAGGTTGCGCGAGAAGGACGGCGGCCGCTCGGGCTCGGTGCGGCTGGAGTAGGCCACAATCAGTCGAGGTTGTAGACGCGCGCCGCGTTGGCGTGCAGGACCTTTTCCAGGATCTCCTCGGAGATGCCGCTGTCGTCAAACTTGCGATCCAGATTTTCGCTGGCCGTCTCCGAAAACTCGAACGCGCCCGGCGTGATGCTGGTCGGATGCGGGAAGTCTGTCTCGTACATCACGTTGTCCTGGACTAGATCGATGATGCGCAGCGCCGAGTCCTGCTCGAACCAGAAGCTGCCGTAAACCTGACGGTAGAAGTACTCGCTGGGCAGCAGGTCCCGCTCGGGATGCGCCTTATCCAGGCCGAGGTTGATCCACTGCCAGTCCATCGACTCGAGCAGGTAGGGGATGTATCCGATCCCACTCTCAACGGAGACGAAGTCGAGTTGCGGGAAGCGGTGGCAGAGGCCCGAAAAGATCACCTCTGATATCGCGTCGGTGTTGCCGATGAAGCTCATGATCGTGACTTTGACCAGGTAGGTCGCCGGGTCGTAGCCGGGCCAGACGTGCATGTCGCGTCCGGCGTCGACGTGGAAGGTGATCGGCAGCCCCGCGTCCTGCGTCGCGTGCCAGATCGGATCCCAGTGCTCGTCGGCCAGGTAGGGCAGGTCGTAGCCGTCGGGCTGGTAGGTCATCATCACCGACTTATGCCCGGCCGCCGCATTACGCTCGATTTCCTCGACGCAGGCGGAGACGTCCCAGAGCGGCAGGCTGACCTGGGCCAGTAGGCGGTCGGGGTCGACGCTGCACCAATCGGTCATGAAGTCGTTGTAGGCGCGGCAGCATTCGAGCGCCAGTTCCGGCTCGGATCGGGCGATGTTCAGGTACTGCCGGCTGCCGCCAACATTGGGGAACAGCAGGTTGGCGTGAACGCCAACCTGGTCCATGAGCTGGAGCCGCGCCTCGGCGTTCGTCGCCGCCGGGTGAGCTTGCTGCAGGGTGTGCGGGTGCGCGGGCCAGTGCTCGTCGTGTCCAGACCAAGCCAGCAGCGCCGTGGGCATGCCGGGCTTGCCGTCGACGATCCAGATATCGTCGGTAGTGCCGCGGTCGATCGAAACGCTTGCCACGATGGAGGCGTTACCCGAAGCGCCGGCGTCGCCGGCGTTGACGACGTGCGGGATGCGATCGCCCCACTTGGCGGAGACCCGTGAGGTCCAGAGGTCCTCGGGCTCGGAAATGTGCGTGTCGACATCGATCACCTTGATGCGATCGGTAATGCCGGAGGTCATGATGGGGCGCTTTCTCTACCGCGAGCCGCAGCCGACTGCGGCTCGGTTCTGCAAATCGAGGGTAGAGATTTCGGCGCGCGCCGGTCGGAGGCTCGCGGTTAGCCGCCGGGGTTGACGAGCGACTCGAAGGCCTGGTTGCCGCGCAGGCTGTCGAAGTGGTCGTCGGTTCGCGCCGCTTCGGCGTAACGCGGGTTGAGCGAGGTCGCCTGGCGCAGCGCGGCGACGGCGTTGTCGGCCTGGCCCAGCTTGGCTGCGGCAGAGGCCAGGCCGTAATGCGCGCCCGGCTGGTCCGGCTCGAGCCGAACGGCAGCCTGGAACGAGTCCAACGCTTCCTGCGCGCGGTCCTCGTAGAGCAGCGTCAGACCGAGGTTGGTGTGCGCCGCGCCGTCGTCCGGCCGCAGCCGCAGCGCGTGGCGGAAGTCGCCTTCGGCAGTGTCGAAGTCGCGACCGAACAGCCGCAGCAGACCGCGGTTGACGTAGATGTCCGGGTCGTCGGGCGCCAGTTCGATCGCCCGCTCGTAGTCGTTGGCCGCTTCCTCGGTGCGGTCGAGGCGGACGAGCGCGTTGGCGCGGTTGTAGTAGGCGGCGGCCGAGTTGGCGTCGAGTTCGATCGCGCGGGCGTACTGATTGACGGCGGCGTCATAGTTGCCGGCGCCGAAGTAGGCGTTGCCCTCGTCGAGGTGCGAGGCGGCGCTGCGGTCGGCCGGGATCGTCGGAGCGGCGTCAGAGGCGGACGGCGGCGAAGCTGGTGTGCCTTGTGCCGGGGGTGCCGGCGGCGCTGGCGGCGCAGGTGGCGGCTCGGGCGCGGCCGGGGGAGCTGTTGGAGGCGCCGCTGACGGGGCGGGCGCCAGCGCGGCCGCCGGTGGCGGTGCAGCCGGTTGGGCAGCAACCGGAGCAGTGGGCTCCGGGGGTGGTGGAGGTGGCGGAGGAGGAGCGGCGGCGGGCTGGAGCGGCGCGGGTGGCCGTTCCGGCGCTCGCGCGGGTGCGGGCGGCGGCGCAGCGGGCCGGCTCGGGGCCGCACTGGGCAGAGGCGCAGCCATGGCGCCTCCTGCCATGTCGCTGCCGCCGGCCTGCGCGATCTGTCGCGCCATCAGCTCGGCCTGTTCGCGCCGCGCGCGTTCATTGCGAAGTTGCAGCTCGAGGTGATCGATTCGCTCCTCGGTTAGCTCCCGCTCGAGGCGCTGCTGCGACTGCAGGGCGCGGTAGATCCAGATGATCGCGGCCCAGGGCAGGAGGACGCGCAGGACAAGGGCGATGAATTGCAAGGGGGTGCTCCTCTACTTCGCGGGCGTTGTGGACTGCGCGGCTGCGTGCCTCAGGCGCTTTGTTGATCGAGCAAGTCGCTGACCGCATCAAGCCCGTTGATCGCCAGCGTCAGCCGGTCGTGGGATGACAGTTGCTCAAGCTCAACCAGCGTCTCATCGCGCATCGAGACCGGGTCATTGGCACCCAGGATGGCCGCCGGGCCCTCGTCGTCGAACGACAGTTGCAGCTCGCGCAGCGCGCCCTCTTCGGTCACGATCACGCAGCCGATGTTGCGGTCGCGCACACCGTCCGGCTCGACCTCCACACCCATCGTGAAGAACGCGCCGGGAAAGGGTGGAAACGGCCGCAGCTCCAGCGCCGCTTCACGCAACAACGCCTCAACCCGTTCGGACGCCGCATTGAGGGCTTCGTCCGCCATCCGCCGCCGCAGTTCGGTGCGAACGGCGCGCTGCGTCGCGGCGGTGGGATCGGTGTCGGACATCGTCTTCGCTCGTGCGGACCGACTGGGTCGAACCGGTTGGGTCGAGCCGGCTGGATCGAGATAGTTCAGGCGGCTGAACTATGAGTATACGCAGCAGTCGGGATTTGAACCGCTGCCCAAACGACGGAGGCGAGCAGTCCTGCGGCGGCTGCACGAAGCGTTGGATGTGTCCGGGGAATGGGTACGATAGATCCGGCGCGCGAGAATCGGTCGGGATGACGCACGAGACGAGTGCATGACAACCCCCTACGAGATCTGGAGCTCACAGCTGCGCATCGCCGCCGGCCGGGCGGTCGAAGAGGCGCCCCAGGTTGGTTTCGCCGAACAGGTTGATCAGCTCGGACGGCTGGTCCGACTCTCGATCCTGGCCGAGCCGGTCTCTGACGGCGCCGACGCCTTCATGGACCAGTTCGTACGCCGGATCGGCGAGCTGTTCAATCCAGCCGCCCGCTCGCTCACCGGCGCCGTGAAGGCGGCCGTGGAGACTGCGCATGAGGAACTCCGCGTCTGGAATGAGCAGCGCTTGCCGGCCGAGCACGCAATGTACGGGCTGTCCTGCCTGATCCAACGACCGGGGCAGCCGGCCGTGCTGGCCCAGGCTGGACCGTCCGCGGCGATCCTCGCCGGCGACGCCGGGCTGGCCTCACTGCGCGCGGTTGACTTCTACGCCCACCTACGCCGGCGCGACGATCCCGTCGCCGCCCCAGTCGGGAGTTCGGAGCCGTTGAGTCTCGAATTCGCCTCGGCAACGGCAACCCGGGACGGCTGGGCCATGCTGGTCAGCTCCAACGCTGCCGCCCTCCTGGATGCGGAGCTGCGGGTACAACTGAGCCGGCTGCCGGTCGAGCAGACGCTGCCGCACCTCTACCCGGCGATGGTTCAGCTGCGCGATGCAGCGGCGCTGGTCGTCGGAGTCTCCGGCGGTCCGGCTCCAGACGCTGCATCCGACAGCCGGGGCGAGGAAGAAGCATCGCTCGAGCCAGAGAGCGACGACCACTCTGAGCCGGGGCCCACGGATCGAGCCGCGCTGCCTTCCGAAGACGGGCACAGCCTGTCGGACGCGGGCCGGCGGACCCAGGGCGAGGCGATTCGGGCTTCATCGAGCGAGCCGCACGTGCAGGCCGATCTCGCGCACGCGTTGCGCTTCGAGCCTGTCCCGGTTTCGGCGATGGAGACCATCGGTTGGCCCACGAATCCGTTCGCGGCCGGCTACGCCCGCCGGCTGGAAACCCTGACTCCGGCACTCTCGATCCCCTCCGGTCCGGTCGGCGCGCCGATCCTTGACTTGGCGCGGGCGATGCCTTCGCTGCTCGAGAACCGCGGCGAACCGGCCGTCGAGCGGCCGAGGATCCCCCTGAGCGACCGCCGGGCCCGCGCCGCCTCGGCGCGCCGGGTGGGCATCGTGTTGGCGGCCATGCTCGTCGTTTTGGCCGGCGTTGCCGCCGCCCTACTTGGTCCGTCGCTGCTGCAGTCGGAAGACGACCAGTTTCGCTCTCAGGTAGAGCGGGCTCGCAACGGATTGGCCGCGTCGGAGCTCGCGGCGACCACCGAAGGGGCGCGGCTCACGCTGCAGGATGCGCTGTTGGATGTCGAAGCCGCGCTGGCGATCAACCCGCTGGACGCCGACGCGCGCCAGTTGCGCGGCGAGATCGAGGCGGTGCTGGCCGAACTCAACCTGGTACAGCCGCCGGGCGAGCTCAGTCCCGTCGCCGATCTGGCACGCTTTGGTCCGGCGATCGCCCTGGGCGTGGTTCGCTTCGGCGCCGGCCTCGCCTTCGTACTCGACGATGCGGGCGGGCGCGTGTTCTCGATCGCGGCGGACGGCCAGACCAGCGTGCTGTTCCTTGAGGATGAGCTGCTGGGCCTCGGCAGCCAGCTGCGCGCCGGCCGCCCGATCTCCATCGCGTGGCAGCCAGGCGCGGCTGCGCCCGCGGCTGACGATGCGAGCGATCTACCGGCCGAGGATGCGCTGTGGATCCTCGACTCCCACGCCCGGCTCTTCCGCTGGACGCCGACGGGCGTGCTCCTGGTGCCGATCCCTGATCTGGTTCGGCTCGGCTCCGTCGACGCGATCGCCGCGACCTCGGGCAGCATCTACCTGCTCGATCGATCGGGCGGGGCGGTCTGGCGGTTCGCCGTCGATCGCTCGGAGCTGAGCGAGCCCACTCGGGCCGTGGGACGAACCGATCTGCACGGCGCCACGGAGTTCACAGCCGTGGTCAATGAGCGTGGACAAGTCGAGTTCGTGGTGGCATCGAGCGACGGTCGACTACGACGCTTCAGCGGCGACGAGGAGCTACCGCTCGCCATCGATCTGCAACGGGGCCTGCTCGCCCCCGCTTCGCTCTCATTGGGAGCCGAGTCCGGGTTGATCTACGTGGTCGACCGCGGTCAGGGCCGGATCGTCGCTGTCAACCCCGATAGCGGCGTCGTCAGCCAGATTCAGTCGAGCGAACTGGCCGAGCTGCGCGGCGCCTGGGTGAACGAGCAGACCGGTCAGATTGTCTATGCCCTGCCGTCGTCGGTGTACGTCGGTCGTCTGCCCGACGCACAGGAGTAGCCCGTTGGCGAACCGGGGCAATACGCTGGTCGCAGGCACGGGTTGGGCTGGATCTGCGAATCGGCCCAGGTATCGGGGTGTTCGATGACGTTTCGAGTGCTGGCCCTGGAATCGTCCTGCGACGAGTTCGCCGGCGCGGTGATCGAGGACGGGATCGAGGTGCTCGCCTCGGTCGTCGCGTCGCAAGCGGGCATTCACGCACGCTACGGCGGCGTGGTGCCCGAGGTCGCCGGTCGCGAACACCTGCGCAACCTCGCGCCGGTGTTGCAGGCCACACTCGATTCGGCGGGCATGGGCTGGGAGGATCTCGACGCGATCGCGGTCACCCAGGGACCGGGCCTGGGTGGATCCCTGTTGGTCGGCGTTAACGCAGCCAAGGCTGCCGCCTGGGCGCGCGACCTGCCACTGATCCCGGTGCACCACATCGCCGGCCACCTGTACGCCAACTGGCTGCAACCCGCTCGCGACGAATGGGACGACGAGCCGCCGCCGTTCCCGCTGATCGCGTTGGTCGTCTCCGGCGGCCACACGGAGCTGTTCTGGATGGAAGGCCACGAGCGCGTGGAGCGGATCGGCCAGACGCGCGACGATGCGGCCGGCGAAGCCTTCGATAAGGTTGGCCGGCTGCTCGGCCTGCCTTTCCCCGGCGGACCGGAGATCGAACGCGCCGCCAGTCAGGCCTCGCCCGAACGGATCGCCGCGCTCGAGCCGCTGCCCCGCGCCTGGTTGCCGGGCACGCACGACTTCTCATTCTCGGGCCTCAAGACGGCGGTGCTCAACCGCGTGCGTAAGACCGAGGCCGCAGGCGAGCCCGTTGACGTCGCGGCGATGGCGGCCCGCTTCCAGGAGTCGGTCTGCCACGTGCTGGCCGAAAAGACGTCCCGCGCTGCCGAGGATCTGGGCGCGAGTTGCGTCATCGTGGCCGGCGGCGTCGCCGCCAACGGCGCCCTGCGCGTGGCCTTGCGCGACCGTTCTCCCGTACCGGTGCGCGTGCCACCGCCCCGACTCTGCACGGACAACGCCGCCATGATCGGCGCGGCTGCCTGCTACAGGCGGGCACACGCGGAGCTCGACATCGACGTCTTCTCCACGTCCGGACCGGCGGTCTTCTCGGCGGGCGCCTAAGGCGCCCCTCAACCCCCCCCTCTCAGTGCGCTGCCAGCGCTGCCAGCGGACAGATTCGGCAAGCCCACTGCCGGCAGCGCACGCGCTCCAGTTCCAGCAGCGCCTGACTCTGCGGGTGACGCCAGTGAAGCGCCCGGTCGGATGTTCGGACGTCGCTGCTGAGTCGCGCCCGAAGTTCATCCGTCCGTCGGTAGCGCGCGGCCGGCAGCTCGATCCACTGCGTCCAGGCATGCGTCAGCGGGTAGACGGCGTCGGCCAACAGCTGCAGCGCCCGCCCGCGCCCCAACTGCCCGCTGATTCTCAGCGCGACAACCGCTCGGCCAACCTCGACGGATGCCAACCGCGCAAATGCCACTGACGGCGTCGAGGCATCCTCGGTCCAACGGCGCAGCAGGGTCCGCAGGATGTGTTCCCATCCCCGGGGTGTTCCGACCGCGCCCCGCCCTCGACGCCACTCGCTTCGCTCGTCAGCGTCGATGGCCGGCTCGATCGTGTTCCAGTCCACCGCCGCGGCGATGGCTCGGCGTATGGCGCGTTCACTCAGTTCGGCGTTGTGCGGCTGGCCGAGCGCGCGCGCCGCCGCGATCAGGCAGCGCCGGTCGCCCTGTCCGCCGGGTCCATCTGCGCTGGCGATCGATTGCAGTTCACGCACCTTGCGCTCGAAACGGCGCCGCGCGATCTGCAGCAACTGTGCGTCGACCGCAGCCGCACCGGCCCGTTCGACGATGTCCTCGCAAGGCAGCCGGCAAGCGGGTCGGGCGGCCGGGCCGTCGAGCGCGGAGGGCAGGCCCGTCGCCGCCGGGATGCGCGGATCGCCGGCTCGTGCATGACCGGGCCGGCGTTCGACCACGTGCAGCAGCAGGCCGTCGTAGGCAGCGTCGCCGTCGTGCCCGTGCTGCAGCCAGGCGCGCGGATCGAGATGCAGCTCGACGTTCCCGCGCCTGGCGCGCCCCTCGCCGTCCAGGATCTGCGTGCCGAGGAAGTCCGGGCCGGGCCCATGGTTCCAGCGTCCCGGCGCGATCACCCGCACGCGCTGGCCGTCGCCGGTCGAGAGGAACGGTGTCGGCCAGCGCGACTCCGCCCAGCGCCGCTGCAGATCCGCTTCGCTTCGCTCCGCCTCAGTCATCGCCGGCAGCCCTGCCCGATTCGGATGCGTCCGCGTCGTCGCCCAGCGGGACATCGTGCACGATGTCCTGCACCATGTCCTCCGCGCTGTCGTGTACCGGGGATGGACCGGCTTCGAAGGGGAACTGCACATCCTCGGCCACGCGCGTCAGCAACCGGGCCGCCGTTCCGCGCGGGGCGTATTCGCCGCGCTCCCACTCGGAGATGGTCTGTTGCCGCGCGTTCAACTCCTCGGCCAGTTCACGCTGGCTCAGCTTCGCGTGCCGGCGCAAGCTGCGGATCGCCTCGGCGTCCCAGCTGTCGTCCCGTCTGCGCCGATCGTCAGTGATACCCATCCGACATATCTCCCACTTCAGCTTACACGGTTCCGTGTATATTGGCGTCGGATCAACCAGGATCAGGTCCAAAGCCTGAGGAATCCGGCTTGGGTTCGGTCGATCCCGTTGACGCTGCGCGTCGTTCGGCATACTCTGGGGGTTCAACCTATGCCCCAGATCGTCACTGCACCCGCAAGTTATGCGCTGGTCGGCCATGGGCGGTTGCTCAGCGACCGTGCAGGTCTGAACCGTGGGCGCGCTCGAGCGGCCTGGTGCGCCTGACTGCGGGCGGCGCTGGCCGCCGACTCGACAGTCCGGCTCGCGCCCGCCGCCGATGCCGCATGGGTCGCCGTGTCGTTCAGCATCGCTCCGCCCGCAGCGGAGCACAACGGATCAACTGAGGAGGCTGGCAGATGGTACTGGCGCCAATCGGAGACGAGCCCGGACTGGCCCCGAGCCAGGTCTACGACCGCGCGATCATCGACTACTCGCGGCTGCCCGAGACGTATCCGCTACCGAACCTGATCAAGCTGCTGCGCGACTCCTATCACTGGTTCCTCGACGAGGGGCTGAAGGAGTTGCTCGAGGAGATGTCCCCGATCGAGGACTTCACCGGCAACCGCATGCAGCTCTACTTCATGCACGACGGTGAAGATGACGGTACGCCCGGCTACGAGTATCTCCCACCCAACGAGACGCCGCTCGAGTGCCGCCAGAAGGACAAGACCTATCAGGGCGAGCTGCGGGTCAAGGTCGGTTTGACCTCGAAGAAGACCGGCGAGAGCAAACAGCAGTGGCTGTATTTCGGCCACCTGCCGCATATGACCGAGACCGGCACGTTCATCATCAACGGCGCTGAGCGCGTCGTCGTCTCCCAGCTCGTGCGCTCGCCCGGTGTCTACTTCGGCGCCTCGCAGGATCCTGCCTCCGGTCGCACCCTGTGCGCAGCCAAACTGATTCCCTCACGCGGCGCCTGGCTGGAGTTCGAGTCCTCGAACCGCGATGTGCTCACGGTCAAGGTCGACCGCAAGCGCAAGATCGCTGTGACCACGTTGCTGCGGGCGCTGGACGACTCCAACGCCCCGGAGTTCTACGAGAACGGCGATGTCGAACACGGCAAGAAGCAGGAGCACCTGCTCGGCACCGACGAGCGCATTCTCAAGATGCTGGGCGGGATCGATCTGGAGGAGTCGCAACACCAGTTCCTCGCCACAACCCTGGAGAAGGAAGCCCCCGGCGTTCCGCCCGAGCAGCGCAACAAGGAATGGGCCATGCTCGAGGTCTACAAGCGACTGCGACCGGGCGACCCGCCGACCATCGAAGCGGCCCGCTCGATGCTCGAGGGGCAGTTCTTCAATCCCCGCCGCTACGACCTTGGCCGCGTCGGCCGCTACAAGGTCAACACTCGTCTCGGCTCGATGCATGATGAGATCAGCGGACGCTGCGACGCGCTCGGCCTCGACGGCGACCGCGGCGAGGCCGACGAGGCGCGCCAGCAGGCGCTCTGGATGCGCGACCTGCTCGCGATCGTCTTCACCCAGGTCGCAATCAACAACGGCATCCAGAGCGACGACGACATCGACCACCTCGGCAACCGCCGCATCCGCGCCGTCGGCGAACAGCTGCAGAACCAGTTCCGCATCGGCATGGTGCGGATGGAGCGGGTGATCCGCGAGCGGATGACGATCATCGATCCCGACCAGGCCGCCCCCTCGGCGCTGGTCAACATCCGTCCCGTGCAGGCGGCGGTCAAAGAGTTCTTCGGCGGCCATCAACTGTCGCAGTTCATGGATCAGACCAACCCGTTGGCCGAACTGACCCACAAGCGCCGCCTCTCGGCGCTTGGACCGGGCGGACTCAGCCGCGACCGCGCCGGCTTCGACGTGCGCGATGTGCACTATTCGCACTACGGTCGTATCTGTCCAATCGAGACGCCCGAGGGTCCCAACATCGGCCTGATCGGCTCGCTCGCCACCTACGGCACGCTGAACGACTACGGCTTCATCAAGACGCCCTACCGTCGGGTCGTCTCACAGCTTGCGCCGGACCATCCTGACCTGATCGGACGTGTCCTGGCCGAGCCGGTTGAGGGTGACGGCGGCGCATCGATCGCTGACGAGGGCGACGAGATCACCGCCGAACTGGCGGAACGGATCCATGCGGCCAACGACACGCCGGTTCGGATCTTGCCCTATGTCTCCGACGACGTGGTGGAACTGACCGCCGACGACGAGGCCAACGCGGTGATCGCGCAGGCCAATGCGCGGCTCGACGCCCGCGGCTACTTCCTCGATGACCGCGTCGAGGGCCGCCTGGGTCGGCGCTTCGAGGAGTTCTCGCGCGAGGAGATCCAGTACATGGATGTTTCGCCGCGGCAGATCGTCTCGGTCGCCGCCTCGCTCATCCCCTTCCTCGAGCACGACGACGCCAACCGCGCCCTGATGGGCGCCAACATGCAGCGCCAGGCTGTGCCGCTGGTTCGGCCCGAGGCGCCGCTGGTCGGCACCGGCATGGAGCAGCCCGCCGCCCGCGACTCGGGCCAGGTGCTGTCGGCCGAGGCTGACGGCGAGGTGCGTCACGTGACCGCCAATGAAATCATCGTCCACTACGACGAATCCGTGCGTGGCGAGCGACTGCACCCCTACTCGCTGCTCAAGTTCCTGCGCTCCAACCAGGGCACCTGCATCAATCAGCGGGCGATCGTCTCGGCCGGCGACCGGATTAGCGCCGGCCAGCCCCTGGCCGACTCGTCATCGACCGACCAGGGCCGGTTGGCATTGGGCCAGAATGTGCTGGCCGCGTTCATGTCCTGGGAGGGCTACAACTTCGAGGACGCGGTGATCGTCTCCGAGCGCCTGGTGCAGAATCACAAGTTCACCTCGATCCACATGTCCAAGCACGAGGTTGGCGCGCGCGAGACCAAGCTCGGCAACGAGGAGATCACGCGCGACATCCCCAACGTGGCCGACGAATCGCTGGCCCACCTCGACGCCGAAGGCATTGTCCGGATCGGCGCCGAGGTCCGCCCCGGCGATATTCTGGTTGGCAAGATCACGCCCAAGGGCGAGACCGAGTTGACCGCCGAAGAGAAATTGCTGCGAGCGATTTTCGGCGAGAAGGCGCGCGAAGTGAAGGACACGTCGCTGCGCGTCTCGCACGGGGTGCGCGGCGTCGTCGTTGACGTGCGTGTCTTCAACCGCGAGGAAGAGGATGAGCTACCGGCCGGCATGCAGAAGCTGGTCCGAGTCACGATCGCCGAGCGGCGCAAGCTGCAGGTGGGCGACAAGATGGCCGGTCGGCACGGCAACAAGGGCGTGATCTCGACGATCCTGCCGGTTGAGGACATGCCCCACCTCGAGGACGGATCACCGATCGACGTGGTGCTCTCCCCGATCGGTGTGCCCTCGCGTATGAACCTCGGCCAGATTCTCGAGACCCAGCTTGGTTGGGCCGCGAATCAGCTCGGCTTCCGAGCGATCACCCCGGTCTTCGACGGCGCCTCCGAGGAGGAACTACAAGACGCCCTTGCCCGAGCGTGGATTGTGCGCGAGGCGCAGGCGTCCCGCGATGCCGAGACGCTGAACGGCGCCAACCCGACGGGCGAGGACGACGCCTCCGACGCAGACGAACCGCTCGCTCCTGAGCTCGAAGCATCCGTCCTCGGCGTCGGCGTCGACCCGCGCACTGCGGCCTGGTTGTCCGAACGCGGCTATGACGACGAGACCGTGCGCGTCGCCTTCGACCGCACAGACCGCGACACGACCGGCGCAGCCAGTCGAATCGCGCTGGCTGAGTGGCTGATCGAGCACGGCGAGACCCGCGGCGCGCGTCACTGGAGCGACGCCACCCTGGCCGAGCACGCGACGCGGATCGAGCGTGAACAGAGCGTGGCGCGGCCGGTCTTCGGCAAACAGCGGCTGGTCGACGGCCGCACCGGCGAACTGATCGACCAGCCAGTGACCGTTGGCTACATCTACCTGCTCAAGCTCTCGCACATGGTTGAAGACAAGATCCACGCCCGCTCGACCGGCCCCTACTCACTAATCACCCAGCAGCCGCTCGGTGGCAAGGCGCAGTTCGGAGGACAGCGCTTCGGCGAGATGGAGGTCTGGGCGCTGGAGGCCTACGGAGCAGCCAACATCCTGCAGGAGCTGTTGACCGTCAAATCGGACGACATTGTCGGCCGGGTCAAGGCCTACGAGGCGATCGTCAAGGGCGAGCCCGTCGTTGACGCCGCCATGCCGGAATCGTTCCGCGTGTTACTGCGCGAACTGCAGAGCCTGGGCCTCCACGTCGAGGTCCGCAACCAGGAGGACGAAGCGATGGTGCTTGAAGTGCCCAGCCGCGACGAAATGCCGCAGCTGGGCGTGAACCTGTCCGGCTTCGAAGGAGAGGATGTGACCAGTGCTTGAGGCTCGTAGCACGGAGACCATGCAGATCACTCTGGCGTCGCCGGAGAAGATTCGCGACTGGTCCTACGGCGAGGTGCTGAAACCGGAGACGATCAACTACCGCACGCTCAAGCCCGAGAAAGACGGACTGTTCTGCGAGAAGATCTTCGGTCCGCAGAAGGACTTCGAATGCGCCTGCGGCAAGTTCAAGCGGGTTCGCTACAAGGGTGTGATCTGCGACAAGTGCGGTGTGGAAGTGACCCGATCCAAGGTCCGCCGCGAGCGGATGGGCCATGTCGAACTGGCGGCGCCGGTTTCGCACATCTGGTTCGTCAAGGGCACGCCGGGCCGGATCGCCCTGTTGCTCGACCTCTCGCCGCGCAAGCTCGAGAAGGTTATCTACTTCGCCCAGTACATCATCACCCACGTCAACGAAGACGAGAAGCACAAGGCGATCGAGTACTTGCGCATGGATGCCGAGGACGCGATCGATGACTTCCGCGAGAAATCGGCCGAGACGCAGGAGAAGCTGGTCCAGGCGCGCGAACGCTACTTCGCCGAGATCAACCTGCGTATCGAAGCTGACACGGCCGAGGTCAAGGAGCGGATCCGCTCGATCGTCAAAGGGCTGCGCGAGGATGCCGCGTCGGTGCGCGAGGTGATCGCCGAGTTCGACGGCAAGAAGGCGCGTCGCAACCTGAAGCTGGGCGACGACGTATTCGCCAAGCGCGGCGATCCGATCATCTCCGAGGTAATGAGCAAGGACCTTGAAGTCCAACTCACCGCTGCCATCGCCCGACACCAGGCGATCGGCGATGAAGAGATCGCTCAGATCACCGCGGTCGGCGACGCGGACAAGCGCGAAGTCTCTGAGAACGTCGCGACCCAGGAAGAACGCCTGCGCGAGCAACTCGAGAACGTTGAGCTACGCGCCCAGGAAGAGCTCGATACGCGCATTCGCGAGGACCTCGATCCGCTCGTCGATCCGGTCACGACCGGCAACTTCGACGCGGCGATCCTGCCCGAGCAGCGCGCCGAGGAGCTGATGGAACGCTACCCCGGCGTCGTCCGCTGCGAGATGGGCGCCGAGGCGATCCTCTCGTTGGTCTCGCGCATGGATCTCGACGCGACCGCCGAGCAGCTCAAGGTCGAGGTGCAGACGAAGGCCGGCCAGCGCCGCAAGAAGGCGATGAAGCGACTCAAGGTCGTGGATGGACTGCGCAAGTCCTCAAACTCGCCGCAGTGGATGTTCTTCCGCGCACTGCCCGTCCTACCACCCGACCTGCGCCCGATGGTCCAGCTGGACGGCGGGCGCTTCGCCACGTCCGACCTGAATGACCTGTACCGCCGGGTGATCAACCGCAATAACCGGCTCAAGCGGCTGATTGAACTCGGCGCGCCCGAGATCATCATCCGCAACGAGAAACGGATGCTGCAGGAGGCGGTCGACTCGTTGATCGACAACGGCCGCCGCGGACGCCCGGTGACGGGCTCAGGCAGCCACCGCCTCAAGTCGCTCTCCGACATGCTCAAGGGCAAGCAAGGGCGCTTCCGCCAGAATTTGCTGGGCAAGCGCGTCGACTACGCCGGACGCTCGGTGATCGTGGTCGGTCCCGAACTCAAGCTGCACCAGTGCGGCCTGCCCCGGCGGATGGCGCTGGAGCTGTTCAAGCCATTCCTCATGTACGCGCTGGTCAAGGAAGAGAAGGCGGCCAACATCAAGTCGGCCAAGCGCATGGTCGAACGCGCCCACGAGGATGTCTGGGAGGTGCTGGAGAGCGTGGTCAAGCAGCGCCCTGTGCTGCTCAACCGCGCGCCGACCTTGCACCGACTCGGCATCCAAGCCTTCGAGCCGGTGTTGGTTGACGGTTCGGCGATCCAGATCCACCCGCTTGTCTGCTCGGCCTTCAACGCCGACTTCGACGGCGACCAGATGGCCGTCCACGTCCCGCTCAGTCACGAGTCGGTGACCGAGGCGCGGCAGGTCATGCTCTCGACGAAGAACCTGCTGCTGCCCTCCAACGGCGAGCCGGTCGTCGCGCCAACCCTGGACATGGTGATCGGTTGTTACTACCTGACGCTCGAACCCGAGTTCGCACCGAGCGGCGCGGCGAAGAACGGCGGAGGCGGCGAGCTGCCCAGCTTCCCGTCGTTCGAGGATGTGCAGCTGCACTACGAGCTGCACGCCGTGGGCCTGCACGAGCGAATCCTGGCTCGTGACACGGCGCGGACGAACGGCGAGCTGGTCGAAACGACGGTCGGACGGGTCATCTTCGACTCGGTGATTCCCGATGCGATCCCGTTCGAAGAGATCAACCACGAGTTGGCCAAGAAGTCGCTCAAGGAACTGATCACGATGTGCCACCGGCTGCTGGGGCCGGAGGAGACGGCGCTGATGGCGGACCGGATCAAGTCGATCGGCTTCCGCTACGCGACGCAATCCGGCACGACGATGGCGATTGACGAGTTGCGAGCCCCCGGTACGAAGACCTCGCTGCTGCAGGACGCGGACAAGCAGGTCGAAGCGATCCGCGACGACTACGGACTCGGCCTGATGACCGAGGACGAGCGCTACGCCGCAACCGTCAACGTCTGGCAGACCGTGACCCAGCAGGTCAAGGACCGGATCGACGAACAGCTCAACGAGCCCGGCTCGCTGCGCCTCATGGTCACCTCGGGCGCCAAGGGCAACCTCGCGCAGGTGACCCAGATGGCAGGTCTGCGCGGCCTGATGTCCGATCCCTCCGGTCGGATCATCGAGCTGCCGATTCGCTCCTCGTTCCGTGAGGGGCTATCGGTGCTCGAGTACTTCATCTCGACCCACGGCGCGCGCAAGGGGCTGGCCGACACCGCTCTGAGAACCGCCGACTCCGGCTACCTCACCCGCCGCCTGATCGATGTCTCGCAGGACGTCATCATCCGCACCCACGACTGCGTCTCGGAGGGCGAGATGATCCCTGGTATCACGATCGAGGATCGCGACGAGGACAACGAGCGCGTGATCACCAAGTTCCGCGAGAGTGTGATGGGCCGCTACACGGCCGCGCCGGTCCACGACCCGGCCGAGCCGTCCGAAGAACTGATCGGCGCCAACGAACTGCTGGACGAGCCGACCGTCGAACGCCTCGTGATCAATCACGGCGTCAAGTCGTTCCACGTCCGATCGCCAATGGTCTGCCGCGAACAGACCGGTCTCTGCCAGTGCTGCTACGGGCAGTCGCTGGCCACCGGTGAACTCGTCGAACTCGGCGCCGCGGTCGGGATCATCGCCGCGCAGAGCATTGGCGAGCCAGGTACGCAGCTCACGATGCGGACGTTCCACACCGGAGGGATCGCCGGCGTCTCGGACATCACCTCCGGTCTGCCTCGCGTGGTCGAGCTGTTCGAGGCCAGATCGCCCAAGGGTCAGGCGCTGATCGCGGAGATCGACGGCAGCGTCGACGTGCTCACCGACGGCGAGCTGCGGCGTCTACGCCTGACGGCCGAAGAGGTTCACCGCGACGAGTACCAGTTGCCGCTCAAGACGCGCGTGCTGGTCAAGGACGGCGAAGAGGTCGACGCCGGTCATCTTCTGGCTCGGATGCCCAAGTCGGGCGAGGAGGATGAGGAACCCGAATCGCGGCAGGTTCGGGCCCGCGTCGGCGGTCGTGTGACGCGCAAGCGCGGGTCGCGTCTGCTGACGATCTCGTACGAGACCAGCGACACGCGGGAGTATGAACTGCCCGCCACGGCGCGGTTGCGCGTCGCGGACGGCGAAGAGGTCGAGGCGGGCGAGCCGCTGACCGAGGGTCCGCTCGACCCGCAGGACATGCTGCGCATCCTCGGCGAAGGCGCTGTTCACCGCTACCTGGTGACCGAGGTGCAGGATGTCTACCGCTCGCAAGGCGTCGATATCCACGACAAGCACATCGAAGTGATCGTGCGTCAGATGCTGCGCAAGGTCGAGATCGACGATCCGGGCGAGTCGGACGAGTGGCTCGCGGGCGAGTTGGTTGATCGGCACAAGTTCGACCTGCGCAACCGAGCGCTGGCGGCCGAGGGCAAGCAACAGGCGTCGGCCAAGTCGATGCTGCTGGGCGTAACCAAGGCCTCGCTCTCGCAGGACAGCTGGCTGTCCGCGGCGTCGTTCCAGGAGACGACCCGGGTGCTGACCGAGGCGGCGATCACAGGCCAGGTCGACGAGCTCAAGGGGCTCAAGGAGAACGTGATCATCGGCAAGATGATTCCGGCCCGAGCGAAGATCGAGGTGCCACCGCTGCCCAAGCCGGAACCGCTGCCGCTGGCAGCCGGACTGCCGGGCGCGAGTGCGGCCGGGGTCTACCCCAGCGACGACGACGATCTGGGGGAGTTCGGCTTCGGTCTGGAGGACGAGGACGAGATGGATATGATTGGCATCTCGTCCAGCGGCTACGACGAGGAGGGCGGCTACGTCGCGTTGCCGGACGAGTAGCCCGGCGAGTCGTACTCGCTCGTTTGAGCAGAGCCAGAACGCCCCCCGACGCTCAGCGTCGGGGGGCGTTGTTGTTGCTCTGGCGAGCGGTTGGACCTAGTAGTCCATCCCCATGTCGGGCATGCCGGCGGGCATCATGGGGGCTTCAGGGATTTCGGCGACGAGGCTCTCGGTGGTGAGAACCATGCCGGCGATGGAGACGGCGTTTTCGAGCGCTGAGCGGGTAACCTTGACGGGGTCAACGATGCCGTACTCGATCAGGTCGCCGTAGCGGTCCATGCGGGCGTCGTAGCCGTGGGTGTCGTCGTCGACCTTACGGATCTTGCCGATCACGACGGAGCCTTCCTGGCCGGCATTGTGCGCGATCTGACGGATCGGCGATTCCAGCGCGGTCTTCAGCAGGCGGACGGCCGTGCGCTGATCGCCGGTGGAATCTTCGTCCATCTGGGCGAGCGCGCGGTCGGCGCGGAGCAGGGCGCAGCCGCCACCAACGACGATGCCCTCTTCGACGGCCGCGCGAGTCGCGGAGAGCGCGTCTTCGAGCTTCGCCTTCTTTTCCTTGAGTTCGACCTCGGTCGGCGCGCCGACCTTGATCACTGCGACACCGCCGGCCAGCTTGGCCATGCGTTCCTGCAGCTTCTCGCGGTCGAAGTCGGAGGCGGTGACGTCGATCTGGGCCTTGATTTCCTTGATCCGGTCCTGGATCGCCTCGTCGGAGCCGGAGCCCTCGACGATGGTGGTGTCGTCCTTGGAGGAGACCATGCGCCGGGCGCGGCCGAGGTCGGCGACCTGGGTCTGCTCGAGCGTGCGGCCGAGTTCCTCGGTGATCAGGGTGCCGCCAGTGAGGACGGCGATGTCCTCGAGCTGGGCCTTGCGGCGCTCGCCGAAGCCGGGCGCCTTGACGGCGAGCACGTTGATCGTGCCGCGCATCTTGTTGACGACCAGGGTGGCCAGCGCTTCACCGTCAACATCGTCGGCGATGATGACGAAGTTCTTGGTGATCTGGAGCAGCTTCTCCATCAGCGGGACGACGTCCTGGACGGCCGAGATCTTGCGGTCGGTGATCAGGATGTAGGGGTCGTCGATGGCCGCTTCCATGCGTTCGTTGTTGGAGACGAAGTAGGGCGAGACGTAGCCGCGGTCGAGTTGCATGCCGTCGGTGAACTCGGTCTCCATGCGGATCCCTTGTCCCTCTTCGACGGTGATCACGCCGTCCTTGCCGACCTTCTCCATGACGTCGGCGATGATTTCGCCGATTTCTTCGTTGTCACCGGAGATGGTGGCGACGGCTTCGATCTCTTCCTTCTTTTCGACCGGCTCGGCCATGTCGCGGAGTTCGTCGACGACGGCGCGGAGGCCCTGGTCGAGGCCGCGCTTGAGGGCCATCGGGTCGGCCCCGGCGGCGACATTGCGCAAGCCCTCGGTGACGATGGCCTGGGCGAGGACGGTGGCGGTGGTGGTGCCATCGCCGGCGACGTCGTTGGTGCGGATCGAGACCTCTTTGGCGAGCTGTGCGCCCATGTTGCGGAAGGGCTCATCGAGCTCGATCTCGCGGGCGATGGTGACGCCGTCATTGATGATCAGCGGGGCGCCGAATTTCTTGTCGAGGACGACGTTGCGGCCGCGCGGGCCGAGGGTGACCTTGACGGTGTCGGCGAGGGCGTCGACACCCTCGCGCAGTGCCTTGCGCGCGTCCATGTCGAACGCGAGTTGCTTACCGGCCATGATTGCTCCTGGTTGTGCTTGGCAGTGGGTAGCGGCTGAGCCAGATGATCAGCTAGACGATCAGTTTGGCCAGGACCTCGCGCTCCTCGAGCACGATCAGGTCCTCGTTGTCGATCTGGATTTCCTGGCCGGTGTACTTCTTGTAGAGGATGCGGTCGCCCATTTCGATGTCGAGGGGGACGCGGTTGCCGTCGTCATCGCGCTTGCCCGGGCCGATGGCGATGACTTCACCCTGCTGCGGCTTTTCCTTGGCCGAGTCGGGGATGACGATGCCGGAGGAGAGCACCTGCTCCTGCTGGAGCGGCTTGATCACGATGCGGTCGTTGAGCGGCTTGAGCTCGGTAGCCATAGTGCTGAGTTCCAATCTCTGCTGTGACGCTGTCTTGCTGGTTGCTCGCAGGCGAATGTTGGCACTCACAGCCTGCGAGTGCTAACGACTTGCATCGTAAGCAACGATCTCGCGTGTCGCAAGCAAGGGCGAGTAACCGAAGCGGTCATTACGTCGCGATGCGGCTGGGATGGGGTCGTTGCGTAATCCACTGAACTGAGCGGCGGCTCTATCAGGTTGGGGGCACGGCGGGGCCAGGGGGCCGGGTTACGGCCTGCGAGAAAAAAACGCGCGGGAAAAAAAGAGATGAGGTTGGGGGTTATAGGGGGTCGTCGTCCTCGTCGGGTGGTTGCTCGTCCTGTGGGAGGCCCCCCTCTGTCTCTACGAGACATCTCCCCCCGCCGCAGGCGGGGGGAGAAGGGAACTCGGGGGCGACTTCGGCTCCGGGTTGGTCGTGGAGGTGGCGGAGTTTGTGGCGGGCGACTTCGTAGGGGTCGGTGGCGAGGTACATCTTGAGGTTTTGGCGGGCTTTGTCGGTGGGGCGGTAGAGTTCCCGGGCGACGGTGTCGAGGGCCTTGAGCCGGATGTAGCCAGGGAGGGAGCTGTTGGCTCGGCGCCAGAGACGGTCGATGCGCGCTCGGAAGTGGTAGGGGTTGGGCATGGTTGGGGGCTCCTCGTCTCGTAGGTGTACGTATGTTCTGATTGTAGTGGGGATTAGTTGGGGTTGGGGTTGGGGGTGTGGTTGTGTTGCCGGGTGACGTTTGGGACCCTCACCCAGGCCCTCTCCCAGAGGGAGAGGGGGTAGGAGAGGAGAGGGGAACGTGGTGACAGAGGGGGTCGCCGGGGGAACCCCTCACCCGCTTCGCGGGAGCTCCCCTTGGGAAGGGGAGCAAATTCGGATCGCGTCTGGCGCTGCGACCTATCGAGAGGTCTCCTCCCAAATTTCTCCCCCGTTCCAAGGGGGAGATGTCGCGTAGCGACAGAGGGGGTTCCCTCGCAGGCGAGTCCTCTCGCTCAGGAGACCTGCGCGCAATTCACTGATCGGTGGGACTCGATCGGTTTCGATGCTTGCTGAACAGATAGCCGGATGGATTCCCGTCTGCGCGGGAATGACGGAATCTGGGATTACGCGCAGGTCTCCTCGGCGAGCGGGGGGATGGTGTGTCCACCGGGGGTTGGTGTATAGCCTTGACAACCGATGTGGGGACCTGTTTGTTTTTCGGGCGTGAGATAGCTTGACGGCGTGGCGCGGGTTGCGTCATTGGCCAGATTGCGCCTTGGGGGTGTGATGCGATGAGTCGGTATGTGGGCGATCCGGCGGTGTTCACAGGGAATGCGCATCCTCAGTTGGCGCAGGATGTGTGCTCGGCGCTGGATGTGGAGCTGGGCTGCGCGAACGTGTTCGACTTCGCCAACGGCAACACGTTCGTGCAGTTCCTGGAGAACATCCGTGAGCGGGACGTGTTCCTGATCCAACCGGGGGCGAAGCCGGTCAACCACCACCTGGTTGAGCTGCTGATCATGATCGACGCCGCGCGACGGGCGTCGGCCGGGCGGATCACGGCGGTGGTGCCGTACTTCGCCTACGGTCGGTCGGACAAGAAGGACCAGCCTCGGGTGCCGATTACCGCGCGGTTGTTCGCCGACCTGATCCAGACGGCGGGCGCGGACCGGATGCTGACGATGGACCTGCACGCGGGGCAGATTCAGGGGTTTTTCCACATTCCGACGGACGAGTTGACGGGTCAGATGCTGCTGATCGACCACTTCGCCGAGCAGGAGTTCAACGGCGTGGTGGTCTCGCCGGACCTGGGCTCGGCCAAGCGGGCGCGGGCGGCGGCGGACCGGTTGCACATGCCCCTGGCGATCACGGAGAAGCGGCGCAGCGGGAACGAGGACCAGTCGGAGGTGATGCAGTTGATCGGGGAAGTGGCCGGTCGCGACGTGCTGATCATCGACGATGAGATCGACACCGCGGGGACGCTGGTGCAGGTGGCGGAGCTGCTGAGGTCGGAGGGCGCGCAGCGGATCTACGGGGCGGCGACGCACGGAGTGCTGTCGGATCCAGCGCTGGAGCGTCTGGACGCGAGCCCAATCGGCCAGGTGGTGGTGACGGATACGCTGCCGCCGAAGTCGAACGGGTCGGGCTGCGGGCTGGAGGTGGTGTCGGTCGCGCCGCTGCTCGGTGAGGCGATCCGGCGGATTCATGAGGGGGATTCGGTGGGGGCGCTGTTTCGGTAGGGGAACCTGGCGGAGACAGTAGCGTTCCCCTGGTATGGGTCCGATTGTTGTCCTAAGTCTTGCTGCCACGTTCGTGTTGGCCGTGCTGGGCGCAGCAGCCTGGAACGGCGCGAACGTCGAACACACCAACACCGTGCTGGCTCCCCATCCGACTCATGCGATCGAGCCGGTACTGGCGCATGCTCCGTGCTGCAGGGCCTGGCGGGAGGCGCACGACCCTCACGGAGAAGAGCGCGGCCTGCGACTTGACCTGTTGAACTATCCGCAGCCGGTGTTTGGGCGTTCGGCCGATGGGCTTTGGATCGTGGTGCGGGTCGGCGCCATCAGGCCGCATTTCCAATGGATCGACGCAAGTGAGATCACTGTCTCTCCCTCGCACGTCGAGTTCGAAGACTTGCCGATCGCGCTCACTGGCGAAACTGAGGTCTTCCGACTTAGCCCGGAGGGAAGCATCGCAGAGCGAGTTGCTGCGACGCGCCTGCTGCGACGATGGCAATGGCAGGCAGACGCCAGCATCTTCGGAGGGAGCTACGACACAGGAATCTTCTCGCCGCAAACAGGAGAGTGGGAGGAGCTCGTCCAGGTGCCCCGGGCATCTTGGGTGGTTCACTCGCCCGACGCCCGCTACGTCGCGACAGGCAACGTGACTGACTTGGACAAGTCCACATGGGGCACGTCGCTGGTCACCATCACATCGTTGGCAAACGGACGGGCGGTTTCATTCAAAGGGGTCGCGGAGCTCATCGACCACCCGGAACACCCAAACTACTGGAACGCGGCCCTGTACTGGTCCCCGGATTCCACCACCTTGTTGAGTTGGCTGCATCCGCTTGACTACGTCGAAGACGATGGTGTTTGGCTGCTACACCCGGACGGGTTCAGCGTGCAACTGCCGCAGCATGGATTTTGGCTGCCAGACTCGACAGTGCTGACCGCCACGGGTGAGATCTATTCGACACGCGGTGAAGTTCTGCGGCAGATCGACGTCTCCGGACTGGAGTTCGCTCTGCGGCCACCTGCCCACTGTTGCGAAACGACATCAAGAACGGAGATGCTGATGCTCGCCGTACAGGCAGGCGAGGAGAGCGAAGAGCATGAATGGGTGCGCGTTGATCTGATCGACGGCTCACGAACCCTATTGCCTTCTCCAATCCGGCATTGGCTGGCGGATGGCCGAGTCAGTTGGGAAGCCGTTGGAAGTTTCAATCGCTACGCCGTCTTCTTTTCTCGTCCCGTTGCTGAACGTACATCGACTGAGGGCGCAGCGCTGTATCTCTACGATCTGCTTGAGAACCGCATCAGACCGATCGATCTGCCAGTGTTCGTCAACAGGTCGTCTGGCTGGTCCCATCCCCAAACGGTGTGGTCGGATGACCTGCAACAGGTGGCCTTGTGGGACTGGAACAGCGAGCACCTGCTCATCGTCGATGTGGATACGCTCCAGTTGTCGACGATTTCCACGACGATGCAAGGCAACGAGATCGTGCCTGTGGCTTGGTCGCCGGATGGCCGACGACTGCTGATCAAGGAGGTAGGCCGCACTATTGGAACCGTGGACAGCCGCGGGCTAGCTTCCATCTTCGGGTACACGTTTAGCTGGTGGACAGTTGAGTTCAGGGTGATCAACGTCGCAGACGGCCGCACTCTGGATGTGCTCCGCTCGCGCTACGACGATTGCAGTCTGCGGTACACAGCCGCCTGGTCTCCGGACGGCGGCTTGATCGCCTTCTCGGGAGAAGAGCGCGCATGCATGCTGGGCGAGTGATCCGCAAGTTGGTGGCGCGCCGTTGCACTGGTTTTGTGTGCCCCTGGTGCGGGGCTGCCTGATTGGGGACTGTTGGATGGGTTTGTTTGATCCGGCGAAGCAGCGGGCGGTGTGTCGGCGGGTCGTGGCAATCCGGCGGATTCATGAGGGGGATTCGGTGGGGGCGCTGTTCCGGTAGGGGAACCTGGCGGGGCTCGGTTGCGTCTCTATGCCATGAGGACGCTTTGGATCGCGAGCGGCCTGTTGGTGGCGGTGTGTCTCGCTGCGTGCGGCGACGATCCGCCCACGCCGGCACAGCCTCAACAGCCTGAGACCATCGCTCAGCGCCAGCGGTTGGAGACCCTTCAGAGGTCAAGCGCGACGACTTCAACGACTCAGCCGCGGCCGGAGACGCGCACGACGGTAATCCAGACGAGTGTGCAGGAGCAGCTGGCGGCCGCGCAGCCTGTGCAGGAGGCGGAGCCGATCGAACGGTCCGTGCAGGAAGGAGCCGACGCGGGCGATGAAGACGGTGCTGCCGATATCCCGGCATCGGCGCGGGCGGACGCGCTCAAGGAGTTGACCGATGTGCCGGCGGTGGTCGCGGTCGATGCGGATATGCGCGTGCGGCCTGGTCTGGCCTGGGGAGTGAGCCGGCGGCTGGCGGCGGGCGACGAGGTGCTGGTCTTGAGCCGGATCGGTGGTTGGCTGCAAATCCGTGTCGACGTCTGCGAGGGTTGGGTCCGGTCGGCTGCGCTGGACCTGGGCGAGGTCGACGAGGCCGAGATTCTTGTGGAAGCAGCGGCGCCGATCATCGCTGAATGGCAAGGGGTCGAATACGGGTGATGGGACAGTCGGCGGACGCGGCCGAGGTTCGGTTGTTGGGCGAGTCTGGGGAGATTGTGAGCGCGCCGAAGGGCGAAGTGACGTTGCTGGCGGAGGACATCACGCTGGACGACTTGCCGGTGTTGATCGGCGATGAGACGGTCGTCTTTCCCGGTGACGACTTTCGGGCGGGCCAGGGGAAGATTCTGCCGAGGGCGGACGAGTGGATGTGGCTGCCCTGGGGCTGGCTCTTGGCGCACAACGAGGAGTTCATCTGGCAGTGGCGTCCGGAGACGGACGAGTTGGAGTTCATTCGGCGACCGCCGGGGTATGCAGGTTTCTCGCCTGGGGGCGAGAGCCTGGCGATTTTGACCTGCGGCGGGCAGGAGTCTTGCTTTCCTTATCTGGATGTCACGATCCTGCCTCTCGACGGTGTTCCAATGGTCAGGCTTATGGACCATGCCGAAGTCAACCAGAGTCTGGGCAAGTTGAAAGCAATCAGCATTCTGTGGTGCAACGACGGGTGGTGCGAAGACTTCATCTGGACGAGCGACGGACGGGGATTGCTGATTCCGCTGGTACCAGAGGCCGCTGTGTTTGCTTCCGCCGCGGCGCTGTTGCACGCAGACAGGGGGCTGGCCATAGCCAACCCGGAATCTCCTGATTCCAGCTTGCCCGAACACTGCGTTCCGCAAAGGACTCCTCGAGGGTACGGATGGAGACTGGGCTCCGATGACCTGGTCGCGTTCCTCGTTGGCTGTGAGAACGACGGTGATGAGCCGAACTTGCATCTGGCGTCGTATGACGCCACTGGCCATTCCATTACGGTCGGACCTGCTCTCGAAGTCGGTCAGCGAACCTCGGCGGAGGAGTTGTCGCTCTCGGCCATGTTTGGTGAGCTCAGCGAAGACGCATTCGAAGTTCGCGGCGGCGCTGCGAGACATTCGATTATCGTCGCGCCAGAATCACGCCAGTTGTTCATCCACGACAAGGCAGAACGTGAGCTTCCGCCTGTCACCAATGTATCGAAGGGATTTCCCGAGTGGTTCTGGAGAGTGCTCGTGCGTGGACCGAGTCTTGGACAATGGGATCTGTATTGGGCTGATCACCACGTTGTCATCATTGCGCGAACACACATTACCTATGTGGTCGCCGGCCTGTTGGTCGATCTGGCCACAGCCGACTCGCTTCCGCTCGAGATTGGATCGATCAGGACGTGGCCCTGCTTTCCGAACGGTGGATGGAGTCCCAACGAAACGGCTTTCCAGATCGAGTTCAAGACCTTCTCCACTTCTGGACGTGTCGAAGAGCTCTGGATAGATGGAACTGCCGCCCCTGACGGCGCGATCGCCCAAAGGCAGGTCGTGAACTCGGCAGGCGAGACTCTGGCATTGACGCGAGCGATCGCGCACCTGAAGTTAGAGGAACCGACTCATATTGCCGGTTGGTCTGCGGATGGAGGCTGGTTGGCGATTGGCGGACACCAAGAACTGGGTCACTACTGCGCCTGAGGGTCGCTCTTCGCCCGTTACACTGGATTTGTGTGCCCTGCTGGGGGGCTGATTGATTGGGGATGGTTGGATGGGTTTGTTTGATCGGGCGAAGCAGCGGGCGGGGTCTCTGTTGGGGGATGCGAACGCCCGCGAGGTGAACCGGCTGCAGGGGGCGGTTGCGGCGGTGGCGGAGTGGGAGCCGGAGTTTGCTCGTCTGCGGAACGACGAACTGGCGGCCAAGACGAGCGAGTTCATCGAGCGGCTTGAGGACGGGGCGTCGCTGGACGACATCCTGCCGGAGGCGTTCGCGGTCGTGCGTGAGGCGGCGCGGCGGCAGGTGCAGATGCGGCACTACGACGTGCAGATCGTGGGCGGGATCGTGCTGCACCAGGGCAAGATCTCGGAGATGCGGACGGGCGAGGGCAAGACGCTGGTGGCGACGCTGGCGCTCTACCTGAATGCGCTGGAAGGCGACGGGGCGCACCTGATCACGGTGAACGACTACCTGGCCAAGCGGGACGCGCAGTGGATGGCGCCGATCTATCACTCGCTCGGGCTGTCGGTTGGGGTGTTGCAGCATCGGGCGGCGTTCATGTTCGATCCGGAGGCGGACTCGACGGTGGATATCGAGAATCCGGAGTCGCTCGACGAAGAAGAGCTGCGGCGTCGACGCGAACTGGGCGACCTGAAGATGCTGCGGCCAGTGCCGCGCCAGGAGGCGTACCGGGCGGACATCACGTACGGGACGAACAACGAGTTTGGCTTCGACTACCTGCGCGACAACATGGTGATGGACGCGAGGGAGAAGGTGCAGCGGCCGCTGGCCTACGCGATCGTGGACGAGGTCGACAACATTTTGATTGATGAGGCTCGGACGCCGCTGATCATTTCCGGTCAGGCGGAGGAGTCGCTGGATACGTACCGCGTGTTCGCGAATCTGGTGCGCGGTCTGCAGCCGGAGTCTCACTTCACACCGGACCCGAAGTCGCGGACGGTGGCGCTGACGGAGGAAGGTATCGCGCGGGTCGAGGACAACCTCGGGATCGACAACCTGTTCGAGGGTGAGAACGCTCGGTTGACGCGCTTCCTGGACTCGGCGCTGAAGGCGAACTACATGTACCAGCGGGACCGCGATTACGTGGTGCGCGGGGGCAAGGTGGTGATCGTCGATGAGTTCACCGGGCGGATGATGGACGGTCGGCGCTACTCGGAGGGTCTGCACCAGGCGATCGAGGCCAAGGAAGGCGTATCGGTCGAGCGGGAGACGGTGACGCTGGCGACGATCACGTACCAGAATTACTTCCGGATGTACTCGAAGCTGGCGGGGATGACCGGAACGGCCGCGACCGAGGCGGAGGAGTTGCACAAGATCTACGGGCTCGATGTGATCGTGGTGCCGACGCACCGGGACATGGTCAGGGATGACCAGGCGGATCTGGTGTTCCGCACGGAGCAGGCGAAGTTTGAGGCGGCGATCGACGAGATCGATGAACTGACACAGGATGGTCGGCCGGTGTTGGTGGGCACGGCGTCGGTGGAGACGTCGGAGCGGTTGTCGTCGATGCTGAAGCGGCGGCGGATTGGTCACGAAGTGTTGAACGCGAAGCAGCACGAGCGCGAGGCGCACATTATCGCGGCCGCCGGGGAACCGGGCGCCGTCACGATTGCGACGAACATGGCCGGCCGGGGGACGGACATCAAGCTGGGTGAGGACGTGGCCAGGCGCGGCGGTCTGGCGGTGATCGGCACGGAGCGGCACGAATCGCGTCGAATCGACAACCAGTTGCGGGGGCGCTCGGGCCGTCAGGGCGACCCGGGGTCGTCGCGCTTCTACGTCTCGTTCGAGGACGGGATCATGAAGCGGTTCACGCCGGACTGGCTGCCGGGGATGCTGGAGAAGGCGGGGCTTGAGGACGGCGCGCCGCTGGAGTCGGGGATGGTGGGCAAGGCGCTGGAGCAGGCGCAGCAGAAGGTCGAGACGTATCACTTCGACATCCGCAAGCACCTGGTCGACTACGACGACGTGATCAACCGGCAGCGCGAGGTCATCTACACCGAGCGCGACAAGGTGTTGACGGCGCAGGGGGAGCTGGTCGAGATCGTCGAAGACATGCTGATGCATACGATCGAGGATCTTGAGGGTTCGTTCGCCAATGAGCTGTGGGACGAAACGACGGCGGACGAGTTCTGGCAGGAGGCGGCGCAGGTGCTGCCGCTGACCGGTCTGGATCGTGACGAGCTGTACGGCGCCGAACTGGACGAATGCGTCGAGGCGTTGCGGGACCATGCCGGCGGAGAACTGCGGACGCTGGCGGAGAAGATCGACACGAGGACGGTGGACGGCGCGTCGGTGGAGTTGCTGCGGGGGCTGGTGTTACGGACGATGGACCGGCTCTGGATCCGGCATCTGACGGAGATTGACGGCCTGCGTCAGGGCGTGGGCTTGCAGGCGTACGGACAACAGGATCCGCTGGTGACGTACAAGCGCGAGGCGTTCGACATGTTCGATCAGCTCGTGGCGGCGCTGCGGCGGGAGGTATCGGCTTCGGTGATGCATGCGACGCTGCGGGTGGACGAGCCGGGCGCGCCGGTTCCGCCGCAGCGGCGGGCGCGAGGCGTCGCTCCGCCGACGCAGGGGGCGCCGGTGCGGGTGAGCAACGTGCGCGAGTCGGGCGGCAGCTCGGACGCTTCGACGGGCAGCGTTGCGGTGGCGTCGCGGCCGACGGCGCCGGGCGGGCAGAAGGTTGGACGGAACGCGCCGTGTCCGTGCGGGAGCGGGAAGAAGTACAAGCGCTGTTGCGGGAAGGCGGCCTGAGCATGGCGGAGGCGAAGCAGGAGGCGGCTGAGGGGGCTGGGCAGGCAGGCGACAATCCCTTTCCCCATTTGACCGGTCGCAACGGGGCCAACGGCGACGGCCGGGTCGAGACCGGGTTCGCTCCGGACCACGGACCCGACGAAGCGATCGTCGACGGGGAGCTGATGGAGTTCGGTCCTGAGTTGTTGCTGGCGGCGTTCCATGCCCGATTGCATGCGGGGACGCCGTGGTTCGATGCGTTGCTCGACTGCATTCGCGACTGGGAGTCGCCGCGCGAGACGATCGACGGGCGCGAGTACGTCTATCTGATCGAGCATGAGGCGTTCGACTGGCTGCTGCTGGCGGAGCGGATCTGCGACTCGGCTCCACCGGGGCTGCTGCCGCTGCGGGAGGTCGAGGCGCTGTTGGTCGACGAGTTGCCGCCGGTGGTGTTGAGCGAGGCGGAGTTCCAGGAGCGGTTGGGGACGGCGAAGTACTGGGCGCATCTGAACTTCCTCTACGGGGTGCGGGTGGAACAGGCATTGCACCTGGCGATGGAGCGGATCCTGCAGAAGGAGCGCAGCGGGCTGTCGTTCTCGCACGCTCGCGACGAACTGGACGGCGACGTGTTCGGCCGGATCTACGGCGCGCGTCAGTCCGATCTGTTGCGGGAGTTTCGGACGACTGCACAGCGTCAGGAGGCTGATCCGGAGCGGATCGAGCATTCCGAGTGGCAGGCGTTTACGTACTGGCTGTTCCGGCGTCGGCTGGAGCGGCAGGATCCGGCTCGGGTGGCGTCGGATACGCGTCAAGGGCTGGAGATGCTGTACGAACTGGAAGCGGCCAAGCAGCGCCGGCTGCGCCGGCTCGGCGCGGCGTCGGAGCGGCAGACCGACGATGCAGAAGTGATTGACGGCGTGCTGGTCGCTGTAGGTTAGGTTCGGCGCGCGCCGCGGAGCGAACGCGCCGGACCCGAAACCTCTCCCCACTCAGCCAGATGACCTGATAGAGCATCAAGCGGAGTTCAGCCGTGACCACTACTGAATTCGACCTGTCGATCCTGAGTGATCTGACCGGCGCGTATGACGCGTCGCTGGTGGAAGATCCGATCTACGCCTTCTGGGAGGACAACGGCTGGTTTCGTCCGGCCGAGGAGTCGCAGAACGACGCAGAACCATTCACAGTGATCATGCCGCCGCCCAATGTGACGGGTGTGCTGCACCTGGGTCACGCGGTGACGCTGACGATCGAGGATGCGCTGATCCGCTGGCACCGAATGCTGGGGGAGCCGACGCTGTGGTTGCCGGGGCTCGACCATGCCGGGATCGCGACGCAGAGCGTGGTCGAACAACAGCTCGCGCGCGAGGGAATGACTCGTCACGATCTCGGCCGCGAGGCGTTCGAGGAGCGTGTCTGGGACTGGGTCTGGGTGACGCGGCCTCGAATTACCTCGCAGGCGCGGCGGATGGGGGCGTCCTGCGACTGGGAGCGCACGGCATTCACGCTTGATCCGACGCCGCGCGAGGCGGTGCGCAGGACGTTCGTGGACCTGTTCACGGACGGCAAGATCTATCGGGGCGCGCGGATTATCAACTGGGATCCGCAGATGCTGACGGCGCTGTCGGATGTCGAGGTTGAGTACGAGGAGGAAGAGGGCCACCTCTGGCATGTTCACTACCCGTTCGTCGATGAGCGCGGCAACGAGCTTGAGGACGGTGTCGTGATCGCGACGACGCGGCCGGAGACCATCCCGGCGGATGTGGCGATCGCAGTGCATCCGGACGACGAGCGCTGGCAGCCGCACCTGGGGCGTCAGGTTCGGCTGCCGCTGCGGGGATTTGACCGGCTGATTCCGTTGATCGCAGATTCCGGCGTCGACCTGGAGTTCGGCACGGGGGCGCTGAAGATTACGCCGGGTCACGACCAGCTTGACTTCGAGATTGGCGATCGGCATGGGCTGGAGCCGATCCGCGTGGTGGACTGGGATGGGACGTTGACGGTCGAGGCCGGACTGTATGCGGGCATGGACCGGGACGAGGCGCGCACGCTGGTGGCGCAGCACCTCGAAGAGGACGGTTACCTGGTCGAGACCGAAGCGCACGTCCACAACGTGGGGCACTCGCAGCGCTCGGGCGTGGTGGTGGAGCCGCTGGTCTCGAACCAGTGGTTCGTCGACACCGACGAGATCGCGGCAGAGGCGGCGCGGGTGGTGCGAGATGGCGAAGTCAAGATCGTGCCGGAGCGCTCGACCTCGGTCTACCTGCAGTGGATGGACAACATCCGGCCCTGGTGCATCTCGCGCCAACTCTGGTGGGGTCACCGGATTCCGGCCTGGTACTGCCGCTGCTGCGACGGCGACGCGATCATCACGGCCGACGACGGCGAGATCACGATCGACGAAGGCGCGCGCCCGATTGTCGCGATGACCGACCCAACCGGGTGTCCCTGGTGCGACGACGCGGATCTCGTGCAGGACCCCGACGTGCTGGACACGTGGTTCTCGTCGGGCCTGTGGACGCACTCCACGCTGGGCTGGCCAGACGCCGACTCGGACGACCTGGCGCGCTTCTACCCGTCCTCGGTGATGGAGACGGGCTACGACATTCTATTCTTCTGGGTGGCTCGGATGATCATGCTGGGTTGCTACAACATAGGCTCGGCGCCATTCGACACGGTGTATCTGCACGGCCTGGTGCGGGATGCGCAGGGTCGCAAGATGTCGAAGTCTCTGGACAACGTGATCGATCCGTTGGAGAAGGCGGATCAGTACGGGATGGACGCGTTGCGCTTCACGCTGGCGACGGGGTCGACGCCGGGCAATGACATGCGTCTGACGGATGAGCGGCTGGAGGGGTCGCGGAACTTTGCGAACAAGCTGTGGAACGGGGCGAAGTTCGTGCTGGGCGAGATTGAGGGCGCGTCGCAAGCCTCGGCGGGCCCCCTCAGTCCCCCGTTCGAGCCGGGGGCAGGCGGCTCCGTGACAGCCCCCCCAGAGGGGGAGCTTTTGCCGCTGGAGGACCGGTGGATTTTGTCGCGGTTGCAGGGTGTGACGGAGTCGGTTGACGAGTTGCTGCGGCAGTTTCAGCTTGGAGAGGCGGGCCGGCAGATCCAGGACTTTCTGTGGGGCGAGTTCTTTGACTGGTATGTCGAGGCGAGCAAGGTTCGTCTGCGCAGCGGGGATCTGTCGCCATTGCCGGTGTTGACCAAAGTGCTGGACGGCGGGTTGCGGCTGTTGCATCCGTGGATGCCGTTCGTGACCGAGGCGATCTGGCAGCAGCTTCGGCCGCATCTTGGAGAGGCCGCCGACTCGACGGCGCTGATCGGCGCGCGCTATCCGCAACCCGGCGACGCTGAGCGAGACCTGGAAGCGGAGGAAGCATTCACGGCGGTGCAAGAGATTGTGACCGCCGTGCGACAGGTTCGGGCGGACTACCGGGTGCAGGCGGGTCAGTGGGCCGAGGCGTATGTGCTGCCGCAGGCGGACGTGGCTCAGGCCGTGAGTGCGTCGGCTCCAATCGTTGAAGTGCTGTCGCGGGCGCGGCCGCTGACGATCGTCGCCGAACGGGGGGAGGCGCCCACCGATCAGATTGCCTCGGCCGTGCTGCCGGCGGCCGAGGTGATTCTGCCGCTGGGCGGGCTGGTGGACCTGGAGCAGGAAAGGGCTCGGCTGAACAAGGACCTCGAGGGGATTGTCAAGCGCCTGCGCGGCGCGGAGGCGAAGCTGGCCAACGAGGGCTTCCGCTCGAAGGCTCCGGCAGAAGTGGTCAAGCAGGCGGAGGAGCTGGCCGCGGACTTGCAGCGGCAGCGGGCGGACCTGGAATCGCGGATTGGGGCGCTGGATTGAGCGACTAGACGCGGACGCTGCGCCGGATTCTGGCGAGCACGAGGCTGGCAACGACTGCGCAGACTGCGGCCAGTGTGTTGAAGAGCATGTCGACCGAATCGAACACTCGGTCCGGCAGCGCGAGCTGGATGAGTTCGTCAACGACTCCGATCACAGCCACGACGAGGATGGCGACGACTCCCGGCAGGCGCACTTGACGGCCCTGGTTTGCGCGTTCGGTCAGCGCGGCGTGGACGAAGACCGCCAGTACTCCGTACTCGATCAGGTGGGAGCGCTCTGCCAGCGTCAGGCGAAGTACGGCCATCAGGATGACGGCGGCGATGCCGAATGCGACGGCCATCTCTGTTCGCGTGGGTTTCGATTGCAAGCCGTCGGTCAAGATCGTCGCGGCGACGAGCAGCAGGGCCAGACCGAACGCGCCCGCGGCGACGTTGTCGTTGCTGAGCAGGTCGACCAGCGTCCCGCTGAATCCGAGCGAGGCGAAGATCAGCGCGACGACGGCGAGGGCGCAGAGCCAGAGCCGCTGTTCACGCTGTGAGCTGAAGAGGTCCATCTGGACCCGGCCTGCCGCACCCAACCTGTCAGAGACTGAGCTTTGAGAGCGCCTCGCGGAATTCGGGCACATCGGTGCGGAAGTCGTCGGCGTTGACGCCGTCGTTGGCGGCGAGGTGGGCGGCGAGGAGTTGGGCGGGGACGACGGCGGGGATGGTCAGCAGCTCGGGCGAGAGTTCGGGCAGGGCGAGATGCGTTGCCGACTCGGGGGCGGGGGCGCTCTGCGGCGCGACCCAGGCGGCGGCGCAGCCGTTGTCCATCGTGAGCTGGGTGATGGCTCGGGTGCGGTCGGCCGCGTCGTTAGTGGTGTCGTTTGCGGCGAAGGCGAGTACGCGGTCTGAGGCGGTGAGTTGAACGGCAGGGCCGTGGAGGAAGGACTCGGGTTCCTGGTGGCGGACGGCTCGGCGTGAGGCCTCGGCGATCTTGATGTGGGCCTCCTCGGCGGCGGTCAGCATCGGGCCTGCGCCGAGTGCGATCAGGGCTCCGTCGGACCATTGCGCCGACAACTCAGCGATGTCGTCTTCCAGCTTGAGGGCCGACGCCAGGGCCGAGGGAATCTCGGCGATGTCGCCCAATGAGCCGGGCGCGACGAGGTCGGCGATCTTCGCGGCTGCGATCATCGCCGTGGTGTGGGAGATCGTGTACATCGAGGACGGGTCCTGCGTGATCGTGTGCAGGACGGTCACGCTGTCGGGGAAGGAGGCGAGATCGAAGGCGGTGTCGATCTTGGTGATGAGCACGGTTGGGATGCCGCGCTCGATGCACAGATCGAGCGAGTTGCCGCTGTAGGTCTTGCGGCCGGTGTGGGCGAAGAGGAGGACGGCGTCGCCGTCCGAGACGGTTGGCCAGGTGGCGAATTCGAAGCTGGTGAGGGGGCGCGCTTCGAGTCCGGCGGCGCGGAGCATCCAACTGGCGGCGTTGGCGGCGTTGTACGAGGTGCCGATGCCGACGGTCCAGACGCGGGTTGCTTCTGAGAGGGTTTGGGCTGCGCGGTCGAACGGTTGGACGCTGCTGAGGAGCTTGGCGCACTCGGAGGGTTGGGCCTGGATGGCGGGGTAGAGGCGGTAGTCGGTGACGGAGAGCATGGGGCGTTGCTTTCCAGAGCCCTCACCCCGGCTCTCTTCCAGCGGGAGAGGGAGAGTCGGATTCTCTCCCGGGGACGGCGGCCCCGAGAGCGGGAAGGAGGGAACTTAGGGCTGGCTGTCTGGGCGGTGCCCCCCTCTGCCTTCGGCATCTCCCCCCGCGGAGCGGGGGGAGAAAGGGAGCTGCGAAGTCCTTGTTGTCTGTGGTCGATTGTTGGTCAGGCGACGGCGCCGGCGGTTTTGAGGTCTTCTCCCTGGGAGCCGTTGAGGCCGATCTCGGCGAGGATCTCGTCGGTGTGCTCGCCCGGGTAGGCGGGCGGGCCCTGGATCTTCGACTCGGTGCGGCTGAAGCGGGGGGCCGGGGCGGGTTGGACGACGCCGGCGACCTCTTCGAATGCTCCGCGGGCCTTGGCGTGGGGGTGGTTGGGGGCCTCCCAAGGTTCGAGGACGGGGCCGAAGCAGACATCGGAGCCCTCGAAGATGGCTTCCCACTCGGCGCGGGTCTTGGTGCGGAAGATGGCGGTCACGCGGTCCTTGAGCTCGGGCCAACGAGTGTTGTCCATCTGGTGGGGCAGTTCCTCGTTCTCGAGGCCGAGCAGGTGCAGGAGTTCGGCGTAGAACTGTGGCTCAATAGAGCCGATCGAGACGAACTTGCCGTCGAGCGTCTCGTAGGCGTCGTAGAAGTGCGCGCCGGTGTCGAGCACGTTGGCGGCGCGACCGCGTCGCCAACTACCCGTGGCGAGGCCGGCGTGGACCGAGGTAATCAGGGAGGACGCGCCGTCGACCATGGCGGCGTCGACGACCTGTCCCTTGCCGGAGCGCTGGGCTTCGATTAACGCGCCCAGCATGCCGACGGCGAGGTACATGCCGCCGCCGCCGAAGTCGCCGACCAGGTTGAGCGGCGGCACGGGGACCTGTCCCTTGCGGGCGATCGGCGCGAGCGCGCCGGCGAGGGAGATGTAGTTGATGTCGTGGCCGGCCATCTGGGCGTAGGGGCCTTCCTGACCCCAGCCGGTCATGCGTCCGTAGACGATCCTGGGATTGCGCTCGAGGCAGACGTCCGGGCCGAGGCCGAGGCGCTCCATGACGCCGGGGCGGAAGCCCTCGAAGAGGGCATCTGCGCCTTCGATCAGCTTGAGCGCGACCTCGACGCCCTCGGGGTTCTTGAGGTCGAGCGCGATTGAGCGGCGTCCACGGGCCAGCAGGTCGCCGGGCGGGTTGGCGGGCGCTTCGGAGGGGGCGTTGGAGGCGCGGTCGATGCGGACGATGTCGGCGCCCATGTCGGACAGGATCATGCCGCAGAAGGGGCCCGGTCCGATGCCCTGGAATTCAATTATGCGAATGCCGCTGAGCGGTCCCATATCGTGCTCCTCACGTGCCTGACGCGATGTGTTCGTTTCTAGCAGCAGAGTAACGCGCCATGAGCTTCGAGATTGAACGTGTGGGGTTTGAGGCGGCGGCCGAGGTGATCGAGCTGATCCACCGAGTCTTCGACGAGTACGGCTTCATCTGGGATCCGGAGGACGAGTTCTGGGACCTGTTGGCGGACGAGCAGGCGTTCCCGTATCGCTCGCCGATCGGCGGGATGTGGGTGATGCGCGACGAGGAGGGCGTGGTGGTCGGGTCAATCGCGGCGGAGCGGGTTGATGGTCCGACGGTGGAGCTGCATCGGCTGTATCTGGACGCGGATCTGCGCGGGCGGGGTCTGGGCCGGCGGTTGTTTGAGACGGGGGTCGACTGGGCTCGCGAGCATGGTGCGTGGCGGATTGAGCTGTGGTCGGATACGCGGTTTGAGGATGCGCATCGGTTGTACGAGCGTCTGGGGTACGTGAAGACGGACTCGCGGAGGCTTGAGGATGTCAATGAGACGGTCGAATACAAGTACGAGCGGGAGGTTGGGCTAGAGCCCTGAGTTGGGCGTCTGTTTTGGGGCATGTACGGTGCCCCCCTCTGCCTTCGGCATCTCCCCCCGCGAAGCGGGGGGAGAATGGAACGGGGCGGGGAAGGGAACGTGGATCCGCGAGGCGGCAAACATTGACCCTGATTATGCCGCGCGGGTACGATCTGTTCGGCATCGGGGAATCTGGTGCTTGCGTTCAGAGCGGGTGACGGCAGGTAGACGTGTCTGAGCTGTTTGAGAACTATGGCGCGGTGCTGATCGCGGTCCCGGTGGGGATCATGCTGGTCCTGACCGCGCTGCTGGCGACCAAACTGCTCGCGCCGCAGCGACGCACGGCGCTGAAGGGGCAGGTATACGAGTGCGGGATGCTGCCGATCGGCCGTAACTGGGCCCAGGTGCATGTGCGCTACTACACCTATGCGCTGCTCTTCCTGGTCTTCGACGTTGAGGTCGTCTTCCTCGTGCCGTGGGCTGTGTCCTTCCTCGGACTGATCGAGGCCGACGCCGGCAAGGTGATTCTCTGGCAGATGGTCCTCTTCATCGGCACGCTGTTGATCGCGCTGGCCTACGCGTGGCGCAAAGGCGTGTTCGACTGGCAACGAAACTGATGGAACAGACAGCGAGACGCGGCGTATGACGACCTCCCAGCCACCACATATGGGCGATCCCACGCCTGTGATCATCTCGCCGGAATCGCTGCGCTTGCAGGCGATCGACGACCAGCCTCCGACGGTGCCGTACAAGGTCGTGCTGCCCGGGGTGATGCAGGCGCCAGCGGAGGCGCTGATCTCGGCGGCGCGCAAGTCGTCGTTGTGGCCGATGACGTTTGGTCTGGCCTGCTGCGCGATTGAGATGATCGCGACGTACATGGCCAACCACGACCTTGACCGGTTCGGGATCGTGCCGTGGCCCTCGCCCCGTCAATCGGACGTGATGATCGTGGCGGGCACGGTGACCAAGAAGATGGCTCCGGCGGTGAAGCTGCTCTACGAGCAGATGCCGCATCCGAAGTGGGTGATCTCGATGGGGGCCTGCGCGACCAACGGCGGCCCGTACACGCAGTACGACCGGGTGGTTCAGGGCGTGGACAACATCGTCCCGGTCGACGTGTATGTGCCGGGCTGCCCGCCGCGTCCGGAGGCTCTGATTGACGGTTTGCTGGCGCTGCAGGAGAAGATCGTCGAAGAACGGGCGCGGGGTTACTAGACCACCATGACATCCCGCCGCACGCCCGCCGCGCCCGAGGAACCGCCCAGCAACGAGCCGCCGCCCGGTTCAATCGCAGATACCTACCGCGAGGTGATGCCGCTGGTGAACTTCGATGCGGCGCTGACCAAGGGCGACGACGTCGCGCTGACGATTCCCTCGGACTCGATTCACGAAGTGCTCGAACGGGGCCGCGAGGACGAACGTCTGCAGATGAACCTGCTGCGCAACCAGACGGCGGTGGACTGGGAAGAGCGGGGGCTGGAGATCGTCTACCACCTGTACTCGATTCCGCTGCGGCAAGCGGTGACGATCAAATCGTGGCTGCCGGCCGAGGGCGCGATCGTCGAGTCGGTGACCGATATCTACGAGATGGCGAACTGGGCCGAGCGTGAATGCCGGGAGATGTTCGGGATCGAGTTCATCGGACATCCCGATCCGCGCAACCTGCTGCTCGACGAAGACCTCGACATTCATCCGTTGCGCAAGAGCCATCCGCTGGCTCCGATCGAGATGGAGCAGGGCGTCGACGTCGAGTTCTTCACCAAGGAGTACCCGCCGCCGGAGCCGGATGAGGAGGCGGAGGCGGCTCCGGAAGCCGAGGCCGCGGCTGCGCCGGAGCGCAAGCGCGTCGAGGACATGACGGAGGAGGAGCGGGAGGAACGCCGCGCCGAACAGGCCGAGCGCGTCGCGCGAGCTCGTGAACTGGCTGCCGTGCGCCGGGCCGAGCGTCTGGCCGGCGCGCCGCCGGCCGGCGGTCCACGCCCTGAGGGCGCGGCTCCGCCGCCGCGACCGGCCGCGGCTCCCGCG
>JAJDTU010000002.1 GCA_022826965.1 Dehalococcoidia bacterium | reverse complement strand
TAGCGTTTTCGTCGAGTAGCACGGGCACGCGCTCGTAGATCCGGCGCGTCAACTCAGCGTCGCGACGAGTGCGAAAGATGGGACAATTGCCGGTGTTCGGGTTGATCAGCGCAAAGTCACCCGCTGACAGTGTGAATCGGCGGTCCCCGTCGGCGAGGTCGATGGTGGTGTAGAGGAAGAAAGCGAACTCAGCCGCATCACGGATTCGTTCCCCTGAGAGAGTGATGAGGGCGAACTTCAATCGGCTGTCGACCGCCGGGAAGACCCTTCGACGATTCTCAAAGTCGAAGAAACTGACGATGTTGCCCTGCTGGACGAAGTCGCCGAAGAGATCCTTGGTGTTGTTGTCCGTCGCAACGCCGGTTGGAGCGATGATGCCCGCCCTACCAGTTGCCTTGATCAGAGCACGATCCAGCTCGACGAATATCTGGTATTGGTTTACCTGTCCCTTGGCGCCCAGCGGAAATCGGTCGCTGCCCCTGGTGAACTCGCTCTGGCCTTCGGCGAGGTGTTTGGCAGCCTCGAACTCAGCATGAAGGCTTGGATTGGACTCGCGTAGCGCCGCGATAGCCCTCTTTCGTGCGGCGGCGTTGCGCGCATCCGCTACAGCAGGATCACGGCTGGCGAACCATTCCTTCTCCTGCAGCGCATATCGCTCCCACGGCGGATTGCCCAACACAGTGTCAAATCCGCCGTCGTCGAATACGTCGGGGAACTCCAGAGGCCAGTGGAAGTAGGGATGCTCTTCGCTGGCGCCGATGGCGTCGCCTTCGAGCTTGGGGTTTGCTCCCGACTTCTGGGCGGCTTGGCGCACGTCGTAGGAGGTGGGAATCCAGGACTCGTCCGTCAGCGGCGCGAAGAAGGCGTAGGTCCAGAGGTCGCAGGCGACCTTCAAGTCCCACCACTTCGTGTCCCGGGAGCGCAGGCTCTCGTAGATCTCCGCCTTCTCCTCGACATCGCGAGGCGTCGAGTCGGGCAGGCTGCGCAGGCCCGAGAATTCCATTCCCAGCGCCCGCGCATCGTGACTGAATAGCGAGTCGGGGAGCATCGGCAACTGCCCGGCGCGATTCTGCTTGTTGACCTTCTTCATCCGCGAAGCCACGGCCTTGTCGTCGCCGGTCAGCGCCTTGTAGGCGCCGTCGGGGATGCCGTCCTGCAGCACCTGCAGGTCGTAGACGCCGATCAGCGAATCACCGTGCTTGATGTGGTGGTCGAGGAAGCTGAGCGGTTGCCCAGGCGCATGGCCTTCGATCCAGAGCGCGACCTTGCAGAGGTCGACGGCCATCGGGTTCTTGTCGACGCCGTAGATGCAGCTCGGCACGACATCGCGCATCGCCGTGCGGACTGCCTCCGGGGCCGGCTCACGCTCGCCAGTGCGTACCCGTGCCAGTTCCCGCGCAATCCGCCGAGCGGCCGCAAGCAGGAAGTGTCCACTGCCTGCCGCTGGGTCGATCACGGTCATCGAGAGCAGCGCCTGTTCCCGAGCATCCTCGTCACGGCCGGCGTCCTTGAGCCGCTGCTCGATGACAGGAACAAGCGCCGAGCCAATCAGCTCCTGGACCAGCTCGCGCGGCGTGTAGTACGAGCCGGAGCTCTTGCGTCCACCCCCTGCCGTCAAGCGGAAGTTCCACATCTCCGGCTGATCGGGATTGGCGTTGTCGATCACCGGCTCGAAGTCGAGAAGGGACTCGTAGACCGAGCCGAGTTCCTCTACATCCAGCGCCGCATAATTGACCCGACGCGTCGTCTGCCCGTCGTCGAATCGTCCGAGGCGATCGATCGCTTCGAGCAAAGCCGCGTTGCTTATCCGCGCGGCTTCCAGTCGTCGACAGGCGAGTCCGCCGAAGAGTTCGCCGTTGAGCGCCTGCAACCCCAGTTGCGAAGCCAGCTCGTCAGCCCGGAAGATGCGGAACGTCGTCAGCAGTCCTTGCCAGAGGTCGCTGTGGCGGCCCGATTCCCGATGCGGTGCGTCGGGACGCCCTGCCCGAGTTCGGAGCTGGGTCACGCTGTAGTGATCCTCGTAGACCTGCCGCCCGCTGCTCCGGTCAGAGGCGGGCTGCTCAGAGGTCTCAGCGGGGAACAGCAGCCCACGCTCTTCGGCGACCATGAGGAACAGCAGGCGATAGATAAGCCGCAGGAGTTCGCGGTTGTACTCGTGAGCGGAGTACTGGCCTCCCGCAATCTGGCGCCGCAACGCCTCGGACTCAGGATGCTGAAGGAAGCTGCGGCCCAAACCTTCCAGGGCCGCCTCTACACCGTCGCGCAACTTGTCACGGACGCGTCCGCCTTGCTCGATGCCCTGCTCGAACCAGCGCTCAAGTAGGCAGGTGTGGGCATCATCGGCTCCGCGCGGAAAGCGAGTGCGGTGAAGAATCCGGTAGAGAAGAGCGAACTCCGCGTACTGCGAGCCCGTAATCATGCCTTCGAGGTCGAATTCGAGGTACGTGGGCCTGGTCATTCGCTGGGAGTCGCGGAGGATGCGCAGTTTCGAGCCATTGGTCACGATGCCCCAGAGCGCGTCGTCGCGGTTGAGGAACTCCTGCACCAGGGAGTGCGGCGCTCGCCCGCCCTGTGGCGGTCGGCGATCCAACCGGTATTGCGAACCCACGATGTGCAGCGGCGGCGCGTGCTCGCGGCTGCCGGCAAAGTGGGAGACGTTGTAGTCGACGCCAGCGACCGTTGTGCTACCGCGCCGGAAGATCAGGTCGCCTTCGCGATAGCCGAGCAAGCCGAAGAAGGGGATCATCCACGCGTTGCGAGTGAGTGTCGTGTGCTGGTCCTCGGCGCTGCGATCGAGCCGCCGCCGATAGCTGTCCCAGTAGGATTGCGCGTCGGAGAAGGCGCTCTGGATTTCGTCGGACAGGCGTCCGCCCTCAAGCCCAAAGTCCTCCGGACGCTGTCCCTGGCCCTGTCCATCCGAAATCTGGTCGAGCAGGTCGGGTGGGAAGAGCCCGCCTTCAACGGCGATCGTGGTCCAGGCCATCAGCGCACCGCCGATCCGTCAGGCACGAAGACGTAACAGCCCAGTATGTCGGGAGGTTCGTGGGCCTTGACTCGCGCAGCGCGTCCGCCGATCTGATCACGAAGCCGAACATGGGCGTCGCGCAGCTCGGTTCGCCGGTGCTCGACAAGATCGGCGAACCAATCCTCACGTTCTCCGAGGATGGAGAGCATCCGCTCAACGTGTTCAGCGCGTTCCGGTTGGTTGAGATTCCGGGTCGGCTGGGACTGGTCCATCAGCCGCAGCGCTTCCGCACTATCAAGCCAGACAAGCTCGCCGGCCTCGCGGCGGAAGGCAGTCGGAACGATTTCTTCGGCGAACAGGTCGTTCCCGTGCTCGCGAATCGTGTAGCGCAAGCGGAGAAGGAGGACCGCCGTGCGCAGATCGACGTCGGCAGTTGCGATCGCTCCACAGCGTGAGACCATGGCGTCGCCGTCTTCACTCAAGGCGGCCCCGAGAATCTCGTGCGCCAGGCGCTCAACCTCCGGGGCGTTTCGCCCCAACCGGGCGAGGTCGACGAGTTCTGGTTTGACCAGGCGCTGGGCTGCTTCCGCACAGAATTCAGCGAGGTCGTCTTCAGAGCCGAAGATTGGCTGAATCGCGTCGAGTTCGGCCTGCACATCGTCGGGCGAAATTCTGTGCTGGCCGAATCGCGAACGCCGGCGTGACTCACTGTCCGCTGCCGCTTCCCACTGCTGGTGGAACTCCGACACTTGCGGGGTCATCAGGTCAAGCTGGAGCTGCTCAGCGTTGCCGGATCCGCGCAATAAGACGTTCTCGATCACCGCGTTGAGCACGTCTTCCGAGCCAACCGGCACCGGCACCGAGATCCCGAGACTGCGATAGATCGCGCGCGCTTTCTCTATCAGGACGCGCATCACCACCAGGTCAATCTGGTTGTTCAAGCCCACCAACGTGGCGACGCGCACCACAGATTTGGTCTGGCCGTAGCGGTCAACCCGGCCTTCACGCTGTTCGAGCCGGTTCGGGTTCCAGGGGAGGTCGTAGTGGATGACGGCGTTCCAGTCTTGCTGGAGATTGACGCCCTCCGAGAGGCAGTCCGTAGCGACCAGGATGCGACGTTCGGCGCGAGCCAGCTCGTTGACAATCTCTCTCCGTTGCTCCGAGTCGCCATCGGAGCCAGTAACCGAGCGGGCCTGTAGATGGGGAAACTTGCTGCGTAGTTGCTTTTCGAGCTGTTCAGCGACGTACGTTGCCGTGTCGATGTAACGGCAGTAGATGATTGGCGAGTACCCGTCGCGGAGCAATTGACCGGCGAGCTCGGCACAACGACGCAACTTCGCATCGCGACTGAAACCCGCCAAGGCGTCGGCCCGATTGAGAAATCCGCTCAAGCGGCGGCGCTCGCTGTCCGACAACGCCAGGTCTGGGTCGTCCAGCGCTGCCGTCGGTACGAAATCGGGTGTCTGGTCATCCTCGGACGAGTCCAGGATCTGCGAGCGGTGCCAATCGAAGTCGTCACTGCGGTCATTACCGTCGTGTTCGAGGGCGCGTTCGCGACGCCGCGCGAGCATGGCCGTCGCAGATGCCGGACTGGACAAGAGACAGCGCAGGATCGCAATTGCCGCCCAGTATCGAACTCGCTGTAGCTGGGATTGATCGGCTCCGCCCGCCACAGACTCCCGGCAGTAGGCGAGCACATCCTCGAACAGCCGCCGGTACTCGTCGTTCAGCTGATAGGTGAATTGTTCAGGCTCGCGCTGCGGGAACGGTGTATCTGCGCCAAGCCAACTCGCGAGGTCACGGCGTTGGCGTTGAATCAAGTGCCTCGCCAGCCTTCGTGGTTGTATCTCGTCCTCGGTATCGAATTCGGGGTTGAGCAGCCCCAGAAGCGAGCGGAACGATTCCTCCACTCCACTGTGTGGAGTCGCGGTCGCCAGGATCAGATGGGAGTCGGGATGCTGCAGGCTGAGCTCGCGCAGCAACTCGTAGCGCCGATGCTGATTGGCCGATTCGCCGCGCGGTCGAGCGGATGTGTGCGCCTCATCGACGATGATCAGGTCGGGCGCATTAGCGATGAAGTGGTGACGGTATCGATCGGACTTCACGAAGTCGATGGAGCAGACGACGTGTTGATGGTGCTGGAACACATGCACGTTCGGAGGAAGCCGACGCTCGAGTCTCGCCATCCGAGAGGGCTGCACGATGGCTGCCTCGATCTGAAACTTGGTTCTCAACTCATCAGCCCACTGTTCGCACAGATGGGGCGCACAGAGGACGCCGACGCGCTGTACGACCCCGCGATCCCACAACTCGCGGGCGATCATTCCTGCCTCGATGGTTTTGCCCACACCTACGTCGTCCGCGATAAGCAGTCGCACTGGATCGAGCTTGAGCGCCATCAACAGCGGGACGTATTGGTACGGCCTCGGAGTCACCGAGAGGCGTCCGAGCGAACGGAATGGACCCGCTCCGCTGCGTAACGCCAGTCGGGCGGAGTTGAACACGAGCCGAGCGCCCGCGATTTCGGAAGCTCGTTCAGGAACAGGCGGGTCGTACCGCGTGGGCTTGGGTTCCTCGGGTTCCAACGAAGGAAGCAGGCCAATCGCTTCATGCTCCGGCCCGTCAATGGGCCGCAACCGCAGCAAGTCGTCATCGTCGCTGGGCAGAACGACCCAATCTCGATTACGGAACTCCAACAGCGTCCCCGGCGTTTGTTTCGTCATGCGAGGAGGCTAAGTGCGTTGGCAGGGACGCGCACTAGCTGGCCGAACCGTACGCGAGGGATCTGCAAAAGACTCTCTTCGCGCCGGGACCGTCGCACACCGCGTCGGGCCCGCAGGAGGGGAGTAGCAAGTAAGCAGGTGAGCGAGTTCAGACTCGGACCAGAGCGATTGATGGAGAGGAAGTCGAAGAAGCAAACGCCGTTGCATGCCCGTTTCCTCGATATCAGGCAGTGAGGTTGTCAACTGGACCCGATCAACGGACGAGCAGGGCGGTGTTCAGCGAATGGGGCGGGACGGGAGCACGCTGAGACGAAGGCCGGTCGCGCTCCCGGATCACACCGCTCACACCGCCCACGCCGCGCGTGTCGCGCATCCTGGTGCTCCACTCGCTGCCCATCAGATAAGGACCGCCCGAGGACTCGTCGCTTCCCGCGTGGTGGGACGCTGCCTATCCAGTCGCGGATCGCCGGCAATGAGAGAATTCAAGAGGCAGCGGTATGGTCGTTTCGACGCCAAGCCAGCTTTTGTTCACGCCGTCGTCCGCGCCAGGGCGAGTCGGCCAGCGGTGAGGTCAGCCCGAACACGCCGATCACGCTCAGCTCCGAATCCAACCGTCTCCGCTGGGCCCGCAGCCAGGCCAGAGTGTGCCACGGCGACCTGCGTGCCGGTCAAGCCTCGCGCCGCTCGACGACGAACTCAGCCACCGCGCCGTAGACCTGTTCCTCGCCCGGCTCCGCCTTCTGGGTGATCAGCTCGTGGAAGACGCGGCGAGGCGGGGGCACAGACCGCGATTGCTTGCTTCTGTCGCCAGCATCCACACCTTTCACATCGACGTGGTCATCCCCACGCCCCCGACTTTGCGCGGCCTAACCCTCCACCGCCTCCTTGCGTTCTCGAAGCGACGCCACGTCGGCCCGCAAGGCCTCGACCTCCCGAAGCAGGTCGTGCCCAGGTTCTTGTAGGCGGGGTTTCTCCCCACCCTCCCGCTTCTCCGCAACCGGCGCGTCATCCTCTCCACCTCTTGTTCTCCCAGTTCCTCTTGTTGGCGCACGTACCTGCACAACGCCTCGCGCATCCGCCGGCTGACATGGCGGACCTCGCGGCACTTGGCGCCGGTGCGGCAGTTGACCCGCAGCCGCTCCCCCGCCAGCACGACATCCGCCTGAGTCACACCTGCGTGGCCAAGCCGCTATGCGCGCCAGGTCAGTCCGGACTCACACCGCCGTCTTCCCTGTTCCCGCCGAACGAGACTCACTTGATCGTCGCGCCGAGCCCGGGTCGACCGAAGGAGACCGTCGAGCCTGCGGATCAGGGCGAGTTCTTGCTGCTCGTCCTCGACTCCCCGCCGCCCCGCTCGGCGTGTGGGTCGGCCGGTCCGGGCCAGCCCCAGGCGCCCAGCGTCAACAGGCGCAAGCCACCGTGCAGCAGCCGTGTCCAGACCAGCTGCCACCACACGCGGCGATACGCGTTCTCGCACCAGACAAGTTCCTGCTGGCGTTCGGACGACGACCAGGGCCGGTTGGCGGGCGGCAGGGTGAGCTCGAACTCGCCGATCAGCCGGTGCTCCAGTTCCAGCCGCCGCCGCTCGATCCGCAACCAGTCGAGCGTGTACTTCACCCGCTGCCGCTCCTTCCAGGTCCCGCGCCATTCCTCGATCAGCGCCAGGACCGCGCCGTAGACCCGCCCGTCGTCGGCCGCCGGCTCGCGGGTGACCAGCTCGGGGAAGGTCCGCGGCGGGAAGTAGCCGGAGCGGGCGTGCCCGGCCGACGGGCCGCCGGTCGAAGCCGCGCTCCGGTCCAGTGCGGCGACGCTCTCTCGCAGCCCCTCGACCTCCGCCTGCAGCCGTTCGGTCTGTTCCGTCGCTCCCTGTCGCCAGGTGTCCAGCTCACCGCCCAGCTCGTCCAGCCGCTCGCCGATGGTCTGCTCCAGCCGCCCGAAGCGCTGATCCAACTGGCGCATCAGTTGCCCCGCCGCCCCTACTTCCGCTCGCCGGGACTGTTCCGGTTGCCTCGGTTGCTCCCGTTGTTCCCGTTGTTCCCGTTGTTCCCGTCGCTCCTCAGGCGGAGACCTCGGCGGTCCCGCCGCATGCCGCCGGTCCCGCTCTCGCAGCAGCGCCTCGGTCATGCGCCGGCTCAAGTGCCGGTCCGTCAGCGTCCGACGGATGGTCCGCTCGCTCAGGCCCAGCCGCTCAGCCGCTGCATCCCGGCCCTCCCGCTCCACCAGGTCCTGTAGGAGGGCCCAGAGCTGCCCCTCCCCCGTCACCGGGCCCGGCCCCGCCCCCCGCTCAGTTGACGCATTGCCGTTCATCCCGACCCCCTATCTGTCCGGCAGTCACCGCCGCTGTCCAAACTCCGTGCAGCCGGCCCGCGCAACATCTCGCCGGACGATTGCACGCCTGGCACCGCGTTCGCCCGGTGAATCACTGCTTGCCGTCGCCCCGTGGACACTGGCCAACTACCCCTATCTCCTGTACACGATTCGCCTGCCGCGGCCTGGACAATCCGTGTCCAGCAGCGGCCAATGTTGTCTACGTAGCATATCCGTTCGTATAGGCTTGGGCGCATCCTGAGACACACTTCCGGCCGCAGAGGATGGATCGAATCGGCCCTGATCGGAGACCCGTAGATGAGAGAGATCGAGCGGGACCTGCTGCGCCTCGTGGCCGAGCTGCCGCTCGCCGACCGGATCGAGCTGGCCTGTTTCTCGCGCTGGTCCGAGCGCGCCGTTTACCAGCGTCTCAGCGTTCTGCGCCGCTCGGGCCTGGTCGAGGACCTGGCGCACGCCTCTGAGCTGATCCGCCCGACTCGGCGGTTCCTGCTCACGGCGGACGGGGTTGAGCAGCTCGCGCTCAGCCTGGATCGGAGCCGCGAGGTCGTCCTGCGCGACTATCCGGTCTCCGAGCGCTGGCGTCAGACGTTGCTCCGGCGGATCGACGCGGTCGCCGTGACCTATCGGCTCGGCTCCGCCCTGGCCGAGATCGTAGGACCGTCGCGGCTGCGCTGGTACCGCTCGCGGCCGGCCGACGCGGCGTTCGCCTTGACCGGTGGCCGCACGCTTGCGGTGGTGCGCTGGGGCCGGGCGCTGGACCGGACCGCGTTCGCGGTGCGCATGAGCCGGCTGCGCCAAGGGCCGACCTACTCGGGCGCGCTCTTACTCGTGCCCGACGAGGTCCGCTTCCGTCAGGCCCGCCGATTGCTCCGAGGTATGCCGTTCATCTGCTTTCTGGCGCTCGAGGGCGAAGCCGCTCACGCCTCCGGCGAGTCGCGCATCTGGCGGGCACCTTCGGGCGGCGCCCAGCTCAGCCTCCGCGACGTCCCCGACTACCTTCGGCCCGAGGGCCAGTGGACCGTAGAACGGGTCCCTCAGCGTAGTCTCCCTCCTCGCTCGCTGGCCGCTCGGCCGGAGACTCGCGAGCCGGACTGGTTGCTCCCGGCCCGGCTCAAGACATCGGAGAAGCGAGCGCTCGACCTGATCGGCGACTGGCCCTGGATCCGGCCCGACCACCTGGCGGCGCTGCTCGGCGTCGCCCGCCGCCGGGTCTCGCAACTGACTTCCGGGCTGGAACGATTCGAACTGCTGTCGGCGCCGCGCATCGAGGGGCAGCGCCGGCTTGCGCTCACCGATCGCGGCTTGGCCCTGATTGCCCGGCGGGACCGCGCCTCGGTCGGGGCCGCGCGTAAACGCTGGAGCGCCGCGCCGCTCGACCCCGAAGCGCCGTTCGGCTGGCGCAACCTGCGCGGCCGCCGAACCCGCCAGCTCCTGCGCCACCTCGCCCACACCGAGTCGGTGCACCAGTTCCTCGCCGCGCTCTCGAAACAAGCCCGCGCGCAGGGTGCTGAGCTGACTCAGCTCGACCCGCCGCACCGGGCCTCGCGCTACTTCCGCCTCGACCGCACGCTCTACTCGGTCCAGCCCGACGCCTTCGGAGTGCTCCGCACGGACGGACGCGATCAGCCGTTCTTCCTCGAATGGGAGCGCCGCGCGATCCGGCCCTCGACGATGGCCGCCAAGCTCGCGCCCTACCAGCGCTACTACCGCACGCACCGGCCGACCGACGACCACGGCGGGTGGCCGCTCGTGCTGTTCGCCTTCGATGACCCGCTGGCCGCCGATCGATTTCTGCGGCTGGTGCGAGAGCAGCCGGGGAACAGCGGCACCGATCTCCCGATCTACGTCACGGATCGCCCCACGCTCGACGACAGCGGCCCACTCGGTCCCGCCTGGCGACGCGAGAACGAACGGCGGGCGGGCACTGCGTTCGCCTGGGATCGTTGAGCTGCGCCGCCCGCGTTCCCTGCGGACGGTGTCGCCTCCTTGCTCAGGACGACCTGCGCACGGTCACGGCTAAACTCCGCCGAACACCCGATCTTCATCTGCTGAACGGTCCAATCGCGAGAGATGCAGTTCTTCGCCTACCTGCTGACGGCGCTGGCGCTGGCGCTGGTCGCGGCGTTGCAGGCGCCCTCGGACGCGCCAACGGCGAAGCTCGTCGCTGTCGAGATCAGCGCCGGCGGCGAACACTCCTGCGCGATCGACACACAGCGCCGGATCCACTGCTGGGGCTCGAACCGACACCGTCAACTGGATGCGCCCGCGGGCCGCTTCGCCTCGGTCAGCGTCGGCGAGACTCACACCTGCGCGATCGACGTCGAAGGGCGCCTCTCCTGCTGGGGCGAAGGCAAGTTCGTCGGACCGGCGCAGCCTGAGGGGCGGTTCCTGCAGGTCAGCGCCGGCGAGGACCACACCTGCGCCCTCAGGGAAAACGGTCGATTGCTCTGCTTCGGCTGGGACCGCTACGGCCAGGCCAGTCCGCCGACCGGCCGCTGGACCAGCGTCGAAGTCGGCGAGGACCACTCCTGCGCGATCCGCCCTGACAGCGTAATCCGCTGCTGGGGCGACAACAGCTGGGGCCAGTCCGATCCGCCGGCCGGCGTCTACACCGCGCTGGCCCTGGGCGACGACCACGGCTGCGCGCTCACTGCCGACGGCCGGATCGTCTGCTGGGGCGACGACCAACGCGGGCAGTCGCGTCCGCCATCGGGTTTCAAAGCGGCGGCCGTCTCGTTGGGCTACGACGCCGGTTGTGCTCTGAGCGAGGCCGGCACGGTGCAGTGTTGGGGCGAGCTCGGCGATCCGCCGCCCGAGATCCAACGGCTCGGTTTTGTGGCCCTCGACGTGGGGCACGAGCACGCCTGCGGCATCCTCACCTCCGGCGCCGTCTACTGCTGGCCTCCGAGCCCCACCAGCGTGCCCAACCGGCTGTCGCCCGATTGAGCGGCCGGCTTGCGTTCGCTTCCCGGCAATCACGTCTGGGCGGCGACCGGCGCTCGTTCGCGTCGAAGCGCCCTCAACTCCCGCACCGAACAACCGGCTTAGCGGTGTTGGAGGGGAGCACCAGCTCAGTCTTCACCAACGGTTGCCCGGCGTTTAGCGATCTCGTCGCTTGGCGAGTCGTCGCCATCGGATATCGAGGCGTGTTCTGCGCAGCACGGGAGCAGAGCTTTGAACCGGCGGCACAGTGCAACACGGCCAACGGGACCTGGCCCGATGCGCCAACTCCGAGCGGCGACGGTCCACGTCGGAAGGCACCGGTTCGACGCGGGGGGCCGTCGAGGTGATCGAGGATCCACTGGAAGCCAGCCAGATCGAGAAACTGCTTCCCAACTGCACGCAGGCCTACACACCGGTGCGCCGTCTTGTCGAGGTTTCGGTGCGACAATAGCGCATAGGCGCCAGAGCGGCCGCCGACAGCGCCGGCCGGCCAACTGCCACGGTAGTCCGGATGTCCAAGTCCCATCGGCGCTTGCCCCAATCGCTGCCAAGCCCCGTCCTGCTCCTCGCGGCCGCGCTGGTGCTCTGGTCGAGCTTGGCGCTGCTCTTATCGTCGGCCGGCGCCGAGACGCCGCTCCGGATTCGCCTCGAAGCGCCCGACGTCTGCGAGACGGACGTTGACCGGTACCAGCCGATTGAGACGATTGAGGCTTCCTGGAGCGTGCAGGGCGGTACCGCGCCGTACCGGGTGTTGATCAACGGCCATGCCTTCCGAACAAGCAGCGGCGTGGTCGAAGCACCGTGCGGGCGCCTGGCCGACGACCTGGGAGAGGAGATCAGTTCCGGCTTCAGCACCATCCAGGCCAGCGTGACCGACGCCGAGGGTCGCCGGGCTTCCGCCCTGCACGATATCTACGGCATCCGGGTGATTCGTCAGCAAGGCGATGCTGCCAACCTCTATGGCGGTGAGACGTACCGCGTGCACGGCATCCTGCTGACCGTGCCGGAGGGCTTCCGGATGGAACTGAATGCGTACGTGTCCGAACGCTGCGCGGTCCGCGACGAGACCTGCGGCGACCGCTTTCGGCTGGATCTGGTTGACACCGACGGATTCGGGTACTTCGAGGGATCGATCTGGATTCAGCGCTGGAGCGCCCTAGAGCACTCGCGCTGGCTCGACGGTTCAACGGGCCGCCCCGGGTTCTTGGTCAGGGCGGACGGCGACGATGTCGAGATCCCGTCCTACCAACAATGGGTCAGCGATCTGTTCGACGAGTTTCTAGCCACACTCGGGCAGCCCCCGGCCCGTCGAGACGTACGAACCGCCGGGACGGAGAGTGGACGCCTGGCGGTCACGCTCTCGGCGCCCGCGATTTGCGAAGCCGGCGAGTTCGACGAGGATGTCGATCTGACCTGGAACGTCTCAGGCGGCCGGGCGCCATACGAGGTGACGATCGACGGCGAGCGCTACCTCGGGCGCCGGGGAATCGCCACGATCGACTGCTACCGCGCTTATGATCGCAGCCTGGACTCCGGGCGGCGGATCGTGCAGGCGATAGCGGTCGACGCCTCCGGAGTTACAGCCTCGTCCCGAGCCGACATCTACGTGATCAGGAGCCGCGCCGCCTCGCTGCAGAGTGCCCGCACCTACCGGATCGGCGGTTGGCTGGCGACGCCGCCCGCGGGCGCCGAGTTCGGCGTGGTCGGGGTGACCAGCTGGTACGACCCCCGGCTGGTCTACGCGGCGGACTGCGTCGCTGAATCCGTCCCCGAGGCCGACGACGTGTTCTGTGAGCGACGGGTCACGGTCGCGGCTGCGGTCGGCGCACACGCCGCCCAGATCGAACTCGGCTATCAGACCAGCTTCGAATACTCACGGGCAATCCCAGACGAGGCGCCTGCATCGCTCACCCGTGCACTCGACCGGTTTGTCGCGTCGATCAACCAGCCGCCGCAGCTACCGCCTGACTTCCATGACGCTTCCGCTCCGGTTCAGCTCAGGTACACCACACCCGAGGCCGAGTGTGGAGCGGGCGGGGTCATGGATGTCTTCCTGTCCGCCACGGGTGGGCGCTGGTGGCCGCTCAGCTTCGTGGTCGACGGCGAGCCCGAGTTGCTGCAGTATGGCCGCGCCCACGTCAAATGCCAAGACGAACCTGGCCGCCAGCACACGCCGGTTCGGATCAGCGAGGGCGGCCCAGCGCCGGCTCACTTCGACTTCCAACTGGGCCTCGATGTGGTCGCCGCCGACTACACCCACGGCTACAACGACATCTTCCACCAGTGGAGCGTCGCTGAGACCTGCCGAGCTGGCGAAACCGCCACGGTCGAGTGGGGCGCGTCGCTGCTGAGCGGTACAGCCCCGATCAGCGTTCGCTTTGACGGTCTCCGTCGCGTCTTCGGAGCGTCGGGCGAGACGCAGATTCGCTGCGACGACGTCGCTGGACCGCAGCGGCTCACGATCCGGGTGACCGCCGCGACCGCCCCGCCCCAGGTGGAAACCCGCAGCGCCATCATCTGGGTCCAGACCGCGCGACCGCAGAGGTTGGCGCCATGAACCGTCGCCTTCGTCTCCTGATCGCCGCCGCTACCGTGCTGAGCCTGGCACTGCTGATCGTGCGCGGAGCTGAATCGGCCACACCGCTGAGCATCACCCTCAGCGTCCCCGCCAGTTGCGAGGCCGATTACGACGAACGCGAGGTGGTTCCCGAGTTGCAAGTCGAGTGGCGGGTCGAGGGTGGCTCCGCCCCCTACCGAGTGGTCGTCGACGGTGTGCGCTATTCGGAGGCCAGCGGCACCGCCTCGGTGGTCTGCGGTGTCTGGCAAGGCGACGAGGTCGATTCAGGGATCCTGGCGATCCAGGCGCATGTTGAGGACGCAAAGGGTTCTGCGGCCGGTGCGCTCTCGTACGTTTACGCCGTTCGAGTGATCCGCACCGATCCCGTCGAAAACTATACGGACATCACCCTCCGCCGCGGACGCACCTACCGCGTGCACGGTGTGCTGCTCACCGCGCTGGACGAGTTCGACCTCCATCTCGGCGAGTACAGGTCGGCCGATTGCGCCATCGGCCAATCGGAGTGCGATGATCGGTTCCAGCTGCACGCCGCTCACTGGGCCTCGGAGCCGCCTTACATCTGGATCCGGCGCTGGCACGCCGACGAAGCCGGTCGCGAGGTCTCAGAGTTCGACAGCTTGAGCGCCGGCCAGATGAACGACATCTTCGACGGACTGATCGCCTCGATTGGACAATCGCCGACCGCCTCTCTGCCTGACGATGTCGGCGGTCCCGGTTCCGACGAACTGCGACTGACCATGATCGCCCCCGCGATCTGCGAGGAGAACGGCCCGTCCTATGCGCCGTCGACCAGCGTCGTGGGCTGGGAGATCAGCGGCGGCGCGAAGCCCTACCGGATCGTGATCGACGGTCAGCAGGTGGGCGCGAGCCGGGGCACGCTGCATGTCCAATGCGGGGCGCTGCAGGGAGGGCGCAGCGATTCCGGCTTGCACTCGGTCCACGGAACCGTGATTGACGCCGAGGGCCGGATCGCATCCAATGTGGTCCATACCTACGGGATCAAGGACCTCCGCGGCAGCGCCACGCTGCGAGCCGGAGAGACCTACCGAGTCTTCGGCCAACCACTCACCGTGCCCGATGCAGTCAGCGCGGAGATAGGGGGATACGCGCATTACAACTGCTCAGGCGCTGAAGACGACTACGAACGGGATCCGCATTACTGCGAAGACACCTTCGGGATCACGGTCCGCGACGGCGAGGTCGAGGCGCATCTGTCGTTTGGCGTCGACAGCGGTCGCGAATACCGCGGCCAGGGTCGGTGGACCACGCCAGATCTGGACGACCGGCACCCGATTCACGCCAAGCTGGTTCAACTCGCCGCTTCGGTCGGTCAGCCGCCTGCGCTGCCTGAGGACTACGCCGATCAACTACGCCCGCTTACGATCTCCGCCTACGCCGATCCGATCAGCTGCAACACCAGCGGCTGGTACTCCGACATGGCTGCTGGCGAGGGATGGCTGAACGTCGACGGCAGCGGAACAACCTCCGGCGTGCCGGTCGGCGGCGGCGCCCTCAATCTCTACTGGGCGGTGACCGGCGGGTTCTGGACGCCTGTCACAGTCACCCTGGACGGGCGTGATCCGTCGGCGCATCGCATGGTGATTTCCTGCGCCGATGAGTCGGGCACGCGATCCGTCGAACTTCACGCGACCGAACGCAGCGATCCACCACAGTCCGCTCAACTAGCAGTCGATTTCGAAACCGTGGCCGGCGAGGGGGACGATGAGCTGAACCTGACCGCATACCCGCAACTGTCCGGCTACTGTCGTCCCGGGGAGACCGTGCTGATCGGCTGGTCCGCCAACTACCACGAAGACCGACGAAGAACGGTCACGATCGACGGCATGGAGGAGCGCTTTGGACCCGCAGGCGTCGCTCATATCCGCTGTCGCGAGCAAACCGGCGTACAGACCGTCACGCTGCGCGCCATCGACGATGCCAGCCCCCCGAACCGCGCCACCGCCCAGGTCCGCCTGGTCGTGACCGATAATCCCCCCGAGCTGGTGAACCTGCTCGCGACAGCCGCGCCGACTCCCAGCAACTCCTGCGCGGCCGGCGAGCGCCTGCTGATTGTCTGGAAGGCGATCGGCGGCGTGCCTCCGTATCACGTCAGCGTGCCCGGCGATCCCGATGCCAACCTGGTCGGAAATCGGATCGAGACCGACTGCCCGACCGAACCGGGCGAGCAGTGGGTTACCGTCGCCGTGCGCGACAGCAACTTCCGGCCGGCCGTCATTCACGCCCAGGTGCGTATCGAAGTCCTCCCCGCCGAGAGCGAGCCATGAGCGGCCAGCCCGGCGCAGACACCCTTAGCCTGAACCGCTCCGGAGCGGACCCGTGGGCCCGTCCTGCTGCGACATCACTGCCGTCAACCCCCACCTTCATCGGCGCGGTTCGGCGAGAGCTTCTATCGCACCAGATAACGAACACACCGTTGCGCGAGAACACACTTCATGTACGGGAGTGCCGCGAGAACAGAGTCTTGAAACGGAGTTGCCGGCACTTCGTCCGATGTACTGATCTCCCTACACATGCGGCAAACCTTGCACACGCTCATGACTAGGGCGCGTTGACATTCAACCTCGTCCGCGATGGCGCTATCACATAGGAAAGGAGGTTGTCATGTCGCGACGTAGGTTGACAAACAGGCAGTGGGAACGGATCGAACCGCTGCTTCCAGGGAAGGCCAGCGACCCTGGCCGCACCGGGTACGACAACCGCAAGGCGCTCGAGGACATCCTCTGGGTGGTGCGAACGGGAGCGCCGTGGCGCGACCTGCCGGCGGAGTTTGGCAAGTGGAACACGGTCTACCAGCGCTTCCGCAGGTGGTCGAGTTCCGGCGTGTTTGACCGCATCTTCGAGACGACTCAGGGGGAAATCGACACGCGCAGCATTCAAGTCGACGGATCTTACATCAAGACGCACCAGCACGCGGTTGGCGCTCGCCACGTCCATCCCACCCAGGGAAAAGGACCAACCCGCCCGACTCACGGCACGCTCAGTGCATCGGAGCGAGTCGAGGCGGGTTGACCACGAAGCTGATGGCGATGGTTGACCGCAACGGCAAACTCGTCAGGTTCACGATTCATCCCGGAAACGCCGCCGAGAGTCCCTTGGTACCGGCACTTCTCGACGGCGTAGAGGCGGGAGAACTGATCGCAGATAGGGCCTACGACTCGGGCCCGCTCCGCGACCTGTTCTCCTCGCGTGACCTTGTAGCGACCATCCCATCGACCAGCAGGCGCAAGGTGCCGTTCGAGTACGACGAGGAGAATTACCGGACCAGACACAAGGTCGAGAACCTGTTCGCCGACCTCAAGCAGTTCCGAGGGGTTGCGACGCGCTACGCCAAGCTGGCCTCGCGATACGAGTCCTTCGTCCAACTCGCCTGGTGGCACATCTCGTCAAGCCGCGAACTGGTGGCGGCAGCCTAGCGCTGACCAGGGCCGACGAGACCGCGCCAGTTCGCAGCGACCGTCCCCTTCATTGACTCGACGAGTCCTGGCAGCATTGCAGGGCTTGTGTTCGTCGTGTCAATGAATAGTCCGGTGTCCCTGAGAGCGGTTTCGCCGGGTGGCCGGACAAGGAAGCTGACCACATTGCCATCTTGCTTGGTCTCGACGTGGACATTCTCTGCCATGGGAATCTTCCTTTGAACTGGGTAGGGCGAATACGGGTCGCTATCTCCGCTGAGGGCGGTACCCCTCAAGGTTGGCGCGATGACGCTGCCCCGGGGTACGCCGGATGCTCTCTGATGTCATTGATCCGTTGCGCTCGAAGTCCCACTTCCAGTCTCGAGTGAGGTCGAGCAGCCACTCCTTCGCTTGCTCTGCGTTGAACTCCGGCGCGCCGGACTCCGGCCATCCGTCCCGAAAGTTCGCATTCATCACTACGCGGTCTTCGTAAGCGCACAGCCAAACAGAGTCACGCGTAGGCTGGGTCGAGTTGTCTCTGCCCCACTCGGCGTACACGCTGTACGCGCTGATATCGAAGATCGTCGGTCTGATGAATCGATCGCCGAGCAGCTCGTCCAGTTGTCCGATGGCGTCGGTCATGTTTCGCAGGCTCTGCGTGAACTCAAACATGGGTGTTCCTTCCCCATTGCAAACAGGTTGTTGATGCACCGTTGCGTACATCAGGGTTAAATTGGTGGTGCCCTCGGTGGGATTCGAACCCACGCACGCGGCTTAGCAGGCTGCAGCTCTCGTCCGACTGAGGCTTACGAGGGCACGGGCCCGTCCTCACCCTCACCGGTGGGGGCGGGTTCTATTCTGTGCTGCACGTGGAGGGGCGCGGGACCGCTGCGGGGTTCCCGAGGTTGACCTTAAGTCGGAGTTTGGGTGTAGAATGCCCGTGGAAGGCACAGACGCTTCCATTCTGGGCGCCGTTTCGGGTCAGTCGCCAAACTATCCCCGAGCGGCGCTTCTTCGTGTCTCTTTGGTTTGGTCAACTAATCGGCTGGCGCCTCCGTAGCGCTGGCGGTCTTCATTCGTCGCTTCGGTTCACTCCGCACCTCAGCCACTGATTCGATACTATCGCATATCGATCAGGGACCCGATCAATATTTCATCCACATTTCAACGAATCGCGTTTGGGATGTGGACGACCGATCGACATCGGCGTCGACCACCTGCCAGCCACGATCACGCCCCCTGGGGTACACAGCGCTCGGTCACTATCGGCTTCAATCGTGTGGGCCGCGAATCCAACCCCTGTGTCTTGCCGACCGGCTGCGTGGCGTGTAGCAACGTCGTTTCGAAATGCGTCGCGCACACTACGCGCCGCCGGTCGAATTCTCCCACGGTCATGGATCACACGACGAGAACCGTCGACAACTCGCCGATCCACGTCACGATTCCCCACGACTGGGCCGCAGGGGTCCGTGTGGTTCTGCCTTGTGGACTGCGCAGCGGACGAACGCAGTCATGGCGATAGACTGACCCCCGCGTTGGCCGCCTTCTGCCTTCACCTGAAGGACCTCGCGACTGAGCGATCGGCTCATTCGGGTCTACAGACCGGATGGCTCACTCCGGGGATGCACGGCCGAGGTCGGAACGGACGAGGCGGGGGCTTGCGGCCCGCGAGCGGTCGAGCAGCAACATCCGAAACACGCCTCCGTTCGCATGGCCGAGGAGGGAACTGTGGCGCTTTGGAAGGTATTCCCGGGGAAGGGCGGTGTCTTCGAAGCCGATTTCCTAGAGCATTCTCACGTCGGCATCAGCTACGGCTATGCCAAGGACCTGCACACCGTCTCGTCGAAGGCTGCGCTCCAGAGAGAACACCAGAACGGTTTCCACCAACTATGGCGCTTCTACGATGAGTTGGAACACGGCACGCTAGTGGCGGTTCCCTTCACGAAATCGAGAGTCCACATCGGGGAGATCTCAGGGGACTACGAGTTTCGGCCTGACACAAACCCATTCCATATTCGGCCGATCACCTGGCTGGCCGCCGACGTTCCGGATAGCGCCTTCGGCGATGAGCTGGTCGCCTCGATCCGGAGTCCATTGACAGTGCACAAAGTGCGGCTGGCTGGAGCGGAGGAGCACGTTCGGGAGTTGACATGGGGCGGGATTGACGAGTACCTCGGCCGCGCGCAGCCATACCTCGAATCTGCTCAATTGGATGAGCAAGAGTTGCGGTACAAGCGCGAGTTGATCGCTGGGCTTGAACGCGCCCGCGAAGCGGCCATACGCGGCGACCGCCAGTGGTCCGGCTTAGTACAGGACGCGCTCACCGTGCAGGGCAGTCCCTTGGACTGGCGCCGTGGTCAGCCGCTGTACGAATGGTTCCGGACGGAGCCGGCTGCTTCCCTCGCAGCCATACGGGAGTTCTGGAGCCAAGAAGCCCAGCCCGTCGGTGCGAGAATCCGGGTCTTGGTCGAGCAGATCCCGGAGAGCGAGACGTTCAAGAAAGCGCAGGTCGGCACGACCTTGCGAGCAGTCTCGGCCTTGCTGATGGCCCTGGGCGCGGACCACCCTCCGTACACTTGGTCATCCTTCGACAAGGCGTACCAGACCGCTCGTCACCCGCGCCCACGGTCTGGCGCGGACCATTCCGAGACGTATGAGCACGCACTCAAGTTCCTGGATCGGTTGGTCGAGCGCGCGCCGGCATTGAACCTCGAGCGGCCCGCGGACCGGCTCGAAGCTCAGTCGCTCGTCTGGATGATATATCAGCACTCTGCTGCTGAGAGCAACGGTTCGGTACGCAGCAACTCAGTCAATCCCAATCTCGATGCCCTTGCCGACGAGTTGCTACTAGACCCCGAGTTCTTGCAGACGTTCAGACGGCTTCTGGAAGACAAGCGGCAGGTCATCTTGCAGGGGCCGCCGGGCACAGGCAAGACCTACGTCGCGCGCAAGCTGGCCCAGCATCTGGGAGGTTCCGACGCTCGCGTACGGCTGGTGCAGTTCCATCCCTCATACGCCTACGAGGACTTCGTCCAGGGCTACCGCCCGACGCTCGATGACCAAGGCCGCGCGAGCTTCGAGCTACGCAATGGACCGCTGCTTGAGATGGCGAAACTAGCCCACGATGATCCCGGCAACCCGTACTTTCTTGTAATCGACGAGATCAACCGAGGCAACCTGGCTAAGGTGTTCGGCGAACTCTACTTCCTGCTCGAATACCGCGACGAGCCGATCCGATTGCAGTACTCGAACGAGCCCCTCAGCCTGCCCGACAACCTGCGGATCATCGGCACGATGAACACGGCCGACCGGTCGATCGCGCTGATCGACCTCGCCCTGCGCCGACGCTTTTACTTCCTTGAGTTCCATCCCGACAGCGACCCGATCAAGGGATTGCTCAGCCGGTGGCTCGACCGGCACGCAAAGGACTTGGCTTGGGTGGCGGATGTTGTCGAAGAGGCAAACCGCAAGCTCGACAACCGCGACGCCGCGATCGGCCCCAGCTACTTCATGCGCGAGGCGCTCGATGAGGAGCAACTCGAACTCGTCTGGCAACACAACGTTCTGCCCTACATCGAGGAACAGCTCTACGGCGAGCCCGACCGGCTCAGTGAGTTCGCCCTCGAAGTGCTCAGAGCCACTGTCTCCTCCAGCGACCCCGCTGACCGGCAAGGCGATGCGTCCGGCGAGCGCGATGCGCGCAATTGAGCTGACCGAGTACCAGCCTTCTGGGCCGCTACCTTTGACCATGGCTGAGCGAGACGCGCTCCGTGCGGCGATTCCGTCGCTCTCCGTCGCCCCGGCCCACGGAAGGCGGGACGACTACATCCTGACTCCGAGTTCGACGATCGGTGCGCTCGAGATCGACGATCTGTCCATTCGGATCGAGCCCAAACTCCCCATCGGGCGCGTCCTGTACCTGGCCTCGCAAGCGATTAACGCGGTCGACTTCCGCGTCGAGTCGTTCGATTTCGCCGACGCGCCGATGCCTATGGAAGTGGTCGTTCCCGCATTCATCTCGGCTGCGCAGCGAGCGTTCTCGCGAGGACTGCTGCACGGCTATCGCGGCAGGGAAGAAACGTTGAACACGGTGCGCGGCCGGATCGACTTCGCCGAACAGGTACGCCGGCATCACGACGTTCCACTGCCGGTCGAGGTGCGTTACGACGACTTCACAGAGGACATTCTCGCCAATCGCCTAGTGAGGGGCGCCGCCAGACGACTCGGCATGCTTCGCCTCGACAGCCCTACTTGGCGGCAGAGCCTGGGCCGGATCGAGGCGACCCTAGTCAACGTTGAGTGGGTCGAGTTCGGAGGCACCGACGTGCCGGCGATCGCTTTCGATCGACTCAACCTGCACTACCGCGAGGTTGTTGAGCTATCTCGGTTGATCTTGCGTCATACCGCTTTCGATCTGCCGCGCGGCGAGGTTCGCGCCTCTGGCTTCCTCATGGACATGAACACAATCTTCCAGGAGTTTCTCACGCGCGCACTCAGGCGATCGCTGAGGCTGTCCGAACGGTCCTTCCGCGGGGACGACAGCGGAGGCTCAACGATCTATCTGGATCGTGCGAGGAATGTCACGCTCAAACCGGACTTCACGTGGTGGGAGGGCGACATCTGCGTATTCGCTGGCGACGCGAAGTACAAGAGCGCGGAAGACGCACCCGTCCGCAACGCCGACCTCTACCAGGCTCTGGCTTACGCCACCGCGCTCAACCTGCCAGCCGCCTTGCTGGTCTATGCCGAGGGACGTGGAGCATCATTCGAAGTGCGGCACTCAGACAAGCGACTCGAAGTTGCCACCGTCAATCTGGACGGCTCGATCAAAGAACTTGAAGCCTCAGTCGATCAAGTTGCAAGCCGGATTCTAAGTCTCCGAAGCGACCCCATTCATCGGAGGACATTTGCGGGCTAGAGCCTCGCTTCGTCGACGAAATAATCACTGACGGGCCTGCTACCGGACACCTCGCCCACCTCAGTTACGAGGGCGACTGTGACTGGCGCCTCCTAGAGTACGAGCGCGGCGCCACCACTCCGAAGCGAGTCCACGAGCGCTGGTGCCACCACCGACGCTGCTTCGGCAGCGGCCACGCCTAACGCGACCGCGGAGGAGCATGAAGATTTGGGCGAGTCAAGACACCTGCCGGCCCTCAACCTCCCAGACGACGGTCCCTGTGCGCCCTCGGGCCTGTCCAAACGTCCCCATCCCCCCCCGTCCCGAGCGCTTCCTGTAGGGACCGCCCCTCCGCACCCCTGTCCCACAACTGTCCAGCCCAGAACCGCCGTTCTGCGCTGGGAATTCTGCGTCCACAGGACAGGGCTGTCCGGCTTTTCTCCAGCCGCACATCCCTGCCAGTGCACTTGAGCGCGATCATGGGGAATTGTTGCAAAACGCTACCTGCTTCTGGTCGTCGTCTCTCCCTCCTTGCCGGGCCTCAAATCAGAGCCACTCGGTAGGCTTCTAGGATTCGTTCGACATACAACCGGCCGATTCCGTCGTCGAGACGTTGATCCTCACCGGTGAGCAGAACGTCGACTGAGAGCTCGGCCAGGCAATCGTCAGGCACGCGATCTTCGAACATGACGTAGGCGAAGCCCTCCGGTTCGCGGTGCGAGCGCCAAGTCAATCCGCCACACCACGGCGCCCAGTCGCGGATCGCCGAGGCCCAAGCCCGAGTGAGTTCGTAGTCCCTCGCCGGCCCGGTCGTCAGCCAGGTGTCTTGCCCGATCGCGGCCAGGTTCTGTCCGGAGCGCAAATCGACGAGCTGTATGTCGCGCGTTGTCGTCAGCCAGCCGATGCGCAGATTCCGAAGCCGTGCGCGCGGCATTAGACGCGCCCCGCGTTCATTGAGCGGCAGATCGCGCAGCAGCACTTCGCTGACGGCCGTGGCGTCGTCGTTCGCCGCGTACAGGAATCCGTAGGAATCATCTGGCGTGGCGTCGAAGCGGCCGCCCCGGAGCGGGTGGCGCGCCACCATCGGGTTGAAATCGGTCACAGCGAACTGAGCGCCGTGAATCCGCGTCAGCTTCGTGCCTGCGGTCAGCAGGAGTGAGGCGGGCGCGCCGTCGTACTGCGGTGGTGGCACCTGGTGCGGCGACAACGTGGGCTATCCGACCGGCTCGACGAGCGCTCCAGCGGCCTCAAACAGCTCTGAGGCGCGGTCGGTTCCCACGCAGTCGACCGGACGCTCCGCCAACCTGGCGTTCTCACCCATCCACCACGATGCGACGCCCCACGGATCGCCCGCTGCATCGATCAGCTCATTGATCTCGATGACCTCGGGGAAGAGCCGGCGCCGAACGGCATCGAACTGAAACGCCGGGTAGAGGAAGCCATTGCCGGAGGGGAGGCCGAGCAAGGACGAACGTTCGCGCAGGCGGCGCACCTTCTCGCGGTTCGTTGCGCGAGCACCGAGGGCCAGCGCAGCATCGCCCGGCTTCAGCATCGGCTCACGCCAGATCGATTCAGTCGCCTCACCCTGCAGCCGAGCCTGATCCAGCGCTGAACGTTCGAGGCCTTCCAGTACGTGCTGCGGGTCGCCCCCGAGTTGCGCCGCGAGCTCGCGGCTATGGCACAGGACTGTGAGCCAGCGCTTGAGCCGAACGTCGTCGCCGGTCCATGCTTCGTGCCGTGCAGCTACCGTGGCTGCGGCGTCGAGCAACTCCGAGCCTTCGGCGGGCCAACCCGCCGCCAGGTGGAAGAGCATGTTCCGTGCATCCCGATCCGGCCGACGGGCCAGAGCGAGGAGCAGATCGACCAACTCCTCATCGTTGAATGAGCGATCCAATTGGCGGATGGAGGAATCGAGTTCCGGGTTGTTGGCCGTCATCGGAGCTGTCCTGACGTTGCTGAATTCATTGTAGAGCTGTCACGAGCGTCACATCAGCTGCGGTGGAGAACTTCGCTACTCAAACGAGCCCGCATGTAACCCATCATGACGAGCGGCTCAGCTCAGCCGTTTGGAGCGAAGCGCAAGGGCTTGTCCGAATGAGGGAAGGGGCACCGAAGGGCCCGGAGACTTGCTCCTGCTCCGGCTTGCTGAGATGGGTCTCTGGATGATTCGTTGAGTCATGGCGGCGCGGGGCGGGCAGTCTGCCAATTGACAAGCAGTGATTCGTCACACATTCTTCCCGACGTCGTGGCACAATCGATGCAAGACGTTCGTTCTCTATCGAGCAAGTCGCGTCTCAAAGCCAATGGGCTCGAAGATTGCACAATGAAGCAGCGAGCTCTGAATCCTGAGGAGGAAATGCGTGTCGCCTCGCTTCCAAATCGACCATCCTCTTGTCTCGTACGCCGGTGATGAATGGGGCGAGTTCATCCGGCTCGCGAACCAGATGCAGGTTAGGAATGTTGACAACGTTCGCTTCCACATGAGTTATGGGGAGGTTGATCTGTTCCCCGAGCTTCAAGAGATCAGGGAGCAAATGAAGGCGGATGCGCTCAAGCAACTCGATGGCAGGACTATCGACGCCAATCCGATTTTTCTCCTCAGCCAGGAGCAGCACGACGCCTGGCACGAACAACGGTGGCGGCAGGCTGAACAACTCGTCGACCGTGAAGTGGAGGAGCACTTCTTCCCGATGGTCCGAAGGTTGCCTTTGGCGATGTCGTTGAACGGCGGGCCGGATGTCCAGTTCAGCGCAGTGATCGACCTGCCCTCCGGCTGCCAGCGGCGGACATATGTGATGCGCAAGTCAGGACAGTTCGACTTGACGGTCGAGCGCCTGCCAACGTTGACCTTGGACACAGCCGTGCTGTTCCAACTGTGGCGAAGAAGGAGCAAAGTTGAAATCGTTCGGCGGCTGCTCGAACTTGCCAAGCGCCAATCCGCCTCAGTACGGGTGACCGGGCGGGTCTTTGAGGATGTCCCCTGGCCTCCGCTATCCGATGAAATCGCGAATCTTCCGAATCTGGGTATTGAGGTTATGCGCTCGGTCATTCGTCCTCACCACTGGCGAGCGGGGATTGACCTGCCCGGGAGCAGGGAGTTCGCCGATGCCTACTTCGCCCTGACCACCAAGCAGGACCGGGAACTGAATCGCGACTGGAAGGACTGGGACCACATCCACTCCCACTTCATCAACAAGCGCGACATCTTCCTCACCTGGGACAAGAAGCTTCGCCGTTACGGCGACGGCCTCAATGACCATCTCGGCATCGTGGTGTTGGAGCCCGAGGAGTATCTCCTTGTCGCCGACACGGATGATCTTGCCCAAGCTTCATGATTGCGGCCTCCAGGCAGAAGCCGTGCGCGGCGACGTACACGTCCCTTCTGACCCTGCCAGGAGATCCAAGGCGCTGGAGTGTATTCCTAAGCGTCTCAACACTTCTCACGCGGCGCTTCAGAGCGTCGCGCCCTTCCTTTTCGCCACTGCACGGCCGCGTACCGATTCGGCCCCATTCTCTTACCAGCGGCTTCCGAGTCGGGGTTGCGATCAAGACCGGTCGTCCGTGTGAGACGGCGCTTGTTCAGTGTCGAAACACCCCACCTCACCCGCGCTGTCACGCTACGATGTTTCGAACAGGGAACAGGGAGGTCCAGCGGCAATCACAGCGCCGCATCTCGCAGCTCCGAAACAACCCCGAGTACTACTTATTTCCGAGGAGACTCCAGAACATGCACCAAGCACAGGAGCCAACTACCGCTGCTCTGTACGCACGCGTCTCCTCGGACCGGCAGGACGTTGACCTCTCCGTTTCCGCGCAGCTTCGCGCGCTGCGCGACTTTGCTGAGCGAAACGGGTACCTAGTTGTGCGCGAGTACATCGACGAGGCTGAGAGCGGGCGCGTCGCTGACCGGCCCCAGTTCCGCAAGATGCTGGACGAAGGCGCCCAGGCCGACGCGCCATTCCAGGAGATTCTGGTCTGGAAGTTCTCCCGCTTCACGCGCAAGCGTGAGCACGCCGTCGCCTTCAAGTCGATGCTCCGCCGGCGCGGGATCCGCGTGACATCGATCACCGAGCATGCCGACGACACGCCGACCGGCAAGCTAATGGAGGCGATCATCGAGAGCGTGGACGAGTTCTATTCGGAGAATCTCGCTCAGGAGGTCAAGCGAGGGATGCGGGAGGCCGCCTCGCGAGGATTCTGGGTCAGCCCCTACGTCCCCTACGGCTATCGGCGAGTTCATGTGCAGGACGGGCCGAAGAAGCGGCCGCGCCTGGAACTGAATCCGCCAGCCGACTCCGTGGCGCGCAGGATCTTCGACATGGCGCTCGCAGGTGAGAGCGTCCTGGAGATTGCCAGGACTCTGAATGCCGAAGGCATACCGAGTCCGCGCGGGAAGAAGTGGCTCAAGACCACGATCCACAAGTTGCTGGTCAAAGAGGCGTACACGGGCACCCTGGTCTGGGGTCTGACGGACAAGAGCGGGGCTCCGCCTGTGCGCGTGGAAGAAGCGTTTCCCGCCATCGTGTCGCGAGCGGAGTTCGAGCGGGTCAGTCGGTCATTGCAATCGCGCGCGCCGGAGCGGGTGCATCCGCGCCAAGCGGCGAGCCGATACCTGCTGAGCGGCCTGGTTCGCTGCGAGCTCTGCCGCAAGGCCTTGACCGCGGCAGAGGCGAAGGGCGGCAAGTACAGCTACTACGTCTGTCAGTCGATCCTCAACGGCGGCAGCAAGAGCTGCAAGACCCCCAGGTTGAACGCAGATCGCTTCGAACGGCTGATCATCGATCAGATCAGGGATCACATCCTCACAGAGGGCAATATCCGCGAGTTGGTGAAGATGCTGGACGAAGAAATGGACGGCGTCGCTCGGGAGGAGCGAGAACGGCTGGAGACGATCGAGGCGGAACTGGAAGAGGTGCGGCGGAAAATGGATCGGCTCTGGCACATCGTCGAGAGCTCGGACATGGAGGTGAACGACATTCTGCCGCGGCTGCGAGTGCACCAGGAGCGTCAAGCTCAGCTGGAGGAATCAGCGGAGGAAGCCCGTTCGGTTCTGGCCGAGCGGCGGGAGTTGCTGGACAGCGCCGATGTGGTGGCCAGGTTTGCAGCGGAGATGAGCGAGTTCCTGAAGACCAGCGATGTGACCGAGACGAAGGCGTTCATCCGGTCGTTCGTGAAGCGGATCTCTGTCCGACCAGGCCGAGCGGTGATTCGCTACACGATTCCAACGCCGCAGGACGGGCCGCTGCGGGGGGCGGATGTGGCGGAGGTGGAGTTGAGCGAAGGAGTTCGCAGTATGGTGCCGTTTGGTAGGGCATAGGGGATTCGAACCCCTGATCTCCGCCTTGAGAGGGCGGTGTCCTTGGCCGCTAGACGAATGCCCCACGCTGTTGGACGATGTTGATTGGCTGGGGATGGAGGATTCGAACCCCCGCTAACTGATCCAGAGTCAGCCGTCCTACCACTAGACCAATCCCCAACGGGGTCTCAGCTTATCACTCTAGTCGTCGGGTCTGGCCAAGCGCTCGGCGGCGGCGTTGAGGCGTTCGAGCGTCAGCGGTTGGCCGAGTGTTTCCAGCGTTTCAAAGAGGGGCGGGGCAATGCGCTTGCCCGTGGTGGCGACCCTGATGGGTGTGAACAGGGCGCCGGGCTTCTCGCCCCGCTCCGTGGCCAGGTCTCGGAGTACGGTTTCGATCGCCGGCGTGGTCCAATCGGCTTGGTCGACGCTGCGCAGGGTCTTGAGCGAGGCCTCAACCGACTCCAACGCGGCCCACGGCTTGTTCTTGTAGGCGCGGCCCATCAGTTCGTCGTTGGCGTAGTCGAGCGGGCCTTCGGTGAAAAAGAAATCGGTGTAGTCGGCGAACTCGGGCATCAGCCTGACGCGCTCCTGGATGGCCGGCGCGATGGGGAACAAGGAATCCAGCTCGGCGTCGTCGAGCCGACGCCCCAGCGCCTGCTCCAAGCGAGGACGCCCGCGCTGGAGGAAGTCGGACGGCTCGAGGTCTCGGATGTAGCGCGCGTTCATCTCCTGCAGTCGTTCGATGTCGAACATGGCCGAAGCGAGGCCGAGTCCGTCGAGGTCGAACGACTCGACGATCTCGTCGCGCGACATCATCGTCGTCGTCTCGTCCCTGGACCAGCCGAGCAAGGCGAGGAAGTTGAGCAGTGCCTCGGGCAGGTAACCATCCTCGGCATACTGGCGGATTGACGTAGCGCCGTGACGCTTGGACAGCTTGCCCTTGTCGGGACCGCGAATGATGGGGATATGGACCCAGACCGGCTGGTCCCAGCCCAGCGCGGCGTAGGTCTGCACGTGACGCGGCGCCGACGACAGCCACTCGTCGCCACGGATGACGTGCGTGATCTGCATGTGGTGATCGTCGACGACCGAAGCCAGGTGGTAGGTGGGAAATCCGTCGCGCTTGAGCAGAACGTGGTCGTCGAGCAACGAGTTCTGGAAGGACACTTCGCCGCGCAGGAAGTCGTTAACGATCGTCTCGCCCTCCAGCGGCATGGCCAGGCGCACGATGTGCTCGACGCCTGATCCGACGCCAAGCCCACGGCAGCAGCGGTCATTGCCGGGTGGCAACTTGGCCTTCTGTCGGGCCTTGCGCAACGCGTCGAGGCGTTCAGAGGTGCAGTCGCAGCGATAGGCCTTGCCCTCGTCCAACAGCCGGTTGGCCGCGTCAACATACAGCGGCAGACGCTCGGATTGGCGGTATGGTCTGAATGGCCCGCCGACGTCGGGGCCCTCGTCCCAATCCAGACCCAGCCAGCGCAAAGCGTCGAGGATCAGGTCCTCCGCGCCCTCAACAGCGCGCGACCGGTCGGTGTCCTCGATGCGGACGATGAACTGCCCGCCGAAACGCCGGGCGAGCAGCCAGTCGAAGAGGGCGGTGCGGATATTGCCGACGTGCGGCTCGCCGGTTGGAGAAGGTCCGTAGCGAACGCGGACATTCATGGTTGGAACTCCTGCATGGACGGTGTTTCAGCGATATTTTCGCCAGCAGCGAAACGAACTCGGAATCTCAGTGTTTTGCTGGAATTCGTGCGGTCCGGGTGGACAATTTTTGTCAGTTTTGGCGCGGTTTTGGCGGTTGGATGGAAGGCTTGCGCAGGGAGTGGACAGCGGTGGGCGAATACTGGTCGGCGTCGGCTTTCAGGTTTTCGAGGAATTTTTTTTCGGGGCCGAAACAAGCGGGAATCGGCCACGATTCCCAGTGTTTTGCTGGCGATCGTAGATCGGGGACTTTCAGGTTTTTTCAGGTTTCCTCGGGTTTCTCCAGCTTTACTCGCGTTGGTTGGGCGTTCGGGTTTGTTCGGATGCGTTCGGATCCGTTCGGCGTACGTCGGGCTGGCCAGGCGGGCGGACGAACGGGATCGGACGAGGCGAGGGCTGCTGACCACGGCATCCGATCCTTCCCGTGTTGTTGTCTGCTGCGGATGCTCGGAGGCCGCCGTCCGCTGCTGTACAGATTACCGCACTTGCGTTCTGATGTGGAGCGTCGAGTGTAAGGGAGTTTCCACAGCGGCGGAGGTCAGGCGGGTGGGGTCACCATTGACGCCTGTCTCGAGGCCCCCCTCTGCCTGCGGCATCTCCCCCCGCGGAGCGGGGGGAGAGAGGAAGCGGAGGAGTACGCGCAGATCTCCAGAGGGAGGAGGGACGGGCTGGGGAGATCTGGGCATGGGATTAGCGGATGCGGTGGGTTCGTCTTCGGCGGCCGCGTTTTGGGGAACGTGACCGGCGGTTCACGCTATCAGTCGAACCACGTTGCGCTCTGGGCGGCGGTTGGTCGCCGAGCAGCAAATCGCCTTCACGCAGGTGCGCCAACACGCTGCGGAAGTCGGCCGGAGGGTCGGCTTCCAGGGTCAGCGACGCCTCGGTCGCCGGGTGGCGGAGGGTGAGCCTGGCAGAGTGCAGCGCCTGGCGCTCGATCAGCGGCGTCGGCAGGCCGTACATGGAGTCGCCGGCAATCGGATGACCGATCGCCGAGAGATGAACGCGGATCTGGTGTGTGCGTCCGGTGATCAATCGGCATTCGAGGAGGGCGGCATCGGCGAAGCGCTCGACGGTCTCGTAGCTGGTCTGCGACGGACGGGCGCGGTCGAGGATGGCCATGCGGCGAGGATCCGCGGGATCGCGACCGATCGGGGCGTCAATCAATCCGGCCGGCGGATCGGGCGCGCCGACGACGACGGCGAGATAGCGCTTGTCCATGGATCGTTCGCGCAGCTGGTCGCGGAGCGAACGCAGGGTTGGAGCGTTCTTGGCGATCATCAGCAGGCCGGTGGTGTCGCGGTCGAGTCGGTGGACGAGCCCCGGCCGGAGAGGGTCAGCGTCCTGATCGTCGTTGCTGATCTTCGAGACTTCGGGCCAGCGATGCAGGATGGCGCTTACCAATGTTGGCTGGGTCTCTCCGGGGGCGGGATGGACGGTGAGATTCGCCGGTTTGTCGATGACGGCGAGATCGTCGTCCTCGTAGACGACGGCCAGCTCGATCCCGACCGGCGCCTCGACCGGACTCGATGCCCGGGGGTAGACGGCGACCAGCTCGCCGAAGCGCAGCTTGTAGGCAGGCCGCTCGAGGGAGCCGTCGATGCGCACGAGGCCATCGTCGATGAGCTGTCTGGCCTGGGTGCGGGAGGCGCCGTCGAGTCGCCGGGCGAGGAACTGGTCGAGCCGCTCGCCGTCCTGATCGGCCATCAACTGCAGCGCCGGTGTTGGGGGATCGGTCATGGTGAGCGGGGGTTGCGTTTGAGGAAATCGCTGAACAGCAACGCAATCACGATGGCGGCAACGCCGACGTTGATCGCCGCATCGGCGACATTGAAGGCGGGGAAGTGGATGAAGTCGATGAAGTCGGTGACGTGTCCCTGGTAGATGCGGTCGAGCAGGTTGCCGATAGCACCGCCGAGGATGAGGCCGAGGCCGCTGCGAATCAGCCAGTGGTCCATGGGCGGGAAGAAGTAGTAGATCGCGACTACGCCGATCGCGACGACGGCGGAGACAGCGAGCACCGTGTTCTGGCCCCCGAATACGCCGAATGCGCCGCCGTCGTTGGCGATGTGGGAGAAGGCGAAGAACTCGGCGAGCCACTCGCGATCGCCGAGGTCCAGCGTCTCGCGCAGGATGACTTTGGTGATCTGATCGAAGATGACGACCAGGGCGGCCAAGGCGATGAAGCGTCGATGGGAGCGTCGAGGCTTGGGGGGCGACGTCGACGCCTGCGGTGTGCCCCCATCTGCCCCCGCATCAAGTGCGGGGCAGGCTTGCCGCATCTCCCCGCGCAGAGCGGGGGGAGAGGGGATCGGGGAGGGGCGGGGGCCGCGCAACGGATCGTCCATACGTCGAGATTACACTCGCGCTCCGGGGATTCGGATAATCTGGGAGGGTCGTGCGTCGTACGGGAGCGTCTTGGGGGAGCAGGCTTGTGAGCGAGATTCTGGCCGGAGTGCCGTTTTCGGAGTTGCAGCGTCGGCGCAAGGAGACGGGGCATGATCGGTTGCCGCCGGGTCAGCGGCTGATCCGGGAATGGCCGGTGTTGACCTACGGCGGCACGCCTGTGGTCGATCTGAAGGACTGGAATCTGCAGGTGTGGGGCGAAGTCGAGCGGGAGCGGATTCTGTCGTACGAACAGTTCGCAGAGATCGGCGTCTCGGAGAAGAAGAACGACATTCATTGCGTGACGCACTGGTCGCGCTACGACAACACCTGGGATGGTGTGCTGCTTGCGGATCTGTTCGAGGCGCTGGGCGTGAAGGAGTCAGCGACGCACGTGATGTTTCATTGCTACGGCGGCTACACGTCGAACGTGCCGATGGCCGATATCCGCGCGGACGATCACGCGATGCTGGCGATCGCGCACGACGGGAGGCCGCTGGACGCGATGCACGGCGGGCCGGTCCGCGCGGTGATTCCATCGCTCTACTTCTGGAAGTCGGCCAAGTGGGTGGGCGGCGTGGAGTTCATGAACCGCGACGCGCCGGGTTTCTGGGAAATGTACGGTTACCACATGCACGGCGATCCGTGGCGGGAAGAGCGCTACGGCTGAGTCGGGGCGGAGACGCCATGTCCGAGGTGAGTGAAGCGACGGCCGTCTACGGCTGGTCGCCCTCGATCCCTGAACAGATCGAGGGACAGCTGTTCGTCCCATTGCCCGAGGACTTTGAGGTCACCGAACAGTGGTGGGAGTGGCTGCGGGAGGAACATCGGCAGGTACGGATCGAGCTGACGCCGGACAGGGAGTTGCGAATCGCCATGGTCTCGACCGAAGGCTCTTACATCTCCTCCGTGATCACGCACCAGATCTGGAACTGGATTGAAGCGGGCGGAGGAGGGATGTCCTTGGAAAGTGCGACCGCCTACGACCTGCCGACCGGCTTCCGCAAGAAACCAGATTGTTCCTGGGTCTCTCCGGCACGAATGCCCGCTGTGCCTCGTCCGTGGAGCGAAGCGTTCGAGATTGTTCCAGATCTGGCTGTCGAGGTGCGATCACCGAGCCAATCGATACGGCGCCAGCAGGAGAAAATGGTCGAGTGGATCGACGGTGGGGTGCGGCTCGGATGGCTGATCGATCCGTTTGAGCGGACGGTTTGGATCTACCGGGCAAACGGCGAGGTTGACGAGCTGGACGACCCCGCGGAGCTGTCCGGCGAGGATGTTTGCAGCGGGCTTGTAATCGATATGTCGCGGGTGTGGGATTGATCGGTCTGGCTGTTGTACGATTCCGTTGATGATGACGCGTGTGACCGTTGACGTGATGATGTTGGGCCGCATGGCGATGCCCGAGGTCCTGTCTCGCTAGCGCCTCCTGGAACGAGCGCGGCGAGAGAGGACCGACACGTTCCCGCTCCGACGCCTGTTCCCCGCTAGCGAAAGACCCAACCGACCATGACCTATGCCACTTGCCTCGCCTGTCGTGAGTGTGACCGTGAGTTCCCGCTCGATCCCCTGCACGTGTGCGACTTCTGTTTCGGCCCACTGGAAGTCGCATACGACGAGGACAGGATCCAATCGAAGGTCACCCGCGAGCGGATCGAGTCCGGTCCGCGCTCGATCTGGCGCTACATCGACTTCCTGCCCGTGGATGAAGATTTCATCGTCGACCTGAACGTCGGTTGGACGCCGCTGCTCAAGGCGGATCGGCTGGCCGATCGGTTGGGCATGCGCGAGCTGTGGATCAAGAACGACACCTGCAATCCGTCCTGGTCGTTCAAGGATCGCGTGGTGGCGGTGGCTTCTTCCCGGGCGCGGCAGATGGGATTCAAGACGCTGGCCTGTGCCTCGACCGGCAATCTGGCCAACTCGGTTTCGGCCCATGCCGCCAGGGCGGGGATGGAGGCGATTGTCTTCATCCCGCACGACCTCGAGGCGGGCAAGGTGCTTGGATCGGCTGTCTACAATCCGACGATTGTGTCGGTGAACGGCTCCTACGACGATGTCAACCGGCTCTGCTCGGAGCTGGCCGACAACCGGCAGTGGGCGTTCGTCAACATTAATGTGCGTCCCTACTACGCCGAGGGCTCGCGCACGCTGGCCTATGAGGTGGCGGAGCAACTCGGTTGGCGGGCGCCTCGGCAGGTGGTCGCGCCGATGGCGTCGGGCTCGCTGTTCACCAAGATCCACAAGGGCTTCCAGGAGTTTCAGCAGTACGGACTGATCGAGGAGACGCCGGTGCGGATGATCGGGGCGCAGGCCGAGGGTTGCTCCCCGATCACGACGGCATGGCGTAATGAGACGACCAATATTCGACCGGTCAAGCCGAACACGATTGCGAAGTCGCTGGCGATCGGCAATCCGGCCGACGGCTACTACGCGCTCAAGGTCATGAAGCGCACCGACGGTGGCTCGACGGCGGTGACCGATCCGGAGGTTGTCGAGGGCATCCGGATGTTGGCGGAGTGCGAGGGTGTGTTTGCGGAGACGGCCGGCGGCGTTACGATTGCCGGACTGCGCCAGGCGATCGAGATGGGTCAAGTGGATCCGGATGAGACAACCGTGGCGTTCATCACGGGCGGCGGACTGAAGACTGCGGATGCTGTGGTTGAGCACGTGACGCAGCCGATTCCGGTCGAAGGCACGCTGCAATCGTTCGAAGACGCCTTTGCCGAGGCGCCGCAGGCCGTCGGCGTGGGAGGCTAGCTATGGCGACCCGACGAGTCCGCTTCACGTTCGAGGGCGACGCGGTCAAGGAGCCGGTGATCTATCTGGTCGGGCATGAGTTCGACGTGGTGACCAACATCCGGATGGCCGATGTCGAGCATGATTTCGGCTGGGTCGTTCTGGAGCTTGACGGCGATCACGATGAGATCGATCGTGCGTTGGCCTGGGTCGAGGACAAGGGCGTACGCGTTGATCCGGTGGCCGGAGACGTGGTCGAGAGCTAGGTTTCTCTCCGTCTAGTCTGGGTCCGCAGACCGACCGGCGGGGGGAACGCGATGGCTGAGCCGTTCACGATCGACATTCCCGCCTCTGAGATCCGCGACCTCAAGGAACGTCTCGCGCAGACGCGCTGGCCGTCGGAGGTGGCGGACTCGGGCTGGCAGTACGGCTCGAACCTCGGCTACATCCAGGAACTCTGCGAGTACTGGCGGACGGATTTTGACTGGTCGGCGCAGCAAGCGCGGCTGAATCGGATGCCGCAGTTCACGACGCAGGTGTCGGCGGACGGGGTCGAGGACTACACCGTTCACTTTGTGCTTCAAGAGGGCGTCGGCCCGAATCCGCTGCCGCTGGTCTTCACGCATGGCTGGCCGGGATCGTTCTTCGAGGTGTCGAAGATTCTGGCGCCGCTCACCGATCCGGGCTCTCATGGCGGCGATCCGGCCGATGCCTTTACGGTCGTCGCTCCGTCGTTGCCGGGATACGGGTTCTCGGAGATACCGACCGGCGGGGGATTCGGACACATGCGGGCCGCTCGCATGTGGGTGGCGCTGATGTCGGAGCTTGGATTTGAGCGGTACGGAGCGCAGGGCGGCGACATCGGCGCGCGGGTCTCGGCGCTGACGGCGTATGAAGACCCGGAGCATTGCATCGGTGCGCAGATCAACATGCCCAACAGTCCGGTGCCCGTGGACCATCCGGAGGAGGCGTGGAGCGAGGAGGAACGCGCGATCATCGATCGGATGCGGGAGTGGCAGTCACACGAGGCCGCGTACCAGTGGATCCAGGGGACTCGGCCGCAGACGTTGTCGTATGGATTGACCGATTCTCCTGCTGGTTTGGCTGCCTGGATTGTGGAGAAGTGGCGTTCGTGGTCGGATTGCGACGGCGAGATCGAGAATCGGTTCAGCAAGGACGAGATCCTGACCAATATCTCGATTTACTGGTTCACCAGGACGATGAACTCGGCAACGCGCTACTACTACGAGCGCCGCCAACACGATCGGGCGAACGCGTTGCCGGGCCGGTTGGAGACGCCGGCGGGATTCTCGGTGTTCCCGAAGGAGATTTTCGGCCCGCCGCGGCACTGGGTCGAGGCGGAGTACAACGTGCAGCAGTGGTCGGTGCATGATCGCGGGGGTCATTTTGCCGCGATGGAGGAGCCGGAGCTACTGGTGGGGGACATCCGGGAGTTCTTCCGACCGATGCGGTGAGGGCTCGTGCGATACTGCGCGCGGATGATCTGAGCGACGGACTCGCACTCGGCGATAGGATGACGACACATGCCCGAGCCTTTCAAGATTGACGTTCCCGATACGGAGATTCGCGACCTCAAGCGCCGGTTGGCGCAGACTCGCTGGCCGTCGGAAGTGACCGACTCGGGCTGGCAGTACGGGTCCAACCTGGCCTACATGCAGGAGCTGTGCGACTACTGGCGCACCGGGTATGACTGGCGGGTGCAGGAGACGTACCTGAATCGCATCCCGCAGTTCACGACGCAGGTCTCGGCCGATGGGGTTGAGGACTACACCGTTCACTACGTGCATCAGGAAGGCGCCGGACCGGACCCGCTGCCGCTGGTCTTCACGCACGGCTGGCCGGGCACGTTCTACGAGGTCGTCAAGATTCTTGGTCCCTTGACCGATCCGGCGGCCCACGGCGGCGATCCGGCCGATGCCTTCACCGTGGTCGCGCCCTCTATCCCCGGCTATGGCTTCTCGCAGATCCCAACCTCGGGCGGATTCGGCCAGAAACGCACGGCGCTGCTCTGGGGCGCGCTGATGGAGCAGCTCGGCTACGAGAAGTACGGCGCGCAGGGCGGCGACTGGGGCGCGATCGTGACCGCGCAGGTCGCCTATCAACACCCGGAGAACTGCATCGGCGCGCAGATCAACATGCCGATTGGCCGTCCGCCGCAAGACAAGCCGCAGGAGGAGTGGACGGACCACGAGCGCGAGGTCGCGGCGCAGGCGGCGCACTGGCAGGCGCAGGAGACGGGCTACCAGGCGATCCAGGGGACGAAGCCGCAGACGCTGGCCTACGGTCTAACCGACTCGCCGGCCGGGCTTGCCGCCTGGATCACGGAGAAGTGGCGATCGTGGTCGGATTGCGACGGCGACATCGAGAAGCGCTTCAGCAAGGACGAGATCCTGACCAACATTTCGATTTACTGGTTCGGTCAGACGATCAACTCATCGACCCGCTACTACTACGAGATGCGCCAGAATCAGGCCGAGAACTTCCTGCCCGCCCGGCTGGAGACGCCGACCGGTTTCTCGATCTTCCCGAAGGAGATCATCACTGCGCCGCGCAGCTGGTGCGAGCCGGGCTACAACATCACGCAGTGGTCGGAACACGACAAAGGCGGCCATTTTGCGGCGCTAGAGGAGCCGGACTTGCTGGTCGAGGACATACGGGAGTTCTTCAGGCCGTTGCGCTAGGCCGAGATCTGCGCATTGAACGAGGGCAGCCACAAGACTGCCCCTAGCTCGCTTTGCTGGCATGGGATCGGTGCCCCCCTCTGCCTTCGGCATCTCCCCCCGCGGAGCGGGGGGAGAAACGAGCCAGGGGATTACGCCGAACGTGGGCGCTGCTGGACCACGCCTGGGCGGGGTTGACTTTGGGTTGCGTGAGGGTCTCTTCTGAGAGCGGGTTAGGGTGCGGGGCAGGGGGCGCGCATGGAACCGTTCCAGATCCACGTTCCCGACTTCGAGATCAGCGAGCTTCGACGGCGACTGCGGGACGTCCGTTGGCTTCCGGAGGTCCTGGGCTCCGGATGGTTGTATGGCATCGATCTCTCGTTCACGCAGGACCTGGCAGCGTATTGGGCTGACGAGTTCGACTGGCGCGCGATCGAGTCGCTACTCAACGGATTTCCTCAGTTCAAGACGTTGTTGTCGGCGTGGAACGGTGAATCGCTCGGGATTCACTTCATTCATCGGTGCAGTCCGCGGGCGGACGCGCGGCCGTTGATGATCCAGCATGGCTGGCCGTCGTCGGTCTATGACTTCCACAAGATCATTGACCAACTGGCTGAGCCGTCCGAGCCCAGCGCGCCTGCGTTCCACGTGATTGCGCCATCGTTGCCGGGCTACGGCTGGTCGGGCATTCCGACGAAGGCCGGCCTGGGACCCGCGGCGATCGCGGACATGTGGGTCGAGCTGATATCGCGGCTGGGCTACGACGAGTTCCTCTACCACGGGGGCGACTGGGGCGCGGCGATCGGCGGGCAGCTCGCATTGCGCCATCCGGACCGCATCCCAAGAATCCATATGACAATGGCCGCGTTGCCGCCGGGCGGCGCTGCCGCTCGCCCCCAGACCGATGAGGAGCGACGATTTTTCGTTGATGAGCAAGAACCCTACATCCGCGACGACGCTGCGCACCGGGGGATCCACGGGACCAAGTTTCAGACGCTCGCGTTTGCACTTGAGGACTCCCCGGTCGCGCTGATGGCCTGGCTGGTCGACAAGTGGTGGCTTCTGGCCGACATCATGCGCGACGACGAGCGTCCCCGTGGCGGTGATCTCTATCGCCGCTTCAGCAAGGACGAGCTGCTGGCGACCGTGGCGATCTACTGGTTCACGCGCACGCAGTCGTCGGCGATGCGGATCTACCACGAGGCGATGCGTCCGCCCGCGGAGATTGAAGCCGAGGTCGGTGGTCAGGTGCGGCTGGGCGAAGGTGACCGAGCTGAAGTCCCCACCGGATTCGTCAAGCTCAAGCGAGGTACGCCGCTGCCGCCGCGATCGTGGTGTGAGCGCGCGTTCAACGTCTTGCGATGGACCGAGTTCCCCGAGGGCGGCCATTTCCCGGCGATGGAAGTGCCCGATCTGTTGCTTGACGACCTGAGGAAGTTCTTCGCCTGATGCCGGTCGTCCGACACCACCTGCGCTGCCTTGACTGCCCAACCCTGGTACCAGCCTCGCTGGAGCTTTCCTGCGAACGCTGTGGCGGGCTCTACGAGATCGACTATCCGCGGTTGGCCGAAGGCGGCATCCGCCTGCCGTTGACCGCATTGCCGCTGGGGCAGGGCGGGACGCCGACGATCAGTTTCGACTGGCCGGACGCGTTGCGTCTGCGGCTGGAGTTGAAGCTGGAGTATCTCTCGCCGACGGGGTCGTTCAAGGATCGCGGGGCCGCCATGCTGATCTCCGCCGCCTGGAGCGGCGGTGCGACGGCGTTCGTGGAAGACTCATCCGGCAATGCGGGAGCGGCGCTCGCGGCCTACGCGGCAGCTGCGCGGATGTCGGCTGAGATCTTCGTTCCCGCCGACGCGCCGGAGATCAAGCAAGCGCAGATCACCGCTGTCGGTGGCACAGTTCATACGGTCGACGGCGACCGGCAGGCGGTCGCGCGGGCCGCCGAGCAGTATGCGCAGGAACAGGGCATTCCCTATCTCTCGCATAACCGCAGCCCGTACTTCAGCGAAGGGATGAAACCGGCCGCCGAGGAGATTGTGGAGCACGGTCTACCCGACGCGATCGTGTTGCCGGTTGGCAACGGTTCGTTGCTGATTGGCCTGCATCGAGGATTTCGGGAGCTCGTCCAACTCGGCCGGATCGAGCAGATGCCTCGTTTGTACGCGATCCAGGCGATGAACGTGAGTCCGCTGGCCTCGGCGTATCGCAATCACGAGCCGCGCGAACCCCAGCCGACGATGGCCGACGGGATCGCGGTCTCTCGGCCTCCTCGACTGGCCCAGATGCTGAGCGCCATACAAGAGAGCGGGGGCGCCGCCGGCGTCGTCTCGGAGCTGGAGATCGAGTTGGCGGGGACGACCATCTCGCAGCGTGGGCTGTTCGTGGAGCCGACATCAGCGGTGCCGTTGGCGGCGCTGCGGCGTCTGCTGGAGCGCGGGATGCTCGCAGAGGATGAGCGGGTGTTGGTGCCGCTGACCGGATCGGGATTGAAGAGTCCGCCGATACGCTGAGATTCATGCGGCGAGATACCTGGCCCGACCCTGCGTGGTGGATCTGGCGCCGGCTGACGTCGGTCAAGTGGGCGATCGGGTTGATCCTCGCGGCGGCGCTGTTTTCCGCCGTGGGCGTGATCATTCCGCAGGTACCGCCGCAGTTGGCGGACATCCCGGAGCAGGTCGAGGAGCATATCGACCTGCAGCGGCCTACGTGGGGCTGGTTCACCGACGTGCTGGCCGAGTTCCCCTGGTTCTACGAGACCAACGGCGGCGTCTTCAATCTCTACAAGCAGCCCTACTGGTACGCGGTCGTGGCGTTGGTCGCGCTGGCGATTTCGGTCTGCACGGTCAGCCGCGCTCCGCCGATCTGGCGTACCGTTCGCCGGCCGCCGAAGCGGGTCAACGCGGCCTACTTTGAGCGGGCGCGCCACCGAGCGTCGGCTGAGCTGTCCGCAGATGACACGGTCGAAACCGGGCGGCTGGACCTGGAGTCGCGATTGCGGGCGGCGCGCTATCGGGTCGAGGAGGTGGAGTCGGCCGACGGGGAAGTGATGCTCTTCGCCGATCGGTACGGCTGGGCTCAGTTGGCCACGTTTGCGACTCACCTGGCCCTACTGCTGCTGCTTGGCGCGACGCTGGTGACCAAGTTCGCGGGTGAGGAGTACCAGTTCTGGGTGGCCGAGGGCGAGTCGCACATTCTTTTCCCGCCGGGCGACGATCGTGCGCAGGTGCAGATCATCGTTGACGACGCGATCGCGCAGTTCGCCGACGACGGACAGGCGCTGGATTTCCGCAGCATCGTCCGAGTGGCCGAGGCGGGACAAGAGGTCGGCGGCGGCGAAGTGACGGTCAACGGGCCCGTCCATGCGGCCGGCTACCGGGTCCACCAGGCGGCCTACTGGGAGCACGGGGCGGAGCTGCGGGTGTTCGATCATGCGTCGGGCCAGTTGCTCTACGCGGAGACACATTTCCTCGACGGCCAGATCGTCGGGCCGAGAATCCGGGTCGCACGGGGCGGCGCGGTGGTGTCTGAAGAGGTGATCTCGCTGCAGCATCAGGTAGCGGGCGAACTCGCCGGAGCGGCGGAGGGCGAGCGGGTCTCCGGATACAGCTTGATTCCGCTCGACGGGGTCCGATCGCTGGCGATCGTGCTGATTCCGACAGATGTCGACTTCGAGTTCTGGTATCGGGTGATTCCGACCCCGCGGGACGCCGCCGGATTGACGTTGGCCGACCTCGGCGTCGGACTGGAAGCGCCGATGGGACCTCGGGTGCTGCTGTCGATCGACGGCGAGCGGGCGTTCGAGGGTGTCGTGTCGCTGGATCAGGAGGAAGGGGCGGCTCGATTGACCGCGCTGCCGGTTGGCGAAGACGAGTTGCTCTACGTGGGATTTCGAGACGGTGACGCGGGCGAGGGGTTCTTCTACTACTCGCCGAGTCGAGAGTCGGACCGCGGCGCGCTGTCGCCGGGCGACTCGATCGGGCTGAGCAACGGCTTGAGCCTGACATATCTCGGCGCTGAACCGGACGCCGGGCTCCAGGGCTCGCTGGAGGTCAATGAGACGCAACGGGTCGGCGCGATCGACCTGACCTGGCTGGGTGCGGAATCCGTGTTCTTCGAGGTGGCGACGGATATCCCGGGAGCGTCGGGCGATGCGCTGATCGCCCTGGAGCGGTTCGGACAGGCGCGGACGGCGGAGCAATTCAACGCGCTCGGCGGAGAGAGCGTGCGGCTGGCTGAGGGTTCGACCAATACGTCGTCCGCGGGCGGACAGGTCGGGCGCCCGGCGCGGATGGTGCTCGGACTGGGCGGAGATGTCGGCCGGATCGAGCTGGACGAGGGACAGGAGATCGTGCACGGCGGAATGCGCTACCAGTTCTCGGGACCGCGCGAGTTCACCGGGCTCAACGTGCGCCGTGATCCCGGCGGGACCGCGTTCTGGGTGGGGATTGGACTCGGAATCGTCGGCATGAGCACGACGTTCTTCATGCCGCGCCGCCGGGTCTGGGCACGGGTGACGGCGGACCGCATCCAACTGGCCGGGCAGGCCGGACACGGGGTTGATCTGACGTCTGAACTGGAACGCCTGGCATCGGGCGAGGACCAGCAAGGCAGACCACGCCGCCGATTCCGTAGTCGCGGGATGTTCGGCGGCGACTACGCTCAAGGTGATGACGGGAGTGGTGACGATGGTTGAGCTGGTCGGGATCATCAGTATCAACATCAATCCGGTGTTGGTCGACACCGGTGGATTCGAGCTCACGTGGCACGGTCTGTTCACGGCGGTTGGGATCGCGCTCGGCGTGTGGCTGGCCGTGCGGCTGGCCCGTCGAGCGAGGATCTCGGAGGACGATGCGATGTCGATCGCGGTCGTCTCGGTGCTCTCGGGGATCGTCGGCGCACGGCTGCTATGGGTGCTGGAGCACACCGACCAGATCCACAAGGTCGGCGACATCTTCGCCCTGACCGACGGTGGGATCTCGATCTACGGGGCGATGATCGGCGGTGTCTTGGGTGGCTTCCTCTTCGTCACGTTCTTCAAGCCCAAGTTCCCCAAGTGGGTGGCTCTGGATGTCGCCGCGCCGGGGATGATCCTGGGTCAGGCGGTCGGACGATTTGGCGATTTCGTCAACGGCGAGCACTTCGCCAACGCCTCCGAGCTGCCCTGGGCCTTCCGCTACACGCATCCCCTGACCGACGGGCCCTGGTCTTCGCCCGGCGTCGATGAGTGGTACCGCGGCTCACGCGGGTTGGTCGACGAAGCGCCGGTCGCGGTGCACCCCGTCGCGGGCGGCTATGAGCCGATTCTCGACTTCATGATCCTGGGTGGGCTGTTCCTGCTACGCCGGCTGGGTGTCGGCGCGGGCTGGGGATTCACCTTCTACGTCTTCGCCTACGCCGTGGTGCGCGGCTCGTTGTCGTTGCTGCGGACCGACGAGGCGGCGCTGGCGGGCGCGCTGAGCGTGCCGCAACTTCTGGCAATCGTCACCGCCATCGCTGCGGTCTGGATGGCGCTGCACTTGCGCCGGCATCGACAGGCGCCGGTGCCGACCAGCGCTATTGCGGAGCGGCACACGCACCGCGGCAGCCGACGCGGAGGCCTCGGTCGTGGCTGACGGACCTGAGCTGATCCTCTGGGTGAAATCCGATTGCGACTCTTGCGAGCGTGCGAGGGAACTGTTGGCTTCGCTCTCGGCGGCGATGCTGTTCCAGTGGTCGGAGCAGGAGGGCGAGTTCGGGGATGCGGTGCCGGTCGTGGCGACTGCCGATGGACGTGTGCTCGCTGAGGCGCCGATTCGGCCTGGCGATCTGGTCGATGCGATCCTGTCGGCTACTGCTCGAGATTGATGGAGTGCAGGCCGCATTCCTTCTGCGTGGCCTCTTCCCACCACCAGCGACCGGCTCGTTCGTGCTCGCCGGGATGCGTGGCTCGGGTGCATGGGGCGCAGCCGATCGACTTGAAGCCCTGGTCGTGGAGCGGGTTGTACGGCACGCCGTAGGCCATGATGTGCTGCCAGACCTGGGCCGACATCCAGTTGGCCAACGGGTTGAACTTAACCAGCGGGCTGTCCTGGCGACCGAACCCGGGATCGAGTTGCACAACCGGGATGTCGGCGCGGGTGCCCGGTGATTGATCCTTGCGTTGGCCGGTGATGTAGGCGTCGACGTGGGCCAGCGCGCGTCCCAACGGCTCGACCTTGCGGATTCCGCAGCACTCCTGGTGCCCGTCGGTTCGGAAGCTGAACAAACCCTTCTCGCGGACCAACGCCTGGACAGCCTCAGCCTGCGGATAGTAGGCCTCGATCGTCACGTTGTAGTGATCGCGGACCCGTTGGATGAACTCCAGCGTTTCGGGATGCAGCCGCCCGGTGTCGAGCGTGAAGACGTTGAACGTTCTGCCGAGCCTCTCGGCCTCTCGGGCGGCGAAGTCGACGAGCACGACGTCCTCGGCGCCGCTGAACGAGATCGTGATGTTGTCGAAGCGCTTGAGGGCCTCGGCGACGATGTCGGCCGGGTGCGAACCGGCCAATCGGCGCGCGTCGGCCTCGATCTGTGTGGCGTCGATTGCACTGTTGGTGGTGGTCATGCTCAGACTCCGGGAGGTGAGAGGTCGGGCAAGTCGGCTGGCCGAGGAGAAATGTTACTATTTCAGTCAAGATTATCCGCATCGGCCGAGATGCGGTAGCGCGGAATCGTACGCCCGATGATGAAGCTGTCGTCCACCAGCGATTATGGCATTCGCGCCCTGGTCGATCTGGCGCAGCACGACGAAGGCGCCCCGATTCCTTCTTCCGAAATCGCCGAGCGCCAGGGCATCCCGGGTTCGCTCGCCGGCCAGGTACTGGGACGCCTGCGGGCGGCCGGCTTCATCTCGTCGGCGCGCGGATCGCAAGGCGGACACCAACTCGCGCTGCCGGCCGAGGAGATCCGACTCGATCGAGTCGTTGAGGCGCTTGAGGGACCGCTCACGCTGGCGGCCTGCCTGGAACGCGGCGCGCAGAACGGCCGAGCTTCAGAGCGCTGTACCGGGGCGGCCGCGCAAGTCCGCCTCTGGGACGACGTGCGTGCCGCCATCTTGAACACCCTGGCCGACCGCACGATTGCCGACCTGGCTGCGGAATCGGCCCAGCTGGGGGCGCCGGTTGGCGGGCGATACCAGATCTAGCGCAACCCCTACGAGACGAATCCACTTTGAGCCTGACTCGACCGCCGTTGGCAAGCTCCGTGCTTGAACTGATCGGCGCCACACCGATGGTGCGGCTGGCTCGGGTGGTGCCCGAGGGCGGAGCCGAGGTGGTGGCGAAGCTGGAGTCCCTGAATCCGGGCGGTTCGGTCAAGGACCGGATCGCGAAGTCGATGATCGACGATGCAGAGTGCAGCGGCGCGTTGCGGCCGGGTGACGTGATCGTCGAACCGACATCGGGGAACACGGGCGTTGGCCTGGCATTGGTTGCAGCGGTCAAGGGCTATCGACTCATCCTGACCATGCCCGAGGATATGTCTCACGAGCGGAGGCGGCTGCTGGAGCGGTTTGGCGCTGAAGTGGTGCTGACGCCGGCGATCGAAGGCATGACCGGCGCGGTGTACGCGGCGGAGGAACTGGCCTCTGAAGACGGCTACTTCATGCCGCAGCAGTTCCAGAACCTGTCTAATCCGGAGATCCACCGGCGGACCACGGCCCTGGAAATCTGGTCGGCGCTGGAGGGTCGCGAGATGCCGGACGGCGAGCGCCTCCACGCGTTCGTGACCGGCGTGGGTACCGGCGGTACGATCACCGGCGTCGGCGAGGTGCTGCGCGATCGTCAGCCGAGCCTCGCGGTGACAGCGGTCGAGCCTGAGCGCTCGCCGGTGCTGCAGGGCGGCAAGTTCTCCGTCCATGCCATTCAGGGCATTGGCGCATCGTTCGTACCCGGCGTCCTGAACCGGGAGATCTACGACGAGGTGATTGGCGTCTCGGATCGAGACGCCGAGCAGATGATGCTTCGGTTGACGCGCGAAGAGGGGATCTTGTGCGGCGTTTCATCGGGCGCGAACGTGTACGCGGCGAACATCGTCGCCGAGCGTCTGGGTCCCGATTGTCGGGTCGTGACCACGATCTGCGACACAGGCGAGCGGTATCTGTCGATGCCGCTCTCGGACAGCTAAGAGCGAGCTGAGAGGACGAGTCATGAGCGTGAAGGTCTACATTCCGACGCCGTTTCGGAAGATCACCGGGAACCGCACCTTCGTCGACGCCGAGGGCATCGACGTGAATGGAGTGCTGCGCGACCTCGATCAGCGCTTTCCCGGCTTCGGCGAGATGGTCTTCGACGGCGAGCAGGAACTGCTCGAGCACGTCAACGTCTATGTGAACAATCACGAGATCACATCGTTGGACGGGCCTGAAACGCCGGTCGCGGATGGTGATGAACTGGCCGTGATTCCCGCGATCGCGGGCGGCGCGGTCATGACGCCCGAGATGGTTGAGCGCTACTCGCGTCACCTGATCATGGACCAGGTCGGCCCGCTCGGTCAGCGCAAGCTGATCGACGGCAAGATTCTCGCCGTCGGCGCCGGCGGTCTGGGCTCTCCCGTGCTCGTGTACCTCGCCGCCGCCGGGATCGGGACGATCGGGATCGCCGATTTCGACGTGGTCGATCGATCCAACCTCCAGCGCCAGATCATCCATGGCACGTCCGACATCGGGAGGATGAAGGTCGACTCGGCCAAGGACCGGATTCTTGAGATGAATCCGAACATCAACGTGATCACGCACACCTCGCCATTGACATCCGACAACGCGATGGAGATCATCCCCGAGTACGACGTGATCATCAACGGGGCCGATAACTTCGCGACGCGATATCTGGTCAACGACGCCGCCTTCCTGGCCGAGAAGATCCTGGTCGACGGCTCCATCTTCCTCTTCGAGGGCCAGGTCACGACCTTCTTCCCGGGAGAGGGCTGCTACCGCTGCCTCTACCCGTCGCCGCCTCCTCCCGGCATGGTGCCCTCCTGCGCCGAGGCCGGTGTGCTCGGCGTGCTGCCCGGGACGGTCGGAGCGATCCAGGCGACGGAAGCGATCAAGGTGTTGCTGGAGCAGGGCGAGCCGCTCAAGAACCGCCTGCTGCTCTACGACGCACTGGCGATGGACTTCCGCACCGTCAAGATTCGCCGCGACCCCGGCTGCCCGCTGTGCGGGGACGCCCCGACGGTGACCAAGTTGATCGACTACGAAGAGTTCTGCGGCTCCCCGTTCCACGAGGGTCCGGCCGTAGCCGCAGGAGGCTAATCCGAAACTTCCGCTCTCCCCCGGCGAAGCGGCGGGAGATGTCCCAGAGGGACAGGGGGGGCACGCCCCCAACAACAACGAGCGAGAGGATCACCACGCATGGCAGTCGAAGTCCGAGTCCCGTCCATGCTGCAAAAGTTCACCGACGGCGAGAAGAAGGTGCAGCTCGAGTCCGCCAACATCGGCGAGCTGCTGACCACGTTGGAGACGTCTTACCCCGGTATCGGCGACCAGCTGATGGAGGACGGCGAACTTCGACGGTTCGTCAACATCTACCTGAACGACGAGGACATCCGCTTCCTCGACGGCATGGATACGTCCCTGTCCGACGGCGACGTCCTCGCGATCCTTCCTGCACTCGCAGGAGGCGCTCGCTGATGGTCACTGCCGCCCCGGCTCGATATCAGTCCCTGCTGGACACGATCGGCGACACGCCGCTCGTGCGCCTGCAGCGGATGTCGCCCAATCCCGATGTGGCGATCTGGGTCAAGCTGGAGGGTCAGAATCCGACCGGTTCGGTCAAGGACCGGATCGCGCGGGCGATGATCAACGCGGCTCACGCCGACGGCTCGCTTCAACCCGGCCAGACGATCCTCGAACCGACATCGGGCAACACCGGACTGTCGATCGCCTTGATGGGCCGGTTGACGGGTCATCCGGTGCGTTGCGTGATGCCGGAATCGGTCTCGGTGGAGCGGCGCGATCTGCTTTCCTTTTTCGGCGCCGAGGTCGTGTTGTCGCCTGGCGAGACCGGCTCGAACGGCGCGGTGCGGATGGCCAAGGAGATGTACGAGGCCGACCCGTCGGTGTTTATGCCGATGCAGTATGAGAACGCGGCCAATCCGGGTGCGCACTACGAGACGACCGGCCCTGAGATCTACCGCGACTGCCCCGAGATCACGCACTTCGTTGCCGGCCTTGGCACGGGCGGCACGCTGACCGGCGTCGGGCGTTACCTCAAGGAGCAGAACCCGGAGATCAGGATCGTCGCCGCCGCGCCGCATCCCGGCGACCTGGTGCAGGGGCTGCGCTCGCTCGAGGAGGGCTACATCCCGCCGGTGCTTGATGAGTCGGTGCTCGATGCGCGGATCATGGTCGACTCTCGCACCTCCTTCGCGGTTGTCAAACGACTGCTGGAAGAAGAGGGCATCTTTGCCGGCATTTCCTGCGGGGCCGCGATTCGGGCAGCCCAGCGAGCCGCGGAGCGGCTCGATACGGGCAACATCGTCGTACTACTGGCCGACGGCGGCTGGAAGTACCTCTCGACTGGCCTCTGGAATCGTGACTACGAGGACATCGCCGGCGATGAGGAGATCGAAGGCAAAATCTGGTGGTAACGGACCACCGTCTGAAGAAAGGACAGCCGCATGGCTGACTATGCACACCCCGAGAAGCTCGTCTCGACCGATTGGGTTGCGGACAACCTGGACAACGCGAACGTCGTGCTGATCGAGGTCGATGTCGACACCTCAGCCTACGACGAGGGACACCCGCCGGGAGCGGTGGCGTGGAACTGGACGTCGCAGTTGCAGGATCAGGTGTCGCGCGATGTCGCGTCCCGCGAGGTCATTACCGACCTGCTGCACAGCGCCGGAGCCAACGACGACTCGCAGATCGTGCTGTTCGGCGACAACAACAACTGGTTCGCGGCCTACGCGCTGTGGATGCTCGAGCTCTACGGCGTGACCAATACTGCTCTGATGGACGGCGGCCGGGTCAAGTGGCTGGCCGAGGGTCGCGCGACGACGACGGACGCGCCAGCCGCAGGCTCGGGCAGCATCGCCGTTGCCGAGCGTGACGAGACGCTGCGCTCCCGGCTGACCGACGTGCTGGCGCACGTCGATGCCGGCGGACAACTGGTTGATGTCCGCTCGCCGGACGAATTCAACGGCGTGATCATGGCGCCGCCGGGACTGCCCGAGACGGCGCAGCGCAAGGGCCACGTGCCCGGCGCATCGAACATTCCGTGGGCGACAGCGGTCGCCGAGGACGGCACGTTCAAGTCGGCGGACGAACTGAGCGACATCTACCAGGCGCAGGGCATCACCGGCGACCAGTCGGTGATCGCGTACTGCCGGATCGGGGAGCGCTCGTCGCACAGCTGGTTCGCGCTGCGCTACCTGCTGGGTATCGACGACACGTCGAACTACGACGGCTCCTGGACTGAGTATGGCTCGGTCGTCGGCGTGCCGATCGACAACCCTTCGGCCTAATGCCGGAGCAGGCCGATCTGGTCTGGAAACGCACCGTAGCCCGGGCGGTAAGTTCGGGCGACGGGTCGCCGCTGCCGATTCATTTCTGCGCATCGGTGCTGCGCCGCTACGTTGACTCCGGCGCGAAGATCCTGCGTACCGATACGGTCGGCCGGCTGATGCAACCGGGTAAGGCGGTGATCGATTTCGGCATTGTCGAGGATGGGGCCGTCATCCACTTGCGATTCGGCGACATCGGCTCGTTGATTGCCGAGTCGGAGCGTGCCCACTGGTTGGACCATCTGGTGCCTCCGTCGACGAGTCGTCCCTATCTGCAGATGACGCTGCAGCCCGGGGCCTGCCACGATGACGGCGAACTGCGCGAGTGGGTTCCCGAGGCGTAGCCGTGGCGGTCGAGTTTCCTCCGTTGCCAGGGCCGGACGGTACCGAGCGTTACGCCGTCATCTATGCCGATCCTCCCTGGGATTACAAGGGACAGCTCCAGCATGCGGGGCCTGGCAGCGGCGACTCGGGCGGGGCGATCCGGCACTATGAGACGGTGCAGCTGCAGGATTTGATCGAGCTCGAGGTGTCGTCGATCGCCGCAGACGATTCGCTTCTTTTCATGTGGGCGACGTCGCCGCATCTCGATCAGGCCATCGACCTGGGTAAGGCCTGGGGGTTCGCCTGGGCCACGGTAGCCTTCGTCTGGGACAAGCAGCGGGTCAATCCGGGCTTCTACACGATGTCGCAGTGCGAGCTCTGTCTGGTCTTCAAGCGTGGCCGGATTCCCGCTCCTCGGGGCGCACGCAACGTCCGACAACTCGTCTCGGAACGGCGCAGCGATCATTCGCGCAAGCCGGTCGAGGTGCGACGCCGGATCGAGGAAATGTTCCCGCGCCAACGTAAGATCGAACTGTTCGCGCGAGACGCCGATGTCCACGGCTGGGACACCTGGGGCGCGGGGATCCCCCATCCACAAACAGAGCGCACATTCTGGCAAGCAGAGCGGGAGGCGGCAGGAACATGAGCCTGGAGTTGCCGCAGATCCTGATCGACGAGATGGTCGCGCACTCACGCGAGGATTTGCCGAACGAGTGCTGCGGGGTGATTGGGCGGGCGTCCGACGGGGCCATGACGCTCTGGCGTGCGACCAACGATCAGGCGTCGCCCTGGCGCTTCAACATTCCGCCGCAACAGCTTCTGCATCTGTACAACGCAATCGATGATGTGGACGGCGATCTGCTGGTCATCTATCACTCGCACGTCGCCTCCGAGGCGCGACCCTCGCCGACCGACTTGAACATCGCCCGGCTGCACAAGGGCGCGACCGAGTGGCCCTACTGGGTGCTCGTGTCGTTGGCCGACGAGCCGCCCTCGGTGCGTGCCTGGCGGATCGACGATGGCGACGAAGCGGATACGGTGAAGGCAGCCGAGATTGAGTTGGTCATCTCCGGCGGTGACGCCGAGCGGAAACAGTTGGAGATGATCGAGGTTGACGGCAGGCCGCGCGTACGGGAGTCAACGTTGTGAAAGGGCTGTAGTGGAGCTGGACGCGTTTGCGTGGGGTTCGCGGACGCTGATCGTCGGGATTCTCAACGTCACACCTGATTCGTTTGCCGGCGATGGCGTCATTGATGTCCAAGGGGCCGTGACTGCAGCCGAGCAGATGGTGGTCGACGGCGCCGACATCATTGATGTCGGAGGGGAATCGACACGTCCGGGATTTGAACCGGTAACCCGCGAAACGGAGCTGGAACGGGTCGTGCCGGTGATCGAAGGGGCCGTCGCGGGCCTGCCGGAAACGCCGGTCTCTGTGGACACGACGAAGCCGGAAGTGGCGCTCGCCGCGTTTGAGGCCGGAGCGAGCATGCTGAACGACACGAACGGCCTGCAGGGCGATCCCGCGCTGGCCGATGTCGCTGCTGCTCGTGACGCCTGGGTCATCGCCATGCACAACCAGCGCCGGCGACCCGCTGCGACCGATCCGGTTGCCGCCACGCTGGATGGATTTCGCGAATCGCTGGACATTGCAATCCAGCACGGCATATCGCAAGAGCGAGTCATCCTCGATCCCGGTTTCGGTTTCGGCTGGGAATTGGTCGAGAACGCTGAGATTCTCAGGCGGCTGTCGGAGTTGCGGGTGCTGAGACGGCCGATTCTGGTCGGGATGTCACGCAAGCGAATGACGGGCGAGCAGTTCGGATGGGGCGTCGAGCAACGGCTGGAGGGCTCGGCTGCCGTGACGGCGCTCGCCGTCGCCAACGGGGCGGATCTCGTGCGGGTCCACGACGTCGCCGAGATGACCCGGGTTGTGCGGATGGCCGACGACATCGTGCGCCAATGACGAACGTCTTCCTCGGCCTCGGCGGGAACATGGGCGATCGGCGGGAGATGATGCGCTCGGCGGTGGCGGGGATTCGCCGCGTCCTCGACGATGTCGCGGTCTCTTCGCTCTACGAGTCGGCGGCCTGGGGGGTGACTGAGCAGCCGGCGTTTCTCAACGCGGTCGCGCGCGGTCGAACGTCGCTTGAGCCAGTGGAGCTGCTGGATGCCATGCAGGCGATCGAGCACGACCTGGGACGGGTTCGGGAACGACACTGGGGACCGAGGGTGATCGACATCGACATCCTGCTGTATGGCAGCGAAGTGATCAACGAGCCCCGACTTCAGGTTCCGCATCCCTACATGAGCCAGCGAGGATTCGTCCTGCGGCCGCTTGCGGACCTGGCGGCAGGGTTGACGCTGCCCGACGGATCGCTGGTCGGCGAGCTGCTGACCACCGTCGATCAGAATGACTTACGAAGGATCGAAGGTCCGGGGTGGGCGGATCCGAGCCACGACTAGATGTCGTCGAGCGGCTCGGGAATGAAGTTCAGACCCTCAAGGTCGTCTTCGAGTTCGTAGGTCGTCCAGCCAACCCAGAAGAGCAACACCGCGGCGGTCAACGTGATTGCGGCGGCCGGGATGGCGACGGCGGCGTAGCTGCGGCGACGTACGCCCACCAGGAACCAGATCGCCTGGAACGTGGCGGCGATCATCAGGGTGAGACCGGTCAGCCGAGTTCGGTCCATCGGAGCCATGTAGCGAGCATATCGCCGTTGTTAGGCTTGCGTTGTGACCACGGAATCGACCGAATCAACCCATTCGAGCCATCTGGCAGAAGTGGATGACGCACTCGACGATGTCAAAGAGCGGCTGCTGGATCGTCCCGAGCCGGTCAGGGAACCGCTGGCCGCTCGGACGCTGTTTCTGCACCGTCGCGTGGTGACGATTCGGCCTGAGCGAATCGAGGTACGGCCACCGCGGTCGGCGGTGATTGTGCCCCTGTTCGGAGTGGCTCTGACGGCAGGACTGCTGGCGCTGATGGGGACTTCGGTCGACTCGTTCCCGTTCTGGCTGATGGGGATCCTGCTGCTGTTCTCCGTCGTGCTCCTACCGCTGTCGGGGATCTCGCTGGTGTACGCGCTGCTGGGCGCAAACATCGTCGCCGATCGCGGCGGTCAGAACGTATCGATGAAGCAGCGATTCCTGGGACTCGGGATCGGGACGAACGAACTGATCCCGTTCTGGAAGATCCGCGAGTTACTGGTGGAGGATGAAGGCCGCGAGATCGCGCGCGCGGGTGGGACGCTTCCGGCCGAGGAGTTCGCCCAGTGGCAACTGGTGCTGGTTAAGAAGAGCGGGACGCGTCATGTGCTTGGCTCCGTCTCCACACCACGCCAGCACGAGGAAGAGGGACTGCAGCAGATCTTCGAAGTCGCGGAGGCGTTCTCTGCGCTGACGGACGCGCCGATTCGCGGGCCGATCTGGTAGGAGCATCGATGACCGACAGCGAGACGAGATGGCAAGCCCAGATCGACGCCGACGTTGAGGCGTCGCTCTCCGATATGGCGACAATCGCGGTGATTGGGCTCTCTCCGAATCCCGAGCGCGATTCTCATCGTGTGAGCGCCTACATGCAGCGCCAGGGATATCGGATCATCCCAATCAATCCGGCTGCGGCGGGGACCGAGATCATGGGCGAGCAGGTTTACGCCTCGGTCGAGGAGGCCCAGCAGGCGCTGCCGGATGTCGAAATCGACACGGTCAACGTGTTTCGCCGCTCGGTGGACACCGACCGACCGATCGCCGACGCGATCGCTGCGTGCTCGGGCGGCGTGCGAACGGTCTGGCTCCAGCTCGGGATCGTCAATCCCGATGGTCTGAGGCAGGCCCGATCTGCGGGTCTGCGAGCCATCGAGGACAGATGCCTGATGGTTGAGCATCGGCGTCTGGTACCGACGGATCAGGTGCGTTAACGTGCAAGTACACCCCGGAATCGACTAACGCGAGGCCCGCGCGTGCAGCAGCCGATTGCCGACTCCGACCCAGAGCCGCCGCACCCCGACATCCCCCTCGGCGCCATTGACGACCGCCCGCGAGAGGCGTGCGGCGTGTTCGGCATCTGGGCGCCGGAGGTCGATGTCGCGGTCGAAACCTTCTATGGCATTCACACGCTCCAGCATCGCGGGCAGGAAAGCGCGGGCATCTGTACGACCGACGGTCGCCGGCTGACCGTCAAGACCGGCATGGGTCTGGTCGCCCAGGTATTCGACGAGCAGAGTGCGGCAGAGCTGGAAGGTATCGCGGCCATCGGGCACACGCGCTACTCCACGACCGGCGCCAGCCGATTCCGCAACGCCCAGCCAATCCTGCTCGACGATCCCCTGACCGGCGAGCAGATGGCGATCGCGCACAACGGCAACGTCGTCAACGCGGCCCAGGTCCGGGTCGAGCTGGCCGAGAACGGGGCGACCTTCGAAACGTCGACAGACACCGAAGTGCTGGCCAAGTACCTGCTGCTCTTCGGCGACGATGAGGAAGAGCTTGACGAGGTCTGGGAAACACGCTTCAGCGCGCTGATGCGTCATATCGAAGTGGCCTACTCGGTCGTCCTGCTCACCCCGGATCGGCTGATGGCCGCCCGCGATCCATACGGTGTCCGACCACTCTGCATCGGAGAGGTCGGCGGCCGCTACGTCGTGGCTTCCGAGACCTGTGCGCTGGACCAACTCGGGGCGACCTTGCTGCGTGAAGTCAGGCCGGGTGAGCTGATCACGATTGACGATCGCGGCATGCGCTCGTACCAGGCGATCTTCCCGGCGCAACCAGCAGGGTGCGTGTTCGAGCACATCTACTTCGCCCGACCCGACTCGATCCTCGACGGTCAGGCGGCGTGGCAATCGCGGACGCAACTCGGCGTCGAGTTGGCGCGCGAGCAACCGGCAGAGGGCGACATTGTGATTGGCGTGCCTGACTCGGCGACGGCGCACGCGATCGGCTACTCGTCGGAGTCCGGGATTCCCTACTCGGAGGGTCTGGTCAAGAACCGCTATGTGGGCCGCACGTTCATCTCGCCTGACCAGCGTCTGCGCGACCTGGGCGCCCATCTGAAGTACAACCCGATGCCGTCGGTGCTGGCCGGCCGACGCGTGGTCGTCGTTGACGACACGATCGTCCGCGGCACGACGACACCGCGTATCGTGAAGCTGTTGCGCGACGCGGGGGCGGCGGAGATCCATATGCGCATCGCTGCTCCGCCGATTCGCCATCCCTGCCACTTCGGTGTCGATATGGCGACGAGGCAGGAACTGATCGCGGCGCGGCAGTCGGTCGAAGAGATTCGTCAACACCTGGGCGCGGACTCGCTTGGCTACCTGAGCCACGACGGTCTGCAGCGCGCCTTGTCGCTGGGCAAGACGACCTGCCTGGCCTGCTTCAACGGCGACTACCCGGTGTCAGTACAGACCGACTTCGAGATCGACACGCTGGCGGTTCCTCTGGTCACCGCCGCTCCTCGTCCGGTGAACGGCAATGGGAGCGGCCCTACGCCACGCCGCAACGGCCGCTCGGACGAAACGAAGGTCGCACTCGCGCCGGAGCGCCGCTGAGCGATGTCCCAAACCGAACGGATCGAACAGAGCGCATCCGCTTACGCGGCCGCCGGCGTCGACGTGGATGCCAACGATCGGCTGATCCCTCGATACCGAGATCTGGCATTCTCAGCCACCCGCGCCGAGCAACTCGGCGAAGTGGGCGCGTTCAGCGGCCTGTTTGAACTGTCGGGCTACGACCGTCCCGTACTGGCCGCATCGACTGACGGCGTCGGAACCAAGGTCATGCTGGCCAGCCTGGCCGGACGCCTCGAAGGCGTCGGCCGGGATCTTGTCAACCACTGCATCAACGACATCCTCTGCGTGGGAGCGGCGCCACTCTTCTTCCTCGATTACCTCGCGGCGAACGAACTGTCGGAGGACGACAAGGTCGCGGTTGTGTCGGGTGTCGCAGCCGCCTGCCGGGAGAGCGGGATTGCGCTGCTCGGCGGTGAGACCGCCGACATGCCCGACCTGTATCCCGCTGGACACTTTGACCTGGCCGGCACGATCGTCGGCGTGGTCGAGCGGGGTCGTGAGATCAGCGGCGCGTCGATCGCGGCGGGCGACGTCGTGCTCGGACTGCCGAGCAACGGACTGCATACCAACGGCTACTCCCTGGCCCGCCAGGTGTTCGGGTTGCGACCGGAAGACGGATCATGGGCAGACCGTCAGGCCCGACTTGGCAGATTCGAGCCCGATCTGAACGAGACGCTGGCCGACGCGTTGCTGCGCCCGCACGTTTCGTACTGGCCGGGGCTGCGCGGCTCGTTGCAGAGCATCAAGGGCATTGCGCACATCACCGGCGGCGGGATTGCGGGGAACGTCGAGCGCGTGCTTCCCGATGATGTCCATGTCGTGCTCGACTCGTCCTGCTGGCCGGAGCCTCCAATCTTCGAGTTGATCCGCAATCGCGCTGGCGTGTCCACGGCGGAGATGTATCGCGTCTTCAACATGGGTCTCGGCATGGCGATCGTGGTCGCCGCGGAGGACGCCGACGCGATGGTGGATGAAATCGATGATGCAACGAGAATCGGAGAGGTGCTCCCGGGGGACTCGTCTGTATCAAGTCGAGTTGCGATAATACGCGCAGGCAAGGCGGTCTGACGAGACCGACAGGCCTTGCCCAACAGCAGCCAGAGCGGGGCCGCGATCTTGACCAGAATTCCCTGCGGGCTTACATTTCTTGAGCGCGGCCCGATGGGGCGCGCGGGATAACCGTGGGAAGAGGTAGCTGGTGGACCTGCTGACAGCCGCCCTCGTGACGATTCCGTTCCGTTCCGAGATCATGGAGCTCCCGCTGGTCGGGTTGACAATGCTCTTCTGCTTCGGGGCGCTCGTGATTCTCGGGCGCTGGTGGGAGCGCTAATCGGCCATGGCGAATCTTGAACGCGCGCCGCGCAAGTCGTTCAACGACCTGATCTACGACCTGATCTTCAAGAATTACGTCTGGCAGTCGATCTTCCGGACCGGCTACCCGAATACGCCGCGCAACCAGATGTTGGCCGTCGCGACCAACGTCTTCCTTCACCTGCATCCGACGCGAATTCACCGCACGCACGTCAAGATTACGCACACCTACTGCCTCGGCGGTCTGTCCTTCTTCATGTTCCTGGGGCTGACGGTGACCGGCGTGCTCTTGATGTTCTATTACGTGCCATCGATCGAGCGGGCGTATCAGGACATCCAGGAGCTCGAGGCGAACGTCCGCTTCGGGCAGCTCTTGCGCAACATGCACCGCTGGATGGCGCACGCGATGATCATCCTCGTGCTGCTGCATATGATGCGCGTCTTCTACACGGGCGCCTACAAGCCGCCGCGCGAGTTCAACTGGGTCGTGGGCGTGGTGCTCTTCATCCTGACGCTGCTGCTCTCCTTCACCGGCTACCTCCTGCCCTGGGACCAGCTGGCGTTCTGGGCGATCACCGTGGGTACGACAATGGTCGGCTCGGCCCCGGTTCTTGGCGACGAATCAAAGTTCCTCCTGCTTGGTGGTTTCTCCGTGGGACCGAATGCGTTGATTCGGTTCTACACACTGCACGTGATTGGATTGCCGTTGGTGATCTCGATCTTCATGGCCGTGCATTTCTGGCGGGTCCGTCGCGACGGCGGCCTCGCACGGCCGCTGTAGCGGGGGAGGACAGACTTAATGGTCAGCCGCGCCGCTGCAGCGATCCGCACCCGTCCGCGCCGTGAACGGGAACAGGAAGTCCTGGTCTGGCCGGACCTCGTCTTCATCGAGTTCATCTCGGCGCTGATCTTCTCCATTGCGCTGATGGTGCTCTCGGCGATGGTCAACGCGCCGCTGCTCAACCGCGCCGACCCGGACACGACGCCAAACCCGTCCAAGGCGCCCTGGTACTTCCTCAATCTGCAGGAACTGCTGCTGCACATGGAACCCGCCTGGGCCGGCGTGATCGTGCCCACGATCGCCCTGGTGCTGCTGGCCGCAATCCCGTACTGGGATCGCGACACCCAGGGCCAGGGTGTCTGGTTCGGGACCAAATTCGCCGGCCGGCTGACCGTGTTCGGTTTCACCGCCGCGACGTTGATCACCAGCCTGCTAATCATCTGGGACGGCTCCTTGCACGTCGTTTGGACGGAAAACATCATCCGCGGTCTGGGCCTGAACAGCGATTTCTCCTGGCCGGGTGGTCTCGACTGGTTCCGTAACCTGCGCGGCTTCGATACGGGCATACCCTGGGAATCATTAGGGTTTACCATCGGCGGATTCACGATGTTCGAGGATTGGCGGGCCATCCCTCTGGGGATTCCGGGGACGACCACCGATCCGTGGCTGCTGAATCTCAACTTCCCCTCGTTCCTTTCTCAACAGATCATCCCGGTCGCCACGATGGTTGGCCTGCCGGTCGCGTTCGTGGTGTTCTGCAAGATGCTCGGCTGGATCCAGACGCGTCGCGACATCGCTCTGCTCATCTTCTCGGCCTTCATCGGCGTCTACCTGACGACGACGATTGTCGGTACTGCCTTCCGTGGCCAGGGACAGGATCTGAAGCCGCCCTGGGACATCGTGGTGCTGGAGGAGTAACCGGTGGCCAACGGCAACACACAACCGACGGGCGAGGGCGGACAACAGCGCCGCGTGCCCGCGCCGGCCGAGCCGTCCGGCGGTTCACGGCCGCAGCGCGCGCCGCATCTTCGCGCCGAGTCGCGGTCCGGTGTTGTCCAGGGCGGCGAAGGCGCACGGGCAATGGTCACCCGGGCACAGCGCCGACGCGCTCGCCAGGGCCAGGTCACGCGTCGACAGCTGCTCCGTGTGTCCTTCTGGGGTTTCTTCACGTTCGGGTTGACCGGTGGTCTGGGCGCGTTCCTGTCGAACTTCTGGCCGCGCGGCGTGACCGGTTTCGGCGGTCGGATCAGCGTGGCAGCGGGCGCGGTGCCGGATGTTGGCTCCGACCCGGCGCCAATCCAGATCGGCAAGTTCTACCTCTCGCATCTGCGCGCCGGAGACGGCACGCACGCGGGCTTCGGGCTCGAAGGCGATGAGGGACTGCTGGCCCTGTGGTGGAAGTGCCCCCACCTCGGTTGCACCATCCCCTGGCGTGCGGGGTTCCCGTTCGAGGGCGTGACGGGATGGTTCCGCTGCCCGTGTCATGGCTCGACGTACACGCGGGGCGGCATTCGCGTCTTCGGGCCGGCGCCGCGCCCGATGGACACCATGGAGATCACCGTCAACAGCGATGGCTCGCTGACGGTCAACACCGGCAACATCAAAAAGGGCGGTGAGGACAATCCTCAGCGCACCACGTCCTACGGCTAACCAGCTGGCCAGTCGCCTGTCGACCAATCAGGCAAGCGACAAACACGGGGAATAGAGGACGATGAGCGGACAGAACACCGAGAAGCAGATTCTCGCCATGGTGATCCTGTTGGTGCTGTCGGTGGCCTCGCTGGGCGCCTACACGTGGTTCGACAACGGGCGCCGCACCGAGGCTCGCTCGGAGATCCTGACCAAGGACGCAGAGCGGGCGGCATGGACGTTCGCCAACAACTGCCGTGAGTGCCACGGCAACGATGGCCGTGGCTCGGAGTCCGACGCATCGCTGGTCGGACCGGCCCTGAATACGCCGAACAATACCTACGCCTTCTTGACCGACAACCAGGGTCAGCTCGAGGGTCTGCAGACTGAGTTCCGCTACACGATTACTTGCGGACGCAATGGAACGCCGATGCCGCCCTGGAGCATCGATCAGGGCGGCTCGCTCGACGGGTTCAAGATCGACAACCTCGTCACGCTGATCACGACCAACGCCGGTAACGCCTGGGAAACGGCTGTGGAACACGCGGTCCACCTGGACGAGGTGACGATTGGCAATATGCACATCGCGCTCGACGCTGCAGAGGCGACGCTGAAGGCCTCGGGATGGTTCGCGGACGTTCAGGCCGCCGAAGGCGCAGTTGCCCGTACCGAAGCCGGCGATGCTGAGCTGTCGAGCCTGCGCGAAGCCGTCGCGGCAGCGGAGGAGGCGGGCGAGGGTCTGCAGGAGGCGCAGGATGCGTTGGCCGCGTACGAGAAGGGTTACACCGCCCTGGTTCTGGCCGTCGTGACCATCCGGACATCGGACGATTCGACTGCGATTGCCGATGCACGCTCGGCCTTCAACGCAGCTTCGAGCGTGCAACAGGAAGTCGCAATCAACCGGGCCTGGCTGAAGGTCGCGAGTGACTATCGTGCGGCCGAGAACAACCTGGAGACGGCCGAGGAGCGGTTCGCCGCCGGCCTGCCAGTGCCCACACCAGCGACCCAGGTCACCTCGAATACCTGCGGCCAGACATCAGCCGATCTCGCGGACTGGTTGAGCAGCCACAGCGGGTCGTCATAAGCTGAGTCCGATGGTCGCCGGCGCGCGCAGGTTGAATCGATCGTCACTGGTACGCTGACCTGTATTCCAAGTTCGGCGTTGCAAGCAAATCCTCGCCAGCCGACCGGCGGGGTCAGGAGAGATCAGGATGGCAGCAGCACAGACCGGCAAGCGTTACTTCTGCCCGAGCTGCGGCGCGGAATTTATCGTGACGCGCGGCGGCGACGCAGAACTCAAGTGCGGCGACACGCCGCTTGAAGAGAAGAAGTAGCGTCGTCACTGGCAGTCGGCCAGGAACAGACCACTGAGCGAGTGGGGGAACAGAACAAATGGCAGTTCAACTGGGCAAGCGATACCGGGATGAAGAGTCAGGCATTGAGGTGCTTTGCATCAAGCCGGGCGAGTGCGATCTGAAGGTCGACGAGCGCGAGATGGAACTGATGCAGCCGAAGGTGTTGCCCTCGGCCGACTAGATTGCGCGAAACGACGGTTTGAGTTGCGCGCCAGCTGCAGCGCGCCTGAATGACGTGAGCCCATGGCCGGCGTACGAGATCAGTTGCGTTCCGACCTTCGCGACGCGATGCGTGCGAAGGATGTCGCGCGCCGCAGCACGATTCGCATGGTCGAGGCGGCGATTAAGAACGCAGAGATCGAAAAGCGCGGCACGGAACTGGCCGAGAATGACATCCTCGCCATCCTCCAACGACAGGTCAAACAACGTCGCGAGTCGATCGAGCAGTTCACGCAGGGTGGTCGAGAGGACCTGGCCGAGAAAGAGCGCATCGAGATTGCCATCATCGAGGCCTATCTCCCGCAGCAACTCACCAGGGATGACGTCGAAGTGCGCGCGCGGTCGGTGATTGAGCAAGTGGGCGCGACCGGACCCGGCGATCGCGGCAAGGTGATGGGGATGTTGATGAAGGACCTGCGCGGCCAGGCCGACGGCTCGCTGGTCAATGCGGTGGTTGGCGAGCTGCTGGCCGAGGCGGCAGAATCGGAGTAACCCGAGACTCGGCTTTGACTCCGACGCGACTCTAGGTGACGTAACGAGACCTGTACCATTGCTACAGCGGCGGGCGCGGGGCCGTTCTCCGCGCCATACGGTCGCGACCATGCTCCAATGATCCTGTAATGAGCCAGCAGTCGTTTTTCACTCCGTGGCGAGTCGGCGTCTTCGGGGTTGCCCTGGCCATCGGGATAGTCCTCGCCCTGACTCCGTTCCGGCCTGAGCAGGAGTTTCCAGCCCTCGGGACCGTCGCCGACCGCGACATCGTCGCGACGGAGGAGACATCGTTCATCAGCGAGTCGCTCACGGCGGAGGCGCAGGACGTTGCCCGTTCGGAGGTCGACACCCAGTTCGAGTTTGATCCTGACATTCGCCCGGCGCAGCTGGAGGCTCTACGTCTCTACCTCGAGGCCGTGATGCTGGAGCGCCGGGCGCGAAATGCACCTGTTGCGGTTGATGCCGAATCCCCTGGGCAGACGACTGAAGACTCGCAGGACGAAACCCAGGCCGAGCCGACGGTCGAGGCAACCGTCATTCCCGGCTCGAAGCTGCCGCTGCGCGATGAGACGTTCTTGGTCGCCGTTTCCGATCCGCTCTTCGCCAACATTGAACGTGAGGCGCCGGCCGTGCTCGAATCGCTCCTGCAGGAGCGGTTGTACGACGATGGACTGGACGAGGCGAGGTTGGGGCTGCATGAGCGGGTCGACCCGGGCCTCAGCCTGACCGAGACGACTCTGATCGCGTCGCTGGTCAGCGCATATCTGCGGCCGACGATGATCGAATCCGCGGCCCTGACGGAGCTGGCACGCGATCGCGCTGCGCGGTCGGTCGCCGGAGTGCCGCGCACGGTGGTCGAAGGTGAGCTCATCGTGGCCCGCGGCGCCGTGGTAGACGACGCGGGGGCAGAGGCGTTGGCTCATCTGACGCCTCGTTCTGCGGGAATCGAGGTCGAGTCGCTCGGCGCGATCGTGATCTTCGCGGTCAGCGCCTCTGTAGTGTTCAGTCTTTACCTGATGGTCTGGCGACCAGTACAGGCCGCGAGTGATCGACGGCTCATCCTTCTCGCGATGCTGGTGCTGTTCTCAGTTGCCGCCGCTCGAGCGTGGTTCGAGTTCGCGCTGCCCGGCGGAGTTGACGAGTCGCTGGATCTGATGTTGCCCCTGGCGGCCGGACCGGTGTTGGTGGCGGCGCTGCTCAGTACGGGCCTCGGCATCACCACGGGCGTGTTGATCTCTTTGTTGGCGGGCCTGGCTGCAATCGTGCTGCCCGACTACGGCGTCGTGCCCGGAGGCGCACAGGCCCTGAGACCACTGGTGTTCTTCCTCGCCAGTTCCCTGGGAGGCGTGTTTGCCGCTACTCGGGCGCAGGCGCTGGCGCAGTACGGGCTGGCCGGCTTGGCCGCGGGCGCGGCCGGATTCCTCGCCGGAGCGGCGATCTGGCTCTTCGATCCGCAGCGAGCCAGCGACCAGCTGGGCTGGCTGGCACTGGCTGCGCTCGTCACGGCCGCGTTGGTCGCGGTGATCACGATCGGCGCGTTTTCGCTGCTGGGCGCTCTGTTCGGCATTACGACGCCCATGCGCCTGCTCGAGTTGGCCCAGTTGCAGCGCCCGCTGCTTCGGCGATTGCAGGAAGAAGCGCCGGGCACATTCCACCATTCGCTGCTCGTCGCGACCATGTCCGAACGGGCTGCCGCTCAGATCGGGGCCGACCCGCTGCTTGTCCGCGTTGGCGCGTACTACCACGACATCGGGAAGCTCAATCGTCCGGCCATGTTCATCGAGAACCAGGAAGGTACGAATCCGCACGACGCGCTCGAACCGAGCGAGAGCGCGCGGCTGATCATCCAGCACGTCACCGCCGGGGAGGACCTCGCTCGCCGCGATCGGCTGCCGCCCCGGATTCGCGATTTCATCCTGGAGCACCACGGCTCGCGCCGAGTTGCATTCTTTTACCGCAAGGCGGCGATGTCCGATCCGCGCGTCGACGCTCGCGACTACACCTATCCGGGACCGCCGCCGCAGACGCGTGAGACCGCGATTGTGATGCTCGCCGACAGTTGCGAGGCCGTCGTACGAGCGAGCGGAGAGCACGAAGCAGACAGAATCGGCATGCTGGTCGACGGCGTGTTCGATGAACGGCTGAGAGAGCGCCAGCTTGATCATTGTGATCTGACGCTGAACGAGCTCCGTCAGATCTCGGCGAGCTTCAAGCACACGCTGGTCGGCGTGCATCATCAGCGGATCGAGTATCCGCCCGCTGCCGAGTCGGAGCTGCGCGCTACACCGCGCGAGGGGCCGCGTGAAGAATCGCCGGCGAATCCGGCGCTCTAGCTCTGCTTCTGGGTCTGCCGCGACTGGCCATAACGAGGGTGCCGGATAGCATCGGGACATGCGATTCGCCGTACTCGTCTTCCCCGGCACCTGGAGCGACTGGGACTGCGTTTACGCGCTGGAAGACCTGGGGCAGACTGCAGAACGCGTCTGGCACAAGGAGTCTTCGCTCGACGAGTACGACGGCGTCATCCTGCCCGGCGGGTTCTCCTACGGCGACCATTTGCGCTGCGGCGCGATTGCACGCTTTTCGCCGGTCATGTCCGCACTGGAGCGGTTCTCGGTGACCGGCAAGCCGATCTTCGGCTCCTGCAACGGCTTCCAGATTCTCTGTGAGGCCGGTCTTCTTCCCGGAGTCCTGCAGCGTAACGCTTCGCTGCAGTTCCGTTGTCAGCCTCAGGAGTTGACCGTTGAGCGCGCAGATACCGGGTTCACCAATGGTTGTCGCACCGGTCAGATCGTCCAGCTGCCAATCTCCCACGGCGAGGGCCAGTACTTCGCGACTCCCGACGTACTCGATGAGCTTGAAGACGCCGGTCGTATCATCTTTCGCTACTCCGGCGAGAATCCCAATGGCTCGCTGCGCGATATCGCGGGAATCATCAGTCCGATGGGCAACGTCCTGGGCATGATGCCGCATCCGGAGCGGGCTTCGGATGCATTGCTCGGCGGGACCGACGGCAACTACATCTGGCGATCGATCATTGAGCGCTGGGGCTGACGTGACCAGCTATCCGGCACCGACCGACGCGCCGGCGGCTGAAGTCGATGCCGATGTGCTGGCGCAGATTGCGCTGAGCCGCGACGAGTACGAGCGTGCCTGCGACATGCTCGGCCGCGCGCCGTCCGATGTCGAACTGGGCATGATCGGCGCGCTCTGGAGCGAGCACTGCGGCTACAAACACTCGCGATCGCTGTTTCAACACTTCCCCACCGAAGACGAGCGCATTCTGACCAAACTGGGTGACGAGAACGCCGGCGCCATCGACATCGGCGACGGCTGGGTCGCGGTGATGAAAATCGAGTCCCACAATCACCCGTCGGCGATTGAACCGTATGAGGGGGCTGCGACCGGTGTGGGCGGGATCGTGCGGGACATCTTTGCGATGGGCGCACAACCGATCGCGTTGCTCGACTCCCTGCGCTTCGGACCGTTGGAAGATCAGCGCAACCGACGCCTGTGCGTGGGAGTCGTCGCCGGTATCGGCGGATATGGGAACTGTCTCGGGATCCCAACCGTTGGCGGAGAACTCGTCATCGGCGACTCCTATGGCGGGAATCCGCTGGTCAACGCGATGTGTCTGGGAATCGCCCCTCGTGGCGCGTTGATATCGGCGACCGCAGGACCATCGGGAACACAGCTCATGATCGTCGGCGCCGACACTGGTCGCGACGGTCTGCATGGCGCGACATTCGCCTCGGTCGAGCTGGACGAATCGTCTGCCGAACGCCGCCCGGCGGTGCAAGTCGGTAATCCGTTCCTGGAGAAATCGTTGATGGACGCCTGCGTCGGTCTCGTCCGAGAGCATCGCGATTGGCTGGAAGGGCTGCAGGACTGCGGAGCTGCCGGCATCACCTCCTCGACCGTCGAGATGGCCGAGCGCGCCAACGCCGGAATTCGCATCCAGACACAGAGCGTCCCCCGCCGCGAGTCGGGCATGACGCCCTACGAAGTGATGCTTTCCGAGTCGCAGGAGCGGATGATTGCCGCCGTCAAACCGGCCCACGTCTCCGATGTTGAGGGCTGGTTCGACCACTGGGATCTGCACGCCGAAGTGATCGGAGAGGTGACCGACGACGGGATCGCGCGCGTCTTCGATGGCGAGCTGGAAGTCGCCGCTGCGCCGGTGTCGCTACTCACCGGCGCGCCGGCCTACATGCCGGATGCTGAGCGCGATCCCGACGCCGAAACTCGGTCCCATTGGGATCCCGGTTCGGTTCCCGACCTGCATTCGTCTGACGCGAACGATGCATTGCTAGCCCTGCTCGGTTCTCCCAACATCGCCTCCAAGCGCTGGGTCTACCGGCAGTACGACCACATGGTTGGCACCAACACCGTGGTCACACCGGGTTCGGACGCGGCAGTGCTGCGCATCCGCGGTGTCAGGCAGGGGCTCGCGGTCTGCACCGACGGTCCCGGCCGCGCCGTCGAACTCGACCCGTACGCCGGCTCCGCTCGCGCGGTGGCCGAAGCGGCGCGGAACATCGCCTGCACCGGGGCACGACCGATCGCCGTCACGGACTGCCTCAACTTCGCCAATCCCGAGCGCGCATCGATCTACTACCAGCTCCGCGAATCGATTCGAGGCATGGCCGACGCTTGCCGGGCCTTCGGCACGCCGGTCGTCTCCGGCAACGCCAGTCTTTACAACGAGTCCGAGGACAGCCCGGTCACACCGACGCCGGTGGTCGGCATGCTGGGCATCATCTCCGATGTGAACCACGCTGTGCGAATGGCATTCCAGGACGAGGGCGACGAGATCTGGCTGCTCGGCGCGAGTCTGGAACAAGCCGCCTCGACGCTCGGCGGCAGCGAATATCTGGCGGTGTTGCAGAACAAGTCGGCAGGTCCGATCGATGTCGATCTGGAGGCAGAGGCCGCGCTGATCGAGGTCCTGGTGGAGGCGGCGGAGCGCGGCATACTGAAGTCGGCCCACGATTGCTCTGATGGCGGCGTCGCCGTTGCGATCGCGGAGTCGGCGATTGCCGGAGAGATCGGCACGGTGATCGATGCCGAGTTCGGCGCTCGGCTCGATTCGGCGCTGTTCGGCGAAGCAGGGGCCCGGGCAATCGTCAGTGTCGACTCGGTAGCCCGGTCGGACCTGTTGGAGATTGCAGCGATGCTCGGAGTGCATGCGGTGAAGCTTGGTTCGGTTGGTGGCAACCGACTGAAGATCGGCGAGGTTGACCTGCCGCTGCAGGACGTCACCGATGCCTGGAACTCGGCCTTGCCCAATCTGCTGGACGGCTAGTCCCCCGCTGCTGCGGAGCCGTGGCGTTTGACCGCGGTCACGCCGCTGTCGTGCAGGCGCTCGATGTCGGGCCATTCGTAGCCCAGGTTGAGCAGTTCGAGTTCGGTGTCCTGACCCAGTTCCGGCGCTGATGAGCGCACCTGGGTCCTGGTCTCGCTAAAGCTGACCGGGATGCCGACGACTCTGTTGTGCTCGAAGTGGGGATGAGCGGCCTCCTGGAGATAGCCGTTGAGCCAGAAGTGCTGGTCGTTGGCGACTTCCTCGTAGTCGTAGACCGGCCCACAGGGAATCCGCGCGGCGATCAGGCGTGACAGCCACTCATCTCTGGGGCGCCTGGCGAATGTCTGCTCCAGTTCCGTGCGCAGCCATTCCTCGTTGTCGCGGCGCTGGAACGGGTCAGTGGAACGCTCGTCGTTGAGCAGGTCGGGACGTTCGAGCGCTTCGCAGAGCGGCGCCCAGCTCTTGGGATCGAGCAGGCCCATGGTGAACCACTTGCCGTCGCCCGCCTGGTACCAGCTGAAGGTCGCGGAGAACGAGCGGCCGGGCTTGAGGATCGGCTGGTAACTGCTGTGCAGGTAGGCCTGCAGCGAGAGCGCCTGGAGGGTCAGCATCGCGCCAAGCTGCGACACGTCGATCTTCTGTCCAACGCCATGTTGGGACCGGGCGAAGAGCGCCGTCACGATGCCGTAGGCAAACAGCAGCGAGCCGGTCTGATCAGCCAGACCCCAGGGCGCAGTAATCGGCCGCTCGCCGGGCCCGCCGCCCAGCGCGATCATCGCGCCCGACATGCCCTGTGCGACGACATCAAAGGAACCGCGCGTCGCCCACTCGCCCTCAGGCCCGAATCCCGAGTTGGTCGCATAGATCAACTGCGGATTGACCTGCTTGAGGTCGTCATAGCCGAGGCCGATGGAGTCGAGATAGCCAGGGCGGAAGTTCTCGGTGAGGACATCGGCATCCTCGATCAGCTTGTGCACGACTTCGATCGCGCCCTCGGCTCGCAGGTCGAGGGTCATCGAGCGCTTGCCTCGGTTGAGCGCCTCGAAGTAGGAGCAGAATCCGTCGGCGCCCACGCCGAGCTGTCGGCCCGGATCGCCGTTGCCGGGCATCTCGACCTTGAGCACGTCGGCGCCCATGTCGGCCAGCATCGCCGTCGCGTGGGGGCCATTCTGGTATCGGGTGAAGTCGACGACGCGAATTCCTTCGAGTGGCGCTGGCATGTTGTTGCTCCTTCTGGCATCGCTGCGTAAGCATCCACAGCTGCCTGCAAGATATCTGATGAGGCGCTGGCAGTAGGATCGGCGCATGCAGGCCGAGGTCTTCGACACGCCCGACGCGGCCGTCTCAGACATCCCCGACGGCGCGACAATCCTGGTCGGCGGGTTTGTTTCCGCGGGGACTCCGTCCAACCTGATCCTCGCCCTGAAACAAACCGGTCAGACCGGACTGACCGCGGTCGCCAACAACATTGGACTCGGCGACTTGCTTGACGAACTCTGCGAGGACCGTCAACTGGCCAAGGTGATTGCGACGTTCGCCATCCGCGCATCGGGCACGCGGTCGTCACGTTTCGAGGCTCAGTATCGAGCGGGCGAAGCCGAGTTGGAACTGGTACCGCAGGGCACGTTGATCGAGCGTCTCCGAGCGGGAGGAGCAGGGCTCGGAGGCGTGCTGACCAAGACCGGTCTGGGCACCACGATGGCGGAGGGCAAGCAAACCCTCGAACTCGACGGCGAACGGTGGTTGTTGGAACGTCCATTGCGCGGCGATGTCGCGCTCCTGAAGGCCTGGCGCGGCGACCGTCACGGCAATCTGCAGTATCGACTGGCGGGATTGAACTTCAATCCTGTGATGGCCACAGCGGCCGACCTGGTGATCGCCGAAGTCGAGCAGATTGTCGAACCCGGCGAGATCCCTCCGGAGTCCGTTGGGACACCCGCGATCTACGTCGACCGACTGGTCCAATGCGAGCCCATCCCCGTTCGCTGGGACGGCTGATCATGACCAATGCGACACCACCTGCAGGCCTCAGCCGGGAACTGATTGCGCTCCGCGCGGCGCGAGAACTTGAGCCGGGATGGGTCGTGAATCTGGGCATCGGACTGCCGACGCTGGTCGCCGGGTTCGTCGAGCCGTCCGACAACATCCTGTTTCAGGCCGAAAACGGAATTCTCGGCTACTCGGGCATCTCCGAATCCGATTTCGACTCCGACCTGATCAACGCGGGCGGTCAGCCGGTGGACCTCGTGCCCGGCGCCAGCTTCTTCGATACCGCCGACTCGTTCGCCATGATTCGCGGCGGCCACATCGACGCCGCGGTCCTCGGCGGTTTACAGGTCTCGGAGCAGGGCGATTTGGCCAACTGGTACGTGCCGGCTCGCGGCGGCGGCAGCGTTGGCGGCGCGATGGACCTCGCCGTCGGGGCGCGCAAGCTGATCATCGCGATGGCGCACGTGACGCGCGAGGGTGAGCCTCGGATCGTCGAGGCCTGCGACTATCCACTGACTGCGGAGCGCTGTGTGGACGTGATCATCACCGACCTCGCGGTGATCGATGTGACAGAATCCGGGCTGATGTTGCGGGAACGGGCGCCTGGGATCACTGCCGCCGCGGTCGAGGAGTGGACCGGTGCCGCATTGTTGATTCCCGATGACGTGCCGGAGATGTCGCTCTGAGCGGATGGAGCTGTGCGCTATCCTGAGTCGGAAGCGCTGCAACACAGGGAGCGGGCCATGCGTGGTGTGTTCAAGGTCATGGGTCGGGGCGCACAGATACTGAAGCGCGGGCCGGTCACGGTCCATTATCCGTACGAGAAGAAGCAGCTACCCAAGCGGGCGCGTACCTTTCCCTACCTGATCTGGAATCATCAGCTCGAGGAGCCGAACTGCACCGGCTGCGGCAAGTGCGCCGCCGCCTGCCCCGTCGACTGCATGACCACGACGCTGATGAAGAACCCGGCCAACGCCGCCGGGAAGAGCAATCACAAGTCGGTGATCAAGGACTTCTACATCGACTTCGGCCGCTGCATGCGCTGCAACATCTGCGTCGAGGTTTGCCCCTTCGACGCGATCGCGATGCTCCCCATGTGGGAGGGCCACGAGCAGACGAAGTACGACCGTCGAGAGCTGGTCATGGACCTCGATGACCTGCTCGCCCCCAGCCGAGCCGACACCAACCTGCCGTTCTGGATTCCCGAGACGATTCTCGCCAAGACCGAGAAGGAACGGGTGGGCCGCAAGGAATTCGCCGCTCAACTCGAATCTGGCGACGAGTAGTACGTCCTGAGCCTCAGCTAGACCAGTTCGCCTGCTTCGCGGCGTCTGGCCAGGTCTGCGAAATCAAGCGGCGCTGGCGCGCTTCGCGACAGGATTCGGTCGACCCGATCCTTCACGATCTCGTCGAAACCCGGGTGCGGCAGGATGTAAAACGTGTCGTTGACGATCGCGTCCCAGACGAGCGAGGCAACGTTGCTGGGAGCCATTGCGGCGTGCCAGCCCATCTCGGCTACATAGCCTTCCTCTGCGGGTTCTGCAGGACCGCCGAACCGATCCGGTCGATTGCGTTCGGCGTTGACCAGGTTTGTGTTCACGAGTCCTGGACAGAGCACGCTCGCAGAGATGCTCGAGTTACTCGCGCGAAGGTCGAGATAGAGTCCCTCGCTGAGCGACAGCACGCCGTGCTTGGACACGCTGTAGGCTCCGGACCCGGCAATGATGCCGCCGACCGAGGATGTGTTGACCACGTGTCCCGGCTCGCCGTGCTCGATCATGTGCGGGAGGAATGTCTGGATCCCGTAGAGCACACCGAAGAAGTTGACGCCCAGGACCCAGTCCCAGGTCGATTCGGGGATCTCCCAGAGATTCCGTGCGCCGCCGTCCTCGCTGCTGACCACGCCGGCGTTGTTGCACAACACGTGGATGTTGCCGAAGCGATCGATCGCCTGATCGCGGAGCGATTCAATCGATTCGCGCTGCAACGTGTTGACTTCGATCCCCACAACGCTGCGCTCCTGCTGCTCCAGTCGTAGAACCGCTGCGTTGAGCGCATCGGCCTCGACGTCGGCGAGTACGACGTTCATGCCCTCGGCGGCGAAGCGCTCGGCGAAGGCATAGCCCATGCCCGACGCGGCTCCGGTGACGACGGCCGTGCTCGTACTGAAATCGCGCATGGCGTTCTCCCTCTAGATCAGCGCACCCTGGGCGCGGCGCTCCATCATCTTCTGGAAATCGACCTCGATGGGTTGGCTGCCCTCGAGGATGGCCTCGACCCGACCCCGGACGATGTCGGTCCAGCCGGGATGGGGGAGGATGTAGAGCTGATCGTTGACCATCGCCTGCCAAACGAGTTCGGCGACGTCTGCGGGGTCCATGCCACCGCCCAGGAAGACACGAGAGGCGGCGCGCTGCACTTCGTTGGCCTCGATCGACTCGCCGAATTCAGCGGGGCGATTACGTTCCGCCTCGTTGATCTGGGTATCGACGAATCCTGGACAGAGGACTGAGGCGGAGGTGTTGGCGTCGGCGGCTCGCAGGTGATGCCAGAGACCCTCGGTCAGGGTCAGCACGCCGTGCTTCGACACGCTGTATGCCGAGGCTCCGGGAATCAGGCCGGCCAGCGATGCCGTGTTGACGATGTGTCCGGTTTCGCCATGCTCCAGCATGTGCGGCACGAACACCTGCAGCCCGTAGAGGACGCCCCAGAGGTTGACCCCCATGACCCAGTCCCACGTCGAGTCCGGTACCTCCCAAACGGGGAGTGCGCCGGTGCCGGCGCCGAGTCCGCCGTCGCGGCGGGAGGTGACGCCGGCGTTGTTGCAGATCACGTGGATGTTGCCGAAGCGGTCGATTGCCTGATCGCGGACGCTCTCGAGCGTCTCCCGCTGCATCGTGTTGACCTCAACGCCGATCACGTTTCGTTCCTGCTGCTCAAGCCTGGTCACCGCGGCCTTCAGTGCCTCGGCCTCGATGTCGGCCAGGACGACGTTCATGCCCTCGGCGGCGAAGCGCTCGGCGAAGGCATAGCCCATCCCCGATGCCGCACCAGTGACGACTGCGGTGCCATTGCTGAAATCGCGCATGCTTCTGCCCCCTCAGACGGTCTCGCCCTGTGCCCTGCGTCGCATCATGTCCTGGAAGTCGAGTTCGACCGGCTCGCTGCCTTCCAGGATGGCCTCCACGCGGCCTCTGACGATTTCTCGCCAACCGGCGTGGGGGAGGATGTAGAGCCGATCATCAACCATCGCGTGCCAGACCAGATCGGCGACATCGGACGGATCCATACCTTCGCCGAGCAGCGACCGGAACAGGGCCCGCTGCTCCGGCGTGTCCTCGATCATCTCGCCGAACTCCGCCGGCCGGTTTCGCTCGGCGTCAGTGATCTGCGTGTTGACGAATCCGGGGCAGAGCACCGATGCCGAGATGCTCGAGTTGGCAGCGCGCAGTTGGTGCCAGAGTCCCTCGGTCAGGGTCAGCACGCCGTGCTTGGCCACTCCGTAGGCCGATCCGCTCGGGACCAGTCCCATGACCGATGACGTATTGACGATGTGACCGGTCTCGCCGTGTTCGAGCATGTGGGGGACAAAGACCTGCACGCCGTAGAGGACACCCCAGAAGTTGACTCCCATGACCCAGTCCCAGGTCGAATCGGGGATTTCCCAGACCGGAAACTCGCCGACGCCTCCGTCCTGACGCGAGGTCACGCCGGCGTTGTTGCAGAGCACATGGACCTTGCCGTAGCGGTCGACGGCCTGGTCGCGCAGGTTCTCGAGCGTCTCGCGCCGCATCGTGTTGACCTCAACGCCGAGGACGCTGCGTTCCTGCTGTTCGAGCCGGGTGACGGCCGCGTTGAGCGCGTCGGTCTCGATGTCGGCGAGGACGACATTCATGCCCTCGGCAGCGAAGCGCTCGGCGAAGGCGTAGCCCATGCCGCTCGCTGCTCCGGTCACGACTGCCGTCTTACCCGCGAATTCCCGCATGGTCGGTCCTCTCAGATCGTTCCCAGAGTCGGTCAATTGTCTGCGCAGTCTAGGTGTGGCCGCTAGACCTGCTCGCCCGCCGCTCGGCGTCGCATCAACTCTTCAAAATCGAGCGTCAGCGGCGCGCCGCGGGCAAGGATGTTGTCGACTCGTCCCCGGACGAAGTCGTCCCACGATGTGTGAGGCAGGATGTAGCAGCGTTGTTCGACGATCGAGTCGAACACGATGCCGGCGACCTGCTCGGGATCCATGCCGCCGCTGAGCATCGACAGCAGTCCTTCCCTGGCCTCGTCGTTGGGATCGACGGGTGCTCCGAATTCGGAGGGTCGATTGCGTTCGGCGTGTCCGATGTTGGTGTTGACCAGCCCGGGGCAGAGGACGGACGCGCTGAGCTTGGCGCCCATCGCCTCGAAGCTCTGATAGATGCCTTCGGTCAGGGCCAACACGCCATGCTTCGACACGCCGTACGCCCCGCCGCCCGGAATCAAGCCGGCCACCGAGGCCGTATTGACGATGTGGCCTTCCTCGCCGTGGTCGAGCATGTGCGGGATGAACACCTGGCAGCCGTAGAGCACGCCCCAGAAGTTGACGCCCATGACCCAGTCCCAGGTGCTGTCGGGAACATCCCACGGTCCCAGGATTTCTCCTGAGGTCATGCCCGCGTCGTCGAGACTGGCGACGCCGGCATTGTTGCAGAGAATATGAATGTTGCCGAACCGATCGATCGCCTCGTCGCGCAGATTCTCCAGCGTTTCGCGGCGCATTGTGTTGACGATCACGCCCAGCACATTGCGCTCCTCCTGTTCGAGTCGTGTCACCTGGGTGTTGAGCGCGTCGGCCTCGATATCAGCGAGGACGACGTTCATGCCCTCGGCCGCAAAGCGACGCGCGAACGCCAGCCCCATGCCGCTCGCCCCGCCCGTGACGACCGCCGTCTTGCCTTCGAAGTCGCGCATCAGTATCTCCACCCCTGTGATTCGAGTCGCTCAGTCGGCAGGCAGTCTACGAACTAGAGCGGACGCTCGCCGAAGAACTCGAACAGCGGCGGGTACTTGTTGATGTCAGCACCGCCGTTCAGTTGCACGGTCTGACCGGTCATCAATGATGAGGCATCGGACGCGAGCCAGAGCGCGAGTTGCGCCACATCCTCGGGTTCGCCGACGCGTCCCAGCGGCGCCTCCGCGGCGAACGCATCCTCGAGTCCGGGAACGTCGCGCAACCCTTCGGTCAGGGGTGTGCGGATCAAGCCCGGGCCGATGCTGTTCACGCGGATGTTGTGCCGTCCAAGCTCCAACGCCGAGACCTTGGTCAGCATCGCGACACCCGCCTTGGCCGAGCAATACGCCGACAGGCCTTCGGTCGCCTGGATGCTGTTGAGCGAGGCAGTGTTGATGATCGAGCCCCCCGCGCCCTGCTCGATCAGATGCTTCGCCTCGTGTTTGATGCAGAGGAACACTCCGGTCAGGCAGACGTCAATGACCTGCTGAAACTGCGATAGCGGGTAGTCCTGGATCGGTGACCAGCCGCCGATGCCGGCATTGTTGAACGCGATGTCCAACCTGCCGAAGCGCTCCACACAGGACATCACCATGCCGGCGACGTCGTCCTCGTTCGTCACGTCGGCAGTAATGGCCATGGCCTGCGAGCCGATTTCGCGGGCCGCCTCTGCCGCGCCGTCGGCGTTGCGGTCGGCGATCGCGACCTGAGCGCCTTCCTCGGCGAAACGCTTCGCTGCGGCCAGCCCGATTCCTGACGCCGCCCCGGTGATCAGTGCGGCCTTGCCGTCCAATAGTCCCATCGGTTGCTCCTGTCCGTTCGCCTAGTCGCTGCGGGGCCGTCTCAACGATGATTCCAATAGGTTGAAACCCGGTGGCAGCTCGTTCACCGTGATTCCGCCGTCGACGTAGAAGAGCTGTCCCGACACCCATGGACTCGCGTCACTGCCCAGGTAGAGCGCCATCTGGGCGATGTCTTCGGGCTCACCCAGCCGTCCGAGCGGCGTCGCCCCGATCATGGCCTCGTCGAAACCCTCGACATCGCGGGCTCGCTCTGTCATCGGAGTCTGGGTGTGCCCTGGACCGATTGCGTTGACCCGGATTCCATGTTCACCGAGTTCCAGCGCTGAGACCCTGGTCAACATCGCTACCCCCGCCTTGGCCGAGCAGTAGGCGGCCAGACCCTTCGACGCCTGGGTCGCGTTGATGCTGGCCGTGTTGATCAATGAGCCTCCCTCGCCCTGAGCGATGAGTTGCTTCGACTGATGCTTGAGGCAGAGAAACACGCCGGTCAGACAGACGTCGATCACGTGCTGGAAGTGGCCCAGCTCATGGTCGTGGATTGGCGCAGCGCCGGCGATGCCGGCGTTGTTGAACCCGATGTCGAGTCGCCCGAACTGTGCGACGCAGGCCGCCAGCATCTGCTCGACATCCTCTTCGCTCGTCACGTCGCCACTGATCGGGAGCGCGCTCGGGCCAATGTCGCGCGCCGTCTCGTGAACGAGATCGGCATTGCGATCGAACATCGCGACCTGAGCGCCCTCGTACGCGAAGAGTTGAGCGGTCGCGAGTCCAATCCCCGAGGCCGCACCTGTAATCAACGCAACCTTGCCCTCGACAGCTCCCATACTCTTCCTCCCGGTGTGTGTTCTGGGTTGCCTGCAACGTACGGCATGACCGACTTCAAAGCCTTACGTTCGCACGTACGAGCACCGCTTCCGATAGGAGATGGCCATGCGTCACCACGAGCAAATCCTGAATGACCCGGTCGGAACGTTGCGCAGTATCTGGGATGACACGGGATGGCGGTTCGTCATCCTGACCTCGCTGCTGATCTTCCTACTGGAGACGATCGGCGAGTTGGCCAACGTCGATCAGGCGTCGATCTGGTGGGGTGCGGAACTCCTCACGGCCGTCGTGGTCGCTCGCGTCCTGACCATGAGACCGCTGCGCGGCACGCTGACCGACGTGGAGAACATGACGGTGTTGCTCAGCGTGCTCGGCCTGATGATGTGCGAGTACATCCTGTCCTATTCGTCGGTCTCGGCAAGTTTCGCGGCAGAGCCAATCTTCTGGCCGTTCTCGCTCATGCTGATCCTCACCGTTGGCGCCGCGCGGATCCTGGCGCCCTACGCCAATCGGCCGCTGTTCATCTGGGTGCTGGTCTTCTCGTTTCTGCAGTTCTGGTTGAATCTGGCGATCTGGCAGGCCGATGTCAGCTACCCCTCGCCGGCCTGGACCTGGGCCGGTGCACTGGCGGTGTTCGCCTTCATCGCCCGCTGGATCGCTGGGAAGGGCATCGACGGACCAATCGTCAGTCCGCTCAATGTGGCGCTAGTGTTGTTCGTCTTCCTCGACTGGTGGTTGGAGTTCGGACTCCACGAGAGCGGCGTCGGCGTGGACTGGCTCGCCGAGGACCTCTACTGGCCCTGGATCGTGGTGAATACCGGCCTGGCCGCAGCGTGCGCTGCGGTAGCCTTCACGGCTGAGCGATTGCAGGGTCGGAACACTTGAGGCGAATACGCCCTGCTCGATGAACAGGGAGCGCTGCCGATGAGACTCAGCGAACGTGCATTGTCTTGTTGGAGCGACACCGGCTCGCGGACGGTGATCATCGCGGCCGTTCTGGTCTTTGTGCTCGAGACATTGCTCGAAATCAGCGGTGCGGGCCCCGCGCTCTCAGCCGGCTGGGCCGCGATGATCATCTCACTGGTGTTCATATCGCGGGCCTTGACACTGCGGCCATTGCGCGGCGACCTCCGTGAGACAGAGAACGTGACGCTGGTGCTGGGCGTGACCGGCGTGATTGTCGGCGAGATTCTGATCAGCTTCACCAGCCTCGGCGAAACGTTCGCGGCAGAGCCGATCTACTGGCCGTTCTCGTTGCTGTTTTGCGGCACGCTCCTGGGCGCTCGCGTGGTCGCGCCGTTCGCGGTCACGTCTCTCGGAGCCTGGTGGCTGATCCTCTCCCTGTTTGTGATCGGCCTTCATGTCGGAATGTGGCACAGTCAAGCCAGTGTCCCCGAGCCAGCTCTCACGTGGGGTGCGGCGCTCACATTCCTGGCGATCCTCAGCCGTTGGATCGTGGGACGCGGCTTTGGCGGTCCGGTTGCCGGTCCGCTGAACGTGGCGTTGGTGTTGTACGTCTTCCTCACCTGGTGGCTCGAGTACGGAGCCAATGCCTCGGGCATCGGAGCGGATCCGTGGGGCACGCAGGAACTCTACTGGCCGTGGCTGATAGTCACAGTGGGCATTGCGGCCGGGGCATGCATCGCCGCGCCTTGGATCACGAGTCGCTTCGCGCCGAGGTCCGGAGACGAGTGAGCGGCAGGTCGGTCTGCTGTTGGACGCTCGCTAGGTCCCGCGAGCCCCAGCCGCGACTGCCGCCCGGTTCTCGTGAGGCGTGTGCGGCGGGATTGAGCAGCCGCCGGTGACGAAGACCCTGGTATTGCCGACGCCGGCCGCCTCAGACGCCTGGGCGTGGACTTCGTCGGCGCCGAGTTCGCCCAGTCCGCTGCGGCTGACGCCGCCCATGACCGCCTTATCGGTCTGAGACCAGGCGTCCGACAGGCTGGCGTTGGTCTCGTCGCGGTCGTCCCAGTTGAAGGCGTGGACCGGGTAGTCGAGTACGTCCGCCAGCATGTTGTTGCTAAAGCAGACGTGGAGGACGTTGAACTCGGCGTCACGGATCGCGTCCAGCACCTGCAGGTCATAGGGACGGCCAAACTCGCGGTAGAAGTCGGGCGTCGAGTTGGCGTGGCTGGCCCATTGCAACGGCGCGTAGAAGACGCCGGAAGCGCCCGCGTTCAGATTGGCGCGGCTGTAGTTGATGATCGTCTCGGTCACGCGCCCGATCGCGCCGTGGACCGCCGCCGGCGCTTCGGCCGCGGCCTGCTTGAACGCGCGCGGGTGACCAAACATCAGGCCGACTGTCGCCATCGGCGAGAACACAGTCTGGACCACGTCGACCTCGCCCCGGGTTCGTTCCACTACGAGGCGGGTTGACTCGATGTGTTCGCCGAACACCCCGCGCTCAGCGTGGACCGAGGCGACATCGTGGAGTTCCTCAAGCTCACTCAGAGCTGGGCTGATCATGGTCTGGTTCGTTTGCTCAACCGGCGGCTGATAGACAGCGCCCCAGGCTTCGGGGAACATCGACCAGCGCGGATTGATCTTGATGAAGTCCCAGTCGTAGGCCTCGTACTGCTCGCATGTCGCGCCGACCAGCTCGTCGTTACTCCATTCGCGCAGAAAATCGTGCCCCCAGAGGGACGCAGGCGCCCGGTCGACCGGCTCGCCGGATATTGCAGCCCGTACACGTTCACGCTTGGTCATTTCGGTCATCGGGTTGTCCCTTCCAGGGCGTTGTCGCCGCCGTCGCTGGATTGCCATTCGACACTGAAGATCTGGATCGAATCACTGAAGCCGCGCAGTTGATGCACGCCCCGATCCTCGAATTGGTACCGCCGCCCCTGCAGCAGACCGCGGACGAGGTCGGAGACGAGGATTTCGCCGCCCTGCGCCATGGACATGATTCGCGCGGCCTGGTTGACGGTCGTGCCGTAGAGGTCGTCGGACTCGGCGATCGGCTCGCCGGCGCTGAGCCCGATCCGAACGTAGACGTCGCTGTAGCGATCGTGGTTGGCCAGTTCACTCTGAATCTGCACTGCGGCCTCGACGCCGGCCGACGCGGCCCCAAACCAGGCCAGCACCCCGTCGCCCATGGTCTTGACCTGAACGCCCTGATGGTCACGAATCGCTGTGTGCGTGAGCTGTTCGATCTCGCGCGTGATGGTGCGCGCTTCGTCATCGCCGAGTCGATCGACCATTGATGTCGATCCTTCAATGTCGGTAAACAGCACGGTTCGCGTCGCCTGGCCGGAGGTCTGCGACTGGAGATCGATGCCGATGAACTTCTCCATCTCCTCAGCCAACTGGTTGATAGTCAGGGCCCCGTTGACGAGCACTGACGTGTCGTCGCGTCCAACCAGGAGCCGCGCGCCACGGATGCGTCGGGCCCAGTCACGTCCGAACGAAGCGTTTGAATCCTCAAATCCGTCGCCCTCCGGCGGGATCGAGATGAGGGTTGGTATCTCAACGCTTCGCAATTCGTCACGAAGATTGAGGCTGCGCATCTCCGGTATCAGCCCGAACAGCCGATTCATCGAGGGGTAGTGATGCATCAGTTCCGAGAGGCTCCGCAGCGTGGCTTCGTCGGCTGTTGGCGCAATGATCGTCAGCAACGCCCGCCGGGCGGACTCCTCGTGATACTGCCAACCGAGCCGGAGGAGGTTTCCGATGGTGCCGTCCATGAGTTCGCTGTACTCATCCTGGGGTGAAACAGCAGCGTCGCGCGCGAAAGTCTGATTTCCGACCATAGGAATCGGCAGGTGCAACACCATGTGGGTGAAGCGTTCCGGTTCGTTGAGCATGGCAATCACGGCAGCGGGCGTGCCAATGTAGTAGCCCATCAACGCGACTCGTGGCTCGCCCAGCTCATTGACGACGGCAGCCAGGTCCATCGCTTCGTCGTGAAACGAACCGAACACACCGTCCCGTTCCGAGAGTCCGCAACCGCGCGGATCGAAACGAATCACACGGAATGACTGGGAGAGCCGATCCCAGAGTCCGCCAGGCTCCCAACCGACGTTGAGCGGGAGCATCGGTCCCGTCGAAACGACTAACGGCTTGCCTACGCCGCGTTCGACCCAGGCGATGGCGACATCGTCGTCGGTGAGGGTGTATTGGACCGAAGGCGCGCTCATACTCTTTCCAGTCTTGCTGGATCAGATCCCCTGGGTCATGCCACCGTCGATGATGAACTCGACACCGTTCATGTACTCGGAGTCGTCCGAAGCAAGGAACAGCGCGAGCTTGGCAACTTCCACAGCCTCAGCGATCCGACCGTAGGGAATCCTGCGCACGAGTTGGTCGGTGAGACCCTGCTCGATAGCCGGGAGTTGGTGCAGCATCGGCGTCTCGATCAGGCCGGGATGGATCGAGTTGACGCGCACCCCCGAGGGCGCGAACTCGCTCATGGCGACCTTGGTCATGCCGCGCACCGCCCACTTCGACGCGGAATAGGCCAGCGAACCGGCCCCGCCGCGCATGCCGGCGATTGAGGAGATGTTAATGATCGAACCGGAACCGGCCTCGCACATGGCGGGCCCAACATGCTTCAGGCCAAGAAACACCCCGACCTGGTTGATGTTGATCACTTCCATGTACATCTCGACCGACAGACTGGCGATCGGCGCCTGGCGGTAGATCCCGGCGTTGTTAATCAACGTGTCAATCTTGCCGTAATCCTCGAGCACATCCTGGACCACCGCGGTCCACTCGTCTTCGCTGGTGACATCGTGATGTAGGTAGCGGATGCTGTCGCTGGTCGCCGCCGTCGCTTCGCCGTCCGAGTCCAGCACGTCGGTGATCACGACCATCGCGCCCTCTTCCGCGAACAGTTGCGCCTCAGCCGCTCCCTGACCGCGCGCGCCTCCGGTGATCAATGCCGTCTTGCCTTCGAGTCTCCCGGCCATGCAGACACGTCCTTCCGCGGTTCATCGATTCGTCGGAGCCTTAGGGTAGAGCTTCAAACCTTACTCCTCCGTCCCCCCCGAGGAGACGCCGAGGGTAGAGCCGGCCATTCCGGGAGAAAGGTCACGCGGGCACCGTAGCCGGGGCTCGGTCCCGAAATCAGAACCCCTGGGTCATGCCGCCGTCGATGACGAATTCGACGCCATTCATGTACTCGGAGTCGTCCGAGGCGAGGAACAAGGCCAGACGCGCAACCTCCTCCGCCTCCGCAAGCCGGCCGTACGGTACACGGCGGATCAGCGCGTCCGCCTGACCACCCTCGATCATCGGATGGTGCTCCAGCATGGGCGTTTCGATCAGTCCGGGGTGGACCGAGTTGACGCGGACGCCGGACGGAGCGAACTCGTTCATCGCCACTTTGGTCATCCCGCGGACCGCCCACTTGCTCGCCGTGTAGGCGACCATCGTTGCCGGGCCGCGCATTCCCGCCACAGATGAGATGTTGACGATCGAACCAGATCCTGCCGCCGCCATCACGGGACCGACGTGCTTGAGGCCGAGGAAGACTCCGACCTGGTTCACGTCGATCACCTGGCGGTACTCCGCCAGCGTGGTCTCGGCGATCGAGCCGTAGCGAAAGATGCCTGCGTTGTTGATCAGTACATCAATCTTGCCGAAGTCCTCGAGCATCTCCTCAACCACTGCGGCCCATTCGTCCTCGTTGGTCACGTCGTGATGCAGGTAGCGAACACGGTCGTTCGAGGATGCCATCGCTTCGCCGTCCCCATCCAGCACGTCGGTGATGACGACCACCGCGCCCTCTTCGGCAAACAATGTCGCCTCGGCCGCGCCCTGACCTCGCGCTCCGCCCGTGATCAATGCGACCTTGCCCTCAAGTCGTCCAGCCATCCGGGCACGCCTCTCACCGGCTCATCTATCGATTGGAGCCTCAGGGTAGGACTTCGCCAGTTCCGCCAACATTACTCCGGCGGAAGCATCACATAGGTGCCGTTGCCGTGACCGATGTGGCGGTCCTGGTCGTCGTACAGGTCCACCGAGCAGTGACTCAACGTCCGGCCGCGGCGGATCACTTCGGCTCGGGCGCGGATGACGTCGCCATCCAGTCCGCGCAGCCAGCGAAACTCCGATTGGGCCGTGATCACACGCTCACCCTCCCCCTGGATTGTGCCCAGCGCGCCGCCCATTGCCGAGTCGGCGACGAGCAGCCAGACGCCGCCGTGGACGATGCCGTAGAGGTTGTGCGTCTTGGGCGAGGCGGTCAGCGTGATCTCGCACCAGCCTTCGCCGGCGTCGGTGAAGCGGTAGCCGAGCTCCTGGAAGAGCGCGACCGCCTCCATCTCACCCAGCGGCGGATAGCGCTCGAAGATCTCGTCCGAACTGAGCGGCATCAGCGTGCGTGCGGCCTAGTCGCGCCGCATCTCCGATGCATGTTCACTGATGTGCTCGCTCGGGAAGGCGAAGACCCCGCCGACCGTCGTCTCCTCGCCCAGCACCACGCCGCCGTTGCCCCACTCGTCGTCGCCGATGCCGGCGGCCAGATCGAGCATCTTGGCGTGGCCCTCGTCGAAGAAGGCGAGGACCGACTCCGGGCTGGCGCCGCGTGAACGGATGCGAACGAACCACAGGCTGGCGAAGTTGATGACGGCCATCAGCGGCGCGGGTGGGTTCATGCCTTTGTTCTTGCGCAGCCGGGAGAGGGACTGTCCCCCCGCTCCGACCCCGAAGGCGATGTGCCAGCAGAGCTGGCCGTTGTTCCAACCGGCGTTGTTGCTCTGTCGATTCCACTCGTCTTCGGAAAGCCCCAGTACGAGTTCTCGATACTCCGTGCGCGCTTGCTCGAGCGCGGCGCGCGCCTCGTCGGCGTTGGTGATCCCTGACATGGTTCAGTCCTGTTCGTTATCCGTATCGACGGATCGCTCTCGAAGCGCCCCGTCGAACCTGGCGCAATCGCTGCGCCGGCGGCCTAGTCGCGCCGCATCTCCGCAGCGTGCTCGCTGACGTGTCCGCGCAGGAATCCGAACGAGTTGCCGACGGTCATCGGCTCGCCCAGGAATACGCCGCCGTTGCCCCACTCGTCGTCGGCAACGGTATCGATCATCCCGCGCGTCATCGCCAGGCGCTCCTCGAAGAAGGCCAGCACCGAATCGGGGGTCGCGCCGCGGGAGCGGATGCGCACCAACCACATGCTGAGCACGTTGAGAACCGCCATCAGCGGACCGGGCGGATTCATGCCTTTGTTCTGGCGCAACCGTGACACCCTCGGCGCGCCGCCGCTCGCGGTGAAGGCGACGTGCCAGCAGAGCTGGCCGTTGGTCCAGGCGGCGTTGTTGCTCTTGCGGTTCCATTCCTCGCTAGACAGTCCCTGTACAAGCTCCAGGAACTCCTCGCGCGCCTGGTCCAACTCGGCGTGCGCCTCTTCGGCGTTCGTGATCTCGGCCATCGGCTCGTGTCCTAGCTACCTGCTCGGTATCAGATGGCGGCGTACCAGTCCCGGATCGCTGCACCAATCTCGTGCGGTGAGTCTTCCTGGACGAAATGGTTTCCTGCGACCGTGACCTCGGACTGGTTGGGCCAGCTGCGGCAGAACTCGAGCTGAGCGCCGTTGAGGATCGCGCCCGGTTCGGCGTTGATCAGCAGTTTGGAGATATGCGCCGAATCGTGAGACGCGAGGAAATCGGCGTAGCCCTGCACGATCTCTACCACGTCAGCCGGTTCGCCACTGATCGGGATCTCGCGCGGCCACGTCAGTGTGGGTCGGCGTGACTCACCTTCCTCGCGGTACGGCAGCCGATAGACCTCCATCTCTGCCTCGGTCAGACCGCGAAGGACGCTGCCCGGCAGAATCCGCTCGACGAAGACGTTCTTCTCCAGCACCATCGACTCGCCCGCTTCCGAGCGCATGCCCTGGAAAATCCGGGCCGCCGCCTCGGGCCACTCATCCCAGGTGACAGGACGGACGATCGCCTCCATGTAAACCAGTCCCTTAACGCGGTCGCGATGGCGGTTGGCCCAATGGAAGCCGAGTGCCGAGCCCCAGTCGTGGATCACGAATGTCAGGTTGTCGCCGAGGTCCATCCCGTCGATCCAGGCGTCAAGCCATCCCGCGTGGTCCACGAAACGGTAAGAGCCCGACGGCGACGAGCCCGAGACGCCCATGCCGATCAGGTCCGGCGCCAGGCAACGTCCCGACTCGAACACGTGCGGCATGATGTTGCGCCACAGGTACGACGAAGTCGGGTTGCCGTGCAGGAAGATAATCGGGTCACCGTCGGGATCGCCCTCGTCGACATAGGCCATCGTGGTCTCGCCGATGGTCAGACGCTTGCGCGGGAACGTGTCCTCTGCGGAGATGTCGGGCATGGTTGCTCCTGAGATTGCTCAAGTGGTTGGGAAACAGCCTGCAGGCGACGAAAGGATAACAGCGGATGCGGTTAGTCTTCGCTCAGCGGAGCAACACGAGCGTCGTTGGGAAGGGTCCACGATGGCAGTGACAGGAATGGACCACGTCGCAATCCCGGCTGGTGATCCCGAGGCGCTGATGCAGTTCTATCGCGCGCTGGGATTCACCATCCTGCACGAAGCGGAGTGGCGCGCCGGAGACTTCCCAGCCTTCGCCATCGCTTGCGGCGACCAGAAGATCAATGTCCATGACCCGAAGCTCTGGCAGAATCCCGAGTTCGCCTTGCGCGGACCAACGGCCGAGCCGGGCTGCGGCGACTTCTGCTTCGTCTGGGACGGCACGCCCGAGTCAGCGGCGGCCGCGATTGAGGCCGCCGGATGCGACGTGATCGAAGGTCCCGGTTCGCGCATTGGCGGGAGGGCCACCGGCACAGCTGAGGGAATCAGCGTCTACACCCGTGATCCCGACGGCAACCTGGTTGAACTGATCTCATACGGCGACTAGCGCCCACACAACAGATCTCGTGCTCGGAGACTTGATAAGAACTCATGTTCATGTAAGATGGCGATGCAACAGATTGTTCCGCATCGAGAGGACAGCCCGATGGTCGACCGGCTCGAGGTGATCGCCCGGGAACCAGCGCTCAGAACTGGCCGACCGCCCTCCAACGCGCCCTCCATGCGTCTCGCGGATTCGTCCGCGTTCGTGCAGGACCGCACGAGACCGAACCAACTCAACCGAAGAAAGCTGAAAAAACCTGAAAGCCAAATCGCGCGATCCCCAGGCTATTGCTGGAGATCGGCGTCTGCGAACCGCGAAAAAAATTTTCGCTGAAACCTGAAAGCCCGCGACGCATACATTGTCGGCAGTCGGATCGACAAGCCCGAGAGCCCAACGGAGGCAGCGATGGAATTCTTTGACGTCATCCAGAGCGCCCGCGCCATGCGGCGCTACAAGCCCGACCCGATACCTGAGGATGTCCTGGTCCAGCTGATCGAGGCGGCACATCTGGGTCCGAGCGGATCGAATCGTCAGGCGCGACACTGGGTCGTGGTGCGTGATCCCGAGGTCAAACAGCAACTCGCCGACCTCAACCGCCGCGGCGTCTCGATGTACCTCCAGAACAACCGCGAGGCCGCCAACCCGCACGTCGACCAGGGTCGTCGCGAGCGGTTCCTCGCCGCGGTCGAGCACCAGATGAACCACATGCACGAGGTGCCGGCCATCGTGATCGCCTGTGCCGACACGGTGGTCAAGCCGACGGATACCTTCGCGGTCGGCTCGAGCGCGGCGACAGAGGTCTGGGGCGCGGTGCAAAACCTGCTCCTGGCCGCGAGAGCGCTCGGCGTCGGCTCCGTGCCGACCACGCTCGCGTTCATCGGCGACCAGCGCGATGAAGCAGCCAGAGTGCTCAACCTCCCCGATCACATCCTGCCGATGGTCCTGGTCCCACTCGGCTGGCCGACCGGCAATTTCGGTCCGATCCGCCGCCGCCCGCTGGACGAGGTCCTGCACTGGGATCGCTACGAGCACAAGTCAGATTCGCCGGAGAGGCCAAAAGTATGACCACCGAGACCGCGCCACCCGACCTGCGCATGACCTCGGATGTGGGGCGCTACACGATCGCCAGATCCTTTGAGGTCACCGCCCGCTCAATCACGGCGTTCGCCGGTGGTGTCAGCGACTTCAATCCTGTCTACTTCGAGGACGACCGGCCCGGGGGGCTGATCGCGCACCCCGGCATGGTCTTCAGTTGGCAGTGGAACAGTCGCTTCACACCGGATGTCGAGTATCCGTTGGAGCTGGTCAGAAGGGGCGTACACGCCTGGGTTGATGTCCAGTTCGAGCGCCATGCTCGCGAGGGCGACGTGATTTCCAGCCAGGGCCAGAGCGTCGCGGTCAAGCAGGTCAAGCCCGGCGTGCTCAGCGCGCAGCATTTCACCTTCCGCGACAGCCAGGGCGAGACAATCGCGATCATGGACACCGGTGGCATCACGCGCGGTGCCGAGTTGGACGGCGATGAAGCGGAGATCGCGTCCGCGCCTCCGCTGCCGCAACGCTCGACCGAGAGCGGTGAGCCCGTCTGGTCAACGACCTTCCCGATCGACCCTCAGGCCCCCCACGTCTACACCGAGTGCGCCGACATCTGGAATCCGATTCACACCGAGCGCAAGGTCGCGCTGGCGGCCGGCCTGCCCGACATCATCCTGCACGGCTCTGCCAACATCCTCATCGCCCTGCGCGAGGTGATCAACCGCAGTCTGGACGGCGACCCAACGCGGGTACGCCGCTTCGCCGGCCAGTTCCGCGGCATGATTATTCCCGGTACCGACGTCACCGTCAACGCGCTCGAAGCTCGGGACGAGGGCGACCGAGAGATCGTCTTCTACGAGATGCGCAATCACCTGGGTGAATCGGCCATCGCCAATGGAGTGGTCGTCGCGTCCTGAGACCTCATTCGCTGACGGTGTAACGCTCCAGGGCTTCGGGCAGGAACTCGAAGCCGAGCCCTGGCGTCTCGGGCAGCACCAATCGACCGTCGCGTACCTCTGTCTGTCGATCGATCACGTTGCGGAAGTTGTGCACCTGGTCGTCGGGGAAGAACTCGACGTAGGTGGCATTCGGCGACGACGCGACGAGATGCCGATGGAGATCGTGGAACCAGTGCGGGCAGATGGAAACGCCGTAGGACGCGGCGGTGTTGGCGATCCGGCGAAATTCGGTGACTCCGCCAAGCACAGCTGCGTCGGGCTGGAGGATCATCGCAGCGTCCTGGTCTATGAGGTCTTTGAAGCGCCAGCGACCGACCTCGATCTCGCCCGTTGCCAGCGGCACGCCCGTGCGTTGGGCGAGCTTTGCGTGCAGACCGATCGCGTCGGGCGAGAACGGCTCTTCCATCCAGTACGGGTTGGAGGGCTCGTAGGCCGCCATGTAGCGCAGCGCGTCCTCAAGATTGGACCAGGCATTGTTGGCGTCGAGCATGATGTGCACGTCGGGTCCGACCGCCTCACGGGCGGCCTGCATCCGCGAGGCTTCCTCGCGCACCGAGAGTCGTCCGACCTTGATCTTGACCGCGTCGAAACCCATTTCGACATAGCCCAGCAACTCCTGCTGCAGCCCTTCGTGCCCTTTGCCGTCGAGGTAGTAGCCGCCAGATGCGTACGCCGGCACGGTGTCCTCGTAGTAACCGCCCAGCAGCTTGTAGAGCGGCAGTCCCGCCGCTTTCGCGTTGTGATCCCAGAGCGCGATGTCCAGCATCGACAGCGCTCGGATCGTCGATCCGGCGCGTCCGTGCAGCAACGATTCCTGGTACATCGCCGCCCAGAGTCCCTCGACCCGGAAGGGGTCCTGGCCGATCAGCAGTGGAGCGAACAGGTTGTCGATGGCCGAGGTGACGAGCTGCCCGTTGGAGTTGCCCGCATAGCAAAACCCGATTCCGGCATGTCCGTCGTCGCACTCCACCTCAACCACAGGATGGTCGCGGTGGTAGACGGTGCGGTTGGAGAACGAGGTCGGATTGTCGAGCGGAATGCGCAGCATGCGCGAACGGATGGCGGTGATCCTGGTCATCAATGCGCTCCTTGAACAAATCGAGGCGGCGCTTCGATGCTATCGCGGCTTGCGCTTCCGCCGGTCAGCGAACGTTGCGTAAGCGTGGATCGAGCGTGTCACGTAACCAGTCGCCCATCAGGTTGCCGGTCAGTGAGACCAACAGGATGGCGATACCCGGCATCCAGATCGGCCACCAGGCGATCGTCATGAAGTTGCGGCCTTCGGAGATCATCGCGCCCCAGGATGGAGTGCCCGGCGCGACGCCGATGTTGAGGAAGCTGAGCGCGGCCTCGATCAGGATCACCGCAGGTACGTCGAGCGTGGCCATGATGACGATCGTATTGACGATGTTCGGCAACACGTGGCGGAAGAGGATGCGCCGGTCGCTGGCCCCGCTGGCCCGGGCGGCGACGACAAACTCTTGCTCGCGCAGCGAGAGCACGTCGGCCCTGACCAGTCGGGCGTAACCGGACCAACTGAAGATGATGATGATCACGATCACGTTGAGCAGGCTGCGGCCGAAGACCACGGAAATCAGCAAGGCGAACAGGAGCGCCGGCAGTGCGAGCTGCATGTCCACGAGGCGCATCAGCAGTCGGTCCCACCAGCCAACGCGCCATCCGGCGAGCAGACCGATCAGCGTCCCGATCAATGCCGAAGCGGGGATACACGTCACGACGACCAGCAGAGATACCCGAGCGCCATGCATGACTCGCGAGAGGATGTCGCGGCCCAGGTTGTCGGTACCGAGCGGGTGCGCCCAGCTGCCGCCTTCCTGAAGCACGGGCGGCATGAGGCGCCGGATCAGGACGATCTCTTCCGGGTCGTACGCCGACAACAGGTCGGCAAAGATCCCGGCGATCAGGAAGACGCCGAGGATGATCAGCGCCGGTGTGAGTAACAGCAGGCGCTGCCATGACACGCCGATACGGAAGCCGCGGCGGATGGTGTCGGCCGCCGGCGCGGCCGCCTCGATCGACATTACCGAGCCCCCGCCCGGATGCGCGGGTCAATGATTGGATAGGACAGGTCGACCAGGATGTTGGCGGCGACGATGCTGGTCGAGATCACAAGGATGGCGGCAATCAGAACCGGGAAGTCGCCCACCGTGATCGTGTGCAGCATCAGCCGCCCGATGCCGGGCCAGGCGAAGACTTGCTCCACGATGATCGTGCCCGCGATCAGGTATCCGACCTGGATACCGAGGATGGTTGCGACCGGCAAGAGTGCATGCCGCAGGGCGTGACGCCAGATGATCGTCGACTCGCGCAGTCCTTTCGCCCGCGCGGTGCGGACGAAATCGGTGTTCATCACGTCAATCATGCCGGAGCGCGTCAGCCGCATTGAAATGGCCGAGGACAGCAGGCCCAGCGTGATCGTGGGCAAGACGAGGTGTTCAATCCCGCCGCTACCCCCCGTCGGCATCAGGTCGAGTTGGACCGAGAAGAAGAAGATCAGCATCAAGCCCAACCAGAAGTTGGGCGTGGCTTGTCCGAGCACTGCCAGCAGACGCGCGAGCCAATCTGTGGGCGTCGCTCGTCTCAGTGCGGCGATGATCCCCAATGGGATGCCCAGGACCATCGAAAAGATCAGCGCCGCGGCGCCGAGTTGCAAGGTCTTGGATGCGCGGCTGCCGACCTCGCTCAAGGCCGGCCGCGCGCTGATGAACGAATTGCCCAGATCGAGCTGCACCGCGTCGATCAGGAAGTTGACGTACTGAATGCCGATCGGACCGCTGAGACCGAGTTGCTCCTTGAGTAGCTCCTTCTCCTCCGCGGTCGTTTCATCGGTGGTCAGGTACTCGACCGGGTTGCGCGCCAGCCGCGAAACCAGGAACACGATCGAGACGACCAGGAACACGACCAGGATCCCCTGCAGGAGGCGCGAAACGAGGATCGCCGAGATGCTCTGCGCACCCATGTCCGGCCTTCCTGCAGGGGGAGGTCGACGTTAGGTCACGAGGGGACGAATGCCCCAGAGACCGCCGTAGTCTCGTGAGTTGCCTTTCATATCCCACTCGAGCGTGTCCGTCATCAGGCCGGTGCCGACGGTCTCGAAGAGGAAGAGCCACGACGCATTGGTGTAGATCAGCTGAGCCAGCTCGTTGAGATACTGCTTTCGCTTCTCCGGGTCGAACTCGGAGCGCTGGGCTTCGACCAACTCCTGGATGCCTGAGCCCGGGTACTCAGCGACCGAAAGCGTGCCGCCTTCCGCCACCTCGGCGTTGATCACCTGGAACGGATCCGGCGACTGGTTCGTGAAGTAGTAATGGAGACCCGGCACGTCGCGCTGGGCCATGCGTGCGCGGAAGTCGGGCAGCGGGTCGAGCTGCAGGTTGGTGCGAATTCCAACCACATCAAGGTACTGCTGCACCGAGAGCGCGATCTGGTCGGTCCAGGCGAAGAAGCCGGCCGTACCGTAGAAGTCGGACTCGAAGCCCTCCGGGTAACCGGCGGCGTCCAGGAGCGCCATTGCCTTCTCGGGGTCGTACTCCATCGTCAGCGGACCTGATTGCTCGGGCTGCATGCCGCCGAGCTGCCGCGTGCCGATGCCGTACGCCCGCTGCTCACGGCCGGTCGCCAGCGTCGTGTAGATCGTCTCGACGTCGACGGCGTGGTTCATCGCCTGGCGGACGCGGATGTCGCGGTAGGCGTTCGAGCCGTCCTCGAACATCGGAACCAGGGTGTTCGGGAAGATCGTGTGCGGGCAGCAGCCGGGGTCGAACAGCACTTCGAAACCGGGCTCGTCGACGAAGTCCTGCACAAGCTCCCACTCGAGCGACGGGGTCACGTCGGCCTCGCCCGCCTGGAGCGCAGCGAGGCGCGCTACGGGCTCGGGTCGCACAGACTGCACGATCTCCTTCGCCCAGGCTCGATGCTTGCGGTTCAGGTTCTCGTAGCCGATCGGATAGTTGTCGTTGCGCGCGCTGCGGACTTCGATGTCCGGCTCGAAGTTGGTGAGCTGGAATGGTCCGCTGGCCAAACCGTCTCGGTTGTAGCCCTCGTCGCCCAGTTCTTCGATCCGGTGCTTCGGCACCAGCGGCATCGTCGTGCCGACGCTGCCTGGAGCGGTGACATCGGTATTGACGGGCAGGCGCAGAGTCGAGTCGTCAATCACTTCGGCAGTGCCGTTGACCGCGGAGATGATGTAGGCGATTCCGGTCTCGTAGGTCCCGCTGTCGTTGTACGCGGCCTCGCCGCCAGCCCGCTCAATCGAGAACTTGATGTCCTCGGCCGTCAGCGGGGTGCCGTCGTGCCACGCGTGTCCCGGATTGACATGCCAGATCAGCGCCGTGAAATCCTCGATCCACTCGAAGTTGCCCACGTGCGGCACGATCTCGCGGGTGACGAGGTCGTACTGCAACAACTGATCGAAGTGCAGCGGACCGTTCCACTTGAGGGTGTAGTTGCCAGGCGCCTGCACGTCGAGACCGCCGACCGCGTTCGGGACGGCCACCGTGACGGTGCGCTCCCAGTCGGTCTCGCCTTCGCGGGACAGGTCGACGGCTTCCTGCTGCTGCTGCTGTTGCTGCTGCATGGCCTGTTGCTCTTGTTGCTCGGCCTGCTGCGCCTGCGCCACCGCCTGCTGCTCTTGCTGCTGTTGTTGCTGCTCAGCGGGCGCGGCCTGTTGCTGCTGTTGTTGTTGCTGCGCCTGAGCTGCGGGCTGGTCCTGCTGCTGTTGTTGTTGCTGGACCTGCGCGACGGCGTCGTCATCATCGTCGTCGTCACCGCAGCCCACCAGGGCGAGTCCTGCGGCGCCGACGCCCGCCCGTCCCGAGGCGCGCAGGAGCGCGCGCCGGCTCATCCGTGAACGGCGCATTCGCTGCCAGTAGTTTCGTTCGGTCATCAGTCCGTCTCTCTAGCTTGGTGCTGGGTCTCTCGTGCAGTGGCAGCGGTCGGCACTCGCTCAATCCAACCTTTCCACTCCAACCTGCCTGCGCGGCGGCGTCTCTCAGACATGCGCCACCAAATTCGCTCGCCGCGAATTTCTGGGAGTATGCCTACTACAAACAGCGATTGCAACGATCAAGGGGTTCCTTCCGAAGTCGGAAGGAACCCCTTGGGTAAGAAGATCGAAGAGTTGAGCGGCGGTCAGACCGTCTGAGGACCGCGAACCAGCTTGCCCGGCAGGGCGCCGGTCAGCTCGTCGTCCTCGAGCACGACCTCCCCGGCGCAAATCGTCGCGACGTAGCCCGTTGGACGCTGCATGAAGCGTTTCGCGTTCTCGGGCAGGTCGTAGACCATCTGCGGCGCGTCGGTGTCGAGCCGTTCAAGGTCGATCACATTGACGTCGGCCCGCTTGCCCGCGACCAGCTCGCCGCGGTCGCGCAAGCGGTACAGGTCGGCGTTGGCGCCCGACTGCTTGTGCACGATCGTCTCCAGCGGCACCCGCTCGCCGCGGGTTCGGTCGCGTCCCCAGTAGGCCAGATTCCAGGAGACCATGTGCGCGTCCGAGACGGCCGCCACGTGCGCGCCGGCGTCGGAAAGGCCGTTGCGGGTCAGGGGGTGCATCATCAGGTCGCGCTGATAGTCGAAGTTGCCCTGCGAGTAGCCCTCGAGGTACACCAGCAACAGGGTTGAGCCGTCGCCCGTGGTCATCAGGTCGTAGAAAGCCTCATCGGCCGTCAGGCCCTCTCGCTCGGCGTGCGCGGCGACCGAGCGGTCATATTCGGGCTCATAGACCGGCGGATCACCCAGCACGTACACCGTTTCCGGAGAACCAAGCACCAGCTCCAACAGCCCGGGCAACAGGTTGCCCGGCGTCGTGTCGACCAGGAACGGGTGGTCCTCAGCGTTATCTGCGTTGTTGCGTACGTCGTTGGTCAGGTCCCAGTCGCTGGCCAGGATTTGCGCCTTGATCTCGGGATCGCGCATCTTCTCCAGTCGCTCCGCCAGCGGCAGATGCTCAACCAGGTCGCGGTAGGCGAAGTTGAGGGTGTAGGGGTGGATTGAGCCCTCGAGGTTCATCAGCAACGTCGTTCCACGACCGCGGATCTGCGGGAAGATTCGCACGCCGCGCTCGGTCGCCTCTTCGACGCTCTCGAGGCCTTCCTTCCAGCCGGCTCCATTGGTGACCGAGCCTTCGCCGGACAGATAGGTGATGGTCAAGCCGTGGGTCAGAGCCATGTCCTCAACCCACTCGCGTTCGAACGGGCCAACGAGCTGGAACACGCCGCCGCCACCCTGTTGAATGCCTTCCGCCACTGCCTCAAGCTCGGGATACTGCGCCAGCGTGCCAGGAATCAGCTCGCCTTCCTTGGTCCGGTGAGCGAGCAGTCGGTTCGACGAGAAGCCAACCGCGCCGGCCTCGATGCCTTCGCGCACGAGACGCCGCATGTGCGCCAGTTCGTCGTCGCTGGGCTGAACGTCATCGGCCCCACGCGGCCCCATCACGTAGGTGCGCAGGGCGCAGTGCGGGAACTGCGCCGCGATGTCCATGACGCGAGGCTTGTCGTCTATCGCGTCGAGGTACTCGGGGAACGACTCCCATTCCCAGGTAATCCCGGCCGCCATGGCGGTCGCGGGAATGTCCTCCACGGCATCCATCAGATCCATCAACCACTCGCGGTCGTCTTCGCGCACCGGCGCAAAGCCGACGCCGCAGTTGCCCATCACTACCGTCGTGACGCCGTTGTAGCAGGACGGGGTCATGTAGGGGTCCCAGGAGACCTGCGCGTCCATGTGGGTGTGGATGTCGATCCAACCAGGCGTCACGAGTTTGCCCGACGCATCAATCTCGTGGCGCCCTTCGCCGACGACGCCTTCACCCGCTCTCATCACCGCCGAGATGCGGTCGCCGTCGATGGCGACATCACCGACAAACTCGGGCGCCCCCGTTCCGTCAACGATGCGCCCATTGCGAATCACGATGTCGTGCATTTGTCGTCTCCACGCTCTGGTCGCCGCGCCCTGGTTCGCACGGCTATATGGTCACCGCCTGAGGATAAACGCATTCGTTACCGCCGATTCGCCGTGAAGCCCGGGCCGCGGCCTTTCTCCCAGACTCTCTTGCGCGCGACATCCTCGTTGAAGTCGATGCCCCAGCCAGGCGCGGTCGGCAGTTCCAGGTGACCGTCAACGATGTTCAGCGGACCGCCGCCGAGATCGTCCTTCCAGGGGACGTCGTCGATGTCGATTTCCATGATGCGGACGTTGGGTACCGTCGCGCAGAGATGCAGCGCGTGCATCGTGGCGAGGTGCGAGTAGTAGTTGTGAGGCGCGCAATTCAGCTCATAGCTCTCGGCCAACAGCGCCACATCCCGCGAGCGCGCAAACCCCTGCCAGGGCACATCGATCATCACGTTGTCCATCGAGCGGTGATCGAAATACGGCCGGTAGTCGCGGATCGTGTAGAGATTCTCGCCCGAGGTGATCGGCACGGAGGTCTGCCGGCGGACGTCGGCCAGCGCCTCGGGTTCGTACATGTCGATTTCGACCCACATCATCTCAAGGTGTTCGAGCGCCTGGCAGATCTGTCGCGCCACCAGAGGCGTGCAGTTGAAGTTCAGGTCAAGCGCGATCTGAACATCAGGACCTGCGCCTTTCTTGAGCGCGCCGATGTACTCGGGAACATGCCGCAACAGAGACGGGACCGCGTTGCGGTCGATGTTGCCGACGCCGCCCCAGCCCGGTCCGTAGACACCGGTCGGTTCGCCGGGAAAGACGATGTTCGTCTTGAGCGCGTGGAACCCCTTGCCCCGCACCTCCTGGCCCAGTGCCGTCACGTCGTCCATCGTGCGCAGCGGCGGCGCGCCAACGACCCATTCGGAGCCGTTGTCCCAAAGGATCTGGTCGTAGCTACGCGCACGCGAGGATCCGCAGTGGGACCAGTAGATCATTTGCCGTTCGCGGGTCGGGCCGCCGAACAGCGAATAGACGGGCACGCCCAGCGCCTTGCCCTTGATGTCCCAGAGGGCCAGCTCGACGCCCGCGATCGCCTTGGCCGCGATGCCGCCCGGCGACTGGCGCGCCAGCCGGTACATGTCCCAGTAGCGGGCCTCGACCGCCAGCGGATCGCTGCCAATCAGGATCGGTTCCATGTCCGTGATCGCACCGACGATGCCGTATGGATTACGCCCGTCCGACATCTCGCCGTAGCCGGTGATGCCCTCGGACGTCCGCACGGCGACAAACTGCCACGGTCGCCAGCCGGCATCGACGACGAACGTTTCGATTTCAGTGATGTTCATGACATGTTTCCTCCCAGCTCGTTCCTGCTAGTTGCGTCCAGAGGAGAATCCCGGTCCACGGCCCTTCTCCCAGACCTTCTGGCGGGCCAGGTCCTCGTTCAAATCGACTCCCCAACCCGGCCTGGTCGGCAGCGGCAGGTGACCATCGACGATTTCGATAGGGCCCCCGGTCATGTCGTCCTTCCAAGGCACGTCGTCGATGTCGATCTCCATGATCCGCACGTTGGGCACGGTCGCGCACAGATGAACAGAGTGCATGCTGCCGAGGTGTGAGTAGTAGTTGTGCGGCGCCACGTTGAGCTCGTAGCTCTCAGCCAGCAGCGCCACGTCGCGCGAGCGGGAGAAGCCCTGCCAGCAGACGTCGATCATCACGTTGTCCATCGAACGGTGCTGGAAGAAGGGCAGATAGTCACGGACGGTGTAGAGATTCTCGCCTGAGGTGATCGGCACGCTCGTTTGACTGCGCACGTCGGCCAGCGCCTCCGCGTCGTACATGTCGATCTCGACCCACATCATCTCCAGATCTTCAAGCGACTGGCAGATCTGCCGCGCGGCCAGCGGCGTGCAGTTGAAGTTGATGTCCAGCGCGATCTGGACATCGGGCCCGGCGCCCGCCTTGAGCGCACCGATGTACTCGGGAACATGCCGCAGGATGGCCGGCGTCGTATTGCTGTCGATGTTCTCGACATCCTGCTGCAGGCCGAACGTGCGAGTTGGATCTCCCGGGAAGAGGATGTTGGTCTTGAGCGCGTGAAAGCCCTTCTCCCGAACCTCCGCGCCGAGCGCCGCGACATCGTCCATCGTGCGCACCGGGGGCGCGCCGACGACCCATTCCCCTCCGTTGTGCCATTTGATTCGGTGGAAGTTGCTCGCCCGCGAGCTGCCGCAGTGTGACCAGTAGATCAACTGCCGGTCGCGCGTGGGACCACCGAAGAGTGAGTAGACCGGCACGCCCAGCGCTTTGCCCTTGATATCCCAGAGCGCCAACTCGATTCCCGCGATCGCCTTGGCCACGACACCGCCCGGCGACTGCCGCGCCAGCCGGTACATGTCCCAGTAGCGAGCCTCGACTGCGAGTGGGTCGCTGCCGACGAGGACCGGCTCCAGGTCGTTGATCGTCCCCACGATCCCGTAGGGCGTGCGCCCGTCCGATATCTCGCCGTACCCTGTCAAGCCTTCGTCGGTGCGGACGGCGACGAACTGCCAAGGCCGCCAGCCTGCATCGACGACAAACGTCTCAATCTCAGTGATCTTTGTCATTGGTCGGCCTCCGTTTCGGTGGCGGCAAGGTAGCGGTGGCGGCTCCACGACCACCCACGCTCCTGCGAAGGGCCGCGCAAGCCGCTGGTCGCCACGCGCGAGTCTAAACTCGCGCTAGAACTAGCAGCCCGGCCACGAGGAGATTCCCATGACTAATGCGCTCTGGAAACGTACCGCTGTCGAGCTGGCCGGGCTGATTCGCGACCGTGAGGTCTCCAGCCGCGACGTAGTCGAGGCGCACCTCGACCGCATCGCCGAGGTCAACGGCGAAGTCAACGCGGTCACACTCGTGCTCGAAGAAACGGCATTGGCCGCCGCCGACGCCGCCGACCGCAGCGAGAGTTCGGGTCCGTTGCACGGCGTCCCATTCACGATCAAGGAGAACCTCGACTGCGTCGGCTCGCCGACTACGCAGGGCATTCCCGCCCTCGCCGAGGCAATGCCACCGAGCGACGCGCCCGTCGTCGAACGGATGAAGGGCGCCGGCGCGATCCCCCTCGCGCGCACGAACCTCCCTGAACTTGGCGGTCGTCTCGACACTGATAATCCGCTCCGCGGCCGCACCTTCAATCCCTGGAATCCCGCGCTGACTCCGGGCGGCTCGAGCGGTGGCGAGGCCGCGGCGCTCGCCACCGGTATGTCGCCGATCGGCCTCGGCAACGACATCCTCGGCTCGCTCCGCAACCCGGCCTACTGCTGCGGCATCACCTCACTCAAGCCCTCGGCGGGGCGCATCCCTTGTGTGCTCTCGATGGGCGTCGACGCCGGGATGGCCGTCCAGGCGATGCTGGTCGAAGGACCGATGGCGCGCTCCGTCGCCGACTTGCGGATTGGCCTCTCGGTGCTCGCCGGCCGCGACATTCGCGATCCGCGCTCCGTTGACGCCCCGCTCGAAGGTCCCCAACCGGCCGTGAGACAGGCGGCGCTGGTCACAGAGATCCCCGGTTTCGATCTCCCTGCCGTGACGGTCGCCGAGATCCGCCGTGCGGGAAAAGTGCTCGCCGCCGCTGGCTGGACCGTAGAAGAGGTCCAGCCGCCCGAGTTGGATCGGGTCAATGAGATCTGGTCCTACGTCATGGTCGCTGACATGGACGAGCAGGCACTCCAGGAGCAGGAAGCGATCGTCACACCGCAGCTCGCGGCCCTCCATCGGCAGATCGGTGAGCGCCTCGCATCCGCTCCGCTGCCCAACTCCGTCGTGCACGCCGAGCGTTCCCGATTGAGCCGCGTCTGGTCCGACTTCTTCGGCGCCTACCCGGTCGCCATTGGGCCCACCTGGACATGTCTGCCGTGGCCGATCGACTCGGATCTGGATCCCGAAACCGGCATTGACACGACCCTTGGTACCGCGCACTTCATCAGCCCGGCCAACGTGCTGGGCCTGCCCTCTGTCGCGCTGCCTACCGGCGTCGCCGACGGTCTCCCAACCGGTGTGCAGATCTACGCCGATCGCTGGCGTGAAGACCTCTGCCTCGCCGCCGCCGAACAGATTGAAGCCAAGAGTCCAATGCCAACCCCGATCGACCCCGTACCGCCGAGCGACTGACGCACATCCAGGACACCACCGCCTCTACATCGACAATCCCCTCTCCCTCTGGGGGAGGGTTAGGGTGAGGGTTCCCCCACGCCATTCCGCCGTTGCTAGATTTGTCCCTGAGGCGGACCCGTGACCGACCAACCAGAACTCCTCGCCCCCTACCGAGTCCTCGACCTCACAACCCACCGAGGACACTTTGCCGGACGTCTCCTCGCTGACCTCGGCGCCGATGTGATCAAGGTCGAACCACCCAACGGCGATCCCGCACGCCGCCGAGGCCCATTCGTCGACGACATCCCCGGCCCCGAACGAAGCCTCCGCTGGCTCGCCTGGAACACCAACAAGCGCAGCGTCACGATCGATCTATCCGACCCGACAGGGCAAGAGCAATTCCGCCGGTTGGCCCAATCAGCCGACGTCGTCCTGGAATCCTACGCCCCCGGACACCTCGACGATCTGGAACTTGGATACGAGACGCTGTGCGCAGCGAATCCCGGACTGATCCTCGTCTCCATCTCCCCCTTCGGCCAGACCGGGCCATATCGCGACTACCAGGCCACCGACATCGTCCTCTGGGCAATGAGCGGCAACATGTCCATCACCGGCGAGGCCACGGGACCGCCCGCGCACGTCAGCGACAACTGCCAGTCTTACCTCCACGCCGGCGGCGACGCGGCAATCGGCGCCTTGATCGCACTGACGCAACGAGCCCGCACCGGCCGTGGGCAGCACGTCGATCTCTCCATTCAGGAAGCGACGTCTCGAGGCCTCTATCAGATCACCGGCAGCTGGGACATGACGGGCCGCAATCTCCCGCGCGACGAACGCCCCAACGTGGGCGGAACAGAGTTGCCCTGGACCTGGCGCTGTCGCGACGGCTACGTGATCTGGCTCTGCGCCGCTGGACCCGGCGCCAATCAGCGACTCAGCGGACTCTTCGACTGGCTTGACGAAATCGGCGAAGGCCACGACCTGAAGTCGGTCGACTGGGAGAATCTGCCGCTCGATCAGATGACAGCCGAAGACTGGGAACGTCTGGGCCGCATCTTCGCGGACCTGTTTGCCAATCGAACCAAACACGAGCTGTACGAAGCGGCAACCCGACACGGGTTCCTGCTCTACCCGTCCGCAAACTCCGCAGACACGCTGGCCAACGAACAGCTGAAGGCCCGCCATTTCTGGCGCGACGTTGACCATCCACAGCTCGGCCGCAGCATCCGCTTCCCCGGACCGATCACTGCTGGAGATCGCCCGGTGCCGGCCGAGACCCGCCCCGCGCCGATGCTGGGACAGCACAATAGCGAGGTGCTCGCCTCACTCGACGGCGTGCTCGACCCCATCGCCGCATCGACCAATGGCGCTGTTCCTGCTCAGTCCGGCGCGCAGCCGCTGGCCGGCATCAAAGTGGCCGATTTCGGCTGGTATATGGTCGGACCCCAGACCATCAAGCCGTTCTCCGATTTTGGCGCGGACGTCATCCGCGTCGAAAGCACGGCGCGCCTCGACGCCCTACGCCTGGTTGGCCCATTTCAGGACGACGTGCCCGATCCCGAACGCAGTGGCGAGTTCGCTCAGGTGCGCACCGGAGCTCGGGCGCTCAACGTCGACCTCGGGACCGAGGAAGGAATGGCCATCGCCTGCAGACTCGTCAAGTGGGCAGACATTGTCTTCGACAACTTCTCCGCCGGCGCCATGAAGCGCATGGGCCTCGGTCACGAAGTCCTGCGCGAGTTGAATCCCGGCCTGATCGTGCTCAGCAGCAGCGGACAGGGACAGCACGGCCCCCATGCCAGCGGCAAAGGCGGCGGCGGACACTACGCCGCCCTCGCGGGATTCAACGAACTGACCGGCTGGCCCGACGGCGAGCCCGGATACCTCAGCGCCTACACCGACTTCATCGCCCCCCGCTTCAACGTCCCGCTCCTGCTCGCTGCGCTCGACCACCGCCGCCGCACAGGCGAGGGCCATTACTTCGACGTCTCCCAGTTCGAAGCCGGAGTTCACTGGCTCACGCCGTCCATCCTCGAATACACCGTCAACAATCGCGTCGCGAATCGTAGCGCCAACCGCCAGCCCGACGCCGCTCCGCACGGCGCATACCGCTGCAAGCCCGACCAGCAAGCCGATCGTTGGATCGCCATCGCCGTCGCAAGCCAGAACCAGTGGCGCGCGCTGTGTCAGGCCATCCAGGCGCCGCAGCTGATCGACGACCTCCGTTTCGCCACGCTTCAGGATCGCAAAGCGAACGAAGACCAACTCGACGCCCTCGTCGAAGACTGGACCCGGCGGCACGACGCCTACGAGATCATGCACCTCCTGCAACGCAGCGGCGTCCCCGCCGGAGTCGTCCAGACCGGCGAGGACATCCTTGAGCATGACCCACAGCTCCGCCACCGCAATTTCTACCAGCGGCTCGATCACCCGGCCCTCGGCTCATACCGAGCCCCGCAGGCATCGTTCCGACTGTCGGATGCTCCCTGCCAGTTACAGCGCGCACGGCTCCTCGGCGAGGACACCTACGAGGTGTTGAGCGAAGCGCTCGGCTACAGCGAGGCGGAGATCGAGCGATTCGCCCTGGCTGAAGCGCTCAAGTAGCGCTGACACCGGATCGGTCGACCGCTAGCCTCGCCCAAACAGCTAATCGCAAGGGACCGTTCCGTGAAAATCACCAAGATCAGCGCCATCCCCGCTTCACCGGGTACTACCGCCCACCCCATGTTCAACTTCCCTCCCTGGAACTACGTCTTCGTCAAGGTCGAGACCGACGAGGGCATCACCGGCTGGGGCGACGCGACTTGCGGGCCGACGGCCGTGGCGTCGTTGGTCGAGGAATACGGCGGCATGATCACTGGTGAGGATCCCTTCCGGATTGAAGAGTTGTGGCAGACCATCCATCACCGTTACTTCACGCGCGGCGGTCCGATCCAGAACAGCGCCCAGGCCGGAATCGAGATGGCGCTCTACGACATCAAGGGCAAAGCGCTGGGTGTGCCGGTCTACGAACTGCTGGGCGGGAAGATGCGCGACCAGATCTGGACCTACGGACGCTGGGATGGTCCGTCGCCTGAGAGCGCGGCCGAGTTCGCCCTGAGTCAGTTGGAGCGCGGCTTCACCGCACTGAAGGGCGACCCGTTCGATCATCGCGGGTTGTTCATTTCCTATGAGGCGGAGAAGAAGGCCATCGACACGCTCGCCGCGGTGCGCGATGCGGTCGGTTTCGAGGTCGAGTTGCTGGTCGAGGTCCATGGTCGCCTGACGCCGGCGGAAGCCATTCGGATCGGCAACGAGATGGAGCAGTATCGACCCTTCGTCTACGAGGAGCCCGTCCCCTTCGAGAACATCGACGCCATGGAGCAGGTCGCTCGCGGGACCAACATCCCAATCGCCACGGGGGAGCGGATCTACAGCCCCTTCACGTACTTCGACCTCTTGCAGCGGCAAATCGTCGCCATGATTCAGCCTGACATGATCCAGACCGGCGGGATCGGGCAGATGAAGCGCATCGCCGCGCTGGCCGAGGCGCAGTACGTCGGAGTCCAACCACACGCGATCCACGGACCGATGGAAGTCCTGGCCGCCCTGCACGTCGATGCCTCAATCCCCAATTTCAAGATTCACGAGGGCGGCATGCGGGGTTGGTTCCGGGACGCCTGCATCGGCGAACTCCCGACCCACAAGGACGGTTTCTACTCGGTACCGGAGGCTCCTGGGCTCGGCGCGTCGATCGACGAGGACTGGCTTGCGGCGCATCCGCCCCATCCCGAGCCCGGCTGGGCGCCGTTGCTGGGGACGATGCCGTCGAAGCAGTTCAGCAAGGTCGCCTCGCCCTGAATCGTTGAAATTCGATAGGGGAGTCGCCATACTGCGCGCATGCAAAACGCCGTGCCCTATCAAGTGCTCGGCTCGGACGGAAGGGAACTCCCATGGCAGAGCGAAACTACTGGACCAGGATGCGCCGAAGTCGGATGTCGCGACGTGGACTGCTGAAGGCGAGCGCTCGCGCGGGCGTTGGCGCGGCCGGTCTCGCCCTGGTCGGCTGCGGCGATGATGACGACGACGCTCAACCCGCCGCAGCCGAGGCGCAACAGCAGCAACAAGAGCAGCAGGTGGCGCAGGCCGAGCAGCAGGCGATGCAGGAACAGCAGCAAGCCGCCACAGCCGACGAGCAGCAGGAACAGCAGGAGGCCGTCGCGCAGGCGCAAGCCCAGCAGCAGGCCGGCGGGCCGCGTCGCGGCGGCATGGTTCAGGTCTGGGGCGAGGACGGCGGCCTGTTCGACCCCGCCGTGACTATCCACGGCGGCACCGACGCCTCGATCTTCCAGTGCTTCGACTTCATCAACTACATGGATGAAGGCAACGAGATCACCGACGCGATGGCGGAACTGCCGGAGATCGTCGACGAGCTTAACTTCATCTACCAGATCAAACCGGACGTCTACTGGCAGGACCTGCCCCCGCTGAACGGCCGCCAGTTCACGGCCGACGACGCAGTCTTTGGCTACGAGCGATTCGGCCAGGACAATCCCGAGTTCGTCTACAAGGACCGCTACGCGTTGGTTGAGAAGTTCGAAGCGGTTGACGAACTCACGATGACCGTCAAGGCCTCAGAGCCGTTTGCCCCGTTGCTCGTGGCGATGTCGGAAACCGGCGCGCTCATGGTCGCGCGCGACATTGTGGACCAGTTTGGCGACGCGGAAGTCTCCAGCAACCCCGACCTCGTGGTTGGCACCGGTTCAATGATGCTGGATTCACGCGAGCCCGATGTCGAGACGGTGCTGAAGCGGAATCCCAACTACTACCGTGCCGCCCCTGACGGCGGCAAATTGCCCTACTTCGACGGCTACAACGTCATCTGGGGCCTCGACAACGCCAACCGGATCGCGCAGTACATCGCCGGCAACCTCGAATTCCTGTGGTTGCAGTGGTACGGCGAACTGTCCGAGATTGAAACTGTCCGAGCCGAAGCCGGTGAAGATTCAATTGTGGCGGTACCCAATCCGGTCGCATTCGGTCTGGCCACCCATATTCACGTCAACCGTGAGCCGTACACCGACCCCCGCGTGCGGCTCGCGTTGCACCACGCGGTCAACCGGCCAGGGATCATCGCCACCACACTGGGAGCAGGCACGATCGGCGGACCGGTCGCCGAGACGATCGCTCCCTACGGCTGGGGCATCGAACAACTCTCGCAGAACGCCGGCTACCGCGAAGGCGCCGAGCGGGAGGCGGATCTCGAGGAAGGCCGCAAGCTGCTCGAAGCCAGCGGCTACGATCCGTCGACGGTTCCTCCGATGGAGGTGTGGGACTGGGCCTCCGACCAGGGCCAGGTGCTGCAGCAGAACTTCCGCGAGATCGGCTACGAGGTTGAGATTCTCGAGCAGACCACGAACGACTGCCTGGCCGCCCGCCAGAACCACGAATTCTCGATGATCACGCTCGGCCAGCAAGCCGCCGCCGATCCCGACCTGCTCTACAACGACCTCCACACCGGAGCCGGGCAGAACTACGGCGAGTTCTCCGATCCCGAGATCGATGCGATGCTCGTCAAGGGTCGCACGACGTTCGGTACCGAGAACCGCAAGGCAATCTACGACGACATCCAGACCAAGTTGCTCGAAGAGCACGCACCGCGTCTCTGGTGGCACTGGAGTCTGCCCACGATTGGACACCGCCCCTGGCTCCAGGGTTACCGGCCGACGCCTGGCATCACGCCTACGAACCAGGTCATGAACGCCTGTTGGTTCGACGAGACCCGGCCTACCTAGGCGGCGATCCATGGCGCTTGTTGAAAGCCCGCGTGGGGATCGGCATACTACGCGCACTTGTTGAGCAGGCTCCGCAGCCCGTAGGGCGGAGTCGTTTGGAGAGGGCAGAACATGCCCGAGCGGAACTACTGGACTCGAATGGGGCGCGGTCGGATGTCGCGGCGCGGGCTACTGAAGGCGAGTGCGCGCGCCGGCGTTGGCGCAGCGGGGCTCGCGCTCGTTGGCTGTGGCGACGATGACGACGACGATGCGCAGTCCGCCGCCGCCGAGGTGCAACAGCAGCAGCAACAGGACCAACAGGCGGCACAGGTCGAACAGCAGGCCGAGCAGCAAGCGATGCAGCAAGAGGCCCAGACCCAGGCTGCGGCGGAACAGCAGGAACAACAGCAGGCTGCCGCTCAGGCCCAGGCTCAGGCGGCGGACGGACCGAAGCAAGGCGGCACCGTTCGCATCTCCATGTCCGACGGCGGCATCTTCGACCCGGCGATCGCCATCCACGGTGGTACCTACGCCGGCGTCCACCAGATCTACGACTGGGTCAACTACCTCGACGAGGGCTTTGTCCTCACCTCCGCCATGGCCGAGCTCCCGGAGGTGATCGATGAACTCAACTTCGTCTACACGATCAAGCCCAACGTCTACTGGCATCCCAAGCCGCCGCTGGACGGACGCCAGTTCACCGCCGAGGATGCCGCCTTCGGGCTCGAGCGCTTCGGCTTCGACAACCCGGAATTCGTCTTCAAGGACCGGTTCTCGATCGTCGACAAGTTCGAAGCGACCGACAAGCTGACCATGCATGTGCAGGCGGGACAGGTGTTCTCGCCGATTCTCACAGCGATCGCCGAAGACAACATGCTGATGGTCTCGCGCGACGCCGTCGACGCCTTCGGCGATGAACGCATCTCCACTGACTTCGAAGCGCAGATCGGTACGGGTGGGATGATGGGCGTGTCGCGCGAACCGGAGGTCGAGTTGGTCCTGGCCGGACACCCCAACTACTACAAGGAGGGCCAACCCTGCTTCGACGGCTACAAGGGCATCGCTCTCCCCGATGCCGCGCTGCGCGTTGCCGCGTTCGTTGATGGCCAGATTGACTTCCTCGATCGCCAGTGGACTGGCTCATTGGTCGACCTGGAGGCGGCCCGCGACGAGCTAGGCGAGGACGAAGTGGTCGGCGTGCCCAACCCGGTCACCTTCGGCATGGCCACCCACATCCACTGCGAGGTCGAGCCCTACACCGACCCGCGGGTGCGCACCGCCGTCCACCTGGCCGCCGACCGCGAGCAGCTGATCGCGCTCTCACTTGGCGGACTCGTGATCGGCGGGCCGATCGCGGTCGCGATTCAGCCCTACGGCCGGACCGAGGATCAGTTGCGACAGCTTCCGGGCTATCGCTCCGGCGACCTCCGCCAGGAAGACTTGGCCGAGTCGCGCCAGCTGCTTGACGCCGCGGGTGTCGACCTCAACGGCTTCCCGCCGCTCGACATCTGGGCGCCCAGCGCTACGGACTACGCCGTGGTCTTGCAGCAGAATCTGGCTGAGGTCGGCATCAACGTCGGGATCAATGAGTTGACCACCACCGACGCCTTGGCCGCGCGCCAGAACAGAGAGTTCTCGATGATCATGCTCGGCCAACAGGGTGCGTCCGATCCAGATCTGCTTTACAACGACCTGCACACCACCGGCGGTCAGAACTACGGCAACTTCTCCGAGCCCGAGTTCGACGCGCTTGTTGAGAAGGGCCGCTCAGTCTTCGAGGTGGAAGAGCGCAAGGCGATTTACGACGAAGCGCAGGATCGCTTGCTCAACGAATGGAATCCCAGACTGTACTGGTCCTGGAGCACGGTCACCGTCGCGATGCGGTCCTATCTGAAGGGCTTCCGCCCGACGCCGGGACCGACCGCGTCCAATGCGATCCTCTGGGGCATGTGGTTCGACGAGATCCCAGAAGGAGCTCAGTCCTAACGAAAGAAATCTGATCTGCTTCTGTGTCCCCCCTCTGGGGGAGTTGACGAACGCTGAGGGGGGTCTCCCCGCAGCGCGGCTAGAATCCGAGGCAAGAGTTGCGGGAAAGGGAGCACCATGGCTGAGCGAAACTACTGGACCCGAATGCGCCGAACCCGAATGTCGCGGCGTGGACTACTGAAGGCGAGTGCGCGTGCGGGTGTCGGCGCGGCAGGATTGACGCTCGTCGGCTGCGGCGATGATGACGATGACGATCAGCCCGCTTCCGCAGCTGTGCAACAACAGCAGCAGCAACAGCAAGAGGCGGCGCAGGTCGAGCAACAGGCGGACCAACAGGCCGCGCAGCAACAGGCCCAGACCCAGACCGCGCAAGAACAACAGCAACAGCAGGCGGCCGCTCAGGCGCAAGCCCAGGCTGCCGCCGATGGGCCCAAGCAGGGCGGCATCGTCCGCATCGTGATGTCTGACGGCGGCATTTTCGACCCGGCGATCGTGATCCACGGCGGCACCTACGCCGGCGTCCACCAGATCTACGACTGGATCAACTACCTCGACGAGGGCTTTGTCATCCATGAGGGCATGGCGGACTTGCCTGAGGTCGTGGACGAGCTCAACTTCATCTACTCGATTAAGCCCAACGTGTACTGGCATCCCAAGCCGCCGCTGGACGGACGCCAGTTCACCGCCGAAGACGCTGTCTTCGGACTCGAGCGGTTTGGCTTCGACAACCCCGAGTTCGTCTTCAAAGACCGCTTCGCTCTGGTCGACAAATTCGAGGCGACGGACGAGTTGACGATGCATGTGCAGGCCGGACAGGTGTTCTCGCCGATCCTCAAAGCGATCGCCGAAGACAACATGCTGATGGTCTCGCGTGACGCCGTCGATGCGTTCGGCGACGAGGGGCTGTCGACCGACTTCGAAGCCCAGATCGGCACCGGCGCCTTCATGGGCGAATCGCGCGAACCTGAGGTCGAACTGAATCTCGTGCGGCATCCCAACTACTACAAGGAAGGCCAGCCGTATTTCGACGGTTACCGCGGCATCGCCCTGCCCGACGATGCGCTGCGCATTGCGGCGTTCGTTGACGGCCAGACCGACTTCCTCAGCTACCAATGGACCGGCGCTTTCACTGACTTCCAGGCGGCGATCGACGAGATGGGTGAGGAGGAAGTAACCGGCGTGCCCAACCCGGTCACCTTCGGCATGGCTACGCACATCCATTGCGAGGTCGAGCCGTACACCGACCCGAGAGTACGCAACGCCGTCCACCTGGCCGCCGACCGCGAGCAGCTGATCGCGCTGTCGCTCGGCGGTCTCGTGATCGGTGGACCGATCGCGGTCGCAATCCAGCCTTACGGCCGCACCGAGGATGAGTTGCGCCAGTTGCCCGGCTACCGCTCCGGCGACCTACGCCAGGAGGACCTGGCCGAAGCACGCCAGCTCCTCGACGCGTCGGGTGTCGACCTCAACGGGTTCCCGCCGCTGGACATCTGGGCGCCCAATGCGACGGACTATGCCGTTGTCTTGCAGCAGAATCTAGCTGAGGTTGGCATCAACACCGGCATCAACGAACTGACCACCACGGACGCTCTGGCTGCGCGCCAGAACCGTGAGTTCTCGATGATCATGCTTGGTCAGCAGGGCGCCTCCGACCCGGACCTGCTCTACAACGACCTGCACACCACCGGTGGACAGAACTATGGCAACTTCTCCAACCCGGAGTTCGACGCGCTGGTCGAAAAGGGACGTTCCGTCTTCGACGTCGAAGAGCGCAAGGAGATCTACGACGAAGCGCAGGACCGCCTGCTGGAGGAGTGGAACCCGAGGCTGTACTGGTCGTGGAGTACGGTCACTGTCGCGTTCCGCTCCTACATGAGAGGATTCCGCCCGACGCCAGGACCGACCGCGTCCAATGCAATCCTCTGGGGCATGTGGTTCGACGAAATCCCCGAGGGTGCCGAGGCCTAAACCACTCTCCAACTCTCTCCCTGCGCAGCGGGGGGAGATGTCCTGAAGGGGCAGAGGGGGGCGACCCCCGGAACATAGAGAGCGATGCGCAACTACATCTTCCGGCGCCTGATGCTCTTGCCGATCACGGTGATCCTGCTGTCGATCTTCGTCTTCGGCTTGATTCGGCTGGTGCCGGGCTCGGTGATCGATGCCCGCTTGGCCGCCGGGTTCCCTGGGACCGCGAATGCAGACGATCGGGCCAAACTGGAAGCGCACTTCGGCCTCGACAAGCCGGTCCACGTTCAATATGTCACCTGGATCGGGCAGGTATTTGGCGGCGACTTCGGCACATCCTGGCTGACCAAGGAGGACATTCTCGACAACTTCCGTCGCCGCATGCCGGTCACGGTCGAGCTGCTCGTCCTGACGCTGCTGATCTACATCCCCCTTGGGATTGGAACGGGGGTCTGGTCGGCCGTGCGCCAAAACAGGACCGACGATTACAGCATTCGCTTTGTCACGATCCTCTTCCTCGCGATTCCCAATTTCTGGCTCGCGACATTGGTGATCGTCGTTCCTCTCGTGCTCTGGGGGTATGCGCCGCCTGTTCCCTATGTGCAGCTATGGGAGGAACCCGGCACGAACCTCATCCAGATGATCGTGCCCGCCGCGATTGCGGCGCTGGCCGGAGCGGCAGTCCTCGGCCGCGTCGCGCGCTCCGAGATGCTCGAAGTCTTGCGGCAGGACTACGTACGCACCGCGTACGCCAAGGGACTCACCGGGTATGTCGTGGTCCTGCGCCATGCGCTGCGCAACGCGATGATTCCGCTGATCACGTTGATCGGTCTCGTCTTCGCCAACGGTGTCGCCGGGGCGGTGATCGTGGAGCAGATCTTCGCCATCCCGGGTATGGGTCGCTATCTCGTTCAATCGCTGCTAAACAACGACCTTCCGGTGGTCCAGGTATGGATGCTGATCTTCGGAGCGGCGTTCATCATGGTCAACCTGCTCGTCGACCTGAGTTACGGCATGTTTGATCCAAGGATTCGTTTCCAGTGAGCACTGCAGAACCTGGCGCAGTTGTCTTTGATGCGTACGGGATTCCCGAGCAGCCCCCGTTCCGCGTCCGTGCGCGCCGGCTCCTGCGGCAACATCCGCTCGGCGCGTTTGGGCTGGTGATCGTCCTCGTCGTAATCTTCCTCGCCGCGGTCGGACCACTGATCGCCGGTGATGCTGAGACGATTTCCGCCGACATCCTGGTTGGCCCCAGTGGGGAACACTGGTTTGGCACGGATAGGCTCGGCCGTGACTACCTGGCCCGCGTCATCGCGGGCGCCCGCCTCTCGATGTCGCTGGCCCTTGGAGCAATGGCAATCGGCGTCGGCGCTGCCCTGGTGCTGGGCATGGTCTCGGCCTACGCCAAGGGCGCCGTCGATCTCTTCCTGCAGCGAATCATCGACATGCTGCTCGCCTTCCCCGGGCTCGTGCTGCTGCTCCTATTGTCTCAGGTGATCGGCCGCGGCTGGCAATCGGTGGCGCTGGGCATGGGAATCCTCTTCGCCGTGAGCATGGTCCGCATCGTGCGAGCTAGCACGCTGGCAACGTTGGCCGAGCAGTATGTCGAGGCTGCCCAGCTCATCGGGGCATCTCCCTACCGCATCCTCTGGCGGCACGTGCTACCCAACATGGGCCCGCCTCTGCTGATTTACGTGACCGCCATCCTCGGCGGCGCGATCTTGTTTGAGGGAGCGCTCTCATTCCTCGGCCTCGGCGTGCCGCCGCCCGACCCGTCCTGGGGACGCATGTTGACCGAGGCGCGAACGAACTGGAAACACCCTCACCTGAGTATCTTCCCAGGCGTCGCCATGACGATTGCCGTGCTCGGTTTCAACCTTGTCGGCGACTCGGTCCGCGACATTTTCGACCCGCGTCTTCGCGGCGCCTAAGTCAGCTCTTCCGCGATCGCGCCGCTCTCGATCAGCTTCTCAATCGCTGCGTCGTTGTAGCCAAGCTCGCCCATCACATCGCGCAAATGCTCGCCGAAGGCTGGCGTTCGCTCGGCGGCTCGGTAGCGGTCTCGGCTGAATCTGATCGGGGCCTGCGGCATTGTGACCGGGCCGACGGCCGGATGGTCGAAGCTGTGTACGTAGTCGTTGGCGCGAGCATGCTCGCTGAGCAACGCCTCCTCGAGCGAACTCAGCAGTGCGCAGGGGACGCCCGCGGCTTGCATTCGTTCACGCATCTCTTCTCCGTCATGCTGGAGCGCAATGTCGCGGATCCGCTGCCTCAATGACGTGAAGTGCTCCCGAGGGTCATCGGGCATCTCCCAGTCCGGATCGTGTGCGCTCGGGTCTTCGATACCGAGCACGTCAAGCAGTCGCTTGAACGCCTGCTGTCCGGCGCCAAGCGTGATCCAGTGCCCATCGCGTGTCTCGTACAGGCCGCCGACGATCAGCGCGGTCTGTTCGCGTCGACTCCGTGACGCGAGCCTGGGGTGGGGACGCTCTTCCCTCATCCAGTCTGCGAAGTCCCGCTTCCAACTGTCGACAGCGTCAAACAGGTTGGCCGTGGCGGTCTGCAGCGACAGCCCAGCCTGATACAGCGACGTGCGGACATGCTGCCCTTTGCCCGTGAACTCGCGCCGATACAGCGCGCCGGCAATGCCGAAGGAGAGCAGCGTGCCGGCATGGAAGTCGCACAGGTACGCGTCGAGAACGCGTGGCTCGTCGCCGTCAAAGTTGGCGGTCGACATGGCCAGGCCGGACGCGGCGGCAGCCTGGAAATCGGCGCCCAAGTGCATCCCGTACGGACCTGCTTCGCCCATCGCCGAAATCTCGCCCACGATGATTCGCTCGTTCTCGGCGCTCAGCGTTTCGTAGTCCAGCCCCAAGCGCTTCAGGGCGCCGGGTCGCATATTCGAGATGATGACATCGCTCTTCATCGCCAGCTCACGCACGATGGCGAGGCCATCCGGATGGCGCAGGTTGATTGGCACACCACGCTTACCGCGCGCCTTGATGATGTAGTGGCGGCCTTCGCCGTGCACGATCGTGCTGTTCCATCGCGTGGCATCGCCGGTGACCGGTTCGATCTTGATCACGTCGGCGCCGCCGTGTGCGAGCAGTTCGCCGGCGTACGGACCGGCGACGAACAGGCCGAACTCAAGCACCCGCACCCCGGTGAAGATGCCGTCCGATCGGTCGTCCATAGCCGCTCCCTTCGACGGATACCGTCACCCGTTGGTGCTGCTACGCGAAGCCTACCGTTCCAACCGTTCAGCGCCTCAACAGAAGCGGATCCTTCACTATCTTGAGCGGCGAGCATCAACACAGGTTGCACACCAGGAGATGGCGATGAATCAGGAAGATTTCGGTGGAGTGATTGGCCGCACGTTCCGGGAGTCGGAGCCCTGGTGGCCGCCGCTACCGACAGCGCCGCAGGAGCGGCCGAATGTGGTGATCATCCTGTTCGATGACACGGGGTTTTCGCACCTCGGCTGTTACGGCTCGACGATCGCAACGCCGAACATCGACAGTCTGGCGGCGGGCGGCCTGCGGTTCACCAACTTCCATGTCACGGCGCTCTGCTCGCCGACGCGAGCCTCGTTGCTGACAGGCCGTAACCACCACGCTGTCGGGATGCGCTCGATCTCGAGCTATGACCCCGGCTACCCGAACATGCGCGGCGCCGTCAGTCGCAACGCGGCGACGATGGCGGAGATGCTGCGAGACGAGAACTATGCGACGTTTGCCGTCGGCAAGTGGCACCTGAATCCGTCTGAAACCTGTTCGCAGGCCGGACCATTCCACGACTGGCCGCTGCAGCGCGGCTTCGATCGCTATTACGGCTTCCTCTCGGGCGAGACCGACCAGTTCTACCCCGATCTCTGCTACGACAACCATCTGATCGATCCGCCTCGCACGCCCGAGGAGGGCTACCACTTCACCGAGGACATCGTCGATCACGCGACGGGCTTCCTGCGCGATCATCAGTCGGTGTACCCCGGCCAACCGTTCTTCCTGTACTTCGCGCTGGGCGCGACGCACTCGCCGCACCAGGCGCCGGCCGAGTACATCGAGCGCTACCGGGGCAAGTTCGACCAGGGCTGGGACGAGGTGCGCAAGGAGTGGTTCGCGCGACAGCTCGAGCTGGGCGTGATCCCGGAGGGCACCGAACTGGCGCCGCGCAACGCCGGCGTCAAGCCCTGGGACGACTTCTCGCCCAACATGAAGCGCTTCCTCGCCGCATTTCAGGAGGCGTTCGCCGGATTCCTGACCCACACCGACGAACAGATAGGACGCCTGATTTCGTATCTGGACGACTCAGGCCAGCTCGATAACACGATCCTGATGCTGATGGCCGATAACGGCGCCAGCCAGGAGGGTGGACCGCAGGGCGTCTCCGACACGGCGCGCTACGGTCAGCCGTTACTGGACGACGTCGATGAGGCACAGACGCGGTTGCACGAGATTGGCGGTCCGCGGAGCTCGCCCAACTATCCATGGGGCTGGTCGCAAGCCGGCAACACGCCGCTCAAGTGGTACAAGCAAAACACGCACGGCGGCGGGGTACGGGTCCCGCTGATTGTGCATTGGCCCGACCGGATCAAGGACACCGGGAGCTTCCGTCGACAGTTCCACCACGTCAGCGACGTGCTGCCGACGGTGCTCGAGTCTGTCCAGGCGACCGCGCCCGAGGAGTACGCCGGGCATCGACAGTTGCCGGTCAGCGGTACCAGCTTCGCCTACGCCTTTGACGACCCCAACGCCGACACCGCCAAGGAGGCGCAGTACTTTGAGATGCTGGGCCATCGCGGGATCTGGGTCGACGGCTGGAAGGCGGTCACGCGGCACCAGAAGAACGATCCCTGGGGCGATGACGAGTGGGAGCTCTACCACGTCGCTGAGGACTTCTCGGAGTCCAACAACCTGGCCGCGGAGGATCCTGAGAAGCTGCGCGAACTGATCGACCGTTGGTGGGTCGAGGCGGGGCGCCACGGCGTGCTCCCACTCGACGACCGCAGTTTCCAGCTCGGCGGGCCCACGCAACGTCCCGGCGGCCCGCACAACGGTCTGAAGTACCGCTACACGCCGCCGGTTTCGCATCTCCCCGGCGAGATCGCGCCCGCGGTTGGTATGGGCTCATGGGTGCTTGAGGCGGACATTGAGCGTGACGGACTCGGCGACGGTGTGATCTTTGCCCGTGGATCGGTCATGGGCGGGATCAGCTTCTACATCAAGGACAACCGACTACGAGTCGACTACAACGCCTTCACCGAGGTGACGCAAGTTGCGTCCGAGATCGAGGTGCCAGACGGCCGCTGCACGATCGGCATGAGCATGGATGGCGAGGCACCCTCGGCGCCGGGACACGTCACGATCCGTCTGAACAGTGAACGGGTGGGGGAAGGCGATGTCCCGTTCCTCGTACGTGGCGGCTTTGGCGGTCGAGGCGGCGCTGACATCGGCTCCGATCGCAAATCGCCGGTGTCTGACTCGTACGAGGCCCCGTTTGAGTTTGACGGGACTATCCACGAGTTGACGCTGGAAGTAACGCCGTACCCGAAGTCCGGCGCAGCCTACGAAGCAGCCAGGAACGCCTTCAAACTGTTGATGGCTCAGCAGTAGGACGGTTGGCACGATCAACGCCATGACTGATTGCTGTGGAGCTTCGCGGCGTTCTTCTGTCTCACCCGAGAGAGGAGAATCCAACGGCGGTGGAGCGCATGCGCGGGAGCCCGTCCGCACACCCCTCCATGGAAGGGGGAGGAGGCTGAGCTGGATGGCCGACATCCCAGCAGGAACGTTTGTTATGGGGTCCGTCGACCAGCTGTCCTACCCGGGAGACGGCGAGGGTCCGCTTCGTGAGATCGAACTCACGGCTTACGAGATCGACACCTGTGCTGTCTCCAATGCCGAGTTCGCCGACTTCGTCGATTCGACCGGATACCGGACGGAGTCTGAGCTGATTGGTTGGTCGTTCGTCTTCGCCGGGTTGCTGCCCGATGACTTTCCACCGACCCAGGGCGCGGCCGATGCTCCCTGGTGGCGGGCAGTTGAGGGGGCTGCCTGGCGGCATCCCGAGGGACCGCGGAGCAACATCGATGGGCGACTCGATCATCCGGTTGTCCATGTCAGTTGGAACGATGCGATCGCCTACTCCGAGTGGGCCGGCAAGTCACTGCCGAGCGAGGCTCAGTGGGAGCGCGCCGCTCGAGGTGGACTCGAGTCGCAGCCGTATCCCTGGGGCGACGAGCTGAGACCGGGCGGCGAGCACCGGATGAATGTCTGGCAGGGCGTGTTTCCGACCGAGAACGGCAACGAGGACGGTTGGTACGCGACCTGTCCGGTCGATGAATACGAAGCAAATGGGCTAGGTCTCTACAACACGACCGGCAACGTCTGGGAGTGGTGCAGCGACTGGTTCGATGTCTTTCACGATCCTGCGCCGCCGGTCAATCCGGCCGGGCCGCCGGATGGCGACCTGAAAGTGCTCAAGGGCGGCAGTTTTCTTTGCCATGAGAGCTACTGTCTGCGCTATCGGACCGCCGCGCGAATGGCCTTGACGCCGGACAGCGCGACCAGCAACACCGGATTCCGCTGCGTACGCACCCTGTGACGGTAGCCTTCGTTCAGTGTCCGGATGCACCGACCACGAGCGGAGTCTGCACATGACCAGCGACGACCAGTTTCAGGGCAAGATTGGCCGCACGTTTCGAGAATCGGAGCCGTGGTGGCCGCCGATGACCACCGCGCCGCAGGATCGGCCCAACGTGCTGATCGTGTTGTTCGACGATCTCGGGTTCGCGCACCTCAACTGCTACGGCGGCCTGACGCCGACGCCAAACATCGATCGCCTGGCGCAGAACGGGCTGCGCTACACCAACTTCCATGTGACGCCGCTCTGCTCGCCGACGCGCGCTGCGCTGCTCACGGGACGCAACCACCACACGGTGGGAATGCGCTCGGTGACCAACTTCAACAACGGCTACCCCAACACACGCGGACGCATCTCGCAGCACGCCGCGACGATGGCGGAACTGCTGCGCGACGAGCGGTACGCCACCTTCGCGCTGGGCAAGTGGCACCTCTGCCCGGGCGAGGAACTGAGCCAGGCCGGCCCGTACCACGACTGGCCGTTGCAGCGCGGATTCGACCGCTACTACGGCTTCCTGCCCGGCGAGACCGACCAGTTCTACCCCGAACTGACCCGCGACAACACGCTGGTCGAGCCACCCCGCTCGCCCGAGGACGGCTACCACCTGACCGAGGATCTGGTCGACCAGGCGCAACAGTTCCTGCGCGACCACCATTCGATCTATCCCGACCAGCCATTCTTCATGTACTTCGCGCTGGGCGCGACGCACGCGCCGCACCAGGCGCCGCAGGAGTACATCGAGCGTCAGCGCGGACGCTGGGACATCGGTTGGGACGCCGTCCGCGAGCAGGTCTTCGCGCGTCAGATCGAGCTGGGCATTGTGCCCGAAGGCACGCAGCTCGCGCCGCGCAACCGCGGCGTCGAGGCCTGGGACCAGATGGAATCGAACACGCAGCGCTTCGCGGTTGCGTTGCAGGATGCCTTCGCCGGCTTCCTCGAGCACACCGACGCACAGCTCGGACGCCTCTTCGACCACCTCGAAGAGTCCGGCCAGCTCGACAGCACGCTGATCCTGGTGATGGCCGACAACGGCGCATCGCAGGAAGGCGGACCGACCGGCGTCTCCGACGAACCGCGCCTGTTCGGTCCGCGCGACGACCTGGAAGAGGTGCAGTCGCGCCTGCACGAGATCGGCGGGCCGCGCTCGGCCTCGAACTATCCGTGGGGCTGGGCCCAGGCGGGCAACACACCCCTGCGCTGGTACAAGCAGAACACGCACGGCGGCGGCGTTCGGGTGCCCCTGATCGCTCACTGGCCGCAGGGCATCGGCGAGCGCGGCGGCATCCGAGGCCAGTTCCACCACGTCTCCGATGTGCTGCCCACAGTCCTGGACACGCTGAACACGGAAGCGCCCGACACCTACCAGGGCCGCAGCCAACTCCCGATCGCCGGCACCAGCTTCTGCTACACGTTTAACGACCCCGACGCCGCCACCACGAAAGACACACAGTACTTCGAAATGCTCGGTCATCGCGGACTCTGGGATAACGGCTGGAAGGCCGTCACCTGGCACCGCATGGGCAACGAATGGTCCGATGACGAGTGGGAGCTGTACCACGTCGACGAGGACTTCTCTGAAACCAACAACCTCGCCGCGGAGGAACCCGAGCGTTTGCGTGCCCTGATCGACCGCTGGTGGATCGAAGCCGGCAAGCACGGCGTGTTACCGCTCGACGACCGCACCCTGGAAATCAATCAGCCTTCGCAGGCGCCCGGAAGCCCGCACTACGACTTCCACTACCGCTACGCGCCGCCGATCACCCACCTCCAGCGCGACGTTTCGCCCGCGCTCGATGTCGGCAGCTGGACAGTCACCGCGCAATGCGCCCGCGTCTCAACCGAGCAGCAGGGCGTGATCTTCAATCGCGGCTCGATCCACAGCGGCTGCACGCTCTACATCCAGGACAACCATCTCCACTTCGACTACCACGCCTACGAGGACTGGTTCCGCTTCCGCAGCGATGGGCCCGTCCCCGACGGCGAGTTGGAGATCGGCGTTGCTCTGCAAAGCGACGGCCCGCGCGGCCCGGCAACGTTGACCCTCACGATCAACGGCAGCACCGTCGCCTCAGGGCAGATCACCACTCTGCAACGCCAGAACCTGTTCGGTCACGGCGAGTTCGACATCGGCGCCGACCGCCGCTCGCCCGTCGGCGACCGCTACGATCCGCCGTTCGAGTTCGAGGGCAACATCCGACAGGTGGACGTAGTCGTCACCCCGTTCGACGGCCCGGCCGCCGAGTGGGTCGCCCGCGAACGCGCGCGCCGGGAGATGGCGAGCCAGTAGCTCTCGAGTCGCCTGTCGGAGGCTTGTCAGGCGCTAGGCATCGTCAAAGTAGACATCCTGTAGTCGCGGGCGGCCGACGACGTCCTGCCAGAACCCCTTGACATTCGCCTGTGAGGCCCAGATCGAAACGGTTGTGCATATTGGCGCGACCCAGGGCTCTTCATCGAGGATTCTGTTGAACTCGTCGAGCAGGGCCTGGCGCTTGTCCTCGCTGTCCGCAGACGGCCAACCGTCGATCATCGCCTGGTACTCGGGAGAGTCGTAAGCGCAGGAGTTCGGGATTCGCATCTGGTAGTTCATCACTGGCAGCGTCTGCGGGTGCATAGCATAGAAGGAGAAGAGGGCCATGTAGAGCCCCTCGTGCGTGCCGGCCAGAAATCGGTCCAACCAGGTTGAGAACTCCATCGCCTCCGGCTCGACATTGATTCCGGCGTCCGCTGCGTCCTGCTGGATGATCTGCGCCATTTGCAACGCTTCTTGCTGAAACCCGATGCAGGCGATCTTGAGGGGAGGCGTTCCGTCCCCATAGCCTGCCTCGGTGATCAGTTCTCTCGCCTCGTCAACGTCGAAGTAGTCCCGGTCCAGCGACGGGTCGTAGCCCGGCGAGAACTTCGGCCAGAGCACGTTCTTCTCTTCGGACAGGCCCTCGAAGATCTCGGCCGCGATCCGCTGGCGGTCGATGACCCTGTACAGCGCGCGACGCACCTTCGGGTCGTCCATGATCTCGTGGCCGCCGCCGCGGCCCGTCCCGACCATGCCCAATACCCATTGCAGGCTGGTCGGCGGCGCCAACTCGACCTGAAAACCGTCGTCTTCAGCGAAGCTCGCGTGCCACGACTTGGGCAAGTCATAGACCATATCGAGCTCACCGGCCTGCAGCGCCAGGGCCATCGATTCTGCGTCCTGGAACGTGCGCCACTCTACGGCGTCTAGCGCGGCCGGGTCATAGGAGTCCTCGAAGCGGTCGCCGCGGGCGTATACGTCCACCTCGTATGACTCGGTATCGAACTTGAAGGCGCCGCTGGCGTTGACCTGGGTGTAGCCCTCGAGACTGGAGATCGCATCCGCGTCATGGATGTTGGCAAAGTGCAGCGCGTCGAAGATCGCCTCGCCCGGCCAAGCCAGGTCGATCCGAAGCGTGGTCTCGTCAACTGCCGTCACGGCGCTCACATACTTGTTGAAGATGCTCTTGACCTGGCTGTTGGCCACATCCTCGTCGTCCATCCGTTCGAGGCTCTTCTTCACCTCTTCCGCCGTAAGTGGCTTGCCGTCGTGGAACGTCAATCCTGGGCGCAGGGTCATGGTCAGGACGGTCTGGTCGTCATTGAACTCCCAGCTCTCCGCTAGATGGGGCTCAGGAATCAGACCGTCGGCGCCGTACTTGGTGAGGGTTTCCCAGATCGCCGGGCCGAAGGCGATATCACCCGAGTAGGGAGCGGCGTAGTTCGCCGGCGAGTAGACGATTCCCAGACGCAACGTCCCGCCCTGCGGCGGACCGGCAGGCTCTGCCTCGGCAGCGACTTGTTGCTCTTGTTGTTGCTCCTGTTGCTGCTGCTGGACAGCCGGTTGCTCCTGCTGCTGTTGTTGTTCTTGCTGCGCGACGGCCTGTTGTTGTTGCTCCTCCTGCACAGCCTGCTGTTGCTGCGCCTCGGGCTGCGCCTGTTGCTGAGCTTGCTGCTGCTGCTCCTGTTGCATCGGCTGCTCTTGTTGCTGCTCCTGTTGAGCAACTGCTTGCGGCTGCGCATCGTCGTCATCGTCTCCGCCGCAGCCGACCAAGGCCAGGCCGGCTGCGCCGACGCCGGCGCGGGCGCTCGCGCGGAGGACGCTGCGACGGCTCAGCCGTTGCTTGCGGACTCGGCTCCAGTGATTGTTGGTCATGTTCAATTCCCGTTCGGACCGTGGGCCCGCGCGCGCGAACCCTTCCGTCCGTTAGCTCGAAGCTAACGATCTGTGATCGGTCTCGCAGAGACAAGCCGTGAACGAAGGAGAAGGGTCAGCGGTGGCGGCGGTGCGGGTCGATCGCTTCGACGACGGAGTCGGCGAGGAAGTTGAGCGAGAGCAAGATCAAGGAGAGGCCCAGAGTCGGGAAGAGGACGAACCACCAGTTGCCCGCGAACAGCCAGCGGCGACCGTCGCTGAGGATGATGCCCAGCGTCGGCGTCGGCGGGGAGGCGCCGAGCCCGAGGAAGCTGAGCGTCGCCTCGGCGATTACGGCAAAGGCCATCGCCAGGGCAGCCTGGACCAGCAAGGGAGGCAAGGCGTTGGTGGCAATGTGCCGCATGATGATTCGCGGCGGCGACGCCCCCAGGCAACGGGCGGCCAGTACATAGTCCCGTTCCTTCTCGGTCAGGAGCTGCGCCCGCGCAATCCTCGCGAAGACCGGGATGTTCGCGATTCCCAACGCCAGTGCGACCTGAGAGGTGCCGGTCCCGAGAATCGCCAGGACCGCGATGCCCAGCAGCAGGAATGGGAAGGCGAGCAAGGTGTCGACGATCCGCATGAGGACCGCTTCGAGCCAACCACCGGCGTAGCCGGAGACGAATCCGACGACAGTGCCGACCAGGCCACCGCCGACCACTCCCGCGACCGACACGTACAGCGAAATCCTGAGGCCAAACAGGATTCGGCTGAAGATGTCGCGAGACAAATCGTCGGTACCGAACCAGTACGCGCCCGACGGCGCGAGCAATCGTGCGCCGCGAATCTGCTCCGCCTCGCCGAATGGGGCCAACAGGTCGGCGAAGATCGCCACGAAAATCAACAGGCCAAAGACAGCCGCGCCGATCGCGCCTTGCGGATTCGTCACGGTGCGATAGAACGCGTCGACGGTCAGCGACTGGTCGCGCATACGTCGCAGCCAGGTCTGCTCGATCGGCGCGTATTGCGACTCGGTCCGCGTTTGGGCCACGGCTCAGCCAGCCAATCCGGAGACGCGAATACGCGGATCGAGATAGCCGTAGGTGATGTCGGCGATCGTGTTGGCGGCGACAAAGAGGAACACGAGGATCGCCAGCATCGCCTGAATGAGCAGGTAGTCGCGTCCGTTAATCCCGTCGATGATCAGGAATCCGAATCCGGGACGCGTGAACACGATCTCGACCACGATGGCGCCTGCGAGCAGGTTGCCGATCTGCAGCGCTGCGATGGTCACGATCGGGATCAGCGCGTTGCGCAACGCGTGATTGATCACCACCTTGCGGCCTTCGAGTCCCTTCGCGTGCGCGGTGCGGACATAGTCCTGCGCGAGCGCCTCAGCCACTGACGTGCGCACGAATCTCGCCAGCACAGCGGCGATCACCGAACCCGCCGCAATTGTCGGCAAGACCAGCCGATGCACGCCGGCGACGAAGTCCTCGAACACGCTGACCCGTCCCGAGACCGGGAAGAGATCGAGCTCCACCGCGAAAATCCAGAGCAAGAGGATGCCCAGCACGAAGTTGGGGATGCCGAGCGTGAACAGATTGAACACGCTGGCGCCATAGTCCGGCGGTTTCTTGGCCCACACGGCCGCCGCTACCCCCAATGGCACGCCGATCCCTAGCGCGAATATGTAGGCCGCGACCGCCAGCTCGATGGTCGGCGGGAACGACTGGGCGATCAGGTCTCGGACCGGTACGCGTTTGGTAAACGACTTGCCGAAATCGAGCTGGACGACGCCGCTGATCCAGTTGCCGTATTGGTTCAGGATTGGGTCGTTGAGGCCTAGTTGCTCGCGGATCCGCTCGATGTCCTCCAGAGTCGCATCTTCTCCGGCGAGTTGCTGCGCCGGATCGCCGGGAATCAGGCGGATGATCAGGAAGATGACGATGCTGGCGAGGAAGACGACCAGCAAACCCTCAAGGAAGCGGCGAACCAGGTACCGTCCCACGGTCAACCGCCTCCCGGGTCAGTTCCGCTCGGCCACTCAGACGCTTGCCCTCACCAATCTGCCGTCGCCTGACGGCAGATTGGTGAGAGTATGCCGATCTCGGATCGGCCCTGCAAGCGGATGTCCGACGGTCTGCCTGCGCTCGTTAGACCTGGTGAATCCGTTGCATCGAGGGAATGCTGAGCACGTCGAACTCGATGCCGGTGAAGTTGCTCGACCAGGCCCAGATGTCGCTGCGGGTCACGATCGGCGCGATCCAAGGCTCGTCATCGAGCAGCTGGTTGAACTCCTCCAGGAGCTCGTTGCGGCGCGCGTCCGAGTCGGCCGTGCCGAAGCTGTCGATCAACGCCTGGTAGTAGTCGGGCTCGTAGGCGCAGGAGTTGGGGATCCGCATCTGGAAGTTCATCACCGGCAACGTTTGCGGATGCAGCGCGAAGAACGCGTAGGACGAGAGGTAGGACTCGTGCTTCGCATTGAGGAAGCGGTCGCGCGCGACGGCCGGCTCGTAGAGCTGGATGTTGAGGTTGATGCCCGCTTCGGCCGCGCCGGCCTGAATCACCTGCGCGATCTCGTTGGCCTCGCCGCCGGCGTGGCCGAGCTCGATCGTGAGCTCACCCGGTCCGTAGCCGGCCTCTTCAAGCAGCCGCGCGGCTTCCTCCGGATTGAAGTAGTCGCGGTCGCGCGCGTCGTCGTAGCCGGGTGAGAAGGGTGGCCAAAGGATGTTCTTGGGTAGCGCCAGACCCTCGAAGGTCTCGTTGGCGACGCGCTCGCGATCGATGCAGCGGTACAGCGCCTGCCGCACCTTGGGATCGGCGAATGCTGGGTGACCGCCATTCTCGTTGGGAATGACCATGCCGAGCACCCAGATCGCGAGGGTTGGCGGGGCGACCACGACGGTGAAGTCCGGGTCCGAGTTGAAGCGCTCGTAGTCCGGCTTGGGCAGACGGTTGGTCAGGTCGATCTCGCCTGCACCAAGCGCGAGCGACATCGCCGTCGCGTCGGGGAACTGGTACAGCTCAATACCGTCGAGCAGCGCCGGGTCGTAGAAGTTCTCGAATCGCTCGCCGGCCGCGTACTGGTCGACCTGGTAAGAGGACGGGTCGAACTTGAACGGACCGGAGCCGTTGAGCGAGGTGTAGCCGTCCAGATTGGGGATGTCGTCGACATCGTGAATCTGGGCGTAGTTGAGCACGTCGTAGACCAGCGTGCCGCCCCAGGCCAGTTGCAGCTGCAACGTCACATCGTCGATGACGTCGACCGCCGAGACGTACTTGGTCATGATGCCCTTGACCTGGTTGTTGGCGACGCCTTCGTCGTCCATCGCTTCCAGGCTGCGCTTGACCTCGGTCGCGTTGAGCGGTTTGCCGTTGTGGAACTCGAGACCCGGGCGCAGCTTGATTTGCAGCATGGTCTGGTCGTCGTTCAGCTCCCAGCTCTCGGCCAAGTGGGGCTGCGGGTCGAGACCGTCGGGCGAGTACTTGGTCAGCGTGTCCCAGAACGGGATGTAGAGCGGGATATGCGCCGATGACGACAGATAGGGAGCTCGGTAGGTCGAGAGCCCAATGTCCGAGCCAATCCGCAGGACGCCGCCGCGCCGGGCATCGTCGGCTGGCGCCGCGACCGTCTGCTGTTGCTGCTGATCCTGGTGTTGGTGATCGTCTTGCTGCTGCTGATCGTGGTCGTGCTGCTGCTGGTCAGCCTGATCCTGTTGGGCGGCCTGCGGCTGGTCCTGCTGTTGCTGGTCCTGCTGTTGGGCCATCGCCTGTTGCTGCTGTTGCTGCTGTTGCTGGGCGACCGCCTGCTGGCGGTCGTCGTCGTCGCCGCAGCCGATCAGCGCCAGTCCGGCCGCGCCAAGCCCGGCTCGCCCGCCGGCCCTCAACAGTCGGCGCCGGCTCAGTTGTTGCTTGCGAAGTCGCTGCCAGTAGGTCTTCTCGTTCATCGTGTCTCGCTTCCGTGGCGACCGACCTCTGCGGAACGCATATTGCGACAGTATGGCGTCCGCTGTCGCCAGCGGCAACCGTCTCGGACCGCCTCCCTGGCTCGGGTAGTCTGGCCTCAACTGATATCTCAAGAACGAAGGAGAGCCCGATGCGCGGCGTAGGAGTGATTGAATTCGGCGGTCCGGAGGCGTTGCAGGTTGTCGACTTGCCGGAGGTCCATGCCGGAGCAGGAGAGGTTCGGCTGCGGGTTTATGCGGCAACCGTCAATCCGACCGACACCTTCGTCCGCGGCGGCGCACGCGCCGACGCCTTGCGCGAGCAGGGACCGCCGCCCTACATCCCCGGCATGGATGCCGCGGGCGTGATCGACGAGGTCGGGCCGGACACCGAGACCGACCTCCAGGTGGGCGACGCCGTGATGGCCATGGTGATCCCGCGAGGCAGCCACGGCGCATACCGAGAGAGCATCGTGCTCAAGGCTGACGCCGTTACCCGATCCCCAGCCGGTTCGAGCCACGCCGAAGCCTCGACGCTTCCGATGAACGCGCTCACGGCACGACAGTCACTCGACCAGATGAACCTCCAGCCCGGTCAGACGCTCGCCGTGACCGGCGCGGCGGGTTGCTACGGCGGGTACATGGTGGAGCTGGGCAAATCGGACGGCCTCACCGTGATCGGCGACGCGGCCGAGAAGGACGTGCAACTGGTCAAGGATCTGGGCGCGGACATCATCGTCCCGCGGGGCGACGACATTTCCGAGCAGATCCGCAAGGTGTTGCCTGAGGGCGTCGACGGACTCGCCGATGGCGCCGTCCAGAACGAGCTCGCGGTTGGCGCGATTAAGGACGGCGGCCAATACGCCAGCGTCCGCGGCTGGCGCGGCGAGCCCGAGCGGGACATCACGTTCCACGTGACGATGGTCTTCAGCTACGACCGCCGGGCCGACCTGCTCGATACGCTGCGCCAGCAGGTCGAGGACGGTCAGGTCACGCTGCGGGTGAACTCCACGTACCCGGCCGAACAAGCCTCAGAGACGCATCGCCTGTTCAAACAGGGAGGTCACCGAGGCCGCTTCGTGATCACGTTCGACTAGCGGCGGCTACTTGTTGCGGACGTAGGGGCTCGTCGCTTCGAGGATTGCGTCGGCGAGGAAGTTCAGTGCGATCAACATCAGCGCGAGCGCCGCGATCGGCGTCAGGATGAACCACCACGCGCCCAGGGTAAGGAACGGCCTGGCCGCATTGAGGATCAACCCGATCGTCGCCGTCGGACGAGATGCACCCAGACCGAGGAAACTCAATGATGCCTCTGCGATGACCGCGAACGCCATGTAGAGCGCCGCCTGGATCATTAGCGGCGGCAGCGTATTGATTGACACATGGCGCATGATGATTCTGATCGGGCCGGCCCCCAGAGTCCGCGCCGCCATCACATAGTCGCGCTCTTTCTCTTGCAGCATCTGCCCGCGCGCGAGTCGCGCGAAGACCGGGACCGCCCCGATTCCCAGAGTAATCGCGACCTCTCGTGTGCCGGTACCCAGAACGGCCAACACGACCAGCGCCGTGAGAATGCCGGGGAACGCCAACATGGTGTCGATCAACCGCATCGCGATCGCGTCGGTCCAACGCCCGAAGTAGCCTGCGGTGTAGCCGACGGCGACGCCGATCGGCATCCCGATGGCAATCGATCCTGCGCCTACGAAGAGCGAGACGCGGATGCCGTGAATGATGCGGCTGAGCAGATCGCGGCTGATTTCGTCGGTGCCGAAGGGGTGAGCCCAGGAGGGCGACAACAGCTTGGCGCCGCGCAGTTGCTCGTCGTAGCCGTACGGAGCGATCTGATTGGCGAACAGGGCGCAGACGAGGAAGACGCCCAGAATCACCAGCGCGATCTGGCCGCGCCGTTCGCGAGCAACACGGTAAGCGACATCGAACCACTGCGACTGCTGGCGCCAAGCGAGAACCTGTGCGCGAAAGCTCTGAGCGCGGAAGAGGGGCACTCGCCCCGGTGCGTCGGCCATCAGCTCACCCTGATTCGCGGATCAGCAAGTCCATAGGCGACATCGGCAAGCGTGTTGACCACGACGAAGACCGTGACCAGCACGACGAGCATGCCCTGGATGAGTTGATAGTCCCGGCCGACGACGCCACCGATGAGCAGCGACCCGAATCCTGGGCGCGCAAACACCACCTCGACAATCACTGCGCCCGAGATCAGGAAGCCAATCTGCAGCGCGGCGACGGTGATCACAGGGATCAGCGCGTTGCGCATCGCGTGTCGCATGACGACTGACCGCTCCCGCAAGCCTTTCGCGCGTGCCGTTCGGACGTAGTCCTGGTTCAGTGTCTCCATAATGGAGGCCCGTACGAATCGCGCGAGGACGGCCGCCGTGCCGGCGCCCACCGCAATCATTGGCATGACCAGGAACTTGAGCGCCTCGCCAGGATCCTCATCGATCCCAACCCGTCCGGTGATTGGCAGCCAGCCCAGCAGCACGGCGAGCACCCAGATCAGGATGATCCCGAGCACAAAGTTCGGGATCCCGAGCGTGAACATCGTGAAGCCGGTCGCGGCGTAGTCGCCAGGTCCGCCCGGTTTCAGACCGGCCACGATCCCCAGCGGAATGCCGAAGGCCAGCGCAAACACGTAGCCGGCCACGGCGAGTTCCGCGCTCGGGATCAGTGCGACCCTCATCAGGTTGCCGACCTCGGCCCCCTTCGTAAACGAAGGACCGAAATCGCCCCGCACAGCCCCGGCCAGCCAGTCGAAGTACTGCTGAACCAGTGGCTCGTTGAGCCCCAGCTGCTCCCGCACCCGCTCAACGTCTTCGGCGCTCGCATCGGTTCCGACTAGCAGCAAGGCAGGATCGCCCGGAATCAAGCGCATGACGAAGAAGACCAGAATGCTGGCCAGCACCACCGTCACGATGCCCTGAACGAGGCGGCGGATCAGGAACGAACCCACGGACCACGCTCCTTTGAAGCCTGACCATAGCGAATCGCGAGGAACGCAACTCCATTCGCTCGGCGAGTGGCAACGCCGGCCGCCCGTGATCCACTAGGAGATGGAGAACGGGCGGCCGGCGGCGTTGCTCGAACGACTGGACCTATCCGAACACCGGGCTATGCCTTGAGCCAGAGGTCTTCCTTATAGACCTTGCCCGACACGATCTGGGAATAGAACCCACCTACGCGGTCGTGGTTGTATGCGCCCACATTGGCCGCACCGGCATAGGGCAGCAACCAGGGCGACTCCGCATATAGCTCGTTCCAGTCGTTGAACAACTCCTGGCGCTGAGCGGGCGTGGGCCGAGAGGCAAAGCCCTCAAGGATCGACACATAGGCGTCCGAGATCTCGGCCACGGCGTTGACCGGCTGCCGGAATTGGTAGTTCATGTTCGGCAGGGTCTCTGGCTCCATCCAGAAGAAGCCCGTGCTCGCCATGTACAGACCGGGCATCTGGCCGGCCAGGAAGAGCTCGATCCATTCCGCCCGATCGATCACTTTGATCGTGACGTCCAGCCCGATCGCGTTGAAGTTCGCCTGGATAATCTCCGGGGCGCCAGCAGGGAGCCAGCCCTCGAAGATGTGCATGTCCAGTTCCGTGCCCACCAGACCCGCTTCCTCCAACAGCGCCCGAGCGCCCTCAGGGTCATACGCAATGTCGTCGTATTGCGAGTCATACGCACTCGAGTGGGGCGGCCACATCTGGTTCACGATCGGCATCACGCCATAGAAGACATCCTCATGGATGCGCTCCCGGTCAATCGCCTTCTGCAGGGCACGGCGGAAGCGAGGATCGTCGTTCGCTGGGTGACCGCCGCCGAGTGCCGTCTGTGTGGGGCCAACGACCCAGTAACCGCCGACCGCGCCCACGAAGGTGGTCAGGTGCTCCAACTCGCTCATGCGGTTGTACTGCGGGAGCGGAATGACCGCCATGTCGAGTTCCCCGCTCTCGAGGGCCAGCACAATCGTGTCCTCATCGGCGATCTTGCGGTACTCGATCGCGTCAAGATGCGGCTGTACGTAGTGATTCTCGTGCGGCACGGACACCCACTTCGCGCCCGGCTCCCATTGACTGAAATCGAACTTGAATGCCCCGCTGCCGTTGATCTCTTCCATGGCAGCCAGGCCCGCGATGCTGTCGGCGTCTGCGATTGGCGCGAACGTGACCAGGTCGTAGATCACGGGGCCCGGCCAGTTCGAGTGGTTGAACTGCACGGTGATGTCGTCGATCACCTCGATCGACTCCAGGTAAACACCGGCCAACCCGCGCACCTGGCTGTTCGGCGTATCCTCCCAGTTCATTGCTTCGTAGCTGAGCTTGACGGCCTCGGCGTTGATCGGCTTCCCGTTGTGGAACTCGAGGCCGGGACGGAGCTTGAAGATCGTACTCGTCGCATCGGCGTTCTGCTCCCACGACTCGGCCAGCCGAGGCTCGGGCTCGAGCGTGTCGCCGCGCTGCGCCAGCCAGTCCCAGATCGAGGCGTCGGGGGGTTGAGTGAACCGACCCTCTGCGATCGCATAGGGCAGCGTCACGTCATCCTCGAAGTTGGTTGTGTCGCCAGCGATCAGCCTGCCACCCTTCCTCGGACCATCATCAGCCTGCTGGGCCTGGGCGACGGCGGCCTGCTGCTGTTGCTCCTGCTGCATTGCCTGCTGCTCAGGCTGCTCCTGAGCCTGCTGCATCGCCTGCTGCTGTTGTTGCTGCTGTTGCTGCGCCTGAGCCGCGGCCGGCGCCGCTTGCTGTTGGCCGTCATCGTCGTCGTCGCCGCAACCGATGAGCATCAGTCCAGCCGCACCAATGCCCGCACGCGTTGAGGCTCGTAGCAGGGACCGCCTGCTGAACTGTCGCTTCTTGATCCGTTGCCAGTAGTTTCGGTCGCTCATTTGAACCCGTTCCTTCCAACCGCTCGGAATGCCCAGCGATTGCAGGGAGTATGCCTAGCTGGAGTTGCGTATGCAACTCTGGTCAGCGGACGTTGCGCAAGCGTGGATCGAAGGCGTCGCGGATGCCGTCCCCGACGAAGTTGAAGGCGATCACCATCAGGATGATGGCGGCGGCGGGGCCGATCATCGGCCAGCCGTTGCGGCGGATCAGGGTCTTGTAGGCCTCGGAGACCATGCCGCCCCAGGCGGGGGTCGGCGGCTGGACGCCGGCTCCGATGAAGCTCAGCCCGGCCTCTACGAGGATGATGCCGGCTGCCGAGAGGGAGGCGAGCACCATGATCGGGGCGACCGCGTTGGGCAACAGGTGGCGCCACATGATTCGCCACGGTGTTGCGCCGAGCGCGCGCGCCGCATCTACATACACATCGTTGCGGATCGTCACGACGATCCCACGGGTCAGGCGGGCATAGCCGGGCGACCAGACGATGCCGATCACGATCATCGAGTTGGTGATCGACGGCCCCAGCGCGCCGGTCACGGCGAGAATCAGGATCAGTCCGGGCATCGCCATGAGGGCGTCGACGATGCGCATGATGATCAGCTCGTCAAGCTTGCCGCCGATGTAGCCGGAGATCAGACCCAGCGGCACGCCCAGGACGATGGCCACGCCGATCGCGGCGAGCACGATCTGCCAGGCGATTCGTGCTCCGTACAAGGTGCGGCTGAGCACGTCGCGGCCCTGCGCGTCGGTGCCGAAGATGTGATCCCAGCTCGGCGGTTGGAAGACCGCTTCCAGGCGGAGGTTTGTGGTCAGCGGATCGGCGGGGGCGATCAGCGGGGCGAAGGCGGCGCAGATGCCGAAGCCGAACAGCAGGAATGCGCCGACGACGGCGGGCCGGTTGCGCACGAAGACCCGGAGGATCGGCGCCGCCTCCTGGAAGAAGCCGAGGCTGCCGAAGCGTTGCCGTAGCCCTTGCGGGGCGCCAGGAGTGTCGACGAGCGTGCTCATTCGCTCGCCTCCGCTCCCATGCGGATGCGCGGGTCGAACAGCGGATAGGAGAGATCAACCAGCAGGTTGACCAGGATCACGGAGACGGCGAAGAACATGGTCACGTTCTGAGTGACGGCGTAGTCGCGCTCCTGGACGACGGCTTCGACGAACAAGCGGCCCATCCCGGGGATTGAGAAGACCGTTTCGGTGATCACCGCGCCGGAGAAGATCAGGCCGGCCTGGAAGCCGAACACCGTGACGATCGGAATCAGTGCGTTGCGCAGTCCGTGTCGGACGATCACAATTCGTTCGCGCAGGCCCTTGGCTCTCGCCGTGCGGATGTAGTCGTCGGTCAGGACGTTGATCATCGCCGAGCGCGTCTGGCGCATCAGCAGCGTCGTCGCGGTGAGCGAGACGGCGATCACGGGCAGCGCCATGTGTTTCATGTTCTCGGCCGGGTCCTCCCAGAACGGCACATAGCCGAAGATCGGGAACCAGCCAAACTCAAGACCGAGCACGATCACCAGCGCAATCCCGGTCAGGAATTCAGGGATCGAGTTGCCGACAATCATCAGCGTGCTGGCGCCGACCTCCTTCTTCGAGCCGGGCCGCAGCGCGGACAACACGCCCACCGGAATCGCGATCGCGATCACGACAATCAGGCTGAGGATGCCTAACTGCATTGTCGCCGGGACGCGGCGCTCGAAGTACTGGTTGATCGAGACCTCGCCGATCAGCGAAGTGCCCAGATCACCTTGCAGCGCGTTCCAGATCCAGCGTCCGTAGCGTTCGGGCAGTGGTTTATCGAGTCCGAGCCGACGTTTGGTTGCTTCGATCAGCTCCGGCGTCGCTTCCACGCCGAGGATGCCGGCTGCGGGGTCGCCGGGCAGGATGTTCATCAGCGCGAAGACCAAAACGCTGATCACCCAGAGGACGAACAGCGAGGAGACGATCCTCGTGGTGACGTATCTCAGCATCGGCGAACCGCTGTCTCTCCGCCGACTGGGATCTGCTCTGCCTCCGCAGGGCGGGAGGAGAAGTCCCGCGGGGACAGAGCGGAGTTCGGCTGCACAGGGCCGATCACGCCACGTCCTTGCATCCTGGCAGACCCCCCTCTGCCTTCGGCATCTCCCCCCGCAGAGCGGGGGGAGAAAGATGTCCAGACGCGCCGTTGCCTCCGGTCAGACGTTGTTGAACCAGATGCCTTTGAAGCTCATTCCCTTGGGGAAGCCGAAGAAGGGGATAATCTCGAAGTTCTCGACATGCGGTTGGGCCACCCAGTTGGCCGGCCATTGGGCGATATAGGGGAACCACATGTGCTCCTCTTCGGCCTCCCAGACCTTGGCGTAGAGTGGCACGCGGTCATCCTGGCTGGCCGGGACCGCGGCATCCCAGACCAACTGCTCGGTCGCGTTGAGGTTGGCCAGCACCTGGTCGTTGGGATAGTCCGCTGTGCTGGCTCGGCCGGTGCGCGGGCCGCCCTCGGGCGATCCGTACATCCAGTTCTGCAGACCTTCAAAGGAGGGACGCAGGACCGGGTCAGGATCGAACGGCGACTCCCAGGACAGCGTCCCGATTGTCCAGTCCTGGGTGGCCAGGAGACGCGGGATGATCTCGGCCTCGGTGCCCTTGATGTACTCCATCTCCATACCGGCGTTGCGCATCTGCGAGTTGACCGGCTCGGTGACGACCGTCTGGAACTCAGCGATGTAGCTGAGGTGGATGCCCTCGATGCCGTCGCCGTAACCGGCGGCGTCCATCAGTTCATGGGCCACCTGGAGGTCGTGGTCGGGGTAGTAGTTCTTGTCCTTGGGCAGAGCCCAGCTCTCGACCGAGACCGGCGCACGCGAGGGCGCTCCCAGACCTTCCCAGGCGACCTCGTTGATCGCCTGCCGGTCCAGGGCTCGGTTGTAGGCGTGGCGCAGACGCGGGTCGCGGAAGGCGTTGAAGGGCAGACCGTCCGAGGGAGCGTTCGGGTTCAGGTTGAACCAGGTCTGCGTCCAGGTCTGAGCCGTTCCGCGGATGACCTTCATTCCGTCGGCCTCGAGATCGGCCTGAAGGTCCGAGTTGACGCCGCCGGTCGGCGCATCGATGTCGATGTCGCCGTTGAGGAAGGCGTTCCAGGCCGTGTTCTGGTCGGGAATGATGTTCTGGACGAAGCCGTCGAGGTGGACGTTGTCGTTGTCCCAGTAGCCGTCCCAACGCTCGCCGACCCAGCGCTCGCCGGGCTCGTGGACCACATGCTTGAGGTGGCCGGCACCGACCGGGTTGGTCACGGCGGTGTCGAAGTGCTCGGGCGAGATCAGCAGCCCCGTGCCGGGGAACTGCTGGAAGAAGGCCAGGGTCGGACCAAAGGGCTCGCCGTTGACCAGCTTCCAGGTGGCGTCGTCGGTGGCCTCGAAGAAGTCGGCGTACTGGATGCCGCCGCGGTTGCGGGTGCCGCCGGCGAGGTCCTTGACGTCGCGAATGCGCTCCATGTTGAGCTGCACTGCGTTGGCGTCGACTGGCGCGCCATCCTGGAAGATCGCACCCGGACGCATCGTGAACAGATAGGTCACGTCGTCGGGGATCTCGATGTTCGAGGCCAGCATCGGAATCACGCGCGCCTGGTCGTCGAAACCGAGCAGGCGGTCGTAGATGTGAACCCAGTAGCCCAACGCGTCGCCGCCGGTGATGCCGATGTGCGGGTCGAAGCCGCCCTGCGGGTCCTCGAACCAGCTGTGTTGCAGCGTGCCGCCGCGTCGCGGACCGCCGGTCGCCTGGGCGGCCTGCTGTTGCTGTTCCTGCTGTTCGGCCTGGGCGACGGCGGCTTGCTGCTGTTGCTCTTGCTGCATGGCCTGTTGTTCGGCCTGCTGCTCGGCCTGCTCCTGCTGCATGGCCTGCTGTTGTTGGTCTTGCTGCTGCTGAGCCTGAGCCGCCGCGGGCTGATCGTCGTCGTCATCGTCGCCGCCGCAACCGACCAGTGCCAGTCCGGCCGCGCCAACGCCGGCCCGCGCCGATGCCTTCAACAGCGACCGCCGGCTCATCGAGCGACGCTTCATCCTCTGCCAGTAGTTTCGTTCACTCATCGGTACGCTCGCTCTCTGCGGCGACCAGAGAGGGTCGACCGCTTGTTCAAAGCAGTATCGCGATTGCACATCGGGGTTGCAATGACTGCCGGCGCGAGCAGCCTCAGCCCAGTACCACCCCCGCACACTCCGCATGTTTGCGTTGGGGGCAGAAACTGTCTCGCGGGCGACAGCGCTTCGGCGTGCCCCGGGCTAGTGTTCGATCCGACTGGGCGGGAGGCCGACCAAGGTCCAAGAGCGCGCGAAGGCCGCCGATTACAAGCGTGCGGCGCGAAGGCCTTGCGGACGGGCCGCCCGGAGCACCCACAGTCCGCCTAGATCGATTTCTCCATGATCCGCACGAGCAGTGAGAACGTCTACGACGTTGTCGTCGTCGGCGGCGGCGCCGCAGGCGTGGGCGTGGCTGTCACTCTCATTCATGCCGGCATCGAGAACTTCGCGGTTCTTGAGCGTCACACCGTCGGTGCATCATTTGCCTCATGGCCGGCCGAGACTCGCTTCATTACACCCTCGTACACGACCAACTCGATCGGCATGCTGGACATCAACTCGATTGCGATGGGCACGTCGCCGGCGTACAGCCTGGAGGTCGAGCATCCCACGGGACAAGACTACGCTCGGTATCTGCGCGGCGTTGCGCACTTCTTCGAGGTACCGGTCCGCCAGAACACCGACGTGCTGCAGATCGCACAGGCTGGCGAAGGATTCCGCATCGATACCGCGGACGAGCCTGTGCACGCCAAACACGTGATATGGGCCGGCGGCGAGTTCCAGTATCCACGCATCAGCGGGTTTGCCGGCAGCCATCTGTGCCGGCACACCGCGACCATCCCCAGCTATGACGAGCTTGACGGTGAGGACTTCATCATCGTCGGAGGCTACGAAAGCGGGGTGGACGCGGCGTACCACCTGGCGTACGGCGACAAACGAGTGAAGCTGTTCGACACCAACTGCCCGTGGGAGAGCGAGAGTTCCGATCCGAGTGTCGCGCTTTCCCCCTTCACGCTCGAACGGATGCATGAACGTCCGTTTGTTGAGCAAGTGGAGTTGATTCCGAACACAACCATCGAATGCGTCACCCTCGCGGACGCGACGTATGAGGTCACCACGCAGGACGGGCAGCGATATCAAACGTCCGTGCCGCCGCTGTTGGCGGGCGGATTCGAGGGAAGCCACAAGTTAGTGGCTGACCTGTTCGAGCAACGCGAGGACGGCTCCTTGCTGCTGAGCGAAGACGATGAATCGACGATTGTGCCGGGGATGTTCCTCTGCGGCCCTGCGGTTCGGCATAACAATCATGTCTTCTGCTTCATCTTCAAGTTTCGACAACGGTTCGCCGTTGTCGCCAAAGCGATTGCGACGTCGTTGGGGCTGCCCGCGGAAGAGCTCGAAGAGTACCGCAAGTGGGGCATGTATCTCGATGACCTCTCCTGCTGTGGTCAGCAGTGCGCATGTTGACGGGACGCGATGCAGGGGTCGCTGCATCCGGCGTAGTTCGAGGCCGACTGGCGAAGGCGCGGAGTGTCAGTTGGCTCGGTCAAACGGCTGCCAGCATTTGCTGGATTGGCAGCATGCTGACGTACGGGCTCGAATCGGGCGGGGATTGGTTGCAGCTGTGCGCCGCATCGGCATGGCTGTTGGCCAATATCGCGGCGTTTCTGAATAGCGATGCCGACCGGCAGGCGGATCGCGCTTCACGCGTGCGCGACACGCGCGTTCTGAAGTGAGCGAGCCTAGCCCCGGTACGCGCGATTCAGCGCCTGCCGCATCTGCAGGGTCTGAGAGGCGGCCACGGCGTTCGCTTTGCGGTACTGGTCCCAGCGTTCTCGCTCGCGTCGAGTCAGTTTGGGCTTGAGGGATGTGGGCACCCTGAGGCCGAGCAGCATCGATGCGTACCCGCTATAGCCGAAGATGGTTGCGTTCGAGGTCAGGCGGGCCAGCATTCGCGAGGGGCCGACCTCGGCGTAGCAATCGACCATCTCCTGGATCTGACCGAGCGGAGACTCGGCGCGGCAGTGACGCCAGAACGGCGTGTCCTGGTGATGATTGAACTTGTAATGCAAGGCGAGGAAGTCGCGCACATCGTCCCAGGTTGAGGCGAAGCGTTCGTTCAGCAGGTAACGCAGCGAATCGGTGAGGATGCGGTCGGAGTCGGTCAGCGCCCAGGCCAGGTTGTAGATTTGCTCGATGATCAGGTGCAGCGAGGTCGCTTCGAGGGGCTCGACGAAGCCCGACGCGTTGCCGACCGCGACGACGTTCTCGACGACGTAGCGCTCGCGCCGCCCAGAGGGGAACTTGAGCAGACGCAGTTCAGCGCCCGCGAGCTGCGGCTGCAGCGCGCGCAGCTCGAACTCCGCTTCCTCCTCCGAGCAAAACTGCGACGAATAGACGTAACCGCGCGTGACCTGATCTTCGAAATCAATGCGCCAGCACCAACCGTGCTTCATCGTCGTCATCGTCGTGTAGGCCCGGATCGTGTCGTCCTCGGGGAAGTCGGCGCGCGACCAAGAGCCGACCACGGCGCGGTCGCAATAGAGCACGTCGCGGTAGGAGATGTAGGGCTCCTCCAGGGTTTGCCCCAGCAGCAGCGAGCCGAAGCCGGAGCAGTCGACGAACAGATCCGCCTCGAGTTCGCGACCGCCGGCCAGCTTCAGCGATTTGACGCCGCCCGACTCGTTTCGTTCGACGCTCACCACCTGGTCGGCGATCAGCTCCGCACCTGAGGCCACCGATTTGCGTTCCAGGTAGTCGATGAATGAGGCATTGGGGATGTGATACGTCGCGCGCGGATCGAGCGAGAGCCGGCCGTTGCGGATGTTCGCCGGCGAGCGATCGCGATCCATGATCGCGTTGAAGGTGCTGGCATCGCGCATGTCATGCAGGCAGTAGAAGGCGTTCCACCTGGACAGGCCCTCGATCCGCTGGTCGAGGTACTTGTCGAAGGTGTAGTTGAAGTGCGGTACGTCCCTGGCGCCCCACTCGAAGCGCAGGCCCAGCTTCCAGCTTGGGCGGACCTCCTTGTGGAACTCGTTGCGGTCAATGCCGAGGTGCTCGTGCAGGTGGACCGGTACCGCAGGCGTGGTTGACTCGCCGACGCCGATGATCGGGATGTCGGGTGAGTGGACGACGGTCAGTTTGACCTGCGGCAGCATTCGCCGAAACGTCAGGGAGGCGAGGAAGCCGGCGCTTCCACCGCCGACGATTACTGCACTGCGAATCGGCTCTGGCATGTCGACGCTATCCCTGAGCAGCCTCCGCGACTGCCTGCGCGACGGTCTGCGCATTGACGACGCCATGCTCGAGGAAGTCGGTCACGACCCTTGAGTAGGCCGACGGCACTTCGCGCGGGACGCCGTGTCCGACCCGACTGAAGACGTGGAGTGTGCCATTAGCCAGACGGGCGAAGTCCTTGAGGTTGGGCGCCAGAAGTGAGTCGGCGGCGCCGGCGAGGATCAGGGTTGGGGTCTGGATCTCGCCGAGCCGGTCGCCCTTGTGGTAGTTGACCATTGCGTCCCAGCAGCCGTCGTAGTGACCCTTTGAGACGGAGAGCATTCGGTCGACCTGTGCTTCAACGGCGCCGTGGGCGGACGCGCGCGGGACACCTGCGAGCGTCGTGCGGATGAGCAGGTCGCGTTCCTTGTTGGCCCAGCGCTCGCGCATCGTGTCGCGAGCCGATTGCGGCATCTGGATTCCGTCGGCGGGAGCGGGCGCGGAGAGGGACAGGCTGAGCAAGCGGTCGGGATAGGACAGTCCCAGCTCAAAGCCAATCAGCCCGCCCATGCTCTGGCCGGCGTAGTGGAAGCGGTCGAAGCCGTGGTAGTCGGCCATGCCGACGACATCGGTTGCGAGCTGTTCGATCGTGTAGCCGTCGGCGGGATGGGCTGAGTCGCCGGCGCCGCGGCAATCCATCGCGATGCAGCGGTAGCTGGCGCTCATCCGCTCGATCACCGGCGCCCATCCGTCGTGGGAGGCGGTGTAGCCGTGTTGGAAGATGATCGGGTCGCCGATGCCGGTGTCCTCGTAGTAGAGGTCGACGCCGTTGATGTTTGCGATGGCCATGGTGCCCCCTCCGTTCTTGTCTCACGTAGAGAGCAGGCTACTCCGCGTCACCCCCGCTAGCGCCGTCGACGGCGGTCGTATCGTCGCTATTCGCTGCCGGGGCTCGCAGAGGCGGAGATTAGCGCCTGCACCTGGGGGACCAGATCGCAGGGGACCAGCATCACCGAATAGCCGTCGTCCTCGTACGCCGCTTCTGCCTCAGCAATGGCTTCCTCATCGGTCTGCGAGTCGTAGTAGTCGATGATCTCGCGAATCCTCGACTCCGTCCAGCCGTCCGGCAACTCGGAGATGGATGTTCGCTCGTTCTCAGCCATGGTCATTTTCTCCGCCGCCGCCTCCAGAAGGCCCGGAGTTGGGTGCCACTGAGCGGGTATGCCGGAATGCTAACCAGTCCTTCTCCCGACCGAAGCTTCGAGTACATGACTCGCAGATATCGTCCGCCAAGTGTTTGGCCAATGACGATGCGCGAACCGTCTCGGCCAGGCGTATCCTCCGGCCGCGAGCGAAGCACCTCCTCGACTTCGTGCTCCTCAGCCCCGTGCCCGAGTATGTGCGGCAACCCGGTCGCTGGGTCGAGGTAGAAGCGAAGACTCATTGACGTGTCGGAGAGATCACATCAGCGAGCCGTGTAGCCGCCGTCGACTGGCAACGCGATGCCGTTGACGAAGCTGGCGTCGTCGGAGGCGAGGAAGGCGGCGGCGGCGGCGATCTCCTCGGGCTGACCGAGGCGGCCCAGGGGATGCAGGGATGTCAGGAACTCCTCTGCGCCCTCCATTTCGCGGATCTGGGCGGTCATGGGCGTGTGGATGTAGCCGGGACAGATCGCGTTGACGCGCACGCCGCGCGGGCCGTAGGTGACGGCGAACTGTCGCGTGATTCCGACCACGCCGTGCTTGGCGGCGACGTATGCGCCGGCGCCCTCCTCGACTTCGAGGTCGATGTCTTGCGTCGAGGCACCGCTCAGGAGTCCGTTGAGGCCGGCGATCGAGGCGGTGTTGATGATCGAGCCGCCACCGCGTTCGGAGAGCATTGCCGCGCCGTGGAAGGTGCCGTAGTAGACGCCGCTGAGGTTGACGTCGATGGTGCGGTCCCAGCCGTACTGGCTGCCGCCGATGCCGGCGTTGTTGAAGAGCACATCGAGGCCGCCGAGCACCTGGACGGTCTGTGAGAGCGCGTCCTTGACCGCGTCCTCGGAGGTGACGTCCAGCTCCATCGTCGACGAGCGGCCGCCGTGCTCGGCGATTTGCGCGGCGGTCGTCTGTGCGCCTTCGGCGTTGATGTCGGCGCACATCACTGCGGCGCCCTCGGACGCCATGCGCAGCGCCGACGCCTGCCCAATGCCCGAGCCGGCGCCAGTGATCAACGCAACGCGTCCCTCAAGTCGATCCATTGCCATCGCTGATGCTCCTTGAAATCAACCTGTCGTGTGCGGGCAGTCTAGGTCTGCGTCCCGAGTCGTGGGGCAACCTGCCGTTAGGCTGCGCAGTGTGACCCTGACTATTCCACTCTGAGGAGAGCAACATGCCGATTGCTGCTGGAGATTCTTTGCCCGACGTCAACGGGACTGCGATGACCGACGGGCGGCCGGGACCGGTCAACGTGCGCGAGTTGGTGGGCGACAAGAAGACTGTGATCTTCGGCGTGCCGGGGGCGTTCACGCCGACCTGCACGAATGACCACTTGCCGACCTTTGCCGCCTCGGCCGACCAGCTTTCGGCGGCGGGCATTGAGCAGACGATCTGCATGTCGACGAACGACATCTTCGTGCTGCAGGCCTGGAACGCGGCGCACGGGGCCGATCACATCACAATGCTGGCCGACGGTTCGGGCGATATCACCCGGGCGATGGACATCGGGTTGGACCTGTCTGGCCTTGGCCTTGGCTTCCGCTGCACTCGCTTCGCGATGCTGGTCGAGGGCGGCGTGGTCAAGGCGTTCCAGACCGAGGAGAATCCCGGGACCTGCGCGATGACTTCGGCGGCGGCGATCCTCGAGCACGCCTAGGGGGAGTGGGGGCGGGAGCCCCCCTCTGACCCCGCATCAAGTGCGGGGCAGGCCCTACGGGACATCTCCCACCGCGGAGCGGGGGGAGAGGGGAATTCTTCGTGGGACAGTCCGCGATGGAGGGCTTGCGTCGGAAGGACGCGGAGGCGCTGTTGCGCTATCCCGGGGTGCGTAGTGCTCACACGTATCAGGCGTCGTGGTACAACAATGCGACCTTTGTCTTCCCGCTGCTGGCGGTGATTGTCGCCGGGATCGTCTGGCTGGCGACGGGCAGCGGTGAAGCGGGCGGCGCGGCGATCTTCTTCCTCGTCGTGACGGGCGCGATGATGCCCGTCGTGTTCATTACGTGGCAGCGTCAGACGACGGCGATCGTCGTTCACGAAGCGGGCGTCACTGCGCTGCATTCGGGGTATGAACAGCAGACGATCGAGTGGGATGCGCTGCGCGGTGTTCGGCGGGTTGAGACGATGGGCAATGTGCGCTGGTACCTGGATGGATCGGGTGGGGATCACATCGTGATCGAGGGCGAGATCGCGGAACGCGAAGCGCTGCTGGACGCAGCTCGAGCCGAGGTTGAACGGCGCGGCGGTTGAGCGGCTAGCCTCCCGGGCGTGCGGGGGGATCAGGTGTGTTCAGGGTCGGCCGGGATTGTGCAGGCAGCGCGAGCGCCGAGAGGGCGGTCTCGCCGTCCTCGTCAAGCACGATGGTCACCGCTGCGCCGGAGCCGATGACTGACGGGTCAACCAGCTCCATGCGCAGGAGGAAGCTCGTCTCGTCGGTCAGGCGGATTTCTGCGCGGCCGGTGGGCGAGTCGATGATCAGCTTGCCTCCCGAGACGGAGATAACGCGGCCGGTTAGCACCTGGCGTCCCTGCAGTCCTTCCTGATTGCCGAACGGGCTGAGCCCGCTGGCGCCGAGGACCAGTCCTGTGTTGGGATGGGCCGATTCGTCGATGTCGATCTGGAGCCGGCCGGCGACGACGCTTTCGGCGACAACGATGTCCTCTTCGGAGGGCTGAGGCGCCACGATGTCCGTGCCGACGAACCAGCCGCCGACGCCGGCTCCGGCCAATGCTCCGAGTACGAGCAGCCAACCGACGACGGTGCGCCTCATTCGGCCACGTCCGAGAGGATTGCGTCGGCGACAGCGTCGCCGGCGATCGCCTGAGCGGCGGGGATGATCACGATGCCGGTGGTGATGAACGTGTTGACGTTGTCGTCGGTGCCGCCGACGATCACGTAGTCACCGGGTTGAACACCGTCCGTCCAGATTGGGATCATCGCTTCGATGACCGAGTCGTCGCGGAAGCGGATGGTGTGCATGGAGTCGCCGACCCTGACGATCCAGTTGTCTCCGGACCGTTCGGTGACGAATCCGTTCAGGTCGCCGGCGGGCGAGCCGTCGCTCTTGATTCGACCCTGCTGCGAGGTCTCGAAGACGCGCACGACGTCCTGCTTGCCGGGTCCGCCCCATTGGAAGCCCGCGCCGAGGGCGGCGCCGAAGACGATTGCGGCGAGGGGGATGATCAGGAGGCGTGAGGCGTAGCCGCTGAGTCGGTTGCGCACGGGTGGTGGCCCTCACCCCAGCCCTCTCCCAGAGGGAGAGGGGGTTTCCGGAGCCCCCCCTCTGCCTTCGGCATCTCCCCCCGCTCCGCGGGGGGAGAGGGGAGAGTGGGAGAGGCCTTTGACGCAGAGAGGGCGGACCGGAGTCCGCCCTCTCTGGTTGGTTCGCGGACTTCGTCGCTAGACGGAGAGCGCGTCGGCGACGTCGGCGAGGCCGATCGACTCCAGCTTTTCGCGGCTGGGGAGACAGGTCTCGGTGTCCCAGTCGCAGGCGTTGAGGAAGTCGGTCTCGAGGGTCTCGATGTCGAGGATGACATCGGCCAGGGGACCGGTCTTCTGCACGGTGCCCTCGCCGCCCCAGAGGCGCGGCGGCGCGAAGCGCTCGCGCGGGTTGTCGCCCTCGCGGACGGTGAAGGCCATGCGCAGGTTGGAGATGCGCTCGCCGGCGAGCTGCAGGTCTTCGCCACTGAGGTCCCAGCCGGTGACGGCGTTGATCCACTGCGGGAAGCGGTCGGTCGGAGCGGCCATCATGATGAACTGGCACATGCCGGTGGAGTTCGTGATGTGCATGTACTCCGAGGCGCCCTTGTGGTGCTCGCCGCGGTTCTCGTAGTCCTTGAAGTCGCGCGGCGCGGCCGGGTACTCGGGGCCGCCGAAGCGGGAGTTGCCCTCGTACTGGGTGTGACGCGCCGGGGTCGGGTCGAGCTTGTAGGTCGTCCAGTACTCCGGCTGCAGCTTGGAGTCGTGCATCGGCAGTTCCTGGCCACCGACGTCGGTGCGGAACTCCTGGGCGCGGCTGTCGCCGTTCTTCTCGTCGATCTTGGCAGCCGCGACCTGCATGCCGTCGGCGAGCAGGTCGCCGAAGCCTTCGCGCTTGCCGAGCAGGTGCAGCATCTCCATGATGCCGTCGTCGTTGCTCCAGGTGAGCTCGACGCCGCCGGTGTCCTCGAGGTCGATCAGGCCGTTCTCGAAGCACTCGATGGCGAAGGAGATGGTGGTGCCGGCGCCGATGGTGTCGAGGCCGTACTCGTTGCACCAGTGGTTGGCGGCCTGCAGCATGTCGATGTTGCAGGTCAGGTTCATGGTGCCGAAGGAGGCGACAGTCTCGTACTCGGCGCGGTGGGTGTCGACCGGGTACTTGAAGACGCCCTTCTCGTGCTCGGCATCGGCGAAGCCCGGTGCGACGGTGCCGTAGGGCGATTCGATTGACTCGGCGCCACAGGCCATCGGGCAGCGCCAGCAGCCGTAGCTCTTGTGGCGGACGGCCTTGCCGTTGACGTCAACCGCGCGCGGTGCGGGCGAGTGGTTGGGGTCGATCGGCGGCATGCCGGTCTCGGGGTCGATTTCGAGTTCGGCGTGGGTCATGCGGTTCGCGTTGAACATCATGCCCGACATTTCCTCGACCTCGGGCAGGACGTCGACGCCGACGCCGCCCCAGTTGCGGACGGGGGAGTCGCCGCTGTGGGCGGAACCGGTGCTGATCCCGGTCGTGCCGAAGCCGGCGAAGAAGTCGCGCAGCGGCGCGATGAACTCGTTGCGCGACTGGCGGGCGAGCTCGCGCACATCGGTGTCGCGGCCGAGCATGTTCTCGCGCGGGGTACCGCCGGCGCGGACGACGACGGCCTTGACCTTCTTGGAGCCCATCACCGCACCGACGCCCGAGCGAGCGGCGAGTCGGCCGTGCTCGTTGCAGATGCCGGCGAGGTAGGAGAGCTGCTCGCCGGAGGGGCCGATGCAGGCGACCGAGGTCTTCTTGCCGTACTTCTCTTTGAAGGCGTTCTCGACCTCAATCGCGCCCTGGCCCCAGTACTCCGAGGCGTCCTCGATCGAGACGTCGTCGCCGTCGATCAGGATGTAGACGGGGTTGTCGGCCTGGCCGTAGAAGAGGATGCCGTCCCAGCCGGCGAACTTGAGGTACGGACCGAAGTCGCCGCCGCAGTTGGCGTCGCCCCAGCCGCCGGTCGAGGGCGACTTGCAGACGGCCTGGAAGCGGTTGCCGAAGATCGGCGTACCGGTGAGCAGACCGGGCATCAGGCCGAGGACGTTGTCCGGGCCAAGCGCGTCGGCGCCGGCCGGGATGCGGTCGAACAGCAGTCGCGCGCCGATGCCGTAGCCACCGAGGTAGTCCTTGTACATCTGCTCGGGGATGTCTTCGCGCTCGACGGTGCCGTCGCCCAGGTGGACGTTGACGATCTTGCCGTTATAGGCGACTTCGTCGGGGCTCCATTCGCGATCGGCGAACGGATCGGCCGCTTCCGCCGCTTCGCCGTTTTCCGCGCCAGGAACGTTAGCCATGGATTGTCTCCTTCTTGATGCGTGCTCACAACGCGCACGAACCGATCCGGTTCGCGCGAAACCGTTGACAGGGTAACGAATCGGTGCTTTGCGCGCTATCGATGGGCGGCGCGGGCGAGGAGGGCTTCCTTGCGTTTCACGAGGTTGAGCGCCTGTCGGCGCATTGGGTGGCCGGGGTTATGGGGCGGGTAGTCGTTGAGCCAGTCGCGGAATCTGAGGACTTTGCTGAGTTGCTGCTCAATGTGGTCAAGATCCTGTTGGATTGAGGGTGGGAGGGATTTCTGTTCGGGATCGGGCGATTTGCCGTCGTGGGCTGGGTCTGGGACGGATTCCTGTTCGGTGTTGTTCGGTTCTGTTCGGCTGGGTTCGTGCAGTTGGGGCTTTGGGGAGCCCCCCTCTGCCCCCGGGTCGGAGCCCGGGGCAGGCTGCGGCACCTCCCCCCGCTCCGCGGGGGGAGAGGGGACGCGGGGCGCTTCCTCCGCTGAAGGAGCACTGGAATTCTGTTCGGTCTTGTTCGGTTCCGTTCGGGTGGGCTCGGGGATGTAGGCGAGGGGGACGTCGGGATGGGGGCGGCCGGCGCCTTCGTTGTGGTCGGGCCGTTGCCGGCAGCGTTGCTGTTCTTCGGTGGTGGGTTCGTAGAGACGATCGGGAACGGGGTAGCGGTTGCCGTAGTTGTCGACCTTGACGCCGCCGTGATTGAGCTGGCGGATGCGTTCGTCGTCGTCCCGGCGGATGTTGGCGACAGAGGAGAGGAGGAGCCGGAGTTCGCGCATTTCGTTGATTCGCTGGGCGCGATGGGGGTCGTCGATGTCGTCGAGATGGACGAGGTGGGAGACGATCAGATCGCTGGCGCATTCGCGCATGAGGTCGGTGCGGAAGAGCTCGAAATCGCGCAGGTAGCCGTGGACGGTGGAGACGGAACAATCCATGCGCCGGCCGATCTGGCGCATGGTGAGTCCCTGTTGGCGGAGTTGCTGAGCCTCAAGGATTCGCGCACGTCGAGCGACGTTGGGATAGTTGGGAAAGGCCATGGTCATGTGCTCCTGGTTCGGATCTGGCGATTCCGACTATCGTATATGTGTGCTATGTATTTGTGGGGGTGCGATGTGCAATGTGGGCGACTGAGCAGGAGTCGGCGGCCGAGATATTTCGCGTAGCGCGAACTGTTCATGGCGCGTAGCCTGTCAAAGGTCGAAGTGAGGACGCGGTTGCTCGCAAGACGCTCGGCGAGACACGACGTATGAGACAGCTCAGGCAGACGTTCGCGGCGTTCGTTGTGCGCGATTTCCGCTACATGTGGGGCGGATCTTTGTTGTCGGTGACGGCGTTCATGACGTCGTTTTCGTTGATTCCGTCGGTCGCGTATGAGCTGACAGGGAGCTACACGGCAGCCGGGATCGCGATGCTGGGCTCGGGCATATCGCAGACGCTGCTGGGGCCGATCGGCGGGGTGATCGCGGATCGGTATCGGAAGAAGCCGCTAGTGATGGCGGGGCAGGTGATGCCGGGGGTGCTGCTGGGGGCGCTGGGCACGTTGATCGTGACGGATCTGATCTCGGTGCCGTTACTGGTTGTAGCGACGCTGGTGATGGGCGCGGGATTCGCGCTGATGGGTCCGGCGCGTCAGGCGTGGACCGGGTTCATCGTGCCGCGCCGGCTGTTGCCCAATGCGGTCGCGTTGCAGCAGATGTCGATGAACACGGGGCAAGTGCTGGGACCGACGCTGATCGCGGTCTTTGCGGTCTTCATGGTGCTCGAGGGACGCAACACGGGGATTCTCTTCCTGGTCGTCGCTTCGTTCTTCGCCATCGTGGTGCCTCTCACGGCCTCGATCCGCACGGAAGGGCCGGCCAAGCCGGTCGCCGAACGGCGCGCGATGCGAGTCGAACTGCTCGAGGGGTTCCGCTATCTGCGGGGCAATCCGCGGTTGAGACATCTCTGGGTGTACTTCCTGCTGATCGTGGCCTGCGGCTGGGGCTTCCAGACCTTGCTGCCCGGGATCCTGGCGCAGGAGTTCGGGCGGGCGCCGACCGATGTTGGACCGACGTTCCTGATCTTTGGGGTCTCCTCGCTGGTAATCAACGTGCTGCTGGCCGGGGCGGTTTCGGGCCGCTGGGCCTGGCCGCTGCTGATGATCATGGGCCTGGTGATGGCGGTCGGCTTCTGGGTCGTCGCGATCGCGCCCACCTACGGGGCGTTCCTGATTCTGGGCGCGTTCATCGGCGCGGGGCGCTCGGGCACGATGCTTGTGAATCAATCACTGATGATGGGCAACACGAACCCCGCCTATTTCGGCCGGGTGATGTCGTTCGCGATGATGGCATTTGGATTCCAGGCCCTGTTCGGGCCTGTATGGGGCGGGATCGCGGATGCGGTCGGCGGGCCAGAGACGATGGCGCTGATCGGCGTGATTGCGGCCGGAGCGACGGCGTTGATGTTCGTCGGTTGGCTACGGACGCGGCATCTGCCGCTTGAGCCGGGGACGGCTGCGGCCAGCATGGGACGGCGTCCCGGGACGGCCGTGCAACGACCGAGCCCTGCGGCTGCGGAATCGGCGAACGGCGCGCAACAGCTGCCCGCGTTCGCCTCGCAGCTCGCGCCGGTCGCGCTGATGGATCCGCAGAAGGCGCGGTCATGAGTCGGCGTTCGGGTCGCTTCGGGGGCGCTTTCGAGTCGTTCGGGGAACGCAACTACCGCTACCTCTGGGGCGGCTCGTTGCTCTCGACGACCGCCTTCATGACGACCTTCCTGCTGGTGCCGATTGTCGGTTACGAGATCACCGGTTCCTATGCGCTGTCGACGCTGGCGCAGATGGGCAGCGGGCTGTCGATGTTCTTTCTAGGGCCGCTGGGTGGGGTGATCGCGGATCGCTATCCGAAGAAACCGCTGGTGCTGGCCGGTCAGATCTTCCCGGCGCTGCTGATCGTGGGTACCGGGGTCCTGATCGTGACCGGACAGATCACGATCGGCCTGTTGTTCGGCGCGACGTTGCTGATGGGCTTTGGTTTCGCGCTGATGGGTCCGGCGCGGCAAGCCTGGCTGGGCGACCTGATTCCGCGTCGGCTGCTGGCCAACGGCGTCGCGCTGCAGCAGATGTCGCAGAACATGGCGCGCGTGTTGGGGCCGATGTTCGGATCGATTGCGGTCTTCTTCGGCGTCTCGTCGGGCGCGCTGTATCTGTCGGTTGCCGGGCTGTTCCTGATCGTTGTGCCGCTGACGACGATGCTGCCGTGGTCGCGGCCGCGGCGGCGCGACGGGGACCAACCGCAGCGTTCAGCGTTCGGCGACCTGATTCACGGCTTTGCCTACCTGCGGTCCAATCCACGACTGCGCATCCTGTGGATGTACTGGATGGTGATCGTGGTCTGCGGGTTCTCGGTCAACGCGTTGACGCCGGGGATCATGGACCGCGAGTTCGGCCGCTCGGCGGTGGAGGCGTTCTTCGTCTTCCTGCCGTTCGGGATCTCGTCGGTCTTGATCAGCATCCCGCTGGCGGGGTTGATGGGCGGCCGGTTCGCCTGGCCGCTGTTGTTGATCTTCGGCGCGGCTTCGTCTGTCACGTTGTGGGCGTTTGCGCTCGCCCCGACGTACACGACGTTGCTGGCGCTGGCGCTGCCGGTCGGGGCGGCGACGTCGGGCGTGATGTTGATCAACATGTCGCTGATGATGACGAACTCGCGGGCCGAGTACTTCGGTCGGGTGATGTCCTTCATCATGCTGGGCTACGGGATGCAGTCGGTGATGGCGCCGGTCTGGGGCGGTCTGGCCGAGTGGCTGGGGGGACGCGAGGCGTTGATCGCAGTCGGTGTGGTGGCGTTGCTCGCGACGATCTTGATGACGATCGGTTGGCTGCGGACGCGTCATCTGCCGTTGGAGGTGGGCACGGCCGCGGCGGATGAAGAACCGGAGCGAGCGAGAGCGCCGAGTCCGCGGTTGCGGCGTCAGCCGGTGCCGGCGTTCGCGGCGCAGGTGGCGCCGGTGGCGCTGATGGGGGCGCAGAAGCCATCACGCGGGCCCGGCGATCTGACTCGATTCGCGGCCGGCGGCGACTGATGCGCGGCACGTTCGCCGCGTTCGGCGCGCGTAACTACCGGTTGCTGTGGGGCGGGACCCTCTTCTCGACGACTGCCTTCATGACCAGCTTCCTGCTGGTGCCGATCGTGGCGTATGAGATCACGGAGTCCTACGCGGCGTCCGGGATTGCCCAGATGGGCAGCGGCGTCTCGATGCTGCTGCTAGGGCCGATCGGCGGCGCGATCGCGGACCGCTACGCCAAGAAACCGCTGGTGATCGTCGGCCAGATTGTTCCCGGCCTGCTGATCGTGGCGACCGGGGTGCTGGTGGTCAGCGGGTTGATCACGATCTGGATGCTGTTCGTTTCGAGCCTGTTGATGGGCGTCGGCTTCGCCTTGATGGGTCCGGCGCGGCAGGCGTGGATGGGTGAGCTGATTCCGCGGCCGCTGATGGGCAGCGGGGTGGGGTTGATGCAGGTGGCGCAGAATCTGGCGCTGGTGCTGGGGCCGATGCTGGGCTCGGTGTTGCTGATCGCGTTCGCGTTCGGCTCGGGACAGATCTACTTCCTGGTCGCGGGGTTCTTCCTGGTCGCGCTGCCGCTAACGACCTGGTTGCCCGGTGCCCGTGCGAGTGCTCCGTCGGAGCGGCGATCGATAGTCGACGAGTTGGGCTCCGGCTTCAGGTACCTGATGGGCAGCCCTCGACTGCGCATTCTCTGGGGCTACTGGATGGTGGTGTCGATCTGCCGATTCGCCGCGCAGGTGTTACTACCCGGCTACATCGAGCGGAACTTCGGCGTCCCGGCCAGCGACATCTTCCTGCTCTATCTAATCGTGGGTGTGGTGTCGTTGGTCGCCCACGTGCCGCTGGCGGGGATGGTCTCCGGACGGCGGGCGTGGCCGCTGCTGATCGGGTTCGGCGTGTTGCTGGCGGTGGTCTTCTTCTTCGCGGCGCTGGCGCCTTCGTTCTTCGCGATGATGCTGCTGGCGATCCTGGTCGGGATCGCGTCGACCGGCGTGTTGCTGGTCAACCAGGCGCTGATCATGACCAACTCGCGACCCGAGTTCTTCGGGCGCGTGATGTCGTTTGTGGTGCTCGGGTTCGCCGCGCAGTCGCTGCTCGGTCCGATCTGGGGGATCAGCGCCGACACGCTAGGGGACCGCGAAACGATGTTCCTGGTCGGGATGATCGTGATCGTCGTCACCGGCGTGCTGAGCGTCGCGTGGCGGCGGACGCGGCGGATGCCGCTCGAGGTTGGGACGCCAGCCGCGCTCGCGGTGGCCGGGCCGACTGAGGGCTCGCCGCGATCGGCGCCGAGCCCGGCGTTTGCGGCGCAGCTCGCGCCGGTCGCGCGGATGGGGAAGCAGAAGCGGCGAGCGATCCCCGTCCGGGGCGGCGACTAGCCTCGACCGATGGACAGACTCAGCGTCACGTTTGCGGCGCTCGCCGTCCCCAATTTCCGCCGCCAGTGGATTGCGTCGACGCTGGCGACGACGGCGTTCATGACGACGTTCGTGCTGGTGCCGATCGTCGCCTATCAGTTGACCGGCTCTTACGCGGCGTCGGGATTTGCCGCGATGGGCAACGGCGTGGGGATGCTGTTCCTGACGCCGCTTGGGGGCGTGGTTGCGGATCGGTTCCCGAAGAAACCGATCGTCCTGATCGGTCAGTACTCGACCCTGTTCGTGATCGCCGGGACCGGTGTGCTGATCGCCACCGACCTGATCACGATCCCGTTGCTGTTCACGTCGACGCTGCTCAGCGGCGCGACGTTTGCGCTGACCGGACCGGCTCGACAGTCGTGGGTGGCGGAGCTCGTGCCCGGACGGCTGGTGCCCAACGCGGTGGCGCTGCAGCAGATGGGGATCAACATCGCGCAGGTGTTGGGACCGACTCTGGCGTCGGTGGCGGTGGTCGCGTTCAACGTGAATGCCGGCGGGGTGTACCTCGGGATCTCGCTGGTCTTCCTGATCGTGGTGCCGCTCAACCACTTGCTGCCTCGGACGATGCCGAAGGTCGTCGAGCGACGATCGCCGCGGCGGGAACTCGCGGACGGGTTCCATTACCTGCGGCGGAACCCTCGGCTGCGCATTCTGTGGATCTTCTGGCTGGTGATCGTGATCTGCGGCTTCGCGATCCAGACGTTGATGCCGGGGATTCTCGACCAGGAGTTTTCGCGGTCGTCCGACGAAGCGGTGCTGATCAACGCGATCTTTGGGATTTCGGCGCTGGCGATCAACCTGCCGCTGGCGGGACTGGTCGGCGGCCGGCTGGCCTGGCCGTTGCTATTGGGCACGGCGATCCTGATGGCGGTTGGCCTGTGGATGGTCGCCTGGGCGCCGACGTATGGCCTGGTGCTGATTCTCAGCGCCGTGGCCGGGGCGGGTCGCTCCGGGGTGATGCTGGTCAACCAGGCGATCATGATGTCGAACACGAAGCCGGAGTACTTCGGTCGGGTGATGGCCTACGTGCTGGTGGCGTTCGGGCTGCAGTCGATCACGGCGCCGGGCTGGGGCATCATCGCCGACATCATCGGCGGGCGGGAGACGCTGCTACTGGTCGGCGTGATCGTTGTCGGAGCGACGGCGCTGATGTTCCTCGGCTGGATCAGCACGCGACGCCTGCCGCTCGAGGTCGGGACGGCGGCGGCCACGGTGGCGAATGCCGAGCCCGATCCTGGACCGGCGCCCAGGACAGCTCCGAGTCCGGCCTACAGTCCGCTGTTCGCGGCTCGGGTTGCGCCGATTGTGCTGATGGAGGGGCAGAAGCCGAGACTCGCGATCCCGGGCGGCGATTAGCCTGAGGCCGATGAATCGACTTCGGGTCACCTTTGCCTCGCTGGCGGTGCGGGACTATCGGCTGCTCTGGATCGGGTCACTGATGGCCACGACGGCCTTCATGACCACGTTCTACCTGGTGCCGATCGTGGCCTACGAGCTGACGGGTTCCTACGCCGCCTCAGGGTTCGCCCAGGCCGGGATGGTCGCCCAACTGGCGCTGGGACCGTTCGGCGGCGTGATCGCCGACCGCTACAAGAAGAAACCGCTCGTTCTGGGCAGTCAGATCCTCCCCTGCGCGATCATCGTTGCCACGGGCATGCTGATCGTCACGGACAACATCACGATCCCGCTGCTGTTCGGCTCGACGTTTCTGATGGGCGGGACCTTCTCGCTGATGGGTCCGGCGCGGCAGTCATGGGTGGTCGAGTTGGTCCCGCATCGGCTGCTGCCGAACGCTGTGGCGTTGCAGAACATGTCGATCAACATCGCTGCGGTGGTTGGCCCAGCGCTAGCGGCCACGCTTGTCGTGTCGATGGGGCTCAACTCGGGGATCCTCTACATGCTCGTCGCGATTCCCTTCGTGATCGTGATTCCGCTGACGCTGATGATCAGCGGCAGCGGCCGGGCGACTCCGCCGGAGGAACGCAAGGCGATCGGGACGGAGATGGCAGCGGGCCTCAGGTACATCACCAGCCGGCCGAACCTGCGCAGCCTGTGGCTGTTCTGGACGATGATCGTGGTGACGGGCTTCGCCTTGCAGACGCTGTTGCCGGGCCTGCTCGACCAGGAGTTCGGCCGGCCCGAGAACGAGGCCCTGATCATCGGCACGATCTGGGGCGTGACGGCGCTGCCGATCAACCTGATGCTGGCGGGTGTGGTCGGCAGCCGTCGCTGGCCGTGGCCGTTGCTCTTCCTCTCGGCGCTGGCGCTGGCGGGCGGGATCTGGCTGACCGCGTGGGCGCCGGTCTACGGGGTGCTGCTGATCGTATCCGCCGTGGCGGGCGGGGCGCGTTCGGCGGTGATGCTGCTGAACCAGACGATCATGATGTCCAACACGCGGCCGGAGTACTTCGGCCGGGTGGTGAGCTGGGTGTTTATGGCCTTCGGGCTGCAGGGCATCCTGGCGCCGGTCTGGGGGATCGTGGCGGACGCGATCGGCGGTCGGGAGACGCTGTACATCGTTGGCCTGGTCGTTGTGGCGGGGACGATCCTGATGGCGCTGTCGCGGGCGAGGACTCGGCGGATTCCGCCGGAGGCGGGGACGGCAGCGGCGTCGATTGCTGCCGAGCAGCCGCCGGAGCCGGAGTTGCCCGAGCCGGAGCCCATGACGGCGCCGAGCCCGGCGGTGAGTCCGCTGTTTGCCGCGAGAGTCGCCCCTGTGGTGTTGATGGAGGGTCAGAAGCCTCGGGCGACCTAGTCGGCTTGGGCCAGTTCGCCGAGGAAGGCTCGGGTTCTGTCGATGTGGGATTGGGCGTCGTCGACGAGGACGACGATGGCGGCGAGCATTTCGTCGACTCCGTAGTCGTCGTGCATGGCTCGGATCCGGTCACCGACCTCGGCCTCTGAGCCGCTGATGATGAGGGCGTCGGCCATGCGGTCGGTGAAGTCGGTGCCTGCGGCTTCGTCGTAACCGGCGTCCTGGAGCATCTGTGAGTAGTAGGGCAGGCGCTGGTAGAAGCCGAACTGTCGCTTGGCGGCGGCTCGGATTGCTTCCTGATCCTCGCTGAGGATGATCGGCGTGTGGACGACCATCTGCGGGCGGTCGCGCCCGGCGAGGTCGGCGCCGGCCTGCTGGGCGGGCAGGGCAACGTCGCGGATGTAGGGCAGTGGGGACATCCAGGAGATGCCGCCGGCGGTGATCTCGCCTGAGAGCGACCAGGCCTTTTCGCGGAGAGCGGAGATCATGGTCGAGACCTGGGTCGGACCTCCGGGGAGCTGGGCTCGGGCGGTGATCAGCTCGCCCTCGTGGTTGACCTCGCCCTCCTCGAGCAGGGCTCTGCAGATGGCGACGTACTCGCGCAGGTGCGAGAGCGGCTTGTGGAAGGGCATGCCCCAGGTGCCTTCGATCGCGGGTTTATGGGAGGGGCCGAGGCCGAGGATCATGCGGCCGGGGGCCATCTGGTCGACGCTGGCCGCGCCCTGGACCATCGAGATCGGGTGGCGGGGGTAGGTGGGCACAATCGAGGTGCCGAAGGTGATTCGTTCTGCTCCGGAGAGCGCAGCGCCGACGAATACGGCGAACGGATCCGGGGCGGGGCCGCCGACGGTCAGCCAGGCGGTGTCGAGTCCGTCGCGGTCGGCGGCGACGATGCCGTCGATCAGGGCAGGGGCGTTCATCATCTGGATGTTTTGCAGCGCGATGTGGACGCCGATGCGCATGTTCTTCATTGTTAGGTTCCTTCAGGTGCGACTGTTCAGAGCAGGTTACTCCCAGACACAACTGGTCCACCCGCCGCCGCTCGTCCGACTGGAGCCGCACGATTGGTGGCGCTGCGGAGCCCCCCTCTGCCTTCGGCATCTCCCCCCGCGGAGCGGGGGGAGAAGGGAGCGCCAGATCGCGCGGCGCACCCGGGTAGGGGCTGGAGGATTAGAGTCGATCGGCTACTCGTAGACGGCGCCGGGGGCGAAGTCGATTCGCTTGGCTTCGACGACGCTTTCCGTGTACTGCGAGCCGACCAGGTCGTGGCCAGGGAGCACGAAGGCGTCTCGATCGGCGGCGATCTGAGCGATCTTGGCGATCGAGTTGTTCCAGTCCTCGGGCAGCATGTTGACGACCGAGGTCGCGGTCGGCTCGCCGATCGTGTCGTGGAAGTACATCGCGTCGGAGGTCAGGAAGACCCAGCCGGTCGAGTCGAGTCTGACCAGGAGTCCCATCTGGCCGGGCGTGTGGCCGGGCAGCGAGATCGTCCAGACGTCTTCGAAGATCTCCTGATCTCCGTAGACCAACATCTGCGGCGCGCGGGAGACGAAGTTCCAGTCGGCGCGGATGAAGAAGAGGTCGGCGTCGGCGATGTTGCCGACGCAGTAGCGCCACTCGTCTTCGTGCACGACGATCTTCGCGCCGGCCTCTTCGAAGACGCGGAGGCCGCCGGCGTGGTCGGCGTGCAGGTGGCCCTGGATGACGTGGCCGAAGTCTTCCGGTCCCCAGCCGCGGGTCTTGAGCTGCTCCTCGATGCAGATCTCGGGGGTGATCCCGGAGAGATCGACGAGGTCGGTCCAGTCGGACAACCACTCCTCGCTCCAGTTGGTCGAGACGCCCGTCTCGAATGCGATCAGCCCGGCGTCGGGGTGCTCGATGATGTAGGACAGCGAGGGGCACTGGTAGAGCCCGTTGACGATGTCGCCGTCGTCGAGCCGCTGCGTCGTGCGTGCGCCGCCGGTGTCGAACAGCATTTCCAGGGGGACGGGAAAGCCGCCCAGTCGCATGCCGTGAATCTTGATTCCCATGTCGATCTCCCTTCCAGGATCTGTGCGCGTTGTGCGTTCTCTTGGCTCTCGGTTACGAATCAGTCGCCGGCCGCGGCTGCGGCGGCGATGTCGGGTGCGACGGCGTTGGCGGGTGGGTTGACGACCATGCCGCCGCAGGCGTCGGCGAGCTGCGGCATGCAGTCGGATGCGAACCAGCGCATCTGGTGTTCGACCTCTTCGTGCGAGTAGCCGCCGATCTCGAACCAGGTGGCGAAGAGGAAGTCTTCGTAGCCGACGCCCTCCTTGACGGCCATGATCTGCTCGACCACCTGATCGGGGGTTCCGACGATGGCGACCTGCTTGTCGATCAGCAGGTCGGCGGTGACGCGCATGTCGAGGGGGTAGGGGTCTTCGTCGGCGTCGGCCAGCACGGCGGCGAAGCCGAAGGGGCCGTAGTAGTCCCACTGCAGCTCGAGGCCGAGCTTGAAGCGCTCCATGTCGGCGTCGGGATCGTTGGGGTCGAGCAGGTGGATGTATCGGCAGCAGCCATAGCCGCGCTTCTTGTCCGAGTCCCAGCCGAACTTGAACGGTCCGCGATCGAGGCGGTCGGGCCAGCCGGCTGCCTCAGCGTCGGCGTAGTAGCGCTCGACGTTGCCGACCAGCCGCGAGGTGGGCTCGGGCACGGTGAAGCAGTTGACGCCGCGCTCGGCCGCCCAGCCGATCGAGCGCGGCGAGGTCACCGGTTGCCAGACCTGCGGATGGGGCTTCTGCATGGGCTGGGGGATCACGGAGATCTCGCGCAGCGTGGTGGTCGAGGCGAGCACCGGACTGCCCATCGAGTACATGTCGGGCGGGCCGAGGTTGAGCACATCGTCGACCGGATGCTTCGTGCGCTCCTGCTCGAAGTAGGCGATCGTTTGCTTGTGATTCCACTTGGTGTAGGAGGGCGGGACGCGGTAGAACTCGCCGTGATACGAGAAGGACAGCTCTGTCCAGGCCTTCATGATGATCTCGTAGGCCTCCTCGAAGTAGGAGCGGTTGCGCTCCTGGTCCTGGATCGTGGCGCCCATGGCTCCACCCAAGACCTCCGCTTCGCGGGGCTGGTAGCCGCGTCCGACGCCGAACTCGAGGCGCCCGCCGGACATCACGTCGAGCATTGCCGCGGACTCGGCGACGCGAATCGGGTGCCACCAGGGCAGGATGTTGGCCATCTGGCCGAGGCGGATGCGCGATGTCAGCGCGGCGATCGCGGTTTCGGTCTGCAGCGGAGCCGGTGAGAGTTCGGCGCCCTCCGGTTGGAAGTGGTGCTCGGTCATGAACCAGTAGTTGAAGCCGAGCTGATCGGCCAGCACGCCCTGGCGCACCTGGTTGGCGATGATCCGGCGGCCGGACTCATGGACCTCTTCGAGGTCTCCGTCGTTGACCACCACCCCTTCGTGCGTCGTGGTCAGCGGCAGGTCCGCCGCGCCGTTGTGAAAGACCGCGAGTTCGAGCACAATTGCCCTCCATTTCGTCCGCGGAACCGCTCTGCCACGGCGAGGCTAGGAAGATCGTCGTGCGCTCTTTAGTAATGGTGATGACGCAACGGCTAAGTCTTGTCGGTTGGGACTCAGCCGTTGTCGTAGCCCCTGGTGATCGGGTCGTCGGTGCGCTGTCCCGACTCGCCATCGGGGGCGAAGTCGTCGACGGTCTCGGCCAGGCTCTGGCGCGAGCGCAGGTCCGGGATCTCCTGGGCGCCCTCGACCCGGCTGGCGAGGTGCAGGGTCTGGGTGGGGAAGGCGAACTCGACCTGGAGATCGTTGGCGAGGCGGATGATGTCGAGATTGAAGACGTGGCGGGTGCGCAGTTCCTCGTTCCAGTCGGACGCGCCGATGAAGGTGTAGACCATGATGTTGAGGGCGAAGTCGCCGAAGCTGTGCAGCTCGACAATGTAGTAGTCGTGGCGCATCTTCTCATTCGAGCGGACAGTCGCCCGGATGCCCTCGACGAAGGCCTGGATGCGGTCCGGATCGGTGTGGTAGGCGATGCCGACGGTCGTGTAGTAGCGGCGCCAGGTGCGCTGGCCCATGTTGTTGACCGCGGTGTCGGTCATGCGCGCGTTGGGCACGGTGATCAGCGAATCGGCGAAGGTGCGGATTCGGGTTGAGCGGAAGCCGACCTGCTCGACGGTGCCCTCGATGTCGTCGAGAATCACCCAGTCGCCGACCTGGAACGGTTTGTCGGCGAGGATCGTCGCGCCGCCGAGCAGGTTCTTGAGCGTGTCCTGGGCCGCCAGCGCCACGGCCAGGCCGCCCAGGCCGAGACCGGCGATTAGCGATGTGATGTTGACATCGAGGTTCTGCAGGATGAAGACGGCGCCGATCGCGCCAACGAAGATTTTGCCCGAGGTTCGCGCCAACGGCACCAGTTGATCGTCGAGCTTGGAGTCGGTTTCGGCCGCCAGTTCACGCCAGTAATCGGCAGCGGCATCGACGAGCCGGAAGCCGACCAGGACGCCGGCGAAGGTCGATGCGAAGTTGGAGAAGATCTCGACGACGTGCTCGACATCGGGATCGAAGTCGAGCACGGGGAAGCCGATGGCCAGGGTGATCGCGCCCAGCAGCAGCAGGAGCGGACGCTGCATGCGCCTGAGCTCGAACTGCCAGAACTCGTGCCGCTCGGGCGCGGTGCGTCGAGTGATGGCCTGGTTCAGGGCGAAGACGATCGCGAATCGCAAGGCGACGATGATCACCGCCATCACGCCCAGACCGATGAACTGCCAGACCTCGATCCCGATCACGGACTCGTGGAGCCAGTTGAAGACGAGGGTGGGAGCCATGGCGGGGTCCGGGTAGATGTCGTGGCGACGCCCTCACCCTAACCCCCCGTGTCTAGCACAGGGCAGGCTTCTCCCTCTGGAGACCTGCGCGTGAATCGTTGATCGGAGGGATTCGATCGGTTTCGATGCTTGCTGACCGGATAGCCGGATGGATTCCCGCCTGCGCGGGAATGACGGAATCTGGGATTACGCGCAACTCTCCCCTGGGAGAGGGGACGGGGTGAGGGTCTGCTCCCCAGAGGCCCAAACTCTCGCCACAGGAAACGTCGGCGCAATCCAAACAGAGTCGGCCCCGCGAAGGCGGGGCCGTGTGCAGCGCATCTGGTAACGGCGCCCCCGCCTGCGCGGGGGCGACTCAATTGTGGACTTGCGCGCGCATCTCCTACGGAGTGAGGAGAAACGAAACCAATTGGGTTCGGACGCGCTAGGCCGTGGAGGGGTTGTGTTCGAAGCCGCAGGCTTTGTGCGAGCCGTCGCAGAAGGGCTTCATGTCGGACTGACCGCAGCGGCAGAGCGCGGCCATCGATCCCTTGGGATTGGGAATCGTTGAGCCGTCGTTGGCCTTCAGCGTCAGGCCCTCGGTTGAAATGAGGATCGGTCCGTTCGCGTTGATCGTGATTTCCGCCATGGCCTTCTCCGATGCTCTGGATGGTTGCTCTGGATGGCTTCGCGTCACGGCTAGCATAATCGCCGGACGCCGACGTCAAGCGCCGCGTCTCCAGAGCACCGTGGAACCAGGACCCCAGGAGCTGTTCAGATGCGACTCACCGTTGACTTCCCCTCCGTCATCCATCGCGACGGTCCGGCCGAGATCGCCCGGTTGGCTACTGCGATCGAAGAGATCGGCTACGACGAAATCGACATGTTCGACCACGTGATCAACGGCTATCCGATTCCCGGCCGCGAGCTGGCGCCGTATCCGGCCACGATGCCGCTGCTGGAGGCGTTGGTCACCCTGGGCTACATCGCCGCCGTGACCGAGCGCGTCGGGCTCGGCACCGAGGTTCTCGTCCTGCCTCAGCGGCAGCCGGCGCTGGCAGCGAAGCAGTTCAGCACGATCGACACGCTCTCCGGCGGCCGATTGCGCGTCGGCGTTGGTGTGGGCTGGCAGGAGTCCGAGTACGACGCGCTGGGCATGGACTTCCATACGCGGGGCAAAGCGATGGACGAGGCGATCGCCTTGATGCAGGCCTGTTGGCGCGACGAGACGATTGACTTCAGCGGTGAACACTTCAGCTCGGAGGCCATGGCGATGGAACCGAAGCCGCCGCAAGGCGGAGGGATCCCGCTCTGGATCGGCGGCGTCTCACGGGCGGCCTTGCGGCGCGCCGGACGGGTCGGCGACGGCTGGATGGCCACAGGCGTCCTGGGCGAGGAAGCCGTTGATTCAATCGCCACGGTCAAGGCAGAGGCCGAGCGGGCCGGTCGCGACCCCGACGCCCTGGGTTTCCAATGCCAACTCGCGATGCCGCCTCGAGCCGGAGACCCCTCAACCCGCGAGTTCTGGGCCCGGATTCCCGATGTCGTCGCCACGGCGGCCGCCGCGCAGGAGGTCGGCTATGGCTGGGCTGCAGTCAACGTGACCGGCGTCTTCGTCGCCGGCGCACGCTCGATTGATGCCATGATCGAGCAGCTCGGTCTGCTGCACGACGCGATCCGGGCTGAGACCGGCTAAGGAAGCAGGTTGAGGCTGTGCGCTGGCTGTGGGCCGTCATTCTGCTCGGCACGGTCGCCGTGCTGCTGCCGCACGACTCGTTCGCTCAGGAGGACGAGCCGCCGCTTGTCCTGGTCATGGATATCGACGGGCCGATCGAGCCGATCACCGAGCGCTACCTGTCGCGGGTGATCGACGACGCGGAATCGCGCGACGCCGAGGCGTTGGTCATTCGGATCGACACGCCCGGCGGTTTGATCAGTTCGATGCGCAATCTCGCCGAGCAGTTGCTGAACTCGCCGGTGCCGACGGTTGCCTACGTCTGGCCGTCGGGCGCGCAGGCGGCGTCGGCCGGGACGATTGTGACGATTGCCGCACATATTGCGGCCATGGCGCCGGCGACCAACATCGGCGCGGCGGCGCCGGTTACGGGAACGGGTGAAGATCTCCCGTCCACGCTGCGCAAGAAGGTCGACGAAGATATCACCGCGCTGATTCGCAGCATCGCGGGTGTGCGAGGTCGCAACTATGAGGCGATCGAACGGACGGTGCTCGAGGCCAAGGCGTACACCGCCGACGAGGCGCTGGCTCTGGATGTGATCGATCACGTGGTGGTCGACCTCGATTCGCTGTTGAACAAGATCGACGGCGCGACGGTCGAGACGACGGCGGGCACGCGCACGTTGCGGACTGCGGGCGCTCAGATCGACGAACTCGGACGTTCGCTGGTCGAGCGGTTCCTCGACATTCTGACGAACCCGAACGTGACCTACGCGCTGATCCTGCTGGGCACGTACGGCGTGATCTACGAGATCCGCGATCCGGGCAACTTCGGCCCCGGCGTTCTGGGGGTGCTCGGACTGGTTCTCGGCTTTGCCGGGATCGGGCTGCTGCCGGTCAACTTCACCGGTGTCATCCTGCTTGTGGCCGGCATCCTGTTGTTGCTGCTGGAGTCGCAGCTGGACGGCTTCGGCTGGGCTGGGATTGGAGCGGTGATCTGCTGGATCCTGGCCGGATTCCTGCTGTTCGGCGAGATTTTCCCCGAGCCGACCGCGTTGGATGATCCGCTTGAGATCTCACGCTGGGTCCTGGCGCTGTTTGGAGCCGTGACGGTGTCTGTGATCGCCGTGTTCTGGATCCTTGGCCGAGGCGGTGGCAAGTCCGAGGCGTTCATCCCGGAGCGCGAACGACGGCTGATCGCTCAGTCGGGCACGGTCGTCGATATCCTCAATCCGAGCGGAGAGATCCTCATCGACGACGAGCAGTTCACGGCGATGACCGAGGGTACCGACATTGAGGAAGGCGAATCGGTCGTCGTGACCGGCGTCTATGCCGGCGGCGTCCTCAAAGTCGTGGAACCGGAAGATGCACCGTCGGAGTTGACCGGACGCTCGTGGCGGGATCGCATGGCCCGATTCTCGCTGGCACACTTGATCATGCAACGAAGGGAACGCTGACATGGGGGTGATTCAAACAGTCGGACCGAATGAGGCGCTGGTCAGGTCGGGCGGCGGCGAGCAGCCCAAAGTCGTAGTCGGCGGGCGGACGATCGTGCTGCCAGTCTTTCATCGTTCGCAGCGGCTGCCGCTGAGCGTGATGACGCTGCATGTGAAGACCGAGAACGTGTACACCGGCGAGGGTGTGGCCGTCTCGGTGGATGGCGTGGCGCAGGTCAAAGTGGCGCGCTCGGAGGAAGCGATCCGGACGGCGGCCCAGCAGTTCCTGGGTAAGACCGAGGTCGAGGTGATGGATGTGCCGCTGCAAACGCTTGAAGGCCACCAGCGCGCGATCCTGGGCACGATGACGATGGAGGACATCTACCAGGATCGGGAGAAGTTCGCGTCGCAGGTGCGAACGGTCGCCTCGCCCGACCTGGCCGGGATGGGCCTGGAGATCGTGTCCTTCACGATCCGCGACATCAAGGATCCGGGCGGGTATCTGGATGCGCTCGGGGTGCGTCGGACGGCTGAGGTCCGGCGCGATGCAACGATCGGTCAGGCGGAGGCCGAACGCGACGCCGGCATCCGCTCGGCAGAGGCCAAGCGCGAGCAAGAGGCCGCGACGTTCGAGGCGGAGACGCGGATCGCCGAGTCGGAACGCGGTTACAACGTGCAGAAGGCAGCGTACGACCAGGAGGTCAACGCGCGGCGAGCCGAGGCCGAGTTGGCGGACGAGTTGCAGCGTGCGAAGACGCAGCAGGACATCCGCCGCGAGGAAGTTGAGATCGACGTCGTTGAACGGGCGAAACAGATCGAGTTGCAGGAACAGGAGATCCAACGCCGCGAGCGGGAACTGGAAGCAACCGTGCGCAAACCCGCGGAAGCGGAACGTTACCGCATCGAGACGCTGGCGGAGGGCGAGCGCAACGCGGTCGTGGCGCAAGCGACCGCCGACGCGGAAGCGACCCGCCGTCAGGGCGAGGCGCAGGCGGAGGTGATCCGGTTGACCGGTCAGGCCGAGGCCGAGGCGATCGAGGCGAAGGGCGCGGCTGAAGCGGCCGCGATGCAGCTCAAAGCCGAAGCCTGGAAGCAATACGGCGAGGCGGCAGTGATCCAGCAGGTGCTGGAGACATTGCCGGCTGTGGCCGAGGCGGTCGCGCAGCCGCTGGCCCGCACCGACCGAATCGTGATGTTCGGCGGCGGTGACGGCGGGGGGACCGGCGCCAGCAAGCTGACCCGTGACATCACCCGGACGGTCGCGCAGGTGCCGGAGGTGATCGAGTCGCTCACCGGGATCGACATCGTCGGCAGCATCAAGAACATCCCGGGGCTGGAGTCCACTGCTCGCAGCGGTGAGCCGGCGGACGAGCAGCCGCCGCAGAGAGACGCGACCGACGAGTCCGAGCGGCCGCAGGCCTGAGCGCGTGTCGGACTCGATGATCACGGAGCACGGCGTTCTGCCAATCGCGCTGGGGGACAACTGGGCGTACGCGCTGCCGACATCGGACGGCGTGATCATGATCGATGCCGGTCCCGATTACGACGGGGCATGGGATGCGCTCGCGGCTCAACTTGACGCGGCGGGTCTGCACATCGGCGACGTCCGGTACGTCGCGATTACGCATGCGCACATCGACCACTGCGGACTCGCGTTTCGCTGGCAGGCGCACGGGGTGCCGGTCGTCGCCTCGGAGTTGGAGTCGCAGTCGTTCCTGCACGGGCGCAATATCATCGGCTACCAGACGCAGTACGTGTTTGATCACATGCGCCGGGTGGGGGTGCCGGAGGAGCGGATTTCGGGCTTCATTGAGGCGCGCGAGAAGATGCGGCGCGCCTATCGCTCCGGCGACAACACCGGCGGCGGCGTCAGACGAGAGCGCTGGCCCGGCCTGATCCGCGGTACGCCGTTCCGCGCCGACGAGGAGTTGTCGGATGGCGCTGAGATTCGGCTCGGCGGTCGGCGCGTAGTACTGGTCTCGGCGCCGGGTCACACGCCGGGTAACTGCGTTTTTTTCGAGCCGGATACGGGGGCGCTGTTTAGCGGCGATCAGGTGATTCCGGGGCTGAACTCCAACCCGGGCTGGCACTGGGACATCTCGGTCGAGCCGCCGAAGCGGTTTCGCAGCCTGCCGGCATTTGCCGATTCGCTCGATCGGATCGAGGCCCTCGATGTCGGGCACCTGTATCCCGGTCATCGTGAGCCGTCGGACGAGGTGACGGAGGAGATTGAGCGGGTGCGGCGGCATCATCGCAAGCGTCAGGGTCAGCTGCGGGAGATGCTCGGCGAGGGTCCACGGACGCCGTATGAGTTACTGATGACGATGTTCAGCCGGCTGCCGGATCGGCGGTTGTGGCAGGCGCTGGCGGAGGTGACCGGTCACATCGACGCGCTCGTGGTCGGCGGCGAGGCGGTAGAGGTTGAGGCGGATGGGTTGCTGACGATCCGGTTATCCTGAAGTTACGGAAAAGAGGAGACGCATCGTGTGGGTTAGGCTCAAGAACGCGTTCGAGCTGGTGCTATGGGTCGCCTTCGGCCGAGACACGAGCAAAATGCGCGCCGAATACGAGGAGTTCGTCGCTTCACTGCCGCCGCACCGGAAGCCGGGAAAGACCGTCACCTAGAGTCCTGCGTCAGGCTAGCGCCGTCAGTGTTGTTGCCACAGTGACGGCAAGCGCGATCAGGGTCGTAGCTAGCAGGACTCGCAGCAGTAGGAGCCGTTGCCTCAAGTCCTTGCTCAAGCTGAGGCTGACGCGCCAGATAGCGTAGAAGTTCTCCCGACTTTCTACTCGATCGCGATCATCCGTAACCTCTAGGCGTTGAATCTCAACAGCAGTCAAGTAGGCGTCGTTCGGAGATGGGAACTGCCCGGATTCCTCTGACCACAGCCGGGCGAGCCCAATGGTTGCTCCAATGATGGCTGTGCCGAATCCGAGCCAGAGCAACCAATCGATGGGATCGGCCGTAACGGCAACACCGATGAGCGCGCTCAGCGCGGCAACGTTCAGAGCTGTGACGAACATGATCTTGCTGTCAAGCGCAGCTAACGCGGCCAACAGCACCTGGAGATGCCACGCAGCGACGTTGAGAGACGCTTCGCTCTCGCCCGGCTGACGACGGTCGAAGTCCGACACGTCTACAGGCGGCGGTAGACGCCCGAGGAGCCGGTCATGAGTTCGCCGAGGGTGGCTCGGCGGATCAGGGTGAGGGCCGATGTGACGGCTCTGGCCTTGATGGCGGCGCGGGTCTGGGCGAAGGTGTAGCCGGTGGCGTAGCTCTCGTTCTGTGTCTCGATGCCGAGGCAGATTGCGCCGACCGGTTGGCCTCCGTGGGGCTCCGGGCCGGCGACGCCGGTGATGCCGACGCCGATGTCGGCATCGAACTGGCGGCGCACGGCGCCGGCCATGGCCGCGGCGGTCTCGTTGGAGACGACGCCGTGCTCGTCAATGACGTCGGCGTCGACGCCGTACTGGATCTTCGCTTCGGCGGTGTAGGAGACCAGCCCGCCGCGGAAGTAGCTACTGGCGCCGGGTACGTCGGTGATCGTGCTGGCGAGCAGACCTCCAGTGCAGGACTCCATGACGGCGATCGACATGCCGCGGTCCTTGAGCAATGCGCCGACCGCTTCCTGGAACGAGTCGTCGTCCACGCCCCAGATTGCCTCGCCTAGCATCGATCGGATCTGCTGCTCGACCGGCTTGATTCGGTCACGGGCGATGTCCTCGTACACCGCCTTGGACGCGAGGCGCACGTGGACTCCGTCGGCCTTGTGATAGACGCCGACGGTGGGGTCCTCGGCGAAGCGGAGATCGCCGAGCAGTTCGTCGAGCATCGACTCGCCGAGGCCCGTGGTCTTGAGCGTGCGTGAGATCAGCACGCCGCCGTCCGATCGCTCCTTGAGGCGCGGGGCGATGTCGTTCTCCCACATGCCGGTCATCTCGGCCGGCGGTCCGGGCATGGCAACGATGATCGCTCCGTCCTTCTCCACCCACCAACCGGGAGCGGTGCCGCGCGGATTGGGGATCGATTCGCCGGAGGGAATGATGGTCGCCTGCTTGACGTTCTGCTCGGGCATGCGTCCGCCGCGGCGCTCGAAGAAGTTGCGCAGATGGGACTCCAGCTCCGGCACGACGTAGGGCTCTTCGCCGACGGACTCGGCGATGGCGTCTCGGGTGATGTCGTCCTCGGTGGGGCCGAGACCGCCGGTCAGAATCACGACATCGGAGCGGCGCCTGGCGGCCTGGATCAGCTCGACGAGGCGTTCCTTGTTATCGCCGATCTGGTGCATGAAGTAGAGGTCGATGCCCATCGAGGGCAGGCGCTGGGCCATGAAGTTGGCATTGGTGTCGAGGATCTCGCCCATCAGGATTTCGGTACCGATGCTGATGATTTCCGCCCGCATTTCGCCCTCGTCTCGCTGTGTCTGCGTCGGTCAGATGGTAAGCCCCCTCCGTCACTACGTGGCACCCCCGCCTACGCGGGGGCAGGCTCTCCCCCAGAGGGGGATGTCTGGTGTTCGAGGGCTGCTGATACGCTGCGCTGGTGACTACTTCGGGGTTGCCTCCGACCCTTTCCGACGTTGCCGATATGGCGGCTCGCGTGCGCGAGAACGTAGGCCGCGTGATCGTGGGTCGCGAGCAGGTGCTGGACTACACGCTGGCCGCGATTCTCTCCGAAGGTCACATCCTGCTCGACGACGTGCCCGGGCTGGGCAAGACGATGCTGGCCAAGTCGTTCGCCCGCTCGATTGGCTGCTCGTTCCGGCGAATCCAGTTCACTCCCGACCTGCTGCCCTCCGACGTGACCGGGGTCAACATCTACAACCAGAAGTCGGGCGAATTTGAGTTCCGGGCCGGCCCGTTGCTGGCTCAGCTCGTGCTGGCCGACGAGATCAACCGCGCTTCGCCGCGTACCCAGGCGGCGTTGTTGGAGGCGATGGAAGAGCGTCAGCTGACGGTCGAGGGCGAGACGATGGCGATGCCGCGTCCGTTCCTGGTGATCGCCACGCAAAATCCGGTGGAACTCGAGGGCACGTTCCCGCTGCCTGAGGCGCAGCTCGACCGCTTCCTGCTGCGCCTGCGCATGGGCTATCCGGACGCGGCCGAAGAGGACCAGATTCTGCTTCGCTTCGAGCGGGCTCAGCCGCTGGAGGAACTCAGTCCGGTGGTGGAATCGGAACGCCTTCGCGACATGGTCAAGACGGTCGAGCAGGTGCGGGTTGGTGAAGCGGTGCGCGGCTACATCGTGGCGATCGTGCAGGCCTCGCGCGAAGAGAAGGCGTTTGAGCTTGGCGCGTCGCCCCGGGCGTCGCTGGCGTTGTTGCGGACGACGCGGGCGCTGGCTGCGATCCGTGGACGCGACTTCGTCTTGCCCGACGACGTGCAAGAGATGGCGCGGGTCGTATTGCCGCACCGGTTGATGCTCTCGGCCGACGCGCGTTTGCGCTCGTCGACGCCGGAATCGCTGCTTGAGCAGATGCTCAGCCGCGTGCCGGTGCCGATCGAAGCCGCTGCCGCCGGCAGCTAGTCCCCAACCACAGAACCGAGGGAGTCCAGCATGTCGATGTTGGGCGGCGCCGGACTTGGCGGGGGTCTGCTCGCCGAGATTGAGGCGGAGACGCGCCGAGACGAGAAAGAGCAGAAGATCGCGGCGGGCAAGTGGGGCTTCCGCCACGACAACCGGATCCTGCGCGCCATCTGGGCGCCGATCACGGTGGTCGTCGTGCTGGTCGGCGTGGCCGTGGGCGAGATCATCGTGTCGCTGGTTGCCGCGACCGTGCTGGTCGCGGGTTGGGCCGCCTGGCTCTGGACCCGCTATGCTCTGGAGCGCCTGACATCCCGGGTCGAGATCTCGCAGAGCCACGCATTCGTCGGTGAGACGCTGCGGCTGACGTTGCGGCTGGAGAATCGCAAGATTGTTCCGCTGACGGCGCTGCAGGTTCGGATCAACCTGCCGGAGATCCTCGAGCCGTCGAACCAGGGATTCAGCAGACTGCACGAGTCGGCGCCACAGGAAGGGGTCGTCGTTCGCAGCACGTCGATGCGCTGGTACGAGCGGCTGACCTGGTTGTTCGACATTCCGCTCATTACTCGCGGGCACTTCCAGCTCGCTCGGATCGACCTCAAATCGGGCGATCTGTTCGGCATCTACCGGCGCGAGCGCACCGACGAGACCGAGCACACGCTCTGGGTCTACCCGGAAGTGATCGCACTCGAGCGCCTGGGCCTGCCCAGGATGCGTCCGCAGGGGGAGCAACGCGGGGGGCAGCGACTGTTCGAGGATCCAACCCGTTTGCAGACGATTCGCGACTATCGGCCCGGCGACCCGATGAAGAAGGTCGACTGGAAGGCGACGGCGCGACGTCAGGAACTGCAATCGCGGGTCTACGACCCATCCAGCGATCTGATCGCGATGGTCGCGCTCAACGTCTCCACGCTGCCGCACGCGTGGCAGGGCTACTTCGGCGACATCTTCGAGCGCGCGGTCTCGGTCGCGGCCTCACTGGCGAACGACTTTGCCGACGAGCGAGTGCCGGTCGGGCTGTTGGCGAACTGCACCTGGCCGGGGCACGACACGGCGATTCGTGTGCCGGCATCCAGATCGCCGGGGCAGATGACCAAGATTCTCGAAGCGCTGGCGATGGCGGACGTGTTCACCCTGGTCAGGATCGAACGGATGCTGAGCGAGGAGCGGCTGACGTACGGCTCGACGCTGGCGCTGGTCACCGCGGTGCTGACCCCGGAGTTGGAATCGTCGCTGCTGCGGCTCAAGCGACACGGCGCGCAGATTGGACTGATCTACGTCGGCATCGAGGATCCGCCCGGGACCTTTGCCGACTCGCCGGTCTACGACATTCGCAGCGCGCTGGAAGGCCTGCACTACGAGCGGGTCGGCGAAGCCGGACCGTGGGCTCGCACCGACCGTCTGTACGCGACTGAGCGACCGCCGGATCCCGTCGAGGATGTCGATCTGCCCACGTTCGTCGGCGCGGACGAGACTGCGGCGCCATCGGCGCCCGAGCCAATGACGGTGAACGCGGGAGCCCCCCCTCTGCCTGCGGCATCTCCCTCCCAGAGGGGGGGAGAGGGAAGTTTGCGACCCGATAGCCCCTGGTCCCGACCGGACCGTCAGTCGTGAGCGCCGCCGCTCCGGCCCTGACGAGCAGCGCCACCCGCGGGCGGATGGAGTGGGCGTACACGGTCTCGCTGTTGCTGGGCGAGGCCGTGCTGCTGATCGTTCTGGCCAAGCTGGTCCCGCGGCTGATCGCGTACGACGCCGGGGAGACGCTCTCGGTCTGGGCGGTCGGCGGCACGCTGGTGCTGGGGTTCTTCGTTTCGCGCTGGCTCGGCAGCCGCGAACTGAGCATGAAGCAACGCTTCTGGTGGGGTCTCGGAATCACGCTGATTGCGCTACAGATCATCGGGTCCGTCGACCTCTCGGAGGACGCCCGGATCTGGAACATGTCCTGGGTGCTGGAGCTGGGTCGGCCGTCCAGCCTGGTCTGGCGTGAACAGGTGGTGCTCGAGGACGGCACGGTCATCGCGGGGGAGATCGACCAGCTGTTTGCGGCCCTGATGCTGATCCCGATCTGGTTCCGCGGCGTCGCGCTGGGCAGCAGCGCGCTGACGGATCGTTCCTTCTCCAACTACGCGCTATTCGGCCTGTTCGTGCTGGTCGCCTCGTTTCCGCTTGCCGACAACGCCGGGATCGAGGATCACGTCCGCACGCTGGCAATCGTCTGGGTGGTCACGGGGCTAATCACGATCGCACTGAAGAACGCTGCCAACTCGGACCAGGTGCAGGGGCTGGGGGTCGCGCAGACGGGAGCCTCGGTTGCGGCGACGCTGTTCGCCCTCGTGCTCGGCGTGGCGGTCTTCCTCTTACTTGTGACCGGCGTGGTCGGGCTGGTGGGCGGCTCCGGGGTCGTCGAGCCGGTGCTCAATGTCTTAGGAGTGGCGTTGCGCGCGATTATCACCGCGATCACCTACCTGCTCTGGCCGCTGTTCTGGATCTTCGAGCAAGTCAGAGAGTGGGTTGGCACGCCGGAACCGCTGCCGCAGGAGCAGCTGCAAGAAGGGATAGGCGGAGGACAGGACTTCGGCGACCAGGAGGTTGGGGAAGCGGATCCGACGCCGGGCATCGTGATTTCGCGGGTGTTTGGCGGCATTGCGGCAGTGGTTGTCTTCGCGGTGCTGGCCTTCTACTTCTTCCGCCGGTTCCTCAAGCGGCAATCGGAGACCGAAGAGTTGCGCGAATCGCTCTGGTCCGAGGCCGACCTGAAGGGTGATCTTCTGTCGGCCCTGGACGGGCTTCGTTCCCGTTTCCGGCGATCGCGAGCGGTTCATGAGCTCGATGCGCCGATTGCGGAGTTGTATTTTGACGTCCTCGAGCATGCCGAGACGAAGGGTCAGATCCGCGCGATTCATCGCACGCCGCTGCAGTTCGCCGACGCGCTGGAGCGCGTCTACAAGAGCCCGACGCCAAAACGGATCTCGCGCGCGTTCAGCAACTTCCGCTACGGCGGTCGGCAACCCAGCCAGGCCGAGCTGAACTCAATGCAGCAAAGCTGGGACTCGCTGAAGGACGGGCCGTCCTGATTCATCCACGCCCAGGGCAATCAGCGTCGTGTCGGCGTCGACATCGGCCGCGTACTTGAAGTCGGCCTGGAATCCGAGCTTCTGCAGGTGATCGCCGTGGGGGGAATCGGCGAAGGCGCGCGAGGGCGAGCGTCCGTAAGCGTGGTAGAGCTTGAGCGCCAGGCGCGCGCCGCCCTTGAGCGCTGCGTCGGGCGCCGCTCGTTTGATCGCGGTGACGTAGGCTCCGGCGGCGAACGTGTCTTCGACGGACGGCGCGGCGCCACCGTGGTCGCCGCTGCAGACAATCGCGACGCGCTCCGGTTGCGTGGTCAACACGTGCCGAATGCCGGCCGACATGTTGCGTAGACAGCCCGACAGCGCGAGGTCGGCCCCGATCGCGCCGATCAGCGCTCTGGTGCCGTTGCTGGTCACGTGTACGACCGTCCAGTCGGCGACGTCCATCGCGTCGAACTCGGTCGGCGAATTGCCGAAATCGGCTTCGGGAGGCGGCAGCGCTCCGACCTCGCCGATTAATCGGCTGCCGGGGATGGAGTCGCGAAGCGCGACACCGGCGGTGAAATCCTCAACCGGGTACACGGCGGAGGCCCCGCCGGAGAACAGCGCGGCGTGGACGGTCGTGGCGCGGAAGATGTCGAGCACGATGGCTGCCGCGCCACGCAGCGCCGATGCCGGCGGCGGTTGCATGTAGACCTCTACCTCGGGAGGCCGACCAACTTGAGAATCTGACACCGTTGCAGCCTACGACCGACTCGGTCGGGGATACCCTTGCAGCATGGCTGATTTAGGGGCGACTTCACCATTTGCCGACCGCCTCGTCGCCGCCATGCACGCCGCCGACTCCCTGATCTGCGTTGGACTCGATCCTCAGCCTTCGCGCACGCCGGCGGAAGAGATTCTCCGGTTCAACACGCGGGTGATCGAGGCCACGGCCGACCTCGTCTGCGCGTTCAAGCCGCAATCGGCCTTCTATGAGGTGGGCGGAGATGTCGGTTGGCAGGCGCTCCGGGACACGATCGCAACGATCCGGCGACTTGCGCCGGATGCGATTGTCATCCTCGACGCCAAACGCAACGACATCGGCAACACGGCCGAGGCGTACGCCTCCAGCGCGTTCGACTGGTTCGACGCGGACGCGGTGACGATCAATCCATATCTGGGCGGCGACGCTGTCGCGCCGTTCCTGCAGCGTCCCGAGCGAGGCGCGTTCGCCCTCTGCCGGACCTCCAATCCCGGCGCGTCCGATTTGCAGTCGCTGCCGATGGCCGATGGCGAGCCGCTCTATCTCGCCGTCGCCCAGCGCGCGCGTGAGTGGGGCGAGTCGCACCATCAGAATCTCGGACTGGTCGTCGGTGCAACGTGGCCGAAGGAGTTGGCCGACGTCCGGGCGTGCTGTGCCGAGACGCCGATTTTGCTCCCGGGGATCGGCGCGCAGGGCGGAGACCTCGAGGCCTCCGTCGCCGCGGGCGTCAATTCGAGCGGGCGCGGGTTGCTGGTCTCGGCCTCACGCTCGGTGATCTACGCCGGTTCGCCGGACGAGATCCGGGCCGCCGCGACTGCGTTGCGGGACGCCGCCAACGCGGCGAAGCCGTCCTCTGCGGCGGCGGATGCTTCAGGTCCCGCGGGTACCGCGTTGTGAACGCTGACGCGGAGGCCGAGTCGGGCACGCCTTCCGATCCCGCGGTGGGCCCGCTGTTCCGTAACCGGCCGTTCCTGGCGCTCTGGTCGGCGACCGGCATCCAACTGACGATCAACTCGGCGATCCAGTTCGTGCTGCTGATCTGGGTGCTCGAACAGACCGGTTCGCCGTTCGCCTCGACGCTGCTCGTGATCTGCCTGGCGGCGCCGCCGGTGGTGACGGGGGCGGTCGCCGGAGTGTTGCTGGATCGGCTCGACAAGCGTCGGGTGATGATCGTCGCGGTGATCATTCGCGCCGGCCTGACGGCGCTGCTGCTGCTGGCCGACAATGTCTCGGTCGGTGCGGTCTATGCGGTTGCGTTCGGCACGGCGCTGGCCGGGCAGTTCGCGGTGCCGGCGGGGGCGGCGGCGTTGCCTCGATTCGTCGCGCGACAGCAGCTGCTCTCGGCCAACTCGGCGTTTCAGTTCACGACCATGTCGACGCAGCTGATCGGGCTCGTCATTCTGGCGCCGATCATGCTCAAGGTGATCGGCTACGACGCGTCCTACATCGTCAGCGCGGTCGCGCTGCTCTGTTCGGCTGTGCTGCTCGCGCGTCTGCCGGCGCTGCCTCCGTTCGATCTCATTCCGCACCGCGTTTCGGAAGACTTCGGGCAGATCCGGGCCGCGTTCGCGACGACGTTGCACGACATTCGCTCGGCGGGCGACCTGGTCTGGCGCGACCGGCTGACCGCACTGGCGCTGGTTCAGCTCATCTCCGGCGTGATGATGCTGTTCATGTTTGCCGTGCTGGTTCCGCAGTTCGTGCATGACGTGCTTGGCCGCGCGGAAGAGGACGCGGTGTACGTGTTCTGGCCGACGGGACTCGGGGCGCTGCTCGCGCTGGTATTCGTCCCTCGGATCGGCAAACGCATCCCGATGAACATCATGGCGTCGTTCGGGCTGGCCGTGATCACCGTGATTGTTACGATCTTCGGCGTCCTGGACTTCCTGCGCTCGACCGGCTCGACCCAGGACTGGTTGTTGGCCGCCACACTGATCATGGCGTTTCCGCTGGGTCTCGCATACGCGATGGTGAACGCGCCCGCGCAGACGCTGCTTCAGGAGCGCTCGCCGCCGGAGATGCGCGGCCGGTTGTTCTCGGCGCAGATGATGTTGGCCAACGCGGTGTCGATGCTGGCGTTGCTGCTGGTCGGCGGCGTCTCCGACGCGGCCGGGGTGCGGCAGGGTCTGTTCCTGCTGGGCGGGGGGTTGTTCGTGATTACGCTGGCCTCGCTCTGGCTCGGCCGCGGAGGGCCGACGGGCCCGCCGCCGGAACTGTCGGGCGACTGATCAGACTGATCAGTTTGCGGCGCGCGAACGATTGGCTTGAAGCGCGCTCGGCCTACGCTAATCTGACACGGCAGGCGGCGCATCGATGGGAAGCGGCGCAGGTAGAGGGGGGAACGCGACATGAAAGAAGTCACGATCGAAGCGCTTCGCGTCTCCCTGATGAACTACAACCGTGTGGTCGTGCTCAAGGAAAAGGACGCTGACCGCTACCTGACGATCTACATCGGCGCGGCCGAGGCCGACGCGATCGCGATTCGTCTGCAGAACGTCTCGGTGCAGCGCCCGATGACGCACGATCTGATGACCAACGTGATGCAGGAACTCGGGGCCAACGTGTCGCGCGTGGTGGTGACGGAGGTCCGCAACGACACGTACTACGCGCGGGTGTTCCTGGATGTCAACAATGAGCAGGTGGAGATCGATTCGCGGCCGTCCGATGCGATCGCGCTCGCGGTCCGCGCGGAGGCGCCGATCTTTGTCGAGGATGAGGTGATCGACCAGGCCGGGGTGTTGCTGGACGACGAGGGGCTGGTGGCGACCGATGAAGAGGGCCGGCCGGAGCCGGTGAAGCCGGAGGAGCTCGAGAAGATGTCGGCCTTCCGCGATTTCATCGAGTCGCTCGACATGGACGACTTCGAGTAATCCGCACTACACGGCGTTTGTGGGTTGGGGAATCAAGTCTGGTCCGGGCGACGGCGTCTTGTCGCAAGTCATGTCTGTGATAGCCTTCACATTGCTTCCGGCAGGGAGACCTCCATGAGACAATGGCCGCCGGCCATGCAGCTCATGGGCATCGGCTGGTACGTGGCTACGTGCATCGTGCTGGGCGTTGTCGGGGGAGTCCTGCTGGACGACGAGTTGGGTACGGGATTCGCGCTCACGCTCGTCGGACTCGCCCTCGGACTGGCATCGGCCGGTTGGGGCGGGTACCGGATGTTGCAAGACTTATTCGCCGCTCAAGCGCGGCAACGACAAGCAGAGCGGCGCCCTCCGAGCGAAGACGCGCCGGCCGACGACGAACAGGATGAGGAGGAGCGCGCGTGAGCCGAAGACGCCTGATCATCTTCGCGGTGCTCGCGTTCGCGGTGTTTGGTTTCTTCGTCGTCCGCGCTCCCGCGCCGGTCATCGCTCTGGCCGCCGAACCCGTCGTCTCGATTGGCTCCTACGAGATCACCAACACGATCCTCTCTGCCTGGGTCGTGATCGTGCTGCTCGGTATCGCCGCGTTCGTCGTGTGGCGGCGGACGAGGAACGTGGAGCAGGCGCTGGTACCGTCGGGCTTCCAGAACCTGGTTGAGGCGATCTACGAGGCCTTCCTCAACATCTCTCAGCAGGTCGGCGGGGAGCGCAACGGCAAGAAGTTCTTCCCCTTCGTCTTCACGATCTTCATTTTCCTGTTGATCGGCAACTGGTTCGCGCTGTTCCCCTGGAACAACGTGATCGGGCCGGTCGAGAACTACCGCTATCACTATCTGCACGAGATGGAAGTCTCGGTGATGGACGTGGTCGAGGAGCTGGAGGAGGGCGAGCGCAGCCTGTCGGATGGCGAGATCGACGCGATCAACGACGCCTTCGGCAACGCCTTCTTCGAGCCGATCCCATTCAAGGTCGACAAGCAAGACAAGTCGGACGAGATCATCCACAAGATCCGCAAGCACCAGCTCACCGACACCGAGTTCGCCGTACGCAGCGAGTTCTGGACGAACCCGATTCCCTACGGCACGGATGGCGAAGACCTTGTGCATGAGATCGAGCGCCGACTCGAAGCTGCCGGAATCCACGACGAGGGCCACCACGAGCTCGAATACGCAATGGTCTTCAACCTGCCGATCGTGGCCGGGGATGCGGAACTGGTCAAAGCGACTGGACCGATTCTTTCCGGCGACGGGTTCAAGATCATTCCCCCGCGCACGCTCTTCGCCGAGAGTCGCGACTTCTCGTATGACGCGTTTGCTGAGCCTCTGGTGATCGAGCCGGGGGCCGACGGCAGCGTGGCGCAGCTCTGTCTGATCGAGTGCGAAATCGCAATCGGCGACCATGAGCCGGCGATCGTGCCGACCACGGTCAACACGGCGCACCTCGGCTTCATCCTGCGGATGGAGGAGAAGGGCTACGTCGACGAGGAGACCGGCGAAACGACCGGGACCGTCGGCCACATCTTCCCGATCTTCCGAGCCCTGGCTTCCGACGTGAACCTGCCGCTGGCGCTTGCGCTGTGGTCGTTCCTGGCGGTGCAGTACTTCGGCGTGCGGGGTGTAGGGGTCGGGGCGAACTTCGGCAAGTACATCGGCGTTGGCTCGCACGCGATTGTCAAGGGTCCGATGGGGGTGTTCGTCGGAGTGCTGGAGATTGTCTCGGAGGTCGGACGCGTGATCTCGTTCACCTTCCGTCTGTTTGGCAACATCTTCGCCGGCGAAGTGGTGCTGTTTATCTCGATGTTCCTGGTCGCCTTTGTGGTGCCGACCGTGTTCTTCGGTCTCGAAGTATTCGTCGGCTTCATTCAGGCGTTTGTCTTTGCCATGCTGACGCTCGTGTTCGCCTCGACTGCGGTCGGCGACCACGACGAGCACCACGACGAGGCGGCTGAGCACTAGGGCACGACGGCGGAGCCCACTCACCGGGCGACCGGTTGGGGCATCCGCCTGAATCAATCAAGCGTGAAGCGCGGTCGCGGAGGACCGCTCGGAGAGGACACGGAATGGAACTGATTGCACAGATCGGCGACGACGGGTTGAAGTACATCGGCGCCGCCCTGGCCATGGGCCTCGGCGCCATCGGGCCCGCGCTCGGTATCGGCATGCTCGCCGGCCGCGCACTCGAGGCTCTCGGACGCAACCCCGACGCCGCCCCCGTGATCCAGACGAACATGATTCTTGGTATCGCGTTCACCGAGGCGATCGCGATTTACTCGCTGGTCGTCGCCGTCATGGTCGGATTCGTCTTCTAGCTTGGACCGACCGGATGGCAGAACCGATCCGCGCGGAGCCGCACGCATCATCGGCGGGCGGCGCCGGCTGGCAAACCCAGCGGGATCGGTAGACCGCACAGACTGATTGGCAGGACGGTATGGACGCACTCGGTCTCAACCTCGCCGGACTGATTACGCATTTCGTCAGTTTCGGCATCCTGTTTGCGCTGCTGTTCATCCTGCTCTACAAGCCGCTGGGCCGCGTGCTCGACGAGCGGCGCAAGCGCATCGAGGAGGGTCTCACAGCCTCTGAGCGTGCGCAGGAGGCCGCTGAGGAATCGCGCGCCGAAGCTCGAGCTGAGATCCAGCAGGGCCGCGAGGAGGCGCAGCGCCTTGTCGCTCAGGCCCAGGAGCTGGCGCAGCGGATCGAGTCGGAGGCGCGCGAAAACGCCGTCGACCAGGCTGAACAGCTGATCGAGCGAGCCCGCTCTGAGATCGAGCAGGAACGCGACCAGGCGGTGCAGCAGCTTCGCAACGAGTTCGCCGGCATGGCGATCGCGGCGGCCGAGCGGGTCATCGGACAATCGCTCGACGCCGACGACCACCAGCGACTGATCGCGGACGTGCTGGCCGAATCGTCCAACGGGCAGCAGAACTAGGAGTCCAGCGTGCCGCAGAGCGATCCCGCCGCACGACGATACGCCGACGCCGTCTTCGGCATTGCGCACGACACGGCGTCGCATGATCGTTGGCTGGATGACCTGGGCGATATCGCGCAGCTGTTCAGCGAGCCGACGGTTTACGCGTTCCTGATTTCGACCCGCGTTTCGCAGGACGAGAAGGAACAGGTGCTGGACAACGCGCTGCCCGATCTGCAGAGCAACGCGCGCAACTTCGCCAAGCTGCTCGTGCGCAAGCGCCGGGCCAACCTGGCGCCGCAGATCATCGACGCGTTCCGGGAGCGATTGAACAGCGTCCGCGGAATCGCGGAGGCCACCGTGACGACCGCCGTGCCGCTATCGGACGACGGGCGCGCGGCCGTTGAAGCAGCGGTCCGGCGTTACACCGACGCCGAGGCCGTGTCGCTCAGCGAAGCGGTCGACAGTCAGATCATCGGCGGCGCCGTTGTCCAGATCGGCGATCGCATCATTGACGGATCCGTGCGCACGCGGCTTTCCAGCATGCGCCGCTCATTGGCCCAGGGCTGACGGGCGCTCAGCACATCGAAGGAGTCAGCATCATGGCTGTCCGACCAGAAGAAGTTGCCGCGATCATTCGGCAGCAGATCGAAGGCTTCGAGAGCCAGGTCGTCTCGGCCGAGGTCGGCACCGTCGTCGAAGCCGGCGACGGGATCGCTCGCGTGTACGGCCTGGCCGGCGCGCTCTCGGGCGAACTGCTCGAGTTTCGACCCAAGGACGGCTCCGATCCCGTCATGGGCATGGCCCTGAACCTCGAAGAGGAAATCGTCGGCGCCGTGATCATGGGCGAGTACCGCGTGATCGAAGAGGGCGATGAAGTTCGCTCCACCGGCACCGTCGCCGAGGTGCCCGTCGGCGAGCAGCTCATTGGCCGCGTGGTCAACGCGCTGGGTGAGCCGATCGACGGTAAGGGCCCGATTGCTGCGGCCGAGACTCGTGCGGTCGAGCGGATCGCACCCAACGTGGTGACCCGCGCCTCCGTCGATACGCCGGTCCAGACCGGGATCCTCGCGATCGACTCACAGATTCCGATCGGTCGCGGACAGCGCGAGCTAATCATCGGCGACCGCCAGACCGGCAAGTCGTCGATCGCGATCGACACGATCATCAACCAGAAGGGCGAGGATCTGATCTGCATCTACGTCGCCATTGGCCAGAAGCAGGCCAAGGTGACGAACGTCGTCGCCACGCTCGAGGAGCACGGCGCGATGGACCACACGATCGTGGTGAATGCGGCCTCGGCAGAGTCTGCGGCGCAGCAATACCTCGCCCCGTACTCCGGCGTCGCCATGGCCGAGTACTTCATGGAGCGCGGCCAGGACGCCCTGATCATCTACGACGACCTGTCCAAGCACGCCTGGGCCTACCGGCAAATTTCCCTTCTCCTGCGCCGACCTCCCGGCCGCGAGGCCTACCCGGGCGACGTCTTCTATCTCCATTCGCGGCTGCTCGAGCGGGCGGCCAAGCTGTCTGATGAGTACGGCGGCGGTTCGATTACCGCGTTGCCGATCATCGAGACCCAGGCCGGCGACGTTTCCGCCTACATCCCGACCAATGTCATTTCGATCACCGACGGGCAGATCTTCCTCGAGTCGGACCTGTTCAACGCGGGTCAGCGACCAGCCGTGAACGCCGGGATCTCGGTCTCGCGCGTGGGCGGCTCGGCCCAGAAGCGGGCGATGCGCTCGGTCGCGGGTCAGTTGCGGATCGACATGGCGCAGTTCCGCGAGCTGCAGGCGTTCGCCCAGTTCGGTACGTCCGATCTGGACGCCGCGACGCGCCGCCAGCTCGAGCGTGGCCAGCGCCTCTCGGCGCTCTTGGTCCAGCCCGAGCAGCAGCCGCTGGCGATGTCGACCCAGGTTGCTCTGCTCTATGCGGCGAACGCGGGCATCCTCGACGATGTGCCGGTCAACAAGATCAATGACTTCGCCAACGGCGCGAGCGAGTACCTGAACACGTCGCACCGCGACCTGCTGGGCGGGATCGCCGACTCGGGTCAGCTGTCCGACGACGACCAGACATCGCTCTCCACGGCACTGCAGACGTTCAAGGACACAGTCCCCTTCTAGGTCTGCGAACCGAGGGCGCCACAGCGAACAACTGAGAGTAGTAAGGGTCGATGGCCAACACCCGAGAAATCCGACGGCGTATCCGCTCGGTCGAGAACACGGCCAAGATCACCAACGCGATCCAGCTCGTGGCGGCATCGAAGATGCGCCGGGCCCAGGACCGCGCGCTGCAGGCCCGTCCCTACGCCGAGAAGATGCAGGCCGTGCTCGGACACCTCTCCGGCGTCGCGGGCGACCCGGACACCGCGCATCCGCTGCTCGAGCGCCGCGAGATCAACGAGACGACAGTCATCCTGATCACACCCGACCGCGGATTGTGCGGCGGCCTGATCGCCAACCTGGAACGCCACACGGGCGAGATCGTGCTCGGCCCCGAAGCGGGCGGCTCAGGCGATATCTCGATGATCCCGGTCGGACGCAAGGGCGGCGACTACTTCCAGCGCTTCGGAATCAACTTCCGGGCCAGCTTCCAGGAACTCGGCGATTACCCGGGCCTGGCTGAAACACAGCCGATCTCGCGCATCGCGATCGACGACTACACGGAGGGTCATGTCGACCAGGTGCTGCTGGTCTACGCGTCGTTCGTCAACACCGTGAGCCAAACGCCGGTCACCGTGCCGATCCTGCCGGTCGAACCGCCGGCCAGCGCGGAGGAAACGTCGGGCGAGACCCAGTACATCTTTGAGCCGTCGCCGCAGGAGGTGCTTGCCGACTTGCTGCCGCGCTACGTCGATTTGCTGGTCTACCAGGCCGTGCTTGAGGCGGCCGCGTCCGAGCAGTCGGCGCGCATGGTGGCGATGCGCAACGCGACCGACGCGGCGAACGACATGATCGCCGACCTCACGCTCGTCTACAACAAGGCCCGCCAGGAGCAGATCACGTCGGAACTGCTCGACATCACCGGCGGTGTCGAGGCGCTCAAGGGCTAACTTATGGCGACCGGCTCTTCCGCAGTGATCTTCGACATGGACGGTGTGCTGCTCGACTCCGAGCCGCTGCATTACGAGGCGGTTCGGTTGATCCTCGAAGAGCAGGGCGTCGACTTCCCGCTCGAGGACTACTTCCGCTACCTGGGCACGACGCTGACCAGCACCTGGGACGACCTCTGCGAGCGTTATCCGATTTCGATGCCATTCGAGGATTTCGAGGGTCGCTATAACTCCGACGTGCTGGCCCAGTACCTGGCCGGCGCGCCGCTGATCGGCGGAGCGCGAGCACTGGTGGCGCAACTGCGAGACGCCGGCGTGCCGATTGCGGTTGCCAGTTCGTCGCACCGGATCTGGGTTGACGCTGCGTTGTCCGGCGCCGGGCTGAGTGAGTACTTCGATCAGACCACCGCCGGCGATGAGGTCTCGATGGGCAAGCCGTCGCCGGAGATCTACCTGAAGGCTGCCGAGAAACTCGGGTTCGAACCCGCAGACTGCATCGCCGTCGAGGATGCGCCCGCGGGCGTGGAATCGGCCAGCGCTGCGGGGATGCGAGTCGTTCTCGTGCGCAGCGAACTGACGAACGATTTGGACCTCGCCTCAGACTGGCAGGTCGACGATCTGACAGAATTCAAACTGACGTGGCTGTCCAAGCCGTCCGCCAACCTGGTCGGCACGGCGTAGGCAGCTTGCAGATGGGAGCACAGCATGGCTGATGGTTCAGTAGTTCAGGTGATCGGCACCGTTGTCGATGTCGAGTTTCCGCCCGACAGCCTGCCGTCGCTGTTCAGCGGCGTCACGATCACGATGGGCAGCGGCACCCAGGTCGTGACCGAAGTGCAACAGCACCTCGGTAACAACCGCGCCCGTTGCCTGGCCATGGACTCGACCGACGGCATGAAGCGCGGCGACAACGCCGAGGACCTCGGCCAGCCAATTGCTGTGCCGGTCGGCGAGGTCGCGCTGGGACGTCTCTTCAACGTGCTTGGCGAGCCGCTCGACGGCCTCGGCGATATGCCGGCCGATGGGATTCGCTCGCCGATTCACCGCACGCCCCCGACCTTTGAGGAGCAGGCCGCCGAGACGACCATCCTCGAGACCGGGATCAAGGTCGTCGACCTGATCTGCCCGTTCACCCGCGGCGGCAAGATTGGCGCCTACGGCGGCGCAGGCGTCGGCAAGACCGTCGTCATCCAGGAGCTGATCCGCAACATCGCCACCGAGCACGGCGGATACTCCGTCTTCGCGGGCGTGGGCGAGCGCTCTCGCGAGGGCAACGACCTCTGGCACGAAATGCGCGAATCGGGCGTGCTTGACAAGACCGTGCTGGTCTTCGGTCAGATGAATGAGCCGCCCGGTGTGCGTCTGCGGGTCGCGCTGACCGGTCTGACCTTCGCCGAGCACTTCCGCGACGAACAGGGCCAGGACGTGCTGCTGTTCATCGACAACATCTACCGCTACACGCTCGCGGGCCAGGAAGTCTCGGCGCTGCTCGGCCGGATGCCCTCGGCCGTGGGCTACCAGCCCACCCTCTCGACCGAGATGGGCGAGTTGGAGGAGCGGATCACCTCGACCAACCGCGGTTCGATCACCTCGTTCCAGGCGATTTACGTGCCGGCGGACGACTACACCGACCCGGGTGTGGCGACGACCTTCGGCCACCTCGACGCGGTCGTGGCGCTCGAGCGCGCGATCGCTTCGCAGGGCTTCTACCCGGCGGTCGATCCGCTGACCTCGTTTAGCCGCGCGCTCGACCCGAAGATCGTCGGCCAGGAACACTACGACGTGGCCCGCGAGGTGCAACGCGTGCTGCAGCGCTTCAAGGACCTGCAGGACATCATCGCCATCCTCGGTGTGGACGAACTGTCCGAGGAAGACAAGCAGACCGTCGCCCGCGCGCGGCGCATCCAGCGCTACCTGACCCAGCCGTTCTTCGTCGCCGAGCAGTTCACGGGCTTGACCGGTGAATACGTCTCGGTACGCGACACTGTGCGCGGCTTCAAGGAGATCCTCGACGGCACGCACGACGGGCTGCCGGAGCAAGCCTTCTTCAACGTCGGCACGATCGAGCAAGCCGTCGAAAAGGGTGCGCAGATCGCCGCCGAGACCGCTGCGTAGATTTGACCGACGACGTCTGAGGGGACCTCACCATGCCGCTCACGCTCGAGATCATCACCGGCGAACGCCGCCTGTTGCGGCAGGAAGATGTCGACGAGGTCATTGCGCCCGGCTCGCTGGGCGAACTCGGCATTCTGCCGAATCACGCCCCGCTGATCACCTCGCTCGTCCCCGGCGAACTGCGCGTCAAGACCGGCAACGACGTGGAAGAGTTCTACGTCGGTGGTGGGTTCCTTGAGGTGCACTCGGACGAGGTCACGGTTCTGGCCGATGCTGCCGAGCACGGCGGGGAGATTGACGCAGAACGGGCCGAAATGGCGCGACAGCGCGCGCTTGAGCGCCTCGAACAGGCGACCGATGCCGACCGCGCTCGCGCCCAGGCCGCGCTTGCCCGCTCGTTGCAGCGGCTCCGAGTCCTGGAGCACCGCCGACGCCGAGGCGGCGGCGGGCGAGAGATGAGCCGCCCCACCGGCTAGCACCCTTGCGCTCCTGAGGGACGGCTACAGTCTCAATATGAGCGCTGAAGCCGAAGCGTACCTTCGCATTGCCGGGCATCGCCGCCTGACTGGCGAGATCCGCGTCAACGGCGCCAAGAACGCCGCGCTGCCGTGTCTGGCCGCTGCGCTGTTGTCAGACGAGCCCTCTCGAATCACACGCGTCCCCGACATTGAGGATGTCCACCGGCTGATCGAGATCCTCAAGACGCTCGGCGTCGAAGCGGAGTTCCACGGGAACGAGGTCGTGGTTCGGCCCTCGGGTGTCTGCGGCGGTTCTCCGCCCGACGATCTCGCGGCTTCGTTGCGAGCGTCGTTCCTGGTCATGGGACCACTGCTCGCACGGACCGGCGAGGCCAGTTGCGGCGCGCCGGGTGGCGACGTGATTGGTGCGCGACCGCTCGATGTGCACCTGGCCGGATTCCGCGCCTTCGGCGCGCAGGTCGATTCGGTCGGCGGGCGCACCATCGCGCATGCCCCTCGAGGCTTACGCGGCGCGACCATTGTGCTTGACTATCCGAGCGTGCTCGGCACGGAAAACCTGCTGCTCGCCGCCGTTCTGGCCAACGGTCGGACGCGAATCGTGAATGCCGCGATGGAGCCGGAGATCGGCTGTCTGGCCGACATGCTCAACGCGATGGGGGCGCGGATCTCTGGCGCGGGACACCACACGATCACGGTCGACGGCGTCGAGCGGCTGAGCGGCGTCGTGCATGAGCTGATCCCCGATCGGATCGAGACGGGCACCCTGCTGATCGCCGCGGCGGCGACGCGGGGGGACGTCTGCCTGACGGGCGTGAGCCCGCGTCACCTCGAAGCGCTGCTCTCGAAGCTCGCCGAGATCGGTATCGATGTCCAGCGCGGCGATGGCGAACTCTGGCTGTCCGTCGACTCGGAGGCCGAGCTGACCGCGACCAACGTGCAAGCGCTTCCGTACCCGGGATTCGCCACCGACCTGCAGGCGCCGATCACCGCCCTGCTGACCGGCGCCTCCGGCATTTCGATGGTGCATGAACGAGTATTCGAGAACCGCATGCAGCACCTCAACGAGCTGCGCAAGCTCGGAGCGAACATCGTCGCCGGCGGCTCAGTCTCGGCGATCAATGGGCCCGCAGCACTGTCGGGGGCCGTCGTCCGCGGGACCGACATTCGCGCGACCGCCGCCCTGATTGTGGCCGCGGTTGCGGCTGAGGAGGGTGAGAGTCGCGTCTACGGGATGCGACATCTCGCGCGGGGTTATGCGGACCTGCCGGCCCAACTCGCCGCACTCGGTGCGGACATTGAGCGTGTCTGACCCGCCGATACACTGACCTTCCGGATACGCTGACTTCGGCGATTGAATCAATCGGAGATCATGCTCTTCACCAAACGACTCGGTATCGATCTCGGCACCTCCAGACTTCGCATCGCCGTCCCCGGACGCGGCGGCCGGATCGTCATCGACGAGCCAACCGTCGTGACCCTTTCGACGCAGGAGAACGCCGTATTGGCCGCGGGCTCCGACGCCGCCAACATGGTCGGTCGGGCTCCAGAAACCCTGTCCGTGATCAATCCGATGCGGGAGGGCGTGATCGACGACTACCGCATCGTCGAGGCGCTGCTGCGCTACTACATGTCGCTTGTCGTGGGCCGCTTCAACCTGGTCCGGCCCGAGGTCATGATCGCAACCCCAGCCGGGGTCACGAACGTTGAGCAGCGCGCCGTCCGCGACGCGGCCGAACAGGCAGGCGCGAGGCGTCCGGCCCACCTGATCGCCAATCCGCTGGCCGCCGCGATCGGCGCAGGCGTGCCGATGGGCGACGCACGCGGCGCATTGATCGGCAACCTCGGCGCCGGACGTTCTGAAGCGGCAGTGCTGTCCATGTACGGGGTCGTCGTCTGGGAGTCAGCCCGGGTCGGCGGTCAGGTCGTGACGGAAGTGATTGCCGACCACGTCAAGCGTCGACACAGTCTCGTGATCGGCGAGCCGACCGCAGAAGAGCTGAAGTACTCAACTGCCTCCGCCATACCGATCGACGACCCGATCCGCGCTGAGGTCAGGGGCCGCGATCAATCCAGCGGCATGCCCCGCAGCGTCGCGATTACGGCGAACGAACTGGTTCCCTCGGTGCAGCAGGTCCTCGAGACCTTTGTCGAAGTCACCCGCAGCACGCTGGAGCGCACGCCGCCCGAGCTGACGGCGGACATCATTGATCGAGGCATGCTGTTAACCGGCGCGGCCGCTCGGCTGCAGGGCATTGACGCCTATCTCGCCGAACAGATTGGCATCCCGGTCACGATTGCCGACAACGCCGAGGACGCCGTCGCGCTCGGCGCCGCAGAAGCGCTCGACAATCTCGACATCGTCGGGCCGAACCTGGTTGCCCAGGAGAGCGTGCTCAGCGGAGCGGACGCTCGCTGATTCGCGTCATCCCCCTGATACGTTCTTAGTTCGCGACCGCGTCCGCCTGGTGGTCCTCGACATAACCGTCGAACGGTTCCTCGAGGTAGTAGGCCATGCTCTCGAGTTCCATCACCGGGTCAATCTGGCGCAATCGCACTCCGTGGGGCACGCTCATTGAGACCGGGGCGTAACTGAGGATTGCACGCACGCCGCCGTCGACCAGCGTGTTGATCACGGTCGGCGCCGCATCAGCCGGCACGGCGACGATCCCCATCGACACGCGTGTGCGTTCCAGATACTGCGGGAGGCGTGCTACGTCGTCGACGCGATGATTATCGATCTTTCGGCCAATCTGCTGTGGATCGGAGTCAAACACGCGCACGACCTCGAAGCCGCCTCTTGTAAACCCGCCGTAGCCGAGCACCGCACGCCCCAACTGGCCCACGCCGACGAGCACCATCTCCTTGACGCGTCCGTTCAGACCGAGGATGCTGCGCAGTCGATCACGCAGGCCGAGTACCTCATAGCCGCGGCCGCGCTTGCCGAACCGTCCGAAGTAGGACAGGTCCTTGCGAATCTGCGCCGGCGTGACACCGAGGCGCCTGCCCAACTCCTGGGAGGAGATGAAGTCACGGTCCTCACCGGCGAGCAAGCCCAGTTCGCGGGCATAGAGCGGCAGGCGCCGGATGACGATGTCCGGGATCTCGATGTCGTTCACGAATCGCTCTTCCGATGTTTCCAATCAGGCTACAACCGTTGCCGAAAACGGCCCGCCTCCCATGAAACGACCGCCTCGGTGCCAACGTTCCCGCTACAGGACAACATCTACCGGCTGGCGCACACCAAAGTCAGTCTCCCGCAGACCGTCGATTCGAGCCACTTGCTCGTCTGACAGCGCTGGAAGGTCTACGGCCGCTATCTGGTCGGAGAGCTCAGCGGCATTCTTCACTCCGGGCACGACCGTTGAAATCGTTGCCTGCTCGAGCGCATGGCGCGCGGCCCACTGCGACAACGGGGTTCCTTCCTCCTCCAGGAAGCGCAGAGACTCCGCACGGCGGTAATCGAGGGCGACCAGCGAGTCATCCTCGACCTGCCGATCGATGGAGTCGGTCAGCGAACCGGCAGCCAGATTGCGGATGCCGATCACGCCAATCCCCAGTTCAGCCGCCAGCGACAGCAGCTGACCGTGATCATGCAGCGACGACCCGTGCGGCAGTGTTCGGGCGTTCGAATCGTTCAGCAGGTTGTAGTAGCACTGGACGGTGTCGAGATCGCCTGTCTGCACGATCTCGCGCACCGACGATGCGATACCCATTCCGGTGATGCCGACGAATCGCGTCAGGCCGTCCTGCTTGAGCCGATGCAGGGTGTCAACCGCGAGCATCGCATCGGCGACCGTGACCGACCGACGGTACAGGCCGCGCTCGGGCGTGATCGTGTTGTGCAACTGGAAGACATCAACCCGTTCTCGGCGCAGTCGCTCCAGTGATTCGTGAATGCCGCGTTCGACAGCGGCGGGGATGTCGGCCAGATCCTCTTCGCTCAGCGACACCTTCGTCGCGACCAGCATGTGCTCGCCGCGGTGTTCCGGCGCTTCGAGCAGGGCTCGGCCCAGGTTTCGCTCGGCTGCGCCATTGCCGTACGAGGGGGCGACATCATAGAAGTTGATCCCCTCGCGCATCGCCAGGGCGATCGTTTCACCGATCTCCTCGTCCGTCGTCTCGCCCCAGACATGCCCGATCCCCCCGCCGCCCAGCCCGATCTCCGAGACCATCAGTCCAGTTCGCCCCAGCTTTCGATATCGCATCATGGTTCCGGCCTCCTCCTCAACTAGATGTTCCTGAGCCTAGTTGCGAACCTAACTAGCGGCAGTTGGCGCGAGTACCGTGTCTGCATGACGGCGCCCGCTCACGTTCGCACCTGGCCAAGCCTCTCGGACGTGCCCCAGCTCTATCCGGACGCGCGGAATCGGCTGAACCGGTATCCGCTGCTGTATCGCGCGGGCAGGTGCTTTCCCTCGTCCTCCACGATGAACACGCAGGGACGGATTGCGCTGCTCGCCGTCGGGAGCAATGGATACCCTCGCCAGCTTTCCGACAAGTTGGCCGGCACCGAGGCCGACCTGCAGGGCGTGCCTCTGATTCCGGCGCTGCTGAGCGACTTCGATGTGGCGTTCTGTCCCGTCCGGGCTCGCAAGGGCTACGTGCCTGTCAGCCTTGCCGCTCGGCCGGGGGCGGTCTGCCTGACCTGGATCCAGTGGCTGACTGCGGAACAGATCGACATCATCTCGTCCAGCGAGGGCCCGCGTTACGCGCTGACCGGCGGCAGCGAACTGGCTTCCAGGGCGAGGATTCCCGCTCAGTGGCAGGCCCCGGCGAAGCTCTACGCATGGTGGTTCGACTCGCTGCTGAATGACGGCGATTTGCCGATTTGGCTTGACGTCTACGGCCAGCAGCGAGTTCAACAGTTTGAGCTGGAAATTGGTAACTCAGTGGTCCGTTCAAACCCGATTCCAGCAGGCTGGGAGGTGGTTCCGCGCGACCCCGACGGTCGGCACATTGAGCCGAAAGATATGGCCGAATTGTGCTAGAGTGAGGCAATAGAAGCAGCCCTCGGAGCACCCGCTTGGTTACTGAGCAAACAGCGCCAAAGCAGCCCACGCGTACCCTCGTCGAGGAGATGAGTTCGTCTTATCTCGATTACGCGATGAGCGTCATCGTATCTCGCGCGTTGCCGGATGCGCGCGACGGCCTCAAGCCAGTGCAGCGCCGCATTCTCTATGCAATGGACGATCTGGGCATGCGGGCCAATCAACCGCATCGTAAGTCTGCACGTATCGTCGGCGAAGTACTTGGTAAGTATCACCCACACTCCGATCAGCCCGTATACGACGCCATGGTACGTATGGCGCAAGATTTTTCGTTGCGTCATCCGTTAGTTGATGGTCAGGGCAACTTCGGCTCCATTGATAACGATCCGCCCGCCGCGATGCGCTATACGGAAGCACGGCTTTCGCGTATCGCCGAAGAGATACTTACCGATCTAGACAAGAACACAGTCGACTTTGTCCCCAACTTCGATGAATCGCTGAACGAACCAACCGTACTACCGGGCCGGGCGCCCAATCTACTGCTCAACGGGGCCGCCGGCATCGCCGTCGCGATGGCCTGTGACATTCCACCGCACAACCTGGCCGAGCTCGGCGGGGCGGTCAAGGCCATCCTCGACAACGAGAACGCCACGCTCGACGACATCCTGCAGCACATCCAGGGTCCCGACTTCCCGACCGCGGCCAACATCTTCGCCGGCGATGATCGCGAAGACCTGCGCCGGCTCTACGGCACCGGCCGCGGTGGATTCACCGTCCGAGCCCAGCAGCACCTCGAGGAAACCTCGACCGGCAACCGCATGCAGATCGTGTTTACCGAGATTCCCTACCAGGGCAACAAGGTCCGCATCATTGAGCAGATCGCCGCCCAGGTGCGCGACAAGAAGATCGAAGGCATTCGCGACCTGCGCGACGAGTCTGACCGTCACGGGATGCGGCTGGTCGTGGAGCTGACTCGCGACGGCCACTACCAGACGATTCTGGCGCAGCTGTACAAGTCGACCGCGCTGCAAACCCAGTACAACGGCAACTTCGTGGCCCTGGTCGACAACCAGCCGCGAACGCTCACTCTGTATCAGCTGCTGCGCGAGTACATTCGGCACCGCCGCAACATCATTACCAAGCGGACCGAGTTCGAACTCGAGAAGGCCAGGGAACGACATCACATCGTTGAGGGTTTGCTCAAGGCGATCGACAACATCGACGCGATCATCGCCGCGATTCGCGCCGCGGAATCGGCCGAGGCGGCGCGGGACCGTTTGCAGGAAGACCCGTTCGATCTGTCGCAGCGACAGGCCCAGGCCGTGCTCGAGATGCAGCTTCGGCGTTTAGCGCAACTCGAACGCGCCAAGCTGCAGGACGAGTATGACGATCTGACCGAGACGATCGAGTACTTGCAGAGTCTCCTCGACGACCCGAAGCTGATCGACGGTCTGATCGCGGAGGACATGGACGAGTTGGTCGAGACCTACGGCGAGGATCGCAAGACTCGGGTGATCGAGCGCTCGGTCGACAACTTCTCACCGGCCGACCTGGTTCCGCATCAGTCATCGGTAGTCACCTTGACGCGTCACGGCTACATCAAGCGGCAGCCGGTCGATGCCTTCCGCTCGCAGCGTCGGGGCGGCAAGGGAGTCAAAGGGATCGAGCGCAAGAACGGCACCACCACCGTCGAGGCTCCGCACCGCCTGATCGCCTGCGACACGCACGATCATCTGCTGATGTTCACATCGCGCGGTCGTGTCTACGGACTCCAGGCCCACGAGGTCGAGGCCCGCTCGCGAGAGTGGCGGGGACTCCCGGTCCGCAACGTCGTCGACCTCCAGCTCGACGAGCACGTGACGACGATCATCCCGGTCGAGTCGTTCGAGGACGACTACATCATCCTCGGTACCAAGCGCGGTGAGGTGAAGAAGACCCGGCTGTCCAACTTCCAGCGAGTTCGGCGGAGTGGATTGCAGGCATTCAATCTCGACGATGACGATGAGCTAGTCGAAGCCGCGTTCGCTCATGCAGGCGACGATGTCATCGTCGCCACTCGATCCGGGCAGGTCGCGCGATTTTCGGTGGACAAGCTGCGGGAGGCATCTCGCATCTCTGGCGGGGTCCGGGGCATTGTCGTTCGCCGCGGAGACGAGCTGATCGGTCTGCAGTCGATTTACCGGGGAACAGAAGTCCTTACCGTGACCGCTGGGGGCTTTGGCAAGCGGACATCCGAGACGGAGTACCAGGCCAAGGGTCGCGGAATCAAAGGCAACATTGGCCACAAGGTGACTGACGAAACTGGCCCGCTGGTCGGCATGGCCGTGGTCAGAGGCGACGAAGAGTTGGTCGTCATTTCGGCCGGTGGCAAGATCCTCCGTACCGAGGTCCAACAACTCGCGCAGTACGGCCGAACGACCAAAGGCGTCAAGGTCATGTCCTCGGAAGAGGGAATCGCCGCCATCGCCGTCGTCGACACCAGCCGAGAGTTCGGCCAACGCGCCTAGCCCCTCTCCGGTCCCCTCTCCCTCTGGGAGAGGGTTAGGATGAGGGCCCGGCGCGACCTACTGCAACTTCACTGCAAAGTCGTTGGGATTGAGTCCGACGAACTGGATGACGCCTCTGGCGTTGTTCATGTGCACTGCCGCGTTGTAGTTCGCGTGCATGAACCAACCGTCCACTTCACGGAAGAACTGGAACGGCTGGCCGTTGCCCTTGTCGTTTTCGATGTTTAGAAAGTACGAGTTCGCCTTGCCCAGCTTCAAGGGCAGGTGGTGGGCTGACAAGTGGCCTTCCGACTTGAGCCATCTGACAATCTCCGCATTGAGGTTGGACCAGCTTCCCGCATTCCCTACGCTCCCATCGCTGAATCGAACCGCAGCAGGCTTGGTACCGGTCTTGGGCTTGAATCCTCCGAGCAGGTTCCATTCGGGCCCAAGCGGCGCGGGGTGTTCCTTCTCTGGAGCCGCGCTCGTTTCGTCCTCTGGGAGCACGGACATCATGGCTAGGGGCGTCGCGCCAACCTGAATGTTTCCCTCCGCCACGCTCGGGCGCCACAACGCCAACGCATCCAAACTCGTCTTGGCAGTCGGACCCTCCAGATCAATCTCAACGACGATCGAGTCCTTCATCGCCACCGGCTTGAACACGTCGTACAGCTCCCAACGCCGACCATCGGTGATGACCGCGTAAGGGAGCCCCTCTTCCTGGCAATAGCCCGTGACTTGCTGACGAACCTTGAAGTCCAGTTGAGTGCCCAGCTTCTTGGCCTCGATGATGACTTGCGGCTTGATCGATTGACCAAACAGGGCGTAGTCAGCCGAGCCGGCGGCCGAACGGTACTCCGGAATCACCTGATTGGGATCGCCCGTGTCCCATCCGAGCTCCCGCAGCAAGGGATCGATTAGCGCGTATCGAGTGAGCGCCTCGCTCTGCTGCAGGGCCGGCCCGTGCTCTATAATCCGCGCCTGCAGCTTCACAATGAGCTGATGCAGTTCTTCCAGGACCATGCCGGGCATGATAGTCGGGCCATCGGAGGCCGCCCCCTCAGTCACTCCGTGACAGCTCCCCCAGAGGGGGAGCTCTCCACTTGCGTCCGTTACCATCTGATCGAACCAGCGCCAGCGAGGATTGACGCCATGAAATTCGGCATCTTCTACGAGATTTCCGTTCCCCGACCGTGGGAGAACGACATTGAGCACACGGTGTATCACCGTTGCCTGGAGCAGGTCCGGGTCGCCGATGAGGTGGGCTTCCACTCGGTCTGGGCGGTCGAGCATCACTTCCTCGAGGAGTACTCGCACTGCTCCGCGCCCGAGCTGTTCCTCACGGCTTGCGCGATGCAGACCAAGCAGATCCGCGTTGGGCACGGGATCGTCGTCTGCGTGCCGCAGTTCAACCATCCGATCCGCGCCGCCGAGCGCGCGGCCGTGCTCGACATCCTCTCCGACGGGCGGCTCGAGTTCGGCACGGGACGCTCGGCGACCTGGACCGAGCTGGGCGGGATGGACGCCAACCCCGACGAGACCAAGGAAACCTGGGACGAGTACACCCGCACGATCCCGCAGATGTGGACCAACGAGCGCTACGGCTACGAGGGGCGCGCCTTCAAGATGCCGACTCGCGCCGTGCTGCCCAAGCCTTACCAGAAGCCGCACCCGCCGATGTGGGTCGCCGTGTCCTCGCCGGGCACCGAGATCGACGCGGCCGAGCGCGGGATGGGCTCGCTCGGCCTGACCTTCGGTGGCTTCGCCGAGCAGGAGGAAAAGGTCAACCGCTATCGCAGCCGGATCCGCGATTGTGAGCCGGCCGGACTGTTTGTCAACGAGCGCGTGGCCACGGTCAACTTCCTCTACTGCCACCCGGACAACGAGACCGGCATCAAGACGGGCAGCCGATTAACCGGCTCGTTCGGCTACCTCGCTGCGCAGCTCCTGCCGGTTCGCGAAGTGCACCCGACCCGCAGCTACCCCAATCCCGGACTGCTCGCGGCCAGCCGCCAGCAGGCAGAGCAGACCCCCGGCGAGGGCGCCTCGGCGCCGGAAGGGGTCTGCATCGGCAATCCGGACCGATTGGTCGAGGAGATCAAGAAGTGGGAGTCCTGCGGCGTTGACCAGATCAACTTCCTGCTCAATGCCCTGGAGACAATCCCACAGGAGCAAGTGCTCGACAGCCTCCGCCTGTTCGGTGAAGAGGTGATGCCGCACTTTGTCGACGACAAGCCGTCAACCACGTCCGAGCCGCGCGAACTCGCCGCGTCTGCGGCTGCCGGCGGAGACTAGTCGGGGCGAACGCCCCCTCTGTCCCCGCATCGAGTGCGGGGGGGCTACTTGGTGACATCTCCCCCCGCGGGGCGGGGGGAGAGGAAAGATCGAAGAAAGGCCGCTGATGCCAATCAATGGCAATGCCGATCCTGGTCAACTGACCCAGTACGCGCCAACGATGTCCAATCTCGACACCGAGGCGCTGACGATTCCCAACGTCAAGGTGCTGAATGTCATCTATGAGATTGATGACTCGGTGATGGCAGAGCTGCTCCCGCCGGCGCTGCATCCGACGATTCCGCCCACTGTTCACGTCATCGGCATGCGCGCCGATGACGGACCGCTGGGCGCATTCACTCTGGCGACCGTTCGTGTCGGCTGTCGAGCCGCCGTCCGGCCCCGCGGTCTGCCCACCCGCGCGGTTTGTACTGAAGGCGAAGCGGCCACCGCATTGACCGAACGCTGGGGATTTCCGATCACCATCGGCGAACCCGTGCTGCGCGAGCGTTATGACCGCCAATCGATCGAGGTCAACGACGGCAACGTGACCGTGCTCTCGGCGCAACTGATCGACCCGGTGCCGATTGGCAACGGCGATCTGCTCTACACGGCCGGGATGCATGTCGCCAATGTCGAACGCGACGGCGAGACGAAGCCCTGGCTGGTCCAGGTCGATCCCGAGTTCGAAGTCAGCCGAGCTGATCGTGGGGCGGCGCAGATCGACGCGTTCGACAGCAACTTCTGGGACGCACCCGATCTACGGCCGGTGTATCCGATCGTCGCCAGCTACACGACCGCCAACATCACGCTGCCCAAGATTCGCTACATCTGCGACCCGCTGCAGCCGGCAATCAGCGGTACCGTCGCGCTCTAGCGAGCGAACTGGCGATACAAGACCTCCCCCGCTGGGGGAGGTGTCACGAAGTGACGGAGGGGGCCCGCCGATGCCCGACACCGAGACCCTGTTTCCCGGCTTCCGTGAGCACAAGACCGGACCGATCTTCGCCCGCGTGGGCGGCTCGGGCTCGCCGTTGTTGCTGCTTCACGGCTATCCGCAGACCGGCGCCATGTGGCACAAGATCGCGCCCGGTCTGGCGGAACAACACACGGTCGTCGTTGCCGACCTACTGGGCTACGGCGCCAGCGACTCGCCGCCGGGCGATGGCGGAGGCGAGGCATACTCGAAGCGTGCGATGGCGGGCTACATGGTCGAGCTGATGGCCGACCTCGGTTTCGACACGTTCTCGCTTGCGGGTCACGACCGAGGCGGGCGGGTCTCGTATCGCCTCACGCTCGATCATCCCGAGCGAGTCGAGCGGCTCTCCCTGCTCGACATCGTGCCAACCGCCGAGCAGTTCGAGCAGATGGGCATCGCCGGCGGACTCGGCGGTTTCCACTGGTACTTCCTCGCCCAGCCGGCGCCCCTGCCCGAAACGCTGATCAACGGCGCGCCGGACTTCTTCCTCAAGCGCATGCTCGGATCCTGGGCCGGCGAGGATGATCAGACGGTCTTCACCGAGCCGGCGATGGCCGAATACCTGGCCGCCGCCAACGATCCGGAAACGGTGCGCAGCTGGTGCGAGGACTACCGCTCGGGCGCCCGCTTCGACCTGCGGCTCGACCGTGCCGATCGCTCCGAGGGCAAGAAGATCACTTGTCCACTGTTCGTGATCTGGGGCGGAGCGCGCCAACCCAACCGCCGAGGCCGGTTCATGGCCACCTGGCATCGCTGGGCGACCGACGTCACCGGCCTCGGCCTGCCCTGCGGACACTTCCTGCCCGAAGAGCTGCCGGACGAGACCGAAGCCGCGCTCAAAGACTTCTTCGCCGACTGACCAGCCGCTAGTACGCTCAGACCGAGCACAGCGAGGCCTTGCGAGGAGCGATCAATGGATCCCGTCACGACCTTCAGCGGCACCGGGTTGCCGCTCGACCGCGCCGATGTCGACACCGACCAGATCATTCCGGCCAAGTACCTCAAGCGGATTGAGCGGACGGGCTACGGGCCGTTCGCGTTTGAGGCCTGGGCCAAGGATCCCGACTTCGTCACCAACCAGCCTCAGTACGAGGGCGCCAGCGTGATGCTCGCCGGGCCGAACTTTGGTTGCGGTTCGTCCCGCGAACACGCTGTCTGGGCGATCCAGGGGATGGGTGTCAAGGCGGTGATCGCACCCGGATTCGCCGACATCTTCCGCAACAATTCGGCCAAGATGGGCCTGCTCACGATCCAACTCCCGCAGCCGGACGTGGAAGAACTGATGCGGATGGTCGAGTCGGAGTCCAGCACGCCGATCACGGTCAGCCTGGCGGACCAGACCGTCAGTGCGCCGGGCGGATGGGTACGGTCATTCGACATCGCTCCGTTTGTCAAGCACTGCTTACTCAACGGCCTCGACGACATCTCACTGACGCTCGAGCACGATGACCTGATCTCGGAGTACGAGTCGAACCGCCCATCGACTAAGCCCGTGACTGTCTAGAACCCCTCGACGGTCCCGGCGCCTCCGAATCCGAGTTCTCTGGAGGCCTTGAATCTCTCGGTGGCGAGGATGTCTCCGAGGGATGAGCCGTCGATCGGACCAGGGTTTCGCGCCGGGTTTGCCGCGGCGTCCCTATCCTGTTTCCAATCAAGAACCAGGCCGACTGGACAGAAGCACTTCATGCCCAAGCATCCAAGGCCGACCATAGGCGACACCATTACGAATCTGCGTCGATCGATCGGCAGGCGTCATGCCATCTACGGATTGATCAAGAACAATCTGATCAAGCTTCGGAATGTCGACAACTGTTGCGGCAATTACGGCGACCCGGGCTGTTGAGTCTCCGGCGAGCGCGCTCGGGCCGAGCGCATGGACACGGAGGATCATGACCACCCCGGCAACCACCACCACGATCACGGCCATGACCATGGCCATGACCATCGCTAGTCCGGGTGGTCCGCGTAACGAGAGTGGGTGATGAGGTTGATTGACGGCAAGCTGTTCGAGACACCGGCAGCCGGACGCAAGTCCAGACGCAAGCCCAGACGCAAGCAAAGCTGAGAGATCAAATGTGCAAACAGCCGAGACCCTCATTCCCCGACGCCATTGCCAACCTACGCCGAGACGGCCGAGAGGGTCTGGGTCTCGTCACCGGGGTGCTCGCCATTTGGTGGAATAGGCTGACAGAGCGACAAACCTGCTGCGGCGACTACGGCGCCCCTGGTTGTTGAGTCTCCCCTGAACGCGCTCCGGGTGAGCGCTCCAGCGACGATTAGGAACCGACAGGTATGGCCCATTTCAGGATTGCTCTATTGCCCGGCGACGGAATCGGCGGCGAAGTCATCGGGCAGGCGGTTCGTGTGCTCGACGCGCTGGGCGGCCGATTCGATCACTCCTTCGAGTACAGCGAGGATCTGGTCGGCGGCGCCTCGATCGACGCCCACGGCGTCGCCCTGCGCGACGAGACGCTGGCGATGTGCCAGGCGCAGGACGCGGTCCTGTTTGGCGCTGTCGGCGGACCGAAATGGGACGACCCCAAGGCCTCCGTCAGGCCGGAGCAGGCGATCCTCGGCCTGCGCAAGGGGCTCGGCCTGTTCGCCAACATCCGCCCGGTCAAGATGCTGCCGATCCTCGCCAACGCCACGCCGCTCAAGCGGGAGACCGTCGAAGCAGTCGACATGGTTGTGTTGCGCGAACTGACCGGCGGCATCTACTTCGGCGAGCCGCAGCGTCGTTGGGAGGAAGGCGGACAGCGCAAGGCGGTCGATACGCTCGCCTACTCGGAGCACGAGGTCGAGCGCATTGTCCGGCTTGGCTTCGAGACCGCTCGATCGCGACGCAGGCTGTTGACCTCGGTCGACAAGGCCAACATCCTCGACACCTCTCGCATGTGGCGCGAAATCGCCGACGAAGTCGCGAACGACTACCCGGACGTCACTCTGGAACACCGTCTCGTCGACGCCTGCGCCATGGACCTGATTCGCCACCCGTCCTATTTCGACGTGATCGTCACCGAGAACATGTTCGGCGACATCCTGACCGACGAGGCGTCAATGCTGGCGGGCTCAATGGGCATGCTGCCCTCGGCCTCGCTCGGCGCTTCGGAAGACGGCTCGACGCTGGGCCTGTACGAGCCGATCCATGGCACGGCGCCCGACATCGCCGGACAGGGCATCGCCAACCCGATGGCGATGATCCTCAGCGCTGCACTCATGCTGCGCTACTCGCTCGGTCTTGAGAACGAAGCGAGCACGATCGAAGGGGCCGTGATCGATACGCTCGCCGCTGGTCATCGTTCGGCCGACCTGGCCGGCGATGGCGAGGATTCTCTCAGTACCGAAGCGCTGGGCACCCTGATCGCCGACGCTGTAGCCGGCGGCTGATGTCCACGTTCGTCCCGTACCGGAAGCACGCAACTCGTAGGGTCTAACCATGCCCATCCAACGCCTTCTCGTCGCCAACCGTGGTGAAATCGCAGTTCGCATCCTGCGCACGGCAACTGAACTTGGAGTCGCCACGGCCGCGATTCACTCGTCCGACGATGCCGCGTCCGACCACGTTCGGCACGCCGAGACCGTCATCCCATTGGAGGGGATTGGGCCGGCTGCGTACCTCGACATCGCACAGATCATCGAACGCGCGCAGGAGCACGAGTGCGACGCGATTCATCCGGGCTACGGCTTTCTTGCCGAGAACGCGGACTTCGCTCGAGCCTGCGAAGACGCGGGCATCACGTTCGTTGGACCGTCTCCGGCGGCCCTGGCGCTGTTCGGCGACAAGGCGCGCGCTCGCACACTCGCCGGCGCGCGCAGCGTTCCGGTCTTGACCGGCACCGACCACGAGGTTGACCTCGACGGGGCTCGCGCCTTCTTCGAGCAGCTGGGCGGACGACCAATGGTGATCAAGGCGATCGGCGGCGGTGGTGGGCGCGGGATGCGCGCGATCAACGAATCATCCGAGATCGAGGAAGCCTTCGAACGCTGCACGCGCGAGGCTCAGGCGGCGTTCGGCAACGGGGCGCTGTTCGTCGAGCGTTTCATCCCCCGAGCGCGACACATTGAGGTCCAGATAGTCGGTGATCAGCACGGCGCCGTGACTCATGTCGGGGAGCGCGAATGCACGATCCAGCGCCGCTACCAGAAACTGATCGAAATCGCGCCGTCACCGACGTTGAGCGACGATCTGCGCGAGCGAATCACAACGGCCGCCGTTGAACTGGCTGCGGCGGGCGGTTACTCCAATCTCGGCACGTTCGAATTTCTCGTCGACGCCGCTGCAAGTGAAGAGGGCAACGACGACTTCGCCTTCATCGAGGCCAATGCGCGCCTGCAGGTCGAACACACCGTGACCGAAGAAGTCGCGGGACTGGACCTGGTCGAGTGTCAGATTCGCATCGCAGAAGGCGCGACGTTGGCCGACCTCGGTATGGACGCCCCGCCGGCGTTGCGCGGCTTTGCGATCCAGTCCCGAGTCAATCTCGAGCGGATGCGAGAAGACGGCGATGTCCGTCCGGCCGCTGGCGCCTTGCGCACGTTCCGTCCGCCCGCGGGTCCCGGCGTCCGCGTCGACACGTACGGCTATGCCGGATATGCGGCCAATCCGAACTTCGACTCATTGATTGCCAAGGTCGTCACCCGGCATCCGAGCAGCAACTTCAACGACGCCGTTCGTCGAGCTCAGCGGGCCCTGGACGAGTTCCAACTCGAGGGACCGGACTCGAACATCGCGTTCTTGCGCAACATTCTGAGCCACCCGGAATTCATCACCGGTGATGTCCACACCCGCTGGATCGACGAGCGCATCGGCGAGCTGGCCGCGACATCGGACAACGGAGCGTCCGGCGGCGGACAGTCGGCCTGGGCCGGCGCCCAGGTTGAGAACCAGGTCGCTGACCCCCTCGCCGCGCTCGACTTCTTCCGCCAGGGCGCCGGCGCGGCCTCGCTCGACGTCAACCGCGGACTGGAGGAAGACCGTGCCGGCTTCCCCGCTCCCGAGATCATCGGTCCGCCGGGCACCGAGCCGCTGCGCGCTCCGATCCAGGGCACGATCATCGAGATACTCGTGGGCGAAGGCGACAGCGTCGTCGCCGGCCAGGACGTGATCATCATGAACGCGATGAAGATGGAGCACGTGCTCCAGGCCGATATCGGCGGCATCGTGCAGGAGATCACCGTCTCGATCGGCGACATCATCTGGGAGGGCCATCCGCTCGTGTTCATCGAGCCGGCCGACGTTGGTCCGGCCGTCGACGGCGGCTCGGGTGACATTGATCTCGATTACATCCGACCCGACCTGCAGCACAACATCGACCTGCACGAGGCGCTGCTCGATGATGCCCGGCCCGGCCCGGTTGCGAAGCGCCACGCCAAGGGCAAGCGGACCGCGCGCGAGAACATCGCCCAGCTCGTCGAGGGCGGGACCTGGAACGAGTACATGCCGCTCGGTGTCGCAGCGCAGCGGCGCAAGCGCTCGTGGGAAGAGCTGCGGGTGGTCTCGCCGGCCGACGGCCTGATCTGCGGGATTGGCACGGTCAATGCGGACCTCTTCGAGAATGACATGGCCAGCACGGCCATCATCTCCTACGACGAAACGGTCTGGGCCGGCACTCAGGGCGGCCGCGGCCATGAGAAAACGGACCGGATGGTCGAGACGGCACATCGCCTGCTGACGCCGTTGGTCTTCATCGCAGAAGGTGCGGGCGGTCGCTCGGGAGATTCCGACTGGGCCTACACCCGGGTCGCGGCGCGCGCCGTTCGCACCTTCGAGCGCCTGGCCGAACTCTCCGGCAAGGTTCCGATGGTCTCGATCACCGCCGGTCGGTGTTTCGCCGGCAACGCCTCGATGCTGGGCATGTGCGACATCATCGTCGCGACCGAGGGCTCCAACATCGCCATGGGCGGTCCGGCCGTGATCGAGGGCGGCGGGCTGGGGCTGTTCCTGCCCGAGGAACTCGGCCCGATGTCGCAGCAGGTGCCGAACGGCGTCGTCGACATCTTCGTCAAGGACGAAGAAGAAGCGATGGCCGCCGTGAAGAAGTACCTCTCCTACTTCCAGGGACGGCTAAAGGAGTGGACCGCCCCCGATCAGCGCCTCCTCCGTCATGTCATCCCCGAGAACCGGCTGCGCACCTACGACGTGCGCAAGGTCATCGACCTGTTGGCCGACGACGATTCGGTGTTGGAGTTGCGACCCGAATTCGGCATCGGCGTCGTGACGGCGTTGATTCGGATTGAAGGCCGGCCGGTCGGCGTGATCGCCAACAACAACATGCATCTGGGCGGCGCAGTCGATAGCGACGGCTCGGACAAGCTGGCTCGCTTCGCCCAGATCTGCGACTGCTGGAACATCCCGCTGCTGACGCTGGTCGATACGCCCGGCATGATGGTCGGCCCCGAGGTCGAGAAAACCGCCCTCGTCCGCCACTGTCACCGCGTGTTCGTCTCTCTGGCCAATCTGACCACGCCGAAGATGACCATCACGCTACGCAAGTGCTACGGACTCGGCGGATTGGCGATGCTCGCCGGCAGCACCGAGGCAGGCTTGTTCAACGTCGGCTGGCCGACTTCGGAGTACGGCGGCATGAACCTTGAGGCCGGGGTGAAGCTGGGTGCGCGAGCGCAACTTGAGCAGATTGAGGACCTTGAGGAACGTACCCGCGTCTACGAGGAGATGGTCGCCGACGCGTACGAGCGCGGCAACGCCTTCAACGCCGCCACTGTGCTCGAATCGGACGACGTGATCGACCCGGCCGAGACGCGCCAGTGGATCCTGCGCCTGCTCGACGCGGTGCCCAACTCCGAACCAATCCGCGAAGGCCGCCGGCCCTACATCGACAGCTGGTAGGACTGCAAACAGAGACAGCTTCTGGCTAGAATGCCGCCTACAGCGACGTTCGCCTGATCGTGCGCCGCGGAGTGCGTGATGCAATTCATCAGCCTCGTGTTGATTCGCTTGATCCAGACGATCTTCGTGATCTGGGTCGTCGTCAGCATTGTCTTTGTGGTCGCCAGAATCTTTGGCAACCCCGAGGCTGCGCTGCTGCCTCCGTTCGACACGACGGAGGCCGACTACGAGAAAGTCCGCGAGCGCCTGGGCATCGATAAGCCGCTCTACACCCAGTACGGCATTTTCCTGAGTGACGCCGTGCAGGGCGATCTGGGCTACTCCTTCATTCGCGCGGGCGCCGCGATCGACATCGTCGCCGACAAGATCCTGCCAACGGTCAAGCTCACGGCGGCCGGATTGGTGGTCGCTATTGGCCTGGGCATTCCACTCGGCATTCTGGCCGCGCTGACGCGCGGCTCGGCGTACGACTGGCTCGCCCGTCTGATCGCGGTCTTCGGTCAGGCGACGCCCAGCTTTTGGCTGGGGTTGATGCTGATCTTCTTCCTCGCCGTGCGCGTGGACTGGTTCCCAACCGCTGGAGCGGAGGGCTTCCGCGCCCTCGTGTTGCCTGCGGTTTCGCTGGGCCTGCTCTCCGCCGCCGGGTTCATGCGGCTGACCCGCTCGGGCATGATCGACGTGATGAACACCGACTTCATCCGCACAGCGCGGGCCAAGGGATTGAATGAGCGAACCGTGATCGTTCGCCACGCGCTGCGTCACGCCATGATCCCGGTCGCGACGATCCTCGGACTGGAGTTGGGCACGTTGATCGCCGGCTCGGTGATCATCGAGGTCGTCTTCTCCTGGCCGGGACTGGGACGGCTGATGATCGAATCGATTCTCAAGGATGACTTCCCCACCGTGCAGGCCGGCGTGGCGGTAATCGCCCTGTCGATCGCCATGGGCAATCTGCTGGTCGACATCTCGTACCGATTCATTGACCCGCGTATCCAGGCGGCGGAGCTCTAGTCATGAGCGAGCGGATTGCGGACACCGCGATTGAGCCGAGGCGCAGGTGGCGAATACGCCGACCGCGCCGGATTCGGCGTTCACTGCTGCTCGTGCCTCCGCTGACGATCATGCTCGTGTTTTTCGTGTTCGGCATCTTCGCGGACATCATCGCTCCTGGCGATCCGGGTGATACCAACGTGCTCAACAAGTTGGCCCGACCGGCGTTCGATGGCGGCACCACCGAGAGTCTGCTCGGGACCGATCACATCGGCCGCGACATCTGGACGCGCATTGTGCATGGCGCTCGTATCTCCCTGATCGTGGTCGCGATCGTTGTGCCCGGCGCGGCGCTCTTCGGCAGCACGGTCGGGGTGATCGCGGGCTGGCGCAGCGGCAAAATGGGTCAGGTTCTGATGCGCTACGTCGACGTCCAGCTGGCCCTGCCTGCTGTAGTCTTCGCCGTCCTGCTTGGAGCATCCCTCGGCGCGTCGATCTGGAACGTCGTACTCATCCTCTTGTTCTGGACCTGGGCCGGATATGCGCGTCTGGTTCGCGCCGAGGTGCTGTCGCTCAAGGAGCGGGAGTTCGTGATCGCCTCGCTGGCTGCGGGCGGCAGCGGCTTCTGGATCATGCGCAAGCAGTTGCTGCCCAACGTCTTCAACACGATTGTCGTGATCATGACCCTGCAAGTGCCGGTCGTGATCGTGGCCGAGGCCTCGCTCAGTTTCCTTGGCGTTGGCGCGCCGGTTGAACAGGCGACGTGGGGACGGATGATTACCGAGGCGCGGAACTACTTGACACAGGCCTGGTGGGTGATGTGGATGCCCGGCCTCGCCCTGATGCTCGTCGCGCTGAGCGGCAACCTCGTCGGCGACTGGCTGCGCGATCTGCTCGATCCCCGCCTGCGCAACCTCGGATAGGTTCGCGGTCGGCTCATCCGATATCCGAACGGGCGCTGTCTGGATTTTCCAATTGCGATTTCGCGGTCGAGTGCGCTGCCTTCTGGTTGACATAACGGAGTTGTCACCGCGAGTACAAAGAGTCCGTTCGGCGCTACATAGCCTGCGCGGCAGGATGCGGCGGGGTGTGCCCGCCGATCGAGGAGACGAACGATGTCAACGCGAAACTACTGGAAGCGCATGTCGCACCAACGACTGACGCGGAGAACGCTACTGCGAGCCTCAGCTCGCGCCGGCGTCGGCGCAACCGGACTCGCCCTGGTTGGCTGCGGCGATGACGACGATGACGACGCGCAGCAGACGGTCGTCCAGGCGCAACCTCAGGAGCAACAGGAAGAGCAGCCACAGCCCGCTGCTGAACAACCGCAGCAGCAACAGCAACAGCAACAAGCCATGCAGCAGCAGCAGGCCGAACAGCAGGCCGAGCAGCAGGCCGAACAGGTTGAGCAGCAGGAACAGCAGGCTCAGCAGGGCACGGTCGAAGCGATCGAGCGGCAAGAGGCGCAGCAGGACGTCGAAGCGGCCGAGCCTGAGATCGACCTTGAGGCGACACTCAACCTGGCCACCGGTCGCTACACCTCGGGACTCGACGGTCAGCGCTCCGGATCGCAGACGAACTACGTGAACTCATCGACGGTGTTCGACTCCGCGATGAACAATCACCCTGAGACGGCTGCGCTGGAACCGAACCTGGTCGAGTCAGTCGAGTTGATCGATCCGACGAATCTGATCTTCCACGTGGCGCAAGGGATCAACTTCCACAATGGCACTCCCTACACCGCGCACGACCTGCAGTTCAACTGGGAGCGAGTCTCGTCGGCGGCGGAGTATCACCAGGGCGGCGAGACCAGCGACCACCCCAACGGTTGGGGTTCTGCGCGGCAAACGTTCGGTACGGAGAACTTCTCCAGTTACAGCCTGATCGACGACTATTCGATTGCCGTCGAGACGCCGGCGCCAAACGCCTCGCTGGTTGCGTCGATCACCGGCGGCGCGGTGGTGCAACATTCGAAGGAGTACGTCGAAACCAACGGCGACGCGCACGTGGACACGGTCCACGCCGTCGGCACGGGGCCCTTCGTGTTCGAGGAACATATCCAGGATGTGGGATTCCGGTACAGCCGCTACGAGGGCTATCACAAGGGCCGCGACGCGCTGGCCGGGCCGCGGCTGGCCTGGTACCAGGACCTGTACGTCGAACTCCGTCCGGAGCCGTTGGCCCAGATTGCCGGCATTGAAGCGGGCGAGATGGACGCCGCCTACAACCTGCCGACCGATGTCGTCGCCCCGTACGACGGCGATCCCAACTTCAAAGTGCTCTACGGCCCGTCGGGCAACCCCACGCACAACATCATGTTCAACACGCATGACGCGGTGGACGAGGTCGACGGCGTGCCGAACCCGTTCCTCGACATCCGCGTGCGCGAGGCGGCCAACATCGCGATTAACCGCGAGGCCATCATCGAGGGTCTGTTGACCGGCGTGGAAGAGCCATCCTACGGCGTCTACAAGGGCACCATCGGCTTCCCTGGGGACGCGTTGCGATCGCGCCGACACCCGTATGACCCGGAGCGCGCCAAGCAACTGCTGGCCGAGGCCGGATATCCCGACGGGATCGACGTCGATCTGCACATCGTGACCGATTTCCAGGTCATTGTTCCGACGATGGCGCTGATCGTGCAGCAGGATCTGGAGGCGGTGGGCATCCGCACCACGATCATCGAGTACCTCAGTTCCGAGTATTTCGCCGAGGTGCGGACGTTCTCGAAGCCGGGCATGTTCTACTTCTTCAGCAATGCTTCGGCTGAGCCGGAGTCCGTGATTGGCGCCGAGATCAGCGAGACCGGTTTCTACTCGGTGTCGGTCTACCCCGAGACCGAGATTCACGAGCTCTACCTCGCCCAGAAGCAGGCGATGGTGCCTGCGGAGCGCGCGGATCTGATCGAGCAGCTCTACACGCTGTTCTACGACAACTACTCGTGGCTCTTCCTCACCGAGATCTCGGCGGCGTCAATCACGGCGGCGAACATCAACTGGCCGGTCGGCGCGGCCGAGTTGCGAGGCGAAGGCACGCTGAGCAAGATCCAAAAGCTGAAGACCGCCTAGCGGCCGGCCAGCTCCCAGGCGGAGGCGAGCGGAAGGAGGCAGTTCACCTTCAGGTTCCGCTCGCAGCCGCCCGCAGGAGATCAGATCCGAAGGCGTGGGAGCAATCTGTGTCCCTCGGGAGGACAACGACGGTCGTACGACATAAGTCGTAGACCGGATAGTTCGCGATGGCCTAAGCTTTCCGAAACGCGCGCGGGTCGTGCGTCTGCGCGTGTCCATTCGAGAAGGAGCGATTATGCACAAGCGAAACTACTGGACTCGAATGAGTCGCCGGCGTCTGTCCCGCCGGGCCCTCCTGCGAGCAAGCTCGCGCGCCGGGGTCGGCGCAGCGGGTCTCGCACTGGTTGGCTGTGGCGATGACGACGATGATGCGCAGCAGCAGGCCGTTGCCCAGGCTCAGCCGCAGCAGCAGGAGCAGCAAGCGCAGCCGGCGGCCGAGCAGCCGCAGCAGCAACAACAGCAGCAGCAGGCCATGGAGCAGCAGCAGGCCGAACAGCAGGCTGAGCAGCAGGCCCAGCAGGTCGAGCAGCAGGAGGAGCCGCAGCAAGGCACGGCGGAAGCCATCGAGCGTGACCAGGCCCAGCAGGACGTGCAAGCGGCCGAGCCGGAGATCGACACCGAAGCGACGCTCTACGTCGCCACTTCGCGCTACACGGCCGGCCTCGACCCGCAGCGTTCCGGGTCGCAGACCAACTACATCAACGGCGCCTGCACGTTCGAAGCCGGCATGTCCAACCACCCGGAGACCGCCGCGCTGGAGCCCAACCTTGTGGCCGGGATCGAAATCGTCGACCCGACCAACCTGATCATGACCGTCACCGACGACGCGTTCTTCCACGACGGTTCGCAGTACACCGCCCACGACCTTGAGTTCAACTTCCAACGTGTGGCGGCTGAAGCCGAGTACCACGCAGGCGGCGAGTCGAGCGATCATCCAAATGGATGGGGCACAGCACGGGGAACATTCGGCACGGGGAACTTCTCCAGCTACAGCGTCGTTGACGATTTCACGTTCCGGGTCGAGACCCCGGCCCCCAACGCCTCCTTGGCCGGATCGATCATGTCTGGCGCGGTGCGCCACATGTCGAAGGCGTTCGTCGAGGAGCACGGTGACGGATACGTCGACACCGAGCAGGCCATGGGCACCGGTCCGTTCGTCTTCCAGTCGCATACCCCCGATGTGGGCTTCAACTGGACTCGCAACGATCAGTACCGCCGCGGCCGCGACGGCCTGGTCCTGCCGCGACTGCCCTGGTTCAAGGACCTCGACGTCAAGATCCGTCCCGAGCCGCTGGCTCAGCTCGCCGGCATCGAGGCGGGCGAGGTCGATGTCGCCTACAACCTGCCGACCGACATCGTCGTCCCCTACGAGGACAACGAGAACTTCAAGATCCTCTACGGGCCGGCCGGCAATCCGACCCACCACATCATGTTCAACACCCATGAGTCGGTGGCGGAGGTCGACGGCGTGCCCAACCCGTTCCTCGACATTCGCGTGCGCGAAGCCGCCAACCTGGCCATTAATCGTGAGGCGATCATTGAGGGTCTGCTGACCGGCTCCGAGCAGCCGTCCTACGGTCCCTACAAGGGCACCATCGGGTTCCCCAAGGATGCACTCGAGTCGCGCTACCACGGCTACGACCCGGAGCGCGCCAAAGCGCTCTTGGCCGAGGCCGGCTTCCCCGATGGCCTCGATGTCGATTTGCACATCGTCACCGACTTCCAGGTCATCGTGCCGACCATGGCGCTGGTCATCCAGGAAGATCTCGAGGCGGTTGGTATCCGCACCAAGATCGTCGAGTACCTCTCCAGCGAGTACTTCGCCGAAGTGCGCACGTTCTCCAAGCCCGGTCTGTTCTGGTTCTTCACCAACACCATTGCCGAGCCCGAGACCGTGATCGGTTCCGAGATCAACGAGGAAGGCTTCTACGCGGTCTCCGTTTACCCGGACACCGATATCCAGGAGCTGTACATCGCGCAGAACCAGGCGATGGTGCCGAGCGAACGGGCTGCGTTGCTCGAGGAGTTCTACGTCAGCTTCTACGACAACTTCTCGTGGATTTTCCTGACCGAGGTCTCCGCAGCGTCGGCCACCGCGGCCAACATCAACTGGCCGGTCGGTCCGGCAGAGCTTCGCGGCGAAGGCAGTCTCACTGCGATCCAGAAGCTCAAGACCTAACCCGTCCACCACGGCGCAACCAACTCCGAGCGGGGCCGGACGTCACGTCCGTCGCCCCGCTCGGAGCCGTTAAGCTTCAACGAGAACCGTCCAGCCACGAACGCCAAGAGAGCGCACATGCCGTCCTTGACCGCCGAACAGCTTGATCACTTCGAAACGTTTGGATTTCTCGCGGTTGACGAGGTCTTCGACCCCGAGGAAGTGATCAATCCGGTGATGGACGAGTACGCCGATGTGCTCGACGTGCTGGCCAATGATCTCCACACTCAGGGCGTGATCGCCGAGACGTACTCCGGCCTGCCGTTCGGCGAGCGGGTCTCGAAGGTCTACGTCGAGTCGCAGAAGGTGCACGCGCAGTACTTCGATTTCTCGCTGCCGCAGAAGGGCATCAAGGCAGACACGCCGTTCTGGGCCGGCCCGGCAGTCTTCGACGCGCTGACCAACCCCAGCCTGCTCGATACTGTCGAGTGCTTCATCGGCCCTGAGATCTATTCGAACCCCGTCCAGCACGTGCGGGTCAAGGTGCCCGAGTCGATCGCTCCGCGCGACGCCGACGGCAATGTGATCTACGGCGCCACGCCCTGGCACCAGGACTCGGGTGTGGTCAACGCCTCGGCCGACGACACCGACATGCTGACCGTCTGGTTCCCGCTGATGGACACCGACGCCGAGAACGGCTGCTTGCAGCTCATCCCCGGCTCGCACCGCGGCGAAGTGCTGACCCACTGCGGCGGCGTGCAGGGGCTGAACATCCCCTCCACGATTCTGCCCGGCGAAGATACCGCCCGAGCCGTGCCGTTGCCGGCCGGTGGTTGCCTGTTCCTGCACCGAAAGACAATCCACGCGGCGCTGCCCAACCTCAGCGAGCGCATCCGCTGGAGTTTCGACCTGCGCTATCACCCACCCGGCCAGCCGACCGGGCGTGAAGCCTTCCCCGGCTTCGTCGCCCGCAGTCGGCGCGACCCGGACGCCGTGCTCCACGACGCTGCCCGGTGGCGCCAGATGTGGCTGGACGCACGAGCCGCCCTCGCCGATCAGCCCGACCCCGAGTACAACCGCTGGTCGCTCGACGACGAGGCCTGCGCCTGACCGCGCTCCGCAAGCGCCCCGTCGGCAGTCCGGTGGTGGGTCACACCCTCGTCCGCCGCCTCCTGACCGAGCAGTTTCCGCGGTGGGCGGAGTTGCCGCTGCGGGCAGTGCCGTCTGACGGTACCGACAACGCCATCTATCGCCTCGGCGATGACATGTGCATCCGCCTGCCGCAGATCGCTCGCGCGACGCCGAGTATCAGCAAGGAACAGGTCTGGCTCCCGAGGCTTGCGCCTGTTCTACCTCTGCGCGTCCCACGCATCCGCGGCGAGGGCCGGCCAGCAGCCGAGTATCCCTGGGTCTGGTCAGTGATGGATTGGATCGATGGTGAGGAAGCGTCGCGCGACCGTCTCGCCGACCCAGCAGTCGCCGCAACGATGCTGGGAGAGTTCCTGGTCGCGCTGCGCCGGGTCGACGCGGCCGGCGCTCCGCGAAGTGGCCCGGACACCGGCGGGCGAGGGCTGCCGCTCGGCGCGCGGGACCAACTCACGCGACGGGCGCTGCGCGAGATGGCCGCGATGCCTCAGCTCGATCACATGCTCGACCTTCCGAGACTGGAGCGCGTCTGGGACAACGCATTGCGGATACCCGAGTATCAACAACCCCCACGCTGGTGCCATTTCGATCTCCATGCGGGCAACATGCTCGCGATCGACGGCCGATTGAGCGCCGTGATCGACTGGGGCATGGCCGGCGCTGGTGATCCAGCCGCCGAGCTGCATGTTGCCTGGGGTTGGGCCGCGCCCGAGGCTCGCGAAGCACTGCGCGACGCGGCCGAAATCGATGAGCATACCTGGGCACGCGGTCGGGCCTGGGCACTCTCGATCGCCGTCATCCAGATTGCCCATTACTTGCCGCGCGGCACCCATCCAGTGCTGGTCGACAACGCCGTCCAGTCTCTGGCCCGCTTGTCGAACGGCGGCACTTAGCCCTGAGGCGCGCAGGCGCGCATCACGGCTCTGACCGCATCCAGGCCCGGCTTTGCCGCGACGACACGGACGATCGCCGTGTCCAGGCCGTCAGCCAGCGCCTCGAACGCTGCCTTTGCCCCCGACGCGTTGCCGTAGTAGCCGACCCTCGTCAGCAACTCCTCCGACGCGGCCGCCGCGACCTCGTCGGCCGACGCCCCGCGGCGGCGCATGTCGTCGAGCGACGCCAACTCCTCGGCGAATCCCATCCGCTCGAAGTGCGCTCGATAGGCAAACTTGCGTAGCCGCTCCGAGGGAACCTCCTGGCCCAGCGCGTAGCCGAGCATCGACTTCGCGTACGACATCCGCGCCGTCTCGACATCCTCGTCGACGCAGATGCGGATGTACTCCACGAGCTGCACGTCCTCGGGACCCTTGCCCGCCCGGGCGGCGCCTTCATTGAGCCGGTCGCGGCTCCAGCCCACCCGCTCGGGGTCGCACCAGTTGAGTACAACGCCGTCGCCGACTTCAGCGCCAAGCTGGATCATCTGCGGTCCCAGCGCGCCGACCAGCACCGGCGTTGGCGGCGGCTGGAAGCCGAGTTGCACGCCCTCGTACTGGAACGCCTCGCCCTTGATGGTGACAGATTCGCCTGCCAGGAGCCCTTTCACCGCGGCGGTGTACTCGCGCATCACGCCGAGCGTCGAGCGGCGTGGCAGTCCCAGCTGTCGACGCGTATCGGCCCGGTAGATGCCGCCGGAGCCGATGCCCAGCGAGAACTTGCCGCCGCTCATCGCCGACACGGTCCCCGCCGACATCGCGAACGCGACCGGCGATCGATAGGCGATCGGGCAGACGCCGATGCCCGTCGCCAGTCCGCTCGCCTGATTGCGCATTGCGCACAGATGGAATGAATCCAGCCCCGCGCCCTCGGGCGTCCAGAGCGATTCGTAGCCCAGCTCCGCGGCTTCCGTCGCCAGCGTCTGCTGATTCTCGAACGTCATCCCCAGTGAGAAGTCCAGTCCCAGCCCCACCTGTCCGATTGCCATCTTGCCCCGCCTTATCATGACTGCCAGCCTGCCCGAGCAGGCTATCGCCAATCAAATCACCGTCGGGAAAGGACCAAGCCATGCCTCCCATCGTCGATACGAAGTACGGCCGACTGCAGGGACAAACCGAGGACGACTTGAGCGTCTTCCGCGGCATTCCCTTCGCCGCGCCGCCGGTTGGTGACCTGCGTTTCCGTGCGCCGAGACCACCCGAGCCCTGGGACGGGATCAAGGAAGCAAACGAGGTCGGTCCCGGTTCGATGCAGACGTTCATCCAGGGACTGGAGCTGCTGGGCGCTTGGGAAATGCCGGTTGACGAGGACTGCCTCTCCCTGAACATCTGGACTCCGGGACTGGACGACGCCAGGCGCCCTGTCATGTTCTGGATCCACGGCGGTGGATTCTCCGGCGGCTCAGGCGCCACACCGATCTACGACGGGCAGCACCTCGCGCGTCGCGGCGACGTGGTCGTCGTCACAATCAACTACCGGCTCGGGGCGCTCGGCTATCTCTACAACCAGGCTCTGACCGATGGCGACGACCCGGACTCCGGCAACTACGGGATGCGCGACCAGGTCGCAGCCTTGCAATGGGTCCGCGACCATATCAGCGCCTTCGGCGGCGACCCCAACAACGTCACGATCTTTGGCGAGTCGGCCGGCGGCATGAGTGTCGGCGTGTTGATGGGCGCGGCCGAGGCCGAAGGCCTCTTCCATCGCGCGATCCCGCAGTCCGGCGCAGCCCATCACTCCCTGCCCACCGACATCGCCGAGGAAGTCTGCCGACGTTACTGCGCCGTCCTCGAGGTCAGCCCTGACGACGCCGCCTCTCTGCGCAGCATCCCCGCGCAGGACATGCTCGACGCTCAGAACGCCCTGATGGCCGACCCGGAAACCAACGCACTGACCGGGCGCTTCCTGATGGCCTTCTCGCCGGTGGTCGAGGGCGGCTTCCTCGAGACCCTGCCGATCGAAGCGGTCCGCAACGGACGCAGCAAGGATGTCGACCTGCTCTGCGGCACGATCGAGGACGAGTGGACGCTGCTGGCAGCGCTCCAGGGCGTCAACGAGATGGATGAAGCCAGCGCGCGAGGCGCCTTGGCGATAACCGCCGGCGATGCGGATGCCGCCAACCGACTCTACGACCACTATCGGGACGCAAGGGCTGCTCGCGGCGACGGTTCCGACCCGCTGACCGTCTACGACTCGGTGATGACCGACTACGTCTTCCGTATTCCTTCCGACCGCCTGCTCGATGCGCACAGCGCGCTCGACGGGTCGGGCAAGACGTACGGATACATGTTCAACCAGCAGTCGCCGGCGATGGACGGTCGTCTGCGCGCGCCCCACGCAATCGACATCCCCTTCGTCTGGGGCACCGGGGACCATATGCGAGCCTTTATCGGCAACGATCCGCAGACCGATCAGCTCTCCGGCTTTGCCATGGATGCCTGGATCAACTTCGCCCGAACCGGCAATCCCACCACCAATGCGCTGCCCGGCTGGCCCGAGTACCGCGCCGACCAGCGCTACACGATGGTCCTCGGGCCCGACGTCAAAACGATCCGCGAGGACCGCGAGACCGAGAGGGAGATCTGGAGCACAGATCTACTCGAGTAGGAGTGAATCATGTCGTCGAATCTGACGACCGCCCAGACGCAACAGGGAGCGCTGCGAGGGCAGCTAGAAGACGAAGTTCACGTCTTTCGCGGCGTCCCCTTTGCTCAGCCTCCCGTCGGCGAGCTGCGCTGGCGTCGGCCGCAGCCGCTTGCACCCTGGGACGGCGTCCGCGACGCGCTGGAGTTCGGGCCAGTCTCCATTCAGCCGTCGCGGCCGGCGGCCGGACCGTTCGCCGGGATCATGGGTCACAGCCAGGAGCGGATGTCGGAAGACTGTCTCTATCTCAACGTCTGGACGTCCGGACTCGATGACGCCCGACGGCCGGTCATGGTCTGGATCCACGGTGGCGGGTTGTTCAGCGGATCCGGATCGTCGCCCGCGTACGACGGCGCATCGCTCGCCGCACGCGGCGACGTGGTGGTGGTTACGATCAACTACCGACTGGGCGCGCTCGGCTATCTGCCCGACCCGGCGCTCGCCGATGGGCACGAAGCAGAGGGCAACTTCGGCTTCCACGACATGCTTGCCTCGCTGCAGTGGGTACAGGACGAAATCGCCGCGTTCGGCGGTGACCCGAACAATGTGACGATCTTCGGCGAGTCCGCCGGCGGCATCGCCGTCGCGATCCTGCTCGCATCACCGCTCGCGGAAAGCCTCGTTCATCACGCGATCATCCAGAGCGGCGCTGCCGACCGCTTGCACTCGCGCGAGTCGGTCGCCGAGATGCTGCCCTTCTACTACCGCGAACTTGGGATCGAGCAACCGACGGCCGACGACCTGCGCCAGCTGCCGGCTGACGACCTGTTGCAAGCTCAGGTTGCGCTCGCAGGCGCAGATCCGGCTGTCAATCCCGCCGCCGGTCTGCACGGGATCTTCAACGCCGTGATCGAGGGCGAGTTCCTCGATGCAGTCCCGCTGGACGCCGTGCGGAACGGCCGCAGCGCGAATGTCGACCTGCTCGCGGGCACGATGCGCAACGAGTTCACGTTGCTCGCGGCGATGAGCGGTCTGACGGATCTGAACGAGGAACGCGCCCTGGAGTTGCTCGCGCCGTTGGTCGGCGGCAGCGAGCGGGCCGGCGAGTGCTACGAGACGTATCGAACGCTCCGCATTCAGCGCAGCGGACGGACCGATCCGCTCGCGGTCTACAACGCCGTCATGACCGATCGTCAGTACCGTGGCTCGACACGCCTCCTGCTCGACACCCATGCGGCCGCACCGGGCCGCACGTACTCCTACCTGGTTGAGCAGCAATCGCCGATGTTCGAGGGTCGGCTCGGCGCCCCACACGCACTCGATGTGCCCCTCATCTGGGGTACAAACGACCTGATGCGCGACTTCGTCGGGGACGATCCGCAGGTCGACCAGCTCAGCGGCTTCATGATGGACGCCTGGATCAACTTCGCCCGAACCGGCAATCCCACCACCAACGCCCTCCCGGGCTGGCCGCAGTATCGAGCCGACCGCCCCTACACCATGGTCTTCGGCCCAGACGTGCGAACAGTCACCGAGGAGCGTGACGAAGAACTCGCCCTCTGGCGCTAAGAAACGTCGCTACAGGCTCCGCACATCGACGAAGTGACCCGCGACCGCCGCCGCCGCGGCCATGGCCGGGCTGACCAGGTGCGTCCGACCGCCGGGTCCTTGCCGACCTTCGAAGTTTCGGTTGCTGGTCGAGGCGCAGCGCTCTTGTGGGCTAAGGATGTCGGGATTCATGCCCAGGCACATCGAGCAGCCGGCGTCGCGCCATTCGAAGCCGGCGTCGCGGAAGATGTCGGCCAGACCTTCTTCCTCCGCCTGAACTTTCACCAGTCCCGATCCCGGAACCACCATCGCATTGACTCCATCAGCGACGTGGCCGCCGGAGATCGCAGCGGCCGCCGCGCGCAGGTCTTCGATCCGGCCGTTGGTGCACGAACCGATGAACACGCGGTCGATCGCGATGTCGGAGATCGCTGTACCGGCGGTCAAGCCCTGGTACGCGAGCGCCCGCTCCGCCGACTCCTGCGCCGATGCCGTCGCCAGGCTGGCCGGGTCGGGGATCGATCCCGTGACCGGAGCGCTCTGAGCAGGATTGGTGCCCCAGGTGACGAACGGCGCGATCTCTGCGCCGTCGATCACGACTTCCTTGTCGAACACTGCGTCGTCGTCGGTGACGAGTTCGCTCCAGCGCTCAACCGCCGCGTCCCAGTCTTCGCCCTGCGGCGCGTGCGGTCGACCCTGGACGTAGCTAATCGTCGTCTCGTCCGGGGCGACCAGACCCGCGCGGGCGCCGCCCTCGATGGTCATGTTGCAGACCGTCATCCGGCCGTCCATCGAGAGGTTACGGATCACATCGCCGCGGTACTCGATCACGTGACCCACGCCGCCGCCCGTGCCAATCGTGTTGAGGATCGTCAGGATCACATCTTTGGCTGAGCAGCCGTCCGGCAGTTCGCCTGTGACTTCAACCGACATCTGCTTGAGCGGCGCCTGCGGCAGCGTCTGCGTGGCGAGTACGTGCTCGACCTCGGACGTACCAATTCCGAAGGCCAGCGCACCGAGCGCGCCGTGGGTCGACGTGTGGCTGTCGCCGCAGACGATGGTCAGACCGGGCTGGGTCAGACCCTGCTCCGGGCCGATGATGTGAACGATGCCCTGGCGCGGGTCGAGCGTGTCGTAGAGCGGCACGCCGAACTCTTCGCAGTTGGCGCGCAGCGACTCGACTTGCTGCTGCGAGAGCGGGTCGGCATACGGCTCAATCCGCGTGTCAGTCGGGACGTTGTGGTCCTGCGTGGCGAGGGTCAAATCGGGGCGGCGCACTGTCCGTCCACTCAGCCGGAGGCCCTCGAACGCCTGCGGCGAGGTCACCTCATGCACGAGGTGCAGGTCGATGTACAGCAGATCAGGCTGGCCCTCCGCGCTGCGAATCAGGTGCTCTTCCCAGATTTTCTGGGCAACAGTACGTCCGGCCATCGTCGTCTCCCTGCTCTGGAATGTCGGTCTCACGAGTCATCTTACGCGCAGTAACCGCTGAGGCCCGCGCGCGGGGATATCCTGAGATTCCAGAAGCGGAGGACGGCATGGCAACGCCCGCCTCAGACATCGATGTCAGCCCGATGGTCTTCACTGAGTTCGTCTCCAATGGGCAGCGCTACCGAACGGACAAGCCGCTCATCTTCACCTTCGAATACGCGGTGGAAGACGGCGTTGGCCTCTACCTCTTTGAGGGGGAGTACAACATTATGCACGGCGCGGCGACGCGCGAAGAGTGCTGGGACTTGATCGACGACTCGCTGAGCTGGATGTGGCGGGAATATGCGGAGGGCGACCCCGTGGGTATGGATGGCGTCGCAGTAGAGTTCGGCGCGGAATTGCGGGCGCGCTTCAAGCTGGTACCGGATGCCTCGTAGCACCCGGGCTGTCCTTCGAGGGCTGTTGCGGAGAGGGTTCTTACTGACGGAGTCTCGGCATCGCCGCTTTCGCTACTACAAACTGGACGGCGATCGGACGAACGTCGTGACGATCATGTCTCACGGCTCGGTCCGCGACCTTGATGACCGACTTCTCGCCCACATGGCCCGTCAGCTTCACCTCACCCGCCGCCAGTTTGACGACCTGATCGACTGCCGACTCTCTCAAGCCGACTACGAAGCCATGCTGCGCCGCGACGGATTCATTCGCTGAACCGCGTCGCGGCGCTGCCGATGGAGCTAAGGCGTCCGTTCCTGCGTCGCTGCGGCCATCGCCCCGGTCGCTCCGCCGACGTGGCGGTTGATCGCGTTCAGGTAGGCCCGAGCAGATGCGACGAGGATGTCCTGGTCCGCAGCGCGACCCGTGTGCGTGGCGCCGTCGATCAGGATGCGAATCGTGACGTCGCCCTGGGCGTCAAGGCCCTCGGTGATGCTGGAAACGCTGTACTCCTCGAGCTCGTCGGCCACCCCGGTCAGCTCGCGGATGGTCTGGTAAATCGCATCGACGGGCCCCGTGCCGGTCTTGGTCCCGGAGCGCTCCTCGCCCTCAGGCGAGCGCAGCGAAACAGTCGCCGACGGTGTCGAGGTCGTGCCGGCGGAGATGTCGATTGAGACGAGCTGCCAGCCCTCGGTTGGTTGACCGAGTCGGTCCATCACGATCGCTTCGAGGTCGCGGTCGTCAACGACCGTCTTACGGTCGGCGAGCTGCTGGAAGCGGTCGAAGGCGGCCTTCAACTCGTCGGCGTCCAGTTCGTAACCGAGGTCTTCGAGGCGCGAGCGGAATCCCGCGCGGCCGGACAGCTTGGAGAGCACGAACTGCGAGCCCTCGACCCAGCCGACTTCCTTGGGGTCCATGATCTCGTAGGTCTCGCGCATCTTGACCACGCCATCCTGGTGGATCCCGGACTGGTGACGGAACGCGTTGAGCCCGACGATCGCCTTGTTCGGCTGCACGTGCATGCCGGCAAACTCCTGGACCATGCGCGACGCCGGGACCAGGTATTGCGGGTCCACGCCGATCTCGACGCCGAGGTGGTCGGCGCGCGTGCGGATCGCCATCACGGTTTCTTCGAGCGAGGTGTTGCCGGCGCGCTCGCCGAGTCCGTTGATCGTGCATTCGACCTGTCGCGCCCCGGCGCCGACGGCGGCGAGAGAGTTGGCCGTTGAGAGGCCCAGGTCGTTGTGGCAGTGCACCGAGACGACCACGTTGTCGGCGCCGGGCACGTCCTCAAGGATGCCTTGAATGAAGCGTGCGAACTCGTCGGGGATGGCGTAGCCGACGGTGTCGGGAATGTTGATCGTGGTCGCGCCGGCCTCGATCACCTCGCGCAGCATGCGGCGCACGAAGTCAACGTCCGACCGCGTTGCGTCCATCGGCGAAAACTCGACGTCGCTGGTGTACTGTTTGGCCCTTGCGACCATCTCGCGCGCCTGCTGCAGCACCGACTCTCGGTCCTTGCGCAGTTGGTGCGCGATGTGGATGTCGGACGAGGACAGAAAGACGTGGATGCGCGGATTCTCCGCATCACGGATCGCCTCCCAGCCCTGGTCGACATCGTTGGGCACGGCGCGGCAGAGCGACGCGATCTGCGTGCCGCGCACTTCACGGGCGATGCGGTTGACGGCGTCGAAATCGGCCGGCGAGGCAGCGGCAAAGCCGGCCTCGATGCAGTCGACGCCCATGCGCTCGAGCAGCTTAGCGATCTGCAGCTTCTCCTCCGCAGAGAAGGAGACGCCGGCGGCCTGTTCGCCGTCGCGCAGGGTGGTATCAAAGATTCGGACTCGATCAGCCATAGCGGGAACTCCTGTGGTCGGAACAAGGATCGGAAGAAGACAGAGACATGGCCACCGATCGGCGGCCCCTCATCAGGCCCCGAGCACCCCGCGGGCAACAGCCCGCGGTTCAACTCCCCCAAGCACACACTGCGTCATGGCGGCAGTATAGGCCTTCCACTTCTCCGATTCACAATCCACTCTATCAACGGCATCGTTCTCTAGTCATGCCCTTGGCGTCTGGTCCGTCGAGCGGGCCGTTCTCGATAGAGAACGCCCCGCGAGCTCCTGGTGACAAACCGCTGTGGCTATGCCAAGATCGACCGGCGGAGGAGGGGACCGACGTGAAGACCAGGCTGATCCAACTGATCGAACAGGCGCCCTGGCGTGAGGCAGTCATGTTTCGCGAGACCTGGCCGCACGAATACGTGATGAGCTCCAGCCAGCACCAGCGAGAGCTGCTCGCCGCAATCTGCGACCGCTTCCGAGCGGGAGAGGGAGTCCCGGGCCGCTTCTTCAAGATGGAGAACACCTACCTGTTCATCGGCAGCTACAAGTACTGGCTGATGACCCACTACGAGAAGATCGACCCCTACTTCGACCAGGACAACTACGCAATCAATCGGGCCCCGCTCTACCGAGATCGCCGCGACTTCGTCATCCAGGAGGGGGATACGGGTCGGGCGCGGGATTATCCGTCGGAGCCGGCGCTCCGACGCGCTGGCAACGAAGGTGGGAGCTGATCGATGACTGAGAACGAGACTCTGCTGGCCCATATGATTCCGTGGCTTACGAGCCAAGTGGAAGTTGCTGCTACCCGTTCCCTGACATTCATCTTGAACAAGTCCCCCAGTTGCCGGACAGCGCTTGATGGTCTGCTCAGTACGGATGGGTTCGCCGTGGAGCCGATTGTCCGCTTGACTGCTGAGGAATCGCTGAGTCCGACAGCGAGATTGGATCTCGTTGGCTATGACAGCGAAAAGAACAGACGGCTGCTTATCGAAGCGAAGTTCTGGGCCAGCTTGAGCGACGGACAGGTAAGCGAGTACGTCACACTCCTAGAGGGCAAGGAACCCGGCGTGTTGCTTTTCCTCTGCCCTCACCGGCGGGAAGAGTCTCTCTGGCGTGACGTGAAGAAACAACTAGACGTGGCGTCTCTGGAGTACGAGACCGTTCCCAGGCACAACGGGCTTCCGTGTCTGCAGTTGACGTCGCTTGGTAAGCGCGTCGCACTCGTGAGTTGGCGGTCGCTGCTCGACGAAATGGCGTCCCGTGCGGACAACGACGCAGTGTTGTCGGACATTCGACAGCTCAGAGGGCTCACAGAAACACTCAATGATCAAGGCTTCGCGCCGCTGACACCTGATCTGGACGCCGAAGACTTCGCTGAACGAGATGCGCGCCTACGTTTGCTTGCGGCGGAAGCCGTCGACACTGGAAAGCGTGAAGGTTGGATTCGCAGAGATCGTCTCCAATGGGGCGTCACGAGCTCGTACTGTCGTCGCTACTTCAGTCTCAAGGGCACGAGTGCGCCATGGGTGGCCCTGAGCATCGAGTACCGCGAGAGTCGCTATCAACGAACTCCACTGTGGCTGATGACGCGGACGGAAGATTGGGAAGGTCGCCAAAGGCTGCCCGAAACTGTCGAAGACCAAAGCGGCAAGTACTGCTGGACACCTGTGAACGCCTCACCGGGTGCTGATTTTGGCTTCGTCTTGGCTGATGTGGTCGCAAGGATGAGGGAACTGTCTGACGCGCTATGCGATGACACAGTGGAGGACGACCCAACGACTTGACGACAGGTGCGAGCTGATTTCCTTATCCTCCGAGCAACCGAAGGTAGCGCGTAGCCCCGCGCCCAGGATCGCTTGGAGACTCCCATGGCAAAATTCGACGTTCTCATCCGCGGCGGCACCGTCGTCGACGGGACCAGCGTTCCCCGGTTTGTCGCCGATGTCGGCATCAAGGACGGCCGCGTCGCCCAGATTGGCGGCAAGATAGACCCTATCGACGCCGACCAGCTGCTGGACGCGGACGGACTCATCGTTGCGCCTGGCTTCGTCGACCTGCACACGCACTACGACGCTCAGATCCAGTGGGACCCCTACTGCACGATCTCGGGCTGGCATGGCGTCACGTCGGTGGTGCTGGGCAACTGCGGCTTCGGCTTCGCTCCCGTCCGTGTCGAGGAGCGCGACCGCGCGATGTTGACCATGTCGCGCACCGAGGCGATTCCCTTCGACTCGATGAAAGAGGGGATGATCTGGGACTGGGTCACCTTCCCCGAGTTCCTCGACACGCTCGACCGCATCCCGAAGGGTGTCAACTGTCTCTCGTACATGCCGTTGGCGCCGTTGATGACGTGGGTGATGGGGCTTGAGGCGGCCAAGTCACGGCGCGCCAACGACGACGAGATCGGCGAGATGAAGCGCCTGCTCAACGAGGCGATGGATGCTGGCGCCTGCGGCTGGTCGACGCAGCGGCTGGGCGAGAACTCGGTCCAGGCCGACTATGACGGCACGCCGATGGTCACCGACATCATGTCGGACAGCGAGTGTCTGGCATTGGCGGAAGTGCTGGCCGAACGCGACGAAGGCTTCATCCAGATCACGCAGTTCACCGGCGACCTGGATAAGGACCTCGAGTTTCAATCCGAGCTCGCGGCTGCGGCGAAGCGACCGATCCTGCACAACCTGATCGCGGTCAACCCGAAGAACCCGGACCTGCACCGCAAGCGGATGAAGTGGCTGGAGGAATGCAACGCCCGCGGCGAGCGCATCTTCGGCCAGGCTGCAACAATTCGCGCCGCCTTCACGTTCACCCTCGAGGACTGGAACCTGTACGACTCGTCGCCGGCCTGGAACTACGCCACGACCGGCACTCGCGAGGAGCGCAAGGCCAAGATGGCCGATCCCGATGTACGCGAGCGCATCATCGCCGAAATCGACGAGGCGGTGAAGAAGCTCGGCCAGACTCAAGCGCTGGGCGGTCCGATCGAGGAACTGCTGATCCAGGATCTTGCTCACCAGGACGAGCTGGAAGAGTTCGTCGGCATGACCGTCGGACAGGTCGCCGAGATCCGCGGCTACCACCCGGTCCACGCGATGCTCGACCTCGCCCTCGAGACCGACCTGCAGGCCGAGTTCCTCACGCCGATGCGCGAGCAGAACGACGAGTGGACGGCGGAGATGATCACTTCGCCGTACTGCATCCCCGGCGTCTCCGACGGCGGCGCGCACACCAAGTTCCTGACCGCCGGCTCGTATCCGACCGACTTCCTGATGTGGCTGGTCCGTGACACCGGCCAACTTACGTTGGAAGAGGCGCACTACCGGCTGAGCAATCTGCCCGCCCGAGCCGCGGGCTTCCGCGACCGCGGCACGCTGGTCGAAGGCGCGCCGGCCGACGTGGTCGTCTATGACCTCGACGCGCTCAACATCACGCCGGAGTGGACGGGCGAAGTTGTCTACGACTTCCCCGGAGGCGAATGGCGTCGCGTCCAACGACCGGACGGCTACCGCTGGATCCTGGTCAACGGCGAGGTCACGTTCGAGGACGGAGAATCGACCGGCAGCACGCCGGGCAAACTGCTGCGACACGGTCGCGGCTAATCGCTCATAATCACCTGAAACGGGAACCAGCAGCACAAGGAGTCTGAGATGGCGAAGTTTGACGTACTGATTCGCGGCGGCACGGTCGTGGACGGGACTCGTGTCCCGCGATTTGTCGCCGATGTCGGGATCAAGGATGGGGTGGTAGCCCAGATTGGCGGCAAGATGGACCCCGCCGACGCCGATCAACTCCTCGAAGCCGACGGCATGATCGTGGCGCCGGGTTTCGTCGACCTGCACACGCACTACGACGCGCAGATCCAGTGGGACCCGTACTGCACGATCTCCGGCTGGCACGGCGTGACCTCGGTCGTGCTGGGCAACTGCGGCTTCGGCTTCGCACCGGTGCGACCGGAAGAGCGCGATCGCTCGATGCTGACCATGTCCCGCACCGAGGCGATCCCGTTCGACTCGATGAAGGAAGGAATGATCTGGGACTGGATCTCTTTCCCCGAGTGGCTCGACACGCTCGACCGTATCCCGAAGGGCGTGAACTGCCTCTCCTACATGCCGATCGCCCCGCTGATGATCTGGGTGATGGGCCTCGAGGCGGCCAAGAGCCGGCGCGCGACCGACGACGAGATCGCCGAGATGCAGCGTCTGCTGCATGAGGCGATGGACGCCGGCGCCTGCGGCTGGTCGACGCAGCGGCTGGGTGAGAACTCGGTCCAGGCCGACTACGACGGCACGCCGATGGTGACCGACATCATGTCGGACAACGAGTGTCTGGCGCTGGCCGAAGTCCTGCGCGACCGCGACGAGGGCTTCATCCAGATCACCCAGGCGACCGGCGACATCAAGTCCGACCTCGCCTTCGAGGCAAAGCTGGCCGAGGTTTCCGGACGGCCGATCCTGCACAACGTGATCGCGCCCAGCAGCCAGCGCCCCGACTCGCACACGAAGTCGCTCAAGTGGCTGCACGAGGCCAACGACCGCGGCGAGCGCATCTTCGGTCAAGCCTTCACGATCCGCTCGGCCTTCGCCTACACGCTCGAAGACTGGAACCTCTACGACTCGTCGCCCGCGTGGAACTACGCCACCACGGGCACGATCGAAGAGAAGATGCAGAAGTTCGCCGACCCCGAGGTCCGCGAGCGTCTCAAGTCGGAGATGGACGACGCGATCGAGAAGCTGGGGCAGACTCAGGCCATCGGCGGCTCGATCGAAAGGGTCATGATCCAGCACCTTGAGGCGAAGCCAGAGCTCGAGGAGTACGTCGGACTGACGCTCGCCCAGGTCGGCGAGAAGATGGGCAAGCACCCGATCGACGCCATGCTCGATCTGGCCCTCGCTACCGACCTCAAGGCGGAGTTCCTGACTGAGGTCACCAATGCGAACGAAGACCACATGGCCGAGATCATGGAATCGCCGTACACGATTCCGGGCGTTTCGGACGGCGGCGCGCACACCAAGTTCCTGACGGCGGGCTCGTACCCCACCGACTTCCTCATGTGGATGGTCCGCGACACGGGCAAGATCACGCTTGAGGAAGCGCACTACCGGTTGTCGTATCTGCCGGCTCGAGCAGGCGGATTCAGCAATCGAGGATCGCTGGTCGAGGGCGCCCCGGCAGACGTGGTCGTCTACGACCTCGGCGAACTGAAGCTCGATCCCGAGTTCCAGGGCGAGATCGTCTACGACTTCCCCGGCGGCGAATGGCGCCGAGTCCAGAAGCCGCACGGCTACAAGTGGATCCTCGTCAACGGCGAGGTCACGATGCAGGACGGCAAGGAAACCGGAGCCACCCCCGGAAAGCTCCTCCGCCACGGCCGGGGCTAGGCCGGATCGAGGTACGCTCGACGTATGACCGAGGGAGACGCCGAAGCGATAGATGAGTTGGGCCGGCGGCTCGCCGCCGCCGGCCTCAACGACCTGAACGAGGCCGACTATCAAGCCTTCCGAACGGGGTTCGCCGGTGCGTTGTCCGAAGTCACGGAAGCACTGAGTCGCTGTAGTGGCACAGCGTTGGCAGGCCGCCGAACGGAAGTCGGGTCCCGGATCAAGGCCATTGACTCCGTGGTTGCCAAGCTGCGGCGCAAGGAGACCCCGCTCTCCACAATGCAAGACATCGCGGGATGCAGACTCACTGTTCCCACGTTGGCCGATCTGCGAACCGCTACTCGCTGGCTGCGTGTCCGCCTCACAATTGAACGTGAGAAGGACTACACGCGCCGGGGTCAGAAGGGCGGCTATCGAGCCGTTCACCTGATCGTGGTCACCAGTAGCGGTCGATACGCGGAGATTCAGATTCGCACTGAGGTGCAGCACGCCTGGGCGAACCTGTCCGAACAGCTCGCCTATAGCATCGACCGATTGATCAAGGCGGGCGGCGGGCCGCCAGACGTCCGTCGCCGACTGCTGACGCTCTCGCATCGAGGTTGGCTGGTCGATTCCTTGCTGGAGCAACTTCGCGCGACCAGAGACCTGGTCGAAGAACTGAGCGATCCGATTCAGCGAGACTTCGACGACGCCGGTGCCAGCGCCGCATAGGGCAGGTTGAGCGAGGCGGTCTCCGACTTCCGCGATTCGCTGCGCATAACCGATATCCTGTGTGAACGGGTCAGGGAAGCGCTCATTACGCTCATGGCGGCACTGCAGCCAGAAACCGATCGGGACGAACGATGAAATGGATCCTGCTGCGCTGCGACCACGCGAACGGCGGCGGCGTGACCCTGCGCGAGTTTGACGAATCGCAACAGAGCGAAGCGTTTGAGGCGCTGAATGAAGCAGAGCGCGGCAAGCCGGAGTCAGATGAGGTCGTGCTGTTTCTGACCGAATCCGAAGAGATGCTGCGCCGCACGCACTCCCGCTATTTCTATTCGCCACCCGAAATCGCCGAGATGCTCGACAAGAATCTCGACCAGACGATGGCCGAGATCCGCAACGACTAGCCCGCCTCCGACGCCTCCTCCGCCGACATCGCCCTCGGCAATCTCACCCTTGGCTCAATCTGCACGTCGAGCACGTGGATAGTTCCGCTGAACTCGAACGGTGCGTCATAGCTACCGGTCACGGGCGAGTAGTGGTCGGCACCAACGTCGGCGCCGCCTCGCACCGCGATGCCGCTGGTGTCCGGAATTGCAATCGTCCCTGCTGCTTCGCCGTTCACGGACAGGGTGACGACGCCGGACTTGTCGGCGCCGGACGAGATTGCGGCTGCCAGAGTCAACCTTCCCGTCGGAAGCTCTGAATCACTGCGGCCGACTGTGACATCTTCCCGTGAGTTGAAGTCCAGGCAGAGCCGGTTGTTCTGGATGTAGAACGAGACACCGCCGGCCATACTGCCGTGCGCGAAGAGCACGCCGTCGTCTTTGGCGCTGGCGCGTTCGACCTCGACCGTGATCGTCCAGTCGCCGAGCTGGAGCATCGGCGAGACCCGGCCGTGCAGGTGCGCGGTCGGTGGGTAGTAGCGATAGTGCAGACCATCGTGCGGATTGCCCGGGCGTTGACTCGGCCCGCCGGCCCGGATCCGGTCGTCGAGCGGCAGAACGTTGTAGCGGCCCGCCTCGATCCACCAGCGGTCGATCATCCGCTGCAGGCGTTCCGGTTCCCGCTCGGCCAGGTTGTTCGTCTCCGAGAAGTCCTCGGCGAGATTGAACAGCTCCCACTCATCGTCCTCATACGGCGTGCCGCGGAAATGGCGGGTGACCGCCTTCCAGCCGTCCACCCAGATCGCGCGGTGCCCCCGCATCTCGAAGTACTGCACGCCCTTGTTGGAAGCCGCATCGGGATCGTCGAAGCTGTAGGCCATGCTCTTGCCGTGGACCGGCATCTGTGCGAGACCTTTGTACGTATCGGGCGCTGACTCACCCAGGACATCGAGGACCGTCGGCACGATGTCCGTGACGTAGTGGAACTGATCGCGAATCTGGCCCTGCGGAACGCGCCCGGGCCAGCGCATGATCAGCGGCACGCGAACGCCGCCGCCGTAGGCGTCGCTCTTGTACCAGCGCAGCGGCGTGTTGGCGACCTGAGCCCAACCCCAGGGCACGTCGGTCCAGCTGCGCGGTCCGCCGATGTCATCGAGCCGCGATTGCCACGCTTCCAGCCGCTCCGCCTCCTCGGTCGACGGCGGCTGGCCTGGCCCCCGCCGGAGTAGCTCACCCTCATTGGTCGAGATGCCGTTGCCGCCGGCGACGATACTGAGCATCCCCATCGGCCCGCCCATGCCCGACGCGCCGTTATCCGACGTCAGGATCACGATCGTATTGTCGAGTTGCCCGGACTGTTCCAGGTGTTGGAACAGCCGCCCGAGCTGTGCGTCGGTGTGATCGAGGAAGCCGGCAAACGCCTCAAAGAGCCGTGCCGCGAAGCGCCGGCCGTTGTCCGACAGGTCTTCCCAGCGTTTGACGCCGGGGTTTCGCTCCGCCAGCTCAGTGTCGGGCGGGATGATCCCACTGGCGAGCTGCCGCTCGAACCACTCCTGACGCACCGCATCCCAGCCGGCGTCGAAATGGCCGCGGTACTTCTCGACGTATTCCGGCGGCGACTGGTGAGGCTCGTGTACGGCGCCGAGCCCGAAGTACATGAAGAACGGCTGATCGGGCCGATGCGACTGCTTGTCCCTGAGGAACGAGATTCCCTGGTCAACCAGATCTCCGGTGACGTGATACCCGTCCTCCGGCGACTTGGGAGGAAGGATGTGGTGGTTGTCCTGGGTCAGTTCCGGATAGAACTGATCCGTCGCACCCGAGAGGAAGCCGTAGTACCGATCGAATCCGCGCTGCAGAGGCCAGTTGTCGTAGGGACCGGCCGGACCGTTCTCCTCGGCCGGGCTGAGATGCCACTTGCCGACCATGTACGTCGCGTAGCCGCGCGCTTGCAGGATCTCGGCGAGCGTCGCCGAATGACGTGACACCGCCGCCCGCATATTGGTGAATCCGGTGTCGTGGTAGTTGGCGATCGTGCGCATCCCGACCGCATGGTGGTTGCGACCGGTCATCAGCGACGCGCGCGTCGGAGAACACAGCGGCGTGACGTGGAAGTTGGAGTAGCGCAGACCTTCGGCTGCGAGCCGGTTGATGTTCGGCGTGTCAATCGTCGAGCCGTAGCAGTTGAGGTGGGCGAATCCCATGTCGTCGAACAGGATGATCAAGACGTTCGGTCGCGGCCCGTGCTCATATTCCGGCAGCAGCGGCCACCACGGTTCCGAATCATCGACGGTCAGACCGACGTTGCCCTCGAAATCTTCGAACTGTTCTGACATGTGAAGTGCCCTGTCTGCCGTAGCCGCTGCGACTCATCCACGGAACGTTAGGGCCGGATGATTCGCTTCGGGCGCTGCGCCAGGCGCTTGAGCATCGGTTGCGCGGCGTCAATGAAGCGGAACGCGATCCGGCGCGTATCCCTCGGATCAATCAGGTCGATCACGTCGAAGTTGTGGGCCGCCTTCATCGGACTGCGCAGGCGCAGCAGCCGGTTCTCGATCATCTCGCGATGCGCCTCGGGATTCTCCGCCGACTCGATCTCACGCCGGTAGGCGGCCGCGACGCCGCCCTCGATCGGGATCCCGCCCCACTCGCCGGCGGGCCAGCCGAAGCGCATGTTGACCCCGCCCGGTTCGCCCATGCTGTTGGGCGCGTCGGCGGCGACGCCGTAGCTCTTGCGGATGTTGAACTCGACCTTGGGCACGTCGGCCTCGTAGGCGGCGATCAGTGCGCGCGTGCCGCGCCGCATGGTCTGGTTGAGTTCGGCCTGCGAACCCAGCATGAAGCCGGGCATGTCGAGGAAGATCAACATGGGCAGATTGAAGCCGTCGCAGAGGTCGACGAAGTGGGTGAACTTGTCTGCCGCGTCGCCGTTCATCGCGCCGGCCATGACATACGGGTCGCTGGCCACGACGCCGACGGCGTAACCGCCGACCCGCGCGAAGCCGGTGATGATTGCACCGCCCCAGTGCGGCCGCATCTCGAAGAACTCGCCGTTGTCGACGACCAGCTTGACGAGCTTGCGCGGGTTGTATCCGCGCTTGCGATTCTCCGGGATGATCCTCAGCAACTCTTCGACTCGGCGGTTCGGATCGTCGCCGTTATGCACGCGCTCTGTAACGTCGCTGGTCGTGTCGGGCAGGTAGGAGAGGAACTTCTTGATCTGGTCGAAGGCGTCTTCCTCCGACTCCGCCTCGTTGTCAACCTGGCCGCTCTGGTAGACGTGAACGGCCGAGCCTCCGAGTTCCTCCTTGTTGAAGGTCTCGCCGATCGCGCGACGGACAACCGGCGGTCCCGACGGGAATATCTGTGATTGACCCTTGATCATCACGGTGAAGTGGGAGAGCAGCGCGAACGCCGCCGGCGCGCCGGCGACCGAGCCCATGATCCCCGAGGCGACCGGCACCTTGTTCAGCAGGTTGATGTGCCGCCACCACGTCTGACCGCCGGGCAGGGCCATGCGACCCTCTTCCTCGTCCCGCTTCGCACTGTGGCCGACGCCCTCGATCAGCTGGACGTAGGGCAGGCCGTACTGCGAGGCAAGCGGCGTGGCGAACTGCGAGGCGCCCTTGGACACGTTGTGCGGCGATCCGCCGGAGATGGTGAAGTCGTCCCCGCCGATCACAATGTTGCGCCCGTCGATCTGGCCCATGCCCATCACGAATGCGCCGGGCGTGAAATCGCGCAGGTCACCGTTGTCGTCGTACTCGTAACCGCCGACCAGGGGGCCGGCCTCGAAGAACGAGTCTGGGTCAAGGAACTTGTCGATCCGCTCCCGGATCGTGTAACGGCCGCCGCGGTGCTGTCGGGCGACGCCGTACTCGCCGCCCATCTCGCGGCCAAGTTCCTTGATGTAGTTGATTTCGTCGATCGCGCCCTGCCAGTCCTGTCCCGGCTTCCACGATTCGCGCGTCTGGTCTACGGGCATATCTGGCCTCTCAGTCGGCATCATCGGACCCATTTGGGGTTCGCTGGCAGTTTATCGCCAGGCCGGATGCGGCCATCGAATGCAAGGCCCATGATGGCCTGCCCCCGCGCCGAACTAACTGTCGGAGAAGGCGGGGACCACCTCCATTGCGAACGCGCGCAGCGCATCCCAATCCCACGGCGGTCGAAGGGTGATGTTGACCCGATTCACTCCCGCCTCGGCATAGGGAGCGAGGACATCGATCGCATCCGACGGGGTGCCGAGGATGGCGCCGCGTTGGCGAAACGCGTCCCCGGCGGGACCGAAGACCTCTTCGAAGTGAGCGACCGCTTTCGGCCGATCCCCTTCCGTGGCCGCCAGGTGAAACGACAGGTTGACATCGCGTTGAATCTCACCGGGGTCGCGTCCAACCCGCTCGCACCACTCGTCGAGGATGCCGGAGAGGCGCAACCAATCCTCAACCGTCAGGTAGGGCGCATTCCAGCCGTCCGCGTAGCGGGCCACGAGTTGCAGCGTCCGTCGCTCTCCCACGCCGCCGATCCAGATCGGAACACGAGACTGCAGGGGCTTGGGTTCGCAGAGCGCGTCGGTCAATCGGAAGTGGTCTCCGGTGTAGTTGGCTTCGGGCTCCTCCCAGAGCGCGCGGAGCACCTGGATGCCCTCCTCAAGCCGGTCGAGCCGTTGCCCGATTCGCTCGAACGGAATGCCGTACGCCGAATACTCCTGAACATTCCAGCCGGCTCCGAGACCAACATCAAGGCGACCGTCCGCAAGGTGGTCGATCGTCGACAGCGCGTTGGCCAGCACGGCCGGATGACGATAGTCAATCGCCAGGACGCAGGTGCCGACTCGAACGCGTTCCGTGTCGACGGCGAGCGCGGCCAGCGAAGCGAGACACTCGAGGTACGGGCCGCGCTTCTCGGTCATCGGTGACTCATAGAAATGGTCGGATACGTCGACCCAGGTGAATCCGGCGGTGTCGGCCCAGCCCCAGAGCTCGCGGCACTCGCCAATCGTCACATTCTGCTGCACCAGGTGGATGCCGAACTCCATCTCTTCCTCCTTCACCGTGATTGCGAGGTCGTTGACCTATCGTTGCAGCCAGCATCATTCGACACCAACCGTTCTGGAGAGAGAACGATGACCTCTTCGAGAGACGAAATCCTGCTGGAAGCGGAGTTCGACCGCCGGGTGATGGGCTATGGACGGCTGGCTGTCAGTCTGTTGCTGCTCGTCATGGTGGCGGGCATCCCGCTGATCCCGTTCTGGCTGATCTGGAGCGTTTCCTATCTGCCGCGCGCCTACGACCGCTTCAGCGCCCGCCTCACGCCGAGCTCGCTGGAGTTAACGAGAGGCGTCTACTTCCGCAGCGACAGCACGATCCCGCTCGACCGGATCACCGACGTGCGGCTGCACGACGATCCGCTGATGCGGTTCAGCGGCATCCAGGGCCTGAAGGTCGAGACGGCCGGACAGTCCGGTGCGACCGGAGCGGAAGGCAACCTGATCGGAGTCGTCAACGCGGCAGCCTTCCGCGATGCAGTACTGCGTCAGCGCGAGATCCTGCAGGAGGGCGGCGCGCCAGCGGCAGCCACGTCGACGACTGCATCCAGCGACAACGAACTGCTGCTCGAGATACGAGACTTGCTCAAGAGCATCGACTCGAAGACCTAGGTCCCACTACTTGGTCAGGCCCAGTTTCTCCGCCAGGCCGATGCGCTGGACCTTCCCCGTCGCACCCTTCGGAATCTCATCGAGGATCACCACCCGGCGCGGCGTCTTGAAGTCGGCGACCCGTTCGCCAACGAACCTCCGGATCGCCCGTTCATCCGAGTCCTCCCCATCCCGCAACACGACCGCAGCCGCGACCTCCTCGCCCAGTCGATCATGGGGCATCGCGAACGTCACGGCCTGTGCCACCGCGGGATGCTGGAGCAGCGCCTCGTCGACCTCACGCGGTGAGATCTTCTCACCGCCCCGGTTGATGATCTCCTTCAGCCGGCCGGTGATCGTCAGGTAACCGTCGTCGTCGAGCACGCCCTGGTCGCCGGTGCGGAACCAGCCTCGGGTGTACGCGGTGGCGTTCGCCTCGGGGTTGTTGCGGTAGCCGTCGGTGACGTTCGCGCCGCGGATCACGACCTCGCCGCGCTGTCCCATGGCGAGCAACGCGCCGTCTTCGTCCATGATCGCGATCTCGGGACCGGCCGGCAGCCCCACACTGCCCGGCTTCCGCTCCAGCGGAGGCAATGGGTTTGAGCTCATCTGGTGTGCCGCCTCGGTCATGCCGTATGACTCGATCACCGGTGCGTCGAAGGTGTCCTCAAGCTCGGCCATGACGGTCGGCGGCAGCGAGGACGAAGACGAGCGGATGAAGCGCAAATTAGTCTCTGCCAGCACATCCGCGTTGCGCGAGGCCCGCGTGAGGATGAGCTGGTGCATCGTCGGAACCGCTGTGTACCAGGACGGCCTCGACTCGCGCAGCCAACCGAACACCTGCATCGCATTGAAGCCCGGCGAGCACCAGGTGCAGCCGCCCGCCCCGACGCTGGCCAGGATGCCGGCCATCACCCCATGAATGTGGAACAGCGGCATGATGTTGAGGCAGCGATCCTCGGAGCTGAGGTTGAGCGTGTGACGAATGTTGTGCGCGGTCGCCGTCAGGTTGCGCTGACGCAGCGGCACAATCTTGGGCCGTGAGGTCGTGCCTGACGTGTGCAGGACGAGACCGACATCGTCCGCCCCCGCTTCCCCGGGCAACGCGGCGGCGCCGCGAATCTCAGCCGACAGGCTGAACACCCCAGCCGGACCTTCGGACTCCGGGTGCAGCTCAACCAGCGGGATGTTCAGACCTTGCGCGACCTCGCGGACGGGCGAGTCGACGCCGTCCTGCACAACGACCGCCTTCGCCTCGAGGTCTTGCAGGTAGAACTCGAACTCGTCGGCGCGATATCCGGGGTTGAGCGGCGCGGCCGTCGCAGCGTTGGCGACGCCGAGGAACGCCGCCGCCATCTCCGCGCCGTTGGGCAGCACGATCGCGATACCGTCCTCGCGTCCGAGCCCGAAGCCGTTGAGCTGCTCGCCGGTCTTGGCGATCTGGTCGCGAAGCCCGTCGAATGTCAGATCGGGCCGCCCCGGAGCGCCGAGCGCGGAGGCTTCGCCGTCCAACGGAGCGAGCAGTTCGGAGATGGTTCTGGCATCGGAGGTTGGCTGGGTCACGGGGTCTCCCGACGAACGAATAGCGGCACGAACGACCGGTCAAATGCGCCGCACGAGATACAGCGTATTGTCAGGCACCTGTCAGTCGCCTGTCGATCACGATGCGGAACTGATAGGGCCGCTGCGTATACTCAAATTGGAGAGGTGTCCGAGTGGCCGAAGGAGCCGATCTCGAAAATCGGTAGGTGCGGCGACGTGCCTCGTGGGTTCGAATCCCACCCTCTCCGCCAGATTCCGAACTCGGCCGACTCCCCGGAGAGGTGCTGGAGTGGACGATCAGGCACGCCTGGAAAGCGTGTAGGGCTGCAAGGCCCTCGTGGGTTCGAATCCCACCCTCTCCGCCAGCAACGAGCCCCGACTACGTCGTCAATCTCAGGAACTGCCGGATCAGCGGCACGATGATCTCGGGCGCATCTTCCTGGCAGAAGTGCCCCGCATCGGGCAGCACGGTGACTGGCGCATCCGGGTACAGCGCCCGGAACCCGCCGATCGCGCGCTCAGGATCAATCGCGTGGTCCTGCATCCCCTCGACCATCATCGCCGGCATCGACGCCAGCTCCGGCACGTTGGCGATCTCCTCGAAAACGAAGTCTCTGATCCGGCCGAGGTACGCATCGAGCGGGAACTCGATCGCGCCGATGCATGACTCCTTGTCCGGAAACGGCGCCGAATAGGCACGGATCCAGGCGTCGTCCACGGCCTCTGAGTTCTCGAACCCGATGATCTTCATCACGCTCAACACGTTGCTCCCAAGATGCCCCAGCGTCTCCTGCAGCGTGCCCGCCTCATGATGCTTGCCGATCCACTGGAACCACGGCGTCACCGGCGCGTTCGGCGGTTCCCGCCGTGAGCCCGGAATGAGCGTGTTCAGCACGCACATCCGCTTCACCCGATCGAGATGGCGCACGGCGTACTGCGAGCCCATCGGACCGCCCCAGTCCTGCATCACGAACGTGATGTCGTGCAGATCGAGCTCCTCAATCAACGCGGCCAGATTGCCGACATGCGTGCGCAGCGTGTACTCGCGATCTTGGGGCGTCTCGCTCTTGCCGAAGCCCATGTGGTCGGGCACGATCACCCGATTCGTCTCCGACAGGCCGGGAATGAAGTTGCGATACAGATAGCCCCAGGTCGGCTCGCCGTGTAGCAGGATCACCGGCTCGCCCTCGCCCTCGCCCTCGTCGACGTAGTGCATGCGGAAACCGGGCGCATCGCTGAAGTGCGGCTCGAAGGGAAATGTGCCGTCGAAGGTCTCGTCCGCAGGGATCATGGTTGAGTCCGCTCCTGTCATGCGCCGTGTCGAAGTCGCTCGCCATGCTAATGATGCGATGGCGATCTCACTCGACTGACGAAGTGGACAAAGTAAGCATATGTGTTCTATTGTGGAGACTGTGGATAAAGTGGACACGGAGGTCGTTGATGCAGCGTTCTTCAATTGAGTGGACTGAGGCGACCTGGAATCCGGTGACCGGCTGCAAGGAGGTCAGCCCAGGCTGCGCCCACTGTTACGCGAAGACATTCGCAGAGCGCTTTCGAGGGGTGCCGGGGCATCCCTACGAGAACGGTTTCGACCTCCAGCTGAGACCTGAGCGCCTGGATCAGCCACTGCGTTGGAAGAAGCCGCGGACCATCTTCGTCAACTCGATGAGCGACCTGTTTCACGAAGACGTGCCGGACGACTACATCCAGGAGGTCTTTCACGTGATGGAGTCCGCAGAGCAACACCGATTCCAGGTGTTGACGAAGCGGTCGGAGCGGCTTGCAGCGCTCGCGCCGTCCTTGCCCTGGCCTGAAAACGTGTGGATGGGTGTGTCGGTCGAGAATCAGCGGTTCGCACGTCGAGTCGACGACCTTCGAGCGGTACCCGCCAGAGTCCGGTTCCTGAGCTGTGAGCCGCTATTGGGGTCGCTTGAGCTGAATCTGAAGAATATCCACTGGGTCATCGCAGGCGGCGAGAGCGGCCCCGGTGCTCGTGCGATGGATCCGAACTGGATCAGGGGAATACGAGATCAATGCAGCAAAGCTGACGTTCCCTTCTTTTTCAAGCAGTGGGGCGCGCACGATTGCGATGGACTTCGCGTCGGCAAAAGAAAAGCGGGTCGTCAGCTGGACGGCGACTTGTACGAGGAGCTTCCCCTCGGAGTTGACCGTGGCGAATGAAGTCAGCAGGTACGGCAGTGGGGCAACTGTCGAGAAGCTCGATGCCCATCGTCGATACGCGGATGCGTTCACCAGAGCGCTACGAGACCGGCCTCGCAAGGATGATCGCTTCACCCTTCAATACGTTGACGCGTTCGCTGGGGAAGGGTTCGTACGACTTCGAAACAGCAGCGAGATTGTCCCTGGGTCGGCGCTGCAAGCTCTTGACACAATCGATCGGCCGTTCGATCGATTGTTGTTCATTGATAGAGATCTTAAGAACTGCGAGCGGCTTGAGCAGATAGTCGCTGAACGACATGACGGTCACCGGACCGCTGTCAGGAATGCCGATGCGAATGAAGAGATTCCAGCATTCTGTTCGTGGTTGGGCAGTCGCCATGGACGGATGGTCAGAGCATTTGTGTTCGTAGATCCGTTCGCCATGGAGGTTGATTGGACGACCATCGAGGCGATTGCAGCAACCAAGAGGGCTGACTTGCTGATGCTCTTCCCTTTGATGTCACTCAGGCGCAACCTGAAAAGAGACGGCTGGCCCACTCTTGAACACCAGACCGCGCTGAATCGATTCTTCGGTGACGACTCGTGGAGAATCCTCTATTCGACGGGTGGCGATTCAGTGATCCGCGAGGGCGGAGATAGAGAGATCGTTGAAGCGTACGCCGGACGAATGAAAGGGATCTTTGCCGAAGTCGTTGATCCTCAACGGACTTTAGGAAGTGCTGAAGATGGTTCCCTTTTCACGTTGGTGTTTGGGGCATCGAACCCTGGCGCAGCTGACTTAGCAGTTCGCATCGCTAGAGGAGTGTTCGACGCCGCCAGCGGGCTACAGCGACGTATGCGCCTCGACTAACAGCTGATCGACTCTTGCGGGCCGTTGCCCCGACGAGTTCGCTCGAACTTTTCCCGCTGCTCGACCTCGGCCTTGGCGGCGGCGATATCTCCCGCGACCTTGGCCTGCTCCCAGTTTTCCTTGTTGTCGTCGCCGCTCATCACCCGACCGACCAGCGCCGCGATCACCCCGAGAAACAGGCCCCACCTCAGGCCTCTCCAGAAGCCCATTTCAGCTGTCTCTCTGGCGGAAGTTGCCGCTCAGCACGTCGAACATCCGCTGGATCCTCGAGGCGGTGGCGTAGGCGCGGATCACGGGCTCCGCGGCCGAGTCGCCGAGGTACTCGGCGGTTCCCTTGACCGATTTGACGGTCTCCTGTGCGCTCTCGAGCAGCGGCGGCACGCCTTCCTGGAAGGTCTTGCGCGCGGCGCGGAGCAGGCGGAACGAGAGGAAACCCACGATGATCGTGGCCAGGATCATCACGATCAGCGCAATCACGCTGAGCAGGCCGGCGACGATGATGACGATGTCCCTGATGTCGGTGATCGTGCTCAGCGGCATGACCTGAGCGTAACCTACGCCGTCGATTCCACCGTGCCCCCGCCCAGCACCCGATCGCCGTCGTAGAAGACCGCGGCCTGCCCGGGCGCGACCGCTCGCGCCGGCTCGTCGAGCGACAACGTGTCGCCGCTCAAGCCCGCTGCCAGCGGCGCCGAGCGATACCGCAGTTGCACCTGCAAACGGTCAGTCGGCTCCGCGAGCCAGCGCACATCCGACAGTTCGATCCGCTCGACCAGCAGGTCGTCGGCCCCGCCAATCGTGACGACGTTCGTCGCAGCATCGATCGCGGTGACGAACCGCCGCTCGCCGCCGCCCCCGATCTGCAGACCCTTGCGCTGGCCGATCGTGAAGTGCTGCACGCCCTGGTGCTGCCCGACCTCTCGGCCCTCGATGTCGAGCATCAGCCCCAGCCGATCGGCGACCTTCGTGCCCACCACGGCCCGGTAATCGCCGCCGGGAACGAAACAGATGTCGGCGCTCTCCGGCTTGTCGGCGACCGCGAGGTTGTGACGCTCGGCGACAGCTCGCACGTCCGCCTTCTGCAACCCGCCGACCGGGAACAGGGTCATCGCCAGCGCTTCGGCCGTCAGCGTGTAGAGGAAGTACGACTGATCCTTCTCGCCGTCGACTCCGCGCAACAGTTGCGGACGCCCGTCCGCGCCGCTGGCGGTTCTGGCGTAGTGCCCGGTCGCGATCCAGTCCGCTCCGAGCGCCCGCGCCCGCTCGAGGAATGCGTCGAACTTGATGAAGGTGTTGCAGTTCAGGCACGGATTCGGCGTCCGCCCGTTGGCGTACTCGTCGATGAACTGGTCCACCACGAACCGCCGGAACGGACGCTCCAGGTTGAGCGTGTAATGCGGAACACCGAGCCGCTGCGCGACCCGCCGGGCGTCGCCAATGTCCTCGATCGCACAGCACTGGCTGCGCCCCGTGTAGTCCTCGGGCCGCGCCTCCGTCCACAGACGCATCGTGATCCCGATCACGTCATAGCCCTGCTCGACCAGCAACGCGGCAGCGACAGACGAGTCCACTCCGCCGCTCATCCCGACCACAACGCGCTCAGCCATGGGCGCTACCATTGTCCACGTGACGACCTCCGCAACGGATCTCAGCCTATCCGCGTCGAGGCCAATTCGTACGACCAGGGAAGATGCCGAGCGGCTCGCCCGCGCAATCGTCGAACAGCTCGACGAGCGCCAGGCCGAGGCGATCGTCCTGCTCGACGTGGGCCCGCACACCGACCTCGCCGACTACTTCGTCATCGCCTCCGCAACCTCCAGGCGCCAGTTCGGCGCGCTCGAGGATGCGCTCAGGCACGTCCCCGACGCCAACTTCCCGCGTCGCGAGGGCACCGCCGAGGGCGGCTGGCTGCTCTGCGACTACGGCTCAGTCGTGGTCCACATCTTCGACCGCGAAACCCGCGACTACTACGACCTCGACGGCCTCTGGTCGCACACCGACACGCTGCTGCGCGTCGAATAGCCGTCCGAGAGTTACTCGTAGATCCAGCCCTCGACGTCGCGGCTCCAGCTCACCAACTCCGACGGCGCGAAAAAGAGCGCCAGTTCACGCTCGCCCGACTCCGGCGAGTCCGAACCGTGAATCACGTTGCGGCCGAGGTCCACGCCGAAGTCCGCCCGGATGCTGCCCGGCGTCGCATCGAGAGGGTTCGTCGCGCCCATCGTGTTACGCACGAGCTGCACCGCGTTCGACCCCTCAAACGCCGCCGCGACGAGCGGACCCGAGGTAATGAAGTCGCGCAGGCCGGGGAAGAACGGCTTCTCCACGTGTTCGGCGTAATGCTGGTTGGCCAGCGCCTCGTCCATCTGCATCAGCTTGAGGCCGATCAGTTTCAGTCCGCGTCGCTCCAGACGACCCAGGACCTCTCCGATCAGTCCGCGCTGCACGCCGTCGGGCTTGACCAGGACCAGGGTGCGCTCAGTCGACATGCGATGCTCCAGAACTATTGAGATGGCTGTTCAGATGGCTGTTCAGATGGCTGGGGGCCGATCGCCGGTTCGCGCAGGTAGAGAGGTTCGAGGGCAGCCGGCGGAACCCCGTGACCGTCCTGCAGCCGTCTCCAACCGAGCTCCGCCAGGATCCCAGCGCGTCGAGCGTTCAACGAAGGCGGCGAGAGCATCCAGCCCTCGTCCCGCAGCGAACCCGATGCTTCGTCATCGAGCCGCTCCGGCTCGCCGCAGATGATCCCCGACCGGCCGGCAAATCGCTTCGCGTCGGCCAGCGCGCGCTGCAGTTCGTATGTTGCGCCGGTCTTCGGCGGTTCGAGCTCACGCCAGCGATCGAGCGGGCCCCAGAAGATCTGCCAGGCCCAGGTCGTCCGCGAAGCTCGATGAATCGCTGCAGCCAGACCGCTCGAGGCATGCTGATAGGCCTCGATCTCCAGTCGACCGACGCCGACGCATTGCAGATCGAGGGCCACGGCCAACCCTTCCGCCGCGGCCATGCCCGAGCGAATCCCACCGTACGCGCCGGGGCCGACATCCACGAACACCGCTTCCAGCTCCCGCTTGACGACTTCGGTGTTACCCGTCTGACGGCACGCGAGTTCGATCATCGGCGTCAACGACGGCGTGTGCCGCCGTCCCGAGTGCCAGCTAATCTCGGTCAGGACGCGCCCACGCTCGCTCACCGCGACGCTGGACTGCTCGCCGACAGTGTCGATTGAGAGTTCCATCAGGCGGGAACCGGAGCGAACTGTTCGGTCAGTCTGCTGAGCAGCAGCTCAGCCTGCTCGCCGGACGCCGTCAGGACGAGTCCTCGTGGAGAAGCGTCCAGGGCGTCTTCGGCGACGTCCTCCTCGAGCGGCACAATCTGCACATGCAAGTGGTCGGCGGGCAGGACGCCTTCGCCCCGTTCCGGCCATTCGACGAGCAACATGCCGCCGATCGCCGCCTGGTCGAGACCAAGTTCGGCGATCAGGTCGAGATCGTCCAGCCGATACAGGTCGGCGTGACGCAGCGGCAGGCGGCCGCCCAGATGCTCGTTGACGAGCACGAAGGTCGGCGAGTTGACGACGGTCGGCGCTTCCAGCCCTCGACCAACCCCCTGCGCAAAGACCGTCTTGCCAGCCCCGAGGTCGCCTTGCAGCAGAACCACCGTGCCCGCCGGCGCGAACCGGCCAACGGCCGCCCCCACCTCGCGCGTCGATTCCGCGTCATCGCAGGTCAGTCGAAGTGTTGGCTGTGCATTCGGCATGGGGCCAGCTTATCGGTAGACGACGTATTCTGAAGTCATGGACACCATTCATATCGCGAACTTCTTGCAGGTGCCCGATTCGGCCCTGGATGTGATTCGAGCCGTCGACCCGCGGGTCGAGATCCACAACGTCTCTCAGAACCTGGCCCGCCATATGCGCGACCCAGGGCATCCACAGATCGATCTCAAAGCGGCGCTCGAAGAAGGCGCGGAAATCCAGCAACGCGATCGGATCTGGTTCACGTTCTTCAGCGGCGACCTGGCCGGCGAAGCCTCGGCGTTGGAATGGATCGCGCTGGCCTCCGCTGGCGTGAATCAGATCCTCGACCGGCCAATCGGCGAGGACGTCGTGATCACCAAGATGCCCGGTCTCGCCGCCCGCGTGATCGGCGAGTGGGTGCTGGCCTTCATGCTCATGGACGCCAAGCGCATGATCCGCCTGATCGAGGCGCATCGACAGGGCACCTGGGCCCGTTCCGATCCCCAGACGCTGGAGGGCGCCACCGTCGGAATCATCGGCTATGGCGCGATCGGTTCCGAAATCGCGCGTTTCTGCGACGCCTTCGGCGCACGCGTCGTCGGTATCCGGCGACGAGCCTCCGGCGACGGCACGCCGCCGCCGGGCGCGCCGGAATCAGTCGCCTACGTCTGGCCGCCCGAGCGCCTCGACGATGTGCTGAGCGAGTCCGACTACGTCGTGCTGGCCGTCCCCCTGACCCAGGACACGCATCACCTGATCGGCGAACACGAACTGGCTCAGATGAAACCCGGAGCCGCCCTGATCAACATCGCTCGAGGCGAAGTCGTCGACTGGGACGCCCAGGTCGCTGCTCTCGACAGTGGACGATTGCGAGCCTCCTACACCGACGTGACAGCGCCCGAGCCCTTGCCCGACGGACACCCGTTGTGGAGTGTTCCGAGTCTCTTCATCACTCCACACAACAGCGGCCTGCAACCCAACTACTTCGGCAAGGCCGCCCACCGCTTCGCCGAGAATCTACATCGCTTCATCAACAACGAGCCGCTCCACGACATCGTCGATCGACATGCCGGCTACTGAGGCCGAGGTCCCCGCGGTTCCTCAGCGCCACGGCATCGGGATGCCTGCCAGAGGCACGTTCGTCGCCGCCGGACGCGAGCGCGACGTCTCGAAGCTGCCCAACCCCGAGATTCGCTTCGGCATCGGACTCTGGCCGTCCGAGGTGATGGCCTATCTCGAGCCCGACGATGCCTTCACCGACGCCGCCGTGCGGCTGCGACAACTTGGTCCCAAGCTCGTACTGGCCCTGCAGGCGATGCAGGTGCCGCTCGAAGACGTCAAGAATCGAACCGTCGGCGCGATTGAGGAGGAGCTGACACGGGAGCTCGTCGAGCAGACGCCGCTTCACGTCGATCTCGTGGCCCGCTACATCGCAGATCTGCTCGATCACGTCGCCACGATTGTTCCCTCCTGTTACGCAGGAGCCGGAGCGCCGTTGCTCGAAGCGCGAGGCAGCCTGCGACGTCTGGCTCAGCGTCCGTTGGCGGACGTCGATCCGACGCTGGCCGAACTCGTGGCGCCGGGAGGCCGTCTTCCCGACTGGGCGGAGACGCTCGCCGCCGCGGCCGTCGGAAGCGAGTCCGACTTCTCAGCGTTGCCCCTGGCGAACGATCCAAACCTCTACATCATCACCAACCATCGCAACTTCGAGCGTGCCGATTCCGATCAGCGACAGGCGGCGCTCAAGGCCTCCGCAAACCAGACCATCGCCGCCGCCGAGGCCATCGACGCCTCAATGCTGGGCATGTGCCGCTGGCTCGACCGATTGCTCGATCATCTGATCGATGTGGTCTGCCGCAGACTGCCTGAGGGCGAGCGGCTGCGTGAACGCTGGGCCTCGGATGACTGGACCACAATTCAGCGTCTCGGCTTCGCCGACACCGACGCCGCGCTCGCCGTCACGCGCGCCCTTCCCGCCATCTCAGAGGGGCCGCTGCTTCCCGGAACCGAGGCCGAGTAGCGGCCCGCCTACTCCCCGTTACTCGACGCAGGCCGCGGCCATCGTGCCGATCGTCCACGTGCGTTCGCGGACGTTTTCGTCCTGCTGGAAGCCGTTGGTCAGGAACCCGACTGACAGGCCTGTCTCCGGGTCCCCCCAGGCGATCTGACCGCCGGCGCCGGCGTGCCCGAACGCGCTCGGCGAGGCGCCCCGGCCGAAGCCGCGTTCGTCCGCGAGCCCGTCGTCCCCGGCCACCACCACCGTCAACGCGCGGTTGACGTGGATCCCGCTCAACGGGTCGGTGTGTCGATCCGGATTGGTCATCACGGTCGTACCGAGCTCAACCGCACTCTTGCTCAGCGGACCGTCGTCCGACGGATTGATCACCTGCTGGTAGAACATCGCCACGTCCGCAGCGTTGGCAAATGCGCCGCCGCCCGGACATCCGGCTCGTCGTTGCGAGGCGAGATTGAAGTGCAGGATCGTTTGCGGGAACACCTCGCCGCCGTCGACCGGCAGCGGCTCCTCGGTGTAGACAATCGACGCCGCGCGTTCGTGCTCCTCGTTCGGCAGCCCGACGAACAGGTTCTCCATCCCCATCGGGTCGAGCAGGTTGGCTCGCAGCCAGTCGCGGAAGTCCTCGCCCGTCTTCTGCTCGATGATCTCGGCCAGCACCCAGTGCGCCGAAGTCGCGTGGTACTCCCACTGCGTGTCCGGCGTCCAGTTCAGCCGCCAGCCCATCATCCGCCGCAGCCGCGCCTCGCGATCCTCCCACAGCCGAGGGTTCATCGGCGCGTGCGGGAATCCGCCGGTGTGCAGCATCACGTTGCGCACGGTCACGTCGGCGTACGACGCCTCGCCGTTCCCCTCGGCGCACCAGCCCGGGATGATGTCGACCACGCGCTCGTCGAGGTCGAGCAAGCCCTCGTCGAGCAGCTTCCAGACGCCGATCCCGACGATCGCCTTGGTCGACGAGAACATGCAAAACAGCGAGTCATCCGCCGCCGGCCCCACCGACCGGCCGTGATGCGCGCTGCCGAACGTGCGCATTCCCGCCAACGCTCCGTCGTGCCCGATCGCAACCTGCGCGGCGGGCACCTTGCCGTCTTCGACGATGCCCTCGACATAATCGAAGAGGTCGTTGAGTTTGTCCTGATTGATGGAAGTCATACTGCGCTCCGCCCCTTCTGTCGGTCCCGGGCTCTGGCAAGTCTAGGGCCTGTGCAACTCCACCGACTCCCCGCCATCGGCCTCTCCCGTCCCCACGTTGCAGGGCTGCGCGCCGCTGGTCTGGTGCCGCGTAGATGACACAGATCTCGACGCTCCGGTTGGCATTCGCCAGACAATACAGTACATTTGTGCTTGAATCAGTCGCCCGAAGCGGAGCCGCCTCATGCTCGCTCAACAGAGCCGGCCGTTCGCAGGAGATCGAACCCGGTTTTGGCGCCGTCCGCGTGCGAATCCAACCCGAACGGGACCGAACAGAATCGAACAAACCCGAACAGCGATGACCGCTCAAAACCTTCCGAAATTGATCAAAATTGACCACCCTGATCGCGCGATCTCCCGCAAAACACTGGAGATCCGCGCATGAACGACCGAAGAGTTTTTTCCTCGAATCGGTCGGCCGGCGGCGAAACCCTCGCTCCCCGGAACAGGGCGCGCCAGAGCGCCAACCCGGACGAACCAGCTCGATGCGGTCGCGTAGCCTGTCGCCCATGCCCTCGGTGATCAGGATCAGCGGTGTAACCAAGCGCTACGGCTCCGTGACCGCCGTCGACGCAGTCGACCTGGAGATCGAAGCCGGTCAGGTCTACGCCCTGCTCGGTCCCAACGGCGCCGGCAAGACCACGCTGATCGAAATCCTTGAGGGCTATCGCCAGCGCGACGCCGGCGACGTCTCGGTGCTCGGCTATGACCCTCAGCGTCAACGTGGCGAACTCAATCGCCGCGTCGGCATCGTCCTCCAGCGCAGCACCCCCATGGAGGGCCTGACCCCGCGCGAGATGCTCAGCTTCTCAGCCAGGCTCTACGACCACCCCATGGACACGGACGAGGCCTTGGAGCTGGTTGGCCTGACCGAGCACGCCGATCGGCGCGGCTCCAAGCTCTCCGGCGGTCAGAAGCGGCGGCTCGATCTGGCGACAAGCGTGATCGGTAACCCCGATCTGATCTTCCTCGACGAGCCGACCACCGGCTTCGATGCGACCGCCCGGCGTCAGGCCTGGGAGGTCGTCCGCGGCCTGACCGAGCGCGGCGCCACCGTGATCCTGACCACTCATTATCTCGATGAGGCGGAGCATCTCGCTCAGCGGATCGGCTTGATCAAGGACGGCCGGATCATCTTCGAGGGCGACATCGCTGAGCTACGCCGCGAAATGGCGACGGACACCCGCATCTCGTGGCAACCGCCGATCGGCCTCGATCTGTCGGACCTGCTGGACGAGTGGAAGTCGCTGCGGGCCGGTCCCGATGGACGTCTCTCCCTGCCGACCCAGACGCCCACCGTCCACCTCGCTCGGCTGATCGACTGGGCCCGAAATCGCGGCATAGACGAGCTCCCCGAGTTGCAGGTCGAGCGGCCGGACCTGGAAGAGATGTACCTCGAGCTGGTCGACGACAGTCAAGCGCTCGAATCGGCGGACTCGAAATGAACACCGCGGACATCGCGCGCACGCTGCGCCTCGGCTTCTTCTACATGTTGCTCAACCTCAAGACGATCTATCGGCAACCGGCCGCGCTCTTCTTCGTCGTCGCCTTCCCGATCATGTTCCTCGTCATCTTCTCCTCTCTGCTGACCTTCGAGATCGGCATTCCCGAAGAGGCGGGCGCACACGTCCCGGTCGTCAAGTTCAGCCAGTACTTCGTCGCCGGGATCGTGGCCGTGGCGGTCTTCGGCACGTCCTTCAATCTCTTGGGCACGTCGCTGTCGATCCAGCAGTTCGACGGCACGCTCAAGCAACTGGCGGCCACTCCGTTGCCCAAGGCCTCGTTCTTCATGGGCCTGGTCGGCACCGCGCTGGCCTACACGATCCTGCAACTGATCATCATGATCATCCTCGGCGTGGTCGCCTACGGCGTCGAGCTGCCCGACGCCGAGGGTTGGCTCACGTTGATCTGGATCATCCTGCTCGGCGTGCCGGCCGGCTGCGTGCTCGGCATCGCGATCACCAAGATCATTCCATCCGCCAACGCCGCGCCTGCGGTCATTCAGGCGCCGTTCATCATTCTGCAGTTCATCTCGGGCGTATTCTTCACCCTCGCCTCGTTGCCCACCTGGCTCCAGTGGGTCGCCGGCGTCTTCCCCTTGCGCTGGCTGGCGCAGGGGTTGCGTTCGGTCTTCCTGCCCGACGCCTACAAGTTCGCCGAACCCGGCATGAGCTGGCAGCTCGAGCTGGCCGCACTCGTGCTCGGGGTCTGGATCGTCGCCGGCCTCGGCCTCTCGATCCTCACCTTCAAATGGGACCGCTCGGGCTAGCGCTGTCGTCGCAGGTTGTGCCGCCGCTCGCGTTCCACCAACTGATTCCGGCGGCGCTGCGCCTCCAACATCGCCTCGTGAATCTCATCGGAACGGTCGCCGCCGCTCGACTCCACCTGACGTTGGCCGCGCCGGAGCTCGGTTTGACCTTGCAGCTTCGTCGACCTCTGACGCGCCTCAAGGTTGGCGCCGGTCTCGTCGCGCACCCGTTCAAGGGTGCTACCGACGCTGGGGATCGCCTTGGCGTGATCGCTCATCCCCTCCGCCAGGAAGCTCGATGCCTGGCCGTGCATCTCCAGCTCGTGGCGCAGACGCGATTCTGCGCCCATCACGTGCAGATGCCGGAGGATCCAGTTCTCGAAGCGCAGGATGCCGCGACCCAGCGCAGTGCGTTCGCCGCCGAGCAGGAAGCGCAACGGCCGGACCAGGGCAACCACCAGAATCTCGCCCAGCCCGATCACCATCATGGCGTGTCTCCCATCAGACGCGGCGGAACCGCAGCGCGACCGCCATCGGGATCTCCGGCAGGAAGTTCCACATCAGCTTGGCCTCCTCGAGCGGCTGCTGCGGGGCGGCCAGCTCCTCCATCCCATCGAGCACCAGTCCGGATGCAAACGCGTCCGCCAGCAGTTCGCTCATCGGCCGGTGGAAGTAGATCTGCGGCTGCTTCTGCGCGGTATTGGTCACGCCGTGCGTGACGTAACGCGAGAGGTAGCGGGTGATCGTCAGACCGTGTGGCTCGCCGTCCTCCTCCGACTTGGCCAGCTTGTAGCCGGCGGTGGCGTAGCCGGGATGCAGGGTGACCACGACGAAGGCGCCGCGCGGCCGGAGTACGCGCCAGGCCCCGCCGAACATCGGGCGGAGCAGCGGCATCGACATCACGCCCATGATGCAGACGGCCGCATCGAACGGCCCGCCGCAGTTGATGATGGCGCGCTCGTCAGTCGCATCGACCGTCTGGTACGTGACGTCAACCGCCTGGTCGGAGATTGTCTCGGTGCGCCGTTCGGCGTGGGCGATCAGGGCGGGTGAGAGATCGGTAGCCAGCACGGTCATTCCGGCGCGTCCAAGCCGCCGGGCGAACGCGCCGTTGCCGCAAGCGAACTCGATCACCTTGGCTCCGCGCTCGAGACCGAGCATCCGCTCAGCGGCCGGCGCGAAGACATCGTGGTGGAACTCATCGCCCTGATCGCCCCAGCGCTGGTCGAAGAAATCAGCGCCCTGCTCCCAGCCGTCCAGCACCTGCTGGCGCAACTGCGCGATCATCGCGTCCGGATCGGGCGGTGGCTGCGGGCGTTGCTGACTCATGCGCGCAGGGTAGTCCGCTCGCCGGTCGTGGTATCCGAGCGAACAGGAGACGTCCGGCGAAGTTCGTATACTCGCGCAACTTCCTACCGGAGCCGGCGATGGACGAGCGCAACGACTGGCAGCTGCTGAACACCAAACGCCTGCGCCGCCGTGCGTTGCTGCGGGCCGCTGGACGTGCGGGCGTCGGCATCGCCGGACTGGCGCTGGTCGGCTGCGGAGACGATGACGACGACGATGCGCTGCTCGTGGTCCAGTCCGACGCTCAGCAGGCTGTCGCTCCGCGCCCGCGGGTTCGACAACCCGACAGTCCAACCGCGCAGCAACAGCAAGACCAGGCAGAACGGCAGGCGGAACAGGTCGAGCGCCAGCAACAAGCTCCGGCAAATCAGCAGGAATCTCGCCAGCAAAGTCAGCAGTCTGCCCAGCACCAGCAGCAGGAACAGGTTGCCGTCACACAGGTGGTGCGCGGCGGCGACCTGCGCCTCTCCACGCCCGCCCACGCACACGACTACTTCGATCCCCATCGCGCCGTCTTTGGCACGACGCAGTACTGGATGGGGTTCTACATGAACAACATAATTCGCTGGCGCAACAAGGCGCAGGCGGTCATGGAGGCCGACATCTGCAGCCTGCCGGAGACGCCCGATGAACAGACCTATCTGTTCCGCGTGGATCAGGGCGCGCGCTTCTGGGACCAGTTCCCCACCGAAGGCGGCCGACCGGTCACGGCGGAGGACATTCGCGTCAACTTCCAGCGCCACATCGAAGGCCGAGACGCGACCGGCGCCGAGGACGGTACGTTCCCGCATCGCGATTCCTACGCGAAGACGCACTCGATGGACGCGCCCGACGACCTGACCTTCATCGCCCGTACCGACGGTCCCGACGCAACCTGGTTGGGCGTGCCCCTGGGGCCGTTCGGCTGGATCACGTCGCCCGAAGCAATCGCGGCGTTCGGCGACCGCTGGCGCGACGATCCGACCAACATCGAGCTGTCCAGCGGCACCGGCATGACGATCCCGCGCTCGTACGACCCCGATATCGGGATCGAACTCGAGCGCAACCCAGGCTTCTGGAAAGTGGGCGTCGACGGTCTGCCGCTGCCGTACTTCGAGCAGGTGACGTTCGCCAGCATGCAGGATCCAACCGCGATCGAGACGGCCTATCGCGGCCGCGAAATCTCGATCGGCGGCTTTCCGCTCACCTCGATTCAGGTGGAGTCGATCTCGTCGGACTTCCCCGACCACCCGACCGGCAGCGTGCCCTTCGGTTACCCGATCATCACCGGGTGGTTCAACTTCAACCGCGATTGGCCCGGCTGGGACGGGCTGGGCAACCCCTATCTCGATCGTCGCTTTTGCCAGGCGATGCATCTGGCTGTCGATCGCTATCTGATGATCGATACGGTCTATCTCGGCTCGGCCAAGCCCACGGGCCAGGAGGACACGCCCTGGTACAACGCCTACTGGGCGATCCCCGAGGAAGAACTGCTGACGGTTCCCGGTTTCCGCCCCGACCGAGAAACCGACATCAAGGAAGCACGAGCGCTGCTCGACGCATCCGGCTACGACGTCAACCGTCCCGTCAAACTCATTGCCCCGGAGTTCTGGGAGGTCACATACCCGGGTGTGCTTGAGACCGAGCGCGCCATGTACACAGAGGCCCTGGGAGTTGAAGTGCAGTTCGAGACGGAGCCGTTCCCGGTCATCCTGCAGCGACTGATCGACGGCAGCTACCCGGGCTCGGGACCGCAGTGGTCGAATGCGCCGATCGAGCTGGATCCGACGACCGCCTACCACAACCGCTTCATCCCGGGCGGCAGTTGGAACTACTTCCACTACGACTACGAACCGATGGCGGAGATAGTGCAGCGAATGCGGATCACGATCGACCAGGACGTTCGCCGCGACCTCGCTCACGATGCGCAACGCATCGCCCTTGGTACGCATCCCGACCATGGTCTCGAGGGCATGTCGCCGACTCCGGGCGTGATGAACGGCATCGCGCCGGCGATCTGGTGGCCGTTCGTCCACCGCGGTGAGGATTCCATGCAGTTCGCTCACGACTCGCACCGCCACGACGACACCTGGCTCGACGTCAGCCATCCCGACTACCCGGCCTAGGTGCCCGGGGCCCGGCGACGGTGTTGCTCTAGACTCTCTAGCATTCTGCGACCGAGAGTTGGTTGATTCGATTTCGAGGAGAGGTTCCATGGCTGAGCGAAACTACTGGCAGCGCATGCGACGCAAGCAGATGAGTCGGCGCGCGCTGTTGCGCGCCTCCGGTCGCGCCGGTGTCGGCGCGGCGGGACTGGCGCTGGTCGGCTGCGGCGATGATGACGACGACGGCCAGCAGTCGGCCGCCCAGGCCGCGGCCCAGCGGCAGCAGCAACAGCAGGCGATGCAGCAACAGGGGCAGCAGCAGCAACAACAGCAGGCCATGCAACAGCAGGGCCAGCAAGGCCAGCAGGAAGCAGCGGCCGACTCGCAGGCCGGGCAGGCCGAGCAACAGGAGCAGTCCGCTGCCGATGCCGAGGAGCAACAGCAAGCCGCAGTCGCGGAGATCGTGCGCGGCGGCAACCTGACCTTCTCGACCCCGGCCGCAACGCACGACTATTTCGATCCCGGCCGCGGGGTGTTCGGTCCTACGCAGTTCTGGATGGGGTTCTACATGAACTACCTCATCCGCTACCGCAACAAGGAACAGGACATCGCCGAGCCCGACATCGCCTCGCTGCCCGAAATCCCCGACGACGAGACCTACATCTTCAAGATCGATCAGGGTGCGCGCTTCTGGGACCAGTATCCGACCGAAGGCGGTCGGTTGGTGACCTCCGAAGATATCCGCGTCAACTACGAGCGCCAGATCGAGGCCAAGGACGCCAGTGGCGCCGACGACGGCACCTACCTCTCCGCCGGCGCGTTCCGCCGCACCGCCTCGATGGACGTGCCTGACGACGAGACCTGGATCGCCAAGACCGACGGCCCCGACGCCACTTGGCTCGGTGTCCCGCTGCGCCCCTTCAGTTGGATCACCTCGCCCGAAGCGATCTCGGAATTCGGCGACCGCTGGCGCGACGAAGCCGGCAACCTTGAACTGTCCAGCGGCACCGGCCCCTTCATCCCCCACAGCTATGACCCCGACATCGGGATCGGCATGTCGCGCAACCCCAACTACTGGAAAATGGGCGTTGACGGCCAGCCGCTGCCCTACTACGACGAGGTCACGCTGGCCAACATGGAGGACCCGACCACAGTTGACGCCGCCTACCGCAGCAAAGAAATCCTCAACGGGCGCTTCCCGCTGACCACCCTGCAAGCCGAGGGCATCGCTGAGGACTTCCCCGACCACAACTACGGACAAATCGCCTTCGGCTTCACGATCATCACGCTGGTCAACTACAACCCCGACTGGCCCGGTGAGGACGGCCTGGGCAACCCCTGGGTCGACCGGCGCTTCGCCAAGGCGCTCGGCATGGCCGTTGACCCGTACCTGATGATCGACACGGTCTACCTCGGTTCAGGCAAGCCGACCGGTCTGCACGACACCCCGTGGTACAGCTCGTACTGGGCGCTCCCTGAGGAAGAACTGTTGCAAACGCCCGGCTTCCGCCCCGACCGCGACACCGACGTCGCCGAAGCGCGGGCCCTGCTCGAGGCCTCCGGCTACGACAAGAGCCGCGGCCTGCGCATGATCGCGCCCGACCTTTGGGAAGCGTCCTATCCCGGCGTACTCGAAACCGAAGTCGGCATGTACAAGAACGCGCTCGACCTCGATGTCGAATTCGACGTGCAGCCCTACACCGTCATCCTGCAGCGCTTCGTCGACGGCACCTACCCAGGCAGCGGCCCGCAGTGGGGCAACCCGCCCGCCGAACTCGACCCGACCGCGCCCTACAACGACTTCTTCACCCCGGAAGGGTCGGTGAACACACTGTCTTACGACTACCCGCCGATGGCCGAGATCGCGTACAAGATGCGCGTCACCCTCGACCGCGAAGAGCGTTGGGCGATGGCGCAAGATGCCCAGCGCCTGCTGCTTGGTACCCACCCCGATCACGGTCTGGACGGAATCACCACGATCCCCGGTGTGATGAATGGCATCTCGCCGGTGCTCTGGTGGCCGTTCGTGCACCACAGCGAGGACACGCTGCAGTTCGCTCACGCCAGCCACCGCTACGACGAGACCTGGATCGACGTCAACCACCCCGACTACCCGGCCTAGTCCCGCACTGGCGCAGCCATAGGCGGCCCGCGATGGATTCCCATCGCGGGCCGCCCGCTCGTTCCGCGCCACAGATGTTTCGACATTCCGTTGTATCGCTGGTACCTAGGGTGTAATCGCGCTTACACTTCGCGAATCTCCTGCCGACACCATGAGCAAAGGAGCGGGCAGATGAGCGAGCGAAACTACTGGCAACGCATGCGGCGCAATCGGATGAGCCGGCGTGCCCTCTTGCGCGCTTCCGGGCGGGCCGGCGTAGGGGCTGCAGGCCTCGCGCTGGTCGGTTGCGGCGACGATGACGATGACGACAGCGTCGCCCAGGTTCGGCAGCAACAGCAGCAACAACAACAGGCGATGGAGCAGCAGGGCCAGCAGCAACAACAGCAGCAGGCCATGCAGCAGCAAGAGCAGCAGCAGGCTGCGGATCAGGCCGCGCAACAGGCTGACCAGCAGGAGCAACAGGCGGTCGCCGACGCCGAGCAGCAGCAACAACAGCAGGCGGCCGCGCAGGTCAGCCCGGAAAACCAGCCGCAGTACGGCGGCACCGTGCGCCGCGCCTCCACGATCGAGACGCACGACTACTGGGACCCGCACCGCGGCGTCTTCGGCCCCACCCAGTTCATGCACTCCCTGCTCTACAACAATCTGATCCGCTGGAAGAACAAGGAAAAGGCGGAGATGGAGGCGGACATCGCGTCCCTGCCCGAAATCCCCGACCCGACGACCTACGTCTTCAACATCAACCCGCGCGCGGCGTGGCACGACGCCTATCCGACCGAGGGCGGACGCAACATCACGGCCGAGGACATCGCCGTCAATGTCGAGCGCAACACGGCCGGGGTCGATTCGACCGGCGCCGAGGATGGCACATTCCTGGGGCTGTCGAGTTGGCGCAAGATCGCGACGGCGGAAGCGGTTGACGATCACACCCTGCGGACCACGTCGGAAGGCATCGACTCGACCTATCTGTCCGCGACCTTCCTGCGCCCATTCGGTTGGATGGCCTCGCCCGAAGGCATCCGCGAGTGGGGCACCGACTCGGATGTCTGGCGCGACGACCCGACCACCCTGCGCGTGGCCGGGTCCGGTCCCTTCATTGCCGAGAGCTTTGAGCCGACCGAGGTGTTCATCGCCAATCGCAATCCGAACTATTGGAAGGACGACCAGTGGGGCGGTCAGCTGCCATACGTCGACCGCTTTGAGTACTACAACCTGTTCGACGAAACGGCGATTGAGACCGCGGTCCGTTCGAAAGAGCTGGACGGCGCCTGGCTGAACATCAGCCGCGTCGAGTCACTGCTCAATGACTTCCCTCAGATGCAGCGCAATACGGTCGGCGGCGGATTCACCATCATGATCCGCACCAACTACAACCCGGACTGGCCCGGCGAGGACGGACTCGGAAACCCCTGGCTCGATCGGCGAGTGGCGGCCGCGTTCCACGTGGCCACCGACCGATACCTGATGATCGACACGGTTTACCTCGGCTCGGCCAAGCCGTCGGCCCTCGAGGAGATTCCCTGGTTCTCGACCTTCTGGTCGCCCAGCCAGGAAGAGATGGCCGCGATCCCCGGCTTCCGTCCGGATCGCGACGCCGATCTTCAGCTCGTCAACGAGTTGATGGACGCCAGCGGCTTCCGCGATGAAGGACGCACCATTGGGCTCTTCGCGCCGGATGTCTGGGAGCAGCGTTACCCCGGCATTGTGGAGACGCAGAAGAACATGTACGAGTCGGCGATGGGGATCTCGGTCGAGATCGGCATCGACCCGTACACGGTGCTTCTGCAGCGGTTGGTCGATGGCACATTCCAGGGTCAGGTCCCCTGCTGGACGAACCCGCCGTCCGACCTCGACCCGACCAGCTACTGGCTCAATGGCCGGATCCCGGGAGCGTCGGCCAACTTCTACAGCTACGAGAACCCGCGCGTGACCGAAATCGCCGAGGAGATGAAGATCACGCTCGACCTTGAGGCCAAGGGCGTGCTGGCCGAGGAGATGGTTCAGCTCCAACTCGGCATCCACCCCGATTGGGGTTGGGAATCGCTCTCGCCAGGCCTCGGCGTGATGAACCCGGTCTCGAACGAGGCGGCCTGGCCGTACTACCACGTCCAGCCCGACGGCTACCAGTTTGCGCACCAGGGCCACAAGATCGTCGAGGACATGTGGCTCGACACGGCCCACGAGGACTACCCGGCATAAGCGCGAGATTGCCCGGCGCCGACCCGAACGTTCGCTCGGCGCTGGGCAGTACGCCTCTCGTCTATTGCGGGCTCGACACCCGCAATGTCAATTCGCTTACACTCTGCCAAGTCGCAATCGAGTGCGACGTGTCGCTGACTTGATGGAGCCTGGAATGACTGAACGCAACTACTGGCAACGCATAAGGCGGAATCGGATGAGCCGGCGTGCGCTCCTGCGAGCGTCGGGTCGGGCGGGGGTGGGCGCCGCCGGTATGGCGTTGGTTGGCTGCGGAGGCGACGACGACGAGGACAGCGTCGCGCGAACCACGCAGCAACAACAGCAGGCGATGCAGCAGCAGGCCGCGCAGCAACAGCAACAGCAGGCCATGCAGCAGCAGTCGGCGCAACAAGGCCAGCAGGCCCAACAGGATGCGGCCGCGACCCAACAGGCGCAGCAGGCGGACCAGCAGGAACAGACGGCCGACGAGGTCGATCAACAGCAACAGGCAGCGGTGTCCGACATCACCCGCGGCGGCACGTTGCGCTTCTCCAGTCCTGCGCGGACCCACGACTACTTCGATCCGCATCGAGCCGTGTTCGGACCTACCCAGTTCTGGATGGGGTTCTACATGAACTACCTCATCCGCTGGCGCAACAAGGAACAGGGAATCCTCGAGGCCGATGTAGCGTCACTTCCCGAGACGCCCGACGAGGAGACCTACATCTTCTCGATTGACCGTGGCGCACGGTACTGGGATCAGTACCCGACCGAGGGCGGACGTCTAGTCACTGCGCAGGACATCGAGGCCAACTTCCAGCGTCAGATCGATGCGGTCGACGCCAGCGGCTCCGAGGATGGCACGTACCTGGGAGCGTCGGCATTCCGCAAGACGGCGTTCATGGAAACGCCGGACGACGTGACGTTCATCGCCAAGACGGACGGAATCGACGCCACGTATCTGGGCAGCCCCGTTCTTCGGCCCTTCTCGTGGATCACGTCGCCGGAGGCCATCAGTGAGTTCGGCGATCGCTGGCGCGACGAGGCAACCAACGTTGAGCTGTCCTCCGGAACCGGGCCGTACATTCCAACCTTCTATGACCCCGACATCGGCGTGGACATGGTCCGCAACGACGACTACTGGAAGATGGGCGCCGATGGCCAACCGCTGCCCTACATGGACGGCATCGGCATCGCAAGCATGGACGATCCAACGGTGGTCGAAACGGCCTACCGCAACGGCGAGATCGACGTGGGCGGCTTCCCGCTTTCGAGCCTGCAGGCCGAATCGATCGGCGCCGACTTCCCCGATCATCCCCAGGGTCAGATCGCGTTCGGCTTCACGATCATCACCGGCATCTTCAACTACAACCCGGATTGGCCGGGCGAAGACGGGCTGGGCAATCCCTACCTCGACCGGCGGTTCTGCTACGCGCTCCATCTGGCCGTCGACCGGTACCTGATGATCGACGCTGTCTACCTCGGTTCGGGCAAGCCGAGCGGTCAAGAGCACACGCCCTGGTTCAACAAGTACTGGGCGATTCCTGAAGAGGAACTGCTCTCAACACCGGGCTATCGGCCCGACCGCGATGCCGACATCGCCGATGCCCGCGCGGCTCTCGATGCGTCGGGCTACGACAAGGATCGCAAGATGATCCTCTATGCGCCCGACATCTGGGAGCAGACGTACCAGGGCATCCTCGAGACCGAGAAGAACATGTACGAGGAGGCGCTGGGGATTGAGATCGAATTCAACATCCAGCCCTACACCGTGCTGTTGCAGCGCTGGGTATCGAAGACCTACCCGGGCGGCGGACCGCAGTGGACGAACCCACCGGACGACCTCGACCCGACGACGTCGTACCTGCAGAACCTGACGCCCGGCGGAGCGACCAACAACCTGTCCTACGACTTCCAGCCGATGACCGACATCGCCAACACCATGCGCGTCACCCTGGACAGCGAGGAGCGGCGTGACATGGCCTTCGAGGCGCAGCGCATCTTGCTGGGCACGCACCCGGATCACGGCGTCGAGGGTCTTGGTTTCGCTCCGGCGGTGATGAACGGCATCTCGCCTGCACTCTGGTGGCCGTACGTCCAGCGCCCCGATGACACGTTGCAGTTCGCCCACGCCTCACATCGGTACGACGACGCATGGCTCGACGTGAACCACCCGGATTACCCCGCCTAGTGTGCACCTTCGCACGGACCTCAGTGGCGCTTGTAGTCAACTGATCGGGAGCAGCGATGCAGCGATACCTCCTCCAGCGCATACTTCTGGTGATCCCGACGCTGTGGTTGGTTGTCTCGTTGCTCTTCCTGGCGCTTCGCGCCCTGCCGGGCGACTTCGTCACGCGCAAGCTCTCGAATCTCGAGAACCAGGGCGCCGAGCAGCGTGAATCGGAAATCACTGGCTACATCGCGGTCGAAGAGACGTTGCATCGCGTGATCTCCGGCGACACGCTGGAGTCGATTGCCGCGGAGAACAACACCACGGTTTCGGAAATCCTCGCGACGAATCCCGACCTCGACACCGGAGGCGAGTTGCGGCCTGGTACCAGAGTGGCGGTGATCCCCGGTCAGTTACTGGAGACGATTGCGGTCGCGGAGAAAGTGTCTCTGCCTGAAGAAGCCCAGGAGGGCGTTCAACTGCTGATTGATCGCAATCCCGATGTCGACTTTCCGTTGTATCAGGGCAAACCGTACGCGGAGGCCGGAACGTTTCTGACGATCCGCACGAGCCTCACGCTGGAAGAGTTGGCGCACGTCAACCGGATTGAGGCCGGCGACATCCTCGCCGTCAATCCGACCGGAAGCGCGAGCAACCCCGACGGTAACTTGACCGCCGATACCCAGTTGGTGCCCACCGCGCTGGTGATCGCCGAGGAGGGCGACACGCTCGAAGCGATTGCGGCTGCCTTCGGGCGCAACATCGATGACATGACCGACGCGAACCGCGGAGTCGATGCCTCCGAACCACTCGAGGCGGGCGCGGAAGTCCTGATCCCGTCGGACAAGATCGTCACGCCGACGACCAAGATCACGGAGGCCAATATCCGCCATCGGCTTGGGATCGACAAGCCGCTGGGCACGCAGTACATCGATTTCCTCTGGGAGACGGTTCGGCTCAAGTTCCGTCCGTCATTCCAGACCCAGGAAGGTTCGCTCGACATCTTCCTGCGCGCGCTGCCTCGCACGTTGCATCTCAACGTGTATTCCTTGATCGTGGCCCTGGTTATCGCGCTGCCCGTCGGGATTCTCTCAGCGATGCGCCAGGACCGTCCGCTCGACTACGCGCTGCGCGGCTTCGCCATCCTGGCACTGGCCGCGCCCTCGTTCTGGATTGCGACGATGCTGATCTTCGTCGTGACGCCGGGCGGCATCTCCGAGAGCGGCATCTGGTCGATTCCCCTGACATCGGAGGAGGCGCGTTCGGTCTTTAGCTCGTTCACCGGCGCGCTGGCGCTCTACTCGATTCCGGCCGTCGCCGGCGGGATTGCAGCGGGGGCCGGCCTGATGCGGATCACGAGGTCTGAGTTGCTCGAGGTCCTGCGCCAGGACTACGTGCGGACCGCGTGGTCCAAGGGTCTGCGCGAGCGCACCGTGATACGTCGACACGCCATGCGCAACGCGCTGGTCAATGTGATGAGCGTGCTCGGTCTGCAGATCGCTGCGCTCGTCGGCGGCAACATCATTCTTGAGCTGCTCTTCAACATCCCGGGTATCGGCCTGCTGCTGATTCAGCGAATCAACCAGGCCGACCTGCCGGTCGTCCAAACGATGGTGTTCTTCTTCGCGCTCTTCATCATCATCACCAACATCATCATCGACATCTCCTACGCGGTGATCGATCCGCGTATTCGATACACCTAATCGGGTCGAGCGGGAGACGCATCATGAGCGACGAACGTCAAACGACCGCCAGAGAACTCGAAGAGTTCGCGCAGGCACAAGGTCTGCGCGTCGAACAACGCACCACGCTCCAGCTGGTCACCAGCGCGCTGATTTCCTTCTTCAGGACCAAACCATTGGGCGCGGCTGGCCTCGTGCTCGTCGTTGTCTGGTCGATCGTCGCCGTCGGCACGGTCGGTTCAGGCGGTGGTTGGCTCGGAATCGGGCGCTACGACTCCCAAGACGTCTTCAAGGTCGCCAACTCCAGCTTCGCCGACGACAAGATGGCCAACGCTTTGGACGGTGAGCCGGCCGACATCTCCGACGCCCGGCTGCGAGAGCTGTTGCTTGCCCCCGAGGTCTACGGAGAACTCGCCCAGGAGTCCGGCGTGCTGGACGACATGCTCGCGTACGTTGAGGGACTGATTGAAACCGGCACGGTGTTGACCCACCTGTCGGAAGACATCGATCCGGCCCAGATTGAGATCGCCAACGGCACGATCACGGATGTCGACGATCTACTCGCGACCGGGACCAACACGCCGTTGACGACCGCCTCGCTTCAGGGGCCGTCCGCCAAGCACTGGTTCGGCACCGACCGGGCCGGACACGACCTCTTCTCGAGGGTCACCGAAGGCGCGCGGCTATCGCTCTACATCGGGTTCTTCGCCACGCTGATTGGCGTGGTTGCTGGTACGGCGTTGGGTCTGATCGCTGGTGGCCTGGGCGGCAACATCGACCTGGCGATCAGCCGCCTGGTAGATGCGCTGCTGTCGTTCCCGCCGATCGTGCTGCTGCTGCTCCTTCGCTCAGTCACCGAGCCGTCGGCAATCTGGGTGACGCTCGCGCTCTCCGTACTGGCGATCGCGCCGGTGCAGCGAATTGTGCGCGGCGCGGTAATCGCACTCCGCGAAATGCCGTTCGTCGAGGCGGCCCGCACGCTCGGCGCAACCAACGCGCGCATCATGATGCTGCACATCCTGCCCAACATCGTCGCCCCATTGATCGTGATCTTCTCGATCACGATCGGCGCGTTCATCCTCGCCGAAGCGGCGCTCAGCTTCCTCGGTCTGGGCACGCTGGATGTCTCCTGGGGCAAGATGATCGCCGACGGACGCCAGTTCATCGTCCAGTCGCCATGGACATCGCTCTTCGCCGGCCTTGCGCTGACCAGCCTGGTCTTCGGCTTCAATGTCTTGGGAGACGCCCTGCGAGACGTGTTTGATCCACGCCTCCGGGGAACCCGCTAGGCCGACTCTCGAGTGATGACGGCGGTGTTATCTGGTCGCTCGGCCTGACAAGGGTGCGGGAATGGAACGATACACAGCGGTTCGGCTAGAATTGCCCAACTATCGGCGCATCTCCAGAAGCGCTGAAAAGGAGTGAGACCGATGAGCGATCGCAACTACTGGCAGCGCATGAAGCGCAATCGTATGAGTCGGCGTGCCCTCTTGCGAGCATCAGGCCGAGCTGGCGTTGGCGCGGCTGGTCTAGCACTGGTCGGCTGCGGTGACGATGACGATGACGACGGACAGGCCGTCGCTCAGACCCGGCAGCAGCAGCAACAGCAACAGCAGGCGATGCAGCAACAGCAGCAGGCCATGCAGCAGCAACAGCAGCAGGCCATGCAGCAGGAGCAGCAGCCCCAACAGGCCGACCAGGCCGCTCAGCAGGCCGAGCAGCAGGAACAGCAGGCTGTCGCGCAGGCACAGCAACAACAGCAGCAGGAGGAGGCGGCTCCGCTACGTACGTACGGCGGCACCCTGAAGTTTTCCACCCCGGCCGCGACCCACGATTTCTTCGACCCGCATCGTGGCGTCTTTGGTCCCACCACCTACTGGATGGGGTTCTACATGAACTACCTCATCCGCTGGGCGAACAAAGAGAAGGGGATCATGGAGTCGGATATCTCCTCCCTACCGGAGCAGCCCGACGGAGAGACGTACATCTTCAACATCGACAGAGGTGCGAGTTGGTGGGATCGGTACCCGACCGAGGGCGGCCGAATGGTCACCGCGCAGGACATCGACATCAACTTCGATCGTCAGATCGCCGCGCTCGATGCCGACGGCAATCCGGACGCCCGTTTCCGCGGTCAGGACGCCTTCCGCAAGACCGTGTCGAAGGAATCACCGGACGAGCAGACCTTCATCGCTAAGACGGACGGTCCCGACTCCACCTATCTGGGTGGCACGATCCTCCGGCCGTTCTCCTGGATTACCTCGCCCGAAGGCATACAGGAGTTCGGCAGCCGCTGGCGTGATGAAACAGCCAACGTCGAGCTCTCATCCGGCTCGGGTCCGTTCTTCCCGATCAGCTATGACCCCGACATTGGCATCTACCTCGAGCGCAACCCGAACTATTGGAAGAACGGCGCCGACGGGCAGCAGTTGCCGTATCCGGACGCTGTCGATTTCGTCAACCTGACCGACCCGACCGCTGTTGACGCCGCCTATCGAGGACAGCAGATTGATATCGGCGGTTTTCCGCTGTCGTCAGTGCAGGTTGAGGAGCTGACCGCCGACTTCCCCGAGCATCCGGTTGCCGAAGGCGCATTTGGATACACGATCGTCACGGTCACCGGAACCTACGAACCGGGTTGGGAAGGTTCCGATGGACAGGGCAACCCGTATCTCGATCGTCGCTTCGCCTACGCGATGCATGTCGCGGTAGACCGTGACCTGTTGATCGACGCCGTCTATCTCGGCGCCGCGAAGCCGTCCGGCACTCATTACTGCCCCTGGTTCTCGACCTACTGGACAATCCCGGCAGACGAGCTGCGCAGCTTCCCCGGCTACCGGATCGACCGCGAAGCCGACATCCAACTCTGCCGAGAGCTGATCGACGCTTCCGGCTTCGACACCAGCCGCTCGGTGACGATCTACATTCCGGACATCTGGGAGACGACCTACCCCGGCATCTCCGAGACCACGCGCAACATGTACCGCGAAGCGGTGGGATTCAACGTCGAACTAGACCTGCAGCCCTACACGGTGATGCAGGACCGCTTCGACAACAAGACGTTCCCCGGCCGCGCGCCGACCTGGACCAACCCGCCGGCCGACCTCGACCCGACGGCGCAGTTCGGTCTCGCGCTCAAGCGTGGCGGCGCCTCCAACGTGACGCAGTACAACTACCAGCCGGTCGAAGACATCATCGACGAGATGACAGTCACGCTCGACACGGAGAAGCGTCGCGACATGGCGCGCAACGTGCAGCGGATCGGACTCGGCGTGGACGAAGGCGGCGGCTACCCGAACAGCGATCACGGTCTGGACGGCATCTTCAGCTGGTTCGGCGTGATGAACGGTGTTGTGCCGACCATCTGGTGGCCCTACGTCAACCGCGATGAGGACACCTGGCAGTTCGCGCACGACTCGCACAACCACGACGAGACCTGGCTCGACACGACACACCCGCAGTTCCAGGCATAGGCTGCCGGGGCTCGAGGCAACACGGCCGCGGGGTTTCGCTCAACCTGAGAGCGGAACCCCGCGTTCGCTGCAGGGCACTGCCGCCCCCGCCGCCTGTTGCGTCCGGAGCGCAAGATGCAGAAGTATCTGATTCGTCGCCTCTTGCTGGTGATACCGACCCTGTGGTTGGTCATCTCGCTGCTCTTCCTGGGAGTGAACCTACTGCCCGGTGACTACGTCACCATCAAACTCTCCAATCTCGAAGCCTCGGGAGCGACGACGCAACCCGCAGACATCATCGGCGAGATCGAGATTGAGCGAACGCTTCATCGCGTGGTGGCTGGTGACAGTGTCGACTCCCTGGCGCTCTTTTACGGCGTGGGCCCGGATGAGATTCTCGCTCTGAATCCACGGATAACGCGCGACAGTGAGCTAATTCCCGGCTCCAGCATCATCGTCATCGACGGCCAGTTGTTGTCCGTGATCGCCAGACAGGAGCGACTGGCGCGTCCCGAGGATGTCGATCAGGGCATCGCCTTGCTGATGGAGCGCAACCCAGCGGTCGACTTCCCCACCTTCGCCGGGCAGCCGTTCGCTCCCGCCGGAAGCAACCTGAAACTGCGAGACAGTACGACAATCACCGAGCTCGCTCACGTCAACCGGGTGAGCCCTGAGGACTATCTCAATGTCAACCTGGTCGGCACGCCGTCGAACCCGGACGGCGAACTGACCGCAGACACGCCGTTGCTGCCGGGATCGACGATCATCGCGCCCACGCGGGAAATCACTGAGTCGTCGGTCAAGCATCGACTCGGGCTCGACAAGGCGCTCGGGATCCAGTACGTGGAGTTCATCTGGGACACGATTCGGCTCAAGTTCCGGCCGTCCTTCCAGACGAACGAACCATCGATGGATATCTTCCTGCGCACGCTCCCGCGCACGCTCCACCTCAATGTGTATGCCCTGATCGTGGCCATTGTGGTGGCGCTGCCGGTTGGCGTGTTCTCGGCCATGCGCCAGGACCGACTGCCCGACTACCTGCTGCGGGGCTTTGCCATCTTCGCTCTCGCGGCGCCCTCGTTCTGGGTCGCAACCATGCTGATCTTCGTCGTCTCGCCGGGCTCTCTCTTCGAAGGCGGCCTATGGTCGATTCCTCTGGCTGAGGAGGAGGCCCGGAGCATCTTTACCTCGGTGCCGGGATTCTTCGCCCTGTACACCATTCCTGCGGTGGCCGGCGGCATCGCCGCCGGAGCCGGACTCATGCGCATCACCCGCTCTGAACTGCTTGAGGTGTTGCGCCAGGACTACGTGCGCACCGCGTGGTCGAAAGGGCTTCGCGAACGCCAGGTCATTCGGCGACACGCCTTCCGCAATGCCCTGGTGCCGGTGCTCAGTGTCTTCGGACTGCAGGTTGCTGCCCTGGTTGGCGGCAACATCATCCTCGAGGTCCTGTTCAACATTCCCGGTGTTGGCCTGGCCCTGCTGCAGCGCATCTACCAGGCCGATACGCCGGTGATTGCGACGATGGTCTTCTTCCTCGCCCTGTTCGTGATCGTCGTCAACATCATCATCGACATCAGTTATGCGCTCATTGATCCGCGCATCCGCTATGCATAGCGCGGCTGGAACGTCACCATGAGCGAGCCATCGGCCGACGCCGGAACCATTGAGGAGTTCGCGGCGACGCAGGGTCTACGGGTTGACGAGTCCGGTGGACTCCGTGGCAGTCTCCGCTGGTTCGCCGACTTCATGAGTCAAAAGCGGCTCGGCGCGGCCGGCGTGTTGCTGGTGTTCCTCTGGAGCGTCATCGCGGTCGGCACCGTTGGCGATGGAGGCGGCTGGATGGGGATCGGCCGCTACGACTCGCGAGACGTATTCGAGATCGCTTCCGTGACCTATGCGGATGACAAGCTCGCCAATGCGTTGGACGGTCTGGCCGAGGACGTTTCGGATGGAGAGCTACGCGAGCTTGTCTCCGACCCCGAGATTTACGGATCGGCGGCCATCGATCAGGGCGTCGCACATGAGATGGTCGGTTACGCGCTCCAGCACATCGAGGCCGGCACCCTGCTCGAGAGATTGATCGACGAGGAACAGATTGAGATTCGTGGCGGCACAATTCACGACATCGATGCGTTGCTCGCCACCGGCACCGACAACCCGCTGACCGCAGCCTCACTGCAGGGACCATCGAGCAAGCATTGGCTTGGCACTGATCGAGCTGGTCACGATCTCTTCTCCCGCGTAACCGAGGGGGCGAGGCTCTCTCTATACATCGGTTTCTTCGCGACATTGATCGGCGTCGGCGTCGGCACGATCATCGGACTCGTGGCTGGTTCCCTGGGCGGGACCGTCGATCTGACGGTGAACCGAATCATGGACGCGATTCAGTCGTATCCGCCGATCGTGTTCCTGCTGCTGATCGCATCACTGACTGATCCGTCCGCACTGTGGGTGACGCTCGCGCTGTCGGTGCTCGGCATCGCGCCTACGAACCGCATTGTGCGCGGGAGCGTCATTCAGATTCGCGAGATGCCGTATGTGGAAGCTGCTCGAACGATCGGTGCATCATCGATTCGGATCATGATCTTTCACATTCTGCCCAACCTCTTCGCGCCGCTGATCGTGATTTTCTCGATCACCATTGGCGCGTTCATTCTGGCTGAAGCGGCGCTCAGCTTCCTCGGCCTGGGCACGCTCGACGTCTCCTGGGGCAAGATGATCGCCGACGGCCGCCAGTTCATCGTCTACTCGCCCTGGACGTCGCTCTGGGCCGGCTTGGCATTGACATCGCTCGTGTTCGGCTTCAACGTGCTGGGCGACGCCCTACGCGACGTGCTCGACCCGCGATTGCGGGGCAGCCGCTAGATGGCTCGCGGATCTGCGCCGGTCGTCAACTTGACGATCGAGACCGGGTCTAAAGCTCCGACTGGTCAACGCGCGACATAGCCGTCGCAGGGTGTCCGTTAGGATTGCCCTATGAGCAATGCCGGCTCACACCGATGCGTTGCCTAGTCGGCTCCAGAGACAAAGGGGACAGTGATGGCAGAACTATCGATCAGCGACCAGATCGTCTTGTTGGGACTGGGCGAGGACGGCGTGCTTGACCGACCCTACGATGGCCGCCTGGACTACGCGATCGCCGGTGCTTCGTTGCTCGACCTGTCATTCCTGAATCGGATCGACACCGACCCCAATCGCCTGTTCATCATCTCGGCCGACGGGACCGGCAACCCGCTACTTGACAGCGTGCTGCATCAGATCAATTCCGGCCCGCCAAACCAACCGATCTCGTACTGGATCTCGGAGATCGCACGTTACGCGCTGGTCCTGCGTCAGCAGATCATCGAAGACCTGACGGACCGCCGGATTATCCAGCGCGAGGCCGGGCGACGCCTGATCGTGCTCAAGTCGGAGAAGTTCCCACCGACCGATCCCCAGGTCGTCCGGGACGTGCAGCGCAAGCTGATTGACACGCTGCTCTCTGATGAGATCCCCGACCCGGAAACGGTCGCCCTGATCGGCCTCGCACGGGCGAGCCGACTGCTCGAGTTGCTGCTGCCGCGCGAGTACCTCGACCGTGTGGAGGCGCGAATTGAGCAGTTGGCCAGAATGGACCTGATTGGCATGAGCGTCAACCGCACGCTCGACGAGATCCAGGCCGCCGTCGCTCTGGCGGTACCTGGCCTCTAGTCGCCGGCCGCCCGATCACCACGAATCCGCACTGGAGGCCGCCATGGATTGGCGCGACACGCCTGAGCAGGCCGCCTTTCGCAGTGAAGTGGCGACACTGATTGGTCAGCGGTTGCCGCAGCGCTACCGAGACTTCGCGGCGCGCGGTGCGATGCCGGAGCGCGCCTGGGAGAACGACCGCAAGTCGGACGACTCGGTCGCATTGCAGGCGGCGGTCGACTGGCATACCGCGCTCGCCGAGCGGCACTGGGTTGCTCCGCATTGGCCCGCCGAATACGGCGGCGGTGGTCTGACTGCCATGGAGCAGTTCATCTTCAACCAGGAAGTCGCGGAAGCGGGCGCGCCCGCAGTGGGCGGATCCGGCGTTCATATGCTTGGCCCGACGCTCATCGTTCACGGGTCGGACGAGCAGAAGGACAAGTACCTGCCGCCGATTCTCGACGGCGATGTCACGTGGGCGCAGGGCTATAGCGAGCCCGGCTCCGGCTCCGATCTCGCCTCGCTGACCACGCGCGCCGTGCGCGACGGTGACGATTTCATCATCAACGGTCAGAAGATCTGGACCTCGGCTGCGCACACTGCGGACGCTATGTTCGCGCTCGTCCGCACCGATCCCGACGCGCCCAAGCATCGCGGCATTTCGTTCGTGATGATTGACGACATCAAGACGCCGGGGATCACTGTCCGGCCGTTGATCAACATCAACGGAGACCATTACTTCAACGAGGTCTTCTTCGAAGATGTCCGTGTACCCGCGAGCAATCTCGTCGGCGAACTCAATCGCGGTTGGTACGTCGGCATGACGTTGCTCGACTTCGAGCGCTCCAACATCGGCGGCGCTGTCGCCGCTCGACGCCAGCTGCGGCAGCTGATTACGCACATCCAGAACAACGATCAGGGCGCACGCGAGCGGGTCACGCCGGAGCTGCGCCAGGAGATCGTCGACCGCTACGTCGAGACCGAGACGCTCTACCAGTTCAGCTTCCGCATCATCTCGATGCAATCGGCCGGGCTGGTGCCGAACTATGAGGCATCAACGGCGAAGCTGTTCGCCTCGGAGCTGAGTCAGCGTCTGGCGCTGACCGCGACCAAGGTCTTCGGCCTGCATGCGCAGACCTGGAGCGACTCGCCGCCCGCGAGCACGTTCACGAGGAACTACGTCGGCATGGTCCCGGCCACGATCCGAGGCGGCACCAGCGAGGTGCAGCGCAATGTGATCGCGACGCGCGGCCTGGGATTGCCTCGGGCCTAGCATTCACTCATGCCGGACAACGAAGCCATCGCCAACGCGGTTGAGCGTTGGGCCGAAGAGTTGATCGATGTTGGCGGGCGGAACCGGCTGCTGTTCTACAAGCCGCAGCGCAGCGGCACTATCGACTTTCGCCCGAATGAAGACGCCATCCAGAACGTCGTCGAGAGATTGCTAGCCGGGGACTCTGTTCGTTTGTCGGACGCCGTCCCGGACGATGACCGCATAATGCGTCGTGGCCGGGCAATTCGGCAGAAATCGCGCGAACACGAGGAGGAACAGGGTATCCGGACGCTCTACCTGGGCAGGTTCTTCGCGAGTTGGTCGGACAAGCCCGGCCGCGAGCCGGCTGCGCCAATCGTTCTAAGCGCAGTGGAAATCAGGGCGCTCGGCAGACTGGGAGACGATTTCGAGCTTTCACGTATCGACGATTGGGAAATGAATCCGAGCCTGTTCCATTACCTGCGTAGCGAGTTCCAGGTCGAGTTCGACGAAAGTGCATTGCAAGAGGCAATTGATAGCGGGCGAATAGACCACGCGCTGGCCTTGTTTCGGGGGGCGACGACAGACGTGCCTGAGCTTGAGATAGCCGATCGCGTAGTGCTGGGGACATTCTCGTACGCCAAGCTTCCGCTGGTCCGCGACCTTCAAGGCGCGCACGATGCCATTAGCCAACATCAACTCGTCGCCGCTCTCACCGGCGATCCTGCCGCTCGCGACAATCTGCGGAGCGTCCCTGCGGACAGCTTCGGTGAAGGAACGGGCGCGATTCCGGACGATCCGCCGCCGCAGGACGAGTTCCTCATTCTCGACGCCGACGGTTCCCAGAGCCGAGTAATCAACACCGCTCTGCATGGCCGCAATCTGGTCGTGGTTGGTCCACCAGGTACCGGTAAGAGTCAGACAACTGCGAATCTGATCGCGACACTGACAGCGAGAGGCAAATCCACGCTGTTCGTGGCCGAGAAGCGCGCTGCGATCGAAGCGGTTACCACACGGTTGGAAAATGCTGGCCTAAAGGACCTGGTTCTTGACTTGCATGAGGGTGTGCGCAGCCGCCGCCAAACAGCGGAGCAGTTGGCGAAAGCACTCGAGACGGCGCGTCACTCCGCAGCGCCTAATGTTAAGAGCGCCCATACCCAACTGAGTCGACTTCGTGAAGAACTGTCTCAGACGACGGACGCGCTCCACCGGAAACGCGAGCCATGGGGGCTCTCCTTGAGCGAGATATATCGAGACTTGCTCAGCATCGAAAGGCAGTATCACACTAGATTCCGCATTACGAGTCGACGCCACTTGGAGGAAATGAATCCACAGCGACGCGATGTGCTCGTGGAACAACTGCGTGGGTACATTGCCGAAGGTGGCCCGATGCTCGACCGGGAGCACGATCATCCGTGGTCCAGCGCTCATCGCCATGCGACGGTTGCGACCAACGATCAGTTGCGCGTGATTGACGATGCGCTTCGGGAACTCAAGGGGGGAACCTTCGATGATTTTTTCGATTCTCTGCATGACTTTTGCCATCGCTCTGGCATCCAGTCGCCGTCCTCGTTGCGTGAACTCGAACTCCTGTTGGCTGCGTTGCGCGAATACGAGCGCGTTGTCCAAGCGTTCGCATCTGAGTTGGGCATCGCCGGGTCGCTTGCCCTCAGTGATGCTCAACATGTCCTCAGTACGTATTCGGCCTACGAAGACCAGAGAAGGAGGTTTCGTGAGGAGTTAGGTATAGCGACACCCAGGTCGTTGCGTGAGGTTGATTCAATCATCGCCGCTCGTGCCGACTACGAACGCACCCTGGCCGCGCTCTCCAACGAAATGGGCGTGGAGCTTCCAGACGGAATGCATACCATGGTTTCTCTGCTCGAGGCGCTGAATCGCTTCGACGTGGCGCTAGAACAGCTGGAGCCATCGGTGTTCGATGTAGATCTAGAGTCTCTGATACAGGATCTGCAACCCATCAAGCGAGTGGGAGTGCTTCGGCTGGCATCCACGCTCTTCAGTAAGGAGTACCGTCGCGCTCGCTCTGAAGCGCAAGCACTGGCACGCGACGCCGAGATTGACGGTCGACGCCTACTCGATTCGATCGCCCAGGCTCACAAGGCGCTGGACGCGTGGCGTGAGATTATGGGTGCGCAGCCACCGCCGCGCTCGTGGCGTCAGCGGACTCAGTTTCAAGCGTCACTTGACCGATGGCGCTCGATCACATCTGAAGGCCCAGAATCGCTAACCGAGACGACAGCAGAGAGCTTCCAAGCAGCGCTCGCCGAATTGCGTCGCCTTGGTCCGAGCGAGACGGCAAGGGTTCCGCATACGGCAGTAGAGCGGCTCAGGGCCGCCGTCCAACGTTGGAGCGAATTCGGTCCAGATCCGAATGTGGCGATCTCAGGAGAGGCAAGGGAGGAGCTAGAAGAGAGAGTTCAGACCCTCCGAGAGCATCTTGCGACGGTCGGCAAGGCTACCGATCTTGGAAACGTAGATGCAATTGATGTCCAGGAAGTGGTGAGAACGATTGACCGTCTGTGGAGCGGGCGAGGTTCTCTAGGTACGCTGCCACAACTACACGAACGACGCGTGATGCTAGCCAAGTGGGGTTTCCGCCGATTTCTGGAAACTGCCGCCGCTGACGATTGGCCTGCGTCGTTCGCCGAGCGCGCGATGCGACACTCATGCCTTCAGTCGATTCTTGATGAGATCAGCACCAGTGATGCCAATGTGAATCGCTTTCGGGGCCACTTTGCTGACCATGCAGTAGACAGTTTCTGCCAATCCGACCGTGAACATATCGCGATCGGCTCAATGAGAGTGCGCCGAGCATGGGCGGAAGGAGTCATTGCTGCCCGAAACGCACATCCCGAACAAGAGGAATCAATCGTCCATCAATCCAAGCTGAGGACACGACATAAGCCGATGCGCCAACTAGTGAGAGAGGCGCCCGACGTCTTGACTCGACTCAAGCCGTGCTGGGCGATGAGTCCGCTCCTTGTGCCGCAGATTCTCCCGTGCGAGCAACTCTTCGATGTGATCATCTTCGACGAAGCGTCCCAGATTCTGCCGGCAGACGCGGTCCCTTCGTTGCTCCGCGGACGCCAGGCTGTCATCGCCGGGGATCCGAGACAGTTGCCACCGACGACATTTTTCACCACGACATCGGATGACTACGAAGAGGAGGAGGAAGAGGACACCACGACTGGCCCACTGACCAGCGATGTGGAATCGGTGCTTGATGCCGCAAGCGTATTGATGCCCGGCAACTCGCGAACTCTGAACTGGCACTATAGAAGCGTCGACGAACGGCTGATCGCATTCTCCAACCACCACATCTACGATGGGTCGCTGACGACGTTCCCCGGACTAATGCGTGGTGATTGTGTGACGCATGTCGAAGTCCCTTTCAGCAATGAATCCGTCGCGAGCGGCGGCTCCAACTCAGCCGAAGTGCAGCAGGTGGTCGATTTGATCCTCGAACACGCTGAGCAGCGGCCGAATGAGTCGTTGGGAGTGATTGCGTTTGGGCTCAGGCACGCGCACCGGATTGAAGAGACGTTGCGCCTCGCTCGCGCCGACCGACCGGAGCTGGATGGGTTCTTTGGCGAAGACCGCGAAGAGCCGTTCTTCGTCAAGAACTTGGAAAGAGTGCAGGGCGACGAGCGCGACGCGATCATCTTGGCGGTTGGCTATGGACGCTCCGACAGCGGACGGATGCGGTACAACTTCGGACCGCTGAACCGCGAGGGTGGGTATCGCCGGCTCAACGTTGCGGTCACGCGCGCTAAGCGACGGATGACGATCGTCAGCGCATTCTCCGCCGCCGACATGGATCCCGATCGCCTGCGCTCTCAAGGTCCGCAAATGCTGCGTGACTACATCGCCTACGCCGCCAGCGCCGGTCGCGACCTCGGTGCCGCCCGGCGCGATGCTGAGCCGCTCAATCCGTTTGAGATCGATATCAAGCAGCGGTTGGAAGAGGCGGGCATTCCCCTGCAGGCGCAATACGGCGCGTCGGGATACTGGATCGACTTCGCCGCCATGCATCCCGACCAGCCCGGTCGACCCGTGCTCGCCATCGAGGCAGATGGTGCCAGATATCATTCCGCGATCAACGCTCGGGAACGAGACCGGTTGCGGCAAGAGCACTTGGAGCGACTCGGCTGGCGCTTCTGTCGCATCTGGTCAACGGAATGGTTCCGAAATCCTGAAGCGGAGACGGAGAGAGTTGTGCGGGCCTGGAAGAGTGCGGTCGCCAAGGCAGATGCCGATGAGCCCCAACCTGCAGAGCGGCAGACATCGTCAGGGCCCGCAGAAAAACCCTACTCGATTTCTCAACGGCTTCCGAACCGTCGCCGTAGTTGCCCTCATGTAGACATTCCAGGACGCCCGATCGTCGAGTACAGCGACCGCCAGCTTGACGACATTGTGCAATGGGCTCAGTCCGACGGACTGTTGCATACCAACGACGAACTGATCCGCGACATCGCACAAGAGATGGGTTATAGCCGGGTTGGCTCGCGAATCCGCGATCATATCGAGCGCGCGATCACAAGAGTCAATCGAAGGCCACAGATCAGACGGCGATCGTAGGGATTCCTCCATGACCCAAGATGAACATCTCCTCGGCGGCGTCCGCGTGGTTGAGATCGGTGGTGAGGTCTCGGCGTATGCAGGCAAGCTGCTGGCCGGGCTGGGCGCCGACGTGATCAAGGTGGAGCCGCCTGAAGGCTGCTCAACCCGCAGCATCGGGCCGTTCTACGAGGATGAGCCGGGGCCGGAACGGTCGCTGTTCTGGTGGCACTACAGCATTGGCAAGCGATCGTTCACGCTCGATTTGACCGCTGAGGATGGGCGATCGAGGTTGCTCGAACTCCTCGGGACGGCAGATCTGTTCCTCGATGCCCGGCCGAACGCGGATGTTGACCGGCATGGTCCCGACGAAGCTGCGATTCGCGAGGCCAACCCGGACATCGTGATCGCTCGGATGACGCCGTTTGGCGATTCGGGTCCGTGGGCCGACTTTCGCGGATCGGACCTGGTGCATCTCGCGCTTGGTGGGCCGATGATGAACTGCGGCTATGATCCGCAGCCCGACGGCGCGTACGACACGCCACCGATCGCGCCACAGATGTGGCAGGCCTACCACATCGCCGGCGAGTTGACCGTGATGAACGCCATTGGCGCTCTGATCGACTGGGGACGCTCGGGCCGCGCTCAGACGCTGCACACATCGGTCCACGACGCCGTCGCCAAGAACACCGAGCTTGACCTGATGAGCTGGGTCTACCGTCGGGCGCGGTTCTATCGCCAGACCTGCCGTCACGCGATGGAGGAGGTCTCGCCGCTGCCGATGATCGGTCCGACGAAGGATGGCCGATGGGTGATGGCGCTGCCGCGCGGTCGCTCGCAGTCGTTGATTGACTTCCTCGACAGCTACGGCATGGCCGCCGACCTGAACGACGCGCCTGCGGAGGGCGGCGGGGCCAACACGCGTTCTCGTGGGGAGACTGCGGCCCACCTGCAGGAGGTCTCTCAGCGGCTGATCCGCAAGTTCCGCTTCGACGATGTGCCGTGGCGCGAGGCACAGGATCTCGGTCATCTCTGGGCTCCGCTACGCAAGCCGCACGAGAACGTCCTCGACCCGCACTGGTGGGAGCGGGGGAGCTTCGCCAAGGTTGCGCATCCGGAGCATGAGGAGGAGTTCGTTTACACGTCGAGCAAGTGGGTGTCGTCGGAGACGTCGTGGAAGGTGGGGCCCCGGGCTCCGCTGCTGGGCGAGCACAATGAAGAGATCCGCGGGGAGCTGGACGGTGGCTCCCTGAGGTCGGAGGCGGGCCGGAAGCCCCCCTCTGCATCCGGCATCTCCCGCCGCGGAGCGGGGGGAGAGGGGAACGGGAGTGGCCCAGCGGGCGTTCCTGAGAGTGGGCCGCTGTCGCGATGGGGGACGCCGTTTCCGCTTGAGGGGGTCCGGATTCTCGACTTTACGTGGTGGCTTGCATCGGGTGGGGCGCCGCGATTCCTGTCGGCGCTGGGGGCGGAGGACATCAAGGTTGAGTGGCACCAGAACATGGACTTGCGGGTGGGGATGGCTCAGTTTCCTCAGGGCGGCAAGGCGGCGCGGCAGGGGATGGGGATCAACGAGGGTCCGCTGCCGCCCGACAACTCGACGATTAACCGGTCGGGGCAGTTCAATGACTTTCATGCGGGGCACCGCGGGCTCTCACTCAACCTGCGCGACCCGCGCGGGTTGGAGATTGCCAAGCAGCTCGTCGCCGTGAGCGACATTGTGGCGGAGGGGTTCTCGCCAGGGGTGATGGAGCGCTGGGGCTTGGGCTATGAGGTGATGAAGGAGATCAAGCCGGACATCATCTACCTGTCGCAGTCAGGGATGGGGCAGGTTGGCGTGTACGGTCGCTACCGGACGGTGGGGCCGATCGCGGCGTCGTTCGGGGCGATCTCCGAGCTGTCCGGTCTGCCGGAGCCGTATGCGCCGGCGGGCTGGGGCTACAGCTACCTGGACTGGTTCGGCGCGTACAACCTGGCCAACGCGATGATGGCGGCGCTGTACTACCGCGACCGGACCGGCAAGGGGCAGTGGATCGACTCGTCGCAGGTCGACGCGGGGATCTACCTGAACGGGACCTCGGTGCTGGAGTGGTCGGCCAATGGGACGGTCTGGCAGCGGTACGGGAACCGTTCGCCGTATAAGCCGGCCGCGCCGCACGGGGCGTACCGCTGCCGCGACGACGTCGAGTCCAGCGACCGCTGGGTTGCGATCGCCTGCTTCGACGAGTCGGACTGGCAATCGCTGAGGCGACTAATGGGCGAGCCCGAGTGGGCCTCCGCCGACCAATTCGCGAGCCTCTCAGACCGTCTCGCCCACCAGGACGAGCTGGATGAGCGGATTTCGGAATGGACACGCCAGCACGATCGCTGGGAGTTGATGCAGCGCCTGCAAGAGGCCGGTGTGGCCGCCGGCGTCTGCCAGGACGCGCAGGATCGGCTTGAGGTCGACCCGCAGCTTGCGCACCTGAACTGGCTGACCGAGGTCGAGCACTCGGAGATGGGGGCGTGGCCGACCAAGGAAGTGCCGGTCAAGTGGAGTCACACACCTCCGTTCATGGGCGGCCCGATCGATCGCGGCGCACCGTGCTACGGCGAGGACAACCACTACGTGCTGGGGCAACTGTTGGGGATGAGCACGTCGGAGATTTATCGGCTGGCGGACGACGGCGTGATCGCGGAGGGTCTGGCGAGCGTCTAGCGGCGACTCCGGCCGGCGGCGGGTGTTGCCCGGACATTGGACGAGGGTCGTTCGACGTTCGAGCCGTGGCCTCCGGGCTGTTCAGGTTTTCGGAAACATTTTTTTCGAGCTGTCAGAGCCCGCAAGTCCAGTGTTTTACGGGAGATCGTGCGTCCGGAGTTTCAGGTTTCGTTCAGGTCTCTTCGGCCTGGACCTGAACCCGGCGCCGCGAAAAAAACCTGGATCGTTCGTGGGTTCCGCGTTTTCGTTGACGGCATGATGTCCTCCTCTTGTGTGCGGTATGTCGCACAAGTGTACTGCGATGGGTTGGAGGATGGCGGGAACCGGAACCGGCTGCGGTGTGTCGTGGGAGACAGATGTTCTATTCTCGGTCGTGGCGTCGGACCGACGCTTCGCCGTCGCCGGTGAAGACGACGCGGGACTTCTTGCCGCCGTGGATCTGCGGTTCTCGGGCGAGGTTGCGGCGGATCAGGCGCTGTCTGAACGACAATTCTCAGAACAAGGTCGGTTGACTCACCCCCGGCAACACCTTGTCGAACTCCAGAGCCGCATCGATTCCGGCGAGCAAGTCATCGAGTGTGGTCGCGATCTTGACTGTTGGATCCGTGAGCAGGTTCTGCAGGTGGTCGTGGCTCCGTTCGGGGTTGGACCAACCGATCACAACGGGCATGTCCCGTTTGACCGCCTTCTTCACGGCATCAAGCGTGCCCCCGCTTTCTCCTGGGTCGACTGCGACAAGAACCCTACCAAGACTGCAGATGAGCGCGTTTCGCTGCATCGCTCGCCAGACGGTCCAACCGGCATTGTGTTCGAATTCTGATACGACCGTGAGGTGGGGTTCAAAGTCGTCATCCCACGGGTCCATGACGGCACTCATCTCTCGGCGCAGACGGAATCGTCCGAGACCTTCGGCCAGGACAGCGATGGTGTGCCCACCCGGCTCAACGCAGGCCACATGGCCGGCCATGTCGACTCCCTTCGCGTACCCGCTGACGAGTGGTAGTCCCAACTCCGCGGCGAACGAACCAACCGCGCGCGCGAACTCAAGCCCGACGTCGCCCGCCGCACGAGAACCGCACAGCGAGATGCCCCTAGTGGCAAGCAGGTCCTCACGACCGTACCCGGCGAGATTTGGGAGAGAGTCGTCTGCCGAGCGAGACCAAGGCTCATCGGGTCTCATGAAGCTGATCCTTACTGAAATGGTAAGTCGAGGTTTGGCGGGTGCCAATCGTGCCAGTTGCCCTGATGCGGCGGTAGTCCCTCGCAGCCCGTCGCATCCTTGCTGCCAGAGAGTGCCAAGACCTGCCGAACTCGAGCGGCACGCAGGGACCTGGCGACTTCGTTAACCGTGCAGCCGTGGCCATACAGATCATCGAGTACCAAGACCGTTGCCCCCTCAACACGTTGGCTGACCTGAAAGGTGCCGTTGACGTCCGAGCAATCGTTGGAGTGGCGCTTGCTCTTTCGGGGGACACGACTCATTCCTTGTATTGTGACAAACTGCAATCCGAGTCGGGCATTGGTGTGTTCTACCAAGCGGTGAGCCAGACCAGAGGTGTTGTTACCTCCACTGCTGCCCGGTGGACAAGTGATGTGAGTGGCCCGGCGAAAGAGCGGGTGCGAGTCGACGAACTCGGTCATCAGCTCTGCAAGGTGCGCCTCCGACCAAGAATCTCGCGAGTACTTTGCGTCGCTCACCACTTCACCGATGTAGCTCTTGACGCCATTGCCGTCGTCCACTTGAGAGTCGAACAAGGTGTGAACTGCAAGAGCGTGAGAGGCATCCGTGTCGTCTTCGATCGTGACGTGCTGCGCGAGGAGGTTGAGTAGGCGGTGTGTTGGGCGTTCCCAGTCGGACTCTCCAGAGGTGACGATTATCTCGTTCGCATTCATGCCAGGTGCAACGACGACCTGGTCTCCGAGCGCCATCTGTAGGGTGCGCATGAGTTTCGTGCGAAGCGAGAGCGGTAGTACTGTCGCCACGAACCTCCATCGCCCCAGCATTTCGCTGCTCTCAATGAGATCCATTCGACCGCACCTGGGCATCTCGTGTGCTCCTCAGCGAAGAGGATAGCACATAAGAGCGATGTATGTATCTGGCAAGGAGTAGGTCAGACGGACTCGTAGAGGGCGTCGATGAGGGTGGCGCAGCGGGGGTCGTGGGCGACTTCGGTTCCCATTTGATTCATCGCGTAGCCGAAGCCGATTCCGGCGTCGAGGTCGGCGTAGCCGAGGGAGCCACCGGCTCCGGGGTGGCCGAAGGCTCGTGGATTGGGACCGTAGGGGGTGGACTGTCCAGTCAGGGCCCAGCCGAGGCCGAAGCGGGTGTTGATGCCGATGCAGGTGTCGGGGCCGTTGGTTTGCTCCTCGATGCCCTGTTCGATGGTTTCGGGGCTGAGCACGTGGATGCCGTCGAAATGACCACCGTTGGCTGCGGCTCCGTAGATGCGGGCGAGTGCGTGGGCGGTGGCGTGACCATTGGCGGCGGGGATCTCCGCGGCTCGCCAGTCGCGGCGTGAGGCCATCGCGGGACCGCCAGGGTTGAAGACCGGCGGGTTGATGACGGCGACGATGCCGACGCTCTCGGGGTCGCCGAAGAGGTCGCTGGTGGGCGGGAACTCGGCAGCGACCTCAGGCTCGATCACGGTCGAGATGCGGGCGTCGTACTCGGGACCGGTGCCGATGTGGGCGTCGAGTCCGAGCGGCGCGGCGAACTCTTCGCGGAAGTAGGTCCCGACCGAGCGGCCGTCGATACGGCGGATGACCTCGCCGACGAGCCAGCCAAAGGTCATGGCGTGATATCCGTGCTTCTCGCCGGGCGTCCACCACGGTTCCTGCTCGGCGAGGGCAGAGGTCATGGTCTCCCAGTTGAACATGTCCTCGGTGACGAGCTCGCGCTCAACCGCGGCCATGCCGGCCTTGTGACAAAGCAGCCAGCGGACCGGGAGTTCCTGCTTGCCGTCGGCGGCGAACTCGGGCCAGTATTCGGCGACGGGGGCGTCGATGTCGAGCTTGCCCTCTTCGACCATTCGGTGGGCGCAGAAGGCGACGAGTCCTTTGGTCGATGAGTAGACGTTGACCAGCGTGTTGCGGTCCCATTCACGCTCGCGGTCGGGCGCGTACCAGCCACCCCAGAGGTCGAGGACGGGCTCTCCGTGGAGGTAGACGGAGACGGCTGCTCCGACTTCGTTCCGCTCGTCGAAGTTGCTTTCGAATGCGTGTCGTACGGCGTTGAAGCGTGGATCGTTCCAGCCGTGGATTGGGGTGGTCATGGTTGGTCCTCGTGGCTGGGGAGCCCCCCCTCTGCCTTCGGCATCTCCCCCCGCCGTTAGGCGGGGGGAGAAGGGAGGCCTACAGGGACTCGTAGACCGCGTTGATCAGGCCGATGACTCGGGGGTCTCCGCTGAGGTTGTTTTGCATCTGGTTCATGGTGTAGCCGAAGCCGATGTTGGCGTCGATGTCTCCGTAGCCGAGGGAGCCGCCGGCGCCGGGGTGGCCGAAGGCGCGGGGGTTGGGACCGAGAGGCATGAACTCGCCGGTGAGCATGAAGCCGAGGCCGAAGCGGGTGGGGATCATCAGGCAGGCGTCGGGTCCCTTGGACTGCTCGACGATCGCGTTGTCCAGTGTCTCCGGGTTGATGATGTGGATGCCGTCGATCTCGCCGCCGTTGGTTGCCCCGCCGTAGAGGCGGGCCAGAGAGCGTGCCGTGGCGTGGCCGTTGGCGGCGGGGATTTCGGCCCCGCGCCAGCCACGGCTGCCGGTGATGTTGTCGTCGTCCGGTCCGGCGATCGGCGGATTGGAGAATGCCGCCGCGCCAACGCTGTCTTCGCCCAGCATCTCCACGAGGTTTGGCGCGTTGGGGTCGACGGGGGCGTTGATCAGGGTCGAGATTCGGCCGTCGAACTCGGGTCCGGTGCCGATGTGCGCGTCGAGGCCGAGCGGCGCGGCGAACTCATCCCACCAGTAGCGGCCGATTGAGCGTCCGTCGATGCGGCGGACAACCTCGCCCACGAGCCAGCCGTAGGTCAGGGCGTGATAGCCGTGCTGCTCGCCGGGGGTCCACCAGGGTTCCTGCTCGGCGAGGGCTTCGCACATGGTGTCCCAGTTGAAGAGGTCTTCCATGACCAGCGGACGCCGGACGGCGGCCATGCCGGCGCGGTGCGACATCAGCCAGCGGACAGGCATATCGCCCTTGCCGGCCTGGGCGAACTCGGGCCAGTAGTCGGAGACCGGCGCATCGAAGTCGAGGCGGCCTTCCTCGGCCAATCGATGGGCGCAGAAGGCGGCCAGACCCTTGGTGGTCGAGAAGACGTTGACGAGGGTGTTGCGGTCCCACTCTCGCACACGGTCCGTGTCGTACCAGCCGCCCCAGAGGTCGACGACGGGCTCGCCATTGAGATAGACGCTGATGGCGGCGCCGACCTCGCCGTGCTCGGCGAAGTTGTTGGCGAAGGCCTCGCGAACGGCCTCGAATCCGGGTTCGTTCCATCCGCCGATTGGGGTGTCGGTCATGCTTGAAGTCCTTGTCTCGGCCGTCAGCGCCTGTTTCCGCAGGCAACGCTAGCACGTCGACGAGTCGGTAGCCTGTCGGCGTCAATCCGACCTGACCGGATGACCTAGAAGGGATCCGACGATGCCGAACGTTCCGACTGAAGCTGAAGTGATTGCGATGATGGACTCGCTCTCGAACTGGGGTCGCTGGGGCGACGATGACCAGTTGGGGACGCTGAACTACGTCACGCCCGAGGTGCGCAGAACGGCGGCGGGACTGGTGACCGAGGGCGTGTCGGTCTCGTGCGCCTGGGACATCGAGAACACGCACGAGCCCGATCATGCGATGGGGACGCCGCAGCGCTTCATGGTCGCGACCGGCGAGTCAGCGGCGGCGGTTGCCGAGTCGGGCGTGTCGCGGATGAGTGGGGCGCTGGAGTTCTTCGGGCTGGTCTATCACGGGTACGCGATTACGCACCTCGATGGGCTGTGCCACATTTTCTGGGACGGCAAGATGTACAACGGCAAGCCGGCGCATCTGGTCAACTCGGGCGGCGGCGCGACAGACCTGCCGATCACCGAGTTGCGGGACGGGATTGTGACTCGTGGTGTGCTGCTCGACGTGGCGGCGGCCAAAGGCGTCGACTGGATGGAACCGGGCGAGGGCGTCTTCCCGGAGGACCTTGAAGCGGCCGAAGAGCGCCAGGGCGTTCGGGTGCGTGAGGGCGACGCCGTGCTGTTGCGGACCGGCTACGGCAAGCGTAAGCGCGAGGTCGGACGCGAGCCGCTGCTTGAGACGGGATTCCCCGGCTGGCACGTGGCCTGTTTGCCCTGGCTGCACGAGCGGGGCGCGGCGGTGATCGGGGCGGATACGGCGACGGATGTCAATCCGTCGGGCTACGAGACGCTGCGTATCCCGATTCACGCGGTCGGCATCGTGCATATGGGTCTGTGGTTGATGGACAACATGCAGCTCGAGGATGTTGCTGCGGCGGCCGATCGATACGGTCGGCACGAGTTCCAGTTCGTGCTGAGTCCGCTGAGGATTATCGGCGGGACGGGGAGTCCGGCGAATCCGCTGGCGATCTTCTGAGGCAGCCGGACCCTCACCCCAGCCCTCTCCCAGAGGGAGAGGGAGCTAGAAGGGGTGCTCCTGGTCACGCGTTGGGCGTGATGTGGACCTTGATCGACTTGGAGCTCTTGTCGAGCGCGGTGTCGAATGCCTCGTTGATGCCGTCGAGGCCGTACCGGTGTGTGATTAAGGATCGGGCTTCTTCAGTGCATCCGGAGAGGACTTCCAGCGCCTGCTGGTAGTCGGGCGCTCGACCGCCCAGTGCTCCGTAGGTCACGGCGCCGACCATGGTGATCTCTTTGCCGAGCAGGGTGAGCGGGTTGAAACCGGCGTTGTCGATCGCGAAGACGCCGAGGATGATGACTCGGCCGAGACGGCGGACGACATCGACGGACTGGCGGATAGTGTCGGCGTGGCCGCCGACGCATTCGGCGACCACGTCAATGGCGTCGTCGTCGGTGAGTTCCTTGAGTCGCTGCTGGCCGGCTTCGTCCTCACCGATGACTTCGGCCGCGCCGAGGTTGCGGGCGGCTTCCTGCTGATGGGGGTGTCGGGCGAGGACAATGACGTTGGCCCCGGCGGCCTGGGCCGCGAGCTGGGCGGTGAGTCCGATGGTGCCGGCGCCGATGACGAGGACGGTCTCTCCCTGGCCGAGGGTGGCCATGTTGTATCCGTGTACGCCGCAGGCGAGCGGCTCGGCGATGGCGGCGACCTCGCCGTCGACGTTGGGCGGCGCTTTGAAGACGGCGGGCGAGGGGGCGAAGACATCCTGGGCCATGCCGCCGTCGACGGCGATGCCGATCAATCCGCCGGCGACCTGGCACTGGTTGTAGTGTCCAGAGACGCAGTGTCCGCATTGGCCGCAGCGCAGGAGCGGCTCTACGCCGACGACGTCGCCCTCCTGAACGTGGTCGACTCCAGGGCCCACGGCGGACACGATGCCGCCGATCTCGTGTCCGGGGGTGCGCATTGAGATCGGTTCGAAGTCACCGCGATACCAGTGCAGATCGGAGCCGCAGATGCCGGCGTTGACTACCTGGACTCGCACTTCACCTTCGCCTGGGGCGCGGGTTGGATCGTCGTGGACGCTGAGTGATCGGTCTTTGTTCCAGGCGGCGCGTCGCATCGGTGGGCTCCAATCGGCTGCCACAAGTGAGGGTCGAGTGCGCGGCAAGGCTAACAGTCAGCGAGGGCGCGCGATGGCGGGCTGCGGATACGCTGACGTTCATGCGCCGAACTGTGGTCCTGCTCGTCGGCTTACTTGTTGTCGCGCTGATCGTGGCCGGTTGCGGCGACGACGAAGCGCCTGATCAGGCGGAACCTGAACGGTCGGCGCCGCAAGTCGAGCAGCAGGACGATGCAGGGCAGCGCGATGGAGAGACGGCGCGTTCTCAGCAGTCGGATCAGGCGGAGCCGACGCAGACGGCTGTCGAACAAGAGGCGCAGCAATCGACGCTGGAACAGTCCGAGCAAGCGCAGGCCGCCCAGGTCGTTGAGGAGCAATCGCAGCGAGAGCAGGAGACCGGGGACCGGACTCAGCAGCAGGTTCAACAGCCACGGCAGGAAAGGCCAACCAAGGTCGTCCTTGGGGGAGGCCGGCCGGCAACCCTCCTGCTACCGCAAGAGGCGGATCGAACGGTAGCGCGACCGCTTATCGTGCTGCTGCACGGCTACAGCAGTTTCGCTGGGCAGGCGGATCAGTACTTCCAGTTCTCGCAATGGGTTGATGAGGGCGACTTTGGTCTGCTGCTGCCGGATGGGACGACCGATCAGATTGGCAACCGGTTCTGGAACGCGACTCCTGAGTGCTGCGACATCTTCGGGGCCGAGCCTGATGATGTCAGATACATCAAGGCGCTGATCGAGGAGGCGGGGACATATGCCGCATTCGATCACGTCTTCGCCGTGGGTCACTCGAATGGCGGATTCATGGCTTATCGGCTGGCCTGTGAGGAAGTGCCCGGCTTGACGGCGATCGTGAGCCTCGCCGGCGGGGCGTTCGCCGACTTCGAGGATTGCCGTGTTCCGACGCCGCTGTCGGTGCTGCAGATTCACGGCACCGCAGACAGGTTTGTGCTCTACGAGGGTGGGCGGTTGCCCGATCATCCGGATCCGGATCGGCAAGCGGTACCGGGCGCCAAGGACTCGGTTCTGCGATGGGCGGAACGCGCGGGCTGCGACATTGAGGACGCGAGATTCCCGCCGCGGATCGACACGGACACGGCGGTCGAGGGCGCCGAGACATCGATCGTTCGTTTCGCTGAGGGCTGCGCCGAGGGAACGGTGATGGAGCTGTGGAAGATCGAGGGCGGCGGTCACGTTCCGCTGGTCTGGGGCACCGATTTCACGCCGGGAATTCTGAAGTGGCTCCTGGAGCGGTACGGCATTGATGCCTTGGAGGAAGACTCGGCAAGCACAGAGGTCGAGGAGCGAACGATCGGCGGCGAACGGACCGCACAGTTGTTGCTTCCGGCAGATCGCGGCGCTGGTCCGCTGCCGGTTGTGGTATCGCTGCACGGCTACGGTGGCGATGCCGAGGGACAGGATTGGTACTTCGGTTTGTCGGACCGGATTGCCGAGTACGGCTTTGCTCTGATTACACCGCAGGGCACGACGGATTCGAGCGGCAGCCGCTTCTGGAATGCGACCGACGGCTGTTGCAACTTCTACGGCGGCGATGTTGACGACTCCGGCTGGATTAGCAGCCTCGTGGCTGACGCACGTGAGATCGTTGATGTTTCCGGCGTATATGTGGTTGGCTACTCCAACGGCGGGTTCATGTCTTATCGACTGGCGTGCGATGGGCTTGAGGGACTGGTCGCCATTGCCAGCGTGGCCGGATCGTCGTTCGGCGATCCCGAGCGATGCGCCGATGCATTGCCCGTGTCAGTCCTACAGATTCATGGGACCCAGGACATGCAGATCCCGTACGGTGGCACGCTCGAGTACGAGGGCGGTTACTCGGGAGCGCTGGAACTTGTGACGCGTTGGGCCGAGCGCGCCGGATGCCAGGTCGACTCCGATGTTGCGCTACCTGATATCGATCTCGACGTGTCGATTGATGGCGCAGAGACCTCGGTCCGGCGGATCCGCGACGGTTGTTCGGACGGGATCACGATCGAGTTGTGGACCATCGAAGGCGCTGACCACTTCCCCATTTTCCAGGAGGACTGGCCCGACCGACTGTTGAAGTGGCTGTTCAATGAGTCGCGGACGAAGTAACGGGCCATGCTGCGCAAACTGGGCATCGTCGGCCTGGGCGTTCCGTTGGTCGCGATCATCGTGGCGTTGATGTACCTCTTCCTCTTCGGCACCTCCGAACCAACCTTCGAAGCCGCAACCAAGGAGCTGGCCCGCGACCATACGGTCGTCAAAATCTCCGACGAACCGCCGGCGGCCATGATCGTGCCCGTCGAACCGCCGCAATCCGTCAATCTCATCGTCGTCCTGCCCGACGATGATCGGCACGTCTGGACAGCGCTGGAGACACTGGGTTTGCTCCTCATCGTCGAGCGCCGCGAAGTGGCAATCGTCCCTGCAACCACCGGAGTGTCTGCGGAGGCGCTGTGGGGATTGGTCGAGTCGGCGCGCGAGTATGTCCCGACGCGCAGTGTCTGGTTGGTCGCCTACTACGGTGAACCGTTTGAGTCAGTCTGCAGCGACGGACTCAAGGGCGAGTGGTCGGGCGTCTTCGCTGTCGCCGACGAAAGCATGGCCCCTACAGTGACCTCGTGCGGGGACGTGAGACTGCTTGTTCTCGAGCGAACCGACGCTGCGTCGCCATACATCGGGCGCTGGATGAAGAGGTCCGAATGAGCGCCATGCACTCGTTGGCGGAGTTGTCGGCGGGGCGCGGCGACGACGCAGCGATCGCCTTTGCGCTGGATTTTCCGCCGGATCAGGCCAACCAACTGGCGCAGCAAATTGCCAGCCACCTTGGCGAATCCGGCCTGCCCCGCGGCCAGCGGGTTTGGATCATCGCCGCCGACGCATCCGATGACGAGTCGCGTACCGCGAAGCTGGCCTCGGCCATCGCCGACGCCGGCACTGGTTCATTGCTGGTCATCCACGATCCGCGCGACCTGGACGCGCTGATCTTCCAACGGCGCATCGCAGGTCAACGGCGCGGCGGGGTCTACCTCAACGCCGCCTGGCAATCTGCGAGCGTGCGGATTGCGTGCGGGGAGGCAATGAGCGTGCTGTTCGGACTGTGCGCCTGGTTCAATCAGCCCGCCCATCTGAGGCCGGAGGACTTGAACGCCAACATCGTGCTGGGCCGGCCGGGCGACTAACCCCTGGGCAGGCCCAGGCCGCGCGTGGCGATGATGTTGCGCTGGATCTCCGAAGTTCCGCCTTCGATCGTGTTGGCGATGGAGCGGATGAAGCCGTAGGAGTGCCGGCCGCGGCGCGGGGCGTCTTTGCCCTGGAGTTGACCGTGGAGTCCCAGCACTTTGATTGCGGTGCTCTGGATGCGCTGGTTCAACTCCATCGCGAACAGCTTGGCCATCGACGCTTCATGGTTGGGGATCAGGCCCTGGTTCTGCATCGAGACGATGCGGTACGAGATCATCCGCGCCGTTTGCGTCTCGATGTAGCGGTCGGTCAGCGCAAGCTGAGTCTCGCGCCTGTCGACCGAGGAGAGACCGGTGCCCCGGTTCTCTTTCGCGTAACGGACGATGTCCTCAACCGCCTGCTGCATGCCGACGGCGGAGCCGATGCTGGAGCGCTCGAAGTCGAGCGTCGTGACGGCGCCGTACCAGCCGCGGTTGACCTCGCCGAGCACGTTGCGCTGCGGGATGCGCACGTCCTCGAAGAAGACCTCATTGAACTCGTGCGTGCCGGCCATGTTGACCAGCGGTCGGGTCGAGACGCCGGGCGAGTGCATGTCGAGCACGAAGTAGGTGATGCCCTTGTGCTTGGGCGCGTCGGGGTCGGTGCGAGCGAGGAGGATCATCCAGTCCGACTTGTGCGCGCCGGAGGTCCAGATCTTCTGACCATTGACGACGAAGTCGTCGCCGTCCTTGACCGCGCGAGTCTGGAGTGAGGCGAGGTCGGAGCCGGAGCCGGGCTCGGAGTAGCCCTGGCACCAGATCACATCGCCGCTGAGGATTGGCGGCAGGTGTTCTTCCTGCTGTTCATCGGTGCCGATCGTAATGATCGTCGGGCCGGCCATGCCGATCGCGATGCCGCCCGGACGGGGAGCGCGTGCTTCGGCCATTTCCTCGTTGAAGATGAACTGCTGCATCACCGAGAGTCCGGCGCCGCCGTATTGCTTGGGCCAGGCCGGGGCGATCCAGCCGCGGTCGGCGAGTTCTTTCTCCCATTCCCGCTGGGTCGGAGGTCGGTCGAAGGGCTGAGCGGCGCGGGATTCCTCGCGCATTCTGTTGCGTCTTGGCTGGAACTCGTTCTGGATGAACGACTTCACCTCGGTGCGAAATGCGGCTTCTTCGTTGTTGTCGTGGAAGTCAACCATCGTTCGTCTCCATCCGGGCCCGTTCACCGCATCGTATCTCAAGTGAGGGCTAGACTTCGGCCATGGTTCGCAAACGAATGCTGGAGGATGACGCCCGACGTCTGCTGGGCGGGTCACCGGTGGCGATTGTCAGCACCAACTGGCGGGGGGTCGGCAACGCCGCGCCGATCGCGTGGTCGATGCCGGTCTCGGTCAACCCGCCGCTGGTCGCGATCGCCGTGCATCCTTCGCGGCGCACGCACGACATGATCAAGTTCGGCGAGGAGTTTGCGATCAACATTCCCTCCAAGGTGCTGCTCAATCACACGCAGTGGCTGGGGATGGTATCGAACACGATTGGCGACAAGTTGGAAGCGTCGCGCGTGCCGACGTTCAAGGGCAAGGAGATCGACTCGCCGCTGCTGGAAGGCTGTATCGGCTGGATTGAATGTACGCTGCACGACTTCTACACGATGGGTGATCATACGTTGTTCATCGGCAAAGTGGTCTCGGCACAGGCCGATACCGATGGATTTGACTTCAACACCGGCATGTGGTCGTTGGATGATGATGAGTACAAGCCATTGCTGTATCTCGGAGGGCGCAGCTACAGCATCATGGACGACGGCTTTGACGCTACTGTCGAGCAGCGGCCGGTCGAGCAGATGATGGAAGAAGGGATTGGCCGAGAACTCGAGGAGGCGGAGGCCGAGCGGCGAATCAAACGGGAGGAAGAAGCTGAGCGGCGAGACGAGGAGGAGCGGCGGGGTGAGGCCGAGCCGGATACCTCCAGCTTGCCGCGCGAGTTGCCTGAAGCGTGAGCCTGGAACCGACCGCTCGGATCATCGAGGGCGACAATCTGCCCGTCCTTCGAGCGTTGTCCACGGACAGCGCGCAGCTCGTCTACACGGACCCACCGTTCAACACGGGTAATGTTCGCGCGTATCAGCGGATCCACACGACTCAGGACGACGACGGCGACCGAATCGGCTTCGGCGGGCGACGATATCGCAGCGAGGCAGGCGGATCGTTGTCCTATACCGATGCGTTTGAGGAGTACATCGAGTTTCTGAGGCCCCGGCTGGCCGAGATCTGGCGGGTCTTGCGCCCGGACGGGAGCTTGTACTTGCATCTCGACGCGCGCGAGGTGCACTACGTGAAGGTGCTGCTCGATCGCATCTTCGGCCGCGACTGTTTCCTCAATGAGATCATCTGGGCCTACGACTACGGCGGGCGCCCGAAGCGGCGCTGGCCGGCGAAGCACGACAACATCCTCGTCTACGTCAAGGATCGGGAGCGGTACATCTTTAACCGCGATGCAATTGATCGGATTCCCTACCTGGCGCCTGGCCTGGTGGGCAAGGAGAAGGCGGAACGGGGCAAACTGCCGACCGATGTCTGGTGGCACACGATCGTTGGTACGAACGCCAAGGAGCGGACCGGATATCCGACGCAGAAGCCGGCCGCGTTAGCGGAACGAATCATCCGCGCGTCCAGCGATCCCGGGGAGCTGGTGCTGGATCCGTTCGCGGGCAGCGGCACGGTCGGCGCGGCTGCGACAGAGCTTGGTCGACGCTATCTGCTGATTGACGAGAACGCCGAGGCGGTCGAGGTGATGCGGAAGAGGCTGCCCGAGGCCGAGGTGGTCAGACCCTGATATTGGGGGCGCATTCCTGCATGAAGAGGCTCATCGATCGAGTCACCTGTTCGTGGGGGATGACGCCGCCGGCGTTGCACCAGGTCAGGAAGTGCCCGACACCATAGCGAGCGCCCAGTGCGGACAGTTTCCGGGTGACTTCGTCGGGGTCGCCGATCGCGCACATCGAATCGAGGATCTCCTCATAGCTGGCGTTACGGTTGCGTGCGAGCAACGGCGGTAGCTCGTCGGGATCGCCGCCACGCCGGAGCCAACCGCGCATTCCGGTATCGGTGACGACCTTCATATAGCTCATCAGGCTGCCTCGGGCTTCGGCCCTGGCGGTCTCCGAGGACTCATGCACGTGGACGGGGAGGAGGAGGCCGGCGTCGGTTGCCGGAGCGTGCGGTCGCGCGCCGTGGTACATCGTGAAGCGGCTATCGAGTTCGTCATTGAAGGCGGTGATCGGGCTGGCGAAGACGCGCCAGCCCTCATTGGCTGCTCGGGCGAATGACTCGTCACTGTTGGCGGCCATGCGCAGCGGAGGACCGGGCCGCTGGATCGGTTTGGGCACGACCTGCACGTCGCGATAGCTGAAGTGCTCGCCCTCGAAATTGACGGGTTTATCCGACCAGGCCTGCTGGATTACGGTCAGCGCCTCGTTGAAGCGAATCGCTCGGTCGCCCATGCTGACGTTGAATCCGGAGAAATGCTCGCTGATCGCGCCGCGTCCGATGCCGTATTCCAAGCGACCGCCCGAGATGACGTCGACCGTCGCGGCGTCCTCGGCCGCGCGTATCGGATCGACGAGTGGCAGCAGCGCAACGCCGGTACCGAGACGGATGTGTTCGGTCTGCGCCGCCGCCGCCGCCATTGCGACCATCGGCGAGGGGAGGACAGAGAACTCGCGCACGAAGTGCATTTCGGCGAGCCACGCGGCGTCCCAGCCGATCCGATCGGCGTGGACAATCTGGGCAATGGTGTCGCGATATCGCTGAGGAACGTCCTGGCCGTCGGCCTGGGGAAGCTGGAAGAAGAGCCCGAATTCAGCGCGTTCGCCAGGCATCGACCTGCTCCGCTCGTCCAGTCTGTCGGTCAGGGCAGGCTAACCGACACGCTCCTAGAGGGATTCGGCGGACCTATACTCGACGCCAACGTAGGCCGTTGAGTGAAGGGCTCGAGTGATGACGACCGGCACATACACCCTGCAAGACTTCGTGAAGGAGGCCCAACGGGTTGCCGACCGCGGCGACTCGGCCGCACGGCAGATCGCGCAAATCGCGGAGCCGCTCGAGCGGATCATCCAGCGCAAGGACTGCCTGCTCGATCTGCCCGACAACGACGAGGTGGACCCGGACAAGGGGTTCGTGATCCACCGCGCCGACAACCTGACCATCATGTGCACGGTGTGGCAGCCCGACTCAAGCGCCCCCGTCCACAACCACAACGGTTGGGCGATGGAGGGCGTGATCTCGGGCGTGGAGTTCAACCGCAACTACCAGCGCGTCGACGATGGCACGACTCCGTGGTACGCGGAGTTGGAGGAACTAGACCCGACCCGCGTGCCGACGGGGACCACAACGGTGATCGCCGAGCCGCCCGCGGACATCCACTCGGTCGAGATCCGAGAGGGCAAGACGCTGGCGATCCACGTCTACGGACTCGACCTGCTGCGTCAGTGGCGCTATCGATTCAATCTCGAGACCAACGAAGTCGAGCCGTTCGCGATGCAGAGCCGACGCGAGATCAAGTCGGTCTGACCTATGCGTGAGCGCTCTGTACAACGGGCGGGAGGCAGTTGATGGGCAAGCTCGACGGGCAGGTCGCGCTGATCTCGGGTGGGGCAAGAGGTCAGGGCGAAGCGCAGGCACGGTTGTTCGCTCGTGAAGGCGCCCAGGTGGCGCTCGCCGATGTATTGGACGCCGAAGGGGAACTCGTCGCGGCCAGCATCAACGACACGGGCGGCGACGCGGTCTATCACCATCTTGACGTGACCGAGCGGAGCCAGTGGCGTGCCACAGTTGATGCCGTCGTGGAGCAGTACAGACGGCTCGACATCCTGATCAACAACGCCGGCATTGCCAGGAGCAAGTTGATCGAAGAGTCGACGCTGGATGACTACCGTGAGGTCATCCGCGTGAATCAGGTCGGGGTCTGGCTCGGCATCCAGGCGGCGATTCCGGCGCTCAAGGCAGCGGGCGGCGGCTGCATCATCAACACGTCTTCGGTCGCGGGACTTCTGGGGAGCGTGGGGCTGGGCGCGTATGTGTCCTCCAAGTTCGCTGTGCGCGGCCTGACCAAGGTCGCCGCGCAAGAACTGGGCCAGTACAACATCCGAGTGAACTCCGTCCATCCCGGCCCGATCGACACGCCGATGATCCGCGATCCGCAGCTCGCGACGCGCGAGCCGGACGACACCAGCTTCGAGGCTCCCATACCGCGCGTGGGCCGGCCTGAAGAAGTCGCCACAATGATGCTCTTCATCGCTGCGGATGCTACATACAGCACCGGCTCGGAGTTTGTGATTGACGGTGGCATGACAGCCGGGTGGTCAGTCACGCGCCTGCAAGATCGCGGCGACTAGATCGAGGAGCGCTTGAGATGGGCAAACTTGACGGACAAGTGGCGCTGATTTCGGGGGCTGCTCGCGGGCAGGGCGAGGCGCAGGCTCGACTCTTCGCCCGCGAGGGCGCGGCGGTCGTATTGGGCGACGTGTTGGAAGCGGAGGGACGGCAGGTCGCGGAAAGCATCATTGACACCGGCGGCCAGGCCATGTTCCGCAACCTGGACGTGACCGACCAGTCCGGCTGGTCGGAGATCGTCGGTCAGGCGGTGGAGCAGTTCGGCGGTCTCAACATCCTGATCAACAACGCCGGCATACTGCGCGCCGGGACGATTGAAGACTCGACGCTCGAGGAGTATCTCGAGGTCATCGACATCAACCAGGTTGGCGTCTGGTTGGGGATCCGTGCCGCTATCGAGCCGATGCGCGAGACGGGTGGTGGCTGCATCGTCAATGTGTCGTCGACCGCCGGATACGAGGGGTATGCCGGCCTCAGCGGCTACGTCTCCTCGAAGTTCGCCGTGCGGGGGATCACCAAAGTGGCGGCGCTGGAACTGGCGCCGTACAACATTCGCGTCAATTCGGTTCATCCCGGGCAGATCGATACGCCGATGGTGCGAGATCCCAGGATTGGCGGCAGTCCCGAGGGGGAGATTTCGGTGACCAGCCCAATCGCGCGCGCTGGTCTGCCGGAAGAGGTGGCCAAGATGATGCTGTTCATTGCGGCCGACGCGACCTACAGCACCGGGGCGGAGTTCCAGATCGACGGCGGTCATATGTCGGGCCGGGCGATTCCGGTCAACGACTAGCGGTCGATGCTCCGAGTAGCGGAGACTAGTCTTCGGTCTGCGAGAGCAAGCTGTAGGGAAAGACGGAATCTGAAGGAGGAGGTACGAGATGGGAAAGCTCGATGGACAGGTTGCGCTGATATCCGGCGGCGCGAGAGGACAGGGAGAGGCTCAGGCTCGTCTGTTCGCCCGAGAGGGAGCGGCTGTCGCGCTCGGCGATGTGCTGGAGGAAGACGGCCAGCGCGTCGCCGAGAGCATCAACGACACCGGCGGTCAGGCCATGTTTCAGAAGCTCGATGTGACCGAAGCGTCGAGCTGGCAGTCGATGGTCGACGAGAGCGTGTCGCAGTTTGGCCGTCTCGACATCGTGATCAACAACGCCGGCATCGCCCGGGTGAACCTGATTGAAGACTCGACCCTGCAGGACTACCTGGACGTCATCCTCGTCAATCAACTGGGTGTCTGGTTGGGCATGAAGACGGCGATCCCGGCGCTCAAGGAAGCCGGCGGCGGCTGCATCATCAACACGTCGTCCACGGCAGGCCTTGAAGGCTACTCGGGCCTGGGAGCTTACGTCTCGTCGAAGTTCGCGGTTCGCGGGATGACCAAGGTGGCGGCGCTGGAGTTGGCTCCGTACAACATTCGCGTGAATTCAGTGCATCCGGGACCGATCGACACGCCGATGATTCGCGATCCGCAGATCCAGCGGACTGACGACGACGACTTCGACATCGCAGGGACCGCACCGATCCCGCGAGTGGGGCACGTCGACGAGGTCGCGAAGATGATGCTGTTCATCGCCGCCGACGCGACGTACAGCACCGGAGCCGAATTCGTGATCGACGGCGGTGTCACAGCCGGAACAATGGTCGCGCGGCCCCGGGACTAGCTCAGGTTGCCACGTCCGCGATGTGGCGGAACGACGAAACTGGATTGAGAGAACCAACATGGGCAAGCTCGATGGACAGGTCGCACTGATTTCTGGAGGCGCCCGAGGGCAGGGTGAACATCAGGCGCGCCTCTTTGCGCGCGAGGGCGCGGCAATCGCGATTGGCGATGTGCTGGAGGAAGACGGCAATCGGGTTGCCGAGAGCATCAACGACACCGGCGGCGATGCCATGTTCCGCAAGCTGGACGTCTCCGATCAATCAAGCTGGGCCGAGATGGTCGATGCGACGACCGAGCGGTTCGGCAAGCTGAACATCCTGATCAACAACGCCGGCATCCTACGCAACGCTTCGATCGAGGACACGACCGCGCAGGAGTACCTGGAGATGATCAAGATCAACCAGGTGGGCGTGTGGTTGGGCATCCGAGCAGCGATCAAGGCGATGCGCGAGGCCGGCGGCGGCTGCATCATCAACACGTCATCGACGGCCGGTCTGGAAGGCTATCCCGATTCCAGCGCCTATGTTTCGTCGAAGTTCGCGGTTCGGGGCCTGACGAAGGTTGCGGCGCTGGAGCTGGGGCCGTACAACATTCGCGTCAACTCGGTTCATCCCGGTCCGATCGATACGCTGATGACCACGAATGAGGACACACCGCGCAGGCCGGACGGCGACGTGCCGGTTCGGATGCCGATCCCGCGCTTCGGTCGGGTCGATGAGGTGGCCAAGATGATGCTGTTCATCGCCGCCGAGGCGACCTACAGCACCGGTTCGGAGTTCGTCATCGACGGCGGGCTGACAGCGGGTCGGTCGTTAGAGGTTGGGGAATAGCGGACTCGCTCGCTAACTCCTCTCTATCGGCTTCGCGAACGAGATCTCGTGGCCGTCCGGGTCGACGATGTGGAAGTAGCGCTCTCGCCAGGGCGCGTCCCTCGGTTCAAACTCGGGCTTGAGTCCGGCGCTAACTGCGCTGGCATGGAACGCGTCTACATCGTCGACGTAGAAGATCGCTCGTCCCCAGAAGCCGGCTCCTGTTTCGGCTGCGATCAGATTGAGATAACTCTCTCCCGCTCGGTATGAAGTAAATCCGGCCTGCGGTCCGCCGTAAATCTTCTCGAAGCCGAGCGTCTCGTAAAAGGCGGTAGCAGCCGACATGTTGGCAGTGGCGAGCGTGACCGCGCTGAGCGCCGTGACTTCCGGCATGGTCAGGTCAGATCCGTGAACGGGTTGTGGGCGAGTTCCCAGAGGTAGCCGTCTGGATCGCTGAAGTATCCGCTGTATCCACCCCAGAACACCTCCTCGGGCTGCTTGACCAGGGTTGCGCCGGCCGCGACAGCCTCGGACATCGCGGCATCGACGGCTTCCCGTGAGCCCAGATTGTGCGCGAGGGTGATGGTTGGGGTGCCGGCAGTCGGACTGGCGAACTCGACATCCGCCTCCTCGGGGAATTTGTCACGGCGGTATAGCGAGAGCCACGTGCCATCCAACTCGAGGAAGCAGATGTTGTCGCCCTCGTTGTAGTTGGGCGCGGGCAAGCCCAGCCCGTCACGGTAGAACCGGACCGACGCATCGAGATCGGAGACGCCGAGCGTGATGATGCTGATCTTTGGTTTCATGGAGGTCAGCGTAGCGCCGAGCTATGGAGTCGCCGCTTCGACGGCCTGCGCGATTGCCGCGAACGAAGTGCCCGCACCGGCTCCGTTGACCCTGATTCGCGGACCGTACGTGATCCCGATCGTCCGAGCATCACGTAGGTTCTGGTTGTGCTTCTGCCGTGTCGCAGGATCGTCGTAGCACCGCTCGAAGCGGTCAGCGTCGAGGCCGATTTCGCCTGCGTACCTGATGAGCTGGGCGCGAGACGCGGCGCGGCTGCCGTCGATCAGGAAGCGATCGTGGATTTGCCAGAAGGCAGCGCCGCTTTGCTCGATGGCGCAAACCATCGCGTAGCCGACCCGTTCGGACGCCGCGCCGAGGTAGGCGATGTTGACGAATTTGAACCGGGCGATGCCGGTGCGGACGTACTCGTCGATCAGTCGCGGCTCAACCTGAGTCGCGATCCGGCGGCAGTTCGGTCAAAACGGATCGCCGTATTCGACGATCAGGACGGGTGCGTCGGGGTCGCCGATGGTGTTGCCTTCGACGATTAGGCCATCGCGGTGACCGCCGCTGATTCTCTCGACGTCCGAAGCCTGATCCGGCTCTCCGCTGCCGGTGTCATCGCTCTCGTCTTGCGGCCTCTCCGGTTCATCCGGCTCAGGAGCCGGAGTTTCCGGCAGTTGGTCGCGGTGATCGTCATCCGGCGCCGGCGCGGGCAGGAGGACCGGTGTGCTGGAAAGCCAGCGACCCACTGTGGGCGAGCGCGGGAAGAAGCGTCGGGTCGGCAGGAAGTCCCTGCGCGGCTCGTCGATTCGCAGGCCGAACTCGACTCTGGTGTCTTCAGTGCGGCGGGCAATGATTCTGACCTGCGTGCCGTCTGAGAGTTCGATGGGCGAACTGCGCAGCCAGTTTGCGTGGGTCACCACCGTGGGGAAGAATCGGCGACTTGGGAACTGGTTGCCTTCCGACGTGCGCAGGCCAAACTCGATTCGCCCGTTCTCGTGCAGGCGAGCGATGACACGGACGGTCTCTCCGCCCTCGTTTTCGTGCGCGTTGAGCGTTGCCAGGCCGAGCACCAGTGGCAGGGCCAGCAACGCCGACAGGGCGGGCAGTCTGGCGAGGAGCTGTCGAGTCATCGTCTTTCGATGATATGACGAAGGGCGGCGCATCGGCGCCGCCCTTCGGTACGGGAACCTTGCTCTGGTTGAGCCCGGCTAGAAGGCCAGCGGCGCGGGGTCCGCTTGACCGCTCTCCATGCCCTGAGGCCACCAGTGGTCTTCCCAGCCCTCGTCGTCCCAGATGTGCTTGAGGTTGGGCAGCACCTGCTGGGCGGTCATCTCGATGTTCGGGATCGCCAGTTCCTTCGGAATCGAGCCGAACTGGTTGAGGATCATCAGGTGTCCGACGTGCAGCGTGCGGATGACTTCCTCGAGCTGCTCGGTGACCTGGCTGGGCGTACCGGCGACGATGTTGCCTTCGCGGATCAGGTCGTTCCAGGTGATTTCCGAGTTGGCCTTTGACTCGATCATCTTCTCGGCGGTTTTCTCGCCCTCGAACTTCTTCGAGTCTCCGAAGACGGGCTTGAGGCCCTGGCTGCGGGTGAAGCCCTGCTCGATCGTGCGGACGGTGCGATAGCCGGGCGGGTCGGCGTAGCGCGGGTCGATGTGGAGCATCTTGTTGTAGAAGTACTCCGCGTGCGGCCCGAACTTGTCGGCGACTTCCTGCTCGGTCTCGCCGACGGCGACGAGCTGGAGGAATCCGGCGTGGTACGGGTTGAGCGGCTTCTCGCGCTGCTGCATCGTGCGCCAGAACCCGTCGACGTTCTTCTGCCCGGCCTTGTAGCCGCCGTAGGAGAGGTAGCAGTAGACGTAGTTGTTCTCGGCGCACCATTCCCAGGTCTCGACGGATCCGCCACCGGGGATCCAGACGGGCGGGTGAGGCTGCTGGATTGGGCGCGGCCAGATGTTGATGTAGCGCAACTGGTTGTAGCGGCCGTTGTAGGAGAACATCTCAGGCCGGGTCCAGGCCTGCGTGATCACGTCGGCGGCTTCGTAGTACTTGTCGCGCAAGTGCGACGGGTTGGCGCCGTAGCAGAAGCAGTCGTCCATCGGCGTGCCGACGGGGAAGCCGGCGACGAGGCGGCCGCCCGAGATGCAGTCGAGCATCGCGAACTCTTCGGCCACGCGGGTCGGCGGGTTGTAGAGCGCGATCGAGTTGCCCAGCACGACGATCGCCACGTCCTTGGTTCGCCGGCAGAGGTTGGCGGCCATCAGATTGGGCGACGGCATCAGGCCGTAGGCGTTCTGGTGGTGCTCGTTGATGCAGATGCCGTCATAACCGGCAGCCGCGGCGGCCTCGAGCTCGTCCAGGCCGTCGTTGTACATCTCGTGCGCCTTGGCCGGGTCGAAGAGCTTCGAATCAACGTCGACCCAGACCGAATTGTTGGTCTCGGCGAAGTCGGGCGGCAGATCCCGATAAGGCATCAGGTGGAAGAACTCAAATTTCACGGCCAACTCCGTTCGGTTTCGACATCACGGCATCGCCCGTTTGGCGGGCGGTCTCTGGGGCAAGGTATTGAATGCCCTCAGTCAGTGTCAATCTGATCGAGGCAGTCTGACTTCCTTACGCGGAGTAGTCGGGATGCGTCGTGTCGAGCCAGGTGTCGTCGTAGCGGTGCGAGGCATGCGCGAACTGGTAGACGTCCTCGGAGTTGTGCACGTACGGCCACTCCACCTGCGGCGAGATGGCGTTCATCACCGACGGCTGGCCGGTCATGCCATCGACGCCGTGGTCGGGGTGGACCCCAAGGAAGATCTTCAACAGTTCGTCGGCCGTCTCCTTGCGCTTGTTGACATCTAGCTCGCCCTTCATGCCTTTGATCATTTCCTCGGCGGGCGGGTAGTCATACTGGGAGAAGTTGGAGCTGCCGCCAACCACATGGGTGATGTTCCATTCACCGGTCGGGTCGAGGTCCTGCGGCGGATTGGTCCAGGCCGGGGTCTGGCCGGGGTGGGTACCTTCGAGCAGCCGTTGCAGAATGACCGTGTAGGGCTGAATATCCATCGAGAGCGTGACACCAAGGGCCTGCTCGTACATTGAGCGGACCGTCTCGGTGATACCCGGATAGGTTTGTTCCCAAACGTCCGGCGTGATCCAGTAGAAGGTGCGGCTGTCCCGGTCGACTCCCGCCGCATCCATGAGTTCGTTGGCCATCTGGATGTCATCGTCGCGGTTCGGCCGGTAACCGGGCCAGGTCGCGAGTTCGTCCGGCGGCACAGTCCAGAACTGATTGAACCAAGGCGCCTGCGCGATCGCGCTGATCTTGGCCGAGCCGAGATAGACGGCGTCGATGAGCAGGTAGCGGTCCGTCGCGACGTGGAAGGCGTACGCGAGCCGCCGATCCGCCCAGGGGTTGCCCAAGCCGTCCTCGCCGGGCCAGTCGGGGTTGAAGTTGTAGCGGATCTGGATCGTGAAGCCGAACGGCACGTCGAATGAATTGTGCTCCGGGAAGTCCTGCAGAATCCCTTCGACCTGCAGGCTGGACAGCGGGAATCCCCCGATGTCGATACCTTTGCCGCGATACGCCGCATCGACTGCGGTCGCATCGAGCAGGTTCGTGAACTCGACCCGGTCGAGGTAGGGCAGAGGACCGCCATCCGCACCGTTCTTCCAGTAGTCAGGATTGACGTCGAGATTGATGCCGAGGTCGGGGTCGTAGTCCAACGGGATGTACGCGCCGGTACCGGACGACAGCTCCACGTTGGTCTGCTCGTCGCGCCAGCGATTGCCGAATTCATTGATCGCCTCAGGCGAGGTGATCCAGGAGAACGGACTCAGGTGCGCCCCGAGGTACGTAGAGTCCGGTTCGGCGGTGGTGAACGTGATTGTCGCGTCGTCGACGACCTCGAGCGTGTCGGTCTGCTGATACTTGCTGGCGGTGAGGAAGGACGTGTCTTCGACGCCGTCGGCGTCAACCGAGTCGATCTGCCGCTGCGCGTTGAACGCGATGTCTTCAGCGGTGACGAGCCGGCCGCCCTCGGTCGGGTAGCGATCCCAAAAGCGGGCGCCCTGGTCGACCGAGAAGATGTAGGTCGTGTTGTCGGGAATCTCCGGCAGCGAGGCGATGTCGCTCTCCATGATCCCTTTCTCTTTATTCCGCCAACGGATGAGGTAGTTCATGTAGAACCCCATCCAGAACTGAGTGGGACCGAAGACGCCGCGGTGCGGGTCGAAATAGTCGTGCGTCGCTGCGGGTGCGGAGAAGCGCAGCGTGCCGCCGCGAGTCAGAGCCGAGGTGTCGACCGCCGTCTGCTGTTGTTGTGCCTGCTCCGCCTGCTCCTCTTGCGTTCCCTCTTGTCGGTCGGCCTGTGAGGCCTGCTGGTCGGCCTGTTGTTGCTGCTGCTGTTGCATGGCCTGCTGCTGTTGTTGCTGCATGGCCTGCTGCTGGGCGGCTTGCTGTTGATCCTGCTGTTGCTGCTGCGCCGCGGTGACAGCCTGCTGTCCGTCGTCGTCATCGTCGCCGCAGCCAACTAACGCGATGCCTGCGGCGCCGACGCCGGCACGTGACGAAGCTCGCAAGAGCGAGCGCCGACTCATTCGCCTGCGGCGGATCCGCCGCCAGTAGTTCTGACGCTCAGTCATTTCGATCCTCACATTCCACGTGTGAGGAAATTCTAGGGATTTCGAACAGCGTTCATCAGGTAACAAACAGATTTACAGCGGCCGAATGCGCACGGTGGGAGCTCGGGCGTTCGCCGCGCCGAACAGTTCCTGGAGTTTCCTGGCACGGAAGCCGAAGATGTGTCGTAACTGGGGCACGACAGCGAGGTTGGCGATCGGCGCAGAGATTGGGTCGAGCGGCAGCGACCAGTGGACGTGGTCCGTCGCCAGTACGCCGTTCTCGACTTCCTGGAAGTGGTGCTCGTGATGCCAGAGCGCGTATGGACCTGCGATCTGATCGTCGGCGAAATAGTACGGCGCGTTGACCTGAGCAATCTCGGTCGCCCAGGCAACGCGCAGCGGCAGAATGGGCAAGGGCGTCAGCCGATAGGTGATGATCAGGCCAGCGTGAATCGCCGGGGGCGGCTCGCCGGTGATCTGAAAGCGCATCTCCGGCGGCGTGATTACGGCCAGGTTGTGTGGGTCGGAGAAGAACTGCCAGGCGGCGTCGATCTCGGTGGGCAGCGTCTGTGCGGCCTCGAGCTTGAAGATCGGCATCGATCTCGCCTCCAGTTACAACGTAGCCAGAACCCCGCCAAGGCCGATTAGCGCTCCAACCAGCAGATGCAATTGCGCTGTGCGCTTCAGCATCGGGTTCAACGCTGCACCTGAGCGGCCGTTGATGATCTCGCGAACGAGCCACATCCCGGGCGGCAGGGCGATCCAGGCGAGGTAACAGTAGTACGGCAGCAGCCCGACAGACGCGAATACAGCGACGCCGACGAACGCCCCAATGGTCAGGACCGCATATTCGATGCGGGTATTGCGCTCGCCGATCAGCACGGCAAGCGTGAGCTTGTTGCTGGCCTGGTCGGTGTGAATGTCACGCAGGTTGTTGACGACGAGGATCGCCGTGACCAGGCATCCGACCGGAACGGATGCAGCCGCGAGTTCCCAGGTCAGTTCTTCGATCTGCACGTAGCCTGCGCCGATCACGGCGACGAAGCCGAAGAAGAGGAAGCAGATTAGGTCGCCGAGGCCCCGATATCCGTATGGCAGAGGGCCGCCGGTGTAGGTCACGGCTGCGATCAGCGACGCGCCGCCGATGATCAGGATCGGCCAGCCGACGATCAGGGTCAGGACGATGCCTACGATCAGGGCGGCAACCGTCGCCAGGGCGATACCGATCGTCATTTCGCGCTGCGACAACCAGCCCTGGGCGACGGCGCGCGGCGGTCCGAGGCGATCGGGGGTGTCTGCGCCGCGGCGGAAGTCGGAGAGGTCGTTGGCGAAGTTGACGACGATCTGAATGAAGATCGCGCCGATCATGGCGAGCAAGAATCGACCGACCTCGAAATCGCCATCGACGGCCGCAATCCCGGTCCCGGCGAGGACCGGAGAGACGGCGGCCGGCAGGGTCGGCGGCCGGACGGCGAGCAACCATGCTCGACGTTTGCCAGGCACTGGAGGCGCTGGAGGCGCTGGAGGCGCTGAGGCCGCCATCAGGGGAAGCGGGGGTACTTGGAGAAGTCGGGCTTGCGCTTTTCGAGGAAGGCGTTCTTGCCTTCCTTGGCTTCCTCGGAGAGGTAGTAGAGCAGCGTCGAGTCGCCGGCGAACATTTGCATGCCGGAGAGGCCGTCAGTGTCGGCGACGAGGGCTCGCTTGATGAAGCGCAGCGCAGTCGGAGACATGCAGAGGATCTCGCGACAGCGATTGACCACCTCTAGCTCGAGGTCGTCGACCGGGAAGACTTCGCAGGCGAGGCCCATGGCGGCAGCTTCGGCGCCGCTGTACTGCCGGCACTGCATCCAGATCTCGGCGGCTTTCTTGTGTCCGACGAGTCGGGCGAGCAGCATCGTCCCGTATCCGGCGTCGAACGATCCGACCTTGGGACCGGTCTGGCCGAACCAGGCGTTGTCGGCGGCGTAGGTCAGGTCGCAGACGGTGGCGAGCACGTTGCCTCCGCCGATGGCGTAGCCGGCGACCATCGCGATGACCGGTTTGGGGATCGAGCGCATGTAGCGGTGTAGGTCGAGCACGTTGAGTCGCGGCACGCCGTCGTCGCCGACATAACCGCCGTCGCCGCGGATGCGCTGGTCGCCGCCCGAGCAGAACGCTTCCTTGCCCTCGCCGGTCAGGATGATCACGCCGACCGACATGTCCTCATGAGCGCGCTGGAAGGCGTCCAGCAGTTCGAACAGCGTTTTCGGTCTGAAGGCGTTGCGCACCTCGGGGCGGGCAATGGTGATCTTGGCGATCCCTTCGGCGACGTCGTAGTAGATGTCGCCGTAGTCGCCGGAACGCTCCCAATCGGGGAGGCCGGTGCGTTCGACAGTGACGGTGGGTCGGGACATAATGCGTTACTCCTTCGATGAGCGATTGTGTGACTGTGGTTCAAGGGGAACGCCGGCGCTGCGCAGCAGCAGGCGTCGAAGCTCGGGATAGATGCGGTCGAGCGGGGCTGCGATGCGGCCGGAGGCCCAGGCCGAGAGCATGGCGCGAACCATGCCAACCCAGGCACGCGCGGTCACATCAGGATCGAGGGGAGCCTCGAGTCGTGTGAGACGTCCGAGTGCGAGCGCGTTGCGCAACTCCTCCGCGATGATCGCCACGTACTCGTCCTCGATCGCGGCGACGCGCTCTCGCGCAGCCGCCGAGACGCCCAGCGTCTCGGCGGCCAGCACTCGCGCCAGTGACCGATGGGCGGACAGCGTGTCGACAAGCGTGGACAGAGCGGCGTCCGCGCGAGCAACGGGATCCGCCCCGGCCGCTGTCATTGCTCGGGTTACGCGTCGACGCAGGATGTCACCGGCGCGGCCGATGACCGCGGCAATCAGTGCCTCCTTGGTCGGGAAGTGGAAATAGAGCCCACCCTTGGACGTGTCCGCGGCGGCGGCGATTTCGTCCATCTGAGCGTTGGCGTAGCCGCGCCGGGCGAAGACCGTGGCGGCCGCGTCGAGCAGGTGCTCACGGCGCTCGATCGCTCTGGCCTGTCGTGGTCTGGTCGTGGTCATTGGCCGTTCCGAGGCAACACAAATCCGACGCGTGGGTCGGTTTCTGTACTGTATCAGCATGGCTGACCTGCTCACGGCGCGAGAGCGGACGCGAACGATTGGGGAAATGTTCAGCCGACTGGTTCCGCACTACGACCGAATGAACCGGCTGATGACCGCCGGCCGGGACGGACGCTGGCGGACTCGCGCTGTTGAGAGTTCGCAGCCGCAGGACGCCGTGGTCCTCGATCTTGGGGCGGGTACCGGCGATCTGAGCGCGGAGTTCCGTCGGCAGGGCGCCGTGCGGGTGATCGGACTCGACCTCTCGGCGGCCATGCTCGTCCGGGCCGAGGAGAAGTTCGGACAAGACGGTGTCGACTGGCTGCAGGGCGACGCGCTGCACTTGCCGTTTCCGGAAGAGTCGTTCGATGTCGTGGGCTCTGCCTTCGTCATGCGGAATCTGCCCGATCTGGCCGGGTCATTCACGGAGATGGCGCGGGTGCTCAAGCCAGGGGGTCGGCTGATCGGCCTCGATATCACCCATCCACCAGATACGCCCTGGGGCAAGATGCTGAGGCTTGGATTCGAGCAGGGCGTGACGCGGGTCGCAGGGCTGCTGTCGGGCGATCGATCGGCGTACCGATACCTGCCGAACTCGCTGTCGGGCTATCCGACGGCCGACGAGTTGTCGGAGATGCTGGAATCGATCGGGCTGGAAGAAGTGACGTATCGAAGGCTGTCGATGGGGGCCGTGGCGTTGCACGCGGCTCGGAAGCGTTAGCGGCTTGCATCCAGCCCGACCATCGCTCGGCCGCTGCCTTTGACGAGGCGGCCGCCCCAGGTCGTCGGTGGCGCCGCGGCGGCGTCTAACCATTCGGATTTCGCGATTCGAAAGCCCATGGATTCCAGCGGGACATGTAGGGACTTTCTGACCGCGCTCGGTTCGGGCTTCTTGAAGCCATCGGGTGCGGCTTCGGCATTGAGGACGATGCTCAGCCGGGCTCTTGGCGCGGCGAGAGTGTTGAGGATGTCTGCGATCTGTTGTTCTCCCGCGAGAATCATGCGCAGGAGGGCGGCCCAGGGGAAGTAGATCGTGATCCAGTCGGCTGCGCCTTGAAGTTCAGCGGGCAGTGATTCCGCGCTGGCCGCAACGTAGAGCGCGTTGGGTGCGCCGCCTCTGGCCGGCTTACGCTCGGCGAGTTTCGCTGCGTCTTGCAAGGCGCTGCGGTCGGGATCGACGCCGATGGCTAGGACGTTGCCGTAATCGCGGGCGAAGCGGCGCGGCCAGGCACCGTCGCCGGTACCGAGATCGACCAGGGTCGAGGCATAGCGGCTCCGCAATTGGTCGAACTCGGCCTGCGCCATGCTCCGCGGGCCTCTGCGAGTGGTGATCTCCATGCGTCTTCCCCGTAAGGCAGACTAGAATCCCCTAGACACTGACTGAGCAATCGTTAGGAACCTAGAATGCCGACTCCCGCCCGCGTCGTGTTTCTGCCCGAAGCCGACGAGCCTCTGGCCGTCGAACGTGTCGACTTGCCCGACCCGACCGACTACCAGGTGGTCGTCCGGCAATTCGCTTCCGGTATCTGTCACTCCCAGCTGCACCAGATGCATAATCCCCGCGATGGGGACCAGATTCTGGGGCATGAGGCAACCGGTGAGGTGATCAAGGTTGGCTCGCAAGTCACGAATGTGCAGGTCGGCGACATCGTGTTCGTCACGTGGGTGCCGCGCAATGCGGAGACGGCGATTCGCGACGTCGATACGATCGTGGTCGAACGTCCCAACGGCCGAACCGCGACGACGCGCAACGTGTTCACATGGTGCGACACGACGATCGCGGATGAGAAGTACATCGTCAAGGTTCCCCAGGACACACGACGCGACGTGACGTCAATCATCGGCTGCGCCGTCCTGACCGGTTCCGGCGCGGTCTACAACACTGCGGCCGTGCGCGAAGGCGACAGCGTGGCCATCTTCGGCGTCGGAGGGGTGGGGCTCTCCGCGGTCGTGGCGGCGTCGGTGGTCAAAGCCGATCCGATCATTGCCGTGGACCTTGACGAAGAGAAGCTGGAGTTCGCCAAGCGCTTCGGCGCGACCCACGGCGTCAACGCTGGACAGGGCGACGCGATTGAACAGATCAAGGCGCTCACCGACGGACCGGATGACGTGACGACCAGCTTCGGCGAGCCGATTTCCGGCGTCGACTTTGCCTTCGACTGCATCGGCCGCAAGGTCACGATGGAGCAGATCCTGCGTGCCGTCCGTCCCGGCATCCTCGGCGCGGAGAGCGGCGGTACGGCTGTGCTGGTGGGGGTTCCGCACGAATCGGGCGCTGAGTTCACGCAGCAGGACATGATGGGCATGCTGGTGAACGAGAAGAAGTACATCGGCTCAATCGGCGGCAGCTGCCGCCCGGACCGCGACTTCCCGATGTTCCTCGCCTGGGCCGAGGACGGCGCGCTCGACCTCGACGCGATGGTCACCGAGCGCTTCAAGATCGGTCAGATCAATGAGGCGACCGCAGCGCTCGAGCAGGGCGAGATCTTCGGTCGCGCAATCATGGAGTTCGACGACTAAAGGCCGGTCAACTCGTCGCGTTGACCCTGTCGGCGATCCCGCGCTCGCCGCGGGATTGACGGCGAGCACTCACGCCAGCAGCAGGGGGATCTCCATCTCCTCCGAGCGCATGCCGGCGTGGTAACCGTTCAAGGCGGAGACGCGATTGCCGGCCTCGCCGTAGACCAGGATGTTGCGATTCGCCGAGACGGCGATGTGGCTGCCGATCCGTTCGGCTGCCAGGTTGCTGAGCGGTGTTGGCCCGAAGAGCTGCAAGTCCTCCGCTTCTTTGAGGGAGAGCAGCGCCCAGTTGCGGCCCCAGCGCTCGCGGAACTGGCCAGCGAACGCGTCCTCGCGCCCGGAGCGGACGCAGAACATCGGCACGCGTGGTTCGCCATGGGGCGGCGTATGCAATTCGTCAATGATCTCGTCGTCGGGCAAGAACAGCGACTTTTCGGCTGCCGAGACATGCAGCTCGCCGTGGTCGGCGCTGATCGCGATGCGGGCGCGACCGTCCAATTGCTCGGAGATCGCTCCGAGAGCGCGGTCGACTGCTTCCAGGGCTCGTATCGTGCCCGACGCGTGAGGTCCCTCTCGGTGTGAGGCGGAGTCGACCATGGGCAGATACAGGTAGTGAATCCCGGGCTCGTCCTGCTCCACGATCCGGGCGACGACGCTTGCAGCCGCCTCGCGCAAGTTGTCGTATGGGTCGGTTGGAGCGGAGCCCCGCAGGTAGGTCGTGAACTCGCTGTTGGAGATTGCTCGCGGATGATAAGTCCGCAGGCGACCCTGGATTGACGCCATCCGAGATGGAAAGGCGAAGGCCTCGCTCGGTCGAATGCCAAACTCCTGGAGCTTGCGCTCGGAGTCACGCTCGATGAAGGGGAGGATGGTGGCGGTGAGGTCGTTGCGGTGCAGGTGGGTGTACCAGGCCGGTACTCCATGCTCCGACGGCCAGGCACCGGTGGCAAGGGTGGTCAGCGCTGCGGCGGTGGTCGACGGGAAGACGGAGCGAAGCTGAATGCCCTCGGCACGTGCGAGGAAACCGCCCGGCGTCGACCGCTTGTCGAAGACGCAGCCGAGGCCGTCAACGAGGACGAAGAGCAAGGGTCGATCGCGACCGATTCGCTCTGCCAATTCGGCAGCTCTGACATCGTGATCCGCGAGCGGGACGCCGCCAATCGAAGCGATTGCGCGAGCGAGATCCACCGTCGAGGGCGGGGCGTCGCCTTCGCAGGGGTGGAGCAGATTTCCGTCGCGGAACCAGCACTCTACTCGTTCAACATCGGCGGAGGCCACGGCTGTGCCCAACTAGACCGCCAGGTGATATGGGAGCGGCTCGGCGGCGATTAGATCTGAGAGTAGCCCGAACCTGGCGATGTGACGCCGGTGCCGGCCGGCTCCTTGCCGCCCATGTCCCAGCCGAACTCCTTGAGGATTTCCTGGGAATAGGTGACGCGGCCGGAGACCTTGTCCAGCGGCTCGGTGGCGAGCAGCAGCGCCGCCTGCGCCATGATCTCCACGCTTTCGGCGTCGTTCGGGTCGCGGCCTTCCATCAGCTTGTGGAAGACGACGCCAGGGGTCGGGACGATCTGGGAAGGGCTGTAGCAGGTTACCGAGATGCCGTACTGGTGAACCTCGGAGGCCAGGCCCTGGGTGAAGCGCTCCAATGCCGCCTTCTCGGCGCCGTAGAGCGTTCCGCCGCCACCGTCGCCCTCGTACGGCCCTCGGCCCGGGCCGATCGCCGCGGCCGAGGAGACGTTGACGATCGCTCCGGCGCCGCGCTCGATCATGCCGCCCTCGTTGAGGCAGAGCTGGCTCATGTAGAACGGTCCGTGGAAGTTCACGGCCGTCGAGCGCAGCCAACGTCGGACGGGGAAGTCCTTGACCGGGATGAAGTAGGTCAGCGCGGCGTTGTTGACCAGCACGTCGGGCTGTCCGTACGTGTCGATCGTCTGCTGCACGATGCCGGCGCACTCTTCGTATTCGGAGACGTTGCCGGCCACCGCCGTGGCCTCACCACCCGCGTCGCGAATGTTCTTGATCGTCATCTCCAGCGAACCGGGCAACGGGTGCGTGCCCTCCTGCACCGTGCGAGCGGTCGCGATGACCTTGGCCCCCTCGGCCGCAAAGCACTCAGCGATGGCCGCGCCAATACCGCGGCTGGCTCCAGTGACGATGGCGATTTTGCCGTCCAGCTTGCCCATTACGTTCTCCAGTCATGTGGTTGGGGTGTTGCCATGGTGTTCGAAAGCATCATAGCGAAGCATTTCACAAGCGAAACCAGATACGGCCCGCGATAGCCTCTGGCCATGGAACGAGTGGTGATCGTCGGCGCTTCGCTGGCTGGCGTAACGGCTGGCGAGGCATTGCGCCAGGAGGGGTTTGAGGGTCCGATCACGCTGGTCGGGGACGAGGCCGAGGCTCCCTATGACCGGCCGCCGCTTTCGAAACAGCTGCTGACCGGCGAATGGGACGTCGACCGGTTGGCGCTGCGCTCGGAGGACGAGCTCGGGAAGCTGGATCTCGAGTTGCTTCGCGGACGCACGGCCGCTGCACTCGACGTCGCCGGTCGCGTACTTCGGATGGACGACGGTCTCGAGATCGAGTTCGACGGCCTAATCATCGCAACCGGTGCACGTCCACTGGCGCTTCCTTTTGGACATGACTTGGAGGGAGTGCATACCTTGCGCAGCCAGGCCGACGCGTTGCAGATACGCAGCGCGCTTGAGCGCGGCAGCCGCGTTGTCGTGATCGGTGCAGGGTTCATCGGCGCGGAAGTCGCCTCCTCGGCTCGAACGCGGGGTCTCGAGGTGACGATGGTCGAAGCGCTTGCCGCGCCGATGATCGGGCCGCTGGGCGAAGAGCTCGCGGGGTGGGCGCTTGAGCTGCACGCGCAGGCCGGCGTGCAGATGCGATTCGACGCCAGGGTGTCGGACATGATCGGCAGCGACCGAGTCGAGGCGGTCAAGCTTGATGACGGGTCGATTGTTGAGGCGGACACGGTCGTTGTCGGGATCGGCGTGAGACCGAACGTCGAATGGCTGGAGGGTTCAGGCCTGACCGTCGGGGACGGCGTGATCTGCGACCAGTACTGCCGCGCGGCGCCGATGATCTACGCCGCCGGAGACGTCGCGCGCTGGCCGAACGAGTTGTTCATGCACTTTCGCTACGGCGAACCGCAGCGCACGATGCGAATCGAGCACTGGACGAACGCCGTCGAACAGGGCATGGCGGCGGCGCGAAACCTACTCCTCGAACGTCGCGGCGAGCCGTTGGAGGCGTTCGCTCCGGCGCCGTACTTCTGGTCGGACCAGCACGGACTGAGCATCATGGCCTCAGGCATCACGTCGCCGCGCGACGAGTTTCGACTGGTCCACGGGACGTTGGAGTCGAATCGATTCGCCGCAATCTACGGTCTGCGCGGCTACCTGACCGGTGTGGTAGCGGTCGGTTGGCCGAGAATGTTGCGTCGCTATCAGGGTCTGATCCGCGAGCAGGTGAGCTGGGACGAAGCCCTGGAGACGGCGCGCGAGATAGAAGGCTGACTCAGGAAGTGGTCTGCCAGGCGGCGGCTGTTCGACCGCGACGCTCCGCGAAACCTGCTGCGGCATCGACCAGGATTTTGGCCGGTCCTAGCCGAGCCTGGAACGACGTGTAACTCGATTCCCCGCGGACGATCCTGCAGAAGGCGGTCCAGAAGCGATCCGAGCGGCGCAGAAGCTGGACGTACGGCCACGGACATTGGTGGAACAGCGCCTGGAGTTGTCGGGCGACCCTGAGATCGGGCTCGATCTCCGTTTCGATTGAACGTTGATAGGCAGTCAAGTCCCGGCTTGTTCCGGCGAGATATTCGAGTGCAGCTCCCGCTGCAAGTTGGGCGCTGCGAATCGCGTTGCCGATCCCTTCGCCGGAAAGCGGGTCAACAAGTCCGGCTGCGTCTCCGACGAAGGCGACCCGGCCGCAGACCAGCGCACTATTCGGATCGCGCAGCGGCAAATGATGCCCGCGAAGCGCCGTCAGGCCGGCGGCGTCAAAGGACTCGACGTTGGCGTACAACGACAGTTCCTGACGCAACCTCGGCGCCGCAGCCGGAAAGCCGCCCAGACCGACGTTGCAGTGATCATCCTTGGGAAACACCCAACCATATCCACCCGGCATCGAGCCGAGTTCGAGTCCGACGGCATCGCTCCAGCGTTCACCAGCGCGCTGATCGAGACGCGATGCGTTGCCTTCCAGCGCAACGGCGCCGCGCAACTTCGGCAAGCCGAGCGCGCGTCTGACGATGCCGTTGGCGCCGTCGGCAGCGACAATCACCGGAGCTTCATGGACGTCGCCATTGCTCAGGGTGATCGTGTTTTCGTCCAGATCGCGCACGGCCGAACCGTCGCGGAACTCTGCGCCGACTCCGATCGCCTGCTCAACCATGTATTGATCGAGTCGCGAACGCTGGGTCATGATCGCGAGCGGCTCGTGGTAGCGGTGCTCAAACTCCCAAGAACGCTTGTAGCGGACTCGGAACGTTGTGATGGTCTGCTCCGTCACCGGCTCCAACGAGTAGGGCAGCAGCTTGAGCACGGAGACCAGCACGCCGCCGCCACAGGGCTTGTCGCGCGGAAACCCGGCTCGGTCGAGCAGCAAGACATCTGCGCCCGCCTGGGCAAGGTCGAATGCCGCGGTCGATCCGCCGGGGCCGGCGCCGACGACTATGACGTCCCAGCTTCTCGCCATTTGTCCCACGCTGTCTTGGCTCCGGCGGCGATTGGCGCCGCAAAGCAGAAGATGATCGACTCAATCGGTTCGCCGAACGCGATCGCCAGGAACGGCAGCGGCGCGGCGACGAGGAGGATGCCGAGTTCGGCGATCCTGGTGACCAGGTAGGTCAGCCCACCGACGACGAAGGTGATGCCGAACTGCCAGGGGATGAACGCTCCGGCGGCGCCGAGACCCGTCGCGGCGGCGCGACCGCCGTTGAAGCGCAGGAACAGCGGCCACATATGGCCGACCATGACGATCCCGCCGGCCGCCATCCACCAGCCCAGCTCCAGTCCCCACCAACGTGCGATGGAGACGGCCAGCAATCCCTTACCGATGTCGGTCACGATGATCACCGCGCCGAAGAAGTGGCCGGCCCCTTCACGCGCCGCGTTCGCGGCGCCGACATTGCCGTCGCCGACCTTGCGGAGGTCCTGGCCGGTGCGCCAGCGGAAGACGAGCCACGAGACCGGTATCGAGCCCAACAGGTAGGCGAGGATCAGCGTGACCGCCTCGGGCATGTCGATTCCTTGGGCGGCGCTCCCGGGACTAGCCGTTCGTGTAGATGGGCGTCAGCCAATGCGAGTAGGCGTCGCGGTTGCCAATGATCGCGTCGAAGTAGAGACGTTCCAACTGGGCGGTAATCGGTCCGGTCTCGCCGCCGTTGATCATGCGTCGATCGACCGATGCGATCGGCGTCACGTGGGCGGCGGTACCGGTCATGAACACTTCGTCGGCGAGCCATAACTCGGAGCGGTCGAGCGTTCGTTCGACGGTGGCGATACCGAGTTCCTGCTCGGCCAGCTCCATCACCGTGTTACGGGTGATTCCGACGAGGATGTTGTCGTTGCTGGGCGGCGTGTAGATCACACCGTCGTTGACGATGAAGATGTTCTCGCCCGAGCCCTCGGAGACATGACCGTCCTCGTTGAGCATGATCGCTTCGTCGAAGCCGGCGGTCTCGGCCTCAGTCTTGGCCAACGCCGAGTTGATGTACGCGCCGGTGACCTTGGCGCGGACGGGAATCGACTGGTCCTCGGTCCGGCGCCAGGAGGAGGTCACGACATGCACGCCGCCCGTCGTGTCAAGGTACGCGCCCCACGGGATGAGGAAGCAGAGGAAGTCGTCGGCCACTCCGTGGAGTCGCACGCCGAGCGCCTCGGCCGACTTGTAGACCATGGGCCGCACGTAGACGTCCTGCTTGAAGCCGCTGCGGCGGACGAGGTCGATCGTGATGTCGCAGAGTTCGTCGTCCGACAGAGGCAGGTCCATCATCAGCGCGTGTGCCGACTGGCGCAGGCGCTCGTAGTGCTCGCGCATGCGGAACAGATAGAGCTCTTCGTGATCGGCGTTCCAGTTGGCGCGGATGCCCTCGAATACGGCAGTGCCGTAGTGCAAGGCATGGGTCATGATGCTGATCTTGGCCTCGGACAGGGGCATGACTTCGCCCTCGAGGTAGGCCATTTCAGTGCCGGACATCGCGCGCTCCTCGTGGAAATGAGGTCAAGGCAGAAGCATTACCCGTCACGATACACGCGAGGCAGGCGGCGTCCTACAGCACCATCTGGGTCTGAGTCACCTGGGCGACCAGCTTGCCTTCGGGGTTGAGAATGGTCGTCTGCCAGACTTGCGTGCGTCGACCTCGATGCATGGGTCGGCATTCGCCTCGCAGCGTTGTTCCCTCGACGCCGCCGCGGAAGAAGTTTGTCTTGGACTCAATCGTGGTGGTGCCGGCGCCAGGCGGGAGGTTGGCGCTGGTCCCGACGGCGCCGAGCGTGTCGGCGAAGGCCATGATGGCGCCGCCGTGCATCAGTCCCGGGGCGGTGCAGAGATGCCGCTCGACATCGATCTCGGCGACGATCAGTTCAGGATGCACGGACAGCAGGCGAACGCCGAGATGCTCCGGGAAGAGACCGCGAAATCCTCGGCGGTACGGTTCGACATCGAGCGTCTCTGCATCCGACATTGGCCGCTCCGGTGGTCTGGCAGGCACAAACTGAATCAACCTGCCGTTGGTGATAACGTCACGCCATGAGTGCTACGCCAATCTATCGGGTCGGATCGCGTGAGGTTCGGGTGCTCTCCGACGGTGTGATCTGGCTCGACGCCGGGGCGGTCTTTGGTCTCGTGCCCAAGATCATGTGGCAGCGGGTGACCGGCGAGACGAACGAACTCAATCAGATTCCGCTGGCGCTCAACTGCCTGCTGCTCGAATCGGACGGCAAGACCGTGCTGATCGAGACCGGTCAGGGCAACAAGGACTTTGAGCAGACCCGGCGCCGCGGCTGGGAACCGGACCATGGCAAGCTGATCGAGGATCTGGCTCGGAACGGTGTGCAGCCGGCCGATGTCGACATCGTGATCAACACGCACCTGCACAACGATCACACCGGTTGGAACACGATTGCGAACGGCGACGGCGACCTGGCCGTCACGTTTCCCAACGCCCGCTTCTACATCCAGCGGGGCGAGTGGGAAGATGCGATGCACCCCAATGAGCGCACCCGGGCGACTTACCTGCCGGAGAATCTGCTGCCGGTCGAGGCGGCCGGGCAGATCGAGTTCATTGACGGCGAGACGCAGGTGACCTCAGATATCACCGTGATTGAGACGCCGGGACACACGGCGGAACACGCGTCGGTCGTGATCGCCAACAGCGGCGAGTCGGCGATCTACCTGGGCGACATGATCCAACACCAGGTGCAATTGGAGCGGGTCGCGTGGCTGTCGGCCTTTGACGTGTTGCCGCTGCTCAACCTGGAAACCAAGAAACGGCTGATCGCGGACGCGATCAAGAACCGTTCGTTGCTGGTCGCGGTACACAATCCGTTTCCCGGTGTCGGTCGACTGATCGCCGGGGAACGGGGTCGCAATGTGTGGAGCTCGGAAGAGCCGCACGCGATCGCGGAGACACTGGAAGTCGTCGGTACCGACTAGCGAAGCAGACCGAAAGAGCGCACGAGGGCACGAACATGGCATTTGGCGAACACCCGCTCGGCGGCGGCCCGGGGATGGACATGGACCCCGCCGAGATGATGAAGCACCTTCCCAAGCCGCGGCGCAAGATCTGGCGGCAGGAGAAGCTCGTCGACGACGTGTACCTGCAGTACCGGTACAGCACCGACGAACTGCCCGAGCCGGACCTGGTCGAGCGCATTTTCCTCGTCGTCATGCGTGGCGACCGCTGTCTCGTCGTTCGCCATGGTGATCGGCATCAGCCCTGGCTACTGCCGATCCTGGAGTTCGATATCGAACCTCGACCTGAGCCGCTGGATCCCGAACTCGATCAAGACGCTCGCCGCTCGGCTCTGACTCAGACGATTCGCAGCGTGGTTGAAGACACCTGGCAGGTGCCGATTGTCGAGTGGTCGCAGCACACGCGGGTGCAGATGACTGCGCGGGAGCTGCAGGACGAGGTCGAGGTCGGCAGCCGTCGGTACGAGATGGTCGTGAAGGCCAACGCCGGAGATCCGTTGGATCTGGCGGAGGACACCGAATGGGCGCGACGCTTCTTTCCGTCCCGTGAGATCAATCGGCTCCTGCGCGAGCGCTACTACGACTATCCCGAGATCGAGCACGCCTATGAGCAGCAAGTGATCGAGGCCGCCAAGGCCAGAACGTGATCGCTGCGGTAACAAACGTAATCTGGCTGAGCTAGTACATTCAGGACAATCATGACATTGTGCGCGCCATTCTCAGCGTGTGACGTCGAACGCCTCGCCTGCGTCGGGATCTCGACACGTCTCACGACGCGGCGAGCCAGGTGGGTACATGTCGCTGTAGCGGGCGGCCGCGCGTTCCGCTCCTGAGTGATCGGCGCTCAGGCGACGAGTACGGAACCAGCGCCGCCACCTGAGAATCGCCGATTCAAGACGAGCAACAACCACCGACAAGAATGAGTCCACAACGCCCGGCCACGATGCCGGGTGAAGGCTGAGGAGAACGCCATGCGTTTGACCGGCGCCCGAATCCTGATGGAGTGCCTGCGTGCGGAGGGGGTCGAGGTGTTCTTCGGCTACCCCGGCGGGGTCGTCCTGCCGCTCTACAACACGCTGGGCGAATACCCAGATATCAAGCACGTCCTCGTACGACACGAACAGGCTGCTGCGCACGCTGCCGACGGCTATGCGCGCGTCGCCGGCCGGACCGGTGTCTGCCTGGCGACCTCCGGCCCCGGCGCGACGAACCTCGTCACCGGCATTACCACGGCCTACATGGATTCGGTGCCGATGGTCGTGCTGACCGGCAACGTCGCGCGCGACCTGATTGGCCGCGACGGGTTCCAGGAGGCAGACATCACCGGCATCACGCTGCCGATCACGAAGCACAACTACCTGTTGATGCGCGCCTCGGAGATTGCGCCGGCGGTCAAGGAAGCCTTCCATATCGCCTCGACCGGGCGTAAGGGCCCGGTGCTCGTTGACATTCCCAAGGATGTGTTCATCGAGGAGGCCGAGTGGGACGGCTATCCGCAGGGCGTCTCGCTGCGCGGCTATCCGATCATGGATGTTCCTCGCGAGGAAGAGGTGGTCAAGGCGGCCGAGACCATCAACGCGGCCAAGAAGCCGATCATCATCGCCGGGCACGGCGTCGTGCAGTCGGAGGCGCAGGCCGAGCTGGTCGAGTTCGCCGAGCGCTCGGATACCCCGGTGCTGACCACGCTGCTGGGGATTTCTGGCATGCCGGAGGACCACGATCTCTCGTACGGCTTCCTCGGCATGCACGGCCACTTCTACGCCAACATGGCCGCCGACAAAGCCGATGTCGTGATCGGCATCGGGATGCGCTTTGACGACCGCGCGATGGGCCGCTTCAGCGATTTCAACCCGACCGCCAAGATCGTTCATATCGACATCGACCCGGCCGAGATCGGCAAGAACTTCAAGACCCACGCCCCGGTCAACGGCGACGTGAAGGAAACGCTCACTCGCTTGCTGCCGCAGATCGAGCAGAACTCGCACCCGGAGTGGCTCGCCGAGATCGACCAGATCATGGCGCAGCACCCGACCGACTACGTCGAGGAGGGCACCTCGCTCGGCGGTCCCTGGCTGGTGCAGGCGCTGGCTGAGGCAACGGAGGGGCAATCGACGATTGTGACCGGTGTCGGTCAGCACCAGATGTGGGCCGCGCAGTACTACCCGTACACGAAGCAGCGTCAGTGGGTCACGTCCGGGGGACTCGGCACGATGGGCTACGAGGTGCCGGCAGCCATGGGCGCGCAGTTCGCGCAACGCGAGCCGATCTGGTCGATCTGCGGCGACGGCGGCTTCCAGATGACGTCGCAGGAGTTGCAGACGGTCGCCGAGCACAACCTGCCGGTCCGCTTCGCGATCTTCAACAACGGATTCCTGGGGATGGTCCGTCAGTGGCAGGAACTGTTCTACGCGAACAACTACCACTCGGTCGACCTGGGCCAGCCCGACTTCGTCAAGCTCGCCGAGGCCTATGGGGTACGGGGAGTTCGCGCAACGACGCGGGCGGAGGCGATGCAGGTCTTCCGTGATCTCGAGGGCTACGACGGACCGGTCGTGATCGACTTCCAGCTTGAGCGTGAGGAGAACGTCTGGCCGATGGTCCCGGCCGGCGCCGCGCTGTCGGAGACCATCGAATCGGCTGAGGATCTCTAGAGCGAGCAGAGGGGATTCACCGCATGGCTTCTCGAAACACCATCGTCGCCCACGTCGAGGACCGGCCCGGCGTCCTGGCGCGGGTCGCCTCGCTGTTCCGCCGCCGAGGATTCAATATTGAGTCGCTCACCGTCGGACATTGCGAAGAACCGGGGCTGAGCCGCATGACGATCGTCGTTGACGGCGACGACCACCAGGTCGACCAGGTCTGCCGCCAGTTGTTCAAGCTGATCGACGTGGTCTCGGTCCAGGACATCACGTACGCGCCGATGGTCGACCGCGAACTGGCGTTGATCAAAGTCTCGGCGACGAACTTCAATCGGCGCGAGGTGCTGGACGTCGTTGAGATGTTCCGCGCCGATGTCGTTGACGTGCATTCGGAAGCCTTGATCCTCCAGGTGCTGGGCGACGAGGGCAAGGTCGATGCCGCCGTGACGATGTTCGAGCAGTTCGGCATCCTTGAGATGGTGCGCACCGGCCGTATCGCGATGGTTCGCGGTACCGAGACGACCAAGCCGCCGGCGATCTCGGACTCGCAGCAGGCTGCTGCGGCGATCCGCGCCATGCTCGGCCGACGGCCGGAAGGCGTGTTGCCGTTCGCCAGCGACTAGCCGGAACTGGCTGGAACCAAAGCCACGCCTACACTCAGGGCAGAACCACGAACACCCAACCTCAACGTGCAGGAGACCGGTATGCCCGCCCAGATGTTTTACGACGCCGACGCCGACCTTGACCTGATCAAGGACAAGAAGATCGCCGTGATCGGCTTCGGCTCGCAGGGTCACGCGCACGCGCTCAACCTGCGCGACTCGGGCTGTGATGTGATCGTGGGCCTGTACCCCGGCTCACGCAGCTGGACGAAGGTGCAGGACTCCGGGTTGCAGGTCGACACGGTCGCCGACGCGGCGGCCGCCGCGGACATCGTCATGGTCCTGACCCCGGACCATGTGCAGAAGTCGATCTACGACCAGCACATCGCGCCGACGATGACCGAGGGCAAGACGCTGATGTTCGCGCACGGGTTCGCGATCCACTTCAACCAGGTCATGCCGCCGCCCGAGGTCGACGTGACGATGATCGCACCGAAGGGTCCCGGCCACCTGGTCCGCCGCGTGTTTGAAGAGGGTGGCGGCGTCCCCGCATTGCTGGCCATTCACCAGGACGCATCCGAGACGGCCAAGGAAGTCGCGCTGGCCTATGCCAAGGGCATCGGCGGGACGCGCGCGGGCGTGCTGGAGACGACCTTCCTCGAAGAGACCGAGACTGACCTCTTCGGCGAACAGTCGGTGCTCTGCGGCGGTATCACCGCGCTGATGCAGGCCGGCTTCGAGACGCTGGTCGAGGCCGGCTACCAGCCGGAGTCGGCGTACTTCGAGACGATCCACGAGGTCAAGCTGATCGTCGACCTTATCTACGAGGGCGGCTTCGCCAACATGCGCTACTCGGTCTCGGACACGGCCGAGTACGGCGACCTGACTCGCGGCACGCGGATCATTGACGACTCGGTCAAGGAGCGGATGCAGCAGATTCTCTCCGACATTCAAGACGGCACGTTCGCGCGCGAGTGGATCATGGAGAACCAGACCGGCCGGCCGGGCTTCGACAAGCTCCGGGCGCGAGCCGCCAGCCACCCGAGCGAAGAGGTGGGGGCCGAGCTCCGAGGCATGATGTCGTGGCTGAACGAAGAGGCGGACTGACGTCCCACTTGCTGGTCCGAGCGACGTCGTGACGCTAGTCGGAGACCACGCTGGGTGGTACCAGCCGTTCGCGGGCCGGGTCGATCAAGAGGCCCAGTGACTCCAGCACAGTCAGGCCCAGAATCGGCTCGACATCGTCGTCAACGAAGAAGACCGTCGCGTAGTCCGTCTCGCCGAGAACAGTGAATCCGGCGAAGCTGAACAGGCGACGAACGGAGCGATTGTCCCCGAGCCACACCTCACGTGCGCCCGTCGGTTGAATGCCAATGGACTCCAGGATTGGCGCAGGCACGTGGGAGTTCGTCGCCCCGCTGTCGACGAGGAACGTGCCGTCCCAGTAACGCGTCGGTTCGTAGGGATTGGTCACCCTGACCGGCACACGGACCTCGCCCATCGGCATCTCCTCGAGCAGACGCAACCAGCGCGCCTGCAATTCCGGTTCGGCTCTGGTAAGCAGCATCTGGTCAGCGCTCTCGGAATCGCCAGGCTGGCAAGGGTCATGATAGACCCGCTCCGATACCGGGTGGCCCCACCTGCTCCTCTCTGGTCCGTGCTGATGAGGGCGAGGATCGACTACTCGGTCAGGGCCAGCTCGTAGGGCAGCGGGTCTCCGAGGCTGCCGTTTCGCCAGCGGGTGAGGGAGTGGGCGAGGTCGCCGAGTTCCGACGCGCTCTGATCTTCGGTGGCGCGTAAGACCTGCTCGGCCGTGGCGATTTCTGCTCCGTTGAAGCCGAACAGGTCGGCGCTGGCCAAGGCCATGGGACGGTACTGGGTGTATCCGCCCAGGTCAGATGACCGGATGACGATTTTGCCGTCGTCGATCAGCGGGTCCAGGTGCAGTTCGAACTTAACCAGCCACGGACCGTGTTCGGCGACGACGTATTCGGCGCCGGTGATTGACTCGCCGTGGCGGCGGTAGTGGAGGAAATCGCTCAGGCAGAGCAGGGTGTTGAGCTGGCTCGTGCCGAACGAGCGGGCTGTGATTCGGCGCTCGCAGAGGTAGATGATCAGCTCGCGTAGCTTCACCTCTGCCAGTTCCGACGTGAAGGTCCTCAGCGTTGTCACTTGATGCCCCGTTCAGGCTTCGGCCAGCGTCTTGATTTCGTGGGGGACGCCCCTGGCTTCGAAGAGGTCGACCCACTCTTTCTGCGTGCGGAAGCGGAGGGCTTCGGTGATCACGGTTGACAGGTCGGCGGCGTGCTTCAGCCGGAGTTCGGCGGTGGCGAAGCGGGGGTCGTCCTCGACCTGGAGCTGGAACTCGGGCCGGTAGGCCTCGCCGTCGGCGGGATGACGCTCGTGGTGGTCCCACATGTGGTCGGCGAGGGCGGCTTCGCCGAGGGTGTCTCGCAGGCGTCGCCACTCGTCATCCGTGGTGACGGCCAGGTGGACCCAGCCGTCGGTCGCTCTGTAGGCGCGTTGCAATGCGTCGAACTCGGCCATCTCAAACCTCCTCACTGTCGTGAACAATACCAGTCGCTTGATCAAGAAGGAGGTTTGCATCGCACTCGCCGCTGATCAGCACTCTGCCAATATTAGGTAGATCGGAGCGCTCGGCGACATTGTCAATCTCGAATTGCACTTCATGACCCAGCTGCTTTGAACCATCGATGATCTCACGGGCTGTCACAAGATATCGTCCCGCTCGTCTTGGCATCGATTCGACCTTGAATCGCCGGACGTCTTCGTTCTGGAACATCACAGTAAGGTTCACATAAACCGCTCTTTGATTCAGCATATACCTCGCAAACTCGGCATCGCCCCTGTTAGTAGAACTTGAGAAACTATCGTCGACTCCGCTAATGTCGCGACTTATGCTGGTCTTCTTCATTGACTTCGATTTGATAGTAAAGAAGCAAAAGGACGCCACTCTTCCTTCGGTGTCAGTTAGCCTCAAACGAGATTGTTCGATCGGCCTTCCTCCGGCTATCTCTTGGTACAACGTGTCCAATGGATTCCCCATTCTGTGATAGCCGATTGAGCCTTGGAGCATTATCCATCGGGCTGAATCGAGAGCGTGTTGCTTCGAAAAGAAGTAGCGCGCAGAGCCCAAGTCGTCAGTCCACTCAGGTTGGCCTGGGCTCACGGAAGAGGTTGTGCACAGAAACTGCCTCTCGACACTCCCTAGGAGGTTTGGCTTGAGCCCAGTAATCGCATACATGATGAGTGGGTCTTCGTCCTCTTGGTTGACAAGAACCTTTTCGAGTCTAAGAACATCGTTGGGACCGACCGATTCCGCCCGTTTCATATTGCCGCCAGTGTACAAGTCAACAAGAGTCATGCTCAATCGAAGCTCTGCCGCGTGTGTCTCCAAGTCAGCAGAGCCCTGCCGGAGGGCAATGAGGCGGTGCATTATGAACTCAGCGTCTGTCTTGCTCTCGAACTTGTAGTACGTGGTGTCCGGTCGAGTAGTCCAGACACCATCGTCGCCTGTCAGGTTGACGAGAAACTCGAGCTCTGCGTTGATTTTAGCGCCGGGCACGAAGTCAATAAACTCGGTGGACCGAGCGATGGCGAAACAATCATCTTCCGTCATGTTTGCAATCGTATGCAATTGTACCTTCGATGCATCATCACTAAAGACGCCGTAGAACGGTTCCTGGTCATTCATCGGTACCTACTCACTCTCGCAGAGAAAGACGTCAGGTAAGTAGCAGTGCTGGCGTGGTCGTGCATTGTAGCGCGTTGCGGACGTCGGTTGTGCCAATGGTTTGGTGAAGGTGGCGTGATGTGGGCCACAGTTGGCGATGCGCGGCGGTGAATGGTGCGAGAGCGCCGATGCCTTCTCGTTATTCTGATGGCAATGAGTGCCTTTGGGTGACGAGAGGAGCATGCCATGCGCGCCGTCGCATCTAGAAACGGACAACTGAGGGTTGCGGAGGTACCGCAGCCTGAGCCGGCTGAGGGGGAGGCGTTGGTCAAGGTGCTGGCCTGCGGCATCTGCGGCTCCGATCTGCATTTCGTCAGGTTTGGACCGGACATCGTCAAGGGTTCGATGGATTCCGGCAACGGACGTTTCGCGCCCGACCTGAACCGCGACATCATCATGGGCCATGAATTCTGCGTTGAGGTCGTGGCGTATGGACCGAACACGACGGGTCCGGTCGGGATCGGCGATCGTGTGACGTCGGTGCCGAGTCGCGGCGCATACAGCAACGATTATCCCGGCGGCTACAGCGAGTACATGGTGCTGGATGCGTCGATGCTGCTGCCGGTCGCGGACAGCGTCGAGACCGAGCACGCGGCGACGACCGAGCCGATGGCGGTCGGGATGCACGCGGTGCGGATGGGCAAGATTAGCGGCGGGGAACCGACGGTCGTCTACGGCTGCGGACCGGTCGGATTGGCCACGATCGCCAGCCTGTGCAGCGAGGGTGCGGGCACGATCGTCGCCTCCGACTTCTCGCCGCGCCGCCGGGAGTTGGCCGGGATCATGGGCGCCGACGTCGTGGTTGACCCGCGCGAGGATCCGCCGATGGCTGCGCTCGAGCAGCGCGGCTACACACCCGGCGCCGAGGTCGTGATGTTCGACGCGATCGGCGTGCAGGGCACGATTGCGCTGCTGATGAAGGAAGCTCCCGCGCGCGGGGGCCGCCTCGTCATCGTCGGCGTCTGCATGCAGGAGGACACGATCGTCCCGATGGCCGGGATCGAGAAGGAGATCCAGCTCCAGTTCGTGCTCGGCTATACCCCGCAGGAATACGCGGAGACGCTCGACACGATCACCGCGGGCGGCATTCAGCCCGGACCGATCGTGACCGGCAGGGTCGGCCTGGACGGCGTCGAGGGGGCGTTCGAGACCCTGGGCGATCCCGAGGAGCACTGCAAGATCATGGTCACGCCGCACGAGGACCACTCGCTGTAGGTTGGTCGGTTCTCGCTCCGCGTTCGGCCGAGGAAGAAATTCGGGTCGCCGAACGCGCAACTCCCGCTGAGCGCTGAACGTGATGCGTTCGGGCGTTCGGCGGTGTTCGGTTTTGTTCGGCTGCGTTCCGGGTCCGGCGAATGTTTCACGTGTCGACGAGTGACCTTCGCGGCGAAAAAGAAATCTCGGGCGCGTTTCGGCGGATATCCTGCTGAGCGCTGGGGATCGTGCGTTCGGGGTGGTCAATTTTGATCAATTTTGGTTGGTTTTCGATGCGGGATGGTCGAGTTGTGGCGCCCGCGGAGGGGCACGGCGGTGAGGGTCGGCCGATGCGGCCGCGTGTTCGGGACGCGAGGCATCGCAGCGTGTTCGTCCGCGGTTGAGGGAGGTCGGACCAAGTCGTCCGGTCGGTAGAGCTCCGGATCGGGTGTGAGCCGCTTCATCTCGACATCGTAGCACGCATGTGCGATGCGAGGTGTTAGAGCGGTTACGTTACCAGGTTCCGACGCGCCGATTGGTGACCGGCGACGTTCGAGTTTCCCGGGGGAGTCGAGGTTATGCTCTACGAGCCGCGTCATCCTCAGCCGTAGCGGCGATCTGGGCTGTTGATTCGGGGGTTGCGTCGGTGAGGAAGCCGAAGCGGCGGAGGTCCGGGCTGAGGTCGGGGTGGATTTCGACTCGGATGACGGTGGCGTAGGGGATAAAGACCTGGACCGGCTGCTCGTTCAGTTCTTCCTGGGTGTGCAGGGCGACCCACTGGTCGGTGACGCCGGAGATGGCTCGGATGTAGTGGCGAGCGCCGTCGGCGGTGAAGAGCTGGACCAGGGGCATCGTGCACGAGACCTGCGAGCAGTAGGACTGAATGGCGCTGGGCAGGACCGACTCGAAGAAGTTGCGGTCGAACGGCGGGCCTGAGGGCGCCGGAGTCGGCGCGGTCGGGACGGCGCCTGGGGGCAGGATTAAGGGTGAGCGGTTGACCATGGTGGGGAATCCGGTGTGGCGTGGGCTTCCTGTCGTGGGGGAGGGTAGCTGAGAGGCGGGCGGGGAGCCCCCTCTGTCCCTACGGGACATCTCCCCCCGCTCTGCGGGGGGAGAAAGGGGGAGGGGAAGAGTGACCGCTCCGGGGGGAGAAAATTCGAGGTCGGCATTGGTTAGCATGGGTGGAACCTGAGGTTCTTCTGAATTGAGCTGAGCATGACGTACGACATCGTGATCCGAGGCGGGACCATTGTGGATGGTTCCGGGGCTCCTCGGTACCAGGCGGATATTGCGATCGAGGGCGACCGGATCGCCTCGATTGGGCGGATTGCGGAGAAGGGCAAGGAGGAGGTTGATGCTCGCGGGCTGATTGTCTCGCCGGGTTTCATCGACGGGCACACGCACTTCGATGCGCAGATTTCGTGGGACCCGTACGGGACTTCGAGTTGCTACCACGGTGTGACCTCGGTGATCATGGGCAACTGCGGGTTCACGCTCGCGCCCTGCCATCCCGACGACCAGGACATTCTGATGCGCACGCTGGAGGCGGTCGAGGACATTCCGGCCGCGGCGCAGCGGGTCGGGGTCGACTGGACCTGGCAGACGTTCCCCGAGTTCATGCAGTTCCTGCAGGACAAGCCCAAGGGGCTCAACTACGGCGGCTACGTGGGACACACGGCGCTGCGCACGTACGTGATGCGCGAGCGCGCCTTCACGGACCCGGCCTCGGACGAGGAGATTGGCCAGATGGCCGAGATCCTCAAGGAGGGCGTGCAGGCCGGTGGGATGGGTCTTTCGACGACTCGCTCTCCGGCGCACAAGACGCGCGAGGGCGCGCCGGTGCCGTCGCGGTTGGCGAGCTGGGCTGAGGTGCGGCAGCTAGTCATGGCGCTCAGCGAGATCAATCGCGGCGTGGTGGAGATCAGCGGCGAGCCGACGATGGGCCAGGACCCCGACGACCCCAACCACTATGAGCGTCGCTTCCGTGACCTGGCGATCGACTCGGGCCGGCCGATGTTCTTCCCGGCGCTGCACAGCCGTCGGGCCGAGCCGGGCACCTGGAAGCGGTTCTTCGACCGGGCGCAGGAAGCAGCGGGCGAGGGCGGCCGAATGTTCGGTCAGGCGCACTCGCGCGAGCTCTGCACGAACTGGTCATGGCGGACCGAGATGCCGTTCGACCGGCTCTCGATGTGGCGCGACATCCGCAAGCTGCCGCTGGACGAGCAGATGACGCTGCTGCAGGACCCTGATGTCGTAGAGCAGCTCGTACACATTGCCAACACCGAGGAAGAGGACTTCTCCCGGGTGATGCCGGCGCAGGCTCGCAAGCCATCGGACTGGGACTGGGTGTTCATCCTCGACCACGTCGACGGCACGCCGAACCGTCGGCTGGGCGAAGTCGCGCGTGAGCGCGAGGAAGATCCGGTGAAGACGATGATCGATGTCGGCGTCGAGCAGGCGCTGGACACGCTGTACATGGTGCCGCTGGCTAACGAGAACCAGGACACGGTGCTGGAGATCATGCGGGAGCCGCGTTCGCTGGTCACGTTCTCGGACGGGGGCGCGCACGTGTCGCAGATCATGGACTCGTCGCTGCAAACGCACGTGCTCTCGCACTGGGTGCGCAACTCGGGCGAGGTCACGCTCGAGCAAGGCATCAAGTATCTGACCTGGGACATGGCGACAGCGTGGGAGCTGCCCGATCGCGGTCTGCTGCGTCGTGGCTACAAGGCCGACATGATCCTCTTCGACCTCGACACGGTTGGTCCGGAGCGACCGACAGTCGAGCACGACCTGCCGGCCGGTCAACGCCGTCTGGTGCAGAAGGCCAAGGGTTACCACATGTCGATCGTCAACGGAGGCATCACGATGCGCGACGGCGAGCCGACCGGTGTCACCACGGGCCAGGTGCTGACTTCGGTCTAGACGGTAGTGCAGGTTCCGAAGTTCGGCATCAACCGGCAGGATGCGGAATCTCCTGCGCATTTCGCCGTTGACGTAGCGCGGATTGAGTCACTGGGCTGGGACTGCGCCTGGTTGCCCGACTCGCAGTTGCGGCGTCGCGACACCTACGTGCTGCTGGCGGCAGCGGCGCAAGCGACGGAGTCGATTCAGATCGGGACGTTGATCGTTAACCCGATCACGCGGCATCCGTCGGTGACGGCGTCGTCGATCGCGACCATCGACGAACTTGCGCCCGGACGGGTCTCCCTGGGCATCGGCGCCGGGGACACCGCGGTGCGACTGAGCGGGTTGCGACCGGCGCGGGTGGTCGAGATGGAAGACGCGATCGTCCTGATTCGGCGATTGCTGGCGGGCGAGGAAGTGGAAGTGGGGGCGGAGCGTCCGTCGTACCTGCCGTTCCACCGTCCCGTACCTGTGTGGCTGACTGCCGGGGGACCGCGCACACTGGAGATGGGCGGTCGTGTCGCCGACGGCGTGTTCATGCGGGTCGGGACTGATCAGGCGACGATTGCCGAGACAGTGCGCACGATTCGCAAGGGGGCCGCGGACGCCGGTCGAGATCCGCGTTCGATCCCGCTCGGGATTATTTTCCACACGGTGCTGGTCGACGACCCGGATGAAGCGTTGACGATGGGCAAGGCGATGGCGGCGGGTTACTACGAGTACTCGCCGATGCTGTTCGAGCCGTCCGGGCTGACATGGGATGGGCCGGATCCTGAAGCGCTGAAGCACGAAACCGGGGTCTGGCCGGACTTCCATCACGATCCCGACCTGCTCAAGGCCGGGCGCGCGGTTGACTTCCTGTCCGAGGCGCACGCGGATGCTTTCTGCGTTCGGGGCACGGCGGATGATGTCACGGGGCAGATCGTTGGCGTGCTGACCGAAGCGGCGTCGTATGGGATCGAGTTTGAGCATGTCGTGCTGCATCCGATTCCCAATCCGCCCGCGCCCGACGATGCGGAGGACGGCTACACCGTGCGGGTCGCGCGTGAGATTCTGCCGAGGGTGCGAGAGCGGTTAGCCTCGATTTCCTGAGCGATTGGTGAAGTGGAACTGGAGTTGGACATGAGCGATCTGAGCAACGTGAAGGCGCTGGCCTGGGACATCGGCGGCACGATCTTCGACTGGCATCACACGATCAAGGGCGAGGTCTCGGCGATCGCGGAGGCGCAGGGTGTCGAACTGGACGCGGCAGCGTTCACGAACATGTGGCGGTTCACGATGTTCAAGCGGCTGCAGCTGGTGCGTCGCGGAGATCTGCCCTGGCTCAATGCCGACCAGTTGCATCGCCGCGTGCTCGACGAGGTGATGGAGGCGCATCCGCAGCTCAAGCTCAGCCCGAGCGAACGCGACGAACTGAACACGGTGTGGCATCGGATGAACGCATGGCCGGGATCGGCGGAGTGCCTGGAGGCGCTGCGTTCGCGGTACAAGGTGACGGTGTTGACCGTGATGTCGTGGGCGATTGCGGTCGACTGCAGCAAGCACAACGGAATCAGCTGGGACGGGATTCTGTCCTGCGAGTTCCTCGGTCACTACAAGCCGGAGCCGGAGGCCTATCACGCCTCGGCGAAGTACCTGGGTCTGGACATCTCCGAGGTGATGATGTGCGCCGCGCACAAGGGCGACCTGCAGGCGGCGGCCCGGGCCGGGATGCCGACGGCATATGTGCCGGTCGCGACCGAGCGGGGGGAGGGCAACGATCCCGACATGTCGCCGGATCCGTCGTTCACGGTCAACGCGACCGACTTCGCCGACCTCAGTCGGCAGTTGCTGGCGTAGATGTAGGAGGTAGAGATGATGGAACAGCCAGCGGTTTGACCTCCCGCATCCGAAAGCGCACAATTGGCGGCACCAGCGCCATGTGATCAGGTAATCCGATGACTGACGAGACGATAGACATCACCGTCACGCTTACCAGCAATCAAGTTGAGTCCATCAATGCGGTGACGGGCAGAAGAGGCTGCACGGTGGACGAGTTCGTCCTTGACGCCATCGAGCGCGTGCTGCGAGAAGAGCGTTGGCAAGCGACGTTCAAGTACGGGCAGGCATTGGCAAAGAAACACGGCATCACTCGCGAGGATGTCCCACGGCTCATTGAAGAGTTTCGCGCCGAACATCCGGAACTCTATAGGTGAAGGCTGTCTTGGATTCAAACGTCATCGTATCTGGCGTGCTCTTCTCGGGTAACGAGGAACGCGTGTTGGGACTTATATACATCGCTTGACGAATCCTGATTTATCCCTTACGCTTGATTAAACAAGCGGAAAGGGGCAGTCATGACGGCACCAGGTAAGGCGCATCGAGAAGGAATCTCGTTGCTCGAGCTGTTCGAGAAGTTCCCGGACGAGGATTCGGCCCGCAAATGGTTCGAGGGGAACCGCTGGCCGGACGGCGCCCGATGCGTCCACTGCGATAGCAAGTCGGTGTACGAGGTCGCATCGCGCAAGCCAATGCCCTGGCGCTGCATCGACTGCGGCAAGTACTTCAGCGTGAGAATGAACACCGTCATGGCCCAGTCCAAGATTCCGCTGCGCAAGTGGGCGATCGCCATCTACCTGTTCGCCACTTCGCTCAAGGGCGTGTCGTCGATGAAGCTGCACCGGGATCTCAAGATCACTCAGAAGTCCGCTTGGTTCCTGGCGCACCGTATCCGAGAAGCGATGGCCGCCGGCGACGGCCTGATGTGGGGCCCGGTTGAAGTGGACGAGACCTACGTGGGCGGCAAGGAAAAGAACAAGCACGCTTCAAAGAGAACCAATATCAGTGGTGGACCAGTCGGCAAAACTCCTGTGGTTGGGATCAAATCACGAACAACCGGAGAAATTCGCGCCTTGCCAATCGACGTGGCAAACGTACCCACTCTGACCAGGGTGATCGAGAGAAACGTGGTCGAATTCAGCCGGGTGTTCACCGACGGGCATTCCGGGTACTCGATGCTCCTCGGGCATCGTCGAGAATTCGTGGACCACTCGGCCGGCGAGTACGTCCGGGGAGACGTACACACCCAGGGCATCGAGTCGTTCTGGTCGCTGATGAAGCGCGGGCTGGTCGGGACCTTCCACCAGTGGTCTGACAAGCATCTCTGGCGCTACTGCCGCGAGTTCGCCGCGCGCGCCTCGATGCGCGACATGGACACCGAGGCGATCATGGCCGAACTCTTCCTCGGCGGAATCGGTAGGCGCCTGCCGTACTCGTGGTTGATCGCGTAATCGAGCGCGGCACCCCGATCAGTTGCTCAGATATCCGGGTTAGCCATAGGCTCACGTGGGCCTGGCCCACAGCATGGGAAGCGAAAGGATTGAACAATGGCAGCGAGACAACAGGTGTTTTTTGTGATCAACAGCGCTCGTATTCATTCAGTTCCGGCCCCGGTAGACGACAGGCCGAATCACACAGTGCTGGTCGAACTCACAGCGAGGGACCAGCTCCAGGGGCCCTTGGACATAGAGCTTCGCCCTTCAACCACGATGCTCGCACTGTTCGATGCAGACGAGTTCCGCTCGCTATGTCGCCAACTCGATGAGGAATCACAAGGCCAGTAAGGAGGCGATCGAAATCAGATAGGGTTTGGTAGGGGCAGAGGGATTCGAACCCTCAAGCTGAGCCCAGCCACGGATTGGTAATCCGCTGCGTTTGCCAATTTCGCCATGCCCCCGCGACAATGCAGCGGCCAGGGCGGGAAGGATCATCTGGTACACTAGGAGGCGTTCAGGTTCCTAGCGCCGGATGAAAATCCTGCCTCACCACTGCTGAAGCCCGCGCCCCTCTGGTGCGGGCTTCTTCGTATCCTAGCGCAGTTATTTCGTGAATCCGTAATAACTGCGAATGACCGAACCTGAGCAGATACCCTTCCCGTTGCCAGACAAACGGAGTTTGCCCGAACGGGTCGCTGCATTCTGAGGGATGCCGCTGCCGCGCCCCCTTCGTGGCGATCCCTCGGGAGCCGTTTGTCTGGCAACAGCGCGCATCTCGTGCCAGGAAGGGGGTCTCACCGTGTCGAGACTCCGCAAACGCGTCGGACTCTTGCTCATTGCCGCGCTGCTCATCGCAGTGGCCGCACTCGGCGCCCACGCTGCATCGACGGACGACATCACGACCGAAGTCAGAATCAACGCCCGAGAACTCTCAGATGGCCGCGTGGAGTTCTCGTTGCAGCAGCGCGACGGCGACGACTGGGGCGACCGGCAGCTGGTCGAAGCCCGCTATCTTCCTCGGAACCCGCAACGGAACGCCTGGTACCAGTCGTCACCATTCACCGTGACGTTCCCGGCGTCATCCCTCCTCGAAGGCACAGAGATGACGCTGGAGGGCGGGCCACAGGGCACATCGACATCCCGGCAAACGGAGCGGTCGGAACCTGCCCAACCAACAACAGGTGGATCCCAGAGTGTCACCGGCTCCGGCCACTCAACCCTCCGAGTCTCTTGCCCGTCCAACGCCTCCAACTGGGAAGCCGAGATTGTCTCGACCTATCGGCAATCGGGGTTTGGAAATGTTCGCCGCGTGCTGCGGTCCGGCGCGTCCACGTCGGTAGCGGTCAACAAGAAGGTGTACACATTCCGAGTTGCCCGGCACGACGGCAGCGTGAATCAGGCGCCCGTCGCAGATTCACCTGGCACCAAGGCGACGCTGAGCGGAACCCAGGCGCGCAACTTCTGGCAAGACGCGTTGCAATCGGAAGCCGTCGTCATTGCCTTGCCGCTACACAACGGCGGTTCGATCACCGCGCGTTTCGAGATGGACCAACTCGACAGACTGCCGTCGTCTCTACATGTTTGCGGCGTGAGGGTCCAACAGCCGGCGTCTCCGCAAGGTCAGACCGGAACCACTGGGCAATCCCAGCGCTCGACTACTCCGCAACCGGAAGCGGTCCAACCGCCGATGAGCGGCACCAGGACGATCAACGGCACGGCAATCGGTACGACCGCCGTGTTCACAGCCGAGATGAAGGTCACCTGTAGCCCCTCGGCGAGTGGCTGGAGAGTGTCAATCCGCCTGCACGAACAGGGCGACTACCACAGCCTGACCGCCGGCACGGTCAGGACGACGCTCGGCGGACGGTCGTACTCGTTCAGCGTCTCCGCCAGTTCGGCAACCCTGAGCGGGAGTCAGGCCCGAGACTTCTATCAGGCGGCGCGGCGCGCCCACTCGCACACAATGTCACTCAACAGCGCCAAGGGCAGCAACACCCTGATCTTCACGTTCGTGGACATCAGCGCTGAACCGGTCGCAACGCGGACGTGCGGGTAGAACTGCTTCGCGGACTGGGCCGATCTCTACTTTTTCTTGATCGGCCGCAGGAGAATCTTCGCGATCTCTTCTGGCGTCTTCGTCGTCGGCTCGAGCATTGGCTTCCGAGGCATTTACGCCCTCGCATCCACTTGATCTTGGAGATCCTTCAAGAGCAACTTGAGCGCATTCTGCTTTTTCTCGACGCTGACCCCCGTATCAATCGAGACCATCGCAAGGGAGGCAATCATCCTGACACCGACCGTCACGTCCTGCTTGATGCCATCTACAGTGAGTTCGAGGTGGTCGAGTTGGTCCTTCATTCGACCCTGTGCCTTGCGCAACTCGACTTGCTGACGCTTGATGCTCGTAAGCTCTGAGCGCATTTGCTCCTGCTTAGAGCGCATCTGCTCTTGGCTCTCACGCAGCCACTTCACATCCCCACGAATTTCGTGCAGCGTCTGTTCTATCAAATCGTGCTGACGCTCGTGAGCAGCAGTAGTCATTGAGTCTCCCCGCCATGTGACGCTGACGCGCCTGGGACGCCTGTGTGTCTTGCGATCATAGGGGGACAAACGGACAACGATACCGGAGCTTCGAATCGACGTACAGTTAGCGTCGAGCTAAATGGTCAAGCGAGGTATATAAACCCCCGCGTGTTGGAGGCTGCCTTAACGCGGCAGTTCGAGCTCATCAGCTCCGACCTGATCTTTCGCGAAGTAGAAGGGGTTCTTGGCAGGAAATTCGGTCGATCGGCAACCGAGATCGCCGAAGTGCTTTGGGACCTTCGAGAGCTTGCGACGATCATCGACCCGCCCCGGACTATCACCGTCGTTCCTGGCGATCACCCTGACAACCGCGTGCTCGAGTGCGCCGTTCACGCCGAGGCCGACTATCTCGTGACCGGCGACCGCAAGCATTTGCTGCCGCTGGGGGAGCTTGATGGCGTTCGGATCCTGCGCGCGCCCGAATTCCTGGCGGTGCTTGACGCTACTGGCTAGGCCAGGCCGCCGCCGTCGACGATGAATTCGGCTCCGGTGCTGAAGCTGGATTCGTCGCTGGCGAGGTAGAGGGCGAGGTAGGCGACCTCGGAGGGGTCCGCGGCCCGTCTGAGCGGGGTGTTGCGGAGGAAGCGCTCGCTGTCGGCCTCGAAGCCAGGGACCTGGTGGAGCATCATCGTGTCGATTGGTCCGGGATGGATGCTGTTGACTCGGATGTTGTAGCGGCCCCACTCGCGGGCGGCGACCTTGGTCATGCCGCGAACGGCGAACTTGCTGGCGGTGTAGGCGATCGAGCCTCCGCCGCCGCGGAAGCCGGCGGTCGAGGAGATGTTGACGACCGAACCGGACTCCTGCGCAATCATTTGCGGTCCGACCGCCTTCATGCCCAGCCAGACGCCAATCTGGTTGATGTCGATCACCTGGCGGTACATCTCTATGGTCATCTCGACGATTGACGCGTTGCGGTAGATGCCGGCGTTGTTGACCAGGACATCGAGCTTGCCGTGCTGCTCCACGATCTCGGCGACGAGGGCGTGCCAGGCGTCTTCGTCGGTGACATCGAGGTGGTGGTACGTTGCGGCATCCCCGATCCTCTCGGCGGTTTCGGCGCCATCAGCGTCTAGCACGTCCGCGATCACGACCCGGGCGCCTTCGGCGGCGAACAGCTCTGCTTCTGCTGCTCCCTGGCCGCGGGATCCGCCGGTGATCAGCGCGACTTTGTCCTTCAGTCGGTCAACCATGTCTCTGCTCCTGCTCCGTTGTCCTGCGGCTTGCGCAGTCTAGGGAGTCGCCAAAGCTGGAACCGTGCGTATCCTACGCACACACGAAGCGACCACACGGGGCGGAGCGAGCATCATGGCAGGACGGATCGACGGCAAGGTGGCGGTGATCACGGGCGGCGCGAGCGGCATCGGCGAGGGTTCGGTGCGTCTGTTCGCGGAGGAGGGCGGCCGTGTGGTCGTGGCGGACATCCAGGATGAACGCGGACACGCGCTGGTCGAATCGATCGGCGGAGACACGACCTACGTCCATGCCGATGTCTCCGTTGAGGCCGAGGTTCAGGGGGCTGTCGCCCATGCCATCGACCGTTACGGCCGAATCGACGCGATTTTCAACAACGCGGGATACGCGGGCGCGCTCGGCGGTGTCACTGAGGTCGACGAGGACGAGTACGAGCTGACGATGGGAGGCCTGCTGAAGGGCGTCTTCTTCGGGATCAAGCACTCAGCGCGGGCGATGATCGCGCAGGGCGGCGGTGGCGCCATCGTCAGCACGGCCAGTGTCGCCGGGGTGAGCGCGGGCAACGGACCGGCGATCTACAGCGTCGCCAAGGGGGCGGTCGTACACCTGACGAAGGTCGCTGCGTACGAGCTGGGCGAGCACAACATCCGCGTGAACTGCATCTGCCCGGGCGGGATAGCGACGCCCATCTTCGGTAAGTCGTTGGGTCTTTCGGCGGAGGACGCCGACAAGACGGTCGAGGCGATGGCTGAGGTGATCGGTCAAGCGCAGCCAATCCAGCGCTCGGGCCGGCCGTCCGATATCGCGCACGCGGCGCTGTGGTTGTCCAGCGACGACTCCACGTTCGTGACCGGACATGCGCTGGTCGTCGACGGCGGGCTGACTCTGGGTCGGCCACGTCAGGACGAGTTTGGCGAGAACATGCAGCGCATGTTCGACGCGCTCGGCATCGAGACGCCGTCGGAATGACACCTCATCGGTTGGTTGCGCAGCGAAGACTGCAACGAAGCGCTCGATGACCCTGTTCGGGCGGCCGGTGTTCTATGGCTGGGTCGTGGTGGCGGCGGCGTTTGTTGCCCAGTTTGTGACGGTCGGGGTGCAAACCTCTGTGGTGGCTGTGTTCGCGCCGGAGTTCATTGAGGAGTTCGGCTGGACGCGCACGCAATTCTTCGCCGCAGACTCAATCGGCCAGGCGCTGTTGATGGCGATCGGGCTGGCGCTCGGCCCCAGGATCGATCGCTTCGGCGCGCGCCCGATCATGCTGTCGGCCGCGGTGATCTGTATCCCCGCGTTGTTCTTCATGAGTCAGATCGAGGAGTACTGGCAGTACGTCCTGGTCCGCGGCGTGTTCCTGGTCACGTCGGCCTCGGTGGCTGGTTTCCTGGTGGTTTCGATAGCGGTGTCGCAATGGTTTGTGGCCAAACGGGGACAGGCGCTGGGCTGGACCTCGATGGGCGTCTCGATGGCCGGGTTCTTCTGGCCGACATTCACGGCAGGCGTCCTGATCGAGCCGTTGGGCTGGCGAACCGCCTGGATGGTGTTGGCGGGATGCCTCGCGGCCATCCTCATCCCGGCGGCACTGCTCATGCGCCGCCGTCCAGAGGACTATGGGATGTTGCCCGACGGCGGACCCACGCAGCTGACGCGCCAACAGGTCGAGGCAGGCCGGCATGACGAAGAGACGTCGCTGACTCGCGGCGAGGCGCTGAGGACGACCTGCTTCTACCTGATCGTGCTCATCTTCGGTATCTCGGTGGTCGGGATCTTCGCGATTCTGTTAAACGGCGTGCTGTACCTGAGGGAGCACGGGTTCACTTCTGTCGAGGCGGCGGGCGCCGTGGCGGCGTTCTCGCTCATGTCGATGCTGACCAAGCCGCCGTGGGGCTGGATGCTGGACAAGTTCGACACACGCGTGGTCGGATTCGCGTCGTTCGCGCTTGGCGCATTCGGCTTCGTGTTGGTGATCCAGGCGGCTCCGACCGGCGACTGGTGGGTGATCGCGGGAGCACTGGCGGTGATGGGTTTCGGCATCGGGGGCAACATCCCGATTCAGGACATGTTTTGGGCCGAGTACTTCGGCCGGCGGTACCTCGGCGCGGTTCGCAGCATCGGTTTTCCGATCGCGATGGGCATCAACGCCATCACTCCGATCGCGGTGGCGCTGTCGTATGACCTGATCGGCAGCTACGACTATGCGTTCTATACCTGCGCCGCGTTCTGGGCCTTCTCAGCGCTTCTCTGCCTGATGTTGCGGTTGCCGGCCAAGCGTCGGTTGCCGCTGGAGACGCTGGTGCGGCGTGTGGCGGCGCTGATCACGCCGAGGACGCACCCCGCTGCGCGCCCGGCATCGCAGAAGCGGATCTGAGCGGGGACCGTACGCAGCCCACTCGGTGAGGAGTGGGCTGTTGAATGGCGACCTGGGCCGCTCGCGTTATCTGGGTCTGCCGATTTCGATCACCGAACTACTCAGCCAGCGGTTGTGGTCTGGACCGGTCGCTGGGAAGAAGCGTCGGGTGGGGAACTGGTCATCATGGCCTACAACGCGGAAACCGAACTCGGTGCGGCCGTCGGCTTCCACGTAGCGAGCGATAATCCGGCCCTCGAAGCCATTGCCGAAGTCAATCACCGAGCTGCGCAGCCATCGAGTGTGCCCTGGGCCACCCAGCGGGAACAGTCGCCTGGGCGGCAGGATGTCCTCGCCGTCCGGTCCGCGCATGCCGAACTCGATGCGGCCGTCCGGAGCTCGACGGGCGATGATCTTGACCGAAATCGTTTCGCCGGTGACATCGAGTTCCTCGGAGACAGCAGAGAATTCTCGAATGGAGATTTCCTTGAGGTCGAATTCGATCAAATCCAGCAGTCCGGTCTCGCGGTCACCTGACGCGGACACGATCCGCAGCTTGGCCCTCGTTGCCTCTTGCAGGCTGATCTGCACGAACCAGGTACCGTCGCTGCCGACGAGTCCCGTGCCCTCTCCGCCGGAGCTGATCTCTACGCCATTCTGATTGAAGACCTTGATCTCCGATCCGGCGTAGCCGACGGCATCTTCGCCATAGAACACCTGCGGTCCGGGGGGGCGTTCCTGAGCGTCGAGCGCTGGAGTCAGCGAGGCGAGCAACGCCACCAGAGCGGCCACAAGTGAAAGACGGATTATCCAGCGTGTGGCTGCTCCGTCAGACGAGATGGTACGCATTCCCTGCTCCTCCTTGCCCCGCACCCGCCGTGGTGGGAGTTACTTGACAACAGTTTATCGCGGCATTTGCGGGCTGCCTCCAGCCATCAAGAGGCACTGACCGATTTTGCGCTCGTCTAACGAACGCCTCTCAGTCGACTGGCACTGTAGTCACTTTCTCAAGGCCGCCTGCATATGTCAACAAACGCGGCGGTCGGATCGAGACCGCGTCAGCGTGCGAGGAAGCCTCCGTCGACCTTCAGTTCGGCGCCGGTTACATACGACGATTCGTCCGAGGCGAGGAACAGGACGCCATTGGCCACCTCATCGACCTCGCCGGTTCGACCCAACGGAATCGCCCGCACCAGGCGAGCGCGCATCTCCTCGGACATGCCGACGCTGGAGCGCATCGGCGGCATGAAGCCGGGGTGGACCGTGTTAACGCGTATGCCCTGCGGGCCGAGTCGGACGGCCATGGCCTTGGAGAAGTTGCGAACGGCGGCCTTGGAGGCGTGATAGGCCGGGTGACCCGCCTCGGAACCGACGAAGCCGTAGATCGAGGAGATGTTGACGATCGAGCCGCCGTTGCCCGCCGCGAGCATGGCTGCCGAGCCCAACTTGGTGCCGAGGAAGACGCCGGTGGCGTTGACATTCATGATCTGGTGCCAGCCCTCGGTCGAGTCAGGGTCGTCCACCGAGGTCGACGAGAGCCCGGCGTTGTTGACCAGCACATCGAGTCGGCCGCCGTGGGTCTCGAGCGTCGAGCTCAAGAGCGCGTTCCACTCCTCTTCAGCGGTGACATCCATCTTCGCGAAGTTGGCGACGCCGCCGGCTGAGCGAATCTGGTCCTCAACCTCGCGGCCGCCGTCCTCGTACAGGTCGACGATGACGACCGCTGCGCCTTCGCGAGCAAGCAGTCGACACTCGGCCGCGCCCATTCCGGCGCCGCCTCCGGTGACGATGGCGACTTTTCCTTCGAGTCTTCCGGGCATGTCGCTGTCGCCTTTCGCTATTCGATGCGATCTGGATGAATGCCTGCCGAAGCCTGTCTCCAGGCGCGACGCAGCTCAGCTTGATGCGTTCGCGCCCACTCAAGGACTACCCGCTGCTGGCGAATCGATAGACGGCCGCGCTCGATCAGCAGGTCGTCGATGAGCACAACTATCGCCGATCCGCGAGACTCCGCGTGGAAGTGGGGAGGGCCGTGATCGTTCGGGTACATGAAGATCTTGATGGCGCCAAGTCGACAGAGTTCAGACACCAACGATCTTCTCGCGCATGCGCGCCCAAACCACCTCCCAAGGCAGGCCCGTCAGATCGATGTAGAGCGAGTATCCACACCGATAGAGATCGTCTCCCCATACAACGTCGCCACCAGGAACAACACGGACCGACTCAAAGTACGCTCGATCCTGCCAGCCTGCGAACGCGGGGCTGTCCGCAAGGAACGTGAGATCAGCAACACCTGATGTGCCGTCGGCGAACCTCAGCCAGACCGTGAAGCCGTCGCGTGGCTCAACCGCAGTGACCTCGGTTGGGCTGGGGCCATCACGCTGTTGAGCCGCCCATTCGGGATAGATTTCTTCCATCGATAACCCGGTGATCCGCGAGTAGATCTCGTCGGGATCAATTGCCGACTCCCAACTGTCCTCGCCGACGCCCCAGTCCAGGTAGTCATTCTCGTTGATGCAGACGCTCTCGAAGCGCGCCCGATCACTCCAGCATGAGAACCCCGGCTGACTGGCGAAGTCGGAGATGTCCGCCTCGCCGGCCACGCCATCGGTGAATTCGACCCACACGCGGAACCCTTCACGGGCCTCGACTCGAACGGGTGTCTTCAGCTCTGACACCGCGACGGGTTCCGGTGTTTCGGCCATGGTTCTTATCCTCCCGCGGCGGCGCTTTCGTAGATCGAGGCCGGGGCGGGCGGCAGGTGGTAGATGCGTTCCGCCGTGGTGCGGAGGACCTTCTCACGGATGCCCTCGTCTAGGTCGGTGAGGACTTCCGTGATGTGCTCCTGCGCCCTCGGGTAGAGGCAGGTGGGGTGGGGGAAGTCGGTCTCGAACATCACGTTGTCCTCGCCGATCGCGGAGATCGTGGCGCGGGGACCGAAGTCCTCAAACCAGAAGGAAGCGAAGATCTGGCGGCGGAAGTACTCCGACGGCTTCATCGTCAGACCCTCGCGCTCGGTCGGGACGGTCTCCTCGAACTGGTAGTCCATCGCCTCGAGCAGGAACGGCACCCAGCCGATGCCCGATTCGACGGATACGAAGTTGATGTTCGGGTAGCGCTCGCAGAGGCCGGAGAAGATCAGGTTCATGATCACTTTGAAGTTGGTGATGAACAGGCTGATCGAGATCAGGGCCAACGAGCGCTGCGGGCCGTAGCCGGGCCAGAGCAGTTTGTCGGCCACGCCGGCGCCGGCGCCGATGTGGAAGTTGACCGGCATTTCCATGTCCTGGCAGGCATCCCAGAACGGGTCCCAGGCTGGGTCGCCGAGGTGGGGCAGGCCGAACGCCTCCGGCGTGTCGCACATGGTGATCCCGGTCATGCCGAGGTCCTTGATTCGCTGCAGTTCGTCGACTGCGGCGGGAATGTCCCAGAACGGCACCAGGCCCTGCGGGTAGAGACGGCCTTCGCCCTCGGCCTGGAATTCCGCGATCGCGTCGTTGTAGACCGTGCAGCAGACGTTGCGCAGCTCGTGGTCCTCGATCTTGACGAAGTTCTGCGATCCGAAGCCGGCCACGTTGGGGTAGACGATCTGCTGGGCGATTCCGAGTTGGTCGAGCAGCTTGAGCCGTTCCTTGGGATCGGTTGCGGCTTTGCTCATCTGCTCGAAGGAAGCGAGAGAGATCGAGCCGTACTCCTTCGTGCCGTCTTCGCGGACGACGGTGAAGCCAGGAGGGCCGAAGTCGATGTCGTCGAGCACCTGCCAGCGCTGCTGGCCCTCATCGTTGAGCACGATGTGCGGGACGGCGTCCTTGTACTTGGCCGGCGCGCGCGAGGTCCAGAGGTCGGGCGGCTCGGTGTAGTGGGAGTCGATGTCGATGACGGGAATGCCATGCACGGTGAGAGACATGTCGTGCTCCTGCAGGTTGCTCCGAAGGGTTCCCCTGCATGGTATCGGGTCACTCGGCTCTCAGCGGTGGCGGCGGAGTAAGCTGGCGCAATGCGCAATCAGTTCATCGCTGATGTTGGTGACTTCGGGAAGTATGGACTGCTGCGAGCACTGTGTGGGATCAGCCCGCCCTCCGACCCGCGTTTGTCGCTGAATGTTGTCTGGTACCGCAACGAAGGCAAGCAGTTTGACTACGTGGAGCAATCCAAGAAGTTTGCCGACTGCGATCCCGAGCTGTTCCAGGACCTTAAGACACTCGTCCACGACGATTCGAGAACAGTCGAGTCAATAGAGCGAAGCGGAATCCTAGGGCCAGAAACTCGCTTCCACGCACAACCAACCACCGGAGAGTCGGACATCGTCTTTCTCGATCCCGACACAGGTTTAGCGTTCAACGACAAACAGCGCTCCTCGAAGGCGCATGCGACTCTTGATAAGGCGGAACTTGGCAGCGATCAGACAGTCGTCATCTACCAGAGCTTCGGGCGTTCGAAGCACGTGGAGCAGATGGCAACATGGAAGCGTGAAGTGAGTCGTCTGCTGCACGAGCACCATGAACCGCAGATCTTGCGTTACAGACCTGTGTTTCCACGTGCGTTCATCATCGTGCCGTCCAAGCGCCACTCGTCATGGATCGACGATCGGGTCGAAGTTTTGCTTGATGGTCCCTGGCGACGACACTTCAAGAGGTTCTAAGCGCAATCTGACAGCAAGCGTTGGCTTTTGCCTCAGCTCAATGCAGATGTCACCACACTGGGAACCTGAGCGAGGGCGAAGTCGCGGGCGGCTTCGGCTGTTGTGGTCTTGCGGCGGTCCGCCAGTTCGAAGATCTCGCGCGTCGTATCGAACACACCCTCTGCATGTTCGAGCGCTCGCTCGTAGCTCCAACCAGCGACCTCCTGGGCGACCGAGATCACGCCGCCGGAGTTGACGACGTAGTCGGGTGCGTAGAGGATGCCTCGCTCGGCGATCAGGGCGGCGTCCTCAGGGTCGCGGACCAGTTGATTGTTGGCTCCGCCGCAGATGGATCGGCACTGGAGCGCGGGAATCGTCTCCTCGCCGAACACGCCGCCCAGTGCATTGGGCGAGAGCACGTCGCAGGGGACGACGTAAGCCTCATCCACTGAGATGGTGTTTGCGCCGATTTCCACCGCCAGCGCGGCGGCGGCGATCGCGCGGATGTCGGCGACCAGGACTCGGGCGCCGTCCTCGGCAAGTGAACGCGCGACCTTCGATCCAACTTTGCCGACGCCGACGACCACGATGGTCTTGTCGGCCGGACTCGGGTCGCCGTCGAGCGCTTCGAGCGTGGCGTAGATCCCGTTGAGCACGGTGACCGCTGTCAGGGCCGAGGTGTCGCCCGAGCCGCCCAGCGCAGGCGATGTCCCCACGATGTGCGGAGTCCAGCGGGACAGTTGATCGATCTCGTCGGTTGTGGTGCCCACGTCGGTGGTGGTCAGATAACGCCCCTCGAACTCGTTGACAAACTCGGCGTAACTGCGCAGTTGGTCTTCGGTCTTGTTCGCCGGGTCGCCGATGACGACGGCTTTACCGCCGCCGAAGGGGAGCTTCGCCGCCGATGACTTCAGCGTCATCGCCTCGGAGAGTCGGAGGACGTCCTTGAATGCCGCTTCGGCGTCCGCATACGGCTGCCAGCGGGTGCCACCAATCGCCGGACCGCGAGCGGTCGAGTGAATCGCGCAGATCGCCTCGATCCCCGCTTTGGAGTCTCGCCAGTGGGCGACCTCTTCGAAACCGTGCTTGATGATGGTGCGGAACTGGGCCATCGGTGACCTCGCTGTCGTCTACTCGAGCATTCCCGAAATGCTGACGATCACACCGCGCTCGTCTATCTGAATCAACTGTAAGTCGCCGTTGGGCGCAAAGAGCCGACCGACGTCGGCAGACCAGGCCAGTTCCAGCCGCTCTGTTTCCTGCTCATCGTCCGAACCGCCAAGCAGGATGACTGAGCCCTCGGTCGCGTCCTCCTCCGCGCCGACCGCGCGTCCGCAGCGCATACAGCCGGGCGGCACGATGGCGATGGTGATGCTCCGTCCGCGTTCCGCGCTGAGCAGCCAGCGACCGTCGGGTTCCAGTTTCGGGGAGAGCAGCATGTCCGGCGCGATTGCGCCAACTTCCGGGCCGACCGCGAGATCTTCGCCTTCCTCTACGGGTGGCGGCGATTTCAGTCCCGGCAACTGTCCGACCTGGTTGGTTGCGTATGCCTCAGCGAACTCGCGGGTGTGCTCGGCGACGATGTCATCCGGCGCCTGGCCTGCCCAGATCCGCACGATCATCCCATCCGGATTGATGAAGAATGAACGCGGCGGACCGCTCGGACCGCCGCCGCCGTAGGCGCGGAACACCGCGCCGTCGAAGTCCATCGGCACCGGGTACTCGATGCCGAACTCGCTGACGAAGTTCTGCGCGACCGAGGTGGATTCCTCGATGTTGATCCCGACGACCGTGAACCCGGTTGCCTGATGCTGCTCAAGCGCGCGGATCAGCGCAGGGACCTCGCGGCGGCAGGGTCCGCACCAGGAAGCCCAGAAGTTGATCAGGACCGGCTGTCCACGCCAGTCCGAGAGCCGGAAGCGGCCGCCGTCGACCGTCTCCAGATCGAAGTCCGGGGCCAGATCGCCGACGTCGGAGCCGATCTCGCGACTCTCGGTCGGGAGCCAGTACGGCAGATCGACCACGCCTTCGCCGCCGCCGTTGGACGGCTGCAGCAGCGTCAGCCAGAGCGCGGCCGCCACCGCGATGACGACGCCGGCGCCGGCGATCACGGTGCGCGCGCCGTGATACTCGCGCGGGCGATTGGGATTCTCGTGCGGCAGTCCGTCCGCCTGATCGTCTACCGGCACCTCTGTTTGATCAGTGGGGGCGTCGGTATCATTCATGGCGTTCGGCGCAGATGTCGCTGAGTTGTTGGAGGCAGCCTATGACGGCTCAGTCAATTCCGGCGGACCAACTGCTGTCGGCGATCCGCGAAGCGGGCGTGCAGGACGTGGTGCTCGTGCCCGACACGCATCAGCGTACGGTGCTCGACCTGCTGATGGACGACGAAGAAATCCGCACGATTCACTGCTCGACCGAGGACGAGGCGGTCGCGGTTTCTGCCGGTCTGATCATCGGCGGTCGGCGACCGATGATGCAGATCCAGCACGCCGGGCTCTACGCCTCGGTCAACAACCTGCGCGGGGTCGCGCTCGACGGTCACTTCCCGATCGTGCTGCTGATCGGACTGCTCGGCCGCGATCCGGAGCTGGAGCCGGAACAAGACGGCTCGTCCATGGTCCGGCTCTGTCGCCCGCTGCTCGAGACGCTGGACATCCCATCGCACCTGCTCGACGGACCGGACGACCTGCATTGTGTCGCCGAGGCCTTCGACGAGGCCGCCGAACGCAACGGCCCTGTGGCCCTGCTGGTAGGGACGACGACATCATGACCGACAACACCGAACGCCAACGCATGTCGCTCGACGCCGCTCTCGACGTTCTCGCGCGTCGCCGGGAGAATCAGGTCGTCGTCGGCACGATGACCGCCAACGGGGCCTGGCGGCAAAAGTCGCCGCACGACCTCAACCTGGCCTGCATCGGGTTCATGGGCGGCGCGTCGGCGCTCGGACTCGGCGTGGCGCTCTCGCAGCCTGGGCGCGACGTGTGGGTGATCGACGGCGACGGCTCGTTGATGATGCAGCTCGGTTCGCTGGGCACGATCGCCGGCGCGGCACCGTCAAACTTGCTGCACATCGTGATTCACAACGGCGTCTACGAGACGAGCGGCTCGCAGCCGCTGCCTTCGCAGCAACAGGTCGACTTTGCCCGGATGGCGGAGGGCGCCGGCTACGCGCAGACCGCGTCGTTTGGAGACGCCGAGGAGTTTGACTCGGCGATCGACGAATTGCTCGCGGCCGACGGACCGACGTTGGTGCAGCTCTACACGCGACCTGAGGATCGCTTCTACAGCGCCCGTCCCACGCCGCCGGGGAGCACGCCGGCCCTGGCTCGTATGTGGCCGCCAGTGGCGGAAGCGCTACGATGACATCGCCTGGGGAGGCCAGACCGCGACTTTTCGGAGGCCATCATGCTCACTGTCGAAGAGATTCAACAAGCGATAGTGTCGCTGTCCAGCGAAGATCGCGGTCGACTGCACGACTGGATGATCGAATGTGAAGACGCCTGGGATGACTGGGACCGACAGATAGCTGCTGACGCAAGGGGGGGAACGCTCGACTCTCTGGTCGAGCGGGCGAAGGCAGACAAGGAGAAGGGATTGCTCATCAACCTGCCTGTCGGTGAGCAGTCATAGGTGCATCGAGCGTTACCAAGTTTCTGGGCTGCCTACAGGGAACTGCCGCAACCGATTCAGCGACTTGCTGATCGCGGCTATCAGTTGCTCACGGAGAATCCGTCTCACCAATCGCTGCGTATCAAGAAAGCCGGCGGGTACTGGACGGTACGGGTCGACCGTAATCATCGCGCTGTGGCTGTGCGGGACGGCGAGGACTATGTCTGGATTTGGATCGGCCGCCACGACGAGTACGAGAGAGTTATCAACCGAGGGTGAGGGGCAGGCTCTCGCCTGCGCGGGAATGACAGCTATCTCGCAGGAGCGACGGCGTTCGCCTTTAGTGATGATCCTCGTCGCTTGATGTTTCCGGTTCGGCGATGCAGGGGTTGGTGAGCGTGCCGATACCGGAGATCGTGATGCTGACCGTGTCTCCGGCGACGAGCCAGCGCGGGGGGGTCATCGCCGCGGCGACGCCTGAGGGCGTGCCTGTGGCGATGATGTCGCCCGGTTCGAGGGTCATCGCCTGAGTGACGTACTCGACGATGTCGTAGCAGTTGAAGATCAGGTGCTTGGTGTTCGAGTCCTGACGCAGCTCGCCGTTGACGTGCGTCTGAATGTCGAGCACGTGCGGGTTGCCCAGCTCATCGCCAGTGACGATGACCGGTCCGACCGGGCCGTGGGTGTCGAAGGACTTGCCCATTGTGAACTGCGGGGTGTGGCGCTGGAAGTCGCGCACCGAGACGTCGTTGACGATCGTGTAGCCGGCGATCACGGACTCGGCCTCATCGGCGGCGACGTGGCGGCAGGTCTCGCCGATTACGATGCCCAGCTCGCCTTCGTAGTCAACGGCCTTCGAGGCGAGCGGAATGTGGACGCCGCCGCCGGGTCTCTGCACGCAACTCACCTGCTTGGTGAAGATGGTTGGCATGCTCGGCTTCTGAGCGCCGGTCTCGGCGATGTGGTCGCCGTAGTTCAGTCCGACGGCGAGGAACTTGCGTGGGTTCGGCACCGGCGCGAGCAGCTCGACGTCCGACAGCGGTCGCCGGTTGCCGCCCCGCTCGACCGCGAACTCGGCCATCACGCGACCTCTCTCGCCGAGCGCGAGGAACTCGGACATGTCGGTCGGCGCCTCGGGTTCGGCGAGGTAGAGATCGACGATCTCGTCGTCAACGACGACTCCGACACGCGGGGTGTCTTCAAAGGAAAAGCTTGCCAAGCGCATTGCGCGCTCCTCTCGTTCGTCAGAAGGATCGCATGCAGGCTAGTCGCCGCGCTCGCCGAGCGGAATCGTCCCGATCACGTTGTCGGCTTCCATCTGATCGACCTCGGCGTCGGTCAGGGTCGTCAGACGGGCGAGCACCTCGCGCGTGTCTCGGCCCAGCGTCGGCGACGGCCGATCAATCTCGGGCCCGCTCCAGTTGGCGAACCGATACGGCTGCAGTGGATAGCGGCGAGCGCCGGCGTAGGTGTGGTGCTGCGTGATGAAGAAGCCGCGCGCCTGCAGGTGCTGGTCCTCGAGCAGTTCGCGGCCCTCGTAGACCGCTCCGGCTGGAATCCGCATGGCTTGCAACTCGCGCATGAGCTGACGCGCATCGCGGTTTCGCGTCCACTCGGCGATCGCCGAATCGATCTCGCCGCGGGCGGCGTCCCGATCCGCGAATGAGGGGTACTGCCCGGCCCAGTCGTCCCGACCCACCAACCGAGCCAGGTCGGCGAACTGCGCGTCGGTCTCGCAGGCGATGGCGATCCAGTGATCGTCCACGCACGGGTAGGTGTTGTGCGGGGCGATCTGCGGGTGATCGTTGCCGCGCCGTCCGTGGTCCTCTCCCGAGATCGAATAGGCCGTGACCGCCTCGCCCGTGAACGATGTCGCGGTCTCCGTCTGCGACAGGTCGATGTGACAGCCGCCCGGTTTGCCCTGCGCGTTCAACCGACGCCGACGCTCCAGCGCCGAGAGCAGCGCCAGTGCGCCCATGACTCCAGCCAGGGGATCGCCGCCGGTCGTGCCGCTAAAGATCGGTTGGTCGTCGGCGTAGCCGGTCAGGTGGGGCAGGCCCGACATCTGCTCGGTCGTGTTGGCGAACGCGGTGTAGTGCGACCACGTCCCGGTCAGTCCGAAACCGGGCATTGAGATCATGATCAGTTCGGGATTGATCTCGTGCAGTTCCTCGTAGGAGAGGCCGAAGTTGCCCATCACACGAGGCGTGTAGTTCTCGACCAGGATGTCGGCCTCACGGACCATGTGCCGAATCACGTCGGAACCGCGCTGGTCGGTCAGGTTCAGCGTGATCCCATGCTTGTTTCGGTTGACCCAGTTGAACTGCGGCGCCCACTCCCACCAGAAGTCGTCGGTCGCGCCGCCGGCCCGCCAGCCGTCGATCCGCTGCACCGACTCGACCTTGATTACGTCGGCGCCGCCGTCGGCAAAGATGAGCGAGGTCATCGGGCCCGACATAAACATCGAGAGGTCGATGACTCGAAGGCCCTCGAGGGGTCGGGAGGGGAGCCCCCCACAGCCGTCCGCAACTCCCCCCCCCGCGCGGGGGGAGAGGGGGAGAGGATCGGCGTCTCCTTCCGCGGAGCGCGGGGAGAGGGAAGCGGCGGCGATGTCGTCGGTGTGCTCGCCGAGTAACGGCGTTCGCGACCCGAGAGGCCGCTCGTCGCCGAACATCCAGGGGATGCCGGGCATGCGCACTCGACCGGCGCGTGGATGGTCGAAGCTAAAGAAGAACTCGCGCTCCCGATGGGGCAGCAGGTTCAAGACGTCAGCCATGGTTGGGATCAGACCGAAGGGGATGCGCCAGGTTTGAGCGTCGTGGAAGACATCGTCGGCGGTGCGCGGTCGAGTCTGTTCTGCGAGCTGCGTCGCCAGGTCTCGAGAGTTCTCCATCCGCGACCAACCGTCGGCGAATAGCGGATCCTCGATGAACTCCGGCTTGCCGAAAAACTGGCAGAGCATCTCCCACTGGGCCTGGGTCAGCACATTGGCGCCCACATAGCCATCGGAGGTGGGCAGGATGAACGATGGCGACGGGCCGATGTCGGCGCGCCGCGCGCCGCTGCTGCCGGTGTAGTCATAACGCTGGACGGGCAGCAGAGCCGCATTCACAGCGGTTTCGATCACTGAGACGTCAACGTGGTCGCCGCGACCGTGTTCCTGTGCCGCGTAGACGGCGATCAGGGTGGCGACGGCGGCATAGGCGCCGGTCAGCGTCTCGGTGACGGAAGCTCCGAGCTGCAGCGGCTCGCGATCCTCGCGACCGCAGAGATACGTGAATCCGCCCAGCGCGCCGGCTGTGAGATGGTTCCACTGCCAGTCGGCGTACGGGCCGTCGGAGCCGAAGCCGGTCACGGTCGTGAGGATGACTTCGGGCCTCCGCGCGGAGAGCTGCCGGTATCCGAGTCCGCGCGCCGCCAGCGACGGCTCGGTCTCGTGTGAGATCACCACGTCGGCCCAATCGAGCAGTCGCGCCCGAAGCGCCAAATCGTCGGGGTCGGCGGGGTCGACAATCACGCTGCGCTTCGACGTGTTGGCGTAGAGGAATGGCGCGGAGGCCTCGATGTCCTCAGAGCCGGCGAAGGGGCCGCGTCGTCGGGCGGCGTCGCCCTCGGGCGGCTCCAGTTTGATCACGTCCGCGCCGAGATCACCGAGCAGCTTGGCCGCAAAGGGTGCGGCCAGGCCTTCAGATATGTCGAGGACCCTGAGTCCGTCGAGCGCCGTTGTCATATCGCCCGTTCCCATCTAGCGGGCAGGGTAGACGCCTGCTGAACAACACCGGCCAGCGCTGGTCGCGGAGCGCGCGCTGTTTCTCAATGGTGATGTTCGTGGCGCGGCGGTACTCGGCCGACTTGTAGTGCGCCTCGAGTTGCGAGCGCAGGTCGCCTTCGTCGGCCGACTTGAACGAGAGGTTCGTGACGTCGCACCAGACCGTGACCTCGTCTGCATCGGGATCCGCTTCGCGGAAGGCGTTCCGTGCCGTGCGCCTGGCCAGCTGTTCGTGCAGCCGATTCTTGAAGTTCGCCATGGCTGCCCCCTCCAGCTTCCAACCTAGACTCAGCCCAGCGTATGTGAAGGTCTGGAGCACATCATGGTCTGGGAACCTGAGGTTGAGGAACTGCGACGGCGAACGGAGTTGTCCAATCGCGGCGGCACGCCCGACCGCATCGATCGTCAGCATCGCCTCGGCCGCCTGACCGTCCGCGAGCGGATCGACGGGCTGCTCGATCCCGGCTCGTTCCACGAGGTCGGCGCATTGGCTGGTCTTGGAGAGTACGACGAGGGCGAACTCGTGGATTTCACGCCAGCGTCGTACGTGATGGGACTGGGCAAGATCGACGGCCGGACGGTCGCGATCGGGGGCGAGGACTTCACGATCCAGGGCGGCTCGGCCCTCTTCCCGATGCAGCGCTCGAAGGGTGGATTGGGCGGATTCTGCGAGGATCTGGCGGTCGAGTACCGCGTGCCGCTGATCCTGCTGATCGACGGAGCCGGCGCGAATGTCGGCGCGACCAAGAAGATGGGGACCACCTACCTGCCGAACGGCGGCACTAACTTTGTCACTTCGATCGAGGCGATGCGCAACGTGCCGGTGCTGGCCGGCGTCTTGGGCGCGATCGCCGGTGGTCCCGCCGGCCGAGCGCTGATGGTCCACTGGAGCGTCATGACCCGGGGCCGATCGGCAATGTTTGCCGCCGGTCCGCCGGTCGTAAAGCGAGGTATTGGCCACGATGTGACCAATGAGTCGCTGGGCGGCTCGCAGGTGCATGTGCATACGTCGGGCTGTATTGACAACGAGGCGGAAGACGAGCTCGACGCCTTCGATCAGATCCGAGCGATGCTCTCCTACCTGCCTGACAACGTGAACGAACTGCCGCCCGCCGCGCCGGCGGTCGATGCGCCGGACGGGGCGGGGGAGAAGCTGATCGACCTCGTCCCGCGCAACACGCGGCGGCCTTACTCGATGTACAAGCTGATCCGCTCCGTCGTCGACGGCGGCGACTATTTCGAGGTCAAGCCGCACTGGGGCAACTCGGTGATCACGGTGCTGGCCCGAGTCGACGGCCTGCCGATCGGCATTGTGGCCAACAACCCACTCAAGAACGGCGGGGCGCTCGACCGCGACGGCTCGGACAAGCAGACTCACTTCCTCGAGCTGTGCAACTACTTCCACATTCCGATCGTCTACCTGGTTGACGTGCCCGGCTTCATGATCGGCGAGCAGGCCGAGCGCGAAGGCACGCTGCGCTCCGGCATGCGAGCGGTCTGGGTCGGTCTGCAGGCGACGGTGCCGCAACTGACGATCGTGATCCGCAAGTGTTACGGCATGGCCGGCATGGCCACCGGCAATCCGAAACGGCTCAACTACCGCCTCGGCTGGCCCTCGGGCGAGTGGGGCTCCATCCCGATCGAGGGTGGCGTCGATGCGGCCTATCGTCGCGAAATCGCGAATGCGGCCGATCCCGAGGCCAAGCGCGAGGAGATCGAGGCCGACCTGCGCCAACTGCGCAACGTGTTCCTGACCGCGGAAACCTTCGGGATCGAGGAGATCATCGACCCGCGCAAGACGCGCAGCTACCTGCAGCAGTTCGTCGAGCGCGCGTACAAGGTCCTGCCGCACGAGCTTGAATCGAAGCCGCTCTACGGCGTGCGACCTTAGGCGCCCGCCGCTCGCGCAATCAGAGCGGCCACGCCTGCCAGCACGCAGTACGCCGCGAACGGCGCCAGGCTGCGGCCGCGAACCAGCCAGAGCAGCGCCTTGATCGCGATTAAGGCGGTTGCGAACGAGACGAGCGCTCCCACGATCAGCGCGGCGTCGTCGACCGAGCCGCGCTCGTCGATCAGTGCTGCGACGGCCAGTACGCCGGCTCCGGCGAGGGAGGGGATCGACAGCCAGAACGCCCAGCGCGCGGCGGCTTCGCGACTCTGGCCGAGCGACATCGCTGCCACGATGCACATCCCGGAGCGTGAGATACCCGGCAGTATCGCCGGGCACTGCGCGATACCGATTGCCAGTGAACGGCGTTTGTCCAGGACATCCAGCGCCGCGGGCGGGCCGGATCGGCGCAACCGCCACTCTGCGCCGGCAATCATGGCTCCGGTCACGAGCAGTAGCGCTCCGGCCGTCGTCGCGCTACGCAGTTCGTCCTGCAAGGTCTCGTAGAAGAACCCACCGACGATCACGATCGGAAGCGTCCCGATGACGCCTAACCAGATCAGGCGTCGCGGGCGGAGTCCGTCGACACTTTCCTCGTCCGCCCGCAGTCCCCTCAGCACGCGCCAGATTTCGCGGCGAAAGGCGAAGAGGATCGCGGCCAGCGTTCCGATGTGAACCGCGACATCGAAGTCGAGACCGGGATCCTCCCAGCCGAAGATCCATCGCGCCAGAATCAGGTGTCCGCTTGACGAGATCGGCAGGAACTCGGTCAGTCCCTGGACGACGGCGAGGACAATCGCTTCGACGATGCTCACGTAGACTCCGCTCTGGGATTAGTTCACTGTAGGAGCCGACATGGAGATCACCGAGGTCATCCGCACCACCTTCGCCGCCCGGCAGTTCACCGACGACCCGGTCCCCGATGAGGCGATCGAGCGCATGCTCGAGCACGCCCGCTTCGCTCCTTCGGGCGGCAACCGCCAGGGCTGGCACGTGATCGTCGTGCGCGATCCGGAGACCCGGGCAGCGATCGCCCAGGCGGCAGAGCGCCCGGCCAAGCGCTACATGGCGATGCAGCAAGCAGGCGAAGGTCCCTGGAACGCGGCGTTCCCGTCCTCAGTCACCGACGAGTCGGCAGCCAGTCTGCCCACGCCGAGGCGATTGATGGATCCGTACGTTGATGCTCCGGTCCTTCTTGCGATTTGCGTCGATCTCGGCGTCGTCGCCTCCGTCGACAAGGAACTGGACCGGGTCGGCGTGATCTCCGGCGGCTCCATCTACCCGTTCGTCTGGAGCATCCTGCTGATGGCTCGCAACGAGGGTTTCGGCGGCACCCTGACCACGATCCCGATCGCCAATGAGCCCGAACTCAAGCCGATTCTCGGCCTGCCCGACCACTACGCGATTGCGGCCTTCCTGCCGATCGGCAAGCCGGTCAAGCAGCTCACGAGGCTCAAGCGAGGTCCGGTTGATGGATTTGCCACCGTCGATCGGTTCGACGGCGAAGTGTTCGGCGGCTAAAGGCCTGAGGCAGGCGTTTGAGCGTTCTCACTCTGCTCCGACTCAATCACGTCGTGAGCCTTCGCGAGCGTAGCTTCGCGCAAGAAGTCGCCTGGACTAACACCTATGATCTGGCTGGCTTGCACGAGTTGGCGTAGCTCATCACGCGTGATGTCGATCTCTAAGCCGGAGACACTCTGATCGAGAACCAACGTGAAGAGGGTGGTGTCGGACTCCCCCTCGACCAGGTTTCTGGATTTAGTTGTCATCGTACGCCACCTTTGCGCTGGTGGTACTCGGCCTGTTCGCCGTTACTCGACCAGTAGCCCGTGACGATCGTCGAGTAGTTGTCCTGATCAGGGTACTCGATGATCAACGTGACCATCCGACCCCCGCGATTAGGTCCAATCATCTTGAGACGCTCGGGCTGTCGATACGATGTGCCGTCTCTTCGCGCGATCCACCTGGCCTTCTGCGGAATCGTGACCGGCGCAAACTCCTCGACATCGAACGCATCGTCCAGAGTCAATCCATGCACCGAGAGCTTGTCCAGCGTGTCAGGACTCTCCCTGAGTCGTGGGACACGTTGACGAACCACGTTGCCGGCAACCCCGACTCACGCCTGTGCAGCGATGATCGCGTCCAACTCCTGCTTCAGCCGAGGCAGGATCTCGTCGTAGGGATAGTGTCCCAGTGACTCCTCGCCCCGCTTCAGGTTGACGGCCAGGGGGCCGCACCAGAGGCCGAGGTCGGCATCGTCAGTCTCGCCCGGGCCGTTCACGCGGCAACCCATCACGGCGATGGTGATGTCGTAGTCCGAGGCGTACGCGGTCATCGCCTTGACGTCCTGGGCGAGGTCGACGAACTTCTCGTTCTCGACGCGAGAGCAAGACGGGCAGGAAATGATGTTCAGGCCCTCGTCGAACTTCGGCGGAACGGAACGGAACCGTCCGGCCGCGATGTCGGCGAGGATCCCGCGCGCGACATCGATCTCCATGCCCTTGTCGTCGAACGGGACCGTGAGCGAAACACGAACGGTGTCGCCGATGCCCTGGGTGACGAGCTGTTCAAACGCGACGCGAGTCTTAATCACGCCCTCCGGCGGCATCCCCGCCTCCGTGACGCCAAGGTGCAGCGGCACGTCCGGGCGTACGGCGGCGAACTTCTCGTTGACCTCGACCACCTGCTTCCAGTCCGAGTCCTTGAGCGAGACGACATAGCGGTCAAACCCCAGCTCGTCGAGCAGTCCGCAATGCTCCGACGCCGAGGCGACGATCGCCGAGACATGGTCGTCGGGGTAGCGCTCCAGCATTCGCGGATCGATCGATCCGCAGTTCACACCGACGCGGATGGCGCAGTCGTGTTCGGCTGCGGTCTCGGCGATGAATGAGACCTTGTCGCGGACCGACTTCGACTTCTCATGGTGGTGCAGATGACCGGGGTTGTAGCGGATCTTGTCGACGTACGGAGCCACCTGCGTACAGAGCCGGTAGTTCTCTTGCAGGTCGACCGAGAGTGGCGCCTCCGTCTGTTCGCGTACGGCGGCCAGCGCTTCAACGTCCTTGCGCGAGTCGACCGCGACGCGCACCAGGTCGGCGCCGGCGACTTCGAGCAGCTTGACCTGCCGGACGGTGGCTTCGATGTCCTGCGTCCTCGTGGCCGCCATCGATTGGACGACGATGGGGTTGCCGCCGCCGATTGTGACGTCGCCTACTTGCACGGCGCGGGTCGGGTTACGGCGCAGGTCGCCGGTGAGCTCAATCGTCTCCGCCATCGATGCCGCCTCTCCTCAGCCGATCACGTGCATCGTACCGTTGATACGTGCTGGTTAGCGTGATCTTTCTGATCTTGTTCGCGGCCGCCTGGTCGCTGCTGTCCATGTTGAGTTGGATCGCGTTGAGCCTGCCTCGGCGAGCCCGAGGAGCACTGTGGGCCGCGCCCTTTGCGTTACTGGGCGGCATCGGCGGAGGCGCGCTGGTGCCACTCGCCGGACTCGACAATCAGCTTGGTGTCGGCGTGTCCATGATCAGCGCCCTGATCTGCTCCGGTTTCGCGGGTTGGCTCAGCTTTCAGGTGTGGGACGCGTTCGATCTCGGCCACCGCTTCGCTCGGTTGGCTCGTCGCAATCGCTGATATGGTCGCTGCAATGTCACGTCGATACTGGGATTCCTGAGATGCCTGTCGCTCGAATGTCCGGGTTGTTCGGTCGCACGCTGCGCGAGGCGCCGGCGGATGCTGACTCGGCCAACCACCAGCTCCTGCTGCGCAGCGGTCTGATCGTTCAACTCGCTGCCGGGGTCTACTCGTTCCTGCCGCCGGCCTGGCGCACGCTGCTGAAGATCGAACAGATCATCCGTGAAGAGATGGAAGCCGCCGGCTCGCAGGAGATGCGCATGCCGGCGATTCAGCCGCGAGAACTGTGGGAAGAGTCGGGCCGCGCCGACTCCTACGGTCCGGTGCTGTTCAATCTCAAAGACCGCCGGGAACGCCGCATGGTGCTGGCGCCCACGCATGAGGAGTCGGTGACAGACCTCTTCCGTAAAGTCGTGCAGTCCTACCGCGACATGCCCCAGAGCGTCTTCCAGATGCAGACCAAGTTTCGCGACGAGCCGCGTCCGCGAGGCGGGCTGGTGCGGGTGCGCGAGTTCATCATGAAGGACGCCTACACGTTCGACGTGGACGACGACGCGTTCCAGCTCAACTACAACGCGATGCGCCAGGCGTACTACAACGTCTTCGAGCGCTGCGGCGTACCCGTGGTCGCGGTGCAGGCCGATTCCGGCGCGATCGGCGGCAAGCAGTCGGAGGAGTTCATCTTCCTGACCGAGATCGGCGAGGACAACATCATCCTCTGCTCCGACTGCGGTTATGCGGCCAACCAGGAGCGTGCCGAGTTCTCACGCAGCGGGAACGGCGGCTCGGACGGCGAACTGGTGGAGGTTGAGACCCCAGGGATTACCACCATCGAGGGGCTTGCCGATTTTCTTGGAGTTCCGGCTCAGGCGACGGCGAAAGCGGCATTCTTCCTCGTGGACGATGAACCGACGTTTGCGGTCGTACGCGGCGACCTGGAGGTCAACGAACTCAAGCTGATCAATGCGCTAGACGCACTGGAGGCCAGACCTCTCTTGCCGGAGGAGGTAGCAGAGGCCGGTTGGGTCGCGGGGTATGCGTCGCCGATCGGTGTCGACCCTGCCATGGTGGTGGCCGATCCCAGCGTCGTCAACGCCGGCGGTCTGGTCGCAGGCGCCAACCGCGAGAACGTCCACATGCACAACGTCACGTATGGCCGCGACTGGACTGCCGCCACGGTGGCCGACATTGCCATGGCCCGACCTGGAGACACCTGCGCTCAATGCGATTGCTCACTCGAAATGCAGCGCGGGATCGAGTTGGGCCACATCTTCAAGCTGGGCACGCGCTACGCCGATCCGATGGATGCCACGTTCCTCGACGCCGACGGGGAACGACGCACGCCGATCATGGGCTGCTATGGGATCGGCGTGGAACGGCTGATGGCTGCCGCCGTACAGGCGAACCACGACGAGCTCGGGATCATCTGGCCGCGAAGCATCGCTCCGTACGACGTGCACATTGTGCCGCTCGGCGGAAGCGACGAGGTGGCCTCAGCGGTGGAGTTGATTGAGACCGAGCTGGCGGAGTTGGGTCTCAACGTGCTGACCGACGACCGCGATGAACGTGCCGGTGTGAAGTTCAATGACGCCGATCTCATGGGCGCACCTATGCGAATCACGATTGGGGCGCGCGGGCTCAAACAGGGTCAGATCGAGCTCAAACTGCGGCAGGCGGCGGAGCCGGCATCCGTTCCAATCGGCGACGCCGTGACGGCGGCGCGGGAGGCGTTGGCGTCGCTCGACGGCTGACACCCACTTGATACAGACGCCGTTCACGATCAAGGGGACGTGTATAGTCAGATCGTGGATGTCGGGTGGGGGTCGGGCTGCCCTGTCTGATCCTGCGCGACACGCACGGATCACATCGCACCGCGTTCCGTAGGGTCTCCGGACAAGAAGACAGCCGCATGAAAACTGACTTCCTGCTTGCCATCAAGCAGCTCCACTCCGACAAGAATCTCGACGATGAGGTGATCTTCCACGCGGTTGAGCGCGGCATGGCTGCCGCGGTCAAGCGCCGCTACGAGTTGCCCGGCAATGTGATGGTCAAGATCGACCGATACGACGGCGGCATGGAAGTCTGGTCGGAGCGCGAGGTCGTCGAGATTGAGGAAGACATCGCCGACCCGGACCTACAGATCGAACTGGAACGCGCGCGGCTGAGCGACCCGAGCGTCGGCGTCGGCTCGACGCTGCGGGAGCAGCACGACGTCGACAACGTCGGCGGGAGGATCGAGGCGCAGACCGCCAAGCAGGTCGTGCTGCAAGCGCTGCGCGAGGCCGAACGCGAAGCGGTCTTCTCGAAGTACTCGGGCGAAGAAGGCGGAATCGTCAGCGGCGATGTGCAGCGCGTCGAGCCGCACCAGGTGATCGTCGAGTTGAGCGACCACACCGAGACGGTGATGCCAGCGCAGGAACAGGTGCGGATGGAGCGATATCGCACGGGCCAGCGGGTCAAGGCGATCATGGTTGAGGTCTTGCGCGCCAACAAGGGACCGCAGATCGTGATCTCGCGTTCGCGGCCGGAGTTCGTGCGCCGCCTGTTCGAGCTTGAAGTACCGGAGATTATGCGCGGTGTCGTCGAGATTCGAGGCGTCGCCCGCGAGCCCGGGCACCGCACCAAGATTGCGGTCTGGTCGCGCCAGTCGGGCGTCGACCCGGTCGGCAGTTGCATTGGCATGCGCGCGATGCGTATCCAGAACATCGTCAACGAGCTCCACGGCGAGCGCGTCGATGTGATCCAGTGGGATCGGGATCCGCGCCGGTTCGTCGAGCATGCACTGAGTCCAGCTCAGATTCTCGCCGTGCGCATCGACCAGGAGACCAACACGGCCGAATGCGCCGTGCCCGACATGCAGCTCAGCCTCGCGATTGGCCGCGAGGGTCAGAACGCGCGCCTGGCCGCCCGACTGACCGGGTTCCGGATTGACATCAAGCCGCAGACGGTGGCCGAACGCCTCCAGCAAGAGGGTCGCGGCCCGTTCGCTCCCCAGGAGGAGATCGCCCTCGAGCCCGAGCCCGTGGTCGAGCCGGAGCCGGTCCGCGCTACGCCGGAAGTTGGGCCGCGAGTTGGGCCTCGAGCCGAACCGCCCGTTGCCACGCCTCCGCCTCCGCCGCCGGTTGAAGTCGCTACTCCCGCGCCGCAGCCGCAGCCTGAGCCGGAAGTCGTCGAGGAAGAGCCGGAACTCGAACCGGTCCTGCAGGCCACCGAGCTTGCGCCGGCGGCTCGCGACGACGGACAGATTCGCTTTGGCGAGGATTTGCTCCGCCGCGAGGAGGAACAGCAGCAGCAACGCGATCGGCGTCGACGGCGACCGCGGTACCACGAGACCGACGAGGGTCTTGAGGAGGATCCGTACGCCGAGTACATGGAGTACGAGGAAGAGTTCTAAGCCACGCTGTTCGAGTCACCCTGCCGTCTGTCGAGGACGCGGGTTCCAGCCCCGCGCAGAACGAAGGATTCCCATGTTCGCCCTTGCTTCGTCAGTGCCATTAACGAGCGCCACTGACATACCCTGATTAATCGGAGCATCCCATGGCCACACAACAGACCATTCGACAACCGCAAGGCCAGACGCCGGCCGAGAGCACGGTCTTGATTCCGCGCACGCTGACCGTGCGCGAACTCGCCGACCTGCTCAACGAGACGCCCGTCGCCATCATCAAGACGCTGATGACGAACGGGATCATGGCGGACGTGTCGAAGACACTCGACTACGGCACGGCGGCGATCGTGGCGATGGATCGCGGCTTCGATCCTGAGGAAGCCGGCGATGTCGTCGAGGAAGTGGAAGCGCCGTCGACGATCGATATCCTCGGCGCCCCCGAGGAAGAGGACGAGGATCCCGCCAGTCTGCGTGATCGACCGCCGGTTGTGGCGGTGCTCGGTCACGTTGACCACGGCAAGACGTCGTTGCTCGACTACATCCGCGACGCCAATGTCGCCGAAGGCGAGGCCGGCGGGATCACGCAGCAGGTCGGGGCGTATCAGGCGACCGCCAAAGACCGGCTGATCACGTTCATCGATACGCCCGGCCACGCAGCGTTTACCGAGATGCGCGCGCGCGGCGCGCATGCGACCGACATCGCCATCCTGGTCGTGGCCGCGAATGACGGCGTGATGCCGCAGACGCGGGAGGCGATCAATCACATCCACGCCGCCGGCGTGCCGTATGTCGTGGCCCTGAACAAGATGGACCTCGACAACATCAACCCGGACCGGGTCAAGGCCGCGCTTGCCGATGTCGGCGTGCAGATCGAGGAGTACGGCGGGGAAGTGCCGCTGGTACCAGTCTCTGCGACGCGTGGTGACGGCATGACCGATTTGCTCGACACGCTGCTGCTGGTTGCAGACATTTCCGAGTTCTCCGCCAATCCGGATCGTCTGGCGGCCGGCGTGGTGCTGGAGGCCGAGCTTGATCGACGCCAGGGACCGCGCACGACGCTGTTGGTACAGAAGGGAACGCTGCGACAGGGCGACCCGGTCCTGGTTGGGCAGACGTGGGGACGAATCAAGGCGATGACCGACTTCGTCGGCAAGCGCATCCGCGAGGCCGGCCCTTCGACGCCGGTCGTCGTCCTGGGACTGCACGATGTCGCCGATGCCGGTGATCCGTTCCGTGTTGCCGAGAGCGACCGCGAGGCGAAGCGCGTCTACGAGCGGGCGCGACGGGAGCGCGAGGCTCGGGATGCGCAGGTCCAGCACTCGGCCACACTCGACGCGCTCTTCGGCGAGATTTCCCGCGGCGACGTATCGGCGCTCAACCTGATCGTCAAGACCGACGTCGTCGGCTCGGTCGAGGCCTTGCGCGATTCGCTCGAGCAACTCTCGAACGAGGAAGTCGCGGTCAAGGTCATCCACGCGGCGGCCGGTCCGGTCTCGGTCGCGGATGTCAATCTGGCGCTCGCCTCCGAAGGACTGGTGATCGCGTTCAGCACGCCTGTCGAGCCTGGCGCGGAGCGCCTGGCGGAACAAGAAGGCGTCGAGATTCGCACCTACGCGATCATCTATGACGTGATCGAAGAAGTCGAGGCGGCAATCAGCGGCCTGCTGGAGCCAGTCCAGATGCAGGTCGTCGACGGACACGCAGAGGTGCTGCAGGTCTTCCCGATTCGCGGCCTGGGCAACATCGCCGGCTGCCGCTCGCTCGACGGCTCAATCCGCAGCGACGCGCAAGTGCATGTCTACCGCGGTGGAGAGCAGATCGCGGAGTCTCACATCTCCAGCCTGCGACGATTCCAGGACTCCGTGCAGGAGGTCGACGCCGGCCAGGAGTTCGGCGTGGCGCTGGCGCGGTATGACGGCTTCGAGGCCGGCGACCAACTCGAGTTCTTCCACATCGAAACCCAGTCGCGGATCGTCCAGGGTGGCGAAATCCGCAACGTCGCGCGCTAGTCCAGACAGCGCATCCAGGCAGCGCAGATGGCACGCAACACACGACCATTCGGCGCGACCCGCGACGCGGGCGGCGTTGACCGCATGGAACGCGTCAACGACTTGCTGCGCGACACGATCGCGGAGGTGGTCTCGCGCGAACTGAAGGACCCACGGCTCGACGTGGCGTTGCTCAGTGTGACGGAAGTTCGCGCCTCTCGGGATCTGCGTAACGCCCGAGTCTATGTCTCCGTGATGTCGGAGCCGAGCACAACCGCAGAGGCGCAGGCGCGGAACGCTGCCGATGCGATCGATGCCCTCGATCGTGCGGCCGCGTTCGTTCACCGCACGATCCGGCGACGCCTGCATCTGAAGCGCGTCCCATGGCCCACGTTCGAGCTCGATCCTCGGATCGCCGGCTCGGCCGAGATTCAGGAGCGGATCCGCGCTCTGCCCGCGAGCGGCGGCGACTCATGAGTCGGCGGCGCAAGGAGGCGCATCACCCCGGCGCCGTCTTTCTCGTGGACAAGCCGACTGGTCCGACTTCGCACGACATCGTGCGGGACCTCAGGCGCTGGACGGGATTGCGTCGGGTTGGCCACGGAGGCACGCTCGATCCGCTGGCCAGCGGGCTGTTGCCGATCTTCGTCGGCGCGGCAACCCGACTCAACGAGTACCTCGCCCCGTACCGCAAGTCGTACGAGGCGACCATCCTGCTCGGTCAGGCCACTGACACCGATGACAGCGACGGACAGGTGATTTCGACGGCCGACGTGCCTTCACTGACAGCCGGGGAGATTGACGCGGTGTTAGGACGATTCCGCGGCGAGATCGAACAGGTGCCACCCCAGTTCAGCGCGGTGAAACGCGACGGCGTTGCCGCGTATCGTTCGGCTCGGGCCGGCGAGCATGTTGAGATCGATGCCCGCGCGGTCACGATCCATGAGCTGCGAGCAACGGATCTCGAACTGCCACTCGTCCGCCTGGCGATGTCGGTGAGTACCGGGACGTACGTCCGGGCAATCGCGCGCGATTTCGGCGAGGCGCTTGGCTGCGGCGCTCACGTGGTTGAGATGCGCCGGACGAGGATCGGTGATCGCCTGGCGAGTGATGGTCATTCTCCGGAAGCGCTGGCATCCGCCGCCGAAGCAGGCGACATCTGGGCCCTGTCCGAGTCGCCGGCCGAGCTGTTCCCGGACTGGCCCCACTTCCACCTTCACGGCGAGCAGTTGCAGCGCATCAAACGGGGACAGAAGATCCGACACACTCCGGTCGACGGCTGGGACCGAGCGCTGGCGCTCAACGCCGACAACGAGGTGGCTGCTGTGCTCCGTCGGGATGAACTCAGCGCAGCCACCTGGCAGCCCGAGAAAGTGCTCGCAGCGAGCTAGGCGCCGGCGCCGTCCGACGGCACCGAGAAGAGCAGCGCCAGCGAGTCGGCCTCCGCGATGAGCGAATAGGGCGAATCTGCTTCGAGCAGCACACCCTCGCCGGCCGTGAGCGTGGCGTTGTCGTCCAGGGTCCCGATCGCGACCTCGCCCTCGGCCACGATCAGCGCGGTCGCGGCGTTCGTCTGGCGATTGAGGACACGCTGGCCGGCCGGCAGGCGGATCGCTTCGGATGCGAGGTCGGCTGCCGTTGGGTTGATCGCGCCTCCTGCGCTCGCAGAGATGCGACGCAGGGGCATCGCTATGTGATGCCCGCGTTCGTGAGGTAATCGATCAGATCCTGCACGGTGCGAATATCCGCCGCGTCCTCTTCGGGAATCTCAAGCTGGATGTCGTCGGTCGAGAACTCCTCCTCAACGGCGATGGTCAGGTCCACAATGTCGAGTGAATCGGCGTCGAGGTCATCAATCAGGTGGGCGTCCGCCGTGACGTTGTCCAACGGTTGACGGAGTTGGTCGGCGACGAGAGTCGCAACGCGGGCGAGCAGGCTGGTGTCGTCGGACATATGGCTACTCCCGTCAAACAGAACAGCGGGCTGTCAGATGTCGGCGTGGTCGTGGTTTGAGGGTAAGCGCTCAGTTCTCAATCCGCGAGAGCGCGACGACCCCGTTCTGTCCACCGAAACCGAAGCCGTTGACGAGCGCGACATTCAGGCCGCAATCGCGCGCCTCATTCGGGACATAATCGAGGTCACAATCCGGATCGGGCGTCTCGTGGTTGATCGTCGGCGGCAACACGCCGTGGTAGAGCGCCAGCGCCGTCGCGGCGCCGGATAGCGCGCCGGCAGCGCCCATCAGGTGGCCGGTCATCGACTTGACCGAGGAGACCGCGAGATGGTCGGCGTGATCGCCGAACACGGTTCGAATCGCGCGTGTCTCGATCGCGTCGTTGAGTGGAGTCGAGGTGCCGTGAGCGCAGATGTAGCCGATCTCTTCGGGGTTCAGTCCCGAATTGCGCAGCGCCGCCGACATCGCTCGGGCCGCGCCGTCCCCGTCCGGGTCTGGCGCTGTGATGTGATACGCATCGGCCGTTCGACCGCCGCCGAGCACCTCGGCATAGATTCGCGCCCCACGCTCACGTGCGCAGGCGAGCGACTCGGTGACGCAGACGACGGCGCCCTCGCCGAAGACAAAGCCGTCGCGATCCTTGTCGAACGGTCGCGATGCGGCCTCGGGATCGTCGTTGCGACGTGACAGCGCCTGCATGTTGGCCAGCCCGGAGATGCCGAGCGCGGAGACGTTTGACTCGGTCCCGCCGGTCAGCGCAAGGTCGGCCTCACCGCCGAGCAGGAGTTGCCGGCCGTCAATGAAGGCGTAGATGCTGGCTGCGCAGGCGGCCAATGAGGTCAACGCCGGTCCGCGCAATCCGAGCTGGATCGAGACCTGGCAGGAGGCCATGTTGCCGGCCATCATCGGCACGAACATCGCCGAGACTCGTCCCGGCCCCTTGCTGTTCAGGACTTCGGTCTGCTGAGAGATCGTCGTCACACCGCCGCCGCCCGTGTTGATCACGGCAGCGACGCGCTCGGGATCGTGTTCGGTCAGGTCCAGACCTGCGTCCTCGACGGCGAGCCGCGAAGCCGCGACCGCGAGTTGCGCGAATCGCGCCATGCGGCGCGCGGACTTGGGTTCCATGTACTCGGACGGATCGAAGTCGGGTATGTCGGCGGCGATCTGTACCTTCAGCCCGGCATCGACCAGATCAGGCACGCGACGCGCACCCGATCGACCCTGCGTCAGCGAAGTCCAGAATGCGTCGACCCCCACGCCGATCGGGGTCACCGGTCCAATTCCGGTGATCACGATGCGCTCTTCGGGCGGACGTTCGGTTGCTCGGGTGGGCGCGCTCACTCGTCGAAACGCTTCAACAGGACGGCCGCGTTGTGTCCGCCCAATCCGACCGAGAACGAGAGCGCGGCTTCCGTGTTCAGTTCGCGCGCCTCGTTGGGAATCACGTCGATGTCCAACTCCGGATCCGGCGTCTCGTAGTTGAGCGTCGGAGGAGCGAGGCCTTCTTTCAGCACCATGGCGGAAACGATCACTTCCAGTGCCCCCGACGCGCCCATCATGTGACCCGTCGCGGGTTTGATGGACGATATCGCCAGGTCGTCGGCATGCGATCCGAACATCCGCTTGATCGCGGTCACCTCGACTTGGTCTCCGAGTCTGGTCGCCGTGCCGTGTGTAGAAACATAACCGACGGCACCGGGATCAATCTCTGACTCCTCCATCGCCTGTTGCACGCTGACCATCAGCCCGCGACCGTGCGATTCCGGCTGTGCGATGTCGTGAGCGTCATTGGCCGAACCGCCGCCGATGACCTCGGCGTAGATCGGCGCGCCGCGATCGAGGGCGTGTTCAAGGTCCTCGATCATCATCGCCGCCGCGCCCTCGCCCGGGACGAACCCGTTGCGATGCAGGTCGTAGGGGGCGCAGGATGCCGTCAGCGGCTCGGCCGGCGTCGCCAGCACGCCCATACGCTCGAAGCAGATATGGAAGAGCGGCAGGATGATCGCCTCGGAGCCGCCAACCAGCAGCGCGTCGGCACGTCCGGCCTTGATGTGCAGTAACCCGTCGGCGACTGCGTTTGCGCCTGTTGCACAGGCGGAGGTCGGCGAGTAGTTGGGCCCGGTTGCGCCCGTCGCGATCGAGAGGTGTCCGGAGGCGGCATCGGCGATCAGGTTGGGCATGGCGAACGGAGACACGCGGCGCGCGCCGCGATTGACCAGCGTGTCCTGCCAGCGGGTGACGAGCTCCATACCGCCGCCGCCGGAGCCGAAAATGATACCGACGCGGTGTTGGTTGTCCTCGTTGATCTCCAGACCGGAGTCGGACAGCGCTTCCAGACCGGCGACCATGCCGTACTGCGTGTTGAGGTCCATGTGGCGCAACGCCTTGGCGTCGGGCAGCAGTGGTTCCGGATCCCAGTCCCGGACTTCGGCAGCGACCGGTGTTTTGACGCCCCAGTGGTCGGGATCGAACCGCTCGATCCGGCCAACCCCGCTTTGACCCGCGATCAGGTTGCGCCATGTCGTCGGCATGTCATTGCCGACGGGTGTGACGGCTCCGACGCCGGTAATGACGACCCGGCGCGCAGTCGAGGACACGTTCGCGGCCACTACTTGGGGATCCCGTCGCTCTTGTCCGGGTAGTCGCGCTTCGACAGGCCATGGTCGTCGTCGGACAGGGGGAACGTCCAGGAGGTGCGGGAGATTCGGCGGACCAGTTTCGAGAGCACATCGCCCGGCCCTGCCTCGACGAACAGAGTCGATCCCTGCGCTGCCATCGTCTTCACGGCCTTCTGCCATTGCACCGGAGCGGTCAAGGCCTCGGACAGCTCGTGGCCGAGTTGCTCGCCAGTGTGCATCAGGCTGCCGGAGATGTTGCTGACCACCGGCACGACCGGGTCGCGCCAGTGAACGGCGTGGACGGCCTCGGAGAAGTGGGCCTGAGCGCCGGCCATGAGTGGAGAGTGCGACGCGATCGAGATGGGCAGACGCACCACGCGCCTCGCGCCCTGCTCGTCGGCCAGGCGCATCACCTTGCGCAACGGCGCTTCATCGCCCGAGACCACGGTCTGACCGGGGCAGTTGTCGTTGGCCACGACCAGCGTGCCTTCGTCCGACGCTTCGCCGACCAACCGCTTCAGGACGCGATCGCGCAATCCGATGATCGAGGCCATGCCGCCGGGCCGCAAGTTGTCGGCAGCGTGCATGATCTCGGCCCGCTGCCGGACCAGTTGGAGCGCTTCGTCGAAGTCGACTGCCCTCGCCGAGAGCATCGCCGTGATCTGTCCCATGCTGTGGCCGGAGACCAGCGCGGGCGCCAGCGGCCGCCCCGCGCGCTCCCACTTCGTCCTCAGTGCTTCAAGCCAGGCGACCGAGGCGACGAAGATCGCCGGCTGCGAGTGAGTGGTCTCGTTCAACCGCTCGCTCGGCCCATGCTCGATCAACTGGAAGAGGTCGTAGTCAAGAACCTCGTTGGCACGCGTGAACCATTGTTCAGCGCCCGGGTAGACGCTGAGTACTTTGCTCGCCATGCCAACTGTTTGCGAACCCTGTCCGGGGAAGAGTAGGGCGTAGTCGTCATCCGTCAGCGCCGGATGCTCGCCACTTGGCGGTTCATCCGCGGCTTCCTCTGCTTGGGTCAGCGTTTCCATCTCGGCTCCTGCCATCCAACCGCGTCGGTCGGGCGACAGCGGTTTGGATCGGTGCTGGCTAATTCTACCGACTTTGCAGCCGGGATTGGTTCATAATCGGAACGCTCTGCGACCTGGCGAACAATACGTGTGTCTGAATGAATCGAATCGCCGGTCGGAGGGGCCATCAGCCCATCACCATCCCGCCGTCGACGTGGATCACCTGTCCCGTAATGTAGGCCCCGCCGGGTCCAGCGAGGAACGCGACCAGTGGTGCGACATCGGTCGGTTCACCCAGTCGATCGAGCGGAATTCGCTGCATCACGCCGTTGATCACATCCTCGGAGAGATCGGCGGTGATGTCAGTCTGGATGAATCCAGGCGCGACCAGATTGACCGTGATCCCGCGCGAGCCCAACTCGTGGGCGAGCGAGCGGGTCATTCCCGCAAGGCCGGCCTTGGCGGCAGCGTAGTTGGCCTGACCGGCGTTGCCGACGGTGCCGATCACGGAGCCGATCGTGATGATCCGTCCCTTGCGCGCGCGCAGCATGCCGCGCAGGACCGACTGCGTGGTCAGAAACGAGCCGGTCAGATTGGTCCCGACCACGGCATCCCAGTCGGCCGATTTCATCCGCATCGCCAGCGTGTCGCGGGTGATCCCGGCATTGTTAATCAAAATCGTCGGCGCGCCGAGTTCCGACGTGACGGCCTTGGTCATCGCCGCCACGGCATCGGAGTCGGAGATATCGGCCTGCGCAACATATGCGCCGCGGCCCCGGTCCCGGATCTGCCGGGCTACCGCCTCGGCTGCTTCGGCGGAGGAGGTGTAGTTGACGCCGATGTCTGCGCCTTGTGCGGCCAACTCGAGCGCGATGGCGCGGCCGATCCCACGTGAGGCGCCGGTCACGAGCGCCACCTCACCGGAGAGCGGAAGTGCGTCGGAGTCAACCATCAGCACGAGGCTATCACCGATTCGCGCGGCGAATTCATACGCCTGTAACCAGCATCGGACGCTGCTCGGCGACACTACGCGCACTGGTACTGCGGACGGGCGCGTCAGCGTTGATCTAGCCTCTCTATGTCAACTGCGCCCGGAAATAGGGGTTGCGTATGGATTCCGGAAACACTGCCTGGTTGTTGACATCGGCAGCACTCGTGCTGTTGATGACGCCGGGCCTCGCCTTCTTCTACTCGGGGCTGGTTCGCACCAAGTCCGCCGCCGCGACGATCATGCAGTCATTCGTGATGATCGGCGTGGCGACGGTGGTCTGGGTGCTCTGGGGCTACTCGCTGGCCTTCGGCACCGACATCGGCGGCTTTGTCGGCAATCTCACCGTCTTCGGCCTACGCGGCCTCGAGGGCGACGGTCTGCTGTTCATGGCCTTCCAGCTGATGTTCGCGATCATCACGCCGGCGCTGATCACCGGCGCCTTCGTTGAGCGCATCTCGTTCAAGGCGCTGCTGGTCTTCACCGTGGCCTGGATCACGATCGTCTACGCCCCGCTCTGTCACTGGGTCTGGGCGGAGGGCGGCTGGCTGCTCGATCTTGGCGCCGCCGACTTCGCGGGTGGCACGGTGGTGCACATCAACGCCGGCGCCGCCGCTCTGGCCGGCGCGCTGTTCGTCGGACGCCGCCGCGACTCGGTCGCGGAGACGCGACCGCACGACGTGTCCAAGGTCGTGATCGGCGCCGGCTTGCTCTGGTTCGGCTGGTTCGGCTTCAACGCCGGCTCCGCCCTCGCAGCCGACGGCGGCGCGGTCAACGCGTTCGTGCAGACGCAGATTTCGGCCGCCGGCGGGCTCGTCGCCTGGACGCTGCTCTCCTGGAAGTACACCGGTCACCCGTCGATCATCGGCGCGGCGACCGGCGCCGTGGCCGGGTTGGTCGCGATTACCCCTGCGGCCGGGTTCGTGGGGCAATGGCCGGCGACCGACGGCTATCTCAACTTCTTCCCGGCCCTGTGCATCGGCGTCGTGGGTGCAGTCCTCGGCTTCTTCGCGATTCGGGCGCTGCACAACTGGCGTGACATGGACGACACGCTGGACGTGTTCGCTGTCCACGGCGTTTGCGGCATGTGGGGCGCGTTCGCGACCGGACTGTTCGCTGTGGCAGAGATCGGCGGCGTGAACGGAGCGATCGGCGGCAGCGCCGACCTGCTCTGGCGCCAGATCGTCGGCATCCTCGCGGCGCTCGCGTGGTCGTTCGTCCTCTCGGCCGGCATCTTCTGGGTCGTCCAGAAGTTCATGCCGCTGCGGGTCAGCGAGACCGACGAGATGATCGGGCTCGACCGCAGCGAACACAACGAGGCGGCATACGAATACGATGAAATCGGATTCGGCTGGGACGCCAGCGACACGATCGATGAGGAAATTCCCAGCGGAACAGAAGCGCTGAAGAGGTTGCTGTCATGAAAAAGATCGAAGCAATCATCCGGCCGGAAGCGCTGGAACCGGTCAAGCGCCAGCTGATCGACGCGGGCATCACCGGGCTTCACGTCGAGCGGGTCGCCGGGCACGGCTACCAGGGCGGCGTCGTGCAGGCCGGCCGCGGCGGACAGTTCTACACCGTCGACATGATCCCGAAGGTGAAGATCATCACCGTAATCTCGGATTTCAACGTGGAACCGGCGATCGAGGCGATCATCTCCGGCGCCCGCACCGATAACACCGGCGACGGCAAGATCTTCGTCACGGATGTCGAGGAGGCCGTCCGCGTTCGCACGGGCGAACGCGGACGCGAGGTGCTCTGATCGAACCAGGCGATCAGTAGATCACTTGCTCGATCAGTAGCTCGACGTACCGCTCGTCATCGACGCCGAACTCTCCCTTGAGGATCGCTTCGGAGTGCTCGCCGAGGCCGGGCGACGGCCGCGTGCCCAGACGCTCGCCGTTCCAGGTGAACGGCTGGTGCTGGGTAATGAAGGGCACCTCGCCACGGTCGTAGCGGAAGAACAGGTCGTCGGCGCCCTTGTCGTGGACGGCCAGGTCGGCCGCGGTCTCAGCCGGCGATGCCGGAATGCCTCGGCTCTGCAACATCGCGGACGCTTCCCAGGCGTCATGTTGCGCCGACCACGCGGAGAGCGCCGCTTCGAGCTCGTCCTCGGCCGCCTTGCGGCCCTCGAGCGTGAGCAGGTCCTCCCGCTTCGCGAGGTCACGGCGCCCGATTACGTCGCAGAGCTCTCGCCACTCATGTCGGTCGCGGACGGCGACGGCGAGCCATGAGTCGTCGCCCGATGCCGGGAACAGCCCGTGGGGACAGTACTCAGTGGAGCGATTGCCGATCCTGGGCGTGTCGACACCGTTGATCAAGGCGTCCATCAACTCGTGGTCGAGCAGGTGGACGGCTGCCTCGTATTGCGCGATCTCTATCTGTTGACCTTCACCGGTTCGTTCGCGATGAATCAGCGCCGAGATCAGGAGCGACGATGCGATCGGCGCCAGCGTGAAGTCGGTGTGCAGCGTGCCGATGCCGATTGGGGCGCGATCGGGCTGTCCCGTGTGCCCGGCAACGCCCGAGAGCGCCGTCACGCCATTGCCGATCCCGCGATATGACTTCTTTGGCCCAAACGTGCCCATGACCGGGAATGATGCGTAGATCAAGTCTGGTTTGTGCTCGCGCAGCTCGTCGTAGGTCAGATGGAACTTCTCCATCGCGCCCGGGGCGAAGTTGTTCGTGACCAGGTCGAAATGCGGCAGCATCTCAAGGATGAGTTCTTTCGTCTTCGGGTGATGCAGATTGAGCGTCAGCGAACGCTTGTCCGTGTTGGTGTCGTTGAAAAAGGCGCCCGTGTCGATCGTGAAGCCCTTGGGCGGGTGCGAGAACTCGCGCACCGTGTCGATGCCCGACGCCGACTCGATCTTAATCACGTCGGCGCCCATGTTGGCCAGCATCTCGGTGATCAGCGGCCCGGCTGCCATCCAGCAGAAGTCGAGCACGCGCACGCCATCGAGCGGCAGTCGAGTCGGACGTCGTTGTTCAATCTGGATCGGCGAGCGAACAGGGTCCTCCTGCGGTCCATCCTCCGCCGGTCGAGAGCCCTTCACGATGCCGAGGTCGATCAGCGAGCGAATCTCAGCGTCGGAGCAGCCGGCGAGTTCTCGCAAGACATCGGCGGAGTGCTCGCCAAGTCCGGGGGCCGGGCAGGGGGTGACATCGAGGCCCGTCGATCGGTAGGACGTTCGCGGCAGCGGTAACGTGCGGCCAAGTACGGGATGCTCGACCTGCGGGAAGAAGCCGCGCTCGTGCAGGTGCTCGTCGGCGGCGATGTCCAGTCCGGTCTGGACCGGTAGCGCCAGGTCGGAGTTTCGCTGTCCACGCTCGATCAGGGCGTCGCGCGCTTGCGCCGCGCAGAAGCGCTTGACGTGTTCCTGCATCTCCTCCATGTGGGTGATTCGATAGGACGGCTCCGGCCAGGGATCCTTGAGCAGTGTGTCGTCGCCCGTCACCTCGGCGTACCACTCGGGGAAGGCCTTCCAGCTCAAGTTCGTCGGCGACTGCAGGTAGGTCACCCAGAGGCCATCGGCGGTCTGGTAAGTCACGCCCGGCGTGTCGATGAAGACGATCTGTCCGTCCTCGAACTCGCCCTCCTCGAACGATCCCGGACCGCGACCGACAATCGGGTAGCGCAGTCCGCCGGTTCCCGTGCGCTCGGCGACCATGCCGTGCCAGTTGTAGAGGTTTGGGTTCGCGGCCTGGATGATCGTTGAGATCACCGCCTCCTGCAGTGAGATCGTTGATGAAACCGCGGGGCCGCCCCGCGCGTGCTGGAAGATCGTCGCGACCGCCGCCGCGACCGCGAGGTTGGATGACTGCTTGTAGCCCAGCTTGCCGGCCGGATAGTCCGGCGCGATATCGGGGAAGCCGTTGCAGACGAGTTGGCTCCCGGCAGCCATCGCAATCAGATCCGTCACTTGCTCCGACGGATCGTTGCGCCGGAAGACGACGTCAACGACCGACGGTCCGTTGCCTTGCTGCGCCGACTCGTGCAAACGGGCGAAGAAGCGAGACGCGCGCCGAGATTTGTCCAGTGGCGCAATCACCACATCGGCCCGGGCGGCGAGCTGCTCGATGATGTCCCAGGAATCTTCCGCGTCCGGATCGATCGCCAGCGACTGCTTGCCCTGGTTATAGAGCAGGTGACGCAGCGAGCGTTCGTTGCCCGGCTCGCCGTCCACCCAGGGTCCAACGCGGCGAATCCGATCGCCATGTGCCGACTCCACCCGGACCACGCGGGCTCCGAGGTCGGCCAGGTAGCGCCCGGCGCTGATCATGGGCTCGTCGGAGAGGTCAAGGACGACGGCGCCGTCGAGTGGTTGTCCAGTGGGCATCGTTCGCCTCCCAGGTTGTGGCTAGAACATCGCAATCGGATTGATCGGCGATGCCGTTCCGCCGACCAGGCGCAGTGGCGCGATCGTGAGCAGGAACTCCCACCGATTGCGCTCGGCGCAGGCGTTCCCGAGCGGCCCCAACCGGGCGTTGTCGATCAGGTGGACGCCCATGTAGGTAATGATGATGTGGTGAATCGGCAGCGGCGAGTCCTCGATGTTCGAGGGGACCATGTCGGAGACGCCGTCACAGCCGAGGATCGCCACTTCCCGCTCTCGGATCCAGGGCAGCGTCTCCATCAGCAGACCAGCCATTCCACTGAACGGCGGCCAGGCTCCCTCGGATTCTCGGCGAGAGTCCCGTCCCGTGCGCACGAGCAGAATGTCCCCGGACCGCACGGTGACGCCCTGCGCCGCCTCGGCCGCCTCAAGGTCGTCGACCGAGATACCGTCGCCCAACTCCAACCAATCGACGCCCTTCAGCCTGGCGATGTCGAGCAGCACGCCGCGCGTTGAGATGCCCTGTTCGAGCGCCATGATCGAGTTCTTCGCTGCGCCGGTCGAAAGCACGTCCGAGGCAGGGAAGCCGTTGTACATCTTGCCGTTGTCGAGGATGTGGCAGAGCGCGTCGATATGGGTGTTGGCCATGCCGTGCGGGGAGATCATGAACCCGTCACCGGTGGCTTCGAGGCCGCGAATGGCCGCTTGCCCGCTGACGTCGCCGGCGCCGGTCATGAAGTGCGTCACCGGCGTCGGATTATCGGCGGCCGGCGTCTTGGCCAGCTCAAGCGCACAACTCACCGTCACGCCGTCGGTGACCAGCGCCGCGGCCGCGGCCGAGACCTCGGGCGTGACGAAGTTCAGCGCGCCGCGCTCGTCGTCGGGTCCCCAGCGTCCCCAGTTGGAGAGTTGCTGCGCCAGCGTATCGACATCGGCGCGATTTCCGGTCTGAGTGGCCATGGTTGGGGTCCTTTCCAGGCAGCGGTGGCTGCGTTCCTGCGTGTGATGCGATCGGCAGGCAGTATGCCAGAGCGCAGACCATCGGGTGGGTGGCGGATACAGTGAGCCACGGTCACCTGTACCGATTCGAGCCGACCGACAGGGCGTCTTCGCGAACCGGACGGCGCTCAGCGGGCATAGGAGGCTTCAGGGGGAAGACTCCGCGTGTTGCCCGCGCTGTTCGGTTCAGACCGCAAGATCTTCTACGGCTGGTACATCGTCGCCGGCGGCATTGTGATCAATATGCTGTCCGGCGGCCTGGTCATGCACTCCTTCAACTTCTACGTAGCGGAGTTGAAGAGCGAGTTCATGTGGTCGGCCACGCTCTTCGGCGTCGCGTTCATGATTACCCGGATCGAATCGGGCGTGCTTGGTCCGGTTCAGGGCTGGCTGATTGACCGCTTCGGACCGCAAACGATGATGCGTTTCGGCATCCTCTCCACGTTCATCGGACTGCTGGCGTTCTCGCAGCTCAATAGCCAGGCCACGTTCATCGGGTTCTACTTCATTGTCGCGATCGGAGCATCGGTCGGCGGATTCATGACCGTGTCGGTCGCCGTCGTGACCTGGTTTGAGCGCAAGCGATCTCGCGCGCTTGGCTTCATGTCGACCGGATTCGCGCTGGGCGGCTTCATGACGCCCCTGGTGAGCTGGCTGATCGAGGACTTCGGCTGGCGCGAGACCGCCATCGCCTCGGCGATCATCCTGTTCGTCGTCGGACAGATCCTGGCCACCCTCTTCGTCCGTCACCCGCAGGACCGCGGGCTGATGAAGGACGGGGAGCCGCTGCCCGAGTCGGGCTCCACGCGACAGATCCTGACACAGGGCAATGAGTTCCGCCACCGAGACTTCACGGTCCGCGAAGCGATGCGGACCAGGGCGTTCTGGGGCCTGGCGCTCGCTCACGGCGCGCCGCTGCTGGTTGTCTCGGGAGTCTTCGTTCATTTCGCTTCATTGGTGATTGAAATCGAGGGTCTCACCGTCGTCCATGCCAGCCTGGCCTACACCGCGATGAACGTGGCGCAGCTGGTTGGGCAGGTCGGGATGGGCTACATGGGCGACCGCTTCTCCAAGCGGATGTTGCTGATTCCTGCGATGTTCGGCCACGCTGGCGCAGCGGTGATGCTCGCCTTTGCCGGCTCGTTTGAAGTGGTGATGCTGGCAGCGATTATCAACGGCCTGGCCTGGGGGTCGCGCGCGCCGCTGATCACGGGATTGCGAGCCGACTATTTCGGCGCGTCCAACTTCGGCAAGATCATGGGCTGGTCGTCGATTGTGATGTCGACCTTCATGACCGTCGGTGGATTCCTCTCGGGCGTGCTGTTCGACGCAACTGGTAGCTACACCGTTCCCTTCGTGGTGCTGGGCGTCGGAGCCTTGAGTGGAGTGCTCTGGGTCGGCATGTCAGGACGACCGCGGTTGCCCGGCGTGCGCGTGATGACCGCCAGCGGACCGCTGCGGCGAGCGCAGCCGATCGCCATGTTCCGACCCAATCGGCAGGCTGGCTCTGCCTCGGCCAGGCAAGCGCCGCAGCGCACAGGTGTCGATCGGTAGACAGCGAGCAGAAGGCAGCGAGCGATACCTGATACTGGGTCAATGCGCTCGCGCCTGAATCCGCGCAACATCTTCTTCGGCTGGTACATCGTCGCCGCCGGCATGGTGATCAACATGCTGATCGGCGGATTGGTCTTTCACTCCTTCAGCTTCTATGTGGCCGAGCTCAAGGCCGAGTACCTGTGGTCGGCCTCTCTGTTCGCGTTCGCCTTCACGCTGACGCGGGTCGAAAGCGGGGTGCTGGGACCGATCCAGGGCTGGCTGATCGACCGCTTCAGTCCCAAGACCATGATTCGCTGGGGCGTCGCGCTGACCGCCGTGGGCATGCTCGCCTTCAGCCAGCTCTGGGATCCCGGAAGCTTCATCGGCTTCTATTTCCTGGTCTCAATCGGCGCCTCGGTCGGTGGATTCATGACGATCTCGGTCGTCACCGTGACCTGGTTCGAGCGGCTGCGCTCGCGGGCGCTGGGCTTCATGGCCATGGGCTTCGGCCTCGGTGGCTTCTTCGCGCCGGTCGTCGGTGTGCTGATCGACGCGGTTGGCTGGCGCTGGACGGCCTTCGGCACCGGAGCGGTGCTCATGGTCGTGGGACTGGCCCTGTCCTCGCTCTTCGTTCGGCATCCACGAGACATGGGTATGGAGCCCGACGGTGGACCGGCCCGCGGAACAGGCCGCGACGCGCCGGGCACTGGCTCGGCTGCCAGGCCGGAACACGCGTACCGCCACCGCGACTTCACTGCCCGCGAGGCATTGCGCACGCGGTCCTTCTGGGCGCTCGCGCTGGCCCATGGCGCGCCGCTCATGGTCGTATCCGGGATGATGGTCTACTTCGCGACCCGCGTACAGGAGATTGAGGGCCTGTCGGCCGCTGACGCCGGCTTCGCCTGGCTGGTGATGTCGGCGTGCCAGCTCGTCGGCCAACTCACGATGGGCTATCTCGGCGATGTGATCTCCAAGCGCCTGATTCTGCACTTCTGCATGCTCGGCCACGGAGCGGCGGGCGTGCTGCTGGGCATCGCCGACAGCTACCTGCTGGTCATGCTCTGTTCGGTCGTCAACGGCCTCGCCTGGGGCGCTCGAGGTCCGTTGATCACCGCGCTGCGAGCCGACTACTTCGGCCCCTCCAGTTTCGGTCAGATCATGGGCTGGTCGTCGACTGTGATGATGCTCTTCATGGTGGCCGGCTCGCTCATCGTCGGCACGCTCAGAGACGTCAGCGGCGACTTCATGCTCGGCTTCCTCGTCGTCGGCATTGGCGCGGGTTCGGGCTTGCTCTGGGTCGCCATGGCCACGCGACCGCGTCTCGCGCAAGCCGTCGCCGCAGCAAGGCGCCTCACGCCGAGTTCGGCGCAACTGATCGCTGTCTCCCGTCCGAATCGGCCCGGAGGCGCTTGATCAGGCGCACGCTACGTTGATCTGAGTGCTACGCCGTTTCGCCACGGGCCGCGCCTTCTTTGGCTGGTACATCGTCTCCGGCGGGATCGTCGTTCAGATCCTGCTTGGCGGGCTGGTCATGCACGCGACCGGCTTCTACGTCGCCGCGCTTCAGGAAGAGTTCATGTGGTCGGCGACGCTATTCGGCATCGCGCTGGCGATGACGCGGATTGAAGCGGGCGCACTGGGACCGCTCCAGGGCTGGGCGATCGACCGCTTCGGTCCGCGCATGATGATGCGCTTCGGCATTGCCTCTACCGCGCTGGGCCTGATCCTGTTCGGGTTCATCAACAATCAGGCCACCTTCTTCATCTACTACTTCATCGTTTCGATCGGGGCCGGCGTCGGCGGGTTCATGACGCTGACCGTCGCCGTCGTGCACTGGTTCCAGCGCACCCGGGCTCGAGCGATGGGCTATCTGATGACCGGCCTGGCGATCGGCAGCTTTACTGCGCCGCTGATCTCGTTCCTGATTGATGGCGTCGGGTGGCGGGCCACCTCGATTGGATCCGGAATCCTGCTGTTCATCGCTGGCCAACTGATCGCGACGCTGATTGTCAGGCCGTCGGATCGAGGAGAGTTGCCGGAGCCGGCCCGCGCCGCGACGGTCGCGAGGCCGGACGCGCCGACCGCGCCGGTTCAGCAGCGTCGTGACTTCACGACCCGTGAGGCGCTGCGGACGCGCTCGTTCTGGGCGCTGGCGTTTGCCCATGGATCGCCGCTGCTGATGGTCGCGGCGGTGAGCGGGTTTTTCGTCTTGCGAGTGGGCGAGATCGACGGATTGGGCGCCGGTCATGCGGCGATTGCCATCGTGATCGGCACCGTCTGTCAGATCGCCGCTCAGTTGGTCGGTGGCTACGCGGGCGACGTCATTTCGAAACGCGTGATCATCGCCATGTGTTTGGCCGGACATGCTGCGGCAGCCGTCGTGCTGGCAGTCGCCGATTCGTTCGCGATGATCGTCCTCGGCGCAATCCTGCACTGGACCGCGTGGGGCGGTCGCGGTCCGAACATCAACACGCTGCGCGCCGACTACTTCGGCGCTGCCAACATCGGACAGATCATGGGTTGGGCGTCGGTGGTGATGATGATCTACTCGGCCGGAGGAAGCCTGCTGACCGGCGCGCTGCGGGATGTCAGCGATGGCTGGGCGCTGCCGTTTCTCGTGGCCGGCATCGGCACCGCCAGCGGTCTGGCCTGGTTGGTCCTGGCGACTCGGCCGCGTCTGCCCGATGAGCCGGCGGATGCTGACCAGCCGGAGCCATCGATGTCTTACCCTCAGGCTCGCAACTGAGCGAGTCGAGTGAGGAGGAGCCGGATGGAATACGACGTAATCATCGCGGGCGCCGGATCGTCGGGCGCGGTCATGGCGACCCGGTTGAGCGAGGACCGCTCAAGATCGGTCCTGTTGCTTGACGCCGGACCGGACTACGCATCGCTTGACGCACTTCCATCCGATATCAACAGCATCCGCGAACCCTCGGTCGTGCGGCACGACTGGGGCTTCGCTGCGACATTCGTCCCCGGACGTGAAGCTCCGCTTCCGCGCGGGAAGCTGGTCGGCGGTTCTTCCGCGGTCAACACCGGCGTCGCGATTCGCGGCGCGCCCGGCGACTACGACGTCTGGGCGGAGATGACCGGGGACGACCGCTGGGCCTGGTCCGAGTGCCTGCCATACTTCCGCGGCATCGAGGACGACAAGGACGAGGGTGGCGACTTCCACGGTCAGGGCGGCCCGATTCCGGTTCGCCGCTGGAAACTCGATGAAATGGAGGCGGTGCAGCGCGGCTTCTACGACGCCTGCGTCGCGTATGGCTTCGAACAGACCAACGACCAGAACGACCCCGAGTCGACCGGCATTTCGCCCCTGGCAATGAACCGAGATGGCCCCGGCCGGATGACGCGTTGGTCGGCCAATCTCGGCTTCCTCTCGCAAGCTCGCAACCGACTCAACCTGACCGTGCGCGGGCATTGCCTGGTCGACCGGGTTCTCTTCGAGGACGGCCGCGCCGTCGGCCTCTCGGTCGAATGCGACGGCGAGTTGCAGGAAGTGCGCGGCAAACAGATCGTGCTCTGCGCGGGCGCGATCATGAGTCCCGCAATCCTGCTGCGCAGCGGAATCGGCCCCGCCGGAGAGCTCGCACAACTCGGGATACCATCGGTCGTCGACCTGCCCGGCGTGGGCAAGCACCTGATGGATCACCCGATGACGCCGATGCTCTTCTGGCCCACGCCGGGAACGGTTGATCCCGACCGACCGCTGGCGCAGACGCTCCTGCGCTACACCTCGGCGACGGGCGAGTTCAACGACATGCAGGTCTACCTGCTGGGTCACATCCTGATCGGCCCTGAGGCCAGATTCGGCGCGTGGGTCGGCGAGGACGAGCGGGAGGAACAGGCCAGCTGGGTCTTCGGCATCGCGCCCGGAGTGCAACTGCCGAACTCGTACGGGTCGGTCACGCTGCGAAGCGCGGATTACACGGAGCATCCGCAGATCGACCTGAAGTTCGACGAGCACGAGGGCGACCGGGTGCGCCTGCGGGAGGGAGCCAGACTTGCCTGGGATCTGGCCCAGTCCGAAGCAATGGCCCCGTTCCACCAGGGGGCGATTGACATCGATCAGGAAACGGTCGATGACGACCGGAAGCTCGACGAGTGGATCCACGCCACGGCGACGAGCATGGCCCACCCAACGTGCACCTGTCCGATGGGTCCCGACCCGTCGGACGGGGCGGTGGTCGATAGCGAAGGCCGCGTTCATGGGGTCGAGAATCTCAGGGTCGTCGACGGCTCGATCATGCCCACGCTGGTCCGAGCGAACACGAACTTCACCTGCATGATGATGGGTGAACGTATCGCGGAGTGGATGACGGCGGAGTGATACGCAGGGCTGCGGCACCGCGAGCGGTTGCCGCGACTGTCTAAGGTCGCGGTTCGAGCCTCGGCAGGCTCGCAACGCTTGCAGCGGAGACCGCTGCCTCGCAAATGTTCTAGCCTCGGCCTCGCGGCTGAGGAGGACCCGATGGAGTACGACGTCGTTGTTGTGGGAGCCGGATCGTCAGGCGCGGTGCTGGCGAGCCGGCTGAGCGAGGACCGGTCGCGATCCGTCTTGCTGCTTGACGCCGGACCCGACTATCGGACACTGGAAGAGTTGCCGTTCGACGTCAGCAGCATCCACGAGCCGTCGGTAGAACGGCACGACTGGGGATTAAGCGCCACATTCGTTCCGCATCGGGAACAACCAATGCCCCGCGGCAAACTGGTCGGAGGATCATCCGCGGTCAACACCGGCGTCGCGATTCGCGGGGCGCCAGCGGACTACGACACCTGGGCCGAGATGACCGGCGACGAGCGATGGTCGTGGGAGCAATGCCTGCCGTTCTTCCGCGGCATTGAGGACGACAAGGACGAGGGCGGCGACTTTCACGGCCACAACGGCCCAATACCGGTGCGCCGCTGGGGGCTGGACGAGATTGATCAGCTCCAACGAGGCTTCTACGACGCATGCGTCGCGCTTGGGTTCGAAGAAACGAACGACCAGAACGATCCGCAGAGCACGGGAATCTCGACAGCAGCGATGAATCGTGACGGGCCGGAGTTGCGGACCCGCTGGTCGGCGAACATGGGCTACCTCTCACGGGCCCGTGGCAGGCTGAATCTGACGATCAGGGGCGGATGCCTGGTCGATCGGGTGTTGTTCGAGGACGGCCGCGCCGTCGGGCTGTCGGTTGAGTGCGATGGTGAACTGCAACGTGTCAGCGCTCGCCAGATCGTGCTCTCGGCCGGAGCGATCATGAGCCCGGCGATTCTGTTGCGCTCCGGAATCGGTCCGGCCGCCGAGTTGTCCGAGCTTGGAATTCCGTCGGAGGTCGACCTACCGGGCGTTGGCAAGCGTCTGATGGACCACGCGATGACGCCGCTCATGTTGCGTCCTCGCCCGGGCGCGGTTGATCCTCAGAGTCCAATCATTCAAACCTTGCTCCGCTACACGTCTTCGACGGGCGAGTTCAACGACATGCAGGTCTACCTGCTCGGCCACGTGCTGCGCGAGCCGGGATCCTGGTTCGGCGCCTGGCGTGGAGCCGAGGGTGAGGAAGCCCAATGGGTCTTCGGCATCGCGCCCGGAGTTCAGCTGCCTAACTCTTATGGCTCGGTCACGCTCGCCAGTGCGGACTATCGCGAACAGCCGGGGATCGAGTTGAAGTTCGATGAGGACGAGTCGGATCGCGAGCGCCTGCGCGAAGGCACGCGCATCGCCTGGCAGCTCGCTCAGTCTCCAGCGCTGGCCCAGTATCACACCGGTGCGTTCGACCTGGACCAGGAAATGGTCGACGACGACGCCCGCCTGGACGAATGGATCCACCAGGCCACGACCAGCATGGCTCACCCAACCTGTACATGCGCCATGGGTCCCGACCGGTCGTCGGCGGTGGTTGACACGCAAGGTCGGGTACACGGGGTTCACGGTCTGCGAGTCGCCGATGCCAGCATCATGCCGACCATCGTCCGAGCCAACACCAACTTCACCTGCATGATGATTGGTGAGCGCATCGCCGAATGGATGGCGGCAGAGCTCTAGCTCAAGGCGCCGGAGGCAGCGAGTTCTCCGATCTCGCGTTCACTGAGGCCGAGCACTTCCTGCAGGATGAGTTCGTTGTGTTCGCCGTACTGCGGCGCGGGACGGGCGGGCTCGGCGGGAGTGTCGGAGAGGATGTAGCGCGGGCCCTCGACGACGGTCTCGCCGTGTAGCGAATGGGCCAGGCGGAGGAAGTGGTTGCGGTGCACGAGCTGCGGGTCGTTGGCGGCGTCCTCGGTGGTCGCGAGCCGATGGGCAGAGATGCCGGCGCTCTGCAGGCTGTCTTCGACCTCGGCTGCCGAGCGGCTCGATGTCCACTGGCTCAGCGCCGCATCAATCTCGGATTGTGCCTGCCGCCGTTGGTCGAATGACATCGAACCGTCGGCCGCGAGGAGTTCGGCCAGGGTGCGCCACTGCTCGTCCGTCGCGACGGCGATTGCGACCCATGACTCGTCGCGCCCATCGGGCACGAGACAGGGATACACGCCGTGCGGGCACATCTGCGGATCATCGTTGCCGCGACGCTGCAGCGCCGGTCCGCCGTTCTTGTAATCGATCAACGCGGGAGCGAGCAGTTGCATGCTGCCCTCAGCCTGCGCCTGGTCGATGAAGACACCCTCCCCGGTGCGGTTGCGATGGTCCAGCGCCGCGAGGAGAGCGGTGAGGGCGAAGCGCGGGGCCGGGTAGTCGGTGTAGGGACCGAAGGGACCGGCCGGCGCGCGGTCGGGCCAGCCCGCCAGATCCTGGATCCCGGCCATGCCGGCGCCCTGGCTGCCGAATCCGCTGACCTGGTTGTAGGGACCGTTCTGCCCGAGCAGCGTGCTGCTCAGCATGATCAGGTCGGGTTTGAGTTCGCGCAGGTGCTGATAGTCGAGCTGCCAGCGAGCGAGCACCCCGGCTGTGAACGATTCACAGACGATGTCGGACCAGACGGCCAGTCGTCGGAAGATGTCCTGCCCTCCCGAAACACGCAGGTCAAGAGTGAGACCCCACTTACCTGCATTGACGTTGCCGTACAAACCGGAGTTCTCTACGCCCGGTTCGTCGCGGTGGAACGGACCGACCACGCGGGCCGTATCTACCCGGGTCGGCGACTCGACGCGGATTACGGTCGCGCCGTAGTCGGCCATCGCCCGACCGACGGTCGGACCGGCGACGATCCAACTCAGGTCGAGAATCTTCACCCCGGCTAATGGGCCCGTGCCCTGGGGCAGCGTCATATCGCTTCCTCCGCACGCAGAGCATCGATCTCGTCGGCGCTGAGTCCCAGTTCGCCGTAGATCTCAGCGTTGTGCTGCCCGAGGTCGGGCGGCGGACGTCGACAGATGCCCTGGGATTGCCCATCGACGAGGATGTTCAGCGGCGGTCCGGGATAGACGACGCGGCGGCCATCGGCGTGCTCGATTTCCTGCCAGAAGCCTCGATGAGCGAGTTGGGGGCTGTTGCCGAGGTCGACGATGTCGAGCACCGGCGCCAGCAACAGGTCGTACTCGATCGAGATGTCGAGCATCTCCTGCTTCGTCCGCTTGGCGACGGCCTCGCGCATGATGTCCTGCATGCGCGGGAAGAGCGCCGGGTCCGCCTGGCCGGTTGCGACGCGGTCGGCGTAGGTGACGAAGTTCTCGTCGAGCAACTCGGCTTCAGCGGCGCCGATGTCGACCAGCCACTTCACAGCGTGGTTGGCGAAGTGTCCGACCGCCGGTCCGGGCCCCATGAGGAGCACAATGTAGCCGTCGGCCACATCGGCCGTGCCGCGAATTGCCTGGCCGCGGATCTTGACGCCTCCGCCGTAGCGTTCCGGGTCGACCGCCCCGAGTTGATGGGCCAGCACCTGGGCCAGCGTCGCCTGGGCGGCCGACACCTGTGCCGAAATGTCGACATGCTGTCCACAGCCGGTTTGATGTCGAGCGTGCAGCGCCAGCATCGAACCGCCGGCCGCATCTCCAGAAGCGTGCCCCCAGGCTTGAGGCTGAGAGATCCGCACCGGAGCGCGATCGTCGTCGCCGCTCATCAGCAACGGGGTGCCGGCGGCCCAGATTGCGAGATCGGAGCCGACGTAATGCGCTTTCGGCCCGGTCTGGCCGAAGGCGCTGATCGATGCGTAGATCAGTTGCGGAAACCGGTCGTGCAGGGTCTGGTAGTCCAGCCCCACCTCGGCCATTGCGCCGACATCGGACGACTCGAACAGGAAGTCCGCCGTTTCCAGGAGCCGAAGCAGCAAGTCTCGTCCGCGCGATTCTTCAAGATCGCAGGTGATGCCGCGTTTGCCTCGTGTGTACGCCGCCCAGTAGATCGATTCGTCGGGATGATCGGCGAAGAACGGCGCGACGGCGCGACCTGTTGATCCGTTCGGAGGCTCGACCTGGATCACGTCGGCGCCGAGGTCGGCGAGCATCTGTCCGGCGAGGACGCCCCGCTCGTCAGTCAGGTCGATGACGCGGTAGGGACAGAGCATGAGCGGCAGGGTAGCGCGAGTTCCCTACAGGCTCTGCCGTGGGCGACCCTCCCCGGGCGGTCCGGCGAACGTCTGCGCGACCTGGAGGAATTCTTCTGCCGCTCCGGGTGTGTACGCGAGATCGGTGTCTTTGTAGTGGATTCGCTGGGTTGCGACTCGGCAAAAGTCAACCGCCGTGCCGGAGATCACGTTCGGCGCATCCTCGTCGCCGCGGAACCAGTCCGCGCCTGACGGCAATGTCAGTTCGATGCGCAGCGGCTCGGCGTTTGGTTCCATGCCTCTCGTCTGATAGGCGAACTGGCGCGTGATGAAGCCGAGATGGGCGATGTGCTGCAGCCGATCGGAGTGGATCGGCTCAATCCCTGCGCCGTCGAGCGCGTCGAGGCCGTGTGACCAGCACTCCATCAACCGAGCGGTGGCGAAGGAGCGGGCGCTCATCGGCGGTCCGGCCCATGGCAGCCGATCACGGCCGTCGCGTGCGCGCAGAGCGACTTCCATCCGATCGCGGGCGGCCCGCCACCAATCGACGAGCTGCACGCGGGTCATGTGACGCGAACTGTCCTGCAGGGCCGAGCGAGTGCCGTCCTTCGAGCGTTCGCCGCCGGACATCGTCCGCGAGGCTCCGCTGGCCACCGAGGTGGCGGACTCATCGACCTCGGCGAGATGCGCAATCACATCCCTCACCATCCAGCCGCGACAGGGCGTGTCGTTCTGCCAGACGTCATCCGTGAGGTCGACGAGTTGCGCGTCGAGGTATCGCTGCTCGGCGACGAGGTCGTCGATGAGTTGTTGATATGGGTCGGACATTGGTCTGTTCTGAGAACTCTCCCGGAGGAGAGCGCTCCTGCCGCTCAGTCAACCACGGGATTCGCGCCCAATGGGCGTAGCTCGTCCATCAGCCAGGTCAGGCGCTCCTCGGTCAGGGTTGGCGGTGCGTGGCCGTCCCTTGAGCCGGGGTAGCCGAAGCTGCTGCGGCCCTCTTGCTGCTGGCGCACGTATTGACCCAGCGAGATCCGGCTGGCATAGCTCAGGTTGTTGTTCACGTACCTGGGCAGATCGTCCCAGGTCGTAGCGTGCGCCATCTCTGCCGCCACCTCGAAGTTGACGGCGTCGGCCATCTTGTCCCATTCGCCCTTCAGCGAGAGCTCGTGCAGCTGCATGCCCAGGGAATCGAAGCCATGCGCCTCGAAGATGTGGTGGTATGAGCGCGTCGAGCCGTAGAAGGAGATCGCGCGGCGCAGGCCGTCGATCGATTGCTCGACTTCCGACTCGGTTTCACCGAACGCCATGAATCCACCGACGCCGAGGTCGATGTCATCCAGAGTGCGTCCGGCGCGCTTGGCGCCCTTTTCCACGTTGGGAATGACGGTCTCCATCATCACCTTGTGGGTCATGAAGCCGTGCGGTCGCAGACCGTCGGCGCAGGCGCCGGCGACCTGGGCCATCAGCGGTCCGACGTTGGCCAGGGAGATCTTGGGCGGGTCGTAGGGAATCGGACCCGGATCGAACATCGGCGTCATCAGCGTATAGGTGTAGTTGTCCGAGATGTACTCCGGACGCTCGCCCGTCTGCCACGAGTGCCAGACGGCGCGCATCATGTTGATGTAGTCCTCCATCCGCTTGGCCGGCGGCGACCAGGTCCCGCCAAAGCGGCGGATGTTGTGACCCTTGACCTGGCTGCCGAGACCGAGGTTGATCCGGCCTTTGGAGAGTTCCTGCATGTCCCAGGCGGCCTGCGCCATGATCAGCGGGGTGCGCGGGAAGGCGATCGTCACGGACGAGGAGATCTCCACGCGCTCCGTGTGTTCCGCCGCGATCATCATCTGGAAGAGCGAGTTGTGCTTGGTCTCGGGCACGACGATCGAGTCGAAGCCGCGCGCCTCAAGCGCTTTCGCTTGCTCGGCGATCCCACCGAGCCAGCCGCCGCCGAATCCGGTTTCGATCTTCATGGTTGTACCGCCTTTCCCACGACGTCGCTCGTCGACAGTGTCCGTTGAATCGCATGCTAGAACGGGGCACGCTGTTGGCGATAGCGGGGCACGACGGCAGACAATCGGGGTAATCTGTTGGCGAGGCGAGATTGGGGACTGAGATGGTTGCTGAGGATGTCGGCACCCGGGTGCTTTGTCCGATCGACGAGTTTAGAGGTCGTCTCGATGAGTTGCTTGCTCGTGTTGAGGCGGGAGGGACGATCGCCGTCACATCGGAGGACAGGGTCCTGGCGGTGTTGTCGCCAGGGGCGAAACCAGAGTTTTACACGAAGGAGAGCTGGACCGGATTGGCTGACTTCCTGGAGGAGAAGGCGACCTGGTCGCCCACTCACGTGACGCGTGAGGAGATTCTCGCCTGGCGTCATGAAGGCCATCGTTGGTGAGCCCGATTGTCCTGGATGCATCAGTCACGATCGGTTGGCTACTGGAAGATGAGCAGGACACGCTCTCACTCTCGGTGCACCGACTGGTTCAGCATGATGGTGCAGTGGTACCGCAGCATTGGCGATTCGAAGTAGCCAACACCCTTCTGGTTGCCGAACGCAGAGGCCGGCTCGGCCCAAGCGTTGCAAGGCAACGTCTCCACTACCTGGACGATCTGGCCATAGAGATCGATGCTGATTCAGCGCTCGACCACACCTTTTCGTTGGCCGCAGACCACTACCTGAGCTTCTACGACGCGCTGTACCTGGAGCTGGCAACCCGGCGCCAATTGGACTTGGCGACGCTGGACAACGACCTGAGCCGTGCTGCCCGAACTGCGGGCGTGGACTTAACCTCCGCTTAGCCGCCGACTCTGGACAGCTCCCTCGGCGCCAATGAGGCCCAGAAGTCTCGCTCTTCGTCTCCGGGCGCGTCGACGACCTGGCAGTCGTGGTTGAGCGTCATTACTGCGCGTTCATTTGGGTTGTACGTCGGCCAGTCCGGCAGCCGATCGTTGTTGGGATTTCCTGTCTTGGCGAAGGCGAGGTAGGTCTGCATCATCGTCTCCGACAGCGCTGCGAGCTCCGGTGATGCTTCACCGCAGAAGCGCTTCATGTTGTCGGCCTCGTACGTGCCCCAGATGAAGGGGATGTCGAGCGAGTGGCAACTGCCGAGACGACCGTCGTGGGCGGGCGAGGGGTAGTCGAAGCGGTAGCTCCAGACGCCTTCGGTGTGCCGACCTTGCGCCTCGGCCGTCCGGACCGCCGGGATGCGGAACATCGAGTCGGTCATGATCGCGTTCCAGACGGAGTGGTTGTCGGTCGGCTCACCACGGGCGTCTCGCGCCCGCTGATAGCGGTCGATGCCCTCGGCTGCCCGCATGCCGCCGAACGGCGCCGTGGCTGCGGCGAGCAGGTCGTTGTCGGTCATCTCGCGTTCGGCCTGGGCGGCGGCAGAGAAGAGATTGAACTCGTCCCTGGTGTGACCGATCATCAACGGCATGCCCCGCGTCTGGATGCCCGCGCCGATCCGCGCTTCCGCGTCGAGACCGAGCGAGTAGCCGTCAGCCACGGGACCGAACCTCGCGCCTCCGAATCCACCGCCGGTCAGCTCGGCCTGGTAGTCGATGAGGTCGTGGGCGCTGACTCCGCGCATTCGATCCGGATCCTCCCAGCCGCCGAACCGCATCAGGAACCGCTCGGCCACGGCGCGCGCCTCGACCTTGGTGATCGTGTAGATCAGCGAGCCGCTCATCGGGATTGCCTTGTCGAAAGCGCCGGTGGCGGCCGGCATCGCCATCAGGTGGGCGATGTCGAATCCGCCCGCCGATTGTCCAAAGACGGTCACATTCGCGGAGTCACCGCCGAAGGCCTCGATCTCGCGTCGGACCCAGAACAGCGCGGCGATCTGATCGAGCAGTCCCTCGTTGCCGTAGGCGCCGAGGATCGGCGCGTGCATCCAACCCAGGACGCCGAGACGGTAGTTCAGCGTCACAACGACGACGTCGCCGGTGATGGCCAGCTTGCGCCCGTCGATGCGCGGCTGTGTGCCCGATCCGACCGTGTTGCCGCCGCCGTGAATCCAGACCATCACGGGCCGCTTGCGACTGTCGCAGGCCGGTGTCCAGACGTTGAGATAGAGGCAGTCCTCGGACTGCGTCTGTGCGGGAATCCCGATCAGGTCTCCGACATCTCCGGGTATCTGCCGCTGCATCGCTGAGGCCGAGAACTCCATCGCGTCGCGAACGCCGTCCCACGGGTCCATCGGCTCCGGCGGCCGCCAGCGCAGCTCGCCGACCGGCGGCTGGGCGAACGGCACGCCGCGAAAGACAACGCAACCGTCATCCTCCGCGCCCTGCAGTGTGCCGAGAGATGTGCTGACCTGAGGAGGCATAATCGTCGTCCGCGCTAGTGAAGTGAGTTGGCTCGATGGTAGCGCTGAGGCGTCACGACCCAATGCAACCGACACAGACGATGCTGCGCTCGTTTCGAGCCTGTAGCGGACGTGCGTTGGGACCGCCGGTCAGTGCCTGAAGTTGCTCGAACTGGCGCCGTGAAAGTGTTCCGGTCGTGCGGGCCAGATACCACTGGACCGGTTCGCTGAACGGCGCGGCAGTGAGTGAGCCCGTGTAGTGATAGAAGCCGTTCGATTGCGGCGCGTGGTCGGCCGCCGAGAGCGACGGGACGACGCCGTCCTCCTGACCGGCAGCAGGCGTCTGATCGATGATCCGTTGCAGGCTCTGGTCCCCGTCGCCAACTCGGTAGACGACGCCGACCACGAGCAGTTCGTCTCGCTGGTTGATGTGGACGAAATGAACCTCGGCATCGAACTCGTCCGCGTCGATCGTGTGTTCCGCCGGCGTGTGCCAGTGGAGCTGGAGCAGCCGGAAGCGGTCATCGCCGAGCAGCAGTTCACTGCCGCGATCGAAGTGAATCATCGGTAGACCCTGCACTCGCTCGACGCGGATCGCGTCGCTGCCGTAGGCGATCTCGGGCGCGGCCTCCGCTGACGCAACCCAATCCGTGATGTCGATAGGTGACTGACCGTTTCCGAGGTCTGCTGCCGTCGTCATGAACGTCTGGCTCCGAGCATTCGTAGTGATACGAGCGGTAGATTATCGTGCGGATGCTGATCGATACCGCTCCGGCGGACACAGATTCCACCGGCGACCCGAGGACAGAATCATGGCCGCGCAAGAGTACGAAACCTACGACCCGGCGAAGCACAATCGATCGACGCCGCAGGAGACGTTCGGTCCGGTGGTGAAGGTCGAAAAGCTGGAAGATGGCGGGATCTACCTGATCACCCTGAATCGGCCGCATCGCCTCAACTCAATCGGCGACGGCCTGGGTGAGGCGTTGTACGACGCATTTGTCGAGTACCGCGACGACCCGAATGCGCGTTGCGCCGTGCTGACCGGCGCCGGACGAGCATTCTGCGCCGGCGCCGACCTGATCAACACCGCGGTGACCCGCGAGGCGGAGCGCGACGGCCGACCGTCGCCTGTGCATGTCCCCGATCGGCGCAAGAGCGCGGTGCCGCTTTCGGAGGCGCTCAACCTCTGGAAACCGACGATCGCCGCGATCAACGGCTGGGCCGTGGCGGGCGGGTTCATGTTCGCGATGCAATGCGACATCCGGATCATGTCGGAGGAAGCAAAGGTCGGGATTGCCGAGGCGCGCTGGAACATGGGCGGAGCCGGCTGGATGATTCCGCTCACGCGTCAGATCGGGCTTGGATCGGCGATGGAGTTGACGCTCTGGGGCGACACGCAGTACGACGCCGAGCGCTGCCACCAGCTCGGTTGGGTGCAGCGCGTCGTGCCTCAAGAGATGCTGCTGGAGACCGCGCTCGCGTACGCGCGACGGATGCTCTACCTCGCGCCGCAAGCGGTACGGAACATGAAGCAGGCGCTGTACCGCGGGTACTACATGGAACCGCTGATGGCCCAGCAGTTCGGCGCCGCGATCGAGCAGAACCTGCAAGGCATGAATGACTCGATCGAGGGTCCCAAGGCATTCTCCGAGAAGCGCCTGCCCAATTTCACGGATACATAGTCCATGTCGACGCTCAAGATCGTCTGGCACGAGCAGACATCCGATTTCGGCCAGCCGATGCCCTGGTTCGGCTCCTGGCTGGTCGGCGACGGCGAGACCGAGGGCGACTGGTTCCACTCCGGCCGCGGCGGTGGCGAAACAACGCACGAGCCGCCCGCCGACGCTGTCGGCGTGCGCCTGCGCTTCTGGCCCTCGGAAGGCCTCGATCCGGAATACATCGACCTGCCGCTGCCCGACAGCGGCACTATCGAGACGATCGATCTGGACTACGACCATCCTGGTCCGCATTCGCGCTTGGATCTCTCGCAACCGTAGGATTCTGGCTTCGGTCAGAATTTCTCCCCCTTCCGAAGGGGGAGATGTCGCGAAGCGACAGAGGGGGTTCCTCCGCTGCCTGCGACCTCCTTCTGCCGCTCCGCGGCAGCTCACTCAGCGGGGCAGAAGAGACGTGCTCACAACGAAGTGACATTGCCGTCTGTCGGCTAGACTGCCAACAACTGCAGATAGAAGGCAGGCTCGGTCTGCCCGGAAGGATTCGTGCATGGTTACCGCTGAACGAGCTTCGGCCGACCCGGTTGGATATGAGATTCCAGAACATCGCACGGTCACGCCGGGCGTTGAGGGCTGGACCCGCACGGCGCGTCCGGACGACCCGAACAAGTACTTCATGGTCTCGGCCGACTGCCACGTGCATGAGCCGGTTGACCTCTGGGAACGCCGCGTTGAAGAGAAGTACCGCCATCGGCTGCCACGTATTGAGGTAGACGAGGACGGCGTCCGTTGGCAGGTCACCGAAGGCCACCGCCCGACCAAGATTCGCGATCTCAAGCTGGCCGGCGAGGACCTCGTCCGCGACAAGCACGGCAACGCCTTCCCCGAAGAGCGCGTGCGGGACATGGACCGCGACGGCGTCGACGCCGAGATCATCTTCCCCAACAAGGGGCTCTCGATGTGGGCGACCGACGACCCGGTCTTCGCCAACGCGATGTGCAGCGCCTGGAACGACTGGGCCTGGGAGACGTTCGGCGACACCTACGACCGTTCCTCCCCGCTGGCCTGCGTGGCCACGGGCGACATCCCCGGCGCGATCGCCGAGATCCAGCGTTCGGCCGAGCGCGGCTTCCGCGGCTTCTCCTTCCCGGCCAAGCCCGTCTGGGGACCGACCGGCGAAGACTCCCGCAACTACAACCTGCCGGAGTTCGACCCGCTCTGGGCGGCGGTCGAGGAGACCGGCCTGCCGATCACGTTCCACGTCTCGACCGGACGCGACCCGCGCGGCGCGCGCGGCAACGGCGGCGCGGTCACGAACTACGTCTTCCACTCGCTGGCGATGACCATGGAGCCAGTCATCAACATGTGCGCCTCGGGCGTGTTCCAGCGCTTCCCCGGACTGCGGGCGGGAACGATTGAGGCCGGAATCGGCTGGATACCGTGGGCGTTGACCGCGATGGACGAGGCGTACCACAAGCACCACATGTGGGCCTTCCCCAAGCTCGAGGGTCTGCCCTCGGACTACTACCGGGCGCACTGCTTCGGTTCGTTCCAGGACGACGGCCCGGGCATCGACCTGGCCCGCAAGTACGACCTGATCGACAACCTGCTCTGGGCGAACGACTACCCGCACCACGAGGGCTCGTGGCCCCACTCTGCGGCCGCGATCGAGCGCACGATGGGCGATTTGTCGGACGAGGAACGCGCGAAGATCCTCGGGTTGAACGGCGCCCGGCTGTTTAACTTCGAGGTGCCTGAGTCAAAGCGCTAGGTGTCCGAATCCGAGGTCATCGGAGTTCAGATGAGCGCCATATCCGTGCTCTCATCTGTGTATACTCCGCGATTAGTACCCAAATGCCGAACCACGGCACGTAGCAGGCGTTGAAAGGAATGGCCATAGCTATGAGATTTCCAACACTGAAGGGGCGCAGGCTGACGAGCGCGTTGCTCTTTGCCGGCGCCGCACTCGTCGCTGGCGCCGTCATCGGCGCCTGTACATCCGACGAGGAAGACCAGCAGGCGCAGGCCCAGGACCAGCAGCAGCAACAGATGGTGCAGCAGCAGGAACAGCCCCAGGCCGCTCAGCCGCAGCAGCAGCAACAGCAGCAGCAGGACCAGCCGGCCCAGGTGACCGGCGAGGCCCGTGAAAACACGGTGCAGCTCGTCAAGGACCGCGGCACCCTCCTCTGCGGCGTCAAGCAGACGCAGCCGCTCTTCGGTTTCCGCGAGCCCGACGGCTCGGTCGTCGGATTTGACGTTGATTTCTGTAAGGCCATCGCGGCTGCCATGGAAGTTGACCTCGAGCTGATCGACGCCTCCGACGCCTCGACCCGATTCGAGCTGCTCGCCAACGGCAACATCGACGTTCTGATTCGAACGACCACAATCACCGCGTCGCGCGACCGCGAGCTCGCCGTCGACTTCGCGCAGACCACGTTCTACACGGGTCAGGGATTCGCGGTCCACGCCGGCTCGGGCATCGGCTCCACCGCCGACATGGGCGGCGCGACCATCTGTGTCCAGTCCGGTACGACGACTGAGCAGAACCTCGCCGACCACTTCACCGACCTCGGCCTGAGCTACACGCCGCTCGGCGGCTCGGACCAGGAAACGCAGGACGCGTTCCTCGCCGGCCGCTGTGACGTCTGGACCGCCGACCAGTCCAACCTCGCATCCCGCATCGGCGTGCTCGACAACGCCAGCGACTTCGTCATCCTCGGTGAGCTGATCTCCAAGGAGCCGCTCGCTCCTGGCGTCCGCGACTACGACTCCGAGTGGAAAGACGTCGTCAACTGGGTCGTTCACGGCCTGATCGCTGCCGAAGAGATGGGCATCACCCAGGCCAACGTGGCCGCCATGGCCTCGAACCCGCCGAACACCGCCATCGCGCGTCTGCTCGGTGTCTCCTTCGAGGGCGGCGAAGTCTCCACCCTTGGCTTCGACTCGGTCGGCGCGCAGTTCATCCAGCGTGCGATCGCTGAAGTCGGCAACTACGGCGAGATCTACGCCAACAACGTGGGCGACGCGGTTCCGCGAGCCTGCTCGCTCAACGCCCTGGCTTCCGAGGACAAGAGCAACTGTCCGGTCGGCACCGGTGGCATCCTCTACGCGCTCCCGTACCGCTAAATCGGTAGCACTCGGCACTCAGTGCAAAGGGGCCGTCCGAAAGGACGGCCCCTTTCCGATCCCGCAACTCGGCGTCTTTCTGCTGACTCTGGCGGATTGAGTCATTCGACATCACATCTCGGTTAACCTGTGGCGGAACCGCGCTTCGCCCATGTGACGGAGGCGTGCAGCGAACGGAACGGTATGTCGGCACAAGCGCCCGCGTCGCCCCCGTCTCCTGGAGGACCGACCGGATCCTCGACTGAGGTACCGCTGTTCTACCGGCGCGGTTTCCGCAATGTGCTCCAGCAGGCGATCTACGTCGCCGCAACCGCGATCGTCGCCTGGTACGTGTACACCTCGCTCGATCTCCGCGAGTTCGGTTTCGGATTCCTCAGCGACCCGGCCGGCTTCGCCGTCGGCTCGCAGTGGCTGATCGACGTCGACGGCGTCACCAACTCCCGCCTGACGATGTACCTCGTCGGTGTGTGGGCGTCGATTCGCGCGGTGCTCGTCGCAATCCTGCTCTCCACGATTGTCGGCGTTGTCGTCGGCGTCGCGCGGCTTTCGTCCAACTTCCTGGTTTCGAAGATGGCGATGCTGTTCGTGGAGATCTTCCGCAACACGCCGCTGCTCGTCCAGGTGGTGCTGTGGTACGCCATTCTGCTCGTCGGCGCGCCGATCATCCAGAACGTCGTCAACGTCGGCGACTTCTTCTTCCTCTCCAACCGCGGCATCGCGATCCCGTGGCCTGTACCTTCGGGCGGCCTCTGGGGCGTGCCCGACTGGTTCGTCGGCGTCTGGGTTATCGCGCTGATTGTGGCCGGGCTGTTCGCCATGCGCGTTCGCGCGGCGCGGCAGGAACGCGAGCGCGAGACGGGTCAGACTCACTACTCCAACCGCTGGGCCTTCTCGATCTTCGCCGGCGCGGCGCTGATCTCGTTCCTGCTCCTGGGCGTCGTGGTCTCAATCGACCGGCCGATCATTGATGGCACCCAGTACGCCGAAGGCATGGTCGTCAAGCCTGAGTTCGCCGCGCTGGTGCTCGGTCTGACGGCGTACACCGGCGCGTTCATCGCCGAGATCGTGCGGGCCAGCATCCAGGCGCTGCCGCGTGGTCAGACCGAGGCGGCCAATTCGATCGGTCTCTCGGGCTATCAGCGGCTCTCACTGATCATCCTGCCCCAGGCGCTGCGACAGATGATCCCCTCGGTCACCAACCAGTACCTCAACGTCAACAAGAACTCCTCGCTGGCGTACGCGGTGCTCTACGACGACCTGTTCCGGGTCGCCACGGTGGTGCAGAACAAGGCCGGTCACGCGCTGGAGATGTTCTTCATCATCATCGTGACCTACATGCTGATCTCATTCGCAATCTCGGCGGTGATGAACGTGCTCAATGCGCGCGTCACTTCCCATCGATTGTGAGGGGAATCGATGTCTGAACTACCCCCCATCCCGCGCCCCGAGCAACTGCCGCTCCCACAACCTCCCGGTCAGCGCCGGATTGTCCTGCCCCCGCACCGTGAACGGGCGCGCCGGCCGTGGTCGGTCCGCGCCCGCGAGTGGATCCGCCGCAACCTCTTCCCCTCTCCGGGCGGGACGACTCTGACCATCCTCTCGGCCGGATTCCTCGGCATCCTCGTCGCGGGGGTGATCTGGTTCGTCTTCTTCGACGCGAACTGGAACGTGATCACGGCCAACCGCTGGCTGCTCTTCGCCGGATCGTTCCCGCGCGATGAAGCCTGGCGGCTGTGGACCAGCATTGCCGTCGTGATGTTCCTGATCGGCCTCGCCTACGGCACCTGGTCGAGCCTCGGCCGTCGAGACTCCCTGTTCATCGTTCTGACCGGCGCCTTCGTCATCTTCCTGATGGCCCACGGCGGAGCTGCGATCTGGTCGTCGATCTGGTTCCTCGTGGCGATCGGCTTGCTGTACGTGGGCTACTACCTGACCATCTGGATGCCGCGCGAGACATCGATGCGCCGAGTCTGGCAACAGCGCGTTGTCGGCGGATTGCTCGCAGTGTCGCTTCCGCTCGTGCTGATCATCCTGATGGCCAACGGCGGGGCGACCACGCGTCAGTTCGACGGCTTCGTCCTGAACCTGATTCTCGCCCCCGTTGGCATCGTCGGCGGGCTCGTGATCGCGATACCGCTCGCGCTCGGCCGCGCCTCGACGATGCGCACCATCAAGTGGACCTGCACCGCTTACATCGAAATCGTGCGCGGCGCGCCACTGTTGGGTTGGCTCTTCGTGGCGCTCTTCATCCTCACCGACGTGATCGGCGACAACCTGATCATCAACACGATGGTCGTGCTCGCGGTGTTCACGGGCGCCTACATGGCCGAGTACATCCGCGGCGGCTTGCAAGCGCTGCCCAGCGGTCAATACGAAGCGGCCCAGGCCGTCGGTCTGACCAAGATGCAATCGATGCAGCTGATCATCCTGCCTCAGGCGCTGAGGATTTCCATCCCGCCGATCGTCGGCCAGGCGATCGCAATCTGGAAGGACACGACACTCGTCACCATCATCCTGACGCTGAGAGAGCTGAAGGGAAACGCTGACTCGGCGATTGCGCAGTCGGAGTTCATCCCCGACCGGATCGAGGCCTACGTCTTCGTCGCGGTCGTCTTCTGGGTCGTCGCGTTCATGATGTCGAGAGTCTCGCAACGGCTCGAGCGCGCGCAGGGAATCGGCGAACGCTAGCGCTCAGTCCGCGACCTCCGCCGCTTCGCTCGATTCCGGGTCCCACAGCGGATACACCGGCTCGGCAAACCGTGCGCCTTCGGGAACATTAACCTCGACGACGGCAGCGTCGACACATGAGTGGGCGGGGAGCGGTTCGTCATCCTCGACGTAGCCCTCCATGTGAAACTCGATGGCCTCGCGGATCAGCTCCTTCGTCTCTTCGAGGGTGTCGCCCGTCGTCACGCACCCTGGCAGATCAGGGACGAATGCGCACCAGTTGTTCGACGCCTTCTCGAAAACCACGACGTACTTCATCGCAAGTCCTCTTCCCTCAGGCCGGCTTGCTCAAGAATACTCTTCCAGGTGTCGATCTTCAGGTCGTCGCGAAAGTGGCCGGGAATCGTCACCTTACCCGGTTTCGTTCGATGCCTGAACTGCCGATGGCTGCCGCGCTGGCGCACGAAGTACCAGCCATCCGCCTCGACCACCTTGATCGCGTATCGAACCTTCGGCATGCCGCCATTATCCAACGAGCCCACCAATCGGCGATACTATGTCCCCAACCGCCACGCGCAGCGGCAGGAGCCGACCATGACCACCGAAGACCTCGCAATCGCGCAGCCCGCACCTCCCAAACCCGCGGCCGGCCCAGCTACCGAAGAGTTCGAAGGACCCGAGCGCCTCAGAGGTCAATCCGACATCATAATCACCGAGCACGTCGACAAGTGGTTCGGAGATTTCCAGGCGCTGGACGATGTCTCGCTGCGAATCAAGGAGCATGAGATCGTCGTCATCCTCGGACCATCAGGTTCGGGCAAGTCGACCTACATCCGCTGCCTGAACCGGTTGGAGGAGCACGACGCCGGACGCATCGTGATCGACGGCATCGAGATGAACGAGGACGTCCGCGCGATGGCCGCGATTCGCTCAGAAGTCGGGATGGTCTTCCAGCAGTTCAACTTGTTCCCGCACCTCACGGTATTGAGCAACATCACGCTGGGCCCGCAGAAGGTGCGGCACATGCCGAAGCTCGAGGCCGAAGCGCTGGCCATGCAACTGCTTGAGCGCGTCGGTATCCCCGAGCAGGCCGACAAGTTCCCCTCGCAACTCTCCGGTGGACTGCAGCAGCGCGTCGCAATCGCGCGCGCGCTGGCCATGCAGCCAAAGATCATGCTCTTCGACGAGCCGACCTCCGCACTCGACCCCGAGATGATCAAGGAGGTACTCGACGTAATGCAGGAGCTGGCCGAGTCGGGCATGACGATGATCGTGGTGACCCACGAGATGGGCTTCGCCCGCGAGGTCGCGGACCGGCTGGTCTTCTTCGACGAGGGGGCGCTGGTCGAGCAGGGCACACCCGAGCACTTCTTCACCAACCCGCGCGAGGAACGGACGAAGCTGTTCCTCAGCCAAATCCTCTAGTCCCCTCTCCCTCTGGTCCCCTCTCCCTCTGGGAGAGGGTTAGGGTGAGGGTCCCCGACCCGCACTCGATGCGGAGGCAAGCGTGAGGACTCCAATGACCAGCGACCTCAGCAACGTTCGAGCGCTGACCTTCGATGTCTTCGGGACGGTCGTCGACTGGCGTTCGTCCGTCTCAGCCGAAGTGGCCGCCTTCCTCAAGCGCCACGGCGTCGAAGCCGACGCCGGCATGTTCACTGATCGCTGGCGCCGCGAAGGCTACGCCGGTGGGATGCGCCTCGTCCGCGACGGCGAGCTGCCGTTTCAGACGGCCGATCAACTGCATTTGCGCATGTTGAAGATCCTGCTGGAAGAACTGAGCATCGAGGCGGAGGAAGCCGAGGTCGAGGAGCTGAATCGGGCCTGGCATCGGCTGCATCCGTGGATCGATTCGCCGGGTGGCTTGCAGCGCCTGCGTTCACGCTTCGTGGTCTCGACGCTGTCCAACGGCAACGTCGACCTCCTGGTCAACATGGCCAGGTTCGGCGGACTGCCCTGGGACTGTGTGCTCTCCGCTCAGATCACCGGCGCGTTCAAGCCCGAGCCGCAGTGCTATCAACGCGCCGCTGAACTCTTGGGCTGCCAGTCGCATGAGGTGATGATGGTCGCCGCCCACCAGGGGGACCTGCTCGCCGCCGCCGAGACCGGCATGAGGACCGCCTTCGTCCCCAGGCCGGATGAAGCAGGCCCCAACTTCCCGGTAGACCTCACCCCCGACCCCTCCTTCGACATCGTCGCCACCGACTTCCATGACATGGCCGCACAGCTCGACTGCTGAGTTGGAGTTCACGATGACCCTCAACCCCGACGCCTACACCACCATCGACATCGACAAGCGCTCCGACGGCGTCACGATCGCCACGCTGAATCGGCCCGAGAAGCTGAACGCCGTCAACTCGGCGATGCACCGGGAACTGGCTTCGCTGCCGGTTGACGCCAACCGCGATCACGAGGTGCGGGTCCTCGTCCTGACCGGCGCGGGACGCGCCTTCTGCGCCGGCGGCGACTTCTCCGCCGACCGCGACGAGCCGATGGGCGGTCGCTACCTCAATCGGATGAACGAGGCGCGCCTGATCGTCGACAACTGGCTCGACTGTGAGAAGCCCGTGGTATGCGCGGTCAACGGCTACGCGCTCGGACTGGGCGCAACGGTCGCACTGATGGCCGACGTCGTCTACATCGGTCGGTCGGGCGTGCTCGGCGACACGCATGTCAACATGGGCATCGGCGCCGGCGACGGCGGCGGCGTGATCTGGCCGATGCTGATCGGCCCGGCCCGAGCCAAGTACTTCCTCATGACCGGTGACCACATCCGCGCCGAGCAGGCCAAGGAGTTGGGACTGGTCCAGGACGTCGTCGAGGACGATGAGCTGCTGTCTACGGCGATTACGCTGGCGGAACGGCTCTCCAATGGCCCCCTCGGAGCCATCTCGGCTTCGAAGGTGCCGATCAACAAGTGGATCAAGCACGTTTCCAACCTCGTGCTGCCGCTTTCGCTCTCGATGGAGGAAACGACGATGTCCGGTCCGGACGCGGCCGAGGCTCAGGCAGCCTTCCGCGAAAAGCGGCCACCGGTCTACCGGCGTTAACCCTGCAACCGAAATCGCGGATAGGCTGACGGGTAGTGCGGGGCGCGCCGCGTTCTTAGGCATGAACGCGGCGGGGCGATCAGATCCCTGAACGGCAGGTTCTTTCATATGTTGCTTGGTCTGATGCTGTCCCCTCAGCGGATGCTGAGCGGGGCGTTGATGACTGTGTCGCTGGTTCTCTGGTCGTTGGCCGCGCTCTCGCTCTTGACACTCGCCGCGTGTACCGACTCCGACGATCAGTCCGAAACACTCGCTGCACAAGCCCAGGAAGAGGACGCGGCGGGACAACAACCGCAGGCGACCCAATCGGCCCCTGCACAGCCCGAACAAGACGAGGCATCGAATCAATCGCAGGATGCTGCGGTATCCAGCCAGCAACAAGCCGAACAGGACTCCCAGCAGTCCGCGGCGCAAGCGATGGATCGCGAACAGACGCAACCGCAACAGCAGACGCAGGGCTACGGATCGTCCGACGCCTACGGGCAGGCTGAGGAGGAAGCGCAGGACAACGGACCGCCCCGCCCGGTGGCGCCAGTGCGCAAGTGGCTGGTAGACGGCATATCGCTGACCCCCAGCGTGCCGGCGGAGCGTGACGAGTACGGTTGGTCGGCCGCCATCGAGGGCGACATCATCGCCATTGGCGCTCCCTATCACGATGTGATGGGCGAGGACACCGGCGCTGTGTTCATCTTCGAGCGCATCGACGGCCAGTGGGTCGAGACCGCCTATCTCCTGCCCGAATTCCCGGACCCGCTTGGCTGGTTTGGACGCTGGCTGGCGATGGACAGTGGCCGTTTGGTGATCGGTGCGCCGTACGAAGACGGCCTGCGCGAGGACGGCAGCCGAATCGATGACTCCGGCGTGGCCTACGTCTACGAGAAGCTCCATGGCGAATGGGTGCGCACCGGTACCCTGCTGCCTCGAGTCCCGACGGCGGGCGCGTCGTTCGGTTGGAGCGTGGCGATCTCAGGCGATCGGATTGCGGTGGCGGCGTGGGAAGACCCGCTGTTCGGCGAGCAGACCGGTTCGGTCACCACGTTCAAACAGCACAAGGGACTCTGGCGGGCCGAGGCGTACTTCCAGCCCAGCGAGCCGAGCGAGCGGATGATGTTCGGCCGCGACATCGCGCTCCAGGACGGCGTGCTCGTAGTCGGCGCGCCCGGCGACGACACGATTGCCGAAGACGCGGGCGCCGTCTACGTCTGGCACTTCTACGACGACGAATGGAACTTCGCCGGCAAGCTGGTGGCGTCGGATGCGATTGCCGGTGACTCCCTGGGCTCGCAGGTGTCGCTGCGAATGCCGTGGTTGGCCTCCGGCGCGTACGACCACGACGATCCGTACTGGAGCGCCGGCGCAACCTACGTCTGGAAGCTCGACAACCTCTGGAACTTCCACGCCAAGCTCGAGGCGTCCGACATGCAGCCCGGCGACTGGTTCGGCTATTCGGTCGACATCCGGGACGATCGCATGGTGATCGGCGCGCCGCATCGTGCGCATCCGGAATCTGGCACCTACCGCAGCGGCGCTGCGTACGTGTTTGAGTTGATCGAGGACCAGTGGCTGGAAGTCGGCGTGCTGGGCCCGGTTGACGCGATCGAGGCCGGTGAGCGAGCGGAGTTCGGCTGGGTCACCGAGATCTATGGAACCACCGCAGTCGTCGGCGCCTGGCTGGCCGATACCGAGGCCGGCGAGGACGCAGGCGACGCCGCGGTCTATGAACTTCCGGTGACCGAACTCGAAGACCAGAGCAACGAGTAACTCCCCCCCTTCTCCCCCGGCGACCTACGCGCAAACCAACCAAAGTCGGCCCCGCGAAGGCGGGGCCCGCGACCGCCTATCTGGTCGCCCTGCTCCCCCTATCGATCGGGCCCGCGAACCGTAACACCGCCGTCAACCGGAAGGATGACGCCGGTGACGTACTTGGCTTCGTCACTGGCGAGGAACACCGCGGCCCAGCCGATGTCCCAGGGCTCACCTTCCTGCTTGAGCAAGCTCGCGTTCTTGCGGCGCTCGCGCAGCTCGTCCGACATGCCCCCCGCGTAGACCATCGGCGTGTAGACCGGTCCGGGCATGATGCAGTTGGCGCGGATCCGATCGTGTCCATGGTCGACGGCCAGCGCCTGGGTCAGCGTCGCCACGGCTGCCTTGCTCACGCTGTAGGCCGTGAGCCCGCGGGGTCGCAAGGCCGCGATCGAGGACACGTTGGTGATCGCGCCGCCGCCGCTGTCGCGCAACGCCGGGACGGCGTGCTTGCAGGTCAGCATCATCGAGGTCACGTTGACCCGCTGGACGTGCTCCCACTCGACCTCCGATACGTCCTCGACTGTGCCCCGTCCGCCGATGCCAACGTTGTTGTGCAGTACATCGAGCTTCCCATAGCGCCTCACCGCATCGGCGACGATCCGCGCGCAGTCCTCGGTTGAGGTGACGTCGGCAACGGCGATCGCGGCGTCGTGGCCTTCAGCGCGGATCATGTCGAGCGTCGTCTGAACGGCCGCCTCGTCCCTGTCCACGAGCAGTAGATCGGCGCCCTCGCGGGCGAACAGGATGGCGGTCGCGCGACCGTTCCCAATCCCCTCGGCGCGTGACCCCGCACCAGTAATGATGGCGGACTTGCCGGCAAGCCGGTCGGTCATGGCACGGTCCTTTCGCCCGCTAGTCGAAATCAAGCGGCCGCGTTGCGGATGTGGGACGCTGTTGCGGCTTCCATAGGACCTCCCGCAGTAGCGCGGGAATCGCCTGCGGCAACCGTAGTCGACCCCGCTCCTGGCGGTCGGCCCGCACCCAGAGGATCATGATGATCAGAAGCAACGGGCCGTAGAAACCGGCCAGTCCGAGGAACACGGTCGGCAGCGTGTTGGCCTCGACGAATTGCCCGAAGATGGGCAGGAAGGGCAGCATGATCAGCGCCCAGCCCATGTGATTCAGCGAGAGCGCGGTCGCTCGCAGGTGGGAGGGGATGCGGCGATTGAGGTAGCCCTCCATCAGCGGCATCTGTGCGCCACGCGCGAAGCCAAGCACGGCAAACAGCGCAATCGCCCCGAGTTGGTCCCAGAGCGCGATGCCCACGTAAACGCCGACCACCCAGAACGGCATCGAGGCCAGCGTCCGCACAATACCCAGGCGAACCGCGAGCCAGAACGCGAGAGCGGCGCCGATGACGGTAGCAATGTGGGGAGGGGCTTGCAGCGCAGTAAAGAGCCAACCGATGTCGATTCCCTGCTCCCTGAGGAACGGCTGGATCAGATAGAACTCAGGCACAAGCGCCGCCACGAGCAGGGCGCTGAATATCAGGGAGTAGCGGATCGTCGGCGTCTTGCCGGCCAACCGCAGCGTCTCCTTCATCAGGCTGACGTAGGACAGCGCCTGTTCATCGATGCTGTGAGCGCGTCTTGGCGGCTCACGGAAGCCGAACGCAATCAGCAGGGCCAATCCGCTGCCGATGCAGCAGAAGATCACGGTCGCCTGCAGGCCGATCATGCCGGCCAACACGCCCCCGATGAACGTCGCCGCCACCATGGCGATCGATCGGACAGCGAAGGCACGTCCGGCCTGGCGCTCGAAGTCGCGCGAACGTCCCAGAGCCTGAAGGGAATCGTGAAGGAAGGCGCTGTCGGTGCCGGTCAGCGTGACCATGGACAGTCCCCAGAGCCCCCAGGCCACCGCCGCCTGCCAGAAGGAGGCCGAGAAGGCGAACCAGATGATGAAGGCGATGTAGATGACCAACGACGCGCGGATGACGCGGACGCGTCCGAACCGGTCGGCGATTGCCCCGGCCGGCGCCTGACCGAACGAGGTGATCACGTAGAACGCCGGGCCAATGGCCGTGAGCTGGGCAAAGGTGAGCCCGACCTCATCGAGCGCAAACACGATCCAGATCGGCAAGAAGAACTGCAGGCTCTGGAAGAAGTAGAACACCGGATAGAGACGCACATTGCGCCGCCAGCGCGGCCGCTCGTCAATTCCGTTGAGGCTGAGTGGAGAACTCACGCGAGCAGGGTAAGGCGTTTGGGCGTAGACCTGCCCCTACGCTAGCGAGCGACGGCGCGGAACAGGCGCACGGGATCGGGGATGCCCTTCATGATCACGGGTCCGAGCTCCTCGAACACCGCGATGGACGCATCACGCAGTTCGATCATTGTGTCCTCCGACAGCAACAGCTCGGTCGCGCCGGCCTCGTTGGCAATCCTCGCCGCGAGATTGACGTCATGTCCGATCAGATCGGCACGCCTCCTGGTCTGACGGCCCCAGTGAATCCCCATCCGGACCCATAACGGCTGCAGGGTGTCAAGCGAGTACTCCTCGAACCGCTGCATCAGCCGAAGACAGGTGGCGAGCGCCGCGTCGGCGTCGGGAAACCAGAGCATCAGCCCGTCGCCCAGTTCCTTGACCAGCCAGGAGCCCGAGGGCAGGAACTGGTTGACGATCATCTCCTGGGCAGAAAGCAACTCATTCGCCGCTTCGTCACCCTCAATGGCGTTGAACTCGGTGAAGCTGACGATGTCGGTGAAGACGACAGCGCCCTCGATGGAATTGGGCGGAGCGGCGGAGACGGCTGTCGCCGATGTAACCGCCTGACTGCCGGGATGTCCGCTCATGTCCGCTTGCTCGTCGCCTCCGCGTTGATGCGTGTTGTCCAAAATCAGTGCGTGCCTACCTTGATCGCGCCCGACACCGTGGCCACGGTGATTCGCAGGTCGTTGCCCTCCGTGCAATCCACATCGAGGCTGCCGGACTTGCGGTGGCACTTGATCTCGGGAGCCCGGTGGTCAGGGATGCGAACCTTGATCGCCCCGGAGACGGTGGCCGCGTTGATGTCGCCCGCGCCCTCCGATTGGATATCAATGCTGCCGCTGACACTCATCGCGTCCGCCGAGCCGATGACCCGTCTCATCTTGATCTTCCCGCTGACCGTCGCCGCTCGCGCGGTTCGCGCATGCTCAACCTCGATCGAACCGGAAACAGTTCCAGCCGACGCGCGGCCGTGGGTGCGGGCGATGTTGATCTTGCCGTCGCGCGTTTTCGCCTCAGCGCTTCGCGCGCTCTCGACGCTGATTTTGCTGCTGCTGCTCTTGAGCTTGACGTCGCCGAAATCACCGCGCAGCTCGACCCTGCCAGAGTCGCTGCCGGCGCCGATGTCGGTGCCCGGCGGGCATTTCACTGTCAGCGCGTTGCTGCCGCTGCCGGAGCGGATGTGCAGGCGGCCCTTTTCACGCCAGATCTGCCGGCGCTTCGCCCTCTCCACAAGACCATCGACTTCGACGTCAACACGCCCGTCCTCGGCGATCACCACAAGCGCTCCGGAGCGGGTCGTAATCTCCAGGCCGTCGGCGTCTCGCAGTTCAACGGTACGGTTCATGCATTCGAGCCTAGAGAGGTCGCTCACCGCCGGTAGCCTGACGCAGCGGCTGATGTTCCGTGCGACATATAGACTTGGCCCATCAGAGCACACAACGGAAGATGGCGTTGCGCGATGTCCTACGAGCAGATCCTGACCGAAACAGTCGGTCGTGTTGGAGTCATCCGGCTCAACCGTCCCGAGAAGCTGAATGCCTGGACCGACCAGATGGCCGGTGAGATGGCCGACCAGATCGAAGCCTGGAACGCCGACGACGGCATCGGCGCCATCGTCATCGCCGGCGAAGGCCGAGCATTCTGCGCCGGCGCCGATCTGCAGGGCTTCAACCAGCGCCTGGCCGACGATCCCGACGCCACCAACCGCGACCGCGGGATGCGGCTGGGCACGAACTGGACCCAGCTCGTTCGTGAGTCCAAGCCCGTGATCGTTGCGATCCACGGGTACGCGGTCGGCGTCGGCCTGACGCTCGCGCTGCCGGCCGATGTCCGCTACGCCGCGGAGGACACGAAGCTCTCGATTCGCTTCGTCAAGGTCGGATTGGTGCCCGAGCTCGGCTCCACGCGCCTGCTGGCGCAACTGGTCGGTCTCGGTCACGCCACCGACATCTGCCTCTCCGGCCGCATGGTCCCCGCCGACGAGGCCTATCGGATCGGCCTGGTCTCGGCGGTCGTGCCGAAGGAAGACCTGTTCGCCACTGCGCTGGCCAAGGCGGAAGAGTACGCCAACAACCCCACCGCCGTCGTGCGCAAGATTAAGACCCTGCTCAACGACAACGTCACCGAACCCGACCTGTCCAGGGTGATGGAGCGCGAAGGCGCCCGAGACCGAGAATCGCGCCGCCTGCCGTCCCACGAAGAAGCTGTCACCGCATTCCTCGAAAAGCGCGAACCGGTCTTCAACCAGTAGAGGCCGCCGGGCCGTCGAACAACAGGCCCTGCACAGCGGCAAGGTCTGCTGCCGTGTGCGTCGCCCCGTGACGACGCAGGTAGTCGGCGTCTCTGACTCCGATGATCCCAATCACGCCGGCGAATCCCGCATTTCGGCCGGCGCCCATGTCCGACTCCGTGTCTCCGACGATCACCGCGGTCTTCGCTTCACCGTTGAGTAGCTCAAGGGCGTGCAGCAACGGCGCGGGGTGCGGCTTCGGATCGCTGGCCGTGTCGGCGCCGATGATCGTCACAAAGCGTTCGGTCCAGTCCAGCAGGTCGACCGTCTTGCGGCCGGCGTCCTCTCGCTTGTTCGTGACCACGGCGAGCGGAACCTCGGCGTCGCGCAGCGCATCCAAGAGCGCTTCCGCGCCGGGCAGCGGGCGAGTGCGCGGCATGTAGGAGTCTTCGTAGCGGCGCAGGTAGTCGAGGTAAATCGGCTGCGCCTGTTCGAGGTTGAGGCCCAGCATGTTGTTGAGCATCATGGGCAGCGGCGGGCCGATGTACTTGAGCAACAGCTCCTCGTCCACGGGGTGCCCGTGCGCGTTGATCGTCTCCAGCATGCAGCCGACGACCAGCGGCTCCGTGTCCGCGAGCGTGCCGTCGAGGTCGAAGACGACCGACTGATACCTCGGCCTCATGCCATGGATCACTTGAACTGAACGCGCCAGTCGTCCGAGCCCGGCTTGTCCCGTTCACAGACCGCAAGCGTGCCGTTGACGAAGACGCTCACACTGAGCGCCGGTCCGGGAATCGTTCAATCCCGCGCCGAGGGTCGCTCGGCTTCGGCTGCGGCGTTGCGGATTTCGTCGAGCAGCGCATCGGCGTCAACACTCAATATGTCCGCCGCGCTGCTGATGCTGAGTTGTTCAGTCGGTGCAACCATGCTGGAAGAGTAGCGTAGGGATTCATAGCCCCCGGCGGTATCGGGGGCAGCACTGTCCGCTGTGTGACGGAACGTGCAGGGAGTCCGTTCGTGATTGAGTACTTCGTCCTGCTGGCAGGGCTGCTGGCGCTGTCGGCGTTTTTCTCCAGTTCCGAGACGGCATATCTGTCGATCGAGGGCGTGCGGCTCGAGCATGAGCGTCGCCGACGCCTGCCCGGCGCCGACCGCGCCGCCGCGTTGCTGCGCGAACCGCGCCGCCTGCTCGCCTCAATCCTCGTGGGCAACAATCTCGTCAACACCGGGGCGGCGACCGTCGGCGCGGTGATTGCGCAGGACTTGGTCGGCGGCAGCGGCGGGCTCAGCATCGTCGTGGCCACCGTAGCCGTGACCATCCTGCTCGTCATCTTCGGCGAGATCGGTCCCAAGTCCGTCGCCCTGCACCACAACCTCGCCGTGGCCCGCTACTACTCCCTCCCGCTGAGCTGGTGGGCCCGACTGACCAGGCCGGCCGTCGCGGCGCTCGACTGGACCTCCCGCATCTGGCTGCGGGTTGTCGGCGGCCAGGAAGAGGCGCACTCGGCGCTCTCGCTGGGCGAACTGCGCACGGCGATCGTGCAGGCGCGCGAGGAAGGCGAGCTCGAGGGTCAGGACACCTCGGTCCTGCTCGGCGCGCTGCGCCTGGGCGAGACGCAGGTGCGCCGGATCATGACTCCGCGCCCGCAAATCGCATCGATCGATTCCGCCGCGACGCTGGAAGAGGCCGGCCGCACGTTCGGTGAGGCAGGTTTCCTGCGTCTGCCGGTGCGTTACCGCTCGGCCGACGACTACATCGGCTACCTGCACGGCTCAGATGTCGTGGCCGAACTGGGTCAGGGCCATCGAGAACGCCGCGTCCGCGAGGTGATGCGCGATGCGCCGGTCGAGTCGGAGCGCGCCTCGGTCCAGCGCGTGCTCACCGCCATGCAGACCACCGGGCAGCATCTGATGCTGCTGATCGACGAGTTCGGCGCCACCACCGGCCTGGTCACGCTGGAAGACATCCTCGAGCTGGTCGTCGGCAACATCCGCAGCGAGACCCGGGCCGGTTCGGAGCCGGTCCCGGTGAGCATCGCCGGCGAACAGTTCGTCGAGGGCCGGCGCGGCCTGACCGACCTGGGCGCGGAGCTGGAGCTTGACTTCTCCGATGAAGAAGCGGAGACGGTCGCCGGCATGCTGCTGCAACGCTTCCGCCGCATCCCCCAGTCCGAGGAGTCAATCGACCTGCATGGCTACCGCTGGACGGTGGCCGAGTCGGACCACCGCCGCATCCGCCTGGTCCGCTTCCGCAAGTTGAACCCAATCCAGGCCCACCGCGACGACGGCGACGGCGTGGATTCATAAGTGCTAGTGTCGCGTTGACTCCGCGAGCCACGCTTCCCCACGTCTAACGCCCCCTACGCCTTGTGGCAGGAGAGAACTCTTCGACGTCCTCACAGCTCTCTGGCCTGTTGCGCTGTCGAAGAACACGCCGCCGTCCCGCCGAATGCGGTTCGAAGCGGCGTCCGAATAGCTGATGCTTTGGTGCCAGGAGATCACGAGTGTTGCCTTTGCGCGGGTCGCGGCGACATACAGAAGCCGTCTCTGCTCTTCGACGACCTCTTCCTTGGTCTCCTCTCCGGGTATGACTTGATCAGATACACCTGCCACAATGACGTTGTCGGCTTCGAGCCCTTTTGCCCCGTGCAGAGTCATAATCCTGACTCTCTCCGTTCTCTCGGATGGCTCAATGAGGGGAGCGCGAGTGGCGACTCTGTATCGGATAGTCTCGACGATCTCCTTCAGGTTCGGCTCCTTCTGATTCGCCAACAAGGTGTTGGCAGCCTGCCTCAGCTCGTCTAGGTTGGCGAGAAGGCGCTGGTGCTTTTCTGGGTCATCTTCGGCGTTGGCTTTCTCGGCACCGAACGCTCTGGCTATTGCGTCATCCGGACCGAGGTCTGTCATGTAGAGGTCAAGGGCGGTCTGCGCCCGCCTTACGAGGTGGGTCTTTCCTTGCCCCCTGACTTGTGCTCCGTCGCGCGCTATCTGCTCGATGAGTGTGCGTCCACTGACCGCCGTTGGCACTGAGCCGTATGCAATAGCGTTTCTCTTGACTCCTGCGTTCGCCCGGTCGCTTCTGAGTCCTAGCCAGGTTCTCGCTGACACAAGGTCATTCTGATCCGCTGAGATGGAGAGTTCTGTTAGCGCTTCTTGGGAGATCGGATGCTCGAGCACGCCTTCAAAGAAGTCGGTACTCGCGTCGCCTCCAATGGCTTCTTGGAGTCGATAGCCGATGATACGCTTGGGCACCAAAACGAGGAAGGACTGCTGAGGGCGTGACCCGATGAACGATGCTAGCCCTCTTATCTCCTCCTCTAGGGACGGCCAATAGACGAGATCCAGGCTTCCTTCTTCGGTCTTGACGGGGTTCTGAGGAATTGACGCGCTGCTAGCCTCCGCCGCCATGATGTTGGCAAAGCGGACAATGGATCTTGCGCTTCTTCGATTTTCAGTGAATGATATCGGTCGTACGGGAAGTGGCGACCAGAGCTGAGCGAAACTCTCAAGCCCCTTCGGGGCGTTGTAGCGAAATCCGTAGATGGATTGATTGG
>JAJDTU010000009.1 GCA_022826965.1 Dehalococcoidia bacterium | reverse complement strand
CACTTGGCCGTCTTGGCGTCGGGATTGGCTGAACGGCGATTCTCGAAGTCGTAGATGCCGCCGAGTCGACCGGTGGTGGAGATCGAGCGGAAGTAGTCGGCGGCGGTCTTGTCGGCGTAGATTCCCGACGGCGTGAGCAGGCCGCAGATGCCTTCCGAATTGAGCAGCGCGATGGAGCGTTCGACCAACAGGCTGTATAGGTTGACGTCGCCCTTGCCCAGCAGTGGGTAGTCGCCGGATGTTCGGACCAGTGCCGAGAACTGTATCGCCTGGGCCGAAGCAGCATCGAAATCGGCAACGACCGGATCGCTGTTGGCCCGGCGTTCGGCGATGATTCCGCGCCGTTCGGCAGCGGTCCGGGCGCGGGCCACGTCGGGATCGCGAGTCGCCCACCACTCGACCTCCTGGAGCTTGATCCGGTCCCAGGGCGGGTTGCTGACGACGGCGTCGAACCCGCCTGATTGCATCGCCCCGGGGAACTCCAGCTCCCAGTGGAGGATGTGCTCTCGGTCCGCGACCGCGATGGCTGCGGCGTCGCGCTGGCGGTAGTCGTCGCCGGCGGGCGTCAGGCCGGGGTCGTTTTCGCCGTTGTAGAGGATGTTGATTGCGCGGCGCGGATCACCGTCCAGGAGCTTGGTCAGCGGCTCGTGGAAAGCCTTGCGCTCGCGCTGCTTCATCCCGGCGGAGAGCCAGCGCAGGCCGGCGACGAGGTCGAGCACCCGGCGGTGGCGGTCGAGAAAACGGCCGGCGTCGTGGATGCTCTTCGATTCCTCAATCTCGTCCATCGTCAGGTCGAGCAGGACATCGGCGGCGGCCGACAGCTCCGCCGTCTGTCCGACATCGCGCTCGAAGGCGTCGCCCAACGGATAGCGTCCCCACTGATTGATGTAGGACTTGGCCTGCTCGCCGCGGATGCCGAGCAGCGAGTCGCCGGTGATGATCCGGTGTTCGAGATAGGGCAGAGGCAGCTCGCCGGTGAAGGAGTGCAGCCAGAGCGCGACGCGGGCGAGTTCGACCGCCATCGGATTCTTGTCGACGCCGTAGATGCAACGCTTGAGCACCATCCGCTGGAGCAGGGTGCGTTCGTCCAGGCCGTTGTAGGCGTCCTGCAACTCCCAGACCCTGGCCAGCACCGGCGAGACGTAGGTGGGCGCCTCGTCCCACTCGCGATTAACCAGAGTAATCAGTTGTTCGGCCAGCCAGTCGATTGCGGTGATCAGGAAGTGTCCCGAGCCCATCGCCGGATCAAGCACGCGCAGCCTCAGGATCGCGGCGGCGGGATCGTTCTCTTCCTTCGGGTTGTCGCGGAAAGCCTGCACGCGCTCGTCGATCAAGGGTTGGAGCGTCTGCTCGACGATCAGGTCGACCAACTCCTGCGGCGTGTAGTAGGAGCCGGAGTCCTTGCGCGCGTAGGGAGAGATGGTGACTTCGACTGCGCCATCGTCGCCGCGTCGGGGCACGCGCTCCAGCAGGCGCTCGTAGATGCTGCCGAGCTGTTGCACTTCGAGATTGCGGTAGGAGACGTAGTCGCCGTTGGCGGTGTGGCTGAGCTGGTGGATGATCGGCGCGAGCTCCGCGTCGGAGAGTTCGATCTCGTCCAGGATCGCGTGTCCGCCGGCGAACAGTCCGCCGTTGTACGCGGGTTGGCCAATCCCGCTGTCTCCCTGGTCGATAATCTGGCGCAGCTCACCCAGCTTGTGCCAGAAGTTGCGCGAGATCGTCGAGAAGGCAGCCGCGCCGTATTGCTGAGCGACCGGATCGCGGACGCTGTGGCGCAGGCTGTACGGCCGGTAGCGCTCGTCCTCGGTGTTGAGCATGCCGCGGTCTTCGGCGTAGTAGATGAACAACAGCCGGTAGAGGAAATAGAGGGCGGCGCGTGCGATCTCGTCCGCATCGGCGTCCGGGCGCCTGGCCCAGAACAGCTTGACGATGTCCGGGTAGACATCCTTGAAGATCACGGCCGAAAGGTCGTCGGCGATCTCCGCGTCCCGCCGCCGCCCGGCGTCGAGCAAGCGGTCGAGGAAGGACTCGCGTTCACCCTCGGCGGCGATCCAGGAGTCACGCCGCAGGAGCAGATACGCGGTGCGCAGTTCGTGCGTCCGGTCTTCATCGAGGACCTGGCTGAACAGGTCCGTCGTGACCAGCAACGGCTCGAAGTTGATCTCCCATCGCCGTTCGCGCGGCCGGGCGCGATAGGAGTACAGCCGCCAGCGAGCGCCGTTAGTGAGGATGCCCCAGCGCAGCGACTCGTTGGAATCGGCGCCGCCGATCAGCAGGTAGCGCTGGACCTGCTGCGCGCCCGTCTCGCTGGGTCGTCCCCCGCCACTGCCGGCAGCGTCGTAATCGCGGCGCCAGCGCTTGCACTCCACGATCCCTGTTGCGCCCAGCACCTGCGCACGCTCGGGCTTGGACAGCAACGTTTCGGCGGTGTCGGTGTCTGCGTAGATCGCAAGATCCACTTCGTCGAACGCGGTCAGGCTGCGCTTTGGCAGGGTCGTGGGCCAGCCGAGCGCCTTGAGGATGGGCGCGATGACGCGTTCGATCGTGAGTTCCTCATCTGGGTCGTGGATGCCGTGCATGCCATGCAGCGCTTCTCTCGCGCTCGCGACGAAGGCATCGAACCCAGAGGGATCATCGAGCAGGGCCTGATACTCCGGTTGGTCGCGGAGGTCGGCCTCGAGGAAGGCGTCGGACCAGATAGGAATGGAGATCGCCATGGCGGCAGACTAAGGGTTGTTCGTGTACGGAACTGTTCTTGCGGGGAAACGGGGGATAGAACGGTCCCCCGCTCAGAGGCGGGGACGGGGACTCTTCTTACGGCGAGAGCGTCTCGGAAGCGGGACGTGTGGGAAGGGCGTTAGCCCCCCAACCAGGCCGATTCCGCCATCGCCGCGATCTCCTCGCCGATCAGCAGCGACGCCGTCGCGCCCGGCGACGGGGCGTTGAGGACGTGAATCAACCGATCCTGCCGCGCGATCTCGAAGTCGTCCGCCAGACTTCCGTCGCGGCGCAGCGCCTGCGCCCGCACGCCCGCACCGCCCCGCACGAGCTGGTCCGCCTCGAGGCCGGGCATCAGGCGCTGCAGCGCCTTGACGAACGCCGACTTGTTGGCGCTGCGCCAGACCTCGCCCAGGCCGGTCTGCCAGTGGTCGCGAGCCAGCCGCAGGAAGCCGGGCCAGGAGAGCGACTCGGCCGTGTCCCGGACCGCGATGTCGCGCCAGCGGTAGCCCTCGCGCTTGAGCGCCAGCACCGCGTTCGGCCCCGCCTCGACCGACCCGTCCAGCCGCCGCGTGAAATGCACGCCGAGGAATGGAAACGCCGGGTCCGGCACGGGATAGATCAGGTTCCTCAGCATCCCCCGAGCCGACGGCACCAGGTCGTAGTACTCGCCGCGAAACGGCACGATCCGCAGGTCGCGAGCCTCGGACGCGCCCGCCCGCCGGGCGATCCGGTCGGCCTGCAGTCCGGCGCAGTTGACCGCATACTTCGCGCGTACGACCCCCGTCGTGGTCGATAGCTGCACGCCGTCCGAGTCGACGCGCACGCCCGACACCCGCGATCGCAGCCGCACCGATCCGCCGGCCGCCTCCAGCAGCTCCCGGTACTTCTCGCAAACGCCCCGGTAGTCGGCGATGCCGGTCGAGGGAATGTGCAACGCGGCGACGCCGGCCGCGTTCGGCTCGAACTCGCGCAGCTCGTCGGGTCCGAGCTCGCGAATCTCGGGCACGCCGTTCGCATCGCCGCGGCGCTGCAGCTCCCGCATCCGCTCAAACTCGGACTCGTGCGTCGCCACCACCACCTTGCCGCAACGCTCGGCGCCGATCCCGTGCTCGTCGCAGAAGGCGTACATCCGCTCGGCCCCCGCGACCGCCATCCGCGCCTTCGCCGAACCGGGCCGGTAGTACAGCCCGGAGTGAATCACCCCCGAGTTGTTCCCGCTCTGGTGCCGTCCAACTCCCGATTCCTGCTCCAGCGAGACCACGCGCAAACCCTCATGCTTCGTCGCCAGCGCCATCGCGGTCGAGAGTCCGAGGATGCCCGCCCCGATCACGGCGACGTCGGCGTCGTGGTCAGGCATGGGGGAGCCCCCCTCTGTCTCTACGAGACATCTCCCCCCGCTCCGCGGGGGGAGAGGGGATTGCTGGAGCGCGGAGTGTCGGAAGGAATGACGGTCAAGCGTCCACCGTGAATCTGTTCGGTGACGCGGGCGATGGGCGTGGCAGTGACGCCGCGTTGTCGGAGTTCGTGGAGCAAGTGCGGCGCCTCAATGATCCCTGCCGAAATCAGCAGACCGCCCGATGTCTGCGGGTCGTACAGCAGCGCTTCCTCGAACGCGGTCAGCTCTCGGCCGCCATCGACGGTTAGTCGAGCGCCATAGTACTCGCGGTTGCGACCCTGCCCGCCGCTGCCGAATCCGGCCGCGACGGCCTCCGACAGCCCGCCCAGCGCGGGCGCCGCACCCAGGTCAATCTCAATGGCCGCGTCGCTCAGCTCCGCCATTTCGTGCAGGTGTCCGGCGAGCCCGAACCCCGTCACGTCCGCAATCGCGTGGACGCCGGCCGCGAGGTCCCCCTGGGACGACGCTTCGGCCGCGTCGCGGTTGAGCGTCATCATCTGCGCGACGGCGGCGTTCCAGTGCTCGGCCGAGACCGCGCCCTGCTGGTTCGCGCCGATCAGCACGCCGGTGCCGATCTCCTTCGTCAGGATGATCGTGTCGCCCGGCTGTGCTCCGCCGGTCGTGCGGATCAGGTCGCGGGCAACCTCGCCGGTCACGGCCAGACCGTACTTCGGTTCTTCATCGATGATCGTGTGCCCACCGGCGACCACCGCTCCCGCCTCGCGCACCTTGTCCGCCCCGCCGCGCAACACATCAGCGATCACATCAGGCGGCAAGTCCTCCGGAAACGCCGCGATGTTGAGCGCGAACAGCACCCGTCCGCCCATCGCATACACGTCGGACATCGCATTGGCCGCTGCAATCGCACCGAACTGGTAGGGATCGTCGACCAGCGGCGCGAAGAAGTCGAGCGTCTGCACGAGCGCGCGCTCGTCGTCGATCGCATAGACCGCGGCGTCGTCGGGACGCGCCAGTCCGACCAGCAACTCCGGGTGCTCGGAGGGTGGAAACTGCGGACCCAGGTGGCTCAGCACGTGAGCCAGCCCCTCGGGGCCAAACTTCGATCCTCAACCGCCGCAACGCGCCAGATCGGTCAGGCGGATTGCACGGTTGTCGCGATCGGACATGGTCGCTCGACGCTCCAATCTCAATCGCAGCCTATCGCGGAGCCGGGGAAGGCATGACTAGTACTTGCGTTCTATCGCGGCGGACCATAACCTGTCGGTGGTGCGCGTGAAGAGGAGAGCAGCCATGGATGAACACTGCTGGATCGACACCCCGCTCGGCACGATGTACCTCGCGATCCGCGATGGCGCCTTGCACGAGGCAGGCTTCGTCGAGACCTGGGCGCGGCCCGTGTTGTCGCCCGACGCCGACGCGGCGGCGGAAGAATTGTCGAGCGAGGCCGAATTCGTGCGCGACGCCGTCGCCGGCTACTTCGACGGGGATGTGGAAGCGATTGAACAGATCGACATCGATCCCGATGGCACCGAGTTCCAGCGATCCGTCTGGCAGGCGATTCGCGAAGTACCGGCGGGCCAGACGGCGTCCTACCAGCAGATCGCGCAGGCCGTCGGCAAGCCCTCCGCCTACCGCGCCGTCGGCACCGCGACCGGACGCAACCCGCTCGGCATCGCCGTACCCTGCCACCGGATCGTGCGCTCCGACGGCGGCCTCGGCGGCTACGGCGGCGGCCTCGACCGCAAGCAATGGTTCCTCGAGCACGAGCGCAGACACCTGAAGCTGAGCAAGAACGGACACGACTAATGGCCTCACCATCCGACCCCGGCGTCGCCGACGCGCTGGCCAACGATCTCGTCATCGACATCACCACAATCGGTCGAACCAGCGGCGAGCCGAAGCGTATCGAAATCTGGTTCCACAACGTCGACGACCGCTACTACATCACCGGCCGTCCCGGCCCGCGCTCGTGGTACGCCAACGTGCTCGCCAATCCGGCCATCACGTTCCACCTGAAGCAGTCAACCGAGGCGGACCTCGACGGCGCCGCCCGCGCCGTCACCGACCCCGCCGAAAAGCGCTCAGTCTTCCTCGCGGCAAAGAAACTGAGCGAGTACATCAACGAGGACAACGTCCAGCAATGGGTCGACGGCTCCCCGTTGATCGAGGTGGTGTTCGGCGAGTAGCCCTCACCAGTCCAACAAGACACGGCCAAGCGAGTGAGATTGGCTGTTCATGCCCAGGTTCGTCAATGAGTTGGCGCTCAATGCCGCCTCGATTGAGGAACTGTTCGCTCACGGGTTGGAGCCGGATGATGCGGATGCTGTCCTTCGCGGCGATCCGAAGTTTCTGCCGAACAGAGGGCGACGAGCTCGACGGGGCACGAATCGCCAACCGCGTTGGAAAATGCTCGGTCCCGGGCGCACCGGGCAGATACTAACTATCATCATTGAACACCCTGACCGCGCGGGGCGTGCCCATGTCGTCACTGGTTGGAAGGCAGGCCGGGGCGACCAAACGAGATATCGACAGCCCGGCGGCAGGCGGAATCGGCCATGACGCACGACGAGAGATTTCCCGACTCAGATTTTGAGGACGACCCAATCGAGGTCAATGTGGCCGAGAACCCGGGCGTGGTTCTCGAGTTGAAGTTCTCGGGAGACGAAATCCGCGAGATCGGAGATGAATCGCGGTTGACCGGTCTACGGGTCGACCACCTTGTTCGCGAGTACACCCTGTCCGCCATCCGTGCGAAGCGTGCGGCTCGCGGGTCAAGCCAGGCCGAAGTCGCCGACTAGCAGACCGCCAGCACCGCGATATGAGTAAACATGAAGAACGGAGCCTCCGTCTCCGCCCAGCTTGCCCAGCCGTTGGAGAGCCGCTCCAGCTCCGCCCGATCTGCAAACCCATACTCCAACGCCTGATCGGCAATCCCGCTGTAGAGAATCCGCTGCGACCACGTTCGACCCCAGATTCGCGCCTCTTTGCCCTCCATCGCGACCACATTCGGGTGAATCTCAATATCGCCGAAACCAGCCGCCCGAACCCAGGCCGGCATGTTGCGGCCCGCATCGGGCTCGGCGTTGTTGCGGTACGCGACCTCGTGATAGAGCCGGTTCCAGTCTGCAAACTCCGGGAACTTTGGATACGGCGACATCGTGGCGTAGTCGGCATCCCGCACGGCCAGCAATCCACCCGGCCTGAGAACCCGCCGCATCTCAGCGATCGCGCGCACAGGGTCGGTCAGATGCTGTAGCAGCTGGTTCGCATACACGACGTCGAACTCCGCATCGGCGAACTCGAGCTGGTACACATCCCCGGCCACAAACGAGACGTTATCCACCGCCTCTTCCGACGCGTGAGCCCGTGCATGCTCCAGCACCCCGGAGGCCGCATCGAGACCGATGACCTCGCCGGGCGACACGGCACGCGCCAATCCTGTCGTCACCGTTCCGGGACCGCAACCGGCGTCGAGCAGCCGCATCCCTGCTCTCAGTCGGGGCAGCAGGAACCACGCCTCGACTTCAGCTCGGCGGCGGGCGTGCGACTGCACCACCGACTCATGATGGCCATGCGTGTAGCGGTCTCGGGACAAGTCACTCATCCGCGAATCCGTCGACCAGCCGGGCCAGCGTCTCGATCGCGCGATCGGACAGATCGAGTCCGCGAGCAGCGGCCTGACCACCGGGAGACATCTTGCGCCAGGTCCGCCCCAGCGCTCGCCGTAGCTGGCGATCGTCCAGGTCGTCCAACAACGGCTCAAGCTGCGTGTCGAAGAAGACCAGCGAGAGCGCATCCTCGAGCGTCTGCGCATCCGGATCACCGGCTTGCAGCAGATCCGCCTTGGCCACCAGCGCCGCCACCCGCTCAACCGAGCTGCGCGGATAGCCGCATTCCTCCAGGATCGCGGCCGTCAGCTCGGCATGCACCGAGTGCAGAGCCCGCCGCCAGCGCAGATACGCGCTTCGACCCGCCGGAAACGTCGAGCGCGGAATCATCCAGCGCCGAATGTGATGCGCCCGAGCAGCCAGCAGCAACTCCTCGGACGCGTCGGGATTCAGCTCCCGCACCCAACGGCTCATCATCTCCGCGTGCGTCTGCTCCTTGGGCAGGGCGTCCCCGTCGACGATCAGCGTGAATGGGTCGTCGGCATTGGCCGCATCAATAGCGGCAACGGCGCGCCCGAACGAGGCCGAAGGACCATTCACGCAGACAGCCTATCGGGCAAACCGCCGATCCTCTCTCGTGGCGACATCGGTATCAGCTAGGCCACTTCAGAAGTCGCCCCCGCGAAGGCGGGGGCGCGCCCCAAGGAGGCGCAGCATGGCCTCGCCTGCGCGCGGCCGACCTTGAGACCTACCCCGGTCGTGCCGCCGACCATGCCGACGCGAACTCGTCGCACACATCCACCGCCCTCGCGAACGTCACCCCCGGCTTCGACTTCATGTACCCGATCAGCCGCTCCAGCATCGACACGCGCCCCGGTCGGCCGATGATGTACGGGTGCATCGTCAGCGTGAACACGCCTCCCCGACGGTAGATCTCGTCGAATGCGTCCCGCCAGGTCGATTCCACCTGCTCGGGCGCAGCCTGTAGGCGGCGGCCGTCCGTCGGCGCGAAGACGAAGTAGGGATAGTCGTCGAGCGCCCAGTGGATCGGCAGCTCGACCATTGCGGAATCCCCGGCGCTCACCCAGTACGGCGCATCCGAGCCCATCAGCGAGGAGTCGTAGCGAAAACCCCGCTCCGACATCAGGTCGAGCGACACATCGCTCAACTCCCACGAGGGCGAGCGGTAACCAACCGGCGCCTCACCGACGATCCCCCGCAGGATCTCGCTGCCCCGATCGAGCACCTCCGCCTCGTCCTCCGCTGAGAGCGTGGCCGGTGGTTCGTGCAGATAGCCGTGGTGCCCGATCTCGTGACCGGCCTCCGCGATGCGTTCAACTGTCGCCGGATTGCGCTCTGCGACCCAACCGGGGATGTAGAAGGAAGCGGAGACTTCAGCGCGGGCGAGCGCGGTCAGGATGTGTGGGACTGCGACGATTGGTCCGTAGTCCCCGAACGATCGCGCCGAAGGGCGGAACTCGACCTGTGGATCCCGGTTGATCATGCCCGACGAGCCGTCGACATCGAAGGACAGCACCACCGTGCACTCCGCGGCGCCCTCATCGCTGTCAGGCGACCACAGCGCCGCACCACAGGCCGGACAGAATCGCCGATCGCCGCTCCAGTCGCAGTGAGGGCAGTCGAGGTTCATCAGTTCTTCCTCAGCGGCCGATATGGGTTTGTCCCCGGATCGGAATTTGCTCCCCCGTTGGGGGAGCTGTCCCGTAGGGACTGAGGGGGCCTCCGGAGACCGGAGCCCCTCACCCGCTTCGCGGGAGCTCTCCTTGCAGAGGGGAGCAAACGATGGCCTGATCGCTGTGAGCGGCGACTAGGCAAAGTCCGTAATCGTCACGAATCCCGTTGTCTGGAACGTCGTCATCGAGTCGACCACATTCGGTACCTCATCGAGCGAAATCGTCTCCGAGACGATCGTCTCCGGGTTCAGCTTGCCCGAGGCAACCATGTTCAGCATCGACGGGTAGTTCTGGTTCGGCAGACCCAGCGATCCGCGGAACTCGATCTCCGACATCGTGATGAAGTCGATCGGCAGGCCGACCTCGCCCGCTTCGTCCGCCGACGTGATCCCGATCTGCACGTGCACGCCGCCCTTGCGCAGCGAGTTGACCGAGTTCAGCATCGTCGCCTTGATCCCCAACGCATCAACCGAGACGTTGGCGCCCCCGTCAGTGATCTCACGCACCCGCGTCGGCACGTCGTCTTCGAGCGCGTTGATTGTCTCCACGGCGCCCTGCGAGCGTGCCAGCGAAAGCTTGCCCTCCTCGAGGTCGACCGCGATGACCTGCGCGCCCAAGGCCGCCGCAACCTGCACCGCCGAAAGGCCGATGCCGCCGCAGCCGTTAACCACCACCCAATCGCCGCCCGAGACCTCGCCGCGGTCGGCAACCCCGTGGTAGGAAGTCATGAACCGGCAGCCCATCGCCGCGCCGGCCTCGAACGACACGTTGTCGGGCAGCGGAATGGCGTTGAAGTCGGCGCTGCGGATCGCCGCCTTCTGCGCGAAGCCGCCGGCAAAGCCGGCCTGGTTGTCGCAGATGTTCGGCAGCCCAACCCGGCAGAGTTGGCAGTTGCCGCAGCCGTTGTGGAACGGCGTCAGCACCCGCATCCCGGGACGGATGTGCTCGACCTCGTCGCCGACCGACTCGACGGTGCCCGCCCATTCGTGTCCCAGCACCACCGGCAACGGCAGCTCGAATCCGACCCACGAAAGGTCGCCCTGCCAGAGATGCCAGTCCGAGCGGCACACGCCGCACGCCTCGACTCGCACCAGCGCATCCTTCGGCCCGATCACCGGATCGTCAAACTCGCGCACGACCAGCGGTTGTTGGACGCCTTCCATTACGACTGCTTTCATCGTGGGTTTCCTTTCCAGGATCTCTGCTCTCTCGAATCTGACCAGAAGCTATCAAATTTCAGGCTACCCAGATTCCGATCGCTGAACGCGCCAACTCAGCCTCGACGCTCCGACAACGTCATGCGCATCGTCACCCGCATCGTCACCCGCATCGTCACCTCGTACGCGCGCAGACCCTCGCGGAGCTTGACCCGCGGACCGACAACCTCGGCCGTCGCGTGGCGACCGTCAAGCCAGCTCTCGATTTGCTCTTCAACCGGCTGGCGCGCCGCGATGCAACGATCGACCGGCAGAGCGATCACGTAGCGCCGCGACCGTTCCGCCTCCTGCCACGTGAACAGGTATCGCCAGGTAAACGTCCGACTCGGCCCGCTGTCTTCCTCACTCGGCGTCGGCAGGCCGAGCCGACCCAGGCCGCCACGCCGTTCATAACGCCGGTCCACCGCCCGCTCGATCCGCTCCGCCTCGCCGCGCACATGGTCGATCAGAGGATCATCTGCTTCTGTCATCGATTCGCAATCTCACTCTCCCCCCGCGCAGCGGGCATCAGAGCGGGCGCTGCTGGAAGCTGGTTCCCTCTCCCTCTGGGAGAGGGTTAGGGTGAGGGCCCCCTACCGGAACACCGGATCCCGCTTCTCGAAGAACGCAGTCATGCCCTCCTTCGCCTCCGGACGCCGAGCTGCGTCGCAGATCTCCCGCGTTTCCCACTCCATTTGCGTCTCAAGACCCTCGTTCCACGACTTGTGATACAACCGCTTTGCCGCGCCAATCGACTCCGTCGGACCCGCCGCGAGTTGCGCCGCCAGGGCGTGCGCCTCGGCCTGCAAATCCTCATCCGCCACCACGCGATTGATCATCCCCCAGTCGAGCGCCTCTTGCGCCGAGAGCATCCGGTTGGTCAGGCAGAGCTCGAGCGAGCGTCGCAGGCCGACCAGCCGCGGCAGGAAGTAGGTCGACGAACCGTCCGGGGTCAGGCCGATCCGCGAGTAGGCCATCGTGAAGCGGGACGACTCGCCGGCCAGGGCGAGGTCGCCGATCAGCGCCAGGCTCATCCCGGCGCCGGCGCAGGTCCCGTTGATCGCCGTGATCAGCGGCGGGTCCATGCGCGTGAACCGCGAGGCGGCGGCGTGCAGGTACGTCGTCATCTCCTTGACGTACGTCGCCATCTCCGGACCGGCGGGCGGGAAGCCGCGCAGGTCCGCGCCGGTGCAGAAGAATCGCCCCGTACCGCGGAACACGACCGCGCGCACCTCCGGGTCGTCGTCCACCCGGATCGAGGCATCCATCAGCTCCTGGCACATCTCCAGCGAGAGCGAGTTCGCCGCTTCCGGCCGGTCAATCGTGATTGTCGCCACGCCGTCGGCCACGTCGTATCCCAGGGTGTTGTAGTCGGCCACTGTTCCTGTCCTTCGCTACTGTTGGCTCACGCGAGCTGCATGATGCGCAGGCTATCGCGAGACTGAGAGGTGCCCAATGCCCGGCCAGACGGTCCGAATCCCCACTGGCGACGGCGACCTGACTGCCTACGTCGCATCGCCCGATCAAGGCGGCGAGCGCCGTCCCGGCGTCCTCGTGCTGCACGAGCTGTTCGGCCTCAACGACGACATTCGCCGCATCGCCCGACGCTTCGCCGACAACGGTTACGTCGCGCTCGCGCCCGATCTCTACTCCGTCGGTCCCAGGGCGAAGCCGCTGTGTATCCGCCGCACGATGCAAGCCCTGCGTAGCGGCGAGGGCCGCGCATTCGCCGACATCGAGACGGCCCGCGCCTGGCTGGCGGCGCGCGACGACGTCGATCCCTCTCGGATGGCAGTGGCCGGATTCTGTATGGGCGGCGGCTTCGCCATCCTCTACGCCTCGCGCGCGCCGATTGGTGTGGCGGCAGACTTCTACGGCGCCGTCCCGCGCGAGCCCAAAGAACTGGAAGGTATCTGTCCCGTTTTCGGCGGATACGGCGAGCGGGATCGGGTGTTCGTCCGGCAGGCCGACCGCCTCCGCGGACACCTCGAGCAGCTCGGCGTCGAGCACCAGGTCAACCTCTACCCCGGAGCCGGACATTCCTTCATGAATCAGCACGGCCCAGTGCGCTCGCTCCTCATTCGGCTGTCGCCGATGCAAGCCGGTTATCACGAAGAGTCCGCCGAAGCAGCCTGGGCCACAATGCTGGACTTCTTCGAACGCAACCTCGAAGCGCCTCAGGACGTTACATAGACGTACGGTGATCACGGACGGATGTGCATCCCGTCTCGCAGAGATCTGGAGAGAACACGATGAACGATTCGATGCTGATCTGGAACGCCCGCAAACTGCTCGCGCTTGGACTCGCCACCGTGATGCTGGCGCTTGGCGCGCTGCTGACGTTGACGCTGACCAGTTCGGTCGGCGCCGAGGAATACACGGAAAAGAAAGTCACGGAAACAGTGAAGCAGTGGCCCGGCAAGGAGCCGCTCACCACCCTCACGATCGAAGGCGCGGCGTCGCGCAGCGTCGAACGCGACGGGACGCTGGCCCGCTTCAGCATCATTGCGCTCGACCAGTCGGTTCGCGCCGCCGTCTCGACCGGCAACTCGGCGCTCGTCGACGTGCGCACCGCGCTGCAGATGGGCTGCAACGACGACAATCCCGAGCAGCTCTGCGTGCGCCACGATCAGCTGCAAACCACTTCCATTCGGATCAGCGAGCAGTACGACTGGACCGAACGGGGCCGAGTCTCCCTTGGCTTCGAGTACCGCAACTCGTTGCTTGCCAGGATCGACGGCGTCGACCAGGCCGGCCTGCTGATCGACACCATCCTGAGCGCCGGCGGCGACCACGTCCGCTTCGACGGTCTGGACTTCACCGCATCCGGCCGCGCCGAGGCCGAGCGCCTCGCCCTCCTGGACGCGATCGATGACGCCGTCGCTACCGCCAACTCCATCGCCGAGCACATGCGCTACGAGATCGTCCGGGTCGTCGAACTCAACCCGGTCGGCAACCTGACCGCCGCTCGATCATCGTTGGAGTCCGAGGAAGCGGCAATGGCCGACAGTTCATTCGAACCAACCCCCGTCTTCGGAGGCAGCGAATCCGTCACCGCAAGGGTCCAGATCGTCTTCGAACTCCGACCCCTGCCCAACGTCGAGCAGACCGAGCAGGACGACGACGACCCGAACGGCAACTGAAGCGAGGAACTCGAGTCTCCTCCCTCACGGAGACCCGCGCGTGAGCCATACAAAGTCGGCCCCGCGAAGGCGGGGCCTGCGAGCGGCTATCTGGTCGCCGCGCCCCCGCCTTCGCGGGGGCGACTTCAACATGGATTAGCGCGCAGGACTCCTGAGGGTGAGGGCCCAGCTAGCCCAGGCCGGCTAGCCCGGCCCGCCTATCCCGCAGCCGCCGCCTCAGCGTCCTGGCGCACTTTCTGAGCCACATGTTGGGGGACCTGGTCGTAGCGATCGAACTGCCACGAGAACGTCCCCCGACCTCCGGTCATCGAGCGCAGGTCCGTCGCGTAGTGCAGGAACTCCGCCATCGGACCCTCCGCGATCACCACGGTCGAATCCGGCGGATCGTCCGTCTGCTCCATCCCCAGCACACGCGCCCGGCGCGTGTTCAGGTCGCTGATGATGTCGCCGGTCGATGACTCCGGCGCAGTAATCCGGAAGGTCTGGATCGGTTCCAGCAGGATCGGTCGGGCCGAGGACACACTCTCCTTCAGCGCCTGCGACGCCGCCAGCTTGAACGCCATCTCCGACGAGTCGACATCGTGGTGCTTGCCGTCGTAGAGCGTGACCCGCAGATCGGTCAGCGGGAACACGCCGCGCGGCAGCGACTCAACCACGCCCTTCTCAACGGCCGGTATGTAGTTGCGCGGCACCGCGCCGCCGACGATCTCGTCGTTGAACTCGAACCCGGCCCCGCGCGGCTGCGGTTCAACCCGCAGCGCCACCCGCGCGTACTGTCCGCTGCCGCCGGTCTGCTTCTTGTGCAGGTACTCGGCCTGACCGCGAGTCGTCACCGTCTCCCGATACGGCACCTGCCGATCCTTGATTTCCACCTCGACATTGAACTTGCTCGACAGCCGCCCCGCGGAAAGTTGCACGTGCGATTCGCTCAACCCGCTCAGGATCGTCTCTCCCGAGTCGCGGTCCCGCTCGATCTGCAGCGTCGGGTCGCCCTCGACCAGCCTCGCCAGCGACGGACCGAGCTTGTCGACATCGGCCTTGGTTTTCGGTTCCACCGCCGCGGCAAAGATCGGCGCCGGCATCTCCGGCGCGGGAACCATCAGCCCGGACCCCTTCTCGCGCAGCGTGTTGAACGTGGTCGTGTGCTGCAGCTTGGTCACGACCCCGATGTCCCCGGTCTCCAGGTTGGGGATCGCCGAAAGCGTCTTGCCGGCCGCCCGCGACAGGCTGGCCAGGCGTTCGTTCTCACCGGTTTGCGCGTTGTCCAGGTGGGCGTCGCTCACTACCGAACCGGACACCACGCGCAGGTACGACAGTCGTCCTACGAACTCGTCGGCCGTCGTCTTGAAGACGAACGCGCCGGCCGCGCCGTTCCCGTCAATCCCGTCCGCAATCGCCGGCGCCTCGGACGGATCGGGCAGCACGTCCGCAATCAGCCGCAGCAGCTCACTTGAACCAACTCCCGACACCGCCGACATCGGCAGCACCGGCGCCAGCGATCCCGCCAGGGCCGCCGTCTTCACGGCTGACCGCAGGTCGCCCTCGTCGATCGCCTCGTCTTCCAGGTACAGCATCATCAGGTCCTCATCGGACTCAACGATCTGCTCGATCAGCCCGTCGCGTCCGTCCGCCTCCTCGTCCGCCAGCACGTCAATCAGCTCGCTGAACGCCGACTCCGACCCATTCGGCAGGTAGAGCGGCTGACACTCGGATCCAAGCACCGACTGCACCGAATCGAGCGCGTCCTCGAACGACGAGTTATCCCGATCGAGTCGCGAAATCACCACCGCCCGGGGAACGCCCCGCTTGCCCGCCATCCGCCACACGGTCTCGGTCCCGACTTGCACGCCCGACGATGCATCCACCACCACGATCACCGCGTCCACCACCGACATCGCCGCCACGACCTCGCCGACGAAATCCGCGTACCCCGGCGTATCCAACAGGTTGATCTGGACGCCGTCGTGCTCCATCGAAATCAGCGACGTCGAAATCGACATCCCTCGCTCTTGCTCCTCGGCGTCGTAGTCCGAGATCGTGTTGCGGTCCTCCACCCGTCCCAGCCGCGTCGTCAATCCAGTCGAAAAGCCCAATGCCTCAACCAGCGTCGTCTTGCCCGCGCCCTGGTGTCCAACCACCCCAATGTTGCGAACAGCCATAGCGAAACCTCCAAGACAAACCGCCAGATGGGCCTCAGGTTAACGGATGGCGACGCGGACGAACCGCCGGAATCCGCATCTCTCGCGCCGTGGATCTGGGCGGATTCCTTCATCCCCCTCTCCCCCCGCGCGAGCGGGGGGAGATGCCGCAGGCAGAGGGGGGCGCCCGCTGGCGAACGATTACACAGGATCGCGGGGCCGCATACCAGTGTCACCCCTACACCGCCAGATCGATGATCTCCAACTCCGGCCGCCCTCGCAATCCGCGACGCAGCCGCCAGACAATATCGACCTGCGATTTCACCTCAGCCACTGCGTTCCCCAATCGCCAGCCAATCGCCGACCAACCATCCAGGTCCAGCCTGAGATGTGCTCCGTCAGCGCCGACGGTCTTCGCCTGGCGCACGCCGACGCCGTTGCTCAGGAACGTCGGAGCAGCATTCCCCTCGCCAAACGGCGCCAATCGCTCAATCCACCTCACCGTCTGCGAGCTCACCGCCTCCAACGGTACCTGCGCGTCGATCTCCATCCGACCCTCGAGCGCGGCCCAGGCGCCGGCCTCGCCCGCGTCGAGTTGCGCTTGCGCCGACTCATTGAATCGCTCCATCAGTGAACCCAGCAGCGGCGGTTCGGCCGAGAACCCGGCAGCCATCGCATGCCCGCCTCCGCGGACCAGAAGGTCGCGTGCCGAGTCGAGCATCCGCACCAGGTCGAATCCGGCGGCGCTGCGCCCCGATGCGCGAACCTCGTTCTCGACGATCGACCAGACGAATGCCGGGCGCGACCATTGGTCGGCCAGTCGCCCGGCAACAATGCCAACGATTCCGTGGTGAATCTCTTCGCCGCCGACGAACAGCACCAGCGGCGCCTGTCCCGAGCTATCGAGTTGCCCCCGAATCTGCCGCTCGGCGTCCGCCATCGCGTCCGTGGTCAGCCGCCGCCGCTCATCGTTCAGCCGTTCCAGCTGCGCCGCGATCTCCCGCGCCGGTTCGCGCTGGCGCTCGGTCAGCATGCGCAACGCGAGCGAGGCGTCGTCCAGCCGCCCGGCCGCATTGATCTTCGGCGCGATCTGGAATCCGATCGTCTCCGTGTCTACCGGCCCGTTCCCTCGCCGCGCCGACATCAGCGCCCTCAGCCCCGGCCGCGCGGTCTGCTCCAGCGCCCGCAATCCCTGGTGAACGATCCAACGATTCTCGCCGCGCAACGGCACCACGTCGGCGACCGTCGACATCGCCGCCAGATCCAGCCACCGCGCCGACTCTGCCTCGACGCCGCTCGCCTCCAGCAGCCCGTGTGCGAACCGATACGCGAGCCCGCCTGTCGAGAGTTCGGACAATGGATGACCGCTGGGCGCCTTCTTCGGCGTCACGATCGCCGTCGCTCGGGGCAACGATTCTGCCGGCTCGTGGTGGTCAAGCACAATCACGTCCAGCCCGTGCCGCTCACGGGCAGAGGCGATTTCGTTCAGAGCGGTAATCCCGCAGTCGGCCGTAATCAACACACGCGCGCCGTCCGCTGCCAGCCGCCCAACCACCGAATCCTGGATCCCGTAGCCCTCACGCTCGCGATGAGGAATGAACGGGCGCGCGTCAATACCGACCGACTGCAGCGCCTCGGTCAGAATCGCCGTGCCCGTGATCCCGTCGACGTCGTAGTCCCCGTAGATCGCGACTGGTTCCGCCCGCTCCGCAGCGTGCGCGAGACGCTCGATGGCAGCATCCCAATCGCCCAGCACCAGAGGATCGGCCGGTTGATACCAGTCCGGATTGAGGAACTCCTGCGCCGCCGGCACCGTGTCGACCCCGCGTTGGCGCAGCAGTCGGCCGACGAATGACGGCGCGTCCAGACCCTCAATCGGGGGTGCGTCGTGAGGCTCGGCAATCCGCCAGGTTCGGCCCAACCACCCGTCCGAGCGTTCCCGCACCACGGTCTCGCACCCTCAGGCTCAGTCCTCCCAGCGACGGAAGACCAGACAGGCGTTGTGCCCGCCGAATCCCATCGAGTTCGAGATCGCCACGCGAACGTCGCGCTCACGGCAGACGTTCGGCGTGTAGTCGAGATCGCAATCCGGATCGGGATTCTGCAAGTTGATTGTCGGCGGGATCGTATTGCAGCGAATCGCTTCGATCGTGGCCAGCGCTTCAACCGCGCCGGCCGCACCGAGCAGGTGGCCGGTCATCGACTTCGTCGACGATATCGACACGCCGTAGGCCGCCTCACCGAACACGCTCTTGATCGCCATCGTCTCGAACTTGTCGTTCAGCGGCGTCGATGTGCCGTGAGCGTTGACGTAGTCAACCTCCGACGGAGCAATCCCCGATCGTTCCAGCGCCAGCGACATCGCTCGCACCCCGCCGTCGCCCCCCTCAGCCGGCTGTGTGATGTGGTACGCGTCGCCGACCGAGCCGTAGCCGCAAAGTTCCGCGTAAATCTCGGCCCCGCGAGCCACCGCGTGGTCGGCCCGTTCGATCACCATCACGGCTGCGCCCTCGCCCATCACGAATCCGTCGCGCTCCGCATCGAACGGCCGCGAAGCGGTCTGCGGATCATCGTTGCGCGACGAGAGCGCCCGCGCCGAGGCGAAACCGGCCACCGCCATCTCGCAGAGCGGAGCCTCCGCGCCCCCGACCACCATCACATCCGCTTCATCGCGAAGAATCGTCTGCGCTGCCAGACCAAGAGCGTCGGCGGCCGACGAACAGGCCGACATCGGAGCAAGATTGGGCCCGCGAGCCTGCAAGGAGATCGAAACCTGCCCGGAGGCCATGTTCGGCAGCATCATCGGTACGGCAAACGGCGACACCCGGTCGGGCCCGCGCGAGTCCATGATCCGGAACTGTTCCTGGGTCGTCGAGATCCCGCCGATGCCTGTGCCGATCATCACGCCCGCGCGATCCGAGCCGTCGAACCCCTCGTCGAAACCCGCGCTCGCCGCCGCCTCCTGCGATGCCACGATTGCGAACTGTGAGTAACGATCCATCCGCCGCGCATCCTTGCGCGGCATGTAGTTGTCTGGCTTCCAGTCGCTGACCTCCGCCGCAAATCGCACCGACAATCGCGACGCATCAAAGATCGAGATGTCGCTCACGCCCGAGCGACCCGAGACCAGCGATTCCCACGTCTCCGTCGCCGTCTCGCCCACCGCCGTCACCGCGCCCATCCCCGTCACCACGATGCGCTCGTCCATGAAATCCCCCAAAGCTCAGTGCGCTCCCAGCCTACCCCGTCACCGGACTACGAGTGCCCAAAGGCACGCTGATACTCGCCAGCAGTGGGCTGAAACGACGTTGGCGAAACTGGTACGAGCGGACCGGGCTGGCCAATAGCACGGTCTCTGGCTGTGTCGAAGCTCTGTCTCGGCGTCAGCCGCCCGCGGCGGCCTGACCGTGGGAGTACCACTCCTCGGTCTCTTCACCCGGCTCGGGCAGGACCATCCCGCCCTCCATCGTCCACTTCGCCGGACCCTCGGTGATGCGGCCGCTGAAGTCCTCCGATGCCACGCCCGTGATCTCACGGAACGCGCCCATCAGGTCGCTCAGCAACTCAGCCTTGACCTCTTCCGAGCGGCCCGCCCGGTTGCCGCCGTCGAGGAAGTACGGCGTCTCCCAGCGGTCATCCGCTTCGTCGAACACCACGTGGACGAAGCTGCGCGGCGCACCGGTGTTGCCGCAGTGGATGTCGGTGAAGGCCTTGGCGACCTTCGCTCGCTGCTCGTACGGCACCGAATCCTTGGGCACTACGCAACGGTAATACGGCATCTCAGCGTTCCTCTCAGATCGGTCTCTCTCGTCCCGGGGCTCGAAACAATGCTATCGCACACGACTACGCGTCGCGAGCCGAAACGACCAGCTCGTCGACCGTGCAGCCGCTGATCTCCATCCACCGATCGCAGATCCGCCGCATGAAGTCCTCGCGCACCTCCTGCGTCACCCCGCCGACGATGCTGCCCCGAACCAGCGAGGTCGTCGACGGCTCGCCGCCCCGGAATCCGTACCCCTCGGGAATGTCGCTGAAGGTCACCGGCACATCGTCAGGCGATTCGCCGAGCACGTCCTGCGTGATCTCCTGCAGGGCGACCGCCAGCTGCCCCCGCAGCTCCTCGCCGATCTGTCCCTCTTGCATCGTGCAGTCGAAACTCACTCGCGACATGTCCGGTCTCCTCTGCTCTCGCTACGTCCAGATGCGTTCAAGGTCGACCTCGAGCCCCTCGCAGACATCCTCGCCGTTCAGAATGCTCGGACGTTCCAGATGCTCAGGTTCGGTGTTCGGCCGGTACACCACCACAATCTCCCGCGATGGGTCGACCAGCCAGCCCAACTGGGCGCCGTTCTTGATCCAGAGCTGCATCTTTTCTTGCTGTTCGACGAGCGAGTCCGTCCTCGACACGACTTCCACGATCAACTCAGGGCAATCCCTCAGATAGCCCTCACTGACATCACGTTCGCCGAACAGCTCGTCGCTGATCCAGGCCGTGTCCGGAGATAAGACGGACGAATCTGCCAGTCTCACTCCCAGTTGCGCGCCAAACATCACGCCGCCCCCGCCGGCATTGCTCCAGGCGCCAATCTGGATAGCAATGTCCATCCCGACTCGGCTGCTGCCGAATCCCTCTGGCGACATGATCACCAACTCTCCTTCGGCAGTCAGTTCGAACAGCCACGAATCGTTGAGACTGGACAAGCGCATGAGCGCCTCGTCCGTGGTATCCCAGCCTTCGGGCAGTTTCACCCTGACAGAAGCGGACAGAAGAGGAGAAGCCTCCGGGCGCTCAGTAGACTTCTCTGGCTTGGCGGGCGTTGTGACCACTGGTCGGCCTCCTCGATCAAGGCTACAGATGTGTCCCGAGCGCTGTCATTGCGAGCCGCCGAGCAGACCCTCAAGCCCGCCGCCCAGACCTCCCGCGCCGGCCAGTTGACCCAGACCGCCCGCGTCGCCGCCGCCCATACCGAATCCGCCCCCGAGCGACGGCGCCTCGACCGGTTCCTCGCCCGCTAGCGATCGTGAAGCCATCGCGATCTGATCGGCGACGTCACCCGCGGTCACGCCGATGGTCCCTCGCGCCCGAGCCGCCCGATTGCCCGCGTCCCCGTGCAGGTAGACGCCCAGCGTCGCCGCGTCAAACGCGCTCAATCCCTGGGCGATCAGCGCCCCGATCACGCCGCTCAGCACGTCGCCGGTCCCTGCAGTCGCCAGCGCCGGCTGTGCGACCTCCGACACCCGCGCGCGATGGTCGGGCGTCGCGACCACCGTGTTCGCACCCTTCAGCACGACGTGGCAGTTCCACTCAGCGGCGCGATCTCGCGCCAGCGTCAGCCGTTGACGCTGGACGTCGTCCGTGCTCATTCCCGCCAGCGTGCCCATCTCTCCCGGATGCGGCGTCAGTATGACCGGCGCGACCGCCTGCGGCAGGTTGGACGTGTCCGCCGAGAGCAGGTTCAACCCGTCGGCATCGACCACCACTCCGCCCACCCTGCCGACTTCTGGAGAGATGAGGAACTCGCGCACAAACTTCCCGCTGTGCTCGTGCCGCCCGAATCCGCAGCCAATCACGACCGCATCCACCGACCCAAGCTCGTCGCGCACCACTTCCCACGCAGCGAATCCTGAGATGACGCCCTCGTCGTACTCGGGCAGCGGCAGCAAGGTCGCCTCGGGCACGGCCGCGACCATCTGCGACGCGATCGATTGCGGCGTCGCAATCGTGACCAGCCCCGCGCCGGCCCGATACGCGCCGCGCGCCGCCAGCACCGCCGCGCCGGGATAGCGCGCAGATCCGGCGATTACCAGCACCCGACCGAACGTGCCCTTGTGCCCGTCCAACGGTCGCTCCGGCAGCAGCGCCTTGGCCCCGCGCCGCTCCAGCACCTCCGTCTGCAGACCATCGTCCAGCCCGGCCGGGATTCCGATCTCGACCTGCTGCACCGAGCCCGCCGCCGCCGCTCCCGGCTGCATGTACAGACCCACCTTTGGCGCATGGAAGGTCACCGTCTCATCGGCCCCCACGGCAAGCGGATCGAGCCGCCCGCTGTCGGCGTCCAGACCCGTCGGCAGATCGACCGCAACCAGCTTCGGCTTCACGGTCCGAGAGCGAATCGCCCCCAGCCGCTCCATGATCCCCGCCAGGTCGCCCTCGATCGGCCGCGACGACCCTGTCCCCAGCAATGCGTCCACGACCGCTTCCGCGCCCGAGAGCAGCGCCTCCAGCGCCTCGAAGCCGTCGTCCTCTGCCACCGTGCCGCAGGGCACGCCCATCTCCACCGTTTGCGTCCACTGCGAATCGCTGCGTGCTCGGAGCGCATACACGCGAACCTGGGCGCCCCACTCGAACAGATGCCGCGCCGCGACCAGACCGTCCCCGCCGTTGTTGCCCGGACCGACCAGAACGGCGATGCGTCGATCTTCCAGCGAACCGAGCTGCATCCAGATTTCCTGGGCCACCGCAAGCCCCGCGTTCTCCATCAGCGTCTCCGTCGAGACGCCCGCCGCCTCCGTCCGTTCCTCCAGCTCTCGCATCTCCGCTGATGTCAGCAGTTTCATCGTCGCTCCCCCCATCGCGGCTGTCCGACCGCGAACGCGCAGGCCATGTTCTTCTCGTGGGTCAGACTAATCTCGATCCGCTCGAGCCCGATCTCCCGCGCCCGCTCACGCGCCCCGCCGTGCAGAATCACCACCGGCTTGCCGCGTGCATTGGCAAGAATCTCGATCTCCTTCCATTTCACCCCCCGAACGCCGGTGCCCAGGCACTTCATCACCGCTTCCTTGCCGGCAAACCGCACCGCCATCTCCGCCAGACGATCACCGCAGTACTCGCGCTCCCGATCAGTCAGGATGCGCTTGGGAAATCGATCCGGATGCCGATTGAGCACGCTTTCGAACCGCTCAATCAACAGCAGATCCACGCCGCAGGTCAGGTCTCCGAACATCGATTCGCAGCCTACCAATCTGCCTCAGCAACCACGTCACACTTCATCCTCGGTCTCTGCCATACCCTGACCGCATGACGGCCACGATCATTGACGGCGCCGCCATCGCTGCCGGCATCCGCGAGGCGTTGACGCGGCAGGTCGAGGACATGATCGTCGGCGGACTCTTGCCGCATCTCGCCGTCATCCTCGTCGGCGACAACCCCGCCTCCGCCAGCTACGTACGCGGCAAACACAAGGCCGGTCAGGAAACCGGGATCAAGGTCGTCATCCACCGAATCGAAGCCGACTTCGATCCCCGACAGACCGAGCGTCGAATCCGCGACCGCATCGACCTGCTCAACGCCGATCCCGATGTACACGGAATCATCCTCCAACTGCCGCTGCCCGAGGGCGTCGATGCCGACCTGCTGATCGACCGCATCGACCCCCTCAAGGACGTTGACGGCCTCCACCCGGTCAACCAGGGACGCGTCCTGCTGGGCCGCGAACGCTACCTGCCCGCCACACCGCACGGCGTTCAGCAACTCCTCGTCCGCAGCGGCGCCGATCCGGCCGGCAAACACGTCGTCATCGTCGGACGCAGCCGACTGGTCGGCATGCCGCTCGCCGCGATGCTCGCCCAGAAACGGCAGGGCGCCAACGCCACCGTCACGCTCTGTCACACCAACACGGCCGACCTGCCCGCAATCACCCGAGAAGCCGACATCCTCGTCGCCGCGACCGGCCGCCCCAACACGATCTCGGCCGACATGGTCCACAACGGCGTCACCGTGATCGACGTCGGCGTCAATCGGCTGGACGATCCAACCCGCAAGCGCGGCTATCGCCTGGTCGGCGATGTGGACTTCGCAGCCGTGAGCGAGGTCGCCTCCGCGATCACGCCGGTGCCCGGCGGCGTCGGACCGATGACCGTCGCCATGTTGCTCAACAACGTCACCCGCGCCGCGCGGATCTCGCGCCAGCGCTAACGCGCAGTCAGTCCCGCGCCGTCAGCACCCGGACCAGCAACAGCCCGCTCAATACCACCAGTCCGCCGGCGATCCCGATCAACGGCCACTCCCACGGGAACGGACCTGCGACCTCAAAGACCGGACGCGGCCGACGCTCGTCCTGGCGCCGCTCGATCTCGGCCACCCGATCGGCGATCTCCTCGTCCGACCGGCTCGTCGCGCTCGCCGCCGCCTGCTGCTCCTCGTCGCCCGCCTCGCCCGCCTGCCCTGCCTGCTGCTGCGATCCCTGTTGGTCCCCGCCGTCGTCTTCGATCTGGGATTCCTCCGCGCGGTCCTGCTCGGCCTCCGCGGCCTGCTCCGACGACTGTTCGTCGTCGGCCACTTCGGGACCCGAGATCACCTCGTCCTCGATCACGGTCGAGCGGTCTTCCCCTTCTTCTCTCGGACCCAGTCCCACCGAGTCGCGCCACGCGTTATCGAGGGCATCGCGATCGAGGCCGTAGACCTCCAGCAACGCATCGTCAACGCTCGATCCCTCTTTGAACGCCCGGAACAGGTCGTTCATCTTCTCGTTGCCGTACTCGGTGAGTAGATACAACACGATGGCCGCCGACTGTCCGTAGAAGATGTCGACGAAGCCCGGTCGGTTCGACGGCGACTCCATGCTCCGCAGCGACAGCACGATGTCGTTGTTGATCGCGTACTGCAACGCACCGCCCCGACGCTCGATCCAGTCGCCTTCGGCGAGCGTGGCCATGCCTTCGTCAAGCCAGGCCGGTAGATCACCGTACGGACCCTCACCGGCCAGCTTGGTCAACACGTGCGTCAGTTCATGCCGTACCACCCAGCGCGACGGAGTGTAGATGTGCACCAGATCGGCCAGCACCCTCGTCCCGCCGGTAATCACCGACTCCTCAAACCGCTCCGACTGGATCCGCTCCACCTCTCGTGCGTCTTCCGTGTTCGCCCACACGTACACCTTGATCGGGATCAATTCGTCCAGGCCAAGAAATGGCGAGATCTCCTCGAGCGCAGCAATCCCCTCATCCAGCATCGTCTGCGCCACGCCCCGGTCGTCGTACCACGAGACCTCCAGCACGCCCTCCGTCATCGACTGCCACTCGAACCGAGGATCCTCGTATCGCCAGATCTGCGGCTCGGTCTCGAACTTCTCACCGTTCGCAAACACGAACTCCCAGTGCCACTCGAAGTCGGCGCCTGCCGGTATCCAGAGCATCGGATCGCGGGTCGGGAACACGGCCGTGACCCGCGTCACGTCACCGCTCGCGACTTCCGCGGGCTCCCGCGTCAGCGCCCCTTCCGGCAGCACCGCGTACAGGAACGTCGCCGACTCGACATTCTCCGCGCCGCCGACCAGCGACGTCACGGTTACCGAGTCCGGCCAGGCGTTCTCAAACCGGGTCCCCTGGACCGTCGGACTCTCCTCGGCCGACTGCGCGTTCAACGGCGAAACGGACGCCATGAACGTCCATGCCGCCGCAATGATCCCGGCCGTCGCTAGCAGCAGCCCGACCCGCTTCATGCCACCGCCTCCGCCCGCGCGCCATCCTGCCCAATCTGATGCTTCAGCGATGCGCGGAGGAATTCGTCGAGCTCGCCGTCAAGCACGCTCTCGGCGTCCGATGTCTCATGCTGGGTGCGCAGATCCTTCACCATCCGGTACGGCTGCAACACGTACGAACGAATCTGGTTGCCCCAGCCCGCCTCGATATGCTCGCCCCGGATCGCCAGCCGCTCTTCCTCTCGCTTCTGCTCCTCCAGCATCAGCAATCGCGCCTCAAGCACGCGCATCGCCGACTCGCGGTTGCGCCGCAACGAGCGCTCGTTCTGGCAGCTCACGACAAATCCGGTCGGCAAGTGCGTAATCCGTACCGCCGTCGAGTTCTTCTGCACGTTCTGACCGCCGTTGCCCGAAGCGCGGTAGACATCGATCTTGATCTCCTCCTCGTCGATCTCCACCTCCGCAGCGCCCTCCGTCTCAGGCATGATCTCGACCCGCGCGAACGATGTGTGCCGCGCATGATTCTGGTCGAACGGCGAGATCCGCACCAACCGGTGCACGCCATGTTCCGAGCGCAGCCACCCATACGCCCCGCCGCCGTCCGCTTCGCCCTTGACCTCAAGCGTCGCCGACTTGAGCCCCGCCTCTTCACCTTCCACCAGGTCCACCAGGTCGACGCCGAAGCCCGCCCGCTCGGCCCAGCGCTGATACATGCGCAGCAGCATCTCCGTCCAGTCCTGCGAGTCGATCCCGCCCGCGCCGGCATAGATCGCGATCACGGCCGAGCGATCGTCGTATGGGCCCGAGAACGCCAACTCAAACGAGCGCCGTTCGATCTCTTCCTCCATCGCCGCAGCTTCCGAGGCCAGGTCATCGGCGAGTTCCTCGTCGTCGGCCAGCTCCAACAACTCCACCGCCTCCGTCAGCCGCGTCTCCAGACCCCGCCACGTTTCGATCGTGCGCTGGCGAGCCGCCAACCGCTTCATCACCGACCGCGCACGCTCCGCGTCGTCCCAGAAGCCGGACGCCATCGATTCGGCCTCCAGCCGCGAAGCCTCCGCCTCCACCGAGGTCAGGTCAAAGACGCTCCAAAACGTCGTGCAATCGCTCCGACAGCGACGTCAGCGTCTCGCGCAGATCGTCAACACCAACCACGGCACATCTCCGCTAACTGTCCGTCAACTGCTCGACCGCTCAACTATATGTTGGAGCGTACTACCGATTCGGCACAATGAGGCCGCCCGCCGTGCGGCGCATGCCCTCCGGCGTCGCCACCGGTTCCCGAGCCCGGCCTGCGGCGGCCGCGATCGGATCGAGCGGCGCCGGCTCCCGCTGCGGCTGCGCCGGACGCCACGCGGTCGCCGAGCCGGGCTGCGTCGCCGGTGGATTCAGCTGCGCCTTCTCCGGATTCGCCTGCCAGACGCCAATGAACTCAACCAGCTCCAACGGGTCAACCAATCCGGCGGCGAACAGCCGATCGTCGATAAACAACGCTGGCAGCGCTGTCACGCCCGAGCGCGCCCCGATCTCGCCGAACTCCTCGATCGCAAACACGTCCGTCTGCAGTTTGGGTGAGAGCAGAGCGACCGAACAGGCTGCCAGCGCCGCCTGGCCAGCCGTCGGATCCGACGCCGAACCCAGCAGGCGCAGACGCGTCGGACGCCGCAGCTTGCCCAGCGCTCGCTTCATCTTGACGGCCGGCTTCGCCTGTAGCGTCGAAGCCAGCACCATCGACCGGATCATCGCCACCATCAGGTGACCGTTCGGCGCCCCGTAGAAGCGCAGCGGTCGATTCAACTCGCCGCGAATCAGGACGCAGGGCACATCGACGATGTCTCGCCGCTCGGCCTGCTCCTCCGACTCCTCGTGCTCATAGATGGTCAGCGATATGTGCTCGGAGAGATCGGCGATCTCCTCGTACAGTTCCTTCGCCAGCGCGCAGCTCGGTTTCTCCGGGCGGCCGGGCACCATCACCCGACGCGGGCTCTGGTGGTAGTACTCCAGCTTCAGCGGTCCCTCAATCGCAGCAAACTGCTGCCGAATCTGAGCCCGCTCCGACGCCGCCAACGCCATGCCCAGCCTCGCCTTCAACCCAGAGGGTAGTATCAGCCGACTCCGCCCGCCTGATAAGATGCCGTAACAGGAGCGCCGAATGAATGAAGCTGCTACGCAGTATGTCGCACGAGGGCGAAAATTCCTTGCTCAGGCGAGTGAGGAACTGGCCCGCGATGACCTGGAGCAGGCCTCGGAAAAGGGCTGGGGTGCCGCTGCGCAGATGATGAAGGCCGTGGCTGCCCAAAGAGGTTGGCGGCACGGTCAGCATCGCGTGCTGTTTGACGTCGCGCAGCGCCTGGCCGAAGAAGTTGACGATGAAGCGATTTACGATTCCTTCGTCTACGCCAACAGCTTGCACGCCAATTTCTACGAGGGCTTCCTTCGGCCTGAGGACGTCGACCGCCATCTACAGAGGGTTGACGAATTGGTCGAACGGGTAGAGACCGTGCTCGTCAACGGTTCGCCTTAGCTCCCCCTACCGACCTCCCTGCCGACCTCGCTGCACGACCCACTCAACCGCCGAGCGCAGCTCCTCCTCCGTCACCGCCCCCTCGAACGCGTACCGAATAACCCCCTCGCCGTCGATCACGAACACCCACGGCTCCGAGGGCAGTCTCCAGGCCACGAACGCCTCCGCCTCCACCAGTTGCCTCGGTGACTCGGGATTCTCAAACACCTCGACATGGATCCCCGAAACCTCCGTCGAGAACTCGCGCCATACCGTCTTGACCGCCTCAAGCACCGGTGCGCAGGTCCGGGAGTGGCAGAACGCCGGCGTGGCGAACGTCAGCAACAGCGGCCGCTCCAGCGCCAGCGCCTCCGCGATCGAAAGCATGTACAGTCCCGGCTCCGGATCTGGATCGGACGTCAACTCCGCCAGCGCCGAAACGTCACCGCGGGTTCGCGACTCGACCGACGGCGCCCGCTCGCCGACCCGAGGCGCAGCCTGCCGCTCCCGGACCGAGAACCGCAGCCGAGCAATCTCATCGCCCGCGCCCGACGACATCTCAAGCAACAACCCCCACAACCCTTGAGAATTCAGTCGCACCGGCACGACATACACGCCCCGGCCAACCGGCAGCGCCCGATCGGAAACCGACGCATTCGCATGGCCATGCGCGGCGATCCCGACGCTCGGGTCGTAGCTGATGAATCGCGCGTACTGAACGGAGACCGGGTTCTCGCGATCTTGCTCAAGTTCAAACAACGACACGCGGACGGTCGGCACTTCCTCGCTAGCAGACAACCCGTCAAGCGTGAACGCAATCCGTTTGACGCCAACCCCGAGGTCCTGTGTGGCGAGGATCGGTAGCCAGCGAGCGTCCGCATCGCGCTGCGCGACCGTCCAGGCGTCGGCGTCCGGCGGACCCGCGGTCGACTGCTGCTCGTCCGGACTTGCACACGCTGCGCCGACGATCATCATCGCCGCCAGCGGCCACCCCCCGATCGTCAACAATTGGTGAATACTAGACGTAACGAGTTTTCCACGCTGGATTGACAACTCGCTCCAAAGTCGCTTGAATATATGACGTAACGGCATAGGCACTTGATCAATAACAAGACAAGTGATCGGAAGGCTGCCAGGCATGGCTTTTTCCACCACCAACCGTCGGCACGAGACCTACTTCCTCCACGCCCGCGACATCGAACTGCGTAACCACCATTCGCAGCGCATCTACTTCTTCGCCAAGTCGGAGAAGCCCGGTGCGATTGATGCCGTCCCCGATGGCTACGAGATCGTCGAGAACCCGCGCACCGGACTCCCCGTCCTGCGCAAGGTCAAGGCCCACGCCGACGCCGCCGGCTAACTCCGGACGCGACGCCCCGCGCATCTCCTCGTCCGGTTCGTTATCCACGAAGTGGCCAGTACGTTCCACCTGCTGTCCACATGTCTATCGCGAATTGGACCTGGTTCTACCCGTCCGATGCCTCAAGTCGTGCGATCGCGGCCCGGTGTAGTCGCATGTTCGCGCTCGCCAGGACGCGATCGCCCGACTCCAGCGTCAGCTCCGATCCGCTCCAGTCGGTCATTCGCCCACCGGCGCCGCGCACGATCGGCGCCAGCGCCAGGTAATCCCAGGACTTCAACGAGGCTTCGCACACAATGTCCACAAAGCCCGATGCCAGCAGACCGTACGCGTAACAGTCAATCCCGTACCTGACCCGCTCGAACGATGATGAAAGTGTCTCCCAACCACTTCGGGCGGAGCCTTTGAACATCGTCGGGTCGGTCGCGAAGCCGATCGACGCGTGTAAATCGGTGGTTGACGACGTGTGGACAACCTGTGAGTTGTGTGTAGTACGTGGCCGCACATCCGGGAAACACATACCCGACCAGCGCTCACGCAATATCGGTTGGTCAAGTACACCCAGCACCGGATGACCGTGCTGAACCAGTGCGATCAGCGTGCCGAACGTCGGCAATCCCGTGACGAACGCACCGGTCCCGTCGATCGGATCGATCACCCACACCCATTCCGCATCCGTCCGTTCCGATCCGAACTCCTCGCCGATCACCCCATGGTCGGGATACAACTCTGAGATCCGCTCCCGGATTGCCCGCTCGGCCGACCGATCCGCCTGCGTCACCGGCGAGCCGTCACCTTTGCGCTCAACCTCCAGCTCACTCCGAAACCAAGGCCGGATCGCCTCGCCCGATGCGTCCGCCAGATCCTCTGCGAACTGCAGGTACGTCTCCGCCACCAGCTCGCGTGGATCCGGCATGAAGCCAGCCTACCCCGTCACCGAATCGCAACGGCTACCGCCCCTCCATCTATGTTTGCGATGACTGCATCCAGTCCCATCGGCTGATACATTGCAGTACTCGCAGATGGACGACGCGGTCTCCACGTTGTGAGCTTCCGATTCGGCTCGGCAAACCCATGCGACCGCAGCCCCCGCGGAAGGATGTCTTCATGTCAGACGACGCATCCGGCGTCAGCAACCCGACCGGAAAGATCAACGTAGCCATTATCGGCGTCGGTAACTGCGCCTCCTCGCTCGTCCAGGGCGTCACCCACTATCAGAACGCCCAGGACGGCGACGAGATCCCCGGCATTATGCACTCCGTCCTCGGCGGCTATTCCATCTCCGACCTCAACTTCGTCGCCGCCTTCGACATCGACTCGCGCAAAGTCGGCCTCGATCTCTCCGAGGCCATCTTCACCGAGCCCAACAACACCGTGAAGTTCACCGACGTCCCCAACCTCGGCGTCCCCGTCGAACGCGGCATGACCCACGACGGCCTCGGCAAGTACCTCTCGCAGGTCATCGACAAGGCCCCCGGCTCAACCGTCGATGTCGCGCAGATCCTCAAGGACCGCGACGTCGATGTCGTCATCAACTACCTCCCGGTCGGCTCCGAGGAAGCGACCAAGTGGTACGTCGAGCAAGTGCTCGAGGCCGGCTGCGGTTTCATCAACTGCATCCCCGTCTTCATCGCCCGCGAGGAGTACTGGGCCAACCGCTTCCGGCGCGCCGGCGCGCCGATCATCGGCGACGACATCAAGTCCCAGGTCGGAGCCACGATCGTCCACCGCGTGCTCTCGCGCCTCTTCCGCGACCGCGGCGTCCAGATCGACCGCACCTACCAGCTCAACTTCGGCGGCAACACCGACTTCTACAACATGCTCGAGCGCGAACGCCTCGAGTCCAAGAAGATCAGCAAGACCAACGCCGTCACCTCGCAGATCGAATACGAAATGCCCTCCGGCGACGTACACGTCGGCCCCTCCGATCACGTCCCCTGGCTCGAAGACCGCAAGTGGTGCCACATCCGCATCGAAGGCACGACTTTCGGCGACGTACCGCTCAACCTCGAACTCAAACTCGAGGTCTGGGACTCGCCCAACTCGGCCGGCGTCGTGATCGACGCCGTCCGCTGCGCCAAGCTCGGCCTCGACCGCGGACTCTCAGGCCCACTCCTCGCGCCCTCCGCCTACTTCATGAAGTCCCCGCCCGAGCAATGGACCGACGACGTCGCCCGAGACTCCGTCGAAGCCTTCGCCCACGGCGAGTAGCAGATCGGCAACCCCCCCCAGCGGAAGGTGAGGATCGGCCCAATCTCAACTCTCCCCCCGCGACGCGGGGGGAGATGCCGAAGGCAGAGGGGGGCTCCCTAAGGTCCCGAGTACCCATGCACCCCCTCGCCATCGGATACCAGACCCTCGGCCGAGCCGCCCGAACCCTCCCGCGTCCCCTCGCCTACGCCGCCGCCCGACGCCTCATGGACGCCGTCTACCTCGGCTGGCCCCGAGGCCGAAACGCCGCCCGACGCAACGCCGAGTTCCTCCTCCCCCACGTCCACTGGAGCGGCTCCGCCCCATCCCTCGCCCGAGCCCAGTTCCGGCGCTACGGCGAGTACCTCGTCGACGCCGTCCGCCTCGACGAGTTGACGCCCGCGCGGTGCTTCGAAGCCGTCGGCGGCCACTACCAAACCTGGTCCGACCACTGGGACCAGCTCGAAGAGTGGCATCAACGACGACCAGTCCTCTTCGCGGCAATCCACTTCGGCAACTGGGACATCCTCGGCGGCGCCTACACCCACCGCATCGGACCCTCGATGGTCCTCGTCGACGACCTCGGCCACCCCGCCCTCAACCAAGCCATCCAGGATCAACGAGCCCGCCTCGGCATGACCCCCGTCGCCGGCCGCCGGGGTCTACGTCAGTTGGTCGACCACCTCAACGACAACGGAACCGCCGCCATCCTCTTCGACCGCCCGCCCCGCCCCAACGAGCAAACCACCACCGAAACTCTCTTCGGCCGGGAAGTCATCCTTTCCAACGAGATCCACCGAATCGCCAGCGCAACCAACGCCAAACTCATCCCCCTCGCCGCAACCCGCCAGGGCCACGACTTCCGCTTCACCCCCCACCTCGACCTCACCCACGACCCCCACACCCCGCTCCTCCCCGCCTTCGAGCCCCCCCTCGCCGAAGCCCCAGACCAGTGGTACCAGTTCCGCGATCGACAACTCCGCTAATCGAGCTCTTCAGGTTCGCTGGCATCTGCCTGGGACTCAGTGTCGGCCGGAGGCGGGACGTATTGAAATGCGCGATCCAGTCGCCGGTGCATGGCGCTGATGAATCCAAGCCACTCCAGTGCCTCAATCTGGTCCACAGGAACATTGTCGAGATGGGTATAGACGTTCCGAACACCCGCAGCCAATCCGGCGGCCAGCGAACGATATCCGTCATGGCGGTTCCGCTCCGTTGCGGTCTTCCGCTCCTCGTTGAAGACCAAGGCGGGCTTGTCCGCCGAGAACACTTGATTCATGAGGTCTCGGCCGCTGAGATCTTCCCGTTCCGCCTTCTCGGCGACCCGATTGTTGAATCGTTCCGAGGCCTTTCGAACGGCCTCTTGGAGAAATCCCCCCTGGAATAGGTCCGCAGCAAGCTGAACCTCTGCATGGAGGTCACTGAACCTGAGCTGCGCTCTGAGTTCGGGCGGGTCACCCGCCATTCGAGACCAGCTTTCGGGCAACCTCTTGCGCTTCTTCCGCGCCGATCACCCGCATCCGCACTAACCGATTCGGTGAGCTCTTCTTGCCCCGAACAGCGATTTTGTCGAAGTTGGTCAAGTAGGTCATGAAGTTTGGATCGGCCTTGTCGTAGTTGTCCGCGGCCTCTCGGATATGTGCTGTTCCCGTCTCAAGCCCAAGCGCGGTTCGTGCACCGCAAATCAACAGCGCAATCTGGCGGACAGCCGCGGCCTTGCTGCTTTCAATCTTCCGCGACGGCAAATCCAAGGTTGGAGCCTCGGCGGTCAGGTCGAAAATGTCTCGAGCCTCTTCCGAGCCAATCTTGAAGTACCTCGCGACTGCATCCGCCCGCATCTCCGGCGTCGAGTAGCTCGAATCGGGCGATTCGGCCTCCCCTTGCGGTTCCGCGGTCGACACGGTTGCCGCACCATTCGAGGAACCTCCGTTGGATAGTTCATGCTCGAGCAGCTTTTCGAACGCAATCTCACGCAGCCGGAATTCATCACCGCTCAGCGACTTCGTCGCCTCCCGAACTCGCTCGACGATGGCTGTGAGTTGCTCAGTCGTGGACACATCGAATCTCCTTCGTGCATATGGTACCAGAACCGAACATATGTATCTGACACTTACACAGCGGTTTGTGTGGCCGATGGGTGGGCTCCCGTGCGACCATACCCCCATGCCGACCGCCTACGCCCTGACCGCCCTCGCCTGGCTCGCCCGACTCCTCCCCCGCCACTACCTCTACGCCATCGCCGAGACCGCCGCCTCTCTCGCCCTCCCCCTCCTCGAACGCCGACGCATCCGCATCCGCAACAACCTCCAACGCATCCATCCTGAACACACCCCGGCCCAGCTCAACCGCGACGCGACCGAGGTCATCGCCGAGACCGCCCGATACTACGTCGACCTCGCCATCCTGCCCTCCATCTCGCCCCAACGAGTGCTCGACCGCCACCTCCACGTCACCGGCCTCGACCACCTGCTCGACGCTCACCGATCCGGACGCGGCGTCGTCCTCACCACCGCCCACATCTCCAATCCCGAGGTCGCGGTCAAGGCCCTCGCCGCCCTCGACATCCCCGCGGTAGCGCTCGTCGAGCGGCTCGATGAGCACGGCCACCTCGAGGCCGTCAACGCGGCGCGCGCCGCCGTCGGCATCGACTTCCTCACCGCAACCCAAACCGGCATCGCCTCGGCATTGCGCACCCTCCGCGAGGGCGGCGTAGTCTGCATTCTCTGGGACCGCGACCGACAGGGTGGGGGAACCTGCGTGCCCTTCTTCGGACGACAGGCCCGATTCCCGGTCGGCGCCGTGGACCTCGCGATCCGCGCCGAGGCGGACGTCCTTCCCCTCTACGCGGTACGCCGACCCGGTCCGGACCGTCTGCAGTTCGACGTCACGTTCCTGCCGCCCCTCGACCTGCTACTCAAGGGCAACCGAGCCCTCGACACTCGAACCAACACCGCCAACCTCGCCCGCCTCTACGAGCCAATCATTGAGCAACACGCCCATCTCTGGCGTGTCGTCGAGTCGCCCTGGGCCCCCTGCCGCGACACGCGCTGGGACGAACCCCACCCACGAGACCACCTGGCCGAGGTCCCATCATGACTCAGTCCGAGAAGAGCATCGGACGCGCCGACCTGCAGATCCACACCGAAGAATCGGACGGCATGGACGACGCCCTGACCATCCTCAACGCCGCCCACGGACGCGGCGTCGACATCATCGCCGTCACCGATCACGACCAGACGCGCGGGGCGCAGCTCGCTCGCGAAGCCGCCGCTCGCGCCAATCATCCGGTCGACGTGATCGTCGGCAGCGAGGTCACCAGCCGCCACGGACACATCCTCGCCCTCTGGATCGATGAACCGATCCCATTCTTCCGCAGCGCCGCCGCGACCGTCGAAGCGATCTGGAAACAGGGCGGCGTGGCCGTCATCGCTCATCCCTGCGCCGTCATGCCGATCGCGCTCAACCTCCGCGACATCGACCGGCTCGTGCGCGATCTGGCCCCCGAGCGCGCCGGCGATCAACCGCCCGTCCTCGCAATCGAGACCGCAAATCCGATCCCGTCCGCCCGCTGGCGACGCAACAGCGTCATCGATGCCAACCGGCGTTGGGGCCTCGCCACCACCGGCGGCTCCGATGCGCACTTCCACGAGCAGGTCGGCTCGTCCGTGACCACGTTCGAAGGAAGCGGTCAGGATGCGCTCCGTGCTGCCCTCAACGCGCGAACCACCGACGCCCAACTCAGGCATTATCCAAGACTGCGCAACATCGGAGCCCGCCGCCTCCTCCACCAACAGTGGCGAGGCATCAGCGCAACCCCCCGCGCGCTCCTCCGACGCCGCCGCGCCCGCGATTGACGACGGAACCGAGACCCCCACCCGTGCGGATCCATCACCTCCTGCCCTACGATCCCGAACAGCCCGGAGGCGTCCAGACCCACACGACGGCCCTGTCCGAGGCGCTCAACGAACTCGGCCACGAGTCCCACATCTTCGCCCCGTCCAGGCCCGTCCGAGTCAGCCTCGGCGGCACTCGCGCCGACCTCGCATTCCACCCGCGCGACCTCTTCGCCTTACGCCGCTTTCTCCGCAGCCCGCACGACATCCTGCACATCCAGGAGCCGATGCTGCCCCTGCTTGGCCCGCTGTCGTTGCTGCATCCCGGAGCAGCGCCGACCGTGGTCACGCTGCACTCGGCCGAGCCCGTCGCCGGACGCTTCTATCGCCGGACCCATCCCATCTCCCGACGGCTGCTCAACCGCGCCGACGCGGTCGTCTGCGCCAGCGAAGTCTCACGTCGGGCAGCGCAATCGGTCGTCGGACCGAACCCCGCAATCATCCACCCATGTCTCGACCTGTCCAGCTTCCGCCACCTCGAACGCAACCCGGACCCGCAGACCATCCTCTTCGTCGGTCGCGACGAACCCCGCAAGGGCTTGCCGATCCTGCTCCAGGCATTGCAGCGGTTGCCCGACGTCCGGCTCGCGGTCGCCGGACCGGTCACGGACGCCACCCGATCACGCGCAGACAGCCGAGTCATCTTCCTCGGACCGGTTCCGCACGACGAAATCGCCTCGCTCATGCGCACCGCCACCTGTGCCGCCTTCCCCGCGACCGGCGGCGAAGCGCTCGGCCTCGTACTGGTCGAAGCAATGGCCGCCGGCGTCCCCGTCGCCGCCTCCGATATCGATGGCTACCGCATCGCCACCGACGACGGCGCAGCCGCCCTGCTGTCCGCGCCCAATGATCCCAACGCCCTCGCCGCTAACCTCCTCCGCCTGCTCAGCGACTCCGCCCTCCGCGAACAACTGGCGAACCGCGGCCGCCTGGCCGCCGCCCGCTTCGACTCGCGCAGCATCGCCCTGCAACACCTCGACCTGTATCGATCCCTGCTCTGACCATACGCTGGGCTAGTGAGACCGCTCGGACTCAAGACGCTGGCAATAGTCGCTGCCATCTTGGCAGGATTCGTGGCGCAGGTCGCACTGCACGCCCAGAGCGACGACATTGAGTGGTCCAGCGCCGAGCGCGACAACCTCACCCTCTGGCACACCCAGGGACAACTCCGCGCCGACGACCTCGCCGACCACGGCCAGGGCGCCTACGACCTCGTCAGCGAGCTGATCGACGTCGACGTCAACGCTCCACTCGCGATCATCGTCTGGCCGGCCGGCTCCGATCCGACCGACCCCTCCCTGTTCCCCGCAGGAGTGGAGGAGGACGCCGATGTCCGGCATGTCGTGCGCAACGCCTCTGGCGACGTGCGCAGCGCCGTCACCAACGCCCTGATTGACGCCGCCACCGGAGCTCACGCGGCCCAGGTGCCGCTCTGGATGCGCTCGGCGATGGGCTTCTGGTCGGCCGGTCCGTTACCCGGATTCTTCCTCAGGCGCGCCGGTTCCGTGGCCCTGTTCGACCACGAGCAGTACTACTCCGTCGAGCAGCTGGAGACAATTCCGACCTCCTGGCAGTTCCAGGCCAAGTACTTCGGCCAGGCCGGCGGCATGCTCGCCTGGTTCATCCAGGACTGGGGTCCCGAGACACTCGCCGAACTCTTTCGCGCCGTCGGCGACGGCGTGGCGTTCTATGAGGCCATCGAACAGGTCTACGGCATCCCTGAAGAGAACCTGATCGCAGAGTTTACGAAGAACGCCGAGCGCGCCCTCCTGCTCAACTGGCCCTACATCGAGCCTCAGCAGCAGCCCTTCTACGAACGCCTCAACCTCAACCACGTCATCGCCATCGCCGCCGCGATCCCCGTGGCCATCCTCCTCTTCTTCGTCGGCAAGCGACTGTTTTACGACTAGGCCGATTTCCGATCCGTCCCCTGTGTACAGTGGCTCCAAGGCGGCCGGACTCCGATCGAGAGCCACGTGTCACTTCTCCCCCACTCGATATCAACCGACATCTCCGAGCGCCTCGGACGCGCCGTCGCCCGCACCGGACTCACCCCAAACGCCCTGACCGTGATCGGCCTGCTCGGCATGGGCGGCGCCGGCGCATTCGCCGCCCACGGCATGTTCTGGCAGGCCGGCATCACCATGCTCGCCGCCGCCTTCTTCGACCTGCTCGACGGCGCCGTCGCCCGAGCCACCGACCGCGCCTCCGACTGGGGCGCCGTCTTCGACGCCGTCTCCGACCGGCTCGCCGACTTCGCCCTGCTCTTCGGACTCCTCATCTGGTACAGCGCCGCCGAGCGCTTCGACCGCACCGCCATCGTCTTAATCGGCGTCTCCCTCTTCGGCAGCATGATGGTCAGCTACACCCGCTCCAAGGCCGGCGAGTTCGGCATCAGCATCCGCACCGGACTCGGTACCCGCCTCGAGCGCGTCCTCATCCTCTCGATTGGCCTGCTCTCCGCGCAGATCCTCCCGATCCTCTGGATCCTCGCCGTCCTCACCAACCTCACCGCCCTCCAGCGCTGGTTCATCACCTGGCGAGCCATGCGAGCCATCGAGCAGGGCGCACCAGTCATCGAAGACCAACCCGACCCCAATGACCCACCCGACAGCCCCTTCGGGTCCTCAACCAGACGTTGAGTCAGTTGCCAAACTGACTCAGTCGCCGCCTCGATGCGATCCCCTCTCCCCCCGCGTAAGCGGGGGGAGATGCCGAAGCCTGCCCCGCACTTGATGCGGGGGCAGAGGGGGGCATCCGCACGCCTCCAGCGGGACTCCCGCATACGAATCGCAGGACGGAATCGAACGACCGGTCGTCAGGACTGACGCCGATTGGGAACCCGCACCCTCGCCCTGTCCCAGGGGGAGAGGGGATTCCGCTCTGGTGCCACTGAATTCGATTCCCTCTCCCCGAGGGAGAGAGCCGGGCTGAGGGCCCCTACGTGTTGCTCCGAACCAACTCCACAATCTCGTCGACCGTCGCGTCGCGCCACGACGCCCACTCGTCCGACGACTGAAGGTCTCGGTAGCCCTGGCGAATCCGAGCCCGCATCTCGTCTTCCGACTCGCCCTCTTTGCGGCTGAACAGCTTCTGCATGTTGGCCATATGCTCGTTCGCCACCGCCGGACGCTCGATCCAGTGACCAACGTACTCATGGTCCAGCGTGTACATCACCGCCGTCGGAATCGACTCGTGCTGTCCGTCCTTCAGGAACTCGGACATGATGTCGTTGTTCTCGTCGCGCGCGAAGATCCGGATCTCCCAGCCCGCCGTCGCCGCGATCTCCGCCAGCACCGGCAGTCCGCGATACACGTCCGGGCACCAGTCCTCGCCCAGCACCAGCATCTTCAGCCGCGGCAGCGACTGCAGCGCCTCGCGCCCTGCTTCCGAAACCTGCCAGGCGCTCATGTTGCGGATGAACCGCTCCACGTTCGCGTCGCCGCGGGGGTCGCCGCCCGGGGTCAGGCGCTGGAAGTTCTCTTCCGAGTTGATGAATGCCAGGTACTGGTTCCAGGTCATTCCCGACTTGAACCGCTCCGGGGTCACCACCGAGTCCTTGGTCGCCGTGGTCATCGCACATGCTCCTTCATGTCGTCGCGTGAAAATCAATCTGCACAAACGCAGTCAACCGCAGTGTAGCCCCGACCTGTAGAAGCTGCCGATACCCGGTTTCGCCGCCGCGAGACAAATCCGATGCCCCGCGCTCGACGCGGGGCCCAGAGCACGCCGCGCCATCCCCGCACCACGTCTCCCATCTCCCCCCGCGCAGCGGGGGGAGATGCCGAAGGCAGAGGGGGGCTCGCCGAGAGATGATGCTCGCCGCTAGTGCTCCTGATGGCACGGACACGTGCACTCGTCCAACGAGTAACGCATCACGTCCACGTACGTCGCCTCGGCCAGGTGCTCCGCCAACTGCGGAGGCAGTTGCAGACCCTCGGTCGCCCCGGCCTGGGTGACCGACGCATACGCATACACCGCCATCGCCGCTGCGCGGTCGATCACGTCCGCGATGTCGCTCCGTAGGACGCCTTCTTCTCCCGCATGCCGCTCATCCAACGCCATATCACTCAGGTCTCCAGGTGCCGTCGGGATGCGCCTAGGATACACCTGACTGAACGGCGTTGAACCCAAGCGATTCCGAGGAGAGCGACCAATGGCACAGTTCGAATTCGGCTGTCAGATTCCCGCCTGGCACTGGCACTGGGATGTCTCGGAACTGCGCGACTGGGCTCAGGGCGTCGAGGCGATCGGCTGCGACTTCATCTCCATGGCAGACCACGTCATCTACGCCTACGCTCGCGACGACCGCCCCCAGACCGGCCCCTACACCGACGATGTCCACCAGCACGAGGTTCTGACTACCCTCGCCTGGCTCGCCGGCATCACCAACCGCGTCGCCCTGCAGACCAACGTCCTCGTCCTGCCCCAGCGCGAACCCGTCCTCGTCGCCAAGCAGGCCGCCGAGATCGACATCCTCTCCCGCGGACGCATGCGCCTCGGCATCGGCATCGGCTGGCAATGGCAGGAGTTCGACGCCCTCACCGCCAACTTCCGCCAGCGCCCGAGCCGCATGGAGGAGTACATCCGCGTCCTCCGAGCATGTTGGACCGAGGAACCCATCACCTTCAGCGGCCGCTACGTCAACATCGACCAGATGTCGGTCATGCCCAAGCCGGTCACGCCCGGCGGTCCGCCGATCCTCTTCGGCGGCTTCGCTCAGGCCGCGATCGAGCGTACCGCCCGCCTGGGCGACGGCTGGATCGCGCCCGTTCAGTCCACCGTGGATCAACTAGCCGAGCTGATCGGCCGCCTGCGCGCGCAGCTCGAGGCCAACGACCGCGACCCCGACGACTTCCCTATCCAGTGGCTGCCGCCGCTCGACGCCGACATGGCCAACACCCAGCGCCTGCTCAGCGCCGCCCGCGACATGGGCATCACCCGCCTCGGCATCGGAATGCCCAACTACGACCGGGAACTCGCCATCCCCGTCGACCAATACCTACAAACCATCGAAACCGCCTGGCGAGAAGTCTGGCCCGACCTCAAGGGCTGAGGTCAGTTGAGACCGAGAATCAGCCCCACTGCAACGCCGAGGACCGCAGTGATGGCGGCAAACAGCGCCAATCGGCCGCGAGCGTTGGCAGCATCGCTTTGAGCGATAGCAGCCAGAATCTCCGCCTTGAATGCTGTCAGGTCGGCCTTCGTTGCTAGGTTGCCCGTGATCTCTTCGAGAGACTCATCAAGCGCGCCGACGAACTCTCGGGCCGGCTCCTCTTCAGCGATCTCGCCGTCGACCAGAATGTTGCGGAACCTGAGGGTGTCGATGATCGCCATCAGGCCATTACTCCCCGTTCCCATCCCAGCATAAGGCCCGAGCCCGCAGCATCGACATCACGTAGTGCTGCGCATTGTCGCAGCGCAACCCCGATCGATGCAGCGCCGACCGCACCGCTCCCACATGCTCGCTACCCCCGACCAGCGCATACTCGGGACCATCCAGCGACAGCGAAAGCAGGAACCGCACGCTCGATAGCAACGCGGACCGATACCGCTCCGCCCGCTCCTGGTCTCCTGTCCGCTGCGCGATCGAGAGCGCACTCGCAATCCCCTCGCTGTACGCCGCCGTCCCGATCCCCGGCGTGTTCTGGAACGCGCCGACCCAGAGCGGATTCCCGCTGTCCTCGCCGTGCTGTTCCTCCAGCGCCCAGTCCGCCATCTCGTAGGCGTAGTCGCGCGACAAGTCGTCTCCAACATTCGCGTGCCACTGGTCGCAGGCCTGGATCATCCACGTCGTAAACGACAAATCTCGCTCGTCCTCGTCATCCCAACGACCCCGGTAGTGCTTGAGCGACCGTTCCACGGCCGTGCGCAGACGCGGTCGCTTGCGGATCGCAAACAACCTCGCCAGCGCCAGTACGATCTGGCCGGCGTAATACGTCTCCGACCCCTCAAGCTCCATCCCGCGCGCCTTGGTACCCAGGCGGCCGTCTCGCGACTGCACCGCGAGCAATGAGGCTGTCAGCTGGTCGACCGTCTCGCGCGGAATCCTCAGCGCCGAACCAAGTTCGCAGATCGCCAGCAGCAGCAGCGGCGGAGCGCCCAGCTTCGCTTCTCCGTACATGTCCTCCAGGTAGAACAGCCGACCCGGTCCGTCTCGCCGCAGGTGACGCTCGAGGACCCCGCTGATCGCCCTCGCCGCCGCCTCGCCGATCTTGCGATCCCGAGAAATGCGCGCCACCATCGCGATCGCCCAGGCGCAGCCGCACTGGCGAACCAACTGGTCGAACGGCGTCCAGCCGCCCGCCTTGCCGCCTGCCTTGTCGCCGCTCGCTGGCGCGTACTCGTACGCGAACGATCCGTCCCCACGTTGATGCCGCAACAGCCAGGCCGCCGCCTGCAGCGCCGATCCCGCCACTCGATCGGGCAGCACCTCCGCCTGATCCACGAGCCGAAACCCTCCGGCCCGTGGTGAAATCCGCTCGCCGTCCGTCGGCCCCACCGTGCCCAGGGCTTCGACCGTCGTGAACACTTCGACCGACGTGCTCGACGCCAGCCGCGCCCCCGGCCGCCGCACCTCCCGATTCAGCTGTTTCACCCAGGCCGCTGTCCGACCGTCGGTCCGCAGCGCATCGAACGGCCAGCCGCGAGCGACCGATTCGCCGTCTCGCAGGATCAGCCCGTGTCGGCCCGGCAGCGGCGTCTGGATCAGGCCGATCAGACCTTCAGGACTCCGCGGCTCACGTTGTGCTTCAACTTCGATGCCCAGCACGTCTCCCGGCTGATCGCTCTGTTCGCCGAGCGCCGCCTGCAGCGCCGAGCCGGCAGCCTGAGCAGCAGCCAAACCATCCGACGCCGATGCTTCCGCTTCGGCGACCACGAGACCGGCGCGCCAGAGCCGGGCGCGCGCTGCGATGTCGCCGCTGGAGTCTTCAAGCGGCGCTCCGGCGAAGCCGGCACGCGCAGCCGATAACAGATCGGCCGGCTCGAGGGCCGATGTCGCAGCTGATTGGGCCACCTAGTAAGCGCCCTGCTTCTCGAACAGCTCGCGCGGGTTGCCGACCAGCATCTGGTCGACCTGCGCCTCGCTCACGCCGCGCTCCAGCAGCGCCGGCACCACATCGTCCGAGATGTGGTTGAAGTGCCAGTTCGGCTGCGCCTGACGCATCGCGTCGATGTCTGGAATCCAGTCCAGGCAGCACGACGCGTCGTGCGCCAGCAGCATGCGCTCGGTATAGCCGTCCGCAGCAAGTTTGACCACCGTGTTCACCCGATCGTCGAACGACAGAATCTGGTCCAGCCCGAAGCGGTCCAACCCGACGTACGATCCGCGGTCCATCAGCGACTTCAAGTAGTCGGTGTCGGCCGTGTCCCCGACGTGACCGATCACGATGCGCGAAAGGTCGCAGCCCTCGTCCTCGAAAACGTCTTGCTGCTTCGCGCCCAGCTCGGGCGGGCCGTTATGGGTCGCGATCGGCACCCCGGTGGCGCGGTGCGCTCGCGCGCCCGCTCGCAGGCACTTCTCGTTGTATCTGTCCACCCCGCCACCCTGTTCGTCCGAAGCCAGCTTGATGATGTTGGCCTTGACGCCCGTTCCCGCAATCCCTTCGGTGATGTCCTTGACAAACACCTCGGTCATCAGCTCCGCCGGGCGTCCGCGCCAGTACATCGAGCGCAGCCAGTAGATCCCGGTGCAGAGCACCACATTAATCGAGGTCACCTCCGACACCTTCTGCAGGAAACCCATGTCGCGGCCCAGGTCCGCCGTCGAGAGGTCGACCACCGTGCTCACGCCGCGTTGCTGAAGCGCGTTCAGCTTCTCGTCCGCGGACGCCACGCATCCGGCCTCGTCCCACAGCTCCGGCCAGTTCTCCGATATGCCGGGAGACTTAATCCCGATGTGCTCGTGGATCAGCGTCCGACCTAGCTCCGACGTGTCCACTTCTCCGTGCAGCGTGTTGATCGACGGCATCAGCCTGGTCCTTTCTCGAGACCCTTCCTAGAGGACTCACATTCCTGCCGAAATGCTAACGCTCGCGCAGGGCCAGCAAGCAGCCCGATACGCTGACTTCGTTCTCACTCTCTCTATCGTGTCCCTCAGTCGAGTCGATCACGGGAGCCCCCATGGATGCCGAAGCTTCAGCACATCTGATCGAGCAGGTCCGCGAACTGTCCCGCGGACCGTTTCGCGAACGCGCCGCCGACGCCGATCGCGACGGCCAGCTGCCGATCGACAACTTCAACGAACTCGCCGAACTCGGCATTCCCGGACTGCTGATCTCCGAAGCCTTCGGTGGGTTGGAGGCCGACGGCGACACCTTCATTCGCCTGATCGAAGAGATCGCCTACGGCGACGCATCGACCGCCGTCGCGCTCAACATGCACCTGCTCGTCACCAGCATCGCCGCCGCCTTGCCGCCCTTCCCCCACCGCGACCGAATGCTCGCCGCCTGCGCCGAGGGCGCCTGGTGCTGCGCGCCGGGCAGCATCCCCGCTCGCGAGCTCGACAACACCACAACCGGCTTCATGGCCGTCGAGGATGGCGCCGACCTCGTCATCTCCGGCCGGGCCGGCTTCGCCTCCGGCTCCGATGCCGCAACCTACGCGATGCTCGGCGCTCTGATCGAGCGTCCGACCGAGCCGGATCTGGTCATCGCCCTGCCCCGGCTCGACAACGACGCCATCGTCAACCGAGGCAACTGGAACGGCATGGGCCTGCGCGCCACCGCCTCCCACGACATGCTGATCGAAGACCTGCGCATTCCCCGCGCCGATTGCTTCGTCGTCCCGCTCGCGCTCCTGCGCATGGGCGAGCAGATGATCCCGCAGCTCCAGTGGCAGCGGCGAGCCCTGCCCGGCCTCGGCATCTGCGCCATCTGGCTCGGCAACGCCCAGGCCATGTTCGACGAGACGATCGACTATCTGCAGCAACGCCGCGGCTACCTCGCCTCGGCCAACAGTCCACTCGGCGGCACCAACGAACTCCGCTCGCAGCAGGCCTGGGCGCAGATGGCGCTCGGCGAGATGGACAGCTGGCTCGCCTCCGCCCGCACGATGCTCTACCACGCCGTCGACGAGGTCGACCGCGCCTACACCGACCGCCAGTCTTTCGTCCGTATGCAGGTCCGCACCACCCATCACCTGCGCCGCATGGCCGAGGAAGTCGCGCAGATCAGCATCAAGACCACCGGCGCTCACGCCTACGTCAAGGGCCACCCCCTCGAACGCCTCTACCGGGACCTCACCGGAGGCATCGTCATGGCCTGGAAGACCGACGAACTCCAGCATTCCCTCGGCCTCGCCGCCCTCGGAGAAGAAATCACCATCGTCGGCCCCGCCGGCACCTGAGCGGTTGGCGCTCTTAGCCGATGTACTCAAATGGGTTGAGCGTCCGCACCGCGAGCCGATCAAAGTCGCGCTCGTTGCGGGTCACGACGATCAGTCCGTGAACCACGGCAGTAGCCGCGATCGTTGCATCCATGGTCAGTTCTTCGGACTGCCCGCGCATCAATCGAGCCCACTCACGGGCGGCGGCGCCGTTGAGTGGCAGCACCTCGAAGTGCTGCAGCACCGCTTCGTCGAGCCACGACTCAATCGCGCTCGCCCGAGTCGGATCGCGGTCCCGCAGCTTCTCGACCCCCTGTTGAATCTCACCAATCGTGAGGGCGCTGACCTGTAACTCGCCGCTGCGTGTGGAACGCAGCCAGGCGAGCACCGCCGGATTCGGTCGCAGACGGCGGGTCTCCGAGACCACGTTCGTGTCGACGAGATACATCAATCGTCGCTAAAGTCTGATCCCTCGCGCAGCCGAACGCCCCGGCGAGGGGGAATCGGGATGTCGCCCCGCGCTTCCGGTGCCAGTAGCCACTCCTTGATGTCGGCATACTTGGGACGCTGCAGCCGGCGCCATTGCTCGTATGGCACGATGACTGCGGTTTCAACGCCGCGCCGCGTGACGACTTGAGGGCCTTCAGCGAGCGTGGTGTCAATCAGCGCACTGAACTGGGCTTTTGCCTCTTGAACTTTCCACGTCTTTGCCAAGATCCACCTCCCCGTCTATACTCTGCTCTAACTAGTCATCAGACTAGTCACCCAACTCCGCCTCGTCAAGCCCAGCCCGCCTATCCCTCGGTTGCCCCCGAGACATTCCCGCCGACCAGGCCAACACCACCGACGCCACCAGCACGCACACCGCGATCAACGCGACCGCGTAGATCGTCTCCTGCTCGATCTTGAACCACGCCGTCGCCGTCGCTCTGGCTTCCATGCAGTCACTATAGGCACGCCTCAAGTCCCCCTCCGAGGCGCTGGTACCATACCTCCAAACCCTCCGCACACCCGCAACTCAGCGAAAGGCCGCATATGGCTTCCCCACTCAAGACCGAACTCTGCGACATGCTCGGCATCGAGATCCCGGTCATCCTCGCCGGTATGGGCGGCGCCGCCGGACCGACCCTCGCCGCTGCCGTCTCCGAGGCCGGTGGACTCGGTGTCGTCGGCGCGACCGGCTACACGCCCGACGAACTCCACGGCATGATCGCCAAGGTCCGCTCGCTCACCGACAAGCCCTTCGGCGTCGACCTGCTCCTGCCCTCCTCGATCGCCGACTCCGGCAACCGCGAGGACCTCGAACTCGAGATCTCCGCCGAGCACCACCACTTCGTCGACCAGCTCAAGCAGGAGTTCGAAATCCCCGAGCCGTCCCAGCAGCTCGACCGACCGCCCCTCACTCAGGACTACTTCCGCAAACAGGTTGAGGTCATCCTCGACGAGCACGTGCCCGTCTTCGCCTCCGGCCTGGGCAGCCCCGGCTGGATGGTCGACGACGCCCACGCCCAGGGCATGAAGGTCATCGGCCTCGTCGGCAACACCCGCAACGCCCGACGCGTCGCCGCCGCCAAGGTCGACGCCGTCGTCGCTCAGGGCACCGAGGCCGGCGGTCACACCGGACGCATCGGCACCCTCGCGCTCGTCCCCCAGGTCGCCGACGCCATCGCTCCGACCAAGACCATCGCCGCCGGCGGCATCATGGACGGGCGCGGACTGCTCGCCGCCCTCGCCCTCGGCGCCGAGGCGATCTGGTGCGGCACCGCCTTCCTCGGCACCTGGGAGGCCTATCAGGACTCCGAGGAACGCGGCGAGACCGACGAATGGACCCGCAAGGTCCAGTGGGACAAGCTCCTCGCCGCCGTCGACGAGGACACCCGCATCGGCCGCATGTACTCCGGCAAGACCATGCGCCACATGTACAACGCCTGGACCGAGGCCTGGGAACGCCCCGAAGCCCCGCCCACCCTCCCGATGCCGCTCCAGGGATTGCTCGTCGGAGAAGCCCTCCGAGGCGCGCGAGAAGCCCACATCGAAGAGCTCGTCGGAGGCCCCGCCGGCAACGGAGCCGGCCTGATCAAAGCCATCCGACCCGCCACCGAAGTCGTCGAGCAGATGGTCACCCAGGCCGAAGAACTCATCGAAAACTTCGGCTCACCCGTCGGCGTCTAGTCCCCATCGGCCGCCCATTCGCTCGTTCCATTTCTCCCCCCGCTGCGCGGGCGGGAGATGCTGAGCTTCTTCTTCTCTCCCCCTGCGCAGCGGGGGGAGATGCCGCAGGGAGAGGGGGGCTCCCCGGCCGCCCCCGCCTCGGCTTCGTAACCCCTCCCCTCCACGGCGGGAGATGCCGAGCTCGTTCCCTTTCTTCCCCCGCTGCGCGCGCGGGAGATGCTGAGCTTCCTCTTTTCTCCCCCCGCGCAGCGGGGGGAGATGTCGCGGAGCGACAGAGGGGGGCACTCCGAGGCAACGCGCCGAATCCGCTCTCCCCTCCCCACCACCGCAGCGAACGAATTCGTCCCTCACGCCCTGGCCTGCGATAATGGCCTCCGATACCGATGAAAATCTGCTCTGCCTGCCACCAGGAGACCTTCGACGGACGCTACGCCTGTCACCGCTGCGGCGCCGACGTCGCCGAGCTCCGACCGATCGCGCTGCCCAGCCGCGACGCCGCCACCCTCGTCAGCCCGATCCCCTTCACCGACCACCAGGGCGACCTCATCCTCGATGTCGACGGCGTCACCTTCCTGCGCGAGGACGGCCGCCCCCTGGTCCACATCCCCGCCTCATCCGTCGATCACGTCAAGCCCTCGCGCGGACGCGACCTCGTGATCAAGTGGACGCCGCCCAACCGCAAGCGCGCCCGACGCACCCGACTCCGCGTCCGCTGGGCCCCGCAGGCCGACCGCACCCTGCGCACCGAGTGGATCGGCTCCCACTACGCCCTGCGCCGACCCTATGGACACCGCGTCCCGCGCAACCCCAATCGACGCACCGGACGCGACTACACCGTCGTCCGAGACCGCTGGCTCTCCGCCCTGCAGATGCTCCTCAACGCCGACCGCTACGCCCTGGCTCCCCGTTAGAACCGCCGTTAGAACCGCCGCGAGGACCACCGACGTGCCGCGCCGCAACCGCAAGGGCCGCCGACCCGGCCAACGCCCCCGAAGGTTCCACTCCAGCCGGGAATCGCGCCGCGAGCGCCGCGAGCTCGTCGTCCTCGACGAACAGCCCAAGCCCAGCCTGCCCAAGCAGTGCGGAAGCTGCCTGGAATGGCTCCCACCCGGGGCCGAATCCCTCGCCGGCCGAGGTACATGCACCCACCCCGCCAGCGGAGTCCTCCGCCCCGAATCCCAGACCCCCGCCTGCCACGTCTACAACCCCCGCCGCTAGCCACGCCCGCCCCACTCTATTCCCCTCTCCCCGAGGGAGAGGGTTAGGGTGAGGGCCTGCCCGCATTGGTAACCTGGGGCAATCACGACAGCGCAGACCGACCACTACAGCGATTTGAGCGCCGAGTACATGCGCAAGGCGCGCCTGCACCTCGCCGAGGGCGACCTGACCCAGGCGTCCGAGAAGGGATGGGGCGCCGCGGCCACGGCGATCAAGGCGGTCGCTGAGCACCGAGGGCTTGAACACAACGGTCACTTCCTTTTGCGGCGCATCCTCCGCCAGCTCGTGGACGAGACCGGCGACCAACAGTTGAGCGAACACTTCGGACTCGCTGAAACCCTGCACATCAACTTCTACGAGGCCTGGCTGCCACCAGAAGACGTCGAGCTCTACCTAAACCACGTCGAGCGCCTCATCGCCAAGCTAAACACGTTGGCCTAGCGCCCCCATCCCCGTCACTCCCGTCCCTGCCGCCTGCTGTCAACTGCCCGCAGGTCGCAGCCTCGACGGTTCAAGGAAACGTGACGTCGTACGACTCGATTGCTCAACCCAATCCGACCACGTGCATCCGACCCGTCTCCCCCGCCACGTCGTCGACCCAGTACAACCTCGACTCACCCACCTGCACATAGTTCGGCACCACCAGCACCCCCGACCGATTCACACTCGGCGCAACCGGGAACGTCGGCCGAGCCTCGTCGCTGCCCGGCAACTCGGGATCAAGCGCATGCGCGTGACCGCTCTCCGCGCACCAGCGAGCAAATTCTCCGTCGAACTCGAACCACGCGCCCCCAGACGCCTCCGCGAACTCCTGCATTGCCCCCAGCGCAGCCCACAACGCGTTCGAGTCCAACGAGTCCGGCGCAATCCAGATCGCGACCCTGGGCAGGTGCTCCGCCGCAGCGTCCACCAGCTCCTCCGCCGAGGGCGGCTCAATCTCAAACCACCGCGGACCGCCGTCCGCGCGGTTCTGCGAGAGCTGGCGCTCCAGCTCCAACGCCCGCATCCGCGCCGCCCGAATCGCGTCCACGCCCGGGTGCGAGTCGCCCGGCGCCTCCGTCCGCAGCGCCCGCTGCTCCGCCAGCTCCGACTCCAGCGCCGCAATCCGCTCCGCCTGCTCCGGATCAGCCACCACCACCTCCTCAACAACCCGCTCCGGCTCAGCCGGCGGCGACGAGCGTGGAGGCTCCGGAGCCGGACGCGCCCGCTCCGGCGATGTCTGACGCTCCAACCACATCACCGCAGCGACCACCCCCGTCACGAACGCCAACAGCGTTTGCAGCAGCCTCACCGCTCGTCCCCCCGCACGCCCTCAAGCCACGTCAGACACTTCGCGTAGACCGCCTCCGTGATCAACTCCCGCGCCAGCAGATAGTTCAACAACCCCTCCAGCGTCAGCAACGAGTGCACCGTCACCCCTTCACGACGCATCCGCTCCACCCCGCCCGCTCCGCGATCGATCAGCACGAACGCATCATGCACCATCAGCCCCGCCGAGCGCAGCAGATCCGCCGTCTCCGCCAGCGACCCGCCCCGCGTCATCAGGTCGTCCACAAGGATCACGGTCTGACCGGGATAGTAGGCGCCCTCGATCTCCTCCGCCACGTGACTCTGACTCGGCGGATGCACGTAGATCATCGGCACGTTGCTCGATAGCGAGAACGCCGTCGCCGCGTGCAATCCGCCCATCGGCACGCCCGCGATCAGCTCGAACGGAGCAATCGTCGGTCGCAGCATCCCGCCCAGCATCCGCGTCTCGTCGCTCAGCAGGTCGCCGATCCGCCGCAACGCCCACGGGTGCGCGATCAGCCGCCGCACATTGATGTAGACCGGCGACCCCAGCGTCGCGCCGAGGTCGAAGTCGCCGAACATGATCCCGCCCGAGTCCCACAACGCCCGCGCCAACCAGAAGTTGGACGGTTCCTCGCCTTGCGGCGTCCAGGCCGGGCCGCTCGGGTCCGTCATCGGCCGCCCGCCGCCAACGACACTGAATGCGGCAGCGGCTCGCCCGCCAGACCCGCCCTCAGGTTCGCCACCGCGATGTCCGCCATCTTGCCCCGCGTCGCCATCGAGGCCGATCCGATGTGCGGCAGCACCACCACGTTCGGCATCGTCAGCAGCGGCGAATCCATCGACAGCGGCTCAATCGCCGTCACGTCCAGCCCCGCCCCGCCGATCTGTCCCGCCTGCAGCGCACCGACCAGCGCCTCCTCATCGACAATCGGACCGCGCGCCGTGTTCACCAGGATCGCCCCCGGCTGCATCAACTCGAACGCGCGCGCGTCAATCAGTTGCCGCGTGTCGTCGGTCAGCGCAATGCTCACACAGACGAAGTCCGACTGCGACAGCACATCGTCGAACCCGCACTGCTCCGCGCCAACCGCCGCCGCTTCCTCGGGCCGAGGCGTCCGATTCCAGCACAGCACCCGCATCCCGAATCCCTGCGCCCTCCGAGCGATCGCCTGGCCGATCGCGCCGAAACCGACAATCCCCAACGTCGAACCGTACACATCAATGCCCGCCATCTGCGTCGGCGTCCACGTCTTCCATTCGCCGTCCTTCACGTACTCCGCCGCCTCCACCACCCGCCGCGCTGACGACAGGATCAGCGCCCAGGCCATGTCCGCCGTCGTCTCGGTCAACACCCCCGGCGTGTTGCCCACCGGAATCCCCCGCGCCGCGCAGGCCGCGACGTCCACGTTGTCGACACCGACCGCCATCTGCGACACGACCTTCAACTGCTCGCCCGCCGCGTCGAGCACCGCGCTGTCGATCGTGTCCGTAATCAGGCAGACCAGCGCGTCCACGCCGACTGCGTGCTCCAGCAACTCGTCGCGCGTCGGAGGAAAGTCCACCGGCCAGACATCGAGATCAAACGCCGGATCCTCAACCAGCTCGGCAAACCCGTCGCCCGGTAGCACGCGAGTCACGAACACCCGATACGGCGCGGTCATCGGCAGCCTCCCGCTTCAGGCTCAAGATAATGGGAGTGACAACGACTGACGATTCAGCGTTCTGACAAACAGGAACGCCCACGGACATCCAGAGACACGTGAAGCCAAAATGAGATCCCCCGTCCTGGTCATGTTGATGGTCGTCCCCCTCCTCGCCGCCGCCTGCGGCGGAGGCGATCGCCTCACCGTCGAGCAGTACGCCCGCTTCTGCGCCGCGGGCGTCGCCTCCGCCGCACAACTCATCGAACCCGAGAACGTCACCTGGGGCGACCTCGTCCAGCTCGGAGAGCCCTCAATCGAGCGCCTGCGGACCATCAACCCACCCGAAGAGCTCGCCACCTTCCACCGACTCAGCCTCAAAGCCCTCGAGTTCGTCGTCGAAGAAGCCCGGCAGCATCCCCCCGAAGAACTCGCCAACCCCCTCGCCTTCGGCCTCAACGCCATCCAAATCGCCACCCAACTCCGCCGAGCCATCGAAGACATCCCCCCCGACACCCGCCAATCCCTAACCCAACCCGGCTGCCTCTAACCCCAAGCTCTCCCCATCTCCCTCCCCCTCCGACCCCCTCCCCCTCCGATCCCATCTCCCCCCGCGAAGCGGGGGGAGATGCCGAAGGCAGAGGGGGCCTCCCCAGACTGCGCCACCCAGACCCGAGACTCCTCCCACTCCCCTCCGCCCCTTCCGGTCCCCTCTCCCCGAGGGAGAGGGCTAGGGTGAGGGCCTTCCCACCCTCACCGACGCTCCGGCAACCTCCGAGCCAGCAACACGCCAATCGGACCCAACCCAAACCCCAGCAACGCCCCAACCTGCGACGGCCATCCCCGACGAGACGCGAAGGCCGCCCCGCCCGCCCCGCAGGCCAGCCAGATCACCAGCGCCCCGCAAACCAGCATCGCCCCCGCCGCCATGATCACCAGCCCCAACAACAACACCGTGCCGATCACTGCCAGAGGCAAGTTGAAAATGCTCCAGAACAGCCGACTCCACCACGGCGCAGGCGGACGATCCTGCGGATGACTCCACGACCACGCCTCACTCCTCCAGCCCCGCGCCCGACCGCTGAACTCCTTGCCCCAGTGGCTTCCCTGCCGCCGACCCCACTCAGCCCAATCCGACACCGAGTCCGGATCCAACGCCTCATCACCTCTGCTACTCATAGCCCGATCCTAGCTTCCCGTTCCCTGCCGCCCAGCCACCTGATCGATCCGCATCTGACGCTGGTTCGGCTCCACCCCCGACGCAAAGTTCGGCCGATAATCCGACTGCCGACCCTCGATCTGCGCCGTGTGCTGCCGATCATGCCGATAGAACGAGCGCAGGTACTGCATCACCGTCAATTCGCCGAACCCCGGCGTCACCGCCGTGTTCGAGAACTGCTCCGGCAACAGCGACCGAATGAAGTGATTCGTCCGCTCCCGTTCCCCGATCAGCTCATCCAACAGCTCGCGAACCGAATGCTCCGGCGCATCCTCGATCGGAATCCCGACCGCGATCCCTCGCACATTGCTCACGTCGACCCCGCTCTCCGCCAGCCCCGCCCGGCACCAGGCGATGTACCCGCGCTCCATCTCCATCAGGTGCGCCAGTTGCTCCTTGGCCGTCCACTGCTCCTCCCCCACCGCATCGACCGGCACGCGGTCGGCGTCGTCGCCGCGCAGACCCTCCGCCGCCTGAATCAGCTTGCCTCGCTCCAGCGCCATCTTCGACAGCAGCGCTTCGACATCGTCCTGCCTGTAGGTCGGCGTCGTCGTCATCTCAACGCTCCTCTCAGCCAACGGCCGTCACCTCAGGGCGCGCTGGATCTGCGCCAGGTGCAGCCGATCATGCTCGATGCTCCTGCGCACCAGTATCTCAACCGTGTACCGATCATGCTCCTCATGCCGACCCTCCCGCGACCAGGCACCCTCACCGATCTGTTCGAGGATCGCCCCATTCGACGCCCGCAGCGCGAAGAACGTCGCCACCGACGTCTCAATCGGCCGCTCGTAATGCAGACCCGCAGCGAACAGCCCCTCGTCGTACGCCACGATCAGTGGCGACTCATGAGCCAGCATCTGCCGCAGACGCATCGCATCGCCGACCTCGACATCCGCCAGGTGATGCACGATCTGCCGCACCGACCAGTCATCCGCGCCCTCCCGAGCCTCCAGCTCCGGCTCCGACAGCTCCTCCAGCACGACCTCGATCTCATACGTCGCCTCGAGGTACTCCGCCAGTAACGCCGGACGGTCGTTCATCCGCCTCCTCCTCGCCTGTTCCTTGGCTGTCCTAACAAGTTCCGGTCAGCGCGTAGCGAATCTGCTCGATGTGCTGCTCGACGTGCCGAACGCTCGCCTCAAGCCATTCCTCAACCGTCCGCGAACGCGCCCCCGGCACCGGACGCGGTTGCGTCCACTCTTCCTCGCGCAGCGAATCGAGAATCGACGACGCCGACATAACCAGCGCCTCCACCGTCTGCAACGCCGGAGTCACCGGACGCTTATCGTTGCGCAGCCGTTTCTGCATCACGTCCCCGTCGATCGGCCACATCTCCACCTCGATATCGAGCAGCATCATCCGCAAACGCAACGCCCCCATCACCGCAACATCGGAAACATGATGCACGTTCTCCCGAGCCGTCCACCCCGGCTCCGGCGGAGCCCCATCAAGCTGAGCAATCGAAGCCCCCGCCACCGACGCCCGCAACGCCGCCGGCCCCGCCCGGTACCGAGCCAACAACTCACCCCGCGCCTCAACCCCCATCACTCAACCCAATCGACCCTTGACCAACCCCGCCAACCGCTGAACCTCATCATCTTCGAGCGCCCCCGACGGTTCCGAGTCGCCGCGCACCACCGCCACCACGTCCCTCGACGCCCAGCGCAGCTCCAGCATCCGTTGCACCGCCGAGCCGTCCTCAGTTCTCGTCCATTCCCGAGCCAATACTCCCCCCAACACGCCATCCAGTTCGCCGACATCCTCCACCGCCACCGAGCCGTCGCTCGCATCAAGTTGCGGCTCAATCGCCAACGCCTCCGACGCTTGCTCCGCCGACTCGTAGCGCGTCAACTCGATCTCCACCCGACGATGCGCCCGATTCCGGTAGATCGTCTGCGTCAGCAGCCAGTCCATGAACTCGCCCAGCGACCGTGGATCGCGGAAACTCTCGCGATAGCCGATCACCCGCCCCGAAGCATCCAACTGCGCAATCGTCGCCTCCGGATTCTCGTCGGCCAGCGCAATCTCCTCCGACGTCACCGCCTCCGCCGCCTGCCGGGCCAGTCCCTGCGGAACCTCGTCGCCCCGCAGCCCCGCCGCCCGAAGCTCCGCCACCCCCGCCGCCCCCAACGAGCGACGCCGCTGCCCCGCCCGAATCAGAGCCTGCAAAATCGGAACCCCGACCACCAGCAGGATGATGATGATGCCAACGATCAGCCCTGTAGACATGCGCTCAGATTATCCCAACAGCGCCGACATCGAGGCCCGCAAGTCCGACAGATCATCCAGAATCACATCCGCCCCTTCCAGCTCCCCCGCCTGCGCGTAGCCCGTCCGTACCGCCACCACCTTCGCCCCGATCGCGTGCCCCGCCTCGACATCATGCCCCGTATCGCCGATCACCACCGCCTCCGCCCCGTCGTTCGAGTGCCGCCGCAGCCGTTCCAGACCCGCCGCCAGCAACTCCGTCCGGTCGGGATGATCATCCCCGAACCCCCCGTCGACGAAGTACTCCCAGATCCCCAGAGGCGCCAGCTTCGCCTCCGCCGCCCGACGGAAGTTGCCGGTCCCCAGACCCAGTGTCACATCCTCGCCCGCCAACGCCTCCAGCAGCGGCCGGACCCCCGGACACAGCCGCGAGTTCCGTTCCACCACTGCCTTGCCCAGATTCGGCACATAGTGATCGACGAACAGAGCCAGATCCTCCGCCGAGCAGTCCCGCCCCTGGTTCGCCAGCGCCGTGGGCACGATCCAGCTATCGCTCCGACCCGCGAAGTTCATCCCCTCCAGCGCACGCTCAATCCCCCACAGCTCACGAAACGTCCGAGTCATCGCCACCGTCCCCGCCCCCTGAGACGTCGAAAGCGTCCCATCAATATCAAACAGCAAAATCGTCATAACATCCTCATCTCCCCGTTCCCTCTTATCCCCTCTCCCTGAGGGAGAGGGTTAGGGTGAGGGCCCGCCATTCTTTTCTCCCCCCGCGTAGCGGGGGGAGATGTCCCGTAGGGACAGAGGGGGGCTCCCCTCCCCCTACTCAAACAACTCAAAGTCCGACCAACCGCCCATCACCCGTAGCTGCAACCCGCTCGCGTCGATCGGAATGTCGTACACCGCCACGACCGTGATCGTCAGTTCCGGCTGCAGGATCAGCGGCGGCGCGTAGACCACCCCCTCCCCCGTCCGAGCCGCGCCCAGCGACAGCGCCGCATCGGCCAGGTAGGCCCGACCGTCCACCGTCACCAGCTGCAATCCCTCCAGCGGCAGCTCGACCGCCTGGTTCGAGCGATTCGTCATCGTCAGTTGCACCGACGCGAAGCGTTGCGCCGGAGTTCGCCACAGCCCCTCCGCCCGGATCTGATCCGGGAACGTAATCCCGATGATCGTCACCTCAACCGGACCGACCAGCTTCGCGTGACCAAACTCGATGGCCACCGTCCGCAGCGCCGGAGACGTCGTCACCTCCGTCGGCGCCCGCTCCTCTTCTTCGCCGCCGCCCAGCAGCTCGTCCAGCCCGCCCGACACCACCAGGTAGATCACCACCACCACGACCACGACCAGGACGAACAGCGCATAGCGCTGGGTCCCGCTCAAGCTGCTCAGCATGGGCTGCGGCCGCTCGTCGTGGCGTCGGCCCGGTGCACCGTGCGCACGCTACTCGGGATGCTCGATCGGCAGACCGGCGGCGATCCACGCGTCGGTGCCGCCCTCGACGTTGTACAGATCGGTGAAGCCCAGCGCCGCCGCAAACTCACAGGCCACCGCCGAGCGCTGACCCTTGGCGCAGATGAACATGATCGGCTCATCCTTGCCGCCCGAAATCTGTTCCAGTTCGTCAGCCCGGGTCATCACCGACATATGCGGCATCAGTGGCGCACCCGCCGCGTGCCCGTCCTGGTACTCATCCAGCTCCCGCGTGTCGACCAGCGTCACGCCGGCCTGTCGCTTCGCCTCCGCTTCCTCAACCGAAATCCGCTGAAACGGTTCCTGCTGCGCCATCGTCCGACCTCTCGACTCAGCTCTCTGTGCCCTATTCCGCATCGTATCACCGCCCACCCCCCGCCCGATCCCCTCACCCCTGAGCACACCCCGCGCCCAGCCCAACCAAAGTCGGCCCCGCGAAGGCAGGGCCCCGCTTCCTCCTCCCTGCGGTCCCCTCTCCCCCCGCGCAGCGGGGGGAGATGCCGAAGGCAGAGGGGGGCTCTCCCTTACCGACACCATCCTCCCCCCAACGCAATCCCCCCTCCCTCCGATCCCCTCTCCCCGAGGGAGAGGGATAGAGCCTGCCCCCGCGTAGGCGGGGGGTGAGGGCCCTCCAACGCCGGACCCCCTCCGACGCCCCGTACCCCCGTCCGATGCCCCGTGCTTGACACGGGGCCCAGAGCTGCCAGGTTCGTACCTGCAACGACGTAGGTCTCGATTCGATGCGTGCCCGCGAGCACGCGCCCAGCACATTTGAGCCAGAGACAACGGCGTCGCTGCATTCAACCTCCGAGGTCTGGGCCCCGTGTCAAGCACGGGGCAACGTGCAATCCGGCCAGTCTGAACACGCTCAAGCATGAAGGCCGCACCCCCTCACCGCACCCCCACTTCCCCTCTCCCCCCGCGGAGCGGGGGGAGAGGCCGAAGGCAGAGGGGGGCACTCCGCTTTCCACCGAGGGCGCCAGTCCCACTCACCCCAAACGCCCCTCACCGACCCCGCCAGTGAGCCAGCCGACCCCGAGGCGCATGCACGACCTCGATCCGTGGAAGCGCCTCCGGCTTCTCCTGCGCCAGTTCATGCAGGTAGCGATCGGCGTCCAGCAGGTCGTCCCGGCGTTTCACCGGCTTCGGCTCCCCGCCCTCCCGCAGATTCCAGCGATACTCCCGCATCCGCTCCGGAAACCTCACCAACTGCGGCACGTAGTACGAGCGCGGCGGATCCGCCGCCAACCGCTCCTGCACCAGCGAGATCCCCCAGTTGACCGACCCCTCGCCCCCGCGGCTCGGAACCACGTCGATCCCCTGACGCCGTTGATGATCAATCCAGGCGCTCTGCGAGCGGTCGGCGCACCAACGAATCCGGCCGAGCTTGCCCCCGAACTGGCTGACGCAGCGCCGCTGCCACGCCTCCAGCCGCTGGATCACGTCCGGCCCGCGCTCCTCGAACTCGTCCAGCCGGATCAGCACGTCCGGGCCGCACGGTGCGCGCGAGTCGGTGATCCCCGCCACAACGCCGGCCGTGAAGTGCGCGTCCTCGGAGGGCCCGCCGAAATCGAGCCCGCCGACGTACCGCGAGAACGCCGGCAGCCGTCCGTTCCAGGTGTGCTCCTTCGCATCGAACCGGCCGTACACCTGCCCCGCGAACGCGTCGAAGCGTCCCTCGATGAAGCGCTCCACCCAGTCGCCGGGATGCAGCGCCCGCTGCTGATCGGCGTATCGCTCGGGCAGGTGTGGATTGTCCTCGATCCGCGCCGGAATGAAGATCACGCGGCCGTCCGCCAGCGCCAGCGCCTCCTCGTCCAACTCCCGCCTCGCAAACCAGCGCTCAAACCAGCCCGGCCACGGATTCGACGCCGCCACAAACCAGCGCCGCGTCTGGGCGGGATGGCGCAGTCGAGTCAGCAGCATCCGCGCTGCCTCTTCGGCGACTTCGCCGGCCTCGTCGATGAACACCGAACCGTACTCCTGCGATCCCAGGCCCGTCCACGACGACAGGTGCCGAAAGTGAATCGTCGAACTCGGAATGCCCGGGGCCACGCTCACTTCCACTCGCTGGCTCGGCGATTCGCTGCGGTCGCGGATGAACCGCTCCGGACACGCTCGGAAAAACTCCGCCAGCGTCGTCGTGTGCAGGTCCGTGTAGTGCTGCCGGCCGACCAGGACGTTGTTCCCCGGGTGCAACAGCGCCGCGTCCAGCGCCAGCTCGGCCAGCAGCCGCGTCTTCCCTCCCCCCATCGCGCCCCCGTAGCCCACCAGCGACACCCCCTCCGCCGGTCCCTCTGACAACGCCTCCAGCAGACTCCGCTGACGCGCCGTCGGCTCGTACGGGCGCGCCGCGTGTAGCCCCGCCAGCCTCGCCATCATCCGTTCCGCCTCCACCGGATACCTCATCGAATCCTCCTCCACACAACGACCCACAACCTCATTCCCGCCTCGGGAATGACCCCTGACAGTACATGTGTTCTTACGAAGATTCAACCCCCTCGCACGCCCCCGACCCGCCTGATCATCCACTGAGTGTCCTCGCTTACAGCTGCCGCCCGCTCAGGCCCCCGGTCGCAGACAGAACATATATGCTGACTAGGAAGACGCAGGAAGACGTTGTGCTGAAGGGAAGCCGAACATGTCCGCCGAATCAACTCCGCAAGCCATCCGCAACCAGTACTGGGAACTCGCCTCCGGTGCTGAGCCCGGCTATGTCCGTGTCCGCGCCCTCGACTCCCTCTCGCGGCTCCTCGACCTCTTCCCCAGACCCAAACATCCCGCCTTCTTCGCCTGCGAGTCCGAAGCCGGACCGCACCGGATCGACCCAAACGACCCGGCCGCCATGGTGGTGATGAACGACGAACAGGTCGACCGAGTGATCGCCGCCCAGAAAGCCGCTGTCGAGCAAGCGCTCGCCGCCCAGGCCGACGCCCAGCCAGCCGAGAAGCAAGCCGAGACCGACGACGCCGAAGACGACGAAGACCCCTCCGGCCCAGAAGAGGACGATCCCCTCTAATACCCGTCCCGCCCCCACCCCCGTTTTTTTCCGGGCCCCCGCCGAAGATCCAACCCCTTCCGACCGGGTCAGCCCCACACACCCCGCGCCCAACCTGCCGAGGCCGCCAGGGGCACCTCAGCACGCCCCAATCCCGCATTCCCCCTCTCCCCCCGCGCAAGCGGGGGGAGATGCCGCAGGCAGAGGGGGGCACTCCCGAAGTCGACCCGAGGCCTACACTTGACATCAGACCGGCATGCAGCGATAAAGGACACGCATGGTCACGACCGAGCATCCCTCCGATGCCGAAGAGCCGCTGGGAGTGCGCGATGCCCTGGCCCGGATCGACCGGCGAATCGACGATCTGCGCGCAGACGTCGACGCAAGGCTGAAGTTGATGATGTGGGGCATCGGAATCGGGTTCGCCGCAGTACTTGCGACGCTCGGCGCGTTGCTGGCCCGAGGCTCGTAACGCCCGTCCCAGGCAAGGGCCTCCCAAGCCAGAGCGGTAGCATCTGCACCAGGAGCCTTACCCCGACGCAGATGAGGATGCTGACATGACCACGCCCGACGCCGCCATGCCCGTCAACGAGACCTACTCACCGCCCGCCAACGTCCGCGACGGCGCGCTCGTCACCTCCCGCGAGGGCTACGAGGCCCTCTGGCGACGCTCGCTCGACGAGCCCGACGCCTTCTGGACCGAGATGGCCAACCAGCACCTCGACCTGATCGAGCCCTGGCACACGCTCAAGGAAGAGAACCTGGCCGCAGGTGAGATCGCCTGGTTCCTCGGCGCCAAACTCAACGTCTCCGTCAACTGCCTCGACCGGCACCTCGCGACCAAGGGCGACCAGACCGCGATCCTGTGGGAGGGCGACGAGCCGGCCGACAACGAGTCGATCTCCTACCGCGAGCTGCACGCCGAGGTCTGCCGCCTGGCCAACGAGCTGCGCAGCCGCGGCGTCGGCAAGGGCGACCGAGTCGCCATCTACATGGGCATGACTCCCGAGGTCGTCGCCGCCATGCTCGCCTGCGCCCGCATCGGCGCGATCCACTCGGTCATCTTCGGCGGCTTCTCCGCGACCGCCATCGCCGACCGCGTCGAGGACTCGCTCTGCAAGGCCGTCATCACTCAGGACGAAGGCAAGCGCGGCGGACGCACCGTGCCGCTCAAGGCGAACGTCGACGCCGCCATGGACCAGCTCGACGCGGCCGGCGTGGACTGCGTCGAGTTCGTCCTCGTCCATCAGCACACCGGCGGCGACGTCACGATGAAGGACGGCCGCGACGTCTGGTGGCACGAGACCGTCGCACACCAGTCGGCCGAATGCGAGCCCGAGGTCCTGGATGCCGAAGACCCGCTCTTCATCCTCTACACCTCAGGCTCGACCGGCAAGCCCAAGGGCGTCCTCCACACCCAGGCCGGCTACCTGCTCTTCACGATGCTCAGCCATCGCTACACCTTCGACTACCGCGAGGGCGACATCTACTGCTGCGCCGCCGACGTCGGCTGGATCACCGGCCACAGCTACATCGTCTACGGACCGCTGGGTAACGGCGCGACCTCGGTCATGTTCGAGTCGATCCCGACCTATCCCGACGCCGGACGCTACTGGGACATGGTCGACCGCCTGGGGATCAACATCCTCTACACCGCGCCGACCGCCATCCGCGCGCTGATGCGCGAGGGCGACGAGTGGGTCAAGGTCCACCAGCGCGCCAGTTTGCGCGTGCTGGGCACGGTCGGCGAGCCGATCAATCCCGAGGCCTGGCGCTGGTACCACGGCGTGGTCGGAGACGGACATTGCTCGATCGTCGACACCTACTGGCAGACCGAGACCGGCGGCCACGTGCTCACCGGCCTGGCCGGCGCCAACGACATGAAGCCGGGCTCGGCCTCGCTGCCCTTCTTCGGGATCGAGCCGGTACTGGTCGACCCGGAGGGCAACGAACTCGAGGGCAACCAGCAGAGCGGTCTGCTCTGCATGGCCCGCAGTTGGCCCGGCATGATGCGCACCGTCTACGGCGACCACGAGCGCTTCATCAACACGTACTTCATTCAATATCCCGGCAAGTACTTCACCGGCGACGGCTCATTCCGCGACCACGACGGCTACTACTGGCTCACGGGCCGAGTCGACGACGTGCTCAACGTCTCGGGTCACCGCCTGGGCACGGCCGAGATCGAGGGCGCGCTCGTCGGCCACGCCGGCTGCGCCGAGGCCGCCGTCGTCGGCTATCCCCATGAGATCAAGGGAGAAGGCATCTACGCCTACGTCCTGCTCAAGGACGGCTTCGACCCCGGCCCCGACCTGGCAGTGGAACTCAAGAGGCAAGTCCGAGCCGAGATCAGCCCTATCGCCACCCCCGACAAGATCCAGTTCGTCGGAGGCCTCCCGAAAACCCGCTCCGGCAAGATCATGCGCCGAATCCTCCGCAAAGTCGCCGAAGGCGAGCCCGAAAACGTCGGCGACGTGACCACCCTGGCTGAGCCCCACGTCGTCGAAGAAATCATCCAGGGAGCATCGGACGCGCACTAGGGCGTGTTCTCGCACAAGCCCATTACCGCGGGCTTACTCGCCCCGGGGTTCCGCGAGCAGACAGCCGTCGAATGTTGGTTCTGCTATCTGGTCCGGTCCCTGGACGGGGCTGGGTAAGTCTCGATCGTAGCTGAAGGCGTAATGGTCGTAGTACAACTCCGGATTAGTAACGCCAATCCGAATCTCCCACTCCATGCAAACGAAGGGTAGGTCGTTCAAATCATTCAAGTTCCAATAGTAAGGATAGCGGTTGACGATGAGCCGCCAGGTCGTCATCTCAGGCAGCGGCCCAAATCGATATGTTGTCTGTGCCCGGCGCAGCAGAGGTGGCATCCAGCTATCAACGCTGTTCAGACGATCAACTCGCTGCGTGTATCGCGGCTCTATGCACTCCACTCCCGGGCAAGTGTAAACGACTTGGGCGTCTGTCAACATACCCTGATGCTCTACCCAGCTGGCGTAGATGCTGCGATCGTGCGTTGAAACTCTAATGCCTAACGGGTCAGCCGGTGCGTGGAACGGTCGCGGCTCGGCGGGCGTTGTTCGTGACAGGATCTGCAACTCGGAAGGAACGGTAACAGAAGAGTACCTAGAGGTGGAGACCGTGATGTCGAAGGGAGTGTCGCCTGGCAGTCCGGCAATCGTCGAGGTCATCGCCTCTGCGCCAAGGTCCCCGCCTACTCGATCCCAAGGACGAGAGTTATGGCGGTCCGCCCAGATGACACCCGGCCAGGTTGGCGAGGTCAGGCTAACCCAATGAAGGCCTTCCGCGGTTGGCCAGGACACCCGTATCGCATCGGAACTTGCGCTCACACTCAAGGTTGGCGGGGGAGGCGTACGAATCACTCGTGCCTCGGACCACTGCATCGCCCGTAGATCGTTATGTGGTTGCCACAATAGATACAGTGTCGCGAACGGCGGGGGATCGGTTTGTATGGAGTAGGGGTCGTCGCGCAGACCTCGCGAATGGACGTCGCGCGGGAGCCAGGCCCACGCTAACTCGATCTCGTACAGCGTGTCTGGAGCCAAGCTTTCAACATGCGATCTACGGCAAGTAAACGGGGGTTGTAGACAGGGAGGATACGGCAGGAAATACTCCCACGTGTCTTGAGACAATCTCCGAAAGCGTCCGACCGCAACGACATCGAAGCTCCAAGGTTGATTGGTTGCGAGCCTGGAACGGGGGCGGTGCGAGGGGTAGGTATCGTGTACCCAGACTGGAGTGCCGGCAAAGCTACTCCAGCCTGCAAAGAGAGCAACGTTGTCAATTCGCTCCGGCGGTGCAGCGGCGAGCAATCCGAGCACGACAGCCCGCTGTGCTGAATCGTTGGAGTTGGAACCTGAGGCATGGAAGATCAGCTCGACGTACTTGTTCTCCAACAGCGGATTCCCATAATGGTCGCGCATATCAGTGCAGGGCAGTGTTGCTGAACCCTCTTCTCCGCTGTCGGTTCGACCGATCTCCCCAAGGTCCAAGAGGTAGATGCGATACCAATGCGACTCCCCGCTGACTTGCCAGCGGACCTTGAAGGTTCCCTCGTGCGTGCACCACGGGTCAACCTCGAGGTAGTCCCATTGCGCTTGGGGAGGTTGTTGTCCCTGGGCGCTCGGATTCAAGGACGAACACAGGGCAAGACCAATGGCAACGACCAGCAGCAAAGGTGGAACGCGGTGCACTGTCGGTCCTGCTCCTGCGAAACGATGCTGCTAGTGAGACGAACTTGGCTGTCAGGAGGTTCCCGGCCCAGAGCAGCCGCGGCGGGCCACTGGACGGGCGAGGGTTTGGGGGTGATGGTGTGGTATGGTTAGCACTGGTGTTCGTCATGGGCTGGGGCGTTGCCGCATCAGCGGTTGCGGCGGCCGCTCGATTTGTTGGCGCCCATTTGCTGGCTGGGGTCGTCTCCCATGGCGATGACGATTAGCGTGAAGATGCCGGAGATGACGAAGATGAATGGTTTGAGCAGGCGTCGCCAGCCTGTTCGTCGGGGTGCGGGTTGTTCGTTTGGGCCTGGTGCGTTGCTCATCGGTGGTCGCTCGGGCGTTAGAGCAAGCGCGGGGAGCGTTTGCGGCCGGGGCGGGGGTCGTAGTTGGACTTGAACATGAGGAGCTGGTCCCGCTCGATCAGGTACTTGCCTCCGTAGAGGCGGGCGGGGACTCGGCCCTGCTTGATCAGCCGGCGCATGGACTGCGGGTGGATGTTCAGCTCTCGCGCCGCCTCGACGATGTCCAGCCAGTCCTCGAACGGGTCACCCTCGGCCATGGCCAACTCCTCAACGCTCGCTAACTGCGAAACTGAGTATACAGAATAGCAGGTGAGGGGCGATGGCCCCCCTCTGTCCCTACGGGACATCTCCCCCCGCTCTGCGGGGGGAGAGAAGAAGAGGGAAGGGGACATCGCCCTCCACGGAGCGGGAGAGAGAGGAACCGGCAGAGGCGGAGTGTAAACTGCCGTCAGCCAATCGCTACCCATCCGGAGCTGCCCATGACCGATGTCATCGCCGCCGCGCGCGCCGCGAACCGCACCATCCTGTCCGAGGTCGAGGCCAAGCAGATGCTCGCCGAGGCCGGAATCAATGTGACCGAGACCCGACTGGCCACCTCCATCGACGAGGCCGCCGCGCACGCGGCCGAGCTCGGCTACCCGGTCGCGCTCAAGGTCGTCTCCGACAAGATCACGCACAAGACCGATGTCGGCGGCGTCGAGCTGGGCGTCGCCGACGAGGAGGCGCTGCGCGCGGCCTGTCAGCGCATCCACGAGCGGGTCATCGCCGCCGTCCCCGACGCGCAGGCGCAGGGCGTCTCGGTGCAGCCGATGGCCGAGCCCGGCGCGGAAGTGATCCTCGGCATCACCCAGGACCAGCAGTTCGGGCCGGTGCTGATGTTCGGCCTCGGCGGCGTCTTCGTCGAGGTGCTCAAGGATGTCGCCTTCCGCATCGTCCCGCTCGAGCCGCGCGACGCCGCCGAGATGATTCGCGAGATCCAGGGCTTCCCGCTGCTCGAAGGCTTCCGCGGACAGCCCGCCGCCAACCTCGAGGCGATCGAGTCGATGCTGCTCCAGCTCTCAGAGTTCGCGGAAGCGAACCCCGAGGTCGCGGAACTGGACCTCAACCCCGTCTTCGCTCGCCCCGATGGCGCGATCGCGGTGGATGCGCGGATCCTGCTGACTTCGGAGTCGTAAGGACAATCCAAACGAAGCGGCCGCTGGGAGAGCCCCCCTCTGTCCCTACGGGACATCTCCCCCCGCGGAGCGGGGGGAGAAAGAGATACAGGAGAACTGCAATGGCAGTCACACGTGAACGCCTGACCCGCGCGCTTGCGCCCAAGGTTGTCGCCGTGATCGGCGACAAGAAGGCCAGCGGCTACAACTGGCTGCGCTCGATGAAGGAGTTCGATGGGCCCGTCTACAGCGTCCAGGTCGACGAGAACGAGATTCCCGGGATCGAAGAGTTGGGCATTCCCAACTACAAGTCGCTGACCGACATTCCCGACCAGGTCGACTTCGCGGTCTGCGCCGTGCCGCGGCAGGTCGCGCCGTTCATCGTGCAGGGCTGCGTCGAGGCCAATGTCGGCGGGGTGACGCTGTTCACCTCCGGCTTCGCCGAAACCGGCGAGGACATCGGCGTCGAACTGCAAGACAAGATCTTCGAAATCGCCGACCCGTCCGGGCTGGCCCTGATCGGCCCCAATTGCATGGGTCTGCACGTGCCCGGACTCGGCGTGCGCTTCAATCGCGACCAGCCCGCCGGCGTGCAGGGCAACATCGGCTTCGTCTCGCAGTCGGGCACCCACGGAATGAACTTCTCCCTGACCGGCGCCGCCCACGGACTCTACTGCTCCACCCTGGTCAGCTTCGGCAACGGGATCATCCTCGAAGCCGCCGACTACCTTGAATACCTCGCCGACGATCCGCAGACCGAAGTGATCGGCATGTACATCGAGGGCGCGCGCGACGGCCAGCGCCTGTTCAAGACGCTGCGCGAGGTCGCGGCGAAGAAGCCGGTCGTGATCTGGAAGGGCGGCCAGACCGAGGGCGGCGGCCGCGCGATCCGCTCGCACACCGCCTCGCTGGCCAGCGACCAGGCGATCTGGGAGGCGATGATCAAGCAGGTCGGCGCGGTCGCGGTGCACAACCTCGACGAGATGATCGACGTGGTCAAGGCCACCCTGCTGACCAAGCGCACCCAGGGCAACCGACTCGGCCTGATCGCGATGACCGGCGGTCAGTCGGTCGTGCTGACCGACGCGTTCGAGAAGGCGGGCTGGAAGGTCCCGACCCTCTCGGACGAGAGCTACGCCCAGCTCGCCGAGTTCTTCAACATCATCGGCGGCAGCTACCGCAACCCGCTCGACGCCGCCGGCACCATCGGCCAGGACCCCAAGCACCTCGACACGATCTTCGACATCCTCAACGCCGACGAGAACATCGATGCCGTCGGGATGGAGCTCTCGGCCACGTTCATGGCTCGGCGCTGGCAGGACAAGCCGGAGGAGTTCGACCGCCTGATCGGCTCACTCAAGAAGTTCATGGCCGAGTCCGACAAGCCGTTCCTCGCGGCTCTGCATCCGAGCCACGTCGAGGAAGCGGCGCTGACGGCGAGGATGCGGCTGCAGGAGGAGGGGATTGCGACGTTCCCGAGCTTCGAGCGGGCGGCGAATGCTTTGAGGAAAGCGTCGGAGTTAGCGGCGGTTTAGCTGGCGCTATCGCGAGGCGACGTTGCTCTTCGATTGTGCAGGTCGTTGGCCAACGGCAGCTTCCTGTGCTAGCGCTGCCACGGCTGCCAGCATTTGCATTGCTCCGTCAAGCGAGGTCTGGCTTACGTACCCATCACCATTGCTCTTCGCGAGAACGCCGATCGTCTCGAGAAGGTGCAACGCATTGACAACATCATCACGTGTCGTGCCCTTGATCGATTGATCTGGTGAAGCTGCCACCGCTGCCCACATCATGTCGGGCTTCGCCATCACTATGTCCTCTTGCTCTCGATTGAATTGATCGATTTGCCTCAGGAGATAGTTGATGAGGCGGAGCCGACGTTCGCGGTGATTGGCACTCAAGCGAATGCCCGCGACGGCAGGTGACGTGTCCGGAATCGTTGCGAACACGGTTCTGAGTTCGGCGAGGGACACGGGCGTATGGCTGTGGACAAGGACTATCTCCGCGAGATCTTCCGCCTTGAGCAGGGCCACTTCAAACTCTTCGGCCTGAGTACGGAGTACACCGCCGCTGAATGCCCGGCCTACCACGCAGGCGTGGTCAGCCGATTCATCGTCCTTGTGTTTCTTAATGGCAAGCCAATCGATCAAGTGGTTTCCCACTGTGCTGTTTGAAGTCGTCTTCGCGTCTATGACTACCTTGAAACGCAGTGGGCCTAACGGGGCAATGGCCACTACATCGGTTTTGCCAGGGCCGCCAATCACCTTGGTTTCGAATCCAAGGAAGGAGAGTGCGTCAGCAATGATCTGCTCAAACTCAGCCGACTTCTGCCCGTCCTTTGACAGAGACTGGAGGTCTTCCGCGATCTGGGCTGGTCGATTCGGCAAAATGGAGATGTGATATCTATCGTCGGTCTCTGTGATCGTCGAAATCTCGTCAGCGGCTGTTTCAGCCACCTTGCGGTCGGTAGAAGCATCTCCTCCGGTTGGGGCTGGTGAGAAGTCAGTTTCATCTTGCAATGCTGCGGCCGCACCAGCGTCAGTGAGCTTCCAGACCCCCCAGATTGAGTTGTCGATATAGCCCGCGTGGACAAGGTCAAGCCGAGCCCACATGACTCTGTTCTTCCACTTGTTTGCACCGATCTTGGTCGTTTCTGCAAGATCTTGCGGCGTGAGTTGCGGAAAGCGCAGCGTAACTTCCTGGACTGCTTCGTCCACGGATGCGCCATCTGGCCACTGATGGAGCACTCTAAGCAAGACAGGGCGAATGTGCGATTGTGACGGCATGACCATGGAATCACCTCCGAAACGCAGCCCGTAGGCTAGTCGGCACACATCGAGGTGTCCAAGATCATCCGACAAACACCAGAAGTGGAGCAATAGAGCCCATGCCAACTCCAATCACACCCGACGACCTCCATGTTCGACTTGCCGAAGATGCGCCGATCGCTTTGATCGATGTTCGCGATGCTCCCGATTACAACGCGTCGCACATCATTGGGGCGAGCCTGATTCCTCGGCGGATGCTGGAGTTTGAGCTGGCTGAGGCGGTGCCGCATCCGGAGACGCCGATCGTGCTGTGCGACGAGGACGAGCAACTTGTCCACTACTCAGCCGCGACCGCGGAGCGGATGGGCTACAGCGATGTCTCGACGCTGTCGGGTGGGACGAACCGCTGGGCGTTTCTTGATTTGCCGACCGAGTGGGGCGTGAATGTTCCGAGCAAGGACTTTGGCGAGCGGGTCGAGGTTGTCCACCACGTGCCCGAGATCGACGCGGACGACCTGCGCGCGCGGATCGAGCGGGGCGACCCTCTGGTGATCCTCGACACGCGGACGCCGGAGGAGTACCGCCGCTCGTGTATTCCCGGCGGGCGGAGTATGCCCGGCGGCGAACTCGCGTTTCGGATCACCGATGTGCTCGACGATGAGCCCGACGATGCGACTGTCGTGGTCAACTGTGCCGGGCGGACGCGCAGCATCATCGGTACGCGCGTGCTCCAGCGGATGTCGCTCGGCCGCGAGGTTGTGGGGCTGAAGAACGGCACGGCCGGTTGGATGCTGGCCGGTCACGAGCTCGAGTTCGGCGCGGACCGCGACGCACTGCCGACGGTCACGTCCGAGGGCCAGGCAGCCGCCGAGCAATACGCGCGTCGATGCGCCGAGGAAGATGGCGTGGGACTGATCGGCGTTGATGAACTGGACGAGCTACGAGAGCGCTCGCGGAGCGAGAGCGTCTACTTTGTCGATGTCCGCACCGACGCCGAGCACGAGGCGGGTCACATTCCCGGGTTCCGCTGGTTCCCCGGCGGACAGGCGGTGCAGCGCAGCGACGATGTCGCCGTCGTTCAGCACGCCCCGATCGTCTTCGCCTGCGACGGCGTCGCCCGCGCGGCGTTGAGCGCTTCCTGGTATCGACAGATGGGGCATCGGCACATCTACGCGCTCGACGGCGGCTCGGCTGCGTGGACTGCCGCGGGTCGGACGCTGGAGCAAGGCTTCCAGGCTGCGATGCCGAGACTGTTGTCCGAGGCGCGTGAGTCAGTGGACACGATTGAACCCGCGGACCTCTTCGATCAGGCCGATGCAGTCGTCCTTCATGTCGGCACCAGCCAGGAGTTTGCCGAAGGCCACCCGCCGGGCGCTCATTGGGCGCCTAGAGGCACGCTCGAAGCAGACGTCAGGCAGCTCTCGCCCGAAGAATCGACGCCGATCATCACGATCTGCGAGGACGGGAACCAATCGCTGCTCGCCGCGCAGACCCTCCTGCTGCTCGGCCGCACATCGGTCAGTGCGACCGCCGGCGGCATGGTGGCGTATCGCGAGAAAGGTCTGCCGCTCGAGATCGGCTTGACGGGCGTGATGTCGCCACCGAGCGACATCCTTACCTTCGGTCCGCAGCGGGGCTATGCCGACATGCAGCACTACCTCCGCTGGGAGACGGCGCTGGGCGAGAAGTACGTCGGCGAGTCTTCGTAGCCCGCGCCCCGGAGCCGTGCGACACTTGACGCATGGTCCGACTGCCCAGGCTCCGACGTCGCGGACTCAAACCGCTCCAGGGCGCCCGGCTGATCGTGGGGCTGGGCAATCCCGGTCCGGACTACTCGCAGAACCGACATAACGCCGGTGCGCGTGCTGTGGAACACGTCAGGCGATCGTTGGGTCTGCCTCAGCCGCAGCGCGAATCGCGGTTCCGCGTGGCCCAGGGAACGACCAACCATGGCCCCGTCGCGGTGGTGATCCCACGGACATTCATGAACGAGTCGGGCAAGGCGGTGCAGGCATTGCTGGACAAGTACCGCGCCGATCCTTCCGACCTCATCCTGGTCGTCGACGAGCTGGATCTGGAGCCCGGGCGGATCCGCATCCGACCCTCCGGGTCCGACGCCGGACAACGCGGCATGCGCTCGATTCGAGCCACGATCGGCGAGCTCGACTTCCCGCGCGTGCGCATCGGTGTCGGACGGCCCATGGTCGACGGGAAGCCGTCGCACCATCCCGACGATGTCGCCGACTGGCTGCTCAGCGACCCGACGCCCGCCGAGCGACAACTACTATTCGCCGCCGAGAAACGCGCTGCCGAGGCTGTGGTCCACCTGCTTGAGCACGGCGTCGAATCAGCAATGAACGAGTACAACCGGGTCGCCGAGAACAGCCAGAGTTGAGCCCAGAGTTGAGTTGGGCATAACGTTCGCTGCCTCCTGCTCACGTAAGCTGAGCCCAGGCATCAGCGGACGGAGATCGCGCGCGTGAGCGCCGCCGACCCGCACGACCAACCAGTGGGCCTGCTCGCCGGGCTGGGGCCCGTTGTGCTCAGCGCGATCGAGCCCTTCGACCAAGAGGACACGCTTGGAGTTATCGACGCGGCGAAGCCGGCGGTGATCGCCACGCTCGCGGCGCGGCACCAACACCCGGTCCTGGTCCTGACCCCGACGCCCGCCGCGGCCGCCGACCTGCTCGACGCGCTGCCGCTCTGGCTGGGCCGCAAGGATCGAGACCGACTGCTGTCATTCCCCGCCCGCGAGACCGCGCCCTACGAACGGCAACGTCCGGCGCCGGACGTCGTCGAGGCCCGCCTCAGCGCAGTCGAAGCCCTACGACGCCGATCGCCGATCATCGTCGCCGACATCGACGCCGTCGCTCAACGCACGGTGTCCGTGACATCGGCGCCCATCGAGGTGCGCCAAGGTTCGGACGTTCGCCTCGACGAACTTGTCCGCTCGCTCGACGCGAGCGGGTATCAGCGAAGCCGGATCGTGGTCGAGCCGGCCTGCTTCGCCGTCCGAGGCGGGATCATCGATCTGTGGCCGCCTGCAGACGACGCGCCGGTGCGGATCGAACTGTTCGGCAACGAAGTCGAATCGATGCGCCGCTTCGATCCGATGACCCAGCGCTCGACGGAATCGGTCGAGCGTGTCGGAGTCAGGCCGGCGCGTGAGTGGAGCCAGGACGACGGAACCGGTCAACGGATCCAGGACCTGCTCTGCTCGCTCGACGCCGCCGAGCGTAATGAAACGGCTGCTGAGTTGAACGACGAAGCCGCGGTCCTGGCGCTCGACATCGAACACCTGCGCAACGGTACGCCGACGTCTCGTCCTGACTTCTGGACCCAGTTCCTGGCGTCGAGCTCGGTGTTCGACCACCTGCCGCCTGACGCCATGATCCTGGTCGATGAACCGCACGATCTCGCGGCGAGGCTGGAGGACCGCGACGAACGAGCCCGGCACGCTCGCGATGAACTGGAGCGCGGCGGCCGTATCCCGCTCGGGCTGCCTCACCCCTGGCTTGAGCAAGAAGAGCTCGAAGCGAGACTGAGGCGCGCGCCGCAACACGTCCGTTCACTTTCCAGACTCGCCAGCGGCGACCAACGCCTGCCGTTCCGCTCCACACCCAGGCTCGCGGGCAAGCTCGCCCAACTGTTTGAATCGCTCCGAGGCCAGCCGCAGGCCGGCGCTCGGGTACTTGTCTCGCTGCAAGAGGCTCGCCTGTCGGAGTTGATGGCCGATCTCGGGCTGCCGCGGGCGACGCTCGCCGCCGAAGCTGCGCCGGTTCCTGCCGCGATCTCGGTGGGGCGTGCAGCGATCGCCGAGGGCTGGCAGCTCGACCATCCAACCAGCGGCGAGCGGCTGCTCACGCTGATCAGCGACACCGAGATTTTCGGCTTCGAGCGGCAACGCCAGCGTCGTCCGCTGCGAACACGCGGCGGGCAGGCCGCCGATCCGCACCTGCTGGAGACGCTCAAGCCCGGCGATTTCGTCGTCCACATCGACAGCGGCATCGGACGATTCCATGGCATCGTGCGTGAACGGCTCGGTGGACGCGAGGGCGAATATCTCGACCTGCGCTACGCCAAGGGGGATCGACTGCTGGTTCCGACCGACAAGCTCGACCGCGTGCAGCCGTACGTGGGACCATCCGACGCCTCGCCCACGCTCACGCGCCTGGGCGGCGGTCAATGGCAGCGAGCCAAGGCGAGAGTACGAGGCGCGGTCGCCGAGATCGCCGACGAGCTGCTCGAGGTCCACGCCGCGCGGGAGACCGAACCAGGCATCGCGATCGAACCAGATACGCCCTGGCAGATCGAACTCGAGGCCTCGTTCCCGTATGTGGAAACGCTCGATCAACACCGAGCGATTGAGGAAGTGCGACAAGATCAGGAGGCGACCAAGCCGATGGACCGCCTGGTCGTCGGCGACGTCGGCTACGGCAAGACCGAGGTCGCCGTAAGAGCAGCGTTCAAAGCGGTGATCTCGGGGCACCAGGTTGCCGTGCTCGTGCCGACAACGGTCCTCGCCCAGCAGCACTTCGACACATTCCGTCAACGCCTCGCCGCGATGCAGGTGGAGGTCGATCTGTTGTCACGACTTCGCACGTCGGCCGAGCAGCAGATGACGCTCGCGGGTCTGCGCGCGGGCGCGGTTGACATCGTGATCGGCACGCATCGGCTGCTGCAGAAGGACATCGCCTTCAAGAGTCTCGGCCTCGTGGTGATCGACGAGGAACAACGCTTCGGTGTCGAGCACAAGGAACGCCTCAAGAAGCTGCGCCGCGAAGTCGACGTACTGACGCTTTCGGCGACGCCGATTCCCAGGTCGCTGCACCAGGCAGTGACCGGCATCCGCGACATGTCGACGATTGCCACTCCGCCGGAGGAACGTCTGCCGATCAGCACCTATGTCATGGAGCGCGACGACAGCGTGATCCGCGAGGCGATCCTGCGCGAGATGGACCGTGGCGGGCAGGTCTACTTCCTGCACAACGAGGTCCGCTCGATTGACAGCGAGACGATGGAACTGCGGCGTCTGGTGCCGGAGGCCCGCTTCCTGATCGCCCACGGTCAGATGCCCGCCAACGTCCTGCGCGATCACATGGAGCGATTTATCAACGGTGACGCCGATGTGCTCGTCTGCTCGACCATCATCGAGTCCGGGGTCGACATCCCGCGTGTCAACACGATCGTTCTCGACCGTGCCGAGCGTCTGGGGCTGGCGCAGATGTACCAGTTGCGCGGCCGCGTCGGACGGTCCAGCGTGCGCGCCTACGCCTACCTGATGACCGAGCCGTACCGCTCGCTGACCGAAGTTGCGCAGCGGCGGCTGGCGACGATCATGGAGGCGGACGATCTCGGCGCCGGTTTCCAGATCGCGCTGAAGGATCTCGAGATCCGGGGCGCCGGGAACCTGCTGGGCGCGCAGCAGTCGGGCCACATTGGAGCCGTCGGATTCACGCTCTTCACCCAGCTCCTCGCCGAAGCCGTGGACCGGGCGCGATCCAAACGAAACGGAGACCGGACGGTCAGTGGCAGGCAAGGGACGAGGGTCAACGTCGATCTGGCACTACCCCGGTTCCTGCCCGAGGCGTACGTCCCAGACCTCGGCCTGAGGATGACGCTCTACCAGCGCCTTGCCGCAGCGGAGTCGCCCGACGAGGTCGAGGACTTCGCCCGCGAACTCGTCGACCGGTTCGGTCCCCTGCCGGTTCCGACAACCAATCTCCTTGGAGCAGTGAAGCTCAAGGTTCTCGCCTCAAGGATCGGAGCCGAAGCCATCCAGTCGGAGGGCGAACAGGTCATCCTCAGACTCGCGCCGGGACTGCGGTTCAGTCAGGAGCAACGGCAGATCAGGGTCCCACGGCAGATCCAGATCGGCTCAACCCAGCTCCGATACACCCCATCACGGAGGTTGGTCGAGGCGAACTGGGAAGAGGTGGTGAGCGGCGTGCTGCAGCAGCTGAGCGCGACGTAGCAGTGCGGAGCCATCAACCCATGCGTTCGCGAGCACGTTCGATTGGACCATCTCAGCCTCTCTCCAATCTGCGAGCTGTGGGGCGAGTAATGTCAGTCGCTGACCGTTGCCGGGAGGCTGGATAGGCTGGGCCGGTGCAGTTTCGATCCGCCTGGACCCTGCTGATCGGCGCGACGCTCATTGGAGTGCCGGCGCTGATCTTTCGCATCGGCGGAATCCATGTCAGCACCGAGCTCGAGGTCACGATCTTCGGGCTGGGCATCCTCTCGGCTGCATTTCTGATCTCGACCGGCGCCGAGGCGGCGCAGCACGACATCCCGGCGGCGCTCTCGGTTGCCCTGATCGCGTTCATCGCGGTGCTGCCTGAGTACGCGGTCGACCTTCTGCTCGCCTTTGAAGCGGGCGGTGAGGATCTCGCACTGTGCGGAGCCGCCGGTCAGCCGGAATGTAAGCGCGAGCTGGCGTTGGCCAACATGACCGGCGCGAACCGGCTCCTGCTCGGCGTTGGCTGGGCGACCGTCATCTTCCTCTTTGCCTGGAAGCGAGGGGGACCGCGCAAGATCGTTGTGACTGCTGCGAGAAGCGCCTGGCGCTACCTGCGGCGTCGGGACCCAGACCCGGACGAGCCGTTGCTGAGGCTGCCGGGCGGGATCGGCCTCGAGATCGGCATTCTCGCCGTCGCGACGGTCTATTCGTTCATCATCGTCGCGAAGGGACGCCTGGCGATTGAAGACACAATCGTTCTCGGATTGCTCTTCCTGTGGTACGTGCTCCGTCTGACTCGCTCGCCCGTGGAGGCGCCGGAACTCGAGGGTCCGGCGGCGAGGGTCGGCAATCTTCCGACAGTGCAGCGGCGAATTGCCGTGATCTTCCTGATTGGCTACTCGGCGGCTGTGATCGCGCTGTCCGCCGAGCCGTTCGTTCACGGACTGGAACAGGTTGGTCGCGACGTTGGTATCGGCGAGTTCTTCGTGATCCAGTGGATCGCTCCGCTGGCCTCGGAGTCGCCGGAGTTCCTCGCCGCGCTCTATCTCGTCTGGCGGGGCTCGGCCGGCATGGGCGTCAATATGCTGATCTCGAGCAAGGTCAACCAGTGGACCCTGCTGATTGCTTCGATCCCCATCGCCTTCATTGCCGGCGGCGGCATCATTGAAGGCATCGCGTCGAGCGATGTGCAGCGCGCGGAGGTCTTTATCACCGCGGCGCAATCCGCGTTCGGTGTGATGTTGATTATCGATCGCCGCCTCACTGCCAGAGCAGGCTTCGCGCTGCTGAGTCTCTTCCTGGCGCAACTGATTACGCAGTTCTTCTTGCAGGAGAACAACACGCCGCGAATCGTGTTCGGCATCATCTATCTCGCCATCACGGCATTGATGGCCACCCAGCACTGGCGTAGCATCATGCCGACGTTGCGCGAAGCATTCCGCTCGCCCGCTGCGGCAGCGGCGCTTCACCACCATGGCCACGACGCAACGCCGGACCTAGAAACAGAAGGCAAACACGAATGACACAGTGGGCCGACCTCGCAGATCAACTCCAGAGCGCGTTGGGACTGGCAACCAAGCCACTCGCCATCACCTTCCATGACTCCGCCTCCGGGGTTGCCGGATTCGACAACCCGATGCCTGAACCGGCTGACGACGGCCGTACCGGTCGCGTTCCCGCGGGCTGCGTCTTCTGGATGCACGCTGCCGACCGCACGTTCTCGACGGTGGCAGCCGATCACCGCAACTGCTCTGTCGGATCAGTGACGCACGGATTCCTTGAGCTCGGCGACGTACTCGAGAGCGGCGATGTTGGAGCCTTGCTCGAGTCCGGCTGGGTGACCGCCGAAGCCGCGATGGGGATCCCCGTGGTCGAAGAGAAGCCGGAAGAGGTTGTCTACGGACCGCTCGGCGATTCCCCGAGCGACCCGGATGTGGTGCTTCTGCGGATCACCGGCCGACAACTCATGGTTCTGCACGACGCCTTTCCGACGCTGCGGATTGAAGGCAAGCCGCAGTGCCACATCATTGCGATCGCGAAGGCCGGCGAGATGGCGGCGTCGGTCGGTTGCCAGCTATCGCGAGTGCGCACCCAGATGCCGAACGCGGAAATGACCTGTGCCATTCCGGCATCCCAGCTCGAGGGTCTGCTGGAGCGCCTCAGCGAAACCGCCGTGGCTGACCATGCGGTCGCGCAATACGCGGCGGACGACATGGCCCGCTTCGCCTAGTTGGGAGATGTGCAGTGGCTGGTCTGTGGTTCGAGGAGCTTGAGCCCGGGCTCGTCGTGAAACACGAGCCGTCGCGCACCGTGACCGAAGCCGACAATCTGCTGTTCACGGCGCTGACCCACAACTCACAACCGCTGCATCTCGACGCCGAGTTCGCCGGAGGCACGCAGTTTGGTCAGCGGATCGTCAACAGCATCTTCACGTTGGGACTCGCCGTCGGCCTGAGCGTTGCCGACACCACGCTCGGCACGACCCTGGGCAATCTCGGTTTCGACGAAACGACCTTCCCGAACCCCGTCTTCATTGGAGACACGATCACCTGCGAGACCGAGGTGATCGAACGGCGAGAGTCGCGAAGCCGTCCTGATCGAGGGATCGTGGTCTTTGAGCATCGCGGCATCAACCAGCGAGGCGAGTTGGTGGTCAAATGTCGGCGGACGGGGATGATGCTCAAGCGACCGACAGAGGATTGACTAGCTTCCTCGCACGATGATCGCAATGAGCAGCGCAATGATTGCGCCTCCAATTGTGATGCCCGCGGTCATGAGCCAACGCAGTAATCGATTCACTTCACTCGTGATTGCGTGCTCGACATCCAGCTTGGTTGCAAGGCCGTCGGTCGAACCCTTGATTCCTTCGTCGATCACCTCTGCGACTTCTGTCGCAGCCCCTGAAGGTGCATCCATGTCTTGGACCAGGATGTTGTGAAGCCGGAGTCTGTTGAGCGCCATAGGTGCATCCTATCGCGTCAGCCGGTCCATGCGATGATAGGCTGACCCCCGTCGGAGCGTGGCGCAGTCTGGTAGCGCACTTGACTGGGGGTCAAGAGGTCGCCGGTTCAAATCCGGCCGCTCCGACCATGACGCAAGGAACCTGACATGACCACATCAACGACTCCCGCGACTGTCGTGCTCGTACACGGCGCGTGGCATGGACCCTGGTGCTTCGACAAGGTTGTCGCCGGCCTGGAGGCGCGAGGCGTCCCGGTCGTCGCCGTAGAACGGCGTCGCACTCACGAGCCGAGCGGCGCCCTGCGCGGGGTGACCGACTCCGCTGAGAATGAGCGAATCGTCCGCGAAGCGCTTGACGAGGTCGACGGACCGGTCGTTCTGCTCGGACACTCGTTCGGCGGCGTGCCGATTACGACCGCGCCGCTCGGCAACGACGATGTCAAACACCTCGTCTACTTGACCGCGATCATGCCCGACACGGACGGCTCGATTCCGGATAACTTCGCCAATCCCGACCTGGTGGGTGCGATCCAGCCCGGAGAAGATGGCTCAACGACGGTCCAGGAGGATCTGATTCGCCCGATCTTCTACGGGCAGTGCAGCGATGAAGACTACGAACTGGCCATGAGTGAGTTGGTCCGCGACGAGGCCGCGATTCCGCTCGGCGACGTTCCTCGAGACACGGCGTGGAGCAAGATCACCACGACCTACGTCGTTTGCACTGAGGATCAGGCGCTGCTGGCGGAAGGTCAGCGGACCCTCGCGCGACGAGCCGACCGGGTCGTCGAGTGGGCCACCGACCACTCGCCCTTCTTCTCCGCGCCAAACCTGATGATCGACCTGCTCGACAATCTCGCGCGGGAGTACGCCGGGTAGGCGGTCCCGATTGACCAGGGGCGACCACAGCGGTCGCGCCTGAAGGACTTGCCCGCGCTTGAGCGCCTAGTCGTCCAGCAGCCGATCGAGGAGTTTCGTCGGGCTGGCCGGGAGCGAGTTCATCCGGATTCCGGTGGCGTCGTAGATTGCGTTGGCGATCGCCGCCAGCGGCGGCACGATCGGTACTTCACCGACTCCGCGGACGCCGTACGGATGGCTCGGGTTGGGAACCTCGACCAGGATCGTTTCGATCTCCGGGAGGTCCAGAGCGGTGGGCATCCGGTAGTCGAGCAGGCTGGCGTTGGTCATCCGACCCTCCGGCGAGTAGACGTACTCCTCGGTCAGCGCCATGCCGGCGCCCTGGGCGACGCCGCCCTGAACCTGGCCTTCGACGTAGGACGGGTGAATCGCCGTGCCGACGTCCTGGACGGCCGAGTAGCGGAGGATGTCGACCTTGCCGGTGTCGCGGTCGACCGCGACGTCGACGATGTGGCAGCCGTAGGCGGGACCGGGCTGGGTCGGAAGGACATCGGCCTGACCCTGGATCTGACCACCGGTTGATGGCATTCGTCCGCATAGCTCCTCGAAGGTGAACTGCTGGCCGTCCGGCCCGCTGATCACGCCGTTCTCGTAGGACACCGCGTCCGCGTTGACGTCCCAGATCATGGCCGCGCGCGCTTCCATCTGCGCGCGGACGTCCAGCGCCGCTTCGTGCACGGCGATGCCGGTGGCGTAGGCGACCCGCGAGCCGCCGGTCACGTGGGTGAAGCCAATGGAGTCGGTGTCGACCACCTGCGGGCGCACGAGGTCGTATTCGATCCCCATCGTCTCCGCGAATTGCATCGCCAGACCGGCCCGCTGCCCGCCGATGTCGACCGAGCCGACCGACAGATTGACGGTTCCATCCTCGTTGACCGATGCGTAGGCCGCCGATTCCATGCCGGCGTTCGTCCAGAAGCCCATCGAGACACCGCGACCGACCAGGCGGCCATCCTCGTCGATTCCGATCTCGGAGCGATAGTGCGGCGAGTCGATCGCGGCCTGCATCGTCTCTTCGGCGCCGATCTTCGGCAGCACGACGCCGTCGGCGCGGCGGGTGCCCTCATGGGCAGAGTTTTGCGCCCGCAGTTCCATCGGATCGCGCTCGAGGCGCTCGGCGAGCTGATCGATTAACGACTCGACCGCGAACGTGCCCTGCGGCGAGCCGGGCGCGCGGTAGGCCTGGCACTTCGGCTTGTTCGTCACGACATCGAGCGCATCGACATAAATGTTGGGGATGTCGTACGACGAGAACATGCAGGTTGCGCCGGCGCCGACCGGAGAGCCGGGAAACGCGCCCGCCTCGTAGGCGAGCGTGGCCTCGGCCGCAATGATCGTGCCATCGTTCCTGGCGCCGATCTTGCAACGCACGTAGGTCGCCGAGGTCGGGCCGGTACCGATCAGCACCTCTTCGCGATTCATGTACATCTTGACCGGCCGTCCGGTCAGCCTGGACATGACGGCCGCGGTGGGCTCCATGTAGGCGGGCAGTTTGCCGCCGAAGCCGCCGCCGATCTCCATCGGGATCACCTTCACGTTCGCCAGCGCAATGTCCAGCATCTTGCTCACCGTTGCGCGCACGGCGAACGGTCCCTGGGTCGAGACCCAGACCGTCAGCGTGCCGTCCGAGTTCCAGTGGGCGGTGCCATTCTGCGGCTCGATGTAACCCTGGTGCGCGGCTGCGGTCTCAAACTCGCCTTCAAGAACGATGTCTGCTTCTTCGAACCCTGCCGCCGGATCGCCGTGCTCGAACTCCAACTGTGAGGCGATGTTCGTCTCGCGCTCGCCGCGTCCCTCGCCCGGCACGAACCGGGCAACCATCTCCACGGTCTTCATGCCGTCGTGGAGAATCGGCGCGCCGTCGGCCATCGCGTCGTGCACCGAGAGCACGGGAGGCAGCACCTCGTACTCGACGTCAATCAGGGCCAGCGCGTCTTCGGCAATGTGCGGGTCGGTGGCGCAAACCGCCGCCACCGCGTGCCCCTGGTAGAGCGCCTTGTCCGAGGCGAGCACGTTCTGCAGCACCCACTTGTAGGGCGATACGCTCTCGCCCAGGTCGACGATCTCGTCGGTCGCACCGGGCAGGTCGTCGTGGGTGATCACACATTTGACGCCGTCCAACGCCTTGGCCCTGGAGGTGTCGATCCTGACAATCCGAGCGTGGGCATGCGGCGAGCGCAGCAGGCGGCCGTAGAGCATGTCGGGCAGATTGATGTCGGCGCCGTAACGCGCGCGGCCCGTGACCTTGTCGACCCCGTCGGGGCGAAGCGGTCGGCTTCCGACGACGTTGTACGCGGGCTTGGTCTCGGTGGTCATCGGCGGCTCCTCCGGAATCTGAATGGCTGTCGTGGACAGGATATGCGCTCTGGGGTCTCGGTGGTTTCGAGCAGGTCAATGCAGTCCCGTTGCTCGCCTAGAATGACTACAAGGAGACGGCATGGCGATCATCAACGTGCGGCGGGTGCGGGACGCATTCGTCAAGGCTGAGGTGGCCAATGAAAGCCCTGCGTTGGAGTTGGCGGTAACCCTCGACGAGGAACTTCAGGAGGGCTTAGGCCATCTGCCGACACGGGAAGAGATTCAGCGCTGGTTTGCGGAAGCTCATGCGGAAGCCGAGCGCAGGATGCTGCGTTTCCTCTTGGCTGTGATTGCCGCGCAAGCCGTCTTCACCGGCGTAATCGCGATTCTGATCGCGGTCCTTTAGCCGCCTGCCATGGCGGGGAGGATGTGGACCTCAGCCCCCTCGGGCACCTTCGCCAATAGGCCCAGGGGCTGCTCGACGCTGTTGACTGCGATGGTCAAGCCGCGCTTCAGGCGATTGCCCTCGACCAGCGAGTCGTGGAAGCCCGGGTAGTTCGCTTCGAGATCGTCGACCACCTCCGCGATGGTGCTTCCCGTTGCCGACACGATGCGCTGACCGTCGGTCAACGGCCTCATGCCGATCGGTACGAAGACGGTGACATCGGCAGGCATCGCAGCTTCCCCGCTGCGAACTGACTAGAGCTTGAGGCTGCCCTCGGCGACCACGGCGATCACGCCGTTGTCCTTCTCGACCCAGCAGGCGATGTCGCGGCGCTCGGGATCGTCCTCGTTGACGCCCTGCAGCACGCCCTTGACCGCGACGGTCTCGTTCGGCCAGACGATGTTGGCGAACTTGACGAGCAGCTTGCCAGACGACTTCCAGGCGTCGCCGAAGCGCTGGTCCAGCAGCTCGCCGATCAGCGACATCGTCATCTTGCCGCCGACGACGACATCGGTGAAGCCGAGTTCCTCGGACGCTTCCTTGTCGGTGTGGTAGTTGCGGTCGCCATGGAAGAAGGAGCCGCACATTTCAAGCGAAATGGTCCGCACTAGCGGTCCGAACGCCTCGCCCTCGGGCAACGAATAGCTTCTCGCGCCCTCCTTCTTCGACGGGTCGCGCAGCGTGACATTGCCGTCGCTCTGGTAGAGCACGAACGACTGGTGGTGGCGCATCGCCACGGCAATGTCGCCGACATCGTCCTTGACCACGGTTTCGGTCAAGATCACGCTGCGGTCGCGTCGCTCGTAGATGTCGATCGACTTGGCCGAGGCCTCGTAGCTTCCGCCCGGCTTGAGCGGCTTTCGGAAATCCCACTCCTGGCGTAGCCAGAGATTGCCGAAGTCGTTGGCGTAGTGCATGCGGGTCGAGAGGTCGGCGTTGGCGGCGACCATCGAGGGAGCGCTATCGAGTTCGCTGGGCTGCTCGAGCTCCAGACCCTCGAAATAGTCGCTCAATGCGGTCTCGTCGATGACGACGGTTGCGGATCCGAGGTCGACACCGGCTTGCGGATCTTCATACTTGTTGATGGCCACGTGCGGCTCCTCTGCGGTGCGGAATATTGCGGAATCTGGTTCGATTCGATGATAACGAGTGGCCCGCTGATCCTAGTCGGGCGACGGCTGATGCCAATCGACATCGGGTGAATCGAGGAAGATCCAGAGCGGCTGGTCGTGGCTAATCGTCCGCAGCGTATTGAGGTTCGGAGGCAAACTCGTGGAGAACAGCCGCCATTGCTGCTGGTTTGCGTCCCACGAGTAGACGCGCAGCGTCGCACCGGCGAGCGGGGCGAGCGCATTGGTTATGCGCGTCGTGGGCCCGCCCCATGTGACGAAGTTCCAGCCCTGCCGCAGTCGGACGATCCGCTCCGCGCGGTACTCAAAGGCATTCTCGACCACGATCGGACGCTGACCGGTCAGCAGCAGGGCGACGTCCGTGGGACCAGCGGCGGCGGCTGGGGTCGTCACCGTCACGCATTGCTCGGACCAGAAAGCGACGCGAGCCTGCTGATTTCCGAACCAGACTCTCGGCGCCATGGCGTCGGTGGCCAGCCCAGAGCCACAGATCCGGACGGATTCGCCTCCTTCGACGTATCCCCGATCCGGTGTGATGCTGACGATCTCGCCCTGCGCAGGCAGCCGGAGGACCTCGCTCTCGGACGTGGCATGGCCCGACTGGCTGTGTCCGATTATGGAGAACTCCGAGGCCAGCGAATCGACGGAGATGTCCGCGAAGCGGAATCGCCCGTCAACGACGGGAACCGCAGCGGCGAAGCGCCGATCATTGTGGGGTCCGGCGTAGAGATGAACGATTGTCGCCTGCGGCTCTGTGCCCGAAACGTTGAGACCGGCAGCGCTCCAGCGGTAGTCCTCGATGACCGGCGCGCTCAGCGTCGAGGAAATGTTCGAGCGATTGCCTTGCATGCGATTGCCCCAAACAAACCGCCTGCCCGTCTGCGCCGCCGGCGTTGCACGAATGTCGATTCCCACCTGGTTGTCACGGATCAGGTTGGCTCGACCCGAGAGGTCACCGCCGCCGTTCGCCGAGACCAACATCGACGCCGTTGTTGCCCGCAAGGTCAGTCTCGAGTCGGCGCCAGCGGCGAAGTCGAGCCGCTCCGCGATCGCAACACTATTGACCGCAAACCGCAACTCGGCGCCTGGGCCTATGACCGTCGCGCTGAAACGGGCGAGATCGTCAACGCTGACCGATGCCGCGAGCCGACGATCCAGATAGATGTCCACGGAAGTGCCGGTCGGCGCGGGCAGGCCATCGATGCTGACCGTTCCCACGACGCGGTGCGAGCGGCCCGTCCGAGGCTCGATCGCGGCCGAATCGATCGGGCCGATCGGCGGCCAGGACTCACTGGCCGGCGCCAGCAACGGCGGAACCTCGAATGGCCCGATGAGCACATCGCCGGCGGCTGGGTCGATGCTCACGCCGGAGGCGCGGTTGCGCTCGATCATGCTGGCGGAGATGGAGGCGGACGCCGCCGGTCCCACGACGATGCCGTGCGAGGCGCTATTGACAATGCTGGCGGCTTCGATATGCGCGTTGGAGCCGGCCACCAGGATGCCGACCTGGTTGTAACGGGTCTCGACCTTCGCGACTCGCGTGTCATCTCCGCTCAGCAGGATGGCAACTTCGTTCGCGCCGTACACGGTCAGACCCCAGACTTCAGCGCTATCGCCGAGTTCAAGACCTACGTCGACAGCGGACGCATCGATACTCCAACCAGTGCCGTCGAGGATTGTGCGTGCTGGAACGGCAGGAAGTGGCGACTCCAGCACGATCGTCGGTGTCGATCGGTCCGCGCGGAGAACGATGACTCCGGCCCCGCTCAACAGCGCCTGTCTGAGCGTCCCGGGGCCGCTGTCCGCTTCCAACGTGACGATCGCCACGCTCTCTCTTGCAAGGTCCAGCGCTGCATCGGCATTGATCAGGCCCGCTCCCGAAGCCATGTCGGGCCCCGCCGGCGCAATGTCGACTGCCGTGTCGATCAGAATCTCGCGAATCAGCCGACGCTCAAGGATGGCATTGCCGCCGTCAAGCGATAGCAGGGCCGGTTGCGCCTCGAGCAACAACGCCGCCACACCGGCGACGTGAGGCGCCGCCGCCGACGAGCCGGAGAAGCGCGGTGCAAAGTGCGTCGTGTCGGACACTGTCACGCGGTCAACGGCGGTGATTTCGGGCTTGAAGACACCGTTGACCGTCGGGCCGCGGCTCGAGTAAGGCGCCACCATCTGTTGGCCGACGTTGACCGCGCCAACCGTGAGCGCGCCGTCGGCGTCGGATTGGGCGAGGATGCTGCCCTCGGCTATGCGGTGATCCAGCCGAAGCTGAACCCCGCCGAAATGGAAGGCGAAGAGGTCGAAGTGCACCTGACCCGCGTCATCGTTGTGGTTCTGAATGACGACATAGGCGTAGATCGCTTCTCCTTCATGCACGTATTCCAGGTGTTCACGTGGATAGTGATTGAGGATGCCGATGCCCTGGCGGGTCTCGCTCGAGGCCAGGATCGTGCCGACGCCCGACATGAGGTAGAGGTCGTAGTCGTTTGTGGATCCGCCCCAGCTGTCATCCCAGAACAGCGCGAGGCGGATGTGATCACCCGGCTCAATGCGGAAGCCGTTGCCGGCCCCGTACAGAGGCTCCGTCCCCCTCGCGCCGCTGAAGGCATGGACCGTCCCCGGCTGCGGCAGACCGAGCTCGACCGCGCTCACACCGGCCTGCCATGCGCCGGCCCAGTGCGATTCAGCCCAGTTGCCTGCGGCGGTCACGTAGAGTCGCAACGGCCAGTTGGGATGCTCCAGAGCCCGCGTGGTGTTCACTGAGACGTCGCTGCGCTGATCGGCGGGAAAGGCATACGAGACGTCGTCGACGATGATGTCGACATATCGCGCGTAGTGGTTGACGGCGGCGATGTGGTCGAGATCGGTCGTGACGGCCGCGAAGAAGATTTCAGCGCCGGGTGCGAGATCGTGGACGATCTCAATCATCACGGTGCCTTCTTGACCTCGGTTGAGATCCCCGGCGCCGAATGCCCTCGCGTCGACCAGTTTGGGAGCCTCTCCGGCCCGCTGCGCCTGTTCGAGCCCCTTGATGCCATCCGAGATCACCGCGACCCGAATCCCGGATCCGTCGACGTTGAATCGTGTGCGCGCCAACGAGGCGTTGAGCGCTTCATCGCCCTCGGTCAGGGCGCTGCCCGCGGCGAAGCTCGCGTAGAGCGGACGCTGAACGCCAACCACACCATCGATCGCCAGCAGTTCGTCGATTCGAGTCGCGTCCAGCCAGCCTTGCCACCGACCGAGCTTCGGAACCGCGAGCTCGATCTCCAATCCCGCCTCGGTCAAGAGCTGTTCGGTGTGCGGTCCGGACGGTTCGACTCGCACATCGACGTGTACGCGGACCTCGGCCGCGCCTGCCATCGGGGCAAGCAGGACACCGATCGCCGTCACGACCACTGTGAGGCACAGGAGGTGGAAGCCGCGCCGCATGGCCCGAGATTACTTGAGCCAGCGGTGCCGCACTTCAACGTAATCCCGTCCGACATCGCGGCATCGCGCGCAACCAGCGACCGCCGAGCGGGCCTCGACGACTCGTTGAAACCGTACGTAAAGCGACCGTTGAGCCAGATGTGGCCGCCACTGGCGCAGATACAATCGAACTGTGTCCACGAGACGAGGACTACGGGACGGGTTCGCCTGGTGGTTGCCGCTCGTTATGGCGGCGCTGGGTGCGGCGATTGCGGTCCTCGCCTCACAGACGGTCGCCTCCGCCTGGGATGCCGACGTGCATCTCTGGGCGCGCGAAGGACCGAGCGCTTCTGAGTATGCGGCGCTGTTGCTTGATCCGGCAGTCCAGGATGCCGCCACGTCCGGCATGATGGCCACCGAGCACGGACCGCCGGAACTCGACGGCGTCGCAATCGAACTGACCGATACGTTGATCCGCGTCACGGTGCGCGCCCCGCGCCAGGCCGACGCCGAGGCGCTGGCGATTTCACTCGCTCATGCAGCCGTCAGCGAAGCCTATGTCCGCTACGGCGAAGACGCTGGCCTCGATGTACTGGGACTGGTCCGGCCCGGCGCGAGGAAGGTCGCGCCGGCAACCGAATGGGCCGCAGCCTGGGCCTCGGCGATCGGTCTGATCGGCGGTCTCGCGTTGGCCTGGGGCACTGCCCGCAGATCTGGCGGTCCCGCATCGGCTCTCGGTCGGCTCGGTCGGATTGGCTTCCGGCCCCTCGCCGTGATATCCGCCGAAGCGGAGCACGGGGCCGCCGCGCCAACCGGACCGTCGTCCGGCATGGTCGTGAGGGCGACAGAGGAGCGCGGGAGCAAAGACGAAGCGGTCCTGCTCGCCAACGCGATCAACGATGTGTCCGGAGTTATTGCGCTTGTGCCGCTGGATGATGCGTCCAGCGTCACCGCCACGCTAGTGCGGACCGCTCGCACACTCGCTGCGAGGGGTCGAGCGGTCATCTGGTTGGACGGCCGTCGACCGGCCTTCGAGCTCGCGTACACGGCCCCGCCCGCCTGGCTGGGCGGTGAGACATGGACGCCCGTGCGCCGATCGGAGTTGATGCTGCGCGCCGCGACCGGGGTTCTGAGCCCCAACGGCTACGTCCTGTTGCTCACCGACTCGCTCAGCGACGAGGCGACGCTTGATGTCCTGGAGTCCGCGGCCGGAGTGATCCTGCTCGCCCGGGCCGATGCATCGGACAGCGAGCTGGTCCACGCACGACTGATGCTCGGTTCCGCTTGCCTGTTGGGTGTCGCATTGACCCAGGCGCGACCGCCCGAACTGCGCGACTTCGAACTGGCGCAGATGGCCGATTAGCGGTATCCACAGAAGACCACGACCCTGCCCCCCGGATCTCGGAGCCGCACTGATGCACTTTGAACTGTCCGACGACCTCGCGGATCTCCAGTCGCGATTGCTCACCTTCGTCGAAGACGAGATTGACCCAATCACCGCCGATGATGATCCCGAGTCGCCATCGCAGGAACTGCGTCGCGAGATCGCCAGGAGATCGGATGCCGCCGGCTTCTATCGGTTGGCCGTGCCGGTGTCCGACGGCGGTCTCGGCGCGGGCCCCAGAATCATTACGGCTGCCCACGAGGCGCTGGCGCTGAGCGGCAATCCGTTCGCGTCTCGGGTGCTTGGCTCGGGCCCTGGGCTCATGCGCCTTGCCGACAATGCTGCGCAGCGGGATGAGCTGTACCGCCCCGTCGTCCGTGGCGAGCGAACAGCCGCCTTCGCCTTCACCGAGGCGCTGCGGCCCGACGGCACGCGGCAGCCGACGCAAGCGGTGCGAGCAACAGTCGGTGACGGATCAGACGGATTCCTGGTCACGGGAACCAAGGGCTTTGTGACGGGTGGCTCGACCTCCGATTGGCTCGTAGTCGTCGCCAATGTGCCCGAGGAGGGAACCGCCCTGCTGGTCGTCGACCGCGACGCCGAAGGGGTGAGCGAAGGAGAACTTGGCGCCTCCATCGACGGCAGCACGCACTCACCGTTCAACTTTGAGTCGGTCGAAGTGCCGGCATCGAGGCTGCTGGGCAACGTCGGCGACGGCCTCCCGCGCGCGCTGCAGAACATCGATCGGATGCGTCTCAGCGTTGCCGCCGACTGCATCGGCTGGTCGCGTTGGGTGAATCGCACAACGCTCGAGCGCATCGAGGGGCCGCACCGGAGCGGTCAGTCGCTCGCCGAGCAACAACAGGTCCAGGCGATCTTCGCCGATATGGTGGCGGATACGTTCTCGGCAAGGACGGCGCTCTACCAGGCCGCCGAGGCTCGCGAGGCCGACGAGCCGACCGCCGGCACGCAAGTCGCTGCTGCCAAGTGGCTGGCCTCAGAGTGCCTGCACCGAACGGTCGATCGAGCGATCCAACTGCACGGAGCTCAGTCCCTGCTCAGAGGACATCCGCTCGAGCGTCTCTATCGCACGAGCCGGTCACTCAGGATCGCAGAGGGCCCAACCGAATTGCTGCGCCTGACGGTGACGCGTCACGTTCGCCAGAACGGCGCCAGCGCACTGTAGGTAACATTGATCGGCAGGTCGAAGGGAATTCACCTTGACGACGATGGATCGATCCGAAGTGGAGACCTATGTGAGGCAGGCGCATCAGTTCCTTGAGCGCTCGCGTGGGTACCTGTCGGGGGGGGACTTGCATCAGGCCTGTGAGAAGGGCTGGGGCGCAGCAGCGCACATGACCAAGGCAGTGGCGGCTAATCATGGTTGGGAGTACGAAAAGCACCGCGACTTCAGCGTCGTTCTGAACAACGTCTGGAAACTAACAGGCAACGATCGAGTGAGCGACCTGCGCGGTAGTCCCAACGACCTCCACGGATACTTCTACGAACGAGACGAATTCCTCGATGCGCAGGTGATCGCTGCCGACATCGAGAGAGTCGCCGAGCTATTGGACCTGTTGTCTCCGCTGACTGAGTAGTCGCCGACCGATCCACTCAGTCAGTTCCCAACCCCGAGGCCCTCGTAGCGCTGCTTGTGATGCAGGCTCACCCGGTCCATCAGCTGACGATTTGAAGCCCTCAGGATCCTGCTCAGCAGATTGAGCTGCTCTACCGTCGATTCCGACTTCAGGATCTCCTGCTTCACCGAAGCGGGCGCTTCGATGCTCGAGGCGATGTGATTGACCAGCGGGTTGGGCCGCCTGGGCAGGCGATACGTTCGCTGCCACGAGTTCTGCAGCGCCAACGCGAACCCAAGGTGGTCACGGTAGAGCGAGGCGGACGTGTCGTAGGCGATGTAGGCCTCGGCCGACTCTGCGTCCGCCGGATCGTCGAGATACTCGACATTGGCCACCCAATACGGGCGCTCGCCCAATTTCTCGAGAATCCGGAACCGGCGCTCGCCGACGCAGCCGATGTTGAATCGCCCGTCGGGAAACGCCTCGTTCGACTCCATGCGCACGGTGCAGCCGACCTCGTGCGTCGGCTCGCGCTCCTCGACGCTGGCCTGTTGACGTGTGCGGCGGGTGAGGACGATGCCAAACGGATCACCCGTATCGAGCGTGTCTTTGACCAGTTGCCGATAGCGGGGTTCGAAGATGTGCAGCGGCACGGACTCGCCGGGAAACACGACAATCTGCAGCGGAAAGAGCGGCAGTTCCGGCATGCTCCTGATCTCCGAGTCGCCTGTCGAGTCGCCTCTCGAGGCGCTACCTGACGCCAGCCATTCTACCGGCGAGGCGCATCACCCGACGCGCGTTGCCGTTTTCGTTGAACGCGCGGAAGACCTGCAGCCGCTCCGCCTGCAGCGAACCCTCGGCGTGGATCGCCAGCACTTCCTGGTAGGCCCCGTAGTCGGACGACGTCAGATCGCGAATGAAGTTGAGCAGCTTCATCCGTTGCTCGCCGTCTACGCCGTCGCGTCCCGCCAGATACTTCTGCAGAAACGGGCGCAGTTCTTCCGTCTCCCAGTCCTCGTCCCCCGGACCCGTCACCAGGATCCCGCCCGCGATCTCCTGAACATGCTGCACGGCTTCGTGGTAGCCATGCGCGAAATGCGACTTGGCCAGGTTGACCGTCATCGGATCGGGCGCCACCTGACCGTTGGGCTTGGCGATACAACGCTCGGCCGACTTCTCGATCAACGCGCGAGTCGTCTCGGCATACGAGATCAGGTCGACAAACTTCTCGCGCACGTGCGATACGCCGATAATCCCGTTGTAATCCGCTGCCAGCGCCGCGCAGCCGCCGAGCGCGTCGATCAACGGCAGCTTGTATGAGACGGCGGTGAAGCGGTGGTATTCGACGAAGGTCAGCGCCAGATTGCCCGCCGCCTCCGTGTCGCCGTTGAGGAAGATTCGATCGTTGGGCACGAAGACATCGTCGAAGATCGTGATCGTTTCCATCATTTTGCGCACGGCCGATATCGGACGCTCGCCCTCATGCTGAGCCCCGTCGCCGAACGGTGAGGCAATGAAGCGCAGATTCGGCGTGTCGACCGGCAGCGCGAAGGCGATTGCCCAGTCCTCTTCGTCTGGCCCCATCGCTCGAGTCGGGAGCACGATCACCTCATTGGTGTTGGTTACCACTGACGTGTGTGCCTTGGCCCCACGCACCACGATCCCATCCGGCCGCCGCTCGACCACGCGCAGGTACATGTCCGGATCAGATTGTTGCGACGGCCGGCGGACTCGATCGCCCTTCATGTCTGTCTGCGCCACAGCCAGCGAGAGATCGTTGGAGCGGCAGTAGTCGTAGAACGCCCTGGCCCGCTCGAAGTAGACGGGGTCCTCGAACTCGGAGGTCACCGCCAGCAGGGCAAACAGTGCGTCCGTGCCGATCTCCTTGATCAGCACCACCAGCGTGTCGCCCTCGGCCGTCGCTGCCTCGATCAGCTTCGACCGATTGAGCAGATCTTCAGTGCTGCGCGGGATGCGGTAGTAGGCCGAATAGCTCTCGCCATCCTCCCGGTACGTGGCCAGGTCGCGATACTCGTCCGACTCGGCCATCTCGTAGTCGATGCAGGCGTGTTTGACCGCCTTGCTGATCGTCGGGTGTGTCGTTACATCGTCGACGCGCTCCCCGCGGTACCAGATCTCTCGTCCGTCGCGCAGTGACTCAACGTATTCGGCAGCAGTTCGGAGTGCCATCTCGTAATCCAATCACGCTGTATCGTGCCGCGATCGTAGCCGACGCGTGCTGACGCTCCTGGGGCCCACACCAACCCATTCGCGCTCCTCTATCTTGCTCGCAACCACCGCGAAGATGCTTCTCATGCCGCCGCTCCGTTCCGTCATCCGCGTTCTGGTACCGCTCGCCGCCCTTGTGCTTCTCGTCTTGCTCCTCGTCGCCCCCGCCCGAGCCGAGACCCCCGTCCAGATCGACATCAGCCCGACTGCCGCCTGCGCTCTCCTCGACACCGGCGAGATCGACTGTTGGGGCTTTGACATCCCTCTTGTCCAGGATGTTCCCGAGGGCTCGTTTACCGACGTCAGCATCGGACCGAATGACGCCTGCGCCATCTCCACGGACGGAGCCGCCGTCTGCTGGGGCGTCACCTACGCATCCGTTCAAGCCAAGATTGACGGACTTCTGGCCCGCGACCCCGAAGCCGACCTCGACTTCGTCGGTCTGGCCCAACTCATCCCCCCGGACCGCACGGACCTCGTCCAGATCGTCGTACATCCCTGGCGACACTACGCCTGCGCGCTCACGGCTCAGGGCGAAATCGACTGCTGGGGGCTGCTCCAGCCGCCCAGAGCCGCCCCGGACGGCGACAACTTCGTCCAGCTGATCACCACCGGCCGGGAGTTCTGCGCCCTCGATACTGACGGCAGCACGACCTGCTGGGGCGACTTGACCATCGATCGGTTCGTCTCCGATGCCGGCCCGTTCGTCTCCATCTCCGCCAGCGGCAACGGCCTCTGCGGAGTCACCGCTGCCGGTGACGTGCGCTGCCGAACTGCCCAGGCTCGCACCGCTCCCGGTGCTCCCCAGCCATTCACACAGTTGTTTCGCAACGTCCACGTGCTCGGATCGCAGGGCTGCGCAATCCTCGACGACGGTTCCATCCAGTGCCGCCAGATCTTCCACCAATGCCTGGACCTGATCGCCCCCGAGATTGACTTCTGCCCTCCCGACCTCATCCGATTCCAGTATTGGGCCATCCCCTTCACCATCCTCTTCGAAGGCGGCCCCGACGAGGACACCACCGCTGCCCGCTCCTACGTCCGCCTCTTCGGCGATCAAGCCGCCTGCGCGATCACCAGCGAAGGCCATGTCGATTGCTGGAGCGATTTCCACGACGACCCCCGTCACGACGTGCCCGAGCGCTTCCGTCCGTTACCTCCGCCTGAGGATCCCGAACCTCCCGCAGAGGAACCCGCTGCTCCTGCCGAGGACGATCAATAGGCGCAAGAGCCCGCGGCGTCGATTTCGATCCTCCCCGCCGGATCCTCCTGACCCCGAGGTGGGGATAGCATGTGTTGCGGACATAAGGCATAGCGATTGGATCCTCCGATGCGAACACTCGTGGCTGCGTTGGCATTGCTGTTGCTCTATGCGGTGTTCGCTGGCTGGGGGTCGGCTCGCGCGCAGGAAGAATCACTCGACTGTCCCGCACCGACCGCACTGGGCGAGTTGACGGACGTGCTGACGGGCAGTGGCGCGTGGTCGACCGACCAATGCGACCAATCGCAGTTCCTCGCCAACCGGCCCGGCCAGTTGTTCAGCTTTGCCCTCGCCGAAGATGCCGAAGTCAGGATCGACCTGAGTTCGCCGGAGCGGGACGCCCTGCTCTACCTCCTCGCCGAGGATGGCCGCTTGATTGAGGCCGATGACGACACAGGCGGCGGCAACGACGCGCGCATCGAGCGCGAGCTCGCCGCCGGCACATACCAGATCGAGGTCAGTGCCCTGGGCTGGTCCGGCCGTGAGGGCGGTTCCTTCGTTCTCAGCGTTCGCATCGTCGAAGGCTGCCTCGACGTCGTCGATTTGGGCGTACTCGTCGACACGCTGAGCGCCGCTGGTCAATGGTCGCACTACGGATGTGAATCCGACTACCGGCCGGATCGCGCTGGGCAGCGTTACCGCTTCGAGCTGACCGAGACCCGCCGCATTCAGATCGATCTCACTTCGGATCTCGCCGACTCATATGTATACCTCCTCGACCAAAGTGGGACGCTGCTCGAGTCCGACGACGACGGCGGCGTTGGTCTGAATTCGAGAATCGAACGAGTGCTCGGCGCCGGCACGTACATGATCGAGGCGACCAACTGGGGTGATCGCGACCTCAAGGCGCTGATTGCCGCCGAGTTCGAACTCACCATCGCAACAGCCGAAGACGGACCATTGGTCAAGCTGGAGGCGATCGATGCGCCCGGCCGCGTCGTCCGCGGATTGCCGTTCGCTATCAACTACCGGGTGGGCAACCTGGGAGACGAGCCACTTTCTGCGCTTGATCCCGACGCCAGACTGCGAGTGCAAGTCCGCTGGCCGTACATCGAGGACTGGCGAACCCCGTGGATTGACGTCCTCGACGGAGACACAGAGCTCTTGCCCGTGGGTGCCTCCTACCACTCCGACGAGACCGTTCAGGCGTTCGAAAGCCAACAGCTCTCTCAGCTGCATCCGTTTGAGGGATTGTTCAGGTGGCGTACGGGCCCTACCGATGTGATGCTCATGGTCGCGGTCATCAACGATGACTTCGACACGCTCGCATTCCACACGTTGGCGCGGCCGATCATGGTGCTTGCCGGTTTCGAGTTTGACCCGGTGAACGTGAACGTTGACGGCGTCGAGTATCAGGTCTCCGCGATCGCCGCCGATGATGGCGAGGTCGAAACGACGGTCACCCCGGTCGATGAGGTCGAACAAGAGGCGACGGACACGGCCGACCAGACTGAAGCGACCTCGGACGACTCGGAATCCGACGAGGAAGACGGCCTGGATCCTGAAATCACAGCACTCGCAACCTATGCCGCGGGCGTGCGGACCCAGGTACTGGGCGACTTCAGTTCGACCCTCGATTCTCTCAACGCGCAGGCAGAATCCCTCTTCTCCATCGTTGGACGAGGGGGGCTGCCGTTGTCCGAGGTTGCCAACGCGTCGGCCCCAACGCTCGAGGCGTTGCTCGCGACACTCGACGCGGCGCATCGCGAAACGCTCGTGAACGCCCGATTCGACCCACAGCACTTCCAGAGCGCGGACGCGGCGGAGGAGATCGTCGTTCTGGCCGGCGAGGCGGCGGCGCGCCGGATCGAGCAGTTCGGCCGGGACTGGGCGACATTGCTGGACCCCGACCGAGTGATCTCAGCGGAAGAGGCGCTGGACGTGCAGGCCCAGCTGGCGTTTGCCCAACATGTTGATGCGCCGCTGGTCGAAGCCGCCGTCCTCGTGTTGGCAAAGCGGGATGCCGAGGACGGTTGGGACGACCCTGCGGTCGCGGCGATGCTCGACGCCTTCGCAGCCGGCATCGACTGTCGTGTCGACGCTGGCGCGCTTTCCTTCTCCGACGGTGCGCTGCGGCTGGAGTCGCCGATCTACGGCTACATGCTGGATCGCGCATACTGCGGCGCCTCGACCGCGAGCGACGATCACGATCTGTTGCTCACCGGTCTCGATCTGGACTCGAACCCGGTCATTCCCGAGCCGGAAGTCGACGTACAACCTCCGGCTCCGCCCGTCGTGACCGTCAACCGATTGCTGGCCCGCGTGCTGCCTGACGGACGGGTCGAGTTCGCAGCCGATCTCTCCAGCGGCGACCGATCGCTGCCACGCCAGCGAACCCTGCCAGTCGGCGCTCCCGCCGACCAGTGGCTGCGCACCGGACCGATCATGCACGAGGGCGATGAGCTCGGCAGGATCTACGCCCGACGCCTGGGCAACGGCCTCGTCCAGGCCACCTACGTGCCGGACGGCGCCGACATGGACACGACCTCTCGGTGGGTCGTCCCGGAGGATGCTCCGGTCAACGCCTGGCTGGGCAGTGCCGAACTCGAGCGAGCTCCGGGCTTACGAGATGACCTTGTTCAGCGGGTAGCTGACCAAGCCGCTGGCGCCGGCACGGCGCAGTTCGGGGATCATCTCTCGCTCCTGGCGCTCATCGAGAATAATCTCCAGCGCAACCCATGAGCTGTCGATCAGCGGACTGATCGTGGGGGCGTGCTCGCCGAACTTGCCAATGATGGCGAGCACGTCCTCCAGCCGCTCCCGAGGCGTGTTGAGCTTGAGCCCGACCTTCGTCGTTGCCGTGATTGCGCCCTGCAGGAGCGTGTTGATCGCTTCGATCTTCTCCCGCCGCTGCGGATCGGCCCAGGCGTCCTTGTTCGCGATCAATCGAGCCGTGCTCTCGAGCACCTCCGCAATCACGCGCAGGTTGTTGGCTCGCAGCGACGACCCGGTCTCCGTCACGTCAACGATCGCGTCGATGATCCGCGCCTTGACCTCCGTCGCGCCCCAGCTGAACTCGACCCGTACATCGATATCGCGCTCGGCGAAGTACTGTCGCGTCGTGCGAACCAGCTCCGTCGCAATCACACCGCCTTCGAGCTGCGCGATCTCCTGAACCTGTGATTCGGCCGGGACCGCGAGCACCCAGCGCGCCGGCCGGCTGGTGGCCTTGCTGTAGGTCATCTCCGCGACCTCGACGACGTCCGCTCCCGTCTCGACCACCCAGTCGTGCCCCGTAATTCCCACGTCCACCACGCCGTCCTCGACGTATCGCGCCATCTCCTGCGCGCGGAACATCGTGCAACTGATGCTCTCATCATCGATCTCGGGGAAGTACGAGCGCGAATTGACCGACACATGAAACCCGGCGCGCCGAAAGAGGTCGAATGTAGATGCTTCGAGCGAACCCTTGGGCAATCCCAGCTTGAGCATGACGCCGGCTCCGAAGTAGGTCTGTGTCGTTCCTGCTGCTACGTGCTGATCATCGCGCATCCACGGGAATGCCCGGTGTAGCGGGATACACTGGCCGCATGGCGACAATGGATCAGCCCCGGACCCACGTGCCGCTCACGGATGAACGCATCGAGCGCCTCCGCGAGATGATCGGCGACGAGCTCGACGCAGCCTGGCTGTACGACCGGCTGGCCGGTATGAGCGACCCGCAGCCGGCCACGGTCTTGCGCAGCATGGCCGATTCGGAGCGCCAGCACGCGGCCCACTGGATCTCGCTGCTCGGAGACGAAGAGCCGAACGCCTACGTCGAAGCGCATCACCCGTCGTTGCGCGTGCGCTTGATGGATTTCGAGGCTCGACTTTTCGGTCTCGGCTACATCATCTCTCAGCTACGCCGTGAGGAGCTCACCGACATCCAACGCTACGTCGCCGATCCCGACTCAGGTGGTCTGGCGGAGGAGGAACGGGAGCACCGAGCCACCCTCGCCGAGCTGGCGCCGCAGTTCGGCGCCGAGGGAGCGATCGGGGAGGGTCATGCGGGCGTCGGCGCCCAGGGCGCGTCGACCTTCCGCGCTGCGCTCTTCGGTCTCAATGACGGAATCGTCTCCAATCTCGCCCTGATCGCCGGCGTCGCCGGCGTCGCCATCGGCTCCGAAGCCGTGCTGGTCGCCGGTATCGGCGGCTGGCTGGCCGGCGCCTTCTCGATGGCCGGCGGCGAGTACATCTCCGTCCGCAGCCAGTCCGAGGTTCTGCAGCGCCAGATCGCCATGGAACGCGACGAAGTGCTGCTCGATCCGGCCGAAGAGCGGCGCGAACTGATCAGCATCTATCGAGCCAAGGGACTCTCTCAGGAACTGGCCGAACAGGTCGCCGCTGAACTCTCGCAACAGCCCGACGCCCTGATCGACACGATGGTCCGCGAAGAGCTCGGCCTTGATCCGGAAGGCCTCGCCAATCCCTGGAAGGCCGCCGCAAGCTCGTTCCTGTCGTTCTCATTCGGCGCCTTGATTCCGCTCGCGCCGTTCCTGCTTTGGCATGCGGCCGACTGGACGGTCAACTACTGGGCGCTTGTTGCCGGCGTCGTGGCCAGTGTCGTGACGCTCGCCATCGCTGGCCTGTTCACCTCGCTCGTCACCAGCCGCAACCCGCTCTACTCCGCCGCTCGATCGGTCTTCGTCGGCGTCGTGTTTGCCGGGATCACCTTCGCCATCGGCAGCGCTCTGCCCTTCGACCTGTAGCGCACCAGGCCCAGACCGTTCCCGACTCGAACGGCAGCCGGCCGCTCACAACGTCCTCAGAACAGCCGGGCGAGCTCCTCGTCCGGATCGAAGTCGTCCACGTCGACGCCGAACTCACGCGGCAACTCCGCGCCGAACGCCTGTGCGTCGCGTTCGATATCGAGCTGCTCGATCCGCGGATAGAACTCCAGTGGTGGCATACGCTCCGGAAACCCCAACGCGCAGAGCCGTTGGCCGTGGTCCGGAATGCTGCTCAGGGCCTCGAACATGGCCGGGCCGTGGCCCAGCACCATGATGTCGGGCGCCTCGCCAATCTCCCCGCTCAACGTCTTCGCTCCCAGGAGTCCACAGATGAACTCTTCCACAACGGGTCGCATCGGCTGAGAGTCATCCGGCCGTACCGGACTGGACGTGTACCCCAGATCCTTCAGGGCACGCCGAAATCCCGCATGTCCGGGGGCGATGTGCGCAAACAGCGCCCTGACATCGCCGTCGACGGACTGCGAGCGGCTGCGCGCGAAGTCGAGCACCGTGCCCCAGTCGGGACGCGTGCCCGGATTCGGCTTCTCGCCGAGGATCTCCCCGAGTTCCTTCTCGATGCTCCGGCCGTCGACGATCAGGTAGAAGTCGCGAACGCCGTCGCTCTCCAGCCGTTGGAAGGTCGGCGGGGCGACCGGCTGCTCCAGCGCTTGCGGCTCGACCAGCGGCGGCTGAAATGGCGCGGATGTGTCAGCCTCAAAGAGGGCTTCGGCATCGTCTTCAAACTCGACCCGCGGCAGGGGTGAGCGAAACAGTTGGGCGTCGTCCTCAATGTCGTAGAAGTCGATCTGGTCCTCAAGTTCCGGCGCATCAGGCATGAACTCGGTGAAACCGAACACGCTGACCCGGTCCGCCTGATCGGCGAGTCGAGGCAGGTCGGCGATCAGATCCTCATTGTGCGTGCCGACGATGATCTGCCACTCCTGGTCGGCCAGCGCGGCGTCGTTCAGCCGGGCGACGCGCTCGCGGATCAGATCGGCGCAGCTTTGGCCGGGGACGAAGCGATCGCCCAGCGCGATCATGAATCCCGAGGATTGCAGGAAGTGCATGAACCCCTGTTGTCCCGGAGCCCAGAACACGAATGTGGCCGTGTACGGAGCCGGACCGCAGTTCTGTTTGACGAAGGATTCAAGCCTGCGCCAGTCAGGTCGTGTGTCAGGTCCCGGCGGCTGACCAATGACGCGGCCCAGCGTGCCGTCGATCGACGGTCCGTCGATGAACACGTGGTGTCCGCGAGGTGGAGCGACGGGAGGATCGGGATGTTGCAACGTCATGACGGAATCGATTCGGGAATGGGATATGCGAACGATGTCTACTGGCTGATCGAACTCGGGCTCTGAACCTCTCTACGGCGGTCACGCGACGATGAGACTAGGGTAGATCGATTTGCGAGAGGGTGGTGCAACCGAGGCCGTCAGAGGGCCGTCGCCTACTGCCGGTGAGCGGCCGTCGCTTACTCCGCCGGCGCAACGCCAACTGACGTCAGGCGTTCGGCGTTGGCGGTCTGAACGGACTGCACCGCGCCGCGCTGCGCCAGGCTGGAAGTCCAGACCGCGCCTGCGGGAATCTCCTCGGTGATCTCCGCCGCCAGGATGATCTGCGCTCCGTTCGCCGACAGGCTCACCGCCGAGCCGTCTTCGATCCCGCGCGCGGCAGCGTCGGCCGGATTGATCTGAACGCCCTCCGCGCGATGCAACAGATCAGCGTTGACATCGCCCCGAGCCGCGCTTAGGCGATCGGTGTAGAGGTCGCGCCCCGAGAGCAGCGTCAGCGAATCGTCGCCGTTCGTCGCGCCGGTCGAAGGAACTGCCAGGAAGCGCTGCGTCGCCGCGCCGTTGATCGGCATGCGTGTCTGCGTCGCGCCGGGCTCCGCCAGTGACGCATAACGGCTGTCGGATGCAGCCAATGCCGTTCGAGCTGCCCGAACGTCCCGGGGCTGGCTCGGCGCCGGAACCGGCTCGCCCGGTTCGCCATCTTCGTTCGTCGTCGGCGTCTCGACCGCCGGAAGTCCCCCGGCCAGCGCATGCAGCCAGTCGCCGAGCGTCCGTGCGTTGCGCTGCTCGACCGTCGCGGTGCGCAGACGAAGGATCTGTCGGTCGGCATTCGTGATGTGGCCGTCCTTGCCGAACGCCGAGACGTCGGGCAACACGTGCGTCGCGCGCTCCGCCGTCTCCGTCGCAACCTCGTCGATCACGACCAGTGCGTCCAGGTTCTCCAGCGCGGCGATCGTGCCCGCCCGATCCGCGTGCAGCAGCACCGGGTTGTCACGAGCGACGATGAGCGCCTTGAGGCCGCCTTCGCGCGCCGCCTGCAACATCGCGGAGACGTCCAGCCCGCCGTCGCCGGGGGCGATTCCGAGGTCCCGCAGTCCAACCGAGTTGGACTCGGGCGGAAGTACATGCAGCGACGCCGGAGCGTCGGCCGGACCGGCCAGCGCAATCGCCAGGTTGGCGGCCGCCCGAACCTGGGCGCCCGCCTGGGCGGCGTTCGTGCGCGACGGCGCCACCACGATGGCGACCGAACCGCCGCGTCGGCGCAACAACGTTGCGGACGCAGCGTCAACGCCCTCAACCGAGCCGCTCACATCCGACAGCCCCTCAATCTCGGTCAGCGCCGTCCGAACGTCGAGATCCTTGACCACGCCGGTCGCCAGCGCCTGAGCGACGCCGGCGAGATCGCCGTCAGCCGGATGAAGTACATGATCGTCGTCCACTGCGTACTCGGCCAGCGGGTTGCGCCGCGACGAGATGCTGATCAATGACGCGCCACTGTTCGCCACGGCGTCCTTGATCCGCACGCCCAGCACATTGTTGGAGGCAGACATGTCGTCGCCGATCGCAATGATCAGGTCGGCCGACTCCACTGTTGTGAGCCGCGACGGCAGATGCTCCGAGCCGAAGGCGTCGTTCAATGCGTCGCCGATCGCCGCCGTCACCGGCCCCAGCGACGAGTCGAGATTCGTCACCCCAAGCCGAGTCGCCAGCGTCTTCAGCGCGTACAGCTCCTCGAGCGTCATCTGACCCGAGCCGAGGACGCCCACAGCGGCCGGTCCGTGCTCTGCCAGGATCGCTGATATCGCGGCCGCCGCGTGCTCAACCACCGCGTCGCCGTCCTGCTCGAACGCGTCCTCGCCGCGGCCGATCGACGCGGCGCGCAACCGATCCTTGTCTCGGGTCTGGTCGTACCCGAAGCGTCCACGCACGCAGATCTGCGAGCGCGAGACGTCGTTGCCGTTGCCCGGCCGCACCTGGATCCCGCGGCCGTCCCGAACCCCCATCTGGATGGTGCAGCCCATCGAGCACTCGGTGCAGGTCGTCGTCACCCACTTGTCCGGGCGAGCGACCCACTTGTTCGGCGCTTCCATCAGCGTCGCCGTCGGACAGACATCGATGCACGCACCGCAGAAATCGCAGTTCGATTCGTCAATCTGTCCGCCGGCGCCGAACGCGATCCGCGTCGAGAAGCCGCGACCCGCCAGCGTGATCGCCGTCGTGTGTCGCAAATCGTCGCAGGCTCGGACGCACCGCGTGCAGATGATGCACATCTGCGGGTCGAACTCGAAGAACGGGTTTGCTCGGTCTGGTTCCGGTTGCTGGAAGCGGTAGTAGGTGCGGGCCTCGTCGATGTACGGCTCAACGTTGGCGCGTCCGACGTCCGCGGCATCGCAGGTCGTCTGAAGTTCGCAGCGGTAGTTCTTGGAGCAGGTCACGCAGCGATGCGTCACCTCGTTGTCGCGCAGGCAAATCTCGCCCGTGCGGCAATGCTCGACCCGGTGACAGGTGAGGCAACGGTCCGAGTGGTTGGCCAGGATCACCGCCAGGACTTCCTGGCGCATCTCGGTCACCTCGGGCGTGTCCGTCCGCACGACCATGCCGTCCATCACGGTCGTTGTGCAGGACAGGGGCAGCCCGCGCATCCCTTCGACCTCCACCGCGCAGGTGCGGCAACCGGCGTACGGAGCCAGGCCGTCGACGTAGCAAAGGTTCGAGATCGCGAAGCCGGCGTTCTTGATCACCTCGACCAGCGGAGCGCCAACCTCAGCCTCAACCGCCCGTCCATTGATCGTGATCGTCGCCATAAGGCCTCCCCGCTCAAGGCACGCAGAACCGTCGCTCAGTCTATCAGCCGCTTAGAATTTCGAAGAGGCATCGACAACGCAAACAGACCCCGAGGACCATGCGATACACCAGGAGCGCAGTTTGGCAGAACGGTCGGCGCCGCGCAGCCTCGCGCCTGACCGCCGTGGTCTGCGTCCTGTCGCTCGCCTTGTGGCTAACCCAGGCGCTGGCGGCGGGCGAGCAGACCTCTCCCAACCTGCGAGTCTTGCACCCCGGAGACAACCTGATTGGCTGGGTCGGGTACGCGGTCTCCGCTCAGGACGTGTTCGACCAGATTCCGCAGGCGGAGCTGATCTACACCTGGGACGCTGAGTCGAGCCGATATCACGTTTCCGCTCGCAATGTTCAGTCCTCGCTTCAGACCATCAGGCCGGGCATGGGCCTGGTCGTGCGCATCGCTGGCGACGACCCGGTCGAGTGGCATCAACCCACCGTCGCCGATGGCGAGTGGGTGGCGCTGAAGCCCGGCCCAAACCTCGTCGCGTGGACGGGACCGAGCGGTACACCGATCGATCTGGCGATCCGCTCAATCGGCGAGTCCTTCACCCACGCCCGCTATTCGAGTGCCGTGAGCGGCGAACTCGACCTCTATCAGGCCGGCTCCAGTTTGAGCGCCGAGCCTCAACATCGATTGCGCCGCGGTGACGGCCTGTGGATCTTCGCGACGGCGGAAACACGTTGGCTGCAGCCCAGCGGCGACCGCGCCCTCTACCCGCTCGGACCACCGCCCGATCACGTCCGCTGGTACGCCTCGTTCGACAAGTATCTCGACGCCGACGGCATCGCCGTCATTTCAACCGAGAACGTCGCCGACGAAGCCCTGTTCCGCGCAGCCGCAATCTTCGATGAGATGCTAATCAACCGGCCCGACATCCGCGAAACCCTGATTCGCCACCGAGTCCACATCGTGGTCGTCGGCCGCTCAGAAGACACCTTCGACCTGACCCCGTATCGGCAGTACCGGGATCGAATCGAACTGGAGGCCTTCGGTGACGAGGGCCCGCGCGGACTGGGGCCGAACCGATTAACCCCGACGCTGATTCCCGAAGAGAACCTGCTCTGCGACCACGACGACCCCTACCTGGGCCACGACGTGGCGGTGCATGAGTTCGCCCACGCGATCGACTTCGCAATCCGGAGCGGCATCAGCAGCGGTGGATTCAGCCAGTCCCTGGCCTCGGCCTACCGATCAGGCGCCGAGTCGGGTCCCTGGGATGGAACCCACGCGGGACGAAACACGGCCGAATACTGGGCGACGGGCGTTCAATCCTGGTTCGGGCTGGTCGGTCCCTTCTACCCGCACAAGAACAACCGGCTCGACCTGATCCAATATGCGCCCGACCTCGCCAGGTTGGTCGATGAGACCCTGGGCGACTTCGAACTCAACGCTACCTGCCAGCGAGCCGACTCGAGGATCCAGGGCGCGACGCTGCGACAGCTCGTCAGCGGATCGACCGTCGATGCAGACGGCAAAGCGATCCAGGACTATGAGGTTCATCTGTGGCAGACCTCGACCGGAGAGATTGCAGCCCGCGCTGCCGCCTGGCCGGATGGCAGCTTCCGCGCCTACCTCGCACCGGGTGAGTACCACGTCGGAGTCGCCGTCGATGGTTGCCACGCTGATCCCGAGGAATCAGAACCGGCGACCGAGCAGGAGCCGGCCAACGTGCTGGTCGTTGAGCAACTTGACCTGGAGGTCGAACTCCGCCTCGCGCAGTTGAAGTGCTAGCCCCAGGGCTCGGAATGGGTCTCCGATTCAATGGCGGAACCGGGCCTGAGTCTGGACCTGTCGGCTAGTGGTGCTGCCGACGCTCTTCCGGGTGCACCGTCTGCTGGACCGCCTGCTGACCGTTCGGATAGACCCAGTCGTGCTGCTCGAGGTACTCGTTGGCCAGCTCGATCAGGTCGCCCTTGTCCTTGTACAGCCGATTCGGATTCGTCACCACATTGGTGTACGAACCGCCCACCTGGATCGCTTCATACGGACACGCCTCGGCGCACAGGCCGCAGTACATGCACAGCCGGAAATCAATCTCGTAGCGGTTGACCAGGAACGAGCCGTCTTCGCGCGGCTCCGTGTCGACCAGGATGCAGCCGTCGGGGCATGCCTGCGCGCAGGTCGAGCAGCCCGTGCAACGCTCCACGAACCAGACCAGGTTCGTCCGCGCCCGCGGCGGGATGTCGCGCTCCTCCTCCGGGAACTGCACCGTCACGGGTTCCTTGCGCACGTGCTTGACCACGGTCATCAGTCCCTTGGCGATGCCCTTGCCGAAGACCATGTGCCTGTCCCTCTAGCGCCTGTTCGTTCGGGTCAATCTAGCGGCTCGTGAAGAAGTTCTGATCGTGCGGCAGCGCGCCCGTCCACTTGTCGCGTGGCTGACCGTCCGCGCTGAGGTACGGCGGGAACAGCGATTCCAGCTCCTGCCGGATCGGGTCGCCTTCGGGCAGCATCCGCGAGAAGTCGCCCGTCGGTTCCGGTCGGCGCTTGCGATGGCCGTTCGCGTGCTCCTCGTCGATCACCTGCTGCAGCAGCATCAGACCGGCCAGCAGCGACTCCGGCCGCGGCGGACAACCGGGCACGTAGACGTCGACCGGGACAACGTTGTTCACGCCCGGCAAGGTTGAGTAGCCATGCGCGAACGGCCCGCCGATGTTCGAGCAGGAGCCCATCGAGATCACCCACTTCGGCTCGGCCATCTGCAGGTAGATCCGCCGAACCGGCGGCGCCATCTTCCAGGTCACCGTGCCGGCCACGATCATCAGGTCCGCCTGCCTCGGCGACGCGCGAAACACCTCGGCCCCAAAGCGGGCCAGGTCGTATCGAGCATTCGCCGTCGCAATCATCTCGAACGCGCAGCAAGCCAGGCCAAACATCGCCGGCCACAGAGAAGACCGCCGGGCCCAGCCAAACACCTTGTCCACCGTCGAGACCAGCAGCTGAGACCGAAGCTCGTCCTCAACGTCCGTCACCGGATCCAGAAGAGGGATCGGAGCCCCCCCAGTGTCAATCGTCGGAGAAACCATCCCAACTCCATTCACCCTCAGCGGTCAGGATACACGAGGGCTCAACGGTCGCCGAGCCTGGTAGAGGGCTGACGAATTCTGGGGTTTCAGACCTCGGGTGAGTTTTTTCGGCGCGAGTTACGAGAAAAAACGCCGATTTCCTGTGTTTTGCTGGGGATCGTGAGATCCGAGGCCCCAGATTCCTTGAGATTCGTTCAGGTTTCCTTGTTCGGGTTTGTTCGGATCCGTTCGGATCTGGAGCGGTGGGTCGAGGCACTCATGGGAACCGCTTTCTTGCCGTCGACACTGTTGTTCTGAATGTAGTGCGATCTGGGCCTGGCCGTCGTGTTGCCTGGATGAATCGTGGAAGGCCAGGTGGGGCAAATTGCAGCGGCTGGTCAAGCAACAGATCACGCTGAGAATCGACGCCGACGTGATCGACTGGTTCCGGGCGCAGGCGCTGGAGGGTCGGGGCTGCCAAACCAACATCGACCAGACCCACCGCGAGCACGTGCGGAGGTCGACATGCTCGACGCTGTGCGGGCGGCGTTGGGCGCCATCTCGGCTCGGTGTGGACAAGACGCCACATCTTTGGCTCAGTCTTCGGGGCTGCTTTGCGGACTATCGCTATGAATAGAGCAGTCGAGTACACTACACTTTGTGTCATGACCTTCGCCATACCAGACGAACTCATCCAGCTCTTCCGGGAGCGCCGAGTCATCCCGTTTGTCGGTGCCGGCATGTCGGCAAACGTCGGCTACCCATCCTGGGATGACCTCCTCAAACACCTTGGGCAAAACCTGGGGGGACGAAGTCGCGGGCAGCGCAATCTTACTCATCAAGAAGTGGTAGAGCTAACGGGTAACGACAGACTTCGGATTGCAGAATACTACTATTTGACCGAAGGCAAGCAAGTCGGTCCTCTGCGGAGAGAAATCGACCGCCAATTTGGAAATGTCTCCCCACTTACCTTCGGAGGCTACGTTGATCTGATCAACCTTGGCGCCCAGCGAATCTATACCACTAACTTCGACGACCTCATTGAACGTACCTATCAAGAGCTTAAGCTCCCCTATGAGATGGTAGCGACGCCGCGTGATCTTGCCCTCAGCACTGGGAATCAGACAGAGATAATCAAGTACCACGGCGATCTGACCAACGACCCCAGCCTAGTCCTGACCGAATCGCAATATTACCGCAGATTGAACTTCGAGTCACCGATGGATTTGAAATTCCGGGCGGACTTGCTTGGAAAGTCAGTGATGTTTATCGGCTACTCGTTCTCTGACATCAATATCCGTATAATATGGTTCCGCCTCCTCGATATGATGCGAGGAGTGGACCAAACTGACCTTCCCACTTCGTATATGGTTATCGTCAAACCGAATCAAGTAGAGGAACTGCTTTACAAGGACGCCGGTATCGAGACAGTGATTTTGGATCCCGACGGCAATTGTGAAGAAGGAGACTATCCCGTGCTAGTTAGTGAGTTTCTTTATGAACTTGCATGGCGCGTGTGCACTCCTGACATACCGGGTTACGGTGAGAAGCCGTTTGTATCTAAGACACTCCTCAGACGGGCTGAGTCCGCTCTCAGAGAGAGCAAGCCCCCGTGGAGCCGACAGAGAAGTCCAGATGTCCACCGGTTGAGCAGTTATCGGCTCCCTGAACAGTACGTTGAGGACGTACTGGATCTGTTTTCGACCGAAACGGAAATCACGGAAGATAGTATCGAGGTAGCGGCGACACTCCATGTGCGGTTTCCAGATAATCTGAGAATTGTGGAAGTTCTCATTAAGGGAGCACTGACGCCGGAGGGGATGGGGCTCCAGTATGATCCACGTATAGACTGGGACGCAGTTAGGGAAGCACGGTTGGGCTCTGATGTGAGAGGAGCTATAATTAAGAAGGTTGGTAGGGAGATGGAGTACCATGAGGAGGGTACCTTTGATGCCGAACTGTTTTACGCATCGTATTTATTGATGGACTTGAGTGAAGGTAAATTCGGAGCCTCGACTGATGATCAGGAGAGTGCCAGCGATTTGCTGTCGCGTGTCGAGGAGCGTTATCCTGGGGTGGTAGAGGGCCTTCAACGTGAAGGCCGGGGTAATATCGAGCGCGTAGCCGAGTCCTATGGTCCGGAGGAGGAAGTACAAGAAGGAAACGTAGTTGTGAGTAGATTCCCGTTTGGGGAGTAACAGTCCTGTCCGTCCTATTGCAGCGGGATGGTTGATTCCACGTGATCGTTTGCTGGGCATGGGATGCGGTTGGTGATCCTCCGTAGTCGTGGGTTGCCATTGCAGCGAATCCCCGCGTTGCGGCCGATTCAGGCAGGTGCAGCGAGGTCGGGGGGGCGTCTGAGGCTGCGGAGATCGACATCGAAGTGGCGGCCGTAGTTGCTGGTATACCGCTCTTCCTCGGGTCTGTGATCCTTGTACCGCAGTCGGTCTCGGAGTACCTACACCCGGCCGCCACGCTACTGTGTGGTGAAGGCATTTCTGGAGACCACCAATGACCGAGTCCACCAACCAGTTCTACTTGGGCGACAACCTCTCCGTCCTCCGAGAACACATCGCAGACGAGTCCGTCGACCTCATCTACCTTCAGCTGCCCTTCAACTCCAACGCCACCTACAAAGTTTTCTCCAAGGAGCGCTCCGGCGAGGACTCCGCCGCCCAGATCACCGCCTTTGACGACACCTGGCACTGGACGATCGACTCCGAGCGCGCCTACCAGGAGGTCGTCACCGGCGGCCCCGACAAGCTGGGCAAGCTGCTCCAGGCAATGCGCGAGTTCCTCGGCCAACACGACATGATGGCCTAGCTCGCGGCGGAACTCTCCGACTACACCGTCATCGGCCTGCCCCAGGACGTCGCCAGCGCCTGCGCCCTCGCCACCGAATCGGAGCACGACGGCCGCTACCAGTTCGAGTACTGGGCCCTCGGCCTCGTCGACGCGCGCCCGGCGACCGGCAAGAAGAGCGCCGATTCGGGCATCGACGGCTACATCAACTTCTTCGACGACAACTCGGGCAAGGCCAAGCGAATCATCGTCCAGGTCAAGAGCGGCCACGTCAATCGAGGCATGATCGCCACGCTCAAGGGCGACATGGAGCGCGAGGACGCCGCCGTCGGCATCTTCATCACCCTCGAACATCCCACCGAGCCGATGCGCCAGGAAGCGATCGTCGCTGGCTTCTACGAGCCCGAAACCCTGCCCGGCAACCAGTACCCGAAGGTCCAGATCCTCACCATCGAGCAGCTCCTCAACGGAGACCAGCCCGAGTACCCCCGCTTCGCCGCCCCCCAGACCTTCCGCAGAGCCCCCCGCCGCAAGCGCCAACAAGGCGTCCAGCCATCCCTCCAACAACCTGCTACCATGAACCAAGAACAGGAGAGCGACTAACGCCGGGTCCCCGGTTTTTCTACGCAGGCGGCCCACGAAAAAAAAGTCCCGCCAGAAACCCGAACCCCGATCACGAAACCCAGCAAAACACAGGGAATCCGCAAGATCCCCGAACATAACGAGCCGAGAAAACCTGGCAAGAGCTAGCGGGAGCTAGCAAAAAACTAGCAATAACTGACACCCGCCTACCCCATTCGCCCCCAGAGGAGCAGGCGCTTGAATGGGTAGAGGAAGGGACGCTCGTCGGGCAGCACCGACAACAACTGCTCCCGATAGTCCGCCAGGAACGCCTCGTAGTCCGCCGCCGACATCCGATCCCGATAGCCCGTCAACAAGGACCCCTTGACCCACTCGATCACGTCCTCCGGACCCGGCAAGCGGTGCAGATAGACCTGCAACCGCACGTGCTGGTCGACGAATCCGAGCCGCGCCAACTGCTCCGCGTACCACTCTGCCGACTCGATCGAGTGCCGATAGACAAACCCGCCCAGCGCCTCGGCGTGCGGCGACTCCTGCGCCACCTGCCGGGCCACCGCGTGCGACGGATGATCCTCGTTCGCCGGCATCTGCACCGCCAACTGCCCGCCCGGACTCAGCGTCGCCGCCAGCCGAGGAAACAGAGAGGCATGGTCCGGGACCCACTGGATCGACGCGTTCGCAAACACGACATCCAGCCCGCTCCCCCCGAACCCGTCGAACTCCGCGATGTCCCCCCGCACGAACCGTATCCCGCTGCCCGCGTGCTGCGCGCTCTGCTGCAACATCGCCTCCGAGCGGTCAAGCCCGATCGTCTCATCCGCCAAGGTCTTCGTGTGCAACGCCACGGTCAGCGCGCCGGTTCCGCAGCCGAGATCGACAACCCGCCCGCCGAGCACCGGCTCGACCAGGTTCAGCAAGTCGTAGAACGGCTGCTCCCGCTCCGCCTTGAACCGGGCGTATTGGTCCGGCTGCCATCCGTCGCCGCTTGGACTGGTCACGACCGTGAGCCTACCAAGTCAGCCCTCCTAGGCTGATACCCATGACCGCCGAGATCGCCCTCACCCGCCGCGAGGCTCATCGCCTCCGCCTGCACGCCCAGCTGCTCGGCACCCAACGCGACGCGCGCGCAGCCGACACCGTCCGATCCGCCGCTGCTATCCAGGCCCAGGACCGTCTGGGCGAGCAACTCGGCGTCGGCGTCCGCTCGACCGGCCTGACCGCCGCCGACGTCGACCATGCCCGCCTCTCCGACCGCTCGATCGTCCGCAACTGGCTCATGCGAGGCACCCTCCATCTCGTCCCGTCCGAGGACCTTCGCTGGATGCTCGACCTGCTCGGCGAAGCCATGGACGCTAAGGCGCTCAAACGTCGAGCCGATCTCGGCATCTCCGACGACGACCACGGCAAGGTGCTCAAGTTCCTGCGCAAGCAACTGGCGTCCAATGGACCGATGACCCGAGCCGAGATCGGCGACGCCTTCCGTTCGGCGGGCTTGCCGTCGGATGGTCAGGCAACACCGCACCTGCTGCGCACCACCTCGCTGCTGGGCGTCAGCTGCTTCGGTCCCAACCGCGACGGCGAGGCTACTCACGTCCTGATAGATGACTGGCTGCCCACGGCCGACCCGCCACCTGACCCGGGCGCCGAACTCGCCCGGCGTTACTTCGCCGCCTACGGCCCGGCCACACAGTCCGATTTCCGCTGGTGGTCGGGGCTGCCCGCCGCCGACACCCGCCGATGTCTACAGGCGGCTGCGGAGGATCTGACCGAAGTCAACGTCGATGGCCGGACGATGTGGATGTCGCATACCGGAGCAGCTCAGCTCAACGATGTGCTGCACGGCCCGCAGGGCGTCTTGCGAGTGTTGGGACCATTCGACCCCTACATCGTCGGCTACGCCAAACGAGACCTCGATGTCCCGGACCATCTGCTCAAGCGCGTCAACGCCGGCGGCGGCATGCTCCGTCCCTGCGTCCTGATCGACGGCCGACTGGTCGGCACCTGGGACCGCAAACGTCGAGCCCGCGGACTGACCGTCAGGGTCACATGCTTCGAGGAATTGTCAGAGAGCGCACAGGCGCAACTCGAGGCTGAGTTCGCCGAGATCGGGAGATTTCTCGACGCTGAGATCAGCTGGTCTCTGCAACCCGACCCAACTGCGTGATCCTCACAAACCTACACTGGCGACAACGCTCGGAGGCGCGCGGTGATCTCTTCGATCGTCCGCGCAATCCCGTCGACCTGCTTCTCGGTGTTCGACTGCCCCAGGCTCAGGCGCAGCGTGCTGTGCGCGGTGTCAGGATCGAGCCCGATCGCCGTCAACACGTGACTCGGCTCGGTACTCCCCGTACTACAGGCCGAGCCCGACGACGCGGCGAACCCCTCCAGGTCGAGCTGCAGCAGGATGCTCTCGCCCTCGACCCCGGGGAAACTCACATTCAGATTGTTCGCCAGCCGGCGCGACCAGTCCGACGGCCCGTTCAACCGGATCGGATGCACCCGCTCGTTCAGTTCGCGCCACAACCGACCACGCAGCTCCGACGTATGTCCCGTCCGTTGAAGCCGTTCCTCCTCCGCCAACTGCAGAGCCTTCGCCAACCCCACCGCCTGCGCTACCGACTCCGTGCCTGCCCGACGCTCCTCCTCCTGACCGCCGCCCAGTTGCATCGGCTGCAGTGGCGTCCGACGCCGCACGTACAGCGCCCCCGCGCCCTTCGGCCCGTAGATCTTGTGCGCCGTCAACGACATCAGGTCCACGCCCAGCACGTCGGGACGGATATCGACCGCGCCAGCCGCCTGTACCGCGTCGGAATGCACGATCGTCCGTCGATTCCGCGCCTTCACCGCCTGCGCGATCTCGCCGACCGGCTGCACAGTCCCGATCTCGTTGTTGGCCAGCATGATGCTGACCACCGTCGTGTCATCCCGCACTGCTGACGCGACCTCGTCCGGGTCGACAAACCCCTCGCCGTCCACCCCCAGCACCGTCAGCTCGAAACCCTCATGCTCAAGCTGCTCCATCACATGCAGCACCGCATGATGCTCGGTCGCCTGGGTGATCAAATGCCGGCCCGCCGTCTGACGCGCGAGCGCCGCTCCCCGTATCGCCAGATTGTCCGACTCCGTCCCGCCCGACGTCAGCACCACCTCCGAGGCGGAACATTCCAGTACTCCTGCGACATCGTCGCGCGCCTGATCCAGCAGGCCGGCCGCGTACTGAGCCTCCCGATAGATTCCCGAGGGATTGCCCCAGCCGTGCTGTAGCGCTGGAACCATCGCCTCCAACACCCGAGGCTCCAACGGCGTCGTCGCTGCATGGTCGAAATATGCGCGTTCCATGGGGTTAGGGTAACGATTCGTCGAATTCGCCGCCCTGACCTGTCCTGAGGCGTTCGGCTCGGCACGATGCGATCTTCGATCGGAGTCAGTGCCAGTCGTGAGCGGAAGGCAGGCGGACGTCAGCGCCGACGACATCGACCCGCTCGGCGAAGATGTTGGTTGTGCCGTCCCAACGATCGATCCGGCCCGTCAACAGGATGATCTGATTCGCCAGCGCCCGCCGGCAGCGGGCGAACACCTTGGGTGATATGAACGCCTGCACGTCGCTGGTCTCATCCTCGATCGTGACGAACACGATCCCGTCTGCGCCTCGCGGGTGCTGCCGAGCGATCGGCCAACCCGCGACCTGGATCCGCTCGCCGTCCTCAGCCTGATACGTCTCCGCGGTCGTACGCACGCTGGCATCGAGACTGGGACGGATGAACTCCATTACGTGACCGCGGGGGTAGATGCCGAGCACGCGGTACTCGCCGGCCATCTTCTCGAAGTCCGTGAAGTCGTTGAACCTTGGCGGCGGGTCTGCCGTAGCGACGGGGAAGGCGCGCTGGCCGTGGCGCGCCGGCCGGATCGAGAGTCCGACATCCCACAGCGCCTCGCGGCGGTTGGGCGTCAGCACGTCGAACGCACCCGCCTCGACCAGCGAGCGGACGGACTGCGGCTTGAGCCCGGTCCGGCGCACAAGCTCGCCGGCGTCCGAGTACGGGCCGTGAAGCTCGCGCTCCTTCACGATCAGCTTGGCCGACTCGGGGCCGATGTCCTTGATCATGCCCAATCCCAGCCTGGCCGCGCCGTCCTCGGGCCCGCAGCGCACCCGGCTGCGGTTGATGCAGGGGTTGAGGAAAAACACGCCGAACCGGCGCGCGTCCTCTTTCAGCGTCTCGACGGGATAGAAGCCCATCGGCTGGTTGTTGATCAACGAGACGAAGAACTCCAACGGGTAGTAGCGCTTCAGCCAGGCGGCCTGAAAGGCGGTGATCGCGAAGGCGTGCGAGTGCGACTCGGGGAACATGTAATGTCCGTTGATCTTGGCGAAGATGCGCTGCGCGATATCGCTCGCGACGCCGTTCGCTCGCGCACCCTCGAGAAAGCGCGCGCGGTGCATCTCGATGAGATGTTCGTTGTTCGTCTTCGCAAACGCGCGCCGCACCTGGTCGGCCTCGGCGCTGGTCATCCCGGCCACATCCATGATCAGCTGCACGACCTGTTCCTGCCAGACGATCACGCCGTAGCCGCGCTCCAGCGCGCGTTGTTCAAGCGGATGATCGTATTCCCATTGCGCACCGTGGCGGTAGCGCTCGACGAACTGGCTCACCGCGCTGCCCTGGGTGCCGACGCCCGGCCGGATCAGGGCGATCTGGTACGCCAGATCGCGCAGATTGCGTGATCTGAGCCGTTGCGCCATCTTGAGCTGGGCCGGCGATTGGAGCAGGAATACTCCCTTCGACCGTCCCTCGTTGATCAGGTCGTAGACGCCGTCGTCCTCGGGACTGATCCGGCTCAGGTCGGGACGCTCGCCCTCCCGCTGCTCGACCAGATCCAACGCCTCATCGAGTTGATCCAGGACGGGCAGCGAGAGCAGATCGATCTTGGCGAAGTTGGCGTCGGCCACGCTGTCCTTGTCCCAGTCCATGATGTAGCGGCCCGCGATCGCGCCGGCTCGCACTGGAACCATCTCCGGGATGGGCGAACTGCTCAGGATCATCCCGCCGACATGCTGACTCAGTCCGCGCGGCGCGCCGATCAACTGCGGCGCCAGTTCGACGAGGGTGCGCCAGCCGTACGCGTCCACCTTGTCTCTGAATGTGGGTAGTTGCTCCATCTGCTCGCGCAGCCCGCCTCCGCCGCGCGAGTGCAGTTGCTCCGACAACGAGCGCAGCTCGTCCGGCGGCAGATCCAGCGCCTTGCCCAGGTCCTGGATCACGCCTTTGATCGAGTAGGTCGAGATCGCCCCCGCCAGGACGGCGTAGTCACGGCCAAAGTGTTCGTGCACGCGCTCGATCAGCTCATCGCGCAGACCGCGCGGGAAGTCGAGATCAATATCGGGCAGCGAGGTCATGTCCTCGGGCAGGAAGCGTTCGAGCGTGAGATCCCAGCGCAGCGGATCGATGTGGCTGATCCCGATCAGGTACCCGACCAGGAACGCCACGGACGAGCCGCGCCCGCGTCCGGGCGGTTGCTGCTCGAGCGGCGTCTCCGGCTCGACCAGGCCGCGCTCCTCCATGATCCGCCGGGCCAGGCGCACGATCTCGCGGTAGAGCAGCAGGAAGCCGGCCAGCTTGTGCCGCTGGATCAGGCCGAACTCTTCGTCCAGCCGCGCCTCGACTTGCCGGTTGAGCGAGCCATAGCGTCGGACGGCCGCTTCGTCGCAGAGCCGCCTGAGGTAGCTCTCCGTCGTGTACCCCTCCGGCACCAATGGCTGCGGCAGCGTGTAGCCGAGGTCGGCGTCGAGCCTGAAGCTGCACTGTGCGGCGATTCGTTGACTGTTGTCGAGCGCTTCGGGCAGATCGGCGAACAGCTGCGCCATCTCCGCCTCAGACTTGAGGTGCAAGTGGCAATTCGGGTGGAGATGGCGCAGCGCCTGGTCCAGCGTCGTGTTGTGGTTCGCGGCGACCAGCGCCTGTTGCAGGCGGTGACGCTCGGGTACGTGGTAATGCACGTCGTTCGTGGCGACCAGCCGCGCGTCAACCTCGCGGGCCAGCGAAACGAGCTCGCGGTTGCGCTCGCGGTCGCCGTGCAGGAAGTTCCGCTGCAACTCGACGTAGACCGAATCGGCTCCGAACCACTCCCGATAGCTCCCCAGCAGCTCGCGGGCTGCGGCTCGATCACCTGCCAGGACGAGCCGCGAGAGTGGTCCATTGCGTCCCCCGCTGAGCAGCACCAGCCCGTCGGCGTGCTCGGCCAGGAGCGCCGGATCGAGCTTGGGCTCGCGCCGGTCGATCTCGTTGGCCAGTGTGAACAGGCGCGAGAGGTTGGCGTAGCCCGTGCGTGTCCTGGTCAGCAAGGCGAGGCGGGAGCCATCCGTCAGGGTTAGCTCGCCGCCCGTGATCGGCTGGATGTCGAGGCTGGTTGCCAGCCGCGCGAACTCCAGCGCGCCGCAGAGGTTGGTATCGGTCAGGGCCAGCGCGGGCATCCCGAACTCGGCGGCTTGCGCCAGCAGTTCGTGCACGTGAGACGAGCCCAGGCCGAAGGAACAAAAGCTCTTGGCGTGCAGTTCGACGTAGCTCATCCGACCCCGCCCTGCCGATACCAGCAGCCTTCGCGTTGATCGCGGAACAGGACGAGCTGCTGATCGTTCGCCTGACTCACCCGGTAGTACGTCCGGGTCGTTGGCCTGGCTCTCCACCAGAGATCGAAACTCCACTGCTCTTCGATTCCCGTCACCTCTCGCCAGCGCTCGCCGATCTGAACCGCGAGCGGTTCCTGCGCCGGCCCCGCGCGCACCGCGACCATCTCCGGTGTGCTCAACGGCCGCATGCCGTCGTCGCTCGACGGGTCGATCGAGACCTGCGCCGTGCGCAGTTCCGGGACCGGATGCCAGGGCGCGACCTCGACCAGCCGGCTGAGCGAGCGCTGGCCGTTCAGCCGCACCCGCAGCTGCCGTTCGGTCTCCAGCAGGCGCCGCTCGCGATCGTGGCGCAGATCGGGGAAGAGCGAACCCTGCTCGCCTGTCGCCCCGCCGAGGTTCGCCAGCGTGACTGTCATCGCTTCGACCGGAGCCGGCGGATGCTCCGTCTCCAATCGTCCCTTGATGATCTCTGCGGCGCGCTGCCAACCGCCCACGCCGCTCTTGAAATGAAATGTCTGCTCCCAGGCCGGCGCGTCGTCGAGCGAGCAGCTCAGCCTGGCGGTGTTGGCGTAGCGGCCTTGCATGCGCGGCTGCGCGAAGGCCCGTTGCAACAGCCGGTCCACCGCCGCCCGCAGCAGTTCCAGCGTGGTCGCCTCGGACGGCAGCGCGAGCGTCTCCGTGATCGATTCCTCGTGCGTGCGAGGAACAAGCGGACGGTCGTCGATCCCGCGCGAGAGTTCCCAGGCGCGCCGCCCCTCGTGCCCGAAGCGATCCAGCAACGCGTTGACATCCTGCGCCGCAACCTCGCCCAGCGTGCGCAGATCAAGCAAGCGCAGCTCGTCGGTCAGAGCGGTTGAGCAGGGCAGCAGATCAATCGAGTGCGGCGCGAGAAACGCTGCCGCGTCAGGTGGAACGCTACTCACGCCCGACGAACGACGCGTGTACGCGGCGACGAACGCGCCAAACTTGTTCGCGCCGATCCCGATGCGTGGCTGGTAGTGCTCAGGCAGCGCGCAAAGCAGTTCCGCATTCATCGCCGATGTGCCGTCCACTCCCACGTAGGCGACGCCCAGCTCCGCTCCTTCCACCTGCTCGCTGACCTGCTCAAGCGCGCACAGCATCCGTTCGAACTCGCCCCGGTAGTGCGGCTCGTCCGCATCGATCACCACCGCGTCCGGCGCAAACGAGCGCGCACGCTCCAACGGCATCCCCAGCAATGATCCGGAAACCGCGGGCAGGCAATCGACCACGACGGCCTTGCGCCTCGAACGATCGACGATCAGGCCGGCGCAATCCGCCAACTCGGGCCGCCGGGCCAACTCCGCCCGTGCCCGGAAGTGAGTGACTTGCACGCAGGAAACTGGTGGCATGCCTGGCTCCGCTCAAAGTGGAAGAACATTATACCGAACTGTAGTTCTGTAGCAGCATGGCAACGCCACATTGTGACAATCTGTGGACAGTCCATCGTTGAACCGGACCGTCTCCCACCGATCACAAATCTCATGCTGGTGTTCCGGGCGTCAACGCGGAACACCAGATCGTCCCACCGCGCCTGCTACACTGGCTCCAACCTCCCGATAACGAGGCGATGAGAGGACTGTTGCGATGGTCTTTCAAATGACTGAGATGCTGGACGTTTCCGACCTGGCCGCTGAGAAGGCCAAGTCTCTGCTCGAGGACAAGGGCTTCGCCGAGGGCGCGCTGCGCGTCTTCGTGGTCGGCGGCGGCTGCTCCGGCTACCAGTACGGCATGGCCCTCGCCATGGACGCCGAAACCGGCGATCAGGTCATCGAGAAAAACGGCGTCCGCTTCCTCGTCGACGAAGAGTCCGCTCCGCTGATCGCCGGCTCGCGCGTTGACTACATCGACGACGTGATGAAGCAGGGCTTCTCGATCTCGAACCCGAACGCATCGCACTCCTGCGCCTGTGGCTCGAGCTTCGACACCGCCGGCGGCGAAGGCGCCTCCCAGGCCCGCTCCTGCATCTAGCAGCCAGTTTCCTTCCCCTTCCGGCTCTCTCTCCCTCTGGGGGAGGGTGAGGGTGAGGGCTCTCCACCTCCCATAGATGGAATCGAATCATGGCCCGCATCACGCAACTGCTTGATGCGGGCCCAACATTGTCCTTTGAATTCTCCGCCCCCCGAGACGCGGAAGGCGCCGAGCGTCTGAGGCGGACGCTGGCCCGGCTCTCCAAGCACCGTCCCCACTTCATGTCCGTCACCTACGGAGCCGGAGGCACGACCCGAGGCCCCACACGGGACTGGGTCCAGACCATCCGAGACCACTTCCAGGTCGAGGCCATGCCTCACCTGACCTGCGTCGCCCACACCCGCGACGAGATCGCCGCCATCATTGCGGACTATCGGACCGACGGCGTCGACAACATTCTGGCCCTGCGCGGGGACCTGCCGCAATCCACCTCCCCGCTCCCCCCCTCTGGGGGGGAGCTGCCGCAGGCTGAGGGGGGGTTGCACGCATTCGACACCGCCGCTGAACTTGCGGACTTCATCAGAGAACGAGCCGATTGGGACATCGGGGTGGCCGCCCATCCCGAAGGCCACCCGATGGCCGCCTCCGTCGAGGCGGACCTCACCCACCAGGCCGCCAAGCTGCGCCGGGCCGACTTCGCCATCACCCAGTTCGGCTTTCGCGCCGAGTACTACGAGCAGTTCGTCAATCAACTCGACGCGCGAGGCGTCGAAACGCCGGTCATCCCGGGCATCATGCCGCCCATCAACGTCGCCGGCATCGAGCGCATGTCGGCGCTCAACGCCACCGACTTCCCGACCGAGATCCGCGACAGACTGGAGGCCGCCTCCGGTGCAGCCGAACGGCGCGAGATCGGTGTCGAGGTCGCGGCAAATCTCGGACGCGAACTGCTGGAGCTCGGAGCCCCGGGCCTGCACATCTACACGATGAACTTTGCCCGGGCCGCGTCGGAGGTAGCCTCGGCGCTGGGTTGGCCCACAGACTGACTACGTCGGTTGAAGCTGCGCCCGCAGCGTGTTCAGGATCTCCAGGTCCGTCTGATGCATCGAGCGAGCAATCGACTCCACGCTCAACTCCCCCCGGAATCGGTGATTCGCGGTCTGCTCCCACTCGAACGGAGACATCATGTAGAGCACGCCCGAGATCTGCTCCCGCGTGTGATACCACTCGCGGAGCTGCTCGTAGCAGTCCGGAATCATCACCTGCTCCAGCCACTCGTAGTCGTGCAGCGGCAGGTCCTCGACGTCTTGGAACAGCAAATGCCCCAGTTGCCAGGCGGCGATCGTCTCGTGCCGCCAGGCTCGCTCGACCAGCGCCTCGGCCTCCGGCATCGAGCGGCGCAGCGCGCGCATCATCAACTCGTGCATTTCGCCCGACGCCTCCCGCAGCGCCTTCATCAGCCAGCGTCGGGAGGTCTCCGTGTCGCTCATGCCCGTCATTCTGACATATGGAGCGCGCTCTTCGGTGGGCTACGATGGTTCGGTACGTCTGTCGCGGGAGGGATGCGATGCTGACGGAGTTCTGGGAGTCCGACACCTTCACCGAGCGGCGTGAAGTGCTGCTTGACACGCTGGAGACGGACTACCCCTGGAGCAAGGGCGACATCCTGCGCTTCCGCCGCGGTGGACGGGATGATCGCTACCGCGTGCTCAGCGTCCAGGTCGAAATCGGTGATGAGGGGCTCAGGCGCACGGTCTTGTTGTTGAAACTCGAGTCGTAGTCGACGGTGGCAGATTCCGCGGCTGTGTCGGGAGCATTGCCCTACACGCTCTTGCTCTTGCTCCTCGAGTTGGGCGTCGGCGGCGCGCTGGTCATGCACGCCGTCCATCTCCGCGGTCAGGCCACGCCGGGCTTCGTCCGCGCCACCACGATCATGGTCCCCATCGTCCTCGGTCTCGCCTTCTGGACCGCCTTTACGCTCGACGGCGACGTGGTCGAGGGCTTCCCCGTCCGCTCCGCTCCGCGCGACGTACTGGTCTGGGTACTCGCAACGCTGACCGCCGTCTCGGTGCTGCACAACCTGGCGCTGTACACCGACCGCGACGCCTGGGCGCGTCGAATCGGATGGGCGCTGAGCGGACTCTCGCTGGCCGCACTGGGGCTCATGGCGGTGACGCTGGCCGGATCGCCCGAGGCCCTCACCGCGTTCAGCCTCAGTTTCGGCGCGCTGGCCCTGGGCCTCTCCGCCGTCGGATTGGCGCTCGGACACTGGTATCTCGTCACGCCGCGACTGCCGGCCCGACCGTTGGTCGAGATCACCGCGGCATTCCTGATCGTCGTCGCGATTCAGGCCGTGCTCTTCGGGGTCGCGTTGGCCGTCTCAATCGATGATCCTGTGGGCGGACGCGATCGGTCGCTGACCGGCGATCCAACCTTCTGGCTGCGTATCGTCGTCGGATTCGCCCTGCCGCTCGTCTTCGGCTGGATGGCCTGGACCACCGCGCGAATGCGCTCGATGATGGCCGCCACCGGCCTCCTCTACCTCACGACCGCAGCCGTCCTCGCCGCCCAGATCGCAGCCCGAGCCCTGATGCTCGACAGCGGCCGGCCCCTGTAGCCAATTCCCTCCTCGTCGCCAGCCGCAGATCTCGCTTCTCCTCTCCCCCCGCGAAGCGGGGGGAGATGCCGAAGGCAGAGGGGGGCTCGCCTGGACAGGGCCGAATCGGCCTACTCCACCACGTCCTGCTGGGTCACATTCAGATTCAACCCCGGCGGCAACTCCGAGACCATCGCCGCCTCCGCCTGCCAGCCCGCTCGAGCCTTGTCCAGCAAGCCCGATACCTCCGCGATCGCCGCCGCTGTCCTCACGCCCCACCAGGTCAGGTTCTGACCGTCGCACAGGTACACGTGCCCATGCCGCGCTGCCGACAGACCCTGTTGGGCAAGCAGTTCCTCCGCATGACGCTCTCGAAAGCGATATGGCTCCGAAGGCAGCAGGATCACGTCGGGATCCAGCTCAATCAGCTCGCTGAGCTGCAGCCGCGGGTACCGTCCGCGGGTCGATTCCTCGCAGACGTTGATCGCTCCGCAGACTCGCAGCAGGTCGCCGATGTACGTATCGCCCGACGCAGCCATGTACGGGTTGCGCCAGATCAGCGCCGCAGCCCGGACCCGAGGTCGCAGGCGCTGCACGTGACGCTGCTCCTCAAGCGCCTCCTCCAGGCCGTCGCCGATCTTCAGCGTGATTCCGCCAACCAGGCGAGCCACGTTCTCAATCTCGGCTTTCGCCTCGTCGGCAGTCCGCACGTCGCCGACATACACGTTCAGCCCGGCCTTGCGCAGCGCAACCACGTCCTCCTCGTTGTTCTCCTCGCGATTGGCGAGCACGAGTTCCGGGTTGAGCCCAATGATCCGCTCAACGTCCGGGTTCTTCGTTCCGCCGACCTTGCGGATCGCATTTGTGACCTCCGCCGGCTCGACGCAGAACTTCGTCACGCCGACCAACCGATTGCCGAGCCGCATCGAGCAGATCAGCTCGGTGAACGACGGCACCAGCGAGACGATCTCGCGCGCCGGACGTTCCAGATCGAGCTCGGTGTCGGTGGCATCAACTACGCTTGGCATACTGCTGAGGCTATCAGCGTGCTGTGCTGCTCAGCGGCGTGCCGCACGTCGCCAACGACGGCACACCGTCTAGTCGGGAAACCACATGACGATCGCTCCGGTCTCCGGTGCCGACGTGGCGCTGCGCGACGTGACCGTGGGCTACGGCGGACATCGCGTCTTCGAACACCTCAACTTGAGCATCCCGGGCGGCGTCTTCACCGGCATCATCGGCGGCAATGGCTCGGGCAAGAGCACCTTGCTCAAGACGATCGCCGGCCTGCTCTCGCCGTCCCAGGGCGAGGTCACAGTCGGCGGCGATTCGCCGACCGAGGCGCGCGCGTACCTCGGCTACATGCCCCAGGTCAGCAACGTCGATTGGCGGTTCCCGCTGACGGTTCGTGAACTCGTCGAAATGGGTCGTTACCAGTTCAGCTGGAAGCGCCGCATCGGACGACTGATCCGCTCCCAGGACGATCGCATCGCCGTTGACCGTGCCATGGTGATGATGGACGTCCAGGACTTGCAGAATCGCCAGATCAACGAACTCTCCGGCGGCCAACGCAAACGCGCGCTGATCGCGCGAGCCCTGGCGCGTGAGCCAAGAATCCTGCTGCTCGACGAGCCCTCCGCCGCACTCGACGCAGTCTCGGATGACCAGCTCTTTGACGTGCTCTGCGAACTGACTGACCTCGGCACTTCCGTGATCATGACCACCCACGATCTATCGACCGTGATCGAACACTACGCCCAGGTGATCTGCGTCAACTCCACCGAGGGCGGTGTCGTGGCCCAGGGCGAACCGACCCAAGTCCTCACCGAAGAAGTCCTGCGCCGCACGTTCGGGCGTGAACTGGCAATCTTCTCTCGCGGCGACGTCCACATGGACGAAACAGAGTCTCGCGAACATCACACCTTGGTCCTCGCCGACGAGCTGCAGCTACACATGGACGAGCACGAGCATCGCGCCGGCCATGTCCATGGCTCGTCGCGACAGAGACGCGACTAGGCGCGGTCACCGCCGTTGCGACTCAGCAGCGCAACCACTCTTCGTACCGACATCGTGAACTGACCCTCGGCCGCCGCGTGTTGCAGCTCGCGACGCCAGTCATCGAACCGCCGCGCTCGGATCTGGGCCGATTCCAGCACCAGGTGGCGCCGGATGGAGTCCAGCGTGTCCCAGGCCAGGGATCCCGGCTTGAGGCTGTCCGTACTGATCGTCACGCTCGAAATCCCCTCAACCGAGAGACCGGCCTCAGCCCCGCGTGATCGGATCCTGCTCCGCAGGTTCTCCGGCGCCCCCTTCGTGTAAGCACTGACCAGATCGCGGCCGTGCTCAGCTTCGTCAACCTGGAACCAGAGCCCGTCCCAGTCAGTCTGTACGAGCAGGATCGGGCCGCTGTTGACCCGCGCGATCTCGGCCAGCGTCACGGTTGGATGTCGCAACCACTCGAACACATCGACCATCAGGGCCGATCTGAAGCTCCGATCGGCGAACGGCAATCGCTGCGCATCCGCGCGGACGACACCCCAATCCGCCGGCCCCATCCAGTGCGCAGGAGAGGCCGCGTCGATCGCGACGCCATGCAGCGGCGTGCCCATCGTGATCGCCGCCAGCGCGAGTCCATCGCCGGTCCCGACATCCAGCACCGGACGGGCGTCACGTGGCGCTCGTCCGTTCAGCAGCAGGTCGTACAGCGAGTCGTAGTGTCGCTGCAGCTCCGGGTGAATGACCGGGAGTTCCCCGCCCGGGCGCAATGGAGGCGCCAGCGTTCGATGGTGAGGCACGACCGACGCCTCAGGCCCACTCGGAGGCGATGATCGGCTGCCGCCCCGCGAACCCGTCGGCCAACTCGTGCCACCAGCTCACCGTCTGCTCGCCGTACTGCCAGCACAGGTAGACCTCGCGTCCGTCCCGCTCTGCGCGCCAGTCAACCAGGCCCCGCCTGATGTCCTTGACCTCGACCCCCTGACGCTGGATGTGCTCGATCAGCGCCGCGATCTGCGCTTCAATCTTCCCGATCTCCGCCCGAATCGCCGAGTCCTCATTGACAACCGGATCGCCGTCCGCGCTCATCGTGCGGCTCATCGACGATGAGAGCGCCGAGAGTTCGTCGAGCCGAAGCGCTCGTTTACGCATCACGGTCACCACCGCGGCGATCTCGGGCAGGGACCGTCGAGCCTGCGAAAGCGTGAACAGTCGCGCCATGCAACGGATTCTAGGCTTCCCGCTCATTCGCTCTCATCGAGCGTCGATGCTCAACTCTGCGACTCGTCGTTGGGCGACGGCGGCGCGTGCGGCAAGAACCACCAGTTGTTCCGCGATTGCTCAGTGTGGTTGATGAACAGCGACCGCACCGTCGCCTCCTCCGGCGGCACCGACAGCACGATCGCCAAGTCGTTCGCCAACAGCTTCACGTTGCCTCGCGGAATCACAATCTCACCGCGCCGGTGAATCGCCGTGATCACCGACGCTTCAGGCAGCGGCAGTTGCGAGACCATGCTCGACTCGGCCCGCGAACCGGGCTCCACCCGCGCCTCGATCTCGATCGCGCCGACCAGTCGCCGCACCGGCGCCGGCGCGGCCCGCTGGCCCGCGTCCCGGTCGCTCGGCTGAGCGACCTCACGCAGGACGTCGCGCTGCGTCAGCATGCCCATCAAGCGCGTCTCGTCCTCACGCGCGACCACGGGCAGCTGGCGCACATCGTGATCGACCAGCACCGACAGCGCATAGCGCAGGTTGTCGTCGGGGTGAACGAAGACCGGCGCGACGACCGCGAGGTCGAACGCCCGTCGATCCATCTCGCCGCGCTCAACCGCCGACGCTACGTCAGTCGCCGTCACCAGGCCGATGAAGCGGTTGCGCTGGTCGGCCACCGCCACCACGTTCCCTCGTGATTGACTCATGGCGTTGGCCAGGTCCGTGATCGTCGCCAGTCGCGACACGATCGGCGTGTCCGTGCGCATGGTCGCCGCCACGGTGAGATCGTCAAGTGGCGATGGCCCCGACTCCTCGTGGACGTCCAGTCCGGCTCGGCGTAGCCGGACGTTGTAGATCGTGTCCCGGGTCAACAGCTGGGCCAGCGCGGCGGCCAGCGCCACCGCCGTCATCAAGGGCAGGATCAGCGAGTATCCGCTGAGCTCGAACACGATGAACAGGGAGGTCAACGGCGCGCGCGCAGCCGCCGCGAAGACCGCCGCCATACCCACCACGACATACGTGCCGGTCGGTCCCACGATGCTCGGCAGCGCCGACTCGAATCCCGCGCCCATCAGGGCGCCCAGCGTCGCGCCCACGAATAGCAGCGGAGCAAACGCCCCCCCTGAAGCGCCCGAGCCGATCGTCAGCGAAGCCGCAACCAGCTTGAGCACCATCATGATCGCCAGCGTCGATACGGCCGTATCGCCCTCGGCGAAGATCCTGATCTGGTCCAGCCCGGAACCAAGAATGTTCGATTCGATCAGCGCCAACACACCGACGCCGAACAGGCCCAGAATCGGCCGAACCGACATCGACACGCCGAGGAACTCAAACACGTCCTCGGTGAAAAAGCGCGTTCGCACGAAGAGAATCCCGGCAATCGCCGCCGAGATCCCGACGATCGCGTGCAGGAACAGTTCCCAACTGCTGTTGATGTCGAAGTCGGGCAAGTCGAGACCGGCCGAGTCGCCGTAGAAGGCCACGGCGACGATGTTCGCGACCACCGCAGCCACGACCACGATCGTGAAGTTGCGCACGTTGAACCGCCGCAGCACCACCTCGAGCGCAAAGAACGTCCCCGCGATCGGCGTGTTGAACGTGGCCGAGATTCCACCCGCCGCCGCCGCCGCGACCATCAGGACCAGCATGTCCGACGGTTGCTTCGTCACCCGACCGATCGTCGACGCCAGGGACGCCGCGATCAGGACAATCGGACCCTCGCGTCCTGCGGCGCCGCCCCCTCCCAGCGTGAATCCGGTCGCCACCAGCTTGGCCGGCGCAATGATCGGTCGCACGAATCCACCGGCCCGCTCGACCGCGACCATGACATAAGGCACGCCGGCGCCCTGCGACTCCGAGGCCACCCGCGAGACGACGAACGCCACTGGAATCGCCGCGATCGCCGGAACCAGCATCAGGGTCCAGCCGCCCGCGAGACCATCAAGCAGCGATGTCAGCTCGTCGAACACCATGGTCAGGCCATCGACCAGGGCGCTCAACGCCACCGCCGCGAATCCGGCTGCAAGTCCGACCGCCACCGCCAGCAGCAGCGGAACGAGGTTGCGCGGAACCCGGACCCGGCCCACCAACGGCAGACGCCAGAAGAGATGCGCCGACCGGGTGCCGAATCGCCTGGACGGACGGCTGACGAGGGACATCGACTACATCACCCGCTCGGCGCAGCCGGCCAACACGACTCGAACCATGCTCGGGCTGCGGGAGCTACCCGTCTGAGGCTATGCCTCCCGGTGGCAGCGGGCAATCAGGGTCTGCGAACGCTTCGGACCGCCGCAGGGGGCAGTTACTCCTCCTCGAGCGAGTCTTCCTCCTGCCCCTCGGCATCCTCGCTGTCCGCGGAATCCGCCTCGTCCGCTGGACTGCCGTCCAACGCGATCCTCAACGCCTCGATCAGGCTGTCGCCCTGGACCGTGAACACGAAGGTGTAGCGCGAGGCGACCGACTCGTCCATCGCCAGGCCATTGACCACGATGTCGGGCACTCCATCGCCCGTGCGATCCAGGATCTCAATCGCTGAGACCGCGCCGACCTGCGCGGCCGCGCTCGTCACCGTCCGGTAGCCGTCGCCTGTCGACGAAAGGACATAGAAGCTGCTCACGCAGCCCGACTCGTCGCACGTGATCTCGCGGAACGTGAGGTCGCGAACGGCGTCCCCGGTCAGATCGACGTCGACGAGCTGCTGCAACCCCTGAACCTCCCGCGCGTAGCTGAGCGCGTGGTCGTACGCGATCCGATACTTCGACGGAACTCCCGGCACCGGGTCATAGACAACCAGGTTCGAGTAGGGAACGGCAGCGCCGAACGAATTCGGGTCCGTGTAGATGATCGAAGCGGAGAACTGGCCGTCGTCGGATGTGTCGACGAGCACGATCCGATCGTTCCCGACTGCCAGGGGAGGCATCGGCCAGGCCTTGAACAGCTCGATGATCGGCTCCACCTCGTTGATCCCATGCAACCAGGGCAATGCCGCCGCCCCGTACTGCAGGAAGTTGGTCGGCGGATCGGGGATCGTGTCGGTCGTCTGCTCGGGACCCGGCTGGGGGAACTGCGTGTACGACACCTGCGTCGGCGTCGCTGCCGGAACGGCAACGGTCGGCAGCTCGACACTCGGCGGCTCTATCTGCTCGTCCTCTGCCTCTTGCTGCTCGTCTTGAGCCGCTTGCTCTTCTTCGGCATCGTCCGACTCGCTGCTGGCCTGTTCCTGGCCCGGAATCCTCAGTTCTTGACCGACATGTAGAACGTCCGGATCCTGGATCCCGTTCAGTGTGATCAGATCGTCGATACGTACGTTAAACCGGTTCGCGATCTGGGCCAGGGTGTCGCCCGGCTGGACGATGTAGATGCTGGGGTCGGTCTCTGGCTCGTCGACCGCGGCATCGGCCTGTTGCTGCTGCGCGGCGTCCTCCTGCGACGACGATGTCGTCACCCGCACGGTCTCGGTCGGCTGAGCAGTCTGCTGCTGTTGGGCCTCCGATTGAGTCGCCGCCGCCGTCGCCGTGGGCTCGCTGGTTTGCGTCGTCTCGGCCGCCGTGTCGGGACGCTCGACGACGTCCGGTTGCTCGTCGTCGCCGCCGAACAATCCACAGGCCGAGAGGATGAATGAGCAAATGAGCAAAATGGCAAAGAGAGCGACGAACCCGACGCCACGCCGTCGAGGATGCGTAGGTATTTGGGACATCAGTGGCACAACCGCCCCGTCGCCTGTAGCCACTCTATACACATTCCCGCCTTGGCGGCGGAGCGCGAAACCGCCTCGAAGTTAAGTCTCGAAGCTAGAGCCGAGCCAGCTGTTGGCCCAGCCACGCGGCGGCCAATCCGCCCACCGCGGACAGCAGCAGGTTGGTCAACGCCCAGACCCAGCGTCCTCCGTTGAGCAGATGCAGCGTGTCCAACCAGACGGTCGAGAACGTCGTGAAGCCGCCCAGCAACCCCACCGTGATAGCCAGGCGCATGTTGTCCGACACGCCGAGTCGCTCCAGGAACAGCGTTGCCACCAGACCCAGCACCAGCGTCCCGCTCAGGTTGACCACGAGGATGCCCAGCGGCAAGCCGTCCGGCTGCCCGACCCAGCGATTGAGCAGGTAGCGCAGCACCGAACCGGCCGCGCCGCCGAGCGCAATCGAGGCAATCGCCGCCACCGTCATCGATCAGCGGCCCGTCGAGCCGAACCCGCCGGCGCCGCGCGGGGTGTCGTCCAGTTCATCCACCTCTTCCACGGCAGACAGCGCGACCGGCGCCACGACCAGCTGTGCGATGCGATCACCGTGTTCGATGCGGTAGCCGCGTCCTGACGGCCCGCGCAGCGACATCGAGACCAGCAACTCACCGCGGTAGTCCGCATCGACCGTGCCCCAACCGATCTCCACGCCCCGGCGCGTCAGACCCGAACGCGGTCGAATCTGGATCTCGTAGCCCGGCGGCGGTGCGCAGGCAATGCCGGTGGGCACCGGTTGCGGCATCAATGTGAGGTTGAGCGAACCGCCCAACTCCGACAGGTCGGCATACAGGTCCAGACCGGAAGACAGCTCGGAGCCGCGCGTGGGCAACTGCGCCGCCGCGCGCAATCGCCGCACGCGCAGGGCTCCGAGCCTGCCGCCGTCCGTCACAGCCCAACGGAACGGCGGGAAGTTGTCCAGCGGCGTGTCCGCCAACACAGCTGGATCGTCGGGCGCCTGGCGCAGCAGAGCCGCCGCATCGCCGATCGTCGTCGACACGTCAACCCCGAGGTACGACGGCGCATACGGCGCCAGGCGCTCAATTCCGGATGACAACTTGATTCGCACCCCGCGAGGCCGGTGCGTGCTGGTCCAGTGATGCAACCCGGCGGCCAACAGGATCAACCCTTGGTAGAAGCTCCGGACGGTTCGACGCTCGACCTGCCAGATCTCTTCCCACGTCTCGTGAGCGTCGAAAAACTGCTTCGCATCCCACTCCGCCGCGCCCTTCGCGAGTTCGGCCCGATGCTCGGTAGACACCGTCGGTTCAAGCGAAAGTTGTTCGGCTCGGGACGGGGTCTCACGAACTCGGGCCATCAGGCCGGCCGCCTTCGGTGTTCGCTGATCAGTGAGTTGTCCCGCCGCCGCCGTTCATCGACACTGTGCGCGACGCCCCACGCGTTGGGTACAGGTTGAGGTAAACATCATCGCTGATTCTGTAAACGTCCCCGTCGACATCGAGGCTGCGCTCGCCCAGAACTTCGAAGAACTGCGATCGTTGCTCGACGCCTGTGCCGACGATCGCCTCGACGAACGCCTCGGGCCCGCCGAATGGTCTGTTCGCGAAATCCTCCTGCACGTCGTCCACTCCGAGCGGTGGCTGCATCCTCAACTCATGCTGCTGCGCCGCGAGGTCGCCCCGCAGCTCCCGATCCCACCCGTTGGCGGCGTCAACCTGCCCGATACGGAGTCGGAGGCATCGCTGCCCGAACTCCGCTGGGCCTTGACCAGCGTGCGCGAAGACACAGAGCGCCTGCTCGCGGACCTGTCATCAGATCAGCTCCGCGAACCGGCCAACATCGAACTGGACGGCGACGTGCTCGATATGTCCCTGCGAACCATCGCGCTCACCGCCGCCGATCATCAGCTCTTCCACGTCCGCCAGATCCAGCGCACACTCGGCATCGTTCCCTGAGCCCCGACCGTTCCCGCTTGCCATAGTCGATAGGCTGCGCAAACCGGCCCCGCGCATTCCGCTCACTCAGGGAGCTTCGCCATGCAACGCACCGCCGATGAGTATCCCGCTCGTCTCGACATCGAGTACCCGCAATCGCTCGATCGCATTTCCACGCTGCTCCGACCGATCCTCGCGATCCCGGTCGTCATCCTGCTCTGGTTCGTTCCGCCGATGCTCTGCACGCCGGTCGCCCTGGTGTTGGTGGTGCGCCGCAAGTATCCGCGCTGGTGGTTCGACTTCAATCTCGAAGCCACCCGCTTCCACAATCGAGTCAATGCGTATCTCAACTTGATGACCGATCAGTACCCATCGACGGACGAAGAACAGTCGGTCCGGCTCGACCTCGACTATCCCGACGCGGCCCAACTCAATCGATGGCTGCCCCTGGTCAAGTGGCTGTTTGCGCTGCCGCATTACTTCATTGTCTGGCTGCTGGTCGGGCTGCAGAGCATCGTCGTCTTAATCGCCTGGTTCGCGATCCTCTTCACCGGCCAGTATCCGCGACCGCTGTTCACGTTCATGTTGAACGTGGAGCGCTGGATCCTGCGGGTCGAGGCCTACGCCTTCCTCCTAATCACCGACCGCTACCCGCCCTTCCGGCTCGGCTAGCAGCTACGCCGCCAACCTCAGCGCTCCGTGCAGCTCGATCCGCCGCAGGAACCACAGGAACGCGCCCAGGTTGAGCGCGAACAACGCCGATAACGCGCCGAACAGGATGCCTACGCCCGGCCAGTCGATGACGAACTGCAACGCCGGTACCACGTCGCGACCATCCGGAGTGAGCGCGAAGAAGTCCAGCAGCACCGCGCCCGCCTGAGTCCCCACGATCAACCCCGCTCCTAGGCCGATCGCGATGATGATCAACTGTTCCAGCGCGATCAGACCCAGGATCTGGCGCATGCTCATCCCGACGCTCTGACAGACGGCAAACTCCACCCGCCGCGCCTGCGCCGTCACGGCCGTCAGCACCACCAGACCGAACGCCGACGCGATCGCCACCGCCGCCAGCGCGCCGACGAAGACCCCGTTCCACGACGCGACGATCAACGGGTCGGCCGCAAGTTCCTCTCGCGCACTCTCAATCGTGGCGACGCCATCGCCCTCGATCGCGAGCTCGTGCTCAGCCAACAGACCGGCCCAGCGCTGCAGCGACGCCGAAGCCCACAGTTCATTGCTCACGGCCAGCGCCACGCCGGCCGCCGCGCTGCCGTACAGCCGATCGATGAATGCGGCGCGGTCGATCAACACGAGCGGATCGTCGCGCTGCGGGTCGTAGCTCGGGAAGGTTTCAAACTGTCCGGCGACCAGAAACGTCATCGAGGATGGCCCGATGCGCAGTTTGACCGTCTCGCCGATGTTCAGCCGGCCCTGTTCGATCGCCTGCGCCGAGAACAGGGCGGGCAACGGCCCCCGCTCCGCCATGTAGCGCACTCCGCGCAGAGACGATGGAATGGCATTCCAGCGATACCGTGCCCCCGCCTCGCTGACCACGAGAATGTCGAGCGGCTCCTCGCCCACCTCGAGCGGTGTCGCCTCCCAGCGTCCTGAACTGAAGTCGGCCAACAGGTCGCTCTCACCACCCCTGGCGTAGGTCAAGTCGCCCAGCAAGATCTCTCCCGCGGCCCGCGTGATCGCCAGGTCAAGCGACACCAGCGTCAGTGGCGCGACCGGCCGCTCCGCCACCGTCGGGCTGAATCTGCTTTGCCCCTGGATCAGCCGCGCGCCCTCCAGCGGCAGATAGGCGGCCGGTTCCTCCGTCAGGCGGTTGGAGATTGTGATCCATTCCGGCTCTTCCTGCACTTCGGCGGGGATGAGCGTGTCGATGGCGTACCACCAGTAACGCCCGAGGGCGTCCAAGACCTTGATCCCAATCACCGTCTCCTGCTCGAGGTGCGCGACCGCAATCTGCAACTCCAGCCGGCCGCCGAGGTCGTCGATCACGGTACCCTGGACCTCGTTCGGTGGTACCGCAATCTCCCTCAGGTCCGCCGGCGGCAACGCCCAATCGGCGTCGCGTTCGACCAACTGATCGGCGACCACTTCGGAGTCCACCGCCGCGATCTGCAGACGACCGGAGTCTTCATCCCCCTCGAACGCCCCCACGATCCGCTTGATCTGTGCCACCGATGCGCCGCTCACTTCTTCAATCTCCTGATACTGAACGATGTCCGAGATCGGCTCGGTCAGCCGCACCGACGCGCCCACCGCGTGCAGCGAACGATCGTGGTACGACGTATCGAGCGTCGTCCTGAACGACGCCGCAAACACCGCCAGCGCCCCCGCGATCGTCAACAACAGCACCGTCCGCGCGTAATGCGTCGGCGTACGCCCCAGGTACCACGCCCCCATCAACAACGTCAACGAGCGCCACAGCGACGCAAGTCGAGCGAGCAGTCGCATCGTCGGAGGGAACAACCGCAGCACGATCAGCCCGACCACGAACAGCAACACCGTCGGCGTCGCCACCGCCAACCAGTCCAGCCGCGTCTCTCCGACCAACGGCGAGTCGATCGGGTCGCCGGCCCACTGCAGTTCGAAGATCAGCAGTGCGCCCAGCGCAGCCACGGCCGCGTCGATCAAGGCCCGCTGAGTCCACGACGCCGGCGGCCGTCCACGCTCCCGGCGCGTGGTCACCATCGTCTGCCGCGTCGCCCGATATGTCGGCACCGCCTGAGCCAGCAGCGCCAGCGCCCCCGCGCCCAGCGCCAGGTACCACGACTCGACCGGCAGCGGAACCGGCAGGAACGGACCTGCGCCCGTACCGGCCAGCGCCTCATCGAACGGCGGGACGAATCCCAGCAGACTGACCAGCCCCATGCCGATCAGCGGCCCCAGGACAATCGCCGGAGCGGTCAGAATCGCGGCCTCAACGATGTGCAGCACCGCGACGTCGCGCTGCCGCGCGCCGCGCGAACGAAGCCACGCCGTGTCCTCGGTGCGTTGCTCGGCGAGCATCGCCGACGCCACCACCGCATAGACCAACACAGCGCCCACGAGCTGCAGCACGATCATCAACAGCGTCGACTGCGCGAACTGGAAGCGCTGGCTGAACCCGACCAGCGTGTCGACCAGTTCCGTCTCCTGCTGGATCCCGTCCACCGACTGCGAAATCCGCCGCGTCATCTGTTGCAGCGCATCGGCCGCTGCCGACGCATCCGCCGCCGATGCCCCGTGCAAGTCGGTCCGGAATCGTTGCAGCAGCGACAGCCGCAGCGTCGGCGACTGCTCGGCGAGTATGCCGAGAATCCCCGCCCGGGTCGTCCAGAACCGTAGTTCGGTGTCCAGCGCCGCGACCGGCAGGAACAGCGGATCGAGCGTCGACCAGCGCCGCGCGTCGGTCGACGGCTCGATAATCCCCACGATCCTCACCCGAGTCTCATGCTCGGTCCCCAGCCAGAACGGCTGCGCCAGGCGTTCGTCCCCAACGTCGAGACCAAACTGCTGCGCCTGCCGCCGCTCGACCATCACCTCCAGCAGATCGCTCGTTGCCTCCGGCTCACGGCCGGCCACGATTTCCGAGAGGTCCCTCAGATCGCTCTGTGCGACGAACGTGGCGTGATCGGCATCGGGCGGATCGAACGGCTCGTCCGACCTGCGCAGGATGTATCCGCCGGTTCGCAGAGCGGTCATCCGGCCAACCGTGAGCGACGCGGCTGCAGCCGTCACTTCCTCGTGGATCAGCGACGCAACGTCGTCGATCGACTCGGCCGCCCCCGTCACGTTGGTCTGGTTGAATCGCAGGTCGAGCGATGCCGGGTCGGCATCGGCGAGCGTCTGCTGCAGCCCCAGATCACGCACCGCTTCGATGAAGATCGGCGCGCTGCTCGCCAGGCCCACTGCCAGCAGCGCCCCGATCAGCAGCACCGTCGAGAGCCTCGGCGCCGAAGCGATACGCCGCAGCGCCAGGCGGCCCAGTTCCTTCGCTGTCTCGCCCCTGGAACTCGAGGCTGGAGTCGGCGCCTGCTGCGACATCAGTCGGCGCCCTCGCGCAGCAGCGGAGCCGCCTCACGACCGGTCGCCCAGCGCGAGATCGCGGTCGTGCCCAGCACTGCGCACAACACGATCACCCCGACGCCAATGCCGGCCAGTACCCAGTCGATCGAAAGCACCGTCGGCGGCGCAGCCGCCACTCCTTCCGCCGTGACATCGAGGAAGGCCAGTAGCGCGCCCGCCACGGCCCGTCCCAGACCGAATCCAAGCGCCACGCCGGCCGCCAGTACGAGGCCGACCTCCACTGCCGCCTGCGCGGTCAACCCGGCCCGACCCGCGCCGACCGTCCGCATCAGCGCGAACTCGCGAGCCCGCTCCCCGCCCGCCGCAGCGAGTGTGAAGATCAATGCCGCCGAACCCACGACCAACAGTCCGATGAACCCAACCACGAACAATGCGGCCGCCCCGCCCGAGCGAAACGGATCCTCCTCCGCCGCGACAATCTTCGCCTCCGCGTCGAGCACCGCGCTGGACAGGTACACATCGTCCAGCAGCTCGGCTGCGACGAGACGCCCCCCGTTGGTCTCCGTCGCAGTCCATACCTCCGTGATCGGCAGCACCGCCTGAACCGCCGCGACCAGCGCCGCACCACGCAGCGCCAGCAGGTCCACGACCAGGAACCCGCCTTGCGCCGGATTGAGCGTCGGAAAGTAATCGACGGCCGCCTGGATCCGGACCGGGATGCTCGCATTGCTGACCGCAATCGGGACAATGTCGCCGACGCTCAGGTCGGCGGCATCCATCGACGCTCGGTCCATCGCCGCGTTGACCGGCAGGTTCGGCGACTCGCGCACGATGATTCGCTCGTCGCTGGCCGCAAGTTGCGACCAGTGGTAGCGCAGACCTCCGCCCTCGAACGAAATCCGGTCCTCGCCGGCGCCGCCCGACGCCGGCAGCCACGGTCCATCCTCGTCAAAGGCATCCACAGACACCGGCTGCTCCCCGACCTGTGCGCTCAAGTCGTCGAGATACAACGTCCCGGTCGGTGCTCGAACCACCCGCGCCTGCGGCCGCAAAATAATCGCGGCGATGCGCAACGGTTGTTCAAGCCCGCCCAGAGGCGCGCGAAACGTGTCCCAGTCCCCGTCAACCACGGACGCCGTATTCGTCCGGAACGGACGCATGTGCACCTGCCCGCGCGCGTCGAGCACCCGAGCCGCCAGCTCAAGATTGCTGTTCCCCGGATCGCTGCGCACGCGAAGCGTCAACGCCTCCGCCCCGTCCGGCAACTCCTGCCCGGCGCGCCCGGGCTCACGTTCGATCGCCGCCAACAACTCGTCCGGCGACGTTCCCAACAAGTCCTCGTCCAACAACGCGATCTCCGACAATCGGTTTGTCTGCAGTCCCAGCAGCACGACGCGGCTGCCCTCGCGGTCGCCGCCGATCGCGCCGATCCCGCGATACGCCGCCGCCGCCATGATCCCTTCACGGCTCTGCAGTGGCTCGGTCACGCGGCCCACCGTCGAGTTCGACAGGTTGCCGCCGATCGACACGCCGCGCAGGTCGGAACCCACCTCGTACTCGATCCGCGACCGCTCGACCGTCCGAATCGTCGAGGCATACGTCGCCGAGATCAGCCCCACGGCAGTGATGAACGCAACCAGCGCCGTCAGCAACATCGGACCGGTCGGATTCCGCGCGACGTTGAGCACCCCGAGATACAACCACGACGGAATCGGTGATCTCGAAAGCAGCGCCGCCGCGAATCCCCAGACCCGGGGCGCCAGCCGCATGATCGTCAGTGCCGCACCCAGCAGCAGCAGTCCCGGGCTCAGCATCAGCACCGGGTTGATCCCGCCCGACTCAAACGCCGCAAGCGCTCCGCCCGACGCCTCGGTCTCGAACTGCAGAAACAGCACGGTCGCCAGCGCAAGCAGCGCCACATCGAGCCACGCCCGTTGCACCAACGACTGTCGCTGCGGACGCCCCTGCGCCACGCGTTCATTCGTCCGCTGCCGGGCATCGAACCAGGCCGGCGCGGCGAATGCGATCCAGGCGATCACCGCGCCCAGGATCGCCAGCCCCCACGCTTCCGCCGTCAGCCGCGTATCGAACGGCTCACCGCCCGAGACTCGAGCCACCGCCTCCAGCCGGCCCGCGTGACTCAACGCGAACGCCGCCAGCGGCGCGCCGAGAACCGCCGCCGGTAGCGCCGCGACACCGCCGAGCATCGCCTGCGCACCCGCCTGTTGCCAGGGCTTCGCCCCGCGAGCCGCGAGCCGTTCGCGATCGACCCGCGTCCGCTGCGCCATCACTCGCCCGACCAGCGCCACGCCAAACATGGCCACCGCAGCGATCTGCAGACCGGCCAGCAGCGACTGCCCGGCCGAGAACTGAGCCTGGCGTACGAAGGTCTGCAGGGCGCCCACCAACAGCGTGCCCGCCGAGCCGCTCTCCAGTCGACTCAGCTGTTGTTGCCACGCGCCCAGCGACTCGATCACGTCCTCAACCTGGTCGGAGTTGATCGCCTCGGTCTGGAACTCTGTCCGCATCCGATGCGTGACGGGCGCACCGAACCGCTCAAGCGCGTCGGGCTCGGCGAACATGCCAAAGTACGGCACCTCGGCGCCGCCCAGCGTGATATCGAACTGCAACTCGAACCAGACATCCGTGTAGTGCAACGCCAGCACCCGCGTGACATCGGCCACGACCGGCTCGATAATCCCCGAAATCTCGAACTGCATCTCCTCGCTGAAGCTGACCGTGCTGCCCACATCGATGTGTAGCTGCTCCGCCAGTCGCGAGCCGATCACCACCTCGTCGGCCGAACCGGCCCAGTCGCCCCGCACCAGCCGCGCGTTGGTCCGCAGTTGCTCGAACGACATCAAGTACGCCTGCAGCGACTCGTTCAGACCGTTGTCGAGCCGCGTAAACCCGGCGAACAGCTCGGGCGTCTCCATGATCCGCCGCGTGTCGCCGACCAGCCCCGGGAACTGCTCCAAGTGCCGTTCGCGAGCTTCCGAAGCCTCGCGCTCGATTCGATCGAAGTCCTCAGCGCTGGCCGGGCGGAAGGCGCGCGAGTGGTCCGCAAAGGTGGTCCCGCGCGGCGATTGCTCGATCAACTCACGAAGTGCGAGATCGGCCGAGGCCGCTCGAAACACGAGCGGCAACGCCACCAGGGCCGCAGCAATGATCAGCAGTGAAGCCGCGCCGAACATCAACAGCCAACCGCCCCGCAGTTCGCGAAGGGCGGCCAGCCTGAGCAGGCGGAACAGTCCGAGCATGATGTTGCAATGCTACGACTGGCCGTATCTTCGAACGGCTTTCGAACGGCTGTAGTGCCCGTGTCTCCCCGCTCAGTTGCCGCTGAGCCGATGGGCGCTTAGCCTGCGCCTAACTAGTTCTTCCGCTTGTCCGACCGGCGGAACTCCCGCACCCCCCCTTCCGAGCCGAGACAACGTCGCCGGAATCACCGTCAGGAGCACGTGTATGACGACACAAGCCGACACACCAGCAGAAACGCACTCACAGATCGCCGTCGAGGTATCGGGCCTCAAGGTCAACGCGCTTCAGGACGGAAGCGGACCCAACATCGTCGTCCTGCACCACTCCACCGGACCCGGTTGGATTCCGTTCTACGACCTGCTCGCCGAAGACCACACCGTCACCGCCATCGACATGCCCGGCTACGGACAGTCGGAGCGCCCGGTCTGGGCTCGCCACCCGCGCGACATCGCGATCATGCTGCACAGCGCCATCCACAAGATGGGCATCGACACCGACGCCAACCTCGTCGGCATGGGCTTCGGCGGCTGGGTCGCGGCCGAGCTCGCCTGCATGCACCTGCACGGCCTCGACAGCCTCACACTGATCGGCGCCGCCGGCGTCCAACCCGAAGAGGGCGAGATCGCCGACGTGATCTTCTACGAGTTCGAGGAGTACGTGAAGCTCGGCTTCTCCTCCGACGAGGCCTACGCCGAGATCTTCGGCGACGAAGCCGCCCCCGAACTGAAGGAGCTCTGGGACTTCTCGCGCGAGATGACCGCGCGCCTCACCTGGAAGCCCTGGATGTTCAACCGCCAGCTCCCGCATCTGCTCACCGAGCTCGAAACGCCCACCCTGCTGCTCTGGGGCGAGAACGACCGAGTCGTTCCCCAGGGAGTCGCCGCGGTCTACGACGCTAGCCTGCCCAACAGCAGGATCCAGGTGCTCGAGGGGCTCGGCCATCTCGTCGAGCTCGAAGACGCTCAGGCCACGGCCGACGCCGTGATCGCGCACATCAGCTCGTAGCGAGGCAGACGATCAAGGCGTGACGATTCGCCGTCACGTATCATCTTGAGGAACGTACAGCCGGCTCGGGCATCCACTCTCTGAGCCGGAGGGAACAGGAACCGGAACCATGTTCATTGGCTATTTCACCGAACGTCCCTATCAGGACTTCGAATCGGGCTGGGTCGGCGCGACCGGCCGCGAAATCGAAGACCTCGGGATGACGAACGGGGACTACGACCCCCGGATCGGCGCCGAGCTCTATAACCGCTACCTCGACGAGAAGGTCTACGCCGAGGAGATGGGCTTTGACGGCCTGATGCTCAACGAGCATCACTCCACTCCCTTCTGCATGGGCGGCGTGATGAACGTCGAAGCCGCGATCCTCGCTCGTATCACCAAGCGCGCCAAGATCGTCCTGCTCGGCAACGTCCTCCCGATCTGGGAAGACCCGCTCTGGCTGGCCGAGGAACTGGCCGAGATCGACATGATCTCCCGCGGCCGCCTGGTCACCGGCTGGGTCCGCGGCACCGGCCGCGAATCCGTCGCCCACAACTCGCAGGCCCCGTTCAACTGGGAGCGCTTCCAGGAAGCGCACGACTTCGTCGTCAAGGCCTGGTCGACCCCCGGCCCGTTCCGCTGGGAGGGCGAGCACTACCAGTACCGCTACGTCAACCCCTGGGCGCGCCCCTACCAGGAGCCGCACCCCCAGATCTGGATCCCCGGCGTCATGTCGAGGAACACCGTCAAGTGGTGCGCCGAGCATCGCTACCCCTACGTCATGCTCGCCACCGAGATCGAGCCGACCAAGCAGTCCTTCAACTACTACGACGAGGTCGCCCAGGAGAACGGCTACGAAGCGTCGACCGAGCACCACGGCTACCTGTTCAAGGTCCACGTCGATGAGACCGAGGAACTGGCCGAGGAAGCGGGCCGCAAGTACATCTCCGGTCCCGCCAACCCGTTCCTCGAGGGCAACCAGGGCACGGTCCGCAGCAACCTGCAGAACCTGCCCGGTCTGACCTCGCGCACCCAGCTCCTGCCGACGGTCAGCACCTTCGCAGCCGCTGCGCGCGGTCGCCAGCAGGAGCAACAGGCCGCCCTCGCCGAGAAGGAAGCTGAGCAGGACAAGGTCGACGCCGACGCGTTCGGCACCTACGAGGAACAGGTCAACAAGTACTCGATCATCACAGGTACGCCGGACACGGTGATCCCCAAGATCCGCCACGTCCTCGAAGAGCTGCGCCCCGGCAACATCTTCTTCTGGGACGGCGACGGCGCGATGAACCACGAGGACGCGATGCGCTCACTGAAGCTGTTCGGCGAGGAAGTCATCCCCGCCGTCCGCGAGATGGGCAAGGAACTCGACCTCAAGGGAGCCTTCGAAGTCGACACCCAGACCGGAGCCCCAATGTCGGGCGACTAGTCGCAACCACCAGTTCAACAACCAGAGACCCGCGCCGGAGCGCGGGTCTCTTGCGTTCCTCCCTGCGCATCATCGCGAGGGACCAATGTTCCCCTCTCCCCCCGCGCAAGCGGGGGGAGATGCCGAAGGCAGAGGGGGGCTCCCCCAGCTCCTGATCCAACCACGCCCGATAACCTCGTCTCATGTCCGACAGCATCATCGTCATCGGAGGTGGACCCGGAGGCTCAACCGCCGCCACCCTCCTCGCCCGGCAGGGCTTCGACGTCACCCTCTTCGAGCGTGAGGTCTTCCCTCGCGAACACGTCGGCGAGTCCCTCCTCCCTGCCTCCATCCCGATCCTCGAGACCCTCGGCGTCATCGACGAGATTGAAGCCGCCGGCTTTACCCCGAAGTACGGCGCGACCATGGTCTGGGGCCGCGATCCGGAACCCTGGTCCTGGCATTTCGCCGAGACCAACGCCAGTTATCCACACGCCTACCAGGTCTGGCGCCCCACCTTCGATCACATGCTCCTGCGCAACGCCGAGCGCAACGGCGTATCCGTGCACCAGGGATCGCGCGTCGTCGATGTCAGCCTCGACGAGACCGGCGCCAAATCGGTAACGGTGGAATCGGCGAGCGGAGAACCTCAAGCCCACGCAGCCGACTGGATCGTCGACGCTAGCGGCCAGAACGGCTTCCTCGCCCGACGTCTCGACCTGCGCGTCAACGACGAGTTCTTCCGCAATCTCGCCGTCTACAGCTACTTCCGCGGCGCCGACCGCCTGCCCGAGCCCGACGCCGGCAACATCTTCATCGAGGCGTACGAGCACGGCTGGTCCTGGGCCATCCCCCTACCCGACGACATCATGTCGGTCGGAGTCGTGGTTGACGCTGCCTGGGGCGGCGCGCAACTCGGCGATGCGCCAACCAAGGACTTCTACCGCCGCCAGCTCGCAATGACGCAACGCACCGCCGAGATGCTCAAGCCGGCCGAAATCATCGACGCCCCCCGCGTCATCCGCGACTGGTCGTATACCTCGCAACGACTCGTCGGCGACGGCTACATCCTCGTCGGCGACGCCGCCTGCTTCATCGATCCGCTCTTCTCCTCCGGTGTGCATCTGGCACTCTCCTCCGCCGTCCTCGCCTCGGCCTACGTCACCTCAGCCCTGCGCGACCCCGAAATGCGCGAACCCGCCGCCGAGGTCTACACCCAGCTCTACATGCAGCAGTACCACCAGTTCCGCGAGATGGCCGCCCTCTTCTACGCCTCCAACCGCACCTCCGACTCCTACTTCTGGGAAGCCCGCCGCATGACTCAAAGCTCCGATGACGTCTCGCCGCGTGAAGCCTTCATCGCCGCCGTTGCCGGACAGCCGCCCCAGGGCTACGAGCGCGTCGTGCTCGAGCGAGGCGAAGCGCCGCCCGACTTTGTCGAAGGCGTCGCCGCCGTCGAATCCGAACGCGCCGAGCGCGACGCCCGAATGGCCAAACTGATCGACTCCGCCTGGCCCGATCGCAGCCCAATGCTCGATGCCGTCCCCACGCTCGCCCCGGGCGTCACCCTGGCCCGCAAGCCCGTCATCGGCGACGGACAGTTCGAGTGGGGGGCCGTGATCTCCTCGCCGACGCGCCCACAGGGTGCCCCAATCTCAATGCTCATCGCCGCCCTCGCCACCAAAATCGACGGCCAACGCTCCGTCCGAGACCTCGTCAACGACCTCCTCGAAGGTGTCGAACCGCGCCAGCGAGCCCAACTCCTCCCCGGCCTCCTCACCGCCCTCCGCGTCCTCTACGTCGACGGAATGATCGCCCACTGGGGCACCGAGTTTCCCCCTCCATGATCAGCCTCACCTACAGCCCAATTTCTCCCCCCGCGAAGCGGGGGGAGATGCCGAAGGCAGAGGGGGGCTCCGGCCCGCCTGCCGAGGCCCCGCCGGACTTCCCGCTGCCCCGCGAATACTCCCTAGAATGCGTGCAATTCCGAATCGACCGATCTCCTGCGGGGTACCGATATGGCCACAGTCAACGCCAAAACCAACGGACGAATCGAACAACTCAACGTCTCACCCGGCGGCGTCCCCAAGCGCGCCGTTCCCGAGGCCATCGTCAACGAGTACGGTCTCACCCAGGACCGACAGCGCGACCGGCGACACCACGGCGGCACCGAGCGCGCCGTCTGCTTGTTCTCCGCCGAAATCCTCGACAGCCTCCGCGCCGACGGCCATCAGATCGGCCCCGGTACCACCGGCGAGAACGTCACGATCCGCGGCATCGACTGGAAGAAGCTCGTCCCCGGCTCGCGCGTTCACCTCGGTGAACAGGTAATTGTCGAGATCACCTCCTACGCCGCGCCCTGCCGCATCATCGCCCAGAGCTTCCGCGACGGAGACTTCAACCGCATCAACCAGGCCACGCATCCAGGCCGATCCCGCCTCTACGCCCGCGTCGTCCGACAGGGCACGATGTACCCGGGCGACGACGTCACGATCGAAGCCGACTCAGCCGCCGACCGAGGCGCTCGGCTACAGCCCAAGACCACCCGCTGGCGCCCGCCGTCGAGCTGATTTCCTCCCCCCGAGTCCGCAACGCGGTTGCAATCAATGGCGCCGGTGCAGTGGTACTCTGCGCGCACGCGAATGCGAATGTCCGATACAGAGAACGCGACTCGCCAGGTCCTTGGAACGGGAGTAGAACGATGACCACCGATGCATCCGCCCGCCAGGCCGCCCTGATTGCCCGGCGATACCCCAGTCGCGCCACCCTGCGGGGCGGCCGCGAGATCGACATGCGCCTGATGGCTCCTGCCGACAAAGCACGCTTCCTCGCCTTCGCTCGCTCGCTCTCGCGCGACGACCTGCTCTACCTGCCCTGGGACATCACCGACGAAGGCGTCGTTGACCGCTGGCTTGAGAACATCGCCCAGCACCGCACGACCACCGTCCTCGCCGTGGACGCGGGAGACATCGTCGGCGAGGCGTCGTTGGTCCACAACGAAGCCGGCTGGACCGATCACATCGGCGAGATCCGCGTCACCGTCAACACCCAGATCCGTGGCCAGGGCCTGGGACGCTTCCTGGCCGAGGAGATCTTCGCGATCGCCGACTCGATCGGCCTCGAGCGCATCTCCGCCCGCATGACCCACGATCAGCTCAGCGCGCAAGCCGTCTTCGAATCGCTCGGCTTCCAGGCCGTCGCGACCCTGCCCGGTTGGGTCATGGACCGCAGCGGCCGCCTCCGAGACCTCGTTGTCATGGCCTACGACCTCCGCGCCCGAGGCGCCCCCACCTCCGCCCAACGCTGATCAGCCCCAACCCCCGCCCCCCCGATCCCCTCTCCCTCTGGGAGAGGGCTAGAGCCTGCCCCCCGCGTAGGCGGGGGGAGATGCCGCAGGCAGAGGGGGCTCTCCTCATCCCGCATCCCGCTTCCAGCCAAAACGCATCTCGATCCCACCACCTATCCTGTCCGAACAACCCATGGCACGACAGGACGTTCGATGACCACCCCGACCCAGGAAGCGCTACGCAAGCAATCGTTGGATCACCTCTGGATCCCCACACAGTCGCACGCCGACCTCGCGGCCGACGACGGACTGCTCGTCATTCGCAAAGGCGAGGGTATCTTCCTGCACGACGACCAGGGACGCGAGTACATGGACGCCATGTCCGGTCTCTGGCTCAACGCGGTCGGACACGGTCGCACCGAACTCGCCGACATCGCCCATGAGCAGATGTCCCAACTCGCCTACCAGAACACCTTCGCCTACGCCTCCGAGCCGGCCGTCAACCTGGCCACCAAGCTCGCCGAGCTGACGCCCTCCAACATTCGCAAGGCCGTCTTCGTCAACGGCGGATCAGAAGCGGTCGAAACAGCCCTCAAGATCGCCAAGCAGTACCACCGCATCCGAGGCAACGCCGCCAAGTTCAAGGTGATCTCGCGGATCGGTTCCTACCACGGCCAGACCGCCGGTGCGCTCTCGGTCAACGCCGCGACCTATTCGATGCGCGCCCCCTACGAGCCGCTGGTGCCCGGCTCGATCCACGTCCCCGGCGTCAACTGCGACCGCTGCCCCTACGAAAAGACCTTCCCCGAGTGCGACGTCTTCTGCGCTCGCACGATCGAGGATGTTGTCACGGCGGCCGGGCCCGACACGGTCGCGGCGATCATCGCCGAGCCAATCTCCACCGCCAACGGCAGCTACGTCCCCGACCCGAAATACTGGCAGACCCTGCGCGAGATCTGCGACAAGCACGACATCGTGCTGATCGCCGACGAGGTGATCAACGGATTCGGTCGCACCGGCAAGTGGTTCGGCATGGACCACTTCGGCGTCCAGCCCGACATCATGACCACCGCCAAGCAGATCTCATCCGGCTACTCACCCATCGCCGCCACGCTCGTCAGCGACGAAATCGCGAAGACCTTCGAAGAGGCCGGCAAGGACGGAACCATCGGCGGGATTACCTGGGGCGCGAACCCCGTCTCCTGCGCCGTGGCGCTCGGCAACCTCAACATCATCGAGCGCGAGGGCCTCGTCGACAATGCCGCCCGCGTCGGCGAGCACGTGCGCTCACGCCTCGTGCAGCTGCGCGAGGATCATCGCACCATTCACCAGACCCGCGGCATCGGCATGATGCACGTCGTCGAGCTGAAGAAGGATCCGCTCACCGGCGAGGACTTCGAGGAAGCCGACAACGTGCAGGCACGCATGACCCAGTACCTGAGGGACGAAGGCGTCCTCGCGCGAGCCGGGACCTCGGTGCCGTTCGCCCCGCCGCTGACCACGAACCTCGAAGAGGCCGACGAACTGGTCAACCGCATCTCCCGCTCGATCGCGAGACTCGAATCCGAGTTGGGTCTCTAGGAGAGTCGAGAACCACCACGCCGCCTGAGCGCAGCGCCCGCCTGCCAGGAAAAGCAGCGGGCCGCGGTCAGGCGGCGTGTGCGGTTGGCGGGAAGCGCTAGAACGTACTCAGCGCGCCCGGGCGGTCGTCGTGGATCGGGATGATCTCCGCGAAGCCGGAGAACTTGAACACTTCCTGGATGTGATCCTGCACCGCGCAGAGCGCGAGTTGGCCGGCCGACTGGCTCGTTCGCTTGGCGGCCATCAGCAGAACCCGGAGGCCCGCCGAGGAGATGTAGTTGATCCCCTCAAAATTCATCAAGATCTGATTGTCGCCCGCGTCGATTCGGCCCAGCAACGCCTCCTCGAACGCCTTGGCGTTGGTCCCGTCGATTCGTCCCAGCGGGTTCAGAACCAGCACGCTGTCGTCGTATTCCGGGTAAAGGTCAACCATCAGTCGTCTCCTCTATCGGCCTGAAGCGGCGTGACTAGCCTAGTCGGAATCATCCTCAGACGTCGCCCGCGATTGTCTCAACGTCGTGACGTTGCGGTCGTCAATCCGCTCGTAGTTTACCGCATCGAACGTCGACGCAATCAGCTGTAACCCCAGTCCGCCAATCGGCCGTTCGAGCAGATCCAACTCCGTGTCCTGCTCCGTCGCCTCCAGCGGATTGAATGCGGGTCCGTTGTCTTCGTAGCGAACCACGATCGTCTCGCCTTCACGGCGCATTGCGATCGAGATGTCCGCCTCGTTCTCCCGACCAGGGAATCCGTGTTCGATCGTGTTTGTGAACAACTCGTCCAGCGCCAGGTTGATCCGGTACAGCTCCATCGGATCGAACCCCTCCGTCTCGGCGAACCGCTCGACGAAGGCCGCCACCCGCGGCAGCGACGTCTCCAGCGTCGGCTGAACCACCATGCGCCGCCAGCCGGACGCCAGGTGCGTCTCGCCGCGGCCCGGAATGAATGTCTCCTCAACCGCCCCGCCGACAAACTGAAGCGCCATGCAGGTAATGTCGTCGAACTGTTTCGCGTCGCCCGAGAACGTGCGCAGATCGCTCAGCACGGACTCCATCAGCTCCTGCGGACCCTCGCCGTTGAGACTGGCGAGCTTCTCCTCCAGCCGCTCCCGTCCGAACTGCTGCCCGGCGCTGTCCTCCGCCTCCGTGATGCCGTCCGTGTAGAGGAACATCGAGGCGCCTTCATCGAGCGGTATCGTCGTCTCCGTGTAGTTCAGTTCCGGTAGCACGCCCAGCGCGATCCCGCCCGTCATCGGGATCATCTCGGGCCCTTCGTTCGGCCGCATCAGGTACGGCGGATCGTGCCCCGCATTGACGTAGGTCAGCGTCCCCAGCTCCAGATCGATCACACCGAAGAACGCCGTGATGAAGAGTTCCTTCGGATTCATCGAGCAGAGCTGGTCGTTCGTCTCGGCAACGGCGAGGCTCGGGTCGGGATGCTGATTCGCCGCGCTTCGCAGCAATGCCCGCCCGACCGCCATCATCAGCGCCGAAGCCACGCCTTTGCCGGACACGTCCGCAATGGCGAACGCCAGGCGTCCGTGCTCGGTGATGAACGCGTCGTAGAAGTCGCCGCCCACATCCAGCGCCGGCGTCATGAATGCGGCAACCCCGGCGCGCGGGTCCTCCGGCAGGTCCGATGGGACCAGCGCCGCCTGTACCGAGTGCGCCATCTCCAGGTCGTTGCGAATCTCGCGCTGCGCATCCTCAAGCGCCTGGTTCTTCTCCGACAGTTCAACGGTGCGCTCCTCGACGATCGCGTTCAGTCTGATCTCCCGTGCACCCACCTCGCGAGCCATGTCCAGGAACACGCCCGCCAGCTCGCCGTACTCGTCGCGCGTCAACGATGTGTTGCGCAGCGATGCAGCGACCGACGGTTCCGGTTGCTGTCCGTCTTCAACCGCCCGAGCGGCCCGAACCATTAGCCCGATCGGCCTCGCGAGCCGCTTGGCCAGGAACCAACTGGCCAGCACCAGGACCAGCAGCAGCGCGATCACGCCGATCAGGTATTCGGCCCGGTACAGATCGAAGTGATTGCCGATGTGATTGCTCGTGAACTCGACCCTGACCGCGCCCAGCGGACTGCCGTCCTCGGCGCGGATCGCCGCCGTCCCGGCGTACCGACCCTCCGTCAGCGCTTCGACGACCGCTCCGTCCCCGCCCTCCATCGCCTCGCGCGCACTCGCCACTTCAGTCCGACTGATCGGTCGCGAGCCGTCCGATGACGCTGCAAGCCGCGCCTGCACATTGAACACCCAGATGTTGTCAAGCTCGACGGCTTCGCCTTCGACGTCAGCCGCGGACGACGCGTTCAATCGAATCAGCGCGTCGACTTCCTCCTCGCTCAGCGACGCCAGGTCGGCATCCAGCAGCGAACGAGCGACTGCCTCGGCGAACACCTCCGCCGATTTGCGGCCGGTGTCATCTTCCGAATCCAGCGCAAGCAGCAGTAGCACCACGGCCGAGGTGATCACCCCGGCAAGGGTCAGGACGGAAATCATGCCGACGATGCGCCCAGCCATGCACAGATATTAACGATCTTGATGGTCAGGTGCTATCCGAAGCTCGGCAGAACCCCTCTTAGAGGTTGATCAGGCTCGACGCCGAGCAAGCGCCGTACGCGCCGCCTCTGTCCCCCAGCACTGCCTGCGCCGTCGCCACACCATCGGCCGCCCCCCGTGAGACGACCCGCAGGTAGTGCCACTCACCGATCGGCGGACGGTGCACATGCAGCGTGATGTCCGCGTTCACGTATCCGCTGCGGCCTGGCTGCATGTTCGCGAACGGCGACACGAAGTCGGCGATGCCCGCCGCCCGAACCGCCGGCGTCAACTCCGCCTCGGCGAGCACCGGCGCGTCCGCCTGTATCCAGACAACGGCCGGTTCCGTTCCACCGGGCGCAACCAGATGCCGCATCGCCAGCGTGCCCGGGTATGACACCCAGCGGTTGCCCACCCGATCGACCTTCGCCGGCATTGCCTCCTCCGGCGGCGGAGGCGCCTCGTCCGCATGGTTGGCCCCGACCGCGCCGAAGCCGGCATCACCCCGCAAACACAGCGTCGTGGCCTGCGTGAGCGGCCTCCCGTCGCAACTCACTCGGGCCTGAAACACGGCAACCCGACGACCCTGACGTATCGACTCGACATCAACATCCAGTCGGCCGAACGGCACCGGACGGAAGAGATCGATCGTTTGCCTGGCGATGCGCAGTTCGCCGACCGCGCCCGACTCTTCCCGCCTCGAGCGACTCAACTCCTGCTCGACGCAATGCGCGATCAGGGCCGCGACCGGGCTCCCGTGCAGCGCGTCCCGCGACCAGGGTCCGCGCGCCCGGTCGGTTGGTACGTAACCTTCACCGTCGCGCGTAAACAATGCGCCATCGAGCACACGCTCACTCACAGCGCCGCCGCCCGGCGCATTAGCCTGGCTCGTTGCGAGCTGACAGGCGTCACTACTGGATCGGAGAGCGAGGCGTTGCTTCCAGCCGCTGCACCGAGATACTGTCGCGGTTCATCATCTCCGAGACGTGCGGGGCGATCTCGTCTCGCCAGTAGTCCGATCCGTACACGTCTTCGTAGAGTCGCTCTCGCTCTTCCTCCGAGTGGAAGCGGCGAATCCAGATGTACGTGTTGTCATCCTCTTCCGACGTGAACGACCCGAGGATCGTCATACCCTTCGATACCTGGAAGGGAATGATCTGCTCCTCCATCAAGCGGACGAAATCTTCCCGCCGTCCTTCGTTGATCGTGTACTGGCGAAGCTCAAACAACATAACCTGACTGCCCTTCAGAGCGTGTAGACGTCGCGTCGTCCGGTGCAAACAGCGTTGACCACGGCGCCAATGACTGAACCTATTCTACCGCGCGACCTCCGGTCGCGACCGGCCGCCGCTACTGGCTACCTCCTGGACGCGTACCGAATGTCGTCGTTGACGTGACCACCGGAGGCGCGTCCGATCGTGGGGCTGGAGCCGGACTTGATCCGCCTCCTCCGGCGAGCAGCGACCAACGGTTGCGTCCGTTGTTCTCGATCTCGCCCATTTCCTTCATTCGTTGCAGCGTCGACTGCAAGGTCGGCATGGGCTTGGCTGACTGCGGCGCAGCATCGTTCTTCTCCAGGAAGGCGAGGATCTCCGTCGCGTGTACCGGCCCGCTCTGCGCACCGAGGAACTCCCGAACCTTGCCCGTAATCAGGCCGCGCGGGCGACGTGTGCGCTTGGCGCCGCCCGTCGTCCGTCGAGTGGCTCGACGCCGCGCCGGCCGAGGCGCGCTGGGTGCGGCGCCCGATGACTCGTTACTCAGTAACTCCTGGATCAGCCGGCGCTTGTTCTCCAGGCGGTCGATCTCCGTCTGGATGGCCGCCAGCTCGGACTGCAGTTGCCCCGCAAATGTGTCAGCCATGTCTGCGATTCCTCTCCCTCCGGCACAATGCCAAACGGACGTATGTGATTTGACTTCGTGACGGCCTCATGTACCTTCCAGCGGCGAACTCAGTATATGCACTTGTTAGGCGCATCCGTCAAATGTCACTCGAACCAAGGGTGAGCATATGATCGATTCGCCTGATCAATCGATCCTCGATCAATGAACGTTCTGATAAGAGAACGCGTGATTGCTTGACCCGTGCCTCACGAGCGACATGTTCAATGACTGATGAGCGCGTTAGCGGCGCGTCCGACGCTCGCAACAGTGAAAGGATCATCCCGCGTAGCTCCCGTTGCGAGCCCGTGAACGGACCCTGGGCGCGTGCTGCGGCGGGCCGCTGCCCCGCGCCGAACTTTGGCTCCGCGACGCAAAGCGTTGCGAGTGGACAGAGCTCACACTTAGGAGTCGGGCTGCAGATTGACGCGCCGAAGTCCATCAACGCAGGATTCCAGCGAGTTGCTTGTCTATCTGGTAACAGTCGCTCCGCCGCCCATCGGATGTCACCGCTCGGCGTGTCGATTGCAGGTTGTAAATCACCAAACAACAGGCGTCCCAGCACCCGAACAATGTTCGTGTCGACCGCCGCCGCATCGATGCCATGTCCAAAGTTGAGTACAATCGCCGCCGTGAACGGGCCGACCCCGGGCAGCGATTCCAGTAACGTCCGCTCGCTCGGCAGCCGGCCGTTGTAGTGTTCACAAACGATCTGCGCGGTGCGGTGTAGGTACACGGCTCGCCGTGGATAGCCGGCCCGACCCCACACCCGAATCGCGTCCGCGTCCGAGGCTTCGGCGAGATCCCGGATCGTGGGAAACGCCGCCATCCAGCGATCGTAGATCTGCAGCACGCGGGACATCTGCGTCTGCTGGGCCGCCACTGCGGCCACGAGCGCCGCGTATGGGTCGCGAGCGTTCCGCCACGGGAACGGTTGCTCGTGCTCGGCGTACCACGCCAGTAGACGCTTGCGTATCGCCCCCAACCGCTGCGGCGAGAGCGGACGAGGCAGATCCGGTTCGGCGCGTGTCCCGGGCATAATGCTCAGGTCAAGCCGCACATATCGTCAAAGCAGTCCCGACCGACCGGAGTCACGTACACCCGGTACGCCGACTCACCGATATGAGTCAGATCAACCAGTCCGTGCTCCGCCAGCTTGGCCAGCACCCCCGGGTGATACCCCTGGTGCCGCAGCGCTGGTCGGAACACCAACCCCTCCGCCCCGACAGCGTCCTCCACCACGATCAGCGTCGGATCCGGCGGATCCTGCAACGCCATCAAATCCGCCAGCATGGCGCAGTCGTACTCGTTCAGTCGGACATGACGGAACTGGATCACGATTCAAGAGAACTGAGCTTGGTCGAGACGAACTCGATCACGTCCCCCGCGATCTCAGCCGCGCGAGCCGAGTCGACCTGGTCGTAGACATCGTGAGGCACACCGCCGGGCAGGCCGGTCGGATAGCGCGTCGGATGGTGATACTTGTCCAGCAGCATCGCCACCGTCTTGATCACGTCGAACGACGTGTCGAACTGCATCGCGTCCTCGCACAGGTCGGCGAGCGCGTGTCCCCAGACATGATCGGCCCCCCGGGCGAACAGGTAGCCCGCGACCGCCTTCTCCCCCGCCTGCTGACAGAGAAAGCAGGCCAGCGCATGGAAGTCCCCCGACGCCGCGTGCTCGGCCGCCTCGAGGTCGTGTCGCGCCTGCGCCAGCCAACGCTCCGATTCCGCCCGCGCGCTCACACGATCACCGCATCACTGAGCCGCGTCGCTTCGACGATCACGCGATCCGTTTCGCACAGTTCTGCGAACTCGTCCGGCGTGTAGACGATGAACGACGTCCCGACCTGCGGTCGCAGATGCGTCTGGAAGAAATCCGAGCGACGATGAAACGGCCGCTCGGTCTCGTGCACGAGCAACAACTCAAGCTCGGACTCGGGTCCGACCGCGTTGCGCGCCAGGTCCCCGGCCAGCCAGAACCGTTCCGCGCCGAGCTGCCGCATCGACCCGGCAATGCGCAGAAATTCCGCCTCAAGCTGCTGACGGCGATGCGTGGCGAAACCGAACACCATCGGCACGATGTCAGTTCCTCATGTCCCCTCTCCCTCTGGGAGAGGGCTAGGGTGAGGGTCCGCAGTCCGCTGCTTCAGGAACGATCAACCTTCCGATTCGCAGTTCCCTCGCGCCCAATCGAGCCCGACCTACGTCGTCGACAGCGTCGGAGCCCGCAGCTCGGCCATGATCTGCTTCTCGGACAGCGCTTCCGCGTCCTTCTTGAAGATTTGCACCCGGTGGCTGCCGAAGTCACAGACGTACAGCCGACCCTCGTGGTAGCGCACGCCCTGCGGGAAGCGCAGCAGCTTCTGCTCTTCCAGCGATGTCATCTCCCGCAGACGCAGCGTCTTCTGGTTGGCGCGAATGTATTCGCGACCCATCCGACCCAGCGTCGCTGCGCCGTAGAACGACTCCACGTAGCGGCCCCGGTGGTCGTACATCACGACGCGATGCTTGTTGCGTTCCGCGATGTACAGGTCGCCATGCTCGTCAACCGCGACGCCGCAGGGCCTAACCACTTCGTAGCCCGGTCGCGTGCCGAAGTCCATGATGTGCTCGCCCGACGCCGTCAGCTTCTGCACCCGGTCGTTGCGCCAGTCGGAGATGTACACGTTGCCCTCGGAGTCGAAGGTGATCCCCCACGGCATGTTGAACTGGCCCGGCGCCTCGCCGAACTCGCCGAAACCGCCGATGTACTCCCCGTCCGACGAGAACTGCTGGATCCTGTGGTTCTGCGTGTCCACGACCCAGACGTTGCCCTCCGCGTCGAAGGCAAAACCCGACGGACGGTCGAGTTGACCCTCAGCCGAACCGTGCTCGCCCCACTGGTTGAGCTTCTCGCCTTCGGGCGAGTACGTCGTGATGTTGTGGTTGCCTTCATCCAGGACGTGCAGGTTGCCATCGTCGGTGCGCAGCAGTCCGACCGGCCACAGGTGACCGGTGTCGGCCATCGTGCCCAGGTCGCCGTGCGTCAGGTCGTCGCCGAGCTCGTCGTCGTACTTCAACGAGACCATCCGGATGTTCCCGCCGACGCCCAACTCGGTCCGGCCGACCACATAGATGCGATCGTCGCCGACCGCGACGTCAACCGGGAACGTCGTCACGCGTCGCATGCCGAGCACGCGCTCATAGGGGTAGCCGCAGCGCAGCATTGCATGTGGGAAAGCCATCTGAGTCCTCCTGCAGGTTCTCAATTTGCTCCCCCTCTGGGGGAGCTGTCGCGCAGCGACTGAGGGGGTCCACTGCCGACGGTTCTCGCCACTCCGATCCCTCTCCCTCAGAGAGAGAGAGAGGGTGAGGGTCTCCTAGTTCGACAGCATCGTCTGCTTGAACGGGCGCACCTGCTCGAACTCGCCGACCACGATCTCCTCCGGCTCGACGCCCATCCACTGCTCGAGCATCGTGCCGTAGATCCCGCGGAAGTCGATCGTGTGCTGCAGGTCCTCGCCGTTCAGCCAGTCCTTCGGGTCGACCGACGGGTACTCGGCGTAGAGACCGCCCTCGACGTGCTCGCCGATGATGAAGGAGCCGCCGCCGGAACCGTGGTCGGTGCCCGACCCGTTGTCCTTCATCCGCCGCCCGAACTCGGTGAAGACGAGAACCGCGACCTCTTCGGCCGCGTCGTGCTCGCGCAGGTCGGTCAGGAAGTCGTCCAGCGCGCCCGTCATGTCGCGCAGCAGCCCCGGGTGAACCGGCGGCTGGTGCGAGTGTGTGTCGTAGCCGATGTGGTTCGTGTAGAAGACCCGGGCGCCCAGACCCGCCGTGTGGATCCGGGCCACGTCGCGCAGCGCCTTCGCGATCGGGTTCGAGCCGTACTCGACCGATGATTCGTACATGCCCGGAACCGGAGCCAGCATGTCGGCGCCGGCCAGCGAGTCGATCCCGGTCTGGCGCAGATAGTCCATGACCATGCCCGCGCCGATCGCCGGCGTGTACATCCGCTTGAAGATCTCGAGGTCGCGGTTGCGGTCTTCCTCGGCCTGGATGTCGGGCATCAGACCATAGTTGTCGAGGTCGCCGACCGAGGTCGCCGTCACACCCGCCATCGCCATCGCGCGCGGCAGGCCGCGGCCGATGTTGATTCCGGTCAGCGGATTCTCCGAGTCCGGGTCGAGCCGCTGGATCAGCTTCGCCACCCAGCCCTCGGTCGAGATCCGGTCCGGCTCGCACGTGTGCATGATGTCCATGCCGCGGAAGTGCGAGCGTGAAGCGTTCGGATATCCGACGCCCTGGATCACCGCGACATCGCCGTTGTCGTACATCTTCTTCATGCGCTCGGCGGCAGGGTTGAAGCCCAGCTCATCGTTGATCGGCATCACCTCGTCCTGAGGGACGCCGACCAGCGGCCGCGCGTCGTAGTAGTGACCCTGGGTGTACGGCACCAGGGTGTTCATGAAGTCGTTGCCGCCCGAAAGCTGGACGATAACGAGGACGGGGTCCTTCTTCTCGCTGTGTCCGTTGCCGCTCATTGACTCGTTCCGTTCCGTTGCTTGGTTTGGTCCCATCTCCCGCTGGGAGAGGGTGTGGGCTTCCTAGGCGAACTGGTACTCGGGGGAAGCGATCACCAGGCGCAGCGCCTGGGCGGCCCGCTGGCCCGCTTCCTCGGCCGCCTCGTCGCCGTCGAACGACAGATCGCCGCCCGCAGACGCCGCTTCAAGCAGCGCCGCCCGGGTGTTGTCGGAAACCTCCAGCGGTCCGGCGAAGTCGAGCGTCGCGTTGACCAGCTCCTCCGGGCTGCTGGCCCCGATCTCCTGCAAGCGGCTGACCAGTTCCTGCACGCCCGGCGTCGACGGATCGGAGACCAGCTTCGAGGCGAAGTTGATCCGCTCCATCAGCGTGCCGCCGTCGATCCATTCCTTGCCCGTGTGCCAGCCTTCAACCGAGGGCGGGTCCATCAGGCTCTGCCCCATGGCGCCCATCGTCATGTGCAGATTCCACATCTCGGCCTGCGGCATCGCCAGCTTGCCCGACAGCTTGTATGCGCCCGCAACCCACTCGGCCGGACACTTCACGCGCTCGTAGCGGGCCTCTTTGAACCACTCCGCGTTGAACAGCACGCGCATCACCGCCTGAAGGTCGCCGTTCGACTCCGCGAACGCCGACGCCAGCTCGGCCACAGCCTCGGGATTGCCCGGGTCCGTCACCGACCAGGCCGAAACCCCCGGCTCGTCCTTGACGAAGAAGTTGTACAGGTGTCGCCCGATAAAGCGGCCGGTGGCCGGCTGCTGGACGATGATGTCGATGATGTCCTCGCCGTTGAAGTTGCCCGTGTGGCCGAGGAACTCCTTCTCCGAGTGGTCGTGCAGATCGTCCCGGTACACGAATCGCGCCGGGTATCCGCCGTGCGGGTAGAGCGGAATCGGCTGCTCGAACGTCCAGCCGGTAAAGCTGTACGCCGCCGCCTTGATGTCGTCCTCGGTGTAGTTGCCCACGCCCATCGAGAACAGCTCAAGCAGCTCGCGCCCGTAGTTCTCGTTCGGCGCACCCACGACCGACTCGCTGTTATCGAGCCAGAAGATCATCAACGGGTCGCGCGACAGTTCGGTCAGTAACACCCGCATATTGGCCAGACCGTGCTCGCGGAACATCTGGATATGCACCGGCATCGACGGGCCGTGCTCCGACTTGAACCAGGCCGTCGCAAAGACGTGGTGCCAGAACAGCGCCATCTTCTCCCGCAGCGGCGACTCCGAGTTGACCATCCAGTAGATCCAGCGGCCGCTCCACGGCCACGGAGTATCGGAGTTGGCCAACGCCGGGAAGTAGCGGAAGACCAGATCGTCGTCGTCCTCGGCCAGGGCCGGATTGATCAGTTCCTCGACAATGTCGGAATATGGTCGCTTCGCCAGCTCGTCCAGCTCGGCAGGCGTCACGCCGGCCCCGGCGCGACGCATCAGGTGGGCGACCAGCGCTCGTTGGTCGTCAGACATGTATGGCACCTCTCCAGAAACGTCCGTGCGCGGGTACGAAAAATCGGTCAAGCCCGCGCGATTGCTCTACAAGCGCAATATAGGACATGCGAGGCTTGAAACTGAGTACGTGTGCGTACCATTTTCGCCCGGATTGCTGAACCAACTGCCACCGAATATCGTTGACCCATGACCACACGCGCAGACTTCCACACCGAAACGGCCCAGGCCTTCCTCGCCAAGGCTCGGTCGTCGTTGGCTGATGGTGATCTGCTGCAAGCAGCCGAGAAGGGTTGGGGAGCGGCCGCACATTCGGTCAAGGCGGCTGCTGAAGAACGCGGTTGGCGTCACAGCTCGCACCGTGACCTGTTCGATGCCGTGAGGCGCTTGGCAAACGAAGCCGACGACGCGACCCTGCGTACTCAGTTTCTTGTCGCCAATGGTCTGCACAACAACTTCTACGACGGCGAACTGCCGCCGCAGCTGATCGCCGACGGCCTCGACGAGGTCAACGAGTTCGTCCGCCGACTCAATCTTCTCTCCAACTGAGCGGCTCCAACCCGTCGCTATACTGCGCAGCAACTTCAGCAATTCCGTACTCAGTGCCTGGAGCGCTCTATGGGCCTGCACAAGACATCCGGTACCGGCGACAGCGGCTCGTCCCCCGACTACATGGATCGCAAGACCGCGGCCGCCTACGACCGCTATCGCGAGACCATCGTCGGACGCGACAACACCTCCGCGCTCCACCAGGCCTTTGACCTGATCAGAGACGGCCGTCCGACGACCGAGATCCTCTCCGAGACGATCCGCGCCCACGCTCCCTACACGCACGTGCCCTACCACCAGCGCATCGACTCCGGCATCGTCCGCTTCGTCAACAACGACCACTGCCTGCTCTCCTCCCGTGCCACCCTCGGTCTGCAGAACATGGTCTCCGAGGAGATGCGTCACCTGCCGCTCAGCCAGACCGCCTGGTACGTGCCCACCGGCCTCGACATCTGGAACCAGCTCAAGGGCCGGATGCCCGGACACTACTCCCGACGCACCTACGACCCCGAGAAGTACCCCGACGGCCCCGCCCCGCCCGCCGCCCACTGGGACGATCAGCAGCCCGCCGACTACGACGGCTCGCTCGAAGAAGGCCTCAACGACTGGCTCACGCTCGTCCAGTACGGACAGGTCAACGAGGAGTACGCGCTCTTCCTCGGTCTCTGGGAGAAGTTCCCCGAGCGGCGCGAGGAAATCCTCGCCCAGCTCATGTTCGCCGGCCTGATCGATGTCCAGGACCGAATGTTCTGGAACCGCTCCTACACGACCGGCCACAAGTCCTTCCGCGCCCGCAGCACCATTCAGCTCGGACGCGCGATCGGCTGGGACAACGCCCATCACGTGCTCTACGCCGGTGTCCCCGACATCGCCGTCGGCCCGCGTTGGTACTCGCTCTTCGAGTCCGCCTGCCAGATCATGATGTACCACCTCGAGGAAGAGCCGCCCGCGTCCTCGCTCAATGCGACCCAGACCTCGACCCGCGACATCGAACTCTTCGCCAACCAGATCCCGCTCTCCCCGCCCGAGGCCGAGGGCCTGATCCGCTCGATCATCCGCGAGCCCGAGGAGTCCTACATCGAGGACATCGTGGCGCTGCTCAAGGCCGGTCGATCGCCCAAGTCGATCCTCGACGCCATTCAGATCGCCGCCGCCCGCGTCGTGCTCGAGTGCGGCCTGCCTGCCAACTTCTCCATGCCCCAGCACGGCTACGAGTACACCAACATGCTCGGCTGGTTCTACGAGAACTTCGACCACCCGCACAAGACCAAGCTGCTCTTCATCGCCGCCAACTTCATCAACCAGTGCGCCCATTGGGTGACCAACTCCAAGGGCAACAAGACCCGCGGCGCTGCCACCTACTTCGCCGGCTACTCGATGGACGAGGACGCCCCGCCGATGACGCAGGGCAAGCTCCTCGGCGAACTCAACGAGGCCATGCTCGCCCTCGACTCTGAGCAGTCCGTGTTCTGGGTCGAGAACTACCTCAAGCAGGGCTACGACGACGCCCCCCTCGTCGAGACCCTGGCCGACGGCATCGCCAAGCAGGGCAACGACCCGCACAACCAGGAAATCGGCCTCTGCATGCTCGAGGACTACCGACGCACCACCTCGGAGATGCGCAACACTCTCCTGCTCTCCGCCGCTCATCACACGGCCGGTCACATGAAGTACGGCGACCAGTACCAGTCCTACCGCTACTTCGCCGACGCCTTCGACATGCAGGTCGAGGACGGCTGCCTCGGCGAAACCCCCGTCATCGAAAACCTCGCCGACGACGTCGAAGCCGAACTCCTCGTCTCCGAACCTACGGATTGATCCCCGTCCCCGCCCCCGTTTCTCCCCCCGCTCCGAGCGGGGGGAGATGTCTCGTAGAGACAGAGGGGGGGCCCTCGGCTCTTTCTTACCGCGAGTGATACGATCCGACTACATGACAACCCCTGAGGTCTCCAGCCGCGCCACCGACGACGATCCGGAACCGCCACATAGTCTGGTCCGGCTGTCCGACGGTCGAGCCCTGAGCTGGACCGAGTACGGCGATCCCGCCGGCGAACCGATCTTCTTCCACCACGGACTGCCCTCCTCCCGAGTCGCTGCCGCCGTCATGGCCGACGGCGCCGCAGGCTCGGGCGTCCGCCTGATTGCACCCGAGCGGCCCGGATTCGGCTATTCCGATCCCCTGCCCGGACGCACCATCCTCGATTGGCCCTCCGACCTGCGCCAGCTCGCCGACTACCTCGAACTCGAGAAGTTCTCTGTCGCCGGCATCTCCGCCGGCCTGCCCTACACCCTGGCCTGTGCCCTGCGCATCCCCGAACGGCTCCACCGCGTCGCCTCGATCTCCGGTCTTGGAGTCATCGACTCAGGCGACGTGCTCGAGGGCATGTCCTACGAGTGGCGCCTGATCTACACGCTCTTCCTCAAGTCGCAGCGCCTCGCTTCACTCTGGATGCGTGGCTATGGCCGCTCCGTGCAGAAGCGCCCCGATCGCGTCGTCGCCGAGCAGATTAAGCGCATGCCCCCCGTCGACGGCGCAGTCCTCGGCTCCGAACCCACCAGGACGAACCGCATCACCGACCTGCGCGAAGCCTTCCGCCAGGGTCCGGCCGCCGCCGGCGACGAGGCCCGGCATCACCTCGAGCCATGGGGCTTCGCACTGCGCGACGTCGACTTCCCAGTCATGCTCTGGCACGGAATGCTCGACGAATCGCACCCGATCCAGATGGGCGAGCGAATCGCCTCCGAGCTGCCCCAGTGCCGCCCGATCTACGTCGAGGGCGTCGGTTCCCTCGGCTTCATCGAGCACGCCGAGTCAATCTTCAACGAACTCTTCAGCCAACGCCCCCGAGTCCACCACAGCGTCACCCCGGTCGAAGCAACCCCCCTCGACGAAGAAGCCGATATCTTCGGCGGCCTCCTCGAAGTCCTCCCCGAACCCCTCGCCGGCGAATAACCCCACGGCTCACTCGATTCCGCTCTCCCCCCGCGCAGCGGGGGGAGATGCCGAAGGCAGAGGGGGGCTCCCGCAACGTCGCCGAATGCAAAGGGGCGGCCACAAGGGCCGCCCCAATTTCCCTCTCCCTTCAGGGAGAGGGTTAGGTTGCGGGTGGCTCCTCGCGTCAGCCCCGAGCCCAGTTCAGGCTGTTACTCAACAGCCGACCGTACTCCTCGGTCTCCCAGGTGAAACGCAGGACCCTCGGCATCTCGCCGTTCTCGTCCCGAGCGTTCTCCTCGACGAACGGCTGCGAGTTCGTCAGCGGCGAGTGGCAGTGACCCAGCGCGATATAGCAGACCCCGCCCTCACCGATGCCGCGCGTGTAGCCGAACACCCGCGTGATGCCGTCCGCCTCAAGCGCCGTGTCCTCTTCGTAGTCGAAGCCAAAGTCCGGGTAGTTGTCCGGACCGATCGGCGCCGTCAGCAGGATGTCGGTGTTGGGGCGATCCGTGATCTCGATCATGTACGGCTCGTCGATCACATCGAACTGCTCCGGCAGACCCTCGAGGATCGGCGAGTCCACGCTCTTCACGTCGACCGTGAAGCGCTTGATCGGCGGGTGGTTGATGAAGAAACCGCCCAGCGTCTCGTGGTGCTCCATCTTCACCATCGCGCGCTTGCCCTCGCCCATGCGGGCAGCCTTGCCGCCCGACGTCCCGTGCAGGCCGACCCAGTGTCCGCCGTTGCCGATCCAGTCGCGCAGGATCTCATTCTGCGGGTCGTCGGCATACGGGCCGGCCGTGTAGGTGATCAACACGTCCGTCACCGGCAGCCACTTCCACATGTCGGTGAAATCGTTGCCGGTCGTCGCCCGAACATTCCCGTCCGAATACAGCATGTCGAGCAGCCGCAGCCGCGCAAAGTCCATGTCATGCCCACCATGCTGCCCCGGCGGAAACCCACCGGTCACCACATGTACCCGAGTTGGTGCGCTGGCCATGATGACCTCATTTCATCTACAGGTTGTTTCGTTGGCCAAATGATAGGCGAACGCTCCCTTCCCCTCTCTCACCCCGTTCCCTTTCTCCCCCCGCCGTCAGGCGGGGGGAGATGTCCCGTAGGGACAGAGGGGGGCTCCCCGCCCGCCTCACTCCACGTCGCGATCCGGGAACTATATCCCGCTTTACATCGTCTAACCCTCCAACGGGGCGACAGCCGGTCGTCAATCTGCCGCCCCGAATCAGTCGGTCAGGAGGACCACGTGTACGAGAACCACGCCCGAGCCAGAGTCCCGAGATGGATACGCATCCTCGCCCCGCCGTTGATCGTCCTGGCGCTGGCCGCGGCGGCAATGCTGTCCATCGCCTGCAGCGACGACGAACCGGCTGAGAGCGAACAGCCCACCCGCGTCGAACAGGCAGCCGCGCAGGTCGAACAGCAGGAGCAACAACAGGAGGCACTGCAGCAGCAAGAACAGCAAGAAGCCGTCTACCAACAACGAGCCCAGCAACAGGCCCAACAACAAGCCCAGCAAGAGGTTGCCGAGTACCAGCAAGAGGAAGAGCAAGCGCAGCAGGAAGCGATGGAGCAGGAACAGGCCCAAGAGGCCGAGCAAGCTGCCTCCGACAGCTCCCGCTCGCGTCGCCAGCAGCGCGAGCAGCGTCCGAGCGAGGAACAACGCACGCCGCGACGCTCACTGCCCGGATCAACCAACTTCGAGGACTACGCCACCACCGGCTGGCGCGACACCGTCGACGACGACACATCCACGTTCTCGCTCGACGTCGATCGCACCTCCTACTTCCTCGCCCTCAACTGGGTCGAGGCCGGCTACGCGATCGAACCGGCATCAGTCCGCGCTGAGGAGTGGATCAACGCCTTCGATTACAACTACGAACTTCCCAACGTGACCGACAGCTTCGCCGTCACCACCGACATCGTCGAACACCCGCTGCATGATGACCTGCACCTCGTTCGCGTCGCCACGCAAGCGCCCGAGTTCGTCGACAACACCCCACTCAACGTCACCCTTGTGCTGGATTCGTCCGGTTCGATGGGCACTGGCAATCGAGTAGAGATTGCCCGCGCCGCCGCGGACTCGATTCGCCGCGGACTCAGCCGGGGTGACCGGATCGCCGTGGTGCTGTTCTCCGACTACATCGTCGACTACGAGGAGCACCAGCGTCCAGGTGATCGCGACATCGAGCGGATCATCGGCCGGCTCACTCCGCAGAGCTCCACCAACGTGCAGGCCGGCCTGAACCTCGGCGTCGAGTTGGCCGACGACGCGAGGCGCGATCGACCCGACGCCTACAATTACGTGATCCTCATGTCCGACGGTGTCGCCAACGTGGATGCGACCGACCCGTTCGCCATCCTGCGCACGGCCGAGGATCGGGACGACTCCAACCCGTTGCGTCTGATCACCGTCGGCGTCGGCATCGAGAACTACAACGACGTGCTGCTCGAACAGCTCGCTCAGCATGGCAACGGTTGGTACCGCTACCTCCAGGACGTAGCCCAGGCCCGCTCGACCTTCAGCCGCGACAACTGGCTGGCCCTCTCGATCCCCTTCGCCGACCAGGCCCGCGCCCAGGTCCGCTGGGACGACGGCTCTGTCCTCGGCTGGCGGCTGGTCGGCTACGAAAACCGCGTCACCGCCGACCGCAACTTCGAGCAGGACCGCAAGGAGTTCGCCGAAGTCCCCATGGGCTCCGCCACCACCATGTTCTTCGAAGTCGAACTGACCGGCGACGCGCAGCGCGACGGCCTCATCGACCTCGGTGAACTCGAGCTCCGCTGGCTGGTTCCCATGTCCGACGAATCGAGGAGCCAGCAGGTCCAGATGGTCTCCGGCGTCTCCCGCTTCGGCGACGACGCCATGCTCGACCTCGGATCCGTCGTCGCGCTCGCCGCCGATCGCTACAGCTGGTTCGGCCAGGACGGCCTCAGCCAGGGGACGATGCACCTGGCCGCCGAACACCTGGACGAGATCGCGTATTGGTTCGAAGCCCTGCCCGCCGACATCCTCAACACCCAGGCCGGCGACGACTTCGCCAAACTCCTCTTCGCCATGGGAGCCATCGCCGAAGAGCACAACTCCGAGGACCCCGGCTACTCCCGCTAGCACCGCCCCTCTCGCCCTAAGGCCCTCTCCCTTCCGGTCCCCTCTCCCCGAGGGAGAGGGCCAGGGTGAGGGCCCTCCCTTCCCCTCTCCCCCCCCCCCCGTCAGGCGGGGGGAGATGTCACGTAGTGACAGAGGGGGGCACACCATTCCTCCCACAACCCAACCGAACCCACTACTATCAGAACATACGTCCATACCTCACCCAGGAGCTCAACCATGCCCAACCCCTACCACTTCCGAGCCCGCATCGACCGACTCTGGCGAACCGCCAACAGCTCCCGCCCCGGCTACATCCGACTCAACGCCCTCGACGCTGTCGCCCGAGCGCTCTACCGACCCACCGACAAGGCCCGCCAAAACCTCAAGATGTACCTCGCCACCGACCCCGACGAAGTCGCCCAGCACAAACTCCGCCACCTCCACGACCAACCCTCCCTCTTACCCCCTCTCCCTCTGGGAGAGGGCCGGGGTCAGGGTCCCCTCAACGCCGAAGTCGCCCCCGCGAAGGCGGGGGCCGAACCCGACGAAGACGACGACCCCTTGTAACCGCCAACCTCATCTCTTTTTTCCCGAGCGTTTTTTTCTGAAAGGGGAGCTCAGCCAACCCCGGCTTCGCCGTGCCTGTCCCGCACCGGATGCGGCCCCCGATCGACTTCAACTCGGCAATCGCCCCACCCATGCGATGATGAGGGAAGCCCCCAAACCCGCACCGATTGCGAGGACGCGAATGTCCGACTCAACCATCGTCGACCTGCGCCGCTACCTGGTCCATCCCACCCCGCCCGACACCGGCCAGCCCGACCGTTACATCGCCGGCAAGAACCTCTGCTTCGTTCGGCTCGAAACTGCCGATGGACTCCACGGCTGGGGCGAGTGCTACACCCAGTCCGATCGCGACATCCAGATTGTGGCCCACCTCGACGCCATGCGCCGCTACATCGTCGGCTGGGACTCGGCCCGCATTAAGCCCTGGACCGACGCGATCCACAACGACTTCGGCAATCGGCGAGGCGCGATGGACCTCTACTCCGCCATCTCCGGCGTCGAACAGGCCATGTGGGACCTCGCCGGCAAGCGAGCAGGCATGCCCGTCCATCAACTCCTCGGCGGCGCCGTCCGCGACCGCCTCCGCGTCTACGCCAACGGCTGGGCCAAAATGGACGACCTCGAAGAGCTTCAGGCCCGCGCCTGCGCCATGGTCGAGCGAGGCTTCAACGCGCTCAAGTTCGACCCGGTTCCCGGCAAATGGCGCAGCTACGTCGGCATGAACGAACTCCGCCTCGCCGCCGAACGCGTCCGCGCCGTCCGCGAAGCCGTCGGACCCGACGTCGACGTCCTCCTCGAAATCCACCGACGCCTGAGCCCCTCCAACGCCGTCCGACTCTCCAGGATGGTCGAAGAGTACGAACCGTTCTGGTTCGAGGAGCCGGTCTGGGCCGAGAACATGACCGCCCTCGCCGCAGCCACCGCCCAGATCAACATCCCCACGGTCACAGGCGAAGAGCTCTACACCAAGTTCGAGTTCCGCGAGGCCTTCGAGCAGCGCGCCGCCGACATCATCAACCCCGATGTCGCCAACGTCGGCGGGATCAAGGAACTCACCGAGATCGCCGCGATGGCCGAAATCTACTTCGTTGCCGTCGCCCCCCACAACTACAACTCGACCACCATGGCGCTCGCCTCGACCCTCAACGCCGCCGCCACCATGCCCAACTTCATCATCACCGAGTACTTCGTCAACTTCGAACCCTGGGGCCAACAGGCCTCCACCCCCGCCTTCAAGGTCGAAGACAGCCACATCACCCTCCCCACCGCCCCCGGCCTCGGAATCGACCTCGACGAACAAGTCCTCAAGGCCCACCCCGCCAAAGACTTCCCCACCCGAACCATCGGAGACTGACAATGACATACGCGGATTGCAGCCCCTCCGCACGCGGAATAGCCTGACGCCATGCACAACCTCAAGATCACCCTTCCCGACGACCTTCAGTCCTTTGTCGAACGCCAGGTCGCCGAGCGCGGTTACCTCACCTGCGACGAGTTCATCCGAGACCTCATCCGCCGGGAGATGGACGTTCGGCAGCTGCGCGACATGGTTGCGGAAGGCGCAGCCTCCGGACCCGCCGTGGTCGCCGATGACGAGTTCTTTGATCGCCTGTATCAGCGCATCGAGAACGAAAAGCGTTCGTGAATCCCAAGCCGGTTGTTCTGTCCGACCGCGCCTCGGTGGAGGTCGCACAGGTTGTCCGGCACTACTCGTCAACTGCGTCCTCCGATGTCGCACGATCCTTCGCTGGCGCCGTTCGGGACGCCGTCCAGCACCTCAGCCTCTTCCCTGCCACCGGGTCAACGCGCTTCGATCTTCCATTGCACTGGCCCGAGTTACGTTCCTGGCCAGTCAGCGGTTTCCCATACCTGCTGCTCTACGTAGAGAGCGACGACACGATCGACATCTACAGAGTCCTGCACACCGCGAGAGACATTCCCGAGTCGCTACGTGACGGCATGGAGGACTGAACAAGTGCGATCTCTCAGCGATATCCTCCCCGACGACGCCAGCGCCTACCGCGGCGACACCTGGGTCATGAAGTTCTACCTCTTCCTCTGCCTCGTGATCACCTTCCGAAGCTGCGTCCACGTCTGCCGCAAGGACGGTGGAGCAGCCTCGATCGCCGGCATCGACATCGACGTCGAGGGCGGACAGAACATCGTCGCCATATTCGCCCAGTGGGGACTCGAGCAGCTCCTCCTCGCCGGCCTCGCCTGGCTCGCCCTCATTCGCTACCGAGGATTGATCCCCCTGATCCTGCTCGTCAACCTGCTCGACAACATCGGACGCATCCTGATCGGCCGATCCAAGCCACTCAAGATCGACAGACCTCCGCCAGGAGCGTACGGGCAGGTGATCATCCTCCCGTTCCTCGCCCTCGCGCTTTGGCGATCACTGCCTCGAGCCGGCGACTCAACCTAGTTGCCATGGCGGGCCATGAAATCCCGCAACGCCGCGATAACCCGATCGGGCGCCTCCTCGGCGACGAAATGACCAACGTCGTCGTAATCGTGGACCTCGGTGTACTCCAATGCCGACCGCCACCGATCCAATTCCTTCCGGCGGAATGCGATGTCCTGCAGGCCCCAGAAGATCAGCGTCGGCTTGTCGACGAATCGCGCCCGGTCCTCCCAGATATCACCCAGCCACTGGCTCGCCCGAACGATGTGACCCGGCAACGCGGCGCAGGCCGAGCGTTCGCGCGGCGATGGCTGTGCGCTGCGGTAGTGGTGCATCACTTCGTCGGCAATCGCCGACCTGGCGGCAATCGCCCTCGGCATCACGCCATCGACGAAGAAGTTGCGACGCTTGATCAGGTACTGTCCGAGCGGACTCCACATCATCAGGCTGAACATCAGGAAGTGCAGATCGCGGTTGACCGGCCAGCACCACGTGTTGGCCAGCACCAGCCGCGAAACCCGCGCCGGGCGGCGACGAGCGAAGTCGAGACCGATCGGCCCGCCCCAATCCGTCATGAACAACGTCATCTCGCCGACGTGCAGTTCGTCGAGCAGTGCTGCCAGCCTCCGTGCATGCGCATGTGGATGGTGGTCGTCCTTGTCGTCGCTGCGAGACGACAAGCCGAATCCCACGTGATCGGGAGCGATGCAGCGATAGTCGGACCGCAGATCCGCGATCAGGTGGCGAAACTCGAACGACCAGGACGGATTGCCATGCACGAACACGATCGCCGGGCCGTTGCCCTCGTCGACGTAGTGCATCCGCTGACCATCCGGCGCGTCGAAGAACCGGCTCTCAAACGGGTACAACCTGTCGGAGACCCATTGGGGCCGCACACCATTCATCGCCTAGGCTCCCGACTCGATCTCCCGTCGACAGCCCCTCTACAGCAACGCCTCGTAGACGCCCTTCTCAAAATCGGTTTCCAGGTAAGCGACGGGGTTGAACTGGTACATGAAGACGTGGGTGAAGAAGAGGCCGGCGAGGTTCTCGGCCGGGTCGACGAAGAACCATGTGCCCGCGGCGCCGCCCCAGCCGTACGTCCCGATGCTGCCGGGATACGCCGTCCCCGCGATCCGGTCGCGCACCGCATATCCGAACCCGAACCCAAATCCGGGACCGGTCAAATCGATCTCCGTTCCGCAGATCGCGCCCAGGTGGTTCGCGGTCATCAACTCGATCGTCTTCCGGCCGAGCACTCTGGCGCCGTCCAGTTCGCCGCCGTTGAGCAGCATCGCGGCGAAGCGCGTGTACGCGGCCGGGGTCATCAACACGCCGCCATAGAGACCGTTCCCCGATATCTGCTGGCCCAGCGACTCACGCACCTTGTGCGAGTCCTCCGGCCGCTCGACCGGGTTGAGCGCGCCTTCCTCGGACCAGTGGTGATTGGTGACCAGCCGCTCGGCATCGCCCGGAGGACAGTAAAACCCGCAGCCTTCGACCCCCAGCGGCCCGAAGATGCGTTCCTGGAACAGCTCGTCCAGATTCTGACCGGTCGCCCGTTCCAGCAGCAGGGTCAGGACATCGAAATCTGCCGCATACTCCCACGCCGCGCCGGGCTGCCGCGCGTTGGGAAGCTGCGCCATCTGCAGCACGCGGGTCTCAGCCGACACCAACGTATCGACCACGCCCGGGTTAGTGATCCCGAACTCGGTGCCACTCCAGGCCGGTTCGAGCAGCGGGAACATCGCCGATGGGATGTTGCCGAACGACGGCAGGCCCGAGGTCATCGTCAGCAGGTCGCGAATCGTGATCTGCCTCACCATCGGCACTGTCTGGCCCATCAGCAGCCCCGCTCCGCGCACCTTGCTCGGCGGATCAAACGGAGCCAGCACCTGGCGGTTCTCGAACTCAGGCAGCCACTTCGTGATCGGCTCATCGACGTAGAACACGCCCTCTTCCTGAAGTTGCATCGTCAGAGCGGCCGTGACCGGTTTGGTCTGCGAGTACATCCGGAACAGCGCGTCGATCGGCAGAGGATTCCGCCGCTCGGAGTCGAGGTATCCATGCGACGACACATGCGCGATATGACCGTGTCGAAGCAAGACTGTGACCACGCCAGGAACCTCGTTGTTCTCAACCGCCTGCGCCATACGGGCGTCCACGCGTGCCAGCCGCTCGGCGTCGATACCGAGAGAGGCAGGATCGGCAGCAGGAAGATTGGCAAAGTCGGACATGATCGGCTCCTTACTGAAGACTGGCCTGTCGAGGATACGCGCTGGGATCGCGTAGTCTCGGCATGATCGAGGGAGGTCGGCATGGCGTACGAGTATGACCGCAACATTCGCGACAAGGTGGCCGTGATCGGCGTCGGCGAGACTGAGTACACGAAGCACGGACGTATCGGCCGTCCGGAGTTCCGCCTCGCGCTCGAGGCCATCCTCGCGGCCTGCAGCGATGCCGGACTCGAACCGCGGATGCTCGACGGCTTCTCCTCATACTCGGCCGACCGCAACGACCCGAACCGGCTCTCGACCGCTCTCGATCTCCCGCACTACGCGTTCGCCTCCATGGTCTACGGCGGAGGTGGCGGAGGCGTCTGCGCGGCGATCGGCAACGCGGCGGCGGGCATCGTCGCCGGTTACGCCAACTTCGTCGTCGTCTACCGAGCCCTGGCCCAGGGCGAGTTCGGCCGCTTCGGCCAGTCACGCCGAGGCGGCCGGCTGCGAGGTCAGTACGCCTTCAATGTGCCCCAGGGCCTGATGTCGCCGGCCCAGTTCCTGGCGATGAAGATGCAGCGTCACATGTACGAGTACGGCACCAGGTCGGAGCATCTGGGACACATCGCCGTCGCCGCCAACAAGCATGCGCAGAACAATCCGCGTGCCGTGATGAACGGGCGGCCGATCACGCTGGAAGACCACCAGAACTCCCGCATGATCGCCGATCCATACCGGCTCTACGACTGTTGCCTCGAGACCGACGGGGCGGCGGCGATGATCCTCACAACCGCCGAGATCGCCCGCGACTTCACCGACAGGCCGGTCTACCTGGCCGCGTCGGTCCAAGGCTCGGGTCACCGACAGGGCAACGTGGTCGACGGCTTCTGGCACGACGACTTCATGAGTTCCAACTACACGACGATGGTCGACCGGCTGTACTCGGCCGCCGGCATGGGCCCCGAGGACATCGACTGCGGTCAGTTCTACGAGAACTTCACCGGTCAGGTGCTGACCTCGTTCGAGGACCACAAGTTCTGCGAGGTCGGCGAGGGTGGCCCCTTCTGCGAAGGCGGACGACTCGAGACGAAGCAGGTCGCCGAACCGGGCGCGCCGCACGCGGGCGAGTTCCCGATTAACACGTCCGGCGGCAATCTGTCGGAGGCGTACACCCACGGCTTCAATCTCGCCGTCGAAGCCGTGCGGCAGCTACGGGGCGACTCGTCTAATCCGGTCGACGGCGCCAGCACTTGCATCGTTGCGGCCGGACCCGCCTCTGCGCCGATCTCGTCGGCGATCTTCCGTAACTGAGTCGCAACTACGAGAGTGCCCGCTTGATGCAGTGAGTGGCCGGCTGCGAGTACTGCCCGGACTCACGTTGGGCTATCGCATGGGCGAGGATCGCGCCGATCTGATTCTGCAACTTGCGGGAGCGCGTCCAGCCGATGAAGCTCTCCTGCATGATCGTCACGACATAGCGGGGCTGGCTGCCGAGCCACGGGGGAGCCAACCAGATGGCGGCGCTGTTCATCCGCACGAGCGTCCGCATGTTGCTCGCCTTCGCCCGGAGCGGCGTGTCGCCTTGTTCTGCCGCCTCGGCCTCGGCCTCCGCCTGCTGCAGGTCACGTTCGAGCTGGGCGGCGTCGTCGTACTCGCGTGGGTTGATCTTCGAGACCGGATCCTCGTCGTGGGTCTCGGGAATCGTGAAGTTGCCGGTCTTGATCAGCGACTCCCAGCCCGGAAGCATTGGCTCCGGAATCGTCGCACCCCAGCGATGGCTGGCCACCCCTGCGCGAAGCAGTTCGAAGCCGTCGGCCCGCGCCTCCTCCGGCACGGAGTCGGACATCGCCAGCGCGGCGAAGAGACGGGCCAGATGGGCAGGCTCGGCCAGGCTGGCGCCCCAGCGGCTCCGGTGCGTCAACTCGACCAGTTCCGGAACGCCCCAGCGCTCGTAGTACTCGGTCAGTCCAGACAGCCCGCCAATCGTCGACAACAACGTCGTCACGTCGGGATTCTGAGACCAGGCGACCATGTAGAAGAGGGCGTCACGCTGCAGTTTGGTCAGTTCCTTCCCATTGTCATGCGCATCGCTCAGGACGGCCCAGGCGATCGGTGGCTTGATCACGCTATGCAGGGCATACGGTCCCGAGTGCCCGCCGCTCCAAATGGTCCCGGTCTGCAGGTCGTACACGGCAGCGCCGAGGACGGCGTCGACGTTGAGCACTTGACGGTCGAATTCGTTCGAGAGGGCGCACAGGGGAGCGTCGGCTGAAGCCGGGCGGGCGACACCGAACCAGATCAGGACCGGAAGCAGGGCGAGTAGGGGCAATCGGCGCATGCCGAGTCAGCGTACTAGTCAGGCAACGCGCTACTCTCGCGCTATGACGAGTTCGAGGCCCGACCCAGAGTTCCTGGATTCACCGTTCTTTCCCGAAGGCATGACCGTGCCGGATCCCGATGATCCGATCAACGCGGGCTACTTCGCCGCCGCCGCACAGGGCCGACTCGTCGTCCAACGCTGCGCCGAGGCCGACTGCGACGTGCGCCAGTACCCGCCCGAACTCAGCTGTCATGCTTGCTACAGCTTTGAGATGGAATGGGAGGAGTCGGTCGGCACGGGCACGGTGTACTCGTGGGTCGAGGTCGTGCACCCGGCGCATCCCGCGCTGCGTGAGTTTGGGCCATACATGGTGGCGCTGGTCGAGTTGGACGATATGCCGGAGATCAAGCTGATGGGCGCGGTGGTCGATGCACCGCTGGGCGGCACGATGAAGATCGGCGCGCGGGTGCGGGTGGTCTTTGAGCGGACAGCGGACGACGTCGCGCAACCACGCTGGCGCATGGCATGACGACTCAGGCTCCCGCTGCTTCGGCGGGGGCGTCGACGTCCCCTCGGCGCTGGGTGATTCTGCTGGTCCTGGCCGGATCGCAGATGCTGGTCCAGCTCGACGCCACGATCATCAACACGGCGTTGCCGGCGATCAAGCGGGCCTTCGAGATGTCGGAGTCGCAGTCGCTCTGGGTCGCCGACGCCTACATGGTGATCTTCGGCGGGTTGCTGCTGCTCGCCGGTGCGCTCGGCGACCGTTTCGGCCGCCGCAAGATTTTGATCGCGGGCATGGCGATCTTCGTCGCTGCATCGATCGCGGTGGCGTTCTCGCCCGACGCCAACTTCCTGATCGTCGGACGCGGACTGCAAGGGCTGGGCGGAGCGTTGGTGATCCCGCAGACGCTGTCGATCCTGACGGCCGTGTTCCCGCGTGAAGAGCGCGGCCGCGCGATCGGGATCTGGGCCGGGGCGATGGGCTTCGGGATGGCCTTCGGACCACTGGTGGGCGGCGTCCTGGTCGATCTGATCGGTTGGGCGGGCGTGTTCTGGGTTCCGGCGCCGATCGCGGCCCTCTGCATGGCCGGCATGGCCGCCGTGCCGGAGTCGCGATCGCAGATGCACACGAAGCTCGACGTGCCTGGGGCGATCACGGGGACGATCGCGATGATCGCGATCGTCTTTGCGATCATCGAGGGCATTCAGAAGGGCTGGACCGACCCGCTAATCGTTGGCTCGTTCGCGGTCGCGATCGTCTCGGCGGTGCTGTTCATCGTGATCGAGCGGCGCACCGACCAACCGTTGTTGCCGATGGCGTTCTTCAAGCAGCGCGATTTCACCGGCTCGATGGTCGGCATGTTCTTCATCATGTTCGCCCTGATGGGCGTGATGTTCTACATGCCGCAGTTCTTCCAGCTCGTGCAAGGGATGTCCGCGTCGGAGAGCGGCGCGCGCCTGATGCCGCTGGCGCTGGCGATGATGATCTTCGCGCCGGTCGCGGCCAAGCTGTTGCCCAGGCTGGGACCGCGGCTGATGCTCTTCTGGGCGCCCGCCGTCCACGGCGGCGGGGCATTGCTGCTGTTCAGCTTCATCCTCGGCGTCGACACGCCCTACTGGATGATCGGGCTGGGTTTGGCCTTCCTGGGGATGGGCGGGGCGATGCACATGCCCGCCACGACCGATACGGCGATGGCGTCGGTGCCGGTCGACCTGGCGGGGAAGGCGTCGGCGGTGAACAATGCCGGCCGGCAGTTGGGCGGCACGCTGGCGATCGCAATCCTGGGTTCCTTCGCGGCGGCGGTGTATTCCTCCGGGGTGACGTCGGGGCTGACGCCGCTCGGTATCGCCGAGGACTCGGTCGACATCCTCGCCACCGGGATTGGCGCGGCGCAGCAAGTGCTGCCCACTCTGGACCAGGCCGTCCTTGGACCGACACAACTCGTCCTGCGGGAGTCGTTCGTCGAGGCGATCAAGGACACGATGCGCTTCGGCATCATCTTCGCACTGATCTCCGGAGTGGTCGGCTGGATCCTGGTGCCAAAGCGCCAACGTCAGACGCAGATGCAGTGGGAGGGCGGGCAGCCGGTGGAGCGACCGTCGGTGGCGGCGATGCCTGCAGGTTCCTCGAACGGGGTGGTGGCGAATGGCGCGCGTGAGTTCGCGCCGAGCGGCAGATCGGTGGTCCTGCAGCGGCCGCAGAAGTCGGGATTTGGCTGAGCTGATTGCGGCATCTCCGGTCAGCATTCGGGGGTGTTGCTCCCGGTCTGCGGCGGGGCCCCGCCTGCGCGGGGCCGACTGTGGCCGTGGAGCGGGCACGGCGGGGCTGAGGGTCGGGGTTCGGCGCCTTCCAAAAAAAACGCGGGCGAAAAATAGAGGAGATGGGGACTACAAGGGGTCGTCGCCCTCGTCACGTGGTTCTTCCTCGGTGATGGCAACGGAACCCTCTCCTGGAGGGAGGGGGAGGGAGAGGGAGGCGTCGGAAGGGGCCCCCGCCTTCGCGGGGGCGACTTTGAGTAGCGCGGCGGCGACTTCGAGGTTTCCGGGGTCGGGTTGGTTGGGGCCGTCGTAGAGGTTTCGGAGGAGGTGGCGGGCGTACTCGTAGGCGTCGACGGCGTTGAGCATTTGCTGGGCGATGGCGTAGCGGGGGCGGCCGGGGATGAGATCGCGAGCCAGTGCGTCGAGTGCGCGGAGTCGGATGTAGCCAGGGTTGGGTCCGTTGACGGTCCGCCAGAGCTGGTTGATGTGGGTTCGGTAGTGGAATGGGTTTGGCATGATCGGCTCCTTTGAAGGCGATCGTATCAGAACGGACGTACGGTATAAGTGTTGTGGTTGGCGGAGGGGCCGGCCCGGTATCAGGTGGGTGGCGGGGCCCCGCCTGCGCGGTGCCGACTTTGAACGGCACCGGGCCGACTTTGTTGGTTTGCGCGCAGGTCTCCTCCGGGAGAGGGGATCTGAGCGGGCTAGTTTTCCATGAGTGATTCGGCGATTCGTTCGCCGATCATGATGGTGGTGAGGTTGGTGTTGCAACTGACGATGTCGGGCATGATTGCGGCGTCGGCGACCCTGAGGTTTTCCACCTGGTGGACTCGACCTTGTTGATCGGTGACGGCGAGGGGGTCGGTTGCGGGGCCCATCTTTGCAGTTCCGCAGATGTGCCAGGTGGTCGAGGTGGTGCGGCGGATGTAGTCGGCGAGGGCGTTGTCGGATTCCATCACAGCGGCTCGCGGGGCGATGACGCGGTCGACGAAGGGCATGATCTCGTCGGAGTGCATGAGCTGCCAGCAGAGGCGTGCGCCGTCCATGAGGCGGCGCAGGTCCTCGGGATGGGAGGCGTAGTTCATGTCGAGCTGGGGCTGCTCGGCCGGGTCGGTGGAACGGAGCGTGACGGAGCCTCGCGAGTATGGGCGCTGGATTACAGCGCCGATGCCGAAGGAGGGATGCTGGCGCGGCGCTTCGGTGAGGCCGCGCACCTGGTCTTCGTCCCAGATTGTTGAGATGGCGATCTGCATGTCGTTGAACTGGTTGGAACCGGGGGCGGTGTAGCGCACACCGATCTCGGTGACGATATCGGGATCGTGGATCACTTCCGGCTTCGGAAATGCCTGGACGCCCGTGCCGAAGTGGTCGATCAGGTTCTCGCCGACCCCAGGCAGGGGGATCCGCTGGGTGATGCCGTGGGGCGAGAGCTTTTCGGCGGGGCCGATGCCGCTGCGCAGCAGGATCGCCGGCGAGACGGCCGACCCGGCCGAGAGGCAAACCCGTTCGCCTCGTATCTCTTCGCCATCGCTGAGCACCACGCCGTTGACGCGCACATCGCCCTGGACGTCGTCGAAGCTGAGTCGGTCGACCAGCACGCCGTGGCGGATGGTCAGGTTCTCGCGGTCGCGGATGGCGAGCAGGTAGGCGATGTTGGTGGAGATGCGATTGCCGTCGCGGCGGTTGCGGGGCCAGGGTCCGACACCGGTGGCGTCGGGCAGATTGTGGTCCCAGACATCGTCGAAGCCGCTGTCGCGACAGGCGTCGTAGAAGGCGCGTTGCAGGGGCTGCCAGTTCGCTTCGGGCTCGCGTTCGATCGGGATGGGGCCGGACTGGCCGTGGAAGTCGCCGCCTTCGGGATCGGATTCCAGCCGTCGGTAGTAGGGGAGCACATCCTCGAAGGCCCAGTCGTCGCAACCGAGGGCGACCCAGGACGCGAAGTCTCCGGGCACGCCGCGCAGCGCGATGGTGCCGTTGACGGCGGAGGAGCCGCCCATGACCTTGCCGCGGTGCAGGGGGAACTCGCGCCCGTGTCGGGCGTTGGCCTTGAAACCCCAGTCGTGATCGCGCCAGGAGACCCAGGGCTTGAGCAGGTCGCGGGGCATGTCCTCGACGCGGGTGTAGTCGGGTCCCGCCTCGAGCAGGAGTACGCGGCGGTTGGGGTCTTCGGAGAGTCGAGCGGCGATCACGGCTCCGGCGGATCCGGCGCCGATGATGATGTCGTCGTAGGTCGTCATTGCGTCCTCCACCTGTCGGCAGAGGATAGGTCAGCGTTGGAAGATCATCCGATAACGTGACGCAGAGCAGAACCCTCACCTGAACCCCGTGTCCCCTGCCGGGCCGGGAACCCTCACGCTAACCCTCTCCCAGAGGGAGAGGGGATCAGAAGGCGACCTTGTGAGATTGCCATGAGCGACACTCTGGTGAGCGCCTACGAGGGACTTGTGGTCCTGGATTTGTCGCGGAGGATGTCGGGGGCGTTTGCGGCTCGGTTGTTTGGGGACCATGGTGCGGACGTGGTGATGCTGGAACCGCCGGAGGGTCATCCTCTGCGTCATGAGGCGCCGTTCCTGGGGGATGTCTCGGGAGTCGAGCGTTCGGCACTGCACGCGTACATCAACTGGAACAAGCGGTCGGCCGTGATCGGCGAGCCTGGAGAAGCTGAACCCTGGATTGCCCGCGCGGACGTGGTGATCACGACCGACAGCGGTGAAGCCTTGCAGCGTTGGCCGCTGGCCGCGATGCGACGTGACGCGGTGCATCTGTCGGTTACTCCGTACGGACTGGACGGTCCCTTGGCCGACACGCCGGGTGGGAATCTGACGCTGAACGCGCGCTGCGGGTGGGCCTACGTGAATGCCCTGAGGGACGAATCGCCGTTGACGCTGCCGTCGCGGCAATTCGGTTACATGGGCGGACTGGCCGGTTTCGTCGCGGGCTCGGCGGCCTTGCATCGCCGGTATGAGTCCGACGCGCCCGAGCTCGTCGATGTGCGCGAGCTGGAGGCGATGACGCACACCGTCTATCCGTGGTCGATTAGCGCGATCTACCAGGGCACAGGCTGGTCGCGGGGGGCCACGGGCGGGCGGCCTCGGGGAGAGCCGGGACCGCTCTGGGATGCGGCGGATGGCCGGATGAACTTCGGATTCGGTGACTGGCACAACTGGTCCGAGGCGATGGCGCTGTTCAATCTGCCGGAACAGGGCGCCCGCGAAGACCTACAGGCGCGCAACGCGCGGTACTCGAAGGATCTGTCGGCGGTGATGGCCGGGGTGGCTCGTGAGTTGCCGAAGATGGAGAAGTGGCCGCTGTTTCACCGACTGGCGCAGTTACGTTGCATTTCCGGTGTGATGCAGACGATTGCCGAGCTGGTTGAGAATGACCAGTTTGCGGCGCGGGGGTTCATTGTCGAGACGGAGCTGGAGGGCGAGCGAGTTCGGGCGTCAGGCGATCCGCATCCGATGAGTCCGCCGAGTTGGTCGGTGCGGTCGGCGGCGCCAAGGTTGGACGCCGTTTCTGCAGAGGCGAGCCCCCCTCTGTCACTGCGTGACATCTCCCCCCGCGGAGCGGGGGGAGAAATGGATCAGGGAGCGGGGGGAGAGTGGCAGCCTGGAGCGGGGGAAGAGCAGGACATCGGGACCCGACGTGGGCCGCTGGATGGGGTTCGGGTGCTGACGTTTACTCAGGCGTGGAGCGGGACGTTTGGGACGGAGCTGCTGGGGTTCCTGGGTGCGGACGTGGTTCAGATTGAGGCGCTGCGTCGGGTGGACATCTGGCGGCTGCTGCGGCCGTGGGTGCCGGACGCGATCCGGGACGACTCGAGGACGCAGCATCCGGAGAATCTGCAGGGCGTGTACAACGCGGTCAACCTGAACAAACGGGGGATCACGCTCGATCTGGGCACCGACGAAGGCAAGGAGATCTTCTGGCGAATGATGCCGAGCTTTGATGTGATCTGCGAGAACTTCCGGCCGGGCGTGCTCGAGGGCTGGGGCATCACGCTGGAAGCGCTGGCCGAGCAGCGGTCGGACGTGATCCTCGCGTCGATCTCGGGATACGGCGCGACGGGACCGTTTTCGGCGTATCCGGCGAACGGCGCGACGACCGAGCCGATGTCGGGTCTGTCGTCGATTCACGGATACGAGGGTGATGCGGGCATGAACACGGGCGGGCTGTATCCGGACTCGATCTCCGGCTACTCGATGGCGGCGGCGATTATGGCGGCGCTGGCCCGGCGCGAGCGAGTGGACGGGCCTCAGCGGATCGACGTGGCGATGCTGGAGGCGATGGGCGTGGTGGTCGGGGATTCGATTGTGGAGTACGACGCCACGGGTCGGATTCCGGTGCCGATCGGCAACTTCGACAGGCAGCGAGCTCCACATAACATCTACGGCTGTGCCGGGGAGGATGAGTGGGTCGCGATCTCGGTGCATTCCGAGTCAGAGTGGCAGGCGCTGTGCGAGGAGGTTGGCCGGGCGGATCTGTCCGAGGATCCCCGGTTCGCGAGCGTGGCGTCGCGCAAGGCCAACGAACGGCAGCTGGACGAGGTCATCACGAACTGGACGTCCGATCAAGCCTCGATGGACGTGGAACGACGGCTGTTGGCTGTTGGCGTTGACGCGGCTCGGGTTGCGCGGCCCTACGAGCAGTTCACGGAGCCCGATGCACACTACCTGGCAAGCGGGTTCATCCAGTCGGTCGAGCATTCTGAGGTCGGACCGTCGTGGTTGCCCGGGGCGCCGTGGCGATTGAGCGGGGCGGAGGATCGCGAGCTGAGGCCATCGCCTTGTGTCGGCGAGCACTCGTACGAGGTGTTCGCGCAGGAGCTGGGGATGACGGAGGCCGAGTACCGGTCGCTGGTGGAGCGCGGGATCAGCGGCACGATGGACGACGTGGCGGCGAGAAAGGCGCAAGCTCGCTGATATCGTTGCGACAGTTGATGAGACCCTTCATTTTGTTCCGACTGAAATTGGAGTGACGTATGGCTGTGAGTGGTTCCGTGTCTCCGGTTTCCAAGTTGCTGATCGCCAACCGCGGGGAGATTGCGATCCGGGTTGCTCGAGCGGCCTCGGACCTTGGGATTGAGACGGTCGCCGTCTACTCGACGGACGACGCGAAGTCGCTGCACGTTCACTCGGCCGACGAGGCGGTGGCACTCGACGGCTTGGGCGTGCCGGCATACCTGAACATCGACGGCCTGATCGGGGCGGCTCAGTCGACAGGTTGCGACGCGGTGCATCCGGGCTACGGCTTCCTGGCGGAGTCTGCGGACTTCGCTCGCGCTTGCCGCGATGCCGGGATCACGTTCGTCGGGCCGACGCCGCATCTGCTGGATCTGTTCGGCGACAAGGTGCGGGCTCGGCAGGCGGCTCGGGAGGCGGGGGTGGCGGTGATCGAGGGTTCGGACGAGGCGGTCACGTTGACGGAGGCGTTGGAGTTCTTCGAGTCGCTGGGCGAGGATGCGGCGATCATGCTCAAGGCGGTTGCGGGCGGGGGCGGACGGGGTTCGCGGGCAGTGACGCAGATCGATGCTCTGGAGGCGGCGTGGGAGCGTTGCGTGTCGGAAGCGCAGATGTCCTTTGGGTCGGGCGCGCTGTACGTGGAGCAACTGATTCCTCGCGCGCGGCATATCGAGGTGCAGGTGATCGGCGATTTGCACGGTGGGGTTGGGCATCTCTGGGAGCGGGAATGCTCGGTGCAGCGGCGATTCCAGAAGATCGTCGAGATTGCACCGGCGCCTCACCTGGCGGCGTCGACGCGCGAGGAGATCGTTGAGGCAGCGGTGCGGATTGCTCGCGATGTGGGGTACTCGTCGCTGGGCACGTTCGAGTTTCTGCTCGACGCTTCCGAGGGTTCCGAGGACCGGTTCTACTTCCTCGAGGCCAACGCGCGTTTGCAGGTTGAGCACACGGTGACCGAGCAGGTGACCGGCGTCGACCTGGTTCAGTCGCAACTTCGGGCGGCGCGGGGATCGACGATTGCGGAGCTTGGACTTGACGACGCGTCCTGGCTGCGACCGCGCGGGTTCGCGATCCAGACTCGCGTGAACATGGAGACGCTGACCGCCGATGGGTCGGTGCGTCCGGCGTCGGGGACGCTCAAGGCGTATGAGGCGCCGTCGGGGCCGGGGGTTCGCACGGACGGGTTTGGCTATGTCGGCTACCAGACATCGACGGCGTTTGATTCGCTGCTGGCCAAGGTGATCGCGCATTCGCCGACGCCGAGCTTCGAGGATGCGCTGACGCGCTCGCTGCGGGCGCTGTCCGAGTTCCGGATCGAGGGCGTGGCTTCGAACATTCCCTTCCTGACCAACGTGCTGGAGCATGCGGACCTGGTGGAGGGTCGGGTTCACACGCGCTGGGTGGACGAGCAGATGGCCGAGCTTGCGGCGAGCAACGGCGCTCAGCGGATCCGATACCTGTCGACGGAAGCGCCCGCCGCGGATACGGGATTCGCGGGCGCACGGGTCGACTCGCGCGATCCGCTGGCGCTGTTCGAGCATGACCAACGGGTGAAGCAGGAGCAGTCAATCCAGGTGGTGGAGGAAGAGGCGCCGGATCTGACCGGTCCGGAAGGCTCGATCGGCCTGCCTGCGCCGATCCAGGGCACGATTGTGTCGATCATGGTGGAGGAAGGGCAGGAAGTGCGGAAGGGGCAGGACCTGGTCGCGATGGAAGCGATGAAGATGGAGCATGTGATCCAGGCGGATCGCGACGGGATCGTGAAGGGGATCGCCTGTTCGGTCGGCGACGTGATCCGCGAGGGCTTCCCGCTGGTGTTCATTCTCGAGGCCGAGGTCTCGGTCGAGGCGCTGGGCGGCGGCGAGTTGATCGACCCGGACTTCATTCGTCCCGACCTGCAGGAGAACTACGATCGGCACGCCTACACGCTGGACGAGAACCGTCCGGTCGCGGTGGGCAAGCGGCGCGGTCGCGGGTACCGGATGCCGCGGGAGAACATTGAGCAGCTTGTCGATCCCGGTTCGTTCCAGGAGTACTGGCCGCTGATCGTGGCGCGTCAGCACCAACGCAACACCGACGAACAACTGCGCGAGAACACTCCGGCCGACGGTCTGCTGGCGGGCACGGCGACGATCAACGGCGATCTGTTCGAGGACGAGCGCGATGCGCGGGCGATCGTTGTGCACTACGACTACACGGTGCTGGCCGGGACGCAGGGCGGTCGCAACCACTACAAGCAGGACCGCATGTTTGAGATGGCGCGGCGGTTCAACTTCCCGATTGTCTTCTACACCGAGGGCGGCGGCGGACGACCGGGCGACGACCGCACCGGTCCGGGCGTTGCGTTTGATACGTACACGTTCACTCAGTTCTCGAAGCTCTCGGGCCTAGTGCCGCTGGTCGGGGTGACCAACGGTCGCTGCTTTGCCGGCAATACGGCGCTGCTGGCCTGCTGCGATGTGATCATCGCGACCGAGGGCTCGACCGTGGCGATGGGTGGCCCGGCGATGATCGAAGGCGGCGGACTGGGGATCTATACGCCGGAAGAGGTCGGACCGATGTCGTTCCAGGTGCCGAACGGCGTGGTCGACATCCTGTGCAAGGACGAGGAAGAAGCAACGGAGGTCGCGAAGCAGTACCTCAGCTACTTCCAGGGTCCGATCAAGGAGTGGACGGCTCCGGACCAGCGGCGGCTGCGGCACATCGTGCCGGAGAACCGGCTGCGCCTGTACGACATGAAGGAGATCATCCACACGATTGCCGATGAGGGCTCGGTGCTTGAGATCCGGGAGAAGTTCGGAATCGGGATCATCACGGCGTTCATCCGCGTTGAGGGTTATCCGATTGGGGTGATCGCCAATAACCCGCATCACCTGGCAGGGGCGATCGACTCGGACGGCTCGGACAAGGGCGCGCGATTCCTGCAGCTCTGCGACGCGTTCGATATCCCGGTGCTCAGCCTGATGGACTGCCCGGGCATGATGGTCGGGCCGGACGTTGAGGCGACAGCGCTGGTGCGGCACTGCGCGAGGATGTTCAACACCGGGGCCAACCTCAGCGTGCCGCTATTCGGGGTGGTCGTGCGCAAGGCCTACGGACTCGGGGTGCAGGCGATGTGCGGCGCGAGCGCACTGGTCGGATTCTTCACCGTGGCCTGGCCGACCGCGGAATTCGCAGGGATGAACCTCGAGGGCTCGGTCAAGTTGGGCTACCGCAAGGAGCTGATCGCGATTGAGGATCCCGAGGAGCGGATTGAGACCTACGAGCACATGGTGAACCGAGCGTACGAGAATGCCAAGGCGGTCAACGCGGCGGCGGGCGGGGGGCTGGACGACGTGATCGATCCGGCGGAGACGAGGACGTGGATCGTGAACGGGCTCAAGCGTCTGCCGCCGACGCCGGAGCGTCGGGGGAAGAAGCGTCCGTATATCGATACGTGGTAGATCGAGTCTTGAGGCAGAGGGTTGGGTGGCGACCCCGAGCGGATTCGAACCGCCGATCTCCACCTTGACAGGGTGGCGTGTTTGGCCGCTACACCACGGGGCCGTTTGGGTAGCTTACGCCGACTGGTGATGATCGGCAACAGCGCGTAGGGTGTAAGCGGAGCGTTGGAGGTTGCAGATGGCACGCGGTTCACGACGAGGACGCGGCGGTTCGAATCGGGCGCAGCGAGCGGCGCGGCCGCAGGGACGGCGCGGGCAACGGGGTCGTGAGGATCGGCTGCCGACGGCGCAGGCGGGCGCTGCGAACGCTCCCGCTGGAGCTTCGATCAGCGGCAACATCCAGCAGCCGACGGGGCTCGGTCCACGGGCCGGGCAAGCGGCCGGGGGACCGCGGGGCGGGGCGTCGGGAGCGGTGGAGCGCCGGGACCGGCGCGCGCGCGCGGCGGCGGCGATGCACGACTTCCACTACGTGCCCGGGGACCTGCGCTGGGTTGCGATCACGACGGTGGCGAGCGTCGCGTTGGTGCTCGGGCTGTGGGCGGCCGTCACGTTCTAGCCCCCGTCGGGCGGATCAACCAGGGCAAACGTCAGTCGACCTTCGGCTGCGGTCTCACCGTCGACAGTGGCTGTGGCTGCCGCCCGGCCGATCCCGCGGCGCAATCGCTCCATTTCGACTTCGAGCCTGAGTTGATCGCCGGGGACTACCTGACGACGAAAGCGGACGCCGTCGATGCCGGCGAACAGTCCAAGTTTGCCTGCGAACTCATCGGCCGATAGCGCCGCGACCGCGCCGGTTTGGGCGAGGGCTTCGACGATCAACACGCCGGGCATTATCGGATTGCCGGGGAAGTGTCCCTCGAAGAACCACTCGTTGGCAGAGACATTCTTGAGTCCTACGGCGCGCCGGCCAGGCTCGAGTTCGACGATGCGATCGACCAGCAAGATCGGGAATCGGTGGGGGATGATGCGTTGGATCGCTCGCACGTCCAGCGGCAGTTGGAGGTCGGTCATGGGGAGAGGTCTTTCAAGGTCTGCACGATTCGCGCGGCCTGATGCTCCGGCATGGGAACCGTACCCGGGCCAAGTTCGGACGGATGCAGGCCGTGGAAGTCCGAGCCGACGGTCGGCAAGAGGCCGAGGCGTTGGGCCAGTTGTTCGCCGTTAGCGATTTCGTCGGGCGAGTCGTTGCGGTAGTAGATCTCCAGGCCTTGTCCTCCGGCTGCGGCGAATGCCTGACTCGCGCCAATAGGGTCGTCGTAGCGGGTCGGGTGCGCGAGCGATGAGAAGCCGCCGCTGCGGTGAATCATGTCGAGAGAATCGGAGAGGCTCAGCAGGGTCCGTGGCACGTGGGCAGGGCCTCCGTTGCGGAGATAGCGGTCGAAGGCCTCCTGCACAGATTCAACGTAGCCGTCTTCGACCAAGGCCCGGGCGATGTGCGGGCGTCCGATCGAGGCGCGGCCAGCGATGCGAACGACAGACTCGTATTCGATGGGCATGCCAAGCGCCTGTAATCGATCAACCGTGCGGCGCGCCCTGGACTTGCGCTCTTCCCGATAGACCGTCAGTTGCCGCTCAAGCTCTTCGAGCGGAGCATCGGGCGCGAAGTAGCCGAGCACATGAAGTTCGCCGATATCGGGATCGTTGACGCTGATTTCGACGCCGGCGATGAGGTCGATCCCGGCATGTCGGGCGGCGTCCCAGGCCGCCTGGATCCCGGCCAGGGTGTCGTGGTCGGTCAGGGCGATGAGCTCGACGCCGTTGTCGGCGGCCTGCCGGACCACCCACTCGGGCGGCTTCGTGCCGTCGGAGCACGTGCTGTGCGTGTGCAGGTCGAGGCGGGCCATCGGCCGCGTCGGGATCTAGCGCGCGTACTCGGCGGCGCGGGTCTCGCGCAATACGGTGACACGGATCTGCCCCGGGTACTGCAGCGATTCCTCGATCTGCTTGGAGATGTCTCGCGCCAGCCGCATCGCGCCGAGGTCGTCGATTTCACGCGGGTCGACAACGACGCGGACCTCACGGCCGGCCTGGATGGCATAGGCCTGGCCAACGCCCTCGAACGATGTAGCGATTTCCTCCAGCGAGCGCAGGCGCTCGATGTAGCGTTCAACCGACTCACGGCGCGCGCCGGGTCGTCCGCCGGAGATGGCATCGGCCATCTGGACGATGATCGCTTCGACGGTGCGCAGTTCGACCTCGTCGTGGTGGGCCTCGATGCAGTGAGCGATCTCCTCGGACATTTTGAAGCGGCGAGCCAGTTCGCCGCCGATGATCGCGTGGGTGCCCTCGACCTCGTGATCGATCGCTTTGCCAACGTCGTGCAGGAGTGATCCGCGCCGGGTGATCTCGACGTCGGCGTGGATCTCCTGGGCGATCATCGCGCCGATGTGAGCGGTCTCGACGGCGTGTCGGAGCTGGTTCTGACCGTAGCTGGTGCGGAAGCGGAGGCGGCCGAAGATGTCGAGCATCTCGCGCGGCAGTCCGCTGCAATGGGCTTCGATCGCGGCTTCGTCGCCGGACTCTCGAATGATGCGGTCGACATCTCGCTGGGCCTTGGCGACGGTCTCTTCAATCCGCGTGGGATGGATGCGGCCGTCCGCGACGAGGCGGCTGAGCGACAGGCGACCAACCTCGCGACGTACGGGGTCGAAGCCGGAGACGGTGACGACATCGGGGGTGTCGTCGATGATCAGGTCGCAGCCGAGGGCCGATTCGAGCGCGCGGATGTTACGGCCCTCGCGGCCGATGATGCGGCCTTTCATCTCGTCTGAGGGAATCTGAACGACGGAGACGGTGGACTCGGTGGTGACCTCGGAGGCGACGCGCTGGATGGCGGTCGCGACGATCTTGCGGGCTCGGGTCTCGCCTTCGTCCTTCGCCTTCTGCTCGGCTTCGCGGACGAGGCGGCCGGCTTCGTCGGAGACTTCCTGTTCGACCTGCTCGAAGATGACCGTGCGGGCCTCATCCCTGGTCAGGCTGGAGATTTCCTCAAGGCGACGGTCATGTTCGGCGGCGCGCTCGTCGAGCTCGGAACTGCGCCGGTCGAGCTGTTGACGCTCTCGGTTCAGCTTGGAATCACGCTGATCGAGGGACTTGAGCCGCTCGTCCAGCGACGCTTCGCGTCGGTCGAGTCTGTCTACCGCTCGCTGCAGGTCGTCGCGCGCTCCGCGCACGTCGGCCAGGATCTGGTCTCGTTCGGCTTGCGCCTGCTCCCGCGCTTCGTGTAGCCGCTCACGCGCCTCCCGATCGGCCCCGTCGCGGGCCTGTTGGATGATACGTTCGGCTTCCAGCGTGGCCTCGTCGCGTGGATCGGGCCCGCCGCGCAGGAGCCGCATCAGGGCTCCCCACATAGTGTCCTCGACTCATTGGGACTGGCATCGCGTTGGCTCTGCCGCTTGTCACGGTCGTTATCGCTCTGTTGGCTGTCCGGTTCGGGACCGGGTTGAACCGAACCGGGATTCTCCTCTGTGTAGGGTACGCGCGTTGTCAATGGCGCGCCACTGGACGTTACGCCAACTCGGCCCAGGCGACGCGCACGGCCTGCTTAGCGGTGCCCGCGTAGAAGCCTCGCATCGTCAAGCGTCGGGCTTGCGCGGGTCCGAATTCGCTCCAGGTCAGGCCGGAGTTGCGACCTTGCGCCAGGCGCAGCTTTTGTCGCGCAATATGCAGAGCAACTGCGAGATCATCCAACTCGCCGCATTGTTCGAGCGAGCTTAGCGTCTCGCCGATCACATCGCTGGAGAGGCCAGAGGCTTTGAGTTTGGCCGCGATCTCGTTGCGGCTGTAGCGCTGACGGCGAATGAGGCGGCGCGCCTCATGCGTGGCGAGGTCGAAGGAGGCCGACTGGCGCAGGCGATCGACAAAGACGGGATCGATGTCCTGGCCCCGGGAGAAACGCGAGCGAGCCGCGAAGTCGCGGGTGCAGCGCAGCGACGTGCCGTCATCGAAATCGACGGTGGAGAGCGCGGCGCTGGCTCGGATGGAGAGCACCTCGGTCATCGACCGGTCCAATCATGCCGCTCATGCCGCCCATGCCGCACGGTTGGCTCAGCCGGCGCGAGCGCGACCCTTCTTCTTGGGCGGCGGTTTGGCGATCGGCGTTGCGTCGGGCGCGCCTTCGGCGGGCATCAGCTCAGGGGCCTGGGGCAGGCCGCGTTCCTCGCGGATGCGGGCTTCAATCTCTTCGGCCAACTCGGAGTTCTCGCGCAGGAAGGCCTTGGTTCGCTCTCGACCCTGTCCGAGGCGGGTTTCGCCGTAGGAATAGAAGGTGCCCTGTTTCCTGATCACGGATGGCGTCCCGGTGGGCGTCCCCGGCGATTGCTCGACGCCGAGGTCAATCAGGCAGCCGGTCTTGGAGATGCCGTATTCGGCGGCGGTGAACATGAGGTCGAACTCGGCGGTGCGGAAGGGCGGAGCGACCTTGTTCTTGACGACCTTGGCCTTGACACGGGAACCGATGACCATCTGGCCGTCCTTGAGCGTCTCGGCGCGGCGCAGCTCGATGCGAACGGAGGAATAGAACTTGAGGGCGCGGCCGCCGGGTGTGGTCTCGGGGTTGCCGAAGACGATGCCGACCTTCTCGCGCAGCTGGTTGATGAAGATGAGGACGGTCCTGGAGCGGGCGACGACGGCGGTGAGCTTGCGGAGCGCCTGGGACATGAGTCGGGCTTGCGCGCCGACCTGGACGTCTCCCATTTCACCTTCGATCTCGGCTCGCGGGACGAGGGCGGCGACGGAGTCGACGACGACGACATCGATGGCATTGCTGCGCACGAGGGCTTCGGCGATCTCGAGGGCCTGTTCTCCTGTGTCGGGCTGGGCGATGAGGAGCTGGGACGTGTCGATGCCGAGGCGTGAGGCGAACTCGGGATCGAGGGCATGCTCGACGTCGACGTAGGCGGCCTGGCCGCCGAGGCGCTGCGCCTCGGCGATGACGTGCTGGGCCACGGTGGACTTGCCGGCCGACTCGGGGCCGTAGATCTCGACGATGCGGCCGCGGGGCAGGCCGCCGATACCGAGGGCGACGTCGAGCGAGAGCGCTCCGGTGGGGATGCCGTCGACCGACATTCGCCCGCTGGCGTCGCCGAGGCGCATGAGCGCGCCTTCGCCGAAGCGGCGTTCCATGTCGCCGAGCAGTTCCGTGACCGCGGGCGGAGGTTCGTTGCTGGTGGTCTCGTTGCTGGTGGTCATGGGCAAGGGTTCTTGTGCGTTGTCGGTGAGCGGGATGGGTACGAGCAGTTCTGCGCCGTCGGTGGTGTTGGTCGGGCTAGATGTCATAATATGCGCTGCCTTTCTGACGTTCGCGTTGTGAGGCAGGAGGAGTGCGAACGTGTGTGCTGCGCACACTAACAAGGAACGCGTTCAACGTCAAGCAAACGTTCTAGGAAAGGGATTGAAGTCGATCAGCGAGCGCTGAGCAGGGCGTTGCCGATGATCTGCAGACCGATCAGCGCGACGAGCGGGGAGAGATCCATCATTCCGATGACTAGGTAGCGGCGCAGCGGGGCGAGGACGGGTTCGGTGATGTCGAGCAGGAATTTGACGATCGGGTTGTAGGGGTCGAGCGGGCGATTGGTGAACATCGGCACCCAGCTCATCAGGACCCGGGCGAGCAGGATGAACGAGTAGATGTGGATCACGGTTCCGATGATCGTCAGGACTTCGCTCATTGTCGCCCCAGTTCCTCAGCTCGTTGGTGGGCGGCGGCAACGGCATCGATGATGGCGCCGCGTACGCCCTGTTGCTCGAGCACCCGCAAGCCGGCCGCGGTCGTGCCGCCGGGCGAGGTGACCATGTCCTTCAACACCGCAGGGTGCAATCCCGATTGCGAAGTGAACTCGGCGGAGCCGATGATGGTTTGCAGGACCATTCTGCGAGCTTCGTCCGGCCGTAGGCCGACATTGACGGCGGCGTTGATCATGGCCTCGATGATCAGGAACACGTAGGCGGGGCCGCTGCCGGAGACGGCCGTGATCTTGTCGATGGCGGACTCGTCCTCGACATACAGCTGTTCACCCATCGTATCGAGGAGCGCGCTGACGAGGGTGCGCTCGTCCGAGGTGACGCCGGTGGTTGCGGTCCAGGCGGTGAACCCACGGCCGATCTGGGCCGGTGTGTTGGGCATGGCCCGAACGATCCGCTCGGCGCCGGTCGAGGCCTGCACTTCCGCGATCGTCGATCCGGCCAGGATTGAGATCAGGAGGCGTGCAGCGGTCGCGTCGTTGCCGCTGAGTGTGCGCAGGTCCTGTGGCTTGACGGAGAGGTAGACGACTTCGCCGTTTGAGACGGCTTCGCCCTGATCGGCGGTGACGGAGATGCCGTTGAATTCACTCGTCAGCCAGTCGCGCCGATCGGCAACGATCTCGCACACGGTGAGATCGCTCATCTCGACGAGACCGGCGTTGGTGACCGCTCGGATGAAGGTCGCGCCCATGGTTCCGCCGCCGATGACGGCGATCCTGGTCATGCCGGAGCCTCCGGCCGCTCGCCGAAGATGGCGCGTCCGATTCGGACCATCGTGGAGCCTTCCTCGATGGCTACAGCGTAGTCGTTGGTCATGCCCATGCTGAGCTCGGGCAGGGAGAGCTTCTCTGCCAGGTCCTTCAAGGCGGCGAACACGGGACGAACTTCTTCCGGGTCGGCGACCTCCGGCGCGACGGTCATCAGACCGCGTACGTCGAGACGTTCGAGCGTCTGAATCTGCTCCAGGGCCTGGGGAACTTCATCGAGCCGGAATCCGTACTTGGACGCTTCCTGCGCCACGTTCACCTCAAGCAGGATCGGCAGATCGCGGTCGAGGCGACGTGAGATCGCTTCTGCCAAGCGCAGGCTGTCGACCGACTGGACGGAGGCGAAGCTGCCGGCGTGGCGCGCCTTGTTTCGCTGCAGATGGCCGATCAGGTGGATGTCGACTTCAGCGTCGGACGGCGGCAGTTGCTGCAGCTTGGCCAGGCCCTCCTGAACGCGGTTCTCGCCGAAGTGTCGCTGTCCGTGGGCCGCCGCCTCCGTGATCACCTCGACCGGGAACGACTTTGAGACGGCGATCAGGTTCACCCGGGACGGATCGCGACCGGCGCGCTGGCAGGCGTCCGTGATGCGAAGGCGAACTTCGTCCAGGTTTGCCCTGATGGACACCTCAGACTCCGACGACCGCTTCCGGCGCGACGGTTGCCAACGGGACGATGGTGGGCGAGTAGGAAGGAATCTCGTTGCCGCCGCAGACGCCGCACATGTTGCAGCCGATCTCGGGCGGCGGACAGGCGATGGTCGCCTTCTCGCGGCGGTGTTTCGACAGTTCGCGTTCAAAGAATCGGGCGGTGATGCCCGTCTCGACGGCCGACCAGGGTCCGGGGCCGGAACCCCAGGGGAGGGGACCGTCGAGATTCCACTCGCCGGCGGCGCGCATCCATTCGCGGGCAGACGGCGCCTCCATCTCGAGGATGGCGTGCGCGAGGCGCTGGTCGGAGCGCGAGCAGATGTCGTCGATGCGGGCCCAGGTCGGACTGTCGCCGCGCAGCCGGATGCCGGTGTTGCGGAAGGCCGACTGGAGGATCTTTTGACGGTGCTTGACCAAACCGGCGTCGGACTGGATCAGCTCCTGGTAGGCCGTCGCCGGCTTGGGCACGAGCGGCCCGACCGACATCACCAGTTCGGTTCCGTGGCCATGCGCGTCGAGGCGTTGTTTGAGCGCCAGGCCGAGGCGGGCCATCTCCTCAACGTCTTCATCCTCTTCGTCGGGCAGGCCGATCATGAAGTAGAGCTTGAGCCGGTTCATCGCCGCGGCTCCGACCTTGTCGGCGGCGTCGATGATGTGTTCCTCAGAGACCGCCTTGTTGATCCGCTGGCGCATGCGCTCGGAGCCGGCCTCGGGCGCGAGCGTCACGGTTCGGGTGCCGCCTCGAGCGAGGACATCGAGCAGCTCGGGCGCGAGGTTGTCGACGCGGAGGGATGAGACGGACACGCGTCCGCCGAGGCGGTCGGCCTCGACGGCGAGTTCGGCGAGCTGGGGATGGTCGGCGACCGCCGCGCCCAGCAGGCCAACGCGCTCGCTGCGCTGCAGGCCCTGTTCGACCTGATTCAGGAGCGACTCGAGGGGACGGTAGCGGGGCGGCCGGAAGACATAACCTGCGATGCAGAATCGGCAGCCGCGACCGCAGCCGCGGGCGGCTTCGATCAGGGTCATCTGGTTGAACTCGGTCTCGTCGGTGAGGACCAGCGACATCGCCTCGGTCGTGGAGATGTCGCGCACCCACTGTCGCTCGACTCCGTCGCCGGCGCCTCGAGCGGGGACGAACACGCCGGGGATGTCGGCCAGTGCGTCGAGCTGGTCGGCGCGGGGGCTGTAGGCGTACTCGCTGAAGGTGTCGATCAGCTGCTCGAGGATTGGCTCAGCCTCGCCGATCACGAAGGCGTCGAAGCAGTCGGCCAGCGGCAACGGATTGGTGATGACAGCGGCGCCGCCGGCGATAATCAGCGGGTCGCCGTCGTCGCGGTTGATGCTCAAGGGCTCGATCTGCGCGGCTTCGAGCGAGCGCACGACGTGGTAGTAGTCGATCTCATAGGTCAGCGTGTAGGCGACCACGGGGAAGTCGGCCAGCGGCCGTTGGGACTCGATCGTGATCGGAGCGAGCGCCGGGTTATCGCCGCGTTCGGTCTTGTGCGGCGGATCGTAGAAGGCGCGCTCGCAGACGATGTCGGACCGCGCGTTGAGCAGTCCGTAGATCGTCTGCAGACCGAGGTTGGACATCCCGAGGTAGTAGCTGTTGGGATAGACCAGCGCCAAAGGCAGGCGTCCGCCCCAGTCCTTGACGACTGCGCCAGACTCGGCGGCGAGGCGCTGCCGAGCTGTGGCGATTCCGCGTGACAGAGAACGTTGAGCCATCGGTTCCAGTCTAGGCGCGGCTGCATCGCGGGATAGCCACTAGTGTTCAGTGTCGCCGCCGATGAGCTGCAGTGCGTGCGGCAATACCGGCGCGAGCGCATCGAGATTCTCTCGCACGGCGCGCTCGGAGCCGGGCAGATTGACGATCAGGGTGCGTGCGGCAATCCCGCAGAGGCCGCGCGAGAGGGCCGCCATAGGGGTCTTGCGCAGACCCGCGGCGCGCATGAGTTCGGCCAGCCCCGGAGCGTCCCGCTCGATCACCCGGCGGGTCGCCTCGGGCGTGTTGTCTCGGGGTCCGAATCCCGTGCCGCCGGTCGTCACGATCAGGCTGACGCCGGTGTCCACCCACTCGCGAAGCCGATCGACGGTCAGGTCGGGATCGTCGGGCTGGATCGCGTGGTCGGTGACAGCGATTCCGAGTTCCGCCAGACGTTTTCTGACCGCGGGTCCGGAGGTGTCCTCTCGCCGACCGGCGGCTCCCTGATCAGAGAGGGTGAGGACGGCGGCGGTGAATTCGTTGGGCATGAGCGTGTTCAGTCCGGCTGGTCCTCTTGAGCGGCGATATATCCACATTATCCACCGCTGTGCGGACCCAGGGGCATCTTTTCCACTCTGAATGTGGACAACCCGGGCACCGCTGCGGCGCCGGCGAGTCGCAGGCGAGTCGCTGGACGCGGATTCCCTGATGCGGGGTTGCATTCCCAAGACTTATGTCACTAGAGTACGACGAAGGCCCCGAGATGGGGAAATGTGGGGGAATCGGCATAACGTGAATCAGAGCGCGAATCGGGGCTTCTCACGTGGCGACGGTCGACTTCACCGGGGAATACGAACATCGCCTGGACGACCGGGGTCGTCTGGCGATTCCTGCCGCCTATCGGACGTCTTTCGAGCACGGCGGATTCCTGCTGCCGGGTCCGGACGGACAGATCGAGCTCTACACGCCGGACGGCTACCAGGCGGAGAAGCAGGTGCGCGCGGTGGGCGACAAGCGTCGACCGTCGGCGCGCCGGCTGGCGCGCAGCTTCTTTGGCCGCGTGCGGCGGGTGGAGATCGACCGCCAGGGGCGAATCCTGATTCCGCCTGCGATGCGGGAGGAGCGCGGTCTGGACGGGGTCACGGTGGTGGTGGGCATGGGCGACTACCTGGAAATCTGGAGCGCAGACACGTGGCGGGCCGAGCAGGCCGCGATCGACGAGGGCTACGCCCACCTGCTGGAGGATCTGGCAGAGGTGATGGACAACCAGAGCGGATCGGAGGAGTCCTGATGGCATCCTCCGCAGGGCATCTCCCGGTCATGCTGGACGAGGCGTTGGCGATGCTCGAGGTTCGCCCGGGCGGGCGCTATCTCGACGGCACGGTCGGGCTGGGGGGTCACGCGCTGGCGATCCTTGAGGCTTCGGCGCCGGACGGTCGATTGCTGGGCACCGACGCGGATCCCGAAGCGCTGAGCGCGGCAGGTGAACGCCTGGCCCAGTTCGAGGCGCGAGCGACGCTTCGGCGTTGCTGGCTGGATCAGAGCGCGGCTGTCGTAGCCGATACGGACATGGCTCCGCTGGATGGCGTGTTCTGCGACCTGGGCGTCTCATCGATGCAGCTCGACATCGCCGAGCGCGGGTTTGCTATCCGAGTGGAGGGTCCGCTGGATATGCGGATGGGTCCGAGCGATGAGCGCGAGGCAGTCACTGCCCACGAGATCGTCAATGAATGGCCGAGTACCGAACTGGCCAATCTGATTTTCGAGTACGGGGAGGAGCGCCGCTCGCGGCGGATCGCTCGCGGGATTGTTGAGCGTCGGCCGATTGCGACGACGACGGAGCTGGCTCAAGCGGTCGTGGATGCGATAGGCATGCGGCCTGGTGCGCGCATTCATCCGGCGACGCGGGTGTTCCAGGCGATCCGGCTCGAGGTGAACCGCGAGCTCGAACGCCTGGCGGCGTTCCTCGAGCAGGTGCGCGGGATGCTGCGGATCGGCGGACGCCTCGTCGTGATCGCCTTTCACTCATTGGAGGACCGGATCGTGAAGCGGTTCCTGTCGGAGCAATCCACGGGTCCGACGCCGAGCTTCCGTACGCTCACTCGACGAGTGATGCGGCCCACGGTCGATGAGATCGAGCGAAACCCTCGGGCGCGCAGCGCGCGCCTACGCGCTGCGGAGGCGATCTGATGCCTCAGCAGCAGCACCAGCAGCCCAGTTGTTGGGTCAGTGAACAGGAGCAGCGCGAGCGCCGGGAGCGCGCTCGGAAATCGTTGAGCGGATCGTGCGCAGGGGACTATTCAACAGCCAATACAGTGAAGGAGAAGCCCCGCCGCCAACCCACTAGCTCACGGTTGCCCATGGCCTTGCGTCATGGCGAACGTGGACTACGTCCCCCTGTCTGCGCGCACGGTCCGCTCAACGATTTCCGAGCGATCCGACACCGGACGCAGGTGCGTCCCGTTCACTCTATGTCGATTTTGCATGGTCGGATCGCCGATCCGCCGAGTTTCCGTAACCGCCCAGCCGGCGCAGCGGCTGGGATTGCGATGCGACGCGGGGAGGTTGGAACCTCGAGTCGATCTGCGTCGTTCCGATGACAACGGCCAGACCAAGGACGACGCTCGATGCGTCATTGCCCACCTCAGCGGCCAGCGATGCGCATCACGCGCTGCCCAGTCCGGTGCTACCGCGGCGTCCGCGCTACACCGGGCGGATGCCGGCCTGGGCCTGGCTGGCAGTGTTTGGCCTCTGTATCGCGGCTGCGCTGCCGGTGATTCGAACGTCGAGCGTGACGGAGAGCGGGACCGAGTTGAGAGCGCTTGAGGCGGAACGCGAACAGCTGAACTCGGAGATCCGGTCACTGGCCGCACATGTGGGTCAGCTCGGATCGCTGGCGCGGGTCAAGGACCAGGCGGTGGAGCGGCTGAACATGGTGCCGGCTCGACCGACCGTGGTGTTGGAAGTTGAACAGTCGCCACCGGCGCGGACGCTTCCCGCTCGTTTCCTGCCGGCGGGCAGCGAGTTGGCGGGCGGTGTTGAGCACGCCTCGACTGACGCGGGGACATCGGTCTGGCGCTCGATTTTCGACGTCCTGATTTACGAGTAGCCCGCGGAGCAGAGAGGACAGGACATTGGCGAGTCCGTCCCTGGGCCGTGGCTTCGAGTCGGTGTCCACGTGGCGGATGCGGGTGGTGATTTGCTTGTTCGTCTCGCTGGCCGTGGTGGTGGTGGCGCGTCTCGTGGTGATCCAGGTGATTGAGCACGAGCAGCACGAGAGCTTCGCCGACCGCACCTGGGTGATCGAGACGAAGGGTCCGCGCGGGGCGATCCTCGACCGCAACGGATTTCCGCTGGCGACGTCGATCGATGCGTGGGAGGTCCACGTGGACACGCGCCTCTGGGCGCGCTCGGATTTCCAGCCCACGGCGGCGTCTCGACGGCTGGCCGAGCTGCTTCGGGCGGACGAGTCGCTGGTGCTCTCGCTCGCGGCGCAGACACATGCGGGCGGCGGCCATGATGCTCTGATTGCCTACGGCCTCTCGAATGCACTGGGCGCGCAGATCCATGCTGAGGCGCTGCATGGGGTGCAGGTGCGCAAGACATCGTCGCGGCGGTACTTGGAGGGTTCGATGGCCGCTCCGGTGATCGGCCTGGTGGGACGGGACGAACAGGGTCTGGCCGGTCTGGAGTACGAGCTCGACGCGACGCTGGCGGGCGAAGCGGGTCTGTTGATCCAGGAAGTGGATGGACTGGGGCAGGCGATTCCGTTCGGCCCGCGGGCGGAGTTGCCGTACGAGCACGGCTCGACGATCGTGCTGACGATCGACCGCAACCTGCAGTGGGTCGCGGAGACAACGTTGCGCAAAGCGGTGCAGCAGTGGGACGCGCAGGGCGGGCACATCATCATGATGGACCCACGCAATGGCGACATCCTGGCTCTGGCCTCGCTGCCCAGCTATGACCCGACGACCATCGATCTGGACGACCCGGACTCGATGGCGTTGCTGCGTTCGCGCGCGGCGTCGGACATCTATGAGCCGGGTTCAACGATGAAGATCGTCACGATGGCCGCGGCGCTTGACCTGGGCATCGTCTCGCCGGACACGACGTTCGTCGACACCGGGGCTGTGGTGATCGGGGATCGGACGATCAAGAATTTCGATCTCTCCTATCACGGGGAACAGACGATGACGCAGGTGTTGCAGCGCTCGCTGAATACGGGCAGCGTCTGGGTGGTGCAGCAGCTTGGGGCTCGCAAGTACTACGAGTACGTCTACAAGTTCGGATTCGGTCAGAGCACGCAATCGGGGCTGCCGGGAGAGATCGGCGGGGTGGTCACGGATTCGACCGACATCACCTGGTCGCCGGCGCAGCTGGCGACGAACTCGTTCGGTCAGGGCATCGCGGTGACGCCGCTGCAGGTCGTGCAGGCGTATGCGACGATCGCGCGCGGCGGCGAGCCGGTGCAGCCGCGTCTCGTGTCGGCGGTGATCACGGAGGAGGGGGTGACGCGGTTCGAACCGAGGACGGGAGCGCGCGCCATCAGTCGCGAGACTGCGGCGACCCTCACGTGGATGATGCAGGCGGTGGTCGACGGCGTTCTGGGTCATCCCGCCCAGGTGGACGGCTGGCCGGTGGCGGGCAAGTCGGGCACATCGGATGTGGTGGAGGAGGGGGTGTATCTCGAGGATGAATCGCTGGCTTCGTTTGCCGGTTTCGCACCCGCCGACGACCCGCGGGTTGTGGTGCTGATTCGGATCGACCGTCCGCAGGGCGAGCTGTACGGCGGCATCGTTGCGGCGCCGATCTTCTCCGAGTTGATGGCCGTGGTCCTGCCCTACCTCGGCGTCCCGCCGACTGCGTACGTTGCTCAACCGGATGCCTGGAAGACGGCTCCGGAGATTGACGGGTCGGGTCCGGACGACGGCAATCAAGATCGCGACGCAGACGATGCGTTGGCCGCGGAGGTCGACGAACGAACGGACGATCCATCGCCCGTGACCTACATCGAGGACGAAGAGGTCGAGGAAGCGGAGGAGGCAGAGTGATTTCGTCCGCCGATCTCGCGACGCTACTCAACGAGCGGCTGCTGAGCCGACCGGCGATGAGTGAGGAGCCGTTTTCGGAGATCGTGATCGACTCTCGCGAGGTGAGGACGGGCGCGCTGTTCGTCGCGCTGCGTGGAGAACGAGCGGATGGCCATCAGTATGTGGACGATGCGCTTGAGCGGGGCGCTTCGGCCGCGCTGGTCTCTGATGCGTCCGGGCTACTTGGTTCCTCGATGTTCGTCGTTGACGATCCGCTGTCGGCGCTGCAGGAGGCGGGCCGACGCTGGCGGGGGCGAATCGGGGCCGAGGTGGTCGGGATCACCGGCAGCGTGGGCAAAACGACCGTGCGCGAGGTGACGTACCAACTGCTCTCCGAACACTTCTCGACGCACCAGTCGCCGCGGAACTTCAACGGCGATATCGGTCTGCCGATCGCGCTGCTCGGCATCGATGCGGACGACGAGTGGGCGGTGATCGAGATCGGTCCGTACTCGCAGCGGGAAATGGAGCTGCTTGTTTCGTCCGCCAGGGCCGATGTGGGCATCGTGACCAACGTCGGTCCCACTCACCTGGAGCGGTTCGGGACGTTCGACGACACCGAGCGGATCAAAGGACTGCTGCCTGAGTCGCTTCCGGCGAGCGGGCTGGCCGTGCTCAATGGCGACGACGAGCGAGTGCGGCGCATGTCGCTGCGAACTCGCGCCGAGGTTGTCAGCTTCGGTTTCGGGTCTCAATGCGATCTGCGAGCTTCCGACGTCGCTGCGAAGGGCTTCGAGGGCATTCGCTTCACGCTCAGCGACGCGCGCAACGTCGCGCGCAGTGGGGCGCGCAGTGGGACGAGCGTGGAGGTGGAGACGCCGCTGGTCGGGTCGCACCAGGCGATGACCGTCCTGGCTGCGTCGGCGGTATGCGTGCGAGCGGGGCTGGAGCTCGAGCAGATCGCAGAGGGCCTCGCTCGCCTGTCGCCGGGCACGCGACTCGCCCGACGCGAGTCGTGGAACGGCGCCACGATCATCGACGACTCGTACAACGCCGCGCCGCTCTCGATGCGGGCGGCGCTCGATTTGCTGAGCGAGTGCGAGCCGCGACGGATCGCGCTGCTGGGCGACATGTACGAGCTGGGCACGGAGGAGAGCGCCGCGCATCGGGCGATCGGTGAGTATGCGGCATCGCGTTGCGACTGGCTGATCGGGGTGGGCGAACGATCGCGAGATCTGATTGAGGCGGCGCGGGAGGCCGGACGTCCAGAAGCCTGTTGGATCGCCGAGGCGGAGCAGGCGACGGAGATCCTTCGGCGGTCGCTTGAACCGAGGGACACGCTGCTGGTCAAGGCGTCTCATGCGATGCATCTCGAGACCGTGGTCGAGAGGTTGGCCGCCCAATGACCACGTTCTCCCTCGGCACGGCTGGTATCGCATTCATCTGCACCCTGATCATCGGTCCGTTCATCATCCGCTGGCTGCAGCGCCGGAGCGCGGGCAAGTCGATCTCGGACGAGGGCCCTGCGTCGCACATGGTCAAGGAAGGCACGCCGACGATGGGCGGTCTGATCTTCCTCATCCCGATCATCGTGCTGACGATCGTCGCCAATCTCGTCGAGGGCGACCGCTGGTCCATTCTGCTGCCCCTGGTCGGGATCATCGTGCTAGGGACCATGGGTTACGTCGACGATCTGGGCACCCTGATCGGCCGGATCCAAAGCGGACTGACGTGGAAGTTGAAGTTTGGACTGTTGGTGCTCTTTTCGATTGCCGTCGGGCTCGTGCTCTATCTCGCGCTCGACGTCGAATCGCTCAACGTTCCCTGGGTGGGCCAGTTTTCGCTTGGCCCGGCGTACATCGTGATCGCGGCGGTTACGGTCTTCGCGACCGTGATTTCGGTCGCGATCTCGGACGGCCTGGACACGCTCTGCGGCGGCACGGGCGCGATTGCGATCGCTTCGTTCGGGGTGATCGCCGTGGGACAGGAGCAGGATTTCCTGGTTCGCTTCGCCTTCACGACCGTCGGCGCGTTGCTCGGGTTCCTCTGGTTTAACGCTCATCCGGCGAAGGTATTCATGGGCGACACCGGCGCGATGGCGCTGGGCGGGACGCTGGCGATCATTGCGCTGATGACGGGGCACTGGCTGCTGCTGCCCGTCATCGGGATCGTCTTCGTGCTGGAAGCATCGTCGGACATCATCCAGGTCGGCTGGTTCAAATGGACGCGCCGCCGCAGCGGCGAGGGACGCCGGGTGTTCCGCATGGCGCCGCTGCACAACCACTTCGAGATGGGCGGTTGGTCCGAGCCGCAGATTGTGACCCGTTTCTGGTTGATCGGGATGGCCGGGGGAATTCTCGGTATCGCTCTGGCATTGCAGGTGCCCGGATGACGCTGCCACGGCCGGCGGAAGCACCCGCTTCCTTCGAAGGACAACGAGTGGGCGTGGTGGGTCTCGGCATTGAGGGGGCGGACGCTGTCGCCTTTCTGCGGCGCGAGGGCGCGGAGGTGATTCGGGTCGACCGCGATCCCGAACGGGCCGATCGGCCGCAGGATGATCTCACGCTGTTGGACGAGGTGCGGAGTCTGGTCGTCAGTCAGGGAGTTCCCTACGACCTTCCGCTTCTGGTCGAGGCCGGGCGGCGGTCCGTCCCCGTCTTTGGTCCGGTGCAAATCTTCCTTGAGCGCTGCCCCGCCAATCGGGTGATTGGCATCACCGGGAGTGCGGGCAAGACGACCACGACCACGCTGGTGCATGCAATGCTCAAGGCCGCCGGAGTACCGACGGCGCTGGGCGGCAACATCGGTCAAGGGTTGCTGCAGCAGCTGCCGGAGATTTCCATGGATACAACGGTGGTGGCAGAGATCTCGCATACCCAGTTGCTGCGCACGACTCGGAGTCCGCAGGTCGCGGCGATTACGAACATCACGCCGAACCATCTCGACCAGTTCAGCTGGGACGAGTACCAGGCGCTGAAGTACCGAATCGTCGAGTTTCAGACGCCCCAGGATCAGGTCGTGCTGCCGCTCGACGAACCGCTGGCCGCTCGGGCGATTACTCGCACACCTGCCATCGCAAAGTGGTTCGGGCTGGCGACATCACCGTGCGCGGCGACGGCGTTCAGCGACGGCGAGCAGATCGTGCGCAACGACTCGCTGTTGATGAGGGTCGATGAACTGCTGATCCCGGGCGAACACAACCTGCGCAATGCCTTGGCGGCGCTGGCGATCGTGGGAGATCTGGTTCCCGACGATGTCGCCGCCGATGTGCTTCGCGCCTTCAGCGGCGTCCCGCACCGCCTGGAGCTGGTGGCCGAGCTCGGCGGCGTTCGATTCGTCAATGATTCGATCGCGACCACGCCGGAGCGCACACTGGCCGGCCTCCGGGCGATCAGTGGACCGATCGTGCTGATGCTAGGGGGGCGCGACAAGAAGCTCCCGCTCGATCCGTTGCTGCCGGAGCTTGATCGTCACGTGCGCGAAGTCGTGCTGTTTGGAGAAGCGGCAGCGGCGTGGAGCCGCTGGCTGTCGGAGCAGCGCATCAATCACGTCCGCTCGGACACATTCGAGGCGGCCTTCGAGCTGGCGGTGGCAGCGGCGGATCGCGGCGGGACCGTCCTGATGTCGCCGGGCGGCACATCGTTCGATGCGTATCCAAACTTCGAGGCGCGAGGTCAGCACTTCCGCGAGCTGGTCGGTCGGCTGCAGTCCGGGAGGAGGCCGGAAGATGTCGGTTGATCGAGCTGCCGTGCCCGGGCACGGGTCGGACGAAACGGGTGTCCTGGGCAAGGTGCGGATCCCTTCGCGGCGCTCAACCCGCCGGCTCGAGGGCGACGAGAGCCTGGCCGTCGGCCGACGTATCGTCCACCGGCTCCGGCGGCCGGCGTCGCCGCCCGACTGGGTGCTGGTCGGCGCGGTGATGGCGCTGGTCTTCATTGGGCTGATCTTCGTCTTCTCTTCCTCCTTCGCCATCTCCCAGGAACTGCACGGGAACACGCGCTACTTCGCAGTGCGCCAGCTGATCGGCGCGGGCATCGGACTGGTTGCCTTTCTCCTGTTGGCGCGGCTCGACTACCGCATCTGGCAGCGGCTTTCTTCGCCGATCATCTGGGTGTCGCTGCTGTTGCTCGCGGCGGTCCTGATTCCGGGCATCGGACATGAAGAGAACGGTGCGACGCGGTGGATCCAGATCGGATCGTTGCCGGCGCTGCAGCCCTCCGAGTTCGCGAAGCTCGCGATCTGCATCTACGTCGCCGCGTGGCTGGCGGCAAAGGGCGACGAAATCAAGCGGATTCCACTCGGGCTGGCTCCGTTTTGCATGATCATCGGGCTGATCGGCGGGCTGTTGATGCTGGAGCCCGATCTGGGAACGTTTGCGGCGATCGCGTGCACGGGCGTGGTGATGTTCTTCCTGGCGGGCGCGGCGCTGCGACACATGGTGATGCTGCTGGTGGGCGGTTCGGCGGTTCTGTTCGCGATCGTGGTCGGGGCGGGGTACGGGATGGAGCGGATTCGGACATTCTTTAACGCGGAAGAGGTCGCGCAGGCGGCCGGCTTCCAGATCATCAACCTCGTCTCGACGCTCGGCTCGGGCGGTCTGACCGGGGTCGGGCTGGGCGCATCGCGACAGAAGTTCTTCTACGTTCCCTCGGCGCATACGGACGGCGTCTTCGCGATCATTGGCGAGGAGACCGGCATGCTGGGCGCGCTGATCGTGCTGACGCTGTTCGGCGTGTTGATCTACCGGGGGATCCGGGCCGGGATGCGGGCGGAGGATCGGTTTGGCACATTGCTTGCGTTTGGGATCGTGGCCTGGTTCGCGTTGCAGGCGTTCTTCAACGTCGCCGGCGTGATGCGGACCATCGTGCTGACTGGGATCCCGCTGCCGTTCCTGAGCTTCGGGTCTTCGGCACTGATCGCTTCGATGGCCGCGGCCGGGATCCTCGTGTCGATCTCGCGGCACGGGCGGGGCACGTTTCCTGAACCCGCCGATCCGCCGATCGACGACGCGTCGCCGACGCGAGATGCGGCTCCGATGCGCGACACGATAAAACCGGTGTTGTCGCCATTCCATAGCGGGCGCGGAGACGGCAGCTGATGGACACGGTGCGGGTTCTGCTGTCCGGCGGTGGTTCCGGGGGGCACGTCTTTCCGGCATTTGCGGTGGCGGATGCTCTTCGCAGCGTGGTCGCCGAGCAGGGGAACCGCGTCGACTTTCGCTTCGCCGGCACGGCGGACGGGGTCGAGTCGGAATTGGCGGTCGAAGCGGACCTGCCCTATTCGACGATCGCGGCGCGAGCGCTGCGGGGGCGCAATCTGATCTCGAAGCTTCTCTCGCTGGGCGCGACGGCGACCGGCGTGTTGGACGCCCTGGCGCTGATGCTGAGCTACAAGCCGCACGTTGTGTTCCTGACCGGGGGTTACGTCTCGGCGCCGGTCGGGATCGCTGCGTGGCTGACGCGACGACCGATCGTCCTGCTGCAGCCGGACATCGAGCCGGGCTGGACATTGCGCGGTCTCGCGCCGTTGGCGAGCAGGATTTGCGTGACCCATCAACGTTCGAGCGAGCGCTACCGGACGGGTCTCGCCGTTGTCACGGGCTATCCCGTGCGGCCGGGGTTCGAGAACCTCGACCAACCGCTTGCGCGCGCACACTTTCAGCTCAACGGCGGACCGGCGTTGCTGGTCACCGGCGCGGTGCGGGGGGCGCAGCGGATCAACGACTGCATCGCCGACCAACTCGAAGAGTGGCTGAGCCGGACCCAGGTGATTCATATCTCTGGAGCGAGCGACTTCGAGCGACTGTCGAAGCTGCGCGAGCGACTGCCGGCCAAGCTGCAGTCTCGTTATCGGCTCTATCCGTACATGTCGGAGGAGATGCCGCTGGCCATGGCGGCCTGCGACCTGGCCGTGTCGCGCGCGGGAGCGTCGGTGATGGGCGAGTATCCGGCGGCTGCGCTGCCGGCCGTGCTGGCGCCGCTGGGCGAAGCCGGCGGACATCAGCGTTTCAACGCTGAGCTTCTGGCGGATGCCGGGGGTGCGATTGTCGTTGGCGACGAACGGATCCAGGGCGATCTGTTCGATCTGACCACCGAGCTGCTCGCCGATCGACCTCGTCTGCAATCGATGCGCGAGGCGATGATCGGGCTGCGCCGAACCGATGCCGCGCGTCGGATTGCCGAAGTGATCGTTGGTGTGGCAAAGTGACGTAACGATGACGCTGAACGTTCACTTCGTCGGAATTGGCGGGATTCACATGTCCGCCCTTGCGCACATCCTGCTCGACGACGGACTGGTCGTATCCGGTTGCGACCGGTCGGACGCTCCGATCCTGCAGCCGCTGCGCGAGCGCGGGGCTCGGATCGTCGTCGGTCATAACGAACACCACGTGACGACCGCGACCCAGGTCGTGCGAACCGCCGCCGTGCCGGAGTCGCATCCCGAGATCGCGCGGGCGATCGAACTCGGCATCCCGGTGCAGACGCGGGCGGAGCTGCTCTCCGATATCGCTGCGCCGCGAGAGGTGATCGCGGTCGGTGGTTCGCACGGCAAGACCACGACGACGGCGATGATCGCCCACTCGATGCGCGCTTCCGGCCGAGATGTGGGTTACGTGATTGGCGCGGAGGCGCGAGACTTCTGCGTCCACGGCAAACGAGGCGCGGACCCGTGGCTCGTGCTCGAGGCCGACGAATACGGGCGTGCCTTTCATCACTACACGCCTGCCGTCGCGGTGCTGACCAACTGCGAACCGGATCATCTCGACTACTACGGCTCGCAGCATGCACTGGAAGAGGCGTTCCTGCGTTTTGTGAGCACGGTAAAGGCCAACGGCAGCTTGATTGTTGGAATCGATTCACCGCTGGCTGTGGAGATTTCCACCAATCTGCAACTGATGCGTCCGGACGTGGAGGTCGTTACCTGTTCCTCGCGGACGGAGGCCGACTATCGGATTGTGTCCCAGGGGGATGCGTTTGAGCTGCGAACCCCCTCGGGGAGCATCTGCGGGAGCTTGCAGCAGCCCGGCGAGTACCAGCTCCAAAACGCTGCGACCGCATTGGCTGCTCTTGATCGGGCCGGGTTCGATCTCTCGACTTCGGTCGATGCGCTGGGCGGCTTCAATGGGGTCAAGCGACGCTTCCAGTTGCACGGCGAAGTCAACGATGTGGTGGTGCTCGACGACTACGCCCACCACCCGACCGAGGTGGCATCGGCGATCGAGGCGGCGCGGCAACGCTGGCCGGAGCGACGCATCGTGGTCCTGTTTCAGCCGCACACTTACACGAGAACTTCGTACTTGCTTGACGGGTTTCGCAGCTGTTTCGGCGGCGCCGATGTCGTCTACACGGTCGACACCTACGCCGCCCGCGCGATGACGGGCGAGGAATTGACCTCGGAGGAACTGGCGAAGGAGATTGTTTCCCCGCAGGCGACGTACGCCGGGACAATCGGACAGAGCGCCGAGACGGCAGCGGACCAGGCCGAAGCGGGCGATCTGATTATCACGATGGGCGCGGGCGATATCGATGTCGCCGGCCCGCTCATTCTCTCTCGTCTGGGTGGCGCCTTATGACCCGATCTCAGGTGTTGCAGGCGCTGATGCAGGAGTTGGCTGCTCGACGCAGCGAGCCGCTGAGCCGCCATACGTTCGTGCAAGTAGGGGGCGAGGCGGACTGGTTCGTCACGATTCGCGACAGCGAGTCGTTGATCGCCGCAGTTCGCGCGGCTCACTGCGCCGGGGTCTCGTTGACAGTCCTCGGGGCCGGTTCGAACGTGCTGATCCGCGACGGTGGAATCCGCGGCGTGGTTCTTAAGAACGAGTCCAGGGGTTGTGAGCAGGTGGGCGAGGGCCGGATCGAGGTAGAGTCGGGCGCTCGGTTCGCGGTGTTGGCCAGGTCGACGGCTCGGGCCGGACTGGCCGGGCTGGAGTGGGCTGCCGGCATTCCCGGCGCGATTGGCGGGGGTCTGCCGACCAATGCCGGGGCCTACGGCTCCGATCTGTCCGATGTCCTGGTGTCCGTCAAGACGATCTCGCCCGAGGGCGAGATCGTCGAACTTCCCGCCGATGCGCTTGGTCTGCGCTACCGCGACTCGGAGCTGCGAGGCGGGAGTCTGGCGGGACATATCGCGACATCGCTGACCCTTCAGCTCCGTTCCGGCGATGCCTACGCGTCGCTGGCGGAGATCGACCGGGTCGAATCTCTACGCAAGGCGAATGCACCGACCGGACCTTCACTCGGCTCGATCTTCAAGAACCCGACCCGCGACTCCAGAACCGCGGGCGAGTTGATCGAGGCCGCCGGGCTCAAGGGAACCCGAATCGGCGCAGCGCAGGTGTCCGAGCTGCACGCCAACTACATCCTCAATGTCGATGTCGCTCGTGCGCAGGCGGTCGACTTCCTTGCGCTGGTTGAACGCGTTCAGAGTTGCGTCGAACGGCACGCAGGCATCCAGCTCGAACCCGAGATCGCGGTGGTCGGTGAGGAGGCGGCGCTTGGCTAGCGAGCAACGCATTCTCGGTGTCGTTCTGGGCGGCGCGTCTGCCGAGCACACGATCTCCGTCCGCTCCGCGCGGGCCGTGATGGCCGCGGTCGACGCCGATCGCTGGCGCACTGTGCCGTTCGCCGTTTCGCGGTCCGGACGCTGGCTGACGCCCGAGGAGTCAGGCCTCACCCTCAATGCGATCGAACTGGGAGCTCCGGAGGAGATCCCGGAGCCTCACGCTCGCCACTCCGCGTTGATCGCACCGGCGACCGTCGCTGCGCTGCTGCAGTGCGACGCGGTCTTTCCGCTGATACATGGATCAACCGGCGAGGACGGCATGCTTCAAGGCTTCCTTGAAACGCTCGACGTGCCATACGTCGGATCGGGCGTCGGCGCATCGGCGATCGCGATGGACAAGGCGCGTTGTAAGCAAATCATGCGTGATGTCGGGATTCCGGTCGCGCCGTGGATCGTTGTCAGGTGCGACGAATGGCGCGACGACCCGACGGGCGTGGTGCGGCGCGGCTCGGAGTTCGGTTACCCGCAGTTCGTCAAGCCCTCGCGCGGGGGATCCAGCATTGGCATCAGCAAGATTGACTCTCGCGAGGAGGCAGCGGAGGCCTACGCTGGGGCGTTTGCGTGCGATTCGGAGATCCTGATCGAGGAGGCGATGTCAGCCGTTCGCGAGATCGAGTGCGGCGTATTGGGATCGACGAGCCAGGGAGCGCCGGTCGCATCGTCCCTGGGGGAGATTCGCACCAAGCGCGAGTTCTACGACTACACGGCGAAGTACGAGGATCCGGAGACCGAGCTGATCGCTCCGGCGACCGTCGATCCGATCGTTGGTCGAAGGATGCAAGATCTGGCGCTTCGAGCCTGGCGTGCCGTTGGGGCAGAAGGCATGGTCCGCGCCGACTTCCTGCTTGGAGCAGACGGGCAGTTGTGGCTGGGCGAACTGAATACGATTCCCGGCTTCACTTCGGCGTCGATGTATCCGCGGGTGTTTGAGGTCGACGGGCTGCCGCTAAACGAGCTGATCGATCGGCTCGTCGCGTTGGGGATCGAACGTCATCAACGGCGGCACTCGCGTCCGTCCACGGGGCGAGAGGCTCGCCGATGAGCGAGGAGCGGCGCAGTCCCGAGCGGGATGGGATCGAGCCGGCGGACGATCCGATCGTCCAGCCGATTCCGTTGAGCAGAGGGCAGCGGATGATTCGCCGGCTGACCTCGAGGGAACACTTACGGGCGCTGACCAGGTTCAGGATTCGCTGGCCGCGCCTGATCTTCGCTGCCGTCGTGCTCTCGATTGCAGCGCTGGGTGTCATGCTGGCGCTGCTGAACTCGCCTCTGCTGGAGGTGAAGTCGGTCAGCGTGGAAGGCGCCGATGCCATTTCCGCCGCATCGGTCAAGCAGCTGACGCGACTCAAGGGCGAGCACGTCATGCTGGCCGATCTCGAGGCTGCGCAACAGCGAATTGCGGCGTTGCCGATGGTCAAGCACGTAACGGTCAGCCGGGACTGGCCGAGTGGGATAAATGTTGTCATAGTGGAACGTACGCCGTGGGGCCGGTGGCGGGCCAACGACACAGTGTGGGCAATTGATTCCGAGGGCGTGATCCTGGAAGGCTCCGCGCCTGCCTGGCACGGGCCGGTCGTGACGCAGGTCTCGGCTCTGCCGGCGATTGCCGCAGGTGCGCGGGTCGACATCAACGCGGTCCATGTGGCGGCTGAGTTGCATGCACGCGGCGCGCCCTTGGCGCTGCCCAGCATCGTTGGATACGAGTGGTCGTTCGGCGATGGCCTGGTCGTGATCACCGAGCACGGCCGCATCGTGTTCGGCGACAGCGATGGCCTTGAGTACAAGTACGCCGTCTGGGAGCAGTTGGAGCGGGAAGCGCATCGACGCGGCGAACCGCTCTTGTTCGCCGACCTGCGTTTCGGCCTCAGGCCGCGTGTCGAAATCGGCTTGAACATCGGACGTGACGTTCGAATTCACGATCGTGCCACAGCGAGTGTCAGCGAGCAGTAAGGGCAACGGATAGCGAGCCGGGGAGCAAACATGCCGCCAACTTCTAGCGCCAGCGTCGCCATCGACCTCGGGTCGTCCGCCATCACCACCATCGTCGGCGAGCGACACCAACACGGGCACCTGCATGTGCTCGGGGTTGGTCAGTCGCCGTCGGTCGGGGTCGAAGCGGGGCAGATTTCGCACGTCTCGCGCGCAGCGGCCGCCATCCGCGCTTCGCTCGACCAGGCTGAGGCATCATCCGGGCGCCAGATTCTGTCGGTCGGTATCGCCGTCTCGGGAGCGCATCTGCAGAGCCTCAACAACCGCGGCGCGGTGGCGCTGCCGTCGTTCGGTGAGCCGATTCGCGACTCCGATCTCATCCGTGCGATCGACTCGGGGCGGGCCGTAACCATCAACACCGTCAGCACGCTGCTGCACGCGATTCCGCGCTACTACGTTGTCGATTCAGACCGGCGTTCGTTTGATCCACGGGGTCAGCACGGTCAACGGCTCGATGTCTCGATGCACCTCGTGACGGCGTCGCAGAGCGCCATTCAGAACGCGGCGCACTGCGTACAAAATGCCGGCGTCGACGTTGAGTTGATCGCTGCCAAGCCTGTTGTCGCCGCCGAGCGAGCGGTGCGCGCCGACGAGAAGGAGTTCGGCGTGCTGGTTGTGGGCCTCGACGCCGGCACGATCAGTCTGACGGCGTTCGAGGAGGGTGCGATTTCGCACACATCGGCGCTGCCGATTGGCACGTCCCATATCGCCCGCGATCTTTCGATCGGTCTCCACTGCACGAACGAGGAGGCTGCCATGGTGATGCAGTCTCATGGTTTGGCGGTCCCGCAGATGGTTGCCCAGGACGCCCGTGAGATCGACCTGCGCGGTTTCAATGGCAGTTCGAGCGGGCCAGATCGCGTGTCTCCGGCGTTCGTGGCCGAGATCATCCACGCCCGTGTGTGCGAGATGATCAGTATGATCGCCGGTCGGATTACGGAGCACCAGCTCCAGCATGCGGTCGCCGGCGGCGTCGTGTTGACGGGCAGCGGCGCGATGCTGGGCGGGATCGACCTGCTGTTCAGCAAGGGACTCGATGCGCCGGCTCGTGTCGGCGTGGTCGGCGAGGTCTATGGACTGACCGACAAACTACGCAACCCTGACGCGCTGGGCGCGGTGGGCATGCTGGACTGGATGCTGGACTCGGGCGACGCGATGCGCGCCAGCAACGCCAACGGGGCCCGCACGCTGCGCCAGCGAACCGAGAGCACCGGGTCGGTGTTCGGATCGCTCGCCTCGGGCGTTGCCGGCCTGGCGAAAGTGTTCAGCCCCAACTCATGAACTTCAATCTGGCCGGCCGTCCAACGTGCGGGCGGCGGTTTGCAAGCGGACCGACCCTGAACGAAACGCAGCGGACATAACAGAGAGGATCGAGCCCATGAATCGACGCAAGCACGGAAGCCGCCAGGAAGGTATTCCGCCGATCACCGTCGTCGGAGTTGGCGGTGGAGGCTGTAACGCCGTCAACCGCATGATCAGCGACAAGATCCGTGGGGTCGAGTTCGTTGCGATTAACACCGACAATCAGCAACTCTCGAACTCGAAGGCGGAGACGATCGTTCGGATCGCCGACGCGGAGTCGGACGGACTCGGAGTCGGCGGCGACCCGGAGCGCGGGGCTCGAGCGGCGGAGAATGGTCGCGAGGAGATCCGCAGTCTGTTCAGCGACGTCGATATGGCCTTCATCACGGCCGGCATGGGTGGTGGCACAGGGACAGGCGCGGCGCCGATCGTCGCTGAGATGGCTCGGCAGGCCGGCGCACTGACGATCGCGGTCGTCACGCGACCGTTCGAGTTCGAGGGCGTGCCGCGAGCGAAGTCGGCTCAGGACGGGATCGAGCGTCTGAACGAGGTGGCGGATACCGTCATTGTGATCCCCAACCAGCGGCTGATCGACAAGAACGACCGCAATCTGACCGTGACCAACGCGTTTCACCGGGCCGACGACGTGCTGCGCCAGGCGGTACGTGGGATATCCGACGTGTTGACGGTGCCCGGCGAGATCAACCTGGACTTCAACGACGTGAAGAAGGTGATGGGCGGCGGCGGGCACGCGTTGATGGCGCTCGGTCACGGATCGGGCGACAACCGTGCGCTGGATGCAGTCGAGGAGGCGATCCACTCGCCGCTGCTCGAAGACAGCATTCACGGGGCGACCCGGGTGCTCTACAACGTGACGTCGTCCGGGGACCTGGGGATGCTCGAACTTTCGCAGGTAGCCGATTTCGTGCGCGAGAAGGTGCACCCGAACGCCGAGATCATCATGGGCACCGTGATCGACGAGGATCTCGACGGCGACATCCAGATGACGCTGATCGCGACGGGGTTCGACCAGCAGCAGGCTGCCGCCGTTCCGGCGGCGCCAGCGGTCGCGGGAACGCAGTCTTCGTTCGTCGCACCTGCAGCTCCGCCGGCGCCTCCGACGCGGCAGGACATCCTGGAGAGCCTGACCTTCAATCCGGTCGAACCACGCAGTCCGGAGGAACTCGCCACTCCGGCCTTCCTGCACAACCGGCAAGCCGCCGGTTCGGGGAACGGCGGCAACCGCAACGGCAATCGGCGCTGGGATCCGAACGCTGCCTTCGGACGCGAATGAGGATTGACGTCGTCACGATCTTCCCCCCGCTACTTGCGGGCGCGTTCGAGCACAGCATCATCAAGCGCGCTCGCGAGCGCGGGATCGTCGACATTCACGTCCACGACCTGCGCGACTACACGGCCGACCGTCATCGGACGGTTGACGACTACCCGTATGGCGGCGGGGCCGGCATGGTGATGAAGCCCGAGCCATGGTTCAGGGCGGTCGAGGCGCTGCGCGTCGCGGGGAACCCGGGATGCGCCATCCTGCTCACCCCGCAAGGCAAGCGTCTCGACCAGGGCCTCGTGCAGCAACTGGCAGCCGAGGATCGGCTCATCCTCCTCTGTGGGCGTTACGAGGGTGTTGATGAACGGGTCCGGGAGCATCTTGTCGACAAGGAAGTCTCGGTTGGCGACTACGTGCTCTCCGGAGGCGAACCGGCCGCCGCGGTCCTGGTTGACGCCGTCGTCCGCCTGCAGCCGGGGGCGCTTGGCTCGTCCGAATCGATCGTCGAGGAATCGTTTGCAGCAGGTCTGCTCGAGTATCCGCAGTACACCAGACCGCCCGAGTTCCGTGGTTGGCGCGTCCCCGACGTGCTCTTGAGCGGCGATCATGGCGCGATCGATCGCTGGCGACGGGAACGGCAGATTGAACGCACCCGCGTTCGACGTCCCGACCTGCTCGCGGACATTGACGATGTGTCGGAGACAACGGCATGAACACGCGGTCGCCGCTGCATCTGGCTAGAACGCAAGCCAGTTGCGATCGTAAGATGAAGTGACGAGTTTGACCCCAGCCGCCGTATCCGGAGTTGACGATGGACCGCAGCGATCTCCTGAGCCTTGACCGCAACCCGGATATCGAAGAGTTCCAGGCCGGCGACACGGTTCGCGTCCACGCGGTGATCGTGGAGGGCGACCGCGAGCGTACGCAGGTCTTCGAGGGCGTCGTGATCCGCCGGAAGAAGCAGGGCTCGTCGTCCAACTTCACGGTCCGACGGGTGACCAAGGGCATCGGCGTGGAGCGGACGTTCCTCTATCACTCACCAAGGATCGAGCGGGTCGAGGTCACGCGGCGCGGGCGAGTGCGCCGGTCGCGGCTGTACTACCTGCGTGATCGAACCGGTCGAGCGGCGCGTATCCCACAGCGACCTCGCAACGCGAAGCGCGCGGTTCATTCGTACTAGCTCAACCGCTCCGGCCCGCGTGGAGCTCGATCGCGTCCGACACTAACTGGCGAATCGTGTCTGCGGGGACCTCCGCGTCGCACCACACCTTGAGATGGCGCATGCCCTTGCCTGTGCCTTCCAGCCGTGACTCGGAGGCAGGCAGTTCCGCGCCGCGGAAGAACTGCAGCCGGACGTAGCCGCTGGCGCCCATGATGCTGCACATGTTTCCGCGTCTGCCGGAGTAGACCCAGGCCGGATAGCTCCACTTTGTTGTTTCCGAGATGTTGGGGTTGCCGCCGACGGCGTCTCGGACCGCGTCTCGGACCTTGAGGGCGACCGTCCGCTCGGCTTCGTCAAGGCCGGCGATGTACTGGTCGAACTTTGACTCAACCATCCGAACCCTCTGGTGTGTCGGTCGATTCGACAATCGCGGTCAACCCGTCCATTCCGATCACCTTGATCGTCGCGCCTTCGGTGATCTCTACACCCGCTGCCGCCCGTGCCGACCAGAGCTCGGCGTCAACCATGACGGTCCCTTCCGGGGAGAGCGTGTTGTGGGCGTGGCCCTCTCTACCCACGATTCCACGGGTCCCCTGGAAGGACCACTTGGGCCGCCGCCGATCCACAGCGATCAACGTCCCGAGTCCGAAGACCACCAGCCCGATCAGCCCTGCCCCGACGATCAGGGCCCAGATGGAGACCCGTTCCGCGTCGACCGAGGCGTCGCCGATCAATAGGAGGCCTCCCAGAATGAGCGCAATGATCCCTCCGATTCCGAGGAATCCGAACCCGGCCACGAAGACCTCCGCTATGAGCAGGATGATCGCCAGGACCAGCAGCGCGATCCCGGCCGGGTTCGTGTCCAGCGGTCCAAGGGCAAAGAATCCGAAGATGAGCATGATCACGCCGAACACGCCGGGGCCGACGAGGCCGGGCGAGAACGCCTCGATCAGGAGCAACAGACTGCCGAGCGAGGTGAAGAGGAAGGCGATGTTGGGGTCGGCGATGACGTCCAGCACGGATTCGGCGAAGTTGTAGTTGGTCTCAACGATCGGCGCGCCGGAGAGGTCGAGCGTCACGCTCTCGCCATCTGGATCGAGGAGGATGGTGCGACCGTCGATCTGCGCAATCAGGTCGTTGAGATCGGCGGCAACGAGATCGACGACGTTGAGTTCGACTGCCTCGTCGCCGGTGATCGATACCGACTCGCGCACTGCCTGCTCGGCCCATTCCTCATTTCGGCCGCGATGCTTCGCGATTCCGCGAATGTCTGCCGCCGCGTCATTGGTCACCTTTTCGTTCAGGTCACCCTCGATGTCCTCGCCGCCGCCCGCGATCGGATGCGCAGCGCCGATCTGCGTGTTGGGCGCCATCGCCGCGATGTGTCCGGCCATGGTGATGAACGTGCCCGCCGACGCGGCTCGCGCGCCGGCCGGACTGACGAAGATGATCACCGGAATGTCCGCCGCCAGGATGCGCTGCACGATGTCGTCGGTCGACGAAATCAATCCGCCGGGCGTATCCATCATCAGGATCCAGGCGGCAGCGTCCTGGCGTTCGGCCCGATCCAGCGCGCGTCCGACGAAGTTGGCCGAGACCGGCCCGATTTCCTGAGCCATCTCGGAGACGTGCACCGCGCCGGGCGGGTTGTCGGAGCCACAGGCAGTGAGCATCGCGGAGCCAAGCCCCAAGCCGAGGAGGGCCAATGCCAGCGCTCGTATCGGACGCCGCAGCAAGCAACTCATGCTTCAAGAATACGCAGGCGGGATACACTCCGATCATGCCTCCCCTGGTGACGCACATGATTGCCGCCGTGCGGGCGGGCGGACAGGTCGACGCCGACAGCGTGTGTTTCGACGCGCAGAATGGCGACTATCTGCTGGGGGCCACGACGCCGGACATTCGCGTCCTGACACGCTGGGATCGTGAACGGACTCACTTCTTCGATATCTACGACGACGGGCACCAGGACTGCGTCGAGAACTTCTTCAGCGCTCACCGCATGTTCCGCGATCCGTCCAATCTGACGGCTGAGACGATCGCGTGGGTGGCCGGATACCTGACGCACGTGATCATGGACCAGGAGTACGTGCTGCAGATCTATCGACCGTTCTTCGGCTCGCGGTCGGTGCTTGGCGGCAACTCGCACGCCAACTTGCTCGATCGGGTGCTGCAGTACGAACTCGACCGGCGCGAGCGGGAATCGGACGAGCAGATGCAGCGGATGCGCCGTGCGCTGTTCGGATCGGCTGTCGAGATTGACGCCGGATTCGTGGACCGTCCGCTGCTGATCCAGTGGCGCGACACGACGGCGGCGATGACCGAGCATCCGCCAGATTGGGAGCGCTTCTCGTTCATTGCCTCGCGACACCTGAAGAGCGCTGGCATCGAGAGCGAAGCCGGCCTGCGAGAGTTCATGGAAACCATCCCCGCATTGCTCGACGACACGCTTTCGCGGGTCGACCAGGCGGCGCTTGACGGGTTCTTCGAGTCCACGGCGGAACGCACGACGATGGTCCTGCGCGAATGGTTGGGCGCCGCCTGATGGTCAGCGCGACCGACATCGATATCCCGATCTGGCGCGGCGCGGAGGCTGCCCGAGAACAGCTCCTCTCGCGCCGCCGTCCCGATGACGACGAGTTGAGCGAGATCGAGCGACAGATCCTCCGCCGGCTGTTCGACGACGAGCCGGACTTCGAAGAGGCGGTGCGCCGAATCATCGAGCGCGTGCGGAACGGCGGCGACGCGGCCGTTCGCGAGATCTCAGCGGCGATCGATGGCGCCGCGCCCGACTCGTTGGTCGTGAGCGATCAGGAGTTTGCCGAGGCGAGGGGTGGGGTCTCGGCCGAGTTGGTTTCCGCCCTTCAGCACGCGGCCGATCGAGTCCGTCGTTATCACGAAACGCAACTTGAGCATGCGGCCAGGTCGTTCACAGCCGACGGGCTGGGCCAACTGGTTCGGCCCCTGGCAAGAGTCGGACTCTACGTTCCCGGCACCTCCGCCGTGTATCCGTCAAGCGTGTTGCACACGGCGATCCCGGCGCAGGTCGCCGGCGTGCCGGAGGTGGTGATCGCCTCTCCAGCGGTACCGAGCGAGGACGGATCCGCGAAGGTCCACGCGCTCAAGCTCGTCGCCGCCGAGATCGCCGGTGTCCAGACCGTGTACAAGGTCGGCGGCGCGCAGGCGATCGCCGCGCTCGCCTACGGCACCGAGTCGATCGGCGCGGTCGACAAGATCTTCGGCCCGGGCAACCGCTTCGTCACGGCGGCGAAACGACGCCTCTATGGCGTGGTCGGCATCGACGCGATCTACGGTCCGACGGAGACGCTGATCGTCGCTGACGAGACCGCCAATCCGGAGCTCGTCGCTGCCGACCTCCTCGCCCAGGCCGAACACGACGACTTCGCCGCGCCGATTCTGATCGCCACCAGCGAGACCCTGGCCGAGTCGGTGGTGGATGAGCTGCTGGAGCAAACGACGGATCTCCCGCGACGAGCGATTGCACTCAATGCGCTCTGTAACCGCGGTGGACTCGCCTTCGTCGCGGACCTGGACGAGGCGCTCGCGATCGCCAATGACTACGCGCCCGAACATATGGCGTTGGTCGTCGAGAACGCGGACCAACGCATTGGCGAAGTCCGCAACGCCGGTGGGCTGTTCGTCGGCGAAGCGTCGCCGGAGGCGCTGGGCGACTACGTTGCCGGGCCCTCCCATGTGATGCCGACCGGCGGGTCGGCGCGGTTCGCCTCGGCGCTCAATGTCGGCGAGTTCATGAAGATCACGACCGTCGTGCAGGTCAGCGATGAACTGTTGGACGAAGTCTCAGCCGACGCCGAGCTGATCGCGCACGCGGAGAAACTCGACGCGCACGCGCGCTCGCTGGAACGCCGCCGGCGCGATCGATGACGTCCCAGCCTCCGCAGGTTCGCCGACATCTCGCGCAACTGCCTGGATATGCACCGGTCGTCCCGTTGGCCGAGCGGGCCCGCCGGGCCGGTCTCGATCCAGAAGACTGCCTCAAGCTGGACGCCAATGAGAATCCCTACGGGATGCATCCGAAGGTGAGAGCGGCGCTGTCAGACGCTCTCGCAGACCCGCATTTCGGCTCGATCTATCCCGATCCAAATCAGACCGAGTTGCGCGCTGCGCTTTCGCATTACACCGGTCTCGACCCGTCGATGATCGTCGCTGGCGCGGGGGCCGACGAGTTGCTCGACCTCACACTGCGGGCGTTGCTTCAGCCGGGTGCGTCGATCGTGTCCTGCCCGCCATCGTTCGGCATGTATCCATTCCTCGCCGATGTGAATGAACTCAAGCTGATCGAAGTGGTCAGGGGCGACGGCTTCGCGCTGGACCGTGAAGCGTTGCTGACGGTGGTCGACGATGTAGGGGCAGCGGGCGTCGTCGTGCTCACCTCGCCCAACAACCCGTCCGGCGATCTTGTCCCAGGAGACGTGCTCTGCGAGATGCTCGCTCGGGGCGCCACGGTCATGCTCGACGAGGCCTACATCGAGTTCGCGGGGTTTGATGCATCGGCGCAGGAATTGCTTAACGAGTACTCCGGCTTGATCATCATGCGCACGTTCAGCAAGTGGGCCGGGATCGCCGGACTGCGGCTCGGTTACGCGCTGGCCCATCCTGATCTGGTTGCGGACCTGATCAAGGTCAAGCAGCCCTACAACATCAATCAGGCGGCGGAGGTCGCCGGGATTGCTGCGGTCGAATGCGCCGACGAAATCTCTGAGCAGATTGAATCGGTCCGCCGGACTCGAAACGATCTCTACGACGCGTTGCTCGAAATCGAGGGTCTCTCTCCGTTGCCCTCCGATTCCAACTTCATCCTGGTCGGTGTCGATCCGGGCATCGGAACCGGCCAGGAGCTCCACGATCGGCTGGCCGGCGTCGGCGTGTTCACTCGCACCTACCGTGACCCGCTGCTGACCTCGCATCTGCGCATCTCGATCCCCCGCGCCGATCAGCTCGACACGCTGACGGAGCGGCTGGGATCGGTTCTCTGACCCTCATTCGTTCTATCCTGCCCTCGCTTGAGCGAAGTTTGAGCGACAGATCGGGGGGGACGACATGCGGCTCTCGGAACCACGGCTGCAGCCGTTGACGGTCGAGACAGCGGAGGGGGAATCGAAGGCGCAGCTCGAACGGGCCGAAGCGCGGGGCGGGCCGGTGCTCAACATCACCAGGACGCTCGCTCACTATCCCGAGCTTTCGTCGGCCTGGGGCTACTTCGCCCGGCATGTCCTCGGCGGCTCCTCGCTGCCCGAGCGCGAGCGCGAATTGATCATCCTGCGCATGGGCTGGAACTGCCGGTCGGGCTACGAGTTCGGTCAGCACCGTCGGATCGGTCAGCAGGCCGGGCTGACGCTGGAGGAGGTCGAGCGGGTCAAAGCGGGGCCGGATCACGATGCCTGGACCTCGCATGAGTCAGCGTTGCTGCGAGCCGCCGACGAGCTCCACGCCGACGCGTTCCTCAGCGACGAAACGTGGAATGCACTGGCCGAGCGGTACGACACGAAGCAGATGATGGATGTCGTCTTTGCCGCCGGACAGTACAACCTCGTCTCGATGGCCCTCAACACCCTCGGCGTCCAGCTCGAACCCGGCACTCCCGGCCTCGAAATGGAGTAGCGCATGCCCGGACCGCTCGACGGCCTCCGCATCCTCGACTTCACCTGGGCTCTCGCCGGTCCTTATGGCTCGATGATCCTCACCGACCTCGGCGCGGATGTCTACAAGGTCGAGCACGTCGATACGAACGAGCGCCACCGCGGCGCCGGACCCTACGTCCACGGTGTCTCGACCTACTTCTTCAGCGTCAACCGGGGCAAGAAGTCGGTCACGCTCGACCTCAAGCATCCGGAGGCCGTGCAGATCGTGAAGGACCTGATCGACCCTGCGTCGGGCGGCATCGACGTGTTGACCGAGAACTTCCGTCCCGGCGCGATGCAGCGGCTCGGACTGGGCTACGACGACCTCTCGGCCGTCAATCCGCGGTTGATCTACGCGTCCACCTCGGGCTTCGGGCACAGCGGGCCGTACCAGCACCGGCCGGCGGTTGACGTGATCGTCCAGGGCATGGGCGGCGTGATGAGCATCACCGGTCATCCCGGGGGTCCGCCGGCGCGGCCCGGCTACTCGATTGGCGACATGGCCGGCGGCATGTACACCGCCATCGGCGTGTTGGCCGCCATGCACGAGCGCCAGTCCTCCGGCCTCGGTCAGCACGTCGATGTGGCCATGCTCGACGCTCAGGTGGCCCTGCTGGAAAATGCCGTCGTCCGAGCCGCCAACACCGACGAGGTCCCCGGCCCGATCGGCACCCGCCACCCGCTCGTCACCCCATTCCAGGCGTTTCCGACCGCCGACGGCTGGATGGTCATCGCCGGAGTGAAGGACTGGCAGCTCTTCTGCGCCAAGATTGAGCGCGACGACTTGCTCCACGACGAGCGCTTCCAGACCAACCCGGACCGTACCGAGCACCACGCCGAGCTCGAACCGATCCTGTATGAGGCGTTCAAGAAACGAACCACCGCCGAGTGGGAGGCGGAGCTCGAGGGCGTCTGCATCGCAGCCCCGATGAACACGCTCCCCGAAATCATCAACGATCCGCACATCGCGGCGCGGGGGATGATCGCGGAGTTACCGGTGGCCAAGAGTCAGAAGACGATCAAGGTTTCGGGCTCTCCTGTGCACCTCTCCAGGACACCGATCAAGCTCAAGCGGGGAGCGTCGGCGATCGGCGAGCACACGCGGGAGGCGTTGGAACTGATTGGGCGGTCGGCGGAAGAGATCGACGGATTAGCCGGGGATGGCGTTGTCTCGCTGGATGAAGGAGATCCGCAATGACCGACCGTGCTGCGTTTGCTGAACTTGTCCGCTCCGGGGGGGCGATCCTGGCGCCGGTTGCGCTTGATCCTCTGTCGGCTCGGCTCGTTGAGTCGCTTGGTTTCGAAGCCGCCTACCTTTCCGGGGGCGGATACGGATTCCAGCTCTCGGTTTCCGAGGCTCTGCTGACGATTACCGAGGTTGCGGGGCTGACTCGGCAGATCACGGCTCGATCCGAGGTGCCGCTGATCGTTGACGGCGGGGTCGGGTTTGGCGATGCGTTGCATACGACGCGGGCGGTGCGCGAGATTGAAGCGGCGGGAGCGGCGGCGATTGAGATCGAGGACCAGGTCGCGCCCAAGCGGGCTCATCATCACAAGGGCGTCGAGCACCTGGTTCCGCTCGAAATGATGGTCGACAAGGTGCGTGAGGCGGTCGATGCTCGGCGGGATGAGGACTTCATCATCATCGCGCGGACGGGTGCGGTGCGGAACGAGTCGTTCGAGCGGGCCTTGGAGCGCTGCGCTGCGTACCGGGAGGCAGGTGCGGATGTGCTGATGCTCTTCACTGGCGATCCCGAGCAGATCGAAGAGGCCGGGCGGGTGCTCGGCGGCCCGCTCTCGCTCATGGGCCAGGCCGACCGACTCGACCGGGTGATGCTGGCGGAGAACGGTTTCAACGTGTTGATCGACCCGTTCACCGGGCAGGTCGCCGCGTACGGCGCGATGCGCGACGCCTATCGCAGCATGGTCGCTGACGGAACGTCCGGCCGCGAGGTGGACGAGATCATGTCGCTGTACCGCGACGTTCAGGACATGGCGGGCATGGACGAGCTCTATGCGATCGAGGAGCGGACGACCGAGCGGGGACCCCCACCGTAACCCTCTCTCAGAGGGAGCGGGGGCAAGATGGCTAGAGGTCCCAGTGGCGCAGGATGGCTTCGGTTTCCTCGACGTGGCTGGTTTCGTCTCGGATGAAGTCTTCGAGCGTGACCTTGAGCGCGATGTCGCCGAAGGCTTCGGCGTCCTGGATGCGTTGGGTGTAGCGACTGACGGCGTCACGTTCCATGCTCAGGACCTCTTCGAGCATGGCTCGATTGCCTTCGGGCAGGGGCACCGCAGATGGAACGGTGGTCGGTTCGCCGCCCAAGGAGACGATCTTGTTGGACAGATAGGTCGCGTGGATCTGCTCGCCGTTGACCTCGGCGGTGAAGAATTGCGAAAGCTGCGGTCGATGGGGACCATCGACGCGGGCCGCGTAGGTGATGTACGTGACGATCGCGGCCAGTTCGGACGCGAGGTCTTCGTTGAGCTTCTCGATCAGCTCCGCACGTTCCATCGATACCTCCACCCGCGCCAGTCGTTCGGCCAAGACCAATCTCGTGTCTCATTTCAATATAGGAGGCCACTGGACAATGCTCGCCATCTGCGACACAGTGGGCGCATGCGCAACTCATCCGTGATCCGTGAGACCGGCGAGACCTCGATTCGTGTCGAGCTCGAGCTCGACGGCTCCGGTGCGGCCTCGGTCGAGACCGGGGTTGGGATGCTGGACCACATGCTGCATCAGCTGGCTCGGCACGGGGGGTTCGACCTCAAGGTCCAGGCGAGCGGCGACCTCCATGTTGACGCGCACCACACGTCCGAGGACGTGGCGATCGCCGTCGGACGGGCTCTCGACGAGGCGCTCGGCGAGCGGGCGGGCATCGCCCGCTTTGCCGACCGGACCGTGCCGCTCGATGAGGCGCTGATCCAGGTCGCGCTCGACCTCAGCGGGCGGCCATATGCGGCGATCGACCTGGATTTTCCCGCGCCGATGATCGGCGAGTTGCCGTCGTCAATGGCGAAGCACATCCTCGAGACGATCGCGCACGAGGGGCGGCTCGCACTGCACGTGCGACAACTGGCCGGGGAGAACGAGCATCACATCATCGAGGCGACGTTCAAGGCGCTGGCTCGGTGTCTGCGGGACGCGGTGCGGGTGGTTGAGGAGTCGGGTGCTCCGAGCACCAAGGGGACGTTGAGCTCCTGAACAGGCCTCGCCACCATGCGATGCCCCCCTCTGCCTTCGGCATCTCCCCCCGCGAAGCGGGGGGAGAGTTGGGTTGTTCCCGCTTTCCCTCGCGAAGTGGGGGTTGTCACGGAGTGACAGAGGGGGTCGCTTCAATCGCGACCGAGTAGTCCTCGATTACGGGATTTGCGAGGAGCTGGTCGGACATTTCGCCGGCCTGGCGTTCGGCTTCCTCTGCCGAGTCGGCCTCCAGCCATACCTCGATGAACTTGCCGGCGCGGACGGAATCGACCGACTCGTAGCCGAGCGAGTGCAGACCGCCGCGGATGGCCAGGCCCTGGGGGTCGTTGACTGTTCGCTTGAGCGTGACGTGGATCTCGGCCTTGTACCGCATGGTTGGATTCTCGGTCAGCCGGCAGTGATCAGTTCGCGGCCGGTGACGCGCTCATAGGCAGTTCGGTAACGGCTGCGGATGTTCTCGATGACCTCATCGGGCAGGGGTGGTCCGGGCGGTTCTTTGTCCCAGCCGGTTCCCGTGAGCCAGTCGCGCAGCGGTTGCTTGTCGTAGGACGGCTGCGATTTCCCGGGCTTGTAGATCTCGGCATCCCAGAAGCGTGATGAGTCGGGCGTCAGCGCCTCGTCGATCAGGATGACTTCGTCCTCGCCCTGGTCATTGCGGGTGACGCCGAACTCGAACTTGGTGTCGGCCAGGAAGAAGCCGGCCTCCTGCGCTCGCGAGAGGCCATAGGTGTAGAGCGCCATCGAGCGCACCTTGACCGTGTTGGCCACGTCCTCGCCGACGATCCCGACGGCCTGCTCGTAGGTGATGTTCTCGTCGTGCTCGCCAACCTCGCCCTTGGTCGAGGGCGTGAAGATCGGATTGGGCAGCGGCTCCGATTCGGTCAGACCGGCGGGCAGCGGAATCCCGCAGACGGTGCCGTCGCGCTGGTATTCCGCCCAGCCAGAACCGGCCAGGTAGCCGCGCACGATCGCTTCCAGCTTGACCGGCTGCGCCTTGGTGACCAGCATCGAGCGGCCGATGTACTCCGGCCCCAGCTCAACCGGGATATCAGGATTGTCGGTCGAGTCAATCACGCGGATCATGTGATTGGGCACCACAGTCTCGGTCGCGTCGAACCAGAACGCCGACATTTGCGTCAGCACGCAGCCCTTGTCGGGGATGCCGTTGGGCAGGACCACATCGAAGGCAGACACGCGGTCGGTCGCGACCAGCAGCAGCCGGTCGCCGAGGTCGTAGATATCCCGCACCTTGCCCGAATGTTTGGGCAGGTCGAGGTTGGATTCCATCATGACGGTCATCGCAAACTCCTCTGCGGCGATCTTAGGTGAAGTTGACAGAATAATCGGCTGCTGTGGACGGGCGGATTGCCGAGCGTAGTAGCGGCGTGGGCACGTGGGACCGACGGCCCGTCCGCCTCTCGATGGAATCGGGATAAGGGGTACCAAGGAGAGTCTGGCTGGGCTTGCGTTGGCGCGAGCTGAAAAAAACTGCGCTCGTCGTGGAGGGGATGCCCCCACTGCCTGCGGCATCTCTCTCCGCCCTGGATGGGGGGAGCGGGGAATGGGGATTAGGGGACATCGTCATCCTCTTGCCGGGCGGCCTCCTCGTCGTCCGCTTCGGAGTCCTCCTGGGTGGCGTACATGGAGAAGTCGGTCAGGTCGACGCCGTCGGCGAGGGCCTGCGCGAGTGGACCCAACGGCTCCCGCTGCGACTGGATGTCGCGCTGGGCGCGCTGGGTGAGTTGCTGGGCCAGTTGTTTGGCCAGTTGGGTGCCGAGTTCGAACAGGCCGTTGACGCGGGCCATCATGCCCAGGGCCTTGATGCGGACGTGCGACGGTCCGTTGGCGGCTTCGTGGGCGATGCCGGCTTTGATCGCGGCATCGGTGTAGGGGACCGGGGGTTTGAGTTGGTTGGTGGCGGCGTTGATGGCTGTCATGGCGGTCATGGTTGGCGGTCCTCTCGGGAATGGCGGGCGATCGATTGTATGCGTACTGGTGTTCTATGTGGGGAGTCGTTGTGTGGTGTGGTTGACGGATGGAGGTCTGGGCCCCGCATCAAGTGCGGGGCATCGGGAGGGGCTTGCGGTGGCGGGAGGGGCAGTGGGTGGGGCGCTGATTCGATCCCCCGCGCTTGACGCGGGGGCCAGTGCTGCCAGGGCCAGGCAGGCTCCCTCCCGCGCGGACAGGGGATCGGAACGGAGATGGAGCGGGGCGATTCAACCATTGGACGACGGCCGGCTTCAGCGTTGCTCCGCGAGCAGGGCCTCCACTTCGCTAATCAGCACGGGCACGTGCTGCTGGATGATGTTCCAGACGGTCTCGTCGCTCAGTTCCTCGTACTCATGCACGATCGTGTTGCGGAAGGCGATGACGCCGCCTGCGCTGGTGATTCGCGCGGTGACCTCTGCGTCTGTGCGATTCAGCCGCGCGACCGCTTCGCCGATGATCGTGAACTCTCGCTCGATCTGGTGGCGTAACCGGATGTCGGTCCGAAAATCCGTTAGCGTCCTGCCAACAACGCTTTGCCGGATCAAGTTGGCGTTCTCGAGAATGTCGTACAGGTAGGCGGCGGACCTAGGCTGCATAGAGCCTCGTCCTGGAGGCCTCGACCGAGCGTCGGAAGTAGGGATTGCTGAACCGGCGGTCCATGATCAAGTCAACGGGCCGGCCGAAGAGTTCTGCCAGAGCGTCGCGCAGTTCGTAGTGCCGTCCCGCCCAGGGCCCGAGGTCGGCGTGTGGCTGGTAGGCGACGATGAAGTCGAGGTCGCTGGAGGCGGGGTCGAAGTCGGCGGTGGCCGCGGAACCGAACAAGTCGAGCCTGTCCACCTGGTATCGGCGGCAAAGGTCCGACAGCTCGTCGAGGTGCTGGTCGATCAGCGCAATCACCGTTTCTGGCCCCTGCTCCGATTCCGGCAGGTTCAGCGTAGTCGTTTGGGGCTGTTGTCGGCGGGCGCTCACACCCGGCTTCCGCCTCTCCCCGAGAGCGAAGTCTGCCCTTCCGGGGCCAGTGTCGGAGGGACCCCCTCTGTCACTTCGTGACATCTCCCCCGCGAAGCGGGAGAGAAAATAGGAAGCCCGGGCTGCGGTGTCTGAGGGGAGGCGGGCGGGGATCGCCCTGACGCAGTTGGGAGGCCTGGACCCCGCGTCGGAGCGCGGGGCATCGGAAGGCGGAGGGGACGGTGTTCACCCGGAGCGGGGGTTGAGACGGCGTGCTACAGACCGAGGCGGGCGAAGGAGGCGTCAATGTGCTGGGTGAAGGAGGTGGGATCGAAGACGGCGTCCATGGCTTCGGGGTTGAGGGCGGCGGTGATGAGTTCGTCGCCTTCGATGAGATCTCGGAACTGGATGCCTTCGTCCCAGGCTTGCATGGCGTAGGACTGGACCCGCTTGTAGGCGTCGTCACGGCCGACTCCGGCTTCGGTCAGGGCGAGCATGACGCGCTGGCTGTAGATCAGGCCGTAGGAGGACTCGAGATTGGCCTGCATCCGGTCGGCGTCGATGACGAGGCCGTCGATGATCCAGGCGAGCATGTCGGTGATGTAGTCAAGGGCGAAGCAGGCGTCGGGGATGGCGATGCGCTCGGCCGATGTGTGCGAGATGTCGCGCTCGTGCCAGAGGGCGACGTTCTCGAGCGCGGTGAGCGCGTTGGCTCGGATTGTGCGGGCGAGTCCGCAGACGCGCTCCGCCTTCTCGGGGTTGCGCTTGTGGGGCATGGCGGACGAACCGGCCTGGCCCTCGGCGAACGGCTCGCGGACTTCGCGGACCTCGGTGCGCTGGAGATGTCGGATCTCGGTGGCGAAGCGCTCCAGCGATGCGGCGATCACGGCGAGGGTGGAGAGGAAGTACGCATGCCGGTCGCGCTGGACGACCTGGGTCGAGATGGCCTCGACGCCGAGGCCGAGTTCGCGGCAGACGCGCTCCTCGATGTGCGGCGGAACGGTGGCGTGGGTGCCGACGGCGCCGGAGATCTTGCCAACGGCGACCGACTCGATGGCGTCGGCCAGACGCCGTCGGTTGCGGCGGGTCTCGTCGACCCAGCTGGCGAGTTTGAGGCCGAAGGTGGTCGGCTCACCGTGGATCCCGTGCGTGCGTCCGATGCAGAGCGTGTGCTTGTGCTCGACGGCGCGCTTCGTGATTGCGGCTTCGAGTCGTTCGAGGTCGTCCTCGATGATTCGGGCGGCGTCGCGGATCTGGAGGGCGGAGGCGGTGTCCCAGACGTCGGAGGTGGTCAGGCCGTGGTGGACCCAGCGCGACTCGGAGCCGAGGGTGTCGGCGACGGAATGGAGGAAGGCGAGCGTGTCGTGGTGGACTTCGGCCTGGTAGCGGTCGATGTCGGCGACGTTGTAGCCGGCGTTGGCGGCGACGAGTTCGGCGTCCTCGCGGGGCACGACGCCCTCGTCGGCCCAGGCGTTGACGACGGCGATCTCGACATCGAGCCAGCGCCGCCACTTGGCGTCATCGGTCCAGAGCGCGGCCATCTCCGCGCGTTGGTAACGGGGGATCATCAGGGGATGTACTCCTCGCGGGCGGGGGAGAAGATGTCGAGCGCGACGGCGTCATCGAGCGCGGTGACTTCGTGCGGGACCTCGGAGGGAATGATCCAGGAGTCGCCGGCGGAGAGTTCCTTGACCTCGTCGCCGAGTTCGAACTTGACGCGTCCTGCGACGAGGTATCCGATCTGCTCGTGCGGATGCGTGTGCATCGGCACGACGCAGCCTGCGGCGATCTGGATCTCGTGGATCGAGGTGCGCTCGCCGGCGTTGAGCGTGCGTCGGGAGACGCCGGGGAACATCTCAATCGGCGGGACATCGTCGTGCGCCTGCAGGTTGGGCTTGATCGTGCGAGTCGTCATGTCTGCGCCTCTCTCAGGTCAGTTCTCGGAGCGCGATATCGGCGCGGTGGAAGGAGCCGTCGAATGTGATGCGTTTGACGTTGTCGTAGGCGATCCCACGCGCCTCCGCCAGCGTATCGGCGACGGCAGTCACGGCGAGCACGCGTCCGCCGGCGGTGATGGTGCGTCCATCATCGTCGATCGCGGTTCCGGCGTGGAAGACGTCGACGGAATCGTCGACTGCGTCGAGGCCGTGGATCGGCTTGCCGGTGTCGTAGTGGCCGGGATACCCGCCGCTGACGATGGCGACGCTGACCGAGGCGCGGCCGGAGTGCGAGATCGCGTTATGCGGCATGACCTCTCCGCGCGCGGAGGCGGCGAGGACGGGGAGCAGGTCGCCGTCGAGGAGGGGGAGGACGGCCTGCGTCTCGGGGTCGCCGAAACGGGCGTTGAACTCGAGGACGTTCATGGTGCCGTCGTCGATCATCAGTCCGGCGTAGAGCAGGCCGCGGAACTCGATGCCGTCGGCGGCCATCTGACCGACGACCGGTTGGTGGATGGAGGAGAAGACCTGGTCGGGATTGCCAACGAAGCCGGGCGGCGCGTAGACGCCCATGCCGCCGGTGTTGGGTCCCTGGTCGTTGTCCATGATCCGCTTGTAGTCACAGCTCAGCGGGAGCGGCAGGATGTCGGCGCCGGAGACGATCGCCATCGCGGAGGCTTCCATGCCAGAGAGACGGTCCTCAATCACGACTCGCTCGCCGGCCGAGCCGAAGGCCCCGGCAAACATCTGATCAATGGCTGCGTGGGCGTCGTCGATGTCGTCAGGGACGATCACGCCTTTGCCGGCGGCGAGGCCGTCGGCCTTGAGCACGGGTAAATCGTCGGGGCCGAGGATTTCGAGCCACTTGTGGGCGGCCTGGGCGGTTTCGAAGAGTTCGCCGCCGGCGTGCCCCACGCCGGCGGCCTGCATGATCGACTTGGCGAACCACTTCGAGGACTCGATCTGTGCGGCGGCCTGGCTCGGGCCGAAGGCGGGGATGTCGCGGACCGCCAGTGCGTCGACGAGGCCGGCGGCGAGGGGCGCCTCGGGTCCTACGACGACGAGGTCGATCCGGCGCTCCTCAGCGGCCTCGCAGATGCCGTCAATGTCGGAGTCGTGGATCTGGAGGTTCTCGCCCAGATCGGCAGTTCCGGCGTTGCCCGGCGCCGCGTAGATGGCCTCGCATGAAGGCGATTGGGTCAGCTTCCAGGCCAGGGCGTGCTCGCGTCCTCCGCCGCCGACGATCAGGACTCTCATGAGGCGAGACTATCCCACAGCGGTTCGAATCTCGGCCGGGATCCGGCTGAGCTCACCGTCGATGACGGTTGGGTCCATGGCCAGCATTTCCGAGCGATAGGGGGATTCGGGGACGTCCTGCATCAGGTAGATGGGGATGTTGAGGATGTGGGCGAAGCCCATTTCGAGGAAGCTGTTGCCTCCGATGTATCGGGGCTTCTCGGGCAGGTCTTCGTTGAGGACGAGGATCGCGTCGGAGACCTTGATCTTCTCGTAATGGGTGCGGATCAGGTCCTTGTCACGCTTCAGATCGGCGCGTTGATGGTCGTTGGCGCCCTCGTAGTCGAATTCGCGGGTGTCGACCGGGGTGAGGACTTCGTGACCGGCCGACTCCAGGACTCGGCAGACTTCGGGCAGGCGGTGTCGGAGGGACATGCTCATGCAGATGGTGATGATCAAGCTGTTCACTCCCACTCGATGGTGCCGGGGGGTTTTGAGGTGATGTCGTAGACGACTCGGTTGATTTCCGGGATTTCGTTGACGATTCGGTTGGCGATGGTTCCGAGGACGTCGTAGGGGAGCCGGGCCCAGTCGGCGGTCATGGCGTCGTCGGCGGTAACAGCTCGGATCGCGCAGACCCAGCCGTAGGTTCGGGCGTCTCCCTGCACTCCGACGGTGCGGGTGTCGGTGAGGATGGCGAAGGATTGCCAGAGCTGGTCGTAGAGGCCGGCGTCGCGGATTTCGTCCATGACGACGGCGTCAGCGAGTTGGAGGACGCGGACCTTTTCGTGGGTCACGGGACCGATGATGCGGATGGCGAGGCCGGGACCGGGATAGGGCTGTCGTCCGACAATCTCCTCGGGCAGGCCGAGTTCGCGGCCGACCTCGCGGACCTCGTCCTTGAACAAGTGGCGGAGGGGCTCGATCAGTTCGAAGCGCAGGTCGTCGGGCAGGCCGCCGACGTTGTGGTGCGACTTGATCATGGCGGTTGCGGAGCCGTGACCCGAGCCGGCGCTCTCGACGACGTCGGGGTAGGTGGTGCCCTGGACGAGGAAGTCGGCGCCGTGGTCGTCTCTGGTGATTTCGATCGCCGTCTCCTCGAAGACGGAGATGAACGTTTCGCCGATTCGTTTGCGTTTGGTCTCGGGATCGTCGACGCGGGCCAGTTCCTCGAGGAAGCGGTCGCCCGATCGCGCGACGCGGAGGTTCATCTGCATGTTGCGCTCGAAGGTGTCGACGACCTGCTCGGTCTCGCCCAGGCGCATGAGTCCGTTGTCGACGTAGATGCAGGTGAGTTGGTCGCCGACGGCTCGATGCACCAGCGCGGCGGCGACGGATGAGTCGACGCCTCCGGAGAGGCCGCAGACGACGTGGTTGTCTCCGACCTGCTCGCGGATCTCCTCGACCGTCTCGGTGATGAAGTGGGCGGCGTCCCAGTCGCCCGTGCAGGTGCAGATTTCGTAGACGAAGTTGCTCAGCAGGTGCAGCCCGTGGGGGGTATGGACGACCTCGGGGTGGAACTGGATGCCGAAGCGTTGTTGGTCGTCGCCCATGGCGGCGATGGGGATGCTGTCGGTTCCGGCGAGGGTGCGGAAGCCGTTAGGCATCCGGTCGACTCGGTCTCCGTGCGACATCCAGACGGGCATCGGGCGGGGGAGGTCGTCGAGCAGCGGAGACTCGTCTCGCGGATAGATGTGGGCGGCTCCGAACTCGCGCTCCCGGCCGCTCTCGACCCGGCCGCCGAGCTGGTTGGCCATGGTCTGCATGCCGTAACAGATGCCAAGCACCGGCATCCGGCCGTCGAGGGCCCAGTCCGGAGCGATGGGCGCGCCGTCGTCGTGGACGCTGGCGGGTCCGCCGCTGAGGATGACGCCGCGAGGATTCAGTTCTTTGACGCGACTCCAGGTCGCGTTCGGCGGGACCAGTTCGCAATAGACATTGAGTTCGCGGACTCGACGTGCGATGAGCATCGCGGTCTGGGAGCCGAGGTCGACGATGACAATCGATTCGTGCTGGGATTCAACAGACTTCACGTCATAATGATATGCGCGCAGTAAGATAGATCCGTGTCTAACGGGGAACTTGATCAAGCCGTTGAACATTTACGCCGAAGCGGCGTCGTCGCTCTGCCGACCGACACGCAGTACGCGCTCAGCGGGATTGCAAACGACGATCAGGCGGTGGTCACCGTGTTTCGGCTCAAGCGCCGACCCGGGGGCGAAAACCTGCCCGTGTTCCTGCCGCCGACTCGTTGGCGCGAGCACCTCGCGCAGATCGCTGAGCCGCTGGATGAGCGCGTGATGGCGCTGGCCGAATCGGCCTGGCCTGGCGCCGTGACACTGATCGTGAACAAGCGATCCGACTGGCGCACCAGTGCGGTTGACGGCGGGACCATCGCGCTGCGCATCCCGGGTCATCCGGTTGCGTCAGCGGTGCTCGATCTGGTTGATGCTCCGCTGACGGGCACGTCGGCGAACATTCATGGTGAACCGGCGTCGCTCACGGCCGACGATGTTGGCCGACAGTTTGGATCGTTGCAGCGGCCGACTGAGGATAGTGAATCACTTCACATTGTCGGTGAAGGCGGGGTGATGCCTGCGGGTATCGCCTCTACTATCTTGGATTGCACGGGCCGGATGCCGCGCGTTCTACGCCGGGGACCGATGCTCAGTGCAACAGTCGGAGAGCTGCTCATGCGGCACTGGGGGCTTTCCGATTTGGACTCGGCTTCCTGAACTCACTGCTTGGACATCTGGACAGGGGCAGCGACAGGTGCGTATCGCGATTGGCAGCGACCATGCCGGATTTGAGCTGAAGGAGCGACTCCGAGCACGACTCAGCGGACAGGGTCACCAGGTCTACGACTTTGGCCCCGGCTCCAACGAGCCGACGGACTACGCCGATGTCGCCGCGCCGCTGGCAGAGGCGGTCGTGGATGGCCAGCATCAGCTCGGCATCGTGATCTGCTCCAACGGCGTCGGCGTCAGCATTGCGGCCAACAAGGTACGCGGGGCACGCGCTGCGCTCTGCAGCGACACCTGGTCGGCCCGACGCGCTCGTCAACACACCGACTGCAACGTGCTCGCCCTAGGTTCGTACGTGATCGGTCACGCGCTGGCCGGCGAGATCGTGGACGCCTTCGTCGAGTCGGAGTTCGAAGGCGGTCGGCACGTGCGACGCCTGGCCAAGCTGGCGGCCGTGGAGTCGAAGCACTCCGATACGCGAGACGAAGAGAACGAACGGCAGGCCGAGGCGGAACTTTCGCCGATGGCCTGAGCGAATTGACGCGCCGCGCAAGTTAGGTAGTGGGCGGGTGATCGGCAGGACAGAGCCAACCAGAGCGCGGGTCATCGCAGAGGCTGAGTCCCGATGAGCAAGATGTCCATCCGCGATCTCGATCTGGCGGGCAAGCGCGTCCTCTTGCGACTGGATCTCAACGTGCCGATGGATGCCGGCCGCGTGCTGGACGATACGCGCGTCCGCGCGTCGGTTCCGACCGTCAAGTACCTCCTCGAGCACGGGGCGTCTGTCGTTGTTTGCTCGCATCTCGGCCGACCCAAAGGGGAACGGAACGCCGCATTCGACCTCACGCCGGCCGCGATTCGCCTGGCTCGCGCGCTGCGGATGAGCGTGCGCATGGCGCCGGACTGCATCGGCGATGTCACCACTGAGATGGCGCACGAACTCAAGCCGGGCGAAGTGATGGTGTTGCAGAATCTCCGCTTCCACGAGGAGGAAGAAGAGAACGACGACGATTTCGCGGCGCAACTCGCTGAGCTGGCCGAGATCTACGTGAACGACGCGTTCGGCGCGGCGCATCGAGCGCATGCTTCTACGCATGCCGTCGCCACGATGCTGCCGGCGGCGGGCGGACTGCTGCTCGACCGCGAACTCGCAGCGCTCGAGCCGATCCGCAACGGTGAGGCGGGCAAGCTGGGGTTTATCTGTGGCGGCGCGAAGGTCTCAGACAAGCTCGCGCTGCTCGAGCGGCTCTCCGAGATCGCCGATGTCATTGCCATCGGTGGCGCAATGGCCAATACCTTCCTGCTCGCGCGCGGTCTGCCAACGGGTGCGTCGTTGCTGGAGCAGGAGATGGTCGAGGCGGCCAACGAGATCTCGGCGATCGCCCAGGACGAGAGCTGCAATCTGCTGATTCCGACTGACTGCGTCATCGCGCATGGCGCGGACGAGCCGCCGCGCGCGAAACCGCTGGTCTTCGGCGAGGAAGATCTGCCGGATGAGTGGCAGATTCTCGATGTCGGGCCGGCCACCGTGGAGGCCTTTGCCGAGGCGGTCAAGGAGTGCGACACGATCGTCTGGAACGGACCGCTGGGTCTGTTCGAACGAGAGGCGTTCTCGGGTGGCACGCGGGCGATGGCCGAGGCGTTATCGAAGCTGGAAGACACGAACACCGTGATCTGCGGCGGCGAGACCGCAGCGGCGGTCGCGCAGTTCCGCATGACATCGAAGATGTCGCATGTCTCGACCGGCGGCGGCGCGGCGCTGGAGTATCTGCAGGGACTCGAGCTGCCCGGCATCGCAGTGCTACCCGATGCCAATGACGAACGGGGTGAGGACTGATGGCCCGGATTCCGATCGCGGCCGGTAACTGGAAGATGAACGGGACCAACGCTGAGGCGCGAGCGCTCTGCCGCGGTCTGGCTGGAATTGACGCGATTGCGGGCGTCGACGTGGTGCTATCGCCGAGCTTTACGCAACTCCTGCTGGTCTGGGATTTCTGGTGCGGGACCGACGTGCACATCGCCGGCCAGAACATGCACACGCAGCCTTCGGGCGCATTCACGGGCGAGGTGTCCCCGGTGCAGTTGGCCGAGGTCGCCGACTGGGTTGTGCTCGGGCATTCGGAGCGTCGCCAGTTCTTCTGCGAGGACGATCAGGCCCTGGCGCTCAAGCTTCGCGCCGCCGAAGCGTATGGATTGACACCCATCCTCTGCGTCGGCGAGTCGGAAGCGGAGCAAGAGAACAATCGAACGAAGGCCGTGCTGACCCGACAGGTTTCACTTGCGCTCGGGGACGCACCGGCTCCCGCCGGACTGGTGATCGCCTATGAGCCGGTCTGGGCGATCGGCACCGGCAAAGCCGCCTCGCCGGACGAGGCGGAGTCGGCTTGCGGCCATATCCGGTCGGTCGTTGCGGAAACGGTCGGCTCCGAAGCTGCGGAGGGCGTGCGCATCCTCTACGGCGGCTCCGTCAATCCCGGCAACATTGCAGAGTTCATGGCCCAGCCCGACGTTGACGGCGCGCTCGTCGGCGGCGCGTCACTCCAGGCCGATGCCTTCCTCGCGATCACCCAAGCCATCGCCGCCAGCACGTAAGTGCGTCATGCAACCAGCGCCTGACGTCCCACCGCTGATCGCGGTGGTTGGGCTGACCGCCTCAGGCAAGTCCGACTGGGCGATGCAGATCGCACGTCATCTCGACGGCGAGATCGTCTCGATCGACTCCCGGCAGATCTACCGCCGCCTCGACATCGGGACGGCCAAGCCGTCTATCGAATTGCGCGAGGAGGTCGCACATTGGTGCATCGACATCGTCGATCCGAGCGAGCGCTACTCGCTTGGCGAGTACCTCGAGGCGGCCCGCGCAGCCATCGACGACATCCGAGGCAGGGGGAAACGACCGATCGCGGTTGGTGGGAGCGGACAGCACATGCGAGCGCTGCTGGGGGGCTGGCAGGTTCCGCCCGTTGCCGAGGACGTAGAGTTCCGCGACGCGCTCGCCCGTGAGCCGGTCGAGACTCTGTTCGAGCGGCTGAATGCCGTTGACTCTGCGGCGGCCGAGCAGATTGGCCCCACGAACGCTCGCCGAATCATCAGGGCTCTGGAGGTCCATCAGTTCACGGGCAAGCCAATCTCCGAGTGGCAGCAGTTGCGCGAACCGGTGGATGTCCGCGCTGTCGCACCGGACTTCGCGCTGGGAGAACTCGACGAACGAATTGGGCGACGAATGATCGCGATGTTCGCAGCGGGGTTCGTGGACGAAGTGCGCGGTCTGCTCGCTGAGGGCGTGCCGCAGGACGCGCCGGGCTTCGACTCGATTGGCTACCGGGAAGTGCTCGCCCACTTGAGTGGGGCGTTGAGCCTCGAGCAGGCGATCGACGGTGTCGCACAGGCGACCCGGCGTTTCGCCCGACGCCAGCGCGCCTGGTTTCGGCGCGACGATCCGGCCATTTGTTGGGCGGCTGATGTTCCGCTCGCGATGCTTGAGTAAGATGCAGTCAGGCGTCGGAGTGTTTGCATGTCCATCCCATTTCTCAAAGTGCAAGGCGCGGGTAACGATTTCCTGTTGATCGACGCTCTGGGCGAGAACGCCCACCTGAACGAGATCGACTGGTCCGGCCTCGCGCCGCGCATCTGCGACCGGCACTTCGGCGTCGGTGCGGACGGCATCCTGATCGCGCAGGACACTGATGTCGCCGAGGCGCGAATGGTGATCGTCAACGCCGACGGCTCCGACGGAGAGATGTGCGGCAACGGGTTCCGCTGCTTCACCAAGTACCTCATCGAACGAGCAGGGATCATGCCGACCGACGGAGCGCTCGCGATCGAGACCGGCGCCGGCGTGCTTCACGCCGACCTCTCGAACGCGACGTCCGAGTTGGTGGACCGCGTTCGCGTCGACATGGGCCGAGCCTGGCTGCAGGCCGACGAGGTCCCCGTGATCCACGAAGGTCCGGCCCCGATTCTGCATCACACGGTTGAGGTTGACGGGCGCAGATTCGACCTGACCTGCGTCAGCATGGGCAATCCGCATGCGGTCTGGTTCACCGAGGATGAGGTCGACGACTTCCCGCTGACCGAGATTGGTCCGTTGATCGAGACGCATCCCGACTTCCCCAGGAAGACCAACGTTGAGATCGTCAACGTGCTGGCTCGGGACCATCTGAAGATGCGGGTCTGGGAGCGGGGCGTGGGGATCACGCTGGCCTGCGGCTCGGGCGCCTGCGCGGTGCTGGTCGCGGCGCGCTTGCGCGGTCTCTGCGATGCGTCTGCGATCGTCTCGCTGCCCGGCGGCGATCTTGAGATTGCCTGGGACGGCCTCGACGATCTGTCGGCCTCGGTCTACATGACCGGACCTGCTTCCTTCTCCTACGAGGGCCAACTGGACGCCCACCTGCTGGGCGTCACGTGACGCCCCAAGTCTCTACTGCCCCGATTCATGAGCGAATGGACAACTGATGGTCACACCTGACTACACGCGGCATGCACAGGATGTCGCCCCGGGCTTTGTGCGCGAACTGCACGAAACGTTGGCGACGAAGCAGCTGGCGTATCGCAATCAGCCCGACGTCGATTTCGATGCACTCGTCCGATTGCCGCGGATGCTTTCGACGCAGTGCGATGACGGCTACGTGATCGGCATTCCCTACGGCCGACATCTGCGCATCTTCTACGAGTTCGACACGATCAACCACATTCGTCTGCATCTGACGAACCTGCTCAACGAGATGGGCGAACTCGCCACCGAGCACTCGGACTCCGAGTTGATGGTGATCGATTACACCGACTTCCCCCATCGCCACTACGTCGAGCCGATGCTGATCGGGGCGGGGTTCGTTTCGCCGTCCGAGGTCTCGGTGATGCGCTGCCGCGATGTTCGCGACCAGGCGCTGCCCGAGACTGCACCGGGGATCAGTGTTCGCGACGCTTCCGAGGACGACGCCGACGCCGTGGTCGCGATTGAGCAGCGGGCCGTGGGCGAAGGCGCGCACGCTCCGCCGTTGGCTACGCAGTTCTTCGGCGACTCGGAATGGGTTGGGATCGCCGAGCGGGACGGCTCGCCGGCCGGCTACATTCGAACGGTTCCGGCGGAGAAACGCGGGATCGCCGCGGAGGAGTTGCTGGTCCATCCCGACCACGACTTCACCGAGGTCTCGCGCGCTCTGCTGGCGACGGCGATGCAGCGCGGGGCGGACGCAAACCGACGAGCGATGACGCTTCGCGTCGCCGGCGACAGCGCGGGGGAGCCACTGCTCAGGGAGTTCAACTTCCGTCATGTGACGAACGAGCTGAGTTACCAGCGCCCCGCCGACCCGGCCGAGGTGCAACGGCGGTACGACGACAAGGTGACCACGTACGTCAAGGTCGGCAAGATCTGGGGGCGCTTCTAAATGGCGATGCGAACCGCGCAGCGAGTCCAGGACCTTCCCCCATATCTCTTTGTCGAGATTTCCCGCAAGATCGCCGCGCAGCGTGAGAAGGGCGTGCGCGTGATCTCGTTCGGGATTGGCGATCCGGATCTGCCGACGCACCCGCACATCCTCGACGCTCTGCACGAGCATGCTGACGTACCGGCGAATCATCGGTATCCGGAGACCGAAGGTTTGCCGGAGTTGCGGGAGTGTATTGCTCGCTGGATGGCTCAGCGATTCGAGGTCTCGCTTGATCCGGCTACGGAGATCGTGCCGCTGATCGGCGCGAAAGAGGGGATCGCCAACTCGGCGCTTTGCTTTATCGATCCGGGCGATGTTGCGCTCGTGCCCGATCCGGCCTATCCGGTGTACGCGATCGGCACGATGTTCGCGGGCGGTACCTCTCACTACACGCCGCTGACTGAGGAGAACGGATTTCTGCCCGATCTCGATGCGATTCCCGCCGACGTGCGCGAGCGGGCTCGGGTGTTGTGGATCAACTATCCGAACAATCCGACGGGCGCGCTGGCCGACATCGACTTCTTCGAGCGGGCCGCGCAGTTTGGTCTTGACAACGAGATCGCCGTGCTGCATGACAACGCGTACTGCGACGTCACGTTTGACGGCTACGAGGCGCCCGCGTATCTGCAGGCGCCGTCTGGCAAAGCTGCGGGGATGGAGTACTTCTCGCTTTCCAAGACCTTCAATATGACCGGCTGGCGTCTGGGCTGGGCCTGCGGTCACGCCGATCTGGTCGATCCGCTGCTGCGCGTGAAGTCGAACATCGACTCGGGCATTCCCCAGGCGATCCAGCAGATGGCGATTGCCGCTCTGGACGGCGACCAGTCGGTGATCGAGGCGAACAACGCGATCATTCAGCGACGGCGAGACAAGGTGGTCAACGCGTTGCGCTCGATTGGTCTTGAGGTGACGAATCCGAAGGCCTCGCTCTATATCTGGGCCAGGATTCCTGAGGGGGACACGTCGGCGGACTTCGCGGCTCGGCTGATCGAGGAGCAGGGCGTAGTGGTGACTCCCGGGAACGGCTACGGTCCGGCGGGCGAGGGCTACATCCGTCTGAGTCTGACGTTGCCCGATGACGAAGTTGACGAGGGCGTCGAACGGATCGCAGCGTTCACTTCGCAGTAGGCTTGAGCTCATCACTTCAAGGGGAGGTCCGCGCCGACATGCGCTTCTAGGCTCCGTCTTTTGCTCTCACTAGACTGCACCTCGTCGGGCGGCGGCAGCCGTCTGACGTAGTGACGGAGACTGTCATCTCACGTATTCGCAACAAACGACCTCGCGGCGGACGCCGCCGACAACATCCCACTCACCCGCCTCGAGAGCGCGCCATCCTGATTGGCGTCGACTCCCGACGCTCTGCTCACTGGAACATTGACGCTTCGCTTGAGGAGCTGTCGCAGCTCGCCGTGACGGCTGGCGCAATGCCGCTGGCTCGGGTGAAGCAGCGGCTTCGACATCCGGATCCGAACTCGTACGTGGGTAAGGGCAAGCTGGAGCAGATTGTCGAGATGCGCGACGAGCTTCGGGCGACAGTGGCCATCTTGGACGATGAACTGACGCCTGCTCAGCAGCGGACGCTTGAGCAGCGGCTCGGGATCAAGGTGATTGATCGCACGGCGCTGATCCTGGACATCTTCGCGCAGCGCGCGCGCACTCGCGAGGGTGTGGTCCAGGTGGCGCTGGCCCAGCATGAGTATCTGCTGCCTCGCTTGACGGGGCAGTGGGAGCACCTCGAACGGATGGAGGGCGCGATTGGATCTCGCGGTCCTGGGGAGACGCAGCTTGAGACCGATCGTCGACTGATTCGCAATCAGATCAAGCGGTTGAAGAAAGACCTCGAGCGCGTCCGCACGCACCGTCAGCAACACCGGAACAAGCGCGACCGGGCGGGCATTCCACTGGTCGCGCTGGTCGGGTACACGAACGCAGGCAAGTCGACGCTGATGAACGCGCTGACGAACGCTAATGTGCGGGCGCGCGACCGGCTCTTCGAGACGCTCGATCCCACCACCCGCCGCTGTCGCCTCTCGGAACAGCACACCGTGCTGCTATCCGACACGGTCGGCTTCATCCAGAAGCTGCCGACGCAGCTCGTGGCCGCGTTTCGCGCGACGCTAGAGGAGCTGGAAGAGGCCGACCTGCTTCTTCATGTTGTCGACGGCACGGCGCCCGACGTGCTCGAACAGGTTGAAAGCGTCGAGCGAACGCTGCGGGACCTTGGCGTGGACCAACGCCCGACCCTGACCGCGGTCAACAAGATCGACGTACTCGAAGAGCCGCTGGGAGACGTCCTGGATGCAGTCGGCGAACAGCTCGACGGACGACCGATCGCCGTGTCCGCGCAGGAGAAGCTCAATCTCGACGAACTGCGAGCGGCGATCGAGCGGATCATTCCCGCGTTGGAGGGCGTCCATATCATCCACCGCCGGAGCGATCACGCCGCCGCCGCAAGCTGATCTCGAGCAGCGCACCCTCCCGCCTCCGCCTCCCTCTCCCCGAGGGGAGAGGGTTGGGGTTCGGGCCCTCCGGCCAATGCCACGCCCGACACACCACCGGCGCTCACCAGAACACCAGTCCGAATGTAATCAGCTACGTCCAACACCGACCACTAATCCGGGAGCGAATCATGAACCCCTCCGACTCACCCAACATGCCGCGACATCACCTGCCCTGGTCCGACGCCACGCACCAATATCTGACCTCAGCTCGACACAATCTGACCGGATCTGACCAAATCTGACATCGGCGAGCATGGATTCCCAGTGCACAGCAGCAACCGCACGCAAAACACTGGATTTCCGTCGAAAATTCTCCGCGATCGGCAGGTATCATCCTCCCCATGACGACTCAGACCGCCGCCGGACCGCTGGCTCCGTTTCGCGTGATCGACTTGACCAACGAGCTGGGACAGCTCGCCGGTCGTATGCTCGGCGACCTCGGCGCCGAGGTAATCAAGGTCGAGCCGCCGGGCGGGGATGAGTCGCGGTTTATCGGTCCGTTCCGCGCGGATGTCGTCGATCCGGAGTATTCGCTCCACTGGTGGACGTTCAACGCCAACAAGCTGAGCGCCACTCTTGATCTCACATCGATTCGCGGGCAAGAGCTGTTCACGCGCCTGTTGGCGACGGCCGACTTCCTGGTCGAGACCTGTCCGCCGCACGCAGCATCGGCATTGGGGCTGGGTGTCGAGCGCATCGGCGCATCGCATCCGAGGCTGGTCCATACGTCGATCACGCCCTTCGGCCGCGAAGGACCGTACGCGAACTGGAAGGCCACGGATCTCGTCGGCACGGCGATGGGTGGGCTGTCCTCAATGTGCGGCGCTCCGGGACGGCCACCGATTCGGCCGACGGCATCGCAGGGCTTCACCCAGGCATCGGCCCAGGCGGTTGTGGGCACGTTGATTGCGCACTACCAGCGGACGAAGTCCGGTCAGGGTCAGCACGTTGACCAGTCAATGCAGGAAGCCGTCACGTTCACGCACGACAACGCCACGCCGACCTGGGACATCCGCGGGATCAACAACGGGCGTCCCGGCAACGGCCGCGAGATTGGCGGCTACAAGTCGGGGCAGTACGTCTACGAGGCAGCGGACGGCTACGTGGCCGCGCTGTCGTACGGCGGACTATTCGGACTGACGGCGCGCCAGACGATCGAATGGCTCGACCATCACGGCATGGCCGAAGACCTCACCTCGGACGAGTGGCTGGCCAAGCTTGACGCGACGCAGGGTCTTCTGATTCCGCCCACCGGCGAGGACGGGGATCACCTCAACGACATCCTCGTGGCCTTCTGCAAGCAGTTCACGCGTGCCCAGCTCGTGGCGGAGGCGCAGCAAATCCGCAATGGCTGGGGCGTTGTCAACACGCCGAGGGACTTGCTCGAGAACGAGCACCTTGCTGCGCGGGATTACTGGACCGAGGTCGAATACGAGGAAGGCCACGTGACGTATCCGGGCCCGTGGGCCAAGCTGAGCAAGACGCCGATCTCGATTCGTCACCGAGCCCCGCGGATCGGCGAGCACAACTTCTACGTGTACGGCAACCTGCTCGGCATCTCTGACGAGGAGATCCTGCAGATGTCCGCCGACGGGGTGATCTAGGAGCGACCGATGGCGATCAGCAAGGTCTTCGAAGGCATTCGCATCGCCGATTTCGCCTGGGTCGGCGTCGGACCGCTGGTTTCCAAGTACCTCGCCGACCACGGGGCGGAGGTTATTCGGATCGAATCCTCGGTGCGTCCGGAGCCGTTGCGCCGCGCGCCGCCATTTGCCAACGACGAACCCGGTCTCGACAACAGCGGCTACTACGCCGATTTCAACTCATCGAAGAAGTGCGTCTCGCTCAACCTGCAGCATCCGGACGGCGTCAAGATTGCCAAGCGCATCGTTGAACACTGCGACATCGTGACCGAGTCGTTCACGCCCAAGGCGATGCGCGGCTGGGGCATGACGTATGAGGATCTGTGTGAAGTTCGAGCCGACCTGATCATGATCTCGATGCCGATGTACGGACTGACGGGTCCGTGGTCGATGTGGCAGGGCTACGGCCACGTGCTGCAGGCGGCGGCGGGGATTTCGCACCTGACCGCGTATCCGGGCGAGGAGCCGATCGGCACCGGCGTCGCGTACACCGACTTCCTCGTGCCGCATTTCGCCGCTTCCGCGCTGCTCGCCGCGCTCGATCATCGTCAGCGCACGGGCGAAGGACAGAACATCGACTTTGGCCAGATGGAAGCCGCGATCCACGCAACCGAGACGATGGTGCTGGACTACACGGTCAACGGCCGTGAGCAACATGCGCTCGGGGCGGGACACCCGGACTTTCGCCCCTATGGCACCTATCGCTGCGCCGCTCGCGGCGATGACGATGACCGCTGGATTGCGATTACCGTCACCAACGACGCCGAGCTGGCCGCGTTGGCCGACGTCGCGGGGGAATCGTCGTGGACGTCGCTGGAAGCGGACGCGCTGGACACCGCGATTGCCGAATGGACTCGGAGTCTGCAGGCCGAGGAGTTGATGCAGCTTTTGCAAGAGGCCGGAGTTGCAGCGGGTGTCGTGCAAACGCCGGAAGATCTGCGCAACGACCCGCAGCTCGAGCATCGGGAACACTACTGGATGCTCGATCATCCGACGATGGGTCATCGCGCGTACGACGGCCCCTCTTTCCGGCTCTCGGAGACGCCCGCAGAACTGACGAAGGCTGCGCCATTGCTCGGCGAGGACAACGAGTACGTCTACAAGGACATCGTCGGCATGTCGGACGATGAGTACGTGGAACATCTGGTGTCGGGGGCGTTTGACTAGCGAGCCGTGTCCCTCACCGTCGAGGCCTACGATGCCTCCCAGATCCTCACTCCCGGCGCCGGCTATCTCGGCGAGTACGACTACTCGCTGAACCCGTACGTCGGTTGCGCCTTTGGTTGCTCCTACTGCTACGCGGCGTTCTTCGCCCCGTTCGACAAGCAGGCCTCCTGGGGCGACTGGGTCCGGGTCAAGCGGAATGCCGTTCTGAAGCTGTCGAGGATGCGCCGCTCGCTTGAGGGCAAGACGATCTACATGAGCAGCGCCACCGACGCGTACCAGCCGATAGAGCAGCGTCTGGAACTGACCAGATCGCTCCTGCCGATCCTGGCCGCGAGAGGCGCTTGTCTCGTTGTCCAGACTCGGAGTCCGCTGGTGACGCGGGATATCGACCTACTCCGACAGTTCGAGAAGGTTTGCGTCAACGTCAGCATCACGACGGACTCGGAGGAGGTGCGACGGGCATTCGAGCCGCGAAACCCGCCGATTCGCGCTCGACTTGACGCGGCGGCCGAAGTCGCCGAGGCAGGCATCCCGGCCGCAATCACGATGACGCCGCTGCTGCCGGTCGACGAGCCTCGTCGGTTCGCCGAGCAGGTCGCCGCGACCGGCGCTCATCGATTCGTCGTCGATCAGTTCGTCGGAACAACCGGACACTTCCGCGCGGGCACAGGCAAGGAGGCAATCTGTCTGGCCGACCGATTCAGTTGGGATGCCGAACGGTACGAGCGGGCGCGAGATGTACTGGTCAGCCGGCTCGCACCCGACATCCGCGAGGGGGAGGCTGGCTTCAGTCCTGGCTATCTGCTGAGCAATCCCTCGCCACGGTCGTGATTGTTTCGGCCACGGCGTCGGGGCGGCGCATGGGGATGAAGTGGTCGGAGTCCTCGACGATCGTCTCGAACGCGTTGGGAAAGACCTCCACGGCGCTCTGACCGGTCGGCGAACCATGTCCCTGCGTCTCTCCAGCCCGGAGGATGAGCGTCGGTTGCGTGACCTGCGCCATGTCCGGCCATGGATCGACCGTTGGTGCGTACTCGAAGCACCAGGCCTCGACCTCCGGGTCGCAGGCCAGTTCCCACTCGCCGAGGCGGTCAGTCGGGTTGAGCCCGTAGCGGACATAACTCTCGACCGCGTCCCTCGGCCAGTGGGTGAAGGCGCCGCGACCGAGCAGCGACTCCGACATCTCCTGGGGACTGTTCCAGATCCGACGGCGCTTGCGCGCAGCGACAGAAAGGCTGTCCGGAGGTGTTGGTGGCATCGGCCCGCGCGGGTTGACCAACACCGGGTCGATCAGCGCCAGCGATTCGATCCGCTCGCCGGTGGCGGCAGCGATCGTGCAAACGCATCCGCCCATCGAATGTCCGGCGGCAACCACTTCGGTTAGATCACGTTGAGCAAGCCACTCGTTCAAGTCGGCGGCCATTTCACGCCAATCCGCTTCCGCCTTGTTCGGAGGCGCCTGCGAGGCTCCGTGGCCGCGCATGTCGAGCGCGAAGACGCGCCAGTCCTCGGGCAGTTGGCGGGCGACCGCGTCCCAGGTCCGGGAGTGGAAGCCGGTCGCGTGAATCAGTACAGCCGTGCGGACCGGTTCCGCAGACGACGGCCACTCCCAGACACGGAGCGCGTAGCCGCGGACCTGTGCCGTCGACGCGGTTGGAAGGGGTCGCATCGGCGACTACGTCCGACGCCGGAGCGCGCCTCGGCCGTCTCCGAACGGATCGTCGCGCCACTCGAGGGCGACCTTGAGGCCTTTCTCTCGACCGATGTTGACGAATTCGTCGATGCTCGGCGCTTCGTGCCAGATTGCGTCGAAATCGGCGCCCTCGGAGGCGGCGACACGCAGGCCCATCAGTTCGAACCAGCGGTTGGTCGAGTGCTTGTGGACCGTGAGGCCGTCGAGCGGCACGTTGGCGATCCGTTGGCAGTAGGCCATCGTCTCCTCGTCCAGCAGCTCCTCGGGATAGGCGCGGTTGATCATGCCGATCCGCTCAGCCTCGACTCCATCAACGGTGTCGCCGCTGAAGAGCAGTTCCTTGGTCTTGAGCATGCCGATCTTTGCCGGCCACATGCCGAGCGTGGGCGGGATGCCGATGGCGCGTCCCGCGGGGTGGCCGAAACGCGCCGTCTCCGAGGCGAAGACGATGTCGCAGGCGCCGATCATCTCGCCGCCGCCGGCGAGACACCAGCCGTGGACTTGGGCGACGATCGGCTTGCGATAGCCCCACATCCAGAGCCAGCGGTCAACGGAGACGCGCAGGTTCTCGCGGTCGAGCGCAATCCGCGACTCGCCCAGCTCCCAGGCCTGATCCCCGGTGCGCTGATTCGGCCGCCAGTTCATCGCGCCGCCGCCCGGCGTGAGGTCGTAGCCGGCGCAGAACGCGCGTCCGGCGCCCTTGAGTCGGATGACGCGGACCGAATCGCCGGGATTCAGTTCGCGTAGCGCCACCTCCAGGTCATCGCGCAGGCCGCCCGATATCGCGTTGAGCTTTTCGGGACGGTTCAGGGTGATCGTTGCCACTGGTCCGTCGACGTCGACCAGGACGTTTTCGTATTCGGTCATTGAAGCCTCCTAGTTGGGAATCAATCGAATGGTACTTCGCGACTCCGTCGCGGGCGTGTTGCAGGTCTAGCGCCGCAGCGCGCCGCGGCCGTCGCCGAAGGGGTCGTCTCGCCATTCGAGGGCGGCTTTCAGGCCCTTGGTCATTGAGATCTTGCCGAACTCTTCGATGGCGGCCGTCTCGGCGAAGATGGCGTTGAATTCCGCGCCTTCGTAGACCGACATCGTCAGGCCCATGAGCTCGGCCCAACGATTGACGGAGTGTTTGTGCACGGTGAGGCCGTCGAGCGGGACGTTCGCGATTCGCCGGCAGTAGGCCATCGTCTGCTCATCGAGCTGTTCTTCGGGATAGACACGATTGATCATGCCGATAAGTTCGGCCTCGGGGCCGTCGATCGTGTCGCCACTGAACAAGAGCTCCTTCGCCTTGAGCATGCCGATCTTCATCGGCCACATGCCCAGGGTTGGCGGTTGGCCCAGCGCTCGACCGGCGGGATGACCGAAGCGGGCGGTCTCGGCGGCAAAGATAATGTCGCAGGCGCCGACCAGGTCATTGCCGCCGGCCAGGCACCAGCCGTGGACCTGCGCGACAATCGGCTTGCGATACGACCAGATCCAGAGCCAGCGCTCCATGGAGTCACGCAGGTGCTCGCGATTCATGGCGACGTTGGACTCGCCCAGTTCCCAGGCCTGATCGCCCCTTCGCGGGCTCGGAGTGAAGTCGAAGTCGTTGTCGCTGGGCGTGATGTCGTAGCCGGCGCAGAAGGCTCGACCGGCTGCCTTGAGTCGGATGACGCGCACCGAGTCGCCGGGATTGAGTTCGCGCAGCGCCGCGGCCAGATCGTCGCGCAGGGCCTCGGAAAGGGCGTTGAGCTTTTCCGGACGGTTGAGGGTGATGGTGGCGACGGGACCGTCAACGTCGACGAGGATGTTCTGATAGTCCGCCATGGTTCCTACTCGCTGCCCGCGTCTTGTTCGCGCTGCTGCGCTTCATAGGCTGCACGTCGGCGGGCCATCTCGGCTCGGAAGCGTTCGTTTTCGCGCATCGCTCGTCGCGTGTTGCCGCTGGCGCCTCCGCGGCGACGCGCTCGTCGACGCTGCGCGGCTTCTCGCCGCCGTCGATGCGCCTGGAGGATCAGTTCCTGTTCCTCTTCACTGACCGGTGTGGCGCGGCGATAGAGGTCCTCGGGCGTCGGCGCCAGCGGATCGCTGAGGCGCTCGAGCAACAGGTCGTGGGCCGCCTTCAGCCGTGTGAACTGCTCGGCGGCGTCGGGAGCGTCGGAGACGTCGGGGTGGACCGTCTTGGCCTTCCGTCGAAACGCCTTGCGGATTTCGTCCTCCGACGAGCCTCTCGCAATTCCGAGCAATTCGTTGGGATCGTAGGCGTCAGGCATCAACTGGATGCTCTCGCCAGCCGCAGCGCGTACTCCGATACCCGCGCGCCGAGTTTGCGCGCCTGATCGCGGTCGAGATCGGTCACTTTGCGGACGGCTGTGGCTCCGTAGTAGCTGCCGGAGTGGTTCATCGTCGAGGTCCAGGGGAGTCCGACGATCAGCATGCCGTGACCGATTAAGAGGTGAACAAGCTGGAGCAGCGTCGCTTCGAGGCCGCCCGACGGGCTCCAGCCGGCGCTGAATGCGGCGGCCGGCTTGTCGGCCAGCTCGCCCGTCTCCCAGAGGTCGCCGGTGTAGTCCCACCAGTGCTTGAGCCGCCCCGTGATGCCGGTCCAATTGGGACTGCCGAGAATCAGGGCGTCGCACCTGACCAGTTCGTCTTTGTCGGCCATGTCAAGTGGCCGATCCCAGACTTCTATGCCCTCGACCGATGCCGCACCTTCGACGATCGACTTCGCGAGGTCCGCCACCAGTCCCTGCGAGTCGTACAGCACCAACACCACCACGTTCCCCGCTTCGTCCGGCATCAGATGTCCGTCTCGAACCAGGCAGCCTGGCCGGGCATCTCTTCCACCCCGACCCGCAACCGGGCCAGACCCGACGGACCCGAGTGTTCCAGTGACTCGATCAACCGACCCGCGATGTACTGCGACAGCCGTTCCGCCGTGCTGTTGTCAATCGGCAAGGCCGCGACGTCGTGTTTGGGCAACCGATACGAATGCTCGTCCTGGTACTGGATGACGTAGTGGGTGTCGTCGTCGGTGATCGTCAGCGCCCGGGAGTCCATTTGCAGGAGGAACTTGTGGTCGAGCGTCTCGCAGACTTCTCTTGTGAGGCGCTTGAGCAGGGAAAAGTCGATAACCCAGGATTCGTCGGTCAAGGGACCGATGACTTCGACGAAGACGTCGTAGTTGTGGCCATGGATCGGTTCCAGCTCGTCAGCGAAGGTGGCGAAGTGACCGGCGGCGAAGCGCAAGCGCTGGCGCTCGACCGTTACCGAGTGGCTGAAGGACTGACTGGAAGGCTGATTGGGCATAGGCGCAGCGTACCCTGCGCCCATGAAGCTGCCACCGGCCCGCGACGTCGGCAACTGGCTCCTGGCCTGGCGGCAGATCATCTTCCTCGGCATCCTGACGTGCGGTTCTTACGGTCTGGTGCTGTACGGATTCGGGATCATCGCTGGTCCGATCCAGGAGGACGAAGGCTGGTCCTCGGCGGCAGTTAACGCCGCATTCATGGGTTCGTACCTGTTGGGGGCTGCCGCTTCGCTGGTCTCCGGGCGCGTCCTTGACGCACTCGGTCCCCGACCGGTGCTGTGGACCGGGTTGATCGTCGGCACCGTCTTCCTGATGGCTGCCTCGTACTCAGAGAACATCTGGTTGTTCATCGTCCTCTGGACCCTGGGCGGCGCGGTCACGATCGCGGGGCTGTTCTACAACGTGACGATGCCGATCGCGGCGCGCCTCTTCCCGAAGCGTCAGACAGCCGCGATGACGGTCCTCGTGACCACGGGTGGATTCTCGTCGGTCATTTTCATGCCGTTGACCGGGCTGTTCACCGACGAGTTCGGCTGGCGCTGGGCGGTCAGGATCCTGCTGGTGGTGGCCGCTGTCATCTCGCTGCCTGCCGTGTTGTCGGTTCGTCGTCTACCGCCGATTCCGCCGCCCGATCCGTCTGCGGCAAGCGGCGGCGTGAGGACGGATCAGCACGGCTTCAGCGGGGTTCGTGACGCGCTGCGCTCGCGCGAGGTTCAGGTGATGCTGGCCATGGTCATCGCGAGTTCATTCGGTCTGGGGGCGCTGCTCAATCACTTCGTGCCGGCCTCGACGGCGGCGGGGATGTCGATCACTGCGGCCGGCGCGTTGACGGGGCTGCGCGGCTTCCTCTCGATCCCCGGTCGCGCGCTGATTGGGCCGATGGCCGGGCTGCTCGGCCTGCGGCCCGCGCTCGGGGTGGGATACGGCGTGATGCTGGTGGGCACCCTGGCGCTGCTCGCGGCGGGTCCGACCTTCTGGATTTACCTCTCCGCGATTATTGCGGGTCTCGTCTGGGGGCAGACGATGCCGCTCCAGGGGCTAATCGCCTCCGATGTGTTCGGTCTGCGCCGGCTAGGCACCCTGATGGCGCTGCAGACCGCAATGGGCAACGTGGCGCTGGCGATTGGTCCCTTTGCCGCAGGTCTGATGCTCGACCTGGTTGATGACAACTACCGGCCGGTTCTGGTGATGATTGCGGGAGTCAATGCGCTCACGCTGGCGTTGCTGATTCTGATGGCGAGGATTCACGGCAGGCCGGTGAAGCAGTGGGCCGCTAACCTGATCGCCAGCCGAAATGCCCCGCAGAAACGCGAGTACGACCCGGGATCGACGCGTCAACCTCGCTGAAAGAGGATGGAACATATGGGACGTCTGGATGGCAAAGTTGCGCTGGTGACGGGCTCGGCGCGAGGAATCGGCAAGGGCATCGCTACTGAGTTGGCCAACGAGGGCGCGGACGTGATCATCGCCGATCTACTGATCGATCTGGCCTTCCAGACCGCCGGAGAGTTGCAGAACCGGCATGGCGTTACGACGCTGGCGCTCGAGATGGACGTCACCAATGATGACTCGATCTCGACGAACGTCGAGCAGGCAATCGCCGAGCTGGGCCGGATCAACATCCTGGTCAACAACGCCGGAGTCGCCCCCGACAACCTCAGCGAGGACGAGATCGAGTCGGATTGGGATCGCTGTTTCGAGGTCAACCTCAAGGCGATCTGGAAGGTCAGCCGCGCGCTGAAGCCGCACTTCATCGAGAACGGCGGCGGCAAGATCGTCAACATCGCCTCGATCGCTGCTCGGCAGGGCGGCACGATCGCCGCCTACTCGGCCTCCAAGGCCGGTGCGGTGAGCATGACCCAGTCCCAGGCCATCGAACTCGGACCGCACAACGTCAACGTCAATGCCGTCTGTCCCGGCCTGCTCTGGACAGACATGTGGCGCAAGCTCGAGGGGATGCTGATCGGCGACCACGCCGATGAGGTCGTCGACCGTCGCGCGGCATTCGAGGCTGCGGTGAAGAACAATATGCCGCTCGGTCGTGAGCAGACGCCGGAAGACATTGGCAAGGCCGTGGTCTTCCTCGCCTCGGACGACGCCAAGAACATCACTGGACAAGCGCTGAACGTCGACGGCGGCATGCGGATGAACTGAATCGCAGTTCGGCTGCGATTCCGATCATGCCCGGTCGACAGCAGCTGTGGAGCCCCTGAGCCAATCGGCCGCTAGTCTGATCGCGAGCCGACCTGCACCGTAGAAACGCAGGTTCGGAGCACCATGGTCAAAGCACTGGCACTAGAACTGGACGAGAATCATGGGACGACTGGATGACAAGGTTGCACTGGTGACCGGCTCGGCCCGAGGCATCGGCAAGGGCATCGCCACCGTGTTGGCCAGAGAGGGCGCGACCGTCATCGTCGCCGACCTGCTCAGCGATCTGGCTGGCGAGACCGCTGCCGAACTTGGGAATGACTACGGGGTGAGCACGCTGGCCCTGGAAATGGATGTGACGAGCGAAGATTCAATCGCGAGCAACGTGGAGAAAGCAGTCTCCGAGTTCGGCAGGATCGACATTCTCGTCAACAACGCCGGCGTCCCGCCCGAGAACTTCGGCCAGGCCGAGACAGAGGCCGACTGGGACATCTGCTATGAGGTCAATCTGAAGGGCATCTGGAAGGTGACGTCCGCGGTCGCGCCGAAGATGCAAGAGCAGGGCGGGGGCAAGATCGTCAACATCGCCTCAATCGCCGGACGTATTGGCGGCGGGATGGCATCGTATTCGGCCTCCAAAGCCGGGGCGATCAGTATCACCCAGTCGCAGGCCGCCGAGCTGGGACGCTTCAACATCAACGTCAATGCGATCTGCCCGGGTCTGCTCTGGACTGACCTCTGGCGCCAGATCGAAGGCATGTTTGCCGGCGACCACGCCGAGGAAGTCGTCGATCGCCGTGAGCGGTTCGAGGCTGTCATTGCCTCCAACATGCCGCTCGGCCGCGAGCAGAGGCCGGAGGACATCGGCAACGCCGTCGCCTTTTTCGCCTCCGACGAAGCGAACAACATTACGGGACAGTCCCTGAATGTCGACGGCGGCATGCGAATGAATTAGTTCCAAGCCCGAACGACACCGAACAGGTCCGAACAGCGAGAGGCGGAATTCCCCGGCCATGACTGACGAGCTGCTCTACGACGTCCAGGATCACATCGCCGTGATCACTCTGAATCGACCGGAGAAACTGAATGCGTTCTCGAACGAGATGCTCGACGCGTGGCAGGAGTCGATCACGCGCGCATCGGTCGACCAGCATGTGCGCGTGATCATCGTCACCGGCGAGGGACGCGGCTTCTGCTCGGGCGCCGACGTGAGCCGCGAGCGCGCCGGGGCGGACGTGCTCGGCGGCGATCCGAACGCGCCGGCTGCCAATCGGAACTCGCTGCGCAACTCCGTCCAGCGCGTTCCGCGGGCGCTGTTCAACTGCGAGAAGCCGTACATCGCCGCCGTCAACGGCGCGGCCGTCGGCGCAGGCATGGACATGGCCTCGATGGCCGATCTGCGGATCGCCTCGGACCGAGCGAAGTTCGGCATGGCCTACGTGCGCATGGCGCTGATTCCCGGGGACGGTGGGGCTTACTACCTGCCGCGCATCGTCGGCATGTCAAAGGCGCTCGAGTTGATGTGGACGGGCAAGATCTTCACCGCTTGGGAAGCGCTTGAGATGGGCTACGTCAGCCAGGTCGTTGAGCATGATGAGTTGATGCCGACGACGTTTGAGTTGGCCGGGCAGATCTCGAAGATGCCGGCCGTTTCGGTGCAGATGATCAAGCGCCTGGCCTACCGCTCGGCCGAGACCGGCCTGCACGAGTCGCTCGAGATGGCTGATCATGCGATGGTCATCGCCCGGTCGACCGAGGACGCCAAGGAAGGCCCCAAGGCCTTCGCCGAGAAGCGAGAACCGAATTTCAGAGGGTTCTAGGGCGGAACAACGCTTCCTGTCCGGAAGACCTGCTCCGTAGCGACTGAACGGGCACTAGTCGTCGGAGACGTAGATCGTCCCGTCGGCGACGCGGGTCTTGAATGTTTGGATGTACTCGGGCTCGATCTTGTTCTTGATGAATGGCGGAGGCGGCGGCATCAGCTTGTGAATCATGTTCCAGATGCCGTTGGGCAGCCATGACTTGGTCTGGCCGGTTCGCATGTCGAACTCGGAGTCGTGCCAGGGACAGACGATGTGTGCGCTTTTGAGCTCTCCGACTGAGAGCGGCGCGAAGAGGTGCGGGCACTTGTCCTGCACCGCGAAGATCTCGCCATGGACATTCGCGACACACACCCGAGTACCGTCGAGATCAGCGGCGGTGACCTCACCGGGCGGCAGTTCCGACAGCGGACAGACGGCGGTCTCGGTCACGTTGGCCTCCCCTGCGAGGTACGGCTCGCAAAGACATGATGGTTGCTCTGCGGCCAGTGTGACAGATCATCGCCTGACGCCGTTACACAGTCAACGCAGAAGGCAGGCGCTCGTACACTGAGCGAGTGACGATGAAGATTGGATGGTCAGTGATGGACTTTGAGCAGTATCTATTCCCGCCGCGCGTCGCCGTGGTCGAAGTGGCCGGCCAGATCGGCGCACGCCTGAATCCGCGCGAACTCGCCCGGACCTTCAACAGCATCGCTGAGAATCCCCGCTATCCCGCTGTCGTGCTCGACATCGACTCGCCGGGCGGTGGCGCAGCGGCGTCCGAGGCCCTCTATATGGCCGCCAAACGGCTGTCCGACAAGAAGCCAATGGCGGCGGCGATTCGCGGGGTCGGCGCCTCGGGCGGCTACATGATCGCTTGCGCCGCCAACCCAATCTTCGCCCTGCCGACTTCAGTTGTGGGCTCGATAGGCGTGATCTGGACGGCGCCGATGATCTCCGAGGCGCTCGATCGCGTTGGGGTCAAGATGCGCACGCGGGCGGCAGGCGAGTACAAGGACATGGGCTCGCTGTTCCGTGACACGACGCCCGAGGAAGACGAGAAGCTCGATGCGCTGATCCACTCGGTGTACGAGCGCTTCGTTGACATCGTGGCTGAGGGGCGGCCTGAACTCGACCGCGATCGCGTCGCTGAACTCGCCTCCGGTGAGATTCACACGGGGGCCGAGGCGCATGAGCTCGGACTCGTGGACAGACTCGGTGATCTCAGCGACGCTGTCGAGTGGGCTGCCGACGCCGCCGGCATCGAGAAGCGCACCACGCTCGTCCGACCCAAGCGCGGTCTCTTGCAGATGCTGATGACGCAGGGCGCCGATTCCGTCGCCAATGCGTTCGTTGACGCCTTCGTCGACCGGCTGGAGGCGTCGAGGGTTGAGCGGCTGCTGGAAGCGCGGTTGCGGCTAAACCGTTAGCGCTGAACCTGGTTGGTCACAGCGTTCGCATCATTTTAGGCCCGTTGATGATGTCGTCGGCATGATCGTTGTCGTGCGCAGCCCAGGCCTCTAGCAGCGAGAGCGCGTTCCCGGCAAATCCCATTCGCATTAGGACCTGTTCCTCGGTCAACGCTGCGAGCAGCATCGTCGACTTCTCCGCTCCGGCCTGCAGTTGCTCGGCGAGGGCAACCACGGGCTGACCGAGGAATCGTTCGGAGCCCAGCGCGTTGGCCAGATCGAGCTCGCGGCTCGGTACCGATGGGTCCGGCTTCCATTCGTCCAACGGCGACCCGTTGAGGACGGCGTTCAGTACGTCGTGATAGCGACGATCGGACGCGGCGAGATGCGCGAGCACGTCGCGCCGAGACCAGGCCGGCGCGGCGGACTCCTGGAGCCAACGCTCTCCGGGAAGAACTTCGACCATCTGGATGAGGCGACGCCGCGCGCGTAGCGCCCTCGTGAGCGGAACCCAGAGAGCGGGAACGAAATCGTCGGCGGGCATCGGCGGATCGGTCGCGAGCAGCGGCCGGTCGTCCATCTCCTGCACGCACATGAGTGTGGATGCCGGGGCGTTACCAGCTCATCGATGGGTCGGGCGGACCCATCTTGCGGTAGTTGCCGCCGTAGAACAGGATCGGTTCGTCGTCCGACTGTTTCTCGAACGCCTTGACTTCGCCGACGATGATCTCGTGGTCGCCGCCATCGAGCACCGAATGGATCGTGCAGTCGAAGACCATCGTCGCGCTGGCCAGGCGGGGTTGACCGGTCTCACCGAGCACGTGCTCATGGTCGTCGAATTGGTGCGGCGGCGCGGGGCGCTTGCTGCTGGCGAAGAAATTGGAGGTGTCCATGGCCGTGTCCGGCAGGATGTTGACGCTGTATGCGCCGGTTTCCTTGAGCAGCGGCAACACGCTCGCGCCCTTGTCGACGCAGACGAGGACGAGCGGCGGGTCGAGGGAGAGCGATGAGAACGATTGCGCCGTCATGCCGACGAAGTTCGGCTCCGTGCCGGTCGCAACGACGGTGACGCCGCTGGGGAACATGCCCAGTGCGTTGCGGAACTCTCGGTCATCGAAATCCATGTCGATCCCCTCTCGGCGTCTACCCGGCGTGTATCGGGCGGGAGGCCAGTTTAACGCAGCGGAAGATCGAGCACGGTCATCAGACCGCGCCGCGTGTGCGGGATCACCCGCGCGGCGCGCAACACCGATGCCGCTGTGGCGTCGTCGCCGAAGACCCCGCCCTCGAAACGAAGCCTCAACGGCGGCGTGCCCTCAACGACGATCTCGTCATACTCCTCCTCGACCGACGCGTTGGCCTCGAAGTGGAGCCGGACGGTGTGGCTGTCGTAGGTCGAGCCTTCCAGCGTCTCCAATGTGCCAGCGACCAACTCCTGCCCCGGTACCTCGCAGGGCACCATGTCGTGTCGCCAGTCGACGATCTTCCAGCCCAGGGGGTAGGCCAGCAGTCTCGCCGATTCGACCAGTCCCACGTGACCAAATCCGCCCGCGTCGCGTTTCGCTTCCCATTGCGCCTTCGAGATCCCCATCCCGACTTTCTCCTGAAACGGCACCCGACGCCGCGACGGATCCTGGATTCGCTTAACGGAGACCGACTTGATGCTGTGCGAGATCGACGACAGCGACGCCGGCAGCGCATCCATCAGGAATCCCGGATTCACGCCGGTTCCGACCACGGTCCGCTCGGCCCGGCGGGCGAGCACGTCGATGCCGGCCGCGATCTCGGGGTGGCGCGCCTGGGCGAAGGCCAGTTCCTCGCAGGTCGAGACGACGTGCAGGTCCTGCCGTAGAGCCTCTTCGATCTGGGGCGAAACCTGTTCGAGGTATGACCCGGTGCAGTGAATCAGGATGCCGCCGTCTGAGCGGGAGTCGACCCGCGCCGCGGCGATTGACTGGCGGATGGTGATCTCGGGCGAACCCTCGACGAAGTCCGATAGCGGCCTGCCGACCATCTCGGGGTTGATCTCGACTGCTCCGACGACTTCAAGGAACGAGTCGTGTTGCGCTGCCTCGGCGATTCGCAGCCCAATCGGACCGAGGCCCTGGATGATGACCGGAAGTGGTGCGCTCATGATGATCCCCCCACACGCAATCGGGATACGGTGATAATCTCGTCAGTCTGCGCTTACGGTACCAACGAAGCCGAGCCCGACATGGTCGACTACCCGGACTACAACGCGGACTCGGTTGAGGCCTGGGAAGCGAATGCGGAGTTCTGGGACGAGGCCCAGGGCGATGAGGGCAATCACTGGCAGCGGACCCTGGTGTTTCCCGGCACGCTCGAGCTGCTCCAGCCGGTGCCGACAACAGTGCTCGAACTGGCTTGCGGCAACGGCAACTTCGCGCGGCAGCTATCCCGGCTAGGCATCGCTGTCACGGCCACCGACGCATCTGAAGCGCAACTCAGGGGCGCTCGGCAGCGTTCCGACGGCTACAAGATCAAGTGGGTTCGCCTCGATGTCACCGACCGTTCCGCGCTGGCAGCTCTATCTGGGGCGGCAGGAGCGCCGTTCGGAGCGGCCGTGTGCAATATGGCGCTGATGGACATCGCCGAGATCACACCGCTCTTCGACATGCTTCCGCTGTCCTTGGCAGACGAGGCGCCGTTCGTCTTTTCGGTCTTGCATCCGGTCTTCCGGCCGGGACCGCAGGTGCGTCTGTTCCGCGAGCGCATCGAGACCGAACACGGACAGTTCATCGAGGAGTCGGGCGTGAAGATCAGCAACTACCTCGACACGAGGGTGAACTATGGAATCGCCGTCAAGGGTCAACCGTCGATCCAACCCTATTTCGACCGAACGTTGACGGAGCTGTTCAGCACCGCCTTCGATCGGGGCTGGGTGCTCGACGGAATCCGCGAACCGTCAATCACCGACGGAGGCGACGGGGATGCTGAGGGTCGGCTGAGCTGGGATCACATGCCGAACATCCCACCAGTGATGGTGGCGAGGCTGCGGCATCGGGGCTAGGGCATCGGCGACCACTCGGTTGGCTGGAGGATCCGGTTCTCGATGTGGTGGACGAGTGGGCCGTTTTCTTCGGATGCCGCTCGGGCCGCTTGCCACTCGGGATCGGCCCCAAAGTTCTTCCACGCTTCTTCGCGCTGTCCGGCGCTCTCGAAGCTGACGATGTACCAGAGCTCGTCCGAGCGGCCGCCGACCGAGTTGGTCCAGTAGCCCACGTTGTGGATCCCGTGGCGCTCGAACAGCTCCATCGTGTGGTCGCGGAAGCGCTTCATCAAGTGGCCCATCTTGCCCGGATGCGCCGTGTAGATGCGAAGTTCGTAGATCATCGTTCGTTCCTCTCTCAGTCCTTCAGTTGGTAGAAACGTACGGCCGACGGATACTCGCCGCCGCGCCGGATGGAGTTGATCGCCGGCTGCATCTCGGTTGACGAGTTGACCGAGCCGCCGTCGTTCGAGTTGGTCATGAAGCGAGGGTAGTTGCTGCTCGACACTTCCAGCCGGATCCGATGTCCGACGTCGAATCGGTGACCGAGGGAGGCCAAATCGACGGTCAGCTTGACCACCTCGCCGGGCGTCATGAGCACCTCGCTGTCGAATCCCTCGCGGAACCGGGCCCGCATGATGCCGTCGATCAGCGACACCGGCTTGCCGTCGGGATGAACGTCGACCAGTTTGGCCGTGATGTCGGTGTCGGGCTGGCTGCTTGAGAACCAGATGTCGACCTCGACCGGACCGGCGACATCGACTGCTTCAGTCAGCGGTTCGGTGGTGTAGCACAGCACGTCGTCTCGGCTCTCTGCCCTCGATTGATCTCGCGGACCTGGCAGACCAACTCCCTGTTGCAACGTCGAGCCGCCTTCGGTGATCACCGGCTTGTAGCCGGTGTACATGAACTCGTCCCAGCGGCGGTCGTCGTCGGGGCATTCGTCGAGCAGGCGACCGTCGCCGTAATGCATGGTCGCGCCGCCGTCGGACGCCAGGTAGAGCGATCGCTCCACGGCGTTGGTCGGAGGCCACGACTCATCCGTACGCCACTCGTTCGCGCCCATCAGGAACCAGCGGACACCCGGGAGTTGATCGTCGCCGCCCTTAAGGTGCCGATCGAGGAAGACGTTGATGTCTGCGATCACGTTGGCTGCGGCCGCCGCGCCGGTTGGGCCGAACTCCATCTCGCCCAGCCAGCGGTCGTAGTTGGTGTGGGCCCACGGACCCATGATCAGGTTCTGATCGGGATTGCCATCTTCGCGGATGCCGCGGAAGTTGCGCACGGTGCCGATGCCGAAGATGTCGAACCAGCCGCCGATGTGCAGCATCGGCACCTGGAAGCGTGAGTAGTCGGCCGAGTGCCTGACCGATTCCCAGTAGTCGTCGCGGGTCTCATGCTCGAGCCATTCGTGCCAGTAGTCGGCGACTCCTGCCTGCGAGATTCCGGGCATGGTGTTCAGCGGCCGGCTGCCCAAGAGGCGGAACGCGTTGCCCATGATGGCTTCGGTCATCTCCTCGGCTGCTTCCATCGGCCGGGTGTGATTCTGTTGCAGATATCCGGTCGCTGCTACGCCGCTGCCCCAGAGGCCGATGAACCCAAGCTGGAAGGCGCCGCCCTGGTAGGTCCAGCCGTCGTAGTAGTCGTCGGCGGTGATGATCGGGATCGCGCAGCGCAGCGAGGGCGGTTGCTCTCGCGTGGCCAGCATCGTCGTCGCACCGACGTACGAGGGGCCGTAGATCGCGGTGTTGCCATCGCACCAGGGCTGGGCCGCGATCCACTCGATCGTGTCGTAGCCGTCCGCGCCCTCCTGGTGGAACGGCTTGAAGTCGCCTTCGGACGCGTAGCGACCGCGGCAATCGCAGACCACGACCGCGTACCCGCGCTCGGCCAGTTTGAGTGCGCTGGGCATCACCGCGACCACTCCGGCGCCGGACTGTTCCTTGTCGTACGGCGTTCGCGTCACGATGCCCGGGACGGAGTTGCCGGGTTGATCGGCATCCTCGGGTCGGTACAGGTCGGCGCGCAGGACGACGCCGTCCCGCATCGGGATTTCGATGTTCTTCTCCACGACTACTCGTTCGACTGTCATGTCACGCTCCAATCACAATCCAACCTTGACCGAACGCTATGCTAGGAAACGAGAACCGGACGGGGGAATCCGATGACGACCGACGCGCCAACAGGCGATCTAGGCATCACATTTTCCGAGATTGCGCGGTCGAAACTGGTAGAGGTGTTGACCGGTTATCCGGAGGAGGTCGCCGGGCTGCGACTCAAGATCACCGGACGCACGTCGAACGGATTCGAGCACGTGCTGACGATCGTCGAGAAGGGCTACGAACCGGAAGGCGATGCCACCGCCGATTACCCGGATTTCGTCCTCTACGTTGAGGGCGAGCGGATCGAAGACCTACGCGGCACCGAGGTTCACTATGAGTTCAAGGGGCCGAACGTCTCCGGGCTCGAGTTCAACAACCCGAATCCTGTCTGGCGCGACCCGCTGGCCTTCGCCATCCAGAAGATCTTCGACGAGCAGGTCAACCCACAGATTGCTGCGCACGGCGGGTTCGTGCAGCTCCTCGATGTCCAGGGCAGTAAGGCCTACATCGAGATGGGCGGCGGTTGCCAGGGTTGCGGCATGGCCAACGTCACGCTGAAACAGGGCATCGAGGTCGCGGTCAAGGAACAGCTCCCGGAAATCGACGAGTTGATCGATATCACCGACCACCAGTCGGGGGACAACCCGTACTACAAGCCGTCGAAGAAGTAGACCGGACCATTCCCTGGACAGCCGTCCGATGGCGCGCGTCCTGCTGATCTCGACCTACGAGCAAGGCCACCAGCCGCTCAGTATCGCTGCGCCGGCCGCCGCGTTGACTGCCGCGGGGCACAAGGTCTCCGCGTTCGATCTCGCCGTCGAATCGGTCAGTTCGGATCGATTGCATGCCGCTTCGGTAGCAGCGGATCTGATCGGCATCTCGACGCCGATGCACACCGCCGCCCGACTTGGCATCCGGATCGCCCGACAACTGACGGGGATGTCAGACAAGGTCGTCTTCTACGGCCATGCGGCCAGTTCGCTCCATGATCTCGGCCTGGGCCGAGCGATCAGCGGCGACACCGATCTGCAGCTCGTCGGACTCGCTGGGGGCGAGGACGCGTCCCATGTGCCGCTGTTCGACCGTGAGCTACGCCCTGTGCCGAATCGTTCGATCTTGCCCCCGCTGGAGCAGTACGCGAGATATCGAGACGTTTCCGGCGGCTCTCACGTCGCGGGCTACGTTGAGGCCACGCGCGGCTGCGCGCATCGGTGCACGCATTGCCCGTTGACGCCGATCTACGCAGGACGACTGCGGCTCAACGGCGCCGACACCGTGCTTGCCGATATCGACCAGCAAGTTCTGGCCGGGGCGGAGCACATCACGTTCGGCGATCCCGACTTCCTCAACGCGCCGGGACTTGCGATGGATCTGTTGCGCGAGACGTCGGGACAGCATCCGGGCACCACGTTCGACACGACAATCAAGGTTGAGCACCTGATCGAGCATCAGGAACTCCTCCCCGAGATGGCCGAACTCGGGGTCACGTTCATCACGTCGGCGTTTGAGTCGATCGATGACCGCCTGCTCGAGATACTGGACAAGGGCCATACCGCCGACGACCTCGATCTCGTGCTGCAACATACAGAACGGGCAGGCATCGCCCTCAGACCCACGTGGCTGCCGTTCACTCCCTGGACCACGCCGGCGCACTTCCGTGACCTGCTTCGATTCGTTGAGACTCGGAAGCTTGTGGACGTGACGCCGCCGGTCCAACTGGGATTGCGGCTGCTCGTTCCTTCGGACTCTCCACTGGTCGATCCGATGCGCGAGATGGGTTCGTTGACGACCTACGACAGGGACGGCCTCACCTGGAACTGGCGGCACGAAGACGCGCGGATGGACGATCTGCAGGGCGAGATTGCCGGACTGGCGGAGCGCCAGGCAACGTTCGCGCAGATCAAGGATGCCGCTTGCAGACGGCTCGAAGTGGAGCCCTGGCCTGATGTGGCCGCGCCGCACGTCCATCGGCCCGGCCTGACCGAAGACTGGTTTTGTTGAGCGGAGCCAACCGGGGACCAGTTGGCTCCCCTCAGCTCTTCCGGAGACCCCGGAGCCATCGTTCCGATCGAGAGCTAGACCCCCTCGAGCCGGCGCAGCCGATCGACCAGCAACCTTGCGTCGTCCAGCACCGCCTGCTGGTGTGGCTGCAGATCCTGACCTCCGGCGGTGGCCGAGTTGTCCTCGAACGGGTCTCCAGCGATCGACCGCCGGCCGCTGAGTTCTTCCATCACGGCCAGGCCGCAGAAGGGGACGTAGGTCGGGCTGTAGCCGCCTTCGTGGCTCAGGACCAAGCGACCTGAACAAAGCTCGTCCGATGCCTCCATGAGCAACCGGGTCATCTCGCGGAAGGTTTCCGAGTAGGCCATCATCCGACCGAGCGGGTCGTACATGCCGCCGTCGAATCCGGACGGGACGAGGATGAGGTCAGGTTGGAAGGCCTGTAGTGCCGGCACGACGACCTGTCGGATCGTCTCGACATAGGCTCCATGGCCGCTGCCGGGCGGCAGCGGGATGTTGATGTTGTAGCCGTCTCCCTCGCCCTCGCCCTGTTCGTCCATCCGGCCGCTGTCTCGGGGATACCACTGGTCCTGGTGGATCGACATGGTCAGCACGTCGTTGCGGTCGTAGAAGGCCTGCTGGGTGCCGTTGCCGTGGTGGACGTCCCAATCCAACGTCGCGACCCTGTCGATCCCGCGCTCCGCCAGCGCGTGCATCGCGGCGATGGCGACGTTGCCGAAGACGCAGAAGCCGCGCCCGCGATCGCGCTCGGCGTGGTGTCCGGGCGGCCGTACGAGCGCGTAGGCGTTGTCGACATCACCATCGAGCACGGCGTTGACCGCCGTGATTGTGCCTCCCGCGGCCAACAGTGCGATCTCGTAGCCGCCATGGGAGAACGGGGAGCCCTCTCCCGCGTCGCCGCCGTCGCCGGCGGAGAGTTCGCGGACTCGATCGACGTAATCCGGCGTGTGAAAGCGGAGCACCTGCTCGAGATTTGCCGGGCGCGGCTTGAGCGGCACCAACTCCTCGGAAAACTCGGAGACCTCCAGCAAGTTGTTGAATCGACGCTTCGTGTCGGGGTTCTCCCAGTGTTCCCAGGCCTGCATCCAACGCCGCAGTTCGGGGTCGAAGGCGCGAGTCCTGCCCGTGTCGTGCCACATGTAGGACTCGTGGTAGACCCATCCAGTCCGTCGTTCGGCCATCTGCAACTCCTCTGGTTCGTCTGCCGGAAGCCTGACTCGCAGGCAGTCTAGTCAGCTATCCGATGCAGGACGGCGCCGCGTCGGTCATATGCTGAATCGGCTTTGTCCGCTCAGACGAATTCCCGTGAGCCCTTCGACTTGCCGCCCCATCGGCCGCTGGCGGCGCGTCTGTGGCCGGCCAACGTCTACTACGGCTGGGCGATTGTGTTCGCCTGCGCAGGGCTGCTATTTGTCTCGGTCGGCGTGGGCTACTACGGCATTGCGGTCTACCTGGGGCCGCTGAGGGAGCTGCACGATTGGTCGAACAGCGATGTGTCGCTGGCAACCGGGATGTACTTCGTCTTCTCCGGCATCACGTCCGCGTTGGTCGGTCCGCTCATCGACCGGCACGGCGCACGCATATGGATGATGCCGGGCCTGATTCTGCTGATCGCCGCGGCCGCCGCGATCGGGCATGTCACGGAGCTCTGGCAGCTCTATCTCGCCTACGTCGTGATGGCGCTCGGCTCGGGGATGAGCGCCGGTGTCGCCGTCAATGCGACCCTTGCGCGCTGGTTTGTTCATCGCCGGGCCTGGGCGATGGCGATTTCCTCCACTGGTGTGTCCCTCGGCGGCGTCGTGCTGTCTCCCGTCAACGGCGTGCTGATCGAACAGTTTGGTCTCGGAGTCGCGACACCCGCGATGGCCGGCCTGATCCTGCTGGTCGGGCTTCCGATCGTGGCGTTTGTGCTTGTTTGGGATCCGCGTCAGATGGGCTTGCCACAAGACGGATTGGAGCCGGTCGCCCCTCAGCGCACGAGCGTGGCTCGATCAGTTGCTAATCAGACTCGGCGCTGGAGCATCCGCGGCGCGGCGCGAACGCTCTCCTTCTGGTCGATCATGGTCAGCTTCGTGATTGTGCTGCTCGCTCAGACCGGGTTCATCTTGCACCAGACCGCGTTCGTGCAGGAGCGGGTCGGCTCGCTCACCGCGGCGACAACGAGTCTCTCGATCATCGCGTTCGGCAGCATCGTGGCGCGGCTGATCGTCGGGCGCTACTTCGCCGATCGGGTCGACCTGCGCATCCTGACGGTGATCATGTTCCTCGTCCAGGGCGCGGCGGCTCTGGTGGTCATCCAGGTCGAACACATTGCGGTGACCTACGTAGCCATCCTGATCTTTGGTTTCACCATCGGCAACGTGTACATGCTGCAGTCGCTGCTCACGTCAGATGTGTTCGGCTATGTCAGCTTTGGAGCGATCTACGGCCTGATCGCGATGGCGACGCAGATTGCCAGCGGCTTCGGCCCGTTGATGATTGGAGCCCTCGAGGATGCGACCGGCTCGTACGAGGCTCCACTGACCCTCGTCGCGATTCTCACCTTCGCTGCCATCATCCCCGTGTACTTCGCCAAACCGCCGAGAGCGCTGCTCGCCCGGACTGTGAGCCCGCTGGTCACACGGCCGGCGCCGCAGCGTACCGGAGAGGAAGGGGTCTGAGTCGGTTAGAGGACGAACTCGATCTTCGACCAGGCCTGTCGCAGCGCCGACTCGACTTCGGCTGGGTCTTCGCCCCTGGCGAAGATGAAGCCGGGATAGTCTGCACCCTCGGGCAGCGGGATCAGCATGTCGCCGACCCTTGCCTCTATCTCGATGTCTTCGACGAGTGGCACGGCAGCAGCCTCGTCCAGGCCGAGAATTGCCTTGATTCTGCCCCGACCGACGATTGGCATCATCATCACGCCGGCGGCGCGTGTCTCGCGATTCAGCGTCTCGAGCGGCGCATTGATCGCGTGCCGTAAGACGATTTCCTCGAGCGACATCCCGGCACCGAAGCGCAGGGTTCGGGCGCACAGGCCGCCAATCGTCCGGGCTGCGACATCGACGGGCCAGGCGCCGTCTTCGTTAAGCCGCAACTCTGCGTGTAACGGTCCGTCGTGGAGGCCGAGCGCTTCTGCCGAACGCCGCGCGGTCTGGACGACTTCCTGAATCTGCTCCTCGGGCAACCGGGAGGGCGTGACGTAGATTGTCTCCTCGAAGAATGGCCCATCGAGAGGATCCGGTTTGTCGAACACTGCCAGCGTGTGCAATTCGCCATCTGTCAAGAGGCCTTCGACCGCCACTTCGACTCCTGGGATGAATCCCTCGACGAGGTACCGATCGGCGAGTTCCCCGCACTCCTCGGCTGCCGCTCTGGTTCCAAGCAGACGCTGCAGTCGGGCGATCGCGTTGCGGAACGATGCTTCGTCGTTTGCGCGCATCACTCCCCGCGAGCCGTTGAGACCGAGCGGCTTGACGACGACGGGGAAGTCCAGCGCATCAATCGGCGGTTCGTCGGCAAATCGACAGACCTGCCATCCGGGCGATCGAACCCCGTTTGCATCAAGCGCTCGTCGCAGTTCGGACTTGTCCCGCGTCCCGACGACGGATTCAGGGCTATTGCCGGAGAGCTGGAGCTCGGAGCTGGCATGCGCCGCCAGGATCGTGCCGGGATCGTCGACCGCCACCACTGCGTCGAGCGGGAAGCGGTCGGCGTAGCGCGCAACAGCCTGAGCCCCTCGTTCGATGTCGTGATAGGGCAGGGTCAGCCAGCGTCCCGGATACATGTCGGCCAACGGCTGATCGACGTCCGAAGCGACCACCACATCAAGCCCCAGCTTGTCGGCTGCCGACATAAAATCGGGGGCGCGGTAGGAAGCGGTCGGAATCAGCAGCATCACGCGTGGCATGGCCTCAGACTATCGCCAACCCGAGACACATATGCTGAGGGTCATGACGACGGCGGCCGAACCTCAGACCCAAACCCTGCGAATCGACGGCATGCATTGCGCCGCCTGCGTGCGCCGTGTGGAGCGTGCGCTGGTCAAGGTTGACGGCGTCTCCGAGGCATCTGCGGACTTCATTGCCGGACGCGCGATCATCGAGCTCGACGGCGTATTGGACGACGCTGGCGTCACCGCCGCCATTAGCGGCGCGGGGTATGAGCTGGTCGACGAGGGGACTGAGGAGACCGCAGCCGACTCCGTGGACATCCGTCGACAACTCAGCCGAGCGTTGCCGGCGCTGGTCTCCGGCTGGGGGATCTTCTTTGCGATGCAGGCGAATCGCTGGGCCGAGCTTGGTTGGAATCAAGACCTCATCTTCCCGATCTTCTTCGCCGTCGCAACGCCCACCCTGGCCTGGGGTCTGTGGCCGATGGTTCGGCGGGCGGCGCTTGCGGCTTCGCGCCGGTCCACGGACATGGACACCCTGATCGTCCTCGGTGTGGCCGCCGCCTGGGCTTACAGCGCAGTCTCGGCACTCGCCCCAAGCGTGCTGGAAGGTGCGGACGCGTCGCGCGATGTGTTCTTCGACACGGCGCTGATCATCGTCGGCTTCGTCAGCCTCGGTCGGGCCCTGGAGGCCAGGGTCCGGTTGCGCGCCGCGGCGGCTCTAACGCGACTGCTCGAACTCGCTCCACAGACGGCTCGCGTCGTAGAGAACGGGCTCGAGCGTGACATTCCCGCCTCCGATGTTGCCATCGGTGGCAGCGTGCGGGTGCGGCCCGGCGAGCAGATTCCCGTCGATGGTGTGGTCGCCGCCGGTGACAGCTCGGTCGATGAATCGATGTTGACCGGCGAGAGCGTGCCGGTCGGCAAGTCCGTCGGAGACGATGTATTCGCGGGGACGCTCAATCTCGATGGCGCCTTTACGTACCGCGCTACCCAGGTCGGTTCGGAGACGACGCTGGCTCGAATCACGCAGACGGTCGAGCGGGCGCAGGCATCGAAAGCGCCTGTTCAGCGTCTCGCAGACCGGATCGCCGGTGTCTTTGTCCCGATCGTCGTGTTGATCGCGATTGTCACCTTCATCGCCTGGGCGGTATTCGGCGACGGTGCGAGTTGGACATCCGCGGTGCTCAGTTCCGTCGCGGTCTTGGTCGTCGCCTGCCCCTGCGCCCTGGGGTTGGCGACGCCTGCCGCGATCGCGGCGGGCTCGGGCCGCGCCGCCCGACTGGGCATCCTCTTCCGAGACGCTGAAGCGCTGGAAGCCGCCGGCCGCATTGACACGGTCGCCTGGGACAAGACGGGCACCCTGACAACGGGTCGTCACGACGTTGATTCGATTGAGGCGAACGCAGTGTCGGAGGCGGAACTGATCAGACTGGCCGCATCGGTGGAACGTCACTCGGAGCATCCACTTGGGGAAGCGATCGTGGCCCATGCCGAAGAGCGCGGGATAGACCTCGCCGAAGTCACCAACTTCCGGGCACGACCAGGCAGTGGGGCGACTGCGGGCGTGGATGGCCGAGAGATTGCCGTCGGCAGTCTGCGCTTGATGAGGGAGCTGTCCGTGCCCGTGAACGAGAATGAGGGCGCTGCAACTCCCGTGTACGTCGCTCGCGACGGCGAGTTGCTCGGCGTCGTTCGGCTTACGGATCAGCCAAAGAACAGCGCTCGCGAGGCGGTCGAGCTGCTGCATCGCCGAGAGTTCGAACAGGCGCTGATCAGCGGCGATACTGAGCCGGCCGCGGAAGCGATCGGCCGGGCGATGGGCATTGAGCGTTTGCACGCTCGCGTGCTGCCGACCGACAAAGCGGAGGTCATCTCGAGACTGCAATCGGAGCAACGGCGAGTAGCGATGGTCGGGGATGGCATCAACGACGCGCCGGCGCTGGCCCAGGCAGACCTCGGGCTGGCGATGCGGAGCGGCTCCGACATTGCGCTCGAAACGGCCCAGGTCGCGCTGATGCAATCCAATCCGCGGCGCGCGGCCGAAGCCGTGTTGCTGGCGAGAGCTACCCGCCGCGTGATTCGCCAGAATCTCGCCTTTGCATTCGGCTACAACATCCTGCTGATCCCGCTCGCAGCCGGCCTGGCCGTGCCGATATTCGACGCAGTCGGAGGCGTCCCCGGCGGTCTGGTCTGGTTGTTCGGAGATCGCGGCCAGTTCGAACCGATCGCGGCTGCTCTCGCGATGGTGGCCAGTTCGATTTCGGTGCTGACGAACGCGCTACGACTCAACCGCTGGCGCGCGTGATCGGCTACCGGGCGCCACCCTCGGCGAGGTCTTCATCCGGCATACGCTCGGCCGCGGGGATTCCAATCTCGCTATCGATGATTACAAACCTGCGATGCAACTCGGCGAAATAATCGCGGACAGACTGATCGCGTAGGTCCTCGGACCAACCCAGCCGCTTTGCCATGATGTCTGCCGTTGGCGCGGCTGCGCCTCGACCCATGTCCCCGGTCAATCCGACGGCCGTGCGCCGTAGAAGCACATCGGCGACCGTGCGAGCGCCTTCGTGTTCAACGGCATACGCCACCTGGGCGCCGATGTCGCGATGAAGCGGTGAGATTGCTTGAGCGAGCGAGGAGTCGTTGGCCGCGTATGCCGCGACCTCCGGGACCCTCGGACCATAGACCATGCGCAGATGTTCCTGCGTCTCAGGAGGCAGGAAGACGGCGCGACTGGTTGGCGTCTCGGGCAGCGCCGCGATGCCTCGAGCGCGCGGACGTCCGATCTGCTGGGAGATCGCGGCGGCGACTTTGCGTCCCAGTTCTTCGGCGGTCGTCAGCTTGCCGCCGACGATGGAGACGAGTCGTTCGACGCGTTCAGAGGCATGATCCACGAGGATTGAGCGTCTTGAGATCGCGCCCTCGAACACGCCTTCACCCGCCCGTGCCAGCGGCCGCACGCCCGAGTAGGCGTAGAGCACATTGCGATGCTCGATTCCCAGGCCCGGCAGGACTCGCGCTGCTTCGGCGATCAGATAGTCAATCTCCCAGCCCGCCGCGCGGACGTCGGAAGGTTCTTCGTCGTCGCGCACGTCGGTTGTGCCAATGATGTGGTGGCCTAGCCAGGGCGTGACGAACATTGGCCGGCCGTCGGAGCGCGCGCTGGCCAGTACGGCGTGCCTCGGACCCCGACCTTCCAGATTGACGACCAGGTGGGACCCTCGCGTACCGCCGATTCGCCGGCGCATCTCTCGCCCCGTGGCGTCGAGCACGGCGTCAACCCAGGGGCCGGCTGCATTGACGATCAACCGACCCGAGGCCGTCGACCGGCGACCCGTGAGGACGTCATGGAAGTCCACGCCGCGTGCTCTGCCACCGTCGACGATGATGTAGTCGACGGCGGCGTGATTGCGCAAATCGGCGCCGGAGGCACGGGCCTGGGCCAGGTACTCCAGTGTGAGACGCTCGGGCGACCAGACCTGTGCATCGTGGTAGAGATATGCGGCTCTCAGGTGATCCGTCGAGATCGACGGTTCGAAGCGTTGAAGTTCGCGCTCGGAGAATGAGGAGTGCCAGGGCGACACCTTGCGCGGTGAGAGTAAATCGTAGAGCGCCAGACCCGTCCGGATGTACCAAGGCGGGCGAGGGTCGCCGTCGTAAACCGGCAGGATGAACTCCATCGGCCGCACGAGATGCGGACGTTCGCGCAGCAACCGCTCCCGCGACTGCAACGACTCGTGCACCAACCGGGCATCGCCGGTTTCCAGGTAACGCAACCCGCCGTGGATCAGTTTGGTCGACGCTGATGTCGTGCCGGAGGCGAAATCGTCTTGCTCGAGGACCAGTGTGCGATAGCCGCGCGCCGCGACCGCGGCGGCCGTCGCGGCGCCGTTGATGCCACCGCCGATGATGATGACGTCGTAGTTTGCCGTGGCCATATCGATTCGAGTGTATTCAGTTCCGGCCCATCGACTGCACCGCCTGCCGAGCTCGTGTCCATCGCGCGAACTCAGACTCGAGCTCGCCTTCCGGCAAGAACCGATGCTCGCCCATCTCGAAATCCGGCGGTACGCCTGCCGTCTCCATTGCCAATCGGGCTGCGCCGAGCGCGGTCGTCTCCTGGATCGATCGCCGTACGACCGGACGCTGCAACGCGTTCGCCTGGATCTGCATCAGCACGTCGCTGGACGTCATACCGCCGTCGGCGCGCAACTCCGAGATGACTGTCCCGGCTGACTCCATCGCCTCCACGATCTCGCGTACGCGAAACGCCACAGATTCCAGCGCGGCCCGCGCGATCTGCGCCTTCGTCGTGCCCCTGGTAATCCCGAGCATCGCGCCCCGAGCGTCCGCATCCCAGTGAGGCGATCCCAGACCTGCCAGCGCCGGCACGAACGATATGCCACCGGAGCTTCCGGCCGATGCCGCCAGCGAGGAGATCTCCGGTGCGGACGCCGCCAAACCGAGGTCATCGCGCAGCCACTGCACGACGGAACCGGCCGTGAAGACCCCTCCCTCGAACGCCACACCGCCGTCTGCGGCAGCGGTGAGCAGCAGACCGTCGGGAGCGCCGACTGACAGCGAAGAGTCTCCTGCATGCGACAGCACAAAGGCGCCGGTCCCGTATGTGCATTTGGCCGCGCCCGGCGCGGTGATCCCGTGACCGAAGAGAGATGCCTGCTGGTCACCGGCTACCGCCAGGATCGGCAACGGACTGTCGAAACAGGAGGGATCAGTCAATCCGAATTCGTGGCCGCTGGGACAGACGTCTGCCAACAGCGAGCTCGGAACCGACTGCCAGTCGCAGAGCTGCTCGTCCCATCTGCCTGTTCGCAGATTCCACAGCATCGTGCGGGAGGCGTTGGTCGTGTCGGTTGCATGGATCTTGCCGCCGGTGAGATTGGCCAGCAGCCAGGAATCGACGGTTCCGCAAACCAGCTCGCCGGTCTCGGCAAGTTTCCGTGCCCCGGGTGCGTGGTCAAGCAGCCAGGAGATCTTCGGGCCCGAGAAGTACGCGTCGGGCGTGAGACCGGAGCGATGGCGGATCTGATCTCCGTGAGCTCGCTCAAGCGCTGCGGCGGTCTCCGTGGTCCGCCGACATTGCCAAACGATTGCCGGGCCGACCGGCTCCAGGCCTTCGCGATGCCAGAGGAGGGCGGTCTCTCGTTGATTCGTCAGCGCGACCGCTCGGATTTGGTCAACGCCTGCCTGACGCACGGCCTCTCGAGCCGCGGCCAACTGTGTACGCCAGATGTCTAGTGGAGATTGCTCGACCCAGCCGGGCTCTGGAAAGCGCGATGCGAGGCCGCGTTGTGCGCGAGCGATGACGCGACCGCGCTGGTCGATGACGAGCGCGCGGCTGGAGGATGTCCCCTGATCGAGGGCGAGAACGAATCTCGGAGTTACGCCTCGTCCTCCTCGTCGCGTCGTCGACCCATGACGACCCTCGCGACTGCCGCCAAAACGGCCAGCAATGCACCGACGCCAATGATTCGCTTCATGTTGCGTTCCGTTCTGCTCGCGGCCGCGTACGAATGCGGATGCGGCCTGTATTTCTCGGCACGATACCACGACGCGCGCGGCGCAGTGAGGCCACACGTCACAGGTTAAACACTCAGCGCGGGAGCAGCGTCTGAGGGATTACTACCCGGTCGCCGACACCGATGCCGAGCTCCTCGAATCGACCACGCGGCATCTCAAGGACGTGGTAGTACTCGCCGGGCGGCCGCTTGATCTGCTCGTCGAACGCGATCAACGTTGAGAATCCCAGGACCGTCCCGTCCTCATCCAGCCAGGCGACATGGAGGTCCATTGGGACGTTGCGATTCCAGAACCCGAGCGACCGCGGCTGTCGGTCCTCCCAGACGAAGAGCATTCCAGCCCGCGGTGGCAGACCCGACCAGTACATCAGCCCGCGAGTGCGCCGAGTGCCGCTGTCGGCGACGAGCACGCCGACACGGAGGTCGCCTGTCGCACGTCGAACCGTGACCTCCGACCAGGCAAACGCGATGGGTTCGACGCTATCCGGCAGTCGCAGGAACCCGTCGAGACCAGCCGGGCGCTCGGTCGCCGGCGGAATCACTTCGGTGCCGCTGCCCGACTCTATCGAGGAGTTGCCACTCGGCCCGCAGGCGAGAACGATCAGGGCGGCCAGGCTGATCGCGGTGGCAAATCCGAGTCGCCAGCTCATGGTCGGAGAGTATCGGAGGAGCCCGATACACTGGCGAAGCCGCACCGGGCCGGTAGCTCAGGGGTCAGAGCAGGCGGCTCATAACCGCTCGGTCGCTGGTTCGAATCCAGCCCGGCCCACCAAACTGGACAAAATCAAGAACCTTCGAGTTGCGGTTCAGTTTGGATGTTTAGCTCCCCGGTCGATTCTCTTGGACGCAGATCTGAATCCATTCGACAGTTGATCCGAGGAGGAAGCGACGCCTGAGGGATCGGGCGTCCCAGTCATGGGCGTTGAGGTCTCGACTGTTCAAAGACACCCGTACCTCAGATGGCCGTCGTCGAACTCAGGTCCACCGAGAAAGGCAGGAGATCATCACCGGCGTCGAGGCCTACCACGGCAACACCGTCGCCATGACCGCCGCCACCGGGATGCAAGTCTTCAAGCCCCAGTTTGGCCGACCGGTGCCCGACATCATCAACGCCACCACGCCCAACGTCACGCCAACCGGCGGAGGCCGGATCGACAGCGGCAACCTGATGATTGACAACATCGTCGCCACGATCGAGCAGGAAGGTCCGGACTCGGTCGCCGCTGTGATTGCCGAACCGGTCCAGGGAGCGGGCGGCGTCTACCCGCCGCCCGACGATTATTTCCCCCGCCTGCGTGAGGTCTGCGACCGCTACGAGGTGCTGCTCGTCGTGGATGAAGTCATCACCGGCTTCGGTCGCACCGGCAAGTGGTTTGCGCTTGAGCACTTCGACGTCCAGCTCGACATGATGTCGATCGCCAAGGCGATCACTTCCGGCTACGTGTCGATGGGCGCCGCGGTCTGGTCGAAGGAAGTCCACGAGACGATCACCGACGGCCCGGGCAAGTTCATGCATGCCTACACCAACTCCGGCCACGCAACCGGCGCCGCCGTCGGCCTGCGCAACCTGCAGATCTTCGAGGACGAGAACCTGGTCGAGAACGCCGCCGCCCGAGGCGACCAACTCCTCTCCGGCCTCCAGCGCCTGACCGAAAACCCGCACATCGGCAACGTCCGAGGTCTCGGCTTCATGTGCGGCTTCGACATCCTCAAGGACCCCGAGACCGACGAAGCCTTCCCCGCCGCCGACGCCATGGGCGCCAAACTCCTCAAAGCCTGCCCGAGCCGAGGCCTGATCAGCCGAGTCCGTAACGACGGCTACCTCCTCGCGCCGCCCCTGGTCGCCAGCGAGGCAGAGGTCGACGAGATCCTCACCATCGTCGAAGACTCCGTCCGCCAGGTGACGGCTGCCCTGTAGATTCGCCTGAATCTCACCTTGAGCGACATCGAAATCATCTATACCTTTCCCTGCGGCCGCGAACCGTGAGCAAACCAGGAGAGCCATATGACTAGCATCTATGTGCAGATCTTGGGGAGTAGGATTTTTCTTGCGGTCATGCTGCTTGCCGTGTCTGGTTTGGGACTGTGGCTGTTGGCAGGGCAGGCCGAAGGACTGGATGAGGCGGGTGAGACAGCGGGCATCAATTGGTATCAAGCCGACGACGAAGTTGTCGAAGCTCGTATCATTGCGCGCCGTGCGGACGACGGCCGCATCGAGTTCGGAATGCGAGTCGATCAGAAGAACGCCCTCCCGCAAAGGCGTTTCTTCCCTGCCACTGGTCCTAACCACGGGCGATGGCTAGAGAGCGCGGAGCTTGAGCTCGAGGACGGTTACCTCGGTCAGATCATTGCCCGTAGAGCGGACGACGGCCGAGTCGAGTTCGGATTCCGGGTCGAGGGGCACGAGGATATCCTGCCGAGGGCGCGATTCTTCCCTTCGGAAGGGCCTGACCACAATCGCTGGCTGCGTAGCTCTGTGTCGCCAATTCCCCGACCTGTAACGACTGCAAGTAGCACTGATTTTGATGTTGACGACTTCACGGGTACCTCGAGCGTAGACGAGGCCGAATCAACCGAGCCGGAAGCCGCATCGCCGGACGCCCAGGTCACTCGCTTAGAAAAGCAAGCGCTCCTCGCGGAGATGCTCTACCAGTACGGCGCAGATCTGGTGTTCACCTACAACGACTACCAAGCCTGCCCGGTCGGCTCTCACCCTCGCGCCAGCGATGAACATTACACCAACTTCTGCGGCGAGGGTGAACATCCCGCGCTTCCCGGTTACATCGGTGGTCATTCGGGCTGGGACTCCTACCGCGAGAGCGGTGGCCATCGCCGTCACGCGTTTCACTCACTGACAGCGGGAGAGATCGCTTGTCTCGGCAGCGACTACGGCCTGATCGCCGTCAAGAGCGACGACGGATACATCACCAGATACCTGCACGGCGAAGTCGACAGCGACCTGTACTCCGGCCAGCAGATCGCTCTGTATGACCAGCTCGGCATCACTTCCGGCCTGGGCCGGGGGAACCGGCTGGAGTTCGGTGCTCACGTCCATGTCGAAGTCGCAGAGCCGGGGACTGATCCGTGCGACTCCTCTAACGGTGCCGACGACACAGGCACGATTGATCCGATCGATTACCTCTACCCCTCCGTCACGGCTAGCCACGAGAGATGAGTCAAGCCATGGACGTAGCGAAAGTGCCGACCCATGACTAAGTTTCTCGAATCTTGGCACTCGGCGCCCTGGCTGGGACAGCGCTGCCAATGACGTGAATCGACGCCGCCTCAGCCCAATCTCCGCTCAGATACGTGGGCGCGGGGTCGATCACGTCCGGTTACGTGCCGATGGGCGCCGCCATATGGTCGAAGGAAGTCCACGAGACCATCACCGACGGTCCCGCCACATTCATGCACGCCTACACCAACTCCGGCCACGCCAGTGGAGCCGCGGTCGGCCTGCGCAACCTGCAGATCTTCGAGGACGAGAACCTGGTCGCAAACGCCGCCGCCCGCGGTGATCAGCTCCTCTCCGGCCTCCAGCGCCTGAAGGAGAATCCGCACATCGGCAACGTCCGAGGTCTCGGCTTCATGTGCGGCTTCGACGTTCTCAAGGACCCCGAGACCGACGAAGCCTTCCTCGCCGAGGACGAGATGGGAGCCAAGCTCCTCAAAGCCTGTTAATCCCGAGGCCTGATCAGCCGAGTCCGAAACGACGGCTACCTCCTCGCCCCGCCCCTCGTCGCCACCGAGGAAGAAGTCAACGAAATCCTCACCATCGTCGAAGACTCCGTCCGCGAGGTGACGGCTGCGAAGCAAGGAGGAGTGCTGCGTTTGCGGCTTTGGCCCGTCTCTGTGCCAGCCTTGCGCAAGCATCAAGCCATTCAAACAGACGCCCCGTTTACCGCCTGTTAATCTCCGACATCTGATGTGCTGCACACTTGGCATACACGCGCGGCAAGTCTGGAGTTGACATGGATAGCCACATCTTCGAGCGAATGCATGGTCCAGCCCAGTTCTTGGCACTGCTCTGTGCTGCGATCGCCGTTCTCTTGCTCAATGAGATCCATCAGAGAGCGTTCGACTGCGGCACTGTAGAGGCTGTCCTTGCCGTCAAAGAAGACTGGACCCGAGCCATCTTGTGTGTGGCTTCCTCGGTAGTGGTCGCTTTCGTTGGTTGGAAGATCCAGCAAGTGCTTGCGGGTTTCTTGCAAGCGATTCTGACCTGTGCCACATTCTTTTGCGCTGGTGCAACCACTGGTGCAGTCTTGGGTGCTCTCACCGGTGGTGCTCTAGCAATCACAGGATTGATTCCCACTGATTTGATTCTTGAGTTGGTTATCGGTATCGCAGCCGGAGGCGGAGTCCTTGCGTGTGTAGGCGGAGTGCTGAAGGTCTCCGAAGAACGTGACCGTAGCCACAGCTACCCCGATTGCGGCTGGGCTGTTGGATTGTGAGTTTGGATTTCACTGGCACCAAGACGAGAACCACCATGCTTGGTCTAGCACGCACGTCATTCAGTGATCGATCTCTTCAATCGGCTTACATCGAACTCGAGCCACGCACTAATGACCGATTGTCTCGCCTAGACTGGCCATCCGCCATGCTCTACTGATACAGCCCACTTTACAGCAGAAACCACGAAGTTTACCGCCTGCACTGGTGCAGTAGATGCCAGTCCGTGCCAGCCTCTGAGGCGGGAAAGAAGGTGATCCAACTTGGGACATAGTCAGCTTTCGCCCAAGTACCGACGACGCAGCGCAGTGAAGGCGGGCGCCTCCTAGCCGCTGACACCAAACGTCGCCCGGTTGAACCACGACGACCCCGAGCCGCCCAGCTAGGCGCCGTCCCGCTTAACTCACTAGCCTCGCCGCATGTCCCACCACGACCTCCTCCCGCAGGATCAACGCCTCAACATCGACTAGGTGCGTTCTCTCCTCACGACCACCTAGTTCGGCCACGACGTCCACTACTTCGTCCAGACCACGTCCACCATGGACAACGCCCGCCGCCTCGCAGAAGACGGCGCGCCGCCTGGTGCCGTCGTCGTCGCCGACGAACAGACCGCTGGACGCAGTACCGAGGGCCGGATCTGAGTTTCGCCGCCGGGACAGAGCATCCACACCACGTTGATCGTCCGCCCATCAATCGAGGAAATAGAGCGACTCAGCATCATCGGTCCCGTCCCCGCGAACGACGCCGTCCAGGCCACGAAACCGCTGCAGCCCAGTGTCTCGAGGTATTGGCGCGCCTTCGACCTCAATCCGTACCTGGTCCAGCAGTTTCGGCTTTCACCCGCTCCACACTCCATCGACAAGTCGCCGATGTCACCGGCCCCTGTCTCAATCCACCCGAGGCGGCGATCTTTTTGTGTGTCGACGAGATGAACCAGATCCAGCAGCTGGTCCGCACTTGACGCGCGGTCGCCTCCCGGCATGTGAACGCCGAGCTGGTCTCCAGACGCCGGGCTCGTGAGATTCAGCCCTGTCTCGACCTGGTTGACCAGACTGTGCCCGACGTCCTGGTCGTGCACGTCGTCTTGGAAAGCGTCTCCTCCCACCGCACCGCGGCGATTCAACGCTGGCTCTAGCGACTTACCCACTTCAGGTTCCAGTTCAGCCCGACCTGCAACTCCTGAATCGTTCTGCTGGAGCGTTGGTTCGCGGAACTGACCACGAAGTGGCTCCGGCGCGGTACCCGTCGTAGCGCGGCCGAGCTCACGTCAGCCGCCGAGCGATGGGTCGCTGGCTGGAACCAGATTCAGCATCCCTTCGTCTGCCACGAGACCGCCGAGCAGAATCGTCACAACGTCGCCGACTATCTCAACTGCGCGCCCAACTCAGGACAGCAAGCGAGTGGGACCTTGCCATGGCCTGATACTCTGCTCGTCGGACTCGACGAACGCTGACATCAAGGCCAAGGTGATTGGCTTCGAATCACACAGCCTGAAGGCCCTCCGGAGGACTTGCGATGACACGAGTTCGCCCCATAACTGCGCATGTTCTCATGGCAGTGCTCGTCCTCACTGCAATCTGCCTCGCAAGAATCGACTCCGTTGACGCATCACACAAAGCTGCGGGACTTCATCCAACCTCGAGTGTCGGCGCCGTCGCAGCTGAACACGGATTTGGCCCTACAGACTCTCCAGTCACCAAACAGCGACCGGCCGATGGGGCCGTCACTGGACCAGTCGACAAGTACGTACAGTATCCACCGTCTTCCCTGTTCCCTGAGGGCGGCACGACCAACGGCTCCCCTTCCACAACAGCCGCAACTGACATCGCATGTTCCCATTTCACGTTCGCAATTGCCCCACAGTCACCAAAGACCACCCTCCCTGGTCGCAACTTTTCCTTCATGCTAGAGGTAAGTAACCAAACCAGTTCTGATTTTCGAGACCTTTGGGTTAACTATGAGTGGGAACCCGAACATGCGACCTTGATTGCTGGTCCGTCGATTCTCTCGCCAGGATATGGGACCCAGAACTTAGAAACCGTTAACTCCGGACACTACCGACACGCTCTTGTTACTTGGAAGACAACACAACACACTACCATTGGACAAACAATAACGCTCACGGTCACCATCCGTTCTCAACAAGAAAGGGACAGCGGACCGAGTATCCATTGCGAGTTGGAGAGCGAAATCGTGGTCCAACCGCCGGAACTTGCTTTCCTTCGGCGTGCTGCCATATCTGACCTAGAGGTCAGCGACCGTACACCCACCCCTGGGAACATGATAGTCGTTGCAGCATCCTTCCACAATCACAGTTCCGGTGCCCTTCGGCGCATTGATCTTCATTTCAATCAGGATGCCAGGAACAATGTAGAGTGGCTGGACGTCCGGCAGGGGACCAGCAGATGGCTGTTCTCCGACACGTCCGGCTATAGAGGTACGTTCTCTGAACGCCTGGCACCCTCAGATGATGTGGCACTAGGCACAGTCATAAGCTTCTTCGGACCATTGCCCCCGGGTGAGACCTTAACTTTGGCGTTCGATGCTGTGGTCCGTGACGGAATCACCGAGGGAGTGCAAGTAGAACCGGAGTTTTGTGTGACGACAGTCGTAGGCGTGAGCAACGAACCTGAAGTGCACTGCAGCTCCGTCTTGGTCACACTTTCAGAGGCGGAGGCCAGCATGGAAATGAACATGTGGGTCGACTCGTTGAGAGCTCATGCCGAAGGCCCGTACATCATCAACGTCGTACTCGATCACACCAATGCCGAGCCTACTCTGGGTAGCCGTCTTCACGTGACCTTGCCAGCTGTAATGCGTTACGGATACAACAGCGGCTCATTGCAGGTACTCAGTGGTGACGGAGGTTGGTGCCGGCTGGGATCGGGAGCGGCATTTGTTCCTGATGGTTGGCTGAATGAGGGCCTGTTGCTACATGAGCTACATGAGGGCCTGTTGATACCATCGACGCGGGCGGGCTTCCAGTCTCACTATCGGTTCACGGCTTTCCCTGTGGCAAAGTGGCACGGCGGCCAATTGGTCTCGATAACCGCATTAGTCCGTGAAGCAGATGGTGGCAGTACGGTTAAACAGGTACAACTTTCGGTGCCGCGCATTCCACTTCGTGTAACTGTCAGTGGGACAAGCGTGTTACAGCGGGGAGCCTTAGAAGTCATAGCAGGCGGCAACCGGGTTGTGGAGAGTCTCGGAGGTGTGGGTTATCAAGAGTGTTCCTCGACCAAACTGAGCTTCCGGGCTGCTGTTCGCGCGTTTGACATCAATGACTTTCCGCTCGCTTCGGGTGGACCAGGAGTGTATGTGGGAGAGTGTGATTGGGATGGTTCAGAATCCCGTGCGCATTGGCCAGAAGAAATACGTGTTGATGGGCGTCGATCAGGTGCACTTGGTGCGGTGGGCGATGTATTGACCTATTGCATTTTTTGTGACGAATGAGAGTCGGAATGAGGTTCAGGATTTGGGGTTAGTTGCTTTACCGCCTGACGGATCTGTGTTGTTGAGTAGAGAGCCTGTCGTGCATAGGAACATGAAATCGGGTGGGATGCCTGACTGGGGAAATGGTGTGTTGGGTTGTGCCAGCGATGCTATTGTTGCTGAAGAGGATGATATGGAGAGTAATGATGCGTGGTCATCGGGGATGGGGTTGCCTAAGTTGGCGCCAGGGTGTTCAGTGGAGGTAGTATTGCGGTTTGGTGTGTTTAGCAACGGTCGTAGCATGAGGCAAGGTCAGGAGTATAGGTTGGATGTTTGGGTGGTCTAGGACGGAGACGGCCAGGGCGAGGAACCGTTGGTGTACGGGAGCTGGCATGATGTTTTGCTGGTTCCAGATGTAGACGAAGCAGTCAGTGAAGAGTACATTGACGATGCGATTGATGATGTCAGTCCGTTTAATGATGCGGGGAAGGCATTCGAGTGGTTGATGCTGGAGGCAATAGCGATTGCCGTGTCGCTTGGTATAGTCACTGGCGTGGGTTGGCTCATTTTTGCTAATCGTCGGCCGTACGGTGAACGCTTTAGGACAGTGTTATCTGTTGGTTGGCAAGTGTTGACGAGACATTGGGGCTTTGGTGCGTGGTTGTTGGTCCTCATCATTGTGGCGGTATGGGGAGCTGCCGAGTGGTGGTGGCCTTGGGGAGCGGCGCACATCTATTGGCTGGTGCTGATGGGAGTCGGGTTTGGGATCTTGTGCGGTTTGGTGCTGGCAAGATGGTATCGATTGCTCGGTCCGCCGGATCGTGGAAGGCCGCCTCCGCCGATATTGGGGCGTCATTTGCGTGAGGACTAGGAATGCGGGGGAGAGGACGCCCGTTTTTCGTGCCGGCTGTGAGGCGAGTGGGAGGGAGGAGGTGCTGCGTACGGCTGAGGGAGGTGTCGCCAGGAGTTTACAGAGAGCTTATGGAGCTTCATGTTGACTACCGTGCCCGAGTGTGGCAACATGAGCTTGCGGGTCGAGAGACTCGCTAATGCTCCCCGCCGACGGCGCTTGCGTCCTCTGGCGGGGTTTTTCGTTTCTTCGGCTTGTCCGTAGCTCCGCTTGTTCGTTAGATTGAGGCCATGGTTCAGCGAGTTGTGGTGTTCATCGATTACCAGAACGTCTATCAGGGCGCGCGGGAGGCATTCGGATATTCGCGAAGAGATTGGCGTTGGCACGGCCAGATCTGGCCGCGAGAAGTGGGTGAACTCATCGCCAACAACTCGAAGCTGAGCCAGTCCGAGCGGAAGCTGGAGCACGTTCGTGTGTACCGCGGGGTGCCCTCACATGCCCAACTCCCGACGGCCCGTCGCGCGGCCCGTTCGCAGATGGAAGCATGGCTGCGGGATCCGCTAGTGGAGGTCCGGCCCCACACACTGAAACCGTCATTTGATCGCGATGGCAACATCAGCGGGCTTCGGGAAAAGGGTGTTGACGTCAACCTGGCGGTCGATTTCGTGGATGGCGCACATAAGGGCGAGTTCGAGGTAGGCGTGATCTTCTCAACTGATACGGACTTCTTCTCAGCGCTTGATAAAGCCAGAGAGTTGGGCGTGATTGTGGAGACGGCATGTTGGTGGATCAAGGGACATTGGGCGAGAGAACTTGGTCAAAAGCTGAAGCCGCGGGTGTGGAATCACCGTCTTGATCGGGAAGCCTACGACGCTGTTCGAGACCTGACGGATTACACCAGGTGATTGCGGATTGAACGGCTTCGGCGCTTCTCGACTAGGGTCGGCTCAGGGTTGTTCAGGTTTGCCGTAGCCAGCGAATCGGCTGGGAGAGATCGATCTTTTTCGCGGACATGGCGCCAGTAGTCGCGAAGGCCGCGGATCACGTGTTCGTCAGCCTCGACAATCGCCTGCTTGGCTCGCTTGACAAGCATGACGCCGTCCCGGACAGAGCAGCTAGTCGAGACGAAGACGGCGTCGATCGGTGATGCGCAGCGAATCGTGCAGCGCCGAGATGAGCCAGGTCTCGCCGTGGCCCGGTACTTAGCCGGCCGCATCTGCCCGCCCCTGGCTTGAACAGGGTAGGGCGAGGGTCCGCCAATGGACCAGTGCCAGATCGCCATCGAAGTGGTCTACTGCGCCGGCTGCGGTTACTGGCGCCGCACCACCTGGATGCTTTGCGAACTCATGACCGATATCCAGCATCTTGTCTCCGACGTAAAGCTCATCCCCGACACCAAGGGCCTTTTCGAGTGGAAGGTCAACGGAGACCACGTCTTCAGCAAAGCCGCCATGGGCCGCTTCCCAGATATGGATGAACTCAGGGAACTCGCCTACGCCCGTCTCGACTAACTTCCAACGGCGGCTTTCCAGTCCCCGCTCCACGCACGGTCCCGCTCCCTGCAGCCATTCCGATTGCGTCGTTCACCCCAGATACAGCCGGATCGGAAGACGAGAGGCGTGATCCCTCTCATATCATCGATCCTGAAGCAAGGCACGCTACCAGATATCCGCGCGTCGGCCTCCGTTTCTCCGTCCCAGTGCCTCAAGGTACCGATTGCCAGACCCTGCACTGTGGAACGACGACAAGCAGCTCGCCCGGGGTACCCTCTCCTATCGCAATCTCCCCGGACTTCACGAGACATCGCGACCATTCCGGGCCTTTCTGACGCCATTGCGACACCCACGCCACATAGCTACCGCTAGTCGGCACTAAGACGTCGAACTTGCCGTCACGATCCGTCCACGCAATAGCTCGTCCTTGGTCGAAGCTGAGCCCACTTCGTGACCTATAAGGGCGGATAGCAACCTCGACGCCGGCCAATGGCCTTTCCTCGTCGTCGACGACTCTTCCCAGGAACCGGCGACAAAAGTCGTCAGTTAACACGATCGTGAATCGCCCGTCTTGTTCCGTATAGGCTTCAATGGGCAAGCGACCGCGCAAGTCCCCACCAACAGCAACGTCGTACTCGTACCAATCCCAAACGATAGTGCCGTTCTTGTACCAGCCCCCGCAGCTGTGCTCGTTGTCCAGGGTGACATAGAGCACCATGCCTTCAA
>JAJDTU010000003.1 GCA_022826965.1 Dehalococcoidia bacterium | reverse complement strand
CCGTCGAGCTCGATGACGACGGTGAAGGGGTCACCGGGCGGCGGGTTGAGCACCACGTTGACGCTCCGCGAGACGAAGCGCAGCGCGAAGTAGTCCTCGAAGTCCGACGTCTCGCGCGCATGGACGATGGCCTCGCGCTCATTGCGCCACAGGCCGTGGACGTACCAGCGGTTGTGCTCGCGCTGGGTCTTCGCCGTGTCGATGTCGAAGTACTCGAGCTCGAGGTCGGGGCCTGCGTAGTACTCGTCCTGCGCGGCGTAGAGGCCGCGCACATGGTAGTTGCGCTCGTAGCCGCCGTAGAGCTCACGGGTCTGCGCGCCGGCATCCGGGTCGCGCAGCGGGGCGGCGCTGCCGAGGGGGATGCCGGCCAGGTCGTGACCCGCCTGGACGAGGGCGGCGCGGATCTCCTCCTCGGTCTCCAGGTACTGCCCCTCCCCGAAGTGCGAGTAGTGGATGCGGCCGTCGACGCCGAAGAGGTACTTGGCCGGCCAGAAGCGGTTCTCGAACGCGCGCCACGTGCGGAAGTCGTTGTCCTGCGCCACTGGCCATCCCACGTCGAGGCGTTCCATCGCCGCGAGGACGTTGTCGGCTTCGTGCTCGAAGTCGAACTCCGGTGCGTGCACGCCGACGATGACGAGGCCGCTGTCGGCGTACTTCTCGTGCCACTCGCGCAGGTACGGCAGCGTGCGGATGCAGTTGATGCAGGTGTAGGTCCAGAAGTCGATCAGGACGACATTGCCCTTGGCCAGTTCGCGCGCGACCGACGTCTCGGAGCCGTTCAGCCAGGCGTTAATCCCGACGAGGTCGCTGACCGTTGCCTGGGCGCTAATCTCTTCGGCGCGCAAGCGCAGACGGTCCGCTTCGCTCGGCTGACTCTGCTCTTCATCCTGCGCGGGTTCGTCTGGTTGGTCGGCCTGTTCAGCCTCCGACTGAGGCTGTTGTTGCTGTTGATCGGCGGTGTCGTCGGCCTGTGGCTGCTGCTCAGCCTGCTGCTCGTCCTGCTGTTGGGCGGGTTGGTCTTGCGCCTGTTGCGCCTGAGCCTGCTGCGCGGGCTCAGCCTGGGCTTGGTCCTGTTGCTGATCGGCAGCCGCGACGGTCGCCTCTTGGTCTTGCTGCGGCGCGTCGCTCTCCGCTCCGCCAGCGTCGTCAGACTGTCGCGATTGTGAGTCTCGCTGTTCGTGATCCTGTTCCTCGTCGGAAACCGCCACCGACTGTTGGTCTTGTTGCTCCGTCCGCTGCGGCTGGGGCTGAGATTGCTCGTCGGATTGCGCCGTTTCGTTGGCGCTGCCGGACTCCTGAACCTGGTCCTGTTGGGACTGCTCGTCGCTCGACGTGCAGGCCACGAGGAGTGCCGCAGCCAGCACGAGTGCCGCGATGCCCGCGAGGGCGATTCTGAGATGTTTCATAAGGCCGAGGGTACAGCGCGGATCGGTGGGGGGGATCAGGCGCGACCGTTCGCCCAGGCGGAGATCAAGGTATGCGCGATTGCCATTGGCCCCGGCAATGAGAGCGCTCCGTCGGGCAAGCCCGGTTCGCCCAACTGGGCGGCGGGGAGCGAGAGTGCGTGCCGGATTTCTTCTCGTGTAAACCAGCGCACATCGTCCATTTCCCATTCGTCGTAGTCGATATCGGCGCTGCCGGCATCGGCGTGGCAGCCGATCATCAACGACGACGGGAAGGGCCAGGGCTGGGAGGAGTGATAGCGCACGTTGACGGCGTCGATGCCCGACTCTTCGGCCACCTCGCGCCGGACTGCATCCTCGATTGACTCGCCGTGATCGATGAACCCTGCCAATGCGGAGAACATTCCGGCGGGCCACGACGCCTGGCGGCCGAGTAGACAGCGATCGCGTTCGTTGTCGATCACGACGGTGATCACGACCGGGTCCGTGCGAGGAAAGTGCTCGGCGGGACAGGCAGTGCACTTGCGGAAGATGCCGCCCTGGGCGGCGGCTGTACTCGCGCCGCAGACCGCGCAGAAGCGGTGACGCTCGTGCCAGTCGAGGAAGGCGCGTGCCTGGGCAGCGATGCCGGTATCATCCATGTCGAGCAGCGGCGCGGCGGCGCGCAGGTCCATGTAGGTGGCGTCGTCGGGGAGTTCAAACCGTCCCGGCGCGGCCGCGGCGTTGATCGCGAATCGCGCGGCGCCGTCGGATGTGCCCAGGAGCAGCGGCGGGTGACGTTCCGTGTCGGCGCCTGCTGGCAGCGTTGACCAGGCCAGCCGCATTACTCCCTCGACCTGACGCATCGGAAAGGTGAGATTGTGCAAGGGGAGGAATGCCGTTTCGGCCTCAGCCTGCTGGCCTGAAACCCATGCCTCGTCGCGACGCCTCGCTGCCTCGCGGTCGAGTGGATTGCCGGAGAAGGTGTTGCGAAACTCGGGCATCGTCCCTGCTGTTCCGACTGTCCGCAGCGGCTCAACCGGTGTGCGACTGCGCCGTGTGATCGAACTGGGTCGCTGCCGGCGACCTGGGAAGACCGGGCATGGTCATGATGTCGCCGGAGATGATGACGACGAATCCCGCCCCAGCAGACGGTCGTACGTCGCGCACGGTGAACTCGTGGTCGGTCGGCCGACCGAGGAGCGCGGGATCGTCCGATAGCGAGTATTGCGTCTTGGCGATGCAGACCGGCCAGTCCTGCTGCCCCAAGCGGCGCGCTCGGCGGAGCGTCAGTTCGGCGCGCCGCAGATAGGTGACCGAACCTGCTCCATACACCTCGCGGGCGACTGTTTCGATCTTGTCCGTGAGCGGTGCGTTCGGTTCGTAGAGCCGGCCGAAGCTCGGCCGATCGCCGGCCAGTGCCTCCTGTACCTGGCTTGCCAGATCCAGACACGCTTCGCCGCCGCCACCGTATGGATCGGCCACTGCGGCGCGAACGCCTCGCTGCTTGCAGTGCGCGAGCACCGACTGCAGTTCGGCCTGAGTGTCGGAGGGGAAGCGGTTGACCGCGACGACCGGAATCACACCGTGATTCTGGACATTGTCGATGTGCGCATCGAGGTTCGGGAGACCAGCCTCGAGCGCCGCCAGATCCTCGACTTCAAGCTCCCGAGCGGGCCGGCCGCCGTGGCGTTTGATCGCGCGGGCCGTGGCCACGATGACCGCCGCCTGCGGCTCGAACCCGCCGATGCGCGAGACGACGTTGAAGAATTTCTCTGCGCCCAGGTCGGAGCCGAAGCCGGCTTCGGTGACGGTGATGTCGGCGCAGGCCATAGCGGCTCTGGTCGCGGCAATGGAGTTGCAGCCGAGCGCGATGTTGGCGAACGGACCGCCGTGGACGAAGGCGGGGCCGCCCTCGCCCATCTGCACGAGGTTGGGCCGGATCGCGTCCTTAAGCAGCACGGTCATCGCACCGTCGACCTGCAGATCTCGGCAGGTTATGGGCTGGATCGGGGTTGCTGATGTGTAGCCGACGATCACATCGCCGAGGCGGCGGTGCAGATCGTCGAGGTCGCTGGCGACGGAAAGGATCGCCATCACTTCCGATGCCGGCGTGATGTCGAAGCCTTCCTCTCGGGGAATGCCGTCGGTCGTACCGCCCATCCCGATCACGGCGCCGCGCAGCGCTCGATCGTTCATGTCGATGCAACGCCGCCAGGTGATCCGACGCGGGTCGAGCCCCGGTGCATTGCCGTGGAACAGGGAGTTGTCGATCGCCGCGGCCAACAGGTTGTTGGCGGCGGTCACGGCATGCAGGTCGCCGGTGAAGTGCAGGTTGATGTCGTCTGCCGGGAGCACCTGTGAGTTGCCGCCCCCGGTGCCGCCGCCCTTGATCCCGAACACCGGCCCCATCGAAGGTTCGCGCAGCGCTACTGCCGCGTTGGCGCCGGACTGTCGCAGGGCCTGGGTCAGACCGATCGCCGTGGTCGTCTTGCCCTCGCCGGCGGTGGTCGGAGTCATTCCCGTGACCAGGACCAGGTCTCCCAGCGGGCGCTGGCCCAGATGCGCCAGGGCCTCTGAGGTCAGCTTCGCCTTGTGGCGTCCGTACAGATCCAGGTCGTCTTCACTCAGACCCAGATCCGCTGCCACATCAGCGATTGGCCGCATTGCGCTACCCCTCACTCCAGTCGGCAGAGTAGCGCAGGACCGGGCGGCGTCAGTTCTCGACGGTGACCTTTACGTCGGTCACTTTTCGCGAGTTCACGATCAGCGCAATGTTGAAGTCGCCGTCATCGGTCAGCGCGAGTGGGATCGCGGCGACTCGCCAGGGCGGCTCGACACCGTCAAAGCGGAAATCCCGCAACTCGAAGAACTCCCGCGCGCCGGCGTCGTACTCGACCCGCACCACAATGTGGTCGGCGTCGACCTCCTCGTTCATTTCCAGCCGTAGCCAGAAGCGCTCCTCGAGCTTGAGCGGCCGATTGAGCGGGGTCAGGACGGCCTTGTCCGGGGCCTGTTCGTCGATGTGCAAGGCCGCTTCAGCGGAGCCGCCCACACCAGAGAAGATCCCGCCGCGGGACGCGTTGCAAGCGACCGCGACCGCGAGCACCGCCGCGAGGCCGAGGAGCACGGCGAGCCGCTGGACACGGATTGCAGTCAAGGGCATTGACTCAAAGAGTAGTCTGCGTCCGAGATCTGAAGGAGGCGGCGCGGTGTCCGACGATCCAGAACCAGCACTCTTAATCAGAGGGCTCTACAAGGTATTTTCCGACGACGACGGCGAGGGCTTGCGGCTGACGGAGAGCGGTAGATCGAAGGACGAGATCCAGGAGCAGACCGGAGCGGTCGTTGGACTGCGGAATATCAACATTGAGATCGGGCGCGGCGAGCTGTTCGTGGTCATGGGGTTGTCGGGTTGCGGCAAGTCAACCCTGGTGCGCTGCATCAACCGCCTGATTGAACCGTCGGTCGGAGAAGTATGGCTGAACGGTCGAGAGATCACGGCGATGAGCGATGACGAACTGCGTGACGTGCGTCGTCGCGACCTGGCCATGGTCTTTCAGCACTTCGGCCTGATGCCACACCGCAATGTGCTCGACAATGTGGCGTTGCCGCTCGAAGTCGGCGGCATCGCCAAGGCGGAGCGACGCGAGCGGGCCGCGACGGCGCTTGGGCTGGTCGGCCTGGGCGAATGGACCGGCTCGATGCCGAACCAACTCTCGGGCGGCATGAAGCAGCGGGTCGGACTTGCGCGCGGCCTGGCGATGGAGACACCGGTCCTACTGATGGACGAACCGTTCTCGGCGCTTGACCCGGTGATCCGCCGCGACTTGCAGGACGAATTGCTGGCTCTGCAGGAGTCGGTGCAGAAGACGATCGTCTTCATCACGCATGACCTGAACGAGGCCGTGAGGGTGGGCGATCGAATCGCGATCATGCGCGACGGCGCGGTCGTTCAGGTGGGCGCGCCCAATGATGTGGTGCTCAATCCGGCCGACAGTTTCGTGCGTGAGTTTACCCAGGATGTGCGGTTGCACGGGATGGTCACGGCCGCCTCGATCATGGACACCGAGTTCGCTTCGGCGCGCGGATCGGCATCAGTGACCGAGTTGATCGAGATGATCGAAGAGCGACATTTGTCGACGATCTGCTGTGTGGACGAGGACGGCAAGTACCTCGGCACCGCCGATCCGTCGAGCGCGCTGCGGGCCACGCGGAGTGGTGTGACGCGAGTCGAGGAGGCGCCGCTTTACATCGGCGACGCGGTCTGGGAGCACACGGTGCTGGACGACCTGGTGCCCGCGGGTTTGCGGGCGAACCATCCGCTGCCCGTTCTCGGTGACGACGGCGTGTTGATTGGCGTGATCCCGCTGGAGCGATTGGCGCGGGCGATGGTCTCGGACGAAGCCGCCGTTGCGGCGACGGAGGAGAGTGAGGCGAGCGGATGAGCGATCAGCCGGCCGGCCTACAGGTTCCGCCTCGACAACTGCTTGCGTCGATCCTCTCGGGCCGATTCGCACCGGAGGCGGGGGCCTGGTGGATGGCGCCGCTGGCGATTCTTGTGGTTGGGCTGCTGTTCGTGTTCGCCTACTTCCTCGTGGCCGACGAGTTTCCCTTCGACGTGGGACGCGATGTCGGACACCGGATCGATGTCTGGCTGGACTGGCTCAAGGACAATCTCTCGCCCGTGTTCCAGGCGATTAAGAATGTCATCGTCTGGTTCCTGATCGCGCTTGAAGACATGATGCTGTGGTTTACGTGGCCTGCGCTGATCGGGGCTGTTGCCCTGTCGTCGTGGCTCCTGGTGTCGTTTCGGATGGCGCTGTTCGCCGCGATCTCGCTGTTGCTGCTGGCCACCTTCGGGCTGTGGGAGTCGACGGTCGAGACGATGGCGCTGATCATCGTCACGGTTACGCTCTCGATTCTGATCGCCGTGCCGATGGGCATCTGGGCCTCGCAGAGCGAGCGGCTGGATGCGGTGTTGCGTCCGATTCTCGACGCCATGCAGACGATGCCTTCGTTCGTCTACCTCGTGCCGGCGATCGCGTTCTTCTCACTGGGCGACACGCCTGCGGTGTTGGCCACGCTGATCTATGCGGTGCCTCCGGCGGTGCGGCTGACGAATCTGGGTATCCGGCAGTTGCCCGCGGAAACGCTCGAAGCCGCCGATTCCTTCGGTATGACCCGCAGTCAAATGCTGATCAAGGTGAAGATTCCACTCGCCATTCCCACGATCATGGCGGGCATCAACCAGACCACGCTGATGGCGCTGGCGATGGTTGTGATTGCCTCGCTCGTTGGAGCGGGCGGTCTGGGCGAGGACGTCAACCGCGGGTTGGGCAGGATCGAACCGGGCAATGCCTTCCTGGCGGGACTGGGGATCGTGTTTCTCGCCATCATCATCGACCGTCTGACGCAGGCGCTGACCAGCCGACAGCAAGCGGCGCTGGGCGACGAGTAGCGGCGCAACGAGGGGAGCATGCTGATGCGCAACCAACTCACTCGATTGGCCCGAGCCCCAGGTCTGACGGCCGTGGTGGTCGCCCTCGCGCTGTGGACGATCACCGGGTTTGCCCTGACCGATGCAGAGCTTTCGCCGAAGGCATTCCTGGGTGGCGCGAAGGCCATGTTCGTGGTCCTTTCGGTCGTGATGACGCTGATCGCACTCGACCGCGTGGGTCTGTTCGGACGCCGCGATTGAGCTTCGATCAGCCGGGTCGGCTTCTCCAAGGCGCGGCAGTTGGTAGCATCTGGTGAGATCAGGGAATGCGCCGCGGGCGTATGAGACAAGGGAGGCTCCAATCTTAGTCCTCAACACACTGAGCGGTCGGGTACGTTTGCGTGCGGTCGCGCTGGCGGCCGTGCTGACCGCGGTGCTCTTCGTGTTGGCCGCCTGTTCGGGCGACGACGAGCAGCAACAGCAGCAAACGGCCGATCAACCGCAGCAGCAAGAGGAACAGCAGCGCTCGACGAGTGCAGCCGGGCGGAGCGACGACGACCAGCAGGACCAAGCGCAAGCGCAGGACGAGCCGGCCGACAGCGGACAGCAACAGGAACAGCAGCAACAACAGCAGCAACAACAGCAAGCAGAGGCCGTTTCGTCCGCGGACAAAGAAGAGATCATCTTCAGCGACCTGAACTGGACCTCCTCCGAGATCCAGGTGCGAGCCGCGGCGTTCATCGTCGAGCACGGCTACGGCTATCCGGTCGAGCTGCAGGCCGGCGATACCACCTCGCTGTTCCAGGGTCTGATCCAGGGCGACACCCACGTCACGATGGAGATCTGGCCCGCGCAACAGCCGTGGATCGACGATCTGGATGATCCCGGCGTGATTGAGATCCTGGGCGATTCGCTAGACGAGAACTGGGAAGGCTGGGTTATTCCCCAGTACGTCAAGGACGCAAACCCTGGCCTCGTCTCGGTGAGCGACCTGCCCGACTACATCGATCTATTCGTCACCGCCGACTCGCGCGGCCGGGCGCGATTTGTCGGCTGTGTCCCGGGTTGGGCCTGCGAGCAGGTCAATTCCAACAAGATCGTGGCCTACGGACTTGAAGACGTGTTCGAGGTGATCGCGCCTGGTTCCGGCGCGGCGCTGTTCGAGGACCTCGAGTCGACCTACGCCCGCGGCGAGGCCTGGCTGGGTTACATGTGGGGTCCGACGAAGCCGACCGCCACGCTCGACCTCTACCGGCTCGAAGAGCCGGAGTGGACCGAGGAATGCTGGAACAGCCACCAGGGCTGCGCCTACCCGAGTTCAGAGGTCCGGATCGCCGTTCACCGCAGCCTCAGCGAACGGGCGCCGGAGATCATCGAGTTCCTGCGCGCATGGGATTTCTCCGCCGACGTGCAGGTGCAATCCGAAATCTGGATGTCTGACAACAACGCGTCGCCCGACGAAGCGGCCATCTGGTACCTGGAGAACAACCCCCGCGTCTGGGCGGCCTTCGTTCCCGACGATGTCGCCGCGCGCGTGCTCGATGCGCTGGGCCTCTCGGCCTCCGCGCTTGAGAAACAGACGATCGTGTTCAGCGACCTGAACTGGACATCCTCGGAGATTCAGGTGCGGGCTGCCGCATTCATCGCCGAACACGGCTACGGCTATCCGGTCGAACTGCAAGCCGGCGATACCGTCTCGCTGTTCCAGGGCCTGATCAACGGCGACACGCACGTGACGATGGAGATCTGGCCGGCCCAGCAACCGTGGATCGACGAGTTGGACGATCCCAACATCATCGCCCTGCTGGGTGATTCGCTGGATGAGAACTGGGAAGGCTGGGTCATTCCCCAGTACGTCAAGGACGCCAATCCCGGTCTCGTCTCCGTCAGCGATCTGCCCGACTACATCGATCTGTTTGTGACTGCCGACTCGCGCGGGCGGGCGCGGTTCATCGACTGCGTGCCGGGCTGGGCCTGCGAACAGGTGAACGGCAACAAGGTCGTCGCGTACGGGCTTGAGGACGTGCTGGAGTTGGTCAAGCCCGGATCCGGCGCGGCGCTGTTCGAAGACCTTGAGTCGACGTACGCCCGCGGCGAGGCCTGGTTGGGGTACATGTGGGGTCCGACCAAGCCCACAGCCACGCTCGACCTCTACCGGCTGGAAGAGCCGGAGTGGACTGAGGAATGCTGGAACAGCCACCAGGGCTGCGCCTACCCCGCGTCCGAGGTGCGCATCGCCGTCTACCACACGCTGCTCAACGACGCGCCCGACATCGTCGAGTTCCTGCGCGCGTGGGACTTCGCCGCCGACGTGCAGGTCCTCTCCGAGATATGGATGTCGGACAACAACGCATCGCCTGATGAAGCCGCGATCTGGTATCTGAAGACCTATCCCGAGGTCTGGACCGCCTACGTCACGGCCGACGCGGCCGCGTCAGTACAGGCCGCATTGGACGAGGAGAGCTAGCGGCCGCGGCCCCAGAGCAACCAGTAGCCGGCCGCGGTCGAGAGCAGTCCGACCGCGGCCAGGGGCGGCCACCAGGGTCGCAGGTCAGCGAACAGCGGCGGGTGTACGAGGACCGCCGCGCCGACCGCGAGAGCGGCCGTGAGACCGGCCAACGACAGCAGGCCGAGCGCCCAGAGCGCCATCGTTGAGCGGCGTTCGCGCGAGAACCCTCGGGACATGACGTCCATGCTATGCCCGCCACACCGCCGCCATACCTTCGGCGCCCGGCGCAAGGCGAGCGACCTAAGCTCAGTACATGGCGAAGCGATCGAAATCAAAGGCCACGTCCGCGGCGGGTCGGGCGGAGCGTAACGGCGCGAACGAGAACGAGCGCGTGGTAGCGCGCAATCGTCGTGCGCTGTACCAGTATGAGATCCTGCGCCGCTATGAGGCCGGACTGAGCCTGACCGGCCCGGAGATCAAGAGCATTCGCGCGGGCCGCGTCTCAATCCAGGAGGCCTACTGCCGTCCGCGCGCCGGTGACCTGTATCTCCTGGGCGCGCACATCGCTCGCTATGAACCTTCTGGACAGGCAAATCACGAGCCGACCCGCGATCGCCGGCTACTGCTGCACCGCCGCGAGATCGTCCAGCTGGAGCAGGCCTTCGAGCAGCGTGGGCTGACTCTGGTTCCGCTGAAGCTCTATCTCACGCGCGGGCTGGCCAAACTGGAGGTCGGCATCGGCCGCGGCCGACGGCAACACGAGAAGCGCGATCGCCTCGCGGAGCGCGATGCTCGCCGACAGATCGAACGAGCCCTGCGTCGCTGATTGCTACGAGCACCAATGCCGCTCAGTCATGTGTGGGGCGTGGACACCGACGATCCGCTGAATCACACGCGTACCTCACGTATGGATTTGACTGTCATATGTTGCACACATCTAAGTGCCGGCGAACCGCCGAATTGCTACGCTGATGACGACATCGGCACCTGCCGATGGGATCTCTTGCTGGGGACGAAAGGGTTCGACAGCGGTTGATTTCGAGTTGCTGCGTGCCGAGCTGGCGTCACTCGTTAAACGTCGCCACCACTCCCTAATTGGCGAAACCAGGGAACTCGCCCTCGCCGCCTAACCGCGGCGACGTCGCTCCTCAGCCGTAACCGAGTCGGAGAGGAAGCGGCGCCGACACACTCGGTTGCTCGTCGCGGGCGGTCGGGACCGTGACGCTAAGACCAATTCCACTCACCCAGCCGTAACGGTAGGCCGGCGCGCCGGCGGCCGGGGACAACACAAGCGACGGCTACGCACGTAGAAGCGGCCCGCGACGATCGTCTGGACGGGGAGTTCGATTCTCCCCCGTCTCCACCAATCGCCCGCTGTGCCCGCGCGGGCGCGAACTGGTATCGCCGGCGTCGCGGGACGCGGCGGACGAACAGAGGGCCAGATGAGCGAGCCGCCAGGCGGCGATCGGCGCGATGATGTCGGCGACATCTCGATTGGGCGCGAGGACACGGGCCGCAATCGTCGGCCAGCGGCACCGTTCGGTCGGCGCCTGCGCTCCCTGCGCGTCAACCAGAAGCTGACGCTGAGCGAACTGTCCAGGCTTTCCGGGGTCTCCAAGGGCTACTTATCGCAGGTCGAGCGGTCGGACACGTCGCGGCCCTCCGCGGCCACGCTGTTCGCGTTGGCCGACGCGCTCGGCGCTTCGGCGGTGGATCTGTACGAGGGAAACGAATCGCCGATTCCGATGATCGAGATCCCGCAAAGTCTGCGCGAGTTCGGCGAGGAAGCGGAACTGCCGCCGACCGATCTGGAAATGCTGGCCGGCATTCATTACCGCGGCGCGTCACCGGAGACGAAGCAAGACTGGCAGTTCATCTACGAATCGATTCGGCGCAGTGTGGGATCGGTGAGGGATCCGGCCGATACGCATAGCGAGACGGAATATACGAGTTCGTGAACTAATGCGTGCAGCCGGAACGGCTGCTACCAGAATGTGCTGTACGCTACAGCGAACTGACCCGGCAGGCTCAGTGTCGGGCAACCAGCATCCAGCGGGACGGTCCCCGCTGCAGGAGGTTAGCTATGAGCGAGCGAAACTATTGGCAGAGGATGCGTCGTCGGCGCATGTCGCGACGCGCGCTGCTCGGAGCATCGGCCCGCGCCGGCGTAGGCGCTGCGGGTCTGGCTCTGGTCGGCTGCGGCGACGATGACGACGACGGCCAGGCCGCCGCGCAGGTCCAGCAGCAGCAACAGGCCATGCAGCAGCAGGCCGCCGATCAGCAACAGCAGCAGGCCATGCAGCAGCAGGCCGCCGACCAGCAGGCTCAGCAGGCCGACCAGCAGCAGGCCGCCGAGCAGCAGGACGGCCAGCAACAGGCCGCCGTCGCGGCCGCCAGCGACATCGTCCGGGGTGGCACCCGCACGGCGCCCTTCGTCGGCCCCTACTCCGGTAACCCGCCGACCCTCGACCCGTACGAGAACCTGACCTACCGCGCCCAGATCCCGTCCGGCTTCCACTACTCGAAGCTGATCCAGGCGATCACTGGTCGCGAGGGCGTCAACCCGATCAACCTGGCCGAGTACGAGCCGGACCTGGCCGCTTCGATGCCGGAGATCCCGGACGACACGACCTTCGTCTTCCGCATCCGCGACGACGCCACGTGGCACGACGTCGAGCCGCTCAACGGCCGTCAGGTCACGCTCGACGACATCAACATGACGCACGATCGCTTCCAGGAGATCTCGCCCAACGCGGCCGGCTGGAACAAGGTCATTTCGTCATTCGAGCCGGGCGAGGACAACAGCCTGACCTTCAAGCTGCACCGCCCGCACGCGCCCTTCCTCACCCTGGCGGGCTCCGGCCAGCACCTCTACGTCATCCCCCAGGAGATCGTCGACGACGGTACGGTCGCCGAGCGACCGGTCGGTTCCGGCGCCTGGATCTTCGACAGCTACGAGCCCGACGTCGCCCTGACTTGGCGGCGCAACCCCAATTGGCACCGCTCCAACGATCTTGGTCACGACCTGCCGCTGATGGACGGCATCGTGGCCACGATGAACGGCGACACCAACGTCCTGATCCCGGCCCTGGGCGAAGGCTCGCTGGACTTCTCGCAGCTCTCCCCGGCGATCTTCAAGCAGGCCCAGGAGGCCGCACCGCAGATCGAGGATGACGGCTACGTCTTCACGCCGAACACGGTGCCCGGCGGCTTCTACTTCAACTTCTCGATTCCGCCCTGGAACGACGTACGTGTGCGCCAGGCGCTGTCGCTGGCGATGAACCGCAACGACATCCTCTCGGCCACCGACGACACCGGTCGCGGCGGCTGGATGACCGGCATCTCGCAGCTCCCGCCGTACTGGATGGATCCGCAGGATCTGGACAAGTTCGGCGCGACCTTCGAAGGCGAAGATTCCGGCATCCTCTTCCATCGCGGCGTCGCGCTCAGTAACGACGAAGCCCTGCAGAAGGCGCGCGAGCTGCTCTCGGCGGCCGGCTACCCGGAGGGCATCTCGGCGACCGTGCATCACACGCCCGACTACGGCGCCACCGTGGTCAACTTCTACGAGGCCTGCACGCTGTCGGCCTCCGAAGGCGGTTTCCAGTTCGAGTACTTCGGCAAGGAATACGCCGCGTACATCGCCTCGATCTTCCGCGGCAACTTCCCCGACGACTGGGACGGCGAGTCCAGCCACCTCGCGATCGGTCCGCTGTACGGCGGCGCGACCGACCCCGAGGACCTTTTCGCCGCCTGCTACGCGCGCACCTCGGGTCGGCACAACTGGGGCTCGGCCGCGCGCACGCCGGACAACATCGAGAACGTGCTCGCCCTCGACACCGGCGGCAACGCCGGCGCCGAGAACTGGACGCCGCACCCCAACGCGGCGGTCGGCGGCGGTCCGGAAACCGACGAGCGCCTGCACGAGATGTTCGACACCCAGAAGGGCCTGTTGGACCTCGAGGAGCGGATCGAGTACATCAACGACATCCAGCGCTACATGGCGACCAAGATGTACATCGTGCCGTACACCGCCGCTCCCGGCGTCTACGCCTTCAACCCGTGGATGAAGCAGCTCGACGTCTCGACCGGCCAGGTGATCAGCGCCACCCCGCGCATGTGGCCGAAGGCCACCTACGGCTGGGGCCAGGAGAGCGAAATCGCCTTCATGCTCGACCAGAGCATCAAGGACGAGTACGTCTAGGATCCTGGTTCCGATTCGACACCCCAGCGGGAGAGTCCGGCCACCGGCCGGCTCTCCCGCTGGCTATCATCGGCAGCGGAGACCCAGGGAAAGCGCGTCCTCATGCGGCAGTACATCTTCCGGCGCATCCTGCTGATCATTCCCACGATGATTGGCGTGACCATGCTGGTCTCGCTGCTCACCCAGCTCTTGCCCGGCGACTTCATCGACGTGATGCTCGCCGACCACGTCGGCGCGGGCGAGGACAAAGAGAAGATCCGCGCCGCCTGGGAAGAACAGCTCGGCTGGAACGATCCCTGGATCGTGCAGTACGGCAACTGGCTCTGGAACGCGCTGCAGGGAGACCTCGGCACCTCGTTCATCGGCTCGTTCCAGACCGTGGTCGAGGAGATCCAGCACCGCGTGCCGGTAACGCTGGAGTTAGGAGTGCTGGCCCTGATCGTCGGGGTGGCCATCGCCCTGCCCGTCGGCATCATCTCCGCGATCAAACAGGACTCGGCGCTCGACTATGTGATTCGCGGCGGCGCGATCCTGGCGCTCTCCGTGCCCGGCTTCTGGCTCGCGGTGCTGACCATCCGGATCATCTTCCCCGAGCTCGGCTTACCGCCATTGCCGTTGATCTATCAGAGCCCGGACGAGAATCTGGGTGAGAACCTGCGTCAGCTCTATGTCCCGTCGATCATCCTCGGCATCGGCCTGGCCGGTCCGGTGATGCGCCTGACCCGCGGCGAGATGCTCGAGGTCCTGCGCCAGGACTACGTGCGCACCGCCCGGGCCAAGGGGCTGCAGGAGAATGCCGTGATTGTGCGCCACGCGATGCGCAACGCGCTGATCCCGGTGCTCACCCTGATCGGCCTGTCCGCCTCGATCCTGGTCGGCGGCTCGGTGATCATGGAGAGCATCTTCACCCTGCCCGGCATGGGCCTGCGCATGATCACGGCGCTCAAGGACCGTGACATTCCGGTGGTGATGGGCATCATGGTCGTGATCGCGCTGGTCGTGATCGTGGCCAACCTGGTGATCGACATCGCCTATTCGCTGGTCGATCCGCGGATTCGCTACAACTGATCCGACCACGTTCGCCGAGCGACGGATGACGGAGGGAGCACGCTGATGTCAGACGCGCAGGAGGCCGCCTCCGCCTTCGTCGTCCAGGACGACGGCGGCATCGGCAACTGGATCCGCGACCAGCTGCAGTTGCTGATCGACCGCTCGGTCTCCAGCCCGGTCGGCTTCCTCACCGCCCTGGTCACGCTGGCCTTTGCCGGTTCGATTGGATTCCTGGTCGGCGTCGTCCTGATGCCGTACTGGATGTTCAAGCGGAAGAAGTACTTCGGCGCCTTCGGCGCAGTCATCCTGCTGGTCTGCGTGATCGTCGCCGCCACCGCGCCGATCATCCAGACCGTTGAACAGGATCCCAACGCCGTCCAGGTCGCCCCCTACGGCAAGGGCACGCTGGGCGATCGTTTCATCTCGCCCAACGCCGACCACGTGATGGGCACCGACAACCTCGGCCGCGACATGGTCACGCGGATCGCCTACGGCACCGAGATCACTGTGCTGGTCGGATTGGGATCGGTGATCGCGACTGCGATCCTCTCGACCGCGATCGGGCTGGTCTCCGGCTACTTCGCCGGCGCCGGCGCGAGTTGGCGGATGCATGCGCCGGGCTTCATCCTCGGCCTGCGCATCCCCGTTCCGGCGGGTCTGACGGGTCCCGGACTGCTCTACGCCCTGCCCCGCGCAATCGCCGGACTGCCGCTCTGGTGGATCTTCGCCTTACCCTTCGCGCTGCTCGTACTTGCGTTGCAACTGGCCTTGAAGATCATTGACGTCGGCACGTTCGGTCTGCTGACCGAACCGATCGACCAACTGCAGAACGGCGTGGCCAGCGCGCTGCCCTCGCGCGGCGGACCGGTGCCGGACGTCGACATCGTGATCCAGCGGGTGGTCGATATCTGGAACGCCTTCCCCGCGATCTTCCTGATTCTGGCCGTGCTGGCCGTGCTGGGCACCGGCGGCGACGGCTTCTTCGGGTTGGGTTTCGGACCCAACGTCGGACCCCAGGCGCAGATCGGCGACGAGTGGTTCTGGCAGGTCTTCCCGCGCACGACCACCGTGATCCTCACGATCGCGCTCGTGCTGGCGGCCGGCAACTCGCGCATCGTGCGCGGAGCCGTGTTCGCCACCCGTGCCGCGCAGTACGTCGAGGCGGCTCGCACGCTGGGCGCCTCGAACGTGCGCATCATGGTCGCCCACATCATGCCCAACATCATGGCCACGATCATCATTCTCGCCTCCCTGAACCTCGGCGCGGCGGTGTTGATTGAGGCCGCCATCTCGTTCCTCGGCTTCGGCATCCCGCCGCCCTTCCCCACCTGGGGCCAGGACACGGGCGGCGTCTCGCTGTTCTACGCGACCGAGGCCTGGTGGCTGGGCGTCTTCCCCGGACTGTCAATTGCGATCGCCGTGTTCGGCTTCAACATGATGGGCGACGCGCTGCGCGACATTCTCGACCCACGCCTGCGCGGCACGTAGTCCGACCGACAGACAAACGATCAACGAGGCCGCTCGGATGCGAGCGGCCTCGTTCGTTACGCGTGCTCGCCGGGCGCCCGTTACTTGCGGCGGAACTCTCTGAGCACATCGTCGGCCGAGATCTCGACCAAGGTCGGCCGGCCGTGCGGGCAGGAGTGCGGGTTGGCGCAGCGCTCGAGATCGCGCAAGAGCGCCGTCATCGCCTGAGCATCGAGCACCGCGCCGCGCCTGACCGAAGAGTGACAGGCGGCCGAGACCGCCACCCGGTCAAAACGCTCGGGCTGGTCCGGCTGCGGTTCGAGATCATCGAGGACGCCGCGGATCAGGCGTTCCGCCGCTCCTGCGCTCATGCCGGCGCCCGAGTCGTTCAGGCGGGCAGGCAGCGCACGCAGGCGCAGCGTTCTCTCGCCGAACAGGTCGGCGTCGAAGCCCAGCTCGCCCAACCGCTCGCACGCGGCGAGCCAGTTGGCCGATTCAGTGGCGTCGAGCGACAGCAGCAGCGGCTCCAGCAGCGGCTGACGCTCCGGCCCGACATCGACCGCCTCCAGCAGCCGTTCGTAGATGATCCGCTCGTGCGCCCCGTGCTGGTCGACCAGGACCAGGCCGGACGGCCCCTCGGCGATGATGAAGGTGCGGTGCAGCTGACCGACCATGCGCATGGGCGGCAGGCGCGTGGCGCCCGATTCGGCGCTCAGGCGCGGTCCCAGCATCGGCTGCCGAGCGCTCTCGGCGACCGCGCGGCGGCCCAGCGCTGCCGCCGGCGCGGCCATGCGCGGCGTCGGTGGAGGCGATTCACCCCAGCTGGGAGCGGCCGTGGCCGATCGGTCGGCGGCGGGCTCGGGCGGAGTCGAACGGGGCGTATCCTCGGCATACTCAAGCTGCGGGCCGACCCGCCGAGGCAGCGCGTAGCGGTCGCGCGAGAGCGCCTCGCGAATGGTGCGCCCGAGCAGTGAGAAGGCGGCGTCGGCGTCGCGCAGTTTGACCTCGGTCTTGGCCGGATGGATGTTGACGTCGACCGCCTCGGGCGGAACCTGCAGCCGGGCCACGACCAGGGGAAACGCGCCGGCCGGCAGCCAGTCGCGGTAGGCCTCCTGCACAGCGTAGGACAGCCGACGGTCGTGCACGGGCCGTCCGTTGACGAACAACCGGATCGCATCGCGCCGCCGGCGCGCGTCGTCGGGCGAGCCGGCCAGGCCGTCCAGCGCCAGTCCGCACGAGGCGGATGCGCCAGCCAGCGGGACCGAGCGTTCGGCCGCCGCGGCGTGGAAGACCGAAGCCGCCGCAGCCCGCAGCGCGGTCTCGCCATCGAGCCCCGCGACGGCCTCGTGCGTAAGCGGCGTGCGTCCGTCGACGATCAGCCGCAGCGAGACCCCGGGCTGGGCCAGCACGGCGTCGGTGGCGGCCCGCAGGATCGCCGAGCGCTCGGCCCGCGCGCCGGCCAGAAAGGCGCGCCGCGCGGGTTGACCCGCGAACAGATCATCCAGCTCGACCGTGGTGCCGACGGCCCGCGCCGCCGGGCGCGGCGCCCGGGCGGCGCCCGCCTCGAACTCGATCATGGTCGCCGCGTCGGCCTGCCGCGCCCGAGTCGTTAGCCGCAGCCGACCGGCCGCCGCCGCGATCGCGGGCAGCGCCTCACCGCGAAAGCCGTAGCTCTCGAGCCGGGCCAGATCGTCCACCGCCGCCAGCTTCGAGGTCGCGTGACGGCGAAAGGCGAGCGCGACCTCGGTCGCGGCGATCCCGCAGCCGTCGTCGTGCACCGCGATCCGATCGCGCCCGGCGCCGGAGATCTCGACCGTGATCCGCCCCGCGCCGGCGTCGACCGCGTTCTCGAGCAGTTCCTTGACGACCGCCGCCGGCCGCTCGATCACCTCGCCCGCCGCAATCTGCGCCGCCACCTGCTCGGGCAACTCCCGAATCGCACTCTGTCCCGGCGCTGCGGTCGTCATGATCCTGCCTCCGCGCGAGGCTCAGCCTCGCTGCCGCGCAGCTCCACGCGCGCCTGGTCGCGCAGCGCATAGAGCGCGGAGATCGCCTCGAGCGGGGTGATGCCGTCAATATCGAGGTCGGCCAGATCGTGCAGGATCGGATGGACGGGCGGCGGCATCAGCATCAGCTGCGGCGCGCGACCCGGCGTCGGCAGCGGAGCGGGCGCACCGGCGGCGTCGGACTCGAGCTCGGCCAGCAGGACCCGTGCGCGGCTGAGCACCGACTCCGGCAGCCCGGCCTGGGCGGCGACCTGTACGCCGTAGGAGCGGTCGGCCGCGCCCGGCTCGACCCGGTAGAGGAACTCGACGGAGCCGTCGGCCGTCTCCTCGACCTGGACCGACGCGTTGGCCACCCGGGGGAGCGCGCCCGAGAGCGCGGTTAACTCGTGGAAGTGGGTCGCGAACAGGGTCCGCGGCCCGCGCTCGGGCCGCCGCGGCGGCTGGCCCTGCGGCCCGCCGCCGGCCAGGTCTTCAGCCACCGCCCGTGCGATCGCCAGACCGTCCCAGGTCGAGGTCCCGCGCCCGATCTCGTCCAGCAGGACCAGCGAGCGATCCGTCGCGCCGTGCAGCAGGCGCGAGGTCTCCAGCATCTCAACCATGAAGGTGGATCGTCCGCGGGTCAGATCATCGTGCGCACCGACCCGCGCGAAGATGCGGTCGACCAGGCCGAGCCGCGCCCGTTCGGCCGGCACGAAGGAGCCCGTCTGCGCGAGGATCACGACCAGCGCCGCCTGGCGCAGGTAGGTCGACTTGCCGGCCATGTTGGGGCCCGTGACCAGCAGCAACTGGGGCGCGCGTAGGCCGTCGTCCGCGAGCCGCAGATCGTTAGGCACGAACCCGCCCTGGGCCGCAGCCGCCTCAACCAGCGGATGGCGGCCGCCCTCGATCTCGAGTTCGCCCGAATGCTCGACGACGGGTCTCGTCCAGGCCCGCTCGGCGGCGACCCCGGCCAGGGCGCAGGCCGCATCGAGCCGCGCCAGCCCCGCCGCGATCCTCCGCACCGCCTCCGCCTCCGCGACCAGCGCCTCGCGCAGGCGCTCCGTGCAGTGGCGCTCCGCCTCGGCCAGCTGCTCCTCCGCCTCCTCCAGCTCGAGCTCGATTGCGCGCAGGCGCGGCTCCGTGAAGCGTTCGCGGTCGCGCAGCGATTGACGCCGCTCCCAGCGCTCGGGCGCGCGCGACGATTGCGAACGCGGGAGCTCGATCAGATAGCCGAACGTGCGGTGATAGGCCACGCGCAGCTGTTCAATCCCCGATTCGTGCCGCAGCTCGGCCTCGAGCGCGGCCAGCCGCGCCCGCGCCTCCTCGGCCGCCGCGCGCCAGCGGTCGCTCTCGGCGTCCACACCCGGGCGCAGCACGCCGCGCCCGAACTCGGACGGCGGCTGCTCGGCCAACGCCCCCAGCAACCGTGCGGCGGGCTCGGGCGCCGGACCCAGCCGCTCGACCAGGTCGGCGAGCGCCCCCTGCTGCTCGGTTCCCAGGCCGTCGCGCAGGATGGCGCCCAGCTCCGCCGCCTCGATCAGCCCGCGTGCGAGCGCGACCAGTTCCGCCGGCAGCGCCAGGCCCGCCGCGGCGCGCGCGAACAGCCGCTCCGGATCGCCGGAGCCGCGCAGGCGGGCGGCCAGGGCGCGTCGCAGGGCGGGACGCCGCAGCAGCCCGTCGACGCGATCCAGGCGGCGCTCGATGCGCTCGACGTCGAGCAGCGGCGCGGCGATCGAGGCCCGCAGCCAGCGACGACCGGGCGCCGAGCCGCAGCGGTCGATCACCTCGAGCAGCGTGCGCGGGCCCGAGCCCGCGTCGTCGCTCGGACCGGCATCGTGCACCGCCAGCGCTCGCTGCGTGGCGGCATCCCAAGCCAGACGGGAGTCGGTCTCCAACCAGAGCGGTGGAGCCAGGTGACGCAGGGCGGCAGCCTCGGCCGGCCCGGCCGCGCCCACCACACCGTCAATGCAACCCTCGCCCGCCTCGCCTGCCTCACCCGCCTCACCTGCCTCGTTGGGCAGCGCCGCCCGCAGGTACGCAATCAACGCGCCGGCTGCCGCCAGCGCCGCCGGCCGCGCCTCGAATCCGAAGGCCGCCGGCGGCGCAGCGAACTGGGACTCGATCGCGCGCTCCGCACGTTCCGCTCGAAACTCGTGCGCCGGTCTCCTCGTCAGCGCGATCGCCGACGTCTCGAACGCAGCGCTGGAGGGCGGCGCGGCATCATCGCCGAGCAGGATCTCGCGTGCCCCGAGACGCTCCAGCAGATCAGTTGCTTCCTGCCAGAGCTCCCGATCCCCCTCGAGCGCTCCGTGCAGTTCGGCGACATGGAAGGCGCCGGTCGTCAGGTCGGCTGCGGCGACGCCCAGGCGCAATCGGCGGCGCTCGCGCCGGAGGAGGACGGCCGCGCAGGCCGATGGCTGGCCCGCCTCGAGCAGCGCCGGCTCCAGCGCCGTGCCGGGCGAGACCACGCGCACGACACCGCGACGGACCAGCCCGCGCGCCGCGCGGGGATGCTCCAACTGCTCGCAGATCGCCACCCGGTGACCCCTGGCCACCAACCTGGCCAAATGCTGTTCGACCGAGCGCACCGGCACGCCGGCCAGCGGCGAGCGCAGGCCGCCGCCCATCGGCTTGGAGGTCAGGGCGATATCCAGTTCCTCGGCGACGAGCTTGGCGTCCTCGTCGAAGGTCTCGTAGAAGTCGCCCAGGCGGAAGAGCAGGATCGCGTCGGGATGGCGGGCCTTGAGATCGAGGTACTGGCGCCGAACCGGTGTGACCATACCCATATCCTACACGCTACCGTGTATCTACGTCGGTTATTGATGCGTAACTGCTCAGGCAGTTTAGCAATACTGACGGGTGTACTGGGTGATTCGAACGCCGCAGCCCGCGGAGCGCGGACCGCCGGTGGATAACGTGCGCTGCAGAGCGCGGCGCTCTCAGACGACGGAGAGCACCTGCAGCACGCGGTCCTCGACCCGGATCGCCTCGGGCGCGATCTCGCGGCAGACATCGCAATGGATGCAGCGCGCCTGGTCGATCCGCCAGTCGCCCAGCACCTCCGAGGCGGCCTCGTCGTCTTCGTCATCAGGCTCAACCGGCGCGCGCGCGATGCAAGCGGTCGGGCAGAGTGTCGCCGCGTCTTCCAGCCGTGGATCGGACGGGTCGCTGATCAGATAGCGGGTCAGGCCGGGCGCGACCCTGGCCGGATCACGCTTCTCGGCGATGTGCGTATCGAGCTCGTCGCGGAAGTAGTTGACCAGTCCGCGCACCGCGTACGGCGTGAACTGACCGTGCAGGCAGTTGGCGTTCTGCAGGGTGCGATCGATCGCCCCGATCCGCGCCAGATCCTCCTCGCGTCCGTCGCCGTGCATGATTCGCTCGAGCACCTCGACCAGGCGTTGCGAACCGCCGTGACAGGTGGTGCAGCGGCCGCAGGATTCGTCCTCGCAGAACTCGGAGAAGTACTTGGTCAGGTCGACCGCCGAGGCGCGCTCGTCGAACAGGATCAGCCCACCGGAGCCGAGCAGCACGCCGCGCTCGGTGAAGGGCGGCCGCTCGAGCCGGAGTCCAAGATCCGAGGCGGGCAAGAGACCGCCCAGGGGACCGCCCGGCTGGATGCCCTTGGGCGTGTGACCGTCGGGCGGGCCGCCGCCGCAGCCCAGCAGCAGCTCGTCCATGCCCATGCCGAACGGCACCTCGAGGATGCCGGGGCGCTCGAGCGCGCCGGAGATCGAGAACATCTTCGTGCCCGGATCGGACTCGGTCCCGAACTGCCGGTACCAGGCGTCGCCGTGCTGAACGATCAGGGGCACGTTGGCGTAGGTCTCGGTGTTGTTGACGTTGGACGGTTGGTCGAAGACGCCGCGCTGGGCGGGGAACGGCGGGCGAATCTTCGGCATCCCGCGGATCCCCTCGACCGATGCGATCAGGCCGGTCTCCTCGCCGCAAACGTAGGATCCGGCGCCGCGCGTGATCTCGAGATCGAAGTCGAAGCCCGAGCCGAAGATGTCCCGGCCCAGCACCCCGCGCTCGCGCGCCTGCTCGAGCGCGAGCTGCATCCGCTCGATCGACAGCGGATACTCGTCGCGAATGTAGATGAAGCCGTAGTCCGATCCGGTTGCCTTGCCGGCGATCGCCATGCCCTCGATTACGAGATGCGGGTCGGACTCCATCAGCACGCGGTTGACGAACGCGCCCGGGTCGCCCTCATCGGCGTTGCAAACCAGGTACTTGGTCGGACCGGGCGCGCCCAGCAGGAACTTCCACTTCTGCCCGGCTGGAAAGCCGCCCCCGCCGCGGCCGCCGACGCCGGCCGAGAGCACGAGATCGCAGATCGCCATCGGCTCCATCGCCACGGCGCGGTCCAGCGCCTCGTAGGCGCCCTCGGCGATCGCCTCGTCCACTGACTCCGGGTCAATCACCCCCATCATCCGCATCAGCCGGCGCTGCTGCGGCTCCCAGAACGGATGCTCAGCGAGCGGTGCAATGCCCGCCGTGGGTGTGCGCGCGCCGATCAGCCAGCGGGCGGCGTCCTCGGCCGGGTTGTCGCCCAACGCCGCCTGGAGAAACTCGGCTGCGTCTTCGGGCGGCACCGGTCCATAGACGACGGCGCCTCCTCCGGAAGCGGTTGCCGACAGGTCCGGCCGCTCGACCTCGACCACCGGCTCGAGCCAGGAGAGCCCCAGCGTACCGACCCGCATCAGGTCGACCTCGTGCTCGGCGGCCAGCGGCGCCAGCGCCTCCCAGAGTCGGTCGGCCTCGGCCGCGATCGACGAGGTCGACAGATCGACCCGGACCAGCGGGCGCGCCGGCGAGCGCCGCGGGGCGGCCGCCAGTTCGGCCGCTTCGCGCAGTTCCTCGTAGGCGCTGCTCATCAGGCCGTCCCCTCCCGTGTCCCGTGGTGATCGGCGCCGTAGGTCGCCTCGGCGTCAACGAACGTGGCCGGCGCGATCTTGATCGGACGCTCGGGCCAGTCGATCGGGTCCTCGCCCGACTTCAACCGCCGGGCCAGCTTGACCGACTCGACCATTGAGAGCGGGCCGACGACGCGGCCGTTGACCCAGACCATCGGCGCCCGCTCGCAGGTGCCGTTGCACTGACCCAGCCACAGACCGAGTTCATCGTCGGCGGTGTTCTCGCCTAGGTGACAGCCGAACTCCGACTCGAAGATCCGCCGGATTCTGTCGCCTCCGACCACCCGGCAGGAAGGTCCGGAGCACCAGGTCACCAGCGTCCTTGGGGGCGGCGAGTGGCGGAACTCGGCATAGAAGGTGGCCGGACCGTAGACCTGCGCCTCGGTCACGCGCAGATGCCGGGCGATCAGGCGGATCGCGTCTCGCGAAATCCAGCCCAGTTCCTCCTGGGCCAGGTGCAGCGCGCGCAGCAACTCGCCCTGTTCGCGCGGCAGCTGCTGCAGTAATCCGGCGAACCGTTCCATCCCTGCTCCCGTCCCCGCTCGACTGACGCGCGCGCTCCCCGCATGCTATCCGCGCCCCCGATAGCGGACAAGCGGCCAGCGGCGCTCGCCTGCCGAATCCGACGGGGCGATCGACGGCAGGAGGACTAGGCGTTGAAGTGGAGCCTGAGGCCGGGTCGCGGCCACTGGCACGAGATCAGCCGGCCCGTGGTCGAGAGCGTGATGTATGCGGTGTGCATGTCGGCGCCGCCGAAGCAGATGTTGGTCGTCAACGGATCGTCGCCGACCGCGACGTGCTCGACCTCGCCCGTGTCCGGATTGATCACGGTCACACCGCCCGGGCCGATCGTGGCCACGCAGACGTTGCCCGACTCCTCGAGCGCGAGCGAGTCGAACAGGGTGTAGCCGCCGGCGTTGGCGATGAAGGCGTGGAACCCGGCCGCCGCGTTGTCCTGGGCCAGCACGCCGGGCTCGGCGATCTCCCAGCCGAACAGCCGGCCGGTCGGCGTCTCGGCGATGTAGACATGCGTGTCGTTCGGCGCCAGGCCCACGCCGTTGGCGCCGCCGGGGATCGGGAAGACGGCGCGCGAGATATGGTTGCCTTCCGTCGTGGCGTAGTAGAGCGCGCCCAGGTCGCGGTCGAACTCGCGGTTCTTGCCCAGGTCCGAGAACCAGAAGCCGCCGGTCGCATCGAACACGATGTCGTTCGGACCCTTGAGCGGGATCCCGTCGCACTCGGTGTAGACCGTCTCGACCGCGCCGGTCTCGAGGCTGACGCGTTGAATCGAACCCGACGTGTAGTCGTTGGCCTGGCCGCCGGGTAGCAGGCGTCCGCCTGAGCGGTCCCACTCGAAGCCGCCGTTGTTCGTAATCCAGACGTGGCCGTCCGGCCCGATGGCGGCGCCGTTGGGGCCGCCGCCGGTCTCGGCGACCACCTCGACGCGTCCGTCCGGCGTCACGCGCGTGAGCGTTTGCCGGGCGATTTCCGTCAGAATGACCGAGCCGTCATCCATCGCGATCGGCCCTTCGGGAAACTCCAGGCCCGAGGCCAGCTCCACGAATTCCATCGATGTCTTCTTTCCAGAAGCCTTGTGTCTGCGCCGATCTTAGTCGCTCTCGGCGTCCAGCGTTTGCAGATAGTAGGTGCGACGCTGGCGCGGGCCGATGATGTGGTCGATCCGCAGCGCCAGTTGGGCCTCGTGCGGCATGCGCAGCACCACCTGCGGATTTGAGCGCAAGAGCGGCTCGAGCGCACCCGGCGGATCGACCTGGCTGACTTCGACCGCGTACGTGTCGGCCGGCAGCGCTGCCGGGCGCGGCCTGACCATCGCCCGGGCCAGCAGCGCGCCGGACGGCGTCAGGATCGAGCAGGCCAGCGGCCGGACCGAGCGGGCGGCCTCGTGAGCGTCCGTCTGTGTCCCGGCATCCTCGTTGACCACCAGGGGATGCGTCGCCATGGGCGACGCCACCGATGTCGTAACCATCACACCCTCACTCAGGAGACCGGCCCGTCCATCCGCCACTACTGCTTTAGCAAGCATTCCGTCGTTCCGTCAAGTAACGGCGTCGTCGCCCAGAGCGGCGCCGGGCACCGGTGCGCCGTGTGCACTGGGAGCGCCGGGTGCGGCGGAGTACAGGTTTGGAGCCGGACCGCCTTGTATCCTGCCTGCGCAATCAATTTCACCGAGAGAGGACCCCAACTGATGGGTGATCGACTTGAAGGCCGCGTCGCAATCGTGACCGGCGCCGGCCGCGGCATCGGCCGCGGACACTCGCTGCTGCTCGCCTCCGAGGGCGCAAAAGTCGTGGTCAACGACTACGGCGGCTCCCAGGGCGGCGAACTCGACGGCGAGGCCGGACCGGCCGACGAGGTCGTGAACGCAATCAAGGACGCCGGCGGCGACGCCGTCGCCAACTACGATTCGGTCGCCGACATGGCGGCGGGCGAGGCCATGGTCCAGCAGGCGCTCGACGCGTTCGGGCGGCTGGACATCCTGATCAACAACGCCGGCATTCTGCGCGACCGGATGGTCTTCAACATGACCGAAGAGGAATGGGATGTCGTCGTTGATGTCCATCTCAAGGGCCACTTCACGGTGACCAAGTTCGCCTCGCAGGTCTTCCGCCAGCAGCGCTCGGGACGCATCGTCAACACGTCCTCCGAGTCCGGGCTGGGCAACATGGGCCAGGCCAACTACGCCGCCGCCAAGGAGGGCATCGTGGGTCTGACGCGCACACTGGCCCGCGACCTGGGCCGTTACGGCGTGACCGCAAATGCGATCCGCCCTCGGGCCGGCACCAGGCTGACCCTGACCGAGGAGCTGGCCGAAGCCCAGCGCCGCGCGCGCGAGGCCGGGCTGGCCGAGGCCGACGCCGGCGGGATCGACTTCGGCGCCGACCGCGAAGCGATGATGGCGCCCGAGAACGTCTCGCCCTTCGTCGTCTGGCTCTGCACCGACGCCGCGGCCAACATCAACGGCCGCGACTTTCTGGTCTGGGGCAATGAGGTCGGCATGTACAACCTGCCCACGGTCGAGGCGGCCGTCTACGCCTCCGGCCTGAGCTTCACATTGGACGAGCTCGACCGCGTCGCCGCGCAGTCCTACCTCGGCTCGCAGAAGAACCCCTGGCCGGCCCAGGCACCTCGCTAAGGAGAACTCCATGGCCATCCTCGCCCACGAAACTGTCGAATTCACCGCCAACGGCGGTACTGCGTCCGGCTACCTGGCCAAGCCCGTTGAGGGCGGACCCTATCCGGCCGTGGTCGTGATCCAGGAGTGGTGGGGTCTGAACCCCAACATCTGCGACATCGCCAACCGGATCGCGGCCGAAGGTTATGTCGCACTGGCGCCCGACCTGTTCCACGGGGCCGTCACGGCCGAGCCGGACGAGGCGCAGAAACTGATGATGACGCTGCAGGAGCCCAACGCGCTGGTCGACATGTCCGGCGCCGTCGCTGCGCTGCAGGCGCGCGACGATGTCCGCTCGGATCGGATCGGCGTGACCGGCTTCTGCCTCGGCGGCGGGATGTCGCTGCTGCTGGCGATGAACAACCCGGCGGTGACCGCCGCCGCGCCCTTCTACGGCGTGCCCGGCGCCGGCATGGGCGACGCCGGCAACATCCAGGGCGCGGTGATGGGCTTTTTCGCCGGCCGCGACGAGTGGATCAACGCCGAAGTGGTCGAGGGCATCCAGTCGGCGCTCGACGGCGCGGGCGTGCGCAACGAGATCCACATGTACGCCGACTCGGACCACGGCTTCTTCAACGACACCTCCGACATCCACGACCCCGAGGCCGCCGCCGACGCGTGGGACAAGCTCAAGGCCTTCTTCGCGGCCGAGCTGCAGTCCTAGCCGCGAGCTCCCACTCTGGAGGAGCTATCACGAAGTGATTGAGGAGGCGGTCGCCGCTCCCGCGGATGTGAACGCGCCCCCTCGACTGAGGGGGCGCTTGCGTTGTGAGGCCGATGGTTGGCGCGCTACAGCTCGAGCATGCCGGTTTCGCCCTCGTCGGCTTCGCCTTCGGATTCCTTGTCCGCGCCGAGGCCGACGCCGATGTAGACGAAGCCGCCGGCGGCGAGGCCGATGAACAGGCCGGCGCCGATGATGATCCAAAGCAGCCAGGCGTCGAAGCCGCCGTCGGCCGAGGAGAGGTGCTGGTTGCCGGCGCCGAGGTTGACCATGATCGCGTGCACGGCGATGGCGATGATGTTGCCGACGATCAGTCCGGGCGCGAGCAGCGCCAACTGGATCGGGATGGGCGCGTCCTTGAGCCACTGCGGCATCATGAAGGAAGGAACCAGAGGCGGCATCGCAACAACCCTTCGCTCGCCGCGCACGGCGACCTGTTTCGCGGCTTCCCCAAGTATCGCCCCGAGAATCGCTTTCGTCTAGTTGCCTGATCAAATTGATATTGATCTATGCCCCGGTAGAGCGATCGCGGATACGATAACGCGTATGTCAACGAGCGAATCCGACGGCCGCGGGGGGCGGCTGACTCACCGGCGCCTCTCCAGGCGGTCCCTGCTCAGCGCCTCGGCCCGCGCCGGCGTGGGCGCGGCCGGCATCGCGCTGGTCGGCTGCTCGGACGACGAGCAGCCGGAGCCAGACGAGCTGCAAGAGCAACAGGCGATCCAACCGCAGGACGCGCCGCCTAAGCCGCCTGAGGTCCAGCAGCAGTCGATGCAGCAAGAGCAACCGCAGCAGTCGGCGGAGCAGGCTGATGAGCCGGAGCCTCCCAGCGGGCCAACGACCGGCGGGATCATGCGGATCTGGCTGCCGGTCGAGCGGCACGACCGCTGGGACCCGCACCGTTCGCGCTACCGCTACACGCAGGCCGCGCTCAGCCTGATGTACAATCGCCTGATTCGTCCGGCCTCGGTCTCGACGGGCGAGCTTGAGGCGGACCTCTGCGCGCTGCCGGAGATGCCCGACGAGGCGACGTATGTGTTCAACGTCGATCCCGACGCACGCTTCTGGGCGCTCGAACCGACCAGTGGACGCTCGTTCACGGCGCAGGACATTGCCTGGAACGTGGAGCGCCAACAGGCCGCCGTCGATGCCGACGGGCTGCCCGATCCGCACTTTTTCCGCCGCGCCGCCTACGACCGTTCGGCCTCGCACGAGGCGACCTCGGACAGCTCAATCTCATTCACGACACCGGCGCCCGACGCAGGGTACCTGGCCGGCGTACACGGCTCGCCCTATGCCTGGATGACCAGTCCGGAGGCGGCCGAACTCTACGGCAACGACTGGCGCGACGATCCGTCGGACGTGATGCGCAGCAGCGGCAGCGGGCCGTATGCACCGCGCCAGTTCAACGGGTTCGAGCTCACCCTGGTTCGCTCGGAGAACTGGTGGCGCGACGACTCAGCCTGGGTTGATGCGATCACCTTCACGACCGGCGACACGAACAACATCGTCAGCCTGTACGAAGCCGCAGCGTTCGACCGTGCCGACTTCCCGCTGACCAACGCAGCGGTCGAAGCGATGCGCGAGCAGCATCCCGAGCATCCGATGTTCGAGGTCCCGCTCGATGCGGCGGTCGAGCTGCTCGCGCCGCTGGCCGCAGACCCCGAGTCGGCGCTGTCCGATCCACGAGTGGTTCGCGCGATCGGGATCGCGATCGACCGCGCCCAGCTGATCGAACGGCTGTACAGCGGCCACGGTCGCGCTTCGGGTCCGCTGCCCTGGTACCTGGACGGGTGGAGTCTGGGTGAGCAACTGCTGAGCAGCTTCGCGGGCTACGGCGATGACCGCGAGGCCGATCTCACCGAGGTCACGCAACTCATCTCGGCCGCGGGCGGCGCCGGTGCGATTGGTGTCTTGCCATTGGTCGTGGCCGACCTGTTTGAGGGATTCTTCGCGGGCTCGGGCGAGGCGGTGCGCTCGATGATCTCGGAGGCAACAGGCCTTGAGGTTGAGTTGGAGAACCGGGGTTTCGCCGAGGCGATCGATCAACTCCGGGACGGCGAGCGCTTCTGCTTCCTCGGCTGGGGCGCGGCGCCCCTGCAGGCCGACCCGACGGATGGCTGGCTTGCGACGCTGCATTCGGCCGGTGAGCAGCACTGGAGCGACGGCTCCAGCGCCGAGCTTGATGCGCTGATTGAGCAGATGCGGATGACCTTCAATCGGGGCGCCCGGCAGGACATCGGCCACCAGGTCCAGGAGATGCTGCTGCGCGGCGACGCGCCGCAGTGGCAGATCCCGTTGATCAACGGCATCCAGCTCGGCCTGCACCAACCGTGGCTGCATCCCGACCCGCGCCTGTTTGAGTACGCCTGGTCGACCGATCGTCTGAGCACGAGCTGGATCGAGACGAGCCTTGACACGTTCCCGGTCGGCCGAGAACTGCCGCCGCTCGAAGGCGAAGAAGGCGGCTAGATCGCTAGGCCCAGCGGCGGCGGTGCTCGCGCTCGTACTCGAGGATTCGCCGATAGACCCGGACCATCTCACGATCCCTGGCCAGCGGCTCGCGCGGCGGCTTGATCACTGCGCCGCCCAGCGCGTCGACGATCTCGCGGTGGTCGTCGATGATGAAGTCGGGCACGATGTCGGTGAACAGGTGCAGGCGCTGGCGGTACTGGAAGATCGGCTTGCCCATGATCCCGGCGAGCAGCGGCCAGAGGTCGTGCTTGTCGGCGACCTCGCGCCGCGCGCCGTAGCCGGACCACATGTAGACGTGATGTCCGCGCTCCTGCAGCCGCTCCAGCACCTCGCGCGCGTAGGGTCGGAGGTGCAGATTCCAGGAGACGAGGCATCCATCGACGTCAAAGAAGATGTTGAGCGGCCGCACGAACGTTAGCCTAGCGCCAAATGTCGAACGCAGCCCACACCCTGCAGTCGTGGTGCCGCCACCTCAGCGCGCCCGATCCCGGCCGTCACTTCCAGATGAAGAGCGGGCGGGAATGCTGGCGCTGCGCCTTCCGCAACCGGGGGATGCTGCGGCGCTCGATCCTGACGTCGGCGGTGGTGGGGACGATTCTCGTGGCGATCAATCAGGGGACCGTGATAGTCGGGGGCGAGGGGACGTCGGAGTTGGCCTGGAAGATTCCGCTGACGTACTGCGTGCCGTTCCTGGTGGCGTCGTGGGGCGCGTTGGGGAATGCGTATGTGCGTCGGGGATCCTGACTTCCCCAGTTCTGTCATTCCCGCGTAGGCGGGAATCCATACGGAAGAAGCATCTCAAGTGTCTATCACGCTGGTGTGCTGGAACATCGCGAAGAGAAGGAAGCCCTGGCAAGAACTCGCTGCAATGGACGATGTCGATGTCGCGCTCCTGCAGGAGACCGGGAAACCGCCCTCGGATTTCGAGGAACGGGGATGGATCGGACCAGTCGCGCACTACGACTCTCACGTTTGGAACTCAAACTGGTTCGAAGGGCGTTGGAACAATCTGCTTGAACGTTGGCCGATGGTCGTCCAGCTCTCCGACCGCGTGAACGTGGAATGGTTCAAGCAGGTCAGCCCGATCAGCCTGGTTGCTAACGATGAGATTGCGGTGAGCGGCATTGGCACGATTGCTGCCGCGCGGATTGTGCCAACGGCGGACGACATGCCTGCGTTCATCTCGATCTCGGCGTACGCGCGCTGGCTCAGTCCGCACCCAGATACCTCGACCAACTTTCGAGTTGGATATTCCGACGCTTCGGCGCACCGCATCATCTCCGATCTCTCTGCGTTCATTGGAACCACAGACCCGGCGACGCATCGCATCATCGTGGCCGGAGATTTCAATCTGACCAACGACGATGATGCCCCCGACCAGGATTTCATGAGGCGGGAGCGCACTGTCTGGGACAGGCTGGATGCGCTGGGTCTGGAGTACCTCGGTCCTCGTTCGACGCCTGACGGCGCGGGCCGTGTGATGCGGACACCAACCTATCGACCTGTCCAGCAGCAACCGGAATCGGCCAAGTGGCAGTTGGATCACGTCTTCGCTTCACGCGGATTCCACGACCAGATCAAGGTTCGAGCCTTGAACTCGGCCGAGGAGTGGGGCGCGAGCGATCACTGCCGCATTCTGATTGAGGTCGACTGACCCTAGCGCGGGAGGCCGAGGCCTCGGGTGGCGATGATGTTGCGCATGATCTCGGAGGTGCCGGCGGCGATGGTGAGGGGGACGGCGTTGAGGTATTCGTCGGGCATTCGGCCGTGGAGGGGGGCGTGGGTTTGCTCTCCGGAGAGTGCGCCTCCGAGGCCGAACATGTTGATCATGCCGGCCAGGCGCTGATTGATCATGGTGCCGTAGAGCTTGGACATCGAGGCTTCGTGGTTGGGGACGAGGCCCTGCGACTGCATCCAGGCGACGCGGTAGGCGAGCCAGCGGCCCACGGTGAACTCGATGTTGAGGTCGGCCAGCTTATGCCGGATGCGCGGGTCTTCGTCCGGACGCCGGCCGTCCGGACCGGGCCGGCTCGCGAGGTCGGTCAGCTCGCCCAGGAGGCGCACGCCCGAGACGACGCGGGAGATGCCGGAGCGCTCGAAGTCGAGCGTGGTCGTCGCCACGTACCAGCCGCGATTCTCCTCGCCGACCATGTTCTTGGCCGGGACGCGCACGTCCTCGAAGAAGACCTCGTTGAAGTGGTGGCGGTTGGCCATGTTGACCAGCGGACGGACCGTGATGCCGGGCGTCTTCATGTCGACCAGGAAGAAGGAGATCCCGCGGTGCTTGGGCGCGTCCGGCTCGGTGCGGGCGAGCATGAAGATCCAGTCGGCGTGCTGCGCGCCCGAGGTCCAGATCTTCTGACCGTTGATGATGTAGTCGTCGCCGTCGCGCTGCGCCCGGGTCTGGAGCGAGGCGAGGTCCGAGCCGGAGCCGGGCTCCGAGAATCCCTGACACCAGGAGATGTCGGCGCCGCGGATGCGGGGCAGGAAGAAGTCCTTCTGCTCGTCCGAGCCGTACATGATCACGGTCGGGCCGACGCGGTCGACGCCCTGGTTGTAGACCGGGGCGCGGTGGTGGGCCATGGTCTCGTTGAACATCGCCTGGCGGATCGGGCCGGCGCCCGCGCCGCCGTGCTCCTGGGGCCAGCCCAGCGTCAACCAGCCGCGCTCGGCCAGGGCTCGGTGGAAGCCTCGGGTGAACTCCCAGCGCTCGCGGTTCGCGGCGCCGTCTTCGGCCGGCCCTTCTGAGAGGTCGGCCCAGCCGGGAGGCAGTTGCTGGCCGAGGAAGTCGAGCACCTCGTCCCGAAACGCCACATCCTCGGCCGAGAATTTGAAGTCCATGAGTGCTCTCCCCCGCCTGACGAACTGAACGTGGACTCAGATTAACAGAGGCCATTGCCAATCCCCGCAGCTCTGATGCGCTGTCCCAGAGGGAGAGGGGGTCGGACGCTGAGCGTTCCTGATTCCCCTCTACACTCTCTCCCATGTCCGACAGCCGATCCGGTCCGCTGGCTAACGTTCGAGTGGTCGATCTGACCGATGATCGCGCGATCTACGCGGGCAAGCTGCTGGGCGATCTGGGTGCGGAGGTTGCGCGCGTGGAACCGCCGGGTGGCGACCCGCTGCGTCAGCGGGCGCCGTTCCACGAGAACGGCGCATCGCTGTGGCATGCCTACTTCGCCAGCTCGCGCCAGTTCACGGACGAGGACTCAGGCGCTGTCGCGGAACTCGCCCGGTCCGCCAACGTCATCCTCGACTGCGAGCGGTTGGCGGACCCTGAGGCCCTGCTTGCGGTCAATCCTGGTGTGGTGATTGTCGACGTCACATCGTTCGGGCGCGCGGGTCCGTGGCAGAGCTACCCGGCGCCGGGACTCGTGGCGGAGGCGTTGGGTGGGATTGCCGCGACGTCGGGCGATGTCGATACGCCGCCGCTCAAGCTGTACGGCGACCAGTACGCGTTCGTCGGCGGGGTCTATGCCGTGGTTGGGGCGCTGGCGGCTCTGAACCATGCGCGCGAGACCGGTGAGGGCCAGATCGTGCGGCTCAGCACGCACGAGGCGCTGGGCAGCATCCTCGAGCACGTGCTGATGTGGGCGTGGTACCACGAGATGCTGCCGTTCGGGAGTGGTCCGGTGCTCAAGCGACAGGGTTCGCTGCACTGGTCCAACGCGTACGTGGTGATGCAGGCGATCGGCGGCTCGATCATGATTACGCCGACACCCGACTTCTCGCGGCAGGCCGCCTGGCTGGTGGAGGAAGGCCGAGGACTCGAGCTGCTGGATGAGCGCTTCAGCGATCCTGCCAACGTGGCCGAGATGATCGATGTGACGATGGCGGCCCTGCGCGATTGGGTTGGGACCAAGGAGGTCGAGCCCTTCTTCCACGAAGCGCAGGCTCGGCATCATCCCTACGGCTGGGTGATGACGACGCCGGAGGTGGCGGGCAATCCGCAGCTTGAGGCTCGGGACTGGTGGACTGAGTACCCCGTGGGCGATGCGACGGTGAGCGGACCCGGTGCGCCGTACCACTTCTCCGAGACGCCCTGGAGGATTGGCGGGGCGGGGAGCCCCCCTCTGTCACTACGTGACATCTCCCCCCGCGAAGCGGGGGGAGAGGGGACCAGGCCCAATCTCTCCCGCCGCGAAGCGGGGGGAGATGCCGAAGGCAGAGGGGGGCGTCCCACCACAGGCCCGCTTGAGGGCATCCGCATTCTTGACTTCACCCATGTGCTGGCCGGACCGTTCGCGACGCGGGTGCTGGGCGACATGGGGGCCGATGTCGTTAAGATCATGTCTTCGACCCGCGCCGGACTGGCGGGCGGGGTTGACCATCCCTACCACGCGCTATGGAACCGCAACAAGCGGGTCTTCCAACTCGACCTGAGCCGCCAGGAAGCGCGCGACATCGCGCGGCGGCTGGCGCTTCAGGCCGATGTGGTGATCGACAACTTCTCGGTGGGCGTGCTCGACCGTTGGCGGATTGGCTATGACGACGTCAGCGTCGACAACCCCGGTGTGATCTATGTCGGGATGTCGGGCATGGGCGTTTCCGGCCCCTGGTCGAAGTACGTGACCTACGCGCCGACGGTGCACGCGCTGGCCGGGCTGACGTATCTGACCGGCGTGCCGGGTCGCAACGACATCGGGATCGGCTTTAGCTACAACGACCACATGGCCGGGCTGCACGGAGCGGTCGCCGTGCTGGCGGCGCTGGAGGGTCGGCGTCTGACCGGTAAGGGACAGCGGATCGACATGAGCCAGTTTGAGGTCGGCGTCAACTTCGGCGGGCCGGCGCTGCTCAACTGGTTCGCCAACGGGGTCGCCGCTGAACCGGTTGGCAACGCCCCGCCGTGGGAGTCGTGGACCCCGCACGCGATCTACCCGTGTCATGGCGAGGACCAGTGGTGTGCGATTGCGGTGGTCGACGACGATCAGTGGCGCGCCTTATGTCGGCTGATGGACGTCCACGACTGGCTCGAGGACGACTCGCTGCAGTCCGTCGAAGGACGGGCCGCAAGGCGAAGCGAGATTGACGCCCGAATCAGCGCGTGGAGCATGAACCAGGATCGCTACGAGCTGATGCAGCGCTGCCAGGAGGCCGGGGTGCCGGCTGGGGTCGTGCAGACCGGGGATGACCTGGTCAATCGCGATCCGCAACTGGCCCAGGCCGGGGTGCACTTCGCTTACGACGATCGGCATCCCGACCTCGGACCGCTCAAGGCGGATCGGCTTGCGCTAAAGTTTGAGAAGACGCCGGCGACGGTCTACAACCGCTCGGAGGTCTTCGGTGAGTCGAACGTGTCGGTGGCTGCCGACTGGCTGGGCATGCCGGCGGAGGAGGTGGCGCGGCTGGAGGCGGACGGGGTGATCGAGTAATTCTGGTCGTCGCGTTCCTTTCCAGTGAGTTGGGACGGGATTTTCAGGTTTTCGGGGAACTTTTTTCCGAGGGGGTGAAGGCCACGATCTCCAGTGTTTTGCTGGGTTTCGGCGATTTCGGCTTTCAGCTTTTTTCGGGTTCTTTCAGGTTTCTTCAGGCATTTTCAGTCTTGTCCGCGGGGGATCAGGCGGCCGGCGGCGTTCGGGAGCGTTCGGTTTTGTTCAGATTCGTTCGATTGCGGCGCGAACGGGAGGCGCCGGTCGGTTGGCTGGGCGAGGGTCGGCATGGGGATTGCTCTCGATTCCTGAGTATCGAACAGATAAGCGGATTGTAGCCAGTTCGCGGTTCGATTGAGTGATCGTGGAGGTCGGCAGATAGTCGAACTGTTGCGCAGTATTCTGAGAGCGAGGAATGTCGGGATGGCGTTGTACGTCAGACCGGTTACCCGCTCTCGAAGAGGTTCGACTTGGCCTCTGTTGTTCCCGCCGAGGCGGGAAATGATCCGGCACAGACGCTTGGTGCCCAAAGTTTCGTCTTCCTGGATGGATTCCCGCCTGCGCGGGAATGACGGTGGGGTCGCAGGAATGACCCGGGGGTGGAACGATGGTCGGGCAGGGCGCTTCACCCGGTCGGGCCCCCGCCTGCGCGGGGGCGACTTGTTCTTGGTGTTGCGCTTGAGTTCGCAGTAGCGCGGCGGGGCAGGTCCCCGCTCGGGGGCGGGGACGGCGGCTCCGGGGAAGCCCCCTTCTGCCCCCGCATCGAGTGCGGGGCAGGCTTTCGGCATCTCCCCCCGCGGGGCGGGGGGAGAGAGGAACGCCGCGATACCGCGTCTTAGCGGAAGACGGAGTAGTCGATTTCCTTTGAGGTGATGACCTCGATGAGGGCTGGTTGGCCGTCTTCGGTGGCTCGGATGCCTCGCTTGAAGGCTTCCTTGAGGTCTCCGGGGGACTCGACTCGTTCTCCGTAGCCTCCGAAGGCTTTGGCCATGTCGGAGTAGTTTCCGGAGATGTCGGTGGCTCGGTACTTTTCGGTGGCGGTCTTCATGATTGGCAGCTCGATCGCCATCGAGAAGTTGTTGAGTAGCACGCTGAGGATGGGGATGTTCTCGCGCACGGCGGTTTCGAAATCCATGCCGGTCATGCCGATCGCGGCGTCGCCCCAGACGTTGAGGCAGGTCTTCTCGGGGTCGGAGACCTTGGCGCCCATGGCGTAGCCGAGCCCGGTGCCGAGCTGGGTCGTCTTGCCCCAGCCGATGTAGCTGAGCGGCGTGGTCGAGTTCCAGAACGGCGACATCTGGTCGCGGGGCGAACCGGCGTCGTGGGTGGCGACGACGTTGTCAATCCCGACCGTCTCATCGAGGGTGGCGTGCAGGTCGCGCAGCGCGCGGTAGGGGTTGATTGGCGTGTCGTTGGAGTCGGTCTTGTGCGACCAATCCTTGCGCCAGCCGCCGTTGACCTCGGCGATCTTCGCGGCGACCGCGTCGGCGCGACCGCGCGGGCCGGAGATCAGTTCGCGCACCTCGCCGATGATCGCGTCGAGCACCAGCGCGGCGTCGCCGACGACGCCCTCGGAGATCTCGACCTCGTTGTTGAAATCCTCGGGGTCGAGGGTCGAATGGATGTAGTACGGGCCCTTGGGCATCTGCAGGCCGAAGCCGGTCTTGGCGAAGGAGCAGCCGATGCCGAAGACGACGTCGGCGTCCTGCAGGAACTCGTGCACCGCCTTCGGGAAGGCGCGGCCTCCGGAGCCCAGCGAGAGCGGATGGGTCTCGGGGAAGGCGCTCTTGCCCTGCAGCGAGGTGGTGACCGGCGACTCGAGCAGCTCGGCCAGTTCCCTGAGCTGGTCCCAGGCCTTGGCGTAGTGCACGCCCTGGCCGGCGTAGATCACGGGGCGCTCGGCGATGACCAGCGTCTGCGCGGCCTTGCGCGCGTCGGCGGGGTCGGGACCGGAACGGTAGGCCGGGGTCGGCGTGTAGTTGAGCGGCTCCTCGAACTCAGCGCCCCAGAGGTCGCCGGGGATCTCCAGCACGACCGGCCGCTGGCGGCCGTTCTTCGCGTGCGTGAAGGCGCGTCGGACGGCGTTGGCGAGGTCGTTGGCGTCGGTGAGCTGCTCGGTCCACTTGCTGACGTGCTGGAAGTTGACCAGGCCCGAGAAGTTGGGCGCGACGTTGGTCTGGGCTCGGGCGTAGCCGCCGGGGATCGCGACCATCGGCGCGGACTCCGACCAGGCCTGGGCGAGGCCGCCGAACGAGTTCTCCGAGCCGGGACCGTTCTGGGTCAGGTAGACGGCTACCCGATCGCCCGAATTCATGCGGGCAAAGGCGTCGGCGATGTGGATGCCGGTTCGCTCCTGGCGGACGATAATCGTGCGGATGTCGGCTTCGGCGGCCGCCTCGAAGATCGGGTTGACGGGATAGCCGACGACGAAGTCGACGCCTTCCCGCTTGAGCATTTCGGCGATGGCGTTTGCGGTTCTCATGTGGTGGCTCCTAGGTGACTAGTCGGAGTGTACGGGAGGCTTGCGGTTGGCCCACGGCTGCAACTGTTCGAGCGCCGACCCGATCCGAATCAGCGACGCCTCGTCAGCGTAGGGGGCGACAAAGTGCGTGCCGATCGGCAGGCCGTCCTCGTTCCAGTAGAGCGGGATCGAGGCGGCGGGGTTGCCAGCAGAGTTGAATGTCGACGTGTAGGCGACGGTGTAGGCGACGTCCTCGCCCTGGGCGCGCATGTCATCGCGGTCGAGGTTGAGGTGGCCGAGCGGGAAGGGTGGCATCGCCATGGTCGGCGTGAGCATCAGGTCGTAGCCGGTGAAGAAACCGGCGACGAGCCTGCCGATCGCGTGGACGGCGCGGGTGGCGCGGATGTAGTCGGCGGCGCTGGGTTGGTCGGAGTTGATCATCTGCCAGGTGATCGGCTCGACGTCTTCTGGGTTGGGTTCGCGTCCCAGCTGGGCGGCGCGGTCCTGGACGGCGACAAGTGTGCTGGGACGAACGACGTTCCAGAGGGCGATGCGCAGTTCTTCGGGGATGTCCAGCTCCGCTTCCTCGACCTCCAGCCCGAGCCGGCGGCAGAGGTCGGCGGCGTGGTCGACGGCGGCGACGCAGTCGGGATGGGTCTCGACGCCGTTGAAGGCGGTCTTGATGACGCCGACACGCAGATTGCCCGGGTCCCGGCCGACTTCGTCCAACCATGGGCGTTCGGGCGGAGGCGCGTAGTACGGCGCGCCGAGGTCGGGACCGGCGGTGGCGTCGAGCAGCGCGGCGGAGTCGCGGACGCTGCGGGAGACGGCGTGGATCGTGGACTGTCCGGCCCAGCCCTCGCCGACGTCCGGTCCGGCGGGGGTGCGGGCGCGGGTCGGTTTGAGGCCGAAGAGGCCGCAGCAGGAGGCGGGGATGCGGATGCTGCCGCCGCCGTCGGAGGCGTTCGCGACGGGGAGGATGCCCGCCGCCACCGCTGCGGCTGCGCCGCCCGAGGAGCCGCCCGCTGTGTGTTCCAGGTTCCAGGGGTTGCGTGTCTTGCCGTGGACGATGGACTCGGTGGTGGCGGTGATGCCGAACTCGGGCGAGGTGGATCGACCGAAGATCGAGAGACCGGCCGCCTTGTAGCGGGTGGTCATTTCGTGGTCGTGGTCGGGGACGTAGTCGGCGAAGATGCGCGAGCCGTTGCTCATCGGTTGACCGGCGTAGAGCAGGTAGAGGTCCTTGAGCAGGAAGGGCACGCCGGTGAAGGGGCCGTCAGGCAGACCCTCATACGCTCGTTCCCGCGCTTCGTCGAAGTAGGGGTAGACGACAGCGTTGATCTGCGGATTGACCCGCTCCGTTCGCTCAATTGCCTCCTCGAGCAGCTCGGTGGCCGACACCTCGCGGTCGGCGACCATCCTCGCCAGCTCCAACCCATCGAGATCCGAGTAACCCTGTATTGCCATCTGAATGTCCTCTCATAAGCTCTACGCATGGTACGCATCGACGGCCGCGAGCCCAACGAGTTACGCCCGCTCAGCTTCGAGCTCGATGTGCAGAAGCACGCAGATGGTTCCTGCGTCGTCTCGCTTGGTGATACGCGAGTGCTCTGCGCGGTCACGGTCGAGGAGCAGGTCCCGCGCTGGATGCGGGGATCGGGTCGGGGCTGGCTGACGGCGGAGTACAGCATGCTGCCGGCGGCCACGAACACCCGCTCAAACCGCGAGCGCGTGTTGTCGGCCGGGCGAACCAAGGAGATTCAACGGCTGATTGGTCGCAGCCTTCGTGCTGCGGTCGATCTCGATGCGCTGGGCGAGCGGACGTTCAACATCGATTGCGACGTGCTCGACGCCGATGGGGGGACGAGGACTGCGGCGATCACGGGCGCATTCGTGGCGGTCAATCAGGCCATCGCGAAGCTGGCTTACGAACAGTCTCCGATCCGGTCTGCGGTGGCAGCAGTGAGTATCGGCATCATTGACGGCGAGATTCTGGTTGACCTCAACTACGCAGAGGATTCCAGCGCCGACGTCGATTGCAACATCGTTGGATTGGAGACCGGCGGGCTGGTCGAAGTACAGGCAACGGCCGAGGGCGATTCGTTCTCGGCGGACCAACTGGGCGAGATGGTCACGGCGGCACAGGCCGCCCTGAGCGAGATGTTCGCCGCTCAAGCAGTCGCCTCGTCTCCGCTCACCTCGGATTGATAGTCAACTGAGAAACTGACTGTTCTCTCCTAATGGCTGACGCTGGAGAACGCACTGAGACCAGCAAGCAAGGACTCCGAAGAAGGGGCAGGAGTTATGACAGCAGATTCAACCATGCAGGAAACTGAGATTGAGCGCGTAATCAACGCAACAATCGATACCATCCTCACGCTCGAGATCGCGCGAAATGCGGACCCGCTAGAAGATTCCCAGCGAGCTCGAATCGTCCAAATCACGAAAAACAGGCTCAAGAAGTCTTCGTAGCGGAAATCTGTCAAGATTTCTTGCGTGCTAGAAGGCTAGAAGTAATCCGCGTAGAGGCCGAGGTGGCTGCCTCCGACCAGCAGCACGTGGGCGGGGCCGAATTCTTCGTCCGATTGCTGCCCGGGGAAGTTGCTCATCACGCGGAAGCCGCCGGGGGATGCTTCGGCGCCGTACTCCACTACGTCTGCGCCGAGTTGTCCCACGTCTTGCCACATTGCGGTCTGCGAGACGGGCTCTCGCGGCACCGCGAGGAGGGCCATTTTGGGCAGTGAGCGATGCGGCGCGGAGAAGCCGACGGAGACGGTGACCTGCCACAGGTTCGATCGGCCCGCTTCGAGGGTCGGTAGCGCGTCGTAGAAGATGGTCGAATCCGTCTCGTGCACGATCGTGGAGCCGTTTGTCGTGACGGCCTCAAGCCACGGGTCGCCGGTGGGCGCCCAGCGAGATGCATCGAGTTCTCGGGCGGCGTGGACCTGCAGGTGGGCATGGGGCTGAGACTGCTCGCCCATGGAGCCGAAGTTGCAGAACACCCTGAACCCGGCCGGGGCTCGGTCGGCGTTGCGATCCCGGAGCCACTCGACCGTTTGCAGACCGTGGTCGCGCGCCGTCGCCCCGACCTCGCCGAGATCGGACCACAGCTCGGTCTGCTGCGAGTAGAAGGGGATCACGGACTCCGAATGCTCGAGTGGGATGACCAGCGACGTGAGGTCGAAGAACAGGAACTGGTTCTCGAAGACGAACACGTCCGGACGCTCAGCCGACCAGGGCGCTGAGGGATCGCCGCGGCGCGAATCGGTGAAGCGTCGCTCGCCGTCGCGGAAGAAGAGGGCGGATTCGCTGCCATCTGCGATTCCGCAAAACACGCAGAATCGCGACTGGCGCTGGCCGGGCTTGTTCGGCATGGGGTTCAGCGTCGCACCAATCCCATGACCGCGCAAACGCGTGAGATACGATCCGGAGCGAGCCATCGCTGCCGCCGAGCGCGGGCTCGTTCGCAGCCAATCAGCAGAGAACCGACTGCCATGGTCAATGTCCAACCATTCCGAGGCCTGCGTTACGACCCCGAGGTCGTGGGCGACTGGGGCGCTGTGCTCGGACCGCCGTACGACATCGTCGACGCGGCGCAGAGGGCCAGCCTCAAGGAATCGAGCCCGTACCAGATTGCCCACATCGAAACCGCCTCGGGCGACGATATCCGGGCGGCGGCTCGAACATTGCAGGACTGGCGATCGTCGGGCGCCATCGTCCAGGACGACGCGCCGTCGTACTACCTGCACGAGCATCATTTCGGCGACGGACAGGTGCGTCGGGCGATCTTCGGCGCGGTCGAACTGGGGCCGTGGGGCGACGGCGTGATGGCTCACGAGCGGACGATGCCCGGTCCCAAGGCGACGCGTACGGCGCTGCGCTCGATTGTCGGCGCGGATGTTTCGCCGCTGATGGCCTTTGTTCCAGATGTCAACGGGGCGCTCGCTGAACTGATCGATATCGCTGTACAACTTCCGCTGCTATGCGAGGGCACGGATCCGACCGGAGACTCGCACACGCTGCGCCGGATCGACGGGGCCAACACCGTCCTGCGGATTGGCGACGCCTTCGCCAACGACACGATTTACATGGCCGACGGACACCATCGGTACGAGTCGGCGCTCGCATCGATCGACGAGCGGCCGGGCTCGCGCCGTGTGCTGATGGGCATCGCCTGCGCCAATGATCCGGCGCTGGTCGTCGGCGCGACGCACCGTGTGGTGCATGTCGATGCGCCGGCCAGCCTGGTCGCGCAGCTTGGCCGCAACTTCCGGGTCAGCGAAGTCGATGCGGATGATCTGCCGGCAAGACTCGCGGATGGCAGCTCGTCGCTTGGACTGGTGACCTCGCAGGGGTGCTGGCTGCTCGAGCCGAGCGCGGCAGCGGCAGCGGCGATGCCCGACGACGTTCCAGATGCCTGGCACAGTCTTGCACCGGCTGTGCTCCAGCATGTGATCCTGGAGCCGATCCTTCATATCGACGCCGAAGTCCTCGCAGGCGGACAGGCGGTCACCTACACGCACCACTTCGATGAAGTGCTGGCAGCGGTCGACGACGGCTCTGCGAGCTGCGGATTTGTGCTCCCCGCCCCAACGCTGCAGGACGTCATCGACACGGCCGACGCGGGCAGCTTCATGCCGCAGAAGAGCACGTACTTCGTGCCGAAACTGCCGACGGGGCTGGTGCTGCACCCGCTGGATTGAGCGGGGCTCTTCGTTGCTTCGGCGGACCCCCACCCTCCCGCCTTTGCGGCGACATCACCACCAGATAAGCGCTGCACGGCCCCGCCTGCGCGGGGCCGACTTCGGTTGGTTTGCGCGCAGCTTTCGAGACGGAGAGAGAACCGGCGGACCAGCTCCTCCTCTCAGGGAGAGAGGCGTCTACATCTGCGCCTGGGCGACGTCTTCGACGCCGTCGATCGCGGCGATCGACGCCACGTCATCGGCCGACAGCGCTCTTGAGATGGTGAGCGCCATCAGAGACATTTCGGAGGGATCGTCCGCGCTGAATCCAACGTCCATGGCGGCGATGTTCACATCCAAGCGACCGAGGGCCATGCCGACTTCGCCGATCCGTCCCGGCCGATCCTCATTGCGCAGGACCAGCAGATGGAGGTGATCCTGCGCCCGTCCCGGCCGTGCTTGCGGTCCGGCGATGTGCACGTGGAAGCCGTTGATTTCGACCACGGCGGCTCGGCCGTGTTCGAGCGTGCCCATCAGCGAGGTCGTCCCGGTCGAGGTGCGCAACTCGACGGTGATTGTCGAGGTGTAGGGCTCGGCGTCGGAGGTCTTGCGTTCGGAGATGCGCCAGCCGCGGTGGGCGATGACGTTGTTGATGTTGACCAGGTTCACATGCTCATCGGAGATTGGGGCGAGCAGTCCGGCCACCACCGACGCCTTGAGCGGTGTGACGTCGTGATTGGCGATTTCGCCTCGGTAGTGGATTGTGATGTTGTGCCACTGACCTGAGGCCAACTGGGTGGCCAAGCGACCGCACATTTCCGCCACGGCGAGATATGGACCCACCGCTTCGAGCGATTCGGGGTCAATCAAAGGCGCGTTGACGGCTGCCTGCGAGGGCTGTCCGCGGAGCACCTTGAGCGTCTCGGCGGCGATGTCGACCGCGACCCGCTCCTGCGCCTCCTGGGTCGAGGCGCCAAGATGAGGCGTGGCGAGCACCCGCGGATGTTGGACCAGCGGATTGCCGTTGGCGGGTTCCTCGGCGAACACGTCGAGCGCCGCGCCGCCGAGGCGGCCCGAGTCCAAGGCCGCGATCAGCGCCTGTTCGTCGAGCAGCCGGCCGCGCGCGGTGTTGACCAGCAGCGCACCGGGCTTCATCGCTCCGAACTCTGTGGGGCCCAACAGCGGCGGCGCGTCCGGCGCGGCAGACGAGTGCAAGGTGACGACATCGGCCTGGGTCAAGAGATCCTGCAGCGAGACCAGCTCGGTCCCGACGCTGCGGGCGCGCTCCTCCGAGAGAAACGGATCGTACGCGATGGTCCGCATTTCCATCGCCTGCAGGCGCCGAGCCACGGCGGCCCCGACCATCCCGAGGCCGACGATCCCGGCGGTCTTGCCTCGCAGCTCCGCGCCGACGAATGCGGATCGGTTCCATTCGCCGGAGCGCAGCGATGCGTTGGCCGTCGCCAGATGACGCGATAGCGAGAGGAGCAGGGCGATGGTCAACTCGGCCGCGGAGACCGTGTTGCCGCCGGCGGCGTTGAGGACGATGATGCCGCGCTCGGAGGCGGCGTCGAGGTCGATGTTGTCGACGCCGGCGCCCGCCCGGCCGATCACACGCAGGCGGGGCGCTGCTTCGATCAAGGCTCGGTCGACTCGGGTACCGCTGCGTACGATGAGCCCATGGCAGCCGGCGATTGCGTCCAGCAGTTCCGTTTGATCCAGGTCGGGGCGTTGCTCGACGGTTGCGCCGGCCTTGAGGATCGCCAGACCCTCATCGGAGAGCGGTTCGCTGACCAGGATGCGATTCATGAGGTTCTCAGTCCCTGCTTCAGGCTGGGACTTGATCGGCGGACCGCCTACCCATCGATGCCGGGAATGACCGCGCCCTCGGCCGGCGAGACGCCCTCGGCCACCAGCGCCTGTTGCAGCGCCGCGAAGCAGGCCTCGAACTCGGACTCGGCCAGGTAACCCAGATGTCCGATCCTCCAGATGTGCGGTGCGAGCTTGCCCTGGCCGCCGGCGATAACGACATCGTGTTCCTCACGCAGCCGCCTGGTGACGGCAGCTCCGGTCATGCCGTCGGGCACCTTGATCGCGGTGACGGTGTCGGATGCGTACTGTTCCTCGGCGAGCAGTTCGAGCCCGAGCGCCTTCGCGGCTGAGCGGGTCCATGAGGCGAAGCGGTGATGCCGCGCGTAGATCGCTTCGGGGCCCTCCTCAATCAGCATGGGCAATGCAGCGTCCATCGCGTACATCGTGGGTAGCGCCGGCGTCCACGGCGGTTGACCGCGCTCGGCATAGTCGTGGTGCGTGGTCAGATCGAAGTAGAAGCTGGGCATCGTGGAGGTCCTGGACGCTTCCCAGCCGCGCTCCGACAGCGCCGCCATCGCGATACCCGGAGGTGAGAGCCAGCCCTTCTGCGAGGCCGTCACGACGGCGTCCAGGCCCCAATCGTCCATGCGCATCTCGATAGAGCCGAGCGAGGACACCGCGTCGACGATGATCAGCGGATCGGCGACCTCGCGCACGGCGGCTGAGATCGAGCCGATCGGATTGGTCACGCCGGTCGAGGTCTCGTTGTGAGTGATGAGCAGCGCGTCGTAATCATCTTGCCGGATCAGTTCGGCGACCAGCTCGGGCGTCGCCGCCTCGCCCCATTCGATGTCCGAACGAGTCACCTCGGCCCCGTAACGCTCGGCGATCGTGGCGAATCGATCGCCGAACGAGCCCACCGTCACGCAGAGCGCCTTGTCGCCCACTGACAGCGTGTTGACGATCGCTGCTTCCATCGCTCCGGTGCCCGACGCCGTGATGAGCAGGATCTCCTGGTCGGTGCCGAAGAATGGTTGGATTCCGGCGGTCAAACGTTCCTGCAACTCGGCGAACTCGGGACCGCGGTGGTTGATCATCTCGCCGGCGGCTGCGGCCAATACATCGGGCGGACATGGAGTCGGACCGGGAATGCGCAGATTCGTGGACATTGCTCGTTCACACCGTTCTCTACGATGAATGGAGTCACTGGATCGTCCAGTGTGGTCAGCGCCCGCATCGCCGTATCGCCGTCGAGTTATGGGGCACTGGTCGAATCGTATCAGCGCGACTGACGATGACCATGTCGAATTCAGCCCACGAACGCGCCGATCTGTCAGACAAATTGCGCTCATTGCCCAGCGTGGATCGGGTGCTCTCAGAGCCGGCCCTCGGTGAAGCGGCGGCACGATGGCCTCGAGCGCATGTTGTCGAGGCCGTCCGCGAAGAGCTTGCATCCGCCCGCAGCATGCTGAGCAACGGACGCGAGGCGAGCGTTACCGCTTCCGAGATCGCCGAATCGGCCCAACGTGCCCTCGAGGGACAGCTGCGGCCGTCGCTGCGACCCGTGATCAACGCCACCGGGGTGGTGATCCACACGAATCTCGGCCGGGCGCCGGTCTCCGAGGCGGCAGCGCGAGCGATGTCCGAGGCCGCGGGCGGATACTCGAACCTCGAGTACGACCTCGACGGTGGGAAGCGCGGCTCTCGAGCTAACCACCTGGAATCGCTGCTGCAGGCGCTGACCGGCGCAGAGGCAGGAATCGCCGTCAACAACAATGCCGCCGCGCTCTTCCTGGCCATGGCCGCCTACTGCCACGGTCGGGAAGTGATCGTCTCACGAGGTCAGGCGGTCGAGATCGGCGGCGGCTTTCGGATACCGGACGTGCTCCGCGACGCCGGCGCGACCCTGGTGGAGGTCGGCACGACCAACCGCACCAGACCTTCCGACTACGCGGCAGCCATGGGCGAGGACACGGCCGCGATCCTGCGAGTCCACTCATCCAACTTCCGCATCGTTGGATTCACCGAGGAACCATCACTGGCCGAACTGCGCACGGTCGCGGACTCGAACGGGAACGGGGTCCCGACGCTGCTGATCGACGACGTTGGCAGCGGCTGCCTGCTCGACACTCGGCAGTTCGGCCTCGCGTACGAGCCACGACCGCAGGACAGCATCGAGGCCGGCGCGGACCTCGTCCTGTTCAGCGGCGACAAGTTGTTGAGCGGGCCCCAGGCGGGACTGATCGTCGGCAAGCGCTCCGCGGTCGACCGGCTGCGCTCGCACGCGCTGATGCGGGTCCTGCGATTGGACAAGGCGGCGATTGCCGGACTCAGCGCGACGCTGCAGCATTACCTGCTCGGCGAGGCCGTCGAGTGCGTCCCGGTCTGGCGCATGATCGCGGCAGAGCCCGAGCAGCTGCGCGAGCGGGCCGAGATGTGGCGCGCGGCCGTGGGCGCCGGTGAGACCGAGTCGTCGGATTCCCCGATCGGCGGCGGATCGCTGCCCGCAGAGACTCGGCCCACGTTCGTCTGGTCGCTGGATCACCCGCACCCAGCAGCGGCTGCGCGAGCACTGCGGGGACGGGAGATTCCGGTGATCGCCAGAGTCGAGCACGAACGGCTCATACTCGATCCGCGGACCGTCCTGGCCGACGAAGACTCCGCCGTGATCGAGGCGCTCAGGCAGCTTGTTGGAGGCCTCGATTGATTGCGCTCGGGGCGCTGTTGCCGCATCCACCGATCCTGCTGCCGGAGATCGCCGAGGGTCGGCAGCGCGACGTCCGCGCCACGCTGGACGCCTACGATCTGATTGGGCGCCGGCTGGTCGAACTCGAGGTCCGGCGAGTGCTGATGATCTCGACCCACGGCATTGTCACCCTGCGCAGATTTCACATCCTCAACGCCCGCCTCTCGGGCAATCTGAGTCGATTCCGCGCCCCGCAGGTGACGTTCGAACGTGATCCTGATGCGGAGCTGATTGGTTTGATCGGGAGCGCCGCCGAAGCGCACGGCTTGCCCCTGGCGGCCACTCAGAGCTGGGAGGAATCGGACCACTCGATCGGGGTGCCGCTCAGCCTGCTGGGAGACGCCGTTCCCGCGCAGATCGCGATCGTCAGCATCAGCTTCCGAACGCCGGAGGACCACTATCGGCTGGGGCAGGCGATTGGCGAGGCATTGTCGGCGATAGAGGAGCCGACCGCCATCCTCGCATCTGGGGATGCCGTTCACACGTTGACCGAGGAGTCTGCGTACAAGCATCATCCGCGGGCGCAAGAGGTCCAGCTCGAGTTCGAGTCGGCGTTGACAAGCTGGGATCCTGATCGGCTTTGCGCGATTGATGAGTCGTTGCGCCGCGAGGTGGACGAGTCTGTGATCTCGCCAACGCTCGTGCTGATGGGAGCGCTACAGGGTCTGAGCGCGTATCCGCGTATCCTTGCCTCAGAGCACCCCTGGGGCGTCGGTTATGTCACCTCGCTGGTAGAGGTCTCCGAAGGAAGCGGTTGAGCGTGGACGCCAAGAGCATCGCCGTCCTCGAGTTCCCGAAGATTGTTGATCGCCTGGCGGGGCTGTGCGGTTCGGCCGGAGGCCGCGCGTTGGCGCAGGACCTAGCGCCCAGCTCGGATGTTGACGAGGTGCGGCGCAGGCAGGCTGCGACGGCCGAGGCGAAAGCGCTCTCACGGATCAAGCCTCATTTCCGGATGGGGCAGGCGCCTGACGTCGATCAATCTCTGCTTGCGGCTTCGCGCTCCGCCGTGCTTCCCACGGTCGAGATTCTCGAGGTCGCCACGCTGCTGCGAACCGCTCGGCATACGAGAAACCAGATCGCCCCGCTCAGCCGCGAACTGCCGCAACTGGCCCGTGTCGCCCAACGGATCGCCGATTTCACTCCGTTGATCCATGAGATCGAGGCGACCATCGACGAGCGCGGCGAGGTTCCCGACGACGCCAGTCCCGCCCTCGCGGAGGCTCGCGATCGGGTGCGCACCGTTCAGGAGCGGCTCGAACGTCAGCTGGAGCGCACGTTGCGGCACGCGGTGTCCGAGGGCGTTGCGCAGGAGTCGCTGATCACGGAGCGCGACGGTCGCTACGTGATTCCGATCAAGGCGGAGCAGCGTGGATCGATGCCGAGCGTCGTGCACGACGTCTCGGCCAGCGGAGCCACGCTGTTCGTTGAGCCCCTGGCTGTGGTTGAACTGGGTAACCGTCTGCGTGAGGCGCGGCGGGAGGAGCAGCGCGAGGTGGAGCGGATCTTGCGCGCGCTCTGCCAGTCGATTGGCGAGGAAGCAGGCGCGATCCGGGCTGCGATTCGCTGTCTCTCGCAGATCGATCTGGCCCAGGCCAAGGCGCGGCTCGCCGCGGAGCTCGATGCGCCGCTGCCGGCTGAGGATGACAACCTGAACTGGCTCAGTGGAGAGCCGACGGGGTTGGTCCTGCACTCTGCTCGTCACCCGCTTCTGACCGGCGAGGTGGTGCCGATCTCGACGGCGCTGACATCGGACGCCCGGTGCGTGCTGATTACCGGTCCCAACACCGGCGGCAAGACGGTGGCGTTGAAGACTGTCGGACTCCTGTGTCTGATGGCGCAGGCCGGACTGCCGGTCCCGGCCGAGACCGGCACCCGGATGCCTGTGTTCTCCGACATCTACGCCGACATCGGCGATGAGCAGTCGATCGAACAATCGCTGTCGACCTTCTCCGCCCACATGACGAACATCATTCGGATCGTCGAAGCCGCCGGTCCTCGCACGCTGGTGCTGCTGGACGAGCTCGGGGCCGGTACCGATCCGGGCGAGGGCGCCGCGCTGGCTCGCTCGCTCCTGGAAGAGTTCCTTGAGCTCGACACCATGGTTGTGGCCACCACGCACCATGGCGAGCTCAAGGTCTTTGCGCATGCCACGGACGGCGTCATCAACGCGTCGGCGGAGTTCGACACGGTCTCACTGCAACCGACGTATCGGCTGCTGATGGGCACGCCCGGGCGCTCCAACGCGCTCGCGATTGCGCAGCGACTCGGGATGCCGGAACGCGTCCTCAACCGCGCGCGTGACGGCGCCGAAACGGATGCGGCGTCGATGGAGCAGCTGCTCGGGGAGCTGCAGCGAGAGCGCGACGCGATCGCCGATCAGGTCCGCGCCGAGCGGATCGCACGCGAGGAGGCGGAAGCAATTCGGACCAGCCTGGCCGAACGCCGCGACGCAATTGATGCGGAGCGCGATGCGATGCTCGCACGTACTGAACGCGTGATGGAGGACGAGCTAGCCGCGTTGCGTCGAACCGCGAGCGCCACGCTCAAGCAGCTCGAGCGGGAACGGTCTCGGGAACGGGCGGAGGAACTCGCCGATCTTCGAGCAGAAGAGGGTCGTGAGCGGCTGCAGCGGGTGCGCCGGGAGCGCGCCAACCAGCGCCGCCGGCGGTCGTCGGAGCGTAGGGAGAAGACTGCGCTCGATCCGGATCGTCTGTCTGCCGGCGACTTCATCTATCTGCGCGGTTTGCCGGAGCCGGGCGAGGTCCTGACGTCTGTTGAAGATGGCGCGCTGGATGTGCAGCTGGGAGCGCTCCGGACGCGCGTGCGGGTGGAGCAGATCGAGCGGCTTGCGCCGGCGGCTGCGACAAGATCCGAGGGATCGCGGCCGCTCCGGGGCATGGGCGTCACCGTCGCCAATGCGTTGAAGCCACCGGTTGATCCTGGGTCCAAGATTGATCTCAGGGGACGGATCACCGATGACGCGCTGCCGATGGTGGACTCGTTCCTCGACGTCGCCTACCGCGCCGGGCAGACCAGACTCGAGGTCGTACACGGCAAGGGCACGGGAGCGCTACGCCGCGCTGTGCGCGACCTGCTGCGCAAGCATCCACTCGTGACGACGTTCGAGAGCGCCGAGCCCAAGCAGGGCGGCGACGGCGTGACGATCGTCACGCTCGTCAGCTAGGGCTGACTGGTGAGCCGGAGCATTGATGGTCCTTCGACGCATCGCTGAAGCCATTGACCGGCGGCCAAACACGTATCGGGTTCGGCGCAGCATTCTGCAGCTCGCGTCGGAGGACTTCGTCAAGCAACTGCCGAAGCGCAAGGGCCGCTCCGGCTCGTGGGGCGTGAGCGGCTGGGATGTGACGAATCTCGCTCATCCCGCGTTCTGGAGCATGGCTCTGCTGAGCCAGCGGCGCCAGCGGTACGCGATGACCTTGATCGGGCAGATCTACCAGGATCAGGCCGCCGTCCAACCGTACGTCCAGGAAAAGCGCGCCACGCAGCAGGTGCTGGCCAGCCTGGAGGGGATCGAGCCCGACTCGCTCGTCGGCTTTGTGGACGCCGCCGTGATGATGTTTCAACCACCCGGTTCCAGCGGCGCGCCGCTGATCCCGGCCGACCAGGCCTCGGAGATCCTTCGTCTCGCCCTGTTGCGCGGGGCCATGGTGGGAGAACTTCGACCGGATGAGGTGCGTGATGCATGGTCCGTTGCCCATCCTGACCAGATCGAACGACATGGTCAGGAGGTCGCCTGGAAGAAGGCCCAGGGCCGGGCGGAAATGCTGCTCCAGGGTTGGAACGAAGCACGTCGATCACAGGGCCGCCGCTTGATCTGACCATCCGACTCGTCCTCGGATGCTCGCTGGCTGCCGCAGCTACCCTCAGTTCATGGCCAGACGTCAGCCGCAGTCCGACATTGGCATGCGAGGGATGTTCGACGACGCGCAGTCCGTCGACCGTTCCGCGCCGCTCGCGGCCAGGATGCGACCTCGCACGCTGGACGAAGTGGTGGGACAGGCTCACCTGGTTGGACCCGGCGCGCCGCTGCGCCGCGCGATCGAGGCCGACTCGCCGCCTTCCTGCATCCTCTGGGGTCCGCCGGGCAGCGGAAAGACGTCTATTGCTCGGGTGATCGCCCGGATCACGCACGCCCGATTCGCCACCTTGTCGGCGGTCTCCAGCGGGGTTGCCGATCTGCGCAAGGTGATCGCATCGGCGGAGGCCGGCCGGCGCGACGGTCTGGCGCGGACGATCCTGTTTATCGACGAGATTCACCGCTTCAACAAGGCGCAACAGGACGCGGTGCTGCACGCGGTCGAAGACGGCACGATCACGCTGATTGGCGCGACCACCGAGAATCCGTCCTTTGAGGTCGTCGCTCCGCTGCTCAGCCGCGCCCGGGTGTTCAAGCTGGAGCCGCTCGAACACGACGAGATTCGCGCTCTACTGGTCAGAGCGCTCAATGACGCCGATCGCGGTCTGGCGCCGAATCCGCCCTTGATTGATCCAGAGGCGATCGAGGCGCTGGCTCAGTACGGCAGCGGCGACGCTCGAGTCGCGCTCAACGCTCTGGAGGCTGCGGTGCGCGACGCCAGGACGGGCGGGGGGCGAGTCAGCGTCGAGACGGTCGAATCGGTCGCACAGCGCGCGTTGCCGCACGACAAGGGTGGCGATGCGCACTTCGACACGATCTCGGCCTTCATCAAATCGGTGCGTGGCTCCGATCCCGACGCGGCGGTGTACTGGCTGGCGCGGATGCTCGAGGCGGGAGAAGACCCGATGTTCGTGGCCCGACGCATTGTCATCCTGGCGGCGGAGGACATCGGCCTCGCCGATCCGCAAGCGCTCTCAGTTGCCGTCGCCGCCCAGCAGGCCACGCATCTGATCGGGATGCCGGAGTGCACACTGGTTCTCTCGGAGGCCGCGATCTACCTGGCCCGTGCGCCGAAGAGCAACTCGGCGATGAAAGCGTACGGCGCTGCGGCCCGGGCGGTGCGCGAGCGGGGAGCGCTCACTGTCCCGTTGCACCTGCGTAATGCGGCGACCGGCCTGATGGCCGCTCATGGGTACGGCAAGGGATATCAGTACGCCCACGATTACGACGAGGCGTTGCCGCCCGATCAGGCGCACCTGCCCGATGCGCTGGCTGACTCGACCTTCTACGAGCCGACTGAACGAGACGTGGCTCAGTGAAGCCGCGGCGGCAGTTCACTGGCATATCGGCCGAGGCGGTCGGCGCGATCGGCGAGCTGTTCGACTGTCCGCCCGAGCGCCAAGCGTACGAATTGCCGAACGACGATCAAGGCGTCTGGTCGGCGCACTATCGGTCTGAGAGCGGCAACATCCGCGTCCTGCTCTGGCCGTCGATCGATCGGATTGACGTCACGGTCGGCCCGCATATGTGGGTCGTGAAGGACGTTCGCGAGGTCGAGGTCATTGACGGACTGGAGCTGATTGCTCGATTCGGCGAGGACGGCGTGCTGGCCGTCGCGCTGAGCGGTCAGGTCGTGCTGACGACGCCCGGCAACTAGCCCGGCGCTGGGAGCGGCAGTCCGCGGAGCGTCGAGAGATCGTCAAGGAAGCGTCCCAGCATCGTCGCGGTAGCGCCGAAGATTCGGTGGCCTTCGTACCAGTACTCGCGCATGTGGAAGATCTGACCGTCGCGCTCGCGTTGCTCGAAGGTGATGTTTGTCGGGTCGAGCAGGTGCGTCAGCGAGGGTGTGATGATCTCCCCTACCTCGACGGCGAGCGGGCGAAACGGATACGGGGCCCGATCGATGATGCCGATGTACGGGGTGACATGGAAGTCCGACATCGTCCGATAGTGGGACTGCTCGCCCAGTACCTCCACATGCTCGGCCCGCAGGCCGACCTCTTCGTCAGCTTCTCGCAGTGCGGCAGCCATGGGATGTTCATCGAGGGAATCGAGGGCTCCGCCGGGGAACGAGATTTCGCCCTTGTGATGCTCCACCTGCTGGGAGCGGACGGTGAGCACCACCTCAGGATCGTCGTACGGCAGCAGGGCAATCAGCACGGCGGCGCGCCAGCGACCGGTATCCGGGGACAGCGTTTGGACGTCGTGGGAGGCGGCGGCCCGTCTGACCTCGCCGAGCGCGGGCGCCTCATTGGCGCGATCGACATATTGAGTCACATCGATTCCCGATCCATCTGCCGAGTGGTTTGCGAACCTGCCAGGCGTGTCGTCGGTCGCCGCAGGGACACGGGGACACGCTTCTCAGCGTGCCTCCGACAGGGTACGGCAGCCTCGAGGCCCGACGCGGCGCTGCACGGCACCTCAAAGGGAACTCCGTCCAACGTCTGCGTCGAATCGTGGTAGCGATTGTTAGGCTGCTGGTAGCCTCGTTAGCGTGAGTCTTTTGTGATGATGATGCGACGATCCTAGACTCGTACGAACACGGCAGTTGCGTGCCTGTTCGGTACATCCTGCTGAGGCTCACAACCGGGTCCTGATATCGACTCGGGCACGGGGACGGAGGCGAGAGATGGCGGACGGAGGCGCACCAGAGTTGGAGATTGCGTCCCTGCGAAGCCGGTTCGATCGACTGAGCCAGGCCAACGTGCGAATCAGCGAGAGTCTGGACTTCGAAACGACGGTGCAAGGTGTGCTCGACAATGCGTGCCTGCTGACTAACTCTCGCTACGGCATCTTGATCCTGTCCGACCAACAAGGCGAGGTCACCGAGTTCCATGGTTCCGGTATCTCGGCTGAGGAGACTCAGCGCCTGCGGATCGCACCGGGCGGGGCGGAGTTCTGGCGCCATCTGAACGAACGCTCCGAACCGATCCGGATGAACGACGTTCGCCGATACACGGACTCGCTTGGGTTGCCCAGCGTGCCGTGGCCGACGGAAGTCAGCCGCTCGCTGGCGTTCATTTCGGCGCCGATCGGGCTTGGCGCGCAGCGCATCGGCAGCTTCTACGTTTGCGAACCGCAAGATACCGAGCCGTACACGGCGGACGATGAGGAGCTGCTAACGATCTTCAGCAGACAGGCGGCTGTCGCGATTGCCAACGCGCGGAGATACCGCGATGCGCAACGCGCCCGCGCCGATTTGGAAGTGTTGATTAACACTTCGCCGGTCGGCGTACTGGTCCTGGACGCGAAGTCCGGCGAGCTGCAATCGATCAATCGGGAAGCGAAGCGAATCGGAGGCGAGCTGCTCGCGACTGAGGGCAGTTCGATCGAGCAACTGCTGAAGACTGTTACGCTCCGCCGCGCCGACGGTCGTGAGGTGGCCCTGAGCGAGTTCCCGCTTGAGCAGGCGCTCAGCGAAGGCGAGATTGTCCGCGCCGAAGAGATCGTGATTCAGAGCCCGACCGGTCAGTCCGTCACCGCGTTGGTCAACTCGACTCCCATCTCCAACAAGGAGGGCGAAGTGGAGTCGGTCGTTGTCACGCTGTAGGACATGACGCCGGTGAAGGACCTCGAACGACTGCGAGCGGAGTTTCTCGCGATGGTGAGTCACGAGCTCCGCTCGCCGCTCACTTCGATCAAGGGCTCGGCAGCGACGCTGCTTGAGTCGGCGGCGGATCTTGATCCGGCCGAGTTGCACCAGTTTCACCGACTGATCAGTGAGCAAGCGGATTCCATGCGCAAGCTGATCGGCGAACTGCTTGATGTGGCCCGAATCGAATCGGGATCACTGTCGGTCAGCCTTGAACCGGCGACGGTCGCGAGCCTCATCGACGAGGCACGCAACAGGTTCCTGAGTGGCGGCGGGCGGGATCGGATGCATATTGAACTTGCTCCCGACTTGCCGCCGGTGATGGCAGACAAGCGCCGCATCGTCCAGGTCCTCATCAATCTGCTGAACAACGCCGCGAAGTATTCGCCGGAGTCATCGCCGATCGAGATTGCCGCGGCGCGCGACGGCATACACGTCGCTTTCTCGGTGACCGACGAGGGCCAGGGCATCGCGCCGGAGCGTCTGCCGCGCCTGTTCAGGAAGCTGACCAGCGCCGAGAGCGGTTCACCCAGGCACGATCGCGACGGCTCGGGGCTTGGCCTGGTGATCTGCCGCGGAATCGTTGAGGCGCATGGCGGTCGCATCTGGGCGGAGAGCGACGGGGTCAAGCTTGGATCTCGGTTCACGTTCACGGTGCCGGTGATTGAGCAGTCGGTGGCCTCCGTGGAACGTCGAGTCCAAGCGGCGCCGGCGCGGGCGCGGCGGCGAGAGGCCGAACAGCCTCGCATACTCGCGGTTGACGACGACCCGCAGGTGCTCCGGTACATTCGCGACGCGCTGACGCGAACCGGATACACAGCGATCGTGACCGCAGATCCCGACGAAGTTCCGAAGTTGATTGAGGCTCACAGCCCGCACCTGGTCTTGATGGATCTCATGCTGCCCGGTACCGACGGTATTGAGCTGATGAAGGCGATTCTTGCAACCAACGATGTGCCGATCATCTTTCTCTCGGCCTACAGCCAGGCCGAGGTGGTCACCAGGGCCTACGAGATGGGCGCGTCCGACTACATCGTCAAACCGTTCACGCCTACCGAGTTGTCAGCGAGAATCAGGAGCGCACTGGTCCGACGTACGGCGCCGGAGCAGGCCGAGCCGGCGGAGCCGTACATTTCCGGAGATCTCACGATCAACTATCTGGACCGCGAAGTGACCGTCGGCGCGGAGCCGGTCGACCTGACTGCCACTGAGTACAAGCTGCTCTTCGAACTATCGATCAACGCAGGCCGAGTACTGACCCACAACGCGCTGTTGAAGCGGATCTGGGGTTTCGGACACTCCCGGGATTCTCGGCCCCTGAGAACGATCGTCAAGAATCTGCGCCGTAAACTTCGCGACGAAGCCAGCAACCCGAGCTACATCTTCACCGAGCATCGCGTGGGCTACCGGTTGGCCAAACCGACTGACGTCGAAACGGAAGCGGAGGAGTCGGCGGATCGACTCCAGGGTCTCTCGAGGTAGATCGACCCTCATCTCGCCCGCTCTCCCGCGCCCCTCGTCCCGTCATCGGTGTGCCCGTCGGATCCCGGTTGGATCAATGGGAATCGATCGTCGAATCGAAGACTCACGTCTCGGACGATCGGTTCCCCTTTGCTTTACCATAATCTCGCTATGTCAAGTAGAGGCGTGAGCAAGCGACGAAGAACTTGTCCTCGCCGTTAGCCGATTAGGTCCACGACCGTGATCGCTTTCGCGGGATCTGCCGCTCTGGCTGGGGTCCTACTGCTCTTCAGTTGGCATCTGCCGACAGATACGTCGGAGCAGCTCTCGGTCGTGCCGAACCGTCTGGCGCCGCAAGCTGCCCTGTCGAATCTTCTCCAGCTCGCCGGCTTTGACATTGAGGAGGCAAGCTCCGGCGCGGCGCGGCCACTGTCGCTGGCGCAGCGGCTGGGGATTGCGGCCTCCGAGCCGCTCGCAGGGCGGTACGCAACCTCCGCCCGGCCCTGGGAGAGAGCCCGAACCGTGATGTCGCCAATTCGCGCAGACCGGGTCACGCGCGGCGTCTGTGGGGCTTGGCCGAGCTGGGCCGAGACCAGCCCGGATACCGGCCGAGCTGGCGGCAATCGTGGTCAGTCCGAGACGCCAGAGCTTGAGCATCCCTCGCTCCGAGTCGAGTCTGGCCGGACGCTCTGGTCCGCCGAACTGACGGTCGGCGTGACACCGGGAGCGGAACGGAGGACCGGATTCTCAATCTACGAAGGACTCGGTGCGCTCACGTCCAGCGGGTTTGCCCTCGATCGATCGCGCTTGACGGTGCTCAGCGCCCTCCAGAGAGAGGGCGGTTTCGTCCTCGAGCTGGCCGGGCTCGATGCGTTGCCGGGCGGATTCACCGTGGACGTGCGCAGCGCGCGAGGGAGTCGTATCGCATGGCTTTCGAGCTGCGACAGCGTCCAGTGGAACGGGAGGTTCGGCAATCGATTCGTCTGGCCCGCTGCGGAGGTCCATTGGGAGCCGGGCGAGGCGGCCACGATCGGCATCCACCAAGGAGGATTTCCGGACCTCGAAGCAAGCAGCGAGCGCCGGTCTCAAGACATGCTTCCCTACGCCAGCTTCGAAGACGCGCCGGCCAATCACGCAGGCGAGGAGTTCGAGGTCACGTTGAGGCTGTTGGATCGCTTCTACGAGAGCCCCGGCGCGGCGGGCGCTCCGTCTGTGCGGGTCACCGCTGGCGTCGTGACCGAGCTGGAGCGATTGCCGGGCGGCGCTGACCGCTGGCGGCTGCGCATCGCTCCGGACAGCCGGCAGGCCGTGGGCGTTCGCTTGATTAGCGAGGGAAACTGCGTCTACGCCGTCGGCGAATGCGAGCTTGCTCCGGCTGTCGACTCCAGGCTCGCCGAGACGATTATCCCCGGACCGCCAATCACCGCGCGCATGCTCGAAGCACCGGACCATCACAGCGGCCTGGCGAGGGTCCCAGTTCGAATCGCCTTCAGCGAGGCGATCTCGACCAGCATCCGCGACCTGTCACGACGGGTGCTGTATACGAACGGAACCCCGCTGGCGGGCGTGCGTCGGGTCAACGATCGACCAGACGTGATCGAAGTGGTCATGGCCCCCGATTCCGGGATCGACGCCGAGATCGTCATCGATCCGGCGCAGGTCTGCGCGGATTCTCTCGTCGGCTGCCGCGACGACCTGCAGCGATTGGACAATCGCTTCGAGGCGATTGTCCCCGCTGCGACGGTTCACCTGACCTTCGACGATGGTCCTCATCCGATCTATACGCCGCAAATCCTCGACATTCTTTCCTACTACGGCGCCAAGGCGACGTTCTTCGTGACGGGTACGAGCGTCAAGCGGTATCCCGAGCTGATTCAACGAATCGCCGACGAAGGTCATACCCTGGCCAACCACACGTGGAACCACGAATCCCTGGCGGGACTGTCGCAGGCGAAGCTTGAGGCGACCATCAATCAGACCCAAATCATCCTCGGTCAACATGCCACGCCATGCATTCGGCCGCCGTACTACAGCGTTGATGAGCACACGGCCGAACGAGCAGCGAGACTTGGTCTGCGGCTGGTCATGGGCACGGTGCGAACCAGCGACTGGATGCTGCCCGGCGCCGACGTGATTGCCCGCCAGATCTATCACGGGGCTGCCCCGGGAGCGGTGATTGTGCTGCACGACGGGGGAGGCGATCGCAGCCAGACGGTGGAGGCGCTGCGATCTGCGATGTGGGCCCTGCGCAGCCGGAACTACTCGTTTGAGCCAGTCTGCCGCCCATATCGGCCCGTATCGCTGTACCTCACCCCGGCTGGAGCCTGGCCGATCCATACGTCAATCGTGCAGGCGGTTGCCGGCTTCTAGTCTCGAGGCTGCCCCGTACTGTCAGCATGAAACCGACCAGTGTGCGTCATACTGGCGTCATACTTGGAACTCCGAGCAGTAAGGGGCGGGCATATGTCGTGGGAGGCTGAGGTAGAAGAAATCCGACACCGCCGCGAGCTGGCCAGGCGGATGGGCGGGCCCGAACGCGTGGCCGAGCAACACGAGCTCGGTCGCTTGACGGTCCGTGAACGAATAGACCTGCTGACCGACGAGGGATCCTTCCGCGAGCGCGGGATTCTGGCCGGAGCCGGGTTCTACGACGACCAAGAGCTGGTCGGTTTCCTGCCCTCCGGCACGGTCATGGGCAGCGCGCGGATCGACGGGCGTCCGGTCGTGGTTCGCGGCGCCGACTACACGGCGCGGCTCAAGGGCGGCTCGGAGGCAGAGACGAGCAAGCTCAGAGTCCACGGCGGCGGCGGCGACAAAACCGGTGATGCCGAGCGGATGGCGCTGGAACTCAAGGTGCCCCTGATTCGCCTGATCGACGGATTCGGGGCGGATATTCGGGCCACGGCACAAATGGGCCGCACCTACCTGCCCGAACTGTTCTGGCCGGAGCGCTGGGGCAAACTGATGGCCGAGGTGCCGGTCGTTTCGGCAGCGCTTGGATCGGTGGCGGGGCTGCCCGCGGCCGAAGTGCCGGCCAGCCACTTCGCCGTGATGGTTCGGGGGACGACCCAGGTCTTCGCCGGTGGACCGCCCCTGGTCGCCCGTTCGCTGGGCGAGAACATCTCCAAGGAAGATCTCGGCGGCTACGAGGTGCATGCGCGCAAGAGCGGCGTTGTCGACAACGATGTCGCCGACGAGGACGAACTGTTTGAGCAGATCAGAGCCTTTCTCTCCTATCTGCCGACCAATGTGCATCAGATGCCGCCCGTAACCAAGAGCGATGACCCGGTCGATCGCCGGGAAGCGGAACTGCTCTCCATCGTTCCCAGGCACCGGAATCGCGGCTACGACCCGCGCAAGCTGATCCAACTGGTGGTTGACCGGGATTCCTTCTTTGAGCTCAACCGCTACTACGGCCGCTCGCAGGTCACCGGCTTCGCTCGGATCGCGGGGATACCGATCGGGGTGCTGGGCAACGACCCGATGCACTACGGCGGCGCCATGAGCGCCTCTGAGGCGCGAAAGTTCGAGAAGTTCGTCGACCTCTGCGACGTCTTTCACCTACCGATCGTGAACTTCGCCGACCAGCCCGGCTTCCTGATTGGCCGGCCCGGCGAGGGCGTGGGAACACTCCGAGCCGGCGTCCGCGCGGCGGCGGCGATTGACGACTCTCAGGTGCCGTGGGCGACAGTGGTCGTGCGCCGGCTCTACGGCGTCGCCGGCGGAGCGCATCAGGACTTCAGCCGCTTCTGTTTCCGAGTCGCCTGGCCATCCGCCGAGTGGGGCTCGATCCCGATCGAAGGCGGCGTCGCGGCAGCTTACCGACGGGAAATCGAAGACGCTCCGGATCCGGACGCCCATCGCGCCGAGATCGAGGAACGTCTGATCGCGCTGCGCAGCGTGTTCAGCGCGGCGGAGGCTTTCGCCGTCGAGGACATCATCGACCCGCGCGACACTCGGCGACTACTCGCCGAGTGGCTCGAGACCGCCTACGAAACTCAGATCCCGGCACAGCTCGGCCTGCGCGTCCGCTACGGGATGAGACCGTAACCACATGTGACGATGCTCGACGATGTTTGGCGGGACCACGGCGCTGGCTGCAATCTGGTTGCTACTCGGCGTCGCCGCACTATCCAATTGGCAGCCTCGGACTCTGAACGCGCAGTTTGAAGCTGTACCAACCGAGCACAGTGGGACCGAGTTCTCTGTCCTGCTCCGTTTTAGCGAGCCCATCGCGAGCGCCGGTGACAGACTCGACTCTCGTGTCTTCACAGTCAGCGGCGGAATCATTGCCGCGGTTCGACGCGTCGACGAACGCTCGGACCTATGGGCGCTGCGAATCGTTCCCGACGGAAGATCTGCCGTCGGCATTCGCCTGAGTGCCGTTTGGGGATGCTCGGGAACCGGTGCGATCTGCAGCCAGCACCTTGTTCCGTTGTCCAATCGACCGGAAGCGACGGTGGTCGGTCCAGCGGTCACAGCGGCGTTCATCAATGGGATTGACCATCACAGCGGCCTAGACCGAGTTGCGGTCCTGATCGGGCTGAGCGAGCCGATCTCCGCGAGCGCGTCCGCATTTCGCGACCAGGCTCTGCGTGTTAGCGGCGGCAGCGTTGCGCGCGTGAACAGAGTTGCCGGTAACGCGGGACTCTTGGAGGTGATGGTGATTCCGGAGTCAAGTGACGACCTCGTCCTCAGCCTGGCTTCACCCAGCGCCTGCGCCTTCGGCGATCTGGAGTGCCTCAACTTGCGCCGACTCGCCGACGGCGCGAACCTCACGATCCCACCCGCCACGATTCATCTGACCTTCGACGACGGCCCGGATCCGGCCAACACACCGATCATCCTGGACATTCTCAAACGCCATGATGCGCGAGCCACGTTCTTTGTTGTTGGCCGAGCGGTGGCCGCGTACCCCGAACTGATCGAGCGAATCATCAGCGAGGGTCACACGCTGGCCAATCACACCTGGGCGCATGACGACCTGCTCGGGCTGAGCGAGGAAGCATTCAATCGGACCTTACTGCGCACGCAGCAGGCGTTGGGCGAGCACGCCACTCCCTGCTTCCGCCCGCCTAACTATCGATTCGATGACGAGACCGTCAAACGCGCTGCGAAGCTGGGACTCAGGATGATCCTGAACACGGGCGATACCAGCGACTGGAGACTTCCCGGAGCAGAAGTGATCTCGGCAAACATCATTGCCGCCGCGAGACCCAACGCCATCCTGGTCCTGCACGACGGCGGCGGCGATCGCAGTCAGACGATTCTCGCGCTCGAATCGGCCCTGACCGTACTGCGCCTCAAGCGCTACGCGTTCGAGCCAGTTTGCGAATAGCGGGTTACTCCCACTGCGACCCGTTGGGGATGCCCGCGGTCGGCGCGATCGGGAAGTCGGCGGAAATCCAGGGCATCCGCGAGGTCAAGCCGACCAACGTGCAGAATCGCGCCGGGTTTCTCTCGATCATCTCGGGTGTCACGGACGCCCAGTAGAGTTCCTGGGCCTGCACGTGATCGCGGACGAACGGCATGACCAGGGTGACTCGCTGTCCCTCCGCGGTTCTCGGCAACGCGCCATGCCAGAGACTTCCGTGCCAGGCAATCACGGAGCCCTTTGGAACCTCGAGCACCTCGAGGTCGGGATGGTCGTGCGCCTGCTGGAACTCCGGCGGGACGTTTTGGCCCCAGCGGTGCGATCCCGGCCAGACGCAGACGGCGCCGTTCTCGCGGGTGTAGTCGCCCGTGATCCAGTTCAGGTTGCAGTATTGGGCGGTGAGCGGCCAGGGCGTGGGGAACTTGTAGCTGTGGTCGGCGTGGATCGTGAGCGGAGGGGTTCGCGTGTCTTTGACCAGACCAGTGGTCTGGCTGATCTTCGCTCGCCAACCGAGCATGTACGTCACCAGGGTCAGCGGGACCGGCGAGGTCAAGACCTCCTCGAACACTGGATCCTGCGGCAGCAGATGCTGCACCGTCTTGCCCAGACCGGGACGCCACTCACGCTCGTCCGCCTCAGCGATGCGGAGGATCGCGGCGCGGATGCGATCGAACAGCTCCATCGGAGCAGCCTTGTCCGGTGGAATGACTGCGTAGCCCTTGGTCTCGAGGTCGGCGATTTCGCCCTTGAGGTCGTACTTCTCGATGTCGGCCTGGAGGCGGCGTTCGGCCTCCTTGCCTGCTGGAATCGGATCATCGGCGAGCTTCACCGACGCCAATTCGCGGAGCGCGATGAGCTCCCGCTCGAGCGCAAGTGCATCTATTGCCATCTCAACCTCCTTGCCTGGACGCCAGCAGGCTAGCGATCTCATCAACTCAAGCGCTGGACGTACTAGACTGCGCGCGTTCGTATTGGACGTGAACACACGTCACGCACGGCTACCGACTGGAGCAGAGATGAACATCGCCGAACTTGGCAAGTCCCCGCACGCCGACCCGCTGGTCAAGACGATCCTGGAGCATGACCTGTCTCGACACATCGTCGAGTTGGACGCCTACGGATTCACGGTCATCCCGCCGGAGAAGTTGGGTACGTCACCCGGCTTCGCGGAGCGCTTGCGTGACGCGATCCTGAACACCTACCAGAAGCGACACGATGTCACCATTGATGATTGGCAGACGGCCGATCTGCCGGCGCCGAACGAAATGGCCTGGCAGCTGGTCGACGAGGACGACGTGATCACCGAGGCGGTGCTCAACCCGGTTGTGCTGGCGATGGCTCGCTGGCACTGCGGCCAGAGCGCGATCCTGGGCGGCACGTCGTCGATCATCAAGCCGCCGCATGAGAAGAACTACCTGGCCATCCACAACGACACGCATGGCGTGCCGCCGCCCCAGGCTGCGTACACGCACCTGGTCAACACCAGTTGGGTGCTGACCGACTACGCCTCGCGTGAGGATGGTCCGACCGTCTTCGTTCCGGGCTCGCATCGCTGGGGCCGGGCGCCGGCGCCGCACGAGACGAACTTCTGGGAGTGGGAGGGCGAAGACCGGCTCTACGAACCCGTCCCGATTGAGGCCAAGGCCGGATCGCTTGCCGTCTGGGGCGGCAACACGTGGCACGGCGCGATGAACCGCATGAGCACCGGCCTGCGCGTCACGATGGTGCTCGTCTGGATCCGCTCGTACATGCAGCGGTTGCAGATGTGGGACGACGGCGCGGTCTCGCCCGAGCGTCTGGAGCGCTACCCCGAGCTGCACAAGATCCTCGGCTACGACCATCCCTACCCGTTCAGAGAGCACGTCGACAAGGCCGACAAGATCATGGAGATGATCGCGCCGGGACAGGACCAGTTTGCCTGACGGTGATCGAGGTTCAGCTCAGCAGTCTGTCTGCCAGCTCGAGAAAGTCATCAACGACGATCTCGGGCTGGTAATCCCAGACCTCCGTCGGTAGGCCGTAGCGGTTGACGTAGGCAGCCTTGAAGCCGCAGGTCTGCGCACCGAGGATGTCGAAGGCGTGGGCCGCGACCATCATGATCTCGCCGGGCTCGCACTCGAGTTGTTGGACGGCCTTGCGGTAGATGCCCGGGGACGGCTTGAACGCCCCGACTTGTTCGACCGAGATGATCGCGGCGAACTCGATTGGCACGTTGTTGCTCAGCAACTCCTCCAGGTACCACTGCTCGCCGTTTGAGAGCGCGACCAGCTGGTATCGCTCCGCCAACGAGTGCAACCCTCGGATGGCGTCGTCGTACGGCTTCAGGTCCCGATACACGCTCATAAACTCTCGTACGTCATCGTCGTTGTAGCTGACACCGTTCTGCTTGAGCGTGTAAACGAACGCTCGGCGGCAGGTCTCGAGGTATCCGCTGTGGCCGAGCATGAGCAGGTTGTCCTGGTACTGCTCGATCCGCTGTCGGGCTCGCCATTGGGCGTAGAACGCCTCTCCGGTCATCTCGGAGCCGTGGGCCGCCAGGAACTCAGCGGACGGAGGAGCCAGGCTGCCGGTCAGGTCCATCACGGTACCGAAGATGTCGAAGGTCAGGTAGCGGACGCGAGCCAGCGATTCGTTAGCCATCCAGTCATCTCCCGGTTCCGAAGCGCGGACCTGCGCGTTGGGCGTATCGGCGCGAATGCATCCTCGACAGCCCAAAGGGGCGTCGACTCAGCGTAGTCGTACTCCGCTCCGGTGCGTGATCGGTCCGGCAGTGGTCCGGCGGGCGATTGGTGATGTACCGACTGGGGTTCCGAGGATTGAGAGGCTCATCACGGAGGGCAACGTTGATGCGAAAAGTTATGACCGGGTACTGGGGAGAGCCGGCCACCGGCATCGCCCCAGCGGGCGGTATCTAACGAACACTCATCGGCCACCGACGTGCCGAGGGGCGACCGGGCTCTCGCGGGCGAGCCCGGTCGCCCCTCGCCCCGGCCTGCTCGCCCGTTGACCGACGGCCTAGGCCGGCTTACCGTCGAACCACATGTTGGCCAGGTGGACGCCGGTGAAGCCGTGGTGGGCGACGCCGCTGAAGCCCTTGACGTAGCTCCGTGCGATCACCATGCCGAACGAGTGGCCGGCAAAGATGCGCGGCGGGTTCTCTGTCATCAGGTAGCGCTGGGCCCGGTCATAGATGTCCTTGCGTGCTTCGACACCGAAGGTCGTGCGGCCCTGGGTCAGGAGGTCGTCAACCGTGGGATCGGTGTAGTGGCCGTAGTTCTGACCGCCGTTGGTGTGGTGCTCTTCGTGCATGAAATCCGGGTCGGCGCCACCGGAGTGGCCGCCGACGATGAAGGCGAAGCCCTCGCGGCTCGAGCGGATGGCGAGGAAGTCGCCCGTCCCGACCTCGTTCACCTCGATGTTGAAACCGATTTCGCTCCAGTTCGCCTGCATCACCTGAGTCATGTTCGAGGCAATCCCACCGCCGCCCGACCACACGACCGCCGGCGGCAGATTGCTCAAATCGATGCCGGTCGAGTCGAGCAGGGTTTGCGCCTCGGCGACGTCCTCCTCGCGCTCGGCGCCCGAACGGAACCCGGGGATCTGGGCGAGTTCGTCCTTCGTGAAGCCGTAGGGCTCGAGGACCTCGGCTACAGGCCCGCCGAGCGTTTGCGGAATCCTGGTGGAGAGGCTGACGGCGATGAGCTGCTCGCGGTTCGCGGCCAGGTGCAGCGCCAGCCGCACGCGCGGATCCTGGTATGGCTCTTCGGTGACGTTGAAGTGGGCGCCGCTGCCCTGCGTAGTGCGCGAGCGGAGGACGCCCCAGACCTCGTCCTCTCCGAGTTCGTCCTGAACCGTGGCGAGGTCGGCGGGGTTGCCCCCGACCATCGAGCTCACCTGATCAAGCTGCCCTGAGACGAAGGCGGACAGCTGGATGGCCGAGTCTGAGAACCAGACGTTGCGGGTGCCGTCGAGGTAGGGCTGCTCGCCCCGATACCAGTTCGGGTTGCGGCTGAACGAGGTTTCGGCGTCAGCGGTGCGGGAGTCGGCGATGAACGGACCCGTGCCTATCTGGGCATCGAACTCGGAGGCGATCGCGGTGTCGCCGAACGCATCGACGGCGTCGCGCGAAACCATCAGCGCCCAGGTCGACGCGACCCGGGTGAGCAGCGGGGCGAAGGGCGCGGTGGCGCCGAGTCGCATTGTGAGATCGTCGACGACTTCGAACGAGTCGATCAGATCGAAGGCGCTGGTGTGGATGAACTCCGGATTGTCCTGGGAGAAACGCTCCAGCCCGAAGGCGGCGTCGTCGGCCGTGAACTGGCGACCGTTGAGCGGCTCGACATCGTGCCAGAACACGTTCGGCTTGATCGTGTAGACGAAGGTCTGCTCGTCCACGACCTCCGCCAGATCGGCCATCGCCTCTTTGATTCGATAGTTGCCGTCCTGTTCGTTCAGACGATCGTAGACATTCCAGACGGTGCCCGAGGTGCCGCCGTGAATGACGACGGCGGGGTCGAAGATGCCGCCGTCGGTACTGGGGTAGTTGTAAATGCCGCCCGCTATGGGACCGCCCTCCGCAGGCTGGGTCGCGGCTTGCTCCTGCTCAGCCTGTTGCTCGGCCTGCTGTTCGGCCTGTGCGGCCTGCTGTTCGGCCTGAGCCTGTTGTTGAGCCTGGGCCTGTTGTTGAGCCTGAGGCTGGGCCTGCTCTTGCTGCATGGCCTGCTGTTGTTGCGGCTGGGCCTGCTGCTGCATCGCCTGTTGCTGTTGCTGCTGCTGCGGTTGAGCCTGCGCAACCGCCGGCTGATCATCGTCATCGTCGCCGCCGCAGCCCACCAGCGCCAGACCGGCTGCCCCGACTCCGGCGCGGCTAGCCGCTGAGAGCAGACCACGGCGTGACATGCGCTCCCGACGCATCCGCTGCCAGTACTTGGAGGACGTTCGCATACCTATACTCCCTCCAGCGATTCCGGCTGCTTGATCGGGCCGCCTACCACTGATTGACAACGGAGTCTAGGCAGCCGATTCTGGCTTCGCAAGCGATCTGATCCTGCAAGGGGCGACCGTGCGGCAGTACGTCATCCGCCGGGTGCTCCTGGTGCCGCCCACGGTGCTGCTGCTGTCGATCTTCCTCTCCGGCATGATGGAACTGGTGCCGTCGAGCGTCATCGACGAGCGCCTGGGCACGCTGCAAGAAGCGGTGACGCCGGACGCGCGCGAAGCGCTCGAGGAGCATTTCGGGCTCAACAAACCGGTGCACGAGCGCTACCTGCAGTGGCTGGGCCAGATCTTCAAGGGCGATCTGGGCCGCTCGTGGCTGACCAATCTACCCGTGACGAAGGAGATCGAGCGGCGCATGCCGGTGACGCTCGAGTTCCTGGTCTTGACGATGCTCTTGTACATCCCGACGGGGATCGGCATCGGCGTGATCTCCGCCATCCGCCGTAACCGCCCAGAGGACTACGGTCTGCGCTTCTTCACCATCTTCATGTTGGCCGTCCCCAATTTCTGGCTCTTCACGCTGGCGATCATTTTGCCCCTCTTGTGGTGGGGTTACAGCCCGGCGGTGCCCTACAGCGAGCTCTGGGACAATCCGCTCCGCAACCTGGAGCAGATGATCGTGCCAGCGGCGATCACGGCGATCGCGAGCGCCGCCTTGCTCGCCCGGGTGACCCGCTCGGAGATGCTGGAGGTGCTGCGCCAGGACTACGTCGTCACAGCGCAGGCCAAGGGTCTGCAAGGCCGCACCGTGGTGCTACGGCACGCGCTGCGCAACGCGATGTTGCCCGTGATCACGGTGATCGGCTTGACGATCGCCGGCGCACTCGCCGGCTCAGTGATCGCGGAGCAGATCTACAATCTGCCTGGCGTCGGCGTCTATCTGGTCCGCTCACTGACGAACAATGACCTACCCGTTGTCCAGAGCTGGATGCTGCTCTTCGGCACCGCCTTCATTCTGCTCAACCTGATCATCGACCTGAGCTACAGCTGGCTTGATCCGAGGATCCGCTTCACATGACGCAGGCCGCCGCCAGCCCCGAAGTCGAGCTCGAAACTACGATCGTGTCCCGCGTCGGCCTCTGGCGGCGCATAGCCGGAGCCGCACGCAAGCATCCGGTGGGCGTGATCGCGCTCATCCTGGTCGTGATCGTGCTCTTCCTGGCGGCGTTCGGGGGCGCCATCTCTGACGACCCCAACGAGATCACGCTCGACATCCTGCAGAAGCCGAGCGACGAGCACTGGTTCGGCACGGACGGGCTGGGGCGGGACTACTTCGCCCGGGTGATCTCGGGAGCGCGGGCGTCGATGTCGTTGGCGCTCAGCGCCATGTTGATTGGCGGCGCGGCGGCGCTCATGATCGGCATGGTTTCGGCGTACGCGAGGGGATTCGTCGACCTGCTAGGGCAACGGCTGGTCGATATGTTGCTGGCCTTCCCCGGGTTGATCCTGTTGCTGCTGATGGCGCAAGTCGTGGGCCGTGGCTGGGAGGCGATGGCCGTGGGCCTGGGGTTCCTCTATGCGGTGGATCTCACGCGAATCGTGCGTTCCAACACGCTCGCCACGCTGGCCAATCCCTACGTGGAGTCGGCCAGGGTTGTGGGCGCATCGCCGCCACGCATCCTGATCCGGCACGTGCTGCCCAACATGGGGCCGCCGGCGCTGATCTACATGACCGCGCTAATCGGCGGCGCGATCCTGGCCGAGGGGGCGCTCTCGTTCCTCGGCCTGGGCATCGCGCCGCCCACCCCCTCGTGGGGACGCATGCTGGCCGACGGGCGCACGCTCTGGCGCGAGTGGCACCTCTCGGTCTTCCCCGGGGTCGCGATGACGGTGGCCGTGCTGGGCTTCAACCTGCTCGGCGATACCTTGCGCGACGTGTTCGACCCGCGTCTGCGCGGCAGCTGAATTGGTGGTTCCATGACACTCGCCCGCCTGCTGATTGCCAATCGGGGAGAAATCGCGGTCCGCATCGCGCGGGCCGCCGCCGAGCTCGGCATCCCGGCTCTGGCGGTGTACTCCGAGGACGACGCCAACTCGCTGCACGCCCAGACAGCGTCCGAGGCGCTGGCGCTCAATGGCAGCGGCCCGCGCGCTTATCTCGACGCTGAGCAGATCATTGCCCTGGCCGTCGAAGCGGGCTGCGACTCGGTCCACCCGGGCTATGGCTTCCTGGCCGAGTCGCCAGACTTCTCGGCGAAGAGCGCCGCAGCGGGACTCACGTTCGTCGGCCCCAAGGTCGAAACGCTGGAGCTGCTCGGCGACAAGGCCCGCGCGCGGGCGTTCGCGTCGCAGCACAACGTGCCCGTCCTGGCGGGCAGTGAGGGGCCGGTCAGCGCGGCTCAGGCCCGAGCGTTCCTGGAAGGATTGGGGGACGACGGCGCCGTGGTGCTGAAGGCGGTGGGCGGCGGTGGAGGTCGCGGTATGCGAGTCGTCTCGGACGTTGCGGCGATCGATGAGGCGTACGCACGCTGCCAGTCTGAAGCGAAGACCGCGTTTGGCAACGCGTCGATTTACGTGGAACATCTCGTGCCGCGGGCGCGGCACATTGAGGTGCAGGTGGTCGGAGATGGCAGCGGCGCTGTCAGTGCTGTGGGCGAGCGGGAATGCTCCGTCCAGCGACGCCATCAGAAGCTGATCGAAATCGCGCCAAGTCCCTGGATCGACGACGAAACGCGTCGGGCGCTGACGAGCGCAGCATTGCGCCTGGCACAAGCGGCCGAGTACCGCGGGCTGGGCACGTTCGAATTCCTGGTCGATTTCGATACCGGCGACCATGCGTTCATCGAGGCGAACGCGCGGCTTCAGGTGGAGCACACCGTGACGGAAGAGGTGACCGGGATCGACCTGGTGCAGGCGCAACTGCGGATCGCGGGCGGTGAGTCGCTGGCCAGCATCGGCCTGTCGGAGACTCCTTTCCCGCGCGGCTATGCGATCCAGGCGCGCGTGAATCTCGAGCGCATGCAGGCTGACGGCGGCGTGCGGCCGTCGGGCGGCGGGCTGAGCGTCTTCCAGCCGCCGTCCGGGCCGGGCATCCGCGTCGACACGTACGGCTACGCGGGCTACGCCACGAATCCCAGCTTCGACTCGTTGCTGGCCAAGGTGATCGCACACACGACCACGGGCGACATCGAGGATGCGGCGCGGCGAGCCGAGCTCGCGTTGGGGACGTTCCAGATCGCCGGCGCCGAAACCAACCTCGAGTTCCTGCGGGCCGTCATCGACCACGACGACTTCGTCGCCGGGGCGGTGCATACGCGCTGGGTCGACGAGAATGCCGGCGCCCTGCTGGCCGGCGAGGAAGAAGCGCCCGCGACGGAAACGGGCCCGGCCGACCCGCTGGCTGGCCTGGACTTCTATCGCAGCGGCGACGCCGAGGGAGTCGTCACCATGGGCGCGCGCGGGGCCAAGCCCCAACCCGTGGGCCCGCCGAACACCACACCGCTGCGTGCGCCGATCCAGGGCACGATCCGCGAACTGCTGGTCGTCGAGGGCGACGTCGTCCGCGAGGGGCAAACGGTCTGCGTCATGGACGCGCTCAAGATGGAGCACTTGGTGCGGTCCGACCTCGGCGGCATCCTGCGCCACGTAGCAGTGGCGGTCGGGGAGACGGTCTACGAGGACCACCCGCTGGTGTTCATTGAGGAGGCCGACGTCGGGGGACCGGCCGTGGACGACGCGTCGGCGCCGGACCCCGACTACATCCGCCCGGACTTGCAGGCGGTGCTCGACCGTCGCATCTTCTTGCTGGACGAGCACCGCCCGCCGGCGGTCGAGCGGCGCCACGCGAACAACCGTCGCACGGTGCGCGAGAACCTGGCCGAGCTCGTCGACGACGGAAGCTGGATCGAGTATGGGGACCTCGTCATCGCCGCGCAGACCAAGCGCTACCCGCTGGACGAACTCGTGCGCAAGACGCCGGCCGACGGGTTGGTGGCGGGAATCGGGTCGGTCAACGGCGACCACTTCGACGAGAAACGGGCCCGTACGGTCGTCATCTCCTACGACGACACCGTCTTCGCCGGGACACAGGGCATTCGCGGTCATGCCAAGACCGACCGCATCATGGAGGTCGCGGAACAGTTCGCGCTGCCGCTGATCTTCATCGCGGAGGGCGCCGGCGGCCGCTCCGGCGACACCGACGGCATGCCCGGCATGGTCTTCCGCACCTGGGAGTACATGGCTCGCCTCAGCGGCACCGTTCCCATGGTGGGTGTGACCGCCGGTCGCTGCTTCGCCGGCAACGCGGCGATTCTCGGCATCTGTGACGTCATCATCGCGACGGAGGACGCCAACATCGGGATGGGCGGCCCTGCTGTCATCGAGGGCGGCGGCATGGGGCTCTATCTGCCTGAGGAGATCGGACCAATGTCGGAACAGGTCCCGGCGGGAACGGTCGACATCGTGGTCAAGACCGAGGCCGAGGCCATTGCGACGGCCAAGCAGTATCTCTCCTACTTCCAGGGGTCGATCGACGATTGGGAGTGCGGCGACCAGCGGATGCTACGCCACGCCGTGCCGGAGAATCGATTGAGCGCGTACGACGTGCGGGCCGTGATTGAACTGCTGGCCGACACCGGGTCGATGCTCGAGCTGCGGCCGGGCTACGGGAACGGCATGGTCACGGCGTTCGTGCGGATCGAGGGGCGGCCGGTGGGGATCATCGCCAACAACAACGAGCATCTGGGCGGGTCGATCGAGAGCTTCGGCTCCGACAAGGCGGCCCGCTTCGCCAAGATTTGCGACTCCTGGAACATCCCCATCTGCACGCTCGTCGACACGCCCGGCATGATGATCGGCCCGGAGGCGGAGAAGACCGCCCTCGTTCGCCGGACCAGCAACCTGATCGTCACGCTGGGCAACGTCAAGACACCGCGGTTCAGCGTTGTGCTGCGCAAGTGCTACGGCCTGGGCTCCAACACGATCCTTTTCGGCAACGAACGAGCGCCGTCCTTCACCGTCGCCTGGCCCACCGCCGAGTTCGGAGGGATGAACCTCGAAGCCGCTGTCCGGCTCGGCGCGCGCGACCAGTTGGCCGCGATCGACGACCTCGAAGAGCGGGCGGCGCTGTACGAGAAGCTGGTGGCGGAGGCCTACGAGCGAGGCGGGCCGCTGCGCGCGGCGGAGACGTACCGGGTGGATTCCGTGATCGACCCCATGGAGACTCGGCACTGGATCACGCAGGGATTGCTGGCCGCGCCCGAGTCGGAACCCATCCGCCACGGCCGCCGTCCCAGCGTGCCGACCTGGTAGGCGATGACCGGCGCGCTTGACGCACTGCGGGTACTCGATCTGTCGACCCGGTTGGCCGGGGCGTACTGCGCGCGGCTGTTCGGCGACTTCGGCGCCGATGTGCGAATGCTGGAGACCGAGCGAGGTCACCCGCTGCGGGGGGAGCCGCCGTTCCTCGGCGGTGAGCCGGGGCCCGAGCGATCACTGCTGCACGCCTACGTGAACGCGAACAAGACGTCGTGGCTGGGCGACGGGGAGTACGCGCTAAAGGAGCAGATCGCGGGAGCCGACGTGATCGTGACGACGGAAGCCCCGTGGCCCGAGCGGCTACGGGAAGCGCTGCGGTCGGCGCGACCCGATGCCGTTGTGCTGTCGATCACACCGTTTGGGTTGGAGGGGCCGCTCGCGGGCGCGAAGGCGAACAATCTCACGCTTTCGGCGATGAGTGGTTGGTCGTCCATCTGCGGCTACGAGGGCGAGCCGCCGCTGACGCTGCCGCGCCACTCCGCGGAGTTCCTGGCCGGAGTGGCGTCGTTCTGCGGCGGCGCCGCCGCTCTGCTGCGCCGGGAGGCGACCGGCCAGAGGACATTGGTCGACGTGAGCGAGCTGGAGGCGATGATCGTCAGCAGCGTCCCGTGGTCGCTGGCCTCGATCTTCGACCCCGGCGGCTACACCGAGGCCGTGCACAAGCACGATCGTGCGCGCGCTCCATTCTTGCGGGCCGCGGACGGGGACATGGTGGTGGTCCTGGGCCAGGGACCGTTCTGGCGGGACGCGATGACGGTGCTGGGCATCGCTGAACCGGCTGAGCTGGCTGAGTCGGGGGGCGCCGACTTCGACGAGCCGGACCAGCGACGCCAACTCCTGGCCTCAGTGCGGGGGCGAATCGAGGAGGCCGTCGCGCGCCGCCCACGGATGGAACTGTTCGAGCTCCTCTCGCAGGTGCGCGGTGTGGCGGGAGTGGTCCAGAGCATGTCCGACCTGTTGGACAACCCCCAGTTGCGCGCCCGCGACTACTTCGTCGAGACGACGGTGGACGGCCAACGAGTCGAACGGCCGGGACCGCCGGTCAGGCTGTCCGCATCGCCGTGGGCGCTGAGGCGGGACGCGCCGCGCCTGGGCGAACACCAGATGTCCGGCGAGGCCGCTGTGTGGCGTCGCAGAACAGGACCCACGGCCAGGCGCGGAGCCCCCATTCCGCCCGAGACCCCGCTGGCCGGAGTGCGCGTGCTCACCTTCACACAGGCGTGGTCGGGGCCGTTGGGGACCGAGCTGCTCGCGCTGCTGGGCGCGGACGTGGTGCAGGTGGAGGCGCGGCGGCGGCCGGACGTGTGGCGCATGTTCGTCGCCGGCTACAACACGCCGGTGCCGCCTGGGATCGCCGATCCGTCGCGCCGGCAGCGCGGCTGGAACACCATGGGTCTATACAACGCGACGAATCTGAACAAACGCGCCATCACGCTGGACATGCAGGATCCGCGCGGCGCAGAGATCTTCTGGCGACTGCTGCCCGGGTTCGACGTCTTCGCCGAGAGCTTCAGCCCACACGTCATGCCCAACTGGGGCGTCACCTACGAGACCCTGCAGGAAGCGCGACCGGACATCATCTTCGCCTCGTTGTCCGGCTACGGCGCGACGGGTCCCTATACGAGCTATCCAGCCAACGGCGCCACGATCGAACCAATGTCGGGGCTGTCCTCGCTCAACGGCTATGAAGGGGACCGGGCCGGGAACACGGGCGGCTTAATCCCCGACCCCATCGGTGGGATGTACCTGGCCTCGTCGATCATTGCCGCGCTCCATCACCGGGCTCGCACAGGTGAGGGGCAGCGGATCGATCTGTCGATGATGGAGGTGATGGCGTCGCATCTGGGCGAGGCGGTCATGGAATGGTCGGCGAACGGCGCGTTGCGCGGGCCGGGTGGAAACCACCACCCCCGCATCGCGCCGCACGGGGTCTACGCGACACGCGACGGCCAATGGCTGGCGCTGTCCGCCGAGAACGACGCCGAGTTTCGGGCGCTCGCCGACCGGATCGGTGCGCCGGACCTGACCGATGATCCACGATTCGCGAACGCAGATGAGCGCAAGGCCAACGAGGAAGCGCTCGATGACCTGATCGGTGCCTGGTGCGCGACGCAGGAAGCCGAGGCGGCGGCCTCGTCGCTGCTCGCGGCTGGCTGCGCGGCAGCGCGAGTGTCCACGCTGCCGGAAGTCCTCCTGTCACCAAACCCCCAGGCAGTGTCGCGAGGTTTCGTGACGGATCAGGAGCACCCTGAGGCGGGGGTACACCCGATTGCGGTGGCGCCGTGGGAGTTCGGCGGTCGGTCGGTGCCGTTGCGGCGGCCGTCGCCGTGCATGGGCGAACACAGCTTCGAGGTCTTCCGGCAGGAACTGGGCATGGACCGGGCCGAGTACGAGGCGCTCGTGGCTGCCGGCGTAACGGGCGACGAGCCGCCAGACTAGCCGCACGCCGGTAGCCTGCGGACCAGGAAGAGAGGTGGGCCATGGCGGCTCTCGACGGCATGCGCGTGCTCGACGCCACGCAGTACGAAGCAGGGACATCCTGCACGCAGGCGCTGGCCTGGCTCGGCGCCGATGTCGTGAAGATCGAGCCCCCTGGCCGCGGAGATCCCGGACGCCACGTGCAGCCGGGGAAGGGCAACTCGCCCTACTTCCTCAACTTCAACAGCAACAAACGGAGCATCGTCCTCGACCTACAGGACCCGCGTGGGCGAGACATCCTCCTGCGTCTCGCGCCCCAGTTCGACGTGTTTGTGGAGAACTTCGCGCCCGGCGTCATTGAGAAGCTCGATATTGGGCCCGACGTTCTGCGGAGCGCCAACCCGCGCATCATCTACGGCCGCCTCAAGGGGTTTGGACTGAGTGGGCCGTACGCCCAGTTCAAGGCTTATGACCCCATCGCGCAGGCGGCCGCCGGAGCGATCGCGCTCACCGGACCCGATGACGGGCCGCCGGTGTACCCCGCATCAATGACCGGTGATTCGGGAACCGGCGTCCAGCTCGCGCTGGCGATCACGGCGGCCTACGTCGAGTGCCAGCGGACCGGCGCAGGCCAGGTGATCGAGATTTCGATGCAGGAGGCGATGACATTCTTCATGCGCACGCGGGCCTCGAGCACGATCTGGAACACCCGCCCGGCGCTCGGGAGGGGAAACCCCAATCGCTCCGGCGCCGGCCCGGCCACCGTGCGCCTGTACCCCTGCCAACCACAGGGCCTCAACGACTACGTCTTCATCATGTGCACGACCCAGCGGATGTGGGACTCGCTCTGCATCGTGCTCGATCGGCCGGATCTGGCGCTCGATCCGCGCTTCGCGACTGACACCGCTCGACTCGAACACAGCGAGGAGCTCGCCGAAGAGATCGGCGCCTGGATGCTGGAGCGGACGAAAGAGGAGGCGATGCAGACCCTGGGTGAGGCCGGTGTCCCCTGCAGTGCGATCTTTGGCATGGAAGATCTATTCACTGACCCGCACCTGCGCGAGCGGGGCTTCATTCAGCAGCTCGACCATCCCGAGCACGGCGAGATCGAGCTGTTGGGCTTCGCCCCGCGCCTCTCGAATGGCGACGTGCCCTTCGTCCGCGCCCCGCTCATGGGCGAGCACACCGACGACGTGCTGCGGGCCGATCTGGCCCTGGAGCCGGCAGAGATCAACGATCTCCGCGACGCGGGCATTGTGGCGTAGCGCCGGAGCAGGACCCGTCGCGATGACATGATTGTGACGAACGACCGGCTCGGCCAGATCGTGGAATGCGTGAGCGCGGTCGTTCCGGTCAGTCCATCATGAGGACGGTCCGCGCCACCTCGCCCGCTTTCATCGCGCGGAAGGCCTCGTTGAGATCTTCCAGCGTGCCGGTGCGGGTCACCATCTCGTCAAGGAGTAGGCGCCCCTGCCGGTAGAACTCGATGTAGCGCGGGATGTCGATGCGGAAGCGGTTCGAGCCCATGCTGCTGCCCTGGATCTTCTTTTCTTGCAGAAAGCTCACGCCGTCGAGCTCGACCTTCTGGCCCTGGGGCATGACGCCGACGATCGTGGCGAGCCCACCACGGCGGATCGCCTCGAAGCTCTGTTCCACCGCGCTCTTCAGGCCGATGGCTTCGAACGTGTAGTCCGCGCCGCCTCCCGTGAGCTCCCGGATCGCGTCGACCGGGTCGGACGTGGAGGCATCGACGGAGTGCGTCGCTCCAAAGTCGCGGGCGGTGCGGAGCTTCGACTCGAAGACGTCGACGGCGATGATCATGCGGGCGCCCGCGATCCGCGCGCCCTGGATCGCCGAGAGCCCGATGCCCCCTGTGCCGAAAACGGCGACGGTCGAGCCCGGTTCAACCCTGGCTGTGTTGAGAGCGGCGCCCACCCCCGTCGTCACAGCACAGCCAATGAGCGCGGCCTTGTCGAGCGGCATATCGTCGCGAATCTTCACCAGCGAGTTCTCGTGCACCAGCATCTGTTCGGCGTACGTTGCGAGGCCGGCGAACTGCGTGACGCGGGCGCCGTTCCATGTGTACCTTGGCGGCTCGGACCGGCGCCGGCGTGTCAAGGGACTCCGGCAGAGGTACGTCTGCCCGACCAGGCAGAAATCACAGTTGCCACAGAAGACTGAGGAGCAGCCGATGACGTGGTCGCCGGGGCTGAAATCCGTCACCGCGTCGCCCACGGCGGCAACGACGCCGGCGCCCTCGTGACCCAGAATGGCCGGCGCGCCGCCCATCATCGCAATGTCGTGGAGCCCCTCGACGAGATGGAGGTCGCTGTGACAGACGCCGGAGGCGGCAGTGTCGACCAGGACTTCCCGCGGGCCGGGCGCGTCGACCTCGATCTCCTCGACAGTGAGAGGCTGGCCAACCTCGTGGAACACTGCAGCGCGCATCGTCGTCAACTCCTCTGTCCGCTCAACCTTGTCCGCTCAACGTTCCACTCCAGGAGCGCCGGCCGAAGAGGCCCATACTTCGCCGCGCCGGACTATGAAGGCCGAAGCCATGCTCGCGCGACCGCTTCAGTCGTCGCTGCACCGCTCGCGCAGTGCCGGCAACACCTCCTCCACGAACCGCTGCCGGGCGCGCGGGGCCTCGTTCGCATCGGCGTCCGCTGTCGGCCCCACGACGAAGATCCGCTCCAGTCCCAGATCGATCAGCTCGCTCAGCCGCTCCACGCAGTAACTGCTGGGACCAAACACCCCAAACGTGTCCGCGACCTCGTCCGTCAGCAAGTCGGCTTGATGGCTGACGGTGCGAGTGTGGCTCGTCATGTCGTAGCCGTCGTGGATCCGCATCAGGGCGTCGTGCCCGGCCGCCGACGTTGGTCCCACAACCGAGCCGTGCATCGCCGAGAAGCGCGCGAACACGGAGAGCGCGCCCCCGGCCAGGCGGCTCGCCGTTCGCCGGTCGTCGTGCGCCACGATAATCATGTATGAACCGAACGGAATCTCCGGCGGGAGTCCCGCCTCGGCCCGCGCCTCGTGGGCCACGTCCATTCCCCATTGCAGCCGGGCCGGATCCGCCCCCACCGCGAAGGTGACGGCGTCGGCATAGAGGGCGGCCGCCCGAATCACGCGCGGCCCGGTGGCGGCCACGTCCACGGGCACTGCCGGCTGACTCTCGCGCAGCCACTCGATCCGGCTGCCCTCGGGCTGTTGGGCAAGTTCCAGCGCATCCAGCGTCGCGTCTTCGTCGAAGGGCACCGACTCCCGCCGCAAATAGCCCCTGAGCTGTTGCAGGTACTTCTCAAACGCGGGCACGGAGGCCGGTGCATAGCCCAGGTGCGCCATCGCCGAATCCCCACGCCCGATCCCCAGATACGCGCGCCCGCCGCTCAGCCCCTGGATCGTTGCGATCGCCGAGGCCGTCACCGAGGCATGACGGGTAAACGGATTCGTCACGCCGGTGCCCAGCTTCAGCGTCGTGGTCGCGTCCGCCGCCAACCCGAGCGCGACGTAGCAGTCGGGCTGCAGATTCTGCGAATCCCCGAACCTGATTCCGTCCCAACCAGCAGCCTCGGCGCGCTGCGCGTTTTGCCCCACGTTCCACCGGCCCACGCCCGACCAGAATTCGACTCGGGGCATCGTTGCCACCTTCTGCTTGCAGCGCCCTCGCTGCGGGTGAGTCTACCGCTCGGGGAAAGGCCGCGGCGGCGAAGCTCGAGCCAGGCGCTCTAGCCTGACGCCATCGAACGGCCCGGGGAAAGGATGCGTCGATGCCCGCACTCGATGGAATGCGAATCCTGGACATGACCCAGCGCGAAGCCGGGACGTCCTGCACGCAAGCGCTGGCCTGGCTCGGCGCCGATGTCGTCAAGGTCGAGCCTCCCGGCCTGGGTGATCCTGGACGACACGTGCAGCCGGGAGAGGGCAACTCGCCCTACTTCCTCAACTTCAACAGCAACAAGCGCAGCATCGTCCTCGACCTGCAAGATCCGCGAGGGCGGGACATATTCCTGCGTCTCTTGCCCAGCTACGACGTGTTCGTCGAGAACTACGGGCCGGGCGTCGTTGAGAAGCTCGATATCGGACCCGATGTCGTGCGGCGCGCCAACCCGCGAATCATCTATGGGCGACTCAAGGGGTTTGGACTGAGTGGGCCGTACGCGCAGTTCAAGTCCCTTGATCCCATCGCGCAGGCGGCTGCCGGCGCCATCGCTCTCACCGGACCCGAGGACGGGCCACCGGTGTACCCGGCATCGATGACCGGTGATTCGGGCACCGGCATCCAGCTCGCGCTGGCGATCACGGCGGCCTACGTCGAGTGCCAACGGACCGGCGCAGGCCAGGTGATCGAGATCTCGATGCAGGAGGCGATGAGCTTCTTCATGCGCTCGCGGGTCTCGAGCACGATCTGGAATACGCAACCAGCCCTCGGCAGAGGACACCCCGGTCGCTCAGGCGCTGGCTCCGCCACTGTGCGCATGTACCCCTGCGAGCCAGAGGGCTTGAACGACTATGTCTACATCATGTGCTCGACGGAGCGGATGTGGGAATCGCTCTGCACCGCGATCGAGCGGCCTGATCTGCCGCTCGATCCGCGCTTCGCGACGAACAGCGCCCGACGCGAGCACAGTGAGGCGCTCGGCGAGGAGATCAGCGCCTGGACGCTGAAGCGGACCAAGGAGGAGGCGATGCTGATCCTGGGCGAGGCCGGCGTTCCCTGTAGCGCGATCATGACGACGGAAGACCTGTTTGCCGACAAGCACCTGCGCGAGCGGGGCTTCATTCAACAGCTCGACCATCCCGAGCACGGCGAGATCGAGCTGTTGGGCTTCGCCCCGCGGCTCTCCAACGGCGACGTGCCCTTCGTCCGTGCTCCGCTCATGGGAGAGCATACGGACGACGTGCTGCGGGCCGATCTGGACCTGGAGCCGGCGGAGATCACCGATCTCCGCGATGCGGGCGTCGTGGCGTAGTCAGCTGCTGTCGTCTCCCGGTGCTTCCGCTCGGCCGCGTAACCGTCTCTATCCGTCGACCCCAGTGCCCCAGGCAATCGCGTTCTTGAGCAACTGCTCGTAGGGCTCGGTCTCCCAGGGGCCGCGGAAGTGCGCGGGCATCACACCGTCGGGGGAGATCGACTCGTGGACGGGGGGCAGACGATAGTCTCGCCAAATGATCTCGCGAATGCGCTCCTTGTGCGCCTCAGTCAGGGTCACTGGCGTGTGGCAATGGCCGGGTGCGATGTAGGCGATTTCGCCTTCGCCCACGCTGCGCGCGTAACCGAGCGCGTGCGACTTACCGTCGGGCAGGAGTGACAGGTCGCGGCCGTATAGATCGTCGACGATTGCCGGGGCTTCAATATCGGTTGTGGTCAGCAGGATTTGCGTATCGGGATGGATGACTTCGATCATGTAGGGCTCGTCCTTGACGAAGAACGAGTCGGGCAGGTTGTACGTCAGCGGATGGTTGTGATCGGCCACGTCGACATTCATCTCGCGGATCGGCGGGTGAGTCATGAAGTAGCCGCCCAGCGTGTCGTGGTACGGGAGCTTCAGCATGCGGCGGCGGCCGTCTGGGCGATCACTGGTCCGCTCCGGCATGCCGCCGGTGCTGCCGTGCAGGGCGAGCCAGCGGCCTCCGTCGCTGAGCCAGTCCTTGATCACGCCGCACTGGTGCTCGTCGGCGAACGGTCCTGCGACGTAGCAGATCAGGAGTTGGCAATCGGCGATCCACTTGTCGCAGTCGGTGAAGTCGCCGCCGACAGTGGCGTGCACGTTCACGTTGGACTGCAACGCCTGGAGGATGCGCACTCGCGCGTAGTCCATGTCGTGACTGGCGTGCTTGCCCGGCGGGAACCCTCCGACAACGACGTGCACCCGGATCGGCTGGGACATGTGAGGCTCCGTTCAGCAGTGATCTCATTACTAAAGCTAGAGCCTCGCGGGCGAGCTGACCACGACCGGCCAGTCCGCCGGCGCGACAAGCTGTGCTGGTGGACCACTGCGCCTGGTATCGGCTGATCAGAGCGCCGCGGCCGCACAAGGGCACCTCCCACCGCACTCAGACGCCGCGGCAGCGGGGTTCCCGGGCAGCGATCTGCGCGGCCCGCATCGTCTCGCCCGCGCTCAGCGTTCGCCGGAATGAACTCGAACGGTGGACCGGCCGGCAATAACGGCGAAGGCGGGAAGACCGTAACCGGCGATGCAGACATCATGCGTTCGCTGAAACACTCTCCGGCGTTTCGTACCAACCATTGCAGAAGAACTGTCTCGCTCCCACCAGCGACCGGTGCGGCCGGTTGCCGCGCGAGAGGCCGGTCACTAGCGTCTCCAACCACAAACACCGGTACAGTACAACCGGTGAAAGGAGATCGCGATGAACGTGACATGCATACGAGGCGGACCAAGGATGTGGCTGCTCCTGATGGGCGCGTCGCTCATCTTGATGCTCTCCATCCTGACCCTGCCGCGATCGGGCGCCGCCGTTGCGCCTCCGGTGACCGACCTGGCGGCGCGGGCTACCAGCACCGGCTTCCAGATCACCTGGACCAGCCCCGATACGTCCTTCAGCGACATCGTCGGAACCCTCGACAGATTCGAGATCGAGCGCCGCGAGATCTCCGCCGAGGACTGGACCCTGCTCGGCTCAGTCGATGCCGAGACCACCGCCTACCTCGACGCCAACGGCGAATCCGCCGGCCGCTTCAAGGAAAACTCCACCTATCACTACCGCGTCTTCGCGATCTACGTGACCGATGACGAACAAGAGGTCAGGAGCGACACGATCGATCAGGACTGGGTCCAGGTCTCAGCCCCCAACTTCCCCGACGCTCGCGACCTCGATGCCGTGCTGCACAGCACCGGCGTCACGCTGTCCTGGGTGACCCCAGGGTCCGACAACGAAGACGACAACTCTCCGCTGTCCGGCTACATCATCCGCGTCAAGGACAATGATCTCGTCGTGCAACGCACCGAGTCCCTGGACGCGGAGGCGACCGAGTGGACGACCGACTGGGAGGCCGGCGCCGTCTACGAGCTCATCGCCATCTGGGGTATCTACGTGACCGAGGGCAGCCACTTCCCCGGCCTCGTCGAGAGCACGACGGACAGTCCCTGGCGCTCGCCCGGAGCCGTCTCCGGCACCGTGTCGCAGAGCGGCCTAGTGCTCGCCTGGACTGAGCCCTACCCGTCCGGTACTACCGTGCCCGGTCGGCTCACCGGCTACCAGATCCAGCGCCGCCAGACCGACGGCGTCTTCGAGACCCTGCCCTGGGACATCGCTCGAGACACGCTGACCTGGTTGGATGAATCACCGGAAGACGGCTTCTTCGTCTCGGATACGACATACGTCTACCGCGTGGTCGCGCTGTACCAGAACGAGAACGGCCAGGAGCGAGAGAGCGCTCCCAGCGAGGCCGGTTCGATTCCGGTCCCGACGATCGCCGGACCCACCGGGTTGGAAGCGTCTAGCGAAGCATCGTCAACCGTCGGTCAGACGACCCACACGCTCTCCTGGACCGCGCCATCCCTGTCCTGGAGCGCTACTCTGCCCGCCCTGACCGGCTACCGAATGGTCGTCAGCGTTGACGGCGTCGAGACCACGCTCAATCCGGCGGCGCAAGCCACATCCAAGAGCCATGACGCTGCGGCCGGCGCCAGCGTCAGCTACGAGCTCAGCGCGAAGTACTACATCTTCAGCTCAGCCCCGGTGACGTACCCGGCCCCGTAGGCAGCGAGCAAGCAACGAGTAAGCAACGCCGACGCCGGGCTCCCCGATTTCACGACCGGGGAGCCCGGCACTTGCGGTCGCCAAGTTCGCGCACACGCTTGGGTGAATCGATATGATGATATCGGTATGAAGGGACGATCGACGTGACCTCTCATAGCGATTCCAGGCCGTGGCTTCTCTCCCTGGCCGCCGCGGTCATCCTGACGGTCGCGGCCCTGAGCACCCCGCAGACGAGCGCGGCCTCGGCTCCGACGGCGACGAGCCTCACCGCCGAGGCCGTCGCGACCGGCATCAGAGTCAGTTGGACCACGCCCGACACCTCGGGCAGTGATGTCGTCGGGACGCTTGACTCCTTCGACATCATGCGCAGCGACGGCCGCGCCGGAGAATGGAACCAGGTTGGCACGGCTGTGGCGGACGAGGTCGAGTTCGTCGACAGCAGCGGCTACATCGACGGCCGTTTCCCCGCCTACTCGCGTCATCGCTACCGCGTGGTCGCGGTCTACGTGACCGACGCCGACGAGGAAGTCCGCAGCGAGACCCAGGAAGACGACTGGGTCGAAATCAGGGCCCCCGTTTACCGCGACGCCAGCAACCTCAAGGCCGTGTTGACCAGCGCCGGAGTGAGTCTGACCTGGACGGCGCCTGAAGCCTACGACGAAGAAGACCGGCCAACGCTGACCGGCTACGTGATCAGCAGCTCGAGTTCGGCCTCGAATGTCCAGACGTTCAGCCTGGAATCCGACGTGTTGGAGTACACGCTCGAATGGCAGCCCGACGGCGGCTACAAGGTCTTCGCCATCTGGGGCGTGTTCGAGTCCGCGAGCGTTCCGTTCCCCGAAACGACCGAGAGCACCGACGACAGTCCCTGGCGGCCGCCGACCGATGTCGGCGGGAGCGCAGAGCAACGCGGGTTGCGGGTCACCTGGACATCGCCCTATCCGTCCGGGGCGACCGTGCCCGGACGCCTGACCGGCTATGAGGTCCAGCGCAAGAACGCCGACGGCGACTTCGAAACCGTCGGCGAAGACATCGCTCGCAATACGAGGAACTGGTTGGATACGGACGCCGGCGACGGCTTCGTCTCGGGACAGTCCCGCGTGTATCGCGTGATCGCGACGTACCAGAACGAGGACGAAGAGGATCGCGAAAGCGCTCCCAGCGCGGAGGGCACGATCGTCGTTCCCACGTTCGCCGCGCCGACCGGCCTGGAGTATTCGACCCAGACCGCCTCAGGCGACGGCGAGCTGACCTATACGATCTCGTGGACCGCACCGACCCTGTCGTGGGAATCAAGCCTGCCGGCCCTGAGCGGCTACCAGCTCGTGATAACCGTCGACGACGTTGCGACCACGGAGCAACCCTCGGCTGAGGACACGTCGCACGACCACGACGAAGCGTCCGACGCCAGCGTCAGCTACGAGCTGACGGCGCTCTACGGCATCTACAGCGCGCCGCCGGTCATGCTCTCGACCGACTAAGGAACCCCGAGCCTGCGCGGCTCCAGCGGGTACTGCAGCCGAACACTCCGGGACGCGCCGACGATGCCTGGCGACAGCCTCGCTTGATCCGCTCAGACGCGCACCTGGACTCGCCTATCGACTACCGCGTCACGGTCGAGGCCATGTCCTGCTGTCAATCGCGTCGATCATGTAGACGGGCAGTGATTGTCGAGTCGTTCGAAGGCAATCGCTAGCTCCCGGTCGGTCTGGAGGAAACCGCGGAGACCGATGCGGAGATATGCGCCGCTGCGATGGACCCGCTGCAACACACGAAGCGGGCTCGATGCTTCAGCATCGAACCCACTTGTTGCTCGACCGAACGGTCGCCACGCCTTGGGGCGGGTCAAATCCGGCTCGACATCACTACCCGCCTTGTGCCGGCGTCCAGTCGAGTTGAGTCGCTGTGCGCTGCGCCGTTCCCGTGTTGGCCTTGTGGTCGGACAGTGCGCCTGCCGACGGGTTGACGAACCTCCAGATCGGCATGTAGTTGTACACGCTGTCGTTGGAGAAGACGTATCCGTTCGGGAATGTGTCCCCGACGCGGAAGTTGGTGTCGAGGATTTCAATCCCGTCGTCGTCCTCGTCTGCTGCCAGGATCGTGTACTCGAACTTGAGCGTGGTCACATGGACGGTGGCTTGGCCACTGGCCAGCGTCGCTGTTCGCAGGTTGTCACCGATTTGCAGGCGGACCACGGGGTTGGTTTCGACCGACACGCTGTCATTGAACGTGACGGTGAAGGCGAACTTCTCATCCGCCCGGTAGTCGGTGCCGTTGGCCGGACTCGAAGTGACGCTGACGGAGGTCACCTGTACACCACCGTAGATTCGCTGGTCGGTGAAGCTCGGCAGCGTATCGATGGTGGTATCAACGCTGCCGCCGCTCGTGGTTTGTACTTGGTCCTCGTCCCAGTTGGTGTCGGACCCGATCGCTTGGAGGGTGAGTCCATAGTAGGCACGCGATCCCTTGCCGACGGTGTTTGTGAAGGTCCAGGTGTCGGTGCCGCTGCCCTCGGAGTAGGAGAAGGCGCGCCATGACGTGGAGATGCCGTTCACGTCCGTGAATCGGATTTCCGGCTTGTCCTCCTCGTCGACCAGCTCGACATCCGTGTCGAACTCAACTTCGACGGTGATCGTGTCGCCCACGACGTAGCCGACGTTCGCGTCGTCCGGTTCGGAAGTGATGCTCACCTCGGAGATGGCGCCGTCCTCGGCGGCGACGGCGACCCTGTGGTCGGTCAACACGCCGGGCGAAGGGTTGACGAACTTCGGAATCGGACGGTACTCGTACTCGTTGGTCGCAAAGACATAGCCGCGGTGGTGCCTCTCACCCACTCGCCAGGCCGTGTCGAGAATCTCGATGCCATCGGAATCGGCGTCGTCATCTGCGACGGTGTACTCGAACTTCAACTCCAGCAGGTCGTAGGCCTGAGCGCCCTCGACATAGGTCGCGGTCCTCACGTTGTCGCCGATTCGCAGGTCGATCTCCGGATCGGTTTCGACGGCCACTTGCTGATCGTCCTCGAAGGCCACAGTGAACTTGATGACCTCGCCGCTGGCGTAAGAGATGCCGTCGCTCGGTGACGAAGTGACCCCAATCTCGATTGGCAGGATGCCGCCATAGACCTGTTGGCTGTCATCCGGGGCGAGCCCGTCGTGCGAGACGTCGACATCGCCGCCCGATGTCGACTCGACCAGGCCGTCGGCCCAGCCGTTGTCCTCATTGATCTGATGGATGCTGATGCCGTTGAACGCGACATCGCCCTTTTGGACCGTGCTGACAAACGTCCAGGTGTCCGTGCCGCTGCCTTCGGAGTACGTGAATGTGCGGTCGAAGGTGCGGTTGTTTGCGTCATGGTCGACGGCGGCGAGTGTCGGCGTGTCGGAATCGTCAACCAACTCGACGTCCCCGTCGAATGTCACCTCGACCGTGATCTCGTCGCCCAGCAGGTAGCCGAAATTGGCGTCCTCGGGCTCCGACGAGAAGCTGACGTCGGTAACGCTGACCGCGCCGTCAACAAGGTGATCGGAATCGGCCGCCACGATGCGGTGCCGCAGATCCACACCCGAGTCGTCGCTGTCGAACTTGATCGTGGTGTCGTTCGCGTCCAGCGAGTTGCGCCTGACGCCGACGCCGTTCTCGGAGCTGTCCCCACCTGAGACGGTGTATTCGAAATCGATCGAGGCGACGGTGTCGTCCAGATCCACGTTGGCGGTCGCCACCCTTGTGGCGCCATCCAGGCTGAACTCAATCGTCGGCAGAGCGTCGCCGCTCTCGCCGTCAACGTATACGTCCTCGGTGAACTCGACATTGATCGTGATCGTCTCTCCGGTGCCGTAGGTGTCGTCCGCCTCCGGCGTCGAGGTGATCGTGATCGACTCGATATCTATCTGGGGGTTGACTAGGTGATCAGGATCGTCGCTGAGACCGGGATGCGCAAAGTCGCTGAGGTCGGCAACGTTGAATCCGAAGACCGCGTAGTTGTACTCGAAGGGGTTGGCCGGCACCGAGACGCCGTCTTCGTCAATGTCATCGTCCGTCACGGTGAAGTAGTAGAAGACCTGGCCATTGCCGCCGCTGTCCAGGTCGCTGATTCGCTCGTTGTCTCCGATCTGGATCTGGAAGCTGCCTTTGGGATCGCCAGGCGGTGCACCGAAGACGACCTGGATCTGAGTGTTGAGCACTGCCTTGATCGTGATCGAGTCGCCGGTCACGTAGGCGCCATCATCGCCAGGATCGGAGTAGATCTCCATCGACAGCACCTGCAACTCCTGGACGCGATGGTCGCTGCCCCCGTCGAGTCCGTCGTGAGTCAAATCGCCTGCGTCGAACGAGCGCTCTCCCGAGGAGATGGTGCCGCTCAGCGAATCGACTTCAACCACGACACCGTCCGGGTCGTAGTCCCGGTTGGTGACCGTGTACGAAAACGTCACAGTCGCTCCGTCGAAGCTGGCCCTCATGGTCCGCTCGTGGTCACCGACCTTCAGCCCGAGCTTGAGTCGATCTTCGTCGTCCTCGACGATCGCGGTGTTGAACGTCACCTCAACTTGGATCTCCTCGCCGGGTTCGTAGACGTCCTCCTCAGGTTCGGAGACGAGCGCGAGGCTCTCGACCTCCGGGTACGGCGCGTCGTGCACGCGTCGATTGGCGCCGCCCGGGACTCCGGCATGACTCACTTCCGCGGCGTCGACGGTCCCGTTCACGTACTCGATCAAGCCGGTCAGCGAGTTGGGTTCGACCAACACGCCGTCTGCGTCGTAGTCCTCGTCCTGCACCTCGTAGTTGAAGTACGCCCAGTCGCCTTCGAAGATCGCTGTCAGCGATCTCGTGACGTCGCCGACCTGAAGCGCCAGCTTGACGGTTTCCCCCCTGCTGTCCTGGTCGACCGAATGGTTGAATTCCACGCCCAGCCGGATCTCTTCGCCCGTGACAAAGACATCGCCGTCCGGCTCATTCCTGAAGATCACCCGCTCGACCCTGAGCGGTGCGGCTTGCTCTTGCTGAGGCGAGCTTGACAGCCCGCTCTGCCCGGAGCCGGTCGACGCCGCCTGCGTTCCGCCGGTCCCGGCGACCACGGCCAGCGCCGCTGTTGCCACAGCCAACATGACGGCCAGCGACATCCATCGCCACAGCCGCACGGCCGTGAATCCCCGCGTCGAGCTGCGAAGTCGGTTGAAAGACATCATGCCCCTCGTTCCTGAAACTGGAGGATAGAATCATCCCGAATGTGTAGTACATTCTGACATCTCTCTGATGGACAATCAATCGTGGAGAGAGCATTGTCGAGCATCTGAGGCGGCAGGTTGTGCCGGCACGTTCGGGATATTCACACCGATATTGTGAGAACATGGCACAACAGCGTGCCTCCCGGTTGCGCACATCGCTCGGCCCGTTCGATTCCTTCCGCACGCAAACCGAGCCGGAACAGGATGTCCGCAGTGCCCCGCTCAGCTACGCACAGGACAAGCGCACGGCTCAGGCCAACCGCTTGGCTGTTAGCCGCCATCCTCGCGTTCCTCGCCACCGCTCCGCTTCAGGCTCAGGAAGGCGACAGCACCACGCCGAGCGCTGCGACCAGCTCGAGCGCCCCCACCGAGTTGACTGCCAGCGTCGAACAATCCGGCGTAGTGCTCATCTGGACCGCCCCAACCCTTGAGACCGACGCCCTCAGCGGCTACCGGGTTGAACGCCGCCGCGTGCTCGAGTACGAGACGAGCTGGGTCACGGTCGTTGAGCACTCCAACAGCCTCGCGACCTCGCACACCGATGCGACCGCCAACGTCAACGGCGCCAACTACGAGTTCCGAATCCTGGCGCTGCGCGGCGACGGCGAAGATCCTGATGTTTCGGCCGCCTCGAACCTCGTCGCCGTCACGATTCCCAATCCGCCGCGCCCCCAGCAACTGACGGCCTCATCGAGCGTGGACGGTATCGAGTTGGCCTGGAGCACCGGCCACCTGTCCTGGCAAGCGCTGACGCTGCCCTTGAGCGGCTACGAGATCCTGCGAATCGAGACGGCGCACAGCGGCAATCGCAACCCCCAGTGGGAAGTGCTGGTCGACAGCACGGGCAACACGAACACGATCTACCTCGACACCACGGGCTACTCATCGATCACCTACAGCTACGCGATCCGCGCCGTGCACGGCTTCGTCCGCAGCTACTGGGAGGGCATCGCAGGTCCCGTCGGCGGACACCTCGAGCCGGAATCCTCCGAGTGACGGCGCGCCTTCCCTCAATCCAACGAGAACCCTGCATCGATCGCACCGGGAACGGAACCGCCGTCTTGCCAGTTTGCCGCCCACCTGTGAGGATATATATACCGATTGTCCCATATCGGATGAATCAGACTGGAGCACCAATTGAGACACCTTCCCTTGAGTGACAAGCTGATTGGCATCCTGATCGGACTGGTCGTCGGCGCCGCAGCCACGGCGCTGGTCTGGGCAGCGAGTGGCGGTTCAGCCGAGGTCCGAGCCCTCGTTCGCGTGCTCGACGACGGCCGCGTCGAGGTCCGTCTGCAGCATCGAGCCGTTGAGCCGTCATCCAACCTGTCCGGTCTCGAGAACCAGCAGTCGCCCGCCTGGAGCGAGCGGCTCTCGCCCGACGCGCGATTCCTCCCGGTCGACGCCAAGCCGAACCGCTGGTACGCCAGCTCCGGCGTCGTCATCGAGGTCAGCGACCCCGAGCCACCCAATGTCGGCGAGATTGGCCCGTTTGAAATCGCCGGCACACCGACCGTCAATCGGCCCTTCGACGACCGGACCCTGCTCTGCGTGATCACCCACGGCGAGCCCGCCGACTTCTTCTGGTACCAGGTCTACAGCGCCTTCCTCGACTCGGAGCGATGGCACGGCATCGATCTGCGCGCCGAGATGTACGAGGCCAGCTCCGACCAGGCCGCCGGAATCGTGCGCTGCGTCGAGGACGGCGCCGCGGCGATCGCGACCACGCTCGCTGACCCGGAGGTCCTCAAGCCGGCGCTCGATGCGGCAAACGAAGCCAACGTCCGCGTGATCACATTCAACTCCGGCGCTGACCGAGCCACTGAGCTCGGAGCGATCGCTCACGTCTCGCTGGACGAACCGTCTGTTGGCCGGATTGCTGCTCAGCAGTTCATCCAACGAGGAGTCAGCGGGGACATCCTGTGCATCATTCACGAGCCGTCCAACACTGGCCTGGAACAGCGCTGCGACGTATTGGAAGCCAGCTATGACGCCGGTCAGGTACGCCGGGTGCGAGTCAGCGACGCCAGCGATCCCGTTGCGGCGATTACCGCCCAGGCGACAGAAAACGTCGGCGGCGCCATCGCGCTGAACGCCAACACGGCGTACCAGATGGCGGATGCGCTCAACGCTGAACGACCCGACATCGTGCTGGCCGCCGTGTCGGCCGACTTCCCAAGACCGTTCGCCATGCTGTTCAAGGGTCGGTTGTCGTTCGTGCTCTGGTCGCATGCCCTCGAGCAGGGCTACCTGACCACGACTGCGCTGCTTTATGGGCACGGCACGCCATTCCCACGGGAAACGGGACTGTTCACCGGGGCGACGCAGGTCAGTATCCAGCCAACCGTGATCACGCCTGAGGCAGTGCAAGCGCTGTTCGCTGCAGACAATCCGATCAGAGACACCCTGCCGGCCTGGTTTGAGGCGCTCCGAGAGGCGATTGAGAGCGAACCGACCCGCAACGACGAGAACTGACGCCCGCGGAGAGTGTCCGCGGATCGGGTTCGGGCCGACCCATCATGCCGCTCGACATGATGGGTCGGCGGATGAACCGTCCCCTGAGAGCTGGTTTCGCTCCCCGGGCAGTACCGAACTACGGTATGCCGATGACTGGCGGCTGAGCCGTTGCAGAGCTGCTCAACCAGAGAATGCCTCCCGTCCGGACCAGGAAGTCGTTGACCGGCGCCGACTCCGCGGATTCGGAGTCGTCATAGCGGAGCCAGCGTCTCTCGCTATGCGACCACAGGTACATCGTCCGGATGCCCCGGCGAGAGAGTTCGTCGAACAACTCTGAGATCGGCGTCGAGTTAGGCGCAATCCAGACCGATAGATCGTCCGCCGCGATGCTCGTGAGCCCTGCGAATCCGCGAACATTCTCCGCTTGGGGCAGCAGCCGGACCAAGTCATGGAGCTCATTGTTTGAGGCGACCACGAGCGCGTGACCGCTCGCGCCCGTGACCAGGAACCGTGCCGTCGCCACTCCGCGCTCGATCTCCTGTTCCCCGGACGTGAGCGGCAACATATGCATCGAGCCGAGCGCCTCGAACGTCACCCCGTCATCCTCCACCGCCGGACTCGACGCGGCAACCAGTTCGCCGAACTCGTCCCGCAACACGACGGCCGCAATCACAACTTCGCCTTCCTCCACAATCAACTCTTCGTTTTCACCCTGTCCCGGAACGTAGAACAGCAACCCGCGCCGGTCCTTTCCGAATGTCTGCTTGGCGCCGGGATCCGTGGATTTGTACAGCTCCAGCGAGAGGAATACAGCCTCTCCAACCACGATGATCTCAGCGGTCGTTTCGACAGGCGCGGGCGTGTTCGTCAACTCGATCTGGATGACGTAGTGTCCGTGGTCAGCATCCCTTGACGTTGTCTCGAGCAGGATCACCACCTGTTCGAGTTCGCAGTCAACATCGTCCTTCTTGCATTGCTGGTCCTTGACTCGGATGCGGGAGAAGTTCGCGTCTTCCGGACCCTCGATCACTCGAGCCTGCACATTCCTCGACCGCACTTCGGTCAGATTGCCTACGGAATCGCGGCCCGAGATGACGACCCGGACCTCTCCGTCAACAGCGGCGAGGTTGCCGCTCGTCTCAGCAACGAATAGTTCGGCCGGGGCGCCGGCGAAGTTCAGCTCGAGGGTGTTCGACGTGGCGTGACCATCCCGGCCCACGACAATCGCGCGAACCTCAATGTGCGTGAACTCCTCCGCAGAAGGCTTCAGCGAGAACTCTGTAAATGCATCGGCCGAGGGGTCGGTCCCGTCCTGGTACCGCATCACATGCGTGTTCTCGGCCGAAGGGGGATCGCCGCCGCGACCCATGATGGCCTGTGTGCCCACAATCAGGATCGAACTCACATCCGCATCGTTGGTTTCGTTGCCGAGTGAGTTCTTGATGGTGAGTTTGAGATAGGCGATCTTTCCGCGCTTGAGCGAGGTCGAGATTTTCTCGCCGCGCGGCTCGTGCATCTCGGTTGACGGCGCCAGCACCGCCGACGCGATCGGATCACCGGCGTCGCCGACCTCGAGCTCCCGCGTGGCGAGAGCGAGGGGATCGCCGCCTTCGACATCGATGCGAGCGGAAATGGTCGCTGTGCCATAGGGTGAGCCAAGGGGCACAATCAACGAGAGCGTCAGTGGGCCGAGATCTCCATCGCTATTCCCATTCGTCGAGCCGCTGAACACCATGCCCTGTACGCCACCGTCGTCGATGACGACCGGCCCGCCGGCGGCATGCACAAAACTCAGCGTGTAGGTCTCGTCTTGGTCGGGGTCGCGCACCCAGACACGGACCTCCAGATCGGTCCCGGGAGAGACGATGTCGTCGGAGTCGTTGAACGTGATCTCGGCCGTTGGTCCGCGAGCCTCAACCAGTCGCAGCGAGAGAATGAGCGCACCTACAAAGAGCAGTGCGGCAAGCAAGCTCACGCGCGTCCTGCTCCGTCTCATGCGTTAGGTCCTAGCGCGGCTCCGGACTTGGCTTCCCGCGGGACCGGCAAATCCAGACTTCTACCGATATATTCCGATAGTGCGGTGAGACGATTCTATCTGATACCGGGAATCCGGAATCCTTCAGCCACCCAGCCTCGCACCGACTGCGGCGAGGCATGCTCTGTCCCATCCGTCTGGCGCTGGCTCTACCCGCGTATCGCTATCACCGCAGCCAGTTGTTCGGCCGAGACCCTCCTGCGCGGCGATTTACCGGGCTGATCGGCCCATCAATCGTCGATTTCTTCGTCCAACAATCCGTGGCGCACAGCCCAGACGACGATCTCTTGCTTCGTTGGGACGCCGAGCTTCTGTTCGATTCGGTAGATCGTGTTGCGCACCGTGATTGGGCTGTTACCGATAATCTCGGCGACCTCGGCGTAGGAGTTGCCGCTGGCGAAGAGCCGAAGGACGTCGCGCTCACGGGCGGTCAGCGTGGATTGCGGTTGATCTCCGGTCGGTGCCGGCAGATCGCGCGCTGACTGCAGCGCGCGCTTGACCATGTCGACCGGTACGCGCGAGCGTCCGGCTGCCGCATCGCGCACTGCCGCCAGCAGATCCTCGCGGCCCGAGTATTTCTGCAGATAGCCCGTTGCGCCCGCGGCGAGCGCATTGATGATCGCGTCATCCGCCGTGGATGCGGTCAACACCAGCACCCGGGTACGAGGCAGCGCATCCATGATTTCCCGGCATGCCTCGACGCCGTCCTTGTTGGGCATGATCAAGTCCATGACGACCACGTCGGGGGTTAGCTCCAGGGCGACCTGCAGCGACTCATCGCCATCGACTGCGTGACCGACGACCCTGATGTCGCTCGCCCGCTCCAGCACTTCTTGCAGGCCGTCCCTGACAATCGCGTGATCGTCGACGATCATGACCCGAATCTGTTCGTGTTCAGTCATCTCAAATGCCTGTTCGTACTGGGGCGTAGGGGATCCGACACGTGACGCTGGTGCCTTCGCCGGGACCGCCCGACTCGACGACGATTGCACCACCGAGTCTGTCCGCTTCGGCCTGCATGTTTCTGAACCCGTGACCTCGGTCGCCGAAGTCGGGCGGCAATCCGATGCCGTCGTCGACGACCGATAGGCGGATGCACTTGTCCGTGAACTCCAACTCGATGTTGACCGTAGACGCGTAGGCGTGGCGGTGAGCATTGGTCAGCGCGTTGTGTGCGATTGAGAGAATGCCTGCGCGCGACTCGGTCTGCAACGACGGCTCACTCCCGGTCTGCGACAGCGTCGCCGGTACAGAAGTGATCGTCGTAAACGTTCGGGCGTGAGCGCTCAACACCTCTGACAGCATCTGTCCGTCATAGATCAGGCCGATGTCGATTGGCTGGCGGAGTTCCCACATCGCCGCTCGGGAGAGATCCGAAGTCGCCGACAGCGTGCGGCTCAGCTCGCTGTCTTCGTCGCCGGCCAATGCGATCGCATTGTCGATCCCCAGGCCGATCATATAGGCGGATTGCGCGGAGGTGTCATGGATTCTCTGGGACAACTCGATCCGTTCGCGCTGAAGCGCCCGCTCCCGCTCAACCGCCCTTCTTCGTCCGGTCCGCTCATACCCGGCAACCAGATTGACCATGATCACGACCGCAAACATGATCACAATCCGAGCGATCAAGTCCTGCGCTGACGGGATATCGAGCCCTGGTCCAGATACGACCACCACGCTAGTAACGGCGTAGCCTGCGGCAACAATCGTTGTCCAGACGAGGCACAGTGTCAGCGAACTGAAGACCACGGCGAACATGGCAAGGGCCGGATAGAGCGCCAGAAAAACAAACTGCTGAAGGTCACTGTCGAGAGCAGTCGCGGCAATCACGACGCCGGCATCGATCACGCTGGTCGCGAGCAGCCACCGCCAGGTAATCGGACTCTTGGACCACAGGCGCAGCAGAAAGGTGGTATTGGCCAGGGCCAACAACGTATGAAGAGCCAAAAGCGGGGCATATTCGTCAAACGCTTGGCCGGGCCCGACCAGCCCATTCACGGTCCCGGCGGTCCACAACAGCCAACGGCACCAAACACTGATTTTGGCGACGTAACGCATCTCGTCCGGACTGGACTGGAAAAAACCGTCGATACGCTCCTGCATCGACAGGGCAGTCGTCTCCGAAGACGGACTCGCCATCGGTCCCGCGGCCAACTCAACGTTGCGCCGCTCGCGGTCCTGACCTGACGATGCCTTGCCCGGCCAGATAGGGGCACCGGTACCAACAACAGGGTGGACGACGCTGGCAACGCGCCGTCCGAATCCACTGTCCTCCATCCCGCCTTCCCCACCGCTCGCACTCATTCGCTTGTGGATTCCTACGACTTCTGGCAGGTTCCCAACAGCTACCTGAAGCAAACTGTCTTGACCTGCATGGTAACAACTAGACGCACCATCCCCACTTCCAGCCGGTAGGGAAGTCTCCAATCAACCCGGTCAGGCTTCCTTGTATGGACATATGCACCTAGCTATCGGCTGCTGCACAGGCTTCTGTCGTCGTGGCGATCCAGGTGGCAGGTTCCCCACGGATCACGGCCGAGAAGCGCTGTTTCAGGATTCAATGATGCCGGCCGCCCGCGACTCGGCTACTGGTTTGACCCAAGCCTCGTTCTGCCTTTGCAGCTGCCAGAGTTTGCCTTCATACGATGCGTCAAGCGGGGAACCCGCCACATCGACCGCGTGGCAGCTCAGGCGTCGCAGCCCGTCGCTCAGCTGAGCGGCATATCAAAGGGTGAGTGGACGCTTCGTCTGCCGACGAGCGAATCAGAATGCTGAGGTGGCCCACAAGCGTCAGGCGCCCGCCACGCTCGCCGACGCCTATGACCTGAGCCGACCTCGCAACTGATCCGGGCCTCCAGATTGGGCTCTCCGGCTCTGTGGCTTTACGGCTTTCGCGATCCATACCTCGCATCCGATATATTTGTATCTGTTCTATGGAACCATGAATCATCAGGAGTAGATAATGAGTGGTCCTATTGGATATGTCTCGGTTGGTCTGATCCTGGGATTGATCATTGGCGGTCTGACGACCGGCCTGGTCTGGGCGACCACTCAGAAGGCGACCGAGGTTCGCCTGGCCGCCCGCGTGCTCGAGGATGGCCGGGTCGAGGTGGCGCTCCAGCAACGCAGCGCCGAGGCTCTAGATCCGCTAACTGGAGAACTCGGCTGGGACGATCAAATCCTGCCCAGGGCCCGGTTCTTGGCGAGCGACGCCACACCCGACCAGTGGTACCAGAGCACTCCATTCGTACTCACCGTGCCCGAGCCTGCCGCCCCCACCCTGGTCGAAGTCGGCCCCTTCCAGATCTCCGGCACGCCCACCAGCAACCGGCCGTTCGATAACGAGACCCTGTTCTGCGTGATCACCCACGGAGAGCGCGGCGATTTCTTCTGGTTCCAGGTCTTCAGCGCCCTACTCGATGCACAACGCTGGAACGACATCAATCTCCGAACCGAGCTCCACCCGTTGAGCAGCGATCAGGCGCTGGCGATCAACCAGTGCGTCGAAGACGGAGCCGCTGCGATCGCCACCACGCTCGCCGATCCCGACGCCCTCAAGCCCGCCCTCGAGGCCGCCGCCGAGGCCGGCGTGCGGGTCATCAGCTTCAACTCAGGCGCCGACCTTGCAACCGATGTCGGCTCCGCCGCCCACGTCGCCCTGGACGAGACCAGCGTGGGCGAAGTCGCCGCCGCCGAGTTCGCCAGACGCGTCGAGGGTGGTGATCTGCTCTGCATCTTGCATGAGCCGATCAACACTGGATTGGAAGAACGCTGCAACTCGCTCGAGGCCAACTACAACGGAGGCGATGTCCTCCGAGTGAGGCTGGCCGACGCCGATGACGGCGCAGCCGGCACGATTCTGAGTCAGGTCGGCGAGAACGTCGTCGGCGCCCTCGCGCTCAATGCCAATACCGCATACGCCATGGCCGACGCGCTCAGCGACCAGCATCCAGGGATCGTTCTCGCCGCCGTCACCGCCGACTTCCCGCGGCCCTTGGCGATGTTGCACGCGGGCCGCTTGTCGTTCGTGCTCTGGTCGCATGCGCTGGAACAGGGCTACCTGACCACAACATCACTGCTCTACGCCCACGGCAGTCCGTTCCCGCCCGAGATTGGGCTGTTCGGCGAAGCGACTCAAGTCAGCATTCAACCGACGGTGATCACCGCCGAGGCAGTACAGCGACTGCTCCATGGGCAGAATCCCTTCCAACAGGCGCTGCCGGCCTGGTTCAGCGCCCTCGAGCGAGCCATCGCAGCCGAATCCGAGAGTAGCGACAACCAGTAGCAGCCACGGCGTCCCTGCATCCGCACGGCCAGCGCCCAGGGCCGCGAGGAGACGATGAAATGAGATTCCCGGAACGAATGCCCGCGTCCATCCGCTGGCGAACCGCCCTGTCGTCGGTCGGACTGGCCATGCTGGCAGCCCTCGCCATCACGTTGTCCGTCGCTCCCGCCCGAGCAACGGACACGCCGATGCCCACCGACCTGGAAGGCGGCCGAGCCAGCACCGGGCTCAAAGTGAGCTGGTCGCCGCCCGACACGTCCGCGAGTTCATACACCCTGGTTGGCTACGGAATCCAGCGCAAGGACTTCGTCTCCAGCGAGTACATCACCCTGGTTGACCACACCGGCGACACCGAGACCTCTTACATCGATAGCTCCGGCGATCCCGACGAAGACGACAAGTTCATCGGCGGCCGAGCCTACGGCTACCGGCTACGCGCCATCTACGAGGACGCGGACGAAACTCTCCAGTACAGCGACTGGACAACCCATGTTGTCGTCCATGTCCCCCGCTACCCGAAGCCAACGAACCTAACAGTGGTCGACAATTCAGAAGAAGACGAACCGGCGACGTACGAGCTGACCTGGACCGCTCCGACCCTGTCCTGGTCGGAGGACGCCGCCGCCCTGTCCGGCTACAAGGTCACCGTCGTCGGTGAGATTCCTCAGTTGGTCGTGCATCTGGACTCGGATGTAACCAGTTACCTGCACAACCCTTCGGCGGAGCGGGAATACATCTACCAGGTCGCGGCACAATTCGGCGTGTTCGAGTCGGCGCAAGCCTACTACCCGCCCTTCGGCCAGTAGTGCCCACCGCGATCAGCTGGCTCCGCACCCAGGCTCCGGCAGCATCAGTTACCGAACCATATGCGCGCCGCGAAAGCGTTGATGAACGTCCTGAACTCGCCGCAGTCGAGTGCCAACCGCCAACACGCAGTCCAGCTTGTCGGCGGTTGGCGACGGGACCGCGGTAAGTTCGCTTCCGGTGACCCCTGCGTCCAACGATCGCAGGCAGTGACGCTCTCGACCGATTAGGCCACGCTGACGTTGGGTCGTCCCGATCGTCGGGCAGGAACCACCTCGCACGCGAGCCAGTGGGTCAAGCGCCCTCTTCCTGAGGGAGCGAGTCAGAGCCCGTCCCCACGCAAGTGGGGAGCGAGGCCCTCCCGCCCGGCGAACGTCGTCCCCGACTCCTCGTTGTCCCGCCGACCATCGACCGGAGCCCTCCGCCAATGTCGCTACACACCAGCCACAGCCCGCTTGACCGCGCGCCGATGCGCCGGTGCGCCGCTCCCGGATCCACGGCAAATCAGCCCCGACAGCCACTTCGGCACGGTATGAGGATATCTCCCAAAGGGGTCAAAAGGTCGTGAGGACAACTGAAATGAAACGGTAGACCTCAACCTTTCGGCGGCCGACAGCCGAGTCTACGTTGAGAGAAATCGCATTTCGAGTCGTGGGCCGGCGTTACCGATGTCGTGCAGCTATTGTCCAACTCCTTTGGTCCGATCGCTGCAGAGACCTCTCCGGGAACCTGCGCGGCCATTATGTTGACGACGCCAATCCTGGCGGTCGCCGGCCAAATCTCGACGGCGATGCGGTCTAATCCCGGCGAACTGCGCAGTGTCGCCGAAGTCTCGGTCTGGGGACGTTGGGGCATCGCTGCCTTCGGAATCTTCATCGTTGCCTACCGCCCCGATTTCACAACCGCCCAATACATCGCGTACGTGACCATCCTCTCCACCCTCGTGGTCGGCAACGCCCTGCTCCATCGAAGATTCAGATCGGACGCCGAGGTCACGTGGCCCTGGCTGGCCGGAACCTCCGCCCTGGACATTCTGCTGCTCTCCTCGATCGTGATCATGAGCGAGGGCTTCGAATCGATCACGTTCGTGGCCTACTATCCCGCCCTGGCGCTCTTCGGCGTCGCCTTCCCATCGTTCAGGCTCAGCCTGCTCTGGACCTTGATGGTTGCCACGATCTATGTCCTGGCCTGCGTGTTCGTCGGCGAGGGAATCAGTCTGGAGGCGGCCGAGGAACGCGAGCTGTTCATGAGGGTTTTCTTCATGTTCCCGGCGGTCTTGGGCGGCAGCTGGGTCGCCGGCATCGAACGCCGAGCCCGACGCGAAGCGCTCGCACGTGAACGGGCGTTGTTGCAAGAACGGATTGAGCTTACCCAGACCATTCACGACACCACAGCGCAGACCGCCTACATGATTGGTCTGGGCATCGATCACGCCATGGACATTGCCGACGATTCGGACGAGCAATTGCACGAGACCCTCGCCGCCACGGCGGCCCTGTCTCGATCGGCCATGTGGGACTTGCGGCGCCCGATCGACATGGGCGACATCTTCGAGGGGCGGGCTCTGGGTGCCGTGCTGCATTCACATGTCGACACCTTCACGACGATTTCGACCGTAGCCGCCGAGTTCGCGCAGTCGGGCGCTGAGCCGCCATTGCCCGTGCAGACCCGCGCCCGACTGTTCTCGATCGCCAACAATGCCCTGACAAATGCCTACCGACACGCCAACGCCGGGCAGGTCGAGGTGAAGCTGGACTTCGAGCGTGACCAGATTCGGCTCTCGATTCGCGACGATGGCGACGGCCTGCCGCGGGACTTCCAGGAAACGGGTCATGGCATTCGAAGCATGCAGGCCGATGCCAAGCTGATTGGCGGAACCCTCACGGTTGGGGCGCCGCCTGGGTCGGTCGGCACGCTGGTCACCTGCGAGGTTCCCGACGCATCGCCAGGAGCTTGACCACTGGCATCATCGCGGATAAACGCCAACCCGACCACAAACCGGTCCACGGTCACCGGACTCGAACCGGGAGCCAGGTACAGCGCCCGAGTCCGCGCCCGCTGGAACGGCAGCCCCAACCCCGGTTGGACACCGGTCCCAGCGCCGCGGCGGCCGACGAGATAGAGACGGACTCGGGGCACTTCAGCATTGCCTCGTCCGGCCAGATCAAGACCAGCGGCAGTCAGGATTACGAGACCAAGACCAGCTACGCCGTCACCATCAACGTGACCGACGTCAACGAGGATTCGGATATCACCACCACCACGACCACGAAGAACTTCGCTGAGAACACTCCGACCACGACCACCGTGGTGGACTTCGACGCGACCAACCCGGACGCGAATACACTTTCCCTATGTCTGTCGCTTCCCGCTCCGACTCCGCGAGGATGCGGAGTCGGAGCGGGGCTGTTCGCGTACAGGCGGCGCATCGAGGATGGCGCGTCGGCCGGAACCCTACTGGTCGTCTGCGGCCGCTTCGGCCACGTACTGCAGGAGCCTGGCTGCGACCGTTCGAGCCGCCTCGGGGTTCGCCTGCAGTCGGCTCGGATTGATGGCGAACGGGGTCGCCAGCCATAGCTGCGGGCTGTCGATGAACTCGGGCGGCGTGTGGTGGTTGTGGACGAAGTGCATCGCGCTCACGACGAGGAAGCCTTGCGACTCGACGCTGTCGTTGAAGGGTGACAGCAGGTGCCGCATCCGCCATTCCAGGGGGGTCCTGGCGAGCTGCACGTGGGTGCCGATCGGAACGACTTTGATCGTGTGGCCGCTATCCGCATAGATCTGGCTGGCTGCGTCGAGCGCACTGAACAGGGTGTTGGCATTGAGGGTCAACGCCAGGACAAACTCCGGTGAGTCTGGAGTGGTCAAGCCGCTGACAAGTTCCTCGACGACTTGCGCATCCGCTGCACCCTCGGTCAGCTGCAGGCGAGTCACGCCTGCGCCCGCGTAGGTCGCCTCGAGGCCTTCGCAGCGTTCTACCAAGCCGACGTTGTTCGCTTCGTGGATGACGCAGGCGATCGGGCCGGTGATGCCCAACTGGTTGATGCGTCGGCCGACAGCGGCGCCCGCTTCGCGGTCGTCCAATGCGACGTGGATTTCGGAGCCGGCGGCTGCAGCGAAGCTGCCGCCCGAGTTGAAGGTGACGATGCGCGCGCCGGCCTGCTTGGCGGCCAACAGCGAGTCGGTCACTGCGTCGGGGTCGGCGAGCGTCGAGGCGATCACGGCGGCGCCGTCGGCGCTGCATTGGTCGATGGCGGCGGCCTGGTCGGCGCCGTCGAGATGTGCCTCGTAGCGCCAGTTGGTGTCGGTGACGTGTGCGGATATGTGCATGTAGGCGCGGGCGACCTGCCAGTAGCGGTCCTGCCTGGAACCATGCGTGACCACACAGAAGAGCGGCGCACCAGCGGCGAGGCTGGGTAGCTCAACCGCGGAGCTAGCCAACCAATGGCCGCTCGGCGCATCCGCCGACAGCACCCGCAGTCGGGGCAGTTGGGGGCTGCGCCAGCGGCCGTCGGCGCCCTTCGCCTCGATCGCGAAGACCACAGACCCGTTGTCGCGCTTGAGCGCGGCGACGCGGACGGTGACTCCAGCGGTTCGGCGCCCGTCTCCCATTGATTGATCGAGCATGCGCTCGAGCGAGACGGAGATCGCCTTGAAGGCGTCGGTGTTCGCCTGGGCCGATTGGTGGTCGATGAGGGCGGGATCGGCCAGCCATAGCTGGGGTTGGGAGATATACGCGGCGTTGTGCAGGTTGTAGGAGAGTTGCAGCGCGCCGGCGACGAAGTGCCCCTGAGCGTCGAAGCTGTCGCTGATCAGCGCATCCACGTGTTGTTCGAGCATGGCATCAGGAAATGCCGCCAGGTCATCAAGGTGCACGCCCACCGAGGCGACGCGCAGCCCGTCTGCCGTGTCGCCCAGCCGCTGGACGACGGTCAGCGTGTGATTCAACGTGTCACCATTGAGCGTCAGCACGGCGTCATAGCGCGGTCCCTCATGGTCGGCGAGCTCGCTTGCGACCTGGTCGAGGAAATCGTCGTAGTCGCCCTGGAGGTTGGCGGTGGCTTCTTCGAGCTGAATCCGCGTCACGCCGGCGCCCTGGTAGGCGGCCTCAAGGCCGTCGCAGCGATGCTCGAGGCTGAGGTTGTCGCGCTCATGGATGAGGCAGCCGACCTGGCCGCTGATGCCACGCTCGTTGAACTGTTGGCCGGCCAGTTCGCCGGCCGCACGGTCGTTGAGCGCGATGTGGATTTCCGAGCCCACGCTCTCGGCGTGCTCGACCCCTGCGTTGAACGTCACGACTCGCAACCCGGCCTCTTTGGCCCGTTTGAGCGGCTCGCGAACGTCTTCGGGGCTCGCCAAGGTTGAGGCGATCACGGCCGCGCCGTCGGCGATGCAGCGCTCAATCGCGGCCGCCTGCGCGTGACCCTGTAGGTGGGTTTCAAAGCGTAGATTGGTGTTGCTCAGGTTGGCGGATTGGTGGAGGTAGGCGCGAAACTTGAGCCAGAAGCGGTCGTCGGTCGCACCATGAGCGACCACGCAGAACAGCGGCGCGAGCGCACCGCCGCTATCAAGTGTGACCGGCGAGCTGCGCAGCCACGTGTTGGTCGGCGAGGTGGCTGAGATGACGCGTCGGCTCGGTAGCTGGCGCTCGCCCCACTGGCCATCGGCTGCGAGCGCCTGGACGCCGACTCTGACCGTGCCGTCGTCGCTCTTGAGTACGGAAACACGGACGTCTGCGCTATCGGACACCGGATGCGATCGGACGCTGCCGAAGGTTGCGAAGCTCGCCAGCGTCGTCATGGCGATGACGAGGGCCAATGCGGTTGCCAGGCGCACCCGATTCCGGCTTAGTTGGGGGATCTCCGGCCTCTGCATACTCATGCAATCTCCTGTTCATTGAGCGTCTTAGCAGGACCTAATGCACGGTCGCCCGGGCGTCCGAACTCATCGTCGCTGCCCTGAGCCATCCCTCCTTCGCATGCGCACCTTGCGTGATTGCTCTTTTCCGTGAGGAAGTCGTGGTCTCCCGCAAGACCCGTCGCGGCGTGGAGTGGCCTGAGTGTAATCGACAGTCAGACCCGCATTAGTCCTCACGATCGCCTATCGGGTGAGACCCCTTGGCCCTCAATCCCGAACTCGTCTCGGAGCGCCACAACGATGGCGCATTCCCTCCCGCATCGACAATCTCAAATCGCTGCCCGCTGCGAGTTCGTCGCCCAGACATGTCCTTCCTTCGCACTGACATCAAGGGTTCGATGCCCGACGCAATCCGGCTCCCGCGCCACCGCCGTGGAGAACTCGCCGCGCGACTCCGGCTGTGCTTGCCCCGGCGGCGGCGACGCTCAGCGCCGGCGGAACCATGACCGCGCACAGCAGCTTCCTCATGAACAACTGAATCGGCATCTTCGTCGGCAATCTGTACGGCCGATACGCCCGAACCTGAGACCATTCGTCGGCGCCGCAAACTACACGGGAATTGGACGGCCAGTCAGACACGTTCGTGTATGCGGCACTCACTTCTCCGCTGCACAATGCAGTGCGGCCAAAGTTCTTGGCAGTCATCCGCCCGCAAAGGCCTGCGCTGGCGGGAGCAAGCCATCAGGTCCGGCACAAGCGTGAGAGGTCTTGCTCCCCATTCCCGCAAGATCTGAATAGCGGCCTGCGGCGCCTTCTCCCGCTGACGGTTGCGCTGCCGCTGGAGGCCGCACCCGCCGATTCGTTGGACCAAACAAGACCGCCCCGAGCGACGCTGACCTCGACTCAGCCTTCGGCGCTATCCGGTGAGCACCCTCGCAGCGGTGCTTTGGGTTCGGGTGCCTCTAAGTGGATCCGACATGTCATTCACAAATTCGTTTGGGCAGCCGCCAGACTCCAACGTCAACATCGGCGTCGCGGATCGTGACCTACCGACCGTGTTCCTCCAGGACGCGTCGCTGCCGCTCGTAGTGGCAGTCGAACAACGTCGCGGGGACAAGCACGAAGTCTCCGCTATACGGCACTCGCACATCGAACGCGCCATCCGCGCCCGAACGCACTTCGGAGAGGCACATCCGATGCGTGGGGTATGGGAGACCGCCCGGTTGACAGACCTCGATCCTTCGGAAGGGCAGGGGAGATCCGTCCAGACCCTGGATCAGACCGCGGACCCGCCAGCGGCAGAAATCGGCCGACTGCGTCCACTCGATCGACTGCGCCTCTCCGGCACGGACCTGAAGCTGACCCGGGTAGTAGACCACGCAGTCCTCATGCATTCCGTCGATCCCTGAGGGGATCGTGGACGGCTTCAACATCAGCTCGAAGATCCCATCGCCGCCCAACGTGGCGGTGAACCGGCCGTCTGCATCTGGAAAGATGTTCACACACCTGCCGCCGACCTCGTACGGGCACAGCAGCAACTGAACCAGCATCTTCAGTTCGCCGTCCCATTCGCGCCGGAACAGGTCTTCGCGGCTACTGAGACCGACGATACGTCCGCTGAGTGAGGTGGAGCACAGCGCATAGCCGATCTCGATTCGCACCGATTGGTTGCCTCCCGGCGGGACGGCGATTCGCGTGGCGCGCTCTTGGGAGCCGCTGACGCCGCCGTCGCGGAAGTAGGCCACGCAGGTTGACGCCCGATCCCCAATCAATGTCAAGGTGTAGCGCCCGGCGAAGGGGACCCTGAGTGAGAACTCGCCGCGGTCGTCGGTGACCCCGTGTCCGCACACGAGGCTGTCCGGCTGACAGGCCGACAACTCGAGGCCGACCGCCGCGGCCGAGACCGAGCTGATGATTCGGCCGTCGATCTTCTGCTGGCAGAACTCCGGGCCAGGATCGACGGTGAGGCCGCTCTGACTCGAATCTCCAACCGAAAACTGCTTGGCGTAGCGCCATTCGGTCGGCCTGCCGTCCTCGCCGACGTACGCCTGGCACTGTCGGTCATCGCGTCCAATGACCAGATGGAAATCCCTCCCGGCGGGAACGCTCGTGCGGAAGTGGCCCTGGGCGTCGATTTGCGCAACGCGCGCCTCGATGCCGGACACGTCCGCTGAAACATGCAAGCTTTCCACATCCACGTTCTCGGCATCGACGATTTCTCCGCTGACGTACGGGTAGTAACTCCGTATCCAGCTTTCGAACTCCCGGTAGAAGTCGTCCGGTGTCTTGCCGAACGTGCGGGCGAACGCTGCCTGCCAGGTCACCTCGCCGCCCGAGGCCGTGCCGAGGTTGCGCCAGAACGCAAAGTACGCGCTGTCGCCCTGGTAGCGCAGGAGCCGTTCAAAGGCCAGCGCTCCGAGCTCGTGATCGCGTGGGCCGAATGGGTCTACAGCGTCGTCAATGGAGATCAGGCTCACCCGGTCCATGGCGATAGACCGGTCCACGTAGCTCAACCCCAGCTCATCCCAGAGGGCGATAGCCGAGCCCTCCGCCAGCCATCCGGGGACCTGCCGCAGCGCTGAACCCCCGGCCAGTTCGGCTTGCACAGCGTGAAAGTACTCATGCATCAGGATGATCCGCCCCGAATTGTTTTCGCCGACGACCAACTCCGCACTACGGTGAGTCCACTCGGGCAGCGGCATGACGATCTGGATTTTGCTCCGCTGGGATACGCGGTCCGGGATCGATGCAAACGACTCTGCCTCCGTCCAGGTCGTCCGCTCCGGACCAAAGATGTCCTGCGGCGTGGCTGGGACGATCACTTCGAGGTGCAGCGGGGCAACCTCGAAGCCGAATCGACGGGCGAAGAATTGGACTACATACTCGACATCCGCCGCGACCACCTCACGATGGAACGAGGAGATTCGGCCCCGGAAGTCGATGCTCGGCGATCCACCGGTCGGCTGACGCCAGGTCACGGCCCGTGTCAGACTGAGACCGATCGCATCGCCTCGCTGCAGGCTCACGGGCGATGCTCGCACCCCGCTCCGCCTCCCGAATGGATCTGGCGCGGACAGGATCGTCGTGGAGCTCGCTTGGGACGACCAGATCAAGAACTGCTGGTTGCGGGCGTCCCAGAGCCAGGCGCTGCCGACGGCCTCGCCGATCGGCAACAGCGCACGGTCCAGTGCGACGTCGTCGACGCCTGACCATGCCACGAGACGTTGGCCGGTCGGCAGGTCGAGCATCGCCGCCTCGCTGGTCCATTCCCGACGCCATTGAACCACTGAGTCTGACTCGACATGTAACCAATAGCCGTGCCCCTGCCGCAGCGTCTGGAGCCTGTCCAGGGCAGGCGGATCGTACCTTGACACCGACCCCACGCCGCCGGGCGACAGAGTGCGCACTGACTGCAGCTCCGGCAGCTCCCGAAACAACGTCCCGACCGACGTGTCCGCCGTGGTCCAACCGACGAGATTGGCTCCGGGATAGAGCGTTGTGGTGATCTCAGTGGAGTCGGAGGCGAGGGCCGACGCCGCTGAGATTGCCGACACCGGAGCCGCCAGCAGACTCCCGAACATGACGAAGAGCACGAGGCGAGCAAGTGAAGTCATCGGACCAACACTCTCTTGGCGGGGCATGCGGCCTTGCGGCAGTATCGCAGCGAAGTGACCAGTACCTGATCCGCCGGGGCGAGGGAGACTCGTCGCCTGCGTACAGGCTCAACCGTGCGGGACCGTCCATGCTTCATCCAGCTGCTGTTGCGCCGCTCATCGGCCGGCGACCAACACTTGGACGTGGCAGTTCGAACACCGAATCAGCGAGACCGTTGACGATAGCGGATTGAATCGTGGTGCCCAGGAGTCAGCGCTTCACTCCGAAGGCACAACCCGGAGTCGAAGCGTGCTGCTATCCCAATAGCCATCGGCCGCCGTTCTCTATGCCCACGTAGTGCATGAATCCCCGTCCGCCGGGGAGTTGGAAAGCTGGGCAGAGCCATCCGCATAAGGCGCCCGAACTCTAGGCCCCGAACGCGGGAGAGCTTGCCAACCGCAGTTTGCGGGCCGGAAGGACGAGGGGCAGGATATCCATGAGAGCCGGCTGGAACACGGTGATGAACTCTCTCAGTCGTGTCGATCGCCGAGACACTCCGAACCCACTTGGCACGTGATCATCAAGTGGCCCTCCTGGCAACGATGTGTCCGGAGTTGAGTCGCCCCAAAGTACTAAGCCTTCAACAGGCTCGATCGGAACACCGGGCGCCCTCGGGATCCGCTTCCTCGCCTGATAAACCTGTCGAATCAATCACCGGTCGCCCTTCACGAGGTTTCGCCGGGGAGCTAAACATCCAACCGGAACCGCAACTTGAAGGTTCTCGATTTTGTCCAGTTTGGTGGGCCTAAAGAGACCGTACTGCGAACTTTTCTGTGGGAGGTGGTTCTCCAGGTGGAGCCCTAGGTTCCCGGATGAGCCGGGTTTGGCGTTGTTCGAGTGAACGGTAGGGAGGCATCAGCGCACCTCTTGATGGCGCGAATCGACCTCTTCGCGGCGAGCGAAGAGCAGAAGATACCGGACGCCGATCTCCCGGGCGCCATTCAGGCTTCGGATCGGTCAGACGTTTCACGACCTCCGGCTCGGCGATCTGCCACACCAGGTCATCGCAGGCGGCGGTGAGGGACAAAGCGTCGACCCGAGCGAACTCCAAGCAAGCGAGTACGGTGTCTGACCACTTGATCCGGTTTTCTGTAGCCTGCAACGACCCGAATGGGTCTCGATAGACACACGCAGGAAGTCGGAGTGCAGCCCATGAACGAGCGGAACTACTGGATGAGGCTGCGCGACCGGAAGATCTCCCGCCGTGCGATGCTGCGGGCGAGCGGACGCGCCGGCGTGGGCGTGGCCGGCTTGGCCCTGGTCGGCTGCGGCGGCGACGATGACGACGACGATCAGCCGCAGGCCGTCACGCAGGCTCAGCAGCAGGACCAGCAACAGCAGCAGGCCATGCAAGAGCAGCAGCAACAGCAGGCCATGCAGCAACAACAGGCTCAGCAGCAAGCCTCGCAAGAACAACAGCAGCAGCAAGCCGAGCAGCAGGCCCAGCAGGTCGAAGCGCAGGATCAGACCCAGCAGGAACAGGCCCAACAACAGGCCGAGGAGCAGGCTGCGGTCTCCCGCTTCGACAAGACACCCGTCGACGGCGGCACGATCGTCGACATCACGGCCGTCATCTTCGATTCCGCCGACGCCAGCCAGAGCGTGTCGAGCGAGGTCTTGCGTGTGCTCGGCCGGATTCAATCGAAGCTCTTGCGATTCGCGAATCCGGACTCGGGCGAACTCGCCGCCGATCTCGCCTCCGGATGGGAGACTCCCGACGGCCAGACCGTCGTGTTGCAGCTCCGCGAGGGTGTGATTTGGCACGCCGAGGGTCCCGGCGCGGACCATCCCGCCTCCAGCGCGGGGCGCCCGCTGACCGCCGAAGACCTCGCGTGGAACATCGACAGGCAGAAGGCCGGCTTGCTGCAGGACGGCACGGAGGGCGCGTTCGGCCGCATGGGCTATTGGAGCAGCATCGACTCGATCGACATCGATGCCGGCGCGATGACGCTCAACCTGGCCAGCCCCAATGCAGCATTCCTGCAGGGTCTCGCTAATGAGTTCAACCTCATGGGCCAGCCCGAACTCCTGATCGCCATCGAACCGGACGCTGTCAACGTTTCCGCTGACAAAGTGATCGGTACCGGGCCCTACATCCTCACCGAGTGGCTGCCGGGCGAGAGCATCTCCGCCGTTCGCAACCCGGACTACCACAGTCCCGGCCCTCGGGCGCACAACTGGGTCTGGAACCAGTCGTTCGAGGATCCTACTGCCTACCGGATCGCCTTCGAGCAAAAGCAGGTCGACTCGTTGCTGACCGGGGGCTCGGAGCTACTCCAGTCGATCCATGAAGGGGCCCCGGATTCGACCTTCCTCACCTATAAGGGCAGCGCCTTCCCGATTGCCGCTTACGTCAATCGGATCTTCGAACCCTGGACCGACCCGCGCATGGTGAAGGCGATCGACCTCGCCATCGATCGACGAGCGCTGATCCAGCAACTCGCGCAAGGACTAGGGAAGGTCAGCGGACCCGTGCCATGGGTGCAGGAAGCTTGGGCGATTCCGCAGGAAGAGCTCGCCGACTACGCGGCTTATGGCCTCGATCGCGATGCGGCCCTGCGAGAGGCCAACGAACTCTGGAGCGCGGCCGGCGGCGCGGAGGTGGGCGACATCGATTGGGTCAATTCGGAGGCCTATGAGGCAACGCGGCCGGGCTCGACCGAGGCCGTCGCGCAGATGTTCAACCAGGCGTTCGGCACCGACCAGTTCAAAGGCGTGAACCAAACCTATGGTGAGATCTTCCCCGCCTGGTTCGAGAAGACGTTCACCACGTTCTTCTCCTGGATTCCCAACCTGACGGTCCCCGACGGAAGAGCAGACCTGGCCGCAGCGTTCAAAACCGACGCGCCAGGCAACTACTTCAGTGTGAGCGAGCCCGACGAGATCGATGCCAAGCTCGACGCCGCCATCCAGGAATTCGACTATGAAACCGCGAACGGGCTTGTGCGTGAAGTCCAGGACTTCATCATCGAGAACGGGCAGTTTGGTCGTCACATCATCTACAACGCCGTCGAGCCCACGGTCGCGTGGAACTACCTGCACCCGGCGCTGAAGTCGGAGACCGAGGGCTACACCTTCGAGTCGGAGAGCCTGCAGGCCCTCGACTCCTGGATCGACCCGGACGATCCGAGCATCGAAGGCCGCCCCGAGCCGGAGCCGCGTCCGATCTAGCGGGCGAAGAGCCGGGCGAGGAGATCACTTGGGTGCCGGGACGCGAACCGGGGCATCCGCCCGGCCCCTCTCCCCGTCTTGCGCTAGGAATCCGCCAACGGACCAGTGCAGCAGTACATCCTTCGCCGCGCGATTCTCAACATCTTCGTCCTTTGGATCGTGGCGACGCTGGTGTTCTTCGCCGTGCATGTCCTGCCCGGCAATTTCGCGGCCCAGCAGTTCGCCGGCGCGAACCTGGGCGGCGTGACCCCCGAGGCGATCGCACGGGCCGAAGCGGTTCTCGGGCTGGACAAGCCCGTATTCGAGCAGTACGGCACGTTCCTCTGGGATCTGGTGCAGTTCGACCTCGGCGAGTCGTTTCGCTCCAAGCGCTCCGTCTGGCACGAGCTCGGCCGCGCCGTGCCCTACTCCATTGAACTCGGCGTCCTGATCGTCCTGGTCGGGTTCACGATCGCCATCCCGGTCGGCATCATCAGCGCCGTCAAGCAGGATCAGTTGCCCGACTATCTCCTACGCGGCGGCGCGATCTTCGCCCTCGCCGCGCCGGTCTTCTGGACCGCCTCGATCGGCGTGATCCTTGTCTTGCAGTGGGACCTCTTCAAGATCGATGTCGACGGCCAGCCCCATCTGTGGGAGGACCCGCGATTGGCGCTCCAGTGGTATCTGATCCCCATGTTCGCCGGCGGGATCGCGAGCACCGCGACGACCATGCGGCTGCTGCGTTCGCAAATGCTCGAAGTGCTGCGGGAGGACTACGTCGTCACGGCCCGCGCGAAGGGGCTGCCGGAGCGCACGATCATCTTGCGCCACGTGCTGCGCAACGCCTGGCTGCCCGTGCTGACGGTCATGGGCCTGACGGTGGCCACGATAATCGGCAGCCAAATCGTGCTCGAGCAGATGTTCAACGTCCCCGGTGTGGGCCGGCTGCTCTTCCAGGCCATCACGCTACGTGACACGCCGTTGCTCGAAGGCCTGGTCCTCGTCGTGGCATTTGTCGTGGTCTTCACCAACCTCTTCGTCGACCTCCTCTACGGGCTGCTCGATCCGCGTGTGAGACTCGCGTGACACCTCCCGACGCCTCCTCAGCTCTGCCGTTCGAGGACCGCATCTCGCCGCTGGCGCGCTTTACGAGCGCATCCCGCGCCCTGGGGCGCTTCTTCCGCCAGAAGAGACTCGGCGGCTTCGGCCTCGTCATCGTCCTCGTCTTCAGCGTGCTGGCATTGTTCGCCGGAGCGCTGGGCCGCTACGACTCGACCTTCGTCTTTGATGCGGAGAATCCGAACTTCAAGGCCGACCCCACAGTCGCCGAGCTCGCCGAGGATCCAGACATCGGCTCACCGCGAGTGGTGGCGCAGTACCAGGCGCCGAGCGGCGATCATTGGTTCGGCACCGACAGGTTCGGGCGCGACATCTACGCCCGCGTGATCCACGGCGCCAAGCTCGCGATGATCATCGGCTTCGGCGCCTCGCTGATCGCCGTCGCCGCCGGCCTCATCATCGGGGTGATCTCCGCCTACTACCTGGGCTGGATCGACTTGATCGTCCAGCGCGTGATGGACGCAATCTATGCGTTTCCGTTCCTGATCTTGATCTTGCTGCTCGTGCAGATCTCGGAGCCTTCCACGCGCAACGTCGTGTTCGCCCTCGGCTTCGGCGGGATCCCCTTCGCAGCGCGCCTGATCCGATCGGCGGTGCTCGCCGTGCGCGGATCGGAGTACGTCCAGGCGGCCCGCGTGATCGGCGCCTCCGATCTGCGCATCATGCTGCGGCACGTGCTGCCCAACATCGGCGCGGTGTTGATCATCACCTTCTCGATTGGGATCGGGGCCTACATCCTGGCCGAAGCGACGGTCTCGTTCCTGGGCGCAGGGCCGCGCGGCGAGATCTCCTGGGGTCGGATGGTGTCCTCCGGACGCGGGGAACTCGACATTCATCCATGGGAGAGCGTCTTCGCCGGTGGTGCGATCACGCTCCTGGTGATGGCGTTCAACCTGCTGGGCGACGCCCTGCGCGATGTCCTCGACCCCCGCTTGCGCGGCGTCTGATTCCGGTCCCCATCAGCCGAGCGACAGAGCAGCGTGCCACTGGGCGATGGCCTGACCAATTGCGGCGGGAGAATCCTCCTGGATGTAATGCAATCCGGGAACGGTCACTTCCTGCTGATTCGGCCAGGCACGGCAGAACTCTCGTTGGGGACCCGCCAAAATCGATCCGGGCTCTCCGTTGATGAACAGCTTGGGCACGTCGCTCCCAGCCAGCCAGCGGGAGTACTGATCGACGATTTCCGCCACGTCGGCGGGCTCGCCCTCGAAGGGAATCTCCCTCGGCCATGTGAGAGTCGGGCGGCGGGATTCACCGGGCTCCGTGTAGGGACGCCGGTAGACGGACATCTCCTCATCGCTGGGGTCGCGCAGCATGCCGGCGGGCAGGATGAACTCGACGAATGCGTTCTGCTCGAGCACCATCCCGTCGCCGGCGGGGGAGCGCAGGCCCTGGAAAAGCTCTCGCGCGGCCGCCGGCCATGCGTCCCAGGTCAAGGGCCGCACCATCGCTTCCATATACGCCAGCCCCTTGACACGCTCCTGATTCCTGTAGGCCCAATGGAAGCCCAGAGCAGAACCCCAGTCGTGCACCACCAATGTCGCGTCGCTCAAGTCGAGGGACTCGAACCAGGCGTCCAGGTAACGCCGGTGATCGACGAAGCGGTAGGAGCCGTCAGGGGCCTTGCCCGAGTCGCCCATACCCACGAGGTCCGGAGCGAGGCAGCGTGCCGAGTTGGACAGATGGGGAATGATGTTGCGCCACAGGTAAGACGAGGTCGGATTCCCGTGCAGGAAGACCACGGGCGGCCCGTCGCCCACGTCCACGTAGGAGATCTCGGTTCCTTCGACGGATACTCGCTTGCGCGGGTGGGAGTCGGCAGCAGAGATTGTGTCTTCGCTCAAGGTGTGGCCTCCAGTCTGTTCGACAGTTCCTCAAATCGGCCCGTTGCCGCGGCGCGGTCTCTTAGTCCAGCACCTCGTCGGCGAGTTCCGCCAATTCTTCGAGGGCTCCACCCTCAGTGTCGCTTCTCAGCCAAATCGTCGCCCGGCCGGCCCCGGCCTCCGCCAGAGCGTCGATGGCTTCGCGCGTTCGGTACTGGCGGGGACCGCCGAAGGCCAGGACCTGGATCGATGCGGGGTCCCGGCCGGCTGCCTCAGCCAGATCGTTCAGTTCCTTCCGGCCACGTTCGATTTCCTCCCGGTCAACGAAATCTGCGTGGTCCTTGGACACGATGGTGGCCGCTCGGGCGGGCATCCAGCCGTCCCCGTATTCAACGACTCGCTTGAGCACATTCTTCGCCGTCCCGCCCAGAAACACCGGTGGGTAGGGCTTCTGGGCTGGCTTGGGAAACAACTTGACCGCCGGGAAGTCGTAATAGGTTCCGTGGTACTCCGCCTCGTCCTGGGTCCAGAGCTGCTTCATCGCCAGCATCGCGTCTCGGGTCTGGGTCCAGCGGTGGTCGTAGTCGGCCCCCATGATCTCCTGCTGCTCTCGGAGTCCGCCGGCGCCGATGCCGAAGATAAATCGGCCGCGCGAGAACTGATCCAGGCTCGCCACCTTCTTCGCCAGGTGAAACGGATTGTGTTCCGGTACCAGGCAGACCCCGGTACCTATCTTGATCCGGGTGGTGACGGCCGATGCCCGGGACAACGCCACGAACGGGTCCGTCGCCGAGGTCGTGTCCACCCCGCTGATTGTGTCCGTGGGAAACTCTCGATCCGACTCAACGGGGATGATCGGGAGTTCCGGCACCCAGAAGGACTCGAAACCGAGCTCCTCGGCCCGCTTCGCCAACACGGCCGGGTCTATCGAAGCGTTCGTCCAAGTGAAGATGCCGACATCCATGTTGATCTCCGTATTCGCTGCGGCGCCAACCGGGAGATTGACACCGGCGGCTCGTCGTCCACTTCCGGGGGAATCGTAGCGTCTCCGAGACGACATCGAATCTCCCGGCCTCGGGTCGCGCGGGCTAACACGGGCGCCGGCTTTTCGGGGGCTTGAGCGCCGTAGCGCGGCCGATGCCGCGCCCGGCTCCGGCAACGACTAAGGCGGCTCTACGCTGAAGACCTGCATGCCGTGCTGCTGATCTTCTGGACCCGGGGCGCCGCCGCCGCTAGGTGCGCGACCGTTTGGCGATGATCTCTTGTCCGAAGTCGGCGACCAGGTCGCGGGCGCCGTCGGCATCCGTGCAGACGATGGCGATGTTGTCGATGCCGGCCGCTTCCAGTTGCTCCAGCCTTTCGATGATCTGCGCCGGCGTGCCGGTGAGCGTGCCAGCGACCGTGGTCTCGTCGATGAATTGGTCCTCCTGCGGCTTAAGAAAGACCCCATACCCGGTGTGAACGTCTAGGTAACGCCGATCAGGCTTGCTGCCGCGGGCATCGCCGTACTCCTCGATGTAGCGGTGGTACGCGGCCGCGGCGTCCGGATCTTGCAGCCCCATGTTCGCCCCCGGGCCATAGTGCAACTCCCAGATACCGTGCAGGCCACCAATAACAACGGGACCGACCCGTTCGATCACGCGCGGCGACGTGAGCGACTCGCCGTCGCGCAGCACGCAACCGCTGGTCAGACCGACTGTGTAGGGCTTGTCGGTTGGGCGGCCGGCTGCCGCGGCGGCGGCCCGAATCGCTTCGAATCCCGAGGCGAGCTGAGGGGTGAACGCGTTCCTGACCCACCCATCGGCCAGTTCGCCCGTCGCGGCCAGCGCTTTGGGCCCGTTGGCGGCGAGGTAGACGGGGATGGCGTCGTCGATGTTGATGAAGCCGCCCCGATCCGGATGCAGCAGCCGGATCCAGCGTTCGCGTTCGCCCTCTCGGATGAGCACTTCGTCGCCTCGCAGCAAGCCGCGGACTTGCTGCGTGTACTCGCGGAACTCCGCTACGGGCACGGCGGGCAGTCCCATGGTGTTGCGACCCGTGTTACCCGTGCCCAAGCCGAGGATGACCCGTCCCGGCGCCAGATAATTGATCGTGGCGATCGCGGACGCGGTCACAGCAGGGATGCGATTGCTTGGGATGGCGACGAGGGTACCCAGCGTGATCCGGCTGCTGTGCTGCGCCGCCAACGCCATTGTGGCGTAGACGTCGCTGTAGATCAGTTGCGAATCAAAGAACCAGGCATGCGTGAAGCCCGCCGCCTCGGCTGCAGCCACGTCGCGCCAGGCGTCAATGTACGAGGGAAAGGCGATGCCGTAGTCCACCCGCGTCTCCTCTTCCTACCGTACTGGCCTGCTGCCCAGATCGTGACCGCGGACAAACGCGGATGTTCGTCGCGCCGACCGTCGTAGCCTCAGTCAACTAGAATTTCCGTCGCGGCGAGGATTCCGTTGACAGTCCGACACCGCAATGATCTGAGGCCATCGTGGCGAACAGCACCGAGCTGGTCGCGGCTGCCCGCGATCTGCGAGGTACGATCGACGCCAGCCGCGCGTGGGCCGACGAACATGCCCGCATGGCGCCTGAGGTAGTGCAGGCACTGCGCGACGCAGGACTCTTCACCATGATCGCACCGCGAGACGTCGGCGGCGCCGAGGTGGCGTTCCCCGAGGGGATCGCGGTCTTCGAAGAGTTGGGTTATTCGGATCCATCCGCAGCGTGGCACGTCGCAAACTCAGCAGCTCTGTGCAGCGCCGCTGCGGGCTTGGCGGCCGACGCCCGCGATCCAATCTTCACCGCTGAGCCCGGTCCGTTTGGCTTTGCCGGTGTTACGACGATCCGTGGGGAGGTGGTCGAAGGCGGCTTTCGCGCCAGCGGGCGCGCCCCGTTCATGACCGGCGTGAATGACGCACCATGGGGACTGTTTCACGGTGAAGTCCACGAGAAGGGCGCGGTTCGGGAGCAGGACGGCCTGCCGGACACACGCCAGTTCATCCTGCCCGCCTCGGACTTCACCGTCGAATCTACGTGGGCAGCCGCGCGCGCCATGCGCGGGACCGGCAGCGACGCCGCAACGGTGGAGGACGCCTTCGTCCCGGAAGGCCGCACCCGGTCAACGATTAAGCCGGCGGTGGTCATCGATAGGCCGGTCTTCCGGATCCCGGTGCTCGCGCATATGGGTCCACCTGCGTCCGCTGCCATCCTCGTCGGGATCTCGAGACGGGCGACCGACGAGACGGCACGGCGCCTCGCCGCGCGAACGTCCGGTTCGATTATCGCGCGCGACCGAGTGAGGTTTCACCAACGCCTGGGCGAAGCGACCGCGGCTGTCGAGGTCTACAGCGCGGGCCTCCAGGCGATGGCCAAGTCGGTTTGGGCCGACGTTCAGACCGGCGACCTGAGCCAGCCTGCACAGGCGAGTATGTACGCCACGTCGTTCTGGATCATGGATCAGACCCGAGCGCTGCTCAGTGACCTTCTACTGCTCATGGGCAGCGCCTTCTACGCGAGCGCGAACCCCGTCGAAGCCGGCTTGGGGGATGCCCACGCAATCTGCGCGTCGCTCGAAAAATGGCGGGGTCTGCAAGAGGGCGCGGGCCGTGTGAGGCTGGGACTCGGTCCGCAACTGCCCTCCTTCTAGACAATCCCGTCCCCGAGGTATGGCGACATTTGTGGGCTGGCCAGACCCGTCCGCTAGTCCGAAGAGGGGCGTTTCGCGCCGCGCCCGTCGCCGAAGGGCCCGTCGCGCCAGGCGAGGGCCTGCTTCAGGCCCTCCGCCTGGGCGATCTTGTGCCATTCCGTCCGCGTGGGGGATTCGTGCGCGATCGCGTCGAAGTCGGCAGACTCATAGGCGGCCGTGCGCAAGCCAGCAAGCTCGAGCCAGCGGTTTGTCGTGTGCTTGTGGACCGTCAGCAGGTCGAGCGGCACCTGAGCGACTCGGTTGCAGTAGTCGACGACAGTCTGGTCGAGCTGCTCCACGTCGACCGCATGATTGATCATTCCGATCGCTTCGGCCTCGAGCCCTTCAATCATGTCGCCGGTGAAGAGCAGCTCCTTGCATTTGAGCTCGCCGATCCGGAACGGCCAGAAGCCAGCCGCGGTCGGGATGCCCAGCGCGCGGCCTGCGGGGTGCCCGAAACGCGCGTCCTTGGCGGCGAAGACGATGTCGCAGGCGCCGATGATGTCTCCGCCACCGGCGAGGCAGTAACCGTGGACCTGGGCGATGATCGGCTTCCGGTAGCTCCACATCCAGAGCCAGCCATCGACGATTTCCCTCAGATTCTCCCGGTCGAGGGAAATGCGCGATTCGCCCTGCTCCGCCGCCGTGTCGCCGGTGCGTTGGTTGGGGCGCCAGGTCGGCGCTGCGGGCGTGATGTCGTAGCCGGCGCAGAATGCGCGCCCGGCCGCCTTGAGCCGTATCACGCGCACCGCGTCGCTGGGGCGGAGCTCACGAAGGCAGTCGATCAGGTCGCTCTGCAGGCCCGGGCTGATCGCGTTGCGCTTCTCCGGTCGGTTCAGCGTGATCGTCGCGACCGCGCCGTCGACATCGAGCAGGATGTTCTCGTAGTCGGCCATGGCTGGCTCCTCGGTTCCGTCAGGGAGATGGATGCCGCCGATGCTAGCCGAGCCCCACCGCCCCCGCGATGCGGCGGCGCCGGACGCTCTCGTTGGCGAAGCTGCAGCCAGGTCTCGTAGGCCACAGGGGCTTGTTCCTGTTGTTCAATCGCCTCGGCTTCGTCCGCGCCGTGCACGACATCGGAGCTGAGCGGTGCCCGCAGGAGTGGATGGGCAGCGAGATCAACTCAACAGATGACGTCTCAGAAACGCGCCCACAATCCGATTGAAGGCCTCCGGGCGCTCCCAGTAGACGGAGTGGCCGCAGCCTTCCACTTCGACGTACTCAGACCCCGGCATCTGTTCATGCACCATTCGGACGACCTGCGGATAGACGATTTTGTCATCGTCCCCAACCAGGAACATCGTTGGGACCGTGAGCGCCGCAATGTCCTCCGGTCCGATCCGAATGCCGGTCGGCGTGTACCGCAGATTGGAACGGGATTCCGACAGGTTGAACGACAGCCACTCCGGCAGCGGGAAGTTCTCGGCGTTCAATCGTATGCGCATCAGTAGCGCCATCGCTGGATTGCGATCGGCAAAGTCCTCTGCATAGGCCCGGTCGAGCCCAGGGATATCGCGGGTCTGTTCGTTAAGCGCTTCCATCACGCTGTGTAGCTCGGGCCAATCCAGATCCCCGACGCAGTCGCACATCACCAGGGCGGAAACGCGGCTGGGATGGCGAACGGCGAAGCCGAGGGCGGTCCAGCCGCCCATCGATTGCGCAATCAAGGCTGCGCGTTCAATCCCCAGCCGATCGAGCAGCGCCTCCAGGTCGTCGACGAACCGCGGCAAACCCTCGTGGTCCGGATCGGTCGAGGTGCCAAACCCTCGATGGTCGATGACGATGCAGCGGTAGTCTCGTTCGAAGAAGGGGATCTGCTGAAACCAGCCGATCTGCGTTCCCCCGCCGGCGCCATGTAAGAAGACGACCGGCGGACCCGCTCCATACTCTTCGTAGTGAAGTTCGATCCCGTTGAGCTGCTCGGTGGGCATGGTTGAGTACCTCGATCCAGAGGGAGTCGATCTACCGCCTGGTCTGGGAGTCGCAGAACATGCGGCTGCACCATCGCGCAGACACGAGCAAGCGCGGAAAAAGATACTCGACTCGAGAGGCACAGCGGATGTGCTGCGCCTCAACTAGCCATTCAGTCGCTATCTCGCGCAACCAGGTCCTCAGCCCGTGCTTCTAACCTGTTGATAATCCACCTGAGAGGCGTTGCCCATGGCGAAGAAGCACGACCTCGAAAACCTGCTCAACGGCGAACTCGCCCGACTCCTCACCGAAGCCGGCGTCCCTGCCCAGGCCGAGGTCAAGCAAGGCAACCGCCGACTCGACGTCCTCGCCGATGTCGACGGACTCCGCGTCGTGCTCGAAGCCGAAACCGGATTCGACAAGCAGGCTCAGGCGATCAAGGACGCCGACGCCCGCTTCAAGCAGGGATTGACCACACTCGCATTCGCGGTCTGCTATCCCAGCGGCGCGACCGTCGACAGCCTCTCCGCCTCGGATCTCCGCTGGCTCCTGCGCACCGCGGAGACCGCTGGGAAGCCCGCACCAAACGGCGACTGGTCGGGCGGTTCGGTGCGGCAGTTGGCCGAAGCCGTGCGCCAGGCGCCCAACTCCGTCGCCGACGCCGACAGGGCCGCGCAGATGCTATCCGACGGACTCGACGCCGCCGTACAGGGCCTCACCACGCCGGTGCGCATAGCGCTGGCGAAGAAGCTGGAGCTCCCGCGCGGCAAGCCGACCGCCCAGGACGACGGCTACTTCACCGCCGCCAAGCGCGGGATGCTGGTCGTCGCGATGGCGATCCTCTTTCACCATCGCGTCCACGAGCATCTGCCACCACTGCGCCCTGCGCCCTGCGCATGGCCGGCGGCCAGGCCGACGAGGACGACGAGGCCGCGCTCGCCCTCTGCCTGGTCGAAGACGTGCTCTGGGGCTAGGACATCAACCTCACCGCCACTCACATGGCCGCCAGCGCCCTTGGCATGCTTTCGCCCAAGACCGAGTTCGACAAGATGCGCATCTACCGCACCTACCTCGGCGTCTACGGCGGCGTCCCCTACCTCGGCTCGCTGGAGTTCCTCGAAGGCCAGGCCCGCCTGATTGACTGGCCCCAGCTCTCGTCCCAGGTGGACGACGAGATCGGCGCTCAGCCTCCTGAACAACCCCCGCCCATGGACCTCGTGATCATGAATCCGCCGTTCACGCGGTCGGACATTAGACACGATCAATTCTCACGCAAGGAGGAAAAGGCACTGAAGGGACGCGAGACTTCGATATTCGCAAACCACGCCAACCGAGACGCCGTGCACATGTCAGGATCGAGCACGGCATTTTGCGTCCTTGCTGAAGGTTTGCTCAAAGGGGCGAACGGAACGTTGGCACTGATACTGCCCGCGATGATTCCAACCGCACCGTCTGGCGAAGGATTGCGGAAACTGCTCTCAGCGCATTTTCACGTGGACACAATAGTTAGTTCTCACGATCCAGATCGCATCTTCTTCTCTGAGAACACCAACATCGGCGAGGTTCTGATTGTCTGCCGCCGATGGAACTCCAAAGAGCCAAAGCCCAGTACACGGGTCATCAACCTAGCCGAGAATCCAAGCACCCCGATTGCAGCACTGAACCTCGCCAATCAGCTATCGGGTAACCACTCCGGTCGGTTCACCTTGCAGACGGTGGATACAGACCGAATCGCACAGGGGAACTGGAATGCTGTGAACTTCTTTTCCCCGTTCTTGACCGATGCGTATCGCTTATCGGTTGATGAAGATTCAGCGCTTCCGCTGACCGGGATGTCTGACACCGCCGATGTCGGCCCTGAAGGCCGACGTGTTCGCGACGCGTATGCCAGATCGCACACACCTACTAAATCGGGCCGACGAGCGCTGTGGGATCACAAGACGACTGTCACACAGAAGATGCGCGCTCAAACCGATGCCTACCTCGAAGCCAAAGCGTCCAAGGAGCGTCTTGCCGACAAGTACTGGGAACAGCGCAGCCGCTTGCTCCTGGCACATCGCCTCTGGCTCCCAAGGGCGCGCGTATCCGCGGTATGTCTTGTTCAACCCACTGTAGGTTCACGATGGACACCATGCCGCCCGCACGACCAGAGCGAGTCGACCGCCAGGGCGTTGGCCGTCTACCTCAATTCCTCCGTCGGCATCCTCAGCCTGCTGGGAGGCCGCGACAACCGCAAGCCGTCCTACCCTCAGTTCTCCCTCGACACCTTGCGCTCCCTCAGAGTCCCCGACTTCCGCAGGCTCGGAACCGACGCGCGAGACGCCCTCGCCGCCACCTACGACTCCCTCTGCGACGACGTGCTACTCCCGCTCCCTCAGATGAACGAAGACCCAATCCGCAAACATCTCGACAACACCGTCACCACCGCGCTAGGCCTCGACCCCGAGTGGGTCGCCCAGGTCCGCCGGTCCCTCTCGGAGGAACCATCGGTAACGAATCGGCGGATTTGGACGTGACCGCGTTCGTCCCGCTCCCCCTTGAGTCACCACCTACCATGAAGGAGGAGATCGAACCTATGGCGCTGTTCACCATCGACAAGCTGCGCTTCCGCAACATCCTCGTGCGTGGCCAACTGCCGGAGGAGACGGCGGTTGAGTTTGCCGAGGCGTTGGAAGAGACGCTGGAACCACTAGCCGAAACGTCCGGAGTGGACCGCGCCGTACAGCGGGCGATCGATCAGATCAAGCTCGACGCTGCCGAGCGCGAGGCGCGGCTGATGCAGACGAACCACCTGGCCACCGCCATCATCCTCGCCGGCCTTGCCATCGCCACGGGTATCACCATCGCCTTCGCCTGACCTCGCGCAACCGAACCGAGCCTGTCGCCTACGGAACTCCAGGACAGACGCACCTGCCTTGATCCCTCCGGGCCATTACAGTACATTTGTGCTCTCTATCAGCCAGTCAGGGAGCGGTCCTCATCATGTCACCTGATTCAGCAACGCTAGCCCTCGTGCATGCTGGCCGGCACGCTGGCCGCACCGCAGACGCTCCGCCCTCCGTTCAAATCGCACAGACGTTGCCTCAGACCGGCAAAACCATCACGAAATCTTGCAAAACTGTCCACCCAAATCGAGTGATCTCCCGTAAAACACTGGGTGCTCCAGGGATTCAGCCCTCCGGAAAATTTCTCGCCGAAGAACTGTCCATCCGCCTGCTCCGCGCCGACCCAATCCAAAACCGACCAAAATTGATCAAAATTGACCACCCCGAACGCACGATCTCCTGCGCTCAGCGGGATATCCGCCGAAACCCGCCCGAGAATTTTTTCGCCGCGAAGGTCACTCGTCGACACGTTGCCGTTCGCCCGACCCGGAACGCTGCCGAACAAAACCGAACACTGCCGAACGCCCGAACGCATCATCTTCAGCGCTCAGCGGGAGTTGCGCGTTCGGCTACCCGAATCTCTTCCCTTGCCGAACGCGGAGCGAGAACCGACCAACCTACAGCGAGTGGTCCTCGTGCGGCGTGACCATGATCTTGCAGTGCTCCTCGGGATCGCCCAGCGTCTCGAACGCTCCCTCGACGCCGCCCAGGCCGACCCGTCCCGTCACGATCGGTCCGGGCTGAATGCCACCGGCCGTGATCGCGTCGAGCGTCTCCGCATACTCCTGAGGCGTGTAGCCGCGCTCAGTTTCCTGGGCTTCGGGGCGCAGCCGCCGAGAATGCGCGGCTTGGAGGGATGACTCGCATGGTCGGCAGCGCCTACCTTGAGCGCTCGCCCGAGGGCGTGTTCCTCTACAACCAGGTCCGAGCACTGAATCCGCCGCTGGACCTTGATCGACCGTTGTCGTTTGGCATCGAGGATGGCGCGATGGCGGTGGAAGACCTGTCCGCGTTGACGATGCCGGTTCTGTTGCTGGCCGGCGCCGAAGACGCGATCATCCCCGCCGCTGTCAGCGAGCGGGCCGCGGCGATGGTACCCGGCGCGCGCTACGTCGAGATCGCCGAGGGCGGACACTCGGTCTACTGGGAGCTGCCCGAGCAGTTCAATGCCGCGCTCGAAGAGTTGTTGGCCGAGGCCTACGTCTAGCGCAACAATCGAAATCGACCGACCAAAGAGCGAACAACAGAGTCGCGGATGACCCCAGCATCGACCGGAATGTCATTCAGCCACTCGCCGACTCCGTGTTGTTTCTGCGGCGAACATTCAGGAGTCGGCTCTCGCTCGTGACCGTGCCAGGGGCAATCAAGTTCGCAGTTCGGTACACGACGGCCGACCAGAGAGTGGTGGGCCGGACTGTACGAAATCGAGAACCGGAGTTCGCTCCCTGGTCACACCGTCCGATGGCATGGGGATCGTGTACGTCAATATCGCATCTCGGTCGTCGACCTCGATCGACTCGACAAAGTTTCGAATCAGCGCCTTGCGCTCGGGAATGCTGCCCTCGGCAAGGAACTCGCGGAAGTCGGCAACGTATTCGCCGATCTCCGCCGTAGTCGGCAGGTCGGCTCTGCGCTGTTGCAACTGACGCGCCGCGTCTTCCTGCGCTGCTGCGAGTTGGTCCTCGCGCTGGCGCAGCTTGAGGATTCGCGGCGAGAGCGCCTGCATCGTCAGATCGGTCGTTTCCAGCGCCTCATAGAGTCTGTCAAGCCTACTGCGGACATCAGCCAGTTCGGCCTCGACCGCGTGTAGCTGGCCACCGAGCTCGCCGGCCAGCGAGTCGATCTCCTCGGCGACCAGCACGACCAACTCCGTGATGGTCTTGTCATTGAGAATCCGCCCGCGAATCGTGTCGACGATGCACGACTCCACCCGGTCCGCGTTCAGATAGCGGGCGGTGCAGGACCCGGAGCCCTCGCGCAGCAGGGTGCCGCAGACGTAGTAGGAGAACCTCCCGCTCTTCGCACCTTGGCCGGTGTATGGCTTGCCGCAGATCCCGCAGCGCAGCAGTCCGCTGAGCAGGAACTTACTCCCGACCCGAGCAGGTTGACGCTTCTTCGGTGCGCGGTCCTCCAGACCCTTCTGGACGGCGTCGAAGGTCTCACACGAGACCAACGCCTCCCAGGCGCCTTCGGCACGGACTGGCTCCGGCTCCTTGTCACCGGTCGTGGTCTTTCCCCAGACCGCGGTCCCCGTGTACGCCTCGTTGGTCAGGACGTAGTGGAGGCCGGTGCGCTGCCAGCGCTTGCCCTTGTTGGTGACGCCGCGTTGGTTGAGATCGGCAGCGATCTCCTTCAAACCGACACCGCGCAGTGACTTCTCGAAAATCTCCTTGACGATCGGGCCAGTGACCGGATCGACTTCCAACGTCGGCCGCTCCTTAGGCCCATCCTGGACCTTGATCCGGCGGTATCCGAACGGCGCCTTCGAACTCAGAAAGAACCCACGCGAAGCTGCTTCCCGCATTCCACGAGTCACCTCCTGGGCGAGGTTCTCTGAGTAGAACTCGTCCACGCTCTCGATGATTGCCTCCATCAGTTTGCCGGTCGGGGTGTCGTCGGCGTGCTCCGTGATCGAGGTGACCCGGATCCCGCGACGGCGGAGCATGGACTTGAACGCGACAGCATGTTCGCGCTTGCGGGTGAAGCGGGAGAACTTCCAGACCAGGATCTCCTGGAACGGCGCGTCCGACTGCGACGCTTCGTCGAGCATCTTGCGGAACTGCGGACGGTCGGCGACACGCCCGCTTTCTGCCTCGTCGACGTACTCGCGCACGACGATGTAGTCGTTGCGCTGGGCATAGTCCCTGAGCGCCCGTAGCTGGGCGGCGACGGAGAGGTCAATATCCTGGCGCTCGCTGGAGACTCGAGCGTACAGTGCTGCCGGCGTTTCGTGTTTCGACTCGATCACGGGACATTCCCCTCATGCTCACTGAACTTCTGGGCTGCACCTGAAGTGGAAGTCGATTCTGCGACTGCCGCGCAATATCCGGTTGTGTGTTCGAAACACCATACTAGAGCAAGCCGCAAACGGAATGTCGATGGCGGAACAGCACCGCACGAAGGCGACGTATCATACCTCGGCTAGCCTCAATCGTGTCCGCAATGTGGTGCACGTCCTTGCTCCAGACAACAATGGCGACCTCGGCCAGTCGGCTTGAGCCTGCGGTGGCCGCGACCCTCCGATCTCGCCACCCAAGCATGTACGTTCACAAGAATCGCTCCCACACCTTCAACACAACTTGAAGCCAACGATTTCGGCCCAAGGGATAGCCCGATCCCAGTAGATCGAACCCCCCCAGTACCGCCTGACCATCGAGTGAGGTTCGATTGAGGAAGGGATAGGGGACTTGGGATCGTTGTCGGACTTCGATATGGTCGAAGTCCGCGACATCGAGCCCGATAAATCTGATTCCAGAAGATCGTTCCCTCAGGCCAGGCTTGGTCCCAGCAAGACAACTGCGACGGAGAGTTACCGGTGACCGTTCTGTCACGGGGCATGGCAGAGCCACGGAGGGGTTCCCGATCGATGGCAAGGGAGTCTATAGGCTGCCCCTGTCGAGCTGCTATCGCGACGCACCTGCTCAGGGCGGTCGGTAGCGCGCCCTCCTTAGGGCATTGGACCTGGTGAGCAGCATTAGGGGTATCCAGACGCTGTTTGCTCGCCAGGAACAGCCTGATCGGCCGGCAACAGAGCGTGGGGTGTGAGTCTGTGGCGCCGGTACTGTTTGTCGATTCCGTCTCGCTGATTGTGTGGACGACTTTCCAGTTCGGCTGCGCCTGCGTATCGGGTCGCCCCTCACCCACAGGCAACTCCCAAGGATCCCGTGGCCCGCAGCAAACGCTGTGCTGAGATTTGAACTCTCGGTGCGCGGGCCGAGTTCGACCCGATCCAGAGATTCGAAGAGGCGGCGGCAGTGCTGTTTCGCGGGAATGACAATGCGCTATTGCGTACGGTCTCGCGGACTGTGACTGGAGCCGGGCTCGGCGGCATGTCGTCGAGCGGCTTCATCCAAGAAGTGGGGGGGGGCGTCGGAAGG
>JAJDTU010000012.1:0-65000 GCA_022826965.1 Dehalococcoidia bacterium | reverse complement strand
GGAGGTCGTGGGTTCGAATCCCACTCCCGCTACCACTCCCATCACAACGGGCCGATGCGAGAGAATCGGCCCGTTGTCGTGTCGCCATTGCAGCGTTGGCGCCAATCAGCGGAGCCCGTCGAGCGGTTCACCCAGTTGCTGGTCGAGCGCCGAGAAGACCATTCGGTCCCCCTTTTGGATCCGTTCGCTCGTGACTGGGTTGATCATCACTTCGTCCTCGCGCACGACGGCGATCAGGCGTCGGTCTCCGGTTCGCTGCATGGCCCACTCGATCGTTTGGCCAACCCACGTCGCGGGGATTGGGAACACTCCGATCCCGTAGTTCGGCGTCAGGGGCAGGAAGTCGCTGGCCGAGGCGACCTGGATGATGTGGGCGAAGCGCTCGGCGCCGTCGCGTTCGGGGCGGATCACTCGTTGTGCGCCGAGCAGGCGCAGGATGCGCTGGTGCCGGTCGGATGACGCTTTCGCGTAGATCACTTCGACATCGAGCTGTTTGAGGTTCATCATCGCCAGCACGGATGCTTCCAGGTCGGCCGTGGCGACAACGGCAACGTCGACCTCGCGCAGGGAGAGGGCGCGCAGGGCGTCGATGTCGGTGATGTCGGCGATCCTGGCGTCGGTCACCCTGGGCGCGAGTTCGTGGACGTTGCCCTCGTCGAGGTCGATGGCGAGGACCTCGTGGCCCAGGTCGTCCAGCGCTTCGGCGAGGTGCGCTCCGAAGCGTCCCAGTCCCAGCACGGCGACTTGCATGATGTCTCCTAGCCGATCCGCACTGCTTCGGTCGGGTAGCGGTAGTGCTCGCGCGGACGATCGGGAATCAGGCTGGTGATCACCAGCGGGCCCAGTCGTCCCACGAACATCATCAGGATCAGGATATTGGCCCCGGCTCCGGTTGCGGCCTGCGAGGCGCCCATCGTCCAGCCGCAATTGGCCAAGGCCGACATCACGTCGAATGCCGCCGGGAGGATGTCGATGTTGGGGTCGACCGCGATGAAGATGAGCAGTCCGAACGCGTAGCCGCCCAGCGCGATCAGGACCAGCGCGTTGGCTCTGAGGACTACTGAGGCTGGAATCTCGCGACCGAACGCGACGACGCGGCCCGAGCCGATCAACGCCGAGATCACGCCGAAGGTGACCACCATGAACGAGCCAATCTTGATCCCGGATGCGGTGGAAGTCGAGGCGCCGCCGATGAACATCAGGATGATCATCGCCAGGGACGTATCCGCGCTCGCCTCGCTGATCGGAACGGTCGTCATCCCGGTCGTGCGGTTGACCGAGAGGAACAGCGAGTTGACCAGCCTCGAGCCGGCGCTCTGATCGGCAAACATCCGCGACCACTCGGCGATCAGGAAGAAGGCCATCCCGACGACGAGCAGCAGCGTCATGCCGGTCAGGACGAGCTTCGTGTCGAGCGTCCAGCGGCGCCGAGGCTGGCGCAGGTTGAAGACCGTCAGGAACGAGAGGGAGCCGAGGAAGGCCGAGACGCCCATGACGAGCATCGGCCAGACGTCGTGAGCCTGACCGACGAAGCTGTTGCTGCCGCCCATCAGGTCGAAGCCGGCGTTGTTGAAGGCGGAGATGGCGTGATATCCCGCAAGCCAGACCGCTCGACCCGTGGAGATGTCACCCGGCAGTTCGAGCATGAACCAGGGCAGGAGCAGGATGAACGTCGTGAACTCGACGATGGCGGTGTAGATCATGACTCGTCGGAGCAGCACAGATGCGCCGGAACCGTCCACGCTGGTCGTCATCAGCTCGAGACCGAAAAACGCGCGACCGCGCATGCCCAGCCGTTGCCCGGCGAGCACAATCAGGATGCCGGCGTACATGGTGACGCCCAGGCCGCCGACCTGGAAGAGCGCGAGGGTGACGAACTCGCCGAAGTGGGAGAAGGTCTCGGCGGTATCGAAGCGGGTCAGTCCGGTGACGCTGACTGCCGAGACCGAGGTATAGAGCGCGTCGAGGAAGGGTACCGACTCGCCGGTCGCTGAAGCGGCGGGGAGATGCAGGATGGCGCCGCCGAGGACCATCACGAAGGCGAAGAGCAGGACGACCATCCAGGCGCGTGGCGTGAAGCGGAAGCGACGCACCGGACCGGCGCGGATCACCTCGGTCTGCAACCGAGCGCGTCGGAGCACGACATCACCGGGCCGCCGACGGTACCCGCGCTGCTGGCTCATCCGCAGCCTCCAAGTCGGAGTGTATGCCTCTGTCTGGTAGCGGTTCTCCGCGAGTCATAAGCGTTGGCGCAGTGCTTGCATGGGCGTCCGCTGCGGTCCCATCGGAGAGCGCGGCCCGGAGCTGACACGGGCAGCCAGCAGGGCTGCGCCAACGGAACGCCCCTGGTTTCGCACCTTGCTCACAGCATGAGGTTGTGGCTCGACTACCGTTCATTCATGCGCCGAGTACCGTTTCGCATCCTTGTGATCTGTACGGGCAACCGCGCCCGATCGCAGATGGCGCACGGCTGGCTCAGACGGATCGCTGGCGAGCACGTGGAGGTTTGTAGCGCCGGGACCGAGCCGAAGGGCGTGCATCCGATCGCAATCGGCGTGATGTCGGAGGTCGGGATCGACATCTCCGGCCACACATCGGACCACATCGATCGCTACGCCGAGGAGGACTTCGACCTGGTCCTCACCGTCTGCGATGCAGCCAAGGAGTCCTGTCCGGTGTTGCCCGGCGCGCGGCGAACTGTGCACCGCTCGTTCGAGGATCCCGATTATCCGGATCTGTCGGAGGACGAGCTGACGCAGTTGTTTCGGCGTATTCGGGACGAGATTGGCGAGTACAGTCGCAGTCTGCTGGACGAGGTGCTGGGGTAGCCTGCGGACGACACGGCGTGCGGCAACCTGGAGGGTCGACGATGGCGATAGCGGCGGACATTCAACGGGCGATGGAGGACAGCTCCTGGATTCGGCGCATGTTCGAACTGGGCATTCAGCTCCGACAGGAGCGGGGCGCCGAGAACGTCTTCGATCTCTCGCTGGGCAACCCGATCGCCGAGCCGCCGCCGCAGTTCTTCGATGAATTGAGAAACTTCGCCGCCTCGGACTCGCCGGGCGCGCACCGGTACATGCCGAACTCGGGCTACGTCGAGACGCGACAGGCGGTCGCAGACGCACTGTCGGACGAGACCGGGCTTTCCTATGGCGCGGATCACATCGTGATGACCGTCGGTGCGGCCGCGGCGCTCAACATCGTTGTGCATTCGCTCTGCGATCGTGACGACGAGGTTGTCATTCTCACCCCGTTCTTCGCCGAGTACCTGTTTTACGCCACAAACCATGGCGCTAAACCTGTTGTCGTCGGCTGCGACGAGCACTTCATGCCCGACCTTGAGGAGCTCGAAGGCAAGTTGTCGGCGCGGACCAAGATGGTGATCGTCAACTCGCCCAACAATCCCTCCGGGGCTATGTATCCGCCGTCGTTGATTGAGGCGTTGGCGGACCTGTTGCGGGCGAAATCGGCCGAATTCGGCACCGAGATCTTCCTCATCAGTGACGAGCCGTATCGCAAGATCCTGTTCGACGAGCATTCGTATCCGTTCCCTCAGCTTGCGTACGAGCGCACAATCACCGTGACTTCGCACGCCAAGGATCTGGCGTTGCCCGGCGATCGAATCGGCTACATCGCCGTCCATCCGGAGTACGACGACGGCGGGCTGCTGATGGATGCGCTGATCTTCTGCAATCGGGTGCTCGGCTTCGTCAATGCGCCGGCGATCATGCAGCACCTGGTCCGCAACCTGCAGACCGTGACGATCGACACGACCGACTACCAGCAGAAGCGGGACTATCTCTACGTCGTGCTGCGCGCGGCGGGATATGAGGTGCGCAAGCCAGAGGGAGCGTTCTACATGTTCCCGAAGTCGCCGGTTGAGGATGAGATGGAGCTGGTCGCGGCGCTGCAGCGTCAGGGCGTACTGGTCGTGCCGGGCCGGGGCTTCGGCATGGAGGGCTACTTTCGCATCTCCTACTGCGTCGAGCAGCGAGAGTTGGAGGGCGCCGCGCCGGGCTTTGCTGCCGCGATGTCGGAGTTGACAGGCGGCTAGCGAGAGCGCGGTGGAGATCGGCGGCCCATGTAAGCTGAGGATCGGTCGGCCCCATCGTCTAGAGGCCTAGGACGCCAGCCTTTCAAGCTGGTAGCACGGGTTCGAATCCCGTTGGGGCCACCACTCTCTGGTCGGCCTACGTGTACTGAACTGCGAACTTGATCGTCCCTGGGACGCTTGGCGCGGTCGCCGGCGGGTGCAGTCGATCCTTCGGTGGACTAGCCAGAGCCGGCCTGGGTGGGGTCCGTTCTCGGCGTTCCTGCTTCTCGGGTCAGCGGGACGGATTTGATTCAGACAGTTCGCGGGCTAGTGGCGGTCGCCTGTGCCCCGAAGGGGCATCGCCGGAGCCGCATGCGTCGAGGTTTGGCTGAACGGGCGTGTCCCAGAAGCCGTGTCGTTCGAGCTCGTATGTCTTGGCGATGACCGGGTCCGACGCGACGCGAATGGTGAGTGTTGCGGCACCCTTCAGCGCGCGGTAGAACTCCAGATCGTCGGGCGGGGAGATGTCGTACTGATAGAACGAGGTCCACGCATCCCAGAGCTCAGTGTGTGTACGTCCGTCAATGTCCCAGGTGACTTCGACCTTGCTGCCATAGATGGTCGCCGGTTGTAGCCCGTCAAGATCTCCGATTCCGACTGAGAGGCCGTCGATCGCACAAGAGATGCGCAACGTTGAGCGCCCGTCCTGCTCGACACCTGGCGCCTGCGTATCGATGCTCTCACGCAGAGTGACGAAGCTGGAGACCCACGAAGAGCCGTAGAGCGCATCCGCTGCATACGTGAGATTGGCATCGAAGCTAAACGGGATGCCCGTGACCGGCACCGACCGGGGCGGGACCGGCATTGTCAGGCATTCGTCGAAGGTATCGACGACCGGATTGTCGAAGATCGCCTCGAGATTGAAGCGATGACTGCTGGGACGAGCGTCCAACAGCGTGATCTCCAGTTCGGCAGCATTGCGCCAAGACGCGATCACGTCACGTGCGCGCTCGGGGCTGATCGATGTCGAGTTGCGGCCGCGGAACACGCTCCAGGTCGCCTGCTGCACGGCCTCGCCGTCTGTCCGCCACTCCACCTGCACGCGATCCGTGACGATCGCCCTTGCCCGGTCTCCGAACACGTGCAGGGAGGGGGCATGCGCCCCGCAAGTCATGGACAGACCGACGAACACACGACCATCTCGTAAGTGGTATTCAAGCATCGTCGTTTCGACGATCGTTGGGTCTCTGGGCAGCCGCTGCCAGAATCTGAGGGCCATGGGATTCCCGTCAGGGCCAGGCGCCGAGCGTGCGCCGAAGACATTCAGCGGGAGGGGAAGCATGCGGACCTCGCCCGGCTTGTAGTAGCCGCACTCGTCGAGGTTCGCTTGCACCGGCGTATCGAACATGCCGCTCAGATCAAAGGTGATCGGTACCGGGCTGAGCTCCGGTATCTCCATGACCGCGACGGAGGAACCGCGCAGCTGGGCCATCGTCAGCCTCGCTGATGGGGGCCTGAGTAGGCTCCCGGTTCCTATTCTCTGGACGTGCCAGGGCGTTGTTCCAAGCGAACGGCCGTCGACCGTTACGGTCACCGATACGTACTCCGACTCCAAGTCCAGAGGCACCCCGATCAGGAGCTGCAACACAGTGCTGAGGTAGCACGTTGCTTGCATCTCGATCTCGCCATCGATCTCCGGCGCGTCCAGCGCGGTGGACCAGACCCCGGTGGAAACCGTGCTGTCTTCATCGTGGTACGCCTCATAGGAGAGAGATCGAGAGAGCCGCTCGTTCGGAGCCACCACAGGCACGTAGGTCGACAGCGATGACCAGTAGTCCCGCGCGCAGTTGTCGAAATTGGTCTGGAGCGGAGTGCCGAACAGTTCGGTGAGACTGAAGGTTCCCCGGGCTTGCCGATCAATACCAATCTCGAACTGGAGCGTTGTTCCCTGCCTGAGTGCGTCAAGATCGGGATTGAACGCGACGAGCGTCGTGCCATCCCATACGTCGAAGACGCTCACAGGCACCTCAAACGGGTCACCGCCGTCGAGCCTGAGGCGAATCGACGTAGGGTTGCCCACGTCCGGGAGCCGCTCGATCTGGAAGGTCAGGATCTGGGAGTTGCAGGTCATCAGGAGGGTGAAGGGGCCGCCGGCACCGGCAGGTGCGCTGTCGATGGCAATGGTCTTGACATGGCTGTCCCGAAGAAAGCCGTTCCACTCCCGGTACAGCACCCCGTAGTAGGCGCCCAATCCTTGCTCGACGCGCGGGGCGTCAGTGATCGGACGCCAGTCCGGTTCCGCATAGTTGCCGCAGTGATCGATGTTTGCCTGGATCGGAGTCGTGAACAGGTAGGCCAGATCGAAGGAGTTGAGCGCTAATTCATCATGTCCGAGGCTGACCGAAAACGTACTCGCCTGCCGGAGACGATTGATCGCACGCTCTGCGTCGACTGGACGCAACGTGGACGTTCCGTCGACGGAGCTGACGCTCCAGATGACACTCGTTTCGTTGTCGTCAACCGCCAGCAGCAGGTCGCCGGAGGCGTCGGACGGCCCGCCCGCCAGCAACACCCGGCGCTCGTCGCCGAAGCATCCAACTCTCAGTTGCAATCCCTGGTCGCCGCTGACCGTCAACACCGAGTTCAGGCTGGTCGGCCAGTAGCCCTCGAGGTCCTCGTGGTCCACCTCATATGAGAGCGAACCGGAGTACCAGCCGCTCCTGATTACCGGAGCGAATGGTTCGGCGACTTGCCGAATCACAGGCTCGGGCAGACTGACCTCCACGCCGGGTTCGAGTTCGACGTTGACCGAGACAGGTGTCGAGGACAGCCAATTGGTCGGGTCGCCGAAGGCCGACATCACTCTGGCGCGAGGCAGGATGGCGTTGCTCCAGCCGCGGGCGGTGCGTTGCTGGACGGCGAACTCGATGCGCCGGTCGGCGCGGACCTGCGCGCGGATGCGCAGTTCGGTGTGACCCGACAAGCCGGCTTCACCGTCGCAGTAGCGGAGGTTGTTGTAGACCGGCAGGGCGCGAAGCGCCTCCAGGTCGATTGTGGTCGTCAGTGCGGGCGTCGTCCCGATCGACAGGGAGAGCTGCGTGCCGTAGCCCAGAAGCGCTTCAGTCAGCCTGCTCCCTGCTTCCGGAACAAGTTCGAGTCCCTCGCCGGCCGACTCGACAGCGCTGCGCTCGGATCGACTGGGTCCGTCGTCCAGGGACCAGGTCAGGTCGACCTGTGGTCTCGTGGAGCCGCCGACGAATTCGCTGGTCAGACCGCCGATTACGACCGAGGTCCGGCCGTCCTGGCAAGTAATGGTCGTACGAAGTTCGCCATCCGGCGCGCCGTCGGCAGGGGTGTAGACCGACGCCGTCGTTCGAAGGTTGCCTGCTTCGTCGTGAAACGCGGAGTAGTGAGCGTCGTCGGTCCATTCATCCAGCCCGGTGACGAGCGCAACCTCGTCCGTGTTGGACGGCTCGAACAGGCGGCTGCGCGTGAGTCGCTCGCGACCGGCGTCGTCGACCTCGAGGACCAGCGGGGAACTCACGAGCCAACGCCCTACGCGGACGTTGGCCGGATCGAACCGGTGCGCGCGCGGCGAGACCGGCGCTGCCCAGCCGCCGCTGGCGTCTCGCACCCGCAAGCCGAAGCGGACGTCGCCGTACTCCAGGCGTTGAGCCGAGATGCGGACGTCTGAGGCAACATCTTGGACTCTGTCCTGGCCCTGCGCAACGTATGAATTCGTCGCGATTGACAACACACCGCCGACCCACACGGCGATCAGTAGGGCGGCAGCGGCGATGCGCCCAGCCGTGGCGGTTCGGTACCGACTTTTCTCAACACGCATGTCAACGTCCCCCCTCAGCGCCTGCGTCGAAGTGTGCCGGGCGGCGTCGGGGGTCAATAGATCAAAAGAGCCGGTTCGAGTTTTCCTTTTGCTCAAATGAGATGTAGCGCTTTAGCCATTCATGCGAACGCACGCCGGCCTTCAGCTCGATAGGCGGGGGACACTACGACAGTCGCTGCTCATCGATGCCGACCACGACATCGTCGAGCAGGCCATTGCGGACGGCCCAGATCACCAGTTCCTGCTTTGTCTCGATGCCCAGCTTGTCCTGGATGCGGTAGAGCGTGTTGCGTACGGTGACGACGCTGTTGCCCCGCTGCCTGGCGATCTCGGCGTATGGCGTGCCCCTGGCGAACAAGGTCAGGGTCTGCCGCTCGATGACCGTCAGCCGGTCCGCGGGTCTGCTCGACTCGAGCCGGCGCTGGCCCTTCAGCATCGCGAAGACCTGCTTGACCGCTTCGTCTGGGACGTGGAGGCGGCCCTCGGCCACGTCGGACAGTGCCTCGAGCAAGGCTTCGGGCGGTGCGTACTTTTCGAGGTAGCCGGTGGCGCCGGCGGCCACAGCGTTGATGACGGCATCCTGCTGCGTCGCGGCGGTCAAGATCATCACCCGCGTGTCGGGCAGCAGGGTCATGAGTTCGCGGCAGGTTTCGATGCCGTCCTTGCCCGGCATGATCACGTCCATGATCACAACCTCCGGCTGCACTTCCTCGGCCAAGCGAAGCGCTTCATCGCCGTCGCCTGCCTGCGCCACGACGACGAATCGACCGGAGTCCTCAAGCAGGTCTCGCAGGCCGCTCCTCACGATCGGATGGTCATCCACGACCATCACCCTGACTGGACTTCCACTTGACATCTCAGCCTCCGTTCCAGTCTTTCTGACGGGGCACCTCGCAGGTGATCGCCGTTCCACCTCCCGCATGCTCGCCGTCCGCGGTCAACGTTCCTCCCATGCGGACGGCGTCTTCCATCATGCCGCTGATGCCGCGGCCACGCTCGAGGTAGTCGTCGGGCAGACCGATGCCGTCGTCCATGACGCGCAAGGCGACTTCCTCCCCGGCAAAGGTCAAGCCGACCTCGACCCGTCCGGGATTGGCGTGCAGAAACGCATTGGTGAGGGCGTTGTGGGCGATGGAGAACAGTCGAGAGCGGGTCTCGGTCGGCATGGTTGGTTCGGTCCCCGTCTGCGACATGGCGGTGGTGATACCCGTGATTCGTTCGAACGTCGCGCAGTGGGAGGACAGCACCTGACCAAGCTCGCGGCCCTCGACGATGTGGCCGGCGTCAATCGGCCCGCGCATTTCCCACATCGCCGACCGTGACAGTGACGACGTTGCATTGAGCGCGGCGAGCAACTCCTCGTTGGACTCGCCTGCCAGCGTCTTCGCTCGGTGGATGCCGAGGTTGATCATGAACGCGGTTTGGGCGGTCGTGTCGTGGATCTTCTGGGACAGGTCGATTCGTTCCTTGCGCAGCTGCTGCTCGCGGGAAACCGCTGCCCGCCAGCGCAGGCGCTCATAGCGAACGATCATGGCGATGCCTATTGCGACGACGTACATCGTGATCACTCTGCCGACCAGCACCTTCTCCTGGCCCAGATCGAGATCCAACCCGCCGCCAGTCCAGACACAGACCGGGACATAGACCAGCGCGGCCAACGATGTCCAGGCGAACGTTGCCGAGACGGAGGAGAACAGCACGGCGAAGAGGCCGAGGGCCGGATAGAAGCCAATGAAGGCGAAGGTCGAGAAGCCGCCCAGGATAAAGACGGCGAACGTGATCTGCGCCACGTCCGACGCGCTGACCAAGAACAGCAGGCGCGGAGTGATCAGCTTCCGTTTGCGTAGTCGGTAGTGGAGCAGCCCGTTGACCAACAACTGGAGGATCGGAATCGCCACAGTTTCCGCGCGCTCCGGGTACCAGAAGTCCGGACGGTAGGCCGCCAGGAAGACGACCACAATCCAGATGCACCAACGCCCCCAGAGAGAGATCCAGATCGCATAAGACGCTACGTCCGGCTCGCTCAGCGCGACCGGTGTCAACCATCCCTGCAGGACGCCGCTCCAGCCCTTCAACACATGCCACATCCCGGCCTCACCCGGCCCATGTTCGTGCTGTTGAAATACACTCCGTCGCGCGTCGCTCATGATTTGAATCTATATCGGCCGCTCTGCGAGTAGGAGAGCGACCTGCACCAATCCCAATTGGGCATCTTGCTATTCGCAAAGTGGGCAAAAGCGGTAGATCATTGCCGTCTGTCTGATCTATCGCAAGGCTGCCACGGAATGAAATGCTCTATCTCTATCTCGACTCGGAAGGATGCCTCGTCTGAGGGTCACCGCGGCGAGCCTGAGGCTGGCTGTATCCACTCCCGAGGGAGTCGACAGATGTTCAGGCTGCGAGCGTGGAGAGGCGCCAGTTGTTCAACCCGGAGACCTTTGCTGCGTTTGGCTACCGCGACTTCCGCGTGCTCTGGGCGGCGACGTTTGTGCGGTCGGCAGCGCTGGCGCTGGAACTGGTCGCCCGGGCGGTCCTGATCGTCGAACTGGCCGGGTCCGCCGTGCTGCTGGGCGCCGTGCTGGCCGCCTGGATGGCGCCGAATCTGCTGCTCTCCCCGTTCGCAGGCATCATCGTTGACCGCTATCCCTATCGGGGGGTGCTGATTGGCTCGTTTCTGACCAACGCCGCGGCCTCGGGCGTGCTGTTTGTGCTGTTAGTGGTGGGCCAGGCGCAGAGCTGGCAGGTGATTGCGCTGTCCGCCCTATCGGGGATTGGCTTCGTCTTCTTCAATCTGGCTCGGCGGGCGATGCTGCCGACCATCGTCGAGTCCTCGCACCTGCGGTCGGCCACGGCGCTTTCGCAGACGGGACAGACGTCGATGAAGATTGGCGGGGCGCTCCTGGCCGGGTTGTTGCTGCGCTTTGCCGACTTCACCTGGATGTTCGGCCTGATGACCGCGTTCAGCCTGCTAGCGGCGCTGCTTGGGGCTTTGATTCAGGCTCGCGGGCGGTCGCAGCCCGGCGAGCGGGAAGTCGATCAGTCCATGGTGCAGCGAATCACGGCCGGAGGACGCTGGGCGATGGCCACCCGCTGGCCGCTGGCTGTGCTGGTCCTCGCGGCGATGTCGTACATGTTCTTGCAGCCCTACGAGGCGGTGCTGATGCCGCTGGTCGTGATCGACGAGCTGGGGCAACACCGCTCCTGGGTGGGTTACCTGGCGGCCGTTGGCGGCCTCGGCGCGACCCTGGGCGCGGTCTGGCTGGCGTCGCTGAAGGAGATCCGCTCACCGAACCTTCTGATGGTCGGGTTGATTGCGACGGGCGGAGTGGCGCTGGTCGGGATTTCCCTGGCGCCGCACCTTGCGGTCGTTGCTGTTTGCGTGTTCTTCGCCACCGCATGCGTCTACAACATGGTCACGGTGGCCAATCTCGCGCTGTTGGCTCACGCCCCCGAGGAGATGCGCGCACAGGCGCTGACGCTGATGAATCTGGCCCAGGGCACGATCCTGATCGGGGCGATCGTCGCCGGCGCGCTGGTCGACTCGTTTGGTCCACAGGCAGCGCTGCTGACGATGGCGGGCTTCCTGCTTGGTGCAGGCCTGTTGGCCCTCTCCACACCGCGCGTGCGCTGGTGGCTCTGGCGCCGGCGGTTGTACACCGATCTGACGGCTGCGGACTGGATGCGAGCGGACGACAGCGATCGCTAGCGTCGGCTCACGAGCGGAGCTCACAGTTGGAGTGGGCGGATTTGCGACCGTGCCATATCAGAATGGGGTGTGTGGGCTTGCTATTTTCCTACTTCATGTGCTCGGTACGCGGACAGATTCGGCGGCTAGGATTTCGGTGGCCAGTAGAAAGGACCAGCATGACCACTCGTCAGTCCAAAGCCCCTTCCCCCGCCGAGCTGCGTCGACGCATGACGATCCAGCTTTATCAAGAGATGCGCGAACAGAGCGCGGCCAGTGACAACGACACGCTGCAGGCGGCCGCGACAATCACCTCGGGGATGTCCCTGAACGAGATCAGGATCTCGTTGGGGATCTGGCCGAACACTGTCGACGCTGCCACCTGAGCGGCGCCTCTTCTCACTGCGCTGTCCGGCGGCGCCTCAATGCCGTGCCCGGGGCGCCAGTTCGGACAACCGAGATTTTCCGCACAATCAAGCCCCCTCCATCGCCGACCCGGCTTGTGGGCTCGGGTTGATTGTCTTCATCTGGAAGAACGCGCCCAGCGACCACCCTCGGACGGGGCCGCGTGGAGCGAATCCCGGTTGTTTGGAACCTTCCGAGAGCGATACCGTGCAATTGAGAGTTCGCAATTCGATTCGCCGTTGTCCAGGTACAGGCCCTCGAACCCGGCGGAGACCAGTGAGGTCGTAAGGATCCAAGCTGGCACCTACAGCGCCACCTCCCACACGAAAGTTCGCAGTACGGTCTCGTTAGGCCCACCATCGATCTGTTAAGTGATTCGTTGGGTGATTGAGGGCTTGGTCGTTGCCGGGTGACCTCGTGGCCTGGCGGTCTCGTCTGAACTTACTCTGGCGCTCGTTTCCGGTAGACGACTACTGAGACTTGTTTTGGCCCGAGACCAAGACAGTGTCGCGAGTGGGCTTTCAGTTCGGACATCACTTCGAACTCTCCGGCGGCCCATATGGGAGGCGCCGGTGCCGCTGGACCGGTTGGGTTGGGTCTTCGGGTTTCAGGGGAATTCTTTTCGGTGAGCTGATTCGGGCGGAAACCCAGTGCTCTGCTGGAGATCGTGCGATCCGGGTGGACAGTTTTGGCAAATTTCGAGAGCGTTTTGTCGCCCTGATGCAAGAGCATGCGCTGGATTGGACGGTCGGCGGATCGTCGCCCTCGGGTCGGGCTTAGAGGACTGGGCTGCAGGTGAACGGAGCTGGCTGAGATGATGAAGGACCGCCTCTCGGCTTGCTATTGGAGAGCACAAATGTACTGTGTGGGTAGGCGGCGGTCAAACGCTTGGCGTCAAGCCTGGAGTTGATGGCGGCCTCAGTCGGTCCCGAAGGGGCGGTTGGTGACGGAGGGTTCTCCTGAGAGGGCCTGGCGGACCTGGGCGAGCCACTCGGGGTCCAGGTCCAGGGCGGCGGTGACGGCTTTGTCTAGCGGCTTGCGGACGCGGTCATCGTTCATCTGGGGAAGTGGGAGCAGCACGTCGTCCCAGGCGGGGACGCCGGCGTCGTTGAGGAGTCGGGCGAGTTCGCCGTTGAGCAGGCTTTCGAGGTCGTGCTTCTTCGCCATGGGCAACGCGTCTCAGGTGGATTGTCAACCGGTTAGAGATAGGGGTCGGAGTCACGGTTGGGCCGGCCCCCGCCTACGCGGGGGCGACTTCGTCAGCGTCAGGGCATCATTAAGTTGCAGATAGTGAGAGATATCACCTAGGCTTTTGGCGTCTGGGACGCTGGTGTGATTTTGCCTCGGTTTACTGCTCAGCGGGCGTTCTTTGCTCTGGCTGGGGGGCAACTGGTCTCGACGCTCGGGTCGGGGATGACCCGGTTCGGGTTGGGGCTGTGGGTGTTGAGCGACGAGGTCGGCGGCAGCGCGGCGGATTACACGACGATGCTGTTCGCGGCGATCCTGCCGCTCGGCGTGGCCTCGCTGTTCGTGGGGCCGCTGATTGATCGCTGGAACCGGCGTTGGACGATGATCCTGGCCAACGCGGGGGCGTCGGCGCCGACGATCATCGTGGCGCTGCTGTACTTCTCAGGCGCGCTGGAGATCTGGCATCTGTATATCGCGCTGGTCGCGAACGGGGTTGCCAGCGCATTCATCCTGCCGGCGCTCGACGCCAGCACGCCGATGCTGATGCCCCAGGACCAGCTCGGCCGCGCAGCGGGCGTGACGCAGATGCTGCAGTCGTTCGAGATCATCCTGGCGCCGGTGCTGGCGGTGCCGCTGTTCCTGGGTCTGGGCCTGGGGGCCGTCTTCGTCGTCGACTTCGTCACCTTCGGGATCAGCATCCTGGTGCTGGGCCTGTCGGTGATCCCGCAGCCGGCGCGGGTGCTGCAAGAGGCCGGGGCGTCGGTGTGGGCGGAGTTTCGCTTCGGCGTGAGCTATCTCAAGGAGCGGCCGCCGTTCCTGATGCTGATGTTCTTCGTCTCGACCTCGATGCTGATCCTGCCAGGGATTGGTTACGCGCTCGCGACGCCGCTCTCGCTGGCGATCTCGGACGAGGCCGGCGCGGCGGCTGTGCTGACCTGCTTCGGTGTGGGCTCGCTGGTTGCCGGTGTGCTGCTCGCGGCCTGGGGCGGACCGAAGCGGCGGATGACCGGCATCCTCGGCGCGATGATCCTGGCCGGCGTCGGCGGCGTGATCACGGGCGTCTCCGAGAGCCTGGTCGTGACGGCCGCCGGAGTATTCATCATCGGCGCGTCATTCGTGTTCGCGATCGGCCTGAACCGCGTGATCTGGCAGGTCAAGGCTGCACCTGAGGTGCTGGGCCGGGTCTTCGCGCTGCGGGTGCTGATCGGCGTCGTGGCGCAGTCGACCGGGATCGTTGCGGCGGGGCCATTGGCCGACGGGGTGTTCGAGCCGCTGCTGGTCGAGGGCGGCGCGCTGGCGGGCAGCATCGGCGCGATCATCGGGGTTGGCGAGGGCCGCGGAATGGGGTTCATGTACATCCTGGCCGGGCTGACGCTGGCGGCGTTTGCGATCATCTCGTTCGTCGTCCGGCCGTTCTGGCGTCTGGAAGATGCGTTGCCCGACCAGCCGTCGCCAGTCGGGCCCGAGCATGACTCAGGAGAGTGAGCTGATGACTCCCCAGGGATGGCCGTGGACGGGAAGTGCTGAAGGACGGGCAGCCTACGAACTCGACACATTCCGGTCACGGCTCGACGCCCCAGAGCAGCGTTTGCCATGGAGACATTGATGTATGACCACCACCGCGTGAGCCTGACGCCTATCTGAGACACAACATGTGTCGACGCAGGGTCGCCTCTGTTGCACTCATTACTTTCATATGTTGCGGGAAACTTTACCCTACTCAGACCAGCTTCTGGAATGGCCTAGTCCTTGACCCCGTTTTCCAACATTCGCGTTTCGCGGCGCGTGTTTCTCCGCGTCGCTGCGTCCGCCGGCGTCGGCGCGACGACACTGGCGCTCGTCGGCTGCGGTGACGATGACGACGATCAGCCGGCTCCGCAACCTGCGGCTGCTCAGAATGAACAAGAGCAGGCGGAACAGCAAGCTGCCGCGCAGGCAGCGCAACAGCAGGAGCAATCGCAACAGCAGGCTGTCGCCGAAGCGCAAGCGCAGCAGGACCAACAGGAGTCGGCTGCCGAAGAGCAGGCCGCGCAGCAACAGCAAGAGGCTGCTCCGGCTGAGGAGCAACAAGAGCAACAGGCGATGGCCGCCGAGACGAGTGGCGGCACGCTGCGCTTCTCGGCGTTGGGCGGTAGCGGCAGCGCGATCGACCCGCGCAACATCTACTCGGTGCTCGCTTACCACTCGATGGCGTCTGCGTTCGATTTCCTCGCGTTGCATGGACCGAACGGCCTCGAACTCGGCGTTGCAGAGAGCATGACACCGAACGAGGACGCAACGAAGTGGACGATCAAGCTGCGGCCCGATGTGCGATTCCACGACGGGAAACCGTTGACTGCGCAGGACATCGCGTTCTCGATTCGCTTCATGGGCGACTGGGAAACCAGTCCCTACTTCGCTCAGCAGTGGGCCGATGTGGACATGGCGAACATGACCGCGATCGACGACCTGACGCTCGAGCTGCCGATGCTGCGACCGCGGGCCGACTTCCTCGACGCCTCGCTGGCGCTCTACGCGCCAGTGATCCCGGAGGGCATTGAGGACCTGACGCTGCCTAACGGTTCGGGACCGTTCCGGGTCGTGACGAACGACGGCGCGGACGGCGTCGAGCTGGTTCGCAACGACGACTGGTGGGGAGAGCGGCCGTCGCTCGACCGCGTGGTCACGGTGCCAATCAACGATTCGAACGCGCGAATCAACGCGCTCAAGACAGGTGAGATTGACTTCGCCTACCAGCTCACGCCGACGATTGGATTGGCCGAGCAGGACAACCCGGACATCGTGGTGGAACGCACCTCCGCAGGCGGAACGGCGATGTGCTTTGTGATGAACACGTCATTCCCACCGTTCGACGATCCTCGCCTGCGCGAGGCGATGCGGCTCGCGATTGACCGGCAGGCAATGGTGAATGGCGTGTTGCTCGGTCAGGGCGAGCTTGGTAACGATCTGGTGGGATTGGGTCTGACCGGCTATCACGACGGGCTGCCGCAACGAACTCGCGACCTGGAACGCGCAACCGAGCTGTTTGCCGCCGCGGGGATCAGCGAGCTCGACATCGTCGCGTCTGAAGTCGCTCCGGGCCTGGTCTCATCCGCGGAACTGCTGAGCTCTCAGTTGGCCGAAGCCGGCGTGACGCTGAGCATCGAAGAGGTTCCTGCCGACGCCTTCTTCAGCGACTTCGCGAGGATCCTCTCGACGCCGTTCCAGACCATGTACTTCGTCAACCGTCCGGCGGCGGTGCACTTGCCATCGTTCGTAGGCAGCAATTCCGTCTTCAATCCCACGGCGTTCGCGATACCCGAATTTGATGAGGCCCTGAGCGCCTCGCAGAGTACGGTCGATGACGCCGAGCGCGCCGAGCACCTGCTGCGTGCGCAGGAGATCGAATGGAACGAGGGTGGCACGATTGTCTGGGGTTACACGCCAATGATCATGGCCTACGCGCCCCATGTGACCAACGTCAATCTGGTCAGCGACGGTCTGGTCAAGTTCCAGGAGATCGTGCTCAGCAGCTAGCGGCTGGGTCGGACTGGTTGGCTGGCCGCTGGACTATTCGTCACGATCTGGATGACTCGCAAAGTCGGAACGGAACGCGCGGAGGGAAACCGGCGTTCCCTAGATGGCACCATTTGATGACCCCCTTCTCCAACCTCCGAGTGACGAGGCGCGGATTCTTGCGCGCTGCTGCGACGGCCGGGGTCGGCGCAACTGCGCTGGCGCTGGTCGGCTGCGGCGATGACGATGACGACCAGCCTGCTCCGGCGGCAACCGCCGAGTCGCAGGAGGAGCAACAGCAGCAGGATCAGCCCGCGACTGTCCAGCAACAGCAGCAAGAACAGCAGCAGCAAGCGCCAGCAGCGGCTCAGCAGGAGCAACAGCAGGCCGTGGCGGACCAGCCTGAGCAACAACAGCAGCAGCAACAGGCTGCGCCGGCGCAGCAGCAGGCCGATCAACAGCAGGAACAGCAGGCGATGGTCGCCGAAGCGACCGGCGGCACGCTGCGTTTCTCGGCGTTGGGGGGCGGCGGCAGCTCACTTGACCCTCGCAGCATCTTTTCGATGCTCGCCTACCACTCGCTCGCGGCGTCATTCGACTTTCTCGCGCAGCATGGTGAGGAGGGCATTGTGCCCGGCGTCGCCGAAAGCATGACGCCGAACGAGGACGCGACAGTCTGGACGATCAAGTTGCGGCCCGGCGTCACCTTCCACGACGGGCGTCCGCTGACGGCGGAGGATGTGGCGTTCTCGATCGCGTTCCTGGGAGACTGGGAGACCAGCCCGCGCAACGCCGCCGAGTGGCAGGATGTGGACTTCCCCAACGTCGCAGCGATCGACGACCTGACGCTCGAACTGCCGCTGCTGCGGCCGCGCGCGGACTTCATCGACGCGTCGCTGGCGCTCTACGCGCCCGTCATGCCCGAGGGCATCGACAACTGGCAGCTGCCCAACGGATCGGGACCGTTCCGCGTGGAGTCCAACGACGGAGCAGATGGGGTTGTTCTGGTCCGCAATGAGGACTGGTGGGGCGAACCTGCTCCACTGGATCGGGTGGTGACTGTGCCGATCAGCGATCCGACCGCCCGCATCAATGCGCTGAAGTCGGGCGAGATTGACTTCGCCTACCAGTTGACTCCGACGATCGCGCTCACGGAGCAGGACAACCCGGATGTCACCGTGGAGCGAACGAACGCGGGCGGCGCCGCAATGTGCTTCTCCATGAACACCTCGCTGGCGCCGTATGAAGACCCGCGCGTCGTCGAGGCGATGAAACTGGTGATCGACCGCCAGGCGATGGTTGATGGCGCATTGCTCGGACAGGGCGACATCGGCAACGACCTCGTCGGTCTGGGCATGACCGGCTACCACGACGGTCTGCCGCAGCGCGAGCGCGATCTGGATCGCTCGAGCGCGCTCTTCGCCGAGGCTGGCATATCCGAACTGACGCTGGTCGCGTCGGAAGTGGCGCCGGGGCTGCTGGCGTCGGGAGAGTTGCTGGCGGCTCAGTTGGCCGAGGCGGGGGTCTCGCTCAAGATCGAAGAGGTTCCCGCCGACGCCTTCTTTGGCGACTTCGACAGGCTTTTCTCGACGCCGCTGCAAACGCTCTACTTCATCAACCACCCGCCGGCCGTGCATCTGCCGCGCTTTGTCGGCAGTAGTGCCGGCTTCAACCTTACAACGTTCACCTCTCCGGAGTTCGACGAGGCGCTGACCGCCTCGCAGCGCACTGTCGACGACGCTGAGCGCGCCAAGCACCTGCTCCGCGCCCAGGAGATCGAGTGGCGGGACGACGGCATGATCGTCTGGGGCTACAGCCCCCTGATCATGGCGTACTCATCCAAGGTGACCAACGTCAACCTGGTCGGCGAAGGTCTGGTCAAGTTCCAGGACATCGTGCTCAATAGCTAGAGCCTGGGTCGGAAGGGGCGGATGACCGCCGGACTACACGACGCGGCCCAGTACGTCATATGGCGGATCGTGTCGTTGGTCGCGACCTTGTTGGCGGTCAGCCTCATCCTGTTCGCCGCAGTCGAGTGGCTGCCCGGCGATCCGGCGCAGCAGATCCTGGGGATGAATGCGACGCCGGAACGCCTGGACATTCTGCGCGAGCAACTGAATCTCAATGATCCCGTCCCAGAGCGTTACGGCCGCTGGCTGTGGTCGACGCTGCAAGGCGACCTCGGCGAGTCGGTGCGGACCAATCAATCGGTCCGGGCGATCATCGGTCGGCCGGCGCTCAACACGGCGATGCTCGCTGTGACGGCGTTCGCGGCGATCGCCGCCGCCGCGCTGCTGCTGGCAGCGTTGGGCGGCAGGCGTGACGGTTCTCGGACTTCGACGGTCATTTCAGTCACGACCCTCAGCGCGGTCTCTGTTCCCGAGTTCATCATCGCCGGGATCCTGATCTCGATCGTTGGGCTCGAACTGGGCTGGCTGCCGGCGGTCTCGCTGGTGCCCAGCGACGGCACGCCCTTTAGTCGGCCCGAGATCCTGGTCTTGCCGGTGATCTCGCTGGCCATCGTCGGCGGAGCTTACGGCGCGCGATTGATCCGCGCAGCCGTCGCCGACGCGGCGCGGATGCCGCACGTACAGGCGGCGCGGCTCGCCGGATTAGCGGAATCGCGAGTGCTGCTCCGACACCTGCTCCCCTCAGCGATCCCGCCGACTGTGCAGGTGCTCGCCTTTATGGTGCCGTTCCTGGTCGGCGGCGCTGTCGTGGTTGAACGGATCTTCGCGTTTCCCGGACTCGGTTCGCAGCTTGTCGATCGAATCGCGTTGCGCGACGCTCCCGTGATTGAAGCGATCGGTCTGATCCAGGCCGCGAGCGTGATTGTCGCGTTTCAGATCGCGGACATGATCGGATTCCTCGCCTCGCCGAACCGGAGGACGGCGCAATGACGTCGGTGGCTGGCCGGGAAGTTCTCGCAGCAGCGGGCAGCCGAACCCGGCAGGCTCGATTGTCGCTGATTGCTGCGGCGCTGCTTGTGTTGTTGCTGGCCGTCCTGTTCATGGCCGTGTTCGGTCCGATGATCTCTCCGTACGACAGGGGAGAAGTGGTGTCGCTGCCGTTTGCCGCTGACGTCGGCGTCTTCGGCACCGACCACCTCGGACGTGATGTGCTGTCGCGCATCCTGCACGGGGGCAGGCCGATTGTCATCATTCCGGTCGTCGCGACCATGCTGGCAACGTTGATTGGCGGCGTGCTGGGGGTCGCGGCGGCCGCTCTGCGGCGCGATGATGTAATCATGCGCGTGATGGACGTGTTCGCCGTGATTCCGTCCATCCTGATCGCCCTGGTGCTCTTTCACCGATTTGGAGCGCAGCACTGGGTTCTGGCGTTGGCGGTGATCATCGCCTCGATCCCGTTCACCACCCGATACGCTCGCGCTGCCGCCTTCCCGATCATCCACAGCGCCTACGTCGAGCAGGCCCGCATGATCGGCGAATCTGCGCCGATCATCCTGATCCGCGATGTCGTGCCGAATCTCGCCCGGCCGCTGCTTGCCGACGCGGGATTGCGATTCATCGGTGCAATCTATTTGGTTGCCGCCGCGGGCTTCCTCGGCTTCGGGCCGCCGCCGCCGTCGACAGACTGGGGATCGATGATCTCCGAGAACATCGGTGGCGCGGGACTGAACCCGTGGGCGACCATTGCGCCCTCGCTGATGGTGCTGCTCCTGACCATTCCAACGAATCTGCTTGCCGATCGCTTTGCGAGGCAGGTAGCCAGATGATTGAGGTGAACGACCTTGAGGTTCGCGGCAGTCTGAACGCCCAGATCCTGGACGGCGTGAGCGTCAGCCTGGAACCGGGCAAGACACTCGCGGCGGTCGGGGGTTCCGGCGCCGGCAAGACGACGCTTGGCCTAGCGCTGTTGGGATTCGTCCGACCGGGCATGCGACGAGTCGACGGAGAAGTTCGTTTCGACGGCCGCGACATGTTCGAGTTGCCCGAATCCGAGCTGCGTCGACTTCGTCGCGAATCGATTGCCTATCTGCCCCAGAATCCCGCCTCGACGCTGACCCCGACCATGCGGGTCGAAGCACTGATCGAAGAGCGACGTCTGGGCCGGTCTCAGGACACTGAGAAGTTGCTGGAACTGGTACAACTTCCCAGCGACTCGTCCGTTCGCCGGCGATTTCCCCATCAGCTGTCAATCGGCCAACAACAGCGAGTTGCAATGGCCCGAGCCATTGCCAATGAACCGCGCTTGCTGATCCTCGATGAGCCGACCAGTTCCATCGACCCGACGACGCAGCGATTGATGCTCTCTCTGGTCGAACGGCTACGCGACGAACGCGGCGCAGCGACCTTGTTGATCTCGCATGATCTCGCATCCGTGGCGCGGATGGCTGACGATGTCGTCGTCCTGAGTCACGGCGAGATCGTTGAGCGAGGATCTGCGCTTCGCGTGCTTCACTCACCAGTGGACTCGTACTCGAAGGCGCTGATCTCCGCGTCACCCGACATCGCTGTCGACCAGCCGTCTCTCGCACCTGACGCAGACGAATCGGCGCCTGTGCTGGAGGTCCGAGGCGTATCGGCCGAATTCAATCTCGGCCGCGGACGCGGGAGGCGAACGATCCGCGCGGCTCAGGATGTCTCATTCGATCTGGCCGCAGGGGAGACGCTCGCCCTGATTGGTCGCTCCGGCAGCGGAAAATCAACCATCGCTCGAGTGTTGGTGGGCCTGCATCCGCCTGGAGCAGGAGAAGTGCTGCTCAACGGTCTCAAGGTGTCTCCACACTTGCGCCGTCGAGACCGGAACCAACGAGCGGCGATCCAGCTCGTCCCGCAGAATCCTGAAGAGTCGTTCAATCCTCGTCGCAGCGTGGGCGATGGAATTCTGCGCTCAATCCGCCAGGCCCGCGGCCTCAGCGGCTCGGCCGCGACGGACCGCCTGGCGCTACTCCTGGCGCAGGTTCAGCTCGATCCGGCCCTGGCGAGACGACGCCCGCACGAGCTGTCGGGTGGAGAGCAGCAACGGGCCGCGATCGCCCGGGCGCTCGCCGCCGAGCCACAGGTCTTGATCTGCGACGAAATCACCACCGCGCTCGACACAATCGTGCAAGGGCAGATCGTCGACTTGCTCCAGCAGATTCAACGGGACACGCGGATCAGCATGCTGTTCATCACTCACGATCTGGCCCTGGCGCATGAGTTCGCTCACCGTGTCGGCGTGCTCAACGGGGGCAAGCTTGTAGAGATCGGCCCAATGTCGGAGTTTGTGCGAAACCCGCAGGCGGCGGAGTCGCAGGAGTTGCTCGACGCAGCGCCGTCATTGAGCCGCACGCTCGCTGCTCGACGCCAGGCAACGGGCGAAACTCGCGCCATTGCCGCGTCATAGAACGAGTTGAAACAGATGCGAATCGGATTATTTCTCAACAACGGCGTTTACGACGGAGTTGACGATGCTGCTGCGCTGCAGCTCTCCGTCGATTCCGCGCGGCTGGCGGAAACGCTCAGCTACGACGAGGTCTGGGTGACCGAGCACCACTTCATGGACTATGGAGTCTGCTCGTCGGCGCTGACCCTGGCCGGCTTCATTCTGGGACTGACTCAGCGTATACGTGTCGGCACGGCAGTGGTCCTGGCGCCGCTGTGGCATCCGGTTGCACTGGCCGAGCAGGTCGCGCTGCTCGACCAGGTCAGCGGCGGCCGCCTCGACATCGGTCTGGGACGAGGCGGCTACGCGCTGGAATACGACGCCTTCGGCGTCCCGCCTGAGCGCTGGTCGGCGGAGGTCGAGGCCACAATCTGCACGCTGATCGAGCTACTCTCACAGACCGATGTCGCCAGCGACAGCGAACACTTCCCCTTCCCGACGGTCACAGCGCGGCCGAGGCCGCGCACGCAGCCGCATCCGCCCATCTATGTCGCTTCCACGAATGAACCCTCGATTGCCGAGGCCGCGCGGCGTCGACTGCCGCTGCAGTTCAACTTCCCCCAGGACACCGCGAGCCGGGTCAAGAGCATCGAACAGTACCGCGAGTGCGCCAGGCAGCACGGCTGGGACGGGGACGCGGACCACCTGCATGCCATTCTCTGCCTGGTCGACGATGATGAGTCAGCGGCCCGAGAGCGGATGACGGCCGGAATGCGGGCGGCGTTTCATAGCGGCGACCATCCCCTGCTGCCGGCGGCAGAAGCCCGGCACGGCGCTCGAAGCATGGACTACGACGCAGTCGCTGCGGGCGTCACGGCGCAGTCTCCAATCGGTCTGCCGGATCGCGTGCTGGAATGGCTGGAGGAGTTCATCGTTGCTACCGGTGCGCGGAACCTCGCGCTCTACATGGAGCCGCTGGGCGACCCGGACGGCACGCTGCTGTCGATCCGCCGCTTCGCGGCCGAAGTCGCGCCACAGTTGAAATCCCGCGGAGGGCCCGGCTGACAGGTTCGACGCGCCGGCGCAATCTGCCAGCGAAGAGCGGCAAAGGAAGAGCGAACGTGCAAATCGGATTGTTCCTCAACAACGGCGTCTTTGACGGAGTCGACGATGGTGCGGCGCTGCGGCTCTCGGTCGAGTCGGCGAAGCTGGCGGAGTCGCTGGGTTACGACCGTCTCTGGGTGACCGAACATCACTTCATCGACTTCGGCGTGTGCTCCCAGGCGTTGACATTGGCCGGATACTTGCTGGGTCTCACACAGCGCATCCGAGTCGGCACGGCCGTCGTCCTGGCGCCGCTCGTGCATCCGATCACGATCGCCGAACAGGTGGGGATTCTCGATCAAGCCAGCGACGGGCGGCTCGACCTTGGACTGGGGCGTGGCGGGTACTCGCTCGATTACGAGGTGCTCTCCGTGCCCACCGAGCGTTGGGCGGTCGGTATCGAGGCGACGCTGCTGGCGGTGATCGACGCCCTATCAAACACGGGCGTCAGCAGTGAGGACGAGCTCTTTCCGTATCAGTCGGTGACGGTGCGGCCACGACCGCGAACGCGGCCGCATCCTCCGATCTACGTTGCGACCGCTACGGCGGAGGCGGTCGAGGTCGCCGCTCGGCTGCGTCTACCGCTGCAGTTCTACTTTGCCGCCGATACCGAGAGCCGAGTCAAGACGATCGAGCAATACCGCGGCATTGCGCAGGGGCATGGCTGGGACGGCGAGGTCGATCATCTGCATGCGATTCCGTGCCTGGTCGAAGAGGACGAATCATCCGCGCGCGAACGCATGTCGGCCGGCCTGATCGCGTCGTTCAACACGGGTAACCATCCGGGTCTGCAGGACCCCGACCTGGATCTGTCGAAGCGTGCCGAGTTGACCCCCGCGCTCGTTGGCGGCGTGATTGGACAGAGCCCGGTTGGTCCGCCGGAGCGGATCCTTGAGTGGTTCGACGAGTTCATCGCTGCGACCGGCGCCCGCAACTTCGCGCTGTACATGGAGCCGATCGGCGATCCGAAGGCGACGCTTGCCTCGATCCAGCGTTTCGCGAGCGAGGTCATGCCTCGGCTTCAGGCCTCAGGGGACTCCTCATGAACGGTCAATCGACGAGGCGCGAGCTGCGACCCCGGGTACCGGATGCGAGCTGAGTTCCGGAGTTGTTATTTTGCAGATAATGTGATAAACCTCGCGAGGTCCAGGAGGATGTCATGAGCGTTGTCGATGCCACAAGTCCAGTGGCCGCTCCTGTTGCGGAAGAATCGCGCCCGACCGGATCCTCGGTCGGGCGACTGGTGAGGCCGCTGAAGCGGACATTGGCGATCGCCTGTGTGCTCCAGGCGACCAGTTCTGCGCTAGGTGTGATGCCGTTCATCGCGGTCGCCGAGATCGGCCGCGTGTTGCTCGCGGAGGGCCCGACCGACGAGGGCAAGGCCTGGCTGATCGCCGGGCTGGGGGCGGGGGCGATGCTGCTGCAGTTCATGTTCAAGATGGCGTCGGGAGCAATCACGCATTTCGCCGACGTGGACTTCCAGTTCTATCTGCGGCGCAGCATGGCCGCGCAACTGAGTACCGTTCCTCTGGGTTGGTTCAACGACCGCAACGCGGGAGCCGTGAAGAAGGCGCTCGAGGATGATGTTTCCACGCTCCACCACATCGTCGGCCACTCGTACACCAACATCGTCGGGGCGCTCGTTACGCCGGTCACGGCGTTGGTGTACCTGTTCATCATCGACTGGCGCATGGCCTTGGTGGCGTTGATCCCGATCGTCGGGGGAATCGTTCTCTATGGGTTCATGTACCGCGGTTTCGGCGAGAAGATGGTTGCATACGATCGGGCGCTCGAGGACGTAAACGCATCCTCGGTGGCGTTCGTGCAAGGCATCGCAGTGGTCAAGACATTCGGCCAGGCGCGGCGCTCGTATCGACAGTTTGTCGAACACGCGAATCGGTTCGTTGACTACTTCTGGGAATGGGTGAGAGGTCAGATTCCGTGGATCTCGGCTGGCAACACGGTGATGTCGCCGATCTTCGCCATGGTCGTGATCGTCGCGATCGGTCTCGCCATGACCGCCAGCGGGGCGATTGCGGCGATCGACCTGTTGCCGTTCATCATCCTCGGCCCAAGCCTGGCTGCGGCGTTTCTCACTCTGTCTTTTGCTCAGAACGATCTGATGCTGGCGCAGCGGGCCGCCGACCGAGTCGCCGCTGTGCTCGATACGCCATCGCTGCCGGAGAGTGACCTCGCGCGCACACCGGTCGGCACCCGGGTTTCCTTCGAGCATGTCGGCTTCTCGTACGACGGCAAGAATGAGGCGGTCCGGGGGATCGATCTGGCGCTCGAACCGGGCACGGTCACCGCCCTGGTTGGCGCCTCGGGATCGGGTAAGAGCACGCTGGCCCGGCTGCTTCCGCGCTTCTGGGACCCGACGGAGGGGCAGATTACGATTGGCGGCGTGCCAGTGGACGAGATCGCGAGCGACGAGCTGTATCGGCAGGTCGGGCTCGTGTTTCAGGACGTGCAGTTGCTGCGCATGTCGATCAGGGACAACATCGCGCTCGCGCGGCCCGACGCTCCGCTTGCCGATGTCGAACAGGCTGCGCGTGCAGCACAGATTCATGAGCGAATTCTCGAGTTGCCTCGCGGCTACGACTCGGTTGCCGGCGAGGATGCCCTGCTCTCGGGCGGGGAGGCGCAGCGAGTATCGATCGCCCGTGCCGTTCTTGCCGATGCTCCAATCCTCGTCCTCGATGAGGCGACGGCATTCGCTGATCCAGAGGCTGAGGCGTCGATCCAGGACGCCCTCTCGGAACTAATCGTCGGGCGGACGTTACTGGTGATTGCGCACCGCTTGCACACGATTGTCGGCGCCGACCAGATCTGCGTGCTGGACGCTGGGCAGATTGTCGAACGCGGGACGCACGAGGAACTGCTCGCACGCGAAGGCGCTTATCGCCGGCTCTGGGAAGCCAGCCAGATTGGGCAGGTGGTCGGATGATTTTGCAACTGTTGCAGCTCCTACCCGCATCGCTGCCGCATGGGCGCAGATTGCGAGCCAACATCTTCGGTCTTGTGTTCGAGTCGGTCCTCATGGGCGTCGGTTTCGCGCTGCTGGTGCCGCTGCTGCGAGCGACGTTCGACGGCGATTACGACATTGCCTGGGTCTGGCTGGGCGCGATGGCGGGTGTGCTCGCGGCTTATGGCATCGTGCGTTGGATCACCCAGATGCTGGGATTCATCTCCGCCATCAACCTGGCCCGGGGACTGTTCGAACGACTGGGCGACAAGATCGCGCAGTTGCCCCTGGGTTGGTTCGACGCGACGCGGGTCGGCAGTCTGGGACGACTGACCAGCCAGGGCGTGATCGACGTGATGGGCGTGCCCGCCCACCTGCTGCGGCCGATCGTCAACGCCTTCGTGACGCCGATCACGGTGATCATCGTGATGTTCGCCTTCGACTGGCGGCTTGCGCTGGCCGCTGCGATCACCGCGCCGCTTGCATGGGTTGTCTATCAGTGGTCGGCCGGTCTGGTGCAGAGAACGGACCACCGCGCCGATGACGCCAAAATCGACGCGTCCAACCGGATTGTCGAGTTCGCGCAGACCCAGGCCGTGCTGCGCGGCTTTGGATACGCCACGCGCAGTTTCAGGCAGCTCGATGACGCGCTTCAGGAGCAGCGTGATGCGGGCCGTTCTCAGCTCCTGATTGCGGCGCCGGGACTCGCGGGTTTCATCCTGGTGGTGCAGATTGCATTCACCATCCTGCTGCTGTTCGGCCTCAACCTGGCGCTAGGCGGCAGCATCGAGGTTGCTGAGCTCCTGGCGATGCTGGTGTTGGCGGCACGGTATGTGGATCCGATGATTGAGGCGGCCGACCTCGGCGGCGCGCTCAGGATCAGCCGCAACAGCCTGTCACGCATTGAGACCGTGTTCGCCACACCCGCGCTGCCCGAAGTTGAGTCGTCGAAGGTCCCAGCGACTGCGAGTATCTCGTTCGACTCAGTGAGCTTCGCCTACGAGGACAACACGGTCCTCGACCAAGTCAGCTTCACCGCCCCCGAGCGCACCATGACTGCGATCGTCGGACCATCCGGCGCGGGTAAGACGACGATCCTGCGCCTGATCGCTCGGTTCTGGGACGCGGGCTCGGGAACGGTGCAGATTGGCGGTGTCGACGTCAGGGAGATGTCAACCGAGGTGCTGATGCGCCAGATCTCGGTCGTCTTCCAGGACGTGTACCTGTTCGATGGCACGATCGAGGAGAACATCCGGCTGGGACGGCCCGAGGCGACCGACGCCGAAGTGCGCGCCGCCGCCGCGCTGGCTCGCGTCAACGAAATCGCCGAACGTCTGCCCGAGGGCTGGGAGTCGCGGGTCGGCGAAGGCGGCGCGCGACTGTCGGGCGGTGAACGTCAGCGCGTTTCGATCGCGAGGGCGATTCTCAAGGATGCGCCGATCGTGCTGCTTGACGAGGCGACGGCGGCGCTGGACCCGATCAACGAACGCTCGGTTCAGCAGGCGCTGCGCGAGTTGACCCACAACAAGACTCTGGTCGTGGTCGCACATCGATTGCAGACGGTGCAGGCCGCCGACCAGATCATCGCGATCGAGGCGGGCGGCATCGTCGAGCAGGGCAGTCACCACGAGCTGTTGCAGCGCGACGGCCGCTATGCGGCGTTCTGGAGTGAACGCGTGCGTGCGGCGGGCTGGCGGCTCGCCCCCGAGGAAGAGGTCCGGATCGCGGGCGATTGAGCTGTCGCCGGGCAGCCGGCCGAGGCGCTGCTACTGTTCCGGAATCTCTGCCTGGACTTCGCGCAGAAACTGGGCGAGGTCGGCGATTGCCTCGGGGAGTCGGGGACCGAAGCCGAGCAGATAGAGGTCGGCCATCGAGATGACGTGAGGGCCCTGACCGGCCCTGGTCTGGGCCATGCCGGGAATCTCCAGCAGGCCCTCGATTCCGCCGACCACTGCGAGGCCGCGGTCCATCACGAGGTAGACATCCGGGTCGGCAGCGACGAGCGCTTCAGGCGTCAAGGGCTGCCAGCCGACGATGCCTGCTTCTGCAGCCGCGTCGACGCCGCCCGCGGCCTGAATGATCGCTTCCGCCTTGTTGCCCGAGCCAGAAACCAACTGGAGTCCGCCGCGGCGAATGTAGATGTGCATGACGCGCAGGGGCTTGTCGTTCGCGGACGCCGCCATGACGGCTTGCATGCGCTTCTCGACGTCGAGGGCCAGTTCTTCGGCTCGCTGGGGAATGCCGAGCGCCTCACCGACGAAGCGGATCTTGATCTGCGGGGCGTCCAGCCCGTTGAGGTCTTCGATGATCAACACTTCGACGCCCGCCTGGCGCAACTGCTCCAGCACCTCCGCTGGGCCGGCCATGGGCGTGCCGAGCACCAGTGTGGGTTCGAGCTCGAGGATCGCTTCTGCGTTCAGCGCGCCGGCGAATCCCAGGTTGGGCAGTTCTTCTGCGACACGCGGATAGATGGAGCTCGTGTCGCGCGCGACTAGGAACTCCTGCACGCCCAGTGCGTAAATGATCTCGGTCAGGTCGCCGAACAGGGTGATCAGGCGTGTGCCCTCGGGAACGGCCTCGTCGGGCATCGTCTGTTGAGCCTGCTGCTCCTGGGCCGACGATTGCTGTGCGGCCTGTTGCTGGTCCGGAGCGCGCTGCTGCTGAGCCGCTTCGGATGCATCAGATTGAGACTGAGATGGCTGCGCTGCGGCTGAGGCGGTCGCCTGCTGTTGCTGCTGCTGGACCGCCGGCTGTTGCTCGGTTTGCGCCTGTTCCTCGACGGGTTGTTCCTGAGCGGGCTGTTCCTGTTCCGGGGCCGGTTCCGGCTGCTCGGCCTCGGCGACCGCCTGTTGCCCCTGCGTTTGCCGATCGACCGTTTGCTGTGCCGCAGATTGCGACTGCTCGTCGTCCCCGCAGGCCATCGCCAGCCAGGCGATGGCCAGCAATAGGCCGATCAGCAGTCCGGCGCGCCGGAGTGGACTCTTCGGTCGTGGCATCAGCGTCGTCCTTCGTGATGAATTTCTCAAGCCCGGAGGCCTATACTGGTATATCACTAATTCTGCGAAAAACGATAACAATAGAAGCGGTTGGATTGCTGATTGACATCCGCCGCCCAAGACGACGGCTATGCGGTGAGTGCCGACGTTCTTGCTCCGACTCCGGTGACGACCAGGTCGTGCAGCACCTCGATGAAGTCGGGATCGTCGTTGGGCATCTCGATCCTGGAGAGATTGACACCGAGTTCGGCGGCTCGTGCGATGGCTTCAATGTCGATGTCGTAGAGGATTTCCAGGTGATCGCAGACGAAGCCGAAGGGGACGGAAAGGATGTGAGTTCTGCCTTCGCCGGCGATCGTCTCGATGGTCTCAAGGATGTCCGGTCCGAGCCAGGGCGTCGGTGTCTTGCCGGCGCTCTGGTAGGCGAAGCGCCAGGACTCGACGCCAGCCTTCCGGGCGACGGCCGCGGCGCTGGTCATCAACTCGTCCGGGTAGGGATCGCCGGAGTTGACGATCCGCGCCGGCAGGCTGTGGGCTGAAAAGATCACTTCGACCTCGGCGGGGTCGGCGTCGATTCGTTGGAGTGCGTCCTTGATCCGTTGCGCAATCAGGCGAACGTAACCGGGATTCGCATGCCAGCTCTGCACGCTCGTGGTCGCAGGTGGATTGTCCAGAGACTCCAGCGCCTGGGCGACGAGCCTTTCGTAGCCGCCAATGCTGAGCATTGAGTAGTGAGGCGCGAGCGGCAGGGCGACGAGTTCGCTGATCTCCGCTTGGCCGATCCGGTTGATTGCCTCGGCGATGTAGGGATGCCAATGCTTCATGCCGATGAACACGGACCAGCTGTCATCGGTCGTCCGCTGATTGAGGCGCGCCTGCAGGCGATCGGCGATGCGTTGCGTGATCTCGAACAGCGGAGTCTTGCCGCCGACCCGGCGGTAGCGCTCGGTCAGCGACGCCACCGCTTCCGGACTGGGGTCCTGCCCGCCGCGGATGTCTCGGTAGTAGGCTTCGACCTCGCCGAGATGACGCGGCGTGCCGTACGCCATCAACAGCACGCCCCTGTGGCTTACCACTTGACGGCTCCTCCCGATTCGTCACGCCGCGTGCTGCCAGGCTCGCCTGCGCCCAAGGTCACGGGACCTTGATTGGACCGGATTTTGGCGTTGGCCTAGCCGAGTAGATCGAGGATGCGCTCCGGAGACCGGTGAACGCAGGTGAAGATCGGCGTGTCCTGCAGCGTGTGGCGACGCGCCTCGGTCGAGCGCAGGTCGGTGACCAGGTCCTGGAACTCAGCGAGCGACTCTGTCTCGTAGCCGACGATGAACTCCTGGTCGCCGAGTCCGGTTGAATACAGCAGGATCTGCGAGATGTTCGGATAGGCTCGCCCCACCTTGATGTGCTCGCCCATCATCTTGCCCCGTTCTTCGCGCGAGAACAGGTACCACTCGACCGTCTTGGTGAAGGGATAGAGGACGAAGTAGCGCTGCTTGTCGGGCGCCTCCTCCGCGTGATCCTGTTCGGTCCGCGCCTGACCATAGGTGGAGCGCCGCAGCAGACCGAAGTATGAGTAGCTGACCTCGAGGTACTTGCCGAGCTCGGTCGAGAGCAGCGAGCTGAGCGTCTCCTCGAGCGATTCGAGACCGTCGGAGGTGCGCCAGAGCATGAAGTCGGCGTCGGAGCGGATGCCCATCAGGCTGAACGAGTGGAACGGCACGATGGTCTCGGTGTCGCGGAGGGTGCGCAGGAACCGATCTCGATCGTCGGCCCTGGCTTCTGCGTCGAGTCGCCGCCAGGCTGAGTCGATCTTGAAGAAGACGAACTGGACGATGGGTTCGCTGATCGGCGTCGCCTCGCTCACCATGCTTGGCTGTCCTGTTCCCGTTGTCGAACTGTGTCCGCTGGATGAGAGTCTTGCCGGCAGCGGCCGTCGAGAGCGTATGCCCGGCCTGGTACGCGGTCAACCAAACCGCCGGCCGATTTGCTGCTATTGTTTACAAATCACCAAAAGTTGCATAGATTGCAACAATCGGTAGAATCTATTCAGGGCGATCGACATCCAGAATTCCCCGAGGAGGAATGCCCATGCACGCTCCGATTCGCCGCCTGTCGCGGCTCAAGTTGTCACTGCTTGCGATCCCATTGATCGCGGCGCTCGCCGTCGTCGCTGCCTGTTCGGGCGACGACGCATCGGATGTGTCGGCCTCCGATGTCGTTGAGCACTATGCCGACGGCGTGCATCACACCTACGTGCTCAGCCTGAATAGCGCCATGGTGATGCGAGAGGCGATTCACAACTTCCTCGACAACCCGACGCCGTCGACGCTCGAGGGTGCGAAGCGCGCCTGGCTGACCGCGCGTGACGACTACGGTCCGACCGAGGCGTACCGCTTCTACGACGGCCCGATCGACAACGAGGAAAACGGCCCGGAGGGGCAACTCAACGCCTGGCCGATGGATGAGTCCTACGTCGACTACGTCGAGGGCAACCCCAACTCTGGGATCATCAACATGGTCGATGAGTACCCGACGATCACGACTGATCTGCTGATCGAACTGAACGAAGCCGGCGGCGAAGAGAACGTCTCGACCGGCTGGCACGCCATCGAATTTCTGCTCTGGGGTCAGGACATGAACGACGACGGACCCGGCGACCGTCCGATCGAGGACTACACGACCAACGCCAATGCCGATCGTCGCGCCGCGTACCTGATGGTCGTCACCGATCTGCTGATCGACGACCTGCAAGACATGGTCGACGCCTGGGCGCCGGGCAGTTCCGGCAACTACCGCGCCGAGTTCCTCGACCTCGACACGGATGAGGCGTTGGTCAAGATCATCACAGGAATCGGCGAGCTGTCGCGCGGCGAACTGGCCGGCGAGCGGATGGTCGTCGCCTACGAGGCGCGCTCGCAGGAAGACGAGCACTCCTGCTTCTCCGACAACACGGTCAACGACATCATCGCCAACGCCAAGGGCATCCAGAACGTCTGGCTGGGAGACTTCGGTGCGCTGGTTGGGCCCGGGATCGTCGACCTGGTTCGTCAGGAAGACCCGGAGCTGGCCGATCAGCTGACCGTGGAGATCGCCGCCAGCGTTGCCTACGCCACGGCGATTCCTTCGCCGTTCGATGCGCACCTGATCGCCGACCTGCCCAACTCCGACGCCGGCCGCCAGGCTGTGCTGACCACGATCGAGTCGCTGGAAGACCAGACCGACAAGATCGTCGCAGCCGCCGAGGCGCTCGGCGTCAGCATCAACGTGACCTAAGGCCGGCGCGGCACCGATGCCCCGGCGATCCGCCGCCAAACGACGCGCCATCGCCGCGGGCATTGGCATCCTTTTCGCCCTGTTGATGACCGCCCTGGCCGCGACCGTCTGCTCCAACGGCGCGGTAGACGGCGGTCCGCTGGGTCTGACGCCCGACGATACGGCCAACCTGTTCAGCGGCGGCGAGACCACGGCAACGAACGTCACGCGGAATGCGTTCTCGTTCTCGGCCCGTAACCTCGACCGCGAGCAGCGCCGTCGGTTCGAACTGGGCGACAGCTTCTTCGAGCAGAACTGGGTGACGGCTCCCGCCTCGACGGAGGCGCGGGACGGCCTCGGACCGACCTTCAACGCACAATCCTGCTCCAGTTGTCACGCCCTCGACGGCCGCGGCCGGCCTCCCTTCTCAGACGACGATCCAGAACGTGGGCTGTTGCTCCGTCTCTCTTTGCCGGAGGAGTTTCGCGATCTGTACGCTCCCGGCTCGCTTGCCGCCCCCAAAGGCGGGCCGGTGCCCGATCCCGTCTACGGGGGGCAGCTCCAGGATCGCGCAATCCAGCGGGTCGAGCCGGAGGGTCGGATCGTTATCACGTACATCGAGATCCAGGGAACGTACGCCGACGGTGAAACGTACACGCTGCTCAAGCCCCAGTACTCGATTGGCGATCCTGCGTTCGGTCCGCCGCACGAGGCGTTGCAGATCTCACCTCGTGTGGCGCCCAGTGTCTTTGGCGTCGGCCTGTTGGAGGCGATTCCGGTCGAGATCCTTGAGTTGCTGGCCGACCCGGATGACGAGGACGGCGACGGTATCTCGGGCCGCATCCACATGATCTGGAATCCCGATACGGGCCAGTTCGACATCGGGAGATTCGGCTGGAAGGCGACCGTGCCCAGTGTCCGACAACAGTCGGCCAACGCGTTCCTCGGCGATATTGGAATCACCTCAAGCGTTCACGCCGATCAAAACTGTCCTGAAGCCCAGACGGCATGCGGAGCGGCGATCTCGGGGGGCGATCCGGAAGTCTCGGATGACCGCCTCGAGGCCGTGGTCTTCTACAGTCAGACCCTGGCCGTGCCGGCCGCGCGAGGCTACCGCGAACGCAAGGACGGCGGGGAACTGTTCTTCGCGGCCGGATGTCACCTGTGCCATGTACCCAAGATCACAACCGGCGAGCACGAGATTGCCGCGCTCAGCGGACAGGTCATCCTACCCTACACCGACCTGCTGCTTCACGACATGGGCCCTGAGCTGAGCGACAATCGACCCGTGCACGACGCTGCCGGTTCGGAGTGGCGTACGGCGCCGCTCTGGGGCATCGGACTGATTCCCGCCGTCAACGGTCACGACCGCTTGCTGCATGACGGCCGCGCGCGTGGCGTCGCCGAGGCGATCCTCTGGCACGGCGGCGAAGCCGAGGCGTCGCGCGAGGCCTTCCGCACCATGTCGGCCGAGGATCGCCAGGCCTTGATCGACTTCATCAACTCCCTCTAGTTTCCGAGCGGATTCACCATGGCACGCCGTCTCAACACACCATCCTGCCGTTTCACCGCGCTGCTATCGCTGATGACGATTGGCGCGGCGCTGTTGCTCGCCGGTTGTTCCAGCGATGTCACCCGCCGGGATGTGGCGACGTCACTGACCGAACAGGTCATCATCCCTCGATACGAAGCCGCAGCCGAGAGCTCCGCAGCGATGAACGAGCGGGTCCGCATCCTGGTCTCGGACCCGACGGCCGGACGGCTCGAGGCCGCGCGGGACGCCTGGCGCGAAGCTCGATCCGACTGGAGCCGCCTACAGGCCTACACATTCGGGCCGGTGATGGAGCTGCGCATTCCCTCGTTGGTCGACTGGTGGCCGATCGATGAGGACAAGATCCACGAGGCGCTGGCTCGGCCGACGATCTCGGCCGAGGACGTACGCGAGACCTTCGCCGCAGATCAACGCGGCTTCAGCGCGCTCGAACATCTCCTCTTCGCCGACGGCGACAGCGCGCTCGATCGGCTCCAGGCTGGCGACGACGCCTACGGCCAGTACCTGACAGCGCTGGCTGAGGTGATCGCCGACGCGATTCGCCAGGCAGCCGACGACTGGAGCGGAGACTACGGTCAGGCGTTCTCGGGCAGCGGCGATCGCGCCATCTCCGAGAATCTCGCGGTCGCCGACCTGGTCCGCGTGCCGGTCTTCCTGACCGAGACCGTTGGCGACATGCAACTCGGCGTCGCCCTGGGGATTACCAAGCCGGAAGCGGATCCAAGCGTGATTCCCGAAGGGAACGCGGGAGCGGGCGTTGACAACCTGGAGCAACAGTTGCGGGGCATCCAGGACACGTACGTCGGAACAGCGGACGGACGGGGCATCTCGGACCTGGTTGCGCAGCTCTCCGAGGACGCCGATCAGCGGATGCGCAACGCCCTCAATGAAGCGATTGACGCTATCGAGGCGTTCAAGCGCGACGGTCAGTCGCTCAACCAGCTGTTGGAGACAGATCCGGACGCCGTGTCCGAGGCCCGCGCCGCGATCAAGGCCGCGCAGATAATCCTCAACACCGAGGTCGTCAGTCTGCTCGGCGTGACGATTGGCTTCAGCGACAACGACGGCGACAGCTAGAGCCTCGGAGACGAGGGCGAGGTCGGATGGCGATCACGACGCTTCCCGCGGTCAGACCCAATCGGGTGTTCCGCACCGATCCTACTGACCTCTGGCGGCCAGTTGACTTCCTCCATCGCCGAGCCTCCGAACCGGTCGATGCGTCGTCTGTCGCGTTCTTCCGCATTGCCTTCGGGGTGGTCGCGTTGATCGCGATTGTCAGATTCTTCGCCTACGGCTGGATTGATCAGCTGTACGTTGACCCGCTGCATCACTTCTCGTATGTGGGGTTCGAATGGGTTCGGGCCTGGCCAGCGCCCTGGATGCATCTGCATTTCGGGGCGCTCGGTCTGCTGGCCGCCGCGATCATCCTCGGCTGGCGCACGAGAGCGTCCTTGATCCTCTTCGCGGTCGGGTTCACCTACATCGAGCTGATCGACAAGACGACCTACCTCAATCACTACTACTTCATCTCGTTGGCAGCGCTGTTGCTCGCGTTCATGCCGCACGACCGCGCGTGGTCGCTCGATGCGCGCCGATCGGGATGGTCCGGTTGGACGCCGATATGGACGGTTTGGGCTTTGCGAGTGCAGATCGCGCTGGTCTACTGCTTCGCCGGATTCGCCAAGCTGAACCACGACTGGATCGTCAACGCGGCGCCGCTCCGATTCTGGCTGCCGCAGCACGCGCACCTGCCAATCGTGGGACCTCTGCTGGACGAGACGTGGGTCGCATACGCGTTTAGCTGGGCCGGGGCGGCGTTCGATCTGACGATCGTGGCATGGATGCTCTGGGGCCGGTCCCGACCGCTGGCCTTCGTCGTGCTCGTCGTCTTCCACCTGATCACGGGACAGCTCTTCATGATCGGCGTGTTCCCCTACATGATGATCGCGGCCTCGCTGGTCTTCTTCTCGCCGGACTGGCCTCGGCGATGGCTTTCGAGGCTGCGCCGGCAATCCTGGTCCGCGGACGCGCGCGTCGTGAGACCAACGCTCTCGGTCGAACGCTCCTGGATTGCGCGCATCGCGGTGCTGATTGCGCTCGGAGTGCTGGCGGTCCAGATCGTGGTGCCGCTACGACATTACTTCTATCCGGGATCGGTGCAGTGGAACGAGGAGGGCTATCGCTTCTCGTGGCGCGTGCTGCTGACAGAGAAAGTCGGTCACGTTGAGTACCGGGTCACGGACGAAGAAGGTCGTACATGGATCGAACTGCCGGCCGAATATCTCAGTCCGCTGCAGGCCGAGCGCATGACCACGCAGCCCGACCTGATCCTTGCCACAGCCCACTTCATTCGCGACCACTATGCCCACTTCGGGAATGATGTCGAAGTACGCGCCGACGTGTTTGTCAGCCTCAACGGTCGACCGGTCCAGCGGCTGATCGACCCGACAATCAATCTGGCCGCTGAAGCGCAGGGGATCGCCGCAAAGTCCTGGGTACTACAGCCAGTGGCCGAATAGAGTCGGACTCCATTGAGTTGACGTTCCCGTTGGCGCTCTCAGCCGCTGAGTTGTGTCTAACTTGGTCACGGGGGGGGGGCGGTCAACGACCGCCGGTACCGGCCCGTCGCGTACGGGAATGGGCGGCTGTCCGATCAGAATGCGTTGGGCGTGTGGGAAGTCTCACGGGTACGAGATGTGCGGTTCAGCATGATCTATCGGCTCGGTTCGATGACGTGTGGGCGATTACCGGGTAACAGCGCCCGCTACGTTCAACATGCCCACCTCGTCCGGCGGCCGGCGCGTCGCTTCGCAGTTCTAGCGGCGGCCTCCACAGATCACCATGTGGGATCCGTCGGCGTTGGTGTGGACCGCGCTTCCCCCCGGAGCATCTACGCAACATCATGCCCTTACGAAGTCGACGTTGACGCGGTCCGTGGGCGGTCGCGTCGATATGCCCCGGGAACCTGTCCCTTCCGGGATCGATGTCGAGACGCCTGAAGATTACAATCCACGGATGACTGCATTGTGACCTCGAGTGTGTGCTCTTATGATTTCGTGTGACCGAACCAGGGCTGACACCCCGCGTGCGTCCGACCGGCAGCGCGCAGCAGGAGCAGCGAGCGCTCTGCGGCCCGCGAGGCGAAACCGAGACAAGCATGGACGGCGTTGACGACCGAGACCGGCGGATCGTGGAACTGGAGGAGCGGCTCTCGCGCCTGGGCCAGGCCAGCCTTCGTATCAGCGAGAGCCTGGATGTCGACACCGTCCTCCAGGAAGTCGTCGACAGCGCCCGCGCTCTCACGGACTCCCGCTACGCCGCCCTCACTGTGCTCCGCGAAACCGGCCGCCTGTCAGACCTGATTGTCTCGGGTCTGTCCGACGAAGAGCGTCAGGGGCTATTGGAGATGCCCGATGCGCCTGCATTCTTCGAGTATCTCAGCGGCCTCGACGAGCCTCGGCGCATCTCCGATATCGACAGGCACATGCGCGAATCGCGCCTGCCCAGCTTCCTCCCGCCGATACCGGCGGCGTCTCTGCTCGTCGCTCCGATCCGGCACCAGGGGGTCGGGGTCGGCACCATCTACCTGGCCCATGACCGCGACGACCGCCGCTACTCCCGCGAGGACGAGGAAACCCTCGTCATGTTCGCCTCCCAGGCGGCGATGGTGATCGCGAACGCTCGCCGCCACCGCCAGGAGCAACAGACCAGGGCCGACCTGGAGACGCTGATCGACACCTCGCCGGTCGGGGTGGTCGTACTCGACGCGACCACGGGCGTGCCCAAGTCCTTCAACCGCGAGGCCTCGAGAATCGTCGATCGACTCCGCGCTCCCGATCAATCGCCGGCAGAGCTGCTGGAGGTGGTGATCTTCCGCCGCGCCGACGGGCGGGAGATTTCGTTGCGCGAGTTCCAGATGACGGAGCTCCTGAGCCTCGGCGAAACGGTGCGGGCCGAGGAGATTGTTCTGCGCGTCGCCGATGGGCGCAGCGTGACGGTGTTGCTCAACGCCACGCCTATCGTTTCGGAGCAGGGCGTAGTCGAGTCGGTCGTTGTCACGCTGCAGGACATGGCGGCGGTACAGGAGTTGGAACGTCTTCGGGCCGAGTTCCTGGCGATGGTCAGCCACGAGCTGCGCGCTCCGCTGACGTCGATCAAGGGTTCGGCCGCGACCGTACTCGAATCCGACCTCGACCTCGATCCGGGCGTGGTACGACAGTTCTTCCGCATAATCGAGGATCAGGCCGATCACCTGAACGCGCTGGTCTCCGACCTGCTTGACGTGGCCCGGATCGACAGCGGGACGCTGCCAGTCGAGCCCGAGCCGTCCGAGCCCGCGGTGCTGGTCGACCGTGCCCGCAGCGCTTTCAGCAACGCCGGCGGTGGGAACCCGCTGCAGATCGACATCGAGCCGGAGCTGCCCCTGGTGATGGCCGATCGGCGGCGCATCGTCCAGGTGCTGGTCAACCTGTTGAGCAACGCGGCCCGCAACTCTCCCGACTCGTCAGTGATCCGCGTGAGCGCGCAGCGCGAAGCTGTGTACGTGGCCGTCTCAGTCTCCGACGAGGGACGGGGCATTCCGGCCGAGAGCCTGCCGCTGTTGTTCCGCAAGTTCACGAGCGTGCCATCCGAGGCGCCGGCCGGCGACGCCGGACTCGGGCTGGCGATTTGCAAGGGCATCGTCGAAGCCCACGGCGGCCGCATCTGGGCCGAGAGCGATGGTCCCGGACTCGGCGCGCGCTTCACGTTCACCCTGCCGACGGTCGAAGTCCCCGCAATCCAGCCCGTCGAACTCGTGCCGGCGCCAGTACAGACCCGCGCGAACTTCGGGGAGAAGGCGACGGCCCGGGTTCTCGCTGTGGACGACGATCCGCAGGCCCTCCGCTACGTCCGCGACGCCCTGGTCGAGGGAGGCTACGAACCGCTTGTCACCGGCGACCCGCAGGAGGCCTTGCGCTTGATGGAGGAGCAACGGCCGCACCTGGTGCTCCTCGACCTCGTCTTGCCCGGCGTCGATGGGATTGATCTGATGGGCCAGATGGTCGCGATCGCCGACGTGCCAGTGATCTTCCTCTCCGCGTACGGACGCGACGACCTGATCGCCCGGGCCTTTGAGATGGGCGCCGCCGACTACGTCGTCAAACCCTTCTCGCCGACTGAGCTCTCGGCCCGGATCAAGGCCGCCCTGCGCAGTCGCGAGGTCTCCGAGCCGCCCCCGCCCTACATGCTGGGCGACCTGTCGATCGATTACTTGGAGCGCCGTGTGACGCTGGCCGGGGAACGGATACAACTGACGCCAACCGAGTACCGGATGCTGGCCGAACTTTCGGTCAACGCCGGGGAGTTGGTGACATATGACCGCTTGCTGGCTCGGGTCTGGGGGGAGCGGACCGATGGTGACCTGCGGCCCATGCGAACGATGATGGGTAAACTGCGCCGCAAACTCGGCGAAGACATCGAGAATCCGCGCTACATCTTCACTGAGCCGCGTGAGGGTTATCGGATGCCCCGGTCGGAGACGCTGGACGAGGGTTGATGACAACCGATCGACCTGTAGGGCTGGAAGTGCGACTCTCAGTCCAGACCGCAGTTTGAAACGGTCCGAGATGGAGGTACGTCCCCATGCCAACCGAGGAGCTCAACGGGATTGAACTTCACTATGAGGAGTATGGAGAAGGTCCGGCGGTGATCTTCCTGCACGGAGCCGGCGGCGGAACGCAAATCGCCTGGTTTCAGCAGATCTCCCATTTCAGCAGACACTATCGCTGCATCGTGATCGATCACCGAGGCTTTGGCACGTCGACCGATCCGGAACATGAGGGACCGACGCGGTTTGTTGACGACCTGGAGGCGCTGCTGAACCGGCTGAACATCGAGCGGACAGCCCTGATCGCGCAATCGATGGGCGGGTGGACGGCGCTCGGCTTCGCATTTCGCAATCCCAGCCGGACATCCGCGCTTGTGATGTGCGACTGCGTCGGGGATCTGGACTGGCCCGAGCTGCACAGCGTGATGGAAGAGCTTGACAAACAGACCCGCGACATCCCGGGGCTCGACCGGGCCTATGCCGAGGACTTTCCGGCTCGCGAACCAGCGATGGCGCTGCTGATGCGCATACGGCTCAACTCCGAAAGCTTCCCGCTCCCCGAGTGGTTGTCCTTCAATCTGACCGATTCACGCTCCAACCTGAGGTACACACCGACCGGCATACGCATTGGCCCCGACGATCTTGCAGCGCTCACGGTGCCGACGATGTTTCTGGTCGGGGATCAAGACAAGATTGTCTATCCGGAGGTCGTTCGGATGGTGCATGAGCACCTCCCAGGGTCCGAATACGTCGAGGTCGAAGGCTGCGGCCACCCGGTCTACTGGGAGCGGCCGGAGGCCTTCAATCACGTCGTGGGTGAGTTCCTGAGACGACATTTGCTCAGTTGAGTCTGCTGGCCGCCGTCACAGGCAGCCTCGCCTCAGCGTTGTTGCCATCTGCGGCGGATCATGGCCCATCAACGTGCCCTGAAATCTCCGCTGCTAACGTCGCGGCCTGTGCGTGTTGGAGGCGGAGATTCTACGCGAACGGGGCTGGGTCCAGGAATCGGTCGAGCACGTTGCGCGTCATGCGCGAGACGTTGTTGTCGTGATGATTGTGGAAGAGGGCGGAACTCCAGCCGATGGAGCCGGTCGAGAACACTGCGCCGCCGCGCGGCGTCTCGAAGAAGACGACGTCGGCGTGCACCTGCGGATCGTCCTGGCCGCCGATGGAGAGCAGCATGTGACCGATGTCCTCGTTGACGCGGATGTAGGCGTCGGTGTGCTGCTCGGACGTCGCGACGGTCAGAGCGTGGGGCGGCGTGCCGTAGGCGCGGCTGGCGGAGTCCAGCTCGAGGCCGGCCGCGCCGCCGCCGATCAGACCGAAGTCGCCGATGATCTCGTCGTCGATGCCTTCGAAGATGAACGCGGCGCGCGGATCGTGGCTGTCGGCGGTGCGGCGGAAGTAGGAGGAGTGGTCGAATCCCTGGGCGATGAAGCCGTTGCCGACGAGCGACTGCGGCGTGCGTCCGGCTCGCCACCAGAGCCCGCCGTACTCGCCGGTGAAGGCCATGTAGTACTCCCCGGGCTCACTGGCCCAGGAGCGGGAACCGTCCTCGGTGCGGCGCATCTCCATCGCACCCGGTTTGTCGTCGCGGTACGCGACGCGCCAGTAGAAGCCGTTGCCGCCCATGTACATCAGCCGGCCGCCGCGCTGGGTGAAGGCGTGAAGGGCGTCCCACATGTTCGTGGAGTAGTACTCCGGGTGGCTGCAGGTCATGACGCAGGCGTAGCGCTCCAGCAGTGAGACGCCGTCCTGGTGCATGTCCTCGTCCGTGATCACGTCGAAGGGGATGTCCTGCGCCTCGAGCCATTCGACAATGTGCATGTCGGCGCTGAGTTGCCAGAGCCAGGGGTGGGTCGGGCGAATGTTGATGAGCGGGCGGAGACGCGACGAGTAGCAGACGCCTGTCCCGTCGTTGTGGTCGTCGTACATCGAGTTACCGTACTCGGGGTGACGATTGAGGTAGCGTTCCTCCGGCGAGACCACATGGAGACGGTTGGCCAGCAGTTCGCTTCCGACCTCGATGCCGCCGCGAGAGTTGCCGTAGGCCATGTAGCTGGCCGTGGGGATAAGTAGCGCGAGCGACGCGGTGGCTCGATCTCGCGGTGGTCGCACGATGAACGTGATGTGGTCTTCCTGGTCGCCGGACGTGAGGCGGGCGGCGTAGAGTCCGCTCGGCGTGTCGGCGGGCACTTCCAGTTCGAAGTCGACGTCCCATTCGCAGTCGTAGAGCGAGTCGTCAACGAAGTGGATGGCGGCGTACTGATCTGGCGCGTGTCGGAAACTCAGTTCATCGCCGGTCCAGTTGGAGCCCCGCACGGCGCGGATCGGCAAGTTGATCAGCGTGCCGTGGGCGCGGTTGGGGGAGATGTCGACGATGTCGTCGGTCTCGATCGCCTGCGCGAAGTCCCAGGCGGCGCAGACGTCAGATCGCAGGGCGAGCGGCACCGAGTCGCTGCGCAGGGCTTCGATTTCGCCGGGCTCCAGCGCGCGCGAGGCCACGACGGGACGCTCGATCCGGCCGTTGAAGATCATCTCGCCGATCGGCTTGCCGCGTGCCTCCTCTCGGCTGGCGGCGGCGATCAGGAGTGGTGCGTCGCAGCCGACGGCGGCGCTCCCGTCACTCGAGTGGCTCGCCGCGCCGCTTGAGGTGTCGCGAGCGTAGGAGTCCAGCAGCTCCTGGCGCAATCGGATCTCGCCGCTATCGGCGTCGTAGGTGGCGCTGACCAGGTACCATTCGCGGGCGACGAAGGGACGACCGAGGGCGAACTCCCGCTGCCCTCCGGCGCCGTCTCCGAGTTGCAGGACGAGACCGTCGGCGGGATCGGTCCAGAGGGCGAAGCCGAGACCGGCGTCGACGTCCATCTTGGAGATCAGGCACGCGCGCCGCAGGCTGGGGAGCGTGGGAAAGATGGCGGCCTGGAGGGAGAGGCTGCCGAGGGCGGCGAAGGCGGGGCTGTCGGGGACGACAGCGTAGGACCCGTAGTAGGTTTCCTGGGTGCGACCCGGGTACTCACCGCTGACCGAAGTTGGCAGGAGTTCATCGCGGTAGCCCGGCCCGTCGGGCTGGCGATCGCCGGAGATGAGGCGGACGATGTCGGCCTGGTAGCGGTCGACGCCCGGCTCGCAGCTGACCATGAAGCGAATGCGTTCGCCGGGGGCGACGCTGATCTCGTCGCTGTAGCCCGCGATCTTCTTGTCGAGCATGGATTCTTCCCTCGGGGCTGAGTTAGTCGAGCAGGAGTGGTGTTCCGGTGATCAGCTCCCAGCGCATTTTGAAGACCGCCCGCTCGGCGTCCTCGAGGGAACTGAAGACCTGGTCCTCAAGGAGGGTCAGATCGACGCCGCGCTGGCCGGAGATTTGCGCGAGCACCCACTCTTCGTGCGGGACGCGTGTGACGAGCACATAGCGGCCGGCGGCCTCGCCGTCGCGCATACGGGTGACGATGCGCTGGAGGGCAGCGCTGTGGGGACCCATGGGATTGGCCATGAACTCGCGGGCGAGGTCTGTGCGGCTCGGATCGATCGGATATTGAGATGGCATCGATAGCCCCTCGGGTTCGATGGCGCAGTCTAGGCCGGGCGCAGTGGCGATGCAATCAGCGACCGAGCGATGGCGCGCTCGTCGGCGGTCCTGACGGTCGGTTAAGAAGTGAACGACAGTGGTTCGCAGTGCGGCCAAACGTGCCATCGTGTCTGGTTCCCATCGGACTGGCTGGATTAGCATGGTCCCAATTCGATAGACCGGGGGCATGCGGGTGAGCCGATTCTTCGCAAAGCGGTCGAGCGGTCGCTCCGTCGGGGACCTGGCCCCGGATGAGGTCAAGCCCGCAGTTGACGACTACTCCGAGCTCTTCGATGAGAGCGTGGAACAGCGCAAGGACCGTTATCACACGGTCGTCAATCACTACTACAACCTGGCAACCGACTTCTACGAGTTTGGCTGGGGCCGGTCGTTTCACTTTGCCCCTCGGAGACGGGGCGAGAGCTTGAGCGCTTCCTTGCTCAGGCATGAACTGTTCCTCGCCGAGCGGCTGTCGATGACGTCCGGGATGCAAGTGCTTGATGTGGGCTGCGGAGTCGGCGGGCCAATGGCCAACCTGGCCCGTCGCACCGGCGCGAGCTTCGTGGGCATCAATCTGAACGCCTACCAGATCGAGCGAGCGAAGGAGTACACGAAGGATCTCGGGTCGCAATGCCGCTTCATCCATGGCGACTTCATGCAGGTCCCAGAGGCGGACGGCCACTTCGACGCCGCGATCAACATCGAAGCCATTGCCCATGCGCCGGACAAGACCGGGGTGTTCAGCGAGATTTTCCGCGTGCTCCGTCCAGGCGGTGGATTCGCGGGCTACGACTGGTGCCTCACCGACTCGTTTGATCCGGCAAACGCAGACCACATGCGGATTAAGAACGACATCATGAAGGGCAACGGACTTCCCGATATCGCCCCCACGTCGGAGATCAGCTCGGCGCTGCGCGAGGCCGGCTTCGAGTTGGTCGAGACCCGCGATCTCGCCCCCGAATCGGATCCCGAGACCCCCTGGTATCGCCCGCTGCAGGGTCGCGACTTTAATCTGACGAGTCTGCCTCGAACACCGATCGGCCGAGCCGTGACAAACCTGGCGCTGGGAGTTGGGGAGAAGCTGCGGATCGTGCCGGAGGGGGCGCAGGAGATCAGCAGCGCGCTGAACGCCGGCGCGGACGCGCTGGTCGACGGTGGGATCAGCGGCGTGTTCACGCCAATGTTCTACTACCTCGCGCGCAAGCCAGAGGTTGGCGGGGACTAGAGGAGGGCCGCGCTGGCCTGTGGGTCAGGCGCCGCGGATCCGGCGTCGCTCTTCGTAGAGTCCGAGCGCGTGCAGGGGGAAGTACTGGCGGTAGAGGACGTAGTCCAGCAGCGCCGTGCGGAAGAAGACGCCTGCCATGTCTTGCCGGGACCACGTCCCATCCGCGCACTGCCGGTCGATGAGGAAGCGAATGCCCCGCGAGATCGCTGTCCAGTCGGCGTCCCCCGCCTCAAGCAGGGCGATCAATGCCCAGGCGGTCTGGATGACCTGGCTCTCGTCGTGGGCTACGTACTGCCCGGTCATGCAGCCGCTATGATGCTCGCCCCAGCCGCCATCATCGCGCTGGCGATCCAGCAACCACTGGCAGGCCGAACGTAGCGCCGGATCGCTCGGCTCAGCCCCTCCGGCGATCAGGCCTCTGATCCCGAAGAACGTGCCGTAGATGTACTGCACGCCCCAGACGCCGCGCCACGATCCGTCCGTTGCCTGCGTCCGGCGAAGCGAGGCGTCTGCCCGCTCCATGGCGCGCTCCGCCATGCGATCAATCACCTCGGGCGAGTGCTCCCGACAGGCGGCGAGCGCCGCCAGGCACGAAGCCGTGCACTCGACATAAGAGTTCTCGGTCATCGACTCGCCGAACATCTCGGCCGGGTTGATTCGTTCGAGGTCGAATCGCGATCGCTGCGACTCATAGCTGCCGAACCCGCCGTCGCGATTCTGAGCTCGCAACATGAAGCGCACCGCGTCTCGCAGCGCAGTCGGACTGACCGATGTGGGATCCGCAGCGATGATCCCAAGCGCGGCTTCGGCTGTGCAGTCGGACACCGGCCAGCCGTGCCATTGCGCCGCGAAGCACCAGCCGCCCTTCGGGTCGTTGCGGTAGGCCTCGCGAAAGCCGGGGAAGCTGGCGTCGATCTGCTGCTCCTGAAGGTAGGCGGTCCCGCGACGCAGCGCGTCCGATACTCCGTCGAGTTGTGGGGCCGTCGACAGCGCCTGCAGCGCGAATCCCGTGTCCCACGAGGCGCTTCGGGCGCCGGTCATGCGTGCGCCGCGCTCGTCGTCTTCCCAGAACCAGAGGTCGGCCTGCTCGATCGCTCGCTGGCAGTCTGCGTCTTTGGGATCATGCAGCCACAGGGCGAGGATGTTGAGCAGGCCGCTGACCGGAGAGATGCTCGTATGGTCTGTCGTGTTCAGTTCCCATTTGATCTGCTTGGTCATTGCGTCGACCGACTTGGCCCGTAGGCGCTTGCTATGGAACCGTTCGACGAGTTGCGCTCCGCGATACAGCCCTCGCAACCACCGCGTCGGTTCTGCGAACAGATCGGCCTGGCGCAAGCGACTGCGATTGGCGGGGAAATCGATACTCTCGAACCCCTGCGGGAACAGCTCTTCGCGCAAGGACGCGATCAGCGGTGTGACGGGCGTTTGAAATCGGCGCGCGTAGATCGCGGCCATGGCCATGTAGATCAGCCGCGTGTGGCAGTACCAGTTAGAGGGATGCAGCGGCAGCCGGCGCGGGAGGCCCCACAGTTCAGGCAGGACGGGGTGCAGTCCACTCCAGTCGTAAAGATTGAGCAACGCCAGCCAGAACTTGCCCCAGCTTGGGATGCCGAGCGTTCCGTCCTCTTGCATGAATCGGCGCGCCGGCTCGATCAGCCGATCGTCGCGCTCGACGCCGAGTAACCGTGCAGCGACGTAGACCAAGGTGGTGACGAACAGATGCGGCGTCGAGTGATCATGCAGGCCCCAGAGTCCTTCCGGCAACCGCGATTGCTCGAAGTAACGCAGCAAGCGGCGACGCCGCTCGGGCTCGATCGGCCGACCGATGATGTGCTGCAGCAGTACCCACTGCGCGGTGATCATCGGGCACCAGACCATTTCGCCTTCCCAACCGCCGTCCTCGCCCTGAAGGTCGAGCAGGCGCGCAGTGGCTCTCTGCAGCGCTGGACCGGCATCGGGCGAGCCTGCCTCCGTCCGGCGGGGCTCGTCGTCCCGTCGCGAAGCGGACGACCCTGATGGCATAGAGGTCAGGAACGCTCGCGCAAGGGCCTCGGTGGGACGTTCGGCATCCGTTCCGCCGGCGCGTCTGACGTTGTAGAGGTGCCAGGCGGCTCGCAGCAGCCAACCCAGACGATTGCTCAATCCGCGAGCGACGTCGCGGTATCTGCGCCAGGCGAGCCGGTTGAGTGACATTGGGACTGTCGCTCTGAGCGCCCACAGCACCGTCGTCGAGAACTCCCAACTCAAGCTGCGTATCGAGGTGTCGTCGCAGCCCAGCAGTCGCATGGTGCGGCCGCGCACCCCGGAGCTCGCGCGCCAGCGACTGTACATCGCCTGACGGAGCGCGGCCCCTTCAGCGCGCGGATCGGCGAAGACCTCGTAGAGTCCCATCGCCAATAGCTCCGGAACCCGAGTCGCCTCGAACCGACCGTTTCGGAAATCGCCAAACTCTTCGCTCTCGGCCAACGCGTAGGCATCGCCGAAGCCAAGGGTGATCCCGGTGGCGGTCAATGGATGGTAATGCCCGGCGGCGTCGCCAATCAGCACGCGACGTGAAGTTCCGTATGTGAGGCGCGGGCTGACGACATTGGCGGCGGCGTGAAAACGCTCCTCTGACCAGGCCTCGATGAATGCGGACCGGAGAGATTCCGGCATCCAGCGTGCATACGATTCCGAGAGCAGGTCCTTCCAGTCATGAGGAGAATGGTCAAGTGGGATATCGATGACTGCCCGGACATCATCGTCGCTCAGGCGGTAGATCAGCATCGGTCCGGGAGCGCCGCTGACGACGTGCCCGTAACCCTCGAAGGGCAGTTCGACCCCCTTCAGCGTCAGCCCAATCATTCTCGAACAGGTTCTCGATCGCGTCTCCAAGCCCAACGAACGCCGGACCACGGAGGATCGGCCATCGGCGCCGACAATTCGCTCAGCCAGCGCTGTATGACTGACATCGTCCTGGGTGAACGTGATCCGGCCGTCTTCGACGGTACGCACGCGGGCGTGGAGTCTCAGGTCAATCCCAGGCTCGTTCGCCGCCACCTGGCGGAGGTGCGAGACGAGCGTCGAGTGTTCGCACACGAGGCTGCGGGAGCCCTTGGAGTACGGAAGGACGATTGGGTCGTGACCGTCCTCCGGGAACACGGCGAAGCCTTCGCCCGAGTTGCTCGGCACTTCCCCTTCGACGGATATGCCCAGTTCATTCAGGACTTGCACCGCCGGGGGGTGCAACCACTCGCCGGCGAGTCGTTTCGACGCCGAAGGATTTGCCTCGAACAGAGCGACCCGATAGCCTTTGCGCGCGTGGGCAATCGCGCACACGCTGCCGACCGGTCCCGCGCCAACGATCGCCACGTCGTAGCGGCCGATGTCGGTGTCCGTCACCCGAAGACTCTCCCCTGCGAACGGCGCCGGTAACGGAGCCGGCAGGGCGTCACAGGACCGGTCACCCAACTTCCGTAGTTGGGTGTCGGGAAGTCGGTCTCGAGGCTGAAATCGAACCGATCCAGCAGCACGGTCCAGATCGCTTTGACCTGCATCTCGGCGAAGTGCTTTCCCATGCAACGGTGCTTTCCGCCGCCGAAACCGATCAAGCTGTAGTGGTGCTGTTTGTCCTCACGCGCGGGCGGGGCAAAGCGATCCGGGTCGAACCGGTCCGGGTCGGCGAACAGATGCGGCAGGCGGTGCGAGACCGCCGGCGACACCATGGCCAGGCTGCCGGAGGGCACGACGTAGTCGCCATAGCGCATCGGGTTGAGCACCTTGCGGATCAGCAGGATTAATGGCGGGTGGAGCCGCTCGCACTCACGTACGGCGTGTTCCATGGTCACCTGTTGCTTCAGACCCTCGAGGCTCATACTCCCCGCCTCGCCGTAGACGGCCCTCGTCTCGTCCCTCACCCGGGCCAGGTAGGGGGACGCCCGCAAGAGTTCGAGACCTGTCCAGGTCGCGAGCACGGCGCTCGTGTGTTGACCGGCGAACAGCACGGTCAGCAGAATCCCGGTGATCTCGTCATCACTCAACGCGCGGCCGTCGCTGTAGCTGGCGTCCATGAGCGACTGCATGAAGTCGTCGGGACAATCGTCGGCGCGACGGCGCGCCGTCATGATCCGGCTGAACAGCTCGGCCACTTGCACGCGTGCGCGGTCGCGGCTGCGATGCGCGGGAGTGGGCAAGCGGGGCATGAAGAAGCCCAGAGTGTTGATGCCCTTCTGCAGATCGTGATACGCGTCGGCGAACCCCGCGTCCACCTGATCCCGAACCTCCTGCCCGATCAGACTGCGACTGGCGATCTTGACCGTCAGCTCGTTCATCGCGGTGGGCAGATCAAGCTCACCTTCTTCGCCAAGCGAGTCGGCCAACTGCGAAGTCTCATCAAACATGATCCGGGCAAAGCGTTGCATCGCCGCGTCCCGGAGCGCCGGATAGAGAAAACCGAGTTGCTCGTCCATGATTGACGGGGCGACATCGTACGCAACCCCGCGGCCGAAGATTGGTACCGTGAACTGATAGACGGCCTTCGCGTTGAGTTGGTCCTCCGGCGCGCTGAAGAATGCGTCGTGGGCCTCGGGTCCGCTGAACAGCACAAACTGACGCGGGCCCAATCGGAACCGGTACAGGTCGCCCAGTTCGCGCCAGCCTCGGCTTAGCATGGCCACCGGGTCACGCTGGAACTGCAACAGGTGTCCGAGCAGCGGCAGCCCGCCGCCCAGCTCGGGAATGGCCCGATGCTCCTCCGACGTTGTCAGTACGCCCGGCAGTTCAGTCATCTCTGTTCCTACTGGAGGCCAAGATAGCGAGTCTAGTAGACACGCGGAATCAACGCGTGGGGCACCCGCCGCGTGTAGCGTTCCCACAGGTCGCCATATTTGGCTCGACAACGCCGATCATCGCGCCGTGAACGATGCCACAACAGCGCCGTCAGCCATACCGGCAAGGCATACGGGATCCACGATGAGAACGCGGTCGTCAGCGCAAACGAGAAATACACGCAGATCTCGCCCGAGTAGTTCAGATGCCGCCCCACGCCCCAGAACCCCGACACGAGTAGTCGCCCGTCGAGCGACTCGGCCGGCCGTCCCCAGATAGACGTCTCCGTGTTTTGCTTGAAGCGGTGCTTCTGCTCGTTGGCCCCGCGGAACATACAGAATCCGACGACAAACAGCACGCAGATCGCGGCCGCAGCCACGGCCGGCCAGGAGTCTGTTGTGTCTATCAACCACCAGCCCGCCAGACAGTAGAAGAACGGCACCAGGACATAGTCCCCCCACGCCAACATCCAGCCGAACCGCTCCGAGACGATGTCCCACGTGTAAATCATGCCGTACTCGAACTGGAAGTAGTTCAACACATACAAAAGCGTGAACGCCTGGTAGAGAATCATCTGCAGCGTGAGTCCGCCGTGAGTGTCGTACTGCACCACCGCAAACGACACGTTAAACAGCGCGAGCGCGATGAGAGAGGGTCGGTAGCTGAACAGCTTCAGGTCGACTCCAAACCAGGTGGGGTTGAGTTGACGGCCAAAGAACACCCCTCGCCAGAGTCCCGGTGACTCGCTCTGGCCGCGCGAGGCCTGCCAGTACAAAACGCCCGACAGAGCCCAGGCGAAGATGTTCGCCACAACGAAGAGCTCGGCGAAGTGCGTATGCAGCACCGATAGCGAGATCAGGTCGAAGACATCGGCGAGCACGGCCACGAGCATGACGATCAGAAACAGCGCGAGACCGTTGAGCTTGTAGGTACGGCTGACGCCATTGACGTCGGGCCTGCCCGCTACGTTGCGTCCCGGCAGCCACCGCGAACCGACCAGCAGGACGCCGACAAACAGCAGGAAGATCGCCGCCGCCTCGAGCAGGTGCTGGCCGGAGAACGTCGTCCAGGCCGAAGGGATCTCAGGCATCGATAGAGGTTGCGGCAGCGTCGCGGTCGAGGTATTCCTGCCACTTGCGGACCGTCACCTGTTGGAACGAGCGGACTACCGGATTGACCTCGATCGGAGGAGCCTCCCAGTTCTTCTCATAACCGGTTTGCTCGGCCTCGACCGCCCAGCGATCCTGGGAAAGCAGTGGGCCAATCAACATCCGGTTCGCGAGCCGCAAGACGGTGGTCATGGCCCAGCGAGGAATGCGGATCGGCAGCATCGGGAGCTTGAGCGATCTGAAGTAGAAGAGGAAAAATGTGCGCGTCGTCCGCTCATCGATCGGCAGCACGAAGAGCCAGTGCTTGATTTCGTCGTCAGTGTTCGATCGCTGGTAGGGATACTCGTAGCAGAGTTCCATGTGGTTCGTGTTGAGACGATTGTGATCGACGAATTTTCCGGAGATTCGTCCGCGACCCACTCGTGTCTCATAGGCGAGGTGCACATCGTCACCGATGGTCTCGTGACGCGTGAGCGTCGCGCCGTCGAACGGACGATACTGACGATGCAGGTAGGCGTGGGAGAAATCGCTCACGTTGTCGATGATGATCGAGTGGTGGGCTGAGAGGTCGAACCTCAACGGAACGCAGGCCCATCGACCGGGTCCCTCGAGTTCCGGGATCTCAGGGATCTGGCGCTCTGTTGCCTTGGCCGGATCGCCCGGGAAGATCCAGACCAACCCGTAGCGGACCTGCACGGGATACGACCGCACCGACAGTCGCGGTACCTCCTTGCGCCCAAACAGGTCCGGGATCTCGGCCACACGGCCGTCCTCGTCGTACTCCCAGCCGTGGTAACCGCAGACGAGCCGGCAACCCTCAACCTCGCCGAGCGAGAGCTTGATCTGGCGGTGCAGACAGCGATTCTCGACCGCGTGGAAGGAACCATCCTCTGAGCGGAACAGCGCGATTGATTGCTTCCAGAACACCACCTCGGTCACCGTGCCGGGGTTGATCCTTCGTACCTCTTCGACCGCGTACCAGTAATCAGGATTCATCCCTACGGATCGTGCCCGCTGACGCAGGTTGTCGGCATTCGCGAACCCTGGGGGTCCGGCCGATGGCGACTCGATATCGACGCTCATGTCACATAGCCCTCAAGCGTTGCGCTGTTGTCTGGACGTACCACTCGGCGGGTCATGGCTAGCCACCCGTCGTGACTGTCGTTGCCGGGCGCTTGGCGCGTGAGTTCGTAATCGCATTGCGCTCATAGTGAAACGCGTAGGCGTCCTCGATCGCGCCGCGGATCGTCGACGGCTGGAAACCGAGTTCCTCCTTCGCTTTGCTGGTGTCGGCGTGACGACACTGCTGCAGCAGGCGGATCGCGCCGGGGGTGAAGCGCTGGGGATAGCTCGGCCAGAGACGGCTGAGGGCGTAGCTCGCCACCTCCGAGAACGGGAGCATCAGGCCGAGCGGCATCTGCCGACGCGGCCGCCCGACGCCAGTCACTTCCTGGAAGTGATCGAGCAGGTCGGAGATGGTCTGATACTGGGTGCTGAAGATGTACTTCTGACCCGACCGCCCGCGTTCCATGCACAGCAGATGGCCCTGCACGATGTCACGCGCGGCCACGAACTCGAATCCGCCGTCGACGTAGGCGTGGAGCTTGCGGTTGGCGAAATCGCACAGCGTCCGACCGACTCGCGAGGGCAGAAAATCGTTGCCCCCGAGCACCGCGCAGCAGGTGGCGATGACGACCTCCTGGCCGGACGCGGCCGCCTGCCAACACTCGGTCTCGACCATTGCCTTGCTGCGCTCGTAGGGCATCGTGCGTTCCATGGGATAGAAGGGCATCGATTCCCTGGTAGGAGCGGAGGTGTCGTCCAGGTCGTAGCCGACGGCGCTGAACGAGCCCGTGACCACGACCTTGCCGGCCTCCATCTCGCGCGCCGCCTGGAGCACGTTGCGAGTGCCGAGCACGTTGGACTCGAAGACGTCGCGGCGGTGTGCATCGTTGCCATCAATGGTCGAAACGAGGGCGGCGACATGAAAGACGCCGTGACAGCCTGCCAGCGCTTGCCTCGTGGCGTCCAGGTCGCGGATATCGCCGTAGACACGCTCGACATCGAGCCCATCCACGGCTTCGTTGTTGTCCTCTTGTCTCAGCAACACGCGGACGCGAACGCCGTCGTCGAGCAATCTGCGCACAAGATTCGCCCCCACGTGGCCGGCCGCGCCCGTCAGGAACATGGGCGGCGAAGATGTGCCGGAGGGACTTTCGGACGACTGCGAAGCCATGTAGCTCCAACATTACGCGTTCAGCGGCGGGCTTGGAGGATGAGGCAACGTTAATCGGTGCCTCTCAGAGGTGCAAGATTGCTTGGCACTCACCACGCCGGCCGAGGGAGCGTCGCTATGATGCACACCGGATCTGTCCAGCCGCGTCGGTTCGAACCGTGTAGCAAGGGAAGTCACCGGGTTTGAGCAGCGCGAGTGAGCGAACCGGCGGATGGGGCGCACCGGCAGGTCTGCTCGCGGTGCTGGCGATCGCGCTCATGGCACTGCCCGGAATGGGCGCCCGCTACTGGCTGCACGGCGAACTGGACGCCTTCCATTGCCTGTTCAGCTTGTTCTTCTCGACCAATCTCCTGATCAGTTGGTGGGAGATGTGCCTGTACTTCCGCCGTGACTACATCGAGACACGCACGGAACATTGGCGTCAGCGTCAGAGCGAGACTGGACGCACCCCCGCGGTGGAGTTCCTGACCGCCCGGGTGCCGTTGAAACAGGCGCTCTCCCCGACCGTCTGGGCCGATGTCTGGGCGACCTACTCGATGTTTGATTCTGCGTACGCGAATCGCAACACGTACGGATTCAACATCGATATCGCCAACGGGTTCACCACACCGTGGACGACGCTGATTCTGTACGCGGCGTATACCGGCGGCGTCCTGCCGGCGCTTGCGGCCGGCATCCTCGGGGCGATGCTGTTCTGGCAGTGGGTCTACGCGTCATCGCTCTACCTGGTCAGTTTCTTCGTCGGGCAGAAGCGCAGCCGGATTACGACGCGCGAGTTCTACGTCTACATCATCGGCCCGAACGCGGTCTGGATACTGATTCCGATGGTCGGCCTGTACCTCTCAATCCGCCTGATCCTCGATGGCGACTACCGCGTGCTGGGATTCACTTAGTCCCCCTTCCCGTGAGGGCCGGCGAGGTCGAGCTATGCTCCGCCGTGAGCGCATGTGCGAGGGGATGGCGTCATGGGCCGAATCGCAGACGTGCGGACCTCGATTCTCGACTCGACGCCCCTCACCCAGGTGTTCGTGACAGTGACCGACAGCGACGGTCTCACGGGCCTCGGCGAGACATGGTGGGGCATCCCGAATCCTGAGCGACCGGCCGCCGGCGCTCGTCCGATCGCCGCCGCCGTTGACGAGTTGTTGGCGCCGCGGGTCCTCGGTCGCGACGCGGGCGAGATCGGTCGGCTGTGGTTCGAGTTGTGGGACTATGGCTATCGCTACGCCGACCAGGGCATCTTCCCGATGGCCCTGTCCGGCCTCGACATCGCGCTGTGGGATCTGCTCGGCAAGAGGCTGGACGCGTCCGTGCTGCAACTGCTCGGCGGTCCCCGCCACGACGCAGTACCCGCCTACGCGAGCCTGCCTCCGCTGCGCGATCCTGAACTGGTCATCAGCGAGACCCAACGCGCCGTTGACGCGGGGATCGGCGCGGTGAAACTGCACGAGCTCACGATCGACCACGTCCAGCGCCTGCGCCGGCGTTTCGGCGAAGAACTGGCGATCATGGTCGACGTCAACGGTCACTTTGACCCGCTCGAGGCGGCTGCCTTTGGCCGCCGGCTCGCTGATCTTGGCGTGACCTGGTTTGAAGAACCGGTCCGGCCCATGCGCGATCACCGGGCGATGCAGCGCGTGCGTCGGGAGTCCGGCGTGGATCTCGCCGCCGGCGAGAACGAGTACACGCTGGAGGATTTCGAGCGCTTGCTTCGCTCGCAGTCGATCGCCTACCTCCAGCCCGAAGTGACGAAGATCGGCGGTATCACTGCCGCGCAGCGCGTGGCGACACTTGCTGAGCATCACAACGTGGCGCTCAGCCCGCATAACTTCCGTCCGGGTCCCTCCCTGTACGCCTCCCTCGCCTACGGCTTCGCTAGCTCGGCGACGCGTTGGTTCGAGATCCCCTGGATACCCGCGGACCGCCGCTTCGCCTCCAACACACCGCTGCCCGGGATTGAAGATGGACACGTACTGGTGCCGAACGGCCCGGGCCTGGCCATCCCGACCTAGTCGCCAGCGGCTCGCGTCGAACGGCACCCGCCGTACTCGCCGCGCTCCGTACGCTCAATCGTCGTCAGAAGCCGGATGCGAGGCTACGCCTGGCTCGGTCGATCAGGAAGAGGAAGACCGGTGTGCCGATCACGGCGGTCAGCACGCCGAGCGGCATCTCGGCTGGAGCGACGATCGTCCTCGCCCCCAGGTCGGCGCCCAGGACGAGGATGGCGCCCGCCAACGCGCTTGCCGGCATCAGCCTGCGATGATCGGGTCCCACCGCAAGGCGCACCATGTGCGGCGCGATCAGGCCGATGAAGCCCACCACCCCGGCGACGGCCACCCCGGCTCCCGTCGCCAATGCCGCCGCCGACACGATCGTGAGCTGGGTCCGCTGAACCGGGACGCCCAGGTGCCGTGCCTCGGCATCGCCCAGCGTCAGCAGGTTGAGCGCTCCCGATTGGCGCACCAATACGACGATCGCGAACAGGATCAGGGGGCCGGCTGAGTAGGCGAACTCCCAGAGCGACCCGGCCAGGCTGCCCAGCATCCAGAACACGATGTCACGCAACTGTTCGTCGTCCGAGAACGAGAGGATCAGGCTGATGCCCGCGCCGAGCAGCGCATTGACCGCGATCCCGACGAGCAACATCGTCGCCATCTGCGCGCGTCCGCTGCGGCGGGCGAAGCCGTAGATCAGGAACGTCAAGACGAGGCCGCCCAGGAAGGCGGCCACAGGCTGCACGAACAGCCCCCAGCTCACCGCGCCGAGCATCACCGCGATCGCGACCGCGAACGCTGCTCCGCTCGAGACCCCGATCAGTCCCGGGTCGGCGAGTGGATTGCGAAACAACCCCTGCAACGCCGCGCCGGAGACGCCGAGCCCCGCTCCCACCGCCGCCGCCATGACCATTCGAGGCACGCGGATCACCCAGACGACCGCTTCCTCGCGCGCCGTGTATTCGATCCCGATGTTGATCCCAATCTTGCCCAGGATGATCGCAATGATCCGCCCGACCTCCACATCGAACGCGCCCAAGCCGAGATTGGCCAGCACCAGCGCGATCAGGCCGGCCGTGAGGGCACCCCAGATCAGCGGCTCGACCAGGCGCGGAAGCGTTGATTCGACGCTGCCGGCCAGTTCCGGACGGCGCTCGCGGAGCTGCGCCAGCGGGCGGTTGACCATCGCTACTCGTCCCGGATTGCCGTCTGGTCAGACGGCTGCGTCGCTGATTGCCACGTCACGATATCGGCTCATCGACCGCGGCCTATGCCCCGCGAAAATTGCGGCCGTAGAGGATGCTGCCGTAATGATTGAACCAGCGCTTTGCCTCGGGATCCTCGAATGGGTAGTCCGCGCCGAGCTGTCTTGCCACGCCCAGGCCGGTCACGAAGCAGGTCTCCTGGCTGTTGATCAAGGTGTGCGCTCCACAGTGCCACGCGCCCCGCCTGCCCTGGATGAACCGGAACAGGTTGACCAGGAGCACCACGTGCTTCACGTCGTGCACGACGTGCTGAAACCAGCCCCGGTGGATGATCTTCTGCTCCTCGATCGCGCTGACCGGGTTGTAGGTCACCAGGCAAGGCCGCTCCGAGCCGTTCACCCACGGCTGCTGGTTATGCATGATGTAGGTGATCTCATAGTTGTCCGGGCGGGCGCCGTATTGCTCGATGTGATTGCTGCGGGTCTCCAACGGCTTCACCTGGTTCTCCGGCAGGACCGACGCGTCCCAGTGCACGATCGCGTGGTTGTGCAACTCGCTCTCGTAGCGGATGGACGAGAGCAGATAGCGCTCGAGGTAGCTCGGCCGGTCCAGCATCATCAGCGTTTGATTCGCGTTGCACGCGAAGATCACGTCGTCAAATGTCTCCTGGACGCCCGCCTCGTCCTCGATCACCACGCCCGCCTTGCGCCGGTACACCTTGCGCACGGCGCGATTCAGGTCGATGTGCTCCGCGAAGTCCGCCGACAGGCAGTCGTAGATCCGTCGGGTGCCCTGGTCCCAGGTCTGCATCGGGGTGGCCGACTCGATGTTGAAGAACTCGAGATAGCGCGAAAACAGCGCGGCCGGCATGTCGAACACGTTCGTCGCCATCAGGAAATTGACGAACATCGGCTTCAGGATCTTGTACCTGAAGCCACCGGAGAAGCCGCCCAGATTGAGCAGCGTGCCCATGCTGATGTAGTTGAAGGGGTTGAGCGCGTTGAGCAGCTTCGAGCGCGAGCGCGTCAAGGCCCCGAAGAGGTGCAAGACCTGCAGCAGGCGCTGAAACCTCGCGATTTCGTCCTGCAACTCCGTCCGGATCTCGGAATCGAAGTCGTGGGCGTACACCTCGCCTCGATAGCGCACGCTGTAGTTGAACCTCGTGTCGACAAGCTCGATACCGAAGCGTTCCAACAGCAGCGTGATGTGGTGATAGACCGAGGGGATGCAGGCCGTGACGGAAATGTCGAACGGTATCCGGCTGCCGTCTGACTGCGGCATATCGATGGTGACCGCGTTGCCCCCCAGCCGGTCGTTGGCTTCGAACAAGCGGAACTCAAACCGATCGGGATGCTGGTGCAGGGCCCAGGCCGCGCCGAGGCCCGCGACCCCGCCGCCGACAATCGCCACCCGCCGGGCCATACCTAGCGTCCTGCCAGACGTGCGGCGGTCACCTGTTCCGTCGGCAACTGCAGAACGTCTTCCTGGGCGGGATAGAACTGCCGGCAATAGCCGCGATACGTCATGATCTCGCCGTCGGAGCGGCAGAGGCGGGGCCTCGGCTGATAGCGCTTGCGGCTCCAGATCACGACATCCTGCTGCACGTCGACCTTCTGAAATGCTCCGAAGATCCGGTTCATCAGCGGCGCGCGCAGCCCGGTGGGCAGGAAGCGCAAGCCGATGACCGGTCGTTTGGGATCTCGCATCTCGCCGATCTGCCCGGCCAGCGTCAGCTCGACCAGTCTGCCATCGACCGGTGTTGAGAGCACCCACAGACGGAAGTCCATACCAATCGAGTGTTCGTGACCCTCAACAAAGGAGTAGCCCAAACCGAAGACCCCTGCGCGGGCGCTGGCATTCAATGTGATGCTGCCAATCCCTGCGATCGACTGCGCTCTGCTGAAGTCGAACTGGCTTTCCAGGCGCGGCCCGTCGACCAGGACTGGGTAGTCGCCGTCGACATTGTGATAGCCGTGGACGTACCGCAGATGCGCGATATCGACCGCGTTCTCGGTCGTCTCCTGAGGATGGCCCGGGAAACGCATGGTGTGGAGTTTGATGCCGCTCCAGCCGGCCTGATCGGGTTCCTCAGCCGGCAATTGCCATTGCGGTTCTCGGCCGGCGATGCCCCACCAGGCGAAGATCATGCCGCAGATTTCCCTGGTCTGGAAGGTCCTCAATCGCGCCGAGCGCGGCGGCGCCGCAAATGGCGTGGCGACGCACTGGCCGGTCGCGTCGAACTCGTAACCGTGGAACGGGCAGACCAGCCGGCCCTCACACACCTGACCTCCCGAATCCGGTCCGAGGTGCGAGCCAAGGTGAGGGCAGTACGCCTCGGCGACACAGACGGCGCCAGCGTCGTCACACCAGACGACGATGTCTTCGCCCATCCATTGCTTCTCGATGACCTCGGACTTGCGGAGGTCCCGCCGGGTCGTCACGAAGTACCAGCCCTCGGGGAACGGTGAGGGCAACAGGGAGCTTTCGCTATCGACCATTCGCTGCGCCATAATCGGCTCCTGCTGAAGCCAACATAGGAGGCTAGAGTTGACAACACAGTTGGTACCGACACTCTATGGCAGGCAACGTATCGCCCGGCACTTGTTATCCGTCAACTCATCTACCTTTCCGATAGCGTGACAGAAATTTCTTCGTCAGGCAGGCGATCTAGACTGGATCAATCGGGTATGCGTTGCTATCGGCCTCACCAGCCGTGACCAACCGCAAGGAGCAAGACTCATGACTACTGCTGCTCCCGCATTGTCGGCACCACAGCTCAGCATGCCGCAAGAGCTGGTGCTGATGCTGCTCAACGAGGAGAGCGGCTACTTTCGGCAGGTCCGCGGCTGGAACCTCAACTGCGCCATGGTCGGCGCCGGGCTGGCGGAGCTTTCTCTAATCGGTCGCATCGACACGGATATGGACTCACTGCAACTGCTCGACTCAGAGCCAACGGGCCATGCGGCATTGGACCCGATCCTGGAAGCCATCGTGGCCGAGCCGGTCCAGCACGACGCTCAGTACTGGGTCGAGTTCCTCGCTCCTCGGGCCGACACCTTCATCGACGTTGCCCTCGACCGCCTCGCAGAGATGGACATCCTCGAGCATCACGAGGGCGAGTTCTGGACGTTGAGCCACTCAGCGGGGCAGTCGGACCAGGTCGGCGAGACCGGGGCAATCACCGCTGCCGGATTCGTCAGATCACGCATCGCGCGCGTCATATTCGAGGACGAGATTCCCGATCCGCGGGACGCGATCCTGATTTCGCTCCTCAACACTTGCGATGTGCTGCGCTTCATCTTCCAGCTCGAGCCCAAGGATGACGAACGTGTCGAGTTCGTCGCCCATCTCGATCTGCTGGGCCGATCGATCTCCGACGCCGTTTCCCAGAATCTGACCAGCCCCCTGGTTCGACAATCCGCGCTGACCAGGTCGATTCCGAAAGTCAACCTGTTTCGCCTGCTGTTCAATCCACATGCCCGGACAGGCAATGTCCCGGCGCTGTTCGCCAGTCTGGCCGAAGAGTACGGGCCGGTGTTCCAATTGGCCCCGCCGTTCCAGGAGCCGACGATCTTCCTCACGGGCCTGGAGGCCAACCGCTGGGCTCAGCGCGAGGGCCGACGATTCCTGACCTCGACCAAGTACCTCAACGAACTCGAGGAGGAATACGGCGCTCACGGGATCATCCCATCACTGGACAGTTCCGACCACTTTCGCATGCGCAAGGCGATGCAACCGGGGTTGTCCCGGGCCCGACTGGAGAGCCAGTTGGAGGAGCTGTACCGGCGCATGCGGTCGCATCTCGCCGAATGGAACGTCGGAGACGCGATGCCCGCGAAGACCATGTCGCGGCTGATGACCAATGCACAGATCTCACCGCTCCTGGCTAGCGTTGAATCGCAGGACATCATTGAGGACCTGATCGCGTACAAAGAGCGCGCGCTGAACACGCGCGTGGCCAAGGTGATGCCCAAGTTCTTGTTGCGGACCCCGGCGATCAAGCAACGCGCCAAGAGCATCGAGGCGATGCTCGAGCGAGTGCAACGGGCCCATACCCCGGCCCAGCGGGTCGATGCCCCACGCGACATCGTCGACGACTTGCTCAGCCTGCACGCGAATGATCCGCAGCTGCTGCCGGAGTCGAGCTTGAAGTTCGCGCTCTCGGCCCCGCTGCTGGCCAGCATGTACCTGGGCGACACGATCGGGTTCGCGCTCTACGCGATGGCGTCACAGCCGGATCTGTACAAGAGGATTCAGGCCGAAGCCGACGCGATCTTTGCCGACGGCGATCCCGACGCCGAGGTCTTCCAGGGTCCAGACATTGATGTCACTCGACGCTTTGTCCTGGAGTGCCTGCGGATGTACCCGGTCGTACCCGGCTCGCTCCGGAACGTCATGAACAGCTGCGTCGTCGAGAACTACGAACTCCCATTGAGCGCTCGGGTGCTGGTCGTGCAGACCGCCGCGCATTACATGAGCGATGTGTTCCCCGACCCGCACACATTCGACATCGATCGCTATCTGCCGGGCCGCGACGAGCATCGCACGCTCGGTTACGCACCGTTCGGATTGGGCACACACACCTGTCTGGGCAACCGATGGGTGGAACTGCAGATGGCTGTCGATCTGCTGATGGTTGCGTACTACTACGACGTGGAAGTCCGGCCAACGAATGCCAAGCTACGCATCAGCCCGTTCCCATCGCTGTCAATCAGCAACAAGGTGAAGTTCCACATCGCCGGGCAACGGCGCGAGATCCCGGCAGCGGAGGCACCGAACGGATCGGCGCCCGCCCTTGGTTGCCCTGTGCTCCACTAGCGAGGTCCTCCACTAGGGAGATCGCAACCGGCGCTCAGGAGGGGGTCGATTCCCGCTCGTGGCGCTCCTGGATGTCGTCGATTGCCTCGTCCAGTTCATCCCACATCCGCTGCATCGTCGAACGGAGCCGCATGTTCTGGTATGCGCCCCAGACCGTCATCGCTGGGGGCACGACGAGGATGGAGACAATCAGCGAGTAGGCGATCGTGATCGCCGCGGTGATGCCGAACTGTTGTGAGGCCAGCAGCGGGGAGGCGATCAGCACCCCGAGACCGAGCGCCGTTGTCATCGCCGAGCCCAGCAGCGCTGAGCCGGTGGTGGAGAGCGTTCGAATCGCGGCCTGCTCCGGATCGCGCAGCCGCGTGAATTCCTCCCGGTAACGATGGATCAGATGGATGGTGTAATCGACGCCGATGCCGATCGAGAGCGCGGTGATGATCGAGGTGATTAGCGAGTAGGGGATGCCCAGCAGCGCCATCGTGCCCAGCACCCAGATCAGGACGAACACGATCGGCACGACGGCCACGAGCGCCAGCGCCGGCTGGCGGTGGGTGACCCAGAAGAAGATGGCGAGAATGCCCAGCGCCGCCGCAATCGTGATGCTGATCGCCTCGGTCTGTCGTTCCGTAATCGAGTCGGTGATCGTCACGCCGATGATGCTCTCGGATGTCGCCGTGAGCGCTCCGTCGGTGCCGATCCAGAGCGCCTCCAGTTCCGCCTGGACCTGCCTCGCCCCCACGCTGTCGCCGGACATCGTCGCGAACTGAACCAGGATCGTGTCTAGGCCGGTGGGATCGTTGACGAGCGCATGCGAGAGTTGCGGATCCACCGATTCAAGCTCGTCCAGAAGGTGCTGCATCTGCGCAGCGTCGAGCTGCAGGCCCGCCGAAGCGTCCCGGAACATCGCGGCCAGCCTCGGGTCGTACTTGTCGCCCGGCTCTCCGCTGTCCGTCACCCAATCGCGAATCAGCAACTCGTAGGACGTCTGTATCGGCCCGGCCGCGAACTCGGGTCGACGTTCCTCATCCGCGAACGCCTCCGCAAGGTCCCGCAGGTTGAGCAGCGTTCGCGTCTCGGTCGCCTCCGCCTTGATCAGGACGGTAGTCAGTTCGGTGGGGCCGCCGATCGCCGCATCGAGCGTGTCCCAGTCTTCCAACACGGTGCCTCCACGCGGAAGGATGTCGCGAATACTGAACTCCGACTCCAGATCGGTCGCGGCAACACCCAGGCCGATCGTCACAGCCAGCACGACCAATACGAACGGCGCCGGCCTCAGCGCAACGTTGGTTCCGAGGAACCCGGCTGCACGCTCGATCCCCGGAATCGCCTGCGCAATCAATCGTTGTGGCCCCAGCGTGCCCTTGGCTTCGCGCCGTCGGTCGACGATCGTGCGTCCTGCCGGAACCAGCGTCAGCATCACGATCAGGCTCATGCCCACGCCGAACGCGGCAACGACCCCGAAGTCGCCGACGATCTCGACCGGCGAGAACAGATTCGCCAACAAACTGACCATCGTCGTCACCGCTGCGAGCATGAGCGGGATCGCCACGTTCCGCAGCCCCGAACGCACCGCTTCCAACACCGGCGCGCCGCCGCCTCGCTGTTCTCGATAGTTCGATATCACCTGGATGGCATAGTCGACCGTCAAGCCGATGATGATGATCGGAACCAACGCGGTCAGCGCATTTGGCGGCCCAACGACTCCCAGCGCATCCGGTCCGAGCCATCCCTCCAGACCGATCACCCAAATCAGTGAGATCAGCAGCCCGACAAGCGCCAGCACCAGGTCCGAGAGCGTCCGCAGAAACAGCACAATCAACACGGCGATCAGCAACAGTGCGATGCCAATCAGCGGCGCCATCCCGTCCTCGGTCGCCTGCTTGTACTCATCCTCCACGACGATCGGCGATACACTGCTGACGCTCAGCGGACCGCTGTCCTCTGTAGCCAACTGATTGATGTGCCGCTCGGCGTCTGCGGTTCGCTCGTCCTGTGTGTTACGCAGATGCACCGTGGCGATTGAGACGAACGTCCCGTCCGTATCGGTGCCCGTCAACGCGTTGATGATCGGTGCAACCTCCGGCGCGCGGCGAACCGCGTCGATTTCCGCCGCTGTGACCGCATCAAAGGAATCAACTCCCAGCGCTGCCTGGAGCAGATACGAAGGCGACACGATTGCATCGGTCGGCGTCAGCAGCGGCTGAATCGCCGGGTCGGTGGCAATCTTGTCGAGCAGAGCGCTCATCTGAGACAGTCCCTCAGGAGCGAGTGCGTCTCCTCGGAAGATCAGCGTGACGAGCCTCACATCTCCGGTTTGTTCAAAGCTGTCGCTGATTTCTCCGATCGCAGTGGCGAGTGCTCCGTCCTGGGGCAACAGTGCGACGTCGGTGCCATCGACGATCGGGACGCGCCGGCCGGCACCGGCGGCCAGCACTACGGTGATGATCAGAAGCACGCCCAGCGTGACCCACGGTCGGGCCGTTACGAGGCGGCTGAGTCGTTCAAGTATCTGATTCATGATTGGTGATTTACCACAGGTGTATCTCGTCGAGGAGCAGCGTGACGATGCAGTAGGTCACTCATTGGCTTCACTGAGTAGGCTAGCGTGCGTTGCGGTCGGTTCCATCTAAGTTCGCGGCACACCGCGTCACTTAGTCGGGACCGCCGTACTCAACCGTCGTTAGGCTCCTGAACATGGAAACGTACTCGTCACTGGTGAGACTCGCTATGCGTCGATTCTCTGTTGCCCTGCTGCCGCTCCTCGTTCTAGCCACACTTGGCGCCTGCGGTGGCGAGCAACGCGTGCTCACGATCCTCTATTGGCAGGCGCCAACCCTGCCGGGCCCGTACCTTTCTGGCGGGTTCAAGGATCGTGACGCGGGAGCGATCACGCTTGAGCCGCTCGCCCACTACGATCCGGACGGCTCGCTGGTACCCGCCCTCGCTCAGGAGATCCCGACCGTCGAGAATGGCGGCGTCGCCGGCGACCTGCGCTCGATTACCTGGAAGCTGCAAGACGGGCTGAAGTGGTCGGACGGCAGCGACATGACCGCCGAAGACGTGGTCTTCACCTGGCGGTACTGCACGGATGAAGAGACGGGCTGCACCGCCCGCGACATCTTCGTCGGCGTGTCATCTGTGGAAGCGCTCGACGAGCGCACGGTCCGGATCAACTTTGATTCGCCGACGCCGTATCCGTACCTGGCATTCGTCGGCGCGGGTTCGCCGATCATCAGCGGCGAGCAATTCAAAGACTGTGTCGGAGCGGCAGCCAGCGATTGCGTCGACGAGAACACGGCGCCGCTCGGAACCGGTCCCTATCGAATCGTCTCCTTCGTCGCCGATCAGGAGGCGGTCTACGAGCGGAATCCGCACTATCGAGGCGAGAAGCCCTACTTCAACAGGGTGGTGCTCAAGGGCGGCGGGGAAGCCGAGGCGGCAGCACGGGCCGTGCTCGAGCGTGGGGAGGCGGACTATGCCTGGAACCTGCAGGTCGAACCGGGCCTGCTCGTCGAGCTGGAAGACCACGGACACGGCACCGTCGTCTCGGCCTTCTCCGACCTCGTCGAGCGCATCGTCTTGAATCAAACCAACCCCGATCCGGCGCTCGGCGATGACCGCTCGGAGTATCTCGACGGCGCCAACTCACATCCGTTCCTGACCTACCAGCCGATTCGGCAGGCAATGTCGATGGCCGTCGACCGAGGTCAGATCGCAGACCTGTACGGGTTCGCGGGTCGGTCCAAGTGCGACCTGGTCGCCGGTCCGGCCCACTACGTATCGGGTCGGAACGGCGAATGCCTCACGCAGGACATCGACGGCGCCAATGCCCTGCTGGATCACCACAATGTCGTCGACAGCGATGGCGACGGCATCCGTGAGTACCAAGGCGCGCCGCTGCGCATCGTGTACATGACCTCGACGAACGCCATTCGCCAGGAGACGCAGGCGCTTGTGAGCCGATGGTGGCGGCAGATCGGAATCGAGACGGAGCTGGTCGATTTCGAGGCCAGCGTGTACTTCGGCGGCGATCCGATTGAGCATGCTGAGGCGTCGTATCGGCGCTTCTTTGCGGACGCGCAGATGTACACCACGGGCGGCGGCATCGAGCCGCAGATCCACCTGTCCGAACAGCTCTGCAGCCAGATCGCAGGCAGGGACAACCGATGGGCCGGGGCAAACATCGCCAGGGCCTGTGACCCCGCCTACGACGCGGCCTTCCAGGAACTGCCGTCGCTGCCGATCGGTGCTGAGCGCGAGGCGGCGGTCAAACGGCTGAATGACATCCTCGTGCGCAGCTATGTGCAGATTCCACTGGTCAGTCGTGGAGTCGTGTCAGCACACTTGAACACGCTCAAGGGGATCCGATTCAACGCGTGGGATAGCGAACTCTGGAACATCGCCGAGTGGCGACGCTGATCAACCGGGACGTTGGGTGCGAACTCGAGAAGTGCGAACGGGCGTTGGTGGAGATAGGGGGACTCGAACCCCCGGCCTCGTCGTTGCGAACGACGCGCTCTCCCAGCTGAGCTATATCCCCACGCAGGTCTCCAGCCTCCCCAGCGTACAGGCCGCTCGGACTGCCGTTCAATCAACCGCTCCATC
>JAJDTU010000006.1 GCA_022826965.1 Dehalococcoidia bacterium | reverse complement strand
GGCCATGATGATTCAGTTACTAACATTGATGGCGTCAAGATAGCGTACAACTGGAAGGTCGCGGAAGACCTTGGTTACGATAGGAAGCGCAAATTTGAGGTGGCCGATGCAGACGGCATGTCTAGCATGTTTCGGATCCATGTAAACAACAAGGCGAGTTTCGCCTGGCTGGATGGAGCCTCTCGCCTCTCTACCGATCCTTACGATAAATTGCCTGAGTTGCCTGCGATGATTGAATTCGATAACCTTGGGACATACCGAATTCGAAAGACGATCAGCGCGGAGCGCGAGAGCGACTTGTCCACGGACACCGCCACCTACACCTTCCACGTCGGGCCGATCTCGGAGCTGGAGGTGCGGGATGGCGGACAGAGTCCGCTGGTGAGCGAGGATGAGAGTGCCTATACCATCGTCGCCAAGCACAACGGTCCCGACGATGCGCCGATGGTCGTGGTCGAGCTGACCGGCGTCCCGGAAGGGTCGCGCCACATCTTGGAGGAGGACGGCTACTTCGGCACGTATCAGGTTGGGGTGTGTACGAGTGGGCTGTGTGACGCTACGTGGACGCTCGGACAGATGCCGATCAATCACGGCATCGTCTTTGGATATCGGACGGAATTTCCCACGCTGACACTGATCGCACCGTCGGGCGCGGCGGCCGAACCCATTACCGCGTCCATCTCCCAGGTGGGCGACTACTCGGTCTGCATCAATGGCATCGATGACGTGGCGGTGACGCCGTTCGACCAGTTCACCTGCGAAGGCGCCGGGCACAGCTGGCAATCCACCAACTACTTCGATTACCTCGAGGAGAACAACACCGCCGAGATTGTTGCGCTGCCAGGCACGGGTGAGGGTGATCCGGGCACGCCGCAGTCGGTCGAGACGATTGGCACGTCGGCGGGCACGCTCGTCCTCTGGAGCGAGGCCGAGTACCTCAACCTCTGGCCCGTCGTGGGCTACCAGGTCGAGCGCACCAACACCGACGGGACAACGACCGCCGGCGACAACATCAAGGGCGCCCTCTTCCTCGACCGCAGCCCCGGCGAGAACCCGCAATACCGGGTGCGGGCGCTGAACGAGTGGGGCGTCGGAAGCCTGTGGTCCGAGCGCACCGGCGCGCCGGATGCCGACCCGTCTGTCACGGTCAAGCCCACGCAGCTCACCGTGGCCAGGTCGGGCGAGGCGGCCGGCGCCGGCTACACCGTCGTGCTCGGCAGCCCGCCCGAGGGAAAGGTCAGCATCGGCGTGTCCAGCGGCGACGCGAGCAGGGCCACCGTGGACCGCTCGACGCTGGTCTTCGCCGAGGCCAACTGGAACGTCCCGCAGACGGTCACCGTGACGTGGGCCGGCGGTTCGGCGTCGAGCGGCAGCGTCGCCATCACGCACACCGTGAGCGGCGGCGGCTACGCCGACGTCACGGCCGAGTCGGTCACCGTGACCGTGCGGGACATGGTGCTCGACGTCAGCAGGACAGCGCTGGAGATGCCGGAGAACCGCGGCCAGGATACGTACACCATCGCGCTGAGCTCCGCGCCCGCGAGCGATGTGCTGGTCGACATCTCCAGCGCAGACTCGGGCGTGGCGACGGTGTCGCCGGCCCGGCTCGTCTTCACCCCCGCCAACTACGCGACGCCGCAGACCGTCACGGTAACGGGCGTCGACGACCGCTTCCTCAACGCCGGCGGCGAGCGCGTCACGCGGATCAGCCACCGCATCAGCGGCGGCGGCCTGCCCGCGGTCACCCTCGCCGGCCCCGAGGTCACCGTCACCGACGACGACAGGGTCGACGGCCTGTTGGTCCTGGACACGCAGTCGGTCGAGGTCCGGGAGACCGATGACCCGGAGACGGCTGGCACGGAAGACCACAAGGCCGAGTACATGGTGCGGCTGGCCAGTCGGCCCGAGTCCGCTGTCACGGTCACGATGACCGTGCAGGCTCCGGCCGGGCAGGAGCCAATGGTCACGCTGCAACCGGCCACGCTGACCTTCACCCCGAGCACCTGGATGGACCCCCAGACGGTCACGGTCACCGCCGTGGACGATGATGGCCGCGACGATTCGAACAACGAGCGCAAGACCGTGATCCGGCTTGCCGCCCGGGGCGGAGGCTTCGACGGCGTCACGTCCGAGGTGGACGTCGTCGTGAAGGATGACGACGCCACGACGGGCGCCGTCACCGTGAGCGGCATCCCCGCAGGGGCCGGGAGTGACGCCGACACGCGCATCAGCGAGTACAACGGCGCGACGCGGTTGACGATCGAGCTGGGACGGTTCTTCACCAGGGGCGAGGGCGTGATCCCGCTGTGTCTCGACGGCGACGCGCAGCCCGGCACGCACTACGAGGTGGCGCTGGCGGGGAATCCCGCGGGCGCGACGCTGTCCGGTGCGAACACCTCGAGACCGATCATCGGGTTCACCGAAGTCGGCGCCAGGCGGGTCGTCGTCGAGTTCACGGGCAAGGTGCACGGAACGTCCGAGTCCGGGCACCAGGGCTTCTCTCATTGGGCCCCCGGAACGATCGATTTCACGGTCGAGGTGTGCGGTGAAAACGACCCGTCGTACAGCCGGTCTCCCGATGACATCCGCGAGCGATCAGACGTGAGCTTCACCGGCGATGCCTCGCACACGGTGAGCGTCCTGGACGGGGTGCTGAAGCAGGAAGGCGAACGCCTCATCCTGCCGCTGTACCTGCGCGCAGGTATTGCCGGGGAGCTGGCCTTTGGCATCCTCCAGCACCACTACGGAGCAGCCACGCAGGCTCTTCCGAGCGAATACGATCATCCTAGGATCGTGACCGCTCCGACGCTGCAGACCCCGGGGACCTTCTCGCTGAGCGCGAAGCAGGGCAGCAGGAGCGGGGAGCGGCGGTACGATGTCGTTGCCTGCGAGGAGCGTCCAGGCGAGCTCTGCCAGAACAACGCCGTGGCGGCCTTCGCGGGACGCAACGACACGATCACGGTGACGATCATCGATCCGGTCCCTGGCGCGCCGCTGCTGGATTCCTTCGGCCAGTCGCAGGACGGGGAGGTCGATTTCCGCGAGATCAGCATCGTCGCCGGCGGCGACATCACCGAGGGCGGCATCGCCAGCTTCACGATTACCGCGAATCCGGCGCCGTCGGCCAACGCCGATGTCGTGGTCGCGGTGACGCAGAGCGGCGACTTCGGCGTGAGCGTCGGCCCGCGGACCGTCGTGCTCGGCCCCAGCGGCACGGCGACGTTTACGGTCACTACCACTGACGACTCCGTGGACGAGTCGGACGGCTCCATCACGGTCGCGTTGTCCCCCAGCGCGGACTACACCGTCTCGGCGACGCAGGGCGCGGCGACGGTCGCGGTGGCGGACAATGACCCGCCATCGGAGGTGTCGGCCTGCGTCTCGGATGTCCTGCTCAGCACCGTCCGCTACTACTACGACGCGAACCGGGGCAACCCGCCCAACTACGGCGAGAACTGGAAGAGGGTTCTGATCGCCTTCGGCGATGTCGAGGATCCGAATCTGACAGCGTACACGGCGGCCGAGGCGCGCGCGTCGGAGGAGGTCTGGGCCGGCTGGCTACCCACCAGGATGGCGCTCGAATGCATCGAGGGGGAGTAGCTGCGAACGTCGATTTCTTCGGATCGGACGCGGCCATTCGCAGCCCGACGTTCTGTCATCGTGGGCCTCAGGGAGTACGCCCTCAGCACCAAGCATGCCGACTGAGCTGCAGCTCTCCAGGGGTCATGGCCAGAGCCGCCCATTCACGGGACAGAGACTGACTGTTCTGCTGTGCAAGGCGAGACACACCAGCATGCGCAGTGGCAAGACCATCACGGGGTCGGCCACGAGAGAGGAACCAGACAGCATCCTGAACGTGTCGCTGAGAATCGCGATTTCGAGTCGAGTGCAGTCCAGAGTCCACGACGGGTCCCGTCGTCTAGCCCACCAGACGAGCCGGACGTGCCGAGAGTGAGCGCTCTACGAGCGTCCTTGGTGCAGCCCGCGCGACGGTTGGTCTTCCCCCTCGATATTGAGAACGATGCAGCTTGGGCTGGGATTAAAGGTGCTCAGCGGCGGGGCGGTGCCGGCGCGGTCGGCTACACGACGACGTTTAGCGTGTAGCCGCCTCTCGGCGCGGCAGTGATGTTCGTCGCCCCGCTCGATTACCGCCGGAATCGGCGATTGGCCGGGATCTTCGCCAGGCGGGCGCTTCAGCGCTGGCTTAGAGGTGCGGCGTGACATGGGCGCCGGTACGGTTGTCAGCGGCCACGTTCCCGGCCACCAACCGCGCGGCCGAACTCGATTGTGTGATTCGCGTTGCGCAGAGGGTGGCAGTGCTATGAGACCGAACCCAAGGATAACGAGCGGGGGCAGATTCGACCGACCAAGAGACGGGAGGTCGACCGATCGGGTCGCGGGCCGGTTGTCGCTTCAGTTGGAGGGTCCCCGGATACACAGTGGCAGACTTCATCGGCTCATACGGCCCGTGTCGCCTCTCAGTGCTGACGGATATGGCGGCCCTCAAGGAGGCCATGTTCATCGGAGCGCAGTGCTTGGCTACAACAGATCGGCGTGTCCTGACCTGGAGGATCCTTGCTCATCCGTACGCCGATGCCCGTCCCTACTGGTAACCTTGGCGTGCCGAGGGCGGGCTGGACCTCCGAAGCTCGATCGGACGAGGTGCAGTGCGCGCGTATCCGGCGAAACGAGAGTTGGCCTGGTTCGCACGCAGGAGAGCAGCATGAGGCGAATCGCCCCGGCCATGATTGCGCGGCTGTTGGCGTCCAGGCTCGCGTCGCTGTTGCCCGAGCGGATGACCAAGCGGGTGGTCGAACGAGCCGTCGCGGCCGCGATGACCCGCGACGCCCTTGGCGATCTGCCAGATGGCCTCCACCTGCTGCTCTGCGGCGCGGGCAGCCCGCTAGCCGACATCAGGCGTTCCGGTCCCTGTGTGGCGATTCAGGCGGGCCGCCACCTGTACGTGTTCGACGCCGGCACCAACGGGGCGCGAAACCTCACCCGCTTCGGCGTGAACATCGGACGCGTCGAGGCCGTCTTCCTCACCCATGTCCACTCCGACCACATCGACGGACTCGGTGAGCTCGGCATCCTGCGTTGGGTCAATTCCGGAGCTGAGCATCCGTTGCCCGTGCACGGCCCGCCGGTGGTCAGCGAGGTGACCGACGGATTCAATCGCGCCTACGCGGCCGATATCGGTTACCGCGTCGCGCACCACGGGCCTGACTTCACGCCGGCGAGCGGCGGCGGTCTCGACCCGGTGCCGTTTCCGCTCCCGCGGGAGGGCGAGTCGCAGACGATCATTGAGACTGACGACGGCGTCCGGGTCCGTGCCTTCTTGGTCTCGCACGAACCCGTTGCCGAGGCCGTGGGCTATCGAATCGATTATCGCGACCGCTCGATCGTGATCAGCGGTGACACGACCAAGTCCGCCAATCTGATTGGCTACGCCCGCGGAGTTGACCTGCTCGTGCATGAAGCGCTCGACTTCCGCTTGACCGAATGGATTGCCAACGCAGCTGAGGCTGCCGGGAACGATCGGGCGGCGCAAGGCGCCCGCGACATCATCTCCTACCACACCACGCCGGAGGAAGCTGCCGAGACGGCGGCGGAAGCGGGCGTCGGACAGTTGCTGCTTTACCACATCGCCCCGTTGCTGTTGCTGCCCGCGCTCGAACGGCAGTTTCTTCGGGGTACCAGCGACGCCTTCAGCGGACAGATCACGCTAGGCGTCGATGGCACGATGGTCTCACTGCCATCGAGACAGTAGCGATCGTTCTCACCAGGCGATGTTCTCTGCGGCTGCGACTCAAATGGCGCGCCGCCCCGCGGGCTGATGATCATTATGGGCTTAATGAAGCACGAGGAAATCACTTCCGCATCGCTCGAACGCCGCTGCCTGTTGCTTGGCAAGATCGAGCGTGCGACTGAAGTGCCGCTGATGATCCTCTCGGCGGCGATGGTTCCGCTGATCGCTGGGATCTTCGTGTGGGATTCTGGTCCGGTGTCGCGTTCGACCGCGATCGCGCTGTACGGCGTGTCTTGGGCGATCTTCGTGGTGGAGCTGGCCGTCAGGATCGCGGTCGCGCCGCAGCGAGCACGATATCTGCGGCGCAACTGGTTCGATCTACTGGCCGCGCTGGCGCCCGTCGCCCGCCCGCTCAGGGTCCCACTCATCCTCCTGGTCGGTTCTCACGCCTACGGTCGTCGAGTCCGCTTCGCGCATGTCGACTTTCTGGCTGCCTACGCGGTTGGACTCGTCCTGCTGATGGCGACGATCGTGACCACGCTCGAGCAAGGGCACGGTTCCCAGATTGACTCGTTTGGCGACGCCTTGTGGTGGTCGGTTGCCACCGTGACGACGGTGGGCTACGGCGATGTCGTGCCGGTCACGCCAGCAGGTCGCGCGCTGGCCTACGTGCTCATGCTGGGCGGCATCGGATTATTCGCCGCACTCACGGCCAATCTCGCTTCGATGCTCACAAGACACGGCGAACCCGAGCACAGGGACTCTGTCGCGCTCAGGCACGAAGTTCGTGAGCTACGCGAAGCGCTGGAACGCATGCAGGAACGGGATCCGCCAAACTGAGATGTTGCTGAGACGTCCGGATGATTCCCGAGCAGATTGGAGCGGAGAGCGGTGCGGCAATCGCCGTTAGCCGTCAGCGAGGTAGCGAATCGGCAGACGCTTGACCCCACCGACGAAGCCGGAGCGTAGTCGTTCGATGTCGCCGTTCAGCTCGATCTCATCCAATCGATCGAGGATGTGCCCGAACATGGTCCGCAGCTGCAAGCGGGCCAGGTTGGCGCCGAGGCAGTAGTGCTCGCCAAACCCGCCAAAGGCGAGATGCTCGTTCGGCGTGCGGGTGATGTCGAACCTGAAGGGATCGTCGAAGATGTCCTCATCCCGATTCGCCGAGGGGTAGAACATGACCGCCTTCTCTCCCGCGGGAATCAGCTGGCCGCCGACTTCGACGTCTTCGGTCACGACCCGGGCAAAGTGAATCACCGGTGAGACCCAGCGCAGGATCTCCTCTACCGCGGTATCCATGAGTGATCGGTCCGAGCGCAGCAACGCCATCTGCTCCGGATGCTCGATCAGGGCCATGAGGCCGCCCGAGATCGTGTTTCGGGTCGTTTCGTTACCGGCGATGATCAACAGGTAGCAATAGGAGAGGAGATCGAGCGGGCTCAGCGGTGCGCCATCGATCTCCGACTGCACCAGGGTCGTGAGCAGGTCGTCGGTCGGTTGCTTCCGCTTCTGCTGCGACAGCTGCATGAAGAAGCCGAGCAACGCCTGCGACGCCGCGGCCAACGTCTCCTGCTGGGTGCGGCCGCGCTGGTATTCGGGATCGCCTGAGCCAACCATCTCGTTGACCCACTGGATCATGTCCCCTTGCCGCTCGCGGGGCACACCGAGCAATTCGCAGATGGTGACCAGCGGCAAGAGGTTCGAAATCTCCGCGACGACCTCGCACTCACCGCGCCGGGCGACCTCGTCGACGATCTTGCGCGCAGCCTGATCGACGACGCCGGCGGCGACCTCATCGATGCGGTCCTCGAGATTGCGCAATCCGCGCGTCGTGAAGCGCCGGTTGACGAGCGCTCGGTACTGCGCGTGTTCGGGCGGATCCATGTCCAGCAGATGGTGCGTTTGCGGCGCGGCGCCGCCCTCCGCGAGCTGGTCGAGCCGCAGGATGATGTCAGTCTGGTTGGAGAACGTCTGCGGATCGCGGGAGATGCGCTGGACATCCTCCCACTTCGTGATCGCCCAGAACGGGTCGAGTTCCTCGTCGCTCGCCTGGTAGCGAAACACCGGCGCGTGCTGACGCAGGTACGCCCAGTGCGAGTGCGGGTATCCGCTCAAGGCGTAGCCGTCGGGCGAGGTGATGTTGACCTCGTCCAGGGATTGTGGCGGGGTGTCGAAGGGAGTTGCCATCTTGATCTCCTGAGCGGCCGCAGCGCTTGCCGGTTGTTCCTCAGCGTACTAACTGATGTGGCCGCGAAGCAGACAGACGGATTAAGCTGAGCGGCCAAGTCTGCCGACAGTGCAGCCTCCTGCTCTTGGAGTTGTGACAAAGGGAGCCCGACATGTCGGGAGTCCTGGACGGTCTCAGCTGGTTGTTCACGGTCAAACCTGTGCTCACGCTCGTTGCCTTGCTTGCGGTCACGGTGTTCCTGGGCGCGGGCATCACGCAGATGGCCGACCAGGCCGACAACTCCGTCTTCCTGCCCGAAGACAGCGACGTCACCGTCGCCACCGAGACGATCGAGAACCTCTTCGGCAGCTCACAGGACACGATCTCCGTCACGTTGCTGTTTCGAGGCGAGGCGCTCACGCCGGACGGCCTGGCGCAGATTCAGCAGGTCATTGACTCGGTCGTGACCGACTCCCTGGTGGCGCCGTTCCTCGTGCCCGGCGGCGTGGTCTCACCGACCATCCCGCTCGGGATCGCGCTCGAGACCAACGACTTCGCTTCGCTCTCGCAGCCGCAGATCGATGCCGCGGCGGCGGCGTTGCCGCTGGATCGACTGATCAGCGCCGACGTCGACGGCACGATCGTCGCGATCGCCAACGTGCGCCTCTTCCAGGATGGCGATCGGGACGGCGACAAGGTCGACGACGAAGAGACGCTTGAGGAAGCCCAGCTGCTGATCCGCGCCATCGCGGTCGACACGCCGGGTCCGCTCGAGGGCAGCGGACTCTCCGAGGCGACCACCGCAGAAGAGACCGAACGCGCCACCGGCGCCCAGATGGCGATCATCATGATCATCGCGCTGGCGGTGATCGGGCTGCTGATCCTGGCCTTCACCCGCTCGCTGCTCGACCTGGCCCTGTCGGTGATCGGCCTGATTCTCACGATCGTCTGGGTGATCGGCGCGTAAGGGTGGCTGGGGCCCAACGGACTCGGCCTGATCGGCGCGCCCAATACGATGACGACGAGGGTCCCGGTGATGCTGATCGGCCTCGTCGTCGACTACGCAATCCAGACCATTGGCCTCTATCGCGAATCGCGCAGCGAGGGCGCGAGGGCCCGCTCAGCGGCGAGAATCGGCCTGCGCTCCGTGCTCTTACCGCTCTCGCTCGCGGCTGTGACGACGATTGTCTCCTTCCTCACCAACGTCTCCTCGCCGATTCCCGCCAATGGCGACTTCGGTATCGTCGCGGCTGTCGGAGTCGCTGCCGGCTTGATCGTGATGTTGGCGCTGCTCTCTTCGGCGAGAGCGCTGATCGACGGCCGTCGCGAGGACAGCGGCAGGCTCGGCGAAGCGAAGCCGGTCTCGGGGGCGATCCCCGGCGTCGGACCGGCGGTTGAAGCGCTCGGCGGACTGCTCGCCCGACGCCCGGCTCCGTTTCTCATCGTGATCGCCGTGATTACGGTGATCCTGGGTGTCGCCGCGACCGACATCAGCACCGAGTTTGACTCGCGCGACTTCCTGCCGCGCGGCAGCGATGGCGTCCGCGACGTCGAGACGCTCGACGCCGCCTTCGGCGGCTCGACCGACGCCGTGCAGGTGGTGATCGAGGCTGAGCTCACCGACGACCGCACGCTCCGCAACATCTTCGATTTCACCGGCGCCTTCGACGATGATCTCCGTCGTCCCGAAGGCGTGGTCGGCGGAATTTCATCCTCGTTTGGAGTCCTCTTCAGCGACTGGGTGACGGACGACGGCACGCCGGAGGACCGCTACGACGCCGAGCTCGCCGAGATGGCGGCTGCGGCCAACCAGTTCCGCCTCGACCCCGAGGACGTGCAGTCGATCATCGACCGCGTCAAGGAGCTCGACCCCGTCGCCTTCGGCCAGGTCCTGGTCGACGATCCTGACGGAATCGACACGATGCTGATTCGCTTCGACGCGCTGACACGCGACCAGGAGCGCGCCGGTCGGATGGTGGAAGACATCGATGCGCTCTGGTACGGCGACGACGCGGAACTGACAGCCACCTCGGGCGAGATCATCGGCCTTGAAGTCGTGGCCGCGATGACCGGTAGTCAGACCGCCGCGATCGCGACCACGGTGATCGCCGCGCTGGTCATCCTCACGCTCTTCTTCTGGATTGCCGACGGACGGCCCGAGCTCGGCTTCATCGCCGTATTTCCGATCGTGCTGGTGCTCGCCTGCGTGCTCGGCACGATGTCGCTGGCCGGGATTCCGTACAACGTAATCACGGCGCTGATCACGGCGCTCTCGATCGGCATCGGCGTCGACTACACGATCCACATCATTCATCGCTACGAGGAGGAGTTCCTGCATACCGGGGATCCGGAGCAGGCCGCTCGGACGACGCTGGGCACGACTGGTTCCGCGCTGCTCGGCTCGGCGCTGACCACGGCGCTCGGATTCGGCGTGCTCGTCTTCTCCACCTTGACGCCGTTCCAGCAGTTCGGTCTGGTCACCGCGATCACGATCGCCTACGCGCTGATCGCCGCCATCGTCGTGGTCCCGCCGGCGATGATTCTCTGGGGCGCATATCAGAATCACCGCCTGCGTAGCGCCGCACGGCGCGCCGCCGAGGTACTCGGTGAGTAGGCGATCCAACCCGAGCGCGCCTCACATTGGGTAGGCTTGACGGTCGAGGCGATTGGATGGCGTGCGATGCGTGAGACTCAGGTCTTGGTGATCGGCGGTAGTCTCATCGGGTTGACGTCGTCGCTCTTGCTGTCCAGCCTCGGAGTCGAGCACATCCTCGTTGACCGGCGACCGCACACGAGCGACCATCCGCGTGCCCGGCTCTACGACCGCCGAACGCTGGAGCTGCTGCGGCGCTTCGGCGTGCATCACGATGTCGAAGCGACCGGCATCGGCGATCTCTGGACCCGGCAAAATCGCTGGATCGAGAGCCTCGCCGGCAAGGATGTCGCGTCCGTACCGACCGAGTCGTTCCAGATGGCGCCAGCCGAGTACAGCCCCAGCATCCCCGTGATGGGTGCGCAGGACATGATCGAGGAAACGCTCTGGCAGGCGGCGCGGGAGCAAGCGCCGGCCGACGTCCGCTTCTACACGAGCGCCGAAGACCTCACGCAGGACGCTGACGGTTGCTCGGCCACCCTGATCGATCGCGAGACCGGTGATGGCGAGCCGATCCGCGCCCAGTACGTGATCGCCGCCGACGGCGTGCACAGCGCCACCCGAGACCAGATCGGCTGCCCGCTGGACGAAAACAGCTTCAACTTCTATCTCCAGGACATCCTCTTCCACGCCGACCTCTCGCGCTGGGTCGGCAACCGCATGGGCGGCCTGATGTTCATCTTCACCTCTTACGGCATGGGCGTCTATCAGCCGATGGACGGCGCCACGCGCTGGCGCGTCCAGCTCCCAGGTTGGGACCCCAATCGCGGCGACCTGACCATGCAAGAGGCGCACGACTACATCGTCGAGGCCGTCGGCGTGGACGAATCGGAGCTCGACCTCGAGGTGGTCAGCATCCGCCCCTGGAACTTCATCGCCGGACTGTCCGAGCATTTCTCCAATGGCCGCGTCTTTCTCGCGGGCGACGCCGCCCACGCCTTCATTCCCACCGGCGGGATGGGCAGCAACACCGGATTCTCGGGCGCACACAACCTCTGCTGGAAGCTCGCCTACGTCATACTGGGACACTCGCCCACCTCGCTGCTCGACACCTACGAGCAGGAGCACCGCCTGATCGCTGAGCGTCGCGTACAGCTGAGCATCGAAAACGCCAACCTGGCCGGGGCGATCGGGCAGGCGTACCGGAGCGGCGGCGACATGGCCCAGGCCGAGATCAATTGCCACCAGTACGGCAGCTACGAGGGCATGATCATGGGCTACGAGTACCAGTCCGACCTCTGCCAGGTCGACCACGACCCGCCGCCCTACGTTGAGAACGAGCACCGCGACTTCATCCCGGTCGTGCGCGGCGGACGCCGCGCGCCGCACGCCTGGCTCGATCCGCACCGCAAGGTCTCCACACTCGACTGGTTCGGCACCGACTATGTGGTCATGCTCTGTCACGGCGATCACGACGGCTGGCAGTCAGCGGTCAACGGCTACCGTCAGCGCGGCTTCCCCATTCGCATCGAGCAGATGCGGCACGCCGCGAACACTCCGTATGCGGAGTCTGAGGCCGTCGTGGTCCGTCCCGACGGTGTGATCGCAACGCATACGACCAGGTCCGACTCGCGAGCGCCTGAGGAGCTGTTGGCACAATTTCTGCCGCTCTCCTGACAGTTCTTGGACGCGGCAACGAACGTCTCGTCTGCCCCTTGATACGCTCATCCTGGCAACGCAGATCGCGTCGTGCGCCATGATCAGGGTGGGCCATGAATCCAGAACAGTCGAACCAGTTGATCGAGCAAGTTCGTGAACTTGCTCGCGGGCCGTTTCGCGAGCGCGCTGAAGAAGCGGATGCGAGCGGCATGCTGCCACGCGAAAACTACGTGGGGCTCTCCGAGTTGGGCATTCCCGGCTTGCTGCTGCCAGAGGCATTCGGTGGGCTCGAGGCGAGCGGGGCGACGCTGCTGAAGGTGATCGAGGAGATTGCCTATGGCGATGCCTCGACAGCGGTCGTGGTCAACATGCACCTGCTGATCGCCGCATTCGCAAACGCGCTGCCGGCCTTTCCCCGGCGCGATCAAGTCCTGCGGGCCTGCGCCTCGGGAGACTGGATCTGCGGTCCCGGCAGCGTGCCCTCGCGCGAGCTCGACAACGCCACCACCGGCTTCCGCGGGGTCGAGGACGGCAGCGATCTGATCATCTCCGGCCGTGGCGGCTTCGGATCGGGATCGGACAACGCCCGCTTCGCCTTTGTCGGCGGCCTGATCGAGAAAGAGCCCGAGAATGAGCTCATGATCGCCTTCCCTGAACTGAGCGACCCAGCGGTCACCAATCGTGGCAACTGGAACGCGATGGGACTGCGCTCGACCGCCTCGAACGACATCGTGATCGAAGATCTGCGTGTTCCACGAGCGGATTGCTTCGTCATGCCGGTGTCGTTGATCGAGGTGGGACAGCAGATGATGCCGATGGCGCAATGGCAGCGGCGCGCCTATCCCGCGCTCGGCATTCTCGCCATCTGGCTCGGCAACGCCAAGGCGATGTTCGACGAGACCGTCGCCTATCTGCGCAAGCGCCGGGGCTACCTGGCGGTCGCCGGCACCCCACTCGGTGGATCGACGGAGACTCGCGACAAACAGGCCTGGGCGCAGATGGAGCTCGGCGAGATGGATGGCTGGATCGGCTCTGGCGAGGTGATGTTGGCGCACGCGCTTGAGCAGGTGGAGACGCCGTACAGCGACCGCCAGGCGTTCCTGCGCATGCAGGTCCGTGTCACGCACCACCTCCGCCGAATGGCGGAAGAGGTCGCGAAACTGGGCATCTCGATCACCGGCGCCCACGCGTTCGTCAAGGGCGCCCCGATCGAGCGGCTCTACCGCGACCTGACCGGCGGCAACGTCATGGCCTGGAAGACGGGCGAGTTGCGGCAATCGATGGGACTGGCCGCGTTGGGAGAGCCGATTGTGCTCGCTGGTCCGGCAGGTACATAAGCGCGGCTCCCGCATCTCGCAGTCCGCGGCCTGCCTGAGCGACCGCAGGTGCGTTCGCCTCCATCGACTCTGAGCCGGATATTCTGGACAGGATGATCGATCACCCATCCTGCAGCAGCCGGATGCGGCGACTGGCGCTCATAGTGGTCTTGCCGCTGTTCGCGGTTTGGCTGCTGCTCTCCTGCGGCGGAGATGAGCGGACGCTGACCATCCTCTACTGGCAAGCGCCCACGCTGCCGGGACCGTATCTGTCGGGTGGGACCAAAGATCGAGACGCTGGCGCGATCACTCTCGAGCCGCTCGCTCACTACGACCCGGACGGTGTGCTCGTACCCGCCCTGGCCGAGACGATTCCGACGCTCGACAACGGTGGAGTCGCCGCCGACCTGCGCTCCATTACTTGGAGTCTGCAACAAGACGTGAAGTGGTCGGACGGCAGCGATCTGACCGCCGCCGACGTGGTTTTCACCTGGCGTTACTGCAGTGATACGGAGACAGGTTGCACCGCTGCGGAGGCCTTCGCCGGCATCCGCTCCGTGGAGGCGCTCGACGAACACACAGTGCGCATCCACTTTGAGTCGCCCACACCGTACCCCTATCGTGCCTTCGTGGGCGGCAGCCAGCCAATCATCAGCCGTTCACAGTTCGAGGACTGTGTTGGCGCAGCCGCCGTCGACTGTGTCGATCAGAATCAGTCGCCGCTCGGCACCGGACCCTACCGAATCGTCTCGTTCGCCGCCGACAGCGAGGCGATCTACGAGCGCAATCCGCACTATCGGGGCGACCGGCCCTACTTCGATCAGGTGATCCTGCGGGGTGGCGGCAGCGCCGAAGCGGCCGCGCGCGCCGTGCTCGGTCGCGGCGAGGCGGACTACGCCTGGAACTTGCAGATCGAGCCGTTGCTGCTCGCTGAACTGGAAGCGAACGGGCGCGGCCGTGTGGTGTCCACCTTCGCCGACCTGGTCGAGCGGCTCGTGCTCAATCAAGCCAACTCGGATCCTTCGCTGGGCGAGGACCGCTCCGAATACCTCGACGGAACGAACCCTCACCCATTCCTCAGCCTCCTGCCGCTGCGCCAGGCGATGTCGATGGCGATCGACCGCGGCCAGATCGCGGAGCTGTACGGCTTTGCCGGACGGCCCGAGTGCGACCTGGTTGCGGGACCGCCGCACTATACGTCAGGCGCGAACAATGAGTGCCTGGCGCAGGATGTTGCCGGCGCCCAGCGTCTACTCGATGAGCATGGGATTGTCGACGCTGACGGCGACGGCATCCGGGAGTATCAGGGCGTGTCCCTGCGGGTCAGCTTCGTCACCTCGACCAATGCGATTCGTCAGGCGACGCAGGCGCTGGTCAGGGACTGGTGGCGTGAGCTTGGAATCGCGACGGAGCTGCTCGATTTTGACGCCAGCGTGTACTTCGGCGGCGATCCGATCGAGCACGCCGACGCCTCCTACCGACGCTTCTTCGCGGATGTGCAGATGTTCACGACAGGCGGTGGAATTGAACCAGAGCGCCACCTCGCCGATCAGCGATGCAACCAGATCGCTGTGGGCGAGACGCTATGGGTGGGCGGCAACGTTGCCCGCGCCTGCAACCCCGAGTACGATCTCGCGTTCGCCGAGCTGCCCGGTCTGCCGCTCGGCGCCGAGCGCGAGGCGCTCGTCAAGCAGCTCAATGACCTGCTCGTACGCAGCTACGTGCAGATTCCACTGGTCAGCCGCGGCGCGGTCTCCGCTCATCTCGACTCGCTCAAGGGCGTCCGGTTCAACGCCTGGGACAGCGAGCTCTGGAACATCGCCGAGTGGCGGCGCTGATCTGAGGCGGCGGACTGCACTCGCGCTTCCCGGTCCCGCAGAGCTCCTGAACCGTCGCGCCGTATCATTAGCAGTCAAGCGGTCCTCTGTCGCTCGCCGGAGACTACATGCTGAGGCCACTCGTTGCCCTGTTCTTCACGGTGGCACTTCTGCCGCTGCTCCTGTCGTGCAAGGGCTCCGACACGGTGGTCATCGCCACCGTGGGCGACTATCACCCCTTCGACTTCATCAACGACGACGGCGAGATTGACGGACTCGAACGCGATATTGGCGACGAACTGTGCCAGCGCGCTGGCCTGCAGTGCGAGTGGATCCTGCACGAGTGGGAAACGCTCATTCCCCAGCTGATCGAAGACCAGTTCGATGTCATCATTGCCGGCATGAGCATCACCGCCGAACGCGACGAGTTGATTGACTTCGCGGGCCCCTACTATCCGCCGCGGCCTTCCATGTATCTGGCACGGACGGGCGCTGGTGACGAGGCGTTGGAAGGAACGCTGGGCACCACGGCCAACACCATCTTCTCCGACTACCTGACGGAGCAAGGCATCGCGTTCACACGGCTAGAAGGAGCGGTCGACGCGGCCTCAGCCGTCCTTGCCGGCGACGTGGACGCCGTGCTCGTGGACCACGGCTACGGTGTCGCGAAGCTTGCCGAGCATGCTGGGCAGCTCGAGGCCGTCGGCCCGTCGTTGCGGCTTGACCAGGGCCTTGGAATCGGCATCCGCACCGGCAGTGACCTCTTGGACACCTTCAACGACGCGCTCGACTCGATGAAGGCCGACGGAACTCTGAACCAGCTCATCCGCAAGTGGCTCGGAGCGGACGCGGCAACGTTCGAGTAATCGGGAGCGGGCTGCGGGAGTACAAGAAACGCCAACAGCGCGAAGGCTCAACATGCCGACAGGCCCCACGCGCGGCGGAGTTTCAGCCGCGCAATCCCTTCGGCGTCGCTCGCCTGGGCGAGTGCAGTGGATCTCGCGCTGGCTCCGGGCGATCGTTGTCTCTCTTCGGTCGTGGAACTCGCAAGCTGTTCTCTGAATGAAGTCAAGCAGATGTCGTGACGACTCATTGAGTTCCACTAAATCGATGAACCCCAGCCTCACCCGGCGACACTTCATCAAGCTGTTGGCCGACCGTTCTCAATTCCCGCCTCCGCGCATCACCTCGGTCAACGGCCGACTCATTGGCGAGCCAGGCCGCCTGATGCGTTGTTTGCGATTGGTGGCGCTAAAGACATCAAGGTCTGACAGACGCCGGTATGGAGCAGATAATCCCCAGCACGAAGCAGATGACAAGGGCGATTGCTTCTCCGCCGAGGAACGTTGCGAACACGTCAACAGATACTGCGTCGCTGATGGTCGCCCTCTTCAGGCACGGATTTGGTCTGTTGCCACACATGACCGACCCGCCTGATAGGCCGAGAAGGGGGACTCGGCAGACAACTTCCTCTCCGTCAACGCATCTTCAGCCGCATCCGTCACGTGTGTGGGGGGGCAGTATGGCGCTTCTGTTTCGCCTGTGCCGAACTGTCTGCGCTCATGTGGACACGACTTGCAGTCGGGGGCATGAACGGATCCGCGGGTAAGCTGCCAAACGGAACCCGCCCGCAGTCTTTCACTGCTATCGGTTATCGCTCTCGATGGACTTGCGTGGGCGATTTGCGGGCGTGGTTCCCACACGCTTGCTCGTGAATGTCAACAGGCCTTAGGCGTACGACCAGGCCGCGGAAGGCGATGGTCGCGAACAGCACCATCCGTCGCGCGTTCCCTGTAGAAAACGACATTGTTCCAACTATCTAGGCGGTGTTGGATCCGACGCGGTATCGCTCAACGATGCTGCGAGGCCGCGGCGATCGGTGTCGTTCGCATAGTCGTAGTAGATGCGCCGCAGCGCTCGATACGTTGGCTTGTCCGCGGGGTAGCCTGGCCAGCGAGAACACCCAGCTTGGCGCCTACGCGAGATGGCCGACGGGTCTCAGACGTGGGACTCCGACGCCGGGGCAGAGCCGGGCTGTATCAATCAGCCATGCGGTGAAGGTTAGCAGTTCCCCGAGAAAGACCGGGGGCTTCGCTTTGGGGTTGACGACCCGACCCTATCGGCGAGGCGATCGGCCCTTGGCTCGCTGGATTCGGAGGGCGGACCAGACGGCGCGGGCGGCGAGCTTGAGGATGCGCCGGGCCACTACGTGTCGCTACATCCCTCTATCCTTGGCGCAATGCGGCGGGGCGAACGGCTACACCACAATGCACGGAAGCGAGGATGTCTACGAGGTCCGCATGTGCGGGTCACGGTACTCAAATGTTGCCATGCCCGGCGCACGGAAGTGACGAAGCGATGACCGACGTCAACTGGGCGGTTGATCCCGTGGTCGGGAACGCTGAATCCCGGCAGTTGAGACGGTCACTCACGAGGCTGACTCACAGTTAGGGAATCCAGCCTCGGACCGGCAAGCGAGCGTGGTTCTCGCCAGTGCGCGCTCAGCGGCGAGTCGCAATAGGCCAATTGCCGGAGTGGGCGCCGCACCACCCACCCTCTCCAGTGCGCCGGAGAGCCGCGAGCGTCGAGGCAAGCCACTCGGATTGCTTGGTCTGGGAGGATGCCGGTTCGCGATCGCAGCTAAGGGCAAGCGCCGGACTGGTAATGAGCGTCAACACCTGAACGGGCGTCCCATCCCGTGCTCGACGAATTTCTCGACCGCTGCGGTGTTAAGCGAGACAGCAGCGCGAGCCGCATTCCTAGCACCTACCAACGTCGCCGTCGCACCCACCAGAGAGACGAGTGCTGCCACAAGTGCCGTTCCGCATCTCGATGAACTCACCTCCAGCGTCGCAAGACGAGCACGGTCGAACCTGCCAAGACTCCCAAGAACGCGCCGAAGACCAGGTACCAAGGCACTACGTTGCCTTGCTCCGAGCCCAGGCCTCCCGTTCCCGTTCTGGGTGGTGAGCCCGGACGGATCGGTGAGTCGCTGGTCGATTCGTCGGGTGGATCGTAGGTCGGTACGTGCGGCGGATCGGTTTTCGGGTCGCCAGTCGGTTCATCCGGCGGATCAGTCGGCGGATCGCCGGTCGGTTCATCCGGCGGATCCAGGTGTTCGACTTCCAGGACGATGTTGACCGTGCAGCGGTTCCATTGACGCTGGGCGCGCTCGCCACCGACATAGAAGATCGCGTCGCATACGCCTTGCTTAAGCAAGGCGGCGTTGACACGAAGCGACCAGCCGCCCTGCTCATCGCTGACCCGACCGCTCGCAATCACCGCGTTAGCGACTCGGATCTGAACCAGCGTGCCCTGCGGCGCGGGCGCGCCGTCAACCTCCGCCCGACCCTCGAAATGATACTCGCGCACCGGCTCCTGGGCGCTCAGGCCGCTCGGTGCGAGCAAGCCGCAGAGCCCGGCCCAGCACAGCAACACAGACAGCGACAGAACCGCTAGGCGCGAAATGCCGTTGGGGGCTGTTACGTGCGTTGGCCGTCCGCAGACCGGCGACATCGACCGTTCCCAACACTCTCTGCGTTGACTCTGTCGCTCCGGTGCGCGGAACGCAAGCGCTTGCCCGCCGGGTTGAGCATTTGCGTTAGCTGAGAGTGAACTGCGATAGCCGGTCGTTTCCCGAACCGTTCCAGTCGACCTCTTCATCGCACCTGGAATCACGGCTCTCAGCTCGCCGCCGAGCGGTACGGGGTATCGTTCCCTCGGGACTCCTGTGGGTGTGCCACACGGATGCGAATCAACCAAACCGCTATCCGAAAGAAAGCGACATCGAAGTGGGATGGAGGGCTCCCTCGTCAATCTGGTTGTCTGGGTTGGTCGCGCTGCTGGCTACGGCATCGCCCCTCGGGGTGGGTTGCCGTGACGAGATACCTACTGCGACAAACGGGGGAGCGTTGCGCCTGGCCCAACGGAAGGGCAGGCATCGGTCAATGATCAGGCCGAGCCGCGGACGCGGTTGTCGGAGCAAGAGTACGAGCCTCCTGCTGAGTTGGATGGAACGCTAGCCATTCGACTGCTGTACTTTCCGCATCTGAACAGCTTGAGATACGGGAACCTGTGCGGCGAGGAAGTCTCCGAGACCCATGCAGACGGCGCGATCATCGCGCATGGCCTCACGGCGGAGAGCGAGTGGCCGGAGGCGCTGGTAGAGTTCCTCGACCAGGGCGACGGATTCAGCTGGTTGGATTACGAGTACCGCTGGTTTGAGCAGAAGCGAATTGTGCTGTTCACTCGGACTCGACACGGCCACGATCGTTCGGTCGTTGCGGCCGTGGCGGAAATCGTCTTACTCGATAGCGACCCGCCCGGCTGGGGAATGCTGAGCGCCGGTGCGCGTTACATCTGTCTGGAGTAACCGGCTGTCGAAGAAGTCGGTCTGGTTAGAGGACGGTGTGCGATGGCGTGCGACGACAACAAGCTGCACAAGGCGCCAGGTTCAAGCGGGTTGATCAAGCAGGAAGGGCTGGCAGCATGAGAGATGTGCAACATCGATAGCCAAAATAGATCTTCAATGCGTGGCGAGTCGGAGCGGCGGGAGACGATGACGACGAGGAGGACGCAGAACGCCGTTGTCCCGAGCAAGCAGTCAAGATGGTTCGCTTGCCAATGGCATACGGGTCCTTGGCGAGGCGGCGGCCATGAGAGCGGACAGGCGGGGAGGAGCGCCCGGCTAGGTGAGCCTGGAGGTCCGGCGCAGGTGAAGAGCGTCGCTGGCCGGCTGTGGAACCGCCATCAGTATCCCTTGAGCTGCAGCCTCGCCAATGACTCAGACCCGGCTCAGCCCTCCAGCCCCGTGCCGCTGCTGAAGCCGATCTCCCGCGCTGCTAGATCGCGTCGATAGCCGATATCATCGCGACAGCGACGCAACCCACCGAAGCGACGGAACGCACATGGGGTCCCGAAAACCAGACGCGGAACGAGTCTACGCAGCGGCTGCTCTGTGGGTCGGCCAGTGCCTGCAACGCGACGAATCGCTCTTCACGCCAGGCCGGGAGATCTGGAGCGAGCGCTGGCTGCGCGAGCTGCGGGCGCGCTTTCTGGATCAGCCGGACGAGCGGCACGGGCCGTCCTATCTGGAGAAGCTGGAGCGGCAGCTCCGCGGCGCTCCTCCGCCCTTGGTCCAACTGATGGCCGAAACGCTCTATGTCCACTTCTTGATCGTCGCGACGCAGAACGGTGCAACCCAGCGTCAGCGCGTGGAGGAAGTGCTCAGCTGGTCGCCCGATTCGGTGGTGATCCCGGTGGAGTTGATCGATGGCCTCGTCCCCGGCATAGCCGGTCCGGGTCCGGCGTTCCATCGGCAGCGCCCGTGGCAACTGGCGGTGATCATCGAGTTCGCCGAGCAGTGGAAGCAACTCACGTCCACCCGGCAAGAGCGACTGCTCTCCGATCCGTGGGCGTTCAGGCAGTTCTTGCTGGCCGTTCAACCGAGCAGCCGGCTGCTCGCCGAGTATCCCGACCGCGGCGGGTTGCAGCGGCAGGCCCTGCTGCACCTGGTGCACCCGGACAGCTTTGAGTCGATCGTCAGTCTGCGGCACAAGCAGATGATCGTCTGCGCCTTCGCCGGGTCGCTCAACGGAGCGGAGGAGGATCCCGACCGGGCGCTGGCGGTGATTCGCGCTGGGCTTGAGGACGGGCGCAGTGGTGAGTGGCTGAACTTCTACGACGACCGGGGACTCCGTAAGCGGTGGGATCCCGCCGTCCGGGGCCGCCGCCAGCGTCGAGCGGCTTCGAGCACCCCGTCTGACCTTGGTGATCAGGCCCCCGACGACGATGAGCCCGACGTCAAGCTTGAGGACGGCGACAGCCTCGACGCATTGGCTGAACGACTGCACTTGCCAGTCGACTTCCTGGAAGAACTCGAGGTGCTGCTCGACGACAAGCGCCAACTCGTCCTGCACGGGCCGCCCGGCACCGGCAAGACCTTCGTCGCGCAGCAACTGGCGCGGTGCCTCGCCGCGGCTGACCACCGCGTGACCACCGTCCAGTTCCACCCGTCGTACGCCTACGAAGACTTCGTCCAGGGCTACCGTCCGGCGCTGGTGCAGGGACAGCCGGCCTTCGAACTGCGGAACGGTCCGCTGCTGCTGGCCGCTGAAGCGGCGCGCGCCGAGCCCGAGGCCAAGTATGTCCTGGTCATCGATGAACTCAATCGCGGCAACCTGGCCAAGGTGCTGGGCGAGCTCTACTTTCTGCTGGAGTACCGCGAGCATGAGATCCGGCTGCAGTACGCGGGCGATTCCGGCGTGCGCTTCTCGTTACCTGACAACCTCTACGTCATCGGCACGATGAACACCGCCGACCGCTCGATTGCGCTGGTCGATCTGGCCTTGCGCCGCCGCTTCCATTTCGTGGAGTTCCATCCGGACCGGTATCCGATTCAGGGCCTGCTGCGCCGCTGGCTGGAGCGGACCGGCCCGACGCAGATGCACTGGGTTGCAGACATCGTCGACCTGGCCAACGAGCGGTTGAGCGACGATCGCCACGCGGCGATCGGACCCAGCCACTTCATGAAGCCGAACCTTGACGAGCAAGCAGTCGAGCGGACCTGGACATACAGCGTTGTCCCGTACCTGGAGGAACGGCTCTTCGGCGATCCCGAGCGGGTAGCGGAGTTCAAGCTCGACCAGCTTCGGCGCGAGGCCGCGAAACGCGCGGCGACCGAACCGGACCATCCACGGCCAGACGAGTCGACGGGTCCGGCCTCCGACGACCTGGAATGACGACCCAGCTCAACTTGCAGGAGCACGCGTCGACGGAGTCGGTGCTCTCGGCAACCCAGCTTGAGTTGCTGCTTGAACACGCGCCGGCGCTCGAGCTGTCGATTGAGCCGGTCGCGAGCGAAGGGCGCGTGTTTCGGCTCACCGCTGGCTCGACCGTCGGCGCCGTCGAGATCGGCGACCTTTCGATCATGATCGAGCCGAAGATCGGCGTGCCTCAGTTGCTCTCACTCGCCGCGTACGTCATGGGTTTGTTCCGGCCCCAGGCACAACGACCCTTCGACTTCGCCGAGCGCCAATCGCTGCCGGACGCGCTCGCGCTAGCGCTCGCCTCGGCGGCGCGGCGCGCCTTCGGCCAGGGGCTGATGCACGGCTACCGGACGGAGGAACAGGCGCTGCGGACTATTCGCGGTCGCATCCGGCTCGACGAGCAACTCCGCCGACGGCTCGGCGCCGGTCTGCCGGTCGAAGTCCAATTCGACGAGTTCACAGACGACATCATCGAAAACCAACTGGTGCGGGCAGCGGTCGCCCGGCTTGGATCGATGCGTCTGCGCTCCGACGAGGCGCGCCGACAGTTGAGCTGGATCGCAGCGATGTTGGAGCAGGTGACGGCGGTCGAGTTCAGACCGAACCAGGTGCCCCCCGTGCGCTTTGACCGTCTCAATGACCACTACCGCGGCGTGGTCGGGCTGGCCCGCCTGGTGCTGCGCCATGGCGCCTTCGAGTCGGGCCGCGGCGGCGTCCGCGCCTCGGGATTCCTGATCGACATGAACCAGCTGTTCCAGGAGTTTCTGACCGCCGCCTTACGCGACAGGCTCGGGGCATCCGAGCGGACGTTGCGTTCAGATCGGGAGATTCCAGAGATCTGGCTGGCCGAGGACAGCAAGCTGCGTCTCCGGCCCGACCTGTCCTGGTGGGACGGTCCGATTTGCACGTTCGTCGGCGACGCCAAGTACAAGAGCCTGCCCGGCTCGTCTGTTCCCAGCTCCGACCTCTACCAACTCCTGGCCTACGCGACGGCGCTCGAGCTCCCCGGCGGGCTCCTGGTCTACGCCCAGGGAAACGCGGAGCCGGTGTCGTATCGGGTGATGCATGCGCACAAGCGACTTGAGGTGGTGGCGCTCGATCTATCGGGCGAGCTCGCCGCCGTGTTCCGGCGCGTGGAGCAAGCCGCTCACGAGGTTCGCGTGCTGCGCGATGAGGCGCGCTCCGAACGTACCCCGGCCTGAACATGGACATGCGTCGGCGCTCGGAGGCCTGCCCGGACTTGAACGTCGAGGGGCTAACGTTGAGCAACGATCGCGCACAGCCCTTGCCTTGCCGTTCGGCCGCTCACGGCGATCGATTCTGGCCGACAGAACGTTCACCTCCGCCGGCCCAAGTACAGCTGGGCGCATCCAGCCGATCGCCCGGGTGTCGACGCGGGGAAGCGGTGATGATCATTAGGCTTGAACGGGTCGAACGCCGCTGCGCCGCCTGTCCGCGATAGCCTGCGGAACCCGAATACCTTGTTCCCGGCTGGGAGGAAGAGCTAATCAGAAGGGAAGACTTCGAGGTGCGTCAGCGATAGAAATCGGCGGCATCCACAGGACGACCTGCTCTGCGCGAAGCTGCACCGGAGCAACAGGCAGCCGCGGAGCAGCGCATCGAACAGCGATTGAGGGCGTTCCCCTGGAGCTGGCGCGCAGCTCCGGAAAGCTGAGGCGCACTTGCCGCAAGTGGGCATCGCCAGGGCTGTGCAGCGTGGGCTGAGCCGACCAGCCTTTGGCGCCGGGTGAGGCAGCTTCGACTTCCGTCGCAACCTGCACGGCCGGTACGCCCGGTTCGAGTGCTCGCGATGTCTTTCCCGGTGGGCACAGTGCGGGCGCTGGCGGGCTGGGCGATCTGATCAGCGGCAAGATCCGCGAGTACATCGGCCAGCAACACGATCCGGACCGTGCGACCGAGATCTTCGCCTACCTGGAGCAGCACGACGCCGCGCCGCGTACGGCCAAACCTGAACGGGGTCGCAGGCCTTGCATCGCAACAGCCCTTACTCCGCCGCGAGCGACGCGGCTGCCTCGTCCGAGACCATCGCGCGGGCCAGCCGCTCCAGCGGAATCACGCCGACCAGCACGCCCTCGTTGTCCAGCACGGCCAACGGGTGCTGCGCGCGCAGCCCGACCGGAACCAGATCGTCCAGGACCGTGTCTTCCCAGACCGCGTCGCCGATGTAGAGCGGGACATCCACAATCCGCTCGGCCCCGCTGTGCCGTGCCCGCAGCGCGATGGCCGGATCAGCCGTGCCCAGGTACCTCCCTTCCGCGTCGACGCAACAGATGGCGGACAGACGCTCCCGCTCGATGCGATCGATCAACTCCGAGACGGACGTCGAACCCGACGCGGCCGCGAATCCGGTATCCATGATCGACGCCGCCGTGACCCTTCCGTGCAAGCGCACGTCCTGCGTGAACTCGCGCACGAAGTCGTCGGCCGGATTGAGCACCACGTTGTTGGGCGCGCCCACCTGCACCACTTCGCCGTCACGCATAATCGCGATCCGGTCGCCAACCCGCACGGCTTCGTTCAGATCGTGAGTGATGAAAACGATCGTCTTCTGCACCGACTCCTGCAGGGCCAATAGCTCGTCCTGCAGGTCGCGGCGGATCACCGGGTCGAGGGCGGAGAACGGCTCGTCCATCAACAGCACCGGCGTGTCCATCGCCAGTCCGCGGGCGAGCCCGACGCGCTGCTTCATCCCGCCCGAGAGCTGGTTGGGCATCGACCCGGTCCAGTCGGCCAGCCCAACCTGCTCAAGCGCCGTCACGGCCCGCTCGCGCCGTTCCGCCCTGGCCACCCCGGCCACCTCCAGCGGCATCGCCACATTGTCCAGCACGTTGCGGTGCGGCATCAACCCGAAGTGCTGGAAGACCATCGCCAGGTTGCCGCGTCGAACCTCCCGCAGTTCCTTCTCACTCATCGCCGTGATCTCTCGCCCGTTGAGCCAGACCTGTCCGGCCGAGGGTTCGATCAAGCGGTTGATGCAGCGCACCAGCGTCGACTTGCCACAGCCCGACAGGCCCATCACCACGAACAGCTCGCCGCGCGCGATCTCGATGTTGATGTCCCGCAGCCCGACCACCGCGCCGGTCTCCTCCTGGATCTCGTCCTTCGCTCTCCCCGCCAGGGCCAGGTTCAGGCCCGCGCCGTCGTCGGCGGCGAACACCTTGTACAGCCCTCGGATCGAGTGCGCCACCTCACCGTTCATTGGCACGGCGCTGCCTCCTTCCCGTCAGGAACGCAGGCTACTCTCTGACTCAGTCCGTGTTCAGCGGGTCGCCGAGGTGCTCCCGTTGCACTGCTGCTCGTTGTTGGGGTATAGGTCGGCTGCCATGCCTATCGCACTGACATCTGTTGCCGGCTCGGCGACTCGGCCGTCGTTACCCAGCCGCAACCGGCCCGTATCGCCGCGGCTCGTGGCTACGGCCATCAGCGAATCAAACTAGCGACTGAACCGTCCTCCGATGCGCTCGCTTACGCTCCGCCAGCGCGCGACGCCAGCCAGCGAGAAGTAGCGGGCGAACGTGCTGGAACAGTACAGGATTGAACACCAACGGCGGCGCTGCATCTGCGGCTGATCGGCGATGGTTCGTGATTTCAGGAAGTGTTGATCGACGAGGCGTCACCGAGCTACGAGCTTCCGCCTGGCTGGTCACAAGAGGAAGTGGAGTGTGTCGGAGCGCCTCTCTCTCAACTGTTGCGACGACGCTTCGTTGCTCTGCCACGGTTGGTCATTCCTCGCGAAGGCCGCGCAACTCCTCTTCAAGTCGCCTGAGATTCGCCTCGGCATTCTCGGCGCGGAGGCGCTCGTCGAGGAAGGTGGGAATATGACGACTCGTCCTTGGGTCGAGCCAGCCGAGCCGGCCCTCCTGCCATTGCAGTACAACATCAAGTGCGGCGCTGTAGCCGCGGAGGCTGCCGTCGTCATGTGCCACGATCTCGATTGGCTCGTATCCGCCTTCCGCCAGCCGGTCGCCGGCCAGCCTGGCCCCGTGAAACGCGCCGGTCTCATCGAAGCGCCAGTACTCGCGGATGCCGAACGCTTCGTAATCGTCGCGCTTCGGTCCGAGATCAACGCGGCCGGTGCTCTGCGAGGCCACCTCCAGGACGAAGTCCGGCGACTTGCCTTGCTCGGCGATGATGTACCCGTTGTTCGCCTTGTGCGCTTCAAGGTCGACATCGAAGGCGACCATCAGGTCGGGGTATCGCCTGCGACGCTGGAAGTCTTCGGCGTCTTGCACGATCCAGTGGTCGGCGGTGACCAGCAGCCGTTCGGCCTCGGCGCCTTGGTCGAGCAGATACTGGGCTATGAGATAGGCGTTGCCCGCACGGTGCACGTGGTCGAATGCGGTCATCTTTTCGTCCGGGTTCCGTTCCGGAATGTCGGGCAAACGGGTGCGGCCATTGACGACCTGCGGCAGTTCCTTGGCGGTGACCATCAGCTCCCTCCGGTTGGCTACCGTATCAGGCTGGCAATCGTCGCGCTTGGCAGAGCCGCTCGGTCTCCTGCTCGACGGACTGTGAAGCAGGTGTGCGCGTCCCCTGGGCGCGTCGCCATCCCGTCCGGGTGAAAGCGCAAGGCTCAGCGGGGCGCGCTCGCCAGCGACGAGGGCGTGCAGTTTGGCCGTCCAGCCGCTCGGCGAGCGACCGACCGACTGGCGCCCCCGACGCCGAACGCCGGTCGCGTCGGGATGAAGCTCGATGACCGTACGATCAAGAGACAGGGTCGGGCCCTCCAGCGCCCCTATCTGCTCGCGCCGCTACTCGGCCAGCACCCGCGCCAGCACGCCGCACCTCACCCAGCGGTTGCGCCGCACGTCGATCGTGTGCCAGTTCCCGAACCTGTCGGACAGCTCCCGCCAACGGCAAGCTTCTTTGCCACGTACAACAGTGCGCCCACAACCCTTCGTTCGCCCACCTTGGCGCGCCCGCTTGGCTGCGGTAGGTGTGGCGCGATCCGTTCGAACTGCGCATCGGTCAGCTTCTTGGCTCACCTCGATCCGGCCGCCAAACCTACCGCTACTACGGCCCATATCGCAGCCAAGGTGATCGTGCCCTAGGGCCTGTTCACAGTAACTGGAGCGCGTCCCAGATCATGGCGAGGTGGACGAAGCTGAGGAAGACGAGGTCGAGCTTGTCGTAGCGGGTGGCGATCCGGCGAAAGCGTTTGAGCCGGCAGAAGAACCGCTCGACCTCGTTGCGGCGACGGTAGAGGTCGCGGTCGTAGGACCAGGACGGATTGCGGTAGCTGGGCGGCGGGACCACCGGGCGGTAGCCCAGCTCGCGCGCCAGCTGTCGGGTCTGGTCGCCGTGATAGGCGCGGTCCATGACCAGGGCCGGCTCGCCTGAGACCGGACCGAGCCGTCGCAGGAGGTCGCGCCCAGCGAGCGCGTCGCCGCTCTGACCAGGTGTGAGCCCGATGATCAGCGCGGTCCGCTCGTCGGCGACCAGCGCGTGCAACTTGCTGCTCAGCCCGCCCCGCGAACGGCCGATCGCCTGGCGCCCCTTGTTCGCAGGGCGCCGGTGCCATCCGCGTGCAGCTTGATGATCGTGCTGTCCAGGCAGAGCGCGTCCAGCTCCAGCGCGGCCAACTGGTCGCGCTGCAACTCGCTCACCACGCGCGCCAAGACGCCCGCTTTGGCCCAGCGATTGAGCCGCATGTAGATCGTGTGCCAGGGGCCGAACTCGGTCGGCAGCGCCCGCCAGGTGCAGCCTGCTTTGGCGATGTAGAACAGCGCGTCCAGCACCTGACGCTGGGGCACCGTCAGCTTGCCACGCGGCAGCGGCAGCAATGGAGCTACACGCTCGTACTGGGCATCGGTCAGTCGCATCTGGTCACCAAGCCGCGCCGCCGCGCAACACCACTCTGGCAGAACAAGCCGCTACTGTGAACAGGCCCTAGGTCGAGAGCGTTGCAGACAGTCGTGAGGCCTGGTCGAGCAGAGCGGTTGGAACATGGTGAATCAGGAACTCGGTCGGCTCGAAGAGGTTGACCTCCGGTCAGTCTGGAGTGATGAAGCACGTGACATCACACCGTGGTTGGCGGAACACCTGGATCAGCTGAGCGCGGCACTGGGTCTGGACTTGGAGTTCATCGAGCAGGAGGCAGGTGTCGGTCCGTTCGAGTCGACATTCTGGCCGAAGCGGACGACGCGGTGGTCGTGATCGAGAACCAACTGGAGCGGACTGACCACAGCCACCTGGGTCAGTTGCTGACGTACGCGGCGGGACGTGACGCCCGGACGCTGATCTGGATCACTCCCGAACTGCGTGATGAGCACCGTGCCGTGTTGGACTGGTTAAATCGTTGGACGACAGACGAAATCAAGGCTTACGGCGTCGAGGTGCGGGCGGTGCGTATCGGCGACTCCGCGCCAGCGCCCGAGTTCCGGCCCGTTGCCTTTCCGAACGATTGGTCGCGGCAGGCAAAGTCAAGAGGGCTCGAAGGCTCAATGAGCAGCGACGAACGGAACCGACGGGTCAAGTTCTTTGACGATCTAGCCAATCGGGCGCTGGAGCGAAAGCTCACTGACTCCACCGGATTTGGCTCCGTCACCAAGTCCAAAGTGTTTCCGTGTCGAGTAGACGAACCAGGAGTCAAGTACTGGGTTGACCTGCGCCCATCGGGATTGGCTGCGGTCCAACTCGAAATCAGGACGGGGGATATGGAGCGAAACCAGTCCATCGTGGCTGAGCTCGCCAGCGGTAGCACCGCGATTGCACGGGAGTTGAGCTTCGAGCCGGAGTTCTTCCACCCCGACCCAGGTCGCCGTCGCGGCCGGATCAAGGGCGCAGTCATGGCGTTCCGGCAAGCATCGATCGATGACCCGGATCAGGTTGAAGAGACGCTTGAGTGGTGTTTGGTAACGCTCTCAGCATTCCAGCGGGTGCTGGATCCCCGCCTCCGTGCGATCATCGCAGAGTTAGATTCTGTCGATTCCTAGGGAGCTTGAGGAGGTCTGCTCAGCAAGAACACCAACTGACTCAACCGCGCACCTCCGAGATGCGATTGGAGGTCCGGCGGTTGTGAGCGGGTTCGTCTCAAGTGCCGCGGCGGGGCTTCGGGCAGAGATCGGTAGGGCGGTTTCGATGACGATGACTTCTTGGAGAAGGATTTGGCGGCTTCCCTTGGAGCTTCCTTCTTGGCGTGGGTGACGGGACCTGCGAAGCAGATGACGGCATAGAGGTAGTGGTACCAAGAAAAACACCGGAACGTTCTCATCTATCAGCAGGAGCATCGTCTCGGGGGCGTCGAGCGCGCGGGCCGGTTGGCAGCCTTTGGTCAGTCGACTCCTCCGTGCTCGACACGAACACAGCGGCGGCCGGTGTCGCTCACAACTGCATCTGCTCGCTGACGACCGACCAGAGGCCAGCCTATCCGGATATCCTGACGGCAATGTTCAAGCAATCACTGACCAAGCGAGGTCTGGAGGGCATCCCACCGAGGTGACGACGCTACTGCCCGTCGCCTTCAGCTGAATCGGGGAAGATCAGGTCGGTCTCAATGCCGCAGGCGTCGACGGCCTCGCCCAGCGTCGAGCTCGCTGACAATGTCAGACCCTAGCCCGACGGGTCGTCCTCGGTGAGCACGGCGATGATCTGTTGGCCTTCAACTGTGCCGCCAAGCTCATCGATCAGGCAAGCGAGTGCCTCTGTGTCAGCCGTGCTCTCACCGGACGGGACGAGCGCCACTACCTCCTCCTCGCTGAGGCACGCGAGCACTCGCCACGTAGCTGACTCGTTGGGGCCCGCAGCCTCTCCCAACGCTTGTGTAACGTGCGGCTCCTCGTCGAGCAGGCCGAGGATGCAAGCACGGGTCAGATCGCTCAAACCGCCGGCTTCGACCGCCAGCATCGAAAGCCGCGCCGAGACCAGATGCTCCGTCGTCAGGCACTTGGCCATGTAGGACGGGCCGCCCTCTCCGACGTCGAGCAGATCGCCGGCGTCGCCTGCCAAGGGCAAGTCGAGCAGCGCCGGAGAGTTCTCACCAAGTTGTTGCTCCAGGCAGTCGGCTTCAGTCGAACTCAGTTGGCTGATGAAGTCGCGTCCGGTCCAGGACGGCTCAATCTGCCAGAATCCGATCGTTGCCTGTTCGGCTGCAGCCTGCGCTTCCGCAGCCCGCTCAGGCGGGTCCTCTTGCGGTTGTTCGTGCGGCTGCGCTTGCGGCACGGACGGCTCTAGCGCGGGCCGCGGCTGTTCATCTTCTCTGCAACCCGCGGCCGCAAAGGCCGCGAGCAGTACGCAGACGATCCAGAGGTGAAGGAGGACCGGGCACCAAGTCATGCTGGCACTCTACCGCTGATCTGCTGGGGCGAGCGGCCCGCGATCACGCACCGGGTAGTGCGAGTTGGCGCCGAGGATCCACGGATCATCGGCCTCGGCGAGGCCGTTGATATCGATGTCGCAGTTGGCGCAGATGCCGCTGTAGCCGCTAGGCGCTTACAGCTCTGAGGTAGTTCTGCCCCACTCACAGGTGTTCGTTGCTTGACCTGCCGTAACCATGTCTCGATAGGTCGCTGAGTAGGTCTTGAAGTCGTCTTGCAGCTCCGATGGAACCGCCGATCGCCTGCGTCAACCCGCTGAGGTCAGTGACCGCCCTGGCGGCGCAGCGCATGTAAACCGCCGGAACCATTGACCACTGTTCGGCGACATCGCCAAGAGCTATCGACCACTTCACCAAGGTCGTGACCAGATCGCCCAGGTTTTGACTAGGTCAGCTGCCGGGCAGAGGACGATCGCTGCATCCGAGAGAAACTGTCTTGATGGTCAAGCCGCGCGAGCCGCTTGCCACGGCGAGTTGCTCTTGACGATGGCATTGAGGATGACAACCAGCTTGCGCATGCAGGCGGTGAGCGCCAGCTTCTTCGGCTTGCCGGCTGCGAGCAGCCGCTGATAGGAGTCCCGGATCGCTGGATTGCAGCGCGCCGCGACCAGCGCGCCCATGTAGAGGATGGCGCGAACCCGTGCTCGTCCGCCCTAGATCGCCCGGCGGCGATGCTTCTCGGCGACCAGCATCGTGAACGGCTGATGGCGACGCGCCACCAGGTCGGCCAAAGTCTGGGTCTCCGCGTCCCGCAAGGGATGCAGGGCCGGCCGCACGGCGTCCGCGAAGTAGGCCAGCACCGCTGCGTCCAGAGTGTCCGTCTTGGCCACCTTCACGGTCGCCCGAGCGAAGTCGCGGACCTGGCGTGGATTAACGACCACGACCGGTAGCGAGGTGGCCGCGAGCGCGGCGACCAACGGCAGTTCCAACCCGCCCGACGCCTCCAGCACGATCCGGACGGGATCGATCGCCGACAGTCTGGACGCCAGCTCACGCAGTACGTCCTCGTCGCGCCCGAGTCGCCAGCGCTCGTCTCCTGGACGGACGGCGACATCGACCACGGCCTTCGATACGTCGATGCCGGCGAACACGGCCTCCTCGGTCTCTGCACCGCTCGACATGGGTCGTCCCTTCCTTGCCAGGTGCGGGCTCATGCGACCCTTGCAAATGTTCGGGCTCTGCCTGTCTGCGGAGGTGCGGCGACCCATGCTAGGGCGGCCCTCATGCCCTGGGAGCGACCGGTCTGCCGCATCTCCCGGTCGCTTGTGAGAGCGGCTCTCAAACCAACCGGAAGTTACAAGGAGCGGCGATGCCCTGGCCGGCAGCTGACCTGGTCCCCATCCTGGCGATCTGGTCAAGACCTTGGCGAAGTGGTCAATAGCTCTTGGCGATTTGCAGTTGACCTGCTCGGTGCTCCGACGGTCGGGCTACCTTCGGCACCCGGGCGACCCTGACGTCGTTGAACGACCACCCCCTTGGCATCAGGGCCCTAGTCGACTCCCATGAGCCCCAGCCGATTGCCCAGCTCAGCGAGTTCATCTTCGATTACCCGCAGGCGCAGGATTCGTTCGCGCAAGCTGAGCTCCTCGAAGATTACATCCTCAATTCGATTCGATTCCCCTTGATTGATCGCAATCACGTTCTCGTAGACTCCAATCTCCTCTGATTCCCTCAAAATCACGCTAAGGCTCTGCAGTGGTTCGCTTGCCCGCGTCAGATACCCGTAGATGTCGCCTCGCTCGCTCCTCAACTCGCTTCTTCTGCGGACAAGTCCGCCGATCTCTGCATCACGGTCTTGGCTAGTCACGTTTGCGTTCTCCTCGCTACTGCGGAGTGATCGAGACTGTACCGGCCTCAGCCTCTATCGGCGGTTCTAGCTACGGAATATGTGGAGTAGGTGCGTAATGCGAATCATTTGGAACTGCTGACGCCTTGGCCAGGGACAGGAGCGGATCGCCAGGCGCTTGGTCGAGACGTCCAAGCCGGCCCTAGACCTCCCGCAGCTTGGTCAGCATCTCCTGCGCCTCACGCAGTCGGACGCCGATCTGCGGACGTTCGGCGTTGCCCTGGGCGTAGATGGGCGCCAGTTCATCGATCAGGCGGACCGTGCGGTCGTCCCAGCGACCGACTTGCTCCCGGTTCAGCGTCCAGCGACTCGAGGCGGGAACGGCGATCTTGGTTCCGTCGACCGCCTGCACCGAGCGGTCGATCAGGTCGAGCCGGGCGATCGCCCGGACGCTCTTGGCCAATAGACACCTGAGGTCGAGCCGGTGCTGCTACCAGAAGCGCCAGAGCGTGTTATGGTCCGGCCGCTGTCCACCGGCCAGCCAGAGATAGGGCAACTGTTCGCGGCAGGCCGCTTCCAGCTTGCGGGTCGAGTGGACCCCGTTCATGAACCCGTAGAGCCAGACCCCGAGCAGCGCCCGCGGATGGTAGGCACGGGCGCGCATCCGCCTGTCGCGCAGGTCAATGCCGATCTCCGACCACTCCGTCGCCGTCAGGGAGTCAACGAACGCCGCCACGACACGTGCCGGATGATCCTCGGCTAGCAGTTCTTCCAGCGTGGGCGGCATCAGCCAGCCTTGCTCGCGCTGCAGTTCTCGCCAGGGCACAGCCGCGTGGCCCCTTCCCCACCACGACCGGCGACTGCGGTCAGACCGAACCCGGAGCGCCGGGTACCGCTCCGTGCTCTTGCCGGCGGCATTCGAGTCCGTTCGCTCGGTGCTGCACAGTCCCGCCTTGAACGTTGAACGAGTCACCCGCCGGACGACCGGCCGGATGCTGCGCGACGAACGCGTGATCCCCAACATGATCAAGCGCTTCAAAGGCTTGTTGCAGGAAGGCGACCACTCGATAGGCGGAATTGAGGCCGCGCGAGGAGGCGGCAAGGATGTGATGCCGTGACCCTCGTCGTCACTGCCAACGTCGAAGCACGCTATCGGGGATTTCTCCCCTCCGTGATGCTTGAGATCGCTCCAGGGGTCTACACCTCCCCAAGGCTGACAACCGGCATTCGCGAGCGTATCTGGAGTGTTCTCATGCGATGGCATGCCACGTTAGGCAACGGTTCCATCGTGATGACATGGCGGGATCCCGCCGCCCCGGCGGACAGCAACTCCGATTGCTCGGCGAGCCGCCGAAGGAGATTGTCGAGGCCGACGGCCTGCACCTGGTCGGATACAACGCGGCCGTCGCATCTGACCAGGAGAGCTAGCCGACCCAATTGGCTTGAGGCCTGTGGCACGTCAGTGTGGATCGCGAAACACTTAAGGGGTTCCCCCGCACACGCGGGGATAGACCCGTGTACCGATGGTGCGCTCGGCGGGGAGCGGCTACCCTAGTACCCGTTACCGTATGTCGGCGCTGGCGAAGGAAACCCGAGATGGACATTCGCAAAGTTTGCACCAGGCTGATGAGCCCCCCCCCCACCCCATTTCCCTCGACTGAGCGGCCGAAGCGCAAAACCGCTGCGCCCTGGCGACGCCTGACGGCCGTCGCGGCGCTGCTCGCGGTGATTGTGGGCATGGCGCTCATGGCCGTGACGCCCACCGAGCGGGCCGAGGCGCAGAGTGTCCCGAACCTGTTCTGGAGCAGTACGGCTTTTGGTGTATCGGAACCCTCAACCTCATCAAATCTCGAAATCCAAACCAGCCAGCCGCTGACAAACGCCCTGACCTTCAGCTACACGATTGGCGGTACGGCGACGCCCGGGGTGGACTACACCATCGATGCCGGCAGCCCGGACTACGCGGCCCGCACCGGGACGTTCACCATTCCGGCGGGGACACCGCGGTTCACAGGCGTGGTAATACCAATCACGGCCCTGGAGGACACGGTCTCGGACAACGGCGAGACCATCATTCTGACCATCACCGACGGCGCCGACTACAACCTGGGCAGCGGAGTC
>JAJDTU010000004.1 GCA_022826965.1 Dehalococcoidia bacterium | reverse complement strand
CCGCCGTTCACTGGGGCTTCGGTTCGAGCCGTGAAGCCCTCCCCTTAACCTTCCAGCACTGGGCAGGCGTCAGCCCCTATACGTCCGCTTTCGCGTTCGCAGAGACCTGTGTTTTTGTTAAACAGTCGCCTGGGCCTGCTCACTGCGACCTCCGGCCGTTCGCCCGAGCATGTCGGGGACCAGCCGCGAGGCGTTCCTTCTCCCGAAGTTACGGAACTATTTTGCCGAGTTCCTTAGCGAGGAATCACTCGTCCACCTGGAGGTACTTACCCTCACCTACCTGTGTCGGTGTGCGGTACGGGCGCTGAATGTATTCGCGACCGAGGGTTTTCTGGCCGAGGGGTTCACGCGAGTCGCTTTGACTGACGTCGCCGCTTCCGCGCCGCCTCTGCTTAACCGAGCGGTCTTTGAACCCCGCTCGACGCCTACGCGGCGCGACGGACCATGTCCATTAGGCCCGCTCACGCTATCTACCCGGGTCGCCCCTGTCGCTCAAGCACACATTCAGCGGGGACGGAATATGAACCGTCTGTCCATCGCCTACGCCTTTCGGCCTCGGCTTAGGCCCGCCTAACCCTACGCGGATTGCCCTGCCGTAGGAACCCTGAGGTATTCGGTGGGCGTGGTTCTCACACGCCTTTCGCTACTCATACCGGCATTCTCACTTCCGTCCGCTCCACCGGCCCTCGCGGGTCCGGCTTCTCTGCCGAACGGAACGCTCCCCTACCACCTGACCCTCAGCGTACTGAGAGCCAGATCCGCGGCTTCGGTATTCCGCTTGAGCCCCGTTGAATTGTCGGCGCCCAATCACTCGACCAGTGAGCTATTACGCACTCTTTCAAGGATGGCTGCTTCTAAGCCAACCTCCTGGTTGTCTGCGCGACTGGACTTCCTTTCCCACTGAGCGGAAATTTCGGGACCTTAGCCGGCGGTCTGGGCTGTTTCCCTTTTGACCATGAAGCTTATCCCCCACAGTCTCACTGCCGCAGGTTCGGCCGTGGCATTCGCGGTTTGATAGGGGTTGGTAGGCTGTCCGCCCCCGTACCCAGTCAGAGCCCTACCTCCACGGTCGTTTCCCGCAACGCTGCCCCTAAAGGCATTTCGGGGAGAACCAGCTATCGCCAGGTTCGCTTGGCATTTCACCTCTACCCACAGGTCATCCAATCCATTTGCAACTGAAGAAGGTTCGGGCCTCCACGGGGCTTTACTCCCGCTTCACCCTGCCCATGGGTAGCTCACCTGGTTTCGGGTCTACGTCTTGCGACTCACGTCGCCCTGTTCAGACTCGCTTTCGCTCCGGCTGCGGCACAAAATGCCTTAACCTCGCCACAAAACGTAACTCACCGGTTCATTCTTCAATAGGCACGCGATCAGCCCAGTTACGGGCCTCTCACTGCTTGAAAGCACACGGTTTCAGGAACTGTTTCACTCCCCTCCCGGGGTTCTTTTCACCTTTCCCTCACGGTACTGGTCCGCTATCGGTCACTTCGAGTATTTAGCCTTGGGAAGTGGGCTCCCCAGTTTCCCACGCGCTTTCACCGTGCCGCGTGGTACTCAGGAACGCTGTCAGCAGCTGCGTCGGGTGTCGGCTACCGGGCTCTCACCGTCTCTGGCGGCCCGTTCCAGGGACCTTCGCCTACCCGCGCAGTTTGTAACTGCTGTCGCACCACCCTCGGTGCGAACACAACGCCCTACAACACCGACTGAGCTGAGGAGAGGGCTCCATTAGGCTCAATCGGTTTGGGCTGCTCCGGGTTCGCTCGCCGCTACTACCGGAATTGTTTCTTCTCCTCGGGGTACTTAGATGTTTCAGTTCCCCCGCTTACCTCCACCAGACCTATGTGTTCAGTCTGGGGTGGCGGCGCATCACCGCCGCCGGGTTGCCCCATTCGGAAATCCAGGGATCAGCCTGCTTGACGGCTCCTCCTGGCTTATCGCAGTCATACCGCGTCCTTCATCGGCTCGAAGTGCCAAGGCATCCACCGTGCGCCGTAGTCACTTGACCTGCGCTACGCCACGCGCATGCATTATCAACCGGGAGCCAGTCCCCGGGGTCGTTGCACACCCCGAGGCCCCCAATCATGCCGCGCGCCGCGCTGTTCCGGTCCCCGACCCCTCCCCTGATGCAATCAGAGGTTAAATCGGCGACCAGCGCAGTCATCTCTGCATGTCGTCAGAACCACACACGTACCTCCCGCGCTCGTCCGGCCGCGCAAGCAACCAGCCGACGCGAGAGTTTCCCGCAGCCCCCCTGATGTCGATGGAATCCGGCGCCGTCGCCGATTTCCGGGGGGATGCTGTGGACGCATCTCAATCACTATGTCCCTTGTAAAGGCGCATCCCCAGACCGGTCGACCCGCCTCAAAACGGGTGCTGCTGAACTAGGGGTGCAAGAGCCAATGTTACCCGCGCCCAGAATCGCCTGTCAACAAGCCGTTTACAGTCGCTGGGGGTCGTCGGTGGATGGGGCCCGGATTCAGTCGGCGACTTCGGCCAACCCGCCCGACTCGTCGGCTTGGTAACGGCTCAATGGCACATCGGCCAGACGCTCGCGCGCCATGGCCAGGCTGTAGCCGCTCTGCAGCGCCAGCCAGGTGTCGTCTCCGCCGCCGAGCACGCGATCAATCCGCACAGCCAACTCAGGAGTGATCGGCGAACGGCAATCGCACACCGACTGCAGTTCCGCCTCTCCAATTCCCAATCGCTCGGCAGCCTGCGCCACGGTCAGGCCAAGCGGCAGTATCCAGTCCTCCCGCAGCGACTCCCCAGGATGTCTGGGACTTCCACGCATGCTCGCTCCTCCTTGACCGACCTAATGGTACTCCTCGAGCAAGACGTCGAAGACATCGAAGCCTCGCGAGTCGTCGATTCGAAACGTGATGCGCCAATGACGCGAAACGTTCACCGCCCAGGTGCCGGCCCGATCCCCCTTCAGCTCGTGCAATCGCCAGCCGGGGGCCGCCAGGTCCGACAGGCGGTGAGCTGCATCAAGCCGATCGAGGATGGCTGCGATCCGTCGAACATGCCTCGACTTCAGTCCTGCTCGACTGCCGGTGAGATGGAAGTCCTCAAGGCCCTTGGCTCTCCGGTGAAATCGGAGAATCATACCTGTTCGCCAACGCTCGGATCGCGCCTAGAACCGATCCTGGTACGACCGCGCCAACGACTCCGACGGATCCGCCTGGATCCCCAGCGGCGGAATCGGATACCTGAGACCATTCCGCGAGAGCTTGTCCAGTCCGTCGAGCAGCTTGGGCAGATAGCGCGGCGGGATCGCCATCAGCAGCTCGTCGTCCTGAACCCCGCCGAAACGGCGCTCGGCGTAGCAGGGAATGCTCAACGACGGCTCGCCGGTACGCAGCGCTCGACCCCAGCTGTCGGCGCAGGCCGACTCACCAACCGAGGCGAACTCGAACTTCTTGAAGCCCGAGAACTGCAGCCCATTGATCAGAATGATCATCTGTCCCGGCGTGCCGTAGAGCAGGACCACGTCGGGCGGATCGAGCCGCCCGGTCGCGATCGGCGAAAGCGCCAACGCGGCGTAGCGGCCGTAGGGCATCACGTCCATCGCCTGTTGATGCAGGATCGAGTCCTCGTCGGTCTCAAACCAGACATTGGTCATCGTCGTGCGCAGCCGCCATTCCCCGTCGTCTTCGTTCGGATGCAGCCCAACCGGCGCGCCGCACTGCGCCCCAATCAGGTCGTCCATCGTCACCCCGAGCGTGAAGTTCAGCCAGCGCGACTGCGCGACCAGCTGGTCGAGCGCGTGCTTGAACTGCGGCCGGCGGATCCGTTCGACCTCCTGCATCTCCTCGATCGTCTCGAACATCTTCATCCCGACCGGCGTCGCCGTCAGCCGCAGGTAACGCTGCAGTCCGGCAACGATCCCCGGCCAGTCGTAGCTGTCCGGCTCGGGCGGTGCGTCTGGTGCGACCCCAACGGTTGCGGTGGTCATGACATCAACTCCATCCCTGCGCTCTGGTGGGTCTGAAGGACATGCTACGCGCTGAGAACATCTGACCAACAAGTCACTATCGTGCAGACACCGACGCTGCTCCGAGCGAAAGGACCAACAGATGCCAGCCCTCGACGGACTCCGCATCCTCGACATGACCCAGTACGAAGCCGGCACCTCCTGCACCCAGGCGCTCGCCTGGCTGGGAGCGGACGTGGTCAAGATCGAGCAGCCTGGCCAGGGCGATCCCGGGCGCGGCGCGCGCGAGGACAACCTCGACTCGCCCTACTTCATCGCCTGGAATTCCAACAAGCGCTCGGTCGCCATCGACCTCCGCACCGAGCGAGGCCGCGGCCTGTTGCTCGAAATGGCGCCGCATTACGACGTCTTCGTCGAGAACTACGGGCCGGGCGTGATGGAGCGGCTCGGCCTCACCTACGACGTGCTCAAGCAAGTCCAGCCCAGCATCATCTACGCGCGAATCAAGGGGTTCGGGCTCACAGGACCGTACTCGCAGTTCAAGTGTTTCGATCCGATCGCCCAGAACGCCGCCGGCGCATTCTCGACCACCGGCGAGGCCGATGGTCCGCCGATGATGCCCAAGGCGGCCGTCGGCGACTCCGGCACCGGCATGCAGATGGCCTTCGCCATCGCCGCCGCCTACATCCAGAGACTGCGCACCGGCGAGGGACAGGAGATCGAGATCTCCATGCAGGAGGCGATGACCTACTACATGCGCACCTACGTCTCCCAGACCGAGGGCTGGGGCGAGAGCGTTGTCCCGCGCAACGGCAACGGATTCGGGTTCAGCGCCTCCGACCTCTACCCCTGCAAGCCCGCGCCGGGTTCGAACGGCGCGAACGACTACGTCTACATCATCCTCACGACCTCGCGCATGTGGGACACCCTGTGCACGGCCATGGACCGACCCGAGTTGACCGTCGATCCGCGCTTCGCCGAGGACGCAGGCAGGGTCGAACACCAGGAAGAACTCAAGCACGAGATCCGTTCCTGGACGCTCCAGCACACCAAGTGGGAAGCCCAGGACATCCTGGCCAGGGCCGGGGTCCCGTGCTCGGCCACGCACGACACCTACGACCTCTTTCACAACCCGCACCTCGACGAACGCGGCTTCATCCAGCACCTCGACCACGCGGAGTGGGGCCCAATCCGCCAGCTCGGCTGGGCGCCAAGATTGTCCGCCTCGGAAGTGCCCATGAAGGCCGCCCCACTCCTCGGCGAACACACCCAGCAGGTCCTCTGCGACGACCTCGGGCTCGACGCCAGGGAGTTCGCCCGCCTCGAAGCCGAAGGAGCCGTCAGCAGTCGCAACAACACCTAAGCCATCTACACCACCAACGCCGAACCGTCACCCAACCCATTCCCCTCTCCCCCCGCCTGAGGGCGGGGGGAGATGCCGAAGGCAGAGGGGGGCATCCGCCAAACGCCCACGGCCCAAACTCCCCTCCGACACCCACCCCACTCCGGTCTCCCCCACTCCCCTCCGACCCCCTCTCCCCGAGGGAGAGGGCTGGGGTGAGGGCCCCCGCCTTCCCTATGATGAAGAGGATCTCCACGCCCCCACCGCCCCCCCTCGGAAGGACACCAACGATGCCAGCTCTCGACGGACTCCGCGTCCTCGATATGACCCAGTACGAAGCGGGCACGTCCTGCACACAGGCGCTGGCGTGGCACGGCGCGGATGTGGTCAAGATCGAGCAGCCCGGCGTCGGCGACCCCGGCCGCGGCGTGGGCAGCGGCGACGCAATCGACTCGCACTACTTCATCAACTGGAACGCCAACAAGCGCTCCGTCACGATCAACCTGCGTGACGAGCGGGGCAAGGCGCTGCTCTTTGAGATGCTGCCCCACTACGACGTGTTCGTCGAGAACTACGGCCCCGGCGTGATGGAGAAGTTGGGATTGACCTACGAGGCGCTCAGGGAAGTCCACCCGAGCATCATCTACGCCCGGCTCAAGGGATTCGGTCTGTCCGGGCCGTTCGCCAACTTCAAGAGTTTCGACCCGGTTGCCCAGAACGCCGCCGGCGCGTTCTCGGTCACCGGCGAGGCCGACGGTCCGCCGATGCGGCCCGGCGCATGCGTCGGCGACAGCGGCACCGGTATGCAGCTCGCCTTCGCCATCACCTCCGCCTACGTGCAGAAGCTGCGCACCGGCGAGGGCCAGCACATCGAGATCTCGATGCAGGAGGCGATGACCTACTACGTCCGCACCCCGGTCGCCGGCACCCAGAGCTGGGGCGATGTCGCCGCCGAGCGCCGAGGCAACGGCTGGAACGGCCCCACGGACCTCTACCCCTGCAAGCCGTTGCCAGATTCCAACGGCGCAGACGACTACCTCTACATCATCGCGCTCACCACCCGCATGTGGGACACCTTCTGCGCTGCCATGGGCCGGCCCGACATGGTCGTGGACCCACGCTTCGCCGACGAACAGGCCCGGATCGACAACAACGACGCCCTCAAAGCCGAGATCCGCGCCTGGACAATCCAGCACGACAAGTGGGAAGCGATGCAGATCCTCGGCGAGGCCGGCGTCCCCTGCTCGGCCACGCACAGCACCTACGACCTCTTCCACAACCCCCACTTCGACGAGCGCAACTTCATCCAGGACATCGACCACCCCGAGTGGGGCCCCATCCGCCTGCTCGGCTGGGCGCCGAAGATGTCAAGGAGCAACGTCCCCATGACGGCCGCCCCGCTCCTCGCCGAACACACCCGAGAAGTCCTCTGCGACGATCTCGGCATCGAGGGCGAAGAGTTCGCCCGCCTCGAAGCCGAAGGAATCGTCAGCAGCCGCAACGGCGCATAGCCGGGTCGCTACGAGACCAGATGTGCTTCGAGCACATCCTCGTCGAACTCCACACCCAGACCCGGACCCGTCGGCGGGATGATCACGCCGTTCTCGACAACGAGCGGCTCCTTGAAGATCTTCTGGTGCAGAGGTCCCAAGTTGGCTTCCTGGATCAGGAAGTTCGGTGAGCAGGTGTCAATCTGGATCGCCGCCATCGCCGCCACCGGACCGCAGTACATATGCGGTGCGATCATCGCGTAGTGCGCTTCGGCCATGCCCGCGATCTTCTTCGCCTCGGTGATCCCGCCGCACTGACCGACATCGAGCTGGATGATCTGCGCCGCCTGCTTCTCCAGCACCTGCGCAAACTCGTACTTGGTCACCAACCGCTCGCCGGTCGCGATCGGGATGCTCGTGTGCGCCGCGACCCGCGCCATCTCGTCGACGTTCTCCGGCATCACCGGCTCCTCGAACCAGAACGGATGGTACGGCTCCAGGTAGTTGGCGACCCGGATCGCGCTGTAGGTCGGCATCTGACCGTGCGTCCCGATCCCAACCTCCAACTGGTTGCCGACCGCCCGGCGGATGCTCTCGAAGATCTTCCCCGCCCGCTCGATCTGCCAGAGCGGGATGTCGCGGATCGGTTGCAGCGGCATGAACGGGTCGATCTTGCAGGCCGAGTTCCCCTCCGCCAGCAGTTGCGCCGCCACCTCGCCCGCTTTCTCAGGGTTCTCGCTGATGCCCTCACTCGGCATGTAGGCGTACGCCCGCAGCGTCTCGTGATACTTCCCGCCGAGCAGGTTGTAGATCGGCTGATTCGTCGCCTTGCCCTTGATGTCCCACAGCGCCATGTCAATCGCGCTGATCGCCGGCGTCGCATACAGACTCGGATGTCGCAGATCGTGCCGCGTCCCGTACATCCGATCCCAGATCAGCTCGATGTTCATCGGGTCCTCGCCGATCACGAACTGCCCCACGAACTCTTCGAGCAAGCTGACCTGCGTCTTCAAATCCCCAAGGTGATCGGAGTACGAACTCCCGGCAATCCGTTCGCCGATTCCGGTGATCCCCTCGTCGGTCTGCAACTCGAGGAAGAGAAAATACTTCCCCCCGATGTACGGAGGCTCCGCCTCGACGACCATCGTCTTCATTCCCGTGACCTTCATCGCCTGCTCCGTTCGTTCAACCCTCGCCGACTACCGGATCGTAGGCGTTCCCTATGATGGTGAGGATTTCGACCCCGCGACGGCGCCTGCTGGGCGCTGCGCCTGCAGAAGGATCTCACCATGCCGGCTCTTGATGGAATGCGCGTCCTGGACATGACTCAGTACGAGGCGGGCACGTCCTGCACCCAGGCGCTGGCCTGGCTCGGCGCGGACGTGGTCAAGGTCGAGCAGCCCGGCGTCGGCGACCCTGGACGCGGCGTCCGCACGGGCACGCTCAACTCGCCCTACTTCATCAACTGGAACTCCAACAAGCGCTCGGTCACGATCAACCTGCAGGACCCCAAGGGCCGCGAACTGCTGCTCGAGATGCTGCCTCACTACGACGTCTTCGTCGAGAACTACGGCCCCGGCGTGATGGAACGGCTCAACCTCACCTACGAGGTGATGAAGGAGATCAATCCGGCGATCATCTACGGCCGGCTCAAGGGCTTCGGACTGTCCGGTCCCTGGCAGGACTTCAAGTGCTACGACATGGTCGCCCAGGCCGCCGCCGGCGCGTTCTCGGTCACCGGCGAGAAGGACGGCCCGCCGATGATGCCCGGCTCCACAGTCGGCGACTCCGGCACCGGCACGGAACTCGCGCTCGCGATTACGGCCGCCTTCGTCCAGCGACAGCGCACGGGCGAGGGCCAATTCATCGAGATCACCATGCAGGAGGCAATGACCTACTTCATGCGCACCCGCATCGCCTACGCCCAGTGGGGCGAGCGCGTCGCGCCGCGCAACGGCAACGCCGCCGGCGCGCCGACCAACCTCTACCCCTGCAAGTCGACGCCCGAGAGCGAGGAGCGCGGCGGCAACAACGAGTGGGTCTACATCATGGTCGTCACCAGCCGCATGTGGGACACCCTCTGCGCCACGATCGACCGGCCCGAGTTGCTGCTCGACCCGCGCTTCGAGGACATGTGGAAGCGCAACGAGAACGGCGACGAGCTCTACGCCGAAATCTCGAAGTGGACCAAAACGCGGACCAAGTGGGAGGTGATGGAGGTCCTCGGCGAGGCCGGCGTCCCCTGCTCGGCAGTGCTCGACACCTACGACCTCTTCCACAACCCCCACTTCGAGGAGCGAGGTTTCGTCCACGACCTCGATCACCCCGCGCACGGCAAGATCCGCCTGCTCGGCTGGGCGCCGAGGATGTCCAAGAGCGACGTCCCGCTGGTCCGAGCCCCCCTCCTCGGTGAGCACACCACCCAGGTCCTCAGCGACGACCTCGGCCTCAGCGCCGGAGACCTCCAGGAAATGGAAGCCGCCGGAATCATCGGAGGCGAACCCGTCTTCCCGGCTAAGTAGCGGGAACCCTCACCCCAAATGCCTCCCGACGACCTCCTCCACGGCCTCCCCCCAATCCTCCCCGACGCCCCCATCCGAGCCCTCATCCTCGGCTCATTCCCCAGCGTCCAATCCCTGCAGAAGCAGCAGTACTACGCCCACCCCCAGAACTGGTTCTGGCGAGTTCTCCAGCACTGCAAAATCATCGAAGACGCCCAGGCGCCCTACGAAGACCGAATCCAACAGGTCAAAGAAAGCCAAATCGCCATCTGGGACCTCTACCACCAGGTCCGTCGAGAAGGCTCCGGAGACGACAAGATCCAGGACCCTGTCCCCAACAACATCGAAGACCTGCTGAACGCCCGAGGCCCCTGCCCAATCCTCCTCAACGGCCGCCGCCGCCGAGAGTTCCACCGAGCCTTCCCCAACCTCGACCCCGACCTCATCCCCCTCCCAAGCACCAGCCCCCGCCCCCTCCACTGGAACACCAAAGCCTCAAGATCGGCCGCACTCGCAGAATGGTGCCAGGCGTTGAAATTCGGCTAAGATCGGACGGCTTGAGATGAGAGGCGCAGAGTGGCGCTATGTTGGCTGACGACCGTGCCAAAGCAGCTGTTGACCGGTCTCAGCATCTGTGACGTCACGCAGCCTTGGCGGGTTCTCCAGTTCGTCGAGTGCCTCATCCAACTGCGCCTGCACTAAACCGACGACTGGGCCTTGGTCTGCTGTGAGACGTCCCCTCTCAGAGTAGCCACCATCGTCATTGACGTACCATCTCGTGAAGTTAGCACCTGCTATCTTCGCCCGTCGAAACACTGCTCCCTCCACGTGTGCTCCGCCAAACGAACAATCAGATAGATCACTATCCGTAAAGTTCGCATTCTGAAGGAAAGCTCTTCCAAAGTAAGATTCACGCAATGAACATCGAGCGAGGTTCATGCCGCTCACATCCCAACGGTCGAAGTTGACATCTTGCAAGTCAATCGAATGCCCTACCGACTCCTCATAGTCGAGGTCTTCCTGAGTCCGCGATCCGATGTACTCGAGAACCGCATTGACATCCTCTCTCACGGCCTTGCCTTCCCCGCGAGCCACCCGTGCAGTGTTTGCCTGCTCTGCACTCCTTGGTCTCCGAATGAAGGACTCAAAGAGTCTAACGGTTGGCAGGTAGTATTGTTCTCGATCCTGTCGTGAAAGCTGAGCGAGAGTATGGATCGCTCCCAGACGCACCGCGCTGAGATCGTGCCCGAGCATTTGAGCGGCCGCTTGGAAACGCTGATTGGAAATGGCTTCGTGGGCAGCGCTGACGCTCTCATTCGTGGCCCTAACCTGACGCTCTGCGACCCAACCGCGCCAGATTGCTAAGGGCAGCGCCAGAAAGGCTCCGATCATCAGCATTACGTTGCGAATGGTAGTGCTGAGATTGTCTGCGTTGGCTCCGGTTCCTTGCAACTCAGTCCAGAAGTGCTTCGCGAGAAGCCCACCTACGAGCAGCACAAGGAGCGCGAGTGCGGTGAACAGCACCGTGCCCTTGTCAATCTGTGGCTTCAATCCAATCCCTCCATGACGTCAAGAATACGCGCCACCCGACGCGCTACCTCCGACCACCACCTCACTTCCTCAACCTCCAACCCTCTCCCCAACACCTTCGACTCCCGATAACTCAACCACTTCTTCAGCACCTGGTACCCACCCAACCGATACTCCCACACCTCGATCGGCACGTCCCGCCAGTAGGCTCGATCGTTCAGGTAGACGTCGACCATGTCTCCCCGACGGTTGATCTTGCCCTGGCCGGGCATGACGGCCTGGTTGGTTCCGAAGTGGCCCCAGCCGGCGGTGACGGTGAAGTCGGCGGGTTGCATGTCGGTTCCGTCGGTGGTGGTTGGGACGGCGATGCTGGGGTCGAGCAGGTCGGCGACGTTGGACTCGGTGTCGAGCAGGCGGGCGAGGAGGCGGCCCCGCTCGGCGGAGGCGGCGAACTCGGCGGCGCCGGTAGGGAGCGGGATCCGGGGACCCTCCGCTCGTAACGCGTCTGCATGCGTTTCCTGATAGGACGGCTCGTGCAGCGTAGCCAACACATGATGGAACAGATCCTCTGGGGATGCGTCAAGCCGTTCGATGTATTCCTGGGCTATGTCGCTCAGGTTGGCAGTCCGCCTCACTCCTTCTACCTCATCACCAAACTGGTCATCACGCAACCAGAGTGGGACAATGTAGTTGCCACTGTTCATTTGATTGAGATCGCCAAGTCGGGAGGTCACCAAGGGTGGCGACAGATCAGGTCTTGCCTTCGTTTGTAGCACCAAGCTCCTATTGTCGTCGAAAGCGTGCGGCACGTAGTCTGGCGTTGGTCGCGCCAAGAGCCCGGTCTCAGAAACCCAATAGAGCCATCGTACGTCAAACGGCCCATACGCATACGGGATGTATCTCCCGGCGCTCTCTCCGTGAGCAAGCCTGGATTCACGCACCGAACGCCCATCCTTTGGGAATGACTTCGACGTTCCCATCGCGGCGGGCCAACGCTCCTCGATCTCTTCGTGGTTCACTTCTGAATCGAAGTATTGACTGATTCGCTCTTTGAGTCTGTCTAAGTCGACATCTACTAGGAACGCATCTCGACCCGTTTTCACGCCTGGAAAGTGGGAGGGAAACAAGTCGGACAGGTTGGGCCAGCTTAGCCAAGCGGTGGCTACCCTCTTTGGCCCAAAGAGGAGACCTAACGGACCAATCGGGAGCATGGGTTCAAACAGGCTTTGCGGTGGCTCATTGGCGTGGCTGTCAAGAGCTGCTAGTTTGGTCGTCCCCCAAAGCTCGCGGTAGTCAACATGGCCAGCCCCCATGTGCTCTTGCTTTCGCACCAACATGGCGATCGCCGTGCCTACCTGGATGCCGACTGGATCGTCAGGCGTGGAGAAGACGCTGGGATCCGAGTCACCGTCCGGCGTGACCTTCCCAGTTCGGTACCTGTCACCGTTCAGGTTGTCGATCCGCACGATGTCGAACGCGTCGAGGTAGCGCTGCCTCATACCCGGAAACGAGAGGCCGTCCAACCACGAGTAGTTGGAGATGAAGCAGACGACGCCCTCGCCGGTCTTCTCGGCGATCCGGCGTTCGGCCATCCGGTAGAAGCGCACATAGAGGTCGTTGAGGCCCTGGCCCTGCGGTTTGGGCACGTCGACGCCTTTGACCTCGCGATAGGCGTCCGTCAACTTGCGCTCCTCGGCGTTCTCGGAGACGCCCGGAAATCCGTTGTAGGGCGGATTGCCCAGCACGACCAGGATCCTGCGCTGCTGCTTGACCTTCGCGGCTTGCTGGCGCTCCTCCTCCAGCTCGGGGAAGGGCAGCGGCTTGGTCGTCTGCGGCTCCCAGCCGGTCAGCGCGTTGGTCAGGTAGACGCCGGCGCGCTGCGTGTCGTCCAGCCCCGCGCCGAGCTGTTCCAGCGCCAGCCCGACCTCCAGATGCGCCACGACCAGCGGCGCGGGCATGATCTCGAAGCCGAAGACGCGGTCGGTCGCCGCCTGCCGCACCGTCGCCGCCGTCAGCGCCCCGGCCGAGGCCGATTCCGTCTCCGCAATCCGGCGCAGCGTCTCGACCAGGAACGCGCCCGTCCCACAGCAGGGATCGAGCACGACCACGCGCTCGTCGGCCAGTCCCTTGGCAATGCCGAGGTCGTCGCGCAGCGCCCGGTCGACCCGCGCGACCATGTAGCGCACGATCTCGCGCGGCGTGTACCAGACGCCCAACTGCTTGCGCAGCTCGGGGTCGAACGCCTCCAGGAACGGCTCGTAGAAGTACTGCACCGCCTCGCCCTCGCTGAAGCTGGTCAGGAACGCCTCGCGATCGACGCGCTCCAGCGCCGCCTCGGTCCAGTCCAGCACTTCGTCCAGCCCCAGTCGCTCCAGCCGGCCCGGGTCTGTGATCTGATGGAACAGCATCCGCAACACGGGCGCGCGCAGTTCGTAAACGGTGTCCTTCCAGCCGAAACGCCCCGGCTTGCCGGCACGAGCCCAGAGCACCCAGGCGGCAAACACGCCGTAGAACAGCGTCTGCACCAGGGTCGAGCGGAAGAACCTACCGCCGTCCTCGCTCTCGAAGGACATGCCCAGCGCCTGTTCGATCGCGTCGCGGATCGGCTTGAGCGAGTCCTCTTCCTCCCCGGCCTGTTCAACCCGCTGCAGCGCGTCCCGCGCGTACGACGCCAGCAACCGGGCCAGCTCGCGAGGTTCGGAGATGGTCGAGCGGTGCGACATCACCCGCAGCAGGTACTCGCCCAGCGACACGCCGTGCCGATTGGCGGCGCTCACGCGGTGCTTGAGCAGTTCGTCGAACGTCGCGTCGGAGTCGGCCAGGCTGTAGCGTTCCAACGTCGCCTTTGCTCCGTCGCGGTCCTGCCCGACCAGTGCGAACTCGCGCAGGTTTGTGACCAGGACGAGCTTGCGCGCCTGCCAGTACGTGTCGACCTGCTTGGATGCGATCAGCTCATCAAGGTCGGCGTCGGCGCCCTTGACTTCAACCACTCCGCGATCCGGGTCGGTGTTCTCGCCCGAGAAGAACCCAAGGTCGGGCTGGCCACTGCCGGACTCGCTGTAGTGCACGACCGCGCGAACTCTCGGCGTCAGCTCTTCGCCGATCGCATCGAACAGGTTGTCAAGCGCGGTGTAGTGCGACAGTTCAGGCGTCCCTACGCGACTGACGACGGAAATGGCGTCGAGGTACTGCTTGACGGCCTGCCGCAGTTCATTCACCGCGATCGCCCAGCTTCCCCACCAGCGACGCCACCATCGACATCATCGGAACCCCGATTCCCAACTCACTCGCCCGCTGAACCGGCTGACGGAAGATCGCGTCCAACTCCAGCGGCCGACCCTCGTTGTAGTCGATCACCGTGCTCGGCCGATACGCCCCCATCCCGAGCGTCTGGGTGAGGAACAGGTGAGCAATCCGAGGCCCGTCGATCCGCGCCGCCTCGCCGTGCGCCTCGAGGTCGGCGTTGCCGGCCGCCACGACCTCCCGGATCAGCTCGTGCGCGGCGTCGTACAGCGGAGGATCCTCAATCACCTGGTCCACGGCGACGCCGCCGGCGATCACGCAGAGGCCGTTGAAGGGAATATTCCAGCAGAGCTTCTCCCAGCGCGCCTTGAGCAGGCTCGGTTCGGGCCGAATCTCGACCTTGCTCCCCGCAAACAGGTCGACGCCGCGCTGCAGCTCGTCGGGATCGTCGCCGTAGTGCCCGAGGTTGATCGCGCCGAACTCCTGGTGCAGGATCCGGCCGGGCTCGCCGCGGATCACGCCGATGAACCCGAGCCCACCGAACAGCGAAGTCCCATCGGGCAACTGCGCCGCGATCTCCTCATCAACGCTGAGCCCATTCATGATCGCCAGGACGCGCGTGCCCTCCGAGAGCAGCGGTCCGACCAGCTTCGGGATGTCGGGAATCGCCGTCGCCTTCAGTCCGACCAGCACCCAGTCGACCGCTCCGTGCGAGGCCAGCGCCTCGGGAGTGCGCTCGACGGTCGGGGCCGCCAATGTCATGTCGCCGAGATGGCTGGTCAGGTGCAGCCCGCCCGCCTTGACGGCCTCGTAGTCCCGCCGCATCAGGAAGCGGACATCGTGTCCCGCTTCGGCCAGGCGCATGCCGAAGTAGCAGCCGACCGCACCCGCGCCGACCACCGCAATCCGCTGCGCCATCGTCCGTCAGTCCCCAGCCGCCGTTTGCGAGGTCTCCTGCGTAAGCGGTTGCACGAACCGGTCGACGCGGAACAGTTCCAGGTCGTGCTCCGTGCGGCGGTACATGCTCAGGTCGGCCAACGCCTCGCCGATCGCCGGCGCAAACTTGAAGCCGTGCCCCGAGCACGGACTGGCCAGCACGATGTTGGGGCGTTTCGGATGAATGTCGATCAGGAAGTGCGCGTCTGGCGTATGCGTGTAGAGACACGTCTCCGCCCGCAACAGCTGGCCGCCGACGTCCGGGAACGTGCGCTCCAGCCAGTAGCGGACATTGTCCTCATCCCGTTGAGTCAACTCCCGGTTGTATCCCGACGGCTCGACCTCGTCCAACGGCTGGTGATGTCCCAGCTTGAAGCCCTTACCCACATTGGGGAAGCCGTAGGCGAAGTCCTGCGGCCCGCGCTCCCACATCCAGAACGGCAGCGCGCCGACCTCGAACGCCTCCGGATTGCGCTTCGGCTCAAACCAGAACATCACCTGCCGGGTGACCATCAGCGGCAGATTGAGCTTGCCCAGCAGCCCCGCGTTCCAGGCGCCGGCCGTCACGACCATCCGCTCCGCCTCGTACGTGCCCTTCGCCGTGTTGATCACAACCGGCGACTCAACGTCGTCCATGTCCTGCGGCAACCACTTGTCGACAGCCTCGTCGAAGTGCAGCTCCGCGCCGTGCCGCGCGGCCTGGTCGAGCTGCCCGTTGAGCGCCGGCTCAATCTCGATCATCCCGCCCCGCTGCTCGAGCACGCCAACCAGGTCGTCCGTCGCCATCACGCCGGGGTAGCGCTGCTTCAGTTCGGATGAGTCCATGTAGTCGATCGGGATGTCGTGCTCGCGAGCACTGGCCATCACGCCCTGCACCAACCCGGCGCCCTCAGTGCCCAGAGACAGCGCCCCGGTCTGCGTGAACAGCGGCTTCCCGGCCAGATCGGCCAACTCATCCCAGAGTTCATAGGCTCGCCGCACGAACGGCACATACGACGGACCCTCGTAGTACGCCTCGCGGATCCCGCGAGTATCGCCGTGCGTCGATCCCATCATGTGCGGCGGATGGAACCGATCAAACCCGATCACCCGCTCTCCGCGCCGAGCCAAATGCCACGCCGCAGCCGAGCCCATCGCTCCCAGTCCGACCACGGCAACGTCGTAACGCCGATTCGATGTCATCCCGAACCTCCCGCCGCCGCCGATCCCGCCTGCGATTTCATCTCCGACGCCACCTGCGACATCGAGTTGTGCTCCCAGTACAGCACGTGCTCCACGTGCTCCCGGATCGACCACTCGTCGTTCGGAGCCTTCGCATCCAGCAGCGCGTCGTCCATGTGCAGCAACTGCCCCACCAGCTCGGCCCGCTGGAAGATCAGGTCGCGGGTCAGGTGAGACAGCGCCGATTCCTGCATCTGCTTTGCCGTATAGCGAGCCGTCGACACCGCCCCCGCGTGCATCCGATCGTGCTCGGCGTTATGCACCAGCAGCCGCCGCACGCCGCCATTCATCGCGCAGCCATGCTCCGTCGGGAACCCCAGATCGTCGTCCGACAGACCTGAAAGCTGCTCAACAGTGTCGGTGAGCTGTCTCAGTAGCTTGAGCGCCAGCTCGGTGGATTCGTTGGTTTGCATAGTCGCCTCCGCTTCGGTTCCCTTCCGGTCCCCTCTCCCTTGAGGGAGAGGGCCAGGGTGAGGGTGACACCCTTTGCCTAATCAGTCCCCACTTCCCGCCAGGAACTCAAGCAGCGTCTGATTCGTGATCTCCGGCGCTTCCTCCGGGAAGAAGTGGCCGGCGCCCGGCACGCCGACCGTGGTCAGGTCGGGGAAGTACATCGGGAACTGGTCGAAGAACGGATTACCCGACGGCGTCTCACGGCTCGGCGGACTGTCCGGCGCGAGACGCGCGTTGCCGTACATCCAGAGCGCCGGTTTCTCGAATCGCTTGTGCCGATCCTCCGGCCCATACTCCATGAACTCACGGCCCCATGGATGCTCGTCCAGACCGCGCCGCCAGACCTCGCCGACCTGCGCCGACGTCAATCGCTCGCAGCGATATCCGCCCGCAACACTCTCGTCGGCGTGCATCCGATGAAACGGCAGCGCGTGGCGGTAGTACGAAATCGCGGCGGCCTGCGAGTCCGGATCCGAGAACGCCCGCTTGTAGACCTCCACATCTTCGTCCGTCGCCCAGCGATTCGGCGTCAACTGCCGCCCGCTGACGTTCCACGGCGACTCCGGCCAGCCCGGCAGTTCGGGATCGGATCCGCCGGTGAAGATCGTCTCGATGAACTGCGCGTGGTGCTCAGTGTAGAAATGCTCGGGCAGCGGCCGCGCCTTGAACCAGAAGCCATGCACTGCAAACGGCGTCCAGACGGTGCAGAGCGTGTCCATCAGCGCCACGCTGGAAATCCGCTCGGGCCAGTCGATTATGACCTTGAAGCCGATAATCCCGCCCCAGTCATGCCCGACCAACGCCACTTCATCGATGTCGAAGTGATCCAGCACGCCAACCATGTCCGCCGCCAGCGTGTGCCGAGAGACGGGTCCCGGAGGCTTGTCCGACTCTCCATATCCCCGAGTGTCGGGCACAATCACCCGATAGCCGGCGTCGACCAATACCGGAATCTGCTTGCGCCACTCGTAGGACGTCTCAGGAAACCCATGGATCAGCAGTACCGGAGGCCCATCCGACGGCCCATCCGTAAGCACATTGATCCGGATCCCATTGGAATCAACCCGCTGAGTCTCCATCGGCAACTCCAATCACTCCCTCGCGCAGGCTAGCGCGAACCCTCTCCACCATTTCGGTCCCCTCTCCCCGAGGGAGAGGGTTAGGGTGAGGGCCCTCCGAGGCCCACGCCACCATCCCCGTCATTGCCGCGCAGGCGGCAACCCGCACCCCTTCCCCATCAGTCGATATGGCGCCTGCGCTCCAGATACGCCTCGATATCCACCGCCGCCTCGCCGAGATCGTCATCTGGACCTACCACCTCGGCCGGCTGCAAGGCATCCTGCGCTGTTCGCCCATCGTCCGGAATCGGCTCGATCGGCACATACCAACTCGGCCGCTCGCGCCTCTCGCCCCCGTCAGTGCCGTTGACTGCCGGTTCGTCCGCCATCTCGGTCTCCTGACCCGATCTTGGCCGCGTCGAGCTGCTATTCCAGGGTCACCACGTCGGTAAAGGAGGAACAGCCCGCCTTGTTGCAGGCGCGAACCTTGTAGCTGGTCGTCCAGTACGTGCCGAGCGGACCGCGGTTGGGTTGCGCGTCGTAGTGACTCGTATGAGGGGCGCTGATCAGCGCGTCCAGCGAGTAACCATCCGAATCCTGATGCACTTCGTACCAGGTCGCACCATCGACGGTGAGCCAGGACACCCGCGCGTCGTCGCCGCGACCGCTCACGTCGATCTTCTCGCCGCGGAATCCTGTCGGCGGAGGCGGAGGATCGACTGGACCAGCGGCCTCGGTCAGCCCGCCCGTCTCGTCGGACAGCGGCGAACAGCCCGCATCGTTGCAGTACTGAACCGTGTAGTAGTAGATCGTGCTCGGCTCCAGGCCCTCGTCGACGTGTTGCCCCAGCGTGAGATCATCACGGACGACGGCGAACTGGCTCTGACTCGTTCGGCGATGCAGTTGATAGTGGCCGACTTCCAGGTATGAGACCGCAGCCGATCGCTGGCCTTCGCCCACCCGCGAGCAACCGACGCTGTTGCATGCGGCGACCTGGTAGCGCAGATCGACGCTGCCGCCGTGCACCTCCAACCAGCGAACGGACAGTGAATCATCGCCGCGATCGATCACAGTGAGGCCCTGCGGCTTCAGCACCGGAAGCTGATGGACGAAGGACGGCTCGCTGATGAACGACCCGAGGCGCTCGCACCACCCTCCGTCGTCGCACAGGTAGACCTCGTACTCACTCGCGTCCGCAACCGGGTCCCAGGAGATGCGAACCGCCGAGCCGTCTCGCACCGCTCGAATCTGTTCGGGCGTCGGAGGCGGAGGCTGGGCCGGGTTGTCGCGGTCGATCGGGGAGCAGCCGCGATCGTTACAGGCGACGACCCAGTAGTACGGTCGCTCGCCGCTGACAATATCCGGCCCGAAGTGGGTAAAGCCGTGTGAATACAGTCCAGTCCCAATCGCGACGCAGCCGTGCGAGGGGCCCGGCGCTCTCGCCGTGGACGATTGGTCGCTCGCAGCCTGCGCTTGGGCATACGCCGATTGGCAATCCGCGTCTGGTTGTGTGGCATGCAGGACGGTGTAGGTGTCGGCGTCCGCCGAGGGATCCCACTGAATCTCGACGCTATCGCCCGAGAAGCCGTAGCGCTGATTGGCGGGCGGCGCGGGCCCCCGGCCGGACGAGTCGGAAGAGCCGGACTGACCATCGCCACCGCAGGCGGCGAAGAGCAGCGCACAGAGCAGACCGATGATCAATCCGGAGCGAGCGAGCCTAGCAATTGGTCTGAGGGCGTCTGATCCTCGAGTCATCTGAACGCCTCGATCAATTCCCAGACCGCCGGCCAGTCGTCCTAGATCGCATCGATCCAGTCCTGGCGCACGTCCCGGTCCCAGTTCCACTGATCCTCGAACTCGGCACCCGCCGCCAGTGAGTCCGGCGTCGCGTGAAAGTCCCGACCCTCGTTGAACCCCATGCTGTCCCCGTGATACAGCGTCCGGTTGGCGAAGTTCGCAGTCGGCATGTTGCAGGTACAGCGCAGATGTGTTCCCCGGGCGCCCCAGACCGATGCTCAGTCTACAAACACGTCTATGCCTCAGAACACACAGTTCCAACACAAGATGATCCATAATAGAACCTCTGTACGAACAAGACGCGGAAAGGCTCTCCCATGAACATCTTCCCCCAGCGCCGGCAGCGCATCCTCCAGGCTCACCACATGCGTCAGCAAGGCTCCACCCTGCGCAAGATCGGCAAGACCCTCGGCGTCTCTCACGCCACCATCGTTGCCGACCTCAAACTGCTCGAATCCCATTGGGGCGATGTCACCGCTCAGGCCACCGACGACGCCCTGCTTGAGCAGCTCCAACTCCTCATGCTCCGACTCCGCACGGTCCTGCCGATCAACATGCTCAAGACCTACGGAAACTTCACCCCGGCTGATTTCGCCCGCATCTATGTCGCCCACACCGCCGAGCTCGGCACGTTGCTCCGCGAGGTCCGCCGCACCGCCGCCGCTCTTCAGGACCGAGCCCAGCTCCGTCTTGGTGACGACGCGCAACCGGCCCTGGAACTGCCCTTCCCCGACGCCGAACTCGCCCGCGCTGCGCATCCGGCCAGGCCGAAACCCGCTGACCGGGGCCAACCACAGCTAACCAAACCTGACCACTCCAACGACACGATCCCCAGCCCAGCGCTGGAGAACGCCGTTTCTCCCGCCCCGGAAAAAATTCCTGACCAACCACTTGACCAACCACAGGCGCCGGCCGAACTCGACCAGGCCCTCGCCGAAGCCCAGGCGTTCCTTGAACAGCTCCAGAATCAGACAACTCCCGACCCAAATCGAAGCAGGATCGCCGCCTGACCACATCGGCCCGTCCCTGTTTCCTCCTCTCCCCCCGCCTGTGGCGGGGGGAGATGTCCCGTAGAGACAGAGGGGGGCTTTCATGACCCCCCGGCGAAGGAACGCCCTAACCGCGTCGGGACTGAGGAGCACTCAATGCACAGCAGCTAGTCAAACGCCGGCAGCACCTCGTTCACCACCCGGTCGTACGCCGATTGCTGGTCGTAGCCGACCAACCGCAGCGTGATCGTCGTCGCGCCCGCGTCGATGTAGGACTGGATATCGGCGATGCACTGCTCGGGAGTGCCCATCGCCACCCAGAGGTTCAGCATCTCGTCCGAGTACTCGGTGTTGTAGTAGGCCTCCAGGTAGCGGCGCGACTCTGCGAGCGCGGACTGGCGGTCATCGTTGACGTTGATGTTGTAGTAGATGCAAACCTCGAAGTCGTCGGGCAGGTCGCGGCCCTCCTCCTCCGCGTAGCGGCGGATGTCCGCCATGTACTCCTCCACGATTGCCGGCGGCTGGAAGGTCGTCATCCAGCCGTCGCCGAGCCGAGCCGTGCGGCGCAGCCCGGCCTCCCGGTTGCGTGTCAGGTTCGGCCGCGGATTCGAGGTCACCCAGATCGGGATCGGTCGCTGCACCGAGCGCGGCTCGATCGTCACGTTGTCGAAGTCGTTGTGGTCGCCGTGGTAGGAGACGTTCTCCTCCGAGGTCAGCAATCGCATCACCTCGATCGCCTCCTCCATCCGCTTCATCCGCGACTCCGGAGCGACGCAGAACGCGTCGAATTCGTGCAGCATGTCGCCGCCGCCGGGCGCCGCCTGGCCCATGCACGCGGCAAAGATCGAGCGTCCGTTGGACATGAAATCAAGCGAGGCGTACTGGTAGGCAAGCAGCAGCGCATCGCGCAACGGCGTCGAGGCGAAACAGGCCGGCCCGATCCGCACCCGCTCCGTCACCACGGCCAACGCCGACATCAGGCCCAGCGCGTCGAGCCGAGGCTTGGCCAGGATCGAATCGCCCACCCAGATGCTGTCCCAGCGCGCATCCGCGTCGGCCCGCTGTGCCAGCGAAATCATGTCCTCCAGCGTCGACGCCCCGGTCACCACGCCGCGGTTCGAAAGTGTCAGTCCAAACTTGACCATGAGGCTCCTCCTCGTCGAAGGCAGGCTACTCCCCTCTCCCCCCGCTTGGCGGGGGGAGATGCCGAAGGCAGAGGGGGGCTACCGCAACGTGCGCAGAGCAATCCAGCCACATCAGCAACGGATCAAATGAACGCCGGTAGCACCTCCTCGGAGATCCGCTGATACTGCGCCGTCTGATCGCCGCTGCAGATCCGCAACAGCACCGTCGTCGCGCCCGCATCGATGTAGCGCTGGATATCCTCAACCGCCTGCTCGGCCGGACCGTAAGAGCACCAGCGCCGCACCATCGCCTCCGAGTGGTCGAGGAAGTAGTAATCGTCGAGGAAGCGCTTGGCCTCGGCATACGCCGCCTCGCGGTCGTCGTCGATCATCACCGAGTGGAACGCAACGACATCGAAGTCGTCGGGCAACTCTCGGCCGGCCTCATCCGCGTATCGTCGGATATCGGCCAGATACTCGCCCAGCAGTTCGGGTGTGAGCGTGGTCGACATCCAGCCATCGCCCAGTCGAGCAACGCGGCTCAATCCGCGCTCACGGTTGCGAGCGTCATTCGGGTTCGGATTCGAGACGATCAGGATCGGGATCGGCCGCTGGATCGAACGCGGCTCAATCGTCAGGTCGTCGAAGTCGTTGTACTTGCCGTGGTAGGACGCATGGTCCTCCGACGTCAGCAGCCGGATGATCTCAATCGCCTCCTCCATCCGTCCCGAACGGGTGATCGGAGGCACGCAGAAGTGGTCGAACTCCGACGCGTCGGCCGCCCCCATGCAGGCGGCGAACGTCAGTCGCCCGTTGGCGATCACGTCAATCGCCGCAAGCTGATACGCCAGCAGAATCGCCGGCCGAACCGGAGTCGTGGCAAAGCACCCGGGCCCAATCCGAACCCGCTCAGTCCGAGCCGCCAGAGCGCTCATCAAAGACAGGGCATCCAATCGAGGCTTCGCCGTAATCGAATCCCCCACCCACACCGAAGTAAACCGCTCGTCCGCGTCCACCAGCCGAGCCAGCGCATACATCTCCTCCAGAGAAGAATCCCCGGTCACAACCCCCCGATTGGTCAACGTCAATCCAAAGTCGGTCATGGCCCGCTCCGATCTTGGTAAGGCAGGCTAACCGGCTGGCGTTCTCTCTTTGAGGAGCTAGTGGCCCGGGCTCCATCTGGAGTCGAGCCCGAGGGGGATCTCTTCCTCGCCGTCCTTGAGTGGGGGACTGAGCAGTTCCACTCTCAGTGCAGATTCCTGCGGTACGCCGTAGAAAGAGACCAACTCAATCGCCTCGCCGCTTGGTTCATGCCGCTTCCACCAGGAGCGACCCTCTGCCCGCAAGCCGACAAGGTAGGCCCACGCATCCGGCTGGCGCTGCCAACTCACGCTGACCGTTCCTTCGTCCCGCTCGATCGATAGCGCTTGTGGATCCCCGAGTGTTGTCACTGTCTCAGTCGCAGTCCATTGCAACTGTTCAGGCCGGCGAAGTTGCTCGGCGTCAATGTACCGGGCGAGTTGATACTCGTAGGTCGTGAGCGGCGTGAGCCCGCGCATGGTCCCACTACAACGCCAGCCATCGCCGTGGTAGGCGAACGGGAAGTCGAGCACGTAGGTCCACGGCTCCGTTCCCGCTCGGCGCCAACGCAATGCGGCCATGTACCGCCAACGGCAGGCGTCCCAGCTCAGCAACACTCGATCGCGATAGGCGTTTCGCGGACCAAGTTTGACGGCGAACGGGTCCTGACCTTCTTCGAACCAATGGTGCCAGACCTGACGATGATCGAGCTGGTCATCGGCCGTCTGCCGATTCGCATCGACGACCGATGCCCGGATGTCTTGCAACAGGCCATCCGTGCCGGTCAGGCAATCGACCACGGTTGAACCTTGCCGCTCTTCTGTTTCGAAGCCCAGGCTGTCGCCAAGCGACAATGTGAAAGGAGGCTCGCCTCCTGAAATCGACCACTTGACGGTCAGAGGGGCCCGCTCCGCGGGCGGACATCGAGAGTCTTCCGCAGACAGAACCAGTCGCAGTGGCTGCAGTTCCGACTCTCTCTTGTACCAGTGGTGATAGCTGCGGCCCAGTTCCCCGTGTTCTTCAGTCAGCGCGGCGACCTCCACTCGGTACGATTCCGCGGCCGGCTCGATTGCAATCTTTGCACTGTTCTGCCGACCGACGTCGATCAATTCTTCGTCTCCACCTTCGCGCGAAAGATAGATCCGATATCCGATCACTTCGGCGTCATTGGTGGGTGCGGCCCAGTCAACTTCTAAGTGTGCGAGACGGACCTGCAACCGCACAATCTGGAGCGGGACAATCACGCTGGGTATGTCAGCCTCGGCCGACCATGGAGACCAACCTTCGGCGCGCAACAGGCGTACTCGAACCGCCTTTGGTGAGTCACCACGCGCAAGTTCGAACGAAATGTCACTGCGATCCGTTTCGCGGATGATCGTGCGCCCGTCCTGCTGCCAGGACACTTCGGTCAACTCGGCGCCCTGGCGATCCCACTCGAACCTCCATGTTCCCGGCCTCGGATTCTCGTGGTGGAATGACCATCTCAGTTCGGCAAATCGCGGTGCCGGTGCTGGATCGCCAGTGGTGGGCAGATCTGCCTCGTAGAACGGCACATGCAGTTCCCGCTCGGCGACTCCGGCTGGCGAGGTTTTCGTAGTGATCGAAATCAGAAAAGTGCCGCCACGTACGTTCCACCGCAGGGGAAGGCGCACACGACTCCCACCGGGTGGCACCGTTTCGCAGCTGTACGACCGCATATCTTCTGGCGGACGAGCGCAGACACCGGTCTCGTGGCGTGCTCCAGTCGACGGCGGCGTCCACGTCACCTCCAATCGGCGGCCTTCTTCTTCGCCTACAAGTCTCGCCGAGATGTTGGTCGCCGCCCAGGATTGAGGGGTCCAACCGACCGGCGCCGCTTCGGTGCGCAGCTCAAAGCGGTGCTGCCTGAGCGCGTATCCCCATGTACGACCATCGTCCAAGTAGACCTCGACGCGATACAACGTGTCTGGAAGCAGATCCGGGAAATGCGCTTCGAAGAACGGTCCCGTGTCGAGTCGAAGATGTTGAACGTACACGGGGCCAGACTTCCAATCCGCACGCAGCTCCGCCCGATAAACAAGACCGTCCTCGTGCGGACCCCAGCGCAGCGTGATCGCATCGTGCGTCGCCTCGGCTTGCAGGTGGCGCGGGGCCGCCGCGGTGGTCACCAATGCGCTCGTAGACCAGACCAGTGCCTCGGGTGCCTGCAAGTCGAGGACGTGTCGAAGCTGTGCGATCTGCACCTCGCGCCGCTCACCGCCCGGAGGTGCATCAATCCTCCAGGTCTCACGGAACGACGTGACGTTTCTCTGCTTCCCGAGATGATGTTCGACTCGCCAATCGCTAGTTCCCACCACCCGCCACCGAATGGCAAAATCCTCGGTCCGTTGCTCTCGGGGCAGGTACGGTACCCACCATTCGGCCAACAGATTCGCCGCAGAAGTTCCCCGCACTCGACTGGTGACCTTCACTTGCGTGGGAGCAGGCAGCGGCGGAACGAGCCGCACCTCGACGACCTCAAGGACACGGGCGCCTGTGCTGTCGCGCACGTTGACGGCTATGAATCGGGTACCCGCAGCGCTCGTCGCTTCGAACGGCGTACCGATCGTCGAGTCGTGGCAGCGGATCAGGCCAGTATCGGTTCCCGGAGCCACCTCGCGGCCGTCGACCGTCAACCGGTAAGGCGGGACGCCCCCGTCAATCGCATACTCCAGCGTCGTCACCGACCCCAGCGTGCAGGACTCGCGGGTCGAACTGACCGCGAGTCTCAGGCCTTCCGGATCGTCAGCAAGGGCAGTCGCCCCGAATGCCAGCAACGACAGCGGGACCAGCGGCCAGAGGACCCGAATCAGCGAACGGCGCATACAGAAGAGACGCCGGGTGAGCCGACTTGGTTCCGTTCAGCGCGCGAGCGCCGACCCCTACGCCGTCACGCCCTCCAGGGCAAAGCTCCGCACCAACTCCGCAACCGCCTCGGGCGCTTCGAGATCCGCGATATGCCCGGAACCAGCAATCTCCACCGACTGCGCCCCGGGGATCGCGGCCCGCCAGATGTCGCCCATCTCACGAGCCACGATGTTGTCGTGCTCCGACGTGGCGATCAGCGTCCGCGTATCGATCCGCACCAGCCGTCGCCCGACGCCGGTGTCCGGAATCGGCCACAGGAACTTGGCCGAAGCGCGCAAATCGAGCAGCTCGCCCACATATGCATCCATCGGATCCCGGTCCGCCATCAGAAGCTCAGTGCGCTTGTCCGGGTTACTGAACAAGACGGCCGTGGGAAAGCCGGGATGCTGCGCAAACGCATCCTCCCCCGGATGCTGCTCCGACCAAAGACCGAGCGGATTGATCAGCGTCAGCGACTGCACCGCATCCGGCCGAATCGCCGCGATCTCAGCCCCGATCCACCCGCCGATACTGACGCCAACCACGTGCGCCGATCCAACGCCGAGCGTGTTCAGCAGGTCGACATTGAACAGCACTAGGTCGAGCCCATCCCGCACGCCGGGCAGATCGTCCTTGGCCGGACCCCAACCCGGTTGATACGGCGCAATCACGTGGAAGTCGTTCGCCAGCGACTCAAGCGCCTCGCCCCAGCGCGGGATGCCGGTGATCGGGTGCAGAAACAGCAGCGCCGGCGAGCTCGCGTCGCCGCCTTCCCAGACATGGGCCGTCTGGCCGCCGGGCCGCAGATCAAGCGTCTTCAGTTCAGCCATCAGTTCACTCCTGCAAGTTGAAGCAGCCCCTGCTCAGGGGCGGACGAAAGCTCGATGTCGATGGCGCGCTGGCCTAGTTGGAACCGGTCAGCACCGGAGCCGGCGTCGCGACCTGCTCCGAGCCGATCGGCTTCGGCGACCAGTGGTCTTCGTAGTCTTCCCAGATGTGCTTGACCCGCGGCATGACCTGCTCGGCGAAGAGCTTGGTCGACGCTCGCGCCTTGTCGTCGGGCATGTCGCCGCAGTGCAGCAGCGTGACCAGGTGGCCGACCTGCAGCTTGGTCGCCAGCGCCTCGATCTGCTCGGTGACCGAGTCCGGCGATCCCGCCACGATGTAGCCCTCGCGCACCCAGTCTTTCCACTCCAGCGTGTGAGCGATACCCAGACCCTGCGCCCCGCCCGCGCGCAGTCCGGCGCGGATCGTGTTCTCGGTCCGGTAACCCGGCGCGTCGGCGAACCCGGGGTAGACGTGCAGACACTTGTCGAAGAAGTACTGCAGATGCTCGGTGTACATCTGCTCCGCCTGGTCATCGGTCTCGGCAACCACGACCTGCTGAGCGAACGCTCCCTGGAACGGGTTGAACTCGACGCCCATCTCGCCCAACCGGTTCCAGAAGCCCTGCATCAGCGCCTCGCCCCGGACATAGCCGTTGAACGAGAGGTAGCTGTAGTTGTAGCCCATCTCGGCGCAGAAGTCCCAGGTCTCAATCGATCCGCCGCCGGGAATCCAGATCGGCGGATGCGGCTTCTGGATCGGACGCGGCCACAGGTTCACGTAGCGAATCTTGTTGTACTCGCCATTCCACGAGAAGACCTCGGGATCCTCCCAGGCGCGACGGATCAGGTCGTGATTCTCCTTGTACTTGTCGCGCAGCGTGGCCGGGTTCGAGCCGAAGCAGAAGTTGTCGTCCATCGACGTGCCGACCGGGAACCCCGCCACCAGCCGCCCACCCGACATCACGTCGAGCATCGCCATCTCCTCGGCCACACGGGTCGGCGGGTTGTACAGCGCGATCGACTGGCCGAGCAGCAGCAGCGTCACATCCTTCGTCCGCCGAGCCAGCGACGCCGCCATGATCTGCGGCGAGGGCATCATCCCGTAGGCGTTCTGGTGATGCTCGTTGACGCCAATCCCGTCGAAGCCCAGGCCGGCCGCAAACTCGAGCTGGTCGAGGTACTCGTTGTACACCCGGTGACCCTCCACCGGGTCATACAGCCGAGAGTCCACATCCACCCAGACCGACCGATTCGTCTCCCGAAAATCCTCCGGAAGATGGGGCCAGGGCATCAGGTTGAACCAGTGAAACTTCATCAAATTCTCCATTCGGAGGGGCACGCGGGAGGTCTGGGGTCAGTGTAGACGGTGGGCCGGCGGAATCCCGATACACTCGACGATGGAACAGCGAGATAGCGACGATGACGCTCGAGCATCCGGTCGACGCTTCGGCCTCCGAATTGCTGCGTTCAGCCCGCGACCTCGCCGGGTCCGACGACGAGTCCGCCGCCCCCGACGCCTACGACTGCGCCATCAGGGCAATCGAATGCGCCTTCGTTCCGGTCATGGCTGCCGACGACCTCCACTACAACGTGGCCGACCTCGTCATGACGTTCCGATCTCGGCGTGAACCGTGGGATACTCCATTCCGAGCCGATTCGGCGCTCGAATCGATGATCAACTTGCTGGACGCCCTATGGCGCGCTCGTCCGTACAAGGACGACCTCATCCCAATCTCGCTCGACAACGCCAAGATGGCGATCACCATCGCAGAGGCGGTCGTCAGCCTGGTCCAGCAGGGATTCTTCGAGTACTGGGGCGAACTCACCCCGGAAGAAGAGGCGGAAGATCTGCGCATCGCCGAGGAAAGCCTGGCCTGGTACGACGAACACGGAGACGATGACGTGATCTCGTTCGAGGACTATCTGAAGGAGCGGGCCGAGCAGGACGCCGACGGCTAATGGCGGATCCAGCAGCCTCTTACGTCGTCACTCTCCGTGATCGTGCCTCGCGTCAACTGCGACGCGTGCGAAATCCTGACCACGACCGAATCACTGACGCCATCAGAGGG
>JAJDTU010000010.1 GCA_022826965.1 Dehalococcoidia bacterium | reverse complement strand
GGAGCGGGCCGAGCAGGACGCCGACGGCTAATGGCGGATCCAGCAGCCTCTTACGTCGTCACTCTCCGTGATCGTGCCTCGCGTCAACTGCGACGCGTGCGAAATCCTGACCACGACCGAATCACTGACGCCATCAGAGGGCTCGCCAGCGATCCGCGACTGGGCGACATCAAGAAGATCAGAGGCCGTCTCTATCGGCTACGAGTCGGCAACTGGCGCGTCTTCTACATCATCGACGACGAGCGAAGGCGCCTCACAGTCACCGAAGTCCTCCGCCGCAACGAAGCCACCTACCGCGACCTCTAATCGAAAAGCGATCGCTTGACTCATCTGCCGCCTGTGTCATCAATCATCGCTATCTTGCCAGTTCAGCCCCTGCTTGAAGTTGATGTCGAACTCGACTCCGTTCTCCTCCAGGTGATCGCGTAGCTCCTGGTCAAAGGTGGACGGGTAGTCCCCTTTGAATCCGCAGGAACACTTCCAGGATTGCCCGGTGCTACGACCCATCGGGAAGTACCTCACGTATGGGATATGGACGCCGGCTGGAGTACCAGGAACATGAACCCAGATTGACTGGCCATTGTGGTCCACTTTCGTCCAGTACGACGGATCGTCATACAAGAGACTTTGGTTCAACTGCTGGCGATGCGATTGACGCTCGATTTTGTCTATGGTGTCCGCCAGCCGCTTCAGCTGCTCTTCTTCCCCGGATTTGCTCTTGTCGAACGAAAGTGGAGACACTCCCAACGAGTTTGTCATTTGTACCCACGCTGAGAACCCTATTCCGGGTAGCCTGTCCATGATTCGCCGAATGAGCGAGTTCACGACAATCTCAGTTACAAGACCTCGAAGCGCCTCAATGCTTCGCCTGGCCAACAGGAATCCACCGGCCACGACACCAGTGAAGATCGCAGCACGTAACTCGGTATCATCCCCGGAGATTTGCCCACTCGCCAGACTCCAGACACCCCATGCCATTAGGGCAACACACGCGGCCCACAACAGGAGAGCGCCGTGGGCAAAGTAGACGGGAATCATGTGCTTCCCGAGATACCCGCCCTTCGTGTCGCCCGTGAGCCCCGCCATGTTTCCTTCGCGGCCAGTGTTCTCGTCCAGCGACAGCCTGAGCTGAAGGACTCTCCTATCCCACTCTTCCCGCTGGATTTCGTCACGCAGATACAGGCCGGTGGTCTTGAGCAACTCAAGCACCTCGTCGGTCTTTTCGTATGTCGACTTGTCAGTCATGTCCCTGGTTCACCTCTCGCCCGTTGCTCCGAGATGTCTTCGAGAGCGCTGTTTGCCTAGTGTTGGGCCCTAGCTCAACAACCGGCCCACCAACTCCTCCACCCGCCGACCCTCCGCCGACTCCGACAGCCACTTCCGTATCTCCCGACGAGCCACCGTCACCGACGTCGACTGACCCTTCCCCTCCCGCTCAACCCGAACCTCGTCCCAGAGCTCCTTCGCGCCGATCGCCGCCGCCTCACCGGCCTCTGCCAGTTCGACGTGAAGCGGGTCGGAGTCGTCGTACTCGGGAATAGGAAGTCTCCAAAGTTGCTTGTTGAGGTCGCGTGCCCCGAACTGACCCTTCGACATCAGGGGATCTGCCGTGACTTTCAACGCCTCACTATTGATGATGGCTGCCAAGTACTCGGCTTCATGAACGGACTTCACTGCGATCCAGTGAGAGGTGTGGTCAATGAGGTCATCTGGGTGTTCCAAGATGGCGGCAGTCGGTCGTCCAGATTTGGCGTACAAGACTCGAATCTCACTTGGTTGTTCGCGTTGAGTGCTGAGCTGAGCGAAGTAGTCAATCTGCCCCAACAGATCGCGATCTGTGTTCTTGCTCTTGTGCTGGGCATGAATCTCGTTGACTATTCTCCAGCGCCGACGCATCCGGTCTCCAAGTGCCAGTGGGTCAATCCCATACCATCCCGGATCCTGCTTAGTCAGCTCACTGGTATGCCTAGACAGAGGAAGCACCACCTTTAGCGGATCTAGAAGTACGAACGGTGCGATCGTCTCTCCAAGATGTGCGTTGAACACATGCTCCACTTCGATTGGCTTGCCGGCTAGTTCCGGCAGCGCAAGCTCTTTCCAAGGAACCTTCTCTTGTCTGCTGCGACGGGGAGTGACAGTGACGGTGTCCGCGGCTTGAACAAGCCCGCTCGTCTCACTAACAGTGACGAAGATCAACGCTCGCGGAAAGAGGGATGCTCCGGTGCGTGCACGTTGTGCATAAGGCGAGACATGTTCGCCGACTGTTTCGTGCAAGGGGATGGATTCGCGGGTGAACGGACCCCCTTCATCGCCTTGCCATCTGGACGCCCTTCGCGGGAGCCCGCTTGGCCTTCTCTCAGTCGTAATCCTATGAGCGAATACGACACAACTCGGCATCGGGAAGAAGGTGTTCGGCTCGATCTTCTCGAGATCCCAAGGCAACTGAAGGTTCAAGTCGCATGCAACTCCGGTCCAGGCTCCGGTTCGCCACTTTGCGAATTGTCCAGACTGCAGAGCGCTATGGGGCAAGACCATCCCCATCGTTCCGCCATGCCGCAGATACAGAGCAGCGCAGCGCGTATAGAACAGCGATGAAATGTCTTGGTGCTTCGCGTACAGACCACCGGTCCAAATGCTGTACAAGTCCTTGCTCATCTTTTCGAGCGCGGTGCGCAGCTGCGCCTGAGTCTGGTGATACGTAATCCACGGAGGATTGCCCACAATCACATCCACCGGATCAGCCCGCAGCGCCACCGGACGCACCAGGTTGCGCGTGTAGTAGGCCCAGATGTGGTCGCGGCCCTCTTCATGGAGTTGCTGCAGCAGTGCGGCGGTCTTCTCCAGCATCTCCCGATCCGACCCGCTGCCGATCGCTTCGTCGTCCAGTGCCCAGGCGGGGTCCTCCCCGTTCTCGATCGCGTTGGCCATCCGCGTCATCAGGTTGTCGAACCAGTCCGCCTGCTCCACCAGCGCCCGCGGGAACTCGAGCTCCCGGTTGTACTCCACGTCGGACTCGGGCGGGTCGGGCACGGGAATCGTCACCGTCTGCTGCGCGAACATGCCCGAGGTCTCGGCCCGCAGTTGCAACGAGTCGCCCAGGTAAACCGGCACGGTCGCATTGACCGACTGGCCTTCCTTCACGGCCCCTTCCAGCGCGTCGCGCGCCGCCAGCGTCCAGGTCGCCCGAGCCAGATGCACCGCGACCGGATGCACGTCGATCCCGATCACGTGATCCAGCAGTCCGCCCACCGCCTGCGCCGAGCTCCGCCCCTCCGCCTTCGCCGCCCTCAGGTACTTGCGCACCGCAGCGAAGATGAACGAGCCCGATCCGCAGGCCGGGTCGAGTACGCGCTGATTCAACGGGTCGGTCACCACGGCGTCCACGATCTCGCGGGCCAGCCAGTCGGGCGTGTAGTACTCGCCCAGCCGCCGCCGGTCGTCCGCCGGAATCACCGACTCGTACAGGATCCGCGCAATGTCCGACTCCGCCTCGTTCCAGTTGAACCAGCCAATCCTCTTGGCCAGGTCGCGAATCCATTCGTCCCCGCCGACCTCGGCTGGCCCCTCTTCTGCCGGCCATGTGAAGAAGTCCGACTCCACCACCCCGCTCACGCCGGTCTGGTCGACGAACAGTTGCCCGCCCAGCAGCGCCACCGGATCGCTGTTGGCCGCCGCTTCGATCTCAATCCCGAACGCCGCCTGCACCGCCAGTCCCACGACAACAGAGAGATACGTATGCCGCACAAACAACCGGTCGAGGTTCGGTTCCTCCCAAACCACCTGCCCCAGCGCAGCCGCAAGCAGACTGCGCCACAGGTCGCGCTTCAGCGCAATCGTCGGATCGTCGCGGTTCGCCTGGTAGAGCTCGGTCAGCGCGGCAATGTGCGACTCGAACCTGGGTCCCTCGCCGAGCCGCGAGCGGACCGCCTCCTCCGACGGCGCAACGCCGCGTTCCTCGAGCGCTTGCGATTGGTCTCGCAGCCACTCGTAGAGCAGCAACCCGTGTTCGGCGCTGCTCAGCGTGAACGCGTTCGGCTCCTGCGTGCTGATCGGACCCATCCCCGGCCAGCGCAATACCCAGTACTTGCCGTCGGTCAGAATCCCGAAACGCTGCGGTTCCCCGCTCTCTCTCGCCGCCTCCAAGTATTCGTCCAATTGCTCAACGTACTCGGACTGTGGCGAGATTTGGTTGCCGATCCGCACCTTGAATTCGATGATGATGTCGCGAGTGCGCAAATCGACCCGGCCCGACGCGCCCGGCGCCGGTGGTTGCTCCATCCCTTCCTCGCCCGCGCTAACCAGCCCTGTGTGAATCAGGAAATCGCGGACCGCGACGCCGATCTCCGCTTCCTTCACCCCGGCCTGGCCGTGCCGGTCGAGAACCAGCGTCGCGTACTCCGCACACGTGTCTGGATCGGACATGACCGCATCCTACGTGCTCACCGCGCCGATCCGCCTCTGTGTCCCACAACACCGCCAGTCACCCTACCGTACATCCGTTCGTGTATCATCGACCGCACATGAGGGGACCTCGGCTGGTTCCCCTCTCCCCCCGCGCAGCGGGGGGGCCTGCCCTGCACTTGATGCGGGGATGCCGCAGGCAGAGGGGGCAGCCTCTTTTTTTCCGCGAGAGAGAATTCGACAGGAGCTGATGAAACCTGAAAAAACCTGAAAGGGAATTCGCGCGATCTCCAGCTATACGCTGAACTTCGCCCTTTTTCTCGCCGCGAAAAAAAGTTTGCTGAAAACCTGAAACCTGGTCGAGAAGCGATCGAACTCGCTCATACACTGAGCGCATGAGTTCCCGCGACGCCACCTGCTATCGCCACACCGATACCTGGGCCGGCGTCCTCTGCCAGCGCTGCAATCGGCCCATCTGCACAGGCTGCATGGTCCAGGCCCCGGTCGGCTTTCAGTGCCCCGAGTGCGTCCAGGAGGGCCGCAAGCGCACCCGCGAGTGGTCGACATCGTCACCGATTCGCGTCTCCCAGGGCCTGGCCGCGGCCAACGCGCTGGTCTGGATTTTCGTCTCGCTCTACACCGGCTCGCTCTCCTTCTGGGGCGGCGGCGTCACCGAGGTCCACGCCGACTTCGCCCTGCACGGCGCGCTCGTCTACGACGGCGAGTGGTGGCGCCTCATCACCTCGGCCTTCCTCCACTACGGCCTGCTGCACATGGCCATGAACATCCTCATCCTCGTCTTCCTCGGCCGCATGCTGGAGCCGGCGATCGGCTGGTGGCGGATGCTGCTGCTCTACGGCGTCTCCCTCACCGGTGGCGCGCTCGGCGCGCTGCTGGTCGAGCCCAACGCCTTCACCGCCGGCGCCTCGGGAGCCGTCTTCGGCCTGGCCGGCGCGGTCGTCATCGCCGAGCGCGCCTCCGGCCGACGCTGGCAGGACTCAGGCATTCTGTTCTTCCTGATCATCAACATCGTCTTCTCGCTCCTGATACCAAGAATCAGCATCGGCGGACACCTGGGCGGCATGATCGTCGGCGCCATCGCCGCCGGCATCCTCTGGAGCTTCCCCAACTGGTCGAGCTTCATCAGGGCCGCGACGAAGGTCAAGATCCTGCGTCCCCTGCCCGAGCTCATCGTGCTAGGACTCGGCGTCCTCTGCGTCTACCTCGCCCTCTACGTCGCCGCCCCCCGCTGGTACGACCCAATCATCGGGATCTGACCGTCTATCCTCCGCTGGAACCTGAACGGCAACCCCTCTGAGAGGACGGCTGACGATGAGCGATCGATTTGAAGGAATGGTGGCAATAGTGACCGGCGCGGCAGGCGGCATCGGCCGCGCCGCCTGCGTCCGCTTCGCCGAGGACGGCGCCAAGGTGGTCGCGGTCGACCTCGCCGGCTCCGACCTCGACGAGACCGTCGCCGCAGTCGCCAACGCCGGCGGCGAGTGCATCACGGTCGAGGCGGACGTGACCCAGGAAGCCGATGTCGCCCGGTACGTCTCCGAGGCGGTATCGGCCTACGGCCGCGTCGACGCGTTCTTCAACAACGCAGGCATCGAGGGCGTGCGCTCAGCCTTGACCGATCTCGACGAAGACGACTTCGACCGCGTGATCGCGGTCAACCTCAAGGGCGTCTGGCTGGGCATGAAGCACGTCGCCCCGGCGATGGCGGACTCCGGCGGCGGCGCGATCGTGAACACCGCCTCGGTTGCCGGCCTGTCGCCGACGCCGGGCATAATCGCCTACGGCGCGTCCAAGCACGCGGTCGTCGGAATGACCAAGTCCGCCGCCCATGAGCTCGCGCCCAACGTCCGCGTCAACGCGGTCTGCCCGGGCCCGATCGAGACCAGGATGATGCGCAGCCTCGAGCGCCAGTTCGACCCCGACAACCCCGAAGCCGTCCACGACGCCTTCGCCTCCGCCAACCCCCTCGGCCGCTACGGCGAGCCGGAAGAGGTTGCCGCCCTCGTCACCTGGCTCTGCTCAGACGACAGCCGCTACGTCAATGGCGCCATGCACACCATCGACGGAGGCGGCAATCGGGCACGCTAGCGCTGTTCGCTGAGTCTGGTCCGCTGCACAATCGCGCGGTCGATCAGACCGTCGATTGTAGCGTCTACATTGCGCAGGACGATGCGGGACATGAAGGCTCTGGGCCCGAGTTCGACGAAGAGTCGCCCGAACACTTCATCAGCGAAGCTGCTGGAGATGATTCTCACGTCCGAGAAGTCGACTACTACCTGTCCTTGACCCCGCAAGAGATTTCGCAGCTCTTGCCGGACTCGGGCCCCACCGCGACGTGATCCAAGATCACCCAATGCGTGAGTCCCAATCGAATACAGCAGATCGCCGGTGTCAGTTTCAAATGTTCGCTCCACGTAGTCACTCGAAATCTCGTGAGGCGTTCCGTTGAATCTGAGCGCCTCTTCGAGGAGCTGACCGTCGAACCGACCGACCGAGCACCGAACTGAAGTACCCGGAAACGGGAGGGCCTCACCCTTGGTCAGAGGCTCGGCAATCCTCAGGTCGGATCGCAATGTTGCATTCTGCGAATGCACTTCGAATTCACCCCCGGAAACAGTGGCGATCCGGTAGCTGCCATACAGTCCGTTGCCAGCGTTCGAAGAACGGTCGCGCGTTCCGCCTTCCGAGACAGCCTCGAGCAATGCCCGCTCGTCATCGTCAATGCGTAGGCTCTCGGGAATGCCAATCCCTGCATCAGCAACGACGAACTCAATCGACGATGCGTACTCTGTCGCTTGAACGAATCCACCGACTGGTGACTCCGCGTGGCTGAGGACATTCTCCGTGATTTCGTTGATCGACCATTCGATGGCCTGCAGCGTTCCACGGCCGATGTCTCGGCGCCGTAACAGGAATCGAAGCAAATCGTTAATCGCGTCCGACATCTCCGAGTGACTCGTAAATCGCCGAACAGGCACCCGATCGGCCGCTTCATCTACCGCTTCGAATTCTTCCGGCTGGACAAAGTGGGCCCAGTTTGTGTTGGCAAACAGACCATGCAGCGACGAATGAAAGAGAGTCGCACGCTGGTCGGGGAGGACGAGCACGAACTGAGTGCCGTACTCCTCGCGACAGCGAACGATTTGGGGTAAGAGTGGGAGCATTATTGCCTGCGTTAGATCCTCGCAGTCGGCGAAGTCCAATCGAATCTGATTCGACCTACCAGCAACAATGGTCTGATTCAAGGCTTCACAAAACTGACGGATCGCTTGGGTGTCGCTGACCTCGCCACTGACCGCAATGGTGTCAGAAGCCCACGAGATTCTGAATGGCACGAGACCTCAGCCGCTACCTTCTTCCTCCGACCGGCTTGTCCTACTCCACCTGCCAGGTCGAGCGACCCTTCAGCAACTGCGCGACGTCGTTCCGGCTCTTGAACTTGGCGACCTCGATCTGACTGTCGATGTAGTCGCCGTAGGTCGGCGCGTTGACGCGCCGGATGACGCCCATCGGGACCGGCATCTCCGGGTACTGGCAGCGCGCCAGGAGTTGATGAACATCCGGAGCGGGCCGAGTCGCGTCGTGGGACAGGATCAGGCCAGCGTCGGGTCCGTCGGTGTCGACGACGCGCAAACCGGTCGCTGAAACGGCGAGGCCCTTGTCCTCGTTCTCGCCGAAGAGCATCGGCTGTCCGTGCTCGAGATAGAGCAAGCGCTCGTTGCGCACATCGCGGTCGGTGTAATCGGCGAAGGCGCGGTCGTTGAAGATGTTGCAGTTCTGCAGGATCTCGACGAACGCGGCGCCGTGGTGCCGGGCCGCCTGCTCGATGGTGGCGGTCAGGTGCTGCGGGTCGGTGTCGAAGGTGCGCGCGACAAAGGTCGCCTCAGACGCCAGCGCGACCGACAGCGGGTTGAGCGGACGCTCGGTCGTGCCGATCGGCGACGACTTGGTCACCTTGCCGAGCTCGGAGGTCGGCGAGTACTGACCCTTGGTCAGGCCGTAGATCCGATTGTTAAAGAGGAAGATCTTGACGTCCATGTTGCGACGCAGCACGTGCAGCAAATGGTTGCCGCCAATCGACAGCGCATCGCCGTCGCCGGTGATCACGAAGACCATCAGATCCGGGCGTGCGAGCTTGAGCCCGGACGCGATCGTCGGGGCTCGACCGTGGATCGAGTGCACCCCGTACGTGTTCATGTAGTAGGGGAAGCGCGACGAGCAGCCGATGCCGGAAACGAAGACCATCTTCTCGGGCGCGACGTTGAGGTTGGACAGGCCGCGCTGCATCTGAGCGAGGATCGAATAGTCGCCGCAGCCGGGGCACCAGCGGGTGTCGACGTCGGACGCGTAGTCCTTGCGCGTCAGATCCTCGCTGGCCAGCGGGATGATGGACTCAACCGGCTCTGGAGCATGCGGCGTCTGGAGTACCATGTCGTGTCTCCTGTGGCTCTCTGACTCAATCCTACGTCAATGTCGTCGCTATTCCGCGGCCAGCTGGCCAATTGCTTCGGCCAACAGGCGGGCCGAGAGCGGCTGCCCGGTGACCTCGTTGTAGCCCTTGGCGTCAACCAGGAAGTTGGCGCGGACGAGCATGCGCAATTGGCCGGTGTTGGCCTCGGGAATCAGCACCTTCTTGTATCGCGAGACCACGTCGCCGAGGTTGCGCGGGAACGGATTGAGGTACTGCAGGTGCGCGTGGGCGACTTCGTGGCCGGCTTCACGCGCGTCGTTGACGGCGGTGAACACAGCCCCGTAGGTCGAGCCCCAACTCAACACGAGCAGGTCACCGGACTCTGGTCCGTCAACCTCGAGCTCGGGGATGAAGTTGGCGATACCCGCGATCTTGGCCGCCCGCAGGTCGGTCATTCGCTGGTGATTCTCAGGCGAGTAGGCCACATCCCCGGTGATATCCGACTTCTCCAGACCACCGATCCGATGCTGCAAGTTCGGCAGCCCGGGCGGAATAAACATCCGCGCAAGGGTGTCGGGGTCGCGCTTGTACGGTTCGAAGTCCTCCGGGTTGACGTGTTCAAGTCGGCGATAGGGAACGTCGATTGGATCGAGCTGCGTGATATCGGGTACCGGCCAGGGCTCGGCCGTGTTGGCCAGGTAGGTGTCCGAGAGCAATACCACCGGTGTCACGAACTGGTACGCCAGGCGGACCGCTTCGAGCACCATGTAGAAGCAATCGCCGGGTGACTTGGCGGCGAGCACGCAAAGCGGCGATTCGCCGTTGCGCCCGTACATGACCTGCAGTAGGTCGGTCTGCTCGGTCTTGGTCGGCATGCCGGTTGAGGGGCCGGAGCGTTGCACGTCGAGGACGATCAGTGGCAGCTCGGTCATCACGGCGAGGTTGATCGCTTCGCTCTTCAGCGCAATGCCGGGACCGGAGGTTCCGGTGACGCCGAGGCCTCCGCCGTAGGCTGCGCCGATTGCCGTACCGACCGCCGAGATCTCATCTTCCGCCTGGAACGTCCGCACGCCAAACTCTCGTAGCGCAGCGAGTTCGACCAGAATGTCGGACGCGGGAGTGATTGGGTAGGAGCCGTAGAACAGCTCAAGGTCGCTCAGGTGAGCGGCAGTGATCAGGCCGAGCACCATCGCCTGATTGCCGGTGATCGTTCGGTACTCACCGGGAGTCAGAACAGCCGGAGGGACGCGAACGTGCGCGTCCGCGATCTCGGTCGTCTCGCCGTATGAGTGGCCGGCGAAGAGCGCACGTCGGTTTGCCTCGGCGATGTTCGGCAGACGGCCGAAGCGCTCTTCAATCCAATCGAGTGTCGGCTGCAGATCGCGGTCATAAAGCCAGTAGACGAGGCCGAGCGCGAAGAAATTCTTGGTTCGCTCGGCGTTCTGGTTGGAAAGACCGAGGTCATCGACCGCAGCGACCGCAGCGGTGGTGATCGGCGCCTTGATAATCCGGTAACCCTCGAGCGAGCCGTCGCTGAGCGGATTGCTCGGATAGTTCGCCTTCTTCAGATTGCCCGACGTGAAGGCGTCTTCGTTGATCACCAGCAGTCCGCCCTTGGTCAGTGCCGAGAGGTGCGACTTCAGCGCCGCCGGGTTCATCGCCACGAGCGTGTCCGGCTCGTCACCTGGGGTGAAGATTTGGTGCTTCGAAAACGAGATCTGGAAACTGGAAACACCGGCCAGCGATCCGGCAGGTGCTCGGATTTCGGCCGGAAAATCGGGCAACGTGGAGAAGTCGTTGCCGAAAATCGCGGTGGCGTCGGCGAAGCGGTTGCCGGCGAGCTGCATGCCGTCACCGGAGTCTCCGGCGAAGCGCACGGTGACGCGGTCGCGTTCCTGGATCGGCATGCTGGAGTTGCCGGACCCGTTCGCCTTCGTTGAAGTGGTGGTCATCTCGCAACGGCCTCCGCGGACGGCACGGGCAGGGCGCGTGCCGTCCAGACTATTGGGGAAGGAGCCTCCGCGTGCGGGCACCGGGAAACGCTCCCGTGCGCACAATAGACCTGTGCGGGGCAGGATACGCAATACCACGGTCTACACGCTTGGAACCTGGGGACTGCGCGCCACGCGGGCCGGTCATTCAGTAACTCCCGGTACATCCCCGTCGTCTAGGACGCTACGCCCAATGGCGCGTTATCCGCAAGTCGTTTCGTAAAGACGAATGAAAACGAGATGTCGCCCCCGTCTCCACGGAATGGCATCTGCAGATCGCCCGATCTACCCAGTGCCGAACATCCGACGGCCCCGGCGTGTGTGGGAATCCGGGCCCACCGACGTCCGCTCGTGTCAGCCGTCGTCGTCGGAGTTGTCACCTTCTCCGCCGTCATCTTCTGAATCGTCGCTCTGTGCATCATCGCCCTCGGGTTGATCGCCGTTGTTCAGATAGCGGTCCTGAATCTCCTGCGGGATAAGTGCGTTGGTCACCCTCCGCATTTGTTCGGCGTCTGCGATCTGGGGTTCAATCAGCATGGCCATGCCGTTGAAGAGGGTGACAGGGTCGAGCCTCATGCGTTCGATCAGCAACGCGCCCATGACCCCCAGGTAGGTCTGCACCAGCGGGTGGTCGTAGATGGCGAACATGATCTTGCCCTCTTCGACCCACTTGGCGAAACCGAGGTTGAAGCCGAACGTGGCCAGCGGCACTTCGGGGTCCGGCCACTGGGCGAAGAGGATATCCAAGCCGACTGAGTCGGAGAGCGCCAACACCGCGGCGATATCGCCCTGGGAGGCGCGCTCGAGGACGGCCTCGTCAGCATCCCTGCCCTCGTACGTCCAGTTCTCGACCTCGCCGTTCGCGTACGTCGCGGCGAGACCTTCACAGCGCTCCTGGAGTCCGATGTTGTTCGGCTCATGGATGATGCACAGGATCGTGCCCTGTGTGCCCTCTTCATTGAACTGTTCACCGGCGAGCTCTCCGGCGCGGCGATCGTTGAGGCCGATGTGGAAGCTGCTGCCCACATCAGCGGCGGCGCGGACACCTGAGTTGAACGACATCACGGGGATTCCGGCCGCCCTCGCCTCCGCGATCGCTGGCCCCAGTTCACTCGGGGAGACCAACGTGGTCGCGATCGAGACCGCACCGTCTTCGACGCACTGGCGAATCGCGTCGGCCTGGTCGGAGACCTCGCTGAACGACTGGGCGCGCATGTCTATGCCGAGTGCGGCCGCCGCAATGATCGCAGTGTCGGAAGCAAGACCCCAGAAGAAGTCCGCGCCACCGTGGCTGATCACACAGAACAGGTCGTCTGTCGCGGGCAACTGCGGGTCGATCGGCTCGAACCAATAGTGAACCCAGGTCCAACCAAGCTCGGGGTTGTTGAGCAAGACGTGGTCGCGAGCAAAGACCGCCGTCTCGAGTATCCGGTTCGAGGTAGCCATGATTTGGGAGACTTCGCCTGCCAACAGGCGGCGTTCCACCTCGTCGGCAATCGCGTTGTAGTCGTCCGACTCGATGACATCGACGCCGGTGGGGAACGTCTCGCCGATCCCCTCGCACATCGCACCCAGCGTGGACTCCTTCGGATCGACCAGGCAAAGCACCGGGGCGAGCGATTCGAGGTCGTCTTCGGCGTGGAAGCGGCGAGCGAAGTAGTACCCATACGAGCGTCCCACTTCGACCAGATAATCGCGATACTCGGCGGCGATGTATTCGGCCCGAGTGACGAGGTCAAACGTCACTGACGAGCTGTATTTCATCTGGCCCGAGTCGGCGTCGGGCGCCAGGAAGCGATGCTGGGGCTTCTGCGTCTCGCCCCATTCGCCATCGTCGCCGAGCCGCTGCAGGCCGATCTCGACACGGCCGTCTTGCAGCCGTTCGACCGAGACGCGGACCTCCACTTGGTCGTCGCCGCCGCCGTGACCAATCCCCCAAACGGCTCCCAGGGTCACCGCGCCAATCAGAGCGCCAATCAACAGGGCAATCAAGGTACGCATCGCGTCGTTCCTGACTCTGTTCGCTCGAGCTCTGCGTGCGAGCATCTGGTTCACGCTGCGGGCGACACGGAGTCGCCGCTCATGGAGAGGATCAATCAGCTCATGGTTGTTCCGGCCACGCAGTCAGCGAGTCTATCAACACCTGCATCTCCTCGGCGTTGACGACCGTCGGCGTGATCAGCATCTGCGAGCTGTTGAAATATGCCACCGGGTCTATTCGCAGTCGTTCGGTGACCAGAGCGCCGACCGCGGCGAGGTAGGACTGGATCTCGGGATGGTCGAAGATCGCGAACATCAGCCGACCGTCGGCGACGTACTCGGCGATTGTGCGGCTAAATCCGAATGTGGCGCCCTGGACACCATTCCTGGTGCGGAAGATGGCGCTGCGAACCTCGGTGCCGATCGAAGACGAAAGACCAAGTACGGCGCTCACGTCGCCCTCGCGCAGACGATCGGAGAGTTCGGCGACCGTGCTCTCGCGATCGGTCATGCTCCAGCGCTCCACCGTGCCGTTGAAGGCCTCTTCGAGCCCATCACAGCGGTCGTGCAATCCCTGGTTATCCGGCTCGTGGACTACGCAGAGCGCGTGCCCTTCGATGCCGCGCTCGTTGAACTCGTTGCCGGCGACTCGCCCCGCTTCGTAGTCGTCGAGTGAAATGTGCAGGGCAGTGCCGACATCAGCAGCATCCTCGGCGCCCGAGTTGAAGGAGATCACCGGAATCCCGGCCGAGATTGCCTCCTGAACCGCGGGCTTCAGCACCTCAGGTTCGGAGAGCGTGGTCGCGATAGCGACGGCGCCGTCGGCGGCGCAACGTCGAACGGCCTCGGCCTGCTCAGCTCCGGTCAGATAGACCTCGCTGCGCACGTTGATCCCCAGCATGCCGGCCGCAGCAACTGACGTTTCGGCGGACAGGCCCCAGAACAGGTCCTCGTCGCTGCCGTGGCTGATCACGCAATAGAGATTGCTGGGAGCGGGCAGATGCGGATCGATGAGCTCAATCCAGTAGCTCCAGCGAATGAATCGGCGAGTCGCCTCCCTCGTCTCGTCAACGATGTTGGCGGTCGGGACGCTGGTAGCGAACAGGCCTCGAAGCTCGCGATCCTCAAGCAGCCGGGTTTCCAGGTCGAGTCGGAAGTCCTCGTAGCTGGTCACGGCGACCCGCTCGACTGGTCCGGCGTAGACCGCCTCGAAGCCGTCGCAGAGGCTCTCGATGCCCTGATCGTTGAGGTCGTCAATGCAGAGCATCTTGGGCGGATCGTCGCTGCCGCCGAATCTGTCGTGGAATCCATCGGCGATTTCTCCGCCAGAGGCGAAGAGATAGTCGGCGTAGTTCTGCGCGATGGTCTCGTAACGGCTGTCCGTGTCGACAATCACGACGGAACTGTGCAGAGGACGGTTGGCTTCGACGTCGGGCGCGAGGAACCGATGAGCAGGCTTCAGCGTCCCGCCCCACGCACCGTCCACGTCGCGTTGCTGCAACCCTGCCTCCACGCGGCCGTCGTCGAGTCGCTCCAACACGATGCGTACGTCGACCGCGCCGTCGGGATCGTCAGGCGTATTGGCGACATTCGCCCAGACTGCCCCCATCGTCCCGGCGCCAATCACGATTCCTAATGTGAGCCACATCAGCCGTCGCATAAGCTTCGCCTTTCGTTACGTCTAGTAACAGAACGCAAGCCAATCGTACCGGTATCCGAATCGACACCTCGCTTCCTGTCAATCGAACAGCCTGACAGCCCGCGAGCGCTTATCCTGCCGACGGCGGACAGACCAGATCTGATCGCCATCAGATCGCCACCTAATCGCCGTGAGGCGAAGCTGCAGTACGGAGAGGCGGATGACATGGCGGGAGCACTTGAGGGCAAAGCGGCGCTGATCACCGGCGGAGCGAGCGGCATCGGGGCAGCCTGCGCCGTCCGGTTCGCCGAAGAGGGGGCCGACGTGCTGCTGGCGGACCTGCTGCCGCATCGCGCGTCGGAGACGGTGGCCGCGGTCGAAGCGCACGGCCGTCGGGCGGTGGTGGTCGAGTGCGACACGTCGACCGAGGCCGCTAATGATGCTGCGGCTCAAGCCTGCGTCGACGAGTTCGGCCGGCTCGATGTGGTCGTAGCTGCGGCGGGCATCTCGACCGCCGAGTATGTCTCCGGCGAGACCACGGACCTCGGCGACGACCGGACCGCCTCGTTCATCACCAATCAGAACGTCGAACACTGGGAGAAGGTGATGGCGGTCAACCTGACCGGCGTGATGATGACCGACCGGTCGTGCGCGCGGAAGATGATCGAACTGGGCAACGGCGGAGCGATTATCAACATCGCCTCGATCATGGCCAAGTTCCCCCAGCCCGGGGCGGCCAACTACTGCGTCTCCAAGGCCGGCGTCTGGATGCTGACCAAGGTGCTCGCCCAGGAGTTGGTGCAGGATGGGATTCGCGTAAACGCGATCGGGCCGGGCTTCATCGAGACGCCAATGACGGCGGCAATCTCGGGCAACGAAGAGCTCAATCAATGGGTCCTCAGCCTGACTCCAATGCGGCGTTTCGGACAGCCTGAAGAGATCGCGAAGGTGGCCCTCTTCCTCGCGTCGGACGAAGCCTCATACGTGACTGGGGAGATCATTCATCCGGACGGTGGGTGGTTCACTGAGTAGCACCACTGAGTAGCACCACGTTGCCCCACTGGGAACAGTGCGTGCGGGAGGAGGCACGAATGTCGCTCTGGGATATCGCTTCGCAGACGATTGACGCATCTTCGGAGTCCTTGCGGGCTCTGAGCCTCGACATCCACTCCCATCCAGAGGAGAACTACGAGGAGGTGTACGCGCATGCATCGCTGACCTCTTGGTTAGCCGACGCAGGCTTCGACGTAACGCCGTCTGCCTACGGCATGGACACCGCGTTCGAGGCGACCCGCGGGTCGGGCGGACCAACGATCGCGGTGTTGAGCGAGTACGACGCACTACCGGGAATCGGCCACGCTTGCGGGCACAACCTGATCGCCATCTCCGGCGTCGCGGCCGGCCTCGCGGTGGCGGAGGCTCTTGAGCGTGAAAGTGTGGAGGGCACCATTCGGGTGCTGGGCTCACCGGCCGAAGAAGGCGGTGGTGGCAAGATCCGACTGATCGACGAGGGTGCGTTTGAGGATGTCGGCGCGGCGATGATGATCCATCCCGGCACCGGCAACATCATCTACCCGCTTGTGCTGGCCATCGATACATGCTTCGTTGAGTTCCGCGGCAGGAACGCGCATGCCGCGGGAGCGCCCTGGGAGGGGCGCAACGCGCTCGACGCGCTGGTGTTGGCCTACCAGGCGATCGGTTTGCTCCGCCAGCAGTCGCATCCGACGGTGCGAATCCACGGCAAGATCCACCACGGCGGTGAGAAGCCGAACATCATCCCGGACTACGCCCAGGCCGAGTTCTACGTCCGCGCTCCGCAAGAGGAGCGGCTGGACGAGATGATCCAGCGTGTCGAGGACTGCTTCGCCGGCGCCGCCCAGGCGACGGGCTGCGATTGGTCAATCGACTGGCAGGCGGGAGAGCGCTACAGCAACATGGCGAACAACGGACCGCTGGCAGAGACGTACGGCAGGCGTTGGCTGGACCTCGGCGTCGAGGCGGCGGATCTGGACGGCGGCATCCAGGGCAGTTTCGGCTCGACCGACATGGGCAACGTCTCGCACGTCGTGCCGTCGATTCATCCCTTGTACCTGATCCCGCATGAGAGCGGCAACCACACGCCTCAGTTCACCGCCGCCGCGGCCACCGACGAGGGCCATCAACTCACGCTGACCGCGACCAAGGCCATGGCCCACGCAGCGCTTGACTGGCTGACCGACCCGGATCTGCGCGACCGTGCGCTCGCCGATTTCGAAGCGACCCACGCAGATTGAGGAGACACACGATGCTCGATCACATCGTCCTCGCGACGCCCGACGTGCAGGCGACCGTTGACGAAATCGCCGTGGCGACCGGAGTGCGAGCCGGGGTGGGTGGACGATTCACCGAGATGGGAGCCTACAACCATCTGCTCGCGCTGCAAGACGGGGCCTACCTGGAGATCATCGGACCCGACCCAGAGCACGAGGGCGACGGAACCATGCCGTTCGGCCTGGACCCGCAGTCCGGCCGAGGCGCGCATATCCCGCACTGGTGTTGGAAAGGCAACGAGCGCATTGACGAGCTCGCCGCCGCGGCCAAACAGGCCGGCTACGACCTCGGTCCGGTCGTTCCGCTGGGACGCGACCTGCCCGACGGCGGCCGGCTTGACTGGCGACTCACGATCGGGACCTGGCCGCCTCATCTCGGTGGATTGATCCCCTTCCTGATCGACTGGGGTGACGCTCCCCATCCATCTACCACTGCTGTCCAGGGCATTAGCCTCACCTCCTGGCACGGCGAACACCCCGACCTCGACGCCGTGCGCGCCGCGCACCGGGTCATGGGCATCGAGATCGAGTTGCGAGAAGCCGGTGAGCCCGCCCTGGTCGCCACGCTCCAGGGGCCTGACGGTTCGATCAGCTATCGCTAGAAGCCGCGAGGACAACTGTCATGCTGGACCACATCGTTCTCGCTACGCCCGACGTGCAGGCGTCGGTCGCCGAGATTGAGGCCGCGATTGGCCTGCGCCCGGAACTCGGCGGGCACTTCCCAGGACGCGGGGTTTACAACCATTTGCTCGCGCTGCAGGACAATGCTTACCTGGAGATCATCGGTCCCGACCCGGCCCAGGCCGACCACGCAGGTCCGTTGCCGTTCGGCATGCACGACTTCGGCGGTCGAGGCGCGCATGTGCCGCACTGGTGCTGCAAGGCCGGCGCCGAGATCGACGAGCGTGTTGCCGGGGCCAAGGCGGCGGGCTACGACATCGGCGAGGTGTATCCGCTGGGCCGTGTGCTTGCCGATGGCACCCGCCTCGACTGGCGGTTGACCCGTACGATCTGGCCGCCGCTCCTCGGAGGGCTGGTACCGTTCCTGATCGATTGGGGAGATGCGCGTCACCCTTCGACGACCGCGGTCACGGGAGCGCGCCTGGCGTCCTGGCACGGCGAACATCCCGACCTTGACGAAGTGCGTCGGGCGCACGCGGCCTTGGGTGTCGAACTGGACATGCGCGAGGGTCCTGAGCCTGCATTGGTCGCGGTGATCGAGGGACCTGAGGGCTCAATCACGCTTCGCTAGCTCGCGACAGAGAGGAATCGACCATGAAACTCGGTCTATCGCTCGGCTACTCGGGAGCGTACATGTCGCTGCCGGTTGACCTCGTCCGCAAGGCGGAGCAACTTGGTTACGACTCGGTCTGGACGGCCGAAGCGTATGGCTCAGACGCCTTCTCGCCGCTGGCCTACCTCGCCGGCGTGACCGAAAAGATCCGCCTGGGCACCGGCGTGATCCAGCTTGCGGCCCGAACACCGGCGAACGCCGCGATGACGGCTGCGACGATCGATGCGCTCGCCGGCGGCGATCGCGTAATCCTCGGCATTGGCGTGTCCGGGCCACAGATTGTCGAGGGCTGGTACGGCGAGCCGTGGGGTAAGCCCAACACCCGGATTCGCGACTACGTCGCGATCATCCGCAAGATCCTCGCACGCGAGGAGCCGGTCACTCATGACGGCAAAGAGATCTCGCTGCCCTACAACGGTCCCCGCAGCGCCGGCCTGGCCAAACCGCTCAAGTCGATCCTGCACATGAATCCCAACATCCCGATCTGGCTGGGTACCGGCACCGAGATGAACGTGCGGATGACTTCGGAGATCTCCGAGGGCTGGCTGCCGCTCGGGCTGACGCCGTACAACGCGGACCTGTTCGAGCCGTGGGTCGAGGAGGGGTTCAAGCGGGCCGAGGCCAAGTCAGGATCGCCGAAGTGGTGGCCGGACTTCGAGGTCCAGTCATCGGCGGAGGTCGAGATCACGGATGACCTGCGCGACGCGTTCCGCAAGATGAAGCCCAACGTGGCGCTTTACGTAGGCGGGATGGGTCACAAGACGCTCAACTTCCACAAGATGTCGATGATCCGCCGCGGGTACGGCGATGCGGCAGAGCGGATCCAGGAGCTCTACCTCGCCGGCCGAAAGGCGGAGGCGATCGAGGAAGTTCCAGAAGAGTTCCTCGACGAACAGGCCTTGCTCGGACCGCCGGCGCGGATCCGGGAGCGCTACCAGGCGTGGGCCGACAGCTACATCACCGGTCTGACGGTGCGAACACACCAGCCCGAGGCGGTCGAGCTGATGGCTGAGCTGGCGAAGGAATCGTCGGGGGCTTAGGGACTACTCGATCCCCTCGATCTGCACCAGGCCGGCGTCGTACTGATCGTGGCGCTGCAGCCAGGCCATGCTCCAGGGCAGCCCGCCCTCGTCGCGGCCGTTGGGGAGGACGTCAAGGAATCGGTAGGTGCCAAGAAAGTCCTCCAGGCCTCGGGCGTAGGTCGAGTAGGTGTGGAAGATGTCTCCGGACTCGCTGCTGGTGAAGACCGAGAGACCCGGCGCTTCCGCCCCGTCGAACTGCTCCTGCAAGGTGTAGTTGTACTCGCGTCGACCGGCTTCAACATCTTCAAGCGGGAACGAGACTCCGTAATCGAAGTTGAAGGTGTTCCCGCTTGACGACAGCCATTTGAAGTCCCAACCCATCCGCTCGCGATAGGCCTGGAGCTTGTCCAGCGTCGCCCGAGAGATGGCGACGAAGGCGGCGTTGCGCTGCTGGATGTGGATCGTGGCCGGATTGAAGTGGTCGGCCATGAAGGAACAGGCGACGCAGCCTTCGTCCCAGTCCGGATCGAACATGAAGTGGTAGACGATGAGCTGGTCGGCGGCGCCGAAGAGGTCGGCGAGCGACTCTCGGCCGTTGGGGCCGTCGAAGACGTACTCGCGCTCGACCGGCTCCCAGGGGAGTTGGCGTCTGGCGGCCGCCAGCTCGTCGCGCAGACGCGTGAACTCCTTCTCGCGTTGCAGCAAGTCTCGGCGAGCCGCCACCCACTCTTCGTGCGACACGATTTCGCGATTCGTCATGGGTTGTCTTCTCTCTGTCGACTGCCTCGATCTCGCTCGGTCCGCTCCGCCTCGCATCGTAGACTGCGAATGCTCTCAGATGACCACCGGAGGAACGCTGTATGTCCGACGCCGAAGCTGTTGTCAATGCCTTCATGGCCGAGTTCGATGCCGAGCACCCCGACCCTGACAAGCTCGCCTCGTACTTCACGGATGATGCGATCTACACAAACATGCCGGTGGATATGCCGGCGGCGGAGGGCATCGAGGCGATCTCGGCGGCGCTGCAGGGCATTTCGCAGATGACCTCTCGCGGCTGGGAAGTGATCCACTCGGCCTCGGTGGGCGACATCGTCCTCAACGAGCGTGTCGACCGATTTGAGATAGGCGGATCGAACGTCGATGTCGAGGTCTGCGGCGTGTTCGAGCTGCGCGACGGCAAGATCCATCGCTGGCGCGACTACTTCGACATGGCCTCGTTCCAGAAGCAGATGCCCGGCGGCTAACGGCCGCCCATACTGCCCGGCGATTAGGTCCCCTCAGTCCCGACCGAAGGCGGAGCGGAGTTCGGCGGCGATTTGATCGAGTGCCTGATTGCCCTCGGGGACGGCCTGGAATGCGCCGACGAAGCCGTGGATGACGCCGTCGTAGCGGGTGCAGCTGGACTGATTGCCGGCGGCCGCGAGCGCGGCGGCGTAGGCTTCTCCCTCGTCGCGGAGGGAGTCGTACTCGGCCGTGATGGTGAGCGACCGCGGCAGGTTCGACAGGTCATCCGCCTGCAGCGGCGAGGCGTATGGCTGGGCGCCGTCGGACTCGTCGTTGAGGTACAGGTCCCAGAACCAGCGCATGCCGGCTTCGGAGAGCCCGTACTCTCCGCTTCCGTTGGCCTTGTACGACTCCGTCTCGAAGCTGAAGTCGGTGACCGGGTAGATCAGGATCTGGGCGGCGATCTGCGGGCCTCCGCGATCACGGGCCATCTGTGAGACGACGGCGGCGAGGTTGCCGCCGGCAGAGTCTCCCGCGACGGCGATCTGGTCGCTGGGGCCGCCCTGCTGGGCGTACATCCCGGCGATCCACTCGAGGGCGGCGTAGCAGTCGTCGGCCGCGGCGGGGTAGGTCGCCTCAGGCGCGAGACGGTAGTCGACCGAGAGCACGCTGGTCGGGACGCGGTTGGCGAGCGCGCGACAGACAGCGTCGTGCGAGTCGAGGTCGCCGATCACCCAGCCGCCGCCGTGGAAGTAGACGACGGTGGGCAGCTCGCGCGGGTCGTCGGTGGGCAGGTAGCCGCGCGCGGGGATGTCGCCGGCCGGGCCGGGGATGACCATGTCGTGGACCTGGACCACGTGCTCTGGTTCGCCCTGCGGCCGGAGGGCGGCCATCGCTGCGCGGGCTTCCTCGACCGGCATTTCGTTGAAGGGCGTGGCGCCGGCTCGCAGATCGAGGATGGCCTGGGTTTCTGGGGTGACGGGCATTGGGCCCTCCTGTCTGAAGTGGTTGCTCTGATGTGCCTGCGTTCGCGGGGCGGCGCAGGGAGCCCCCCTCTGCCTGCGGCATCTCCCCCCGCTGCGCGGGGGGAGAAAGGAGATCGGTATTCGCTCCTGGGAGCGGGCAGCTAAATCCGTTCGTTGATGAAGGCGGCGGCTTCCTTGAGGCATTCGATGCCGGTGGGGATGATCGCGAACATCATGAACGGGTCGTGGATGACGCCGTCGTAGCGGTGGACGGTGACTTCGCTGCCGGCCGCTTCGAGCGCGGCGGCGTAGGCTTCGCCCTCGTCACGCAGCGGGTCGAACTCGGCGGTCTGCACAAGCGCCGGCGCCAGTCCGGAGAGGTCGTCGGCCTGGAGCGGTGAGGCGTAGGCGTCGTGACCGGCATCGGCGCTGGGCAGGTAGTGATCCCAGAACCAGACCATCGAGGCTCGGGTCAGCAGGTAGCCCTCCGCGTTCTCCGAGTAGGACGGGTACTCATAGTTGTGGTCGGTGACAGGCACGTGCAGGACCTGCGCGGCGATTGCCGGGCCGCCCTTGTCGCGGGCCATCTGCGAAACGACGGCCGACAGATTGCCGCCGGCGGAGTCTCCGGCGACGGCCATGCGTGAGCCATCCACGCCGATTTCGGCGCCGTTCTCGGCGACCCAGGCTGCGGCGGCGTAGCAGTCGTCGGCCGCGGCCGGGTACTTGTGCTCGGGCGCGAGGCGGTAGTCGACCGACACAATGGCGGCTTCGCCCAGCTCGGCGAGCAACTGCTTGCAGGTTCCGTCGTGCGACTCGATATCGCCGAGGACCCAACCGCCGCCGTGGTAGTACATGACGACCGGCAGGTTGTCGCCTTCCGAGGCGTAGACGCGCACGGGGATGTCGCCGCCGGGGCCGGGCACGGTGCGACTCTCGACTCGGGCGGGTTCCGGGGCGCCGGCCTGCATCGGGGCGAAGCCCTCCATCATGGCGCGCGCCTCTTCGGGCGTCTGTTCGGAGATGTCGGGGCCACCTGCCTCCTCGAGCATCGCGAGCAGTCCCTGGGTCTCTGGGGTTACCGGCATGATTCACACCTTTCGTCGTGTGGATGGATCAGCGTCAGAGCACCTCATGGTTGAGCGTCCAAGCGCTCGACGGCGCTATCGGCACAGGATAGAGCGCCGTTCGACCGAGGGCGGTGTTCGGCCGACGTGGCCGGCTTCAGGTTTTCGGTGAATCTTTTTTTCGGGTGGAAATCGGCGTGGAATGGCCACGATGTCCCGCAAAACACTGGAGATCGTGGAATTCGGAGTTTCAGCATTTTTCAGGTTCGTTCAGGCGTGTTGAGGTGTGTCGAGATGCTGAGGCGGCCCAGGCTGCGCGGACCTGTTGGAGCTCGCTCGGATTTCGTCGGGCGGCTCGGGCTCGACGACGACCGACTGAGTGGGGGAGGGGGCTCGGTTGGGCTTCATCGGCTATTGGCCTTCTGTTTCGCTTCGGCGATGATCGTGCGGGAACGATGATATACGAACAAGAGTTCTTTGGGTTGAGCGCTCTGTTGCGCCGGCTACGGAACCGGTCTCACGGCGCACTCGCTAGTCGAGGAGGCCGTACCTGCGTTTGAGGGTGAGGATTCGGTCGACCGACTCGTTGATCCGTTGCCTGGAGATCTCGCCCCGCTCGACGGCGGCGATGATTGCGGCCTTGATCCGGTGAACGTGGTCGATGTCGTAGGTGTTCTGGTTGGCGATCAGGATCACGTCAACGCCTGCCTTGATCGCCTCGATCGTGGCAGTTTCGAGGCTGTACTCCTCGAGAATCGCGCCCATCTGCATGTCGTCGGAGAGGATCACGCCGTCGAATCCCAACTCGCCGCGCAGCAGGTCGGTGACGATCGGACGGGAGAGCGTGGCCGGGCGTGCAGAGGCGTCGAGATGGCGGTTGACCACGTGCGCGGTCATGACCACATCGTCGTAGCCGTCGTCGATCAGCATTCGGTACGGAGCCAGTTCATCTTCCCGGATGAAGGAGTCGGTCACATCGGTGACGCCGAGGTGGGTGTCACCCACGGCGCTGCCGTGTCCGGGGAAGTGCTTGAGCGTGGAGACGACGCCCTCGTTGTGGTGAGCGCGGGCGAACGCGGCGGCGTGGTCGGCGACCGCGTCGGGGTCGCCGCTGAAGGAGCGCTCCCAGTAACCGATGGCGGGACTCTCGGGGAAGACGTTGACATCGACCACCGGCGCGAGGTTCCAATTGATCCCGAGTTCGCTCAGTTGCCGGGCCGAGGCGCCGGCCAACGACGCGGTCTGGGACGGCGTTCCTTCTCCCAGCGTGAGGTGGCTGGGTAACTGGACCTCAAAGCCGTACTCCTCCTTGAGGCGATTGACGAAGCCGCCCTCGGCGTCGATGGCGATCAGCAGCGGGCGCTCGGAAGCCTGCTGCAGCGCAGCGGTCAACGCTTTCACCTGCTCGGGCGATACGACGTTGCGCACCTGCTCGCCGCCGCTGGGTCCGTCGTAGTCGAAGAGAATCACCGCCCCTGGCGCGATCTCCTGCAACATCGCCGCGGTCTCGTCGTCCAGGGTTTCGCCGCGGAAGCCGATCAGCAGCATCTGCCCGACGGCATCTTCCAGGGAAAGCGAACCAGCGTCGTCGCTGGAGCTGCAGGCCGCGAGCGATGCAACGACAGCCAGGAGACCGGCGAAGACGAGGAGCAGCCGTCTCACTGGCGGTCTGATTGGGCGTCAAGCCATTGGCGGGTCATCTCGGCGTGGCCGACGTGCTCGGCGGTGTGGGCGAGGGCGCGGACGACCAACGCGTGCCCGCTGAGATGCTTGTCCATGAACATGTGGTAGTGGAGGCCATCCCAGGCGTCGTCCGAGAGTCCGGCGAGGGCGGACTCGATGGCCGCCTTTGCGCCGGCCCAGCGCTCTGCGAGCAGCATCTGGGGATCGTCGAACGCGGCTGCGCGCGAGTCGAACTCGGCCTGACGACTGCGATCGACCTGCTGCTCGGCGAGGACCTCGACGAGGTTCCATTCGGTGGCCGAGATCGCGTGGGTGGCGAGGACGAAGATGGTCGAGGAATCGTCCCAGGGGGCGGCGTCGAGCTGGTCCGAGCTGAGGCCGTCGGCGGCGGCGAGGATGCGCTCGACGAGTTCGCAGGCGGTCTCGAATGCGGACAGGGCAGGGCCAGACAACGGCACAGCGGCCTCCTGTTTCTATACTCGGCAAACACTTGAATCGTATCCCACGACTCGAAGGGCCAGACGATGAAACCGGACCCGCAGACGCAGGCGTTGAACGTGATGATCGAAGAGGCGCTGTCGCAAGGCAAGCCGTGGAGTGAGATGGAACCGCAGGAGTTGCGCGACCAGCTGGCCCAGGGCGGCCCGTTGGGACCGCCGGCGGTCAAGCTGGACGATATCGCGCAGGAGCGCACGATTCCGGGTCCGGCGGGCGAGATTCCCGTGCGGGTGTTCATCCCGCCGGTCGTGCGCGGCGTGTACCTGCACATCCACGGCGGCGGCTGGGTGATCGGCTCGCACGACGGCGCCGACGAGGCGCTCTGGGCGCGCGCCCAGGCGACGCAGCAGGCGGTGGTCTCGGTGGGCTACCGGCTCTCGCCGGAACACCCGTATCCCGCGCCGAACGAGGACTGCGAGGCGGGCGCGGTCTGGCTGGTCGAGAACGGCCAGTCGGAGTTTGGTACGGACGTGTTCACGATCGGCGGCGAGTCGGCCGGCGGACATCTCTCGGCGACGACGCTCCTCAGGATGCGCGACAACCACGGCTACACCGGCTTCAAGGGCGCAGCGCTGACCTACGGCGTCTACGACCTGCGCCACTCGCCGTCGGCCAGGTTGTGGGGCGACCGCAACCTGATCCTCTCTTCGCCGATCATGGAGTGGTTCATCGACCACTACGTGACGCCTGAGGAGCCGGAGTTGCGAGATCTCGCGGACGTGACGCCGCTGCTGGCAGATCTGTCCGACATGCCGCCGGCGATCTTCACGGTGGGGACGCTGGATCCCCTGCTCGACGATTCGCTGTTCATGGCCGCCCGTTGGCAGGCCGCAGGTCACGAGGCTGAACTGCACGTCTTCCCGGAGGCTCCGCACGGCTTTGACGGGTTCCCGACGCCGGCGGGTCAGGATGCGACGAATCGGATCAATCGGTTCTTGAGTGGTTGTCTGGGGTAGGGGAAGGACCCCCTCAGTCGCTTCGCGACAGCTCCCCCTGCAAGGGGGAGCAAATTCTGTTGGGCGCTTCAATCGTCATTCGAGAGTTCAGAAACGATTTTCTCCAACACCACCGCGAGGTTGCTGCGCACATCGTCGTTCCAGAATCTCAGAACAGTGAATCCCAGTTCCTCCAGATTCGCATCCCGCTGGCGATCAGCGTGCCGTTGTTCTGAGTGATGTCCGCCGTCGAGCTCAACGATCAGCTTCGCATTGAGGCAGGCGAAATCGACGACGTACGGTCCGATTGGATGCTGTCGCCGGAACTTATGGCCGCCAAGCCGCCTTCGCCGAAGCTGGGACCAGAGAATCAACTCCGGCTCAGTCATGCGCTGCCGTAAGTCTCTCGCTCTTGTCCTCCTGCCCTCCGACTCCTCCAAATTGCTCCCCCTTCAAGGGGAGCTGTCGCGAAGCGACTGAGGGGCTCCCTCTGTCGGACGCGCTACCACTCCTGTAGTAACGCCTTCAGTTCACCCGCTTCTCGACACCCTCCCAGTAAGCCTCACGGAGCTCGAACTTCTTGAGCTTGCCCGTTGCGGTGCGGGGCAGCGTTTCGACGAACTCGACCTGTCTCGGGATCTTGAAGCCGGCCATGGTGGCTCGGCAGTGAGCGACGATGTCGTCTCGGGTGACGTCGTGGCCTTCTCTGGGGACGATCAGGGCGAGTGGGGTCTCTCCCCACTGCTCCGAGGGGATTCCGATGACGGCGGCTTCGAGGACGGCTGGATGGTCATAGAGGACGTCTTCGACCTCGATCGAGGAGATGTTCTCTCCGCCGGAGATGATCACGTCCTTGGCCCGGTCGACGATGTTGATGTAGCCGTCCTGGTTGACGGTGGCCATGTCTCCGGTGTGGAACCAGCCGTCGACGATCACCTTGTCGGTCTCTTCCTGCTGCTGCCAGTAACCACGCAGGACGACGTTGGAGCGGGCGACGACTTCGCCGACCTCTTCGTCGTCCCAAGCGACTTCGCGGCCGGAGTCTCGGACGACCCTGACCTCGACACCGATCACGTCGTGACCGGCGCGGACCTTGGTGCGGAAATAGGCTTCTTCGTCGGCGCCGAGATAAGGCTTGACCTCCGAGACGGTGAGGATCGGCGAGGTCTCGGTCAGGCCGTAGATCTGGATGAACTCCCACTCGAGTTCTTTCTCCAGGCGCTCGATGAAGGCTTGCGGCGGCGGCGCGCCGGCGACGGTGAATCGCGGGCGGACGGTGATGTTGTAGTCGTCCTTGCGCTCAAACTCGAGGATGCGGGCGAGCACAGCGGGGGCCATGCAGGCGAAGGTGCAGTTCTCGTCCTGGATGACCTGGTAGATGTCGGCCGCCTCGGGGGCGCGCAGGACGACATGCTTGCCGCCCATAGCAGTGATCGCGTAGGGGCCGCCCCAGCCGTTGGCGTGGAACATCGGCAGCGTCCACATCTCGGCGTCGTCCTGCGAGATGCGCAGGTGGGCGATGAAGTTGTAGGCGTTGATGTAGGCGTTGCGGTGCGTGATCATCACGCCCTTGGGCCGCGCTGTCGTGCCGGAGGTGTAGTTGATCGAGAGCAGGTCGGTCTCTTCCAGCCCCGGGTCGGGCGGCTGCGTAGTGGACTGATCGGCGATCCAGTCCTCGTAGTTGGTCCAGCCAGGATTGATTGGCGCGTCGCCGTAGGGGATGGCGATGAAATGCTCGACCGTGTTCACGTTGCCGCGAATCTCGTCGACGAGGTGCGTGAATTCGGCGTCGACGAGCACAACCTTCGAGCCGGAGTGTTCGAGCATGTAGTCAAAGTCGGCCGGGATGAGCCGATAGTTCATCGGCACGATGATCGCGCCGATTGCCGCCGTCGCATAGAAGGTCTCGAGGAACTGGTGCGAGTTGGGCGCGATGATGCCGACCCGGTCGCCCTTGCCGATGCCGGCGTCGAGCAGGGCGTGGGCCTGCTGGTTGACGCGGGTGTTGAACTCGGCCCAGGTGAAGCGCAGGTCGCCGTCGACGACGGCCTCGGAGGGGCCGTAGAGCTTGGATGCGCGGCGCAGAAAATCGTTGACCAGCAGCGGGACTTCCATCGTCGTCTCCCTCAATCAATCGCAGTGGGGCACACTCAGACCGACCGCGATCAGGTGCAGATTCGCGAACATTATTGCACTCAGACCGACCGGGCCCCTTGGCTACTCAGCCGGGAACTCGGAGGCGGGGAAGACGTCATTGACGATTGACTGGTCATCGCCGTCGGGGCAGTGGGGCAGGACGGTTCGTCGCCAGTCAGGGTTCGGGATATGGAACTGGAGCTCGTCGTCGAACCAGATGTCGGCCTGGAGTTCGTAGCGATGGTGACGGCTAATCGCCACGCCCTCGAAGGGCAGCTCGAACTCGATTGGGAACGAGCCGGGATCCTCGAACTTCGCTTCAACGACGAGGAGCCGTTCCTCAGGCTCCGAGACGTCCCAGAGGCGTATCTCAAGGACCGCGTCGTCGGGCAGATCTCCCTCCCAGAAGCTGGAGTAGATCTGTCCGCGGAGCGGCTCGACGCACTGGTCGAACTCGCTGACCGAGATCACCTGCACATCGCTGTTGCGCGGATTTCCGCCGGTCAGGACCGGATGGACGGTGTCGTTGATGTAGAGCAGGTCGTCGCCGACTTCGACTCGAGCCTGGAGTGTGATCTCGGCTCGGCCGTCGACGTCGCCCGGGTCGTACTGAATGCTGAAGCGGGCCGGTAGTCGTTCGGCGTCGTTGATGACATCGCGGCCGAGTTCGAAGGCGGAAGCGTCGGCGAGCGACGTGTCCAGCAGCAGCACGGTGACGGTGGCGCCGTCGGGCAGGTCGACGTCGCGGTGGAATCGGACGTCGCCGCTGACGGTGTTGGCGGAGCCGCAGCCGGCGACAGAAAAGGCCGAGGCGGCAAGCAGCATGATCGATATGGCATAGACGACGGTCGCGGGCATGCCGGTTCCCCTCTTACGTCCATTAGATAGCATCGAGACAGCCGGCAGAGCACGGCAGCAGAGGGGACGCGATGGAGATTGTCATTGGATTGATCGTTGGGTTAGCGGTTGGCGCGGCAGTGGCCTGGTTCGTGAGGCGAGAGGCGTCGGGACTGCGCGCTGAATCGGCGGACCTGCGCACGGAGTTGGATCATGTTCGCGGAGTGCTGCAAGACGCCGAACGGGAGCGAACTGAGGCGAGCGCACGGTTGGAGGAGCGGTCATCGCAACTGCAGCAGGCTGCACACGATCTTCAGGCGGAGCGGGGTCGCGCTTCTACTCTGCGCGACAGCCTGGGCGAGGCTCGCGAAGAACTCAAACAGGTCGAGTCGGACCGGAAAGCACGGATCGAGGAGTTGAACAAGAAGCAGCAGGAGATCGACACGCTGTTCAAGAGCATCGCCGCCGATGTCGCGAAAGCCAGCAACGAGGAATTCCGCAAGCAGGCCGCGGAGGACTTCAAGCGGCAGCGCGAGCTGGCGGAGCAGGAACTGAAGCAACGTGTTGAACCAGTGGGGAAGAGCCTGGATGAGCTGCGCAAGCAAATCAACGACCTGGAGAAGCAGCGTGAGGGCGCCTACGAGGGCGTCAGCGAGTTGATCAAGGCCACGCAACAACAGGTCGGCCAACTGAGTTCTGAGACTGGAGACCTTCGAGAAATCCTGCGCTCAAGTCAACTACGCGGAGACTGGGGCGAGCGAACGTTGGAGAACATCCTGCAGCTCGCAGGCATGCGACCAGATACCGATTACCAGACCCAGGTCAACACCGATCAAGGGTCGGGCCGTGCTGACGTCGTCGTGCGCATGCCGGGCGGACGAAAGATTGTGATCGATTCAAAAGTCCCCTTTGACGACTATCGATCGGCGCTTGACGCCACTGACGAAGCGCAACAGCAGGAACTGCTCAGGAGTCATGCGTCGAATGTCTTGAACACCGCTCGCGACCTGGCTCGCGTGGAGTATGCCGAGAACATCGACCAGGCCCTCGACGTCGTCGTTATGTGGATTCCATCTGACAGCATTCTCGAAGCGGCAACCCGAGCCCGTCCCGATTTGATCGCCGAGGCGTTCGAAAAGCATCGCGTGTTGCTGGCGACTCCGGTCACGATGCTCGCCTTGGTGACTGGAGTGGCGGAGGCGTTGCGACAGGAACGCTTTCATGACAAGGCGAATGAGATTCAACAACACGCCCAAACAATCTATGACGGGGTTCGACGACACGCCGAGCACTACGCCCGCCTGGGACGCGCAATCTCAAGCACGGCCAAGGCCTACGACACCGGGGTCAGCTCTCTGCAGGGCGACTTGCTCGTCGGTGCGCGTCGAATGCGGGAACTCGGTGGTGGCACGGAAGGCAAAGACGCCCCTGAGCTCGACGAGCTTGCGGTCACTACACGCAATCTGACTCATCGAGAGCTGCGTGACCTCAATCCTGCAGACGCGGCGGACTAGTCGTCGAACGTTTTTCGGGTTGTCGGGCGCACGGCTCCGTACTTGCGCAGGTCGGCGATGGTGACGATTCGGCCGGTCCATTCAGGGCCCTGGGCGACGATCCAGAGGCAGGCGTCGGACATGATGATTGGGTCTTCGAAGTCCATCTGCTTGGCCTGCTCGCCGAGCGTGAAGGCGTAACCCTCGCTCCAGACCGAGAGTTCGAGCCTGAGGCAGTTGACAGAGATGCCGGTGCCCTTGAGATCGCTGGCCAATGATTCAGACATGGCTTCGAGCGCCCGCTTGGTTGTGGTGTAGCTGGCACGGCCGAAGTCGGGGCTGACCGCGGCTCCGGAGCCGATGTTGATGATCGCGCCACCGTCTCCGTCGGCCATCTTCGGGGCGACGGCGTGGGTGAGGTAGAAGGGTGCGTTGACGTTGATTTCAACCGCGAGGCCCCAGAGATTGCGGCCCGATTCCAGCGCCTTGCCCGGCGGCGCGATCGCTGCGTTGTTGATCAGCACGTCGATCTGGCCGAAGCGGTCAAAGGTCTCCGCGACGACGCGGTCGAGATCATCAACCTTGGCCAGGTTGGCCCCGATCGGCAGGCACTGCTGACCGGCTTCCTCGACCAGTTGCGCCGTCTCGTTGACCGTGCCGGGCAGCTTGGTCGGCGAATCCGCGGTCGAGCGGGCGACGGCGGCGATGTCGTAACCGGCGATGGCGAAGTCCTGAGCGAGTTGCTTGCCGATGCCTCGGCTGGCTCCGGTGATAAGTGCGACTTTGGCCATGGTGATGTTCCCCTGATTGTTTGCTTGGTTGGGCTGAGCCTCAGCATATCCGCCATATAGACTTCCGCTGGAGGAGTAGGACGATGCCCCATCACGTCAAGAGCAAGGCTCTCTCGCATCTACGGATCTGCGATTTCACCGGTCAGCTGGCCGGCGCGGGCGCGACCAAGTTCATGGCTGCGTTTGGCGCCGAGGTGATCCGGATCGAGGATCCGTCGAATCAGGGCCGCTGGGACATCCTGCGCGGGATGCCCCCGTATGTGGACGAACGGCGCGGCAACGAACTGGGCGGACCGTTCAACAATCACAACGTGGGCAAGCTGGGCATCACGCTCAACATCAAGACGGAGAAGGGGCGCGAGCTGTTCGAGCGGTTGGTCGCGATCTCCGATTGCGTGACGGAGAATTTCTCCTCCGGCGTGATGCGCTCCTGGGGCTACGACTACGACGTGCTCAAGGAGATCAGGGAAGACATCATCTATGTCTCCAATTGCGGCTTCGGACATTCGGGGCCCTACGAGAAGTTCAAGACCTGGGGACCGATTGTCCAGGCGACCAGCGGGCTGACAATGTCGTCGGCGATTCCCGACCAGCCGCCGGCTGGCTGGGGCTACTCCTACATGGACCACACCGGGGCCTACTTCATGGCGATGGCGATCATGCTGGCGATCCATCATCGCAATCGCACCGGGGAAGGCCAGTACGTCGATGTCGCGGCGACCGAGGCGGCGCTGACGCTGAACGGTCCGGTGCTGCTCGACTACACCGTCAATGGACGCCCACTACGCCGCGACGGTTTCCCGGACGCCAACCATTCGCTGAGCCCGGCGATGGCGCCGCACAACATCTACGCGGCAAAACCAATCCCCGGCTCGTTCGACGAGGCCTGGATCGCCATTGCGTGCCGCAACGACGAAGACTGGCACGCCATGCGCGATGTGCTGGTCGCGGATGGTTGCGACTGGGCGGCGAATGACGACTACGGGCAACTCTCCGGCCGGATGGGGGCTCAGGACGAACTGGACAAGCGAATCGGCGAGTGGTGCATGCGTCGGGATCCGTTCCAGTCTGCGGAGTTGCTGCGCGAGGCCGGCGTCCCGGCGAACGCGGTGCAGACGCCGGAGCAGCGCATCGATCAGGACGTCAACTCGGCCGAGGCGCGGCTCTGGCCGACGATTCGCCAGGCGGAGATGGGCCGCGTGCGCGTTGACGGGATTCCGGCTCACTTCACGAAGACCGACTGGTCGATGACGCGCGGCGCGGCGACGCTGGGAGAGGACAACGATTACGTCTACGGCGAGTTGCTGGGCCTGAGCCAGGACGAGATCGCGGGGCTGTACGAAGAGGGCGTGCTCTAATGGCGACCAGCTCTAATCCCCTCGCGATGATGGCACTCGACGACCTGCGCGTACTTGAGATCGGCGACGAGCGCGGAGCCTGGTGCGGCAAGCTGATGGCCGACATGGGCGCCGATGTGATCAAAATCGAGCCACCCGAGGGCGACCCATCGCGTCAATACGAGCCGTTCGTCGACGATCAGCCGCATCACGAACGCTCGCTCTTCTTCTGGTACTACAACACGTCCAAACGCAGCGTGGTGATGGACTTCAACGACCGCTCGAATGCCGATGCGTTCCTCAAGCTGGCCGGGTCTGCGGACATCATCTTCGACACCAATACATACGATCCGGTCGGCCGCCTGGGAGTCGATTACCACCAGATCATGTCCGACAACCCGGGGCTGATCTGGTGCACGATCACCAATTTCGGCTTCGGCTCGGTGCGGGACGACGAGCCACACACCGACCTCACCCTGGCCGCCAACGGCGGCTTCGCCTGGATGAACGGCTATGACGACCACTCGCTGCCGCCGGTCCGCGGCGGCGGTCAGCAGGCGTACCACACCGGATCGAACTATGCATTCATGTCGATCCTGACGGCGCTGCTGCATCGCGATGCCACCGGCGTCGGACAGCACATCAACGTGAACATCAATGCCTCGGTCAACGTGACCACAGAGGCCGGCTCGTACTCGTGGCTGGTCTCACACTCGACCGTGCAGCGTCAGACCGGGCGTCACGCGGGCGTGGCGCCGTCGATGCCCTCGCAGATCAAGTGCGCCGACGGTCGCTACGTAAACACCGGCATTCCGCCTCGGCGTCCCGCCGAGTTCGGTCTCTGCTACCAGTGGCTCGAGGACGAGGGTCTGCTCGATCAGCTGCCCGAGGCGGCGCTGCTGCTGGTCGGGGCGGAGCTAGAGAGCTTCTCGCTGGCGGACGTCTTCCGAGGGGACAACGACGAGCTGCTCGCGATCTTTGGGGCGGGCCGGGAGGCGTTCGACTTGCTCGCCTCGAAGCTGACCGCATATGAGTTTTTCACCAAAGCCCAGAACTTCGGCTTCCAGGTCGGCGTGATCCACAGTCCGGAGGAAGCGCTGGAGGATCCGCATTTCGCCGACCGCGGGATGCAGGTCACGGTTGAGCATCCGGAGCTGAGTCGGGAAGTGATCTACCCGGGCGCGCCGTATCAGTTGACCAAGGGAAGCTGGGGGATCACCCGGCGTCCACCGTTGCTCGGGGAGCACACCGACGAGGTGTTGTCGGACCTGGGCTAGCCGACTCGGCTGAGCCACTCTGTCGATAGGCGCTGAGCCTCGGGGTTAACGATCAATCCGTGGCCAACGCCGCCAAGCCTGACAAAGGTTGCGTCAGGTATCCAGGTAGCCAGCGTTTCGCCAAAAGCGATGGGCACTGTCGTGTCGCAGTCGCCATGCACGATCATGACCGGGCACGTGATTCGGCGCAGTTCATGGCTGAAGTCCTCATCCCGTTGCGCTCGCATGTTGAGCAATGTGCCGCCCGCGAGTCGAGCGAGTTCGGGCTCCGAGAGGTTGTTCAGCGCCGCCTGGCGGTTGTTTCGGAAGGTGCTCAGCGCCGGGTCCGGTTCGGCTGGCTGAGGCGGGGACCGCCACTCGCCTTCCGATTCGGCGGCGGCGGCCTCGGGACCTTGGCTATCGAACAAATCCAACAGGGCCAACCGCCTCGCAACGGTCTGAAGTCGATCCGCAACGAATGGGTCGGTGGGGTTGATCCCGCTCGGTGCGAGCGACATCAGGGAGGCGCCGGTGTTGAATAGGACGAGTGATTCGACCCGGTCGGGATGGTCGAGAGCAAGCCTCAGGCCGATTGGACCGCCGGCAGATGTGGCGATGACGGCAGCCTGCTCGATGCCGAGGTAGTCGAGGACGCCAACGGCGTCGTTGGCCAGATCTTCAAGCGTGAACGGGTCGGTGTCGTACTCGGAGAGGCCGGCGCAGCGGCGGTCGTAGTAGATCAGCTTGAGGCCGTCGGTAGGGACCTGCCAGCGGAGCCTGGGGCCGCTCCAGAGGGTTGAGGACGGGCCTCCCCAGGCTCCGTGGATGATCAGGACGGGCCGGCCGTTCGGGTCGCCTCCGATCTCGTAGGCGACGCGACGGCCGTTGACGATTGCTAGTCGCACACTAGTCGTACTGGGGCTGGTCCTCGATGCCGGGCATGACCCAGGTGACGAGCTCGGCTGGTGGGTCGGCGAAGGTTAGGCCCTCCATATTGGGCTGCACGCCGCTGAGGGTGAGCTTGTACTCCTCGACGTACTCCGGGTCGCCGTCGACCATCTGGAACGGCCGGTCGTGGCCGGGGTAGAGGATGTCGGAGGCGCTCATCACGCGGGCAATGGACTCGTTGGCCTGCGACTCGCTGTAGAAGACGAGCGGGCTGCGTCCGGCTTTGCCCACGGCGGCGGTGTGCATGGCGTCGCCGGTGATGCCGCAGATGCCGGCCTCGGTCTCAACCAGGAGTCCGATGCTGCCGGGAGAGTGTCCGGGGAGGTGAATGACCCTGACGCCCTTGGCCAGCTCGTCACCCTCGTCGACCTCGGTCATGGGATGGGTTTCGATCGCGGCGCCAGTCCACTGCGGAGTGGCCCAGTCGTTGACGTGGGGCTCGGAGGCGTACTTACGTTCGTGCGGATGGATGGCCATGGGCACGTCGGGGAAGGCGTCGAAGTTCTGGACGTGGTCCCAGTGAGCGTGGGTCATGAAGACGAGGTCGATGTCGGAGACGCCGAGTCCGCGGGCGGCGAGCTGTTCCTGTAGCTGCACGCGGCGGCCGACGTGGGCCGTGTCGACGAGGATGCGGCGGCCGTCGGATTCGACCAGGATCACGGCGCAGAAGGCGGGTGTCCCGGAGTCGGTGCCAAACGAGTAGCCGGGGAGGAGGATGTCTACGGTTGCCATTTCTAGGAGTCCTTAGGCTCGTGTTGGGTCGGGTGTGGGTTCTGGTTCTTCGCTCCTTTTGGGAACCCCCCTCTGCCTTCGGCATCTCCCCCCGCTACGCGGGGGGAGAAAGGTTATGGGTACGGCAGCTCCCCCAGAGGGGGAGCTCTTGTCTTCTCTAGTCGCCCGATGCCGCTGCTGCTGAAGCGACGCGGGCTTTTGCGGCTTCGTCGTAGCTGATGCTGACGGGGGGTTCGGAGTCGAAGGGGCCGTCGAGGTCGAGTTCGGCTCCGATGTCGCGGAGGGCGGGCATGACCTCGGTGCCGAGCAGTTCGATGCAGCGCATCGAGTCCTCGTGCGTGACCCGACCGTCGTTGCCCCAGAGGGCGAGGATGCCGGGGCGGGTTTCTTCGAGGATCGTGCGCAGCTTGCGGATGCACTCGTCCGGCGTGCCGGCGATGATCTGCATGTTCTCGATCTGATTGTCGAAGGACTGCGCGCGCGGCGGGGGTCGGCGGCCGTTCATCACTTCGACCAGCGCTTCGCGGTTGCGCGGCGAGGCATAGCCGGCCGGGTTCGACCAGACCGGGTGGGCGAGTCCGGTGAACTCGCCCTGCATCCACATGAACTGCGACGCGTTCTGCATCGCCTTTTCCGTCGTGTCGGCGACATGGACGCGGAGCAGGTAGCCGCGGTTTTCGGGGCCGGGGTCGTAGCCGACCTCGTTGGCTGCGTCGTCGTATGTCTGCCAGATCCGCTTGGTCGCCTCGATGGTGGTGTTGAGCGCGATGTAGGGGTAGCGATGCTTCGCGGCCCAGATCACGGTTTCACGGGAGAGCACCCCCGGGATCCAGATGCGCGGGTGGGGCTGCTGCATCGGCAGCGCCCAGGGGTTGACCACGCGGTGCTGGTAGTGGCGACCCTCCCAGCGGAAGGGTCCGGGTCGGGTCCAGGCTTCGACAATAAGGTCGTGCGCTTCTTCAAAGCGCTCGCGATTGTAGGCCGGGTTGACGCCGGTGGCGAGCTGCTCGGTGCCGCCGCCGCGGACGAAGCCGGAGACGAGCCGGCCGCCGGAGATCATGTCGATCATGGCGAGCTCTTCGGCGAGCCGGATTGGGTTGTCGGCCAGTGGCAGCGGGTTGCCGAGCAGGACGATCTTGACGCGCTCGGTCGCGCCGGCGAGGACGGAGGCCCAGATGTTGCATTTGGCCTGCATGCAGAAGGGCGCGTTGTGGTGCTCGTTGAGCATGATCCCGTCGACACCGACTTCCTCGGCCAGCTTGTACTCGGTCAGGCGGTCGTTGTAGAGCTGTGAGCCGGCGACGGGGTCGAAGTTGGAGTTGGAGAAGAGCAGGGCGGTGACGCCCTCCTCGGCGGCGTGCTCGTCATAGGCCGACATCGGCTGTTCGGTGAAGTACATCAGGTGCATGGCGAGCCCTTCTCAGGAGTCGAGGTATCGGAGGGCAGTCTAGCGCCCACAACGGGCGAGATTGGGTTGGACCGGAGTGTCGAAGAGGCCGTCAAGGTCGAAGGTGGCCGTGTACACCTCACTCGGATTGTCTTGGGCGTGTGATTGCACGGTGAAAGAACCACCTGTCTGAGCGGCCCAAGCCATCTGTGAGATCAAGTCGCTGGCATCCTCTCGGCCGGTCCACTTGTATTCGGTGTCCCCCCAGGTGCCCCAACCAGAGATCCATTCCTCGTTCTGCACTGCGCCGTTGTCGATGCGATAGAGGATGGTCCAATCGAGGTCACGCTCGACGTCCCAGTAGACGTTCATTTCGAGCTGATCGTCCTCACACCGAACGGTTAGTCGGGCGATGCTTCCGGTTTGGCCGATTACGGCATCGGTCGCCACGTAGGAACGAAGTGCGCCGCCTTCGTCATCAGCGTGAGCAGCCCAGCGGAAATTATCATTGCCGCCCCAGCCCGTGTATGACCCGGAGACGGCTACGTCGAGTCGCTCGGACATCGCGCCGGAGGCTGCGTCGCACAGATCCAGACTGTTTCGATGGTGTGGCTGCTCGCAGAACAGTTGGCCGATCACGTGATCCGCCTCGCGATACTTGGCTCTCAGCGGGGCTTGCGAGCCTACTTCAATGCCGAGGCGGTCAGCATCATCGCGGGCGGCCTCCACATCCACGACCTGAAAGTAGCGTTCCCACAAGTACAACAGCATGGAGGTGAACGCGCGGCCGTGGCCGGGATCCCTGACGAACGACCCATCTATCAACGCGTGCGCCAATTCGTGAACGACGGCCCCGAGATAGCGAACGTTCGTCCCCAGCACGATCCCATATCGATCAGCGTGGCCGTGGGATTGTTCACCACTGAAGGAGACCGTTGGCGCTGTGCTCAGGGGATAGAAGTCGGCATAGATGGCGTTGACGACGGCTTGCGCCTCCGAGCGCGTCACTGCGATCAGGTTGAGCGACGCGCCAATCTGACGCGACTCCCAGGCATAGACAGCGTTTTGTTGGACATCGCAGTGCGAAGTCGGACAGATCGTAAGCAGCGGCGCACTGCCAAGACATCCCTCAGTTGCGGTATCAACCAGGATCTGTTCGACCAGAATTCTAAGGTCCAAGACCCCGCACTGGGACCGGTAGACGCGACCGTCAACTTCGATGTCGAAATCACCGTCGCGGGTCATGATTGATGCCCCGCGCCGCAGTTCGCCGACGATGTCGGCGGACAACGCTGGCAACTCAAGAACGGATGTGTAACGCCAAACATTGCGGGGCAGTCCGGACAGCACTGGCCGGGCTGGCTGGCGCAGCGCCTCCCAGCGACCGTCAACCAGTCGCTGCAGACCGAGCTCTATCCCGACGTTCGAGAGTTGCCGCGCGGCGACTCGAAGCACTTGAGCGCCGACATCTGTCGGATCGGTTAACTCTGCAGGCCGCACGGTGACGATCTCCTCGCAGTTGCGCGAGCCGGTTTGCATCTCCAGACCATCGTCGTTGAGCGCGAGGATCAGCCGCCCGCAGCGAGCGCGATAGCGTGTGTCGCCGAGGGTCACGGTGAACTGTTCCGGACCTGCCTCGTCAGTCCAGGTTCGATTGCGTAGGCCGACCTCGACATTCGCCTGGGGGACGTCTATTGCAACGGCCGAAGTGGTGTGCCACTGGTTGGTGTTCGCGGACCGAGGCAGGATGTGGCGAGTCGGGGTCACCGTCCGCCAGTCGCCGTCGACGCGATGTTGCAGCCCTATAGAGAACGATCCTCCGCCGAACGCTCGGGCGCCGAGGCGAACCTCGGCGGTAGGCGGTTCTTGAGCATTCACCGGCGAGACACGCAGGGCGACGTTGGCGGCGCCCGCAGTGCAGGCCAACAGCAAGACGATTGCGATGACCCGCCGGAACATCGGCTCAGGCGACGATTGCCTCGGCGAGGGCTTCTGGGGCGTCGGATTCGAGGTTGTGGCCTCCGACGAGTTCGATGAGTTGGGCGTCTCCGAGGAGGCTTACGTACTGGTGGGCGACGGCGGCGGGGACGACGGTGTCCTGGGTTCCTCGGATGACCTTCGTCTTGACCGTGACGTTTCTCAGTAGATGGGGGAGGGTCTGGCTGTAGAGGAACGGTTTCCAGGCGGTTCGGGCGGTCATTTCTCGGTTGGCGTCCCAGGCGATGAGCTGCTCGGTCGAGACTTCCTCTCCGTAGAGGTCGGTGAAGTTGGCGGGGTCGGCGAAGCAGGATTTGACGTAGTCGGCGTGAGCCTCGAGGAACTGGTCGCGGATTTCGCCGTCCTCGGGCTGCAGGCCGACGGCGTTGACGAGGACGAGTTCGCTCAGTCGCGACTGGTTCGCGGTGGCCATCTCGGCCGCTACGTACCCGCCGAAGCCGAGGCCGACCAACGTGACGTCGGCGACGCCGAGTTCGTCAAGCAGGAGGGAGCAGACGGCGGCGATGTCGCGGACGCTGCGCATCCAGTCCCCGCGCTCGGTGCCGTCCCAGCCGGGGAGGGTTGGCAGGATTGTGTCGCGGCTGCCGGAGAGGGCGTTGTGAAACTCGAGCCAGCCGGGATTGCCGGTTTCGTGGTGGATGACGAGGACTGATGGGCCTTCGCCGCCGCGGAGGACCTGGATAGGGAGGCCGGCGACCTCGATGGTGGACTCGGTGTACCCGTCGGACATGGTCTCGGCCTTCCTCGTCGGATTTGGGTTGTCGTGCGGCATGGTAAGGCAGGCCGGTTCGTCTACTGGCGCTGCTAGGCTCGCTGCAATAGACGTGGGGGAGACCCCCCCTCTGTCACTTCGTGACATCTCCCCCGCTACGCGGGGGAGAAAAGAGAAGAGCGCGGCATCTCTCGCCACTGTGCGGGGGAGACTGGGAAAGAGGCCCTCGATGGCGAACGGTTCGACGGCGGAATCGTTGAATGTGCTCAGTGAGGTGGAGGCGCAGGAGCGGGCGGGGCGGGTGTCGGATGTGGGGTACACGCTGGAGTTGAGCCTGACCAAGGGTTCGCCGACGTATGAGGGCTCGCTGAGTGTTCGGTTTGCTCTCGACGATCCATCCGCGGGCACGTTTCTTGACTGCACCTCCAAGTCGATTGACGGGCTGACGGTCAACGGTTCCGCGGTTGACGTGAAGCACGAGCGCAATCGGCTGTATCTCGATGGAGCAGACCTGAACGCGGGGAACGTGGTTGAGATTTCGTACACGAACGAATACGACCACATCGGCGCGGGGTTGCACCAGTTTGTCGATCCGGAAGACGGCGAGGAGTACCTGTACACGCACTTTGAGCCGTATGACGCCCACCGGTTGCTGCCGTGCTTTGACCAGCCGGACATCAAGGCTTCACTGGATCTAACGGTGACGGCTCCCTCTGAGTGGGAAGTGGCGGCGAACTATCCAGTGGTGTCGTCGTCGGACGCCGGCGAGGGTCGGACGACGCACGTCTTTACGGAGACGCCTCGGATTTCGACGTATCTGTATGCGTTCATCGCGGGACCGTACAAGCGCTACGAGGACACGTGGTCGGACGCGGCGGGGGAGACTTCGCTCGGGGTGTTGTGCCGCGAGTCGATCGCTCCGTACTTCGATCCAGACGAGTTCTTCCAGGTCACGCGCGACGGGTTGACGTTTTTCTCGGAGTTCTTCGACTACCGCTATCCGTTCGACAAGTACGACCAGGTGTTTGTGCCCGAGTTCAATATGGGCGCGATGGAGAACGTGGGCTGCATCACGTTCTCGGAGCGGATGATCTTCCGCGACCCGCCGACGGAGATTCAGCGCCTGAACCGGGCTGAGGTGGTGCTGCACGAGATGGCTCATATGTGGTTCGGCGACCTGGTTACGATGCGCTGGTGGAACGACCTATGGCTGAACGAGTCGTTCGCCACGTACATGTCGTATCTCGCCATGGCCCACGCGACTCGCTGGTCGGAGAGCGCTTGGTCGGCGTTCCATGCTCGGATGAAGGCGTGGGCCTACGAGCAGGACCAGTTGCCGACCACGCACCCGATCGCGGGCGAGGTACCGGATACGGATGCCACCTTCCTCAACTTCGACGGGATCACCTACGGCAAGGGCGCGGCGGTGCTGAAGCAGCTCGTCGCGTTCCTGGGGGCGGACGGATTCCGCGACGGGATGCGCGACTACTTCCGCACTCACGCGTGGGGCAACACGACGCTGTCCGACTTCCTGGCGGCGCTCGAGCGTGGATCGGGACGGGAGTTGGGCGCCTGGTCCCAGGCTTGGCTGGAGACGTCGGGGGTCAACACGCTGGCGCCGCAGTGGGACGTGGCCGAAGGCACGGTCAACTCCTTCACGATCCAGCAAACCGCCATCGCCGAGCACCCGACGCTGCGTCCACACCGCACCGAGATTGCCGTATACGACCGATCGGACGAGGGACCGCAACTGCGCGATGCTCAGCCTGTCGATATCGACGGGGCATCGACCGTGATCGAAGAACTGTCGGGGGCGGCGGCGCCGGCGGCAGTCTTCCCGAACCACGATGATCACGCGTTCGCCAAGATTGCGCTGGACGAGCGCACACTGGCGTTTGTGCAGGACGAGCTGGACCGGTTCCCGGACGGGTTCCAGCGACTGCTGCTCTGGCACACGCTGTGGGACATGGTGCGCGACCAACAGTTTTCGGCGGCCGAATACGCGGCGCTGGCGACGGACAAGCTGGCGTCGGAGCGTACGTTGGAGATCGCGCAGACGGTGGCGTACAACGCGCTGCAGGCGGTGAGCTCGTATCTGCCGGATGAGATGCGTTTGGAGAGTGCGGCCGGCCTCTACCGGTTCGCTCGGGAGCGACTGTTCTCTGCGACCGAGCAGGACTTCCGGATCATGTGGTCGCGGGTGATGATCGGCGCGGCACAGAGCGTGGAGCACATCGGCGAGGCCCTGGCGCTGGTCGATGCGGGAACGGGTATCGACGGATTCGAACTCGATCAGGACATGCGCTGGACGCTGGTGACAAAAGCGACGGCGTACGGCGTCGAAGGCGGGTTCGAGCGGCTGGACGCCGAGTTGGAGCGGGACGGGTCGGATCGCGGGCGTCGAGCGGCGGAGCAGATTCGCACGTCGCGGGCCGACGCTGCGGTGAAGGCCGAAGCGTGGACCCGCTATCAGGAAGACACGGAGGCGTCGCTGCAGATGCTGACGGCGTCAATGCACGGCTTCTGGTGGAAACCGCAGGCGGCGCTGCTCGAGGGGTATACGGACCGCTTCTTCGACGAGGTGCGCTCGGTGTTCGACAAGCGGGACAAGGAGTACGCCTCGCGGTTCTTCGGCGCGATGTATCCCGCGCAGATGGAGCCGTCCGATCATGTCATTGAGCGGTCGGAAGCGTTGCTGGATGAGCTCGGCGACGATCTGGTGATCCTGTCCCGTCCGTTGCGTGAGTCTCTAGATGAGGCGAAGCGGGCTCGCGCTTGTCGCGGGTTCGCGATCGCCCAGGCTGGGAGATAGTCATGCGGATTGCGGCCTGCTACACCTACCCCGTCAAGGGGATGACGACTCACTCGATGCCGTCGCTGACGTTGCGGCCGGGGGAGTCGGTCGTGGGCGATCGGGCGTTCATCTTTGCGTTTGGCAATGCGGAGCCATCGGGCTCGGTCGGCTGGGTATCCAAGCGGCATTCGGTGACCATGCTCAACACGCCCTACCTGGCCTGGATCGAGTCGGGCTGGGATCCGGACGCGCGCGTGCTGTCGGTGACGATCAAGGGACAGTCCAAGTCTGCGGAGGTCGACGACCAGGCTTCGCGCCTGGAGCTATCTGACTGGATGACCGATGTCGTGCTCGGTTTGCCCGAGAATCCGCTGCGCGGTCGACCGGAGCGCGAGCCGCTGCGTTTGCTTGGTGACGGTGCGGCGCGATTCACCGACCGGGGCCCGACGCAGATTTCGCTGGGCGGCCTGGCCTCGCTCGCCGACCTGTCGGAGAAGGCCGGCGTCGATGTCGACATGCGCCGGTTCCGGCTCAACTTCTCCGTCGACGGTCTTGACGAGTGGGGCGAATTCGAGTGGGTCGGCAAGCGAGTGCGGATTGGCGAGACGGTCGAGATTGACGTGACGGCACCGATCCAGCGCTGCAACGCGGTCAACGCATCGCCGACCGGCGAGGGTCGCGACATGGACCTGATGAAAGTGCTGAACGCCGAGTATGGGCACCTCGATTTCGGCATCGAGGCCAATGTGATCGTTGGCGGCGATGTGCGAGTAGGCGACGCGATTTCGCTCCTTGATTGAGGGTCGGCGGGAGCGCCTCATCGCGTAGGCTTGCGGCCATGGAGCGCTTTCCGGAGCAGTCGTGGGATCCGCTGGATAAGCGCGTGCCCTCGTGGCTTGCCTCGGCGACCGTGACGGACGGCGCGCGCATTCCGTACGCCTCCAACTACGTGTTCCTGCTGGAGCTACGGCATAGTGATGCGCCGTCGCTGGGCTATGCGGTCTACAAGCCGGGCCAGGGCGAGAATCCGCTGTGGGACTTCCCTCCGAATCTGTACCGGCGAGAGGTGGCGGCGTACCGGTTCTCGGCGGCGCTGGGCTGGAACCTGATCCCGCCGACGGTCGAGCGCGAGGATGGGTTGGAGTACGGGATCGGCTCGCTGCAGGCCTACATTCCGACGGACTACAGTTGCACGTTCTTCGAGCTTCGCGAGCAGTATGCCGACGACATGCGTCGGTTTGCGTTGTTCGACTGGATGGCGAACAACGCCGATCGCAAGGGTGGGCACATCCTCAAGGGCATCGGCGATCAGTTGTGGGGCATCGACAATGGACTGTCGTTTCACCAGGACGAGAAGTTGCGAACCGTGATCTGGGACTACGCCGGAGAGGCAATCCCCGCCGAACTGATCGCGGATGTTGAGGAGCTGATTCCGAGTCTGCAGGGCGGCGGTCGGGCGGCGGCGTCACTGGAAGGCTTCCTCAGCGAGGGCGAGATGGATCTGCTGCGTCGGCGGGCGGAGCGGGTACTGGAAGAGGGTCACCTGCCCGCGCCCCCACCGGGTCGCCGAGCATATCCTTGGCCGCTGGTGTGAGAGGACTGCCGACATGAGCGCTCGATCACTCGATGGGTTGCTCGTCGTCGATCTGAGTTCCGGGTTGGGCGGCGCCTACTGCTCGAAGTTGCTCGCGGATCTTGGCGCTCGGGTGATCCTTGTCGAGCCGCCGGAGGGTTCCGAGCTTCGCCGCTGGGGAGCGAAAGACCGAGCCTGGGGCGGACCGTGGGCTCACCTGAGCGGCGGCAAGGAGTCGGCGGCGCCTTCGGACGGGGAATCGGCGCGGGCACTGTTGGAGGGTCTGTGCCGAGCGGCCGACGTCCTGATCCTTGACGACGGTTCTCCCTGGCGTTCGAGCGTGCCGAAGATGCTGCCCGAGCGGCTGGTTCGGATTGAGTTGTCGCCGTGGGGGTTGGAAGGGCCGTATGCAGGATGGCGGGGCTCGGAGATCGCGACCTGGGCGATGGGCGGCTACATGTTCTTCACCGGCGATCCGGACGGCGAGCCTCTGATGATCCCCGGTGGGCAGTCGGAGTTGCACGCCGGCGTGCACGCCGCGATCGGCGCCTTGACCGCGGTGCGCGAGCGTCGGCGCTCCGGCCACGGTCAGACAGTTGAGGTGTCGGCGCTGGAGTCGAACCTGTCGGCGCATGCGTGGCTGATCTCTTCGTGGATCGCGAGCGGCTCGGCGATGAATCGGGTTCCGCACGACTTCACCAAAACGCAGGACGGCTGGGCGTTGTTCATGCGGGCGGTGCCGAATCCCAACATTTTCCTGCTGATCGATCAACCGGAGCGGATGGACAGCGTCGAGATCAACGACATCGACGACTGGCGCAAGCAACTCGGACAGCTCTACCAGGACGTGGAGGCGTGGGCGCAGGAGTACGGCTCGGAGGAGGTGGCAACGAAGGCGCAGGAGTTGCGGATTGCCTGCACGCCGGTGCTCGACGCGCGGGGGTTGTCGAACAACATCCAGTTGGCGACTCGCGGCTGGTGGGAGTACGGCAACGATCCCGAGTGGGACGACCTGCGGTATCCGGGTCCCGCCTATGTGATGTCGGCCACGCCCGCAGAGCGCCAAGGGGAAGCGCCCAATCTGGGTGAGCACACCGCGTCGGTGAGTCGAGAATTCGCATTGACGCCTGCGCCAAGGCCTCCGGTCGCGATGGCGACGACCGATCTGCCATTGGCAGGGCTCAAGGTGGTCGAACTGACCGGCAACTGGGCGGGGCCGATCGTCGGCCGGCACCTGGGCGACCTCGGTGCGGACGTGGTCAAGCTGGAATGGGCGGCCCGTCCGGCGACGCGGGCTCTGTTCATGCCCGGTCCGACGCAGGACCCGCAGAAGTACCCGTACGACCGGGCGATGTACTTCAACCTGCTCAATCGCAACAAACGTGATCTCGTGGTCGATCTGTCGACCGAGGAGGGCAAGCAGATCTTCGTTGAGCTGATGCGCGAGGCTGATGTGTTCGTGGAGAACAACTCGGCTCGGGTCATGCCCAACCTCGGGTTGGACTATCAGACGGTGCGCAAAGAGAATCCGGGGTTGATCTACGTTTCGATGTCCGGATTCGGCGCGACCGGACCGTGGCGCGACTGGTCGGCGTACGGATCGAACATCGAGGCGTCCTCGGGCCTGGCATCGGTGACGGGCTACAACGCCGACCAGGTGCGGCGGACGCCGCTGTTCTACGCCGACCCGGTCTCGGGCAACCACGCGACCGTCGCGATCCTGGCGGCGCTGGAGCATCGGGACAGTTCCAGCGAGGGACAGTACATCGATGTGGCCTTGAACGAAGCCGGGGCGGCGTACTTCTTCGAAGCGCTGATGGAGTACCAGACGACGCGTGAGATTCGGCGTCCGGACGGCAACCGCGACCGCCGCTACGCGCCGCAGGGCGCGTATCGCGCAGCCGGTGAGGACTGTTGGATAGCCGTCTCGGTTCAAAACGACGCTGACTGGGCGACGCTGTGTCGGGTGATCGAGCGCGACGACCTGTTGGCCGACGGCGAGTTGTCGACGTTGGCGGGTCGGCGCTCTCGACACGATGAACTCGACGCAGCGATCGAGACGTGGACAAGCGAGCGTGAGCAGTACGAAGGCGCCTGGGAGTTACAGCGCGCGGGGATCTCGGCGGCGCCGATCCTGGCCAACTGGCAGGTCCTGCACGATCCGCACATCCACGCGAGCGGGTTCTACCGGTGGGTGGAGCACTCGGTGGTCGGCGTGTACCCCTATCCAAGCTGGCCATGGCGCTTCAGCCGCACGGAACCGTCGATTCGGCGAGCGGCGCCGAGGTTCGCCGAGCACAACCAGGAGGTGCTGTCGGATTTGGGCTACGACGACGAACAGATCGCCGAGTTGTACGCGCTGGAGATCACGTCTGACGTACCCACGGCGCCGGTATTGATCGCACGGAGCGGGCTGAGTTCGTCGGATGATTGAGCGCTGCCGCGTGCGGGAGCTGGTGCGTAGCGGCTCAGGATAAACTCAGCCATCGGGTTGGAGTCCCCCCTCTGCCTGCGGCTTCTCCCCCCGCTTGCGCGAGGGGACAGGTGATACCGGTTGCGCGGAGGTCTCCGATTGGGCGGTCTTAGGGCGGTTGGCGGAGGATGATGCGGGATTTGCCGTCTTGAATGACTTTGACTGCCAACGCGATCTTGTTATCCTGGTCGAGGGCGTTCCAGTAGGTATTAGCGACGTCTTCTGGTGTTCCCGAGAGCGGTAGCCAGAGCGGGTCTCCGGCGAAGGCGGGTAACGGGTTGCCGTCGTGCCGGTACGTGGTGATTCCGTAGCCGAGACCCTTCGGCGGAAATGGGAAGCGCCAGACGATGCGGTCGGTCTCGTCGTGGTTGGCGGCGTTGGCGCGAAGGATGGCAAAGCTGAGTTCGCCCTGTCCACGGAGATCGAGCATCGCCGCGATGCGCGGGGTGTAGTTCGGTGCGTCGTCCTCGCGCTCGCGGACGGCGAGTGCGTCTTCCAGGCGGGCTGCGCACTCGATCGCACCCTTCATCGTGTGCGTGTGGTTGCCGTTGGAGACGTAGTAGAGGTCCGGCGATTCCAGCATCGCGTCGTAGATGATGTTGGTTGGATCGCTGAGCAACGCTGGATCGCGCGCCTCCGTGCGCAGTTCCTCGTCCTTGTCGCCTCCGATCACAAAGCGGCGATTCCGGCTGTGTTCGCTGCGTCCCATGATCCAGTAGATCTGAACCCAGCGATCCTCGTCGGTGTCGGACTTGAGGCGCCCGACCACGATGCCCCGGCCGGGATAGCTGTTGGCGAGCAGGTGTCGACCAAAGTTCTGCTCGGCGTAGACGTGGAGCTCGTCAATCTGGGTGGTCATGGTCTCAGAGTATCTATCGGCGAAGGCCTCGGGGATAGACTCAGGGCATGACCGAGGCAACGCGGCAGCCCGTGAGTGTCCTGATTGCCAATCGCGGCGAGATCGCATCACGGATCATCCGTACCTGCCGCAAGCTGGGCGTGCGAACGGTCGCCGTGTACTCCGATGTCGATCGATCGGCTCCTCACGTCTCGGCAGCGGACGACGCAGTGCGAATCGGTCGATCTCCTGCCAGCGAGAGCTACCTGAACATTGCGTCGATCGTCGACGCGGCGAAGTCGTCGGGCGCAGATTCAGTTCATCCCGGCTACGGCTTCCTCTCCGAGCGAGCCGACTTCGCGCAGGCGGTGGTTGAGGCTGGACTGACGTGGATCGGGCCGCCGGCGGCGGTGATTGACGCGTTGGGCGACAAGGTGTCGGCGCGTCGTCTTGCGGTTCAGGCCGGCGTACCGGTCGCCGAGGGGGTGGAGGAGGACGAAGGTGACGCCGCGCTGGCTGCGGAGATTGGCGCGATGGGATTGCCAATCATGATCAAAGCGGCCGCGGGCGGCGGCGGGCGCGGTATGCGCCTGATCCGCAGCGAAGACGATGCGCCCGACGGTATCGAGGCCGCTGTGGCCGGCGCTCGGCGCGAGGCGCAGGCGGCCTTCGGCGACGGACGGTTGTTGGTCGAACGGGCGCTGTCGGAAGGTCGGCACGTCGAGGTCCAGGTGATCTTCGACGCCCACGGCCATGGCGTCCACCTGGGTGAACGCGATTGCTCGGTCCAGCGTCGGCGGCAAAAGGTGATCGAGGAGACGCCCTCCCCGGCGGTCGACGATGCGCTGCGCGCACGGCTGGGCGACGCGGCGTTGCAGGTCTGCCACGCGGCCGGATATGTCGGAGCTGGCACCGTCGAGTTCATGCTGATGCCCGACGGCGAGTTCATGTTCCTGGAGGTGAATGCGCGTATCCAGGTGGAGCATCCGGTCACAGAGATGCTGACCGGCCTCGACCTGGTCGAACTGCAGCTTCGCGTCGCAGAAGGCGAACCGCTACCGATCTCGCAGGACGATGTCTCGTTCGCAGGCCATGCGATCGAGACTCGGATTTACGCCGAAGATCCGTCGCGCGGTTACGTGCCGTCGACTGGCCGATTGCGGTGGTTCGAGCCGCTCGACGATCGGGCGCGGCACGACTCGGGCCCGACCTCGGGCGATGTCGTGACGGCGCACTACGACCCGATGTTGGCCAAGACGATCGTCCACGCTGAGGATCGGGCGGCGGCGCTGGCGCGTTCTTCGGAGGCGCTGGATGCGTGGGCGATCGACGGAGTCACGACCAATCTGGCTCAGCTCTCCGCCGTACTGGCCTCGGATGATTTTGGCGCCGGCGCGGTCGACATTGGCTGGCTGGATCGGGTCGAACTCGCGGGGAGGCCCGTGCCTGCTGAGGCGCTGGGCGCCGCAGCGCTCGCAGAGGTATCGGATGGCGCTTGGCGATCGTCGGGCGAGTTGGTCCGCAAGTATCTGCGTCATGGTCAAGCCCACGAGGTCCGGCTGCGACGATCATCTGACGGATGGTCGGCTTCAGTTGACGATGGCGACGTGATACCGGCTCCAACCGGGCGCGACTGGTCGGCGGAGGTTTCTGCAAACGGCGTCGTGGTCAGCCACGCGAATCGGCGCTGGGTGTTCCTGCGGGAGCGTCGGATTCGGACCGGCGCCGGACGGAGCCGGGCTTCGGGCGCCAATGTGGTTCGCGCGCCCATGCCCGGCACGATGATCGAGGTTCTCGTCGCGGTGGGCGACGAGGTTGCGCCGGGCCAGACACTCGCGATCATGGAGGCAATGAAGATCGAGCATCTGCTGAGCGCGCCGAACGGCGGCGTGGTCTCGGCGATTCACACAGCAGCAGGATCGTCGGTCGACGAGGACGATGTGCTGATCGAGCTAGGAGCGCCATGATGAGCGATACCGAAGTCCTGCGCGAGCGTCGGCTGCGCGTCGAGGCGGCTTGGTCGAGCGCCGAGTTCGATGGCCCGGTGTTGATTCCGGCCAGTTTGCCAATTCCGATTGACGGCACCGACCAGTTTCACGAGTTTCATGCACATCCCGAGTTCCAGTACCTGACCGGAGTGGCGGAACCGGGAGCAGCGCTCGCGTGGGAGCCGGGCGACGGCTGGACGCTGTTCGCGCCATCGCTGTCGGTAGAGGATCTGGTCTGGATGTCGGCTCCGCCATCGGCGGACGAACTGGCGGCCGAGACCGGCGTGTCGCGCTCGGTCGATCGCTCCGAGCTGGCCGGCTGGCTGGAGTCGCGGCGCGGGCGAGGCATGGCGCTACTGGGCTCGCGGGATGTCGAGCTGCGTGCGACCGAGTACGGGGTGGAGTCGTGGTCGTCGCTTGAGGCGGTTGTGGACGAGGAGGCCACGGAGCGCCTGGGCAAGGCGCTGGCGGAGCTGCGGCGGGCGAAGGACGCAGTCGAACTTGATCGGATGACTCGAGCGGTCGACGCCGCTGTCTTTGGGCATCTTGCGGCGCAGCGCCTCGCCCGCCATGGCCTGACGGAGCGGGCGTTGCAGATTGAGATGGAAGCGGAGTTCTTCCGCCGGGGCGGCGCGCGGACGGCCTACGGATCGATCGTCGGCTCGGGACCGAACTCGGCGATCCTGCATGGGACGCCGGGAGAGCGGGTGATGTCTGACGGGGAACTGGTACTGATCGACGCGGGCGCGGAGATCGAGGGTTATGCCTCGGATGTGACGCGGACCTTCCCGGTGTCGGCTGAGTTCACAGGTATCCAACGAGACCTCTACAACGTGGTGCTGGCGGCGCAGCAGGAAGCGATCGCGGGCGCTGGCCCGGGCGTGGAGTACAAGTCGTTGCACATGCAGGCGTCGGCGACGATTGCCCAGGGACTGGTCGATGCGGGCATCCTGCGTGGGTCGGTTGAGGAGCTGGTCGCAGCCGACGCGCACGCCCTGTTCTTTCCTCACGGACTCGGACACATGCTGGGCCTCTCGACCCACGACTGTGCCGGATATCTCGAAGGTCGTGTGCCTGAGGATCGGTTCGGTCTCGCCTACCTGAGGACCGACCTGCCGCTCGCACCGGGCTACGTGGTCACGATCGAGCCGGGCATCTACTTCGTTCCGGCGTTGCTGACCGACCCGGCGCGTCGAGAACGATACGCGGAGATGGTGAACTGGGATGTCGTCGATGGCCTGCTCGACTTCGGCGGAATTCGGATTGAGGATGATGTGTTGATTACCGGCGACGGTTGCGAGGTGATGAGCGAGGCGCTGCCGAAGTCGGCGGACGAGATCGAAGCGATCCGACGTGACGGCTTGGGCGCTGCCAATGGCTGAGCGGCTGACGATCTCGGATGTCGCCAGCTACCCGCGGCCGGGCATGGACGCGCCTGGCATGGTTGGGTTCACACCGGACAGTTCCGCAGTCAACTGGCTGCACGCCGCCGATGGCGGCCTGGTGCGTTCTCTCTGGCAGATTGACGTGACGACGGGAGCACGTTCGGTCCTCGCCGGGCCCGGCGCCGAGGCACCGATGTCGCGCGAGGAAGAGCTGCTGCGCGAACGCACGAGGACACGCGAACTGGGTGTGTCGGCGTACACCTGGGCTCGGGATTCAGCGGTCCCGGTGTTGATGATTCCCGGTCCTCAGGTGCGGGTCTCCGTCGATGGCGAGCCGCTGCGAGAACTGGCAGGTAGCGAGGGCGCCTTGACACCCAGTCTCAGCCCCGACGGAACCCAGCTGTCGTTCGTGCGCGGCGGCGAGCTCTTTGTGATGGCGGTCGATGGATTGTCGGAGGCGCGTCAGTTGACGAATGGGGCCGAGGATGGCCTCAGTCACGGGCTGCCCGACTACATCGCGCAGGAAGAGTTTGGTCTGTTGCGCGGTCACTGGTGGTCCGGCGACGGTCGGATTGGCTACCTGAAGGCGGACGAGCGCCATATTGCTCCGTATCCGATTGTGCACCAGGGCAGCGACGGTGTTGATGTGGAAACGCACCGCTACCCGTTCGCGGGGGGCGAGAACCCGCGCGTGTCCCTCCGCCTGGTAGATGTGGCGAGCGGCGAGGACGCGCAACTGTCGTTGCCCGAAGAGGACGGATACCTCGTCCGCGTCGCCTGGTCGCCGAATGGAGACGGCGGAGAGCGACTGGTGGCGCAGTGGGTCGACCGAGAACAGAAGGGACTTCGGCTGCTGGCGTTCCACGACGAGACCAGCGTGACGCTGATTGATGAGGTGCAGGAACCGTGGATCAATGTGGCCGACGACGCGCAGGCGCTGAAGGACGGAACGTTCCTCTGGTCGTCTGAGGCATCAGGCTTTCGACATCTTTCTCTGCATGCCGCCGATGGCGAGCTGATTCGCTCCTTGACCGAGGGCGAGTGGATGGTGGACGGCACGATCGGCGTCGACGAGGACGCTGGCTGGGTCTACTTCAACAGCACGCGCGGGTCGGCGCTGGAGCGGCGGGTCGAACGGGTATCGCTGGCGGGCGGCGCAATCGAGACGCTCTCCGAGCCCGGGGGTCTGCACGGGGCTTCCCTGTCGAAGGACGGTAAGTGGTTGGCGATGTTCAGTTCGTCGCTGGGGTCGCCTCCGGCTATCGCACTCGTAGCAACAGACGGGTCGGAGCGGCGGACGTTGTACCAGTCCGAGGTGTCCGCACCGGGACTGGGTGTCGCTCCTCCGGAGCTGCGCACATTCTCAGCCGCCGACGGCACGACCTTGTACGGGGCGCTGTACCGACCTGACGATGACGGCCCCAAACCACTGCTCGTGGCGGTGTACGGCGGACCTCATGCGCAGACGGTGCTGGATGCGTGGGGACTGACGGTCGACTTGCGTGCGCAGTACCTGGCGCAGCAGGGATTTCTCGTGCTCAAGCTGGATAATCGTGGCATGGCGGGACGCGGCCTTAAGTTTGAGGCTCACCTGCATCGACAGATGGGCACGATCGAGGTGGACGACCAGGCGGCGGCGGTGGATCAATTGGTCTCGGAGGGGACGGCGGACGCCGAGCGGGTCGGCGTCTACGGTTGGTCCTACGGGGGCTACATGACGGTGATGTCGATGCTGCGCCGGCCGGACCTGTTCAAGGTTGGCGTGTCGGGCGCTCCGGTCTCGGACTGGGACGGGTACGACACCGGCTACACCGAGCGCTACATGGGCACGCCGCAGAACAACGCGGAGGGCTACCGCGAGGGCTCGCTACTGACCCATGTCGAGAAGCTGCAAGGTCGCCTGCTGCTCATTCACGGCGGCGTTGATGAAAACGTTCACTTCCGGCATACGGCACGATTGATCACGGCGCTGACCTCGGCAGATCGCGACTACGATTTGCTGATGTTCCCGGAGGAGCGTCACATGCCCCGAGATCAGGCGGGACTCGAGTATCAGGAGCGCCGGGTCGCTCGCTATTTCGAGCGTCACCTGAAGGGCAGGGGGTAGGAGACGCTATGCCGATTCCCAGTACGGCGGCAGATGCAGCAGCGCTCCTGGGCGTGGGGCTGACGGCCGACCGGGACACGATTCGTGATCGATATCGCCGCCTGGCGCGGATCTACCATCCCGACGCCAATCCGGATGACGACGCGGCCGGCGTGCGGATGCTGGAGCTCAACGCGGCGGTCGATTTGTTGCTGGGCTCCGATACTCCGACAATCGATGTGGGAATCGACGAAGCGCCGCGGAATGATCGGGCGTTGACGACACGCGAGCGCCGCCAGGACGTGCGAATACGGTCGGCGCTGCAGCATCTGCCCTACGGGATCTACGTGGTCGGCACAGTGACGCCTGAGGGCAAGGCGAACGCGATGGTCGCCGACTGGGTGATGCAGGTCTCATTCCGGCCACGAATCATCTGCGTGTCGTTCGAGCGCGACGCAGCGTCGCTGCGCAACGTGCGCGAGACGCGCCAGCTGACCGTCAGTCTGCTGCCCGAATCGGGCATGGACCTGGCAGCTCGCTTCCTGCAGCCGACCGATCCATCGAAGATCGAGGGGCGTTCGGCGGAGTTCGCCGCGCCGGACAAGATGCGCGGGGTCGGCTACGTACAGCTTGAGCATCCACAACTCGGCGACGGCGCGCCGGTGCTGGAGGACTCGTTGGCCTGGATCGCTGCCGAAGCGCAGCAGTTCATACCAGTCGGCGAGCATGTGCTCGCGTTGTGCCGGGTGTTCGACGGCGATGCGCTGCCGATCGACGAGGGGCCGCTGACCTCGCTCTACACCGGCTGGCACTATGGCGGCTAGGCCGCCGTCCGAGTCAGTCGTTGCGCGGCGCGCCGGACAGCACCAACACCACTCAACGGACGCCGAGCCGAACGGGCCCGACGGTTCACGGGGGCAGCCGGTGGGGAGCCCCCCTCTGTCACTCCGTGACATCTCCGCCCGCTCCGCGCGGGGAGAGAACGCGGGGGCTGCCGCACCCACCGACTCGCCGCCGATACGGGTCTTCGGGCGGCGGGTACGGACGTTCGAGTCGTTTCGCGAACCCGCCTTTCGCTGGTTCTTCGTCTCGACCCTGGGACAGATGTATTCGGCGATCGGACAGATGTTTGTCCGCTCGTTTCTCGTCTATGAACTGACTGACTCCTACGCGGCGATGGGGCTGGTGGCGCTCGTGAGCGGCGCTGTTCAGTTTGCCCTGGGTCCGTACGGTGGCGTGCTGGCCGACCGCTTTCCCAAGAAGTCGGTGACCCAGATCTTCCAATTCGTCGGCTTCCTCAACGCGTTCATCATCGGCACGCTGGCGATCCTGGGCATCCTCGAGTTCTGGCACCTGCTGATCTCGGCGGTCTCGCAAGGAATCCTCGTCGCGCTGATGGTCCCGGCTCGGCAGGCGATGGTCTCGGAGATCGTCTCCAGGGAACGGATCATGAACGGTGTGGCGCTGAACACGGCAGCGATGAACATCATGCAGTTCGCCGCGCCATTGATCGGCGGAGCATTGCTGGCCACGGCCGGCGCCGGCGTGACGTTCTACGTGATGGCCGGCTGCTACGCGCTGGCGATCCTGACGATGCTGCCGATTCCGACGGTGGCGGCGCAGGCAGGACGCGGCGGCGGCGGACTGCGGGAGGCGATGGGCGACATCGCCGACGGTTTCCGCTACATCGCCCGGCACCGTGTGCTGAGGATGATCCTGTTGCTCTCGTTCTGCGTCTCGGTGCTGGGCATGCCATTCCAGGGTCTGCTACCGGGATTCGTCCAGGACGCGTTCGACGCCGGACCGGCATTGGCCGCGTTGTTCATGACGTTCTCGGCGATTGGAGCGTTCCTGGCGGCGCTGATCATCGCCTCGCTCCGGCGCAGCGGTCGGGGCAAGCTCTTGATCCTGATGGGCGTCTTTGTCGGCGGAGCGACGCTGGGGGTAGCGATTTCACCGTGGATCTGGTTGAGTCTGCCGATCATGATCCTGATGGGCATCGGGCAGTCTGGACGGATGGCGATGGCCTCGGCGCTCATCCAAGAACAGGCCGAGCCGGCCTATCGCGGACGCGCGATGTCGGTGCTGATGATGCAGTTCGCGTTGATGCAGGGCGGCGTGTTCGTGCTGGGCATCGCGGCGGAGTTAGTCGGGGTGCGGCTCACCGTGTTTGTCGTCGCCGCCGCACTATTGGCCGCGCTGATGCTGTTCGGCAGCTTCTCGCCGACCCTGCGTCGCCTGCAATAGGCCTCTGCCATAGTGTCAGCAGGCCCTGGACAGTCGATTATCTTGGCGCCATCGTCGGACGATTCGACGACGAGTTGAGAGGGGCGGGCATGATTACATATCTCGATCACGTGGGAATCGTGGCGAACTCGCTGGAAGAAGCGACGTCGGTACTGGTTGACCAATTGGGCCTGCTGCGAGACACAGAGCGCACTCCGTACCCGGAGGGTGGCTACTTCGCTCCAGAGCGGACGAAGATCTTCTTCGTCAAGGTCAACCTCGGCGAGACGCGGATCGAGATCCTGCTGCCCGAGGACAACGTCAGCGGGATCGGCAGGTACCTGGAGCGTCGCGGACCCGGGCTGCATCACCTGGGCTACGGGTCGACGGACGTCGTGGGCGACACCAAGCTGTTCATGGAACGCGGGCTCAACTACATCGACTTCGGTGGGCCGATCGATGAGATCACCGCCTCGTTCTTCCACCCGAAGACCGCGGGCGGGATCCTGACCGAGATCGTGCCGGATCGCAGGCCGCAAGCGTAGTTCGAGCGAGCGGGATGACGAGTCTCAGGGGGCTAGAGGAGCGGCGACTGGCACTGGTGTTGAGCGGAGGCGGGGCGTCGGGAATCGTCCAGGTCCCGTTCCTCGAGGAACTGATTCGCCGTGACATTCATCCCGACCTGATCGTCGGATCGTCGGTCGGAGCGGTGAACGGTGCGTTTCTCGCATTTCATCCGAACAGCATCGAGGGCCTCGCGGACCTCTGGATCGAGCTGCGCAACACCCGGCTCTGGCACCGCAACATCCTGCGCATCACGAGAAATCTGCTGACCAAGGGCACGTCTGTCTACTCCAACCGCTTCCTCCGGGAGCTGTTCAAGCCACACGTAACGATCGACGAGATTGCGGCCGCTGAGATACCCCTGTATCTCGTCACGACCAGCCTGTCGAACGGTCGCAAGCGGATACTGTCGCGCGGGCAATTGCTCTCAGGGGTGATGGCGTCGATCGCGCTGCCCGGGTTGTTCCCGCCGGTCCGCTTTGACGGTGACTGGTGCGTCGACGGCGGGCTCTCATCCGGTCTCGACCTGGAGACGGCGATTCTGCAGGGAGCGACGCATACAATCGCGATTGACCTTGGGGTACATCCTTCCCCGTATCAGCCGCGCGGGCTTGTAGACCTCCTGGCTCGTTCAATGGAGATTGCCGTGCAGGAACGGACCAAGGCTGAGATCGACCAGTTTGGTTCCATCGTGCCAACCGTGATCTGGCGGCCTGGTCTGCGAGCAGAGTCGTTCGGCTCGTTCCACGACGTCAAGGAACTCTACGGCGAGGCGAGGGAGTTGGCGCCGGTGATGATCGACCAGGCGCTCGATTCACTGGGCGAGTGGATTCCCGGCATCTACGAGGGCGTCGTCCCGGTGGCGAAGGTCTGACCCGATGGCGAACATGCAAGGGATGTCGGGCCTGCGTGTGCTCGACCTGAGCGATCAGGTCTCGGGCGCGTACTGTGGGCGGCTGCTCGCGACCGCCGGCGCACAGGTCACGCTGGTCGAGCCGACGGCCGGATCCAGGTTGCGGTCGAGGCCACCGCTCTTGACGGCCATTGATCCGATGCGCAGTGCCGCCTTCGAGTACCTCTCGGCCTGGAAGCGCGGCGTTGCTCTCGATTGGGACTCGGGGCCAGGCTTCGACGCGTTCGGGCATCTGCTCGACCAAGCGGACGTGGTGATCACCTCGATGGCCGACTCCCAGGCGTTGGCGTTCGACGGCCGGGTCCGCTCCGAGCGTCCCGGCCTGGTTCACGTCTCGGCGACCGCCTACGGACTGAGCGGACCGTGGGCCGGCTGGCGCTCGTCCGACCTGACAGACTGGGCGTCGGGCGGCTATCTGTACATCACCGGCGATCCGTTGCGCGAACCGCTTCAGGGAGCGGGTCCGTGGACGTCCTACGTGGCCGGGATCACCGCGGCAGTCGGAACGATGGCCGCGCTGCATGCACGGCGGACGAGCGGACGGGGTCAACTGGTCGATGTGGGGACGATGGAGTCGATGGCGTCGTCGCACCAGTGGAGCCTGGTCATGTGGTCGCACCAGGGACGGATCAAGCACCGCGCCAACAATCGCCACGCCGAGGCGCATCATCCGGTGTCGCTGATGCAGGTCAGCGACGGCTGGGTCTGCATCGGCGCGCCGACAGCCGCGCAGTGGACCAGCCTCTGCATCGCGCTGGAGTTGCCGGAGATGGCCGATGACCCGCGCTACGCCACTTCGGGCCTGCGATTCGACGCGGCCGAGGAGATCGACGGACGATTTGCGCCCTTCCTCATGTCGAGGACGCGCACCGAAGTCGTCGAGCTGCTGCAGGAATTTCACGTTCCGGCCAGCGCCGTGCTTTCAATGGACGAGGTTCAGGAGGATGAACAGCTCGAGGCTCGGGCATTCTGGGCGTATCCCGAACACCTGGCGTCAGGCGCGAAGATGCCGGGTCTGCCGTTCGTCCTGCCGTCGTCGCCCGATGACTTCCGGGCCGCGCCGAGTCTCGGCGCCGACACTCGCGCGGTGCTCTCCGAGGCCGGTATCGACGACGCGGAGATCGAATCGCTGTTGGATGCCGGCGTGATTGCACTGCACGGAACAGCGCATGGTTGAGGGCATGTTGTCGGGTCTGCGTGTGGTGGAGTTCGGCTATGCCTGGGCTGGGCCATTGGTCGGTCGGACGATGGGCGATCTGGGCGCGGACGTGATCAAGGTGGAGCAGGACAACGCGCGGGGCGGTCCTGTACCGGATGATCCTGTACTGCGAGCCGCACTCGACGATTGGCGTCGCGGCGAGCAGGTCGAGCCGACCCTGCGCGCGTCGGTGTATCCCGAAGGCCAACCCGGGGCGGAGCCCTGGAACAGCTCAGGCATCTACAACAAGCACAACCGCAACAAGCGCGGACTGTGCGCCAATCTGAAGACTCCGTCCGGCAAGCGGATCTGGCGTCGGCTGGTTGAAGAGTCGGACGTGATCGTCGACAACTTCAGTCCGCGCGGATCGAAGAGCCTGGGCATCGACTACGAGACCGTCAAACGGTGGAATCCGCGAATCATCTCAGTCTCCTGCACGGGCTACGGTCACACCGGCCCATTTCGGCAGCGTGTCTCGTACGGTCCGGTGCTTGAGGCGCACTCCGGCACGACGTCAGTAACCGGCTATCTCGAGGGCGGACCGATGAAGATGGGTCACGCCTTCCCGGACCCGATCGGCGGCCTGCATGGAGCGTTCGCGGTGCTCGCGGCGCTCTGGGAACGCGACGAGACCGGGCAGGGTTGCTTCGTTGACCTCTCGCAGCTTCAGACCTACACGGCGGTGGCCGGTGAGCTCGTACTCGAGACGTCGGTGCAGGGTCAGCCGCAGACGCGCGGCAACCGCTCGAGGGACGGCTCGTTGCAGGGCGTCTATCGCTGCCGTGATGAGAGCCCCGATGCGCGTGAGTCGATGGATATGTGGATCGCGATCACGATTGAAGACGCCGCCGCATGGGGGCGGTTCAAGAGAATGGTCGGCGATGAGCGTCTCGACGACTCCCGCTTTGAGAGCAACGCCGGCCGGTTTGCGCTGCACGATGAACTTGATGCGCTGATCTCGGCGTGGACCCGCGATTGCGATCGTTTCGAGCTGGCAGCACGGCTGCAGGCCGCAGACATCACCGCGCTGCCGGTGATGACGAACGGCGACCTGGTCCAATCGGAGCATCTGCGGGCGCGAGGGTTCATCGTCGAGTGGGACCAGCCCGGAGTCGGCACCTACGAGTACGGCGGCTCGCCGATCCACTTCAGCGAGAGGGGACCGGCGGAGATGCGTCCGGCTCCACGGTTGGGCGGCGACAACCGGCAGATCTGCGAGGAACTGGGCTTCAGCGACGCCGAGATTGCCGAGTTTGTCTCCGACGGGACACTGGTCGATACACCGCGGCTCGGGAGTCGCCGATAGGGCCTACTCGTCCGTTGACGGGGTGCGGATGTGCTGATGCGACCTCAGGTACTCGCGGGCCATCATCAGTGCCGTGATTCCTTCTCCCGCGGCGGCGCCCAATTGCTTCGTTGAGCCCGCGCGCGCGTCGCCGGCGGCGTAGATCGAATCGACATTGGTCTGGAAGCATTGATCCGTCTGGATGAAGCCGCGCTCGTCGAGCTCGACGACGCCGCGCAGGAAGTCGGTGTTTGGCCTCAGGCCGATGAAGACGAAGACGCCGTCCGGTGATGTCTGAATCGTCTCGCCGTCCGATTGCAGGGTGAGGGTCGAGAGCCTGCCCTCGCCCTCCAACGAACTGACCGATGTGTTGAGCGACAGCTCAATCTGCGGATGGGACCTGACCTTGTCCTGCAACACGGCGGAACCGGTGAGTTCACTGCCGCGCTGGATGATGTGCACTTGCTCGGCGAACTGGGTCAAGAACAGTCCTTCTTCCAGCGCCGAGTTGCCGCCGCCGATCACGGCGAGCTGCTTCGCGCCCGCGTAGAACGGACCGTCGCAGGTGGAGCAGAAGTGAACCGAGGCGCCAATGAGTTTGTCCTCGCCGGGAACGCCGAGTCGGCGGTAGGTGGTGCCCGGCGTCAGGATGGCCGCATGCGCGGCGATACGGTCGCCGCTGGAGAGCACGATCTCAACGTCCGATGGTGCGGACATCTCGGTGACGCCGACGGCCGACAGGAGCTCCACACCGAATCGCCGCGCCTGAGCGACGAAACGCGACACGAGGTCGTCGCCGTCGACTCCATCGGGGAATCCGGGATAGTTGTCGATCCGATTGGTCAATCCGGCCTGCCCGCCGAGCGCGGAGCGCTCGATGACGACGGTGTCGATGCCTTCACGAGCGGCATAGATCGACGCGGCCAACCCGGCCGGCCCGCCTCCGACAATGGCGAGGTCGTAGAACTGACGCTGGGGACGCACCTGGATGCCCAACGCCTCGGCCAACTCCTGGTCGCTCGGTTCGATCAACATCTCGCCGTCGGGCAGGATCACCGTTGGAATCGAGCGGCCGCCGCTCTGCAACTCCTCGACGTATGCCAGGGCATCGGCATCCTGGTCGATGTCGATCCAGTCGTAGTCGATCCGGTGTTCGCTGAGGAACTGCTTGGAGCGCCGGCAGTCGGGACACCAGGGTGCGCCGTACACCTTGAGCTCAGCCATCGCGCCCTGCTTGAGCCAGATTGGCAATACCAGCGTCATCGAGCCGGTAGAGCAGCCACTCGGACTCGTGCTCCATGCCGAGTTGCTGATAGAACCGGCGGGCTGGGTTCCAATCGAGTACCGAGAGATCGAGGCGCTTCCAGCCGCGTTCGTCAGCAATCTCCGCAAGCGCCTGCATGAGCGCAAAGCCCGCACCGGTACCTCGCGCCTCCTGCTTGACGAAGAGGTCTTCGAGGTAGAGCACCGGGGTGCCGGTCCAGGTGGAGTAGTGCGGGAAGAACAGAGCCATTCCGAGCGGCTCGCCGTTGCGTTCGGCGATCAACGTCTCGAACAGCCGACCTTCACCGAACCCGTCGCGGCGGATGCTCTCAACCGTGGCCTCGACGATCGAGCGAGGCTCGTTCTCAAACTCTGCCAGGCCAATGATGAAGTCGAGGATCGTTTGCGCGTCGTTGGGAACGGCCTCGCGGATGATGACATCTGGCACGTCGAGCCCAACTACTCGCCGGTGAAGACCGGCGGCCGCTTCTCGATGAATGAGGCCTGCGCCTCGCGGACATCATGCTCGGATCGCGTCGCGTGGGAGATGGCCGTGATCTCGTTTCTCAGCGCCTCCTCCAGCGTCGCGTTGAGGTTGCGCTGCATCACCCGCTTGGCGGCTCGGGAGGCGAGCGGCGGCCAGAAGGCGATCTCGCGGGCCATGGCGCGAGCGCTGTTCATCAGTTCCTCGTGTGGCACCCGCTGGTTGAGCAGCCCGATTTGGAGCGCCTCGTCGGACTCGACGAAGCGGCTGGTCTGAACCAGCTCGACTGCTTTGGGGTAGCCGACGACCCGCGGAAGGAACCAGGTCATGCCGGCGTCGGGGCTGAGCGAGCGCTCGAGGAAGACGACTTTGAAGCGCGCTTTCTCGGAACCGACGCGCAGGTCGCAGGACAACGCCAGGCTCATGCCGGCGCCCGCGGCTACGCCGTTGACGGCGGCAATCGTCGGCTTGTCGAGGTGTCCAAACGCGAGCGCCTGGTGGCCAACCCAACCGAACTCGTCCATTCGTTGGTTTTGCGTCTCACGGGGCGTATCGCCGGGACGGGCCGTAAGATCGGCACCCGAGCAGAAGCCGCGACCGACGCCCGTCACAATCACAACCCGGACGTCGTCATCGGCCTGCAGCTGATTGGCTGCATCGACCATCTCGTAGTGCAGGTCGACCGAGAGCGCGTTCAGCTTTTCCGGTCGGTCGAGCGTGATCGTGCCGATCTGGTCGGAGATCTCGAGGCGTAGATGTTGGAATGTCATGAATCGCTCCGTTCGCTGAGCAGCGTATCGCGCATCTGGGCGATCTCCGGGAATCGGAAACAGGCCGCGGCATGGTCGTTGACGATCCCGACCGCCTGCATGAAGGCGTAGCACGTGGTCGGCCCGACGAAGCGGAACCCACGGCGCTTGAGTTCCCGGGACATCGCCCTGGACTCCGCGGTATGCGCCTGGATGTCGGCACGGGGCTCGTTGGACGGATCGGCATACGCCCAGACGACATCGGCCAGAGACAGTCCTTGATCACGCAACAGCAGGGTCGCCTGGGCATTGCCGATGGTCGATTCGATCTTGCGTCGATGTCGGATGATGCCCTCGTCCTGCACGAGCAAGTCCACGCTCGCCTCATCCATCTCGGCCACGGCCTCGACATTCCAGTCAACGAACGCCCGTCGGTAGCCGTCACGACGCAGCAGGATCGTGTGCCAGGACAGTCCGGCCTGCGCGCCTTCGAGCGTCAGCGCCTCGAACAGCGTCGATTCATCTTGGGTTGGCACGCCCCAATCAAAATCGTGGTAGGCGATCTCATCAGGATCGTCCCCGGGCCAGGTGCACCGTTCGGACATTGGGCTCAACGATCGGCTCTCGTGGCGTTGTCGCGACGTACAGAGTAGTCGCGAAACATCAGCCGGTTGGCCACGCGGGCGTAACCTGTGCCAATGGCCTACCTCCTCGGGGTCACCGGGTCGATCGCCTGCGGCAAGTCGGTGCTTTGCCGACACCTGTCGAACTTTCACGGCGCGCGGCACGTTGACGCCGACCGGCACGTCCACACGATGTACGAACCAGGCAAGCCCGCGTTCGATCGGATCGTCGCTGAGTTCGGCGAGGGCGTCGTGAGTGCGGACGGTTACATCGATCGCAAGGCGCTGGGCGACATTGTGTTCGGCAAACCGGATTTGCTGGCTGCTCTGCGAACCGCGATTGGCGACATCGAGGGCGAGTTCATGCGCCTGCTGTGCGAGCTGAAACACGATCCGGCTCCGATCGCCGTGTTCGAGGCGGTTCGGCTGTTCGAGGGTCCGTACATGGAGATTTGCGACGCCGGATGGCTGGTCGCAGCCGAAGATGAACGGGCGATCGATCGGCTGATGGCTCGCAACAGCCTGACGCGCGAGGAAGCCGAGCAGCGGATGGCCTCTGCGACGCCGTGGAGCGAACGCGCTCCCAAGGCCGATCTCGTCTTGCACAACAACGGTTCGATCGCGGAATTCCAGGCGGCGATTGACGTCGCCGTTGGCGAGGCGTTAGGTAACCACGCCAGCCGTTAGCCTCTACTCGCACTGGATTCACATGCGATGGAGGCGGAAATGGGCGCGCTCGACGGCCTTCGGGTGATTGATTTCGGCCAGTACATGGCGGGACCGCTGGCGGCGATGATGCTCGCTGACCAGGGCGCGGACGTGATCCGCGTCGACCCGATGTCGGGTCCGATGTGGGATACCCCCGCCAATGCCGTCTGGAATCGCGGCAAGCGCCGCATTTCGTTGGATCTCAAGACGGGCGCAGGTCGTCGCACGGCGCAGGATTTGATTGCATCCGCAGACGTCGTGGTCGAGAACTTCCGGCCCGGGGTGATGGACCGGCTCGGGTTGGGCGCGGAGGAGTCGACCAACAACAACGACCGCCTGATCTATCTCTCGCTGCCGGGCTTTTCCTCGGACGATGAGCGCGCGTCGATCCCGGGATGGGAAGGTGTGGTCTCGGCCAGCGTCGGCACCTATAGCGGTTCGCTGCTCCAAGACGCGCCCAAGCCGGTCTACACGGCGGTACCCATTGCTTCGTCATACGCGGCCTTCACAGGCTGTGCCGGCGTGGCGATGGCGCTGGTCGCGCGTGAACGCGACGGCTTCGGCCAGCGGATCGAAGCGTCGCTGCACGACAACCTCTACCAGGCGATCGGGATTCGCGGCTTGCGCTATCTCGATCGCGACGCGCCACGTCCGCCGGTGCCGTGGGTGGGACCGTATGAGTGCTCGGACGGGCGCTGGGTGTTCTTCCATGCCGCGTACTCGCACTTCATCCGGCAGTTCTGCGTCTCGGCCGGCGTGCCGCAGTGGCTGGATGAGCCCTGGTCGAAGGCGTCGGAAATCCTGAAGGACTTCTCCCTCGCCGATACTGCGCGGGCCCAGCTGACGAACATCTTCCTGACCCGCACGTCGCACGAGTGGGAGGATCTGATCAACGACGGCGGCGCTGGGCCGCCGACGGTGCGCTGCCTCGATTCGGCCGAGTGGCTGCACGAACCGCACGCGCGTGAGGCGGAGATCATCACGGAGCTTGATGATCCACTGCTCGGCCCGACGCTGCAGCCGGGCATCCAGGTCCGCATGAGCGGCACGCCGGGTGAGATTCGCGGACCGCGGAAGTCGCTCGACGCGGATCGTCAGGACATCCTTGCGGAGCTTGCCGCATCGGTCCCTCCCGCTATTCGCGCACCTGGCAATCGGTTGTCCCAGGCGTTGGAAGGGATGAAGGCGCTGGACCTCTGCATCATCCTCGCCGGCCCGACCTGCGGTCGAACCCTGGCCGAATACGGCGCCGACGTCGTCAAGATCGACAACCCGTCGCGCGAGAACGGGATCATGCTGCATGAGGACATCAACCGCGGCAAGCGGTCTGTGCTGCTCGACCTGAAGCGTGACGAGGGTCGCGAGGTCTTCCTGGATCTGGCTGCCGAGGTTGACGTCGTGGTCCAGAACTACCGCCAGGGCAAGGTGGGCGGCCTTGGCGTCGACTACGAGTCGGTGCGGAAGATCAATCCCGACGTCATCTACGCGTCCTTGAACGCGTTCGGCGAGATCGGACCGTGGGCCGAGCGAGCCGGCTGGGAACAGCTCGCCCAGGCCGCGACGGGCATGCAGACTCGCTACGGCGACACCGAGCCGACGCTGCAGCCGTTCGCGATCAACGACTACGGCACCGGCATCAACGGCGCGTTCGGCGTTGGGATGGCGCTGTATCACCGCCTGCGCACGGGAGAAGGCCAGCAAGTGTTCACGGCGCTCGCGCGAACGGCCTGCACGCTGCAGTCGAACGTGCTGCACGGTTACGAGGGCAAGCATTGGGACGAACCGGGAGGTCAGGATGCGGTCGGAGACGGTCCGTTGCACCGCCTCTACGAGGCATCGGACGGCTGGCTGTTTGTCGGTGCGAAGCCCGAGCAATCCGACGACATGCCCAGCGCGGAGGCGTTCGCGACGAAGACCGTCGGCGAGTGGGTCTCCGAGCTGACAGCAAAGGGGATTGGCGCATCGCCGGTGGGCTCCGTCGAAGAGGCGATGACCGAGTATCGCGCGGTGACGAATGGTTTCTCCGTGACTCGCGAGCACGAAGGTCGAGGCCGAGTGCGGACCAATGGACCATCGATCAAGATGAGCCGGACGCCCGCGACGATTGGTCGGCCGGCGATGCTGCCGGGCTCGGCTGCATCTGAGGTGGTGGGTGAGAAGGCTGAGGAGTTGAGGTCTGCAGGCGTAGTTGTGGCGGCTGATGCGGCTGCCGGATGAAGGTAACGGCCCACTTCCTGAGATCCAGGCTGGAGGATGACAGGAAGTGGATCGAGCTGGCATGGATCGATCATGTCATTGAGAATCCCGTTGCTGAAGAAGTGCAGCCGGATGGTCGCATTCGGAGGTGGGGGACCGTACCGGATCTGGATGGCCGTCATCTCAGGGTGGTACTGTTGCCTGACGGTGAGACCGTGCTGACCGCGTTTCTGGACAGAAGGTTCAGACGATGAAGGCCACCTATTTCGAAGACACCGACACGCTCGTCCTCCGGTTCCTTGCTGAGCCGGTTGAAGACTATGTCGATGTCGGCAGCGCAGACCTGATGGAGCTGGGCGGCGATGGCGAGATAGTCGGCCTGACCCTGGAGCACGCCAAGGAACGCAACATCCTTCCCGATTTCGAGTTCGAGCGGGTCACGGGCGGCGTCGTCGAAATCGAGAACATCGGCGGCAAGTGGGTCGATGTCGAGGCGGTCGAAGTCCAGACTTGACACTCCGCTACCCTCTGCTCATCGCTGATCGAGTGGGGGATGAATCATGTCCTTGGCGCTTTCCGACGTTCGAATTCTCGACCTGACCCAGTATGAGGCGGGGACGTCTTCGACCCAGGCTCTGGGTTGGCTGGGCGCCCAGATTGTCAAGGTGGAGCCGCCCGGACGGGGTGAGCCGGGACGACGTTTGGGCGCGGGCAACTCGGTCGATTCGACCTACTTCATCACGCTGAACAACAACAAGCGCTCGTTGACGCTCGACCTGAAGTCGGACGAGGGCCGCGAGATCTTCCTGCAGCTTGTGCCGAAGTTCGACATCGTCGTCGAGAACTTCACGCTGGGCACGATGGAGCGCCTGGGCATTGGCTACGACACCCTCAAGGAGCTTCATCCGCAACTGATCTACTGCACCGTCAAGGGCTTCGGCACGACCGGCCCCTGGGCGCCGACGAAGTCGTTCGACATGGTCGCCCAGGCGGCCGGAGGCGCCATGGCCGTGACAGGCATGGCAGACGGCATGCCGCTCAAGCCCGGTCCAACGATCGGCGACACCGGCACAGGCGTTCAGGCGGCGATCGGGATGCTGGCGGCGCTCTGGCAGCGCCAACGCGACGGCGTTGGCCAGAAGGTCGAACTGTCGATGATGGAGGCCGTGACCAACTACACGCGCGTGCCGATGACGCGACGCGAGGTCTCCGGAGATCCTGCGCCTCCCTACGGCGACGGACTGACCGCCCCGACGGGTCTCTTTCCCTGCAAACCCGGCGGACGATCCGACTGGGTCTGGGTCGTGGTTGCGGGCGGACGGATGCGCCAGGCGCTGATGGAGACCATCGGCCGGCCCGACCTGATCAAACCCGATGCTTCGAGAACCATCACGCGCGACGAAGGCGACGACGTGCGTCAGGCGATCGAGGCCTGGACCAGTCAGCGGACCAAGTACGAGGTCATGGACAAGATGCGCGAAGTCGGCGTGCCGTCCGGTCCGGTGCTCGATTCAGGTGAGATCTTTGCGAACGAGCACCTGCGCGAGCGCGGCATGCTGGTCGACATCGAGCACCCAACCCGCGGTCCGATGACATTGCTCGGGTGTCCGATCCGGCTGAGCGAGAGTCCCGCCGTGCATCGCCGGGCGCCGCTGCTCGGGGAGCATACGGCCGAGGTGTTGGCCGAGGAGCTGGGGCTCGCGGCCTCGGAGGTTGAGGCACTCGCACAGTCGGGGATCGTGTCCACGGCTTGAGCTGCCGGAACGCCGTGGTCAGCGCACAGCGACATCCCAGCGCTCTCCGCAGTTGGCGACGACGAGGTCGACGTCCTCCGGGAGGATGTGGCAGTCGGCGGCGAGTTGCTCAGCGTCACCCCTGACTCGGTCGAGATACGACGCCTTGTCTCCGTAGCGCGCGATAATCTCCTCTTTGCTGAACCACTGGGTCAGACCGACGAAGTGGCTGGTGAGGTCTTCTCCGCCGGTCTCTGGGTGTCTTGGATTCCAGCCGGTGTGCATGCCCAGGGGCTGTGTGAGGTCGGGCAGGCGGAGCCCGGCGACCTCGTTGCCGGCCTCGTCGACTGAGGAGACGTAGCCCTGGTACTCGTCGCCCTCGACCGCTGGCAAGGTCGACCAATCGACCGTCCGGACTCTCGACAGGTGATCGGCATTCGGTGTGGTCACCCGCTCGCTCAGTTGCGAGAGCACCTCGTCCCGCGTCGCGGCTGTACCATGTTCGAGGCTCGGCACATTGCTCGGGGGCGGTTCGGACGTGCCGGCCGCCCAGCGATCCAGGTTGACCAGCGCTGCTCGCATCAGCGGGGACTGATCGACGGCGTTGTGGCGGTGCATGCTGCGGTCGGCGGTCAGGAAGAAGCTGTCCATTGGCTCGGCTTGGCCAGCGCCGTGCTGGGTGCAGGCGAGCAGATAGTGGCGCGAGTTCGGATGCTGGGTGATGTCCTCGCCGCTGGCCGGGTCGATGTCGACCAGCGATGCGTCGCCGCGCCAATACTCCCAGCTGGTGTTGGTCTTGATGACCTTCGGCGTGACTCCCTGCTCGTCTGAACGCTTAAGCAGGCCGTCGGTCGCGTCTGTCAACGAATCCTCGCGGGTGACGTCGGCGAAGGGGAACTCGTGGATTGGGCCGGCAAGGAAGAGTTGCGACGGCTGCCCGTAGCGCCGATTGAACTCGCCGCGGATACCGCCGGCGACATGAATGTGCATACCGTCGAAGGCGCGCTCAGTCAGCGCGTCCGGGTCGCGATTGAGGCCGAGATAGAGCAGATGCCGGAGGAAGCGGCCGCTCTGCGAGATGCCGAAGCCGTGGACGCGCTCGTAGGAGCGCTGCCAGTTGCGCAGGAAGAGGGCTGCGTCGCGGAAGGCGAGCAGACCGGTTCCGACGACCGGCGAACGGTCGGTCGGGTAGACGACCTCGTAGATCTTGCCTGGTGTGAAGCCACCGTCGATCCAGAGGTCGCGAGCGCTCGGGACGACGCGGTCGGCGGTCTGGCGGGCGAATCGCCACCGCTCGCGGGGAATCTCGCGGGGCTCGTCATCCTCGAAGTCGCGCTCGTAGAGACGGGCGCGTCCGTTCTCGTTCTCAGAGACCGGGTATCCCGGCTGGCCCAGGTGCTCGATCGGCATCGAGGCCACGGCCTCGCTGGGGCGGAGATCGGTGATCGCCTCCCCCGTGATCGAGTTTCCGTCTAAGCCAAGTGCGTCGGGCGCCTCGAAGTCGAGCAGCGTGTCCATGTCCGGTGTGTTCCACTGCCAGGCGACCGAGGCGACGCTGAATCCCTGGCTGAAGAGGAAGCCGTCGCCCGGATGCAGCGGGTCGGTCAGCGAGAACTCGGGCGGCGTGCGATTGAGCGCGCCTGGAAGCAGGCTACGGCCGCGGTTTGGGACATCGATCACGAGCGCGCCGTTGCCGCCCGACTGGTCCTGAGGCCACATCAGCACGAGGTCGCCGCTGAATCGGACGCAGCCGTCGGTGCCGGGTGGGGCGCAGTCGAGGTCGGTGATGCGTTGGTGGTCTTCCAGCATCGGGTTGACGGCATAGCGCAGCCGGGCTCGGATTAGCTCGAACGGGCCGGCGTCGCCGAATGCCTGCCCGTCGGCATAGGGCTCTTGATGTGTGATTTCGATTCGTTCGACGGACATGGTTGGCCTCGATTCTCGGCGGCGAGCGGCGTCGGCTGCGCCGCCCTCCGAAGGGTAGGCGTCGCGGCATCTGGGCGCCGCCAGGACGGTGGGCGGTCGGTTGGTAGGTGGTTGGTCGAGAATTTTTCTCCGAGGCCCGCTGAGGAAAAACGGGCACGAGGCCGCGGAAAACACTGGGAATCGGCCGCGAGGGAGTGGTTGGAGGTGGTTAGTTTTGGTAAGTCCTGGTCAGTGTTGGTCAGCCAGTCCGGGGCTGCTCCGCGGATGCCGGAGATCTGTGGCGTGGACACTGGGGTTGCCTTGGTCTCAGGATCCGGTGGGTCACAATCACGGTATATGGCCATCTGTTCGGTGTAAATGGCCGGTTCGTGGCGTGCGCGACAGGTGAAAGGACGAAACGCTGCACCGCCGCCAGGGGAATGATGGGGCGCTTCAGCCGCCTCACGAGGCGCGATTAGCACTCTATCCCCACGAGCGCTGCGCCACACCCGATCGCAGCCTGGATCTGATCATCTATAGGAGTGCAACTCTATTCGGCGGCAGTCGCCACGCTCCGCCGCACGATTCTACGACGCCAAATCGGGGTTGAGTCGCAGCACTATCTCCTCTAGAGACTTGTAGTGCCGATTGTCACTAAGTTCGACAAGCCTCAGGACGTCACTAACCACGTTTCGCAACTCCTCGTGTCGAAACAAGCCTAGTCCCAAGTCTTGCTCCCTCAGTCCGTGGGACTCAGCGTGAAGAATATTCACCAGCCTCCTCGTCGCTACCTCTTCCAATCCTTCGCTAAGGAACTGATCTTTGGCAACACCAATGCCAGCGCGAATGCTTGGGAAGCGATGGAGGCAGAACTGCTCGAGAAAACGCCTCGCCATGTTTGGCAACCGATACACATCGACAGCAAACTCGTCTTCGCCACCGTATCTATATCGATACATCTCCACAAAGGCAAACATATACATTGACCGATACTTCTCCAACATCGGATCCAGAGGCACGATTCTGCTAGCTCTGCCGTCACTCGTGCGAGCGACGTTGAGCATGTATAGGTGAGTCGCGGATGGTTGCACACTGGTCATCCAGCGCATCACGTCCAGAAACAACTGATCGTTGTGCGTGAAGACGAACAGCTGCTTAACACCGTGCGTCCTCTCCTGTATGTATTCCGATGCTGCGAGCAGCGAGTTGCCATCGAGACTCGATACAGGATCATCCAGAACAACGATGCGATCGCTTTTTCTGTTCCCATCATCGTGATCCAAGGTCCGCAGAAAGTAGAGTAGGGCGATCGCAGTCTGTTCTCCCTCGCTCAGGCCGTCAGCTGGCTCCCCGTTTCTCGTAATGACGAACGCATCATCCTCCGCGGAGACGGCGACTTGCAGTTCGTCATGCCCCAGATAGTGCTGTACGTCATCCTCAAGTCCTTTGGCTGCGGCAATGGAGTCTCTGAGTCTCGATCTCCATAGTCGCACATCGTTTCTAGCTGCGTCGAGGTTGTCTCGGGCGACAGCAAGTCGCTCTTCCGCCTTCGCTTTATCTCTCGTCAAGTGCCGATAGTTAGGGAGAGATACGGCAACTAGATGCACCTCTAGTTCAGTACCCGCAAGTTTTTTGTCGTCTTCCGCATGAGCGCACCGGTCGTTGTGTCGATCAACGATGTTGTTGACGGCTGCAGCGCGTGTGTCGTATGCCGGCAGTTCACTAAGGCTTGTTGCCGGGTGAGGTGACGGATTGGCACGGGCAGCCTCTAGTAGCTCCGTGATCTCCTGGATTGTTGTCTCGAATCCCTTCACAGCTTGTTTCAGGGCGGGTGTGCTGGCTCGGTAGTTGGCTCGTAGATCTTCGTACAGGAGACCTTCGTCCGGCGTGGAAAACTGCTCGCACAGCGACAATTGTGTCGCCAAGAGCGCCAGATGGTCTCGTATTGAGTCCTGATAGTCAATGAAGGCCTGCGAGAAAGCTCGTTCAAGCAGGCGTCGTCGTTCAAGCGGAAAACCAGTACGGCCGCAGAAGAGGCACTCCTTGTAATCGATCTCCATATGCAGACGTGTTCCATCCGCTAACCACTGTGTTGGTCCCCCGGAGGCGAGCAGGTCGTCGAGACCATCGAGTACGAAACCGCGGTTGACTAAGGATGAAGCCGTGCGTACGGCGTTTGATGCCTCGGAGAGTGATTCGGGTACTCGCGCAACCGGACTCATTGCTGAAGCTGAAGCCCTGGCCGCCAGAGAATCCTTATCCAGGTTGGCTTTGAGCGTGATGTTGTCAGGTCCAGTCTCGTTCAGCTCGTCTGCAGCGCGGAAATAGTTTGGTCGCTCGTATCGGGAGTATCGAGTATCGCCAAGGGCGCTGAGGGTCGTACGTATTAGACGAGCAGAATCAGTTCCAAAGCTGTTGAGGGCCCTTTGAGCGGTTTGCGCATCTGTTCGTGAGGTGGTCACAGCCTGTTGAGCTGTTTCAAGCGTTGCTTCCGCCGCATCGAGCTCCACTCTAGCGGCGGTACTGGCTTGACCGATGTAGTATAGCGCTTGCGCCTTTGCCCCTGCGCGATAGAGTAGATTCTCTGAGATGTAATCTGCGTTGAACACAGAGAGAGGAAAGGGTGAGGCTGTGTTCGCAGGTAGAGTCAATTGCGTGCGATCGGAGAAAGTCAGGGTCATTCTTCCGGGCGGTGACGAGTCCTTCCCGATGGAAGCGAGTGCCTTGCTTATGGTTGATTTTCCGGAGCCGTTTGCGCCGAAAAGGAGGTTGTAGGTACCGAAGTCCGTTAAGTCGTGCCATCGAAAGTCGCGGAAAACTGCAGATTCTGATATTCGGTCAATTCTTGTCAACACTAGTTGGTATCTTCCGTTTCTTGTTCTTACGGCGGTGGCTTAGCTCAGGCCCCAGACCTTCTGGGCGTTGCCTCCGACGATCTTCTGAGCGTCTTCGATGGAGTCGGTGGCGTCGAAGACGTCCCAGATGCTTTGCTGGGTGTAGCCGACGGCGCTCTCGGGGTGCGGGTAGTCGGAGCCCCAGAGGACGTTGTCCACGCCGATCAGGTCGAGCTGGCGCAGACCACTGGGGTCCTCGATGAACGTCGCGTAGCAGTTCTCGAACCAGTACTCGCTCGGCCGCTTGGCCAGCTTGGGTGTCATCTCGCTCTCGAACGAGGCGTAGACCTTGTCGCAGTCGAAGAGGCAGCTCGGCACCCAGGAGATGCCGCCCTCGGTGAAGACGACGCGGATTCCCGGGTTGCGCTCGAAGATGCCGGCGAAGGCGAGCAAGGCAAACAATCGGCGGAAAGGCTGGAAGGCGACGACGATGGTCGTGGCCAGACCGCCCTGACCGCGGGCGTCGAAGGTCTCGCCGACGTGGAAGCTAAGCGGCAGACCGGCCTCGCCGATCGCCTTCCACATCGGCTCGAGGGCGCGGGCGTTGTAGTACACCTTGGCGTGCGGCGGCGGCAGCGAGGGCATCAGGATGCCCTTGAAGCCGAGCGCCTTGATCTTCTGCAGTTCGTCCTCGGTCCGCTCCGGATCCCAGTAGTTGAGCAGCGCCAGCCCATGCAGCTTGTCCGGGTACCTGGCGCAGAACTCGGCCAGCATCTCGTTGTAGGCGTCCATGCAGGCCTGGATGTAGTCGAAGTCCTTGTTGCGGATGACGCCGAGCATGCGCTGGGGGAAGAGGATTTCCTGGTCGACGCCCTCGCGCGAGATCTCCTCGACGCGGATCCCGGCGTCCCACATCCCGGCGCGGCCTTCGATCATCTCGCTGGGCATGGCCGGGTTGTCAGTCGTCTCGCCGTCGATCTCCATGTGGAAGCCGCGCTCGTTGAAGATGCCGCGCGGAGCTCGGTCTCGGTACTTGGCCGGCATGCGGTCGATAAACTCGCCGGTCTCGAGCCAATGGCTGTCGGCCGAGACGACGGTGGTGCCGGCCGGCAGCGGCCGCGTGGTCTCGGGGAGTTCGCGCTGGTTGGGCCAGGGCAGAGGGGTCGTGCTGATGCTGCTCAGTGTTGTGGTCATGCGGCGTCTCTCAGACTGCAAGGATCGTTGCCATGCAGGATAGTGCGTTCCGGGAAGCCCCCCTCTGCCTGCGGCATCTCCCCCCGCTTCGCGGGGGGAGAGTGGAAGTGGAGCCTGCGGCATTTCCCCACGCAAGGCGGGTGGAGAGTGGAAGTGGGGATTGGGCAGCGGGGGAGCAGGCCCCGGCAGGGCCCTCACCCTAACCCTCTCCCTCGGGGAGAGGGGATCAGAAGGGGGGAGGCCGGGTAGCGCGGTAGCCTGCGGGCTATGGCTGTCGAGACGACGACTTACGAGCCTCGGGCCAGGCGGCGCTGGCGTATCTCTCGTGTCTACTACGGCTGGTACGTCTTGTTCGGGATGGTGGTGGCGCTGATCGTCGCCGAGGGTGTGACGATCGGTTCGCTCAGCGCGTACACGCAGCCACTGGAGAATCACTTCGGCTGGACACGCGCCCAGGTATCGATGGGCTTCTCCGTCACGGTGGGGACGATCGGCCTGTTCGCGCCGATCATCGGACGGCTGATCGACGTGGTCGGACCGCGGCGGCTGATGCTGATCGGCGCGCCGCTCTGCGCGGCCGCGTTCGTGCTTCTCGCGTTCATGACCCAGCTCTGGCAGTGGTACGTGTACCTCGGCATTTCGTCGCTGGCGCTTGGGTTGATCGCGTACATCCCGGCGCAGGCGTTGGCGGTGCGCTGGTTCGACCAGCGGCGGGCAGTCGCCCTGAGCATCATCGGCGCGTCGGTCTGGATGGGGCAGCTCGTGATGCTGCCCCTGGTGCAGATCATCATCTCCAGGCTCGGCTGGGAGGACGCCTTCATCTATTCGGCGATGCTGATCGTCGGGGCCTACGTGGTCGCATTCATCTTCGTCCGCGACAATCCCCGAGCGGACGACACCGAGGCAGCGGCGACCGGTCCTGGGTCTGCGACTTCGGCGCAACCGATTGCACTGAGCGGCCTGACGATCGGCCAGACGATGCGTACACCGTTGTTCTGGGCGCTGGTGTTCGGACTGATGCTGCTCTATTTCGTCGTGTTCGGCTGGATGTCGCAGGGCGTGCCGTACTACCAGTCGGTCGGCTTCTCCGACGCCTGGTCCGCGCAAATCGTTTCACTCACCGCCGGCGGCGCGGTGATCTGGTTGCTGACGGCTGGTTCGCAACTGGAGCGGATTCGCCGACCGGAGCGGATCGCTGCGGTCGGAGCGTTGTTCGTCTGCGGCTCGCTGCTCGTGCTCTACGTGACCGGTGGCAACATCCCAGGCGTCAGCGTCGCGGTGGTGCTGTACATCGTGGGCTTCGCCGCGACTCCGCCGCTGGAGGCGTTGATGCTGTCGCGCGCGTTCGGACTGAAGAACTTCGCCACGATCATGGGCACGGCCTTCCTCTTCCAGACGATCGCGATCGTCTTCTCGCCGATCATCGCCGGCAGCATTTTCGACCGGGATGGGAACTATGACCTGGTGCTGATCATCTACGCGATCTGCGTGGCGGCGAGTTGCCTGGTCTTCCTGGTCGCAAGCCGCTTGCCGCAGCCGTTCGCTCGACAGGCTCGGTTGGACATGTAGCGCAGTTGGGAATGTGGTGGTCGGGGAGAGAGGATTTGAACCTCCGACCTCTTCGTCCCGAACGAAGCGCGCTGCCAGGCTGCGCCACTCCCCGACCGATTCAGCTTACTACCAGCCCCTACCAATTCGTGAATGACCCGTCGCGTCGCTCGAGCATGGGCGCGTAGCCGACACCGGGTTCCGGGTACTTCGACGCAGCTTCTGCGTCAAACGTGATACCCCAGCCGGGCTGTTCCGTGGGCAGCGCGTGACCGCGCTCGAACGGGGTCTGTTGGGGGAAGGCGTCCTCGAGCGAGGTACCGGGTTTTTCGCCATCTCCAGGACACCGGCATTGGCGGCGGCCAACGTCAGATGCGCTCCGGCGGCCGACGATACCGGGCCGAGAGGATTGTGCGGCACGATCTGGATGTGGTGCGTCTCCGCCCAGCGAGCAATCTTGAGCGCCTCGGTGAACCCGCCGACGAGGCAGAGGTCGATGCGGGCGTAGTCGATCAGTTCCTCCTCAATCGCCGTGGCGAAACCCCATTTGGTGAACCATTGCTCACCGGCGGCGAGCGGGACGCTGGTGCGCTCACGCAGGCGTCGATAGGATTCCGGCCGCTCAGACCGCAGAGCATCTTCGATGAAGTACGGATTCACATCTTCGACCGCGCGGCAATAGCGGAGCGCATCGGGCAGATCGATACGCGTGTGGACATCGACGCAGAGCTCCAGTTCGGGTCCGAAGTGGGAACGCACCGCTTCGATGGCGCGAATCGACTTGCGCACGGCGTCGGAGGGGTCGAACGTCTCACCGCTGGTTCCGCTGAAGCCCCAACGGGCAAAGCGCCAGCCGTCGGCGACGGTTTGCTCGATGTCGTCGATCAGTTGCGCGGGGTCGTCCTCCCCTTCGTTGTGCGGATAGCAGTGGATACGCTCGCGGACGAGTCCGCCGATCAGGTTGTACACGGGCTGGCCGAGCAGCTTGCCCTTGAGGTCCCAGAGCGCGAGATCGATGGCGGAGATGGCGGCGCAGTTGATCCGGTCGGCGGGAAAGAATGAGGCGCGCGCCATGAGCTGCCAGAGATGCTCGGTACGCATCGGGTCTTCGCCGATGACCAACTCGGAGAATCGCTCGACCGCGGCGGCGACCGGCTGCTCCTGCCAACTCAGACCGGATTCACCCACGCCGTAGGCGCCGTCGTCGGCGGTGACGGTGACGAACAGGTGTGGCCGCCAGGCCATGATCGGGTAGATGTCGACGCTGGCGATCTTCATGGCGCGTTTCCCGGTTTCACGCTGAAAGAACTCCCGCCCTTGGGGAGCGGCCGAAGGCCGAGGGGGCCGTGCGCGGAGCCCCCCACAGTTGCTGCGCGACAGCTCCCCCTAAGGGGGAGCTCTCAGCGGTCAGCGGCGATCGTCGCGGCCGTCGTAGATGGGCTCGTTGAGGTAGACGTCGCCGTTGCGGATCTTGAGGTTGAACAAACACTTGGGGTCCGTACAGACCCAGGCCTTGAAGTGGACAGCGGCGCCCTGTCCTCCGAAGTCCGAGAGCGGCACGAGTACGCCGCCCTCGCACTGGGCGCACCTGGGATATCCGCCCTGCACCACGCCGAGATCATCGTTCGCCATCGCCCCACTCTCCCTTGGGCCACGCCCGCTCACCGGCATCCACAGCACAGTCCCGCTCAGCAGCGGCCCACGTTGTCCAATGGGTATGGTAGCGGCTGCGGGTTTCAGATCGTTAACGACTCGCGGACTCGCGAGCGGCGTCAGCCGGTCGACTGGTCCTCGTTTTGCCACTGTTCGCGATACAGGAGGTAATACTCGTAGGCCTCGGCCAACGCGATCCAGGAAGCTTCGATGACATCGGGCGAGGCGCCGACGGTCGTCCAGATGCGCCGACCATCGGTCGACTCGATCAGCACGCGGGTTTGCGCCCTGGTACCGGCGTCGGTGTCGATGATGCGAACCTTGTAATCGAGCAGGGAGACGGACGCCAACTCCGGGTACGCGAGTTCGAGCCCCTTGCGGGCTGCGCTGTCCAGCGCGTTGACCGGGCCGTTGCCGTCTGCCGTCGTGTGGAACAGTTCGTCGTTGACGCGGATCTTGGTGGTCGCCTCGGCCATCATCATGGACTCGTCGCCGCCGCCGTTGCCCCCTTGCGGCGAGCCGGGCCGACGGCGCTCAATGACGAGAAAATCGTCCAACTCGAACGGGGCGCGATAGTCCGGTCGCGAGCGCAGCGCGAGTAACTCAAAGGACGCATCGGCTGCCTCGTACTGGAACCCGCGCGACTCCATCTGCTTGACCCGGCCAAGCAGGGCCGTGGTCTCTTCAGGGGTCAAGGGCAGGTCATGGCCGCGCTCTGCGAGCTTGAACTGGATATTGCGCCGGCCGGAGAGCTCGGAAACGAGGACGCGACGGTCGTTGCCGACCTCGGCCGGTTCGATGTGCTGATAGTGCATCGGGTCCTTGACCACTGCGGCCACGTGGTAGCCAGCTTTGTGGGCGAAGGCTGACGCGCCGACGTACGGAGAGAGTCCGTTCAACGGCAGGTTCGCCAGTTCGGCGATGAACCGCGATGCGGTGGTGATCTCCCGCAACTGATGGTCGTCGACGACGCGAATGCCCATCTTGAGCTGCAGGTTGGGGATGATCGAGGACAGGTTGGCGTTACCGCAGCGCTCCCCGTAGCCATTGAGACAGCCCTGGACTTGCTCAACCCCGGCCTGAACCGCGGCCAGCGAGTTGGCGACCGCGAGGTCGCAGTCGTTATGGGTGTGAATGCCCAATCTGGCATCAGGCAGCATCTCGCGGACAGCGCTGATCGCGGTGGTCACCTCGTCCGTCATCGCACCGCCGTTGGTGTCGCACAGAATCAGATACTGCGCGCCCGATCGGTACGCGGTGCTGACAACGTTGAGTGTGTAGTCAGGGTCTTCCTTGAAGCCGTCGAAGAAGTGCTCGGCGTCGAAATGGACCTCGCGTCCGATCGATGACATGTACTCGACCGACTCGCGGACCATCGACAGGTTCTCTTCACGCGATGTGCTGAGCACGGTCTTGACCTGCGACGCGATCGCTTTGCCGACGAACGTGACGACAGGCGTTTCGGCCTCGCGCAGGGCGACGATGTTGAAGTCGGTTTCGACATCCGCGCCTGGTTTGCGCGTGCCACCGAAGGCGACGAGCTGCGCGCGCTCGAGCGGACGCTCTTTCATCTGCTCGAAGAACGCCTTGTCCTTCTCATTCGAGCCCGGGAAGCCGCCCTCGACGTAGTGCATGCCGAGTGAGTCAAGGCGATGGGCGACCGTAATCTTGTCCTGCAGCGAGAAGGCGATGCCTTCCATCTGCGACCCGTCTCGGAGCAGCGTGTCGTAGAGCGCGATGGGAGAGTCGGTGAAGGTGGACATGGATTGAGGTTACAACTGATCAGCGGCGGACATGTCAATGGCGGTGACACTAGTGGCGGAAGAGCCGTTGTCCTGTCAGCGCCATCGTGATGCCGTACTGATCACAGGCATCGGTCGTATCGTCGTCGGCGATCGAGCCGCCAGGCTGGAGGATGTGAGTGACGGCCGATGCCTGCGCGCGGTCGACGTTGTCGCGGAAGGGCATGAAGGCGTCATGGCTGAGGACGGTGCGGAACCGGCCGATCCAGTCGCCGCGATCGTCATCCGAGAGCGGGCCGCTCCAATTGACGATCTGCGACCGCAGCCGCTCACGTTCCGGTTGTGAAAGCTCACTCCAGGCGATGTACTGTTCGCGCGCGGCGAAACGGTCGGGTCGTTTGAGCGACGAGTCGAACTGCAGGCCGAGCACCCGATCGTGTTGCTGCAGCATCCAACGGTCAGCCTTGCCGCAAGCCAGACGGCTGCAGTGGATCCGCGACTGCTGACCCGCGCCCAGACCGATCACTTGCCCCTCGGCGGCCACACAGACCGAGTTGGATTGCGTGTAACGCAGTGCGATCGTGGCGACCACTAGGTCGCGGCGGACATTCTCGGGAAACTCGGCCAGCTTGGTGACGGGATTGTCGAAGATTGACTCGTCAATCGTGTTGCCGTCGAGCGGCTGTTCGAGGCGGATTCCGAAATGGTCACGCGATTCGACGGTCGGCGTTGGCACTGCCGGATCGGCCTGCAGGATGAGGTAGCGTCCACCCTTCTTTCGGCGCAGGATCTCAAGCGCCTCCGGTTCGTAGCCCGGCGCGATGATGCCGTCGGACACTTCGCGTCGAAGGAATCGAGCGAGCGACTGGTCGACCGTGTGCGAGACAGCGGCGAAGTCCCCGTACGCGCTGACGAGGTCGCCGCCGCGAGCGCGCACGTAGGCGGCGGCCACCGAAGACAGTTCCAGCTTCTCCACCTCATAAGAGCGGGCGAGCTGCTCGGACAGCGGGAGCCCAATCCCGGCTCCGGCTGGCGAGACATGCTTGAACGACGCCGCGGCCGGTTGGTCAAGGGCTGCCCGCAACTCTCGGACGAGGTTCCACGAACTCAAGGCGTCGAGCAGATTGATGTAGCCCGGCTGCCCGTTCAGGATCTCAAACGGCCACGCGCCGATAGCTGACGCGCTCGCCGGGGTCTGATGAGGATTGATGCCGTAGCGCAGCGGGATGGTGTCGGACATATCTGTCAGGAGACGAGGTCCTGGAGCGCGGCGTCGATGTCGGTGAACTTGAACCGATAGCCGAGATCGAGCGTCCTGGTGGGCAAAATGCGCTGAGAGGCGAGCAGCACGCTCGCGCCTTCGCCGAGCGCCAATTTCAGGGCCAGCGGCGGTACGGGCATCAGTGCCGGCCGTCCGAGCGCTCGACCGAGCGCGCCGGAAAACTGGCTGTTGCGAACCGGATTGGGGGCGGTCAGGTTGATGGCCCCCTCGACGTGATTCTGTTCCAGCGCGTAAAGGATCGCACCGACCGCGTCGTCAATGTGGATCCAGCTCCACCACGCGCGGCCGAGTCCGATCGGTCCGCCCAGACCGAGCCGGAACGGGAACAGCAGACGCGGGAGCGCGCCGCCCTCGTTGGCCATGACGATGCCGAATCGGGCGTTGACCGTGCGCACGCCGGCGCCCCGCGATTCTGCCTCCCAGTCAACACACAGTCGGGCCAGGAAATCATCGCCGGCCGGCGCGGCTTCGGTCGATTCCCGCTCAACCTGGTTGCCGTAGTAGCCAATGGCCGATGCGCAGACCAGCGCGGCCGGCTTCTCGGCCGCCTCCTGGATCGCCTGCACGACCTGCCGGGTCGTGTCGATGCGGCTGTCGCGCAGCGCGGCCTTACGGGCACCCGACCAGCGTTGGTCGACGATGCCCTCGCCCGCCAGGTGGACAACACCGGCAGCGCCGGCGACCGCGTCGGTCAGACCGTCCCAGCCGGTCCAGTTGACTCCGGTGAGCGCGGTATGCGCTCGGGGATTGCGGGAAACGGCGGTGACGCTGATGCCGCGGTTTCGCAGTTCAGCAATCAGCGCTCCCCCGACCAGACCACTGGCGCCCGTGATGACGATGTGCATCTGTCGGCTCCCTTCCCGTTTCCCTGCCCGCGGAGGTGCGCAATCAGCCGCCCATGTTCGGCCGGACCGGGTCGAGGCCGTGCATACCGCGAATCAGGTTGATTTCGCCGCGGTGGCCGTTGAGATGCGTGCAGAGATGCAGCGTGATCGATTGCCCGAGCGTCTCCGTCGCTTCACCCAGCTTCACCTCGCGCGCCAGGTCGTCGTCGCTGAGCGAGTCGAGGAACGCGTGCGTCGATTCGTTGACGGCGTCCTGATACGCCCAGAAGGCGTCCATGTCGCCGATCGCTACGGCAGAGGCTTCCTCGGTCGACTGTCCCGTGCCGAAGCCGCGTTCGGGCAGACCAGTCTTCTCCGCCCAGTTGCCCTCGCGCCAGATCTCCTGCTTACCTTGCCACGCGCCCTGGACGAGCAAATCTTCCACTCGCGCGGCGTGCCAGAGCACCCAGGCCACCGAATGGGATTCTCCGTCGGGGACGAAGTGGAGCTGATCCGCCGTCTGTCCGCTGCGGGCATCGCGGAAGCCGCCATGGATGAACGAAAGCATGTCCTTGATGTAGCCAACCGCTGAGGTGCTCATGTTGTCGGTCCTTTCGGAGAATCTTCCGGCTCATCTGCTTCGGCGTCGGGGTCCGGCTTCGTCGTCTCGGAATCGGCGAGCAGATCTTCGAGCTGCTGCATGATCTTTGGATCGAGTGCCCGATCGTCATCGTCCGACGAGTCGTCCGCCGGTTCGGCTTCCATCTCCAGAGCGTCCGCCTCGAGGCCGAATGCCCGCGACAGCTCTTGAGCGACGCGCGGATCGAGACCGCCCGCCTCAGCCAGACGTTGCGCCAGCTCGCGCAACTGGTCTTCGCTCACGCCCATCGAGGTCAGCGTCTCGCGCACCAGCCGCTGGACCTCGGCGTGGTCCTGTCGGATCAACGCATCGGCCAGTTCGAGCTGGGTCTCAATCGCGCGAAAGCCGATTCGGCGCTGTCCCTCGTCCCGCTGGAGCAGCGTGGACATCAATCGGGTGAAGAGCGTGGTCGTCCTGGCAATCCGCATGCGGTCGTCGGGATGCTCCGGGAAATCGCCGGTAACGGACACCTCGAAGCCGGTGTTCTTGTCCCTGGCGACATATTGCTCGGCCATGATTCGATGGTACGCCTGTCAGACCTGCGCCGCTGCGCCCAGGAAGTCGGACACCGCCTCGATGAATCCCGGTGTGTTCTGTGAGTGCACGTTGTGACCGCAGTCCGGCACCTCAACCAGTCGGGCGTTGGGCAAATCGCCAACGAACCGCTCGGCCGCGTCGGCTTCGAGGATGTTGCTGGACTCGCCCCGCACGAGGAGGGTCGGGCCCTCGAACTGGTGGAATCCGTCGGCGACGTCGCGGCGGTCGGCGGCGGGCCGGCGGAACCCGGGATCGTGCAGGATGCGGTCCGATTTGGAGACGTACTTGCCGTCGGAGCGGTGGACAAGGTTGTACCGGGCCGTGCGCTCCATGTGTTCGCGCGAGCGGAACGGGTCGTACGCGGCGACGCGGTCGATGAATTCGTCCAGGTGGTCGAACTCGACGTTGCGCACGACGAAGTTGCGAATTGCCTGGGCGCCGCGCTGCGAGACCTCCGGTCCGACATCAACCAGCACGACCGCGCGCGGCAACGAGGGCTCTCGCGAAGTCAAGCGCATAGTGACCATGCCGCCCATCGAATGGCCCATCACGATCGGTCGCGCGATGCCGTCTTCGTGGACTAGCTGAAGCGCGTCGGAGGCCATCTGGTCCGGGCCGTAGTCCGCGTCGCGGGCCCACTCGGAGTCGCCATGCCCGCGCTGGTCCGGGGCGATGATGTGAAAGCGGTCGGCCAGATGCAACGCAACCAGGTCCCAGCTATGCGCCGACTGGTTGCCGCCGTGCAGCATGACGATCGTCGGGTTGGCCGGCTCGCCCCACTCGAGCAGATGCAGTCGCAGGTGGTTAATCACCTTGTTGCGCGAGACGTAGCGAATCTCATCTGCGTGCGCAATGCCGAGGTCGGCCGCGGACTCACAGAGCGATGCGAACTCGTCGGTTCCGGTCAGATCGACAGCGTCGGCGGTGGGGGCGAAAGTGTTGAGGTAGGGCACTGGCAGGGTTTCTTGGGCTCTGCTGGACGTATAGGCGGGTCGGCTCTGGGGCAGTCTATCGCGGGGTGTGGCTAACCTAGCCGTGAACCACGGACAACATTGACAAGGAGACTCGATCATGGCGTTCGCGCATCCCGAATACCTGGTCTCGACCGATTGGCTGGCGCAGCACCTGGAGGACCCGGACGTCCGCGTCTTCGAGTCGACCGTCTTCCTCCGTCCACGTGACGGAGGCGGTTACCGAGTCGAATCCGGGCGAGCCGAGTACGAGTCGGGACACATCCCCGGGGCCGGATTCCTCGATCTCCAGGCCGACTTCTCCGACAACGACCAGCGCCTGCGCTTCATGATGCCCTCGGCGGAGGCGTTCGCTGATGCGGCCGGCCGCCACGGTATCTCGGAATCGTCGAAGCTGATCCTCTACGACCGCCTCGGCTCGATGTGGGCGGCGCGGCTGTGGTGGATGTTCCAGTCGATGGGCTGCAAGAACGCCGCCGTGCTGGACGGTGGTTGGCGTCGCTGGTCGGACGAGGGCCGAGCCGCGTCAACGGCCGAGGCAACCTACGCTCCGAGCACGTTCGCTCCGACAGCCGACCTTGACCGCTTCGCTGATCTGGCCGAGGTCAGTGCATTCGTCGAGTCGGGCGGGAGCTGCCTGATCAACGCACTCGGCCGAGACCAGCACTCGGGCGCCGACGGCGGTCGGACCTACGGTCGCGCAGGACACATCCCGGGAGCGACCAATGTGCCGGCGATGGAGTTGATTGACCCCGACACCGGACTCTACCGACCATCGAAGGAACTGGCCGGCATGTTCGCCGAGGTCGCGCCGGACAAGTCGCAGCGAGTCGTGACTTATTGCGGCGGCGGCATCGCGGCCTCGAACGACGCGTTGGTGCTCAGCCTGCTCGGCTACGAGAACGTCGCCGTGTACGACGCGTCAATGTCGGAATACGCGGCCGACGAGTCGCTACCGCTGGTCGTGGACTGAGCGAGAACTCCCCCGTGGGGGGAGGTCCGGTGGACGTCCGCTACGCGAGGTCGAAGCGGTCGAGGTTCATCACCTTGTCCCAGGCGGCGATGAAGTCGTTGACGAACTTCGCTTCGGCGTCGCTCGAGCCGTAGACCTCGGCCAGCGCCCTCAGTTCGGAGTGTGATCCGAAGATCAGGTCGACCCGAGTGGCGGTCCAGTTCGACTCGCCGCTGTTGCGGTCGCATCCCTGGAACAGCTCATCGTCGGCCGAAGTGGACTGCCACTCCGTGGTCGGATCCAGCAGGTTGACGAAGAAGTCGTTGCTCAGCGCCCCCGGACGGTCGGTCAGTACTCCATGAGGCGAGTGCCCGGCGTTGGCGTCCAACACGCGCATGCCGCCAACGAGCGCGGTCATCTCCGGAGGACTCAACGTGAGCATCTCGGCCCGCTCGATCAGCAGCTCCTCGGCCCGACCGCGACGCCAGGTCTGAAGGTCCTGACGCAGGTAGTTGCGAAAACCGTCCACCTTGGGTTCGAGCACAGCGAACGATTCGGCGTCGGTCCACTCGTCTGATGCGTCGGTACGGCCCGGCGTGAAGGGGACCGTCACGTCGTGGCCGGCTTCCCTGGCGGCCTCTTCGACGGCAGCGCAGCCGCCCAGGACGATCAGGTCGGCTAGTGAAACCCGCTTGCCGTCGCGACGCGACGAGTTGAAGGCTGCCTGGATAGACTCAAGTTTCTCCAGCGCACCGCCCAGCTCGGCGGGGTCGTTGACCGCCCAGCTTCGCTGTGGCTCTAGCCGAATGCGTGCGCCATTGGCGCCGCCGCGCTTGTCGGTACCTCGGAACGATGCCGCGGCGCCCCAGGCGGTCGCAATCAGTTGCGATCGCGGGATCCCGGAGCCGAGCACGTCGGCCTTGAGCGATGCGATCTCGGCATCGCCGATCAAGTCGTGGTCAACGTCGGGAACCGGATCCTGCCAGAGCAATGGCTCGTTGGGCACCAGCGGACCGAGATAGCGGCTGCGCGGTCCCATATCGCGGTGGATCAGCTTGAACCAGGCACGGGCGAATGCGTCCTCAAGCTCCGCCGGGTGCTCGAGGAATCGTCGAGTGATCTCGGCGTAGGCCGGATCTTCGCGCATCGCGAGGTCGGTCGTCAGCATCATTGGAGCATGGCGGATGTCCGGGTCGTGCGCGTCCGGCACCGTTGCGACCGTTGCCGCGTTCTTCGGAGCGAACTGATGCTTACCCGCCGGACTCTGGATCAGCTCCCACTCGTGGTTGTAGAGGTTCTCGAGGAAGCCGTGATCCCAGGTCGTCGGCTGGTCGGTCCACGCACCTTCGATGCCGCTGGTGATCGTGTCAGAAGCCATCCCCGAGCCGTGGCTGCTGTCCCAACCAATCCCCTGACGCTCGATCGTCGCGCCTTCGGGATCCGCTCCGACGTGTGCCTCAGGCGCGGCGCCGTGTGCCTTGCCGAAGGTGTGTCCGCCGACGATCAGGGCGACTGTCTCCTCGTCGTTCATCGCCATACGCATGAAGGTGCGGCGGATGTACTCGGCCGCCATGGACGGGTTCGGTTCGCCGCCCGGACCCTCCGGATTGACATAGATCAGGCCCATGTGGTCCGCACCGAATTGCTCGTCGAGCACGCCTTCGGCGTCGTGGCGCGCATCGCCCAGCCACTCCTCTTCGGTCCCCCAGTCCACCTCGTCCGCCTCCCAGGAGTCGGGCCGTCCGAAGGCGAAGCCGAAGGTCTTGAAGCCCATCGACTCAAGCGCGCAATTGCCGGTGAAGATCAGCAGGTCGGCCCAGGAGAGCTGAGAGCCGTACTTCTGCTTGATCGGCCAGAGCAGGCGTCGAGCCTTGTCGAGGTTGGCGTTGTCGGGCCAGCTGTTCAGCGGTGCAAAACGTTGTTGACCTGCGCCGCCGCCGCCGCGACCGTCGGAAATCCGATAGGTGCCGGCCGCGTGCCAGGTCATGCGGATGAAGAGCGGACCGTAGTGGCCGTAGTCGGCCGGCCACCAGTCCTGCGAAGTGGTCATCACCTCTTCGATATCGCGCCGCAGCGCCTCGACATCGAGCGACCTCACCGCTTCGGCGTAGTCGAAGCCTGCGCCCATCGGATCCGCGGACGGAGTGTTGCGGCGCAGGGGGTTGAGGCTGAGCTGATCGGGCCACCAGTGCTGGTTCGTGGTCACCTCGTCGGTCCCTTCAGGGGCGCGCACACGCGCCTCGCCGAGCGCCCAACTCCGCTCTGAATTGCTAACTTTCGCGGCGCTATCGGCTTCCGTTCAGTCGCTTCTTGTTGGATTCAGCGTATCATCGCGCCCGATCGGCTTAGCCGGATAAGCCGCCTGACACAGCCGGGAGGCGACGATTCAGCCCACCGTTTGTCTAGGGGATAACTAGTCAGCCTCGACCGCCATGCGCGCTGCTTCGCAGCGCTCGATGAAGGCGACGGTCTCCTCGACAAACCGATCCGCTTCCGTGACCAGCGGCGCATGCCCGGACTCCTCAAACGTCCTGAGCGTCGCGTTCGGGATCTCGCGGGCCATAAACTCGGCCGCCGCGTGAGGGCAGATCGGATCGTGGCGTCCGGGGAATATCGCCACCGGTACGTCGATGTGGGCAAGCGCACCTTCCAGATCACACGTGGCGCGCGAATGCTGCGACCCTTCCCAGCACGCCTCGGTCGAAGCTCGGAATTGCTGACCCCAGACCTCGCGGGGCGGCGCCTCCTGGTCGGGCGGCGTCAACGGCTGGCCCCCGAAGTTCGGCGATGGCGGGCCTGCGACGAGAATCGCCTGTCCGACGCGCTTCGATCCGTGACGCTGCAGGTAGGCCAGCGTCGTCCGCACGCCGAGCGACCAGCCAATCTTCGTGATGTTGCGATATCCGCGCTGCTCGATGAACGCCGCCTGATCGTCGGCGAATTGCTCGATGCTGTAGAGCGACGGATCGTCCGGAGACTCCGACGGCGGCCGCCCGCGATGGTTGAGCGCGGCGCAGCGGAAGCGGTCCGACAGCACATCGATCAGCGCTGCCCACAGTGAGGCGTTGCCCTGCGTTCCGTGGACGAAAACGATCGTCGGAGCGTCCGGATCGTTCGGTCCCTGTTCGTGATAGAAGAGTTGCAAGCCATCAATCCGGGCAAAGGGCATCGGTCCGTGTTTCGTTAGGATTCGACTGTCTTCGACAGGGAGCATGCTATGACTTCAATCTGGGAGTTGGACACACCGGCGCTACTGGTCGATCTGGATGCGCTCGAACACAACGCATCACTGATGGCACAGCTCTGCGCCGATGCCGGCATCGCGTGGCGTCCCCACGTCAAGGCCTGCAAAGCCCCCGCGATGGCCCTGAGGTTGATCGACGCAGGTGCAGTCGGCGTCACATGCGCAAAGGCAACAGAGGCGCTGGTCATGGCCGAGGGCGGCGTGACCGACATCCTGATCGCAAACGAGGTCGTCGGCGAGCAGAAGGTAGCCCGGCTGATCGAGGTCGCCAAACTGGCGACCCTATGCGTCGCGGTCGACGATGCAGCCAATATCCGCGAGATCTCAGCCGCTGCCGACTCGGCGGGCGTGACGGTCGACCTGCTGGTCGACATCGACGTCAATCTGCACCGCTGCGGCGTCACGCCAGAGGGGGCGCCTGCGCTCTGCACGTTGATCGGAGACCTGCCGGCGGTCCGACTCCGAGGCCTGATGGGCTACGAAGGTCACGTCATGGGGCTGCCGGATGAGGAGAAAGAACGAGAAACTGCGGCTTCAGCATCGATCCTGGCGAAGGCGAATCAGCTCTGCCTCGCCGACGGTCACGAGATTGCGGTGCTCTCAGGCGGTGGCAGCGGCAACTACCGATATGTGCTCGAGCAAGGCGTTCTGAACGAACTCCAGGCGGGAGGAGCCGCATTGATGGATCTGACCTATGAGCTGATGGGTGTGGGCGGTCATCGTCGAGCCCTGAGCCTCATCTGTCAGGTGGTGTCCGCGGCCAACCCGTACCGGGCCGCAGGAGACGCCGGCTGGAAATCGACCGGTCGACACACCGGCTTGCCTTCGGTGGTCAATCCGAACGGCTGGAGTTGCGTTGGTCTGAGCGCGGAGCACACACACCTCTCGCGGGAGGGCGGCGAGCCGGTGACCACAGGCGACCGTGTCGAGATGATCCCTCACTACTCGGACAGCACCGTGCTCCTGCATCGAACGCTGCATGCGCATCGCGGCGGGCTCGTCGAGGAAACGTGGGAGATCAGCGGTTCGGGCGCGTTGCAGTAGCCCGCCGACCTCCATCTGGTTGCGATACCCTTCGATCGCTGAGCGGGAGGAGGTCGCCCGATGTTGTTGACGCCGTACCGCGTATTGGATCTGACCGATCAGCGCGGCATGCTGACCGGCCAGATCCTGGCTGATCTGGGCGCGGATGTCATCGCGATTGAGCCGCCGCAGGGCTCATCAGCGCGCTCGATCGGGCCGTTCGCCGGCGACGATCCCGGGCCGGACCGCTCCCTCTTCTGGTGGGCCTATGCCCGCAACAAGCGCGGGATCACCTGCAATCTCGATCATCCCGACGGCCAGGCGCTGGTCCATCAGCTCGCAGCCGGCGCCGATTTCGTCCTCGAATCCGACGACCCCGGCGCGATGACCGCTCGCGGATTGGGCTACGACGACCTGTCAACCAACCACGACGACCTGATCTACACATCGATCTCCGCCTTCGGGCAGACCGGACCGAAGGCCGGGTACGAAGCGACGGACCTGATCCTGATGGCCGCCGGCGGCCCACTGATTCTCTCGGGCGGCGCCGGTGAAGCGCCCGTCCGTGTCTCGGTACCGCAAGCCTGGAGCCACGCCTGCGGCGAAGCCGCGATCGCGGCGATGATCGCGCTGCGCGCGCGGAGTCAGATCGGCCGCGGACAGTACATCGATATCTCCGCGCAGCAATCCGTCGCTGCCGCCACGATGTCGGCCAACCTCGCCGCCTCGATCGGCGCTGCCGAGACCGCGCGAGTCGCCGGGGGCATGGCCGTCGGTCCGTTCACGGGCAAACTGATCTGGGAAGTCGCCGACGGCTACATCTCGCTGACCTTCCTCTTCGGTTCGGGCATCGGCCCCTTCTCCCAGCGCTTGTTCAACTGGATGTACGACGAAGGCGAGTGCACGCTGGAAGACCGCGACCTCGACTGGATCGGTCTGGGCGCGGAGTTCATTTCCGGCGCGCGACCGCTCTCCGACTGGGCTCGGCTGATGGACGTGGTCGGCGCGTTCCTGAAGCAGCGCACTCGCGCCGAGTTGTTCGACGAGGCGCAGTCGCGGTCGCTGCTCATCGTTCCGGTCACGACCGTCGACGAGGTCGCCAACTCCGAGCAGTTCGAGGCCAGGGAGTTCTGGCGCGAACACGAAATGCCCGGCTGGCCCGAACCGGTACGGTTCCCGGGGCCGTTCGTCAAACTCTCCGACAATCAGATCGAGTACCGCCGCCGCGCGCCTACCCTCGGCGAACACAACGCCGAGGTCTACGCGGAACTCGGTCTCGACGAAGACGCGCTCAGCGACCTGCGGGAACGTGGGGTGATCTAGATGACAACGCTCAGCAACACTCCCGGGATTCCGACCGAGGGCGCGCTGGCCGGACTCAAGGTGCTCGACCTGATGTGGGTCGTGGCCGGGCCAACCGCGACCCGCGCGATGGCCGACTTCGGCGCAACCGTCGTGCGCGTCGAGTCCGCCAATCGGATCGAGACGGCGCGCGGAATCGGGCCGTATCACAACAACGGACAGGGTCCCGACCACTCCGGCCTGTTCAGCAACATGAACATCAACAAGCTCGGACTCTCACTCAATCTCGGCACCGATGCCGGCCGTGATGTCCTGCTCGACCTGATCAAATGGTGTGACGTACTGACCGAGTCGTTCTCACCCCGCGCGATGCGCGCCTGGGGCATGGACTACGACTCGCTCAAGCGAATCAAGCCGGAACTGATCATGCTCTCCACCTGCCTCTTTGGGCAGGAAGGGCCGCTCTCCAGGGTCGCGGGATTTGGAACCATGGGTGCGGCGATCGGCGGCTACATCGCGCTCGCCGGCAATCCCGGCGGCTCCCCGATCGGTCCCTACTCCGCCTACACCGACTACCTCTCACCGCGATTCGCGCTGCCCACCATCCTCGCCGCGCTCGACCATCGCGACCGCACCGGTGAGGGCCTCTACATCGACCAGGCTCAGGCGGAGTCTTCGCTGCACTTCATGAGCACGGCACTGCTCGATTACCACGTCAACGGACGTGTTCCGCAGCTCGTCGGCAACACCGACCCAGACATGGCCCCACACGGATGCTACGCAGCGTCCGGTGAGGACGATTGGGTCGCCGTCGCCGTGCGCGACGACGGCGATTGGGCCAATCTCTGTTCCGCCATGGGGCAGGGCGAACTGACCTGCGACGACCGCTTCGCCGACATCGCCGCCCGCAAGGCCAACGAGGACGAACTCAACGGCATCGTCTCGACGTGGACCTCCGAACACGGCGCGATCGAAATCGAATACATGCTCCAGGCCTTCGGCGTGCCGGCCCACGCCGTCTCCAACAGCTCTGCCGCCGCTCAGGATCCACAGTTCCAGCACCGAGGCCACTTCATCGAAATGGAACACCCGGAACACGGAACCACCACCTTCGAGGCCGCCAAGGGGCAGCTAACGGAAACGCCTCCCAGCTATCGCTCTGTCGCGCCATCCATCGGCCGCGACAACGACATCGTGCTGCGAGACATCCTCGGCTACGACGACGAGAATATCGCCGAACTCGCCATCGCCGATGCGCTGACGTAGCCCTTCCGGCTTCGGCCGCTCCGACATCACATCGTCGCAAGCTCTACCCTCCCAACGGTGCGCGGCGCGGGCCGCGCTGCTAGCGGGAGGTCTGAGATGGCTGGATTACTCGATGGCAAGGTCGCCGTGATCACCGGCGCCGGCTCCGGCATGGGTCGCGCGACGGCAGAACTGTTCGCACAGGAGGGAGCTCGCGTTCTGGTCATGGATCGCTGGGCCGAGCGCGCGGAGGACGCCGCGTCTTCGATCGGCGAGGCGGCGGTCGCGTTCACCGGCGACGTCTCCAAGGGCGAGGATGTCCAGGCGATGTACCAGGCCGCCGTCGATGCCTTCGGCGGGGTCAACGTCATCTACAACAACGCCGGCATCGGCGGCCGCGAAGACAACGTCCGCGACTGCCCCGAAGAGGTGTTCGACGAGATCCTGGCGATCAACCTGCGCGGCGTGTGGCTGGGCATGAAGTACGGGATTCCGCACCTGGAGCGGGCCGGCGGCGGCTCAATCATCTCCACCGCCTCGGTCGCCGGTATCTCGGGCTTGTCGGGCATTACCGCCTACTGCGCCTCCAAGGGCGGCGTGATCTCCCTGACCCGGACCGTTGCCGGTGAGTTCGCCTCCGCGGGCATTCGCGTCAACTGCATCTGTCCCGGGGCGATCGCGACTCGGATCGGCGACAATTCGCGCGGCCCCGAGGACCCCGACCGCATGGCCCGGCGACGTGAACGGAACGCCACCGCGCACCCGCTCGGTCGATCCGGTGAGGGCAGCGACATCGCCCAGGCGGCGCTCTACCTCGCCTCCGACGAATCCTCGTTCATGACCGGGCAGGCGATCGTCGTCGACGGCGGCTGGACGGCGATTGACGGGCGCTGGTCCGATTTTGCCGGCGTGGACTTTTCCTAGTTGCCGAGAGAGGAACCGGACATGGCAGACCGACTGGCAGGCAAGGTCGCGGTCATCACCGGCGGCGCGTCGGGGCTCGGAGAGGCGAGCGCCAGGCTCTTCGCCTCCGAGGGCGCCCGAGTCGTCATCGCCGACCGCAACACGTCTCGCGGACCGCAGGTCGCGGCCGAGATCGGCGATGCGGCCCGCTTCGTCGAGGCCGATGTGCGCTCGGGCGAGGACGTGCAGGGCATGTTCGCAGTGGCGGACGACGCCTGGGGCCGCGTGGATGTGATCTACAACAACGCCGGCGTTGGAGGTCCCGAGGGCAGGGTGACCGAATGCTCCGAGGAGCGCTACGACCTGATTTCCGACGTCAACATCCGCGGCGTCTGGCTGGGTATGAAGTATGGCATCCCGCACCTGGAACGGGCAGGCGGCGGTTCGATCATCGTCACCGCCTCGATCGCCGCGATCGCGGGCGTGGCGGGAGTGTCGGCCTACTGCGCCTCCAAGGGCGCGGTGGTCGCCATGGTCCGCGCGGCGGCGGGCGAATGGGCCTCGAAGAACATCCGCATCAACTGCATCCTGCCGGGCAACATCGCGACCGGTCAGGGAACGCGCAGCGAAGACCAGATCGACCAGTCGCGCGAGTTCATGGCGCAGTACAACCCGGTGCGCCGCTCCGGTGAGGCGATCGACATCGCCAACGCCGCGCTCTTCCTGGCCTCGGACGCATCATCGCTCATCACGGGGCAAAAGCTGGTCGTCGACGGCGGCTGGACCAGCCTCGACGACCGCTACGTCCAGGTCATGGGACCTCAGTATTCGCAGGGCTGAGAGGAACGGATCATGGCCGATCGACTGAACGGCAAGGTCGCAGTCATCACCGGGGGAGCCTCGGGCATCGGCGAGGCGACGGCGCGGCTCTTCGCCTCCGAAGGAGCACAGGTCCTGATCGCGGATCGCAACGCGGAGCGAGGACCATGGGTCGCTTCAGACATCGGCGACGCTGCGTTGTACGTCGAGACCGACGTGCGCAACGGCGAGGACGTGCAGGGCATGTTCTCGGCCGCCGATGAAGCCTGGGGCCGTGTCGACGTGATCTACAACAATGCCGGAGTTGGACCGCCCGAGGGCAGCGTGCTGGAGTGTCCGGAACATACCTACGACCTGGTCTCGGACGTCAACATCCGCGGCGTCTGGCTGGGCATGAAGTACGGCATCCCCCACCTGGAGCGCGCCGGTGGCGGCTCGATCATTGCGACAGCCTCGGTCGCCGGTCTGGTCGGCCTGGCCGGGATGGCGGCCTACTGCGCATCCAAGGGCGCGGTGATCGCCATGGTTCAGGCGGCGGCCGGCGAATGGGCGTCCAAAGGCATCCGGATCAACTGCATCTGTCCCGGCGGCATCGCAACCGGTCAGGGCTGGCTGAGCGAAGAGCGGGTCGAGCGGTCAAGGCAAGACTGGGCGAAGATGCACCCGATCGGACGATCGGGAGAAGCGATCGACATCGCCAACGCGGCCCTGTTCCTGGCCTCGGACGCCTCCGCGCTGATCACTGGACAGAAGCTGGTCGTCGACGGAGGCTGGACCGGTCCCGACGCCCGCTACAACCAGATCACCGGCAGGGACTGGAGGTAGCTCCAACAGCTCGTCACTCGCCAACCTTGAAGCTGCCTGAGGCCGCCCAGCGTGTGACGCGATCCGGTGTCAGCTTGAGCAACGGGCGCTCTTCAAGCCCCATCGAGGTGTACTGCGAGTACTTGGCCCGCAACGCAGCGATCACCTCGTTCGCCTCGTCGGCGCGCCCTTCCGATGGCCAGAGCACGTCCGCCGGACCGCGCAGGAGGATCCACCAGAGCCGGTCCCAGTCGTCGTCATAGTGGTCGACCAGCAGCGCGAACCGTGGGTTGGACTCGATATTGGTCAGCCGCCTCAGCCGCAGCGTCGTCTTCGGTTTCTCATCGATCGCGATGTAGATGGAGTCTCCAACGATCTGGAAGACAACCGGTTGCAGATGCGGATCGCCCTCAGCCGATGCCGTGGACAGATAGCCGTGACGCGCGGTCTCAAGCGTCGTGCGGACGTCGTCGAGCGATGCCATCGGCTACCTATACTCGCGGCACGTCCACCGTGATTTCACAGGGGAGGCTGCTATGCCGGAGCGACGCAAGCTGGATGATTCCGAGATTAGCGGTCGGCTGTCCGAGATACCCGGCTGGGGTTACGAGGACGGCTCGCTGACCCGCGAGTTCCAGTTCGACAACTTCGTGGCCGCATTCGGCTTTATGTCGTCGGTCGCGTTGCTGGCTGAGAAGCTCGACCATCACCCGAACTGGTCGAACGTCTACAACACGGTCTCGATCGCGCTCAACACCCACGACGCCGGCGGGGTCACGGACTTCGACTTCGTCCTGGCGGGACAGATCAACGACGCGGCGGGCTAGTCTGCCAACCACTTGACCAGTTGCTCCCGGGTGGCGTTGGCCCCGCTGATCACGATGACCACCCGTTTGCCGCTCAGCCGCTCCCGCTCCTGATCGCCCGCCGCGACCGCGACTGCCCCGGATGGTTCTGCCATCACGTGCTGCAAATCCCAGAGCAGTCTGGTCGCCTCGAGTATCTCTGCGTCGTCGACGAGGATGAAGTCGTTCAGGCGATGCTGCAGGATCTCGATGGCGAACGGAAACGGCGTGCCGGTGGCAAGGCCTTCGGCAATGCTCCGATTGGGTCGGTCTTCGATCTGCCCGGACCGCCAGGCGTCGTGCGCGGCCGGAGACTGAGCTGACTGCGCCGCCCAGATCTCGGCGGAATGGCCCAGCCCGTCGCGGACCGTAACCCAGCCGCTCGATCCCGTGCCGCCTCCGAGCGGCAGCACGACCAGATCGGTCTGTGGCTGCTGGTCCTCCAGCACCTCCAGCGCAGCCGTTCCGACACCGGCGATCAGCTTCGGCTCCTCGACCGGTTCGACGTAGCGAGCGCCGCGCTCCGCCGCGAATTCCTCCGCCTTGCGGCGAGCCTCATCGAAGCGCTCGCCAATCAGCTCCACCTTGCCGCCCAGTCGTTCGATCGCTGCGATCTTGTCGGCGTTGGCGTCCGTCGGCATGAAGATGGTCGCCTCGGCGCCAATCGACGCGGCCCCGAACGCGATCGATTGTCCGTGGTTGCCAGTCGACGAGGTGACGAGACCTCGCTCAAGTTCTTCGCCCGAGAGTTGCGACGCGAAGTACACGCCGCCGCGCACCTTGAACGCAGAGGTCGGTGTCATGCACTCCAGTTTGAGCGAGACATGCGCGTCCCATCGCTGCGACAACCCGGGGCTGTGAACCAACGGTGTCGGGAGTGAGAGTGTCCGGCAGATGACGTCGCGCGCTCGACGCACGTCCTCAATGGTGGGTGGTACCAGGTTGCCGCTCACGAGCGATACTTCGCGATCTGCTCAGGCTGCCGCTCCGCGATCGTCTCGGCCGAGCGAAAGTAGATGTCCGGTGGATCCCAGCCGTTGAGTCCGGCGTAGGTGTCGATCTGCGAGCGGTGGTGAACGTCGTGCTCAAGCATCATCATCAGCAGACGCCAGCCGCTGAGCGTCGCTCCCGGCGTGTCGATCATCTCGATTTGCCGCGACAGTCCGTCGGGTCCGACTTCGGTCACCAGTCGGCTGAACTCCTCGAAGCTGGCGTCCAGAGCGGGCGCCCAGAGCTCGGGGCTGCTGACATCGGGCGGCTCGGGCGAGATCCAGCCCTGACGCCGGTAGGCGCTGGCGAAGTAGAGGCGCGAGCCGCACATGTGGCCGATCAGCTTGTTGATCGACCAGGCCCCTTCTCCCTCTAGCGTGGTGCCTTCGCTGCCCATCGGCGTCCAGCCGTCCGCCTCGGGCGGCAGCGCGGTCACGTCGCGGACCGCGCGTCGATTGACCGAACGGAAGTAACGAAGGAAGCCGTCGATATCGGTGAACATGTGCCGCTCCAGGGTTATGAGAGGTCGAGCCTCGACTGTTGTTCGGGCTGCAGCAAACTGGGATCGTCGTGCTTGACGGAGTTGACGCGGGTCGAGACCGGTTGGGCGACGAAGGCGTCGTCGGGCGGGAGGTCGAGCAGCGGCAAGACGGACTCGCTGTCCTGGTTCCCTGGGTCGAGCCAGGCCTCGTGGCGATCGGCCGGGAGCACGACCGGCATCCGCGAGTAGATGCTGGCCAGCGCGTCCGTGGCTTCCTTCGTCAGAATCGTGAATGTGAGCGCAGGGCTATCAGGTTCGGGATGCCAGACGTCGTAGAGGCCGGCGAAGAGGAACGGCTCCCGATCGGCTCGGTGAATCCAGTGCGGTTGGCGCTCATTCTTGGGTCCGCTCCATTCATACCAGCCGTCGGCCGGCACGAGGCAGCGTTGGCGTCGGAACGGCCGAGCATAGGCGCGCGACTCCGACACGGTCTCCGAGCGCGCGTTGATCTGCCGCGCGGCGCGCTTCGCGTCCCTGGCCCACGCATTGACGAGTCCCCACCGCGCAGGTTGGGTCACGAACGCTTCGCGCTCGGCGAGGATGATGGGATGCAGTTGAGTGGGGGCGACGTTGAAGCGCGGGACAATGGAGAAGTAGTCGAATGAGATCTCGATCCCGTACTTCAGCATGTTCTCGACCAACTGCTGTTGTTCGACTGTGAGCGTGAATCGTCCGCACATGAAGTCAGTGTAGGCAGGTAGGGGCTTAGCATTGAGAAGATTTTGTTCGCTCGACAGCCGAAGCAAGTTCCCTGCTCGGCCACTTTCAAGAAAGGCTCAACCATGTCAGCATCCAACGGCGAGGCGACGGTCATTCTCGACAAGCGCGACGACGGCGTCGCTCTGATCACCTTGAATCGACCGGAACGCCTGAACGCGTTCGGCGACGACTTGCTACAACGACTGACCGAGGCATTGGTCGACTGCGAGGACGACCCGCAGGTGCGCTGTGTCGCGCTGACCGGCGCGGGACGCGGATTCTCGGCCGGAGCGGACATCAACAACATGGGTCGACGCTCCGATGGTCCGCCCCCCGGACCGGGCGTGGTCAACAGGCGCAGCCACCGCAGTCAGCAGCAGACCTCGGGGATGCTGCATGAGATGGGTACGCCGACCGTGTCGCTGGTCAACGGTCCGGCGGCCGGCGGCGGGCTGGGCCTGTGCCTGGCGACTGACTTCCGCATCGCATCCGACCGCGCGCGCTTCGTCACTGCATTTCGCAACATCGGCGTCTCGGGCGACTACGGTGTGGCCTGGTTCCTGAACCAGATGGTGGGGATCACTCGCGCTCGCGAGCTGCTCATGCTCGACCGCCGGATCAACGCGGACGACGCGGAAGCGCTCGGCATCGTGACGAAGGTCGTGCCGCACGACGAGCTGTTGTCGGAAGGATTGGCATTCTGCCGGGAGCTGGCGCAGGGTCCGACGGCCGTGCTGGCGATGATGAAGTGGACGCTGAACTACGCAGCGACGTCGAGCTTGAGCGACTCGCTGTACCAGGAGGGATCGCACGTGATGCTGTCCTTCACCGGCGAAGACAACAAGGAAGCGGCCCGGGCGTTCCTCGAGAAGCGCCAGCCCAACTTTGTGGGTCGATAGGGTCGAGAGATCGAGCAGATAAACCGAACCCCCGGACGTGATGTCCGGGGGTCGGCCAGGAAGGACGGGGCCGGGCGAGCGAGAAACCCGTGCCCCTGAGTGCGCCAGGCGGTCGCTCCCGGCGTTACTCCTACGTTCGCGGCCGATCACTGCCGTTCGGCAGTTGGGCGAACCGGTGGAGTCGTGCTCAAGACACGGGTTCTTGAATCGCGCGTTGGAGGGTCAACTCCGACGCGCCTCTCCCTCGGTCGCCTACGGGGTTAGCTGACGGGTTCGGCGCGAAGGAGTGCGCCGTGCGATTTCCCGAAAGTAGGAAACGCATTCACCCCAAGTGTTGGGTCCCCCGCTCCCTGCTCGGCTGTTGGGCTGAACAGGGATTCGGCCCGAATATTCAGTTGTGTGACCAAGGGTAGCTAGTTCCGGACACAATTGCCACTGCCGAATACCGACTGTTAAGCGAGTGTGAACCTCTCGTCTACCACAGGACCCTGACGCTCACCCCTCCTGAACCCGGTACCGGGCACGCTGTCAGAGAGAGACGGGACGCGCATTGTCGTTCAGGGCTTGCAGCCCAAGGCCAGGAGTTCCTTGCGCAGATCGTTGATCTGATCGTAGATGCGGCGCAGTTCGGGATTTGGGCGTCCAAGCGGTCCCTCACCCGGTTGCGGCGGCAACTTACCTGGCATGTCGTCGGCGAGCTTGTTCAGGCGGGCGCGCTCGGCGCGCATCTCCTCACAGCGTGCGTCGTCGGCCATTGTGGACTCCTACGTGCTTCGTTCTCTGTGCGCGCTGTCCAGCGCTTCGGCCTCGACTCGAGACAATGCTACGCGCGAGGTCAGCTCGATGCCGAGCTCCGATGCCTCGCGGCCGATGCGAAACAGGGAGAGATCGTCCGGGGTCTCGATTGTCAGCGACAGTCCATCTTCGAGCTGCAACACCTGCACGACCTGACCTCCGGTGCGCTGGACAATCGCATCGAGCGACTCGAGCACCTGGCTCAATGGCGTCACAGCGTCCCATCTGGCATCTGAGAGATACATCGGCATGAGTCGTATCGTAGTTGCAGTCGAGCGCACGAACGGAGTCAGCGATGGAGCGTATCGGATTTATCGGGCTGGGGATCATGGGTGTGCCGATGGTCGCGAATCTGATCAAGGCGGGATTTGTCCCGACGGTCTGGAACCGATCGCAACCGGGAATCGATGCCTGCCTCGAGCTGGGCGCAACTTCGGCCGACTCTCCGCAGTCGGTGGCGGAGGCGAGCGACATCCTCATCACGATCGTGACCGACTCACCCGATGTCCAGTCTGTCCTCGTCGGCCGCGAAGACGCGGCCATTCACGGCCTTTCAGACGGCTCCGTCGTGATCGACATGTCGACCATCTCCCCGGCCGTGACGCGGGATGTGGCGTCTCAGCTCTCGGAGCGCGGCGTGTCGATGCTGGACGCGCCGGTCTCAGGAGGCGACACGGGAGCCAAGGCGGGGACGCTCTCGATCATGGTCGGCGGCGATGCCGACGTGCTCGAACGCTGTCTGCCGGTGCTCGAGGCCATGGGCGCGACGATTACGCATTGCGGGCCGACCGGCGCAGGCCAGACAGTGAAGCTCTGCAACCAGGTTGCGATCGCGGGGGCGCTGCTGGGCGTCTGCGAGGCCCTGTCTCTGGCCGACAAGTCGGGCGTTGACCAGGAGCGGATGCTGGCTGCGATTTCTGCGGGAGCGGCGGGAAGCTGGCAGCTCACGAACCTGGGACCGAAGATCGCCGTCGAGGACTACGCGCCCGGTTTCATGGTGAAGCTGATGCAGAAGGACCTACGACTCGCGTTGGAAGCGGGCGGCGACGTGTTGCAGCCGTTGCCGAACACGTCGCTGGTACAGCAGCTGTACTACCAACTGCAGACGTCGGGGCTTGGGGACGAAGGGACTCAGGCGCTCGCCCGAGTCGTGTCAGGACTGGGACGTGGAGTGACGGAGTAACCGGCTGGCGAGCGTCCTAGTGCGAGTGCATCTCGCCGATCGTCTCGTCGGCATGGGCGAGTCGCTCGGCGACGTGCTGAAGCATTGACCAGAGCACCGGGGCTGTGGCGCCCTCGGCGAATGAGTTGCGCAGGATCTGCAGACACTCGGTCTCTTCCTTGGCCACCACGGTGGCAGAGCGCGGGCGGCCCAGAAGCAGCGCCATTTCGCCAAAGAAATCGCCCTCGCCGAATGAGGCGAGCAACGTTTGGTCGTCGGACTCATAGCTCTGGTACACGTCGACGGAACCGGTGCGAATGATATGCAGGGTTGTGCCCAGGTCTCCTTCACGGTCAATCACCTGACCGGGCTTGTAGTCCTGGATTTGGACCCAACCAGCGATCTGGTGCAACTCGTCGCGATCGACGCGAGAGAACAGCGAGGTGTTGGCGAGCATGTCTTCGATCGAAACCGGCATATCTGACTCCTTGCTGATCTCCAGCGTTAGCAGCAGTGACTGCCAATGTGTCTGGCTGCAAGATATCGCGAAACACCTAGCGGCGCAGAACGTTGGAGCGGGGCAGGGTCAGAGCTTGTGAAACAGGTTGCGCAGCGTCCGGTTCGTTCGTTACGCCAGATCGCCGCGGAAGTCCGGGTGGGCGATGCGGCGCAGAGCATCGGCGCGAGCGGCGAGCGTGCGTCCGGCCAGCTCGGCCTGGCCAAACTCGGTGACGACGCGGTCAGCGAGGGTGCGAGGCGTGGTGACGACGGCTCCGGGATCGAGTTGCTTGACGATACGCGAGACCTGGCCTCGCGCGGCGGTCGCAGGCATCGCCACCACCGAGATGCCCTCGTTGAGCATGGCGCCTGCGGCGAAGTCGGGCTGTCCGCCGGGACCGGAGATCTGTCGCGGGCCGAGTGATTCGGCATTGATCGTGCCATCCAGAGCGACCTGGACAGCGGAGTTGATGCCGACGAAGTTGCTCTGCTGGGCCAGGACCTGGAGCGAGTGAGTGTAACCGGCGGGCGCCATGCAGACGGCGGGATTTCGGTCGATCCAGCTGAAGAATCGGGCGGTGCCGGCGGCTTCGGTCGTAATGATCAGTTCCGCGGCTGTGGCTTTCTCTGCGCCGGTCAATGCGCCGCTCTCGACCATGCCCATGACGCCATCCGAGATCAAGCCGGAGTGAATGCCCAGATCGCGGCGGTCGCCAAGCATCCCCATGGTCGCCTCGGGCACGCCGCCGATCCCGAACTGCAGGGTCGCGCCGTCGGTCACGAGTTGGGCAACGGAGGCCGCGATCTCTCGTTCCAGCGCTCCCGGCTCGGAGCGACGGAGTTCAAGTACGTCGCTGGTGAGCGGAACGAGCCAGTCGAGCTCATCGGGGCGCAGTTCAGCGGCGCCGAACGTGTAGGGCAGGTTGGGATTGATCTGCGCGATCACCAGTGGGGCGGTGCGCACGACATCGACGATGCCGCCAACGGAGGTCCCGAGCGAGTACGTGCCTTCGGGTGCGGGTTCGGACACCTGAATCAGAATCGCGTCGGCCGGTAGCGGGCCGTCGGGCCGGAAGAGCGACGGCACCTGCGCGTAGGTGGCCGGGATGTGCTGTAGCGCCCCGGCGGCTTCGACATCGCGCAACGGCCCGCTGGTCTGGTAGGTGGAGAAGCGGAACGGCTGGTTCGGATGGTCCAGGGGCGGGACGTGTGTGAAGAGGTTGCCAGTGGCGATTTCGATGTCTGTCCACCCGTCGCGCACGTCGTCGAGGGCGGCCAGCAGTCCAAGTGGGGTCGCCGACATCGGCGGCACGACTACGCGCGCGCCGTCGGGAATCTGGCGCAGCGCCTGCTCGACAGTGCCCTCTCGGGTTTGTCGCGGGGCAGAGCGGGGCGGGAGATAGGCGTCGAAATCCATTGTCGTCATGTGCTGAACCTCATTGCCGACGATCTCCACAGACACGAGACGCGCCGTCCGATGGCTCGGACGGCGCGTCGCATGGCCGCAGATTGCGGACTATGGCTGGGAGATGTCGAGGACGCCTCGGGCGACTTCGCCGGCCTGCATGGCGCGGAACGCCTCGTTGATCTCACTCAGCTCGAAGCGCTTGGAGACCAGGCCGGTCAGGTCGAGCTTGCCCTGGCGGTAGAGGTCGAGCAGCTTGGGCATGTGCTCGCGGAAGCGAGTCGAACCGTACATGCAGCCGATCGCCTTCTTCTCCTGCAGGAATTCCGGTCCGGGCAGGTTGACCTCGGAGCCGAGCGGCATCATGCCGACGATGCAGGCGGTGCCGCCGGGGCGGACCATGTCCCAGGCCTGGCGGGCCGCATTGACGTTGCCGATCGCCTCGAAGGCGATCTCGACGCCCATGCCCTCGGTCAGATCTTTCACCGCCTCGACGGCGTCAACCTCAGTGGCGTTGATCCTGTCGGTTGCGCCGAACTGCTCGGCGAAGTCGAGCTTGTTGTCGAGGATGTCCACAGCGATGATTCGGCTCGCGCCGGCGATGCGGCAACCCTGGATCACGTTGAGGCCCACACCGCCGCAGCCGATCACGGCGACGATTGATCCACCGGGCACCTTGGCGGTGTAGAGCGCCGCGCCGACGCCGGTCATCACGCCGCAGCCGACCAGCGCCGCTTCGGCCGGGGGCACGTCCTCGGGGATTTTGAGCACGCCCGACTGAGTCGTGAGCATGTACTCACCGAAGGAGCCGACCGAGGCCATCTGCATGACCGGGCGGCCGTCCCAGCTCAGGCGGCTCATCGAGAGTTGCGTGTCGGCGGGCGCGGGACAGAGGTTGGGCTCGCCGCGCCAACACCAGTAGCAGTCACCGCAGAAGGGACGGAACGACATGATGACGTGGTCACCGGGCGAGACGTAGCTCACATCGGAGCCGACCTCTTCGACGACGCCGGCGGCCTCGTGGCCGAGGATGGTCGGTCGTCCACCGAACGCCGCGCCCCATTTGCCGTCAATGAAGTGGAGGTCGGAGTGGCAGACGCCGCTGGTGGTCGTGCGGACCAGCACCTCAGTCGGCTGCGGGTCTCGGACCTGGATGTCATGGACTTCGAGAACGTCGCGGTCGCCGTCCTTGGACTGCGCTCCCGGTTCCCAGATGGCAGCTTTCATCGCATTTCCCTTCCTAGGTTGTTCAGATCCAACGCGCCGCACCACGATGTTGCTGGGCGCGGCTGGCGATCATGCTACGTGAGCGTCATTGCCGATACAACAATCCGAGATCGGGCGCTAAGCCGGTGGGAGGAGACCGAAGAGTCGGCGTTTCTTCGGCGGCGGGTTGCGTCGCTCCTGGAATCGCTGGGCCGCGATCTGCAGCAGTTCCAGCATGCCCTGGGCCGACCAGCGATCCTGCTCCAGCCAGGCGGCGAGTTTGGCGTCGGCCGCGGCGACGTTGCCGGCGATGCGCCGTTCGTGGAAGCGTTCCAGGCGGCGCACGATGCGATATGCCGTGAGCGACGCCTTGAGCACGGCGGCAAGGAAGATGAACGCGACCAGCGATGCGCCGATGCCGGCCAGGATCAGGACCGCATCGCGCAGTTCGGCGAGGTCCCTGAACACTGCCAGTTCGGCCATCGATTAGCCTGTCCACCGGAGGTTGACCATGCCGAAGCGAGGCCCCGCCGAGAGTCTGATTCTATTCCAGTTGCTACTCGGAGCCGGGTTCCTGGCGATGGTGGTCTGGACGATCCTCGCCTGGGCAGGCGCGTTCTAGGCGCGTTCCAGGCGCGTTCCGGGTCTGGCGGCTGCGGTCAGGCGAAGTAGCGGCCCTGGATGTTTCTGGCGATCACCATTCGCTGGATCTGGTTGGCGCCCTCGAAGATCTGGAAGATCTTGGCGTCGCGCATCCACTTCTCGAGGGGGAGGTCGCGCATGAAGCCGACGCCTCCGCAGACCTGGACGGCGTCGGTGGTGACTTTCATGGCCATGTCGGAGGCGAAGGTCTTGGCCTTGCTGGCTTCTTCGAGGTCGAAGGGCTGATTGCTTGAGGCCATTTCGCCGGCGCGCCAGGTGAGCAGGCGGGCGGCGTCGATGGCGATGTCCATGTCGGCGAGCATGAAGCCGACGCCCTGGTGCTCAATCAAGGGGCGCTTCATCGTCTTACGCTCGCGGGCGTAGTCGGCGGCGTACTCGAAGGAGGCGCGGGCGAGGCCGACGGCGAATGCGCCGATCCAGGGGCGCGTTGCGGCGAGGGTGCCGAGCGCGCCGCGTCCGCCGGAGCGGAAGTCGGGATCCGGGTCGCCGAGACGGTTTTCGAGCGGGATGCGCACGTCGTCGAAGGCGAGGTCGGCGGTGTGCGAGGCGCGAATGCCCATCTTGTCCCACATCTTGATCTGGGAGAAGCCCTCGGCGTCCTTGGGCACGACGAAGGCGGAGACGTCGCGCCAGCCTTCGGAGTCGGACTCGCGGGCGAAGACGACGGTGATGTCGGCGATGCCGCCGCCGGTGATGAAGCGCTTGGTGCCGTTGAGCACATATTCGTCGCCGTCTCGAACGGCTCGGGTCTTGATCATGCCGGCGTCGGAGCCGGCGTCGGGCTCGGTCAGGGCGAGCGCGCCGAGGCGCAGTTTGCCGTCGTCGGAAGTGCACTCGGGCAGCCAGCGGTCGTTCTGCTCGGGCGTGCCGATCACGGAGATCGCGGTGGCGGCGAGGCCGGAGACCTGGGTGCCCAGCGCGATGCCGGCGCAGCCCCAGCTCAGCTCCTCGGCGGTGATCATGGCGGTGATGCCGGGCTCCGATGACAGCCCGCCGAGCGGGACGCCGGTGAGTCCGATTTCGGCCGCCTTGGAGGCGACATTCCAGGCGAACTCGTTGCGCTCGTCGTACTCCATGGCGACGGGACGCACCTCTCTGGCTGCGAAGTCGTGGGCGGTCTGCTGGACCATGCGGTCGGCTTCGGAGAGCTGGAAGGTGGTCATGTGGGGATGCCTTTCGGACGCTGCGTGGTGCCCGGGAGTTGCGCTCAGCGTAGGGCAGGACAGGGCCAGCGGCGGGTTGACGCCGGTGCCGAAAAAAACGCGCGGGAAAAAGATGGGGTTGGCGGTTACAAGGGGTCGTCGTCTTCTTCGGGTGGTTCGTCTTGCTCGGATCGGACCCCCGCCTGCGCGGGGGCGACTTTGAGGGCGGCGGGGACGGGTTCGAGTTGGGTGGGGGAGCCCTCACCCCAGCCCTCTCCCAGAGGGAGAGGGAGTAGGAGGGAGGTGTGGTCGTGGAGGTGGCGGAGTTTGTGTTGGGCGACTTCGTAGGGGTCGGTGGCGAGGTACATCTTGAGGTTTTGGCGGGCTTTGTCGGTGGCGGGGTAGATTTCCCGGGCGACCGCGTCGAGGGCCTTGAGCCGGATGTAGCCGGGGAGGGAGCCGTTGGCTCGGCGCCAGAGACGGTCGATCTTGGCTCGGAAGTGGTAGGGGTTGGGCATGGTTGGGGTTCCTGGTCTCGTAGGTGTACGTATGTTCTGATAGTCTTGGTTTTTGGTTGGGGGTGGGGAGGGCCACGGGGTGGAGCGTGCCCCCCTCTGTCACTACGTGACATCTCCCCCCGCCTTACGGCGGGGGGAGAGGGGTCGGGGGAAGGGACCCTCACGCCGGCCCTCTCCCAGAGGGAGAGGGAGTGAGAGGGAGAGCAAATCCGGTCCCCTCTCCCAGAGGGAGCGGGTTAGGGCCCTTCCTCGGGGCGAGGGAACCCCTCACCCGCTTCGCGGGAGCTCCCCTTCGGAAGGGGAGCAAATTCGGATCGCGTCTGGCGTTGGGACCTGTCGAGACGCCTCCTCCCAAATTTCTGCCCCGTTCCAAGGGGGAGATGTCCCGCAGGGACAGAGGGGGTTCCCTCGCCGGCGGGCCCTTCCCCCGGCTACGCGGGGGCGGGCTCTGGCGCTCTGCGCGAGGGAGGGGGGAAGTGGGGCGCCCCCCCGCCTTCGCGGGGGCGACTTTGAGGGGGGTGGGTTAGGGGGTGCGGGGCTGTTTGAGGGGTGGGAGGTCGTGGAGGAGCTGTGTTGCGACGGTGCTGATGTCGTCGATGGCTTTCTGGAAGGCATCCTCGGTTCTGGAGGAGGGGTGCTGGATGCCGGAGATCTTGCGGACGAACTGGCGGGCGGCCTGTTCGATTTCGTCCTGCGTGGGGTCGATGCCAGCGGGTTGGCGCAGGCGTTTGATTGAGCGGCACATGTTGCCCCCCTCTGCCTTCGGCATCTCCCCCCGCTTCGCGGGGGGAGAGTGGAACGAGGTCTCAGAAGCCGGTGAACTTTGGTTCTCGGCGTTCTCGGAATGATTGGCCTCCTTCGATTCGGTCGAAGGAGCCGGTGACGAGGGGGAGGACACCGCCGGAGAGTTCGAGGGCGGACTCGTAGTCGAGCGTGGCGGTGCGGTAGGCCATGAGTTTGCCGACCTTCTGGCCGACGGGCGGGCCGTTCTCGACTTCCTGGGCGAACTCGAGCAGCTTCTGGTGGAACTCCTCGGGCTCGAAGAGGTAGTTGCTGAGTCCCGATTCGTGGCCCTCCTGGGCGGACATGAAGCGGCCGGTGAACATCATCTCCATGGCCTTGCGCCAGCCAATGATTTTGGGGATGGCCCAGAATCCGCCGAGGTCGGCATAGAGGCCGCGCTTGACGTAGGCGACCTGGTAACGGGCGTTGGTCGAGGCGACGAGCAGGTCGCAGAGGCAGGCCATATCGAATCCTGCGCCGACGCAAGGGCCGTTGACGCCGGCGATCACGGGGATGTCGAGGCGGCGCAGCTCGGCGAAGGTCTTGGTCTCGTAGCGGAAGTTGAGCCGCTGACCCTCGTTGTCGGTGTAGTTGGGGGAGTCGGGCGCTCCGAGCAGCGGGTCGGGATTGTCGTCCCAGAACTCGGTGCCGCGTCCGTCTCCGCCGCCGCCGGCGTCCATGCCGGCGCAGAATCCGCGGCCCTTTCCGGTGATGACCAGCACCCGGGCGGTGCGGTCCATGCGGATTTTGGTGAGCGCGTCGTACATCTCGGCGAGCAGCGGGAAGGTGAGCGCATTGAGCTTCTCGGGCCGGTTGAGCTCGAGCCAGATGATGCCGTCCTGCTCGCCCTTGCGTTCGACGGTGATGAGTTCGTAGGACATTGGGAGGTTCTCTTTCCGGGTCGGGCGGACTACTGGAAGTGGGGCATGACGTCGTTGGTGAAGCGGAGGAAGGAGTCGTGAGAGAAGGGTGAGGCGATGAGGTAGTCGAGATCGATGGTTTCGCGCAGCTCCTCGAGTTGATCGATCACCCTGGGCGCGCTGCCATGGATCACGACCTGGTTGGCGTAACGATCGATGCGCTCGTCGTCGGACAGTTGCGTGGTCCGGCTGGCGTTGCCGCTGACCTTTTCGTTGGCGTAGGAGCCGATGGTCCACTGCGCGCCGTTGATCGCGATCTGCTCGGCCTCTGCGTCGGTCTCGGCGACGGCGATCAGGCGGGCCATCGGAATCGAGCGGTCCTCGGTCTCGTGGCCATATCGCTCAAGCGCCTTGAAGTAGTTGCGGCGCTTGTCGCCGAGTTCTTCGTGTGTGGCGTGCGGGTCCATGAGGATGGAGTAGCCCTGCCTGGCGGCCCAGTCGATGGCGTCGGGTCCGCCGGCGGCGACCCAGAAGGGCGGGGTGGGCTGTTGGTAGGGCTTGGGCAGGACTTCGATCTCGTCGAAGTCGTAGTAGTCGCCGTGCCAGGTAATGCGTTCCTGACGCCAGGCCTCGAGCACGACCTGTACCGATTCGCGGAAGCGGGGGTACGACTCTTCGAATTCGACGCCGAAGGCGCGGAACTCGGTGCGGTCGAAGCCACGGCCGGCGCCCCAGTTGACGCGTCCACCGGAGAGGATGTCGAGCAGGGCGACTTCCTCGGCGATGCGCAGCGGGTGATAGAAGGATGCGAGCGTGACGGCGGTGCCGATGCGGAGGTTCTTCGTCCGACCGGCGACGTGCATGCCCATCAGGTGGACGGAGGGGCAGACGGAGTATGTGGAGAAGTGGTGCTCGGCCAGCCAGACGCAGTCGTAGCCGGTCTCGTCCATGATGTCGATGCGGTTGAGGGCGCGCTCGTAGACGGTGGGCAGCGGGACGCGGCGTCCGGGCCAACTGAAGAACTGCAAGACGCCGAACTTCATCTGGCCGTTGTCGGCTGTCGGGTCATCAGGCATGGGACTAGGTTAGCCGCAGGTGTGATGGAGCTGGTCCTTCTGATTGAGGGGGAGGCAATCAGGTGATGCGGCGGCTGAGGTGCGGATTACGGCTCCGCTGCGCTCGCCCGTCGAGGTCTGGGCCCCGCATCAAGTGCGGGGCATCGGGATGGAGGGACAGAACTTTAGACGTTGCTTTTGCGCCGTACGGCGACTCCCGAGAGCGTTTCCAATACGACTCGGTTGGCGAGCAGGGCGGTGACGTCCGACGTGTCGTAGGGCGGGGCGACCTCGACCACATCCATCCCGAGCAGGTTGGACTCCATGCCGATGCGGCGGACGGCGTCGAGGAGCTGGCGCGATGTGAGTCCGCCCGACTCGGGTGTGCCGGTGCCGGGGGCCATGCCGGGATCGACGACATCGACATCGACGGAGAGGAAGACGCCGTCGCAGTCGTCGGCGGCGACTTCAAGCGCCTCGTCGAGGCAGTCGTCGAGGCCGCGCTGTACGACTTCGGTCATCTCGAACCAGCGCATGCGCTGGTCGGCCATCCATTCGAGGATTGGCGGGTCGGGCCAGTAACCGCGCAGGCCGATCTGGAGGAAGCGGTCGCCACGGACGGCGCCACTGAGGATGAGCCGACGCATCGGCGTTCCGTGACCCCAGAGTCCGCCGTCGGAGTCGCCGGTGTCGGCGTGGGCATCGAAGTGGATCAAGGCGACGCGGCCGAAGCCGTGATGTTTGGCCACTCCCTGGGCGGTCGCGTAGGTGATCGTGTGGTCGCCGCCGAGCACGACGGGGATCGCATCTGCAGCAGTGACCTGTCGGCAGGCGTCCATCAAGCGTTGCAGGCTGGGTTCGCTGTCGAGCTGCTGCATGTTGACATCGCCCGCGTCGACGACGCCGAGTTCCCCGAGGGGGTCGACACCGAGACCGAGATGGGGGCGGTAACCGGAATGCGGGATGTAATCGGCAGCGCGGATCGCCTGTGGTCCGAATCGGGCACCGGGTCGATAGCTGGTGCCGGCGTCGAAGGGCGCGCCGAGGATGACTGCGCCCGCGTTTGCGATGGTTTCGGCGCGGCGCAGGTTGGCGCGCGGTACGCCGAGGAAGGTGAAGGACGGCCCGTAGCGGTTGGCCGGGCGCGCCTTGAGGTGGGCCTCCTCGTATGAGCGAGGCGGGTCCGAATGCTCAGCCATCGTCGCTCCTCGCGCTCGCGGGGGCTTCGGGAGTGGTATCTAGAATGGTATCCAGCGCGTCGGACGTGGCGATTCACGCGCCGGATCGATGGGCAACCTGAGTGGGCGGAAGGGCACGGTAGAGGTGGTCACAGAGACGGCAGCCGAGGCGCATTTGAGTGAGCTGCAGCGAGCGCTGACGGCGTTGCCGCGACAGCGAACCCAAGTCTTGCCGGCGCTGCACATCGTGGACGAGGTCTATGGCTACCTCGAGCATGCCGCGCTGGAGGAAGTGGCGCGTTGGGTGCATATGCCTCGGGCCGAATTGTTCGCCGTCGCGACGAGCTACACGGAGTTCCGCTGGAGTCCGTTGGCGCCGGATGCGGTCCGGGTGTGTCGGGGGATGTCGTGTCAGATCGCGGCCGGGGGGTCGGAGGTTGCGGGGGAGGCGCACGAGTGCATGTTCCTGTGCGCGGCGGCGGAGAGCGGTCCGATTGCGGTGAACGGGGCAGAGCGGCTCGAGGCGTCTGTGAGCGATGCGGTCTTCGCGGCTGCGCGAGCTGAGGTGCCCGGCGGGCTGAACCGCGTGAGCGCGCGGCGCACGAGCGATCCGCCGAGCTCTCCGGTCTGGCGCGGCTGGGAGGCGGCTTCGCGGCTCAGTCGCTCCGAGTGTCTTGGGCTGATCGAGACGGCGGGACTGCTCGGACGCGGCGGGGCGTACTTTCCGGTCCACCTGAAGTGGGGCGGCGCGGTCGATGCGGCGGCGCGCAACGGTCAACCTATTCTGGTCGCCAACGGAGAGGAAGGCGAGCCGGGGACGTTCAAGGATCGCTGGTTGATGGAGTCGGATCCGCAGCGGATCCTCGAGGGCATTCGGATCGCCTGCTACACACTGTGCGCATCGCAGGCGTTCTGGTACATCAACGGGATGGCGGATCGCTCGGCGGCGGCCGCCGAATCGGCGATCGCGGAGGCGCAAGCCGCTGGTCTGTTGGATGGCGTCTCTGTCGAGATTCGTCGCGGCGCGGGCGGGTATGTGTGCGGGGAGGAGTCGGTGATCCTGGAGTCGATCGAGGGTCATCGGGCGGTGCCCCGGCTGAAGCCGCCGTATCCGACGGAGCGCGGGCTGTGGGGGCGTCCGACGGCGATCAACAGCGTGGAGACGCTGGCGAACGTTCCCGACATCTTTGAGTTTGGCGCGGACTGGTTCCGGGAGGTCGGGGCTGCGGGGATGCCGGGGACGAAGCTGATCCAGTTGAGCGGGGCGTTTCGGAATCGCGGCGTGGTCGAGCTGCCGCTGGGGACACCGGTTTCCGAGATTGTGGCGCTGGGGGAGCCGAGCGAGCCGCTGGCCGGGGTGACGATGGGCGGACCGTCGGGCGGGTTTCTTGCGCCGGCGCGCTTCGACACGCCAATTGCACCGGGACAGATGGATGGGCATGGCGCGCTGTTGGGCGCGGGCGGGATCATAGCGATCCCGCAATCATTCGGGATTGAACGGGCGCTGGCGGTCTGGGCGGAGTACAACGCGAACGAGTCTTGCGGGAAGTGCACGCCGTGCCGCGAGGGATCGGGGCGGATGGCCGCGGCTCTCGCGGACGGGAACTGGCCGGATGTTGAGGCGCTGATCCCGTTGATCGCCGCGGGATCGCTGTGCGGGCTAGGTCAGATGGCGCCGAATCCGATTACTTCTGCGAGGTATCAGTTTGGCGGGAGCGTCCTATGACGACCGAGGCATCCGCTGCGATGTTCAACGTCAGGATCGACGGCGAGGCATGTGAGGCTCCGCCGGGATCGACCATTCTCGACGCGGTGTTGGCGGCCGGGGTTGATCTACCGCATCTGTGCAAGGACCTCGATGGACCGGCCCTGGGGGCGTGCCGGACGTGTCTGGTTGAGATCGATGGTCAGCGAGGTCTGCCTGCTGCCTGCCATACCCCAGTGGCCGAAGGCCTAGTGATTCTGACCGACTCCGAGAACGCTCGCGCGGCGCGGCGGGGGATCCTCGAGTTGACGTTGGCGATGACGGACAGCTCGGCCCACTCAAATGGAGGGGCGTCGACGGAGCTGAGACATCACGCGTTGACGCATGAGGCTGCGGTCGATCGGTGGGTGGCTCGGACGAACGAACACCAGGACGAGAGCAACCACTTCTACCGCTTCGACGCGACCGACTGCATTCTATGCGGACGGTGCGTGTCGGCGTGCTCGGACCGGCAGCACATCGGCGCGATCGGGATAGCGGGGGCGGGGAAGGCGGCTCGGATCGCATCGTTCGGCGATGAACCGTTGGGTGAATCGACCTGCACCTCGTGTGGATCCTGCGTTGCGGCGTGTCCGACCGAGGCGCTGATGCCCAAGCGCGAGGCGTCGGGGGTGAAGACAGTTTCGACCGTTTGCCCATACTGCGGGGTTGGATGCGGGATCAATGTCACCGCCGAGGACGGCATCCTGACGCATGTCGATGACGACCCGAACAATCTCTCGTCGAAGGGGTTGCTGTGCGTCAAGGGGCGGTTTGGGACGGCGTTCGTCAATCACTCGGATCGGTTGACGACGCCGCTGATTCGCGGGTCTGCGGGTTTGCAACCGGCGACGTGGGACGAGGCGCTCGACCTGGTGGCGGAGAAGTTCGCGGAGCATGTTGGGGCGTTCGGGGCGTTCTCGTCGGCGAAGGCGACGAACGAGGACAACTACATACTGCAGAAATTTGTCCGGGCCGTGATGGGCACGAACAACATCGATCACTGCACGCGGCTGTGTCACTCGCCGTCGGTGGAGGCGATGCTGGCGCAGCTCGGCTCTGGCGCAACCTCGAACAGTTACAGCGATTACGAAGCCGCCGACTGCCTGTTCGTGGTCGGGGCGGACCCGTCCTCGAACCATCCGGTTGCCGCATCTCGGATGCGGACGGCGGTCGATCGCGGGGCGGCGCTGATCGTGCTGAATCCGAAACGGATTGAGCTGTGCGATCACACGGACCTCTGGCTGAGGCAGTATCCGGGCACGGATGTTGCGGTGCTGAATGGCATGGCGAGAGTGATCCTGGACGAGGGTCTAGCGGACCAGCCGTTCATCGCAGAGCGGACCGAGGGGTACGAGGACTGGCTGGCGGAGTTGGACGAGTACACGCCCGATGCGGTCGAGGCGATGTCCGGCGTGCCGGCCGACCTCCTGGTTCGCGCCGCCCGGACATACGCACAACCAAAGCCGACGTACGACGATCCGGGCGGTTCCTGCCTGATCTGGGGCATGGGCGTGACGCAGCACACCAATGGCACCGCGAATGCGACGGCGCTGCTCAACCTTGCGCTGCTGACCGGGCAAGTTGGTCGGGTGGGCAACGGGGTCTCGCCGTTGCGTGGTCAGAACAACGTGCAGGGTGCGGGGGACGCCGGTTGCATCCCCGACGCGCTGCCCGGGTATCAGCGCTATACGCCGGACGTGTTGGAGAAGTTCAACAGCGTCTGGGCGTCGGATCTGCCAGTGGCGGAAGGTCTGCGCGCGACGGACATGGTTGAGAGCATGCTGTCGGATGAGGGTGTGCGCTGCATGTACATCGTGGGCGAGAATCCGTTGCTGACGGAGCCGAACCTGGCGCACGCGCGTGAGGCGATCACGAAGCTGGACTTCCTGGTCGTGCAGGACATTTTCATGCACGAAACGGCCGAGCTGGCCGACGTGGTGTTGCCGGCGGCATCGTTCGCCGAGAAAGAAGGCACCTTCACCAACTCCGAACGACGTGTGCAGCGCGTGCGGCAGGTGATTGCGCCGGTTGGGCAGTCGCGCGCGGATTGGGAGATCGTGCAGGACGTGGCGCGGCGGACGGCTCGACGGCTGGGGATGCCGTCGTATGGGTTCGAGCATGGTTCGGCGGCGTCGGTCTTTGACGAACTTGCGTCGTTGACGCCGATCATGGCCGGACTCTCACATCGCCGGCTCGACGAGGAGGGCGGGATCCAGTGGCCTTGCCCGAGTGACGATCATCCGGGGACGGCGCGCCTGTACGACGAGTCGTTCCCGCGCGGGCTGGGCAAGTTCATTCCGGTGAGGCAGCTTCCGCCGTCCGCAGAGGCCCCGGACGATCGCTACCCGCTGATTCTCAACACCGGCCGCGTGCTCTACCACTGGCACGGCGGAACGATGACGCGGCGCGTCGATGGTCTGGTTGATTCATTCCCCGAGTTACGCGTCGCGATTCACCCCAACGACGCCGCCCGGATGGAGATCGTGAACGATGAGCCGGTCTGGGTCGCTTCTCGCCGGGGACGACTCGAGGGAGTCAGCTTTGTCACCGAGGATGTCGCCGAGGGTTCCGTCTTCATGCCGTTCGTTCGCCTGGCTGATTCGGCGGCCAACTGGTTGACCAACAACGTCTATGACGAAGTTGCGCGGATTCCCGAGTACAAGGTTTGCGCCGTCGCCGTGGAGCGGGCGGCCGAGCCGACGGAGTGGCGTCACAGCGGTCCAGGCGGGAAGGGCGGCAAGCGGGGTCGGCGGGGCAAGCGTCGTCAGTACTGGTAGGCGCGGACGCAACTACGCATCCGGAGCGGCGACCGCGCTGAGCAGCGCCACGACGATGAGGCGTTCTTCGTAGCTGTGCGTTTCCGCGTCGAAGTCGCCTGAGCAGGTGATCAGCGTGATCACCGACTCCCGGGTCTGGCTCAGGTACTTGATCGCTTCTTTGGAATCGGGACGAATCGTCGCCTTGTCGACAATGTCGTACACGTAGTACCGGTTCTGCGCTTCGTCGAACATGATCAGCTGGTCGCCGACGCTGGTTTCGTCGAGCTTCCAGCACACGCCCACGTCGATGTTGCCGTCGCGATCCTGGTAGTCGCGGTGACCGCCCAGCAAGGCGTTGCCCAGTTCGCCGGGCAAGGCCGAGCGATTGAACCATCCGACCACAAACGGGTTGTCGGGCGAGCCCATCGCGCCGTCGGCCGTGAGGCCGACCTGGACCACGGCGGCGCGGATACCGGCGGAGGGCAGGATGAGCTGCCACTGGGTATCGAACCGCGGGCCGCTGGACGGCACGACTCCGTTGTCGAGCGGCAGCATGCTGCCTTCGGAGCCGTCTGAGCCGTAAATCAGGTCGGAATCGTCGAAGCGATCGCGAAGGACTTCGGAGAGCCTGCGAAGTGCAACGGTGCGCCGGTCCGGATCGGCCGGCAAGGCGTCGGTCGAGCCGAGCTGCTCGGGTTGCTGGTGGGCGAGCCCGCTATAGGGCACGTAGCGAACCGGCTGCTCAACCGCGTCGGTGGCGCTGACCGGGCGTTCGGGCCACGGAGCATTACCGGGCTCCTGGGACCCTCCGCGAGTGATTCCGACGATGGCGACAAGCACCAGGATGAACAGCGCGAGGAACGCGCCGACCATGGCGACGAAGAGCCTGGGTTGTTGATCGCGAAGGTTCGAAACGTACCACTGCAGGTCGAGGCACCAGCCATACCACGCCTGCAATTGTCGTCGCATCCGCCACATCCGTGAGGCCTCGCGATCCTACGCGTCGGCTGACGCCACGGCTGCGAGTTCTGCAACGACCACGAGCCGATGCGAGTACTGGTGTGTATCTGCGTTGAACGAGCCCGTGCAGGTGATCAGGGTGATCACCGGCTCATCAGTGTTCCAGAGGTAGCGGGCCGAGTCCTGGTCCCTCGGATCGACGGTGGCGGTCTCGGTGACCGTATAGACGTAGTAGATTCCCTGCTCGTTGTCGCGGACCAGGACGTGATCACCCGGCTGGGTGCTGACCAGCTCCCAACAGACACCGGTGCCGATGTTGCCCGAGAGGTCCTCGAAATCGCGATGTCCGGCGAGCAGTGTGTTGCCGGATTCGCCGGGCGCAGCGCTCGAGTCGAGCCAGCCGATCACGTATGGATTGTCGGGTGCGCCCATTGCGCCAGAGGGCGTCCGGCCGACCTTGACGATGGCGCTTTTGAGCGAGGCCGATGGGACGATCAGCTCCCATCTGGTCTGGTCTTCGTCTCTGCTGGAAACGACGACGCCGTTGTCGATCGGCAGGATGCCGCCCTCCGAGCCGTCGGTGCCGTGCTTGAGGGCTTCCTCGTCGAGATCGTCCTCGATCACCGAACTCAGGGGCACGACCGGCATGCCGGCGACCTCGGTCGGCGGCTGTGGTCTCGCGTCCTGCTCGTCGGACTCGGTCACGTCCGATACCGCAGACGCCTGGGCATCCGGTTGATCGGGCTGTGCCGCTTGGGACTGAGTCGCGTCGGCTTGGGCCTGCTGGCGCGAGCCGGGATCCTCGGCAGCGCTCGCGCCGTCCTGAGCTTGTTGGGACTGGTCGCCGGTCTTGACTTCAATCTCTACGACGTTGGTCTGGCGCGTCGCCGCAGCCTGCTGTTGTTCGTCGGCGGTCGGCTGCGCGTCGAGCTCGGCGGCCTGTTGTTGGCGGGGCGCCTGGTCGCCGTTGCCGACGACGACGAAGAGTATGAGTAGCGTGACGACGAATGCGACCGGCGCGATCACCGAGGCTGCGATGACCGCCGGCCGTTCAACCCACAGCTTCCTGAGGCGGTCAAGCATGGCGGCCATTCCCTTGCGCCCCCGCGACGCCAGTTGCATCAATGTACGAAGTGATTGCGTGAGGCGACAAACGCGATGCGCAATCTCAGTTAGCTCAGCGTAAAGCGCTGGGCGTGCGGTTGGCACAGGTTGGCGGAACGGCGGCGGGGATCAACGCGGGTGCATGGCGGGTGCGCGGTCCCGCGGGCGTGTAGTGGCGCATGGGCTGGGTCGGGCGTAGGCTGGTGTTCCGCGCCGACGGGCGTACGTGGGGCTGTAGCTCAGTTGGGAGAGCGTTTGACTGGCAGTCAAAAGGCCGGGGGTTCGAGTCCCCCCAGCTCCACCATCATGTACCGAATTGCGAACTCCTTCGGCGAGCGCCACTTCAGCGGCATCCCTGCGGCCAATCGGACTGTCTTCCGGCATCGGGATCGTGTAGTTGATCACGGCCCGACCGGGCTCGACGTCGATCCGCTTGATGAATGTGCGGAGGAACGCCTTCGACTCGGTGATGTCGCTGGTGCGCAGGAAGTCGGCCATATCGGCGGCGAACTCGGCCACCACCTCAGCCTTGTCCAGCAGCACGCGCCGTTCGGCCAGAGCCTTCCTGGCCTGCTCGGCGGCTGACTCCAGCTGCTCCTTGCGCGCCATGTGCTCACGGATGCGGGGCGCGGCGTCGTCGATCTCCAGGTCGGTCTTCTCGATCACCCGCCAGATGCGATCCAACATCAGCCGAATCTCGCTCAACTCCGCTTCGATCATCTCCAGCCGCTCGCGCTCCTCGCGGGCCGCGCCGTCCATCTCCTCGTCCAGCATCTTGACCAACTCGCGGATGTTGCTCTCGGTCAGTACGTGGTCGCGGAGTTGGTCGAGGATCAGGGTCTCGAACCGCTTGGCGTTGAGCCTGGGCGTCTCGCAACTGCCCGAGCCGCGCTTGAGCAACGAACCGCAGACGTAGTAGGAGTAGCGCCCGCCCTTGGCCTCGGACGCCGTCAACTGCTTGCCGCAGAGTGCGCAAGCGACCAGACCGGAGAGCAGGTAGGGGCTGGACGCGCGGCGCGGGTTGGACTTGGCCGGCGCCCGCGCTTCGAGCATGGCGCCCACCTGTTCGAACTCCTCCTTCGAGACGATCGCTGGCACCGCATGTTCGACTCGGACCGGCTCGGAGCCGTCGGTCGACTTGAGTCCCCAGACCAGAGTGCCCATGTAGACCTCGTTGGAGAGGATCTTGTGGACCGCGGTCTTGAGCCAGCGCTTGCCCTTGGCCGAGGGAATGCCCTCTGAATTGAGCGTCTTCACGATCTCGAGGATGCTCTGTCCGCGCAGCGCCATCTCGAAGATGCGCCTGACGACGGCATCCCTGGGCGGGTCGAGTTCGAGCCGGGGCCGCTGCTTGCCGCCGTCCGTGACGTAGACCTTACGGTAGCCGAGCGGCGCGTGCGAGGCCAGGTAGAAGCCGCGCGAGGCCGACTCGCGCATCCCCCGCCGGACTTCCTGGGCCAGGTTCTCCGAGTAGAACTCATCGACGCTCTCGATGATCGCCTCCATCAGCTTGCCGGTCGGCGTGTCGTCGGCGTGCTCGGTGATCGAAGTGACGCGGACGCCGCGCCGCCGGAGCATCGACTTGAAGGCGACGGCGTGCTCGCGCTTGCGCGTGAAGCGGGAGAACTTCCAGACCAGGATTTCCTGGAAAGGAGATTCCGCCTCCGAAGCCTCATCCAGCATCTTGCGGAACTGGGGTCGGTTGGCGATGCGCCCGCTCTCGGCCTCGTCGATGTACTCCCGCACGACGCGGTAGCCGTTGCGCTCGGCGAAGTCGCGAAGGGCGCGGAGTTGCGCGGCGACGGAGAGATCGACATCTTGGCGGTCCGAGGAGACGCGAGCGTAGAGGGCTGCGGGAATCTGACGGTTCACTCTCTTCACCTCTTCAACTCAAAGACACAGCCTGAGGGTCGCAGCAAGGACGACTTCACGCTTGTCCTGCAACGGACCTCTATGTTCGAAACATGGTATCCAATTGCGACTTCGCAGTGGATTTAGGATCGGCGAAAGGGGTACTCGTACGACGGCAACTCTCGCTCCTTCACAGGCGGTGGGCCCTTGCTGTGTGCCTAGGAATACGTGAGACGTGATTCTTGCAATGCCGCGATTAGCCTGTGGCGTTGCGGCGAACGAGGGATCGAGCGACAGATCTGCGCTCAACGCTCATACTGTCGGCGCAACTCGTCGTCGATTCCGTGCGCTCCGAGCCAAACCAACTCGTCGATGAGGTCGAGGAGTCGAAGCCGGTCGGCGGGGGCGCTGTTTTGGTGTTGCTCGTACAGCCGGACGGCCACTTGAGGCAAATGAAACGCGCCACCGATGCGGGTCGAATCTTCAGCAAGAACAGCTTCAGCGAGAGCACAGAACTCAATCGGCAACGGCACTGTGGCATCGACCAGCCTGCGTGCGAGTGTTGCGAGTTCGCCTGCGAGAGAGCCGGACGCTGCACAGGCACCAATCAGGGCGCCCCGCTTCGCGATTTCGTTAGGGGTGAGCAACCTCATCCAGTCGGCGGCTGCGTTGCGCACATCGACATCCTCATCGCTGATGAGTTGGAGCAAGCGTGCTTCACAAGTGTCCGACACAGAGTCGTTGTTCAGATTCACGGTGTAGATCGAAGCTGTCGCTGACCGAGCGTTCGCCCCCATCGCTTGCAGGGACCGCTCGTCGTCGCGCGCCTCTTCGGAGCCTACATAAAGAGCGGCGACTGCCACTTGCCGGGCGGCGACCGTCACAGTTTCTGGATAATCTGACTTCAGCATTGCAAGGAGGATCGGTCTAGTGCCCGTGTAATCACGGAAGATGGCGTTGTGAATGAACCTCTCAACGTGAATCGTGCCGAGAATCGACTCCGCACCTTGCGCGAGCTGTGAAAACAGCGCAAGCGCATCGTCTTGGTGGGTGTCAAGGATTGCGGAGAGGCACTGCACGGCCGTCGTTCTGACGGCCAGGACGCGGTCCCCGACCAATTGCTCAACCGCAGGTCGCAGTGTGTCCCATCTAGTTGCGTTCGCGGCGAGCAGCGCAGCGATTGATTGGGCGGCTGCTCCCCGGGCTGAGTTGATAGCTTGATCGACCGGACTTCTCCAACTGCCAAGGCCGTGCCAGTCGTCCGCGGCTGGATCAGGGTCGCTAACTGCGACATCGCGCACCATGTCGACAAGGTCGGATGGCAGATCGGTGCTGGCTAGCGCGGAGATCGCCCGCGTCGCCTCACCACCCCTAATCCGCACGCCAGTGTCTCTGATGTGCCGCAGGACCGAAAACACGTGGGGCGATTGATCCACCAGGCCTCGACCGGTCTCGTCTCCGGTCAGGCCCCTAAGGATGGCCTCGAAGTAGACGGCCTCGTACTCAGCGTTCATCTGACCTGCTAACTCGACGAATCGTTGCGGTTCGCCTCTGGTCGCTTCTTCGAGATCTCGGGCCAGCATGTATGAACCGCCCACGAATTGACCGTCGGTGAAAACCGGTCTTGGATCTCGGAATCGCCGCATTGTCGTCAACCACCGGGCGTCGGAATATGGACCTGCCCCCTGAAGAGAAAGGGGTGATGGCACCGGCTGGATCTCGTTGGTCGGCTCAAGAGACCGTTCAGCTGGCACGCCGGTGACGTCAGGGAACCTATTGCTGAGCTCCGCAACACGCTCGATGGATCTCGGATTGAGACGATTAGCCGGAAGACTGAGGAGCAGTTCCAACTCGGTGAACCCGGCGAGATCAGCCTGGCGCTCCCAGTCGAAGTCCTTATGCAGAATTGCAGTTTCGACCTTGCGGAAAGCTCCGTCGCTGCAATGGGGCGAGGCTGCGGCAAGCGCCCGCCTACTGACTTCAACGTAGGAGTCGAGTCGTCCGACCCAACCCGGCCCTTCCGGTTCCAACCAGAGTTCTGCGCGATCGAACAGCACGTCAAAGATTCGCTCTGCGTATCGAACCGGACTTTCAGTCCAGGCATCGAGGAGCGCCGAGGCTGTCCATTTCGTACGCGGGAAATCGCTCCCGATAACATCTGAAGTGATTGAGTCCAACTGGCTCGGTGCTTCACGGGCGAGCGCTCTGAGCGCCCGGATGATCTCCTCTCGAAAGAAGCGATCCGGCATGCCATCCGGGTCCGGTCCCCTCAACCCATGATGCGGAACGAGCTGGTCGAGTTCGACGAACCGGGGCAGAACCGCCCGGATAAAGGCGGATGGCACCCGAGTTGCGCATTCCTGAATCGCATCGTTGGAGAAGTCGTCGTAACGCACTAGCGGCGACCCGCTCCAGAATGGGTCCGCAGGGTCGCGTGCACACGCTACATGGATCTGACGGTCTAGCCAGACACCCAGGAGATGGGCCACAAACTCAGGGTCATCCTCATTGAGCAGATGGAGGGTTGTCCAGAAACCGACGTCGGCCCCGAGGTCTGAGGGATGCTCGTCGAATGTGCCATCAGAGAGCAGTTCGACAATCAGGTTCCGAAGCTCCGGCTTCAGCAGCGCGGGCCTCGAACGCACCAACGCGACCAGCCGGCGGCGCCATTCCAGCGATTCGTCTCTGTGGGCCACCAGGAGAGAACCAACTCGCTCCGTTCGTGAGTCGAGGATGTCGGGCAATGACATGAGTGCGACGGCGCGATCCGGCATTTCGTGTTCTGCGTCGAGCCAGTTGTCCCACCGTCCCAGTTGGTCGAGCAGGTCGAACCAAGGGATAGAGTTGGCGACAACCCTCCAGATGTGGTCTCCCAATGTGGGTTCCAATTGCTCGACGATGTGCCATTCGGCTTCCGACGGATCTGGCAGTGCCGCAACCCAATCGAGCACGAGGACCTTGATGTGTCGACGAATCTCACTCGCCTGTAGCACCTCTCGGAGCGTCTGTTCGTAGTGCGCACGGTCGGACGGATGGCGTCGAAGAAACGCGAGGACCTGCCGGACCTGCGATCGCCGGAAGAGGTGTTGCTCATCGGCGATGAGCCAAGGCACTAGATCTTTGCCGGTCGCCAAAAGACTCCGGGCGAACGCGTAGTCGAAGAACGACTCATGAAAGTACTGCACTTCACCGTCGTCGATCCTCACAACGGACGCCGAACTCATCTCTCTGACGGTGTGAAGATGTGCGCCCATTGCGTATTCGGGCACAAAAGCCCTTTCACGACGACTGAGCTGGTCGCACAGCGTCAAGTTTGCCGCGTACCAGGCGGACGGGTACATTGCCGTCTTTTCATCAACCTCCAGGCCCTTGCGCTCCCAGAAGGCATCGAACAACTCCCCGGCGGCAGCGAAGTCCACCCGGCCGCCTGTCGAGGCGTCGATGAAGAGAGACAGGTGGAGCGGCCTGCCCAGAATGCGTAGCTGTTCTTCGCTAAGTACTGGTTCGCTAATCCCAGCAGCAGCGATCGCCTCTTGTATCTCTTCGTCGCTCAAGTCCGACACTTCGATTCTTACGAGCCGCTCGGTCCGTTCCTCCAAGGCTCGGATTTCCGGATCGTGCTGGATATCAAAGGAACGGCAGGCGAAGAGCACCCTCATCTCTGGATAATCGCGCGTTTCGGCCAGCATTTCGTTCAGCGCATCCCGGCCTGGACGCCGACGGCCAGAGGCTCGGCTCAACGAATCAACCTGATCCAGGACAAGCACGGACCGGGCGGTACCTGCGTACTCACCAAGGGTCGCCGTCGGCGAATAATCCAACCCGCGTTGTTGGCCCAGCCTTTCGGCCGTCGAGTCCGAGTCGACGAGTCCATCGAGTGACAGGGCCAGGCAGGGAACATCTCGGTCCTTCAGGATCTTGACGACCTGGGCGGCGATACAACTCTTGCCGCTACCTGCTTCCCCTTCTATCGATACCGAGTGTCCCTCGACCACCAGTTCATCTAGAGCCCACAGGCTGTCGGCACGGTCGATCGGCTGTCCATTGATCAAATGGGCGTGCGCGGCCTTTAGATATCGAGCATTGCAGCGCTCGATGCTGGCGAGGATTGTCGCATCGCCAATGAGCCTCGACAGGTGTATTTCTTTAGCTTCGAGAAATGAGAGGAGCGCGATCTGGGTTATCGCACTGCCCATCTCGGCACGGTCAAGCACGAAATCGCCTATCAGAAGGCGGACCAAATGAGGATCCACGTTGGTCCCGTTTTGCATGCGGAACTGCAACTTGATCTGTCGCTCCACGTTGTTGACCAGCCGAGCTTCGTTCTCGGTTTCTACGCGAAGACGCCTGAAGGCCTTGTACGCTGCTCTAGTATCTCCGTCAAATGACGTGTTGACATGGGTATTGAGGTCGTGCTCAAGATTGTCACTTTGCCGAATCCGGCGTTCGAAGATCTCAAATGAGTCACTTCCCTTGGCGGAGGCAATCAGCTCATCGAGTCCCGTTGCGCTCGTGCCGGAACAGAACACACCTAGCCCCTCAGCTCCGGCCTTGGCAATCAGGTCTTGTATCACGCCGTTTTGGTGGAGGCGAGATGCCGTCCAATGGCCCTCTGAGTGCTGTCGCTTGATGGAAAAAAACTCTTCGATTCCCGCCGAATTGACGGCTACGAACTCGATCCCGGAGGCCTCGTCTCCAATGGGCTCGACGGCGACGGACCTGTACGCGCCTCCAACAAGATCGAGGAGGACGCCAACAGTCCAGACGCCTTCGAATCGATTGCCGAGCTTGTTGGCAACACCGCCAAGTCTAGGCATCGCTACCCCGGTCGCTCTTTCGACAAGACGAGCCTTCGAACACATCGAGCTTCGTCAAGAGGAATACTGTGGAGCGACAGCGTATCGCCTTCTGTCTGGTCCAGGAAGGGGATTGTGGTGCTGAGCTTCTTCCGATCTTGGTTGCTGCCTTCGACGAGAAAGGCGTGGGGTGTAAAGAAGAGGGTGGAGACCAGGATGATGGCTCAGGGTCAGTTCAGTTCTCCCTGACCAGTGATCCCCTGTTCACCGCGGAGAAAACCTCGCCGTCGCGACAGCAGAGGGGTGGTGCCGAGTGTGTCACGCGTTGATGCAGTCGGCTCTCGATGGGTGCGATGTCGAGAGTGTGGGCAACGAACCGCCAGTTCGCGCCAGTGCCCTGTCCGATTTGATATGGGCGGCCAACGAAACGGGACCCAGCCCGAGGCACTGCGGGCGGCAACTTCCCTAGACCATCCGCTTCCTGACTGCCGGGTCAGCAGCCTGATAGGCTCTCAACTGGCCCTTGCACCTTGGAAGGGTACGTCAGCATGGAACGAGTGTTCATCTACTGGGACAACTCAAACATCTACCACGAAGCGCAAAGACTCGCAGAGGAAAGGGAAGGAACTCCAGGGGCACGTTGGCAAATTAGAGTCAACTTTGATCGAACCCTAGAGCTGGCACATGCAGGCCGGCCGGTCGCAAAGGCGATGGCGGTCGGCTCAATCCCTCCGGAAATGCGGGGGGTATGGAACAGGCTGGAATCCCGTGGAGTTGAGGTTCGTCTGTTTGACAGAGGTGAACCTGGAGGTGGAGAGCAAGAGGTCCCGGATAGGCTGCTGCAACTCGAAATGCTGAAGGACGCCCTCATTCACAATGGTGACCCCGGCATTGTCGTGCTCCTCACTGGAGACGGTGCCGGCTACGAGCGCGGAGAGGGATTCCACACGGCGCTGGAGCTCATACACAGAAAGGGGTGGAAGATTGAGATTCTGTCGTGGGCTCATTCCTGCAATCAGAGAATGAGACGGTGGGCAGAAGAAAACGGCGTGTTCGTTCCGTTAGATGACTTCTACAGGTCAATCACATTCCGCGAGCCTTCCAGACCAGGTCATGAGCTCGCCGTTGGACGGGATTCCGACCCACTCAGTCTCTCAGCACGTGTTCAGTCTTAGAAGGCGGCCGACAAAGGAGCTTGGGAGACTTCAGGCCCTAGCGGCCAGCCAGCTGGCGGACTTGAGCATGCACCCGGAAGTAATGCGTTGAGCGACTCCGATGCTTGGCTTCAACCGCGGCTATGAGTTCTCATTCGGCGTAAGGGCTGCCAAGGCCAGCGCTGCCTGTTGTTTCCAAGATGGTCCTAGCGGTCCGTGTGCGGCCAACGCGCCGCGGTCGCTGACCCAAAGCGGAATGCGGTCGCCAACGCGCTTCTGGTGCGCGCGGGCGACTCTGAGAAAGTGATCCGCGGCGAGGGGATCTTGGAACGCGACTAAGAGTAAGGGATGGACCCGATGATCCTCGGTCGGCCTCTTGGACGAGTAGTAGCGCAGGTATGGTGCCCCATGGTCGAAGGCCTAATGGCGCGGCGCTCCCATTCGAGGAAGAACGGCTGGTCGCGTCCGTCCAGACGGCGTCCGCCGAAGGCGTCGGGCTGGACGGAGTAGAAAGCTCCGTAGAGGCGGAACCAACGCGAGGCGCGGTGCGGTGGTTCGAGCAGGAACAGCTCGCCGGCCGACGACGACCATGGTCTGCCTACTGCACGGAATCGCTGCTTGGAGGGCGGACCGGTCGGTAGCTCGCAGCGAGTGAGCGGCATTGACTCTGCGACAGAGGCGCGGTTCGCGCTGATCTTGAGACCGGCACGATAGGGATTCGTGCCCAGAGGTTTCGCATCACCGTGGCTGGAACTTGCGGCGCACGGCCTACAGTTTCGAATGAACCCTCTCGACCAAGAACTGCGCCATATTCACGGTCCCGCTAGGCTGCAATCCGACCTGGGAGGTGCTCAACGGGCGCTTCGGTTACGGAGCCGACATAGGCACTCGCGTGAGGCACGAGTCTCGGACTGAGGAGAGGCAATGCACCAGCAAGGCGGGACTATCAGAGAGGTGCTGGACAGCATCGCGACGCACGGCTACGTTCTGCCGGCGATCCAGCGAGAGTTCGTCTGGCGGCCGGAGCAGGTCTGCAATCTGTTCGACAGCGTGATGCAGGGGTACCCCTTCGGAGAGTTCATGTTCTGGCGTGTCGAGCCGCAGAACTCCAGTCGATACCGCTGGTACGACTTCGTGCGCGACTACCATCAGCGGGACAACCCGCACTGCCCGGAACTCGGAACCATTCACGACAAGCCGCTCACGGCCGTGCTCGACGGCCAACAGCGAATGACGGCGTTCAATATCGGTCTGAGCGGTTCGATGGCGAGAAAGCTGCCCTACAAGTGGTGGAACAGCTCGGACGCCTTTCCCAAGCGGGTGCTGGCGCTTGATCTGCTGGCGCCCCCGGATCCCGACGAGGAAGGCAGCCGCTATGCTTTCGAGTTCGTCGACACAGAACGCATCGGAATGGAGGATGAACACCTCTGGTTCAGAGTGGCCGACATATTGAGCTTTTCGAAGGACAATCCAGCGCCAGAAATGTTGGTTTGGATTACAGAGCACGGGCTGGACACTGACCGGCAAAATCTCGCTTTCGGCACCCTCAACCGCCTCCATCAAGCGATCTGCGTCGAGCCCGTCGTCGCCTTCTACGAGGAGAAGAGCCAGGATATCGAGCGAGTGCTCAATATCTTCATCCGCTGCAACAGCGGTGGGACCCCGCTCTCATACTCCAATCTGCTGTTGAGCATCGCGGTCTCGCAATGGGACACCCTTGATGCCCGGAGCGAAGTACACGGTTTGGTGGACGAGATGAATCAGGTGAGGGCCGGCCTGCGCTTCAACGCGGACTTCGTGCTCAAGGCCGGGCTGATGCTCACCGACATCGCCAGCGTCGGCTTCCGGGTCGAGAACTTCACGCACGAGAACATGGCCGTCCTGGAGCGGAACTGGCCGGAGATTCGTAGGGCGCTGCTGGAAACTGTGGACCTGGTTGACCGTTTCGGCTTCGACAGCCGGACGATCCAGGCCAGCAACTCGCTTCTGCCCATCGCTTACTACCTCTACCAGAAGGGTGCGCCGCACAACTTTGAAAGCAGCGACAGTTACCGGAAGGACCGCAAGGTCATTCGGGGCTGGCTCACTCGCTCAATCCTCAAGGAATCGGGCATCTGGGGCAGCGGTTTGGACACCTTGCTGACGGCGCTGCGAGACGTACTCCGCGACTCTGGAAGCTCGGAGTTCCCGGCCGCCGAACTGCGCCGGGTGATGGCCCAGAGAGGTAAGACGCTGGATTTCGTCGAGGAGGAGATAGAGGATTTGGCAGACATGCGGTTCAGCGATCGACGCATCTTCCCCTTGCTGACGATGCTGTTCCCGGTCGTAGAGTCCCACGCCGCGTCCGACATTGACCACATCTTCCCCAAGAGCAGGTTCACTCCCAACCGGCTACGGGCTGCGTCGGTCGCCGATGATCAAGTCGAAGCATTCCGGGACCGCTGCGACCGCTTGGCGAATCTCCAGTTGCTGGAAGCCACGATCAATAGGGAGAAGCGGGCCGCCCTACCGGCAGACTGGCTGGACGAGCATTGCCCAGACGACGAAGCCCGACGAAGCTACTGTGACCGCCACTTGCTGGGCGACGTTCCTCGAGAAATCAAGGACTTCGCCGAGTTTTCTTCGATTCGCCGAGAGAGGCTTAGAGAACGAATCGCGGCCCTGGTGAACTCTGTGTAGCTGCGTGTCCCATCATCGTTGTACTGGGTCGGGAAGACGGTCGAGCTGTCCCTGGAGCTTGTCGTAGCCGTTCCTGCCGCACCGACAAATGAGCCTCTCTCCCCGAGTGAGCTCGATGGTACGCCTGGCTTGGCGGCGAATGAACATTTAGCACAGCTCCTCGGAGTCAGGATTCCAAAAGCAGTCAACCTAGAGCTGCCGACCAACCAATAACTTGACCTCGAGGGGAAATCCGAAGCAGGGAACTGGGACTGGTCGATTTGCCAGGCGAGGTCGCCTGCAGCCTGTTGGGTAGCGTCGGTCAGCAGGGCGTCCAACTCCTGATCAGTGAGCATGAGCGCGCTGCTAAGTCAACGCCTTCGTTGGTCAGACCAGGTCGGACGGCGTAGATCAAGACGTTCGTGTCGAATAGTCGACGAGCCACCGTGGTCAGCCCGGATCCTGTCTACGCCAAAGGCCGCGCTCCAGATACAGCTCATCGCGGGAAAGGTTGGCCGCAGCGCTGAATCCTGGGTTGTCGGCTCGGATCCGCTCTACGGTCTCAGGAAGCGGCGGTGTCGCGATTCTCAGTCTGCTGGGTCCAGAGAGGGGTCTGCATCAACCCTCTGCTGAGGCAGCAACGCCGCCATTGCCTGCGCTGCCAACTCAGAGACTGTCAAGCCGCGCTGTTCTACATCTGCGCAGGCCTGGCGGTGGGTCTCTTCGTCAACGGTGATCGTGATTGTGCGCGTGTCGGCCAATGCCAGGTGCTCCCGAACGTCAGGATACCCCGGACGTTTCGCGGGTGTGTGCAATTCGGCTGCCGCTAATGACGGGGGGACGACAGGGAGGAGCTGCTGTGCCTCAGCCCACAAGCCGACGCACCGATCACCACCGATAGTGCGATGCGCCTCTCGAGCGTAGCTGTCAGCACGCGTTGTTCTACTTGATCCAGTTCCCGGCGAGGTTCGACGCCGCCCAAGTCAAAGCAAATGCTGGGCGAACTCGAAATCATGCGATTCACACGGGCAGCCTGACGATGCGATAGAGAATACCCCCACCCACGCCGCTCGCTGCTTCGCGACTGTATCGAGGAAATCGACTCTCGCCGATGCCTGAGACTGCCGCGCGCCCATCACTGCGGTTCTGGCCGTGCGCATCGACATGGCCTTCGGCAGTGGTGCCGACACTAGGCACGCGATGCAGTCCGACCATGACCACGCCCCGTCAGACAAGGACGGAATGCGCGGCCAGGCGGATTGAGCGGGTTGCCCAATCAGACCCTGCGCCTTTGCCCCTTGCCACGGCACCGACCGTGCTAGCGATCCTCTGCCTGAGCGTAGACGCTTTGAATCCAGTCCTCATACTCATCGATCCAACGGAGTTCTTCCTCGAACTGCTCCAACGCTCTCTCCATCCGATCATCCCAAGCACCTCGTTCCTTCATGACAGGCACGCCTACGAACACCATCGCGGTATTCGGAAACTCATGGCGGCGAGCAATCAGCCGGTGCTTGAGGTACCTCTCCAAGTCGACACAGGAGTTGGAGGCGGCTATAGCCTCACTTTCCGTCGCCCCTTTGCCTCCATGTACAACACGGTTGCGCACATCTACGACGTTCTGTGACCACTTGCCGATGAGCGAGTCGCCATCGCGCGTGTTCCATCTCCCGCCGAATCTCCTCCCAAAGTGCCTTTGTGTCCTCTTGCGAAGTGGATCCTCTAACCACTGCGCCGCTTCGTTGATTCCAACACCTCTTTCGAAACCGCTCATTAGCAGCGCGCCGTTCAACAAGCGCTCGGACGACATGTGAGACCAGATTAGTGTAGCCGTGTAGTCGCCTTGTGCGAAAAACGCGTGCTGCCCACGCTTCGCATACTCGACAAAGTCCAAATGAGGGTTGCCTTGCTCACTGGAGGACAACACGACCTGAACATGGTTATCCAAGTGCCCCAAAGTCCTGTCGCCTAACGTCTCCTTGGCTCCCCGGGGCCAATGTTCCGCATCATTCACTCTCAGATATCGCAGCACTTCGACTTCACCTGTCGCCGTAACCCGCGTCGTCCAGGGGACAACCGGGTGCAGGGTGCGTCGATTTGGAGGGCGGACGGCCCAGTCATCTACCGTGGTGACGTAAGCTCGATGTACGGCTTCTAGTGCCCCGAATGATCGATCAAACGCATCCCACACCGAGGCTTCTAGCTCAATCTCTTCGCCCTCTCCTCCTACTGGTACCAAAGGCGTCATCAGCTCGAACACCGTACAGTGTGATGCGGCTCCGGTCAGAAAGGCACCTTGCGCAGCTTTTGCGTAAAATGGCGCATCTGGTGCAAACTCGACTTGTCCCTTCATTCTCTCATAGGCTCCGGTCGCCAGAATGAGCCGCTCCGCACCAAGTCCAAAGGGGAATTCGAGTCGGCTTACGTATAGGGATACGAAGGGGAGGCCTTCCGGGTTATAGGGTATCGGCGATCGGTCAAATTTCGCCATGGCGCCGGGCCCGAGTTGCTTCAGCCACTCAACACGTTCTCCCTCGAAGGTCATGCATCCTGTCCAGCCATCGGGAAGGCCGAGTGGTATTGGGGCAGTGATGAAGAACACAACGAAGCGCGGGACTTCGGGCCAATCTGGCGGCAGGTCCCAATTGTCAAGCAGTGGTTTCTGGTCCGGTCCTGGCTGATCCATTGACAACACCTTGCGATTCAGATCCTCAGAATACCCGCCACCCGAAGCGCGACTTCCGACACAGTCAACCCCGGCCTAGCACCTTCGACTGCCGGTAGCTGAGCGACATCTTGGGAACCTGGTAACCGCCCGGTCAGTATTCCCAGACCTCGATTTGCACGACCTTCCAGAACGCCCGATCGTTCATGTAGATGGCCATCATGTCTTCCCGGCGACTGATCTTGCCCTGGCCGGTCATGATGGCTTGATTGGCTCCCAAGTGGCCCCAGGCTGCGGTGCCGGTGAAGTCAACGACTTGCGTCTCGGATCCGTCGGCCTAGGTCGGGACGGCGATGCACCTGTCGAGCGGGTCTTCGACAGTTGACTCAGTGTTGAGTGGACGGGCGAGGGGACGGCCCGACCCGGCGCACTCTGCGGCATCGGTGGGCAAGGTGATGCGGGACGAGCCCATGCGCAGATCGCTGGCGCTGGCCTCGCGGATAGTGGCCTTCCTCAACAACCGGATCCACCTGTGCTTCGAATGCGCAGAGAGCACCGAGGTCGGCCTAGTCGACTATCGATGAGGTTCAGATGATGCCGATGAAGAATCCACCGCACCCCGGCGAGTCGATTCTCACCCTCTGCCTGGAGCCGCTTGACCTCTCGGTTGCCGACGCGGCGGCGCACTTGGAAGTCGACTAGGCGTACCTGGCGACGCTGTGCGAGGGGCGGGGCGCGATCGATGCGGACCTGGCGATCCGACTGGAGCAAGCACTCGGCGGCACGGCCGACGTGTGGATGCGGATGCAGGCCTCCTACGACCTGGGGCAACGGCGCCTCGACTGTAGCGACATCCAGGTGAAGCCAATCGAATCGGCCGCCTGACGAACGCAGAGGCGGCGGCGCATCTACAGATCGAAGAGGCTGCGTTGGCCGCCGTGTGTGCCTGCGAAGCGCCGAGCACTGCCGACCCCGTCATCCGCTTCGACCAAACCTTCGGCGTCACCACCGACACGTGGATCTGCCTACAGAAACCCTTCGATTCGCCACCATCCATGAGGTCAGGATCGTGGCCTACGCCGATCGGGTGGCTTGATCAGTGGAACGACTTGCTCCGGTGCCGGAGGTCTGCCATGCCACAGCAGTTGATCGCTTGTCTCCGTATCCACTACTCCTCGAAGCAGTGGAGGGTCCTCCCCATCGTCAAGAGATAAGTCAAGTTGGCTTTGGACAAGCCCGACCGCGGGTCTTGGACCATTTGGACGAGTGAGTTCCACAAACTCACCATTGGCGTCGCGTACGAAGGCACTGAAGTTCACTCCCGATAGGATCGTCCTACACAAGACTGCATTTCTCAAGTATGCGCCGCCGAGTGCCGCATTGGAGAGATCAGTATCAGTGAAGTTCACGCTTCCCAAGTGCGCGCCCCGCAGATTCGCTGAACGTAGTATGACACCCGAGAGGTTGACTCCGCGAAGATCCACACGGTTCAAGCTCGCTCCGCTGAGGTCGATCTTGAATTCTCGTTCTCGTTCGAGAAGAGAATCGGCAGCAGTACGAGAGGCAATGAAGTCAAGAGCAGATCCGGCATCCTCTCGAATTCTCCGGCCGCGACCTCTCTTTATCTCGGGTGCATCCTCGTCGTCCATGTTCGTAGCTCGCCGAACAAAGGCTGCTAGCAACATGGCCGAGGCGATGTAGTATCGCTCTGCGTCTTCTCGTGCGAGCGTCACCAAAGTATGAATGGCTCCTAGTCGCACTGCATTGGATTCGTTGCTTAACATCTGAGCCGCCGCTTGAAACCTCTGGTTCGAGATTGCTGTATGTGCAGCATTGACGCTGTCGCTTGTCGCCTTTACCTGACGCTCGGCGACCAATCCTCGCCAATATGCAAGGGGCAAGGCGAGCAAAGCTCCGATCATGAGCATGACGTTGCGGACAGTTTCGCTCAGACTCTGCTTGTCACCAGACGGACCGGATAGCTGGCCCCAGTAGGAAGCCGACAATCCAGCACTGGCGCTCAGTATCAATATCACGGCGAGAGTGAACCAGAAGGTTCCGGTCCTGCTACGAATCCAGCACTTCGCTTGGTTCACACGGCCTCTCATTGCTGTTTTCTCTCGGTAGACAGGACGGCTTGAATCCTCCGGGTAACCTCCGACCACCAGGACACCTCCGACACCGACAGCGCCCGACCCAACACCTTTGACTCCCGGTAGCTCAGCCACTTCTTCAATACCTGGTAGCCGCCTAGCCGATACTCCCACACTTCCACCGGCACGTCCCGCCAGTACGCCCGATCGTTCAGGTAGACGTCGACCACATCTCCCCGACGGTTGATCTTGCCCTGGCCGGGCATGACGGCCTGGTTGGTTCCGAAGTGGCCCCAGCCGGCGGTGACGGTGAAGTCGGCGGGTTGCATCTGGGTGCCGTCAGTCTTGGTGGGGACGGCGATGGTTGGGTCGAGCAGGTCGTCGACGTTGGACTCGGTGTCGAGCAGGCGGGCGAGGAGGCGGCCTCGCACGGCGGAGGCGGCGAATTCGCCGGGGTCGCCGGGCAGCGGGATGCGGGGCCAGCCCATGCGCAGACCGCCGGCGTTGGCCTCGCGGTAGGCGGGGTCGTGCAGCGTGGCGAGGACGTGGTGGAACAGGTCCTCGGGCTCGGCGTCCTGCGACTTGATGTAGGCCCGCGCCCGCTCGCTCAGGTTGGCGGTGCGCTTGACGCCGTTCACCTCCTCGCCAAACTGCTCGTCTCGGAGGTAGAGCGGGAACATGTGTGCCCCCCGCTCAATCGAGTGATGAGATCCAGCGAGCCGAGTAAAAGAAGCTTGCGGTTCAGTGATTCCCTTCCTCAACTGCTGAGTTGACGACAGCCAGAGATTGCCATCGAATACGTGAGGTCGGTACTCCGGTCGCCTTTCATCAAGAAGTTTGGTCTCTTGTTCCCAATAGAGCCAACGTGTGTCGAATGGCCTATAGGAGAACCGGACAAAGGCATCTTCGTCGAGGGTGCCTCTGGTCAGAAGGCTGTCTCTTACCTTGCGAGCGTCGGTACGCCTTGTGGACTTCATTGCCATCGGATAACGAAGAGCGAGCTCATCGTGTCCCTGTGCTGGGTCGAAGTAGTCTCCTAACCGGGTGCGCAATCGATCCCCGTCTAGATCAACTAGAAATGCGTCTCGGTTCGTCAACACTCCGTGAAAGCGCTTCGGGAACAGCTCAACCAGAGAGGGCCAGCCGAACCAATCTTTGCTAAGCGCGACTGGCGCGAACAACAGGCCCAGTCCCTCCATCGGCTCTACGGATTTGTACACCGGTGCGTTCGCCGACTCCTCAAGCTCTCGCAGCTTGCCGACACCCCAGAGTTCGCGCCACTCGACTCGTTCGGCTGGTTGATGCGAGTCCCTTCGCACCAGCGTCGCGATTGCAGTGCCAACCTGAATGCCCAGGAGGTCATCTCTGGTCGAGAAGACGCTCGGATCGGGCAGGCCGTCGGGTGTCAGCTTGCCGGTGCGGTACTTGTCGCCGTTGAGGTTGTCGATCCGGACGATGTCGAACGCGTCGAGGTAGCGCTGTCTCATGCCGGGAAACGAGAGGCCGTCCAGCCAGGAGTAGTTGGAGATGAAGCAGACGACGCCCTCGCCGGTCTTCTCGGCGATGCGGCGTTCGGCCATGCGGTAGAAGCGCACGTAGAGGTCGTTGAGGCCCTGGCCCTGCGGTTTGGGCACGTCGGCGCCCTTGACCTCGCGGTACGCGTCCGTCAACTTGCGCTCTTCGGCGTTGTCGGAAACGCCGGGGAATCCGTTGTAGGGCGGATTGCCGAGCACGACCAAGATCTTGCGTTTCTGCTTGACCTTCGCGGCTTGTTGGCGCTCCTGCTCCAACTCGGGGAAGGGCAGCGGCTTGGTCGTCTGCGGCTCCCAGCCGGTCAGCGCGTTGGTCAGGTAGACGCCGGCGCGCTGCGTGTCGTCGAGGCCGGCGCCGATTTGCTCCAGCGCCAGCCCGACTTCGAGGTGCGCCACGACCAGCGGCGCGGGCATGATCTCGAAGCCGAAGACACGGTCGGTCGCCGCCTGCCGCACCGCCGCCGCCGTCAGCGCGCCGGCCGAGGCCGATTCCGTGTCCGCGATCCGGCGTAGCGTCTCGACCAGGAACGCGCCCGTCCCGCAGCAGGGATCGAGCACGACCACGCGATCGTCGGCCAGGCCCTTCGCAATGCCGAGGTCGTCGCGCAGCGCCCGGTCGACCCGCGCGACCATGTAGCGGACAATCTCGCGCGGCGTGTACCAGACGCCCAACTGCTTGCGCAGCTCTGGGTCGAACGCCTCCAGGAACGGCTCGTAGAAGTACTGCACCGCCTCGCCCTCACTGAAGCGCTTGAGGAACGCCTCGCGGTCGACCCGCTCCAGCGCCGCCTCGGTCCAGTCCAGCACATCGACCAGGTTGAGCCGCTCCAGCCGCCCGGGATCGGTGAGCTGGTGGAAGAGCATCCGCAGGAACGGCACGCGCAGCTCGTAGACGGCGTCCTTCCAGCGGAATTGCCCGCTCTTACCCGCGCGCGCCCAGAGCACCCAGGCGGCGAAGACGCCGTAGAACAGCGTCTGCACCAGGGTCGAGCGGAAGAAGCCCTCGCCACGCTCGTCCTCGAAGGTCATGCCCAGCGCCTGCTCCAGCGCCTCGCGGGTTGTCGACAGCGATTCCTCCTCCTCGGCCGCCTGCTCGACGCGTTGCAGGGCGTCGCGGGCGTAGGAGGCGAGCAGACGAGCCAGGTCGCGCGGCTCGGCGATGGTCGAGCGGTGCGACATCACCCGCAGCAGGTACTCGCCCAGCGAGACGCCGTGCCGGTTGGCCGCCGCGACGGGATGCTTTAGCAGCGCGTCGAACGCCGCGCTGGAGTTGGCGAGGCTGTAGCGCTCCAGCGTGCGCTTGGCTCCTGCATGATCCTGTCCGACCAGAGCGAACTCGCGCAGGTTGGTGACCAGCACGAGCTTGTGAATCCGCCAGTAGTCGTCGACTTGCTTCGATGCGATCAGATCGTTGAGATTGTCGCCGGCGCCTTTGACCTCAACGACGCCCCGATCGGGCTGGGGATTGTCGGCGGAGAAGAACCCGAGGTCGGGCTGTCCCGATCCCGGCTCGCTGTAGTGCACGACTGCGCGGACTTTGGGCGTCAACTCATCGCCGACGGCGTCGAACAGGTTCTTGAGCGCGGGATAGTGCGACAGCTCCGGCGTGCCGACCGGGCTGACTTTGGAGGCGGCGTCCAGGTAGGACTTGATCGTCGGCGTCATGTTGCTCACGGCAACCAACCTTGCTTCCGTACCGAAGTGGCAAGGACCTACCTCATCAGACACAGTACCCTCTAGCTCTCGAATGCCTGTTGAGATCTGGCCGACAGGGTTTGCCTGGGCATAGTGCGACGCTGCAATCGGTCTCTGAGGTTTAGCCAACCACAGCAGGGGTGCCTGTCCTGCGAGACGGCGACCACAGGGATCCAGTGAATCTGCGGCAGCTTGGCATCCCAGCCATGACCAGGGGTCGCCAAAGAAGACGACGCGTGCCGTAGGCAGTCTGGCCGTCCTTCACGTGGTCGTACAGTGACGCCTGATCTGGCCTCGCAGTCGATGAACAGGAGTTCAAGAATGCTAGAGATGAGGGGAACCGAGCCGCCGCGGGACGAGGCGTTTCGAGGTTTCGTCGCGGCCAGATGGCCGTCTCGGGGCGATGGATGGAGGTGGCGCCTGTTCAGGCCCGACAATTCACCGGCCAATGAGGGCCAGATGAGGAATGCAATCGGTGCGACTTCGATGGAGCAGTGGGAGATCGAGCTGCTCGGCGCGCGCAACCTGTTGGAGGCGGCGCTGCGGAACGACAGAATGCCATTGGACATCTACATGGAAGAGGAAGAGGCGCGGGTTGAACTAAAACGCGAGTTGCGATCGATGGAGCACGATGTCCTTGTGCGACCAATCAGATCGTCAAACAACCCCTCGCGCAGAGGCATGGTTGGTCACAAGCTCTACTGGATTCCACCGGACATCGGATGAGTGCTGTCGAGCCGACTGCCTCAGGGACGTTGGAGTCGGAGCGTCCGGCCGTGGTGCCGCCTTGCGAGTAGCGCCTCCTCGCCGATCGCAATGGGTCATGGGAGGACAGCACACAGGCGGGGACCCGCACTACCCTCCTCGGCTTGGATATCCTGTGAGAGAGAAGGGTTGCGAGATGGAATCCACACACAGCATCGTCGTCTCCGTCGACGACGAGACGCATCGCCGCGCATGTATCCGAGCTGAGGAACTGCAGTTGTCGCTGCCCGAGTTGGCGGCCGCCGCTCTGGCGAACGCGGTGGAGAAAGTAGAGACCTCGGAGGATTCCTTAGGTCACTCCACCGGGGCCGATAGGCGCAACTTGGATCATTTGATCGGCGAGATTCGCGCGGCTCATCCGGGCTTCCGAGCTTCGGACAACCTGCCTCGCGACGAACTCTACGGCCGCATTGATGGCGACCGTACCTAAACGTGGTGCCTCGCTTCGTCGACACCAATGTCTTGATCTACGCCGTCAGCTCGGCCCCTGACGAGGCGGCCAAGCAGGCTATTGCTCAGAGTCTCCTGAACTCCGGGGATCTCGTCGTCTCGGTCCAGGTGCTGCAGGAGTTTTACTATCAGGCCACCCGGCTAGGTCGCTCCGGCAGGCTGTCGCACGACTCGGCCATGCAGTTCGTAGAGAGACTCGCTCAGAGGAACGTGCTTCCGGTAACGATAGGTCTGCTCCGTTCCGCCGCTGCCATCAGCCAGCGCTATCAGATCTCCTATTGGGACGCGGCGATTATCGCCGCGGCGCAAGCGATGGACTGCGATGCCGTCTACTCCGAGGACCTGAACCCGGGCCAGGACTACGGCGGGATTCAGGTCGTCAACCCGTTCTCGTCAGCCTGAACCTAGTCCGATGGCTGGCGCAGGTGGACAGAACGGCCACCCAGTGGTTTTGCGTAGAAGCGATACCCAGTTTGGCATGCACGGCCTGGAGCGCTTAGTGTTTCTCGGCCCGCTCAGGCGTCATTAGACAGACCGGCGACCGAGACCGGCGGGCGTCCGCCCGCCCAGGTCCTGACGGACGCCGGGTGGTCCGGCGCCTCGCGCAGGCTGAACCCGCGCTATCGAGCGGGACTGCGCTAGATCTCCGCGTCTGCACTTGCGAAGCCGGCATCCCGTTTCAGCTCCAGCGCCTCGACCGGGCGGCATACCGCGCCGCACGGCCAGCTTACGAGCGTCGAGAGAACGCAGCAGGTCGAGCTCACTCGGGCGGTTGCTGGCGCTTGGTGCGCGGCTTGTTGCGTTTCTTCTTGGGCGGCGAGTCTTCGGGTGCCTCCGCTTGCTCCTGAGCCGCTTCGGCTTCGGCGGCGAACTGCTTGGCCCGCTTGCGTCGTTCGGCCTGGTGCTTGTCGATGTCCTCGGCCGAAGTCAGATAGGCGGCCGCCTCCCGGCGGATCTGCTCCGCCCGCTCCAGATCGCCGAGGTCGGGCTTGCGCACCGTCATCGAGAACGTCGGCAGGGTGTCGGTGCCGACCGAGGCGCGGACGTAACAGTGGTGCCGCGGCTGGAGCACGAGGTCGTCTTCGGAGATCCGCTGGCGGCCCAGTTCCCAGAGCAGCTCGCGCGCGTCGGCGCCGGCCACCTGGAACACGGCCAGGCAGCCGATGTTGGCCAGCAGCGTATGACGCATGGTGGGCGACAGGGCGTCGAGCTTGGCCAGGCTCTGGGTGGCGAGCAGGAACGAGGCGCCGTACTTGCCCAGTTCAGAGAGCATCGACTCGAAGTCGACGCCGGGAATGGTCTGCATCTCGTCGACCACCACCAGCGCGCCCCGGCGCTGAGCCTGGGGCAGCCGCTCCTGCTCGCGGATGGTCGCGTCGACCAGGTTGAGCACGGAGGCCCCGACCAGGGCGGCCACGTCGCGGCCGACCGCGCCCTGGGCCGTGGAGACCAGGAGGATGCCGCCGTCGAGGATGGTCCGCCTGAGGTCGACGGTCGAACGCGGTTGTCCCAGGATCGCCCGCGCCCGCTCCGAGGAGGCGTAGTAGGTGAGCCGGGTCTGGACCGGGGCCAGGGCCTCGGCCTGGTACTCGGTGCGCCAGCCGCCGAAGTCGCGGTCCCACCATTCGAGCAGGTAGGGGTCCCGCAGTTTCTTCAGCACGTCTCCGCGGAACCCTTTGTGGGTGAGCAGCCGCAGGCCGTCGAGGATCGTGTATTGCTCGTGCTCCTCGGTCGAGGGATGGGCGTTGGCCTCGTGCAACGTCTTGACCGTCTGCTCCAGGATCGACTGCATCCTCGGTCCCCACTGTTCCCACAGGCCGCGGGCGACCCGGACCACCGAGTCGGCGGTCCGGTCGCGGTCCGCGAAGACGCGCGTGTCGAGCAGGTTGATCCCGACCGCGCCGCGCTGGTCGGCCAGATCGATCATCCGGACCTCCGAAGCCAGAGTCTCGGGCACCTGCTCCAGGATCTCGGAGACGAGGTCGGCGTGCGGGTCGACGACCACGATCGCGTCGCGGTCGCGGCCGGCCGCCTTCTCGTTGAGCTTGTGCGCGACGATGTGGCGCATCAGGGTCGATTTGCCCATCCGGGTGCGGGCCACGTAGAGGTGGTGGCGGCGCATCAGATCGTCGGGGAAGCGGATCTCGCGGGGCAGGTCGGCGGTCGTGTCTCCGACCACGGCGCCCTCCCTCAGCGCCTGGCGGGGCGGCAAGAGCAGCTTGGAGCGGGAGCGCTCCAGCTCGTGCGTCTCGTCCGAGGGACCGGGCGGATGCCAGAGCGCGGCCGCCTCGCGCACGCCGAGCACGCTGTGGCGTCCGAACAGACCGGCCCCGGCCGGCTCAAGCGTGATCGCCTCGGGCGGGAGCGGGCGGACCTTGCCCCGCTTGAACTGGGCGCCGGCGGGATGGTCGTAGTGCGCGTAGGCGGCCGCGACCCGCTCCAGCAGCTGCGTCGCCCGGGTCCGGCCCAGCTCCTCGGGTTCGCCCGTCTTGGCGGGCAGCACGCAGACCAGTTCGACCTCGCCCAGGAAGGCTGAGCGCTCGCACTTCTCGCGAACGAGGCGCGGGTCGAAGACGCGCTTGCGGGAGCCCTTCCAACGCCTCCTGATCCAGGTGAGCACGGCCAGCGCGCCGACCACGGCCACCACGAGTGCGACCACGTTTCCGATCTCGCCGGCCTGCCACCACGTGACGCCCAGGGCCGTGCCGCCCAGGAACAGGACGAGCACGGTGATCGCGAAGGGATCGAGGCCGCTCATCAGCGCCGGCGCGCCGGCCGGCGGCGGAGGCGGCGGGCGCTCGGCTTCGTAGAGCCGGGCCAGGTGATGTTGCGACCAGTCCGGGCGCAGCGCGCGCAGCTTGAGCCGGGCCACGAGCCGCTCGTCCGGCTCGGCCTCGGCCAGCGCCCCGATCAGGGCGAGCAAGGGGTCGGAGCCGGGGTCGACGAGGTCGCGGTCCTGGAAGGTGCGCAAGGGGACCTGCTCGGGGCCTGAGGCGCGCAGGGTCAGCGACCAGGCTTGCTCGTCCTCCGCCAGCTGGAGCGGATCCTCCGCCTCGTCCAGCTGCCGCACCCGCGCCTGCGGGTAGTGGGCCGCGATCTGACCGCGCACGGTCTCGCCCCGGAGGCAGCGCACCATCAGCCCGACCCCCGACTGGCCCGCGGCCAACTCCAGCGAGAAGGGCTCCGGCACGGCGATCGAGCCGAGCAGGTTCTCGACGCCCAACAGGGTCCGTTCGCCCGTGCGCGGCGGGGTCACGGCGAGCAGCAGCGGCCCGGCGGGGGCGCGGCGGAAGCGGCGGAAGGGATTGGGGAAGGATGGTGTCATGGTCAAGGTCCGTTCATCAAGGGGGAGCCGATCGGCTCGGGCGGGTCAGGGGAGTGGGATCTGGCCGGTACTGCTCAGCAGCCGCAGGATCTGGGCGGCGGCGATCGTCACCAGGCCGAAGCCGATCCAGGCCAGGGACTCGCAGAGCTGATCGCCCGTCCACTCCCGGTAGCGGCGCCGCAGCTGCTCGCCGCCCCGGTAGAGGCCGTAGACGGTGATGACGGCCCCGTACGCGGTCGCCAGGGCCAGCACGTCCGCTAACGCTTGGGCGGAGCCGATCGTCTCGGCCCGATGGACGATCATCGCGGCCGCAAACGCCAGGCTCAGGCAGAGCAGGAACAGATCGCGGACCACGCCCCGCATTCGCGTGCGCAGACTCGGTCGCCAGCGCGTCGGATGGGGCGGAAGCGGATCATGTCGCGGCACCGAGCCGCTGGCAGGCTGAGTTGCACGGCCGAGGGGCGCGATCAACCGGATCAGGGCCCGACCTCCGGGCCGGGGCGGGTCGTGTGGCTGGTAGGGGTCTCGTGGATACATGCGGGTACTCCGTTCGTAAGGGTTCACGGGATCAGGCCGACCGGCGGCGGCGCCAGCGGCAGGGCGGGCTGGGCGGCCGCGCCGATGACGAGTTCGGCCGAGCTGAAGGCGGCCACAGCGATCGCGACCGCCAAGAGCGCGGTCAGCATCGCCCGCTTGCCGCTCTCAGCCTGGCCGCTCGCACCCGAGGCGGTCAGGTAGAGCGTGGCGCCGAAGGTGAAGTAGCCGGCGCCGAAAGCGCCGGCCAGGGCGACCAGCAGCGCGGTGAACAGGGGGATGGATGGGACGAGTTCAGACATACGAGGTGCTCCAATCAGGATTGGATCTGGTGGCGGCGTCCCGTTCGGGACCGGGGACCGTTCAGCACATGACCCTCCTCCGTTCCTCCGGCGCCGGCGCTCGGCGGATTCGAGCCGCGTCGACGCTCAGCGAGCGGCCTGCTGCCGGGGCGCCGGCGCCCGCCCGTGCGCTTGGTTCGAACGGGCGCGCTCGACTGCTGGACAGCACAACTGTTCTTCTCGCGGAACGATTGTTCAGGATTTGGATGGCGAATGCAATGGCGTCTGCGTCCGACTGTTGACGCATCCCGCCGCTCGGCGAGGGCTAATCTGTCGCCGAGTTTGCAGAGCGGGCCGGTCCGCCAACGCCGGCGAGCGTGGACCGGAAGGCGGGACGCCCTTCAGTCCTGAGCGAACGGCTCCCTCTGCTCCCAGCCGCCCGGGCCGCGCCAGGCCGGGCCCAGCGGCCCGAGACGGTGGATTCGTTCGCGGTCGGAGACCAGCAGCGGCAGCTCGACCCGCGTCCGCGCCAGCTCCGAGCGGGCGACCGTGAGGAAGCGGTCGGCCGCCAGCGGATCGTCGAACACCACCCAGAGCTGCGGTTGGGCGCCGTGATCATCGACCGGGCGGCGCGAGGCGAAGTAGCGCAGGTAGGGCGCGAGGCGGGTGCGCATCGTCCGGGGCCGGATCGCGCGGCGCTCCCACTCGAGGAAGGCCGGCCTCAGCTCGCCCCCCGAGCGCAGCAGGATGAAGGCGTCGGGATGGATCGAGCGCAGCCCGCCCTCATGACGGAAGTAGCGCGAGGCTCGGTGGGGCGGGTCGAGCTGGCTCAGTTCCATGCCCAGTCCGCGAGCCTGCGCGGCCAACGCCGCGGCGAACCCGTGCACGGCCTCGGTGTGGTCCAGGTGGCGCAGCAGCTGGCGCGAGCGGCGGCCAGGTATGTCGCGCCAGTCGAAGGCTGCGCCGTCGACCTCGTTCGGGCCCGCGCTCCAGCGCCGGCGCGCGTCGGCGGCCGAGGAGCGGTCTCGGCGCGCGAGCATCACGAGCGCCCGGTCCGTGAGCGCGAGCCGGCGGCGGCCCTCTAGTCGCGGGGCGCGGACCAGCTCCAGCTCCTCCAGGGAGCGGGTCAGCTGCGAGACCCGGCGGCGGCCGACGCCCAGGAGCCCCTCAAGCTGATCGGGCCCGAGCCAGGGCCAGTCGGCGATCAAGTCGAGGCTCCGCTTCTCGGCCGGCCCCAACCGGCTGGGCAGCAGCCGGCCCTGAGCGGCGTGTTCGCCGAGCGGGCGCGGCGCAGAGCGCCTGAGCGGCGGCCGCTCGCGGGCCCACTCGCCCGGCGAACGGACGAACCCGAGTGCGTCTTCCAGGCTCAAGGCCGGTCCGCCGGCGGCCGGGACCCAGACTGCGTCGTCGGCCGCGGCTCGGGCGGCATGCCGCTCAAGCGCGAGGAGGCAACTGAACGGCAGACCCCGCGCGATCCGGCGCAGATGGCGCAGGCGGGTCCCGTCCGAAACGAGGATCAGCGCGGCCGAGTAGCGCGGGCCCTCGCCCAGGCGGCGCAGGCGCAGGGCGGCCGCGGTCCGCTCGACGCCCCGGCCCAGCCGCAGCAGCGCCAGCGTCCTCCCGTCACCCAGCGCCGCCGCGGCGTCGGCCGGAGACGAGCGGTACCAGCGCAGACGGATCGGGTAGGCGGCCTCGGCCAGCGCAGCCGCGAGCCGGCAAATCACAGCCGCCCCGTCCAAGCGGCCGATCAGGTTGCGGCGCCATTCGTCCGAGACCGGCAGCTCGGCCAGCAGTTGCTTCAGGCTGGCGCCGCGCTCACGGGCGAGCCGCTCCAGGCCGGCTGAGCTGAGCAGGAAGCGGCGGGCGCCGGAGACGAACTCGCCGGCGTGCGGGAGCGACTCGACCAAACCCTGCTCGCACAGCGCCGCCAGGCCCAGGTAGACGCCGGCGGTCGAACGGCCCGAGAGCGCGGCCAGCTCGATCCGATCGACCAGCGGCGTCGCGGCCAGCTGATGTAGTAGATCGACTTGTCCGGCGCCCAATTCGCGTTCCATCGCCCAATCCAACCCAGTCGTCACGGCTCCGAAGACAACCCTCGCCCGGCCTGCTGCGTCTACAGGAACACTTGTACTACGATGTGGTCGAAAATGCGAGTTGTCCGGGACTTGTCCGGGTTTTGTCCAGGGTTCGAGGGCCTACCCGTGTACAGGAAGATGGACTGGACAACTCCTGGACAAGCGGGGGCGAGAGCCAGTGTTTTACCGGGCGAAGACCGTGCGGCGAGCGGGAACGGGCAAGCAACTTGTGCGCGTGCTGGTTCTAGTGCCGTTGGACAGCGTGAAGGGCGTGATCGGACGTGAGTGAGAGGCGAGCAGGGGAGGTGGGGGGTGGTGTCGCGGGCTCCGAGGGCGGGGCGGGGGGTGCAACACCTCGGTCCCCCCAGGACGGCGGGGCGGTGGCGGCCGGGCCCCGGGCGGAGCGGCTGGGCGGCCTCCTACAGGACCTCCTCGCCTCCCGCGGGCGGCAGCGCACGGCTCAGTTGCTGGGCGTCAGCGAGCGCACGCTCCAGCGGGCTGAGGCGGAGGGGCGTCTGACGGAACAGCTCTGCCGGGCGTTGGAGCGCTACGAGGCGGGGCTGCTTGAGGCCGCGGCGCAGTCCGCGGATGCGGTGGATACCGTGGACCACGCGCAAGAACTGGCGCGTCTCAGGCGGCGTGTGGACAAGCTGGAGCGGGTGCAGCAAGCAGTGTCGGACGACCTGCCCGAGGTGCCCAACCTGCCCGAGGTCCCCGATGCGCTGGCGCGACTCGAGGCCTCGCTGGGAGAACTGGAGCGGCGAGTGGCTGCGCTAGAACATGGCGGCGATGGCGGGGATGGTGGGCGTCCGGCAGGGTTGGTGGGCGCTTCGGCGCGAGCGACATCGACGGGATTGACGGCATCGACAGCGTCGACGAGGCCAAGCTCACGGGCAACTACGGCTGCCCACCGCCGCTACCCCGAGCTGGTCACCGTCGAGGCGGAAGCGGAGGAGGAGCGGTTCTACGGTGCCGCGATGGAGGACATTACCCAGTGGCGTCTGGCGCGGCGGCGACGGGAGCAAGTGGCGGCGACGACGGACAAGACGGGCACGACGGGCACGACGGGCGCGACCCTGGAACGACTCAGGGCCGACGAGCAGCTGCTGGAACTGGAACTCGCGTTGGTCGGCGAACACGGCCTGACCCTGCCCCCCGCCGACCGCCCCTGGGATGGGATCCGCCGCCAGAGCGAACTGCGCCTGCTCGACCAGGCCATCGCGCGGGTGCGGCGCGACCGGCGCCGGGCTCAGCTCGTGCACTGGAGCCTGCGGCTGCTGACGTTGGGGCTGTGGGGGCGTTCCCCCGGCCCGGAGCGGTGACTGCAGCAGGCGTCGTTAACTCTGCCCTCTGGATGCTGCGATGCTGAACCCCACTGTCGAGGGTCCTCGTACCGCAGCGCTCGACAGCCCCGCCCAGCACCCGATGCAACCGACTTGATCGAGAGAGCCGAGTCGCTGCTCGCGCCTATGGTTCGCAAGGGAAGGGCGTGCATCATGACGACGAACCGAAACAGACCGTACGAGGACATCGTTGCTCAACTCAAAGACCCCGAGAACTGGGTCGAGACCGGGTTCAATGACGTCTTTCTGGTCGCGAACAGCGTCACACTCAGTGAACTTCGATTCCAGATGCATCTCTGGGCGACGAGGGACCCCGCGTTCAGTCCCGGCTACGTCGCCAGCGCGATGACTGCGCTGCACCTCGAGCAGATTGCCCACCGCGACGAAGCACGGTATGTCACGGGCAGATGACGAGACGATTGGGCCGCACGAGAGATTGCGTTGGGCAGACCGGGCGCGTCGACACGGACCAGCTCGACGGCGAGGGGTACGGCGGTCTGAACGACCGAGTCCAGACTGCTGCTGCGGGCACGGCGCGAGCGGCGCAGGGCGCAGGCCCCGCACTGGGCATTGGGGCTGCTGATTGCGGGGCCGTAGGTAGATGGTGGGTTTAGGTACTCCGCTCAGGCGCTCTCGCCACGATGCGCGGCATCATCAGGTGATGCGACTCACCGAGGTCATCCTCGCGCCTCGTGCCGTCCGCCCACGTGACAATTCGGGTCGTCCGACATCGCAGTCCGTCGTAGCCGGGCTCGACCACGATCTCCTCGCCTGGCGGCAGGTCCGGGTCGACCACCCACTCAGTGCTGAAGGGCTTGCGTACCGGTTTACTCACCCTGAGTTCGACCGCGAAGTCACGCGGTCGGGCTGCGGTCACGCTCGCATGCACGCCGTTCGCGCCGGCCGCCACCCCCAGCCGGACGGCATACGAGAAGGGGTTACGGAAGCGCAGGTCGCGGTAGCCGTAGACGATCGCCGCGTCGCGGCCCAGTTCGAAGTAGCGCTCGTCGCCGTACGTGTCCACGCTGTGCCACCAGCGCTCGGTGATCTCCAGTCCCGCCAGCAGCGCCGCGTTGTAGACCACGGTTGAGAGCAGACAGGTCGCCCCGCCCAGCTCGGTCACGAGCCGGCCCGCCCGGATCGCGGCCGCCTCGGCGTAGCCCGCGTCGATGCTCGGCGGGCCGGCCCGCCGCCAGAGCGAGAACGTCTCGCCCGGCCCGATCACGGCCCCGTCCAGCGCGGCCGCCAGCAGGCGCTGATTGTTCCGCTTGGCGAGGGCCAAACGCCGCTGGCCTGGGTAGTCGATCATCGGACCGCGGTAGGAGCTGTGCTCGCACGGCCACGGAGCCGGCCGCGACATCTCGGCGAAGGCGACGCCCGAGCGGCGGTCGCGCAACGCCCGGCGCAGCAGGGCGATCCGCTGGCGCAGCCCAACAGGCAGGTAGCGCCGGGCCAAGCCTCGCAGCCTGAGCATGATGCCGGTCGAGACTTGGCGGTTCATGCGCACTTCGGCCCGGCCCGGCCCGCGCATCGGGAATCGGGCCGGACGCTCCTCTCACTCAGACGAGCGTGAGGCCGGGCGGGTTCCCTTCCCGGCGCCAGGCGCCCGCGGCGGGCGAGGACCGGTCGTTATCGTCGAGCGATGCTAGGTTAGTTTCGTTGACGAGCCCGACCTGGCCCGCGCCAACTTCACGCTCATCGTTCTCAGGCTGGCGTTCGACCGCAGCAGAGAGGACCACCCGCATGGCCGATCCATTCGCCGATCGATTGCGCTCCGAACTCGACGCCACCGTGGCCGAGCTCGCGCGGCTGGCAAGCCGGCGCCGGCTGGTCGAGGAACTGCTGAGCATGGAGTCCGTCACCCTCTCGTCTCCGCCGGCGGCTGGGAAACCCCGAGCGCGGCGCACGGCGCGCCGGAGTGAACCGGCCGCCAAACGCTCCCGGTTGCCGCGCGGTCTGACCACGGGCAAGATCCGCGAGTTCCTGGGCCAGCAGCGTGAGCCGGTGCACGCCACCGGGATCCTGGCCTACCTGAAGCAACACGACGCCGTGCCCCGCTCGGCCAAGCCGATGGCGACCGTGCAGTCCAACTTGCAGCGGCTCAAGGAGACGGGCGAGATTGAGAACACGGGCCGCAACTACTGGCGGCTGCGCTCCTCCGAGACTGCTCAGAGCTCAGAGGGCTCCGAATCTTCCCAGGGCTCCGACGCTTCTGAGGCTGGAGTCGGCCCGGCGAGTCCGCCGGTGTCCGGATCCGCTCCGCCGGTCGTCACCTCGACCACGACCTTCGGCTCGACCCCGACGGCCGACCGTCCTCCTCGGACCTAACACCTCGCAGGCCAGGCTGAGTTTGTCTTGCTCGCGCCTAGCGCGAGCGGAGACGATCGCCGAGTCGAGCGTGCACGCGAACGACGCCCCCGGGACTCGCTGACGTTCGAGAGAGGGACAGCACAGACACGGGCCGAATCGCTTGAGCGGCGCAGTCTTCGAGTACCACTAGCCGGGGCCGTGCCGCGCATCCACAGGGAAGCCGTCCGGCGTCGGGCCGGTCGCGCGCGGCGTCTCGCTTGGCTCGGCCAGCCGGGCGAGCAGCCAGAGCTTGCAGGTCTCGCACCAGAACAGGCCGCGCTCAACCGGGGAGTCGCGCTGGGGCGCGACCAGCCGCTGCAGCAAGACGAGATGGCCGGCGTGTCCCCAGGCTTCCAGATCGGCCGAGAGGCCGCGCTCGATATGCACCAGTGCGCCCTGCGCGCCCGGTCCTGCCAAGCCCAGCTCCGGCCCGCTATCGGTTACGGAATCGTGCACCTTCATCCTCAGCGCCTCCGCGCCGAACGGTAGCGCCGGGAACCGCTACGGACCACAGATCGAACCGGCCTGCCGATCCGCCGCGGCGGAAGTCTGCCCGACGGAAACGGGCTGCGCTTGCGATTCATTCACGCCCCGTGCAACACCGGGATCTGCGCGACCACCGCCCCCGCTCTTCTCCTATTGGACCCCTGTCTCGCTGAGCGCCAGCAGCTGAGAGGCATGGCAGCTCTCGCACCAGAACAGGCAACTCACGGCACCCGACTCACCCGGGATCCGGCTGACCCGTTCCAGCCTGACGTCGTGGTCGCCGTGGCTCCACTGCCGCAGTTCGCGCTCGGCGTGGCGCGCCAGGCCCTGCACCGTACTGTGGGCGTCGGCGAGTTCGGGCCAGGCCAGCGACTCCTCATTCGCCAGTGGCTCGCTCGGGATCACGCGCTCCGCTCTTTCTCCAGTCCCGGGGTGAGGAGAATAGCCGGGGAAGTGGCGACAGACTCGACGTCACCCGTGTCACCTATTGAACATTCGTGCGTCTACGAGTGGTACGGGATGCGTCGGACCATTGCGATCTGCCCTCGCGAGGCGTACTACTGGAAGTGGTTTCAGGCTTTTGCCAGTTGTTCTTCCTGAGAAAACTGGCGGGTTCGTCCTCGACCCGGAACCGCGCCGCTGTATTCGAGCCTTGCTCATCTGAGACGCGGCGCCACTGAGGGACAAGCGCGGCTCCCGCTGCGCGGACTGGCTCAGATGATCGAGCCTTGCTCTCCTGAGCGCCGGTCCAGAACGCGGGAACTGACCTCGGCGGTCGTGCAAGAAGTGATGCGCACCGACCGCCCGCTGGATAGTTGAGCAAACGCTCACCCGACCGGACTGCGCTCACAGGGCAGCCCGGTTGCTTCGTGTCCACGCCTGCCACGGGATGACGCCGATCCGACAGGATTGCGCCCCGCCACGGCTATTCCCCCCTCTCGCACCCCGTTTAGCCCGCCTCTCGGTATCCGGCCCTGGGCGGAGTGCGTCCATAACCCAACACACAGTCACAACGCCAACCACGACGACCCGCGCTTCGGATGCCGGCACGGGTCACCAGCACCAACCTCACGACGCAGCCGCCTACGCACCGCACCACACCCGAAAGGTACCTCGCATGAGCAACCTCAACAACGTCAGAGAGAGCGCACGTACCCAGAGCCGTTATACCGGCCCTTCAGCCGCCCGGATCGCCGACCTGATCGCACCGCAGCAGCGGGTGCGCTTCGAGCGCGGCTGGTTCTGGACCGCCGCCGCCTGCCACGACTCCGAGCAGGACACGCTGGCCTTCCGCCAGCGGCCGGACGGCGATGGGATCGACGTCCGCTGCAAGTCGGTCGGCTGCCGACGCGAGCGAATCATCAAGCGGCTGGAGACGCTGACCGGCGAGCCGATCTGGTCGGCCTACGGCGCCGACACGGACAGGTCCGACCCGCCTCAGCCCGCCAACCCGGAGACCGGCGCCACGGGAAAGCGCGACTGGCGAGCCCTGCTGCTGCCGTTCGTCCTGCTGCTGCTGGCCGCGCCGATCGCGCTGGGCTTCGACCTGCAGGTCGTCGCCCTCAACGCCTTCGGCCTCGGCTGGGCCGGATGGCTCGTCCGGCGCGTCGTCCTCAACCGGCGGGTCGCGCTGGCGAAAGCGGCCCGCAAGCGCTGAACCCGCCAACCCAGTCACCCCACCACCAGGGCCGCCTCCACCGGGCGGCCCTTCTTCGTCGCCATCGGGCGACCCCCCACCGAAGCGACGCAGTCACACGTCCGCAATGAAAGGAGACCACCATGACTGCAGCAACCACCGCGACCGCGATCTCGACCGGTCCCAGCCCGACCCTGGAGGAACTGGTCGACCGGCTGATCGACGCCATCTTCGGCCTCGACTCCACTGTCCAGCCCCGCACCTCCCCGGCTCGCGCGATCCACGAGGCGCGACGCTTCCGGCAGACCGGCGAGCTCGACCAGGCGCTCAACGTCTTCGCCGAGATGGACCTCAGTGAGGGGACGGAGGGCGAGACTCGCTGGGCCTCAGCCGAGTTCCTCGACCTGGCCCGGCGGCGCTTTGGCGGCGAAGACGCTCAGCTCTACAGAGCGGGGAGCGGACGGGCCGCCGTCCTCACTCCGCTCGATGAGGGGACGCTCGAAGCCCGCGCCGTCCTGGGCCTGCGCTGGCGGCCTGGCAAGCTCGTCTCGCGCCGCAGCCTCAGAGGACTGGGACCGTTGACTGGGCGGCAAGTCTCATGACCGCCGCTCACGTCAACGTCGACATCCCAGCGCTCAAGCGCCGCCATCCGCTCGGCCCGGTGGTTGAGGCGGCAGGCGTCGAACTGCGCGGCCGGGGCCGCGTCCGACAGGGCCTCTGCCCGTTCCACGAGGAGACCGAGGGCAGCTTCACCGTCTACGCCGACACGCAGCGCTGGTACTGCTTCGGCTGCGGTCTGAGCGGGGACGTGCTGGACTTCATCCAGCGCACGGACGGCGTCGATCTGCCCGAGGCCATCCGCCGGCTGGAGACCTCTCCCGAGAGACCTGTGACGACCGCCGTTCCGGCGCGGTCATCAGGTATACCAGAGCCGGCGCCGCTCCGCGACGCGGCGCTGCTGACGGCGGCCATGCGCTGCTACGCCCGGCAGCTCCAGCTCTGCGACCCAGCGCAGGCCTACCTCGCTTCACGCGGGATCTCGGCCGAGGCCGCACGGCGCCTGGGACTGGGCTATTCGAGCGGGCACGGGTTGCACTCGTGGCTCACGGACGCCGGACTCGACGGCGGCCGCGTCCTCGGAAGCGGCCTGATCTCTGAGGGGCGAGAGCGCTTCCGCGGGATGATTGTCGTCCCCGACCTCGTGGCAGGCCGCGTCAACTGGCTCGCCGGACGGGCGATCCACCCCCAGGCCAGGCCGCGGTTTCAGGCGCTGCCCGGCGCCAAGCCGGTGCTCGGCCTCTCACGGCTGCCTGCGGCGCCACCCTGGATCGTCGTCACGGAAGGCCTGTTCGACTGGCTCCTGCTGGCCGGATGGAGCCTGCCGGCCTGCGCTGCGCTGGGCACGCAGGGAATGGACCGGCTGGCTTCCTCCCTACAGGACCGGCCCCGCGTCTTCCTCGCCTTCGACTCAGACGACGCGGGACGCGCGGCGGCGAGCGACCTCGCAGGACTGCTCGGCACCCACCGGACCCGGCTCGTGACGTTGCCTCGGGGCGTGTCCGATGTCGGCGAACTGGGCCGAGATCCCCACGGCCGCACGGTCTTCCTCAGCCTGCTCAACCGAGCGGCGCGGGCCGCGCGCTAGCAACTACTACCAGAGCGGGACTCGCCCGCCTCCAGTCAACCACCCCAACCACCCAACGAAACGGAGGGCCTGCCTATGGCCCCTGGCCGACCGTGCCCCCACACCGAGTGCGGGACAGGCTCAGCACGGCTTCACGGTTGCCCAACCGGGCAACCGCACCCAACCCGACACCACGACGAAACAGGAGCATGAGATGAACAACGGCAACCACCGCAACGGAAACGGCAATGGCAACGGGACCGCGACGGCGGTTCGACGGAACAGCCCGTCCCCGACTCGATCGGGGAGCAACGGCACGACGCGAACGGGAGGCAACGGCACCCGTCCGCGAACGTCCTCGCCCAGCCCAATTGAGCGCGATTCCGCCCCGGCCTCGGTCGAGGCGTTGCACTGGGACGCGCTCGCGCCCCGCGTCACGGAGGCGCTGGCCCAGCCGCTCCATCCCCAGCTGATCTCGCAGCGCAAGGGCCGCGCCGGGCGCAAGTTCGACTACATCGAGGGCCACACGGCGATCGACCAGGCCAATCGGATCTTCGGCTTTGGCGGCTGGGGCTTTGAGCTGGTCGGCGACGTGACCCTGCGGCCGATCGAGCAGACCGACTCGCGCACCGGGGAAGTGACGCGCACGGCGGCCTACTCCGCGGTCGTGCGGGTCACGGTGCCGGGCGCGCCCTCCCGCACTGACGTCGGCTTCCAGCCGGTCGCGGACGAGTCGCCCGAGAGCCACGAGACCGCCTACAAAGGGGCCGTGACGGACGCGCTCAAGCGCGCCTTGCGCAGCTTCGGCGACCGCTTCGGCAACGGTCTCTACGGCGACCCGCCGACGGCCGGGCACCGCAGCCGCGAGTCTCAGCACGCGCCGCAGCGCCAGCAGGAGCCCGCGCCCGAACGCGAGAGCCAGCCGCGAGCGCAGCGCCGCGTCGTGCAGCCGGCCTCGCAGCCGGAGTCGGACGACGAGCGCGACACCCGCAACCTGCGCCAGCAGCTGCTCGAACTGAGCGTCCAGCAGGGCTTCACGGAAGACCAGGTCCGGGCCGCGGTGCGGAACAAGACCGGCCGCGAACTGGACGAACTCGGCCCGGCCGAACTCATCCCGCTGATCGCCTCCGCCGCCGACAAGCTCGCCCAGGCGCAGCAGTCGGCAGCCGGCTGAGGCCATCTCGAACCGAACCCAGCGAGCGGGGCTGCGCCTTTGATCAGGGGCAGCCCCGCTCCTCTCTACAGGAGGAACAACCATGACCACCGCAGTTCACACCCAGCACGCCGACGCCTACAGCCGCCCCGCCGCCCGCTTCCAGGACGGAGGGCTCGATATCCGCGCCTCTGCCATGGGCCAGTGCCGCCGCGCGCTCTGGTACACGGCGACCGAACAACCCATCACCAACCCAACCGAGCCCGACTCCCTGACCCTGCTCGAAGCGGGCAATGCGCTCGAACCGGTCGTCGTCCGCGCCATGCAGCGCGACGGCTGGACGGTCTCAGCCGCCGACCGCGACCAGCCTCAGTCGGTCACGGTCGAGGTCTCCGACCGGCTCACGGTCACCGGCCACCCCGACGCGACCGGAATCCTCCCGCCTGAGGGCGGAGCAGTCGCCGCCGTTGAGCAGTTCCTGTTCGGCGCGGACGAGCCGCATGAACCGGGCGGCGAACTCGTGATCGAGATCAAGACGCGCGGGCCTGAGGCGTTCAAGCACTGGCAAACCCTGGGCGCCGAGCGCAGCCACCCCGAGTCGGTCGCGCAAGCGGCCTGCTACTCGCTGGGCCTGTTCGGCGAGGTCCGCGACATCGTGATCGCGACGCTCGACACCGGCGCCCGGCGCTGGGACCACGAAGTGATCCCGGCCGCGCGGGCCGAACGCGCCTGGGACGCGGCCTGCCTCCGGTTGTCGGCGCTGACCGAGCACCACGAGGCCTGCGGTCCCGACCCCGAGGCGCTGCCGGAACGCGACTTCACGGCCGCCGACTGGCAGTGCCGGCGCTGCCCCTACCTCAACCTCTGCCAGCCCGGCGAAGCGGCTGCGCCTGAGGAGGAAACCGACGCAGAACCGAGCGACCCGGTCTCGGACGACGCGGCGCAGGCCGCGCTGCGCGACTACGAGCAGGCCCAGGCGAAGCTCAAGTCGCTCGAAACCGACAAGCGCACGGCGCTCAAGACCCTCCAGCACTGGCTCCAAACGAAAGGAGAATCCAAGGCCAGGCTGGAGGGTTCGGCCAAGACGCGCACAGTCGGAATGGTTACGAGCCGCCGCTACGCGGTCGACCACAAACGGCTGAACGCGCTGCTCCATCCGGAGCAGCGGGCCGAAATCGTGACCGAGCAGGTCAGCGAGTACGTGAGGGTCAGCTGACCCGCCATCCCATCGAACCGACGCCCGAGCGACGGGCGCTTCCCAGGGCGGCCTTCCTCCTATCGGACGGCGGCCTTGCTCGTTCTCTCAATCGGCGCGGACTGACCGCGCCACCCACGCTCTTTGAAAGGAGCACCTTCCGATGTCACGCACGATCAACCGAGTCGAACTGCTGGGCCGGGTCGGAACCGACCCCGAGCTGCGCAAGACCCAGAACGGCACCGCCGTCGTCCAGCTGCACCTGGCGACCGACCGCCGCAACGGCAATGAGGACTCGCAGACCAACTGGCACACCGTCGTCTGCTGGGACAAGCAGGCCGAGGCCGTCGCCCAGTACGTCCAGAAGGGCGAGCGGGTCTACATCGCCGGCCGCCTCAACCAGCACAGCTGGGAGACCGACTCCGGCGAGCGCCGCAGCCGGACTGAGGTCCACGCCCACGAGGTGATCTTCCTCGGCTCCTCGAACAACGGACGCTCTGAGAACGAAACGGAGGACTCCCCCTTCTAACCGACCTAACACCACGCCAATCCGACGCCCGCACGACGGGCGCACTCCGAGGCCGGTCTCCCCACGTTGGAGGCCGGCCTCGCTTCCTCAATCACGCGCGGCATGTCCGCGCATCCACACGCTCTTTGAAAGGAGCACCGCCAATGTCACGCACGATCAACCGAGTCGAACTGCTGGGCCGGGTCGGAACCGACCCCGAGCTGCGCAAGACCCAGAACGGGACCGCCGTCGTCCAGCTCCGCCTGGCGACCGACCGCCGTAGCCGGGACGAGTCGGCCGAGCAGCAGACCGACTGGCACACCGTCGTCTGCTGGGACAAGCAGGCCGAGGCCGTCGCCCAGTACGTCCAGAAAGGCGAGCGCATCTACGTCGCCGGCCGACTCAACCACCACACGTGGGAGACCGACTCCGGCGAGCGCCGGAGCCGCACCGAGGTTCACGCCTCCGAGGTGATCTTCCTCGGTTCCTCGAACAGCCTGCCCCCGACCCGATCGGGGGGAACCGGCAGCCGCCCGACGGATGGCGATCAGCCCTTCTAGCCCCCAAGACCCACCGACGGCTCCTCCCAGAGCGCACCCCGGGGCCGGCTTCCAATCGGGAGCCGGCCCCGCTTCGTTTTCAAAGCACCTCCCGAAAGGAGACTGCCGATGACCACCCCAACCCAACTCGCCCTGATCCCCTCCACGGACGACGACGAGCGACAGGCGCTGCTCGACGCCTTGCGCCGCAACTTCAGCCTCTTGAGCGAACTGGCCGTCCGCTACGAGGTCGAGACCCGGCCCGAGCGGCCCGAAGACATGCCCATCATCTACCGGCCCCGGACGGTCTACGACCTCCTGGGCGAGGAGATGAGCCGCCTCGCCCAGGAACAGGTTCGCGTCCTGCTCCTGGACCGCAAGAACCGCGTCGTTGGCCAGCGCACGATCTACCAGGGCAACGGATATGCGGCGCTGGTCCGGCCAGCCGAAGTCTTCCGGCCCGCCATCGTCGAAGCCGTCCCGCACATCGTGGTGGTGCATAACCACCCGAGTGGCGACCCGGAGCCGAGCCGCGACGACATCAAGTTGACCAAGGACCTGGCCGAGGTCGGCAGGCTGCTCGGCATCGCACTGCTCGACCACGTCGTGATCGGCGCAGACGACTGGGTCTCGATCACCGAGCAGGGGCTGGTCGACTAACCCCCGCTCAACCCAACACCGCATCCAACGAAAGGAACGAGCCATGCTCGACAGCCCAACCACGTCTCCTTCGGGAGACCAAGAAGCGACCCAGCTCTACACGATCACGGCGGGCGGCTTCTCCGCCACCTGCGACGCCTTCGCCTCCGACCCCGAAGAGAACCACTTGTGGTTCGTCTCGATGGTCGGCGCCCAGACCTCGCTCAAGGCGATCTGGGCGGCGCTGCTCAACTCGCCGCCCAGCCCCGCCTTCCTGATCAAGGGCGCGGCCGACGGCGTGCACGAAGGCGGCTACGAACGCTGTCAGATCCCCGAGAGCAGCATCGGCACCTGGAAGACCAAGCTCGCCCGTCTGCCCCAGGCCGGCGCCTGGCAGGCCATGGTGTTCACGCAGATGGCCGAGCTCTCGTTCGAGCGCGACGCCTTCCTGCTGCTCACGCCGGATGCCGAAGAAGCGCCGGCGCTGCACTGGCGCTTCCTCAACCAGCGCACCGAGCTGCCCCTGCACCGCAGTTGGGCCGATTGGCTCTGGGAGCAGGGACTGGAGAGCGAAGCGATCCGGCCGCTCAAGTCCGAGGGCCTGCACGCGTGGTACTGCTACCACGCCCCCGACCAGCTGGAGATGGAGCTCTCGGCCGCCGTCAGGTACGGGGCCTTGAAGCTGCCGCGCGAGTTGAACGTAGCGGCGGCATGAGTCACCGATTCGTGACCGTCACGGTCGAGACCCGCGCCGGCGAGGGCGAGATCTGCGGGGAGGAGATCACCGCCGTCTACAACTTCGACCTGGCCGAAGACGGACCCGAGATCGAGGGGAGCTTCCACGAAGACATCCACGACCACCTGCTCCACCTGCTTGAGCAGTACGGGGAGGACGACGAATGACCGATTCGCCGAACGACGACCAGATCATCGTCACGGTCCGACGCGGTCCGGACGAAACGGCCGGCTGGTGGCTCCAACCCGAGGACTCCAGCTGGCAGATCGCCGAGATCGCGGCAGACCTCGAAGACCACCTCGTCGGCCTGATCGAGGCCGAGAGCGAACGAAAGGACAACGAATGAGACTCGCCGGACAAGCCAAGGGCGGCTACTACCCCACGCCGCCGCGCGTGGTCGACTACATCCGCACGCTGCTCGCGCCCTACCCCACCTGGGGCCGGGCCAACCGCGGCAACATCAGGCGCTTGCTCGACCCCTGCTGCGGGCCGGGCGACGCCCTGCGCCAGCTGGCCGACTCGATGGGGCGCGGCGCGCCGGTCGAGACGTACGGGGTGGAGCTGCACTCGGAGCGAGCGCAGCAGGCGGCGGAGCAACTCGACCACGTGCTGTCGAGCGACCTCTTCCGCTGCTCGATCGCCAACCGCACGTTCAACCTCTTGTGGCTCAACCCGCCCTACGACCACGACCAGGAGGACAAGCGGGTCGAGCACGCGTTCCTGACGCATTGTTCCAGGTATCTGGAGCCCTCAGGCGTCCTGGTGTTCATCATTCCGCGCGCCCAGATCGCACGGTCGGCGCGGTTCCTGACGACCAACTACGGAGAGGTCCAGGCCTGGGCTTTCCCCGAGCCCGAGGTCGAGCTGTTCGACCAGGTCGTGGTCCTGGGCGAGCGTAAGGAGCATCCCAGCCCCGACGCGCGAGCGATGAACGCGCTGCTCGGGGGCATCGACGATCTGCCGCCCCTGCGCTCCGACCTCAGGCCCGTCTACGACGTGCGCCACTCGCCGCCCGGCGCGGCGATGTTCACGACCCGGGTGATCGACTTCCAGAAGGCGGCCTGGGAGGCCCGCTCGCGCGGGCTCTGGACCCAGGACGAGATCACCGAGGCGTTCTGGCCGCCGACCGACCAGACCACGCGCCCGCTGATGCCCCTGCGCAAGGGTCACCTGGCGATGCTCGTCGCGGCCGGCTTCCTCGACAACCTCGAACTGGAGACGCCGGAGTCGCGGGTGCTGGTCAAGGGCCGCACACGAAAGGAGATGGTCCTCGTCCAGGAGGGCGAGACGCACGACACGTACCGCGAGCAGCTGCAGACCAGCGTGGTCACGCTCGACCTCGACTCGGGCCGGATCGAACGGATCGAGGCGTAGCGGACCTGAACCAAGCACACCCAGACTCAAGCGCGGCCGGGCGGACGCGCATCACCGCCGACACCGCCCACAACTGAAATGGAGAACCACCATGCCCCGACTCAGAGTTCACTACGCCTGCGACCACTGCGGCCGCAAGTCGTCCGCCGAGTACTTCGACTATCGCTACCACGAGACCGAGGTCGTCCAGGCTCCCTGCGGCGGCTGCGGCTACATGTCGCGGCACACGCCCCAATCCGCCGAGCGGATCACGGACGGCGAGAGTTCGTCCGAGCAGCCGCCCAAACCGGCGGCCGAGCGGGCGCGCCCGCAGACCTGGCGGCAGTTCTACCAGCACGGGTTCACCCGCTGGGAATGCAGCCACTGCGGCGCCATCGAGCAGTCGCTCGGCCTGCCCGGACCCTGCGACTGCGCCGACTGAACCAGGCCAGCGGACGAGGGCACACACCCCTCGCCCGCTCTAGTCAGATTGAGGAAACCTGACATGACCCAGACTACCCAGTGCGGCTTCTGCCGCGAGACCTACGAGGTCGAGGACCAGACCTACACGCCCGAGGCCGAGGCGGTCCCGCTCAACCAGTGCGCGACCTGCGCCCGGCAAGACGCCCGCGGCGGCCCCGAGCGCGACTACCCGATGTTCGACCGGCGGCCCGACAACCATGCCCGGCAGTTGGACTGGAAGCCCGACGACCGGGTCGAGCTGGTCGACTGGCAGCCCACGGACCTGGTCTGGCTGGCCCCAGGTGCCTGAGCCCTCATCCGGCCTACCGGACTTCAACGCCACCGTCACGATCGGCCAGGTCCTGACCGCGCTGTTCGAACTCGAACAGCTCCATATGGACGACTGCGCCGACCGCGACTTCGCCCGGCTGCTGGCGGAGCATCTCGAGGCCGCCGCTCCAGACCGGCAGCTGACGCTCGCGCTCGCGGCCTAGAGCACGTGTCCGCCCGACCCGCCGCCCGCGCGGGCCGGGACCTGAACGGAACCCCAACCATGAACCCATGGAGCAACGACAAGGGCTGCGAGATCTTCTTCGAGGAACTCGTGGCCATCGACGAACACGGCAACCAGACCGCCGGCCGCAGCTACAGCTGGTGGTGCCGCTGCGGTCTCAACCGAGACGAGTACGACGAACTGTCCGCGTGCGTCACGGACGCCCGGGCCCACATCGAGGAGTAACCGACCCGTGAACCTCTCAGAGTTCATAGACACCTACCGCGAGGCGATCACCAGACGGATCGTCCACAGCTATCCACCCCGCTACCGTCCGGCCGAGGACGACCGTCCCCTGCCCCTACTCAAGCGCCGTCCGATGGGCGCCCAGGAGACCGCCATCCGCGGCGCCGCGCTGAGCCTGACCGAGCAGCGCGGCACCACCGTGGTCGGCGAGATGGGCGTCGGCAAGACGTTCATCGGCATCGCCGCCGCCCAGCTAGCCGGCTTCCGCCGC
>JAJDTU010000011.1 GCA_022826965.1 Dehalococcoidia bacterium | reverse complement strand
CCTGCTCACGCCGTCGGGAATCTACGCCGACAAGACCGCCGCCGACTACTTCCGCTCGATCTCCACCACCGGTCGACTCGGCGGCATCTACGACTTCGAGAATCGCCGTTCAGCCAATCCCGACGCCAAGACGGCCAAGTGTTCTCCGACGTACATCCACAGTTCAAGTTCTGCGCCACCATCACCGGTGGTTCTTCGCGTCACTTTGGGGAGGCTACGTGCGGCTTCTTCCTGAACGACCGAACCGATCTTCAAGTAGATCAACGAGTTTTCCCGCTTTCGCCGGACGACTTTGCGCGGATAAATCCCAATACTGGCACAGCACCGATCCTGCGGAGCCGTCGCGACGCACAAGTCGTTAGCAAGGTGTATCGGAAGCAATCAGTTCTGGTAGAACGACACGCAGATGCAGATTCTCGACTCTATCCGTTGCGTTATCACCGCATGCTCGACATGGCAAATGACTCCCATCTCTTCATCACGGCCGCAGAACTGGAAGCGAGTGGGGCTTATCGAGTCCAAGGGAACCGTTTTCGGCGCGGTGAAGAAGCCTGGCTGCCCCTCTATCAGGGGCGAATGATTCATCATTATGACCATCGGGCGAACTCTGTTGGCACTAGACATGACAACGTCACCAATCCTTTCGTCAGCGTCTCAGTAACGGAATCCCACAAGGCCAACCCACAGTTCCTGCCAACAACACAGTTCTGGGTGCCTCTAGACGTTATAGAACAAGAACTTGGCGGCTACCCTGAGTGGGTTCTGGGCTTCAGAAACATCACTCGTGTCACGGACGAGCGGACACTCATAGCTACGATCGGGCCCCTCGCGGGATACAGCCACAGCATTCCTATCTTACTTACTCGAAGTGCACCAACAGCATCGTTGTTTGTCGCTCAGTTCAACAGCCTTCCGCTCGACTATCTTGCGCGATGCAAACTACCAGGTACCAACATGACGTGGTACATCGTGGAACAACTGGCAATGATCCACCCCGACGACTTCGACCGCCGCTTCGGCGATGTCACCGCCCGCGAGCTGGTCCGCGACCACGTCCTGAAGCTCACCTACACCGCCTACGACCTCACTCCGTTCGCCCGCGATCTCGGCTACGACGGCGACCCCTTCATCTGGGACCCCGCCGAGCGCCGACAACTCCGAGCTCGCCTCGACGCCCTTTTCTTCCACCTGTATGGTCTCTCCGCCGCCGACGCCGACTACATCCTCGACCAATTCCCCGTGCTCGAAAAGAACGAGCGCAAGGAGTTCGGCCACTACCTCACCAAGCACCTCGTCCTCAACTACTACCGGGCCCTCGATGCCGGCGACACCGCCGCTGTCATCGACGAGCACGCCCCCGCCTGACCAGGCGGCGCCGCTGTTGCCTTCCAGACATCACGAGTTCCCTGACGAACGTGCGTTCGTATACGATCGTCGAGATCCGAAACCAGAGAGCGAGCGAGGAGCGCTTCATGAACCGGACCGGACCCACCCGACATCAACCCGGCTTTACCTGTCCGCGAGGCGACAAACCCTGCCGGATTCTGACCTCACCCAGACGAAATCTGACCTGATCTGACCAAATCTGACATCACACGGCACGAATTGCCCGCCCACAGCGCAATTTCGCGCAATTCGGCCGCAATTCTCCCTGTTTTTCCGCTGCCGGCCTAGTCGCAGCACTCCTCGAGGTCGAGGCGGCAGAAGCAGGAGGATTGGATTTCGGTGTCGGCCCGGGCCTGGGCGAGGGCGAGGCGTTGGCGCGCGACGTTGGCGAGGTCCGGTTGGTTGGTTCGTTCGAGGCATTCGGTGTAGCCGGCGAGGCTCCAGACGTTGTCGAGGTGTTGGCGGGGGCGGCTGACGCTGGCGTCGTAGCCGAGGTCGGCCTGGTAGACGGCGAGGGCGTCATCGACCCGGTCCTGCTCCAGCAGCAGGGCTCCGAGGGCGTGGCGGACGGGTTGCATCCAGCCCCAGGGCTCGTCGTAGTGCAGATGGTCGTCGAGCTCGACCGCCTTCCGCAGGTGGTCGAAGGCGTCGTCGAACTCGCCCTGTCGGTAGGCGATTTCGCCGCTCATCATCTCCTGCGCGATGGCGAGGATGTCGCGGGAGGGATTGTTGAACTGGTAGCGCGTGTCGGGCACGAGGTCGTAGGCGCGATCGAACTCCTCGGCCTCGGCGACGGCTTCGTCGGTGCGGCCCAGTGTGGCCAGGGCGATGGCGCGGGCGTAGCGCATGGTCGCCGTGGTGACGCAGTAGAGCTCGCGATCTTCGGGCAGCTGCTGCTCGAGGATTTCTTCCCACCTGCCGAAGCGGACGAGGACGTGCTGGTCGATGGGGACGAACGCTTCGAGCCAGTCGGCCATGTTGGGCGACTCCATCCTGAGCAGCTCGTCGGGAATGGCGGCTTGCATGGCTCGGGCGGCCTCGATGGCCGGCTGGAACTGACCGAGGAACATCGCTCCGTAGATCTTGAAGTGGTAGTTGTGGGCGCGGTACATCGTGTAGAAGTTGAACGGTCCGCGGGCCTCCAGGTAGGGTCGGTCGGCCTCGATCGCGCGTTCGTTCCAGTTGACGACGTTGAGGTAGTCGCCGCAGAGCACGTCGATATGGGTCGCCATGTGCTGCAAGTGTCCGGAATGCGGCGCAATCCCGCGCAACTGGTCGGCGGCGCGCAAGGCCTGCTCGGGGAAGGGCGACATCTCCATCAGGTGGATGTACATGTGCAGGATGCCGGGATGGGGCGGCTCGCCGCAGTGCGCGATGTGCGCCATCGCGTCTTCGAGCACGCCGCGCGCCTCGACGGTGTCGGCGCCGTCGGCTGGCTCGCCGGAGTCGAGATTCCAGAGCGACCACGGCGTGCGGTTCATCATCGCTTCGGCGAACAGCGAGGCGATATCGAGGTCATCGGAGTGGTCGCGGTAGACGTTTCGCATGGCGTCGGCGTAGTGGTCGACCCAGGGCATCATGTCTTCGAGCGGCTCGGTCTGCGGATAGCGGCTGCGCAGCGCAGCGATCAGGTCACGCTCCGCCGGTGTGCACCGGTCGGAAAACGACTCGGCAAGATTGGCTTCGTCGTAGGCGGTGGTCAGCGCGGTCGCGACTTCTTTTCGGCCGAAGGCTTCCCAGGGCTTGTTGTAGTTGGGACCGATCGCATAGGCGATGCCCCAGTGGGCCATGGCGCAGTCGGGATCGGCTTCTACAGCCTGTCGGAAGCAGAAGACTGCCTCGTCGTGGTTGAAGCCGTAGGTCCAGATCAGGCCACGGTCGAACCAGATTTGGGCGTCGGGCGCGGAGGTCGTGATTGGTCGGCTGTAGGAGCCGAGGTCGAAGTCGTAGGTCATGATGCGATTCTCTCGTGGAACGGAGCTGAGCGACTCCACAGTGGATCGTAAGGCGTTGGCCGCCCTGCCACCCCTGCGGCCGGACGCGAGACAGCATCTTGATACGCTGACCACTCAGGAGCGTGCCATGAGTGATCTGACGAAGCTGACCGGCGTTATTTTCTCGGATGTCGACGGTGGATACGTGTCCGAGTGCCCGGAATTGGGGGTGGCTAGCCAGGGAGAGTCGATCGAAGAGGCCCGAGCCATGCTGATTGAAGCGGTCGAGCTGACGCTGGAGTGTGCCGATGAAGATGAGATACGGGCAAGACTCGATGGCTCATACGTCGCAGACTCTCAGTTCACTGAGGAAGAGTTGATGGAGGGACTCGAAGAGGTCGAGTCGAGGCCACTGCTGATCAATGCGGATCTGCTCGGCGCGGCAGGTGGCTAGGCTCCGAGTCCTCTCCGGGCGCGAGATCATCAGAATTCTTGAGCGGCAGGGCTTTGAGTTTGACCGGCAACGCGGAAGCTATGTGACGATGAGACAGCGAGGTCCGTCGGGTCAGCGAAGCGTGACGGTGCCCCTTCATCGTGCTGTCAAGCGAAGAACGCTGATGAGCATCATCGAGCGTTCCGGACTGTCGCGCTCACTCTTCGAGCGCGGAACGTAGGTGTTTTCGCTCGTATCCTCGTCGGCATGACTACTGACGACCTACGACCGCCGCTCGATGGCGTGCTCGTGATCAATGCCGGGCAGATATTGGCGGCTCCGTTCTGCGCGACGATACTGGCGGAGTTCGGGGCGGATGTGATCAAGGTCGAGCGGCCCGGGTCGGGCGAGCCGAACCACGGGACGATTTCGTATGTGCAGGAGAATCGGTCACAGCGCGGGGTGACATGCAACCTCGCCGATCCTCGGGGTAAGGAGCTGTTTCGCGGGCTTTGCGAGCGGGCCGATGTGCTGATCGAGAACTTCCGGCCGGGCACGCTGGAGAAGATGGACCTCGCGCCGGACTCGCTGCGTGAACTCAATCCGGGATTGATCGTGACGCGGGTCTCTGGCTACGGGCAGACGGGTCCTTACCGTGAGCGTGCGGGCTTTGACCGGGTGGCGCTCGGCTTCGCCGGCATGACGTACGCGACCGGCTGGGCGGACGGTCCGCCGGTGAGGCCGGGCTACATGGTCGCCGACTACAGCGCGGGCCTGACGGCTGCGATGGGCACGATGATGGCGCTGCGCGCTCGCGACGTGAACGGCGGCGTCGGGCAGGACGTCGACGTGGCGCTGTACGAGGCGATCTGGAAGCAATCGGGGACTCATGCTTCGCAGTTCTTCAGGACAAACGAGAACCGCGAGCGCAGCGGCAACTACTGGCCCGGCGTCGTACCGGCGGAGCAGTGGCAGACGGCGGACGGGCATCACCTGATCATCAATGCGACGACGCAGGGTACGTTCGTGCGACTGACCGAGGCGATGCAGCGTCCGGACCTGCTTGGCGACCCACGCTTCGAGGATCAGCGAGAGCGGCGGAAGAACTACCAGGCGATCCACGAGATAGTTGGTGAATGGGTCGGCACACTGACGCTGGAACAGGTTCAGCAGGTGCTCGACCGGCACGGCGTGCCGGCGACCAAGGTGTACGCGACGTCGGACGTGATGTCGGACGAGCACTACGTCGCGCGCGAGCAGGTTGTTGAGGTGCCGTCAGAGCAGCACGGGACGTTGCCGCAACCCGGAATCATACCGCGCCTGTCGAGGACGCCGGGAGCGGTGAAGCATCGGGCGCCGACGCTGGGTGAGCACAACCGTGAGATCTACGGCGGCATGCTCGGGATCAGCGATGATGAATTGACACAACTCTCGGCGGACGGAGTGATCTGATGACTACTGCAAGCGTTGAACGAACCATTACGGCCTTTCTCGACGGCGACGACTCGCTGGAGATTGGCAACATCATCCATTCGACCGCCGGGGCGGCACGCTACGGCTACAGCGGACCGCTGGTGGGAGGCACGACTGTCTACTCGTGGTCGGTGGGAGCGCTGGTCGAGGCGCTCGGTGAGGAATGGCTTGACGAAGGCTGGGTCGAGTTTCAGCTTCGCAAGCCGGTTTACCCAGATGAGGTGATCACGACGCGGGTGACAGCCAACGGCGGCGACGTCGAGTTCACAATGACGAAACACAGCGGCGACGTTGCGGTTCGGGGCACGGCCGGACTCGGCGTCGCGGATTTCTTGACCGAGATCACAACCGCGAACGATCGCACACCGCAGCCCGAGCCGGCAGAGCGGCCGTTCATCACTCGAGCCGTCGCGCCGCTCGGCGAGGACTTGCCGGCGATGGCGATCGACCTCAGCGCCGCCAGCGCCGGTGGGTACGCCGATCAGAAGGCGCGCGACGCCCAGCCTCTCTGGCACGGAGACAGGTGCCGTGTCCACCCGGGCTGGATCGCCCAACGCGCCAACGCGTTGCTCGCACACACGTGGCGCTACACGGCGATCCATGCGTCGAGCCAGATTCAGCACCTGGCGGCGGTGCATGCCGACCAGCGGTTGCTCGTGAGCGGACGGATCGAGTCGGGTTACGAGCGCAAGGGCCATGAGTACGCCGTGCTCGACATCACCCTATCCTCGGAAGACGGGCGCGACCTGGTCCGGATGCGCCAGCCAACGATCTACCAGGTAGCTGCCAGGTAGTTGCCAGGTAGCTAGCGGTTAGCTCGCAGATAGCCGGACCAGCGAGATTGCCGGCCCTGTGGAGACCCGGGGGCAGGCGGCGCTGGAATGACGGAGACAAAAGGATGACTACTCAGACAATCGAACGCTCGATCACGGCCTTCCTCGACGGCGAGGATTCGCTTTCGATTCCCAACATCATCCACTCGACGGAGGGCGCGGCGAAGTTCGGCTTTTCCGGCGCGCTGGTCGGCGGGGTGACGGTCTACTCGTGGGCGGTGCCGGCACTGATCGACGGGTTGGGCGAGGACTGGCTCGACTCGGGCTGGATCGATTTCCGGCTGCGCCGTCCGACCTATCCGGGCGATGAGATCACGACTCGCGTCACGCCGACCGATTCCGGAGTCGAGTTCACGATGGCCAAGGAGTCAGGCGAGGTCTGCATCGCTGGCACTGCCGGCATGGGCGAGGCCGAGTTCTACAACGACCTCGCTGTGGCGCAGGATCGCATCGTCGTGCCGGAAGCGGATCCTCCGACGATGCTGACGCGGGACAACCTGCCCGTCGGCGAGGATATGCCGGCGATGGCGGTGCCGATGTCGGTCGAGGATGCAGCCGAGTACGCGGACCATTTCGCCCGCGACCCACATCCGCGCTGGCGTGGCGAGGACGCGCGTCTGCACCCCGGCTGGATTGCCGGGCGTTGCACTCGGTTGATTCGACACAGCTACAACTATCGAGCCGGGATCCACGCGGGCAGCCAGATACAGATGCTCGGGCCGATGAAGGCGGGACAGACGCTGGTCGTCTCCGGTCACATGACGGACGGCTACCGTCGCAAGCTGCATGAGTACTGCCTGTTGGATGTGACGATCAGCTCGGAGTCGGGCGAGGACCTGGCGCGTCTGCGGCATCGGACGATTTACCAGGTCGGGGGCGGCGACTAGGAGAGCCAGCGGCGCCAGCGAGCCGAATAGAAGCGGCGATCGTGCCGCTTCTTATCCACGACCCCGCTGTCGCGGAACATCCGGACCCCTAGCCAGATCAAGACGATCAGCAGTAGCCCCAGACACTCCATCGCCAAGAGCAAATGAGCTTCGGGTGGCGCTACATACTTTGCGTAGGTGGCGGTCTCCGTTGGCTTGCCAAACAGATAAGCGTCGTAGCTGAGGGCAACGGGCGATCCGCTCAGCGCGAGGCGTTCGTTGTTGCCATCGCCATACTCCAGGAGCACGAAGACAGATACGTGATCCGCGTCCGACGCGCGGACCTCGAGCTGCGCCGTGAGCCCACCCCGACTTGGTAGTTCGATTGGTCGTCCCACGGCCGGTCCATGGGCGGCAATGTTGGGGAGTTCGAGTTCTTGATCGGCGGGATCGGGCGCGATGTACACCCTGACTTGACCTTGAGCGCTAGCCGCGGAGAACGCCACCTGATCGCGATCGTCGCCGAAGAGGAATCGAACCCTGATTCCGAGCGGATCACGGCTCTGGGTGTCGATCACCGCCGCGATGGGTTCGGTGCGAGGCTCCTTCGCCGTCCAGATCCAAAACTGGGAGATGGCGACTGCGGCCAGCAGCAGAATGAAGCCGATCTTCCAGCGGCGTCTGAACGGCCGTTGCAGTCCGGCAAACGGGGGCGGTGGAGGCGGCGGTCGGTCGGTGACGCGCCTCATGGCAGCGGCTCCTCAACTCAGCCAGCGGCGCCAGACGATCCAGATGAGGGCGACGAGGACGGCGAAGGCGCCGAGGATGTAGATGAGCAGACGCACGCCGCTGACGAGGGGCTGGTGGTAGACAACGCGCACGGGCAACGGGGTCAGGTAGATCCAATCCTCGCTGCGCAGCTCATCCAGGGTGATCGGTTCTTCTCGGGGGAAGCGAGTGCTGTTCCAGGTCTGGTTTGGCCGGACCGAACGCAGGCCGAGCTTGACATCGCTGTCGGACAGGCCGCGCATGGTGATTCTCACCTTGCTGGGCGCGTTGTTCCGGTCGTTGGACAACGTGATGGGTTCGGAGTACAGGGAACGCGGGCGGTCTCGCAGCGACAGGTCGAGGTCTGGTCCGTCGGCTTCGTAGAAGTACTCGACTCCGTCCTGGTTGGTCTCGAGCACGCCTAGCTCGGCGCGCCGTTCTTCGACGTGGCGCAGGGCGATCTGCACCTGGCTGACGCGTAGCGGCTTGTCGGCGCTGAAGGCCCAGATCCCGGCCGCGACGATGACGCCGACGATCGCGATGATCAACCAGCGTGTCCAGTTGAACCCAGGGGTCTGCATCTGGTCAGCGTATCGAGCGATCGGCTGCGCGCTAGCGCAGGGCCAACTCGATCGAACCGCCCCGAACGTAGAATGTTCGCATGGCACGAAGTATTGCCGCCTTCGAAACCTGGCGCGACAACACATTTGCCGCGATGAGCGACGGCCACTTCCGCATCCTCTTCGTCGGGACGCTGTTCGCGACGTTCGCCTACATGATGATGTTCCTGGCGATGTCGGTCGTCTCGTACGACCTGTCGGGAACCAACACGGCGGTCGGTGTGATCGGTACCGGGGTGGGCATCTCGATGTTGCTGGCTCCCTTCGGCGGCGTGATCGCCGACCGGATGAACCGCAAGTGGGTGATCGTCATCGGACAGGGCGGCGGCGCGGCGATGCTGGCGATCACCGGCATCCTGCTGCTGCTTGGGCAGATGACGCTGCCGCTGATGTTCGTCCTGATGCTGCTGCTGGGCTTCACCTTTGTGGTGATGGGACCGGCGCGCAACGCCTTCACGGCCGATCTGGTTGGTCCAAATCTGATCGGCAACGCGATCGTGTTGAGCCAGCTCTCGCACACGATTGGACAGCCGTTCTCGCCGTTCATCGCTGCATTGCTGTTGGAATCGGCTGCCGGCTCGGGCGGCACATACCTGGTGATGGGTGCGCTCGTGGCGGTTGGTGTGTTCACGGTGGCGGTGATGCCGAATCGCCGACGCCACGGCGACGCAGGGGCAGGCAGCGAGGAAGCCGCCCAGCGACGGGGCGTGCTGGCCGACATCGTCGACGGTGCTCGCTACGTCTGGAGACGCCGTTCGCTGAGGCTGATGCTGTTGATGTTCGTCAGCACGGTGGTGATCGGCTTCCTCTTCCGCATTCTGACACCGGCCTTCCTCGACCAGCACCTCGATCGTCCGACGACCGACATGGGCCAGCTGTTCCTGGTCAATGGGATCGCGGCGGCGATTATCTCGTTCATCGTGGCGGGGATGGCCACGACGCGCTGGGCCTGGCCGATCACGCTCGTGTTGGTCGCCTCGCTGGGGGTTGGCTACCTGGTGCTGGCCGCGTCTCAGACGTTTGGCCAGGCGATGATCGCGATGGCGATTCTGGGACCGGGGCTGCAGGGACCGGTGATGATCCTGCAGGCGCGGATCATGATGAATACGGAGTCGGCGTACTACGGCCGGGTGATGGCGTTCACGATGATGGCCTGGGGCGTGCAGATGGTGTTCGCCGGACCGGCGGGGGTGCTCGCCGATGCGATCGGCGAACGCGAGGTTTTCGCGATCATGGGCGTGGCCGGCTTCGCCGTGGCGGTGCTGGGAACGTTTGGATGGCTGGCGATCCGCAAGGACGACCATCCGGTCCTGCCGTCGGCTCCCGCTCCAGCCACAGCCAACGGACTCAGCGCCGAGACGGCGGTGTTGATGCCGCCACCGCCGATGCTGCGTCCGGTGGCGCTGATGTCGGGGCAGAAGATCGATCGCTAAGTGGATCTTCGGCGGGGAGCCCCCCTCTGCCTTCGGCATCTCCCCCCGCTAGCGCGGGGGGAGAGGGGATGCGCGATATTGCGGCTTCATCCGTAGACTCTTCGCATGAGGCGAAGCATTTCGGGCTGGAAGTCGAACACGTTCCTCGCCCTCGAGCATCCGCAGTTCCGGATCCTGTTCGGCGGGACGCTCTTCGCGATGCTCGCGTACATGATGATGTTCGTCGCGATGTCGGTCGTGGCCTACGACCTGGGCGGCACCAACTCGGCGGTCGGCCTGGTCTCGATGGGCACCGGCATCTCGATGCTGATCGGCTCGCCCTGGGGTGGCGTGATCGCCGACCGGGTCAACCGTAAGCGCCTGATCATTCTCGGCCAGGGCTCCGGCGCCGTGATGCTGGCGCTGACCGGCGTGCTGCTGCTGCTCGACCTCGTCAACTTGCCCCTGATGTTCATCCTGACGCTGATCCTGGGCGCGACGTTCGTCTTCATGGGGCCGGCGCGCAACGCCTTCACGGCCGACATCGTCGGGCCCCGGCTGATCGGCAACGCGGTCTCGCTGAACCAGCTTGCCCATAGCTGGGGACAACCGGTCGCGCCGATGATTGCGGCGCTACTGCTGGAGTCCGCGGCCGGCGGCGGCGGCACCTACGTGGTGATGGGCGTGCTGGTCTCGATCGGCGTGCTCTCGATGGTGGTGATGCCCAACACGGGCAAGCCCCAGCAGAACGAGCGCCGCGGCCCGATGTCGGACCTGATCGACGGGGTGCGCTACGTCACGCAGCGGCCGCCGCTGCGCCTGATGTTGTTGCTGTTCATGGCGACAGTGGTGATCGGCTTCATGTTCCGCGTGCTGACCCCGGCGCTGCTGGAACAGCATCTGGACCGCGCCTCGACCGACATGGGGTTGATGATGACGGTGTTCGGCGTGGCCAGCGCCGTGGTCGCGATTGCGATCGCCGGCCTGGCGACTTCGCGCTGGTCCTGGCCGTTGATCTTCGTGCTGATGGCGGTGATGGGGCTCGGATACCTGATCATGTCGCAATCGCAGAGCTACGGCGCGGCGGTCGCCTCGATGGTGCTGCTCGGCCCCGGACTGCAGGGTCCGACGCTGCTGTTGCAGGCCAAGATCGTGATGACGACCGAATCCGCCTACCTCGGTCGGGTGACGGCCTTCACGATGATGGCCTATGGCATCTCGTCGGTGGGCGGCGGGCCGGCGGGCGTGGTCGCTGACATGCTCGGCGAGCGCGAGGTGCTGGCCGGGGTCGCGCTGCTGACCTTTGTGGTGGTTGGAGTCGGCGTGCTGGGCTGGCTGACGATTCGCAAGCACGAGGCGGCGCTGCCGCAGATCCGGCTGACGCCGGACACAGATATCAGAGGCGCGCAACTTGCGTCCAACGGCGAGGCCTCGCCGCCGACGATGCCGCCCCCTCCGATGTTGCGACCGGTGGCGTTGATGTCGGGGCAGAAGATGCGGCGGTGATTTGCGGTCGACGGCTCAGGGTCTCACGTTGCCTTGGCGGCGAGCCCCCCTCTGCCCCCGCATCAAGTGCGGGGCAGGCTTGCGGCATCTCCCCCCGCTTCGCGGGGGGAGAAAGGAAACTCATCCGAGGCCGACCGGTTCTCCATGGGTGTGCGACTCGAGGTGGATGATTCGACATTCGAGCCGCGCCATACGGGACTCGACGTCGTTTGACGCCAACTCGCGCACGCGCTCCAGCAGCGCTTCCCAGGGGAAGTCGCGGCCGGGGTCTGACTTCTGCCTGGTCAGCTCGCTGTGGCCGAGGTGGTGGGCTCGATCGATGGGGATCGCGTACTTGTCGCAGATGTAGGCGGACCATGCGGCGACGGTTTCGAACTGTCTGCTACCGGGCTTGAATGTCTCGCCAATCTCTCGGGCGTAGCCCTCGATCTCGATCGAGATCATGCAGGTGTTGTAGCTGACGTATTCGTCCCGCCACCAGCTCGGGCGCGGCAGGATCAAGTCCTTGCGCCGGACGCCCTGAGCCCAGGCGAAGTCCTGATCGCGGACCATCTGGTAGAGGTCGCCATCGGAGTCGGCGTAGTAGTGCGTGCTGGCGTTGGCTCGAGGATCCTCGAACCAGGCCGGCGTAACCTCGTTGTCGTCCCACGGTTCCTCGGGCGTGTGGTAGCAGATTGCGACGAAGCGCCGCTCGGCGCCGGAATAGGGGCGCGAAGCGGCGGGGTAGTAGTTCGAGGGATGGGCCGGCCGCCAGATTGTGCGCGCGCCGGGCGGCAAGCCCGACATCCGCACCAAATCCGGTGCAGCCGCGAGCGGAGCGGTCGTCATTCCGACCCTCCACTCTGCTGCTCGCGGCTGCGCAGCACGCCGTAGCCGGCCGCGACCGCCACGGCAATCGAACGCACCGCGTCCGACGCTGCGACGTCCACCACGCCGATCTCGAGGGCGGCCCAGACGCCAATCACGCCGAGCGCGATGATGGCGCGGACACTGCCCCTGGGCAGCCAGAGCGGCTCCGGCGCGGGTGCGTCTCCGGATTTCGGCGCTGTCAACAGCTCTGATCTTCGTTCCATCTCTGTTTCTCCGTTCGTTGGTTGCCGTCCCCGCTCGCAGACGAGGACGGACGCGACGACTCAGCCGCCACGCACAATGAATGCCGAGCCGAGGCCGATCGCGGCGAGCAGCACCGTTCCCCCACCGAGGGCGATGTACAGGCGATCGATCCGGGCATCGATCTGGTCAAGCCCGTGTTCGATCCGCCTGAGGTACTGCCACAGCGCGTCGGCCTGGCCGGCTCCCGGATCCGGCGGCCGCGGCCGCCGGTCCGTGAAGCTCGGTCGTGACATTGCTACTCGCCTCCTTCGATCTCGGCCTGTTCCGCGGGGAAGGCTCCGCGCTCGATCGCCTGCTCGAACCACTGTTCGGGCAGTTCGTACGGCGTCTCCGCCTCGCGCCAGCCGATGGCGCGATGTTTGAGATACTTGTTCGCGGGGACCGGCAGCCAGAAGTCGTCCTCCGAGGTCGACTCTCCTTCAGTTCCGATGTCGTCCGGCTGGCGCATGAGGATGTCGTAGTCGTCGAGACCGCGGCCGTTCGCACGAGCTTCGCGATACTCGCCGTGGCTGAGCAGGACAGCCCGTTCGCCGGGGTGCACCAGGCGCTGCGTCTGCTGCGTCTGCTGGGTGGCCGATTCGTTCCTGGTGGTCATTCGATTGCTCCGTTTCTGCTGTGTGTTTGTTGCTGTCAACTCGGCCCGAGGCCGGCGTTGATATCGGTTTCGAGCCAGGGCCGGCCTTCGATCTCAATCGAGTCGTGGCCGAGCCCTTGTTCGGCGGCGGCGTCGAGCAGCAGCCGTTCCGCCTCGCGGACGTCGTGGAAGCCGTGGCCCAGGAGCGCATGGTTTCGGCCGACGTATTCGCGCCCGTGTTGGTCGCGCTTCGGCTCGCGCAGGTACGCGCGTCGGGCGCGGAGGCCGCAGCCCAGCCGCGGGGTCGCAAAGGTGCGGGATCGCAGCTGGGAGAAGTCGGCGGGCGACCAGAGGCCGCGGTGATCGAGCGGCATGGTTAGCCTCCGTCCGCGGTGATCTGGCAGCCGTGGTGGTTGAAGCCGGCGATGCCCGCCTCGTAGTCGGCGAGTGAGCGGATGGTCACGCCGGGCCAGTCGGCTTCGTCGTAGAGCTTCATCTGCCAATCCATCGAGCAGGCCCAGACGAGCGCCTCGGTGCCGAACATCGAGCAGATGTAGTCGCCGGCGCCATCCACGGTCATGTACCCATCGACGAACACGGCCGTGCCCATCAGCGGGATCTCGGAGACGTGGAAGCGGCGGATGAGCTGTTCGGAGACGCCGGCCGGGATCCAGTGGGCGCCGGAGCCGACACCGGCGGCGCCGAGATCCTCGAGCACATGCTCGGCGACGACCGGCGACAACACGGTGACGACATCACCGCGAGGCGGTCCGCCGTTGGAGCGCGTGACCGACTGGAGGATGCGTCGCGCCTGGCGCAACTTGGCCAGGGTGAGCTTCTCGCCGGTCGCTCCGATGTCGTTGTCGGTGGACCAGTTGCCGAACTCGCCGGTGAGGTCGGTATCGATGTCCTGTCCCTGGGAGAGGGCCATCTCGTCCGAGACCAGACGGATCAGGTCTTCCTGGGAGTAGTTGAGCGCGCGGACGTGGACGCGCACGTAGATGGCGCGAAACGTCGGAGTGATCGTGTTGCTCGCCAGGGTCAGGCGCGAGGTCGTTGTCAAGGACTCGCTCTCGGTGGGCGTCTGCACGTTGGAGACGCTCGAGACACGCGGGATCTGCGCGGTGCTCGAACCCTTGGGCACGATCAGCTTGCGTGCGAGCGACAACATCGGCGCCGACTGCGGCATTTGAGCGATGGTTCGCTCGACCATCGCGGTGTACGACGCCGAGATGTTGGTCGAAAGAGTGTCAGCCATACTTGGTTCCCTTCTTCAGTTCTTCACTTCTTCGTTCCCGCGAGCGCGGGAATGTTGATTCCCAGGCGTGCACGTCACGCCTCGGGATGGGCCGCGAGCCAGTCGGCGAACTGGGCGCGGCGCTGCTGCATCTGCGATTGACCGTCGCTGGAGTGGATGAAGTCAGTCCAGTCCGTGACCGAAGCCGGCAACGCCGGCGGCGAACCGCCTTGCAGCCCGGCGGTCGGCCGTTGCCTGGCGGCGAACGACCGCGATTCCGCTTCTCGGGCGAGTTCCTCGCGGACGGTGGCCTCGCGCTCGCGGGCGGCACGCTCGGCGATCAGGTCGCGCCAGGTGTTGGCCAGCTCATCAGGCTGGTCTGCCGCCGACAAGCGTTCGCGCTCCGGGTCGGAGAGTTCGCCGATCGCGTGCAGCATCGCCTCGCGCAGCGAGTTGCCGCCGGAGTCGGGCGGCGGCTGAGGCTCCTGCAACGCAGCGGGTTGGGATATGTCCATACGTGCCTCCAAACAACACGAGCGCCGACGGATCGTGTCCGTTCGGCGCTCGGAGGCGCGCTGTCCGTGGCGTTGATATGTCGAATCTACGTGCTATTGGGTAAGAACACAAGTTCTCGATATGTGGTGCCGGTTACAGTCCTCAGTTCGAGCGTTCAGAGCGACACGACAGCAGGAGGTCACAAAGGCTGCATATATCCTGTGCCAATGCTCAACGACACGCGGATTCTCGACCTGACCGACGAAGCGCTCGCGCTCGGCGCTCGCATGTTGGCCGACATCGGGGCGGACGTCGTTCGTGTCGAAGACGCGCGCGGCGACCATCTGCGGATGCGCGAGCCGGCGATCGGCGGCGACGCTGCGCGGGTCGAACGGGGCTGGGCGCACCTGCTGTACAACGCGGGCAAACGCTCGGTTGCCGTGGATGTCGATGACCCGGCGACCTGGCAACGGGTCGAAGCGATGTTGCCGGGCTTCGACGTCGTGCTCGCACCGCTGGAACCATCAGGGGCGCTGTCGGATTGGTTGGAGCGCGGGCGCAACGGCGAGTGGTCATCCGAGATACCGATCGTCGATGCGGAGTTCCGCCGAGGCGCGAATGAGCCGATGACCGACCTGACCGCGATGGCGGCCGGCGGACATGTGGTGCTCAACGGTCATCCGGAGGATCCACCGGTCTGGCCGGCCGGCAACCTCTCGTACAAGCAGGGCTCGATCGCGATGGCGGAAGCGGCGATGGCGCTGATCATGCAGCGCCGCCGAGGCGGCGGCGTGGGCCGGATTACGGTCGGCATGCAAGAGGCGGTCACGTTCACGACGCTGCAGACGGCGAGCGGCAACTGGTGGACCTGGCACGGCACGTCGCCCAGCCGACACATTCCCATCGGATCCGGCGTCACCTTTCAGGCCAAGGACGGTCACTGGCTGTCGTTCACGATCCATCCGCCGCACTGGTACCGATTCGTCAACTGGGTCGACGAGGTGCTTGGACTCGAGGAGGGCGAGCTGCGCGGCGATGACTGGGACGACGAGTTCTGGCGCGAGCAGCACCAGGCGGAGATCGTTCCCTGGATCGATCGGCTCTGCCGGGCGCTGACGGTTAGCGAGCTGCACGACACAGGCCAGGAACTCGGCCTGCTTGTGCTACCAATCAACACGGTTGAGGAAGTCGCTAACGATCCGCACCTGATTGCTCGCGGATACTACCAGTCTGTTGACCACCCCCAGCTCGGAACCAGCCTGATCCTGCCGCGCTCTCCGATCCGAACCCGTGGAGAGCAGCCGAGAGCCAGACGAGCGCCGACCCTCGGCGAACACAACGACCAGATTCTTCCAACTCCGCCATCCGGGGCAGGCGCCGCGGAGCGGCGGAGCGGGCCCACGGCAAGCCGTGCGTCGGTGCTCTTCAACGGCACAGCTCCACCAGCGAGACGCCCGCTCGACGGGGTTCGCGTGCTCGACTTTACGTGGGCGATTGCCGGTTCGCTGGGCACTCGGCTGCTGGCCGACCTCGGCGCGGAGGTGTTGAAGATTGAGTCGGAATCGCGGATCGACCCGATTCGCTACCGCGGCGTGCAACCGCCGGATCACTTCTCGATCAACACCAACGGCACCTTCAACGACTGCGCCGGCGGCAAGAAATCGGTCACGCTCAATCTGAAGACCGAGGAGGGTATCGAAGCCGTTCGCGAGCTGGCGAAACAGGCAGACCTGGTCACCTCCAACTACACGCCGTACCGACTTGACCGCTGGGGCATCGGCTACGACGACCTGCGCCTGATCAGACCCGACATCATCGTCTGCAACGTCGCGGTGATGGGCATTGAGGGACCGCGCGCCGAGTGGCGCTCGTACGGCAACGGGATCGTCGCCATGTGCGGCCTGGCGCAGCGCTCCGGCTTCCCCGGCAAGGCGCCGATTGGCCTCGGGACTCTACACACCGACTTCACGGTGCCGTACTACCTGGCGACCTCAGTGATGGCGGCGCTCGACCACCGTGAGCGGACGGGCGAGGGCCGTTACCTCGAGATCGCCCAGTACGAAACCGCCGTGCAACTGCTCGACACGGAACTGATCGAAGCGCTCAACGGAGGCGGCGAGCGTGCTCGGATGGGCAATCGCTCGCCCTTCATGTCGCCGCACGGCGTCTTTCCCGCGGCCGGCGAGGAGCGCTGGATCGCGATCGCCTGCCGCGACGAGTCCGACTGGCGCACGCTCTGTCGAGTGATCGGTCGCGCCGACCTTACGTCGAGGGCGGAGCTGGACAGTCTCGCCGGCCGACAGGCCAACGAGGACGAGATCGAGGGCGCTATCTCGGAGTGGACACGGTCGCGGGACGATTGGACCAGCTACCGGCTGTTGATCAACGCCGGTGTGCCGGCCAGCCCGGTCGAGCGGCTGGAAGACTTCTTCGACGGTCAGGACCGAGCGATGCGCGACAACTACCATCCGGCCGATTCGCCTGAGGGCTGCACATTCCAGATCCAGCAGGAGCCGATCCTCTGGGACGGCGAACGTCTGCCCGCCGTCCGCGCGCCGATCTGGAGCGAACACACCGAGGAAGTGCTCACGAGCCTCCTGGGCTACAGCGACGCAGACCTGACCCGGCTCGCCGCCGCAGGAACGCTGGGCTAGCCGCGCCAGCGGCCCTTGCCCCAGCCTCGGTGGTTCTGCTTGTCGAAGCCGTTGTTGACTAGATTGTCGATCCTGGTGGCCGCCTCCGATTTCCTGGTCTCCGCTTCCTCGGCGGTCAGTTTGCCGGCCTCAACGGCGGCGTCGATTCGCGCGTTGGCCTTCTCGACCAGCGCGTCGATCACGGTCTGTACTTCGATGCCGTTCTGCTGGGCGATCTCGGCCAGCGTCTTGCCTTCTCCGAGTTCCGCCTTCAGCCCGTCGACGTCGGTGCCGACCAATTCGGCCAGTGCTGAGAGTCGGGCTCCGGACTTGCCGTGTCCGTCGCCGCTGTCGCAGTCGCCACCGCCGGATCGGGCCGAGATCACCGAGACTGCGGCCACGCCGATCGCCGCGGCCAATGCCAGCGGCAGCAACCACCTGTAGGCCAACCGAAGCCATCGATTCGAAGTTGATTCCACCGCCAGTTCCTTTCTTGAGTACGGGGCCTGTCCCCGATGCAAGAACGCTACGGACGCGATGTAAGCACGCCGTCCCGGCGTTGTATGCGGCCGGTCAAGGGATGGTGAACTCTGCCAGCGGCTAGGGGATCTCGGGGTCGTAGTCCATCCCGATGTGTCCGCGCTCGCGGAAGCCGTCGATCTCCGCCTCGGAGTAGCCCAGCACGTCGCGGTAGACGTACTCGTTGTCCTCGCCCAGCGCGACCGCAGGCTTGCGAATGCTGAGCGGCGTCTCGGAGAACCTTAGGAACGGCGTGTTGTAGCGGAACGTGCCGATGTCGTCGAACAGATCCTGCGCCTCGTTGAGGCGTCGATGCTGAACGTGCGGGTCGTCGTAGATGCGGGAAGAGTCCAGCACCGGCGCAGCCGGGACTCCGTGCGCCTGCAACAGTTGCATCAGCTCGTAGTCGTCCTGAGTCGATGTCCACTCGCCGATTCGCGTGTCCAGCTCATCGTGGCGCTCAAGCCGTCCCGCTTCGCGCCGCAGCTCGGGATCGCGGGCCCACTCGGGGTCGCCCATCGCCGCTCGCAGGCCGAGCCATTGTTCGTCGTCGATCACCGAGATTGAGATCCAGCGGTCGCCGCCGTCGGAGCCGTCGCCGTCCGATCTGGCGGGATAGAGGCTGTACGGCGCGTGACCGTTCACGGATCGGTTGCCGATGCGTTGCTGGACCACATCATTCAGCGAGTAGTCCATGAACGCCTGGGCGAGCATGCCGCCGGCGCATTCGGCCTGGGCCAACTCGATGAACTGACCTTCACCAGTCCGCCGGCGGTGGCGGAGGGCAGACATGATCGCGAAGGCGGCGTGGGCGCCGGCGACGTAGTCCCCGGAGAAGATCGGGGAGATATGCGACGGGTCGAGGTCCGGATACCCGCGGAGCAGCGTGTGACCCATGACGGACTCGAGATGCACACCGAGCGCACGGGCGAATCGGTATGGTCCGTCCGAGCCATATGCCGGCATCCGGAGCACGACGATGTCCTCGCGCGCCTGGCGTAGGAAGTCGGGGCCAATGCCCAGCTTCTCCAAGGTGCCCGAGGCATTGTTCTCGACGAGCGCATCCGATTTCGAGACCAGGTTGGCGAAGACTTCGCGGCCTTCGTCGGAGATCAGGTCGACCGTCATCGAGTGTTTGTTGCGGAACTGCTGCACGAAGGTTGGGGAGTAGTTCCAGGGACGCGGCCCCGGTTCCGCGTTCGGATATCCCGCCGCCCAGCCCGCGCCCGCTTTGACCATCTCCGCCGACGGACGAGCCTGGCCGCCACGGGTCATCGGTTGCCAGACATGTACATTCTCGACCTTGATCACTTCGGCCCCAAGATCGGCCAGCAAGGTGGCGCCGAAGGTTCCCGCCCAGACGACGGTCAGGTCGATGACGCGGATGCCATCGAGCGGCAACGCCGTGGTTGGATGGCTACTCACCCAACGCTCCCGCCGCTCGCAGCGCCTCAATCTCGGAGGCAGCAAACCCGGACTCGGACAGGATCTCGTTCGTATGCTCACCGAGCTTCGGCGGAGGACGCCTCAGCGACCACGGCGAGGCCGGCATCATGAATGGGCGGCCGGGGATCTGGACATCGCCCAGCTCCTCGTGCGTGGCCGTCGCCCAGAAGCCTCGATCGCTGAAGTGCGTGTCCTCAAACAGCTCGTCGACCGAGAACAGCGGGCCGCAGAGGACCCTGGCTTCGCGTGCCTCGGACCAGACTTCTCGCTTCGTTCGTTGCAACGACCAGGGCAGGAAGTGGGCGTTGAATTCCTCGACCAGCTCCGGGTTGAGGCCGGCTCCAGGGCGCCACCACTTCTCGTCTTGCAGCCACTCGGGACTGCCGAGCATGTCGTCCAGGCGCGGGATGCGGATCGCCGCGCCGGAGAACTCGACGTAGCCGTCGGCGCAGGGATAGACGCCCGAGAGCATGCCCGCCGCCGGACCGGGCGCGCGCAGCGACTTGCGGCCTGCGTACTCCCAACCCATCGTTGCCGCGTGGCGACGGTCGACGCCGTTGAACTGGGCGTCGGCCATGGAGAAATCGACGTGCTGGGCGAGCCCCTGCAGTTCGGCCGAGGTCAGCGCGCCCATCGCCGCCGTGGCCGCCGCCGAGCCGCACTCGACCAACGAGGCGGTGCCGTACATCTTGACCGGCTCGCGGTCCTGCACGCCGATCGAGTACATCTCGCCCGCGAACCCGTAGAGCACCAGGTCCGAAACCCGGTAGTCGCGGTAGGGCGAGTCATGGCCGAAGGGTGTGATTGAGACCATTGGTAGATCGCCGCGCCGCGACTTGACCTGCTCCCAGCCGAAGCCCAGCGCGTCGAGCCGGCCAGGCGGCTGCGACTCGACGATGATGTCCGCCCGTCGGATTAGCCGGTCCATCACCGGCCCCGCCTCGGCTCGTTCCAGGTCGAGTACGAGCGAGCGCTTGTTGGTGTTGAAGTAGAAGAACGTGCCGGAGCGCTCGGGCCCGCTGACATGCTGGTACCAGGGCCCGACCGAGCGTGACGGGTCTCCGCCGGGAGGTTCGACCTTGATGACATCGGCGCCGAAGTCGGCAAACAGCTTGGTGCAATACGGGCCAGCGATGTGCTCGGTGATGTCGAGGACGGTCACGCCATCGAGCGGGCCGGTTTGGTCGGGCATGAGTCGGAGTGTAGGGGCAGCCACGACGACGGCAGCCCAAGATTCCGATCCTCGATCTGAGCCTCGCTGGACTGTTCTCTCTCGCGAACGAGGTGCGCTTGCAATATAGAACGGATCATCGATAACAGGGCTATGCTGGCCTCATGGCAACGACGAATCCGATCCTGCGTATCCGAAGGGCGTTGCGCTCGGTCGGCGCCAGTGCCGACCAGGCCGACGAGTTTGCCAGCGCAATCGACGAAATCTACGTCAGCCGGCAACAATTCGAAGACCGGATCGCGAGGATGCTTGCAGACCATCGGCGGCAATTGCTCCTGGAGGTCGTCGTGATCGTGAGCGTCGCTGTGGGCATCATTCTCGGCGTTCTCGCGTAGACAGCATTCCATGCGGTGAGGGGGCTCCGGCTCCTGCTGCGATGACGGCGAAGCAGGAACCCTTACTCGAGGGGCCCGTGTGATTCCCTCGACTGCCGCCGCCGCTGTGTGAGCACGTCCTTCGCTGCCGAGGCGAACGTAGCATGGTAGGGACGTGCGGGAACACGCGCTGGTCCAGCGTTCCGGCTGAGAGCAGGCCTGCGCACGACAGCTCCATCACAACAGGGAGTTCCTGGAAAGAGGCTCTTGATGACAACGGCACTCGACAGCGTCTCCCGGATCTCCGACTGGTACGTTGATGCGCTGGCGACCGCAAGTCCGAACATGGCGACGGCGCTCGGGATTCCGGGTCGAGAGACGGAGCTGACGGATTACTCGCCGGATGGTCATGCGGAGCGGTCGGCGATTCGCCAGCAGGCGGAAGCAGCGCTGCGGCTGCTGAACATCGAGAACGAGCGCGACCGAGTGGCGCGCGATGTGATGCTGGAGCGGTTTGCCTATGAGACGGAGTTGGAGGCTCAGCAGGAGCATCTGCGCTCACTGAACATCCTGGCGTCGCCGCTGCAGAACACTCGGCAGGTGTTCGACCTGATGCCGAGCGAGACGGAGGAGGACCAGGCGAACATCGTCGAGCGGATGGGGGCGGTGCCGGAAGCGTTGGAGCGGTATCGGGCCTCGCTGGCGTCGGGGATGGCCCAGGGGATCGTCGTGGCGCAGCGCCAGGTGCGGGGCGGAATCGAGCAGTGCCGGGTCTGGTCGGGTCAGGGCGGGGGCGCTTCGTTCTTCCGGCAGTTGTGCGATGAGCTGGGGGTCGACGGCGGAGAGAACGTCACGGCGGCAGAGCAGGGCTATGCGGCGATGGGCGACTGGTTGGAGCGGGAGTATCTGGAGAATGCGAATCCTCGAGATCCCGTTGGTCGCGAGCGGTATCAGGCGGCGTCGCGGGGGTTCAACGGGATTGAGCTCGACCTGGAGGAGACCTATGAATGGGGCTGGGAGGAGGTCTGGCGGATCCAGTCGGAGATGGCGGCGACGGCGGAGCGAATCTCGCCGGGCGCCTCAGCGGCGGAGGCGATTGCGATCCTGGAGTCGGACGACGCGCGGGCGATTGAAGGCGAAGACGCCTTCCGCGAGTGGATGCAGCAGACACAGGACGAGACGATGCAGGCGCTGCTGGGCACGCACTTCGACATCGCCGAGCCGGTGCAAGAGATCGAGGCGATGATCGCGCCGCCGGGCGGGGCGCTCGCGATGTACTACACGGGGCCGTCGGAGGACTTCTCGCGGCCTGGGAGGACCTGGTATCCGACGGGCGGCGAGACTCGCTTCCCCCTCTGGCGCGAGCTCTCGGTCTGCTATCACGAGGGCGTTCCGGGGCATCATCTACAGATTGGCACGACCCGGTATCTGGGCGATCAACTGACGCGGTATCAGCGGTTGCTTGCCGGGACATCAGGTTACGTCGAGGGCTGGGCGCTGTACGCCGAGCGGCTCATGGCTGAGCTGGGTTACCTCGAGGATCCGGCGTTCTACATGGGTCTGCTCAGTAGCCAGGCACTGCGCGCGGTGCGCGTGGTGATCGATATCGGCATGCACCTCGAACTGCCGATTCCGGAGCGGGAGGAATACCACGGCGGCGAGACCTGGACACCGGAGCTGGCGCTGCCGTTCCTGATCGAGCGCTCATTCTTCCCCGAGAAGATGCTCGCGAGCGAGGTGGATCGGTACCTCGGCTGGCCGGGTCAGGCGATCTCGTACAAGGTCGGCGAGCGCGAATGGCTGGCGGCTCGGGAGGCGGCGCGAGAGTCGATGGGCGACGAGTTCGATCTGAAGAGCTTCCACAAGGCGGCGCTGGATCTGGGCCCCATGGGTCTGCAGCAGCTTCGCGATGAGATGTCGCGGTTGCGAGGTTGATGTGGCACGGCTTCTACTGCTGGTCGCGCTGAGCCTGGTGACTCTTGCGGCCGCCTGCGGCTCGGGTGAACAGGCGCAGCCGACCGGGACGGCGACGTCGCAGCGGGCTGAACGTGAGGCGACCGTCGCTCAGCAGCAAGACGCGCAGGCACCACAGGAAACGGTTGAGGCTGAGCCTGTCCAACAATCGCAGCAGGCCCAGCAGGCCCAGCGGGCTCAGCAGGCTCAACAGTCCGTCGCGGACGTTGAACAGCAGCAACAAACTCAGCAAGCGCAGGAGGAGGTTGAGGATGCGGAACCGGTCGACGAGCTTCCTGCGGAGATCGTGGGGGTGCACAAGGGTGTGAGGTCGGAGCGGCATGTGCTCGGGGAGCCGGATGCGCCGGTGGAGATCCGCTACTTCGGTGACTTCACTTGAGGCGGCTGCCAGTGGTTCGCGGCTCAGGTTGAGCCGTTGATCGTCGAGCGACTGGTCGCGACCGGGAAGGCGCGGTTCGTCTTCCGTCACTTCCCGGTTCGCGGCGACGCGGCGGACTTCGCAGCCTACGTCGTCGAGTGCGCTGCCAATCAGGGCGCATTCTGGCCGCTGCATGACCGCTACATGGCCGGCGACGAGACGCTATTCACGGAGGCGGGGCTACGCCGGCAGATCACGTTCGAAGGACTCGACTACGTCGAGTTCGTGACCTGTATGAACGAGGGGCATAGCGTGCCGGCGGTGATGGCGTCGCGTGCCGAAGGGGAGTCCCGTGGAGTCGCGGGCACACCCACGGTGTTCGTCGATGGTGAGCAGGTCGATGCGACGTTTGAGGCGATCGAGGAGGCGGTCGAACGAGCGCTGGAGGACACAGCGGAGTGACGCCGTTCGCGACCGCGAGCGGGGGGAGTTTGGAGTACTCTCGACGCATGGGGCGCTATGTGTGGCTGGTTGTGCTGGCGGTTGGGATGGGCGTCGTCGTTGCCTGTGGATCGGGCGGCGGACCGGTCGATCAGCAGGGAGAGCCGGTCTCGACCGAGACACCGCGCAGCGAGCGCGCTGAGCGCGAAGCGACGATCATGCAGCAACAGCAGGCTCAACAAGCACAGCAGGACGAGGCGGAGGTTGTGCAGGCGGAAGCGCCCTCGGCGGAGGAGCCTATCGCCGGCGTGACCGAGGTCGGTGAGATTGACTACGGTCATCGCGAGGGGCTGCCGTACCTGCGCAACTCGGTCGGTGATCCGGACGCGCCGGTGGTGATTGTCGAGTATTCGGACTTCCAGTGACCGAGCTGTCGGAGTTTCGCGTCTCGGTTCGAGCCGCAAATCATGGAAGAAGCGATTCGCACCGGACTGGCACGGTACGAGTACCGGCATTTCATCATCTTCGGCGCGGCCTCGGAGTTTGCCGCGATGGCGACGGAATGCGCCGGCGACCAGGGGGCCTGGTGGGAGTTCCACGACGAGTACCTGCTCGAAGGCCGGGCGCGGACATTCACGCGGGCGGGGGCGATCGAGATCGCCGAGCGCGAGGGTCTCGACATCGCCCAGTTCTCGCGGTGCATCGACAACGAAGAGCACCGTGATCGCATCCTGCAGATGCAACAGCAGGGCTTCGCCGAGGGCGTCAATGGGACGCCGACGTTTCGAGTGAACGGCGAGCCAGGCGGACGGTCGCTGAGCGCGATTCTCGACAAGGTCCACCAGGCTGCCGAGGCGGCTGAAGCTGCAGAGGGGCAAGAAGGAGGCTGACCATGACGAGGATCGGACTGATCGCGGCGGCGCTCGCGCTCCTGGTCGCGGGGTGTTCCTCCGGCGGTGACGACGCGCCGCCGTCGCAGCCGCAATCGGCGGCGAGCGTGCAATCAGAGCAGCACGAGCAACAGGAGCAATCGGCCACGTCGTACGCGGCGGGCCAGAGCGAATCGACGCAGGACCACGCGCAGGATCAGGCGCAGGATCAGGCGCATGCGCAGCCGTCGGCCGAGCGCGAACAGACAGCCGCTCAGGCACAGGCCGAACCGGAGGCCGAGCAGGAGGCCGAACTGAAGTCCGGGCAACAGGCCGAGCCGGCTGCCGACCAGACAGAGGCTGAGCAGGCTGGGCATGAGGAGCCGGAACAGGGGGCGATGGTCGCTCAGATCATCGAGTCGGGTCATCGGGCCGGCCTGATTGCGAATCGCAACTCGATCGGCGATCCCGACGCGGCGATCGTGATCACCGAATATTCAGATTTTCTTTGAGGAAACTGCCGCCGGTTCGCGGCTCAGGTTGAGCCGCGCGTGATTGAAGAGTTGGTTCGCACCGGTCTGGCGCGATTCGAGTATCGGCACATTCTCAACCACGGGCAGCCATCGGTGTTTGCGGCGCTGGCAACGGAGTGCGGCGGCGACCAGGGCAAGTGGTGGAACTTCCATGACCATTACATGACGACACAGGACTTCAGCCGCGAAGGCGCGATAGCAATGGCGGCCGCGTTCGAGCTCGACACCGAGCAGTTCGCGCAATGCCTGGACGATGAGACACACCTGGATCTCGTCAACGGTCAGCACCGCGCCGCTTCGGAGGTGGGCGTGCGCCGCACGCCGACGATTCACATCAACGGCGAGGGCGGTGCGATCGTCGCCGATCGGCTGATCGAACAGGTGATGGCGCTGGCTGCCGAACTGGAGGCTGAGGGCTGACGACGCCTCACCCGGCGGGTGATCCGCGGCGTCGTGTGTGATCTGTGTTACCCGCGGGCACCGGCAGGGTTGTGGATAAGAGAACCCGTGCTTGACAAAGCCGCTCATAGGTGCTCATAATCGGACTTCTTCAAGAACATCCGTACTGTTCGCGCGCTCGGATGCGAACAGCGCTGATGGCTGGAAAGGGTCCGAATGATGACAACCTTGCGCGAGATGTCGTCGGCTGAGCCGCAGTCGGCTGGGGCGATCCTGGCGACCACGCTGTCGGAGGCCGACCTCAACCACATCCTGGGGCAACTCGGTGGCGGACGATCCGCGCCGCTCGGTGTGCTGAGCCGGTTTTCCGCGCTGCATGAGCGGATCCGGCACCGCGAGTCTCACCTGTACAACGCTCGAGAAACCGATCCCAAGTTCCACGCACCGCATCTGCAGGCTCAGCCCTGGCAGACCGATCTGCCGCGCCGGACGTGGTCGCAGTTGCGGCAGCGGGTCACCGAACATCCGCTGCGCGTACACGTCGAGCCGCCGGACGACTCGCCTGCCGCCCGGCAGGCAGCCGACAACCTCGAGCATGTGCTGGAGCAAGGTCTGCGCCAGGTTGAGGAGCGGTCGCACCTCTCGCTGCAGGCGGACCTCGGCTACGGACAGGTCTGCCTCTGTTTCGGCGTGTTGCACTGGCAGATGGCTCCGCAACATCTGCCGACGTTGCCCGCCAGAGAGCAGCGCGGCTCGCGACCGCAGGATCCGGAGGATCGTCGCCGCTTCCGGCGCTCACGATCCGAGGACGGTCCGTCTCTTCCCTGGATCGAGACCGAAGAGAGCCGCCGCGACCGCGACCGTCGACGCCGGGCTGCATCCGGATTCCCGTGGAGCGTCGCGGTGATTCGTCCCGACCAGTTCGCGTTCGTGGAGGACCACGGCAGCGGCAACGGGCTCGGCATTGCGGCAGTCGTGCACGAGATCGGGCTGTTCGAGTATCGCAATCGGCTGCGTGAGCAGGATGGTCTTGAACTTCGCATGACTGCCATCGCCGGCGATCCAACGCTGGCTGTTGCGAGCGGGGTTGATGCACCCCTGCCGGAGGAACCCTCGGGCGGCGGCTGGGGCGAACGTGTACGCGTCGTCTCGCTCTGGACTCGACACGAGTACTACGAACTGGCGGCACTTGAGGGTCACACGCCTCGTGTCCAGCGCGCGGGCGAGCAGCCCCGGCACGAGTGGACGCTGATCAAGTCGCACCCGCATCCGTACGAGATGCCGCCGTTCGCGATCGCCGAGGCCGACGTGAACGATCATCCAGATATGCTCCGCCGCTGGGAGCCGACGATGGAGGGGATCTACCGCGCGAAACCGGGCTACGACTACGAGCGCTCGCTGGGGATGTATCTGGCCGAGCAGACCGCGATTCCGCTCTACTGGATTCGGCTCGCGAACGGCAGCTATCAGACCGACGATGACGGGAACCGGTTGGAGGTCACGCCGGGGGCCGCATCGGCGGAGTCCTTGCCCGCGGGCGCCTCGCTGCATCGCGTTGAGTTCCGCGTCGATCCGGCCTTCGTTGAGTTCATGCGCATGTCGCACGATGAGTTGCTCGCGGCTGCGCCGGACTCGGGCGCGGTCGAGCGCGGCGAGATCGGCCCGAACACCCAGCCGCACACGCTCAATCTGTTGTTGGGTTCAAGGAACCTGCAGGTCCAGCAACTGAAGCGGGCGCAGATCGGCGCCGTCCGCACGATGCTGCGCAACATGGCGCTAGTGATGTCGAAGCCCCTTTCCGAAGGTGGCTTCGGCGCCCCGATCTGGGTGTTCGCCAAGGGCACGAACGGGCGCGTCCAGCGTCGCGAGACCATCTGCGTCGAGCCGGCCCAGATTCCCTCGCTCGACATCGATGTCTGGATCGACCCGTACTCCTCGGCGCAGCGAATCGCCGTGCAGGAACACGGACGAGCGCGGCTCAACGATCCACTCGATCCGCTCGATCAGCGTGCGTACCTGGAGCAGTACATCGGCGAGGAGCACGCGGAACAGGTGCTCTCGCGGCACCGCCAGTGGCGCGTGGAGCAGGCGCGATTCGACCACGAGCTCGGCGTCCTGCGAGGTGACGATGACGACGAGGCTGGACAGAACGGCGATCAGCAGGTGCCGGCCTCAAGCCGGCTCAAGGGTCACTTGACGCCGCTGGGCCGGCTGGCATCAATCGATGACGACCGCACAGCGAATCCGTAAGCGAAGAGGCGAAACGAACGACCGGAGATGCGCATGACGAGCGAGCATGAGATCCGTTGCACGAACCCGAAATGTCCGAGCCGCAAGCACACGCAGAGAGGGGCGCTGGCCTGCAAGGTCGAAGAACACTCCGAACACATGACGATCGTCTGGAGGTGCCGGCGCTGCAAACGCGGCCAACGCACGCCGTTGCCGCGACCCTAGGAATACGGCCCTAGCGACGCGGCGGAGCCTGCTTAATCTGGCCGTCGGCGATCACAACGGATGCAGCCAGGCCGGAGGCTTCGAACGGGATGGCTGAGCGGTCGGCGGTCGTCAGGATGACCTGTTCCACGTCCGACACCGCCTCCGCCGTTCTTTCGCGGCGAGGCGGGTCGAGCTCGCTGAAGACATCGTCGAGCAGGAGGATGGGCGAGTCTGCGGATTGCGCAGCGAGATAGTCCGCCTCGGCGAGTCTCATGCTGAGCGCGACTGCTCGCTGTTGCGCGCGCGAAGCGAAGTTGGCCGCTGGTCGTGCGCCGAGGTTGATTTCCAGCTCGTCTCGATGCGGCCCGACGCTCGTCGAACCTCGGGCGAGATCTCGAGTTCGCGACTGATCCAGCGACTGCTCGTTGGCGGGCACGTAGGTCAGACTCAGCTCCTCGGCAGGATCGTCCGGAGCGCGTAGAGCTTCGTGGCGGAGGAATGCGAAGCGCGAGAGCGCCGCCGACGCGTCCGCGCGGGCCTGCCAGATTGGCTCGGCGGCCGTCGTGAGGAGATCATCCCACTGCGCAAGTTCGGCCTCGGCGGCCTGACGTTCGGCGATGCGCTTGAGCAGCGCATTGCGCTGCGACAGCGCTCGCTGGTAACGACTGAGGTTCCCGGCATGGGACGGCTGCAACTGTCCAACCACCACGTCGAGGTAGCGGCGGCGCAATGCTGCTGCGCCGGTCAGCAGCTCGATGTCCAGTGTCGTGAACTGAGCGGCGCGAATCGCGCCCAGCACGTCCGAGGCTCGCCGCGCCACGCCGTTGAGGCGAATTCGCTTCGACGTCAGTGGCGCGCCGCTGCGCCGTCGGGCGTCGCCGGCGTTGCCACCCTCGCGGGCGGCTAGCGCGATCTCCACTTCGACCGATTCTCCGTCTCGCTGTGCCGTCCCGACGACACGCATCACCTGCGGCTGGGGCGCATCCCAACGCAGCAGCTCACCCTCGGTCTGGGCGCGGGTCGAGCGTAGAGAGGCAAGCATGTAGATCGCCTCGACGAGGTTGGATTTGCCGGCGGCGTTGGCGCCGCTGATCAGCGTGATACCGGGATCAAGGTCAAGCTCAAGCTCGGTCCAGGATCGAAAGTTGGAGAGCTGCAGCCGAGTCAGATGCACATGTCGGAGTGTAGGAGTCGGTCAGCCCCACGCCGCTATTGCGGCGATGATTGCGCCGGTAGCAGCCAAGATGAGCGCTGCCATGGTGCCGAACATTCGCCACATATCCGTACGGAGCCGTTGGATTTCGTCGAGCAGGGCCGCGAACTGCTGGTTGGTTCCGGCCTCGCTGGCCATACCGCTCCGGGCTGCCTCCGCCGTCGCCTCACTCGCTTCGTCGAGCGCGTCGGTCTGATCCTCAGTGAACCCTGAACTGCGCAACCGACGACGAAGCGTGACGGGGAGGAGTGCCATGCCAACATTGTATCCGCGGCCTTGTCGGCTGCGCCGACCAGCGGTCTGATGTACCATGCGCTCAACGTACAGGCGGCGGACCCCGCTATCCCACTGGAGCTTTTCCATGGCCACGATTCAGCACGATGTCCCCGGTATCAACCTTGACTGGCTCAACGTCGATACCGACCAGGGCATGGAGATCGAGACCGGCCGAAAGGGCCTCACGCTGGAGACCATCAACCAGATGTCCTACGGCGTTGACGACCGCGACCAGGCGCGTCAGCGCCAGTGGGCGCCGCGCGGCGCGGCGGCCGATCCGCGCTCGCCCTCGAACAGCGTCCAGCACCTGAACAAGGCGGATGTCTGGACCGAGTCGGCGATGCTGCTCTACGAGGAAGCGCTGCAGCGTCAGTGGTCTTCGGCTCGTGACATTCCCTGGGACACGATCGATGACCTGTCCCCGGACCTCGAGCGGGCGATGTGTACGCTGTGCACCTTCCTGACGCAGGTGGAGTTCATCGCGGCGGACGTGCCGGGCCGCTTCCTCGAGCAGATTCACCCCGAGTTCTTCGAGTCGCAGTTGTTCCTCGGCACGCAGCTGATGGACGAGGCGCGTCACCTGGACGTCTTCCGCAAGCGCATCCTGATCAACGGCGGCGGCATGTCCGGCGCGGGCATCGGTGCGGTGCAGCTGCTGAGCTCCGATGACTTCACTGAGATGACGGCGCTCTTGCACCTTGTTGGCGAGGGTTTCGTGCAGACTCTCTTCCGCATGGGCGAACTGATCGCCCAGAACGAGGCTGAGAAGCGCATCTTCCGACTCTCCGCACAGGACGAGTCGCGCCATCTCGCGTTTGGTGTGACACACCTCAAGTACACCGTCGAGAACGAGCCGTGGCGCAAGGAAGAACTGCACCACATCCTCGACATGCAGGAGGCGCTGCTCACTCAGTCGCAGCAGACCTCGCTGACCACGAACCCGTTGACCGGCGAAGCGCTGGCCATCCTCTCGGGCGGCGGCATTGAGCACCTCGACGAGGGCTACAACATGGTCATGCTGATGCGCAAGAAGCAGTTCGTCGAGTATGCGCACCGGCTGGAAGTGATTGGGCTGGATCGCTCCGACCGCTTCGGGGCCGAGGTACGGGAGCTTGTGGCGGAGAACAACTAGTCTCGCGGGATGCGGAGCATCCACCTCGGGGCGCCCTTCGCGGGCGCCCTGCGCGTTTGCGCGATGCGGACCGAACCCCCTTTGATGGAAGAGTTGGACCATGGAACTGTCGACGACGACCAAGGTGCGCGCCAAGAAGGCCGGCTGGTCTGAGGAGTTAATCGAGCGAATCGAAGAGTCCGCCGCCACGGACAAGCAGGTCGAGAACCTCGCTCGCGGCGAGCTCAGCGAAGAGAAGCTCAACGGGTGGCTCGACTTCCTCGAGGACCATCCCGACAACCCTTTCGCCAAGGCGCCGTTCAACATCTTCAACTCGCCGGCCGAAATCGGCCTCAAGGCGACGCCCGGGCCAGACGGCCTGCGCCTGCGCGACATCAACATTGGCAGCTACGGAATTGTGCCGGACAGCTGGGAGCTGCCCAACGACGCGCCGCGCGGAACCGAGACGACCGGCCAGATCATGGCCGCCGGATACTCGATCTTCGACAAGGCGGAGGTCTGGTCGGAGAACGCCGTCGATCTGTACGAGGACGCGATCAAGGCTCGCTGGACTCCGGCGATCGAACTCGATTGGGAGAACGGCCTCGAAGAGCTCCCGGAGGAGCTCGAACGCGCGATCGGGCAAATCTGCACGATCTACTCGAACAACGGCCTGGTCGAGCAGAAGATCATCGGCCGCTGGCTGGAAGAAATCTCGTACGGCTTTCACGAGGTCAAGCTGTTCCTGGCAACCCAGGCATTCGATGCGGGCCGTAAGGTCGAAGTCTTGCGCAAGCGCGCGCTGATCAACGGCGGCGGCCTCGGACAGGCGCCGCTGGGTCAGATTTATCGAGGTTGGTACCAGGGCCTGACGTTCACTGATCTCGTCATCGCGCTCGACGTGGTCTACAAGAGCTACGAGGTGACGTTGTTTGAGTCGGCCTCGGAGTGGGCGCAGACGGAGGTCGAGCGCGACATGTTCGCGAAGATCGCGGAGGATTCGCGCAGACACCTCGCCTATGGGCTCAGCCACCTTGAGTGGTACGAGCGATTCAAGCCGGAGGCGGACAAGCGCCTGGGTATCCAGTTCTTGCGCGCTGAAGCATCGTTGGTCCAGGAGATGCGGCTGTCGACGACCGAGCGCGAGGCGCTGATCGTGTTACTCGCCGGCGGCGTCGAGAATCTGCAGGCCGGGGTCGACAAGCTGAAGACGCTGCGGCAGCGGCAGTACGACGCATACGTCGACAATCTGGCCTCGATCAACTTCGACCGTCCGACGGTGCATCCCGGTCTGGTCGGCCAGGTCAAGGATCCGCTCGAAGGCGGGATCGTCGCCGTGAGGGCTGTTGCCCAGAACTAGGACCGGGACTACCCGTAGCCGCCCAGGACCTCCGAGGTCGGCACCGGGCAGAGTGCCTTGAGGGCTTGCGGTTCGATGTCGATCGCGTAGGCCGTGGCCGGGCCGATTTCGCCGTCGATCTGCATCGGCGGCGTCTCGTTGAGCGGGGTCATTTCGAGCCGGCGGAAGCGGTGGTTGGAGACGCCCGGCCCGTGCGGCAACCAGCCGTGACGAGCGAAGGGTGAGAGCGCAAGCGCCCGCCAGGGCGCGCCCTTGAACATCAACAGGTCGAGTTCGCCGTCGACGACATTGGCCTTCGGATTGACCTCCAGCCAGGTCCCGAGCATCCGAGTGTTGCCGACGGTCATCAGTCCAACCTCAACGGTGCGAGGAGGAGCGCCGTCGAGGCTGAACGCGATCGGCCACGCCTTGCGACCGATCGCTTCCTGCACCGCGGACAGGAAGTAGGCGGGCTCGCCGAGCATCCGCTTCATCCCCGATCGCCGGTTGCTACCCGCGATTCCGTTCACGGCGGCCGCATCGAGACCCCAGCTCGCCATGAGCAGGAAACGCTGGGAGACGACGGAGTCGTCTGCCTGGGTCGACCAGACTCGTCCTGTGTCGATCCAGATCGAGTTGCCCTGCCTGCCTTCCAGGGCCGCCAGTTGTGATGAGATGGCGGCCATCGGCGTCATGGGCAGGTTCGTTTCGTACGCCCAGACGTTCGCCGTGCCCAGCGGGACCGCGCCCAGCGCAGTCGGCGAGCCGACGGGCAGGCCCTGCAGAATTGACGACAGCGTGCCGTCTCCGCCGCATCCGAAGATCGCCGCTGCTCCCGATTCGTGGGCCTGGCGGGCAGTCTCGGTCGCCTCTTCCGGCGTGCGAGTCGCGATCACCTCCGCGGTGCGACCGCTCTGGTCGCAGGCCGCGCGGCACAGCGCCGTCAGGGTCCGTGGATGCAGAGCGTGTCCCGAGTTTGGGTTGACGACGAAGATGATGTCGTTCGCTTGCATCTGTGCAACATACTTGGAAGTCCGAATCTCGTCATTCCTGCGACATCTGGAGCGTGGCAGCCGTCGTCTAAGCTGGTCTCGATTGGAGCAGGGAGGACATGGCTGACCAGAAGGGTCTCGGCTGGGTGCGGCTCGACCACCTCGCAATCGCGGCCGAAGATCCCAAGGCCGCGTCCAAGTTCTGGGGCCAGCTCTTCGGACTCGAGCTTGATCACTGGACCGTTTCTAACGAGGGCGGTTTCCGCGTCTCCCAGTTTCACTTCCCCAGGCGGCAAGTGGGGCTTGAGATCATCGGGCCGTTCGACGAGTCGTCCTTCGTGCAGAAGTTCATCGACCAGCGCGGCCCGGGCATGCACCACATCACGGTCGAGGTCGAGGACGCCGACGTGGCCTGCGAGTTTGTGCGCGAGGAGATGGGCATCGAGCCGCTGAGCGAGCCATACTCCGATTTCGAGTGGAACCAGTTCTTCATCCACCCGCGCGACACCGGCGGCGTGCTGGTCCAGATTTACTCCTGGCTGCCGGGACGCCGTCCGGCCGACTGGCCGCAATAGACACGATGTCTACTCAATCCGCGCCGTCGATTGCGCAGCCCACGTTTCGCGACGGAGATTTCGTTCCGACTCGCGAGGTGCCGTTCTCTGCCGAGCTGGACGAGATGATTGCCGAGATACGGGCGGGCAACGCTCCGAACATCGGCCGCTTCTGCGGCTACTGCTCTGCTCCGCTCGGGAATGAAGACTCGTGCAGCGTCTGTGGCGAGACAACCGAGCGCACTCCGGCTGTCGACAAGATTGACCGCGATCTGGCCCAGATTTACCACGCGAAGCGCAAGCGCGAGGGTCTCTACGTCCACCTCGCCGCCTGGACGGGGATCCTGCTCGCGACCGGGCTGTCGATCCTGATGATCCTCTTCCTTCCCGGCTGGACCAAGGTATTCGCGGTCATCTTCCTGGTGCTGGGCGGATACTTCGCCGGCGTGTTCTTCGGAAACGTGCTCATCCAGGGGTTCGCGTACCGCGCGGGCCTGAAGATGTTTGCCAAGCGGTGGACTCAGTGGCAAGCATCGAGCGGTGCGGCTCGGAGCGCAGGCTGACCAACGCACTCCCGTGTCCCAGGCCGGTCGATTGCCTTCGCCGAGGGACGCATAACCTGTCTCTTGCCGATGCGCATTGCGCAGGCGCGCTGTGCGGGCGCATCGATCCTGTGCACCCAGGCGCGAGGAGTCCGAGTTGTTGAACTTCGCGCTGGTCATGGCCAAGCGGCACCTCGGCGCCGTTCGGGATTTGCTTCCGATCTTCGCCGTGATCGTCCTGTTCCAGGTGGTCGTCATACGCCAACCGTTTCCCGATGTGGTCGAGGTGGCGGTCGGCCTGGTGTGCGTGATCGTCGGGCTGGCGCTGTTCGTTCAGGGTCTCGAGAGTGGGTTGTTCCCGCTCGGCGAGGCGCTGGCTCAGGGGATGGCGCAAAAGGGCAGCACCTTCTGGCTGCTCGCCCTCGCCTTCTCGCTCGGCTTCGGCACGACGGTCGCCGAGCCGGCGCTGATCGCCGTGGCGGGCGAGGCGGCGGAAGTGGCGGCGGAAGCGAGGTTCATCGGCCGCAGCGAGGCTGCTCAGGACCGGTACGCGCTTGAACTACGCGTGGTGGTGGCGGTCGCCGTCGGTCTCGCCATCGTCCTGGGGGTGCTGCGCATTCTCAAGGGTTGGCCGATTCACCGGTTCATCATCGCCGGCTACATCTTGGTCATGCTGATGACGGTGTTCGCGCCCGAGGAGATCGTGGGTGTGGCCTACGACTCGGGCGGGGTGACGACCAGCACGATCACAGTGCCTCTGATCACGGCGCTGGGCGTGGGACTGGCCTCCGCGATCCGTGGGCGCAACCCGATGCTCGACGGCTTCGGTCTGATCGCGTTTGCCAGCCTCACGCCGATGATCTGCGTGCTGGGCTACGGGATGGTGTCCTGATGCTGGATGCTCTCGCATTGTTTGGCGAAACCCTGCTGTACACGCTTCGCGATGTATCGCCGATCATCGCGATCCTTGTCGTGTTCCAGGTGGTGGTGCTGCGGCGCAAGCCGCTCAACATCGCGGGCATCGTCACCGGGTCGGTGATGGTGTTGCTGGGACTGGCGCTGTTCCTGATCGGGCTGGACCAGGCACTGTTCCCAATCGGGGAGACGATGGCGCGGCAGCTGACGGAAGAGGCACGGACGGTGGCGGGCGCCGTGCGCTGGGAAGACTACTGGCTGGTGTATCTCTTCGCGGGGGCAATCGGCTTCGCGGCGACCGTGGCCGAACCCTCGCTGATCGCCGTCGGTTTGAAGGCCGAGGAGGTGTCGGGCGGCGCAGTGAAGGCCTGGGCGCTGCGGCTCGCCGTGGCGGTGGGTGTCGCCGCCGGCGTGGCGCTGGGCTGCTTCCGGATCGTGACCGGCACGCCGCTGCCGTGGTACATCGTGGGGGCCTACGTGATCGTCATCGTGCAAACGTACCTGGCCAGCCGTACGATCGTCCCGCTGGCCTACGACAGCGGGGGCGTCACGACGTCGACCGTGACGGTACCGGTGGTCGCGGCGCTGGGGTTGGGACTGGCTGCCAACATACCGGGCCGGAGCCCGCTGATTGACGGCTTTGGCTTGATCGCGTTCGCCAGTGTCTTCCCGATCATGACGGTACTAGGCTATGCAATCAGTGCAGACTGGGTGGAACGCTGGCGCAGGCGGAAAGAACAACAGGAGGTCGAGCTATGAAGTTGGCGCTGGTCGTCGCCCTGGTCGGCGACGACAAGACAACCGATGTCATCGATGCGGCGCGGGCGGGCGGCGCGACAGGGGACACGATTATCGGCGGTGTGCGCGGGGAGGGACTGCAGCCCGAAAAGACGTTCCTGGGGCTAGACCTGTCATCACGGCGGGACATGATCCTGTTCCTGGTGGCCGAGTCGCGGGCGCGAGACATCCTCGAGCGAATCGCGGAGGCGGGCGACATGAATCGCGAGCATGGCGATGGCGTGGCCTTTCAAATCACGATCGAGGACGCGGTCGGCCTCTCGACGCAGTTGCCGAGGCTGATGGAAGAGTTGGAAGAAGCCATATGACCGATCGGCAGGACCAACCGGTGCTCCGTGTGTCCGACGTGATGGGCACGGAGCTGCACACGATCGACGGGCTGGCGACGGCAGCCGAGGCGATGGCGTCGATGAAGCGGCTGCAGATCAGTTCCTTGGTGGTCAACCGGCGGCACGGCAACGACGAACTGGGAGTCGTCACCGTGAGCGACCTGGCACGAGACGTGATCACGCAGGATCGCGCTCCCCAACGGGTCAATGTCTACGAGATCATGTCGAAGCCCGCTCTGACGGTGCGCTCGGGCATGCTCGCGCGCTACGCGGTGCGGCTGCTGGTCCAGTTTGGCGTATCCCGCGCGCTGGTGATCGACGACGACGGCAACCCTCTGGGTCTGGTCACGCTGCGCGACCTGGTTCTGGGGTTGTCCGACGCGTAGGCGTTGCGCGCAGGCGACGACGCGGGACGACGACTCAGGAGCGGGTCAGCGTCTTTCGCCGGTGGGTCACGAAGTCGTGTAGGACGTACTCTCCGAGCTCGTCGGGTTGGCTGTAGAAGACGCGGCCGCCGTTGATCCGCGCCACGCGGTCAACGAACTCCTTCAGGTAGTAACTGCGGTCGAGCATGAAGACATTGATCACAATGTCCTTCTTCGTGCAATGACGCACCTCCTTGAGCGTCTCGCGAATCGTGATCGGAGACGGCGGGTACGCGAAGTATGAACGCCCCTGCTCGAGATGAGCCGTCGGCTCACCATCGGTGATCATGATGATCTGCCGTGTGCCGACCTTGTGCTTGGCCAGCAATTGCTGCGCGATCAGCAGAGCGTGGTGCATGTTGGTGCCCAGCACGGTCTCGTCCCAGCGAACGTACGGAAGCTGGTCGGCCTTGAGCTCGCGTGCGTAGGCGCTGAACCCAATCAGATAGAGCGAGTCCCGCGGATATTGCATGCGGATCAGGTTGTTCAGCGCCATCGCGACCTTCTTGGCCGCCTGGAACGATCCGCGCAGCGCCATCGACCAGGAGAGGTCGAGCATCACGACCGTCGCCGTCTGCGTCAGCGTCTCGGAACGGAAGACTTCGAAGTCATCAGGGGTCAGGTTGACCGGCACCTGCGGTCCGCCCTCGGGGGCGGTGCGCAGGATCGCGTTCGAGATCGTCTCCTTGAGATTGAGATGGAACGGGTCGCCGAATTCGTAGAGCTTGGTATCGTCGGCGCGGTCTCCGTAACGGCCGGTTTCGGGCACGTTGTGCTTGCCGAAGTTCTGCCGCTTGAGGTTGGCGTAGATCTCGGCCAGCGCCTTCTCGCCGATTCGCCGGTTACCCCGCGGCGTCAGTTCCCAGGCGTTGCCCTTCTTCTCGAGGTAGCCGGCTTCCTCGAGTAGCTCAAGCAGTTGCTTGAGTTGCTCGAGGATTTCTCGAGCTTCCTCACCCATGAGCTCTTCGAGCTGATCGGGGTCGATGTCATCGATGTTGCCGCCGTACTGGACGCGCTCCAGCGCCCGCTCGAGCTCATCCAGTTGCTGCATGTCGCCCATCAGCGACATCGCCGCCTGCAGGTCGATCTCTTCCTGTCCGCGGAAGGGGTACTGGTTGAGCAGATCGCGCATCGGATAGAGCGATTCCAGGTTCTGCGCGAGTTGAGCCAGCTCCTGCTCCATGCCCATCTCGCCCATCAGCTGCTGCATCATGTCGCCGAGCTGCTGGCGCATGTCGCCGGGCAGCGACGACATCAGGTTCTGCATCTGCGCGGCCTGACGCTGCATCTGCTCGACCAACTCGTCGAGCGACTGCGGCGGGTCATCGCCGAACATGTCGCCCCACTTGTCCATGAACTCGTCGAAGCGCGGGTCCTCGCCGCGCCGCTGCCGCTCCAGCATTTCGTTGAGATCGCGCATCATCTCGCGCATTTGCTCCATGTCCTCGGGCGACATGTCGGACATCATCTGGCTCATGTCCTGGAAGAAGCGATTCATCATCGATTGTTTGAGCTGTTCGAGCAGTTCCTCGTACTTCTGCCGCGCCTCGTCGTCCTCGAACTCGTACTCCTGCAACTCCTTGACCTGGCCGGCCGCGTCCTCGGGGAGACGATCGATCTGTTCCTGCTTGCGCTCCAGCCGCTGTCGCAAGGCCTCTTTGAGGCGCTCCATTTCGTCTTCCGTCAGCGGCGAGGCCTGTTGTTGCCCACTCTGTTGGCCAGCATCTGAGTCACCCGCCTCACCCGCTTCGCGGGAACTCCCCCCCTCGGGGGGAGCAGATTGATCCTGCTGATCGGTTGGCTGCTGAGGCTCCGGCCGTGGCCCGACGTCGTCCAGGCGATCGTCGAGCGTGTCGCGTTCAAGATCGAGGATCTCGTCGAGCTGGCGCTGGATGTCGTCGAATACCGAGGAGAGGTCGAAGCGCTCGAGCTGTTGGCGCCGCTGTTGTCGAAGACGCTGAAGCAGGTCGCGCATGCCGTCGGTGCGATCGCCGTTGGGCATGCGCACGCCGCGCTGCATCATGTTGCGCAGCGCCTGCTGCAGGTCTCCGAAGGAGAGCAGATCGTCTGAAAGTGATTGCAGGACATCGTCGGCGTCGAGCGCGGGAATGTCCTGAGTGCCATCCCACTGCGAGTATCGGAATCGTGTGGGCATGGGCAGTTCCCTTGTTGGATTGCCCCCCTCTGCCTTTGGCATCTCTCCCCGCTTCGCGGGGGGAGAGGGAGGATTGCAGGCAGTCTAGGCGCGGTAGAAGACGTTGCCGCCGACGACGTCCTTGTTCAGCCGCTTGTTCAGATGCAATCCTTCGAACAGGAACTCGATGGCGGCCGCGAGCGACGCTGCATCTTCGCCGACGTTCAACGGCTGCAGGGCTTCATCGAGTCCTTCGACACGCGCGACGATGGCCGCGTAGTCGCCGGCCTTGAGCGCCTCACCGACCTCGACCGCCAGTCCTGACTTGAATTGCGCGATCACCGGCTCCAGTGCGCCAAGTTCGAAGTAGCGCCCGAAGACGACGGCGATTGCGCCGCCGATCAGTTTCTCGATCACCTTCTCGTCCGCGCCTTCGTCGACGGTCTCCAGCTCCAACTTGCCCTGCAGCGCCGGAGCGAGGTGCCAGAGGTCGCAGATTCTCGGCGCGACCTGGTCCTCACCGGCGAGAATCGCCCGGCGCATCGCGTTCGCGGTCAGGGTTTCGAAGCCGGAAATCGAAGCTCGCACCGAAACACCGGAGCGTTGCGAGACGTCGGGACTGCGACGAGCGAGTCGGACGATCTCGGCCACGATCTCAGCCATGTAGTCGGGAGTGTTGATGTTGCGCCCCGGAGCGGCCATCGGCGCGGCTTCCTGGGAGACGATCTCAAGCTCTGTCTCGAGTTCGGACGGATAGTGCGTGCGAATCTGCGCGCCGTAGCGGTCTTTCAGCGGGGTGATGATTCGCCCGCGATTGGTGTAGTCCTCGGGGTTGGCCGAGGCGACAATCAGCACGTCCAGCGGCAGCCGCACGCGAAAACCGCGGATCTGGACGTCGCGCTCCTCCATGATGTTGAGCAGTCCGACCTGGATGCGCTCGGCCAGGTCGGGCAATTCGTTGATGCAGAAGATGCCGCGATTGGTGCGCGGGATCAATCCGAAATGAATGGTCATCTCGTCCGAGAGGTAGCGGCCTTCGGCCACCTTGATCGGGTCGACCTCGCCGATCAGGTCGGCGATCGTGATGTCGGGAGTGGCCAGCTTCTCGCCGTATCGATCTCCGCGAGAGATCCAGCGGATCGGCGCGTCGTCGCCGAGTTCGTCAGCCTTCTGCCGGCCCTCCAGGGAGATCGGCGCCAGCGGCTCCTCGTAGATTTCGACGCCCTCCAGGGCGGGAATCTCGTCGTCGAGCAACCCGGTCAGTGCGCGAATCATGCGGCTCTTGGCCTGTCCGCGCTCGCCCAGGAAGATCACGTCCTGTTCGGCAAGCAGCGCGTTCTCGAGCGCCGGGACGACCGTATCTTCGTAGCCGTGGATTTCCGGGAATAGCGGTCCGCCCGCCTCAAGCCGCTTGATCAGATTGTCGCGGATCTCTGCTCGGACGGTTCGCGGTTGGTAACCGGAGTCCTTCAGCTGTCCCACGGTGGCCGGTTGTGCGCTCACATCGACTCCTGTCCGCTGCCGACCGGCTCGCTCGAACGCGATCGACGCCACGTCACTGTGCTGAGCGCCGGACATCATCGAGTGCCCGCAACGCTTCATCGCGCACGAAGCGCGGAAGCGGCATCGTCTGGCCGCCGTGACTGAGTGTAGCGCGTATCCCTGCCCTCACCCGCCCGATCGCCGATGCTTGCACACCCGCCCGCGACAACTCCGACAGCGCCCGGTCGACCGTGTCCTGCGAGATCGCAGCCAACAACGTCCCGGAGCCCAGCAGTCCCATCGGGTCCAGGCCGTGCGTTTCGCAGACACGTAACGTATCTGGTAGCCAGATGACGTCGTCGAACCTCAGCTCCGGTGAGAGGCCGGCCGCTTCAGCCAGTTCGAGCGCTGCCGTCGCGACCCCACCCTCGGTCACATCGTGCATCGCGTGCACGCCTTTCACCTCGCGCAGCGTTCGCGCGGCCCTGGCGATGCTGATTCCCGGAGTCTGGAGCAGGTCCGGATTTCCGAGAATCGCCGTCCCTTCAACGGCCGCCGCTCCGGCCTGGATGATCAGGTCGCCGTCGAGCGCGCCGTCTGACGGAATGACTGAGTCCATCGCGGCCCGCCCGATCAACGCGCACGACACGACCGTGCGCGTGACCGCGTCGGTGACCTCCGTGTGGCCGCCGACCAGTGCAATCCCTTCCTCGGCGCAGGCGGACTGCAGATCGCGGAGCAGCGCTTCAAGCGCGGACGGTGTCGTGCCGACCGGAGCGAGGATCGTCGCCAGCAGCCAGAGCGGCTCGGCGCCGACCGCGTGAATGTCGTTGGCGTTGACGGTCACCGCGAGCTTGCCGGCATCCGCATCAACGAACGTGATCGGATCGGAGGTCGCCACCAGTGCTTGCCCGCCGAACTCCACGATCGCAGCGTCCCTCCCGGCGCCGGGGCCTTGTATGACCTCCGCGGCCGCGATCGCATCGAGCGCTGCGAGCACTTCGGGTGGCGCCTTGCCGGGGAGCAACGGTCGTTCAGTCATGTGGTCATGCTTACACGATTCCACGCGGCGCGAGAACTCGTTCGAGTTGGCGCAACATCGGCCAATCCGAGCACGCGCCGAAGCATATGCTGAGATCATGAACGCGACGCTAACCGAACACGCGGGCGGGCTGGCCTGGTCCGAGGATCCACTTGGACGCGAACTGAGCGCGCTGCGCATCGATTTCGAGGGCGCAGCGCCAAGATCGATCTCACTACCGAGGCGAGGCCCGATCAGCCTGGCCGATCACGGCGACGCCGACACGCTCGGCGCCGTACGCGAGGAACTGCTGGAAGCCGAGCGCACGCTCGGCGGACCGGCGGTCGTTCGCTGGAGAGCCTACGGGGCCGGCAACATCGATGCCTCCGACGCCCGACTGATTGACGAACCGCTGCCCTGGGGCGGCGGCCCGGGCCGCGGACTGCCCCACGCTCCGCAGTCGACCGACCGCTGGTCACGGGCCAACGCCGGCGAGGTGATCCCCAACGTCATGACCCCGTTGAGCTGGTCGGTCATCGCCGACGCGCTGGACCGCGGATTCCACGCGCCCTGGGGAGAGTGGAGCGAGGGCCGACGATTCGTCGCGCTATACGACGGCTACGCCTACTTCAACATCGGGCTGATGATGGAGATCATCCAGGAGCGACTGGGCCTGACGGGTACGCATTTCCTCGAAGCGGTGGGTGGCCCCGAAGCGGCCGAAGTGGTCCGGCCGGGCGGCAACGGCGAGCGTTCGACAAAGATCCGTTGGCTCACCATGGTCCGGGAGATTCCATACATGATCCGCTGGCTGCGCGATCAGGACCAGCTTCCCAAACGCTGGCCGGTAGAGCGCAAGTCTTGCGAAGACGAGCGGGACCGGCTGAAGGGACTGGATATCGACGCGTTGTCCGACCGGGAGATGTTCCGGGAGCTCTCGCAATCGAGCGCGGAGAGCGATCGACAGACCGTGTTCCTGATGCGAGCGCAAGCTGCCGTCTTCAGCGCCGCGCAGGGCCTGCTCTGGGCGACCGATCGATGGCTGGGATCCAACCGACGCGATCTAGTGCTGTCGGTGTTGCAGGGCCTGCCGGGTGTCCGCACCCAGGAGGGCAACATCGCGCTGCGGCGCGTCGCACAACGGACTGCTGCGAGTCCGGAAGCGGCCGAGTTTGTACGACGTGAGGAACCGGCCAGTCTCTGGCGGGCGGTCCACAGCGACCAGCTGCCCGGCTCGATTGCCTGGCTGCGCGATGAGCTTGACGATTTCATGGCCGAGTACGGGCACCGCGCCGCCGGGGAGCTGGAGGCTGCCGAGCCTCGCTGGGTCGAGCAACCCGAACTGATCCTCGACACATTCCGCGACTACGTGCTTCATCCGGAGCGCAACAACCCGGACGAACTGATCGAGCGGCAACGGACAACCCGCGTGGAAGCGGAAGCGGAAATCCGCGAGCACCTCAGTCAACACCCGTTCGGTCGCTTCCGCTGGATGCTGTTCAACGCTCAGATCAGGCAGGCCCGGCGCTTGCAGCCGTTGCGCGAAAACCCAAAGTTCAGCCTGCTGGAGCTTTCGCTGCAACAGCGGCGCCTGTGGAAGACGCTGGCGACCCGTTGGATCGAGCGCGATCTGCTCAACGATCCCGACGACGTCTACTTCCTCCTCTTCGACGAGCTGGCGACGCTCACCCGGCGTTCCGGTGATGCGACCATTGCTGCCCGGATGCGCAGCCGGATTCGACGGCGACGTCTGCAATTCGTGGAGTGGGAGAAATCGCAGGCACCGCCGCTTCGGGACCGGTTCGGCGATCCGATCGGTAGCGCCGAGGCAGTGACTGGAGAGCAACCACCAGCCTCAGTAGAAGCTGAAACGGCGCCGGAGCAGGAATCCGACCTCGATCTGCCGCTGACTCTGCGCGGTATCGCCGCGTCAACTGGCGAGGCAGAAGGCCGAGCGCATGTCGCCGACTCGGCGGTAACGGGTCGAGCGCTGACTCCAGGACAGATTCTGGTCGCCCGCTTCACCGATCCAGGTTGGACGCCGATCTTCCCGCTCGCCGCCGCCGTGGTCACCGAAATCGGCGGCGTCCTGAGTCACGGCGCCATCGTCGCAAGGGAGTTCGGCATCCCGGCGGTCGTCAACGTGCAGAAGGCCACGCAGCAGATTCGCTCCGGAGACTTGCTCAGAGTCGACGGCGCGAGCGGCCAGGTCACGATCGTCGAGCGCGCCTAGGCCATCAGATCAGCGGCGGCGCAGGCTCAAGCAGCGATCTGCTCTGGCCGTCGACCAAGAGCGGCATATAGTCCCAGCCGGCCAGCAATGTCGGATCGATGCCTCGCAGCGCGGTTGTCACCAACTCGCGGTCCAGGCTGTTCGCCAGTGTGATCATCGCGGCGATACGGAAGCCGCTCGCTCCGCCAATGGCTTCCTCCGCCTCACGCAGTGAGCGCCGCATCAGTCGTCGGACCGTACGGCCGTCCGCGACCGAGGTCGGCGGCGCGCAGATCACGATCGGCTCCTCAACGCCGTCCAGTCGTTGAACGCGCCAAGTGTCTTCACCCTTGACCGTGGTCACGACGCCGTCCTTGCGGATCCCGTTGGCGACGAGGACGAGGAAGTCGACCATCTGCGTGATCTGGTGCTCGTCCTCGGGCAGGCGGTGGATGTTGGATGAGTCGAGCTGGTACTCGCCCATCACCTGGTTGGTGAACCGCGCCCACTGTTGCGACAACCCGCCGAGGACGCTCATGTACGAGCCCTCGCTGCCGGTCTTGCGCACCGCTACATCAACCTTGAACGTGACTTCGCCTTTTGCGCCGACGTCCAACTCGCGGGCGGCGTCGGCCACGAGGCCGGCGGCATGGTCGGCATCCTCGGGCAGCGGTGCGCCCGGAGGAATCCAGAGCGCCACGTCGCGAGCGCCGTAGGCGTGCAGCCGCTCCTCGAGCTCGACCTTGCGAGCAAGCGTTGCGCCGTCGAACTGCAGCGCCAGCAGGTCATACAACGGACAGGCGGCGATCACGCCATCCGCATCGTTCGCGCGGAACATGGTAGTCAGCGAACTGGGCGTGGGCGGTTCGAACCGCACGTCCGACACGCCGTTCGCGATCAACGCGTCACGCGTCATCGTCGCCGCGAGTAAGGTCAACTGCTGCCGAGGGTCCATGGCCCGCAGCGTATCGCAGGGCCCAGCGCTCAACTGACGACTACCAGAAGAGCAGACCCGCGATCGCGCCGGTCATGCAGGTCGCCATGGTGCCGGCCATGATCGACTTGAGACCAAGCTGCGCCAACTCGCCGCGGCGTTCCGGGACGATCGCCGCAAGTCCGCCGAGCATGATGCCAACGCTGCCGAAGTTGGCGAATCCGCAGATCGCATAGGCCATGATCAGCGCGCTCTTCTCGGTCAGCGCGCCGTCGGGCAGGTTTGACATGTCGATGTAGGCCACCAGTTCATTCAGGACCACCTTCGTGCCCAGGAGTTGCCCGGCGTCAACGGCGTCGGACCAGGGGATGCCCAGCACCCATACGACCGGCGCCAGGGCCCAGCCGAAGAGTCGTTGGAGGGTCAGCTCAGCGCCGTCGACATCGGGGAACGCGCCGAGGATGATGTTGGCCAGCTCGACCAGCGCCACGAACACGATCAACATGCCAATGATGTAGGCGAGCAGGCGCAGCCCGTCGATCGCGCCGCGGGTCAGCGCGTCAATCCCGTTGTCGTAGAGCTGAGCGAACTCGACCGTGGTCTCGTCCACCGAGTCGTCCCCGCGTGGGATCAGGATCAGGGCGATCACGACCGCGGCGGGCGCGCTGATGATCGACGCCGTCAGCAAGTGACCGGCCGGATCAGGGATGATTCCGTCGAGTATGACCGAGAACAACACGTAGACGGTACCGGCGATCGTCGCCATGCCGCCGGTCATGACGATGAACAGGTCGGAGCGGCTCATCGTCTGCAGGTACGGACGGACCAGCAGCGGCGCCTCGACCATGCCGAGGAAGACGTTGGCGGAGGTCGAGAAGCTGGCCGCTCCGCTGATGTTGAGCGTCTTGCTGAGGACAAAGGCAAAGCCGCGGACGATCAGCGGCAACACCTTGTAGTGATAGAGGACGGCCGACAACGCGCCGACGAAGATGACCAGCGGGAGCGAGCGGAACGCGAACACGAACGCCGCGCCCGGGTACGACTCCTCGAAGGGCAGGGGCGCGCCACCGAGGTAACCGAACACCAGCGTCGTGCCGGCCTCGGTCGAGCGCACCAGGGCATCAACGCCGTCGCCGATCCATTCGAACACGATCTGCGAACCCGGCACCTTGATCAGCAGGGCAGCGAGCGCAAACTGAACGATCAGTCCCGCCGCCGCGGTCCGCACTGGAAACGCGCGGCGGTTCTCGCTCAAGGCCCAGGCCACGGCGATGATCAGGACGATCCCAAGCACCGCCTGGAAGTAGAGCATGGATTGCCGGCCTCAACGCTGCGTGGGATCCGTTGATTGCCGCGACGAGCGCAGCGCTCCGTAATCTAGCGCAGCATTGGCCGACGCCTCATCCGCGGAGAGGTCTAGGTCGCCGGCAACCAGATGGTGATGGTCGTTCCCCCACCTACTTCGCTGTCTGCGGCGATGCGACCACCGTGCGCCCTGACGATCTCCCGCGAGATTGCCAGGCCCAGGCCGGCGCCTGGACCCGTTCTCGACTCAGGTTGCCAGAAACGATCGAAGAGCCGATCGAGATCGGCGGCCGCGATGCCTTCCCCTGTGTCGACCACCGCGATCTGCAGCCCGTTCTCCGCGCTTCTCGCGCTGATCGAGACCGACCCTTCAGACGTGTGGCGCAGGGCATTGTCGAGCAGGTTGTTGAGCACCTGGACCAGCCGATCGTAATCGCCCTCAACCGCCGGCGCATCCTGCTCAATGTGGAGATTGAGCTCGACGCCCCGCTCTTCGGCTCGCGAACGGAACATCGCATCTACGTAGCCAAACAGTTCCTGCAGATCGATCGACGATCGCTGCAGTCTGGTCTCGCCGGCCTCCAGCCTGGACAGATCGAGCAACTGCTCGATCATCCTCAGCATGCGCTGGGTCTCCTCATGCACGACCTCGAGCGATGAGGTTTGTCGCTCCGGATCAGAGACGGTGCCGTCTCGCAGTGCTTCGACGAAGCCTCGGATCGACGTGAGCGGGGTGCGCAGTTCATGCGAGATGTCGGCGATGAATCCGCGCATCGCGCGCTCGTTGTCCGAAACGCGGTCGGCCATCGCATTGAAGGCTGAGGCGAGTTCGCGCACCTGAGTCGGTCCGGTTTCGGCTGCGCGCATGTCGTAGCGGTCGGGGCCGAAGCGTCTCACGACGCCGGTCAACGCCTCCAATGGGCGCATCAACTGGCGTGATAGGACCATCGCGATGACGACTGCAGCCGCGAGTCCGGCCAACCCGGAGACGATCAGGCGGCCGATCAGTTCGTCGAGCGAGCCGAAGCTGCGCTCGCTTCCGAAGGTGACGGCCATCAGCACGCCGCTGTCGCCTCGGCCGGAAGCATTCGGCGGAATCAGGACCCGGACCAGCGAGGGTCGCCATTCGTCGGCAAGGTGCAGCTTCATATCGTGCCAGCCTGAGGCATCGCCTTTCTGCGCGATGCCCGCGTATCCGATCCCGATGTGCTCGTCCTTGAGCCCGCGAGCCGGCTCGAATCCCTGGATCACGCGTCCCTCGCCGTCGGTCAGGATGACGATCAGCCCGGCGTGCTCGGCCTGTTCCCGGATTAGTGTGATCAACTGCTCACGGTCGTACTCGGCGGCGCGGCGCAGGATCCGAATGATCTCGACGCTCAGGGCATTTCCTGCGGTGCGCAGCTCCGAGCGGTCGATGTCGTCGCGATAGCCGCCGAAGAGGGAGAAAAAAACGACGGCGGACACGATCACCATGACCAGCACGATGCCGGCGAACCCGGCAAAGAGCCTCAGGCCATATCCGCCCGTCACTGTGGGGAGTATCCGCCTGTCGCCACGAGCTTGTATCCGACTCCGCGCACCGTCTCGATCATGACGCCCGGGTCGCGGCCGTCGGGCGAGAGCTTGCGTCGGAGCTGGTTGACATGCACATCAACCGTTCTCGTTTCGCCGAAGTACTCGTAGCCCCAGACCTGTTCAAGCAACTGCTCCCGCGTCAGCACGATGCCGTCATACTCGGCCAGTTGCCTGAGCAGCTCGAACTCCTTGTTGCGCAACGTCAGCTTCAATCCGTTCAGCGTCACCTCCCGCCGATCCCAGTCAACCTGCAAGGGACCAACGGCGATCCGGCTCCGAGCGGCACGGTGGTCATTGACGCGACCGGGCGACTTGGCCGCTCGACGCAGGATCGCCTTCACCCGAGCCGTCAGCTCGCGCGGGTGAAACGGCTTGCCCAGGTAGTCGTCGGCGCCTAGTTCCAGACCGACGATGCGGTCGACATCCTCCGATCGGGCCGTCAGCATCAGGATCGGCACGTCGCGGATCTGACCGCGATCGGCGCGCAGCTCGCGGGTGACCTCGTAACCGGACTTCTTCGGCAGCATCAGGTCGAGGACGATCAGATCCGGCTGTTGTTCTCGAGCCGCCGTCAACGCCGATTCGCCGTCGGCGGCGGTAATCACGCTGAATCCGTCGCGTTCGAGATAGAGCGAACACAGTTCGAGGATGTTTGCTTCGTCATCGACGACGAGAACCGTGCGACCGCTGCTGTCGACTGGCGCCACAACGCTGGATCCCTTCGCTACGTCTCGCATTCTCAAGGTTGAGCGTACGCAGCGACATCAGGCCAGGGTCAGGCCCTCGTGAGCGTTCAGTAAAGCGGAATCAACTCAGGGTTCGGTTTAGCGACTCATGCGTGGGCGGCGCGTCTTGACCATCGCGCGTCGACGCCGACGCGCGGCGCGGCGCTCGGCCTGGCGCTGCTTCTCGCGATTGCTGATGAACCGTCGTCGTCGCCGCGCTTCCTGCAACACGCCGTCACGTTGCACCATCTTGTTGAAGCGGCGAATGAGAGCTTCCGGGCTCTCCTGTTCCTTGCGGCTCACCAGTAGCATGGGCGCTCAGTTCCTCTGGTCGATAATCTCGTCGGTTGCTAGCAAACTCGCAATCCAGCGTAGCAGGACTTCCAGTCTGCCGACGAGAGGAATCGGGCCATCCGTCCCCCAATGCGCGAAGCATTCGAACGGTATGGATGATTCGGCCGGGCGACTCGCTCGACGTGACGCTATCGACACGACTAGACGGAGCGTCGCCTGACCAGTACGACGGTAAACGAGGCCAGCGCCAACGCGCCGAGCGCGACGAAGGCGGCAAGCGGCCAGCTGGTTTGACGTTCCTCCGCCGTCAGGCCGCCCGTTCCGGTCCTGGGCGAACGGGGCTGAACCTTCGGGGCGGAGTCGTCCGGATCATCGGCCGACGCTTCGGTCGGCGGTTCTTCTGCTTCTTCCAGTTCGTCCGAGCTATCCGATTGATCGGGTTCGTCCGGATCGACCTGGATCTGGGGAGCATCCTCGGTTTCGGCCTCGTCCCCCACTTCCGGACCCACCTCGAGCCGAATATCGACCGCGCACCGATTCCATTGCCGGTCGGCCGGTTGACCGTTGACGTAGAAGACAGCCTCGCAGACGCCTTCCTGAATCAGGGCCGCATCGATCTGGACGACCCATTTGCCATTGTCCCCGGACACCTCACCGCCACCGATGATCTTGCCGTTCACCTCGATCTCGATGGTGGTGCCCAGCGGAGCGGGCTCGCCGTTGATCGTGGCCCGGCCCGTGAAGCTGAATTCGCGCTGCGGTTCCTGAGCCTCGACGCTCACCGCGCCGAGTACCAGCATCAAACACGCCGCCATCACGGCCAGCAGCAACCGCCATCGCGGGGGGGCAGCACCGGAGCTGGAACCGAAGCCCGGATCAGATCCGCGGACTTGCAGGAAACGGAGTCGGACTACGGCGCGGGTCACGAGCGAATCGAGCATCCTCTTGCAACTATGCGCTATCGATCGCACGATCGTCCTACGTCCGGCCGTCGGTGCGTCGGCTGATCAGCAGGGCCGCCAGAGCGGCGATCAGTGTCAGAGCCGCGGTGACTGCCGCGGTACGAGCCCAGTTCGTGCTGCCGACCTCTTCCAGGACGCCGCCGGTTCCGGTGAGGGGCGTCCTGGGCCGCACGAGTTCCTCGGACTGAGCGGGGCCGCCGTCGTCTTCCGGCTCTGCGATCTCCTCCTCCAGCTCATCCTCTGCAACATCGGGTTCAGCGTCGGCGGCAGGTTCCGTGGCCGAATCGTCCGCTTGGTCGGAGGCTGTGCTCGGCGGTGCATCGGACTCGGAGTCTGTCGTGGTCGCTCCATCGGGACTGATCAGCGCCAGACGCACGCGCATCGTGCACGTATCCCAGGCCGTCTCGGCCCGCAGGCCGTTGACCACGAACGTGAGGTTGCAGTCGCCGCCGCCGAACACTGCTGTTTCGACGTCGAGGATCCAGGCGCCGGCCGCGTTGACAGCGGTCTCGGCCACCAATTCGTCATCCACGAGGGCGGCAATCGTCGAGCCCGGCCCAACCGGTTCACCATCGATCGTTATGTCGCCAAGGAAGCCGAAGAATCGATGCACCTCAGGGTCCTGCGCCCCGATCGCGGACCAACCGACCGCGACGATCGACAGCGCCACCAGCACAGCGGCGATTCGTCGCCGAGCTATCGCGACCTGCATCAACCGGTCCTCTCGACACGCATTGTTTGCACTTTGCGCTCTACGCACACGCGCAAGCAACCCGCGCATTACGGGTCGAGAGGGGGGTTTACCCAGGTACAACAATCGCTTGGGCTGAGGCCACGGAGGTCAGGCAGGTCAGCCGTTGGACGTCAAACGGGCGAGGTCAGCCGCCGCTGCCAATCGTGGAGAGCGCGGCGGGCGATACACCGACCGGGTCCGCGTCGTCGGGCAGATCGAACGGTCCCGGCAGGTCGAGTTCCTTGGCCATCTCGCGGACTGCGGGCAGCACCTCTTCGCCCATCAATCGCAGCGAGCGCATCGAGTCCTCGTGCGACATCGAGCCGTCCCCGTCCCAGAAGCAAATGCTTCCCGGCCGAATGAACTCAAGCACGTGTCGAATCCTCGGAATCACCGTCTTCGGCGTCCCCGAGATGATGCTGTAAGACTCTTCCAACCCGCGGTACGTGTCCTCGGTCTCGGCGAATCCTTCGGCGGCATCGAGCGTCAGTCGCTTGTAGTCGTCCGGGTTGACCTCGCCGGCGCCGCGTGACTGCTCGACATGTCGCACGCCGGCCGTCGGCAACAGCCGTCGACGGTCGATCATGCCCGGCAGATTCTGGATATGGCGCTTGACATCGCCGCGGGAGCCCTCGAGGAAGATGTTGCCCGGACCGGTGAGATACTTGCGTCCGACCTCTTCGGCCTTCTCCTCGGTCTCGTCCACGTGGACCTTCCACAGGTAGCCGCGGTGCTGAGGTCCGGCCTCGTAGCCGAACTCGGCCGCGATCTTGTCGTAGTAGGCGAATGAATCTCGGGTCGGCGCAAGCCGTGTCGCCAGCATCACATAGGGATAGCGTCGTTCAGCCGCCCAGGCCACGGTTCGTTGCGAGACCGCTCCGGGAATCCAGATTGGCGGGTGGGGCCGCTGCAAGGGCTTCGACCACGGGTTCACGTAGCGATAGTCGTAATGCTCGCCCTCCCAGCGGAACGGTCCGGCGTCGGTCCAGGCCTTGACGACCAGGTCGTGCGCCTCCTGGTATCGCTCCCAGTTGTACGGAGACTGGGAGTTGTGGGCTAGCGATTCGCGGCCGGTGCCTCGCACCCAGCCGGTGATCAGTCGCCCGCCCGAGATCATGTCAATCTGAGCCAGCGTCTCGGCCAGCCAGAGCGGATCGTCCCAGATCGGCAGGATGTTGCCGAGCAGGCAGATCTTCGCTCGCTGAGTGATGCGGGCGAGAATCGCGGCCTCGACGTTGATTACCGAACCCATGCAGAACGGCGTCGAGTGGTGCTCATTCAGGACGATGCCGTCGAAGCCGGCCTCTTCCGCCGCGACCGCTTCGTCGAGGTAGCGGTGATAGAGGTTGGCGCCCAGCACCGGGTCATACTCGTCGTTGGAGGAGTCCAGGTCGGTGAGTCGGCGTCCGGTGCGACCCCACCACGAGGCCTGCGGATCCTGATACGGGCGCTCCGTGAACCAGGCAATGAACATCATCCGCTCCCAACGCCGAACAGCAACTCAGATGCCCTGAAAGGTACCGCACGACAGCGCGGGCGCTGGAACGCGATTGTAGTCTGAGGCTGAGTGGGTGTTTCGCGGTCTGGCACGCCCGGAGGGACTCGAACCCCCGACCCCCAGGTCCGAAGCCTGGTGCTCTCTCCGCTGAGCTACGGGCGCACGGTCTCAGCTTACGCCCGTCCCGGCCAGCTTGCCTGTTGCGGATTCGACCATGGCTCAACGCACACCCAGCCAGCACGCGCGATCCTCTCGCGGCGACAACCTGGGCGCCGAGCCCTCTTCCGCGGTCTGGGACGTCGTTGCCCGCGTCGACGCCGGCGAACTGGCAACCGCCGCCGCGCTGCTGCACAACCTCCATCCCGCCGACCAGGCAGACGCGCTGGCGGCGCTTGACCGCAATGAACGCCGGCGACTGTTGGACCGGATCGACTCGCACACGCTGGCGGAGTTGCTTCCCTTCCTCACGCCCGAGGAACTCGAACACGTCGCGCCCGATGTCGCGCTCCCCCAGTTGACAGCGGCGCTTGACCAGACGACCGCGCAGCTCGGCGCCGATGTGTTGCATGCGATTCCCGAGGACGACGCCGAGGTGGTACTCGATCGCCTGCCCAAGGCGGGGCTGGTCGGACCGCTGCTGCAACACGACGACGACTCCGCCGGCGGGATCATGGCGCCTGAGTTGATGGTCCTCGGCCCGCATCTCGCCGCCGAGCAAGCGTTGACCCTCTTGCGTGCGACCACACCGGCGCCGACCGTGCGCGACACGGTCTACATCGTTGATACCGATGGTGTGCTTCTGGGCTCGATCGGACTGCATTCGTTGGTCTTTGCACCGCCGATGACCGCCCTGCGCGATTTGATGGAACCGATCGGGCCGACGGTCACCACCGACATGGACCAGGAAGACGCCCTGCAAATCCTCCAGCGCTACGGACTGCACGCGCTGCCGGTGCTCGACGCCGACGGCCACCTCGTCGGTGTCACGACATCCGACGACTTGCTCGACATCGCTCAGCAAGAAGCGACCGAGGATATGTATCGACTCGTCGGCCTGGTTGACGACGAGGCCCTGACCGCGCCGGTCGCCACCGCACTCCGGCGGCGCTTGCCATGGCTCATGCTTAATCTCGCCACTGCGTTCGCCGCCGCCGCCGTGGTCGCCGCCTTCGAGAACACGCTGGCCCAGGTCGCCGCGCTGGCGATTTTCCTGCCGATCATCGCCGGACAGGGCGGCAACGCCGGTATGCAGGTGACTACGCTCGCCGTCCGAGCGATGGCGCTCGGCGAGTTCGACCGCCATTTCACGCGGCTCGTGCTGCCGCGGGAATTGATCATCGGGATTGCGTCCGGGATCGCGTTCGGCCTCCTCGTCGGCGCGGTCGGCTGGGTCTGGCAGGACAACCCCTGGCTGGGCGTCGCGGTCGGCGCAGCCATGTTGGGCACGATGATCGTCGCGGGTCTGTTTGGACTGCTGATCCCACTGATCCTGCGAGCGCTCCGCGCCGATCCGGCGCTCGCGGCGAGCATCTTCGTCACCACCGCGACGGACATGCTTGGCTTCCTGTTTTTCCTCGGCCTCGCGGCCCTGTTGATTGAGCGCATCGCTTGACCTGGTTGACATCCGGGGCGAAGGGGCGATGATACTCTGACTTGGCGCGGATTCGAACCGCATGGGTCGACTCGGCGCGCTCGTTCAGCGCGGTGGGCGTCGCCTAGAGGCCTAAGGCGCCAGGTTGTGGCCCTGGTATTCGTGGGTTCGAATCCCACCGTCCACCCCATACCCAACGAAGTTCAGGCGAGATGCGCCGACAGCCAGCCTCAAGACTTTGCCTCGCACTCAGTCTCCTGCTGTTCGCGTTCGGCGCGATGCTGGTGACCGTGGCGTGCGGCGGAGATGACGACGACGAGCGCCTCGCCGCGCAGCGGCTCTTCCGCAACTACCTGATCCAGTCCGATCGCACGGCGATCTCTGACGTTCGCGTCCAGGCGATGGTTGACGAGCTGCCGCCGAGCTTCCCCGAACACGAGGCCCTCGATCTGCTGGGCTCGGCCTTCACCGATACCGAAACTCGACGAGAGCTGATCGTCGGCTGGCAGAGCACCGGCGAGCGTGCCGATGACCTGTACAACTGGTTCCGCTCCAAACTCGACACCGACCCGTGGCGCGTCACCGCCGATCCTCAGCGCGCGGGCGTCGATTTCATTACCTTCCGCGACGCCGACAACCCCGCATTTCGCGGTGAGCTTCGCATCGCCCAGGAGGGCGATCGGGCGATCGTTGTGCTCGTCGCCGTAGAGACGCTTTCAGGCGACGACGGCGCCTAGGGCAGGGTCAGCTCTCCGCTGCCGCTCGCCCGTATCCACAGGGTCGAGAACCCCCACACCCCCGGATCCCAGGCGCCTCGCAATCGCGGCCAGATCAACTCCCAGCCCTCGCCGTCCCATTGCCAGATCGACGCGATCAGGCTGGGGTGTCGGTGGTCGACGTCGGAGATCATCTGCAGCGCACCGACCTTGCCGCCCAGCCAGGCGATCTGGTTGAACCCGCGGGCCAGGTCGACGCTGATCGGTTCCATGACTTCGCCCCCGGCGGGGACGAAGTATGTTCGACCCGGCCGATCCGACAGGCCCAGACGCAGCACGTCCCCCGTCCGCACCTGGCCAAGGGCGCTGCTGCGGCCGGCCGCGTCGGCCGAGATCTGCGGCGACCAGCCTTTCCACCTCTCCGCCTGGGCATCCCAGCGCCAGACCGTCTCTACCCAGCGCAGGATTGGTGACATCGCTTCCCAAATCGGCATATCGGGACCGGTCCATGCGATGTAGTTCGTGCCTGACTGCAGACGCACTCGCTGTGATGGGAGGTAGAGGGATGAGAACTCCGACGTAGAACCGGCCGCCGTCATCGCAAGCGCTCGAATCGGAGCGTTGGGCAGCTCCAGCGTTCGGGCGCTCCATCGGCCTCGATGATCTGCGCGCTGGCTCCGGGCGATCCGGTCCCAACGAGCGCCGTTCAACTCATAGACATCAACGTACGAACCAGGGGTCGCAGTTCCGCCAAACGTGGAACTGAAGGTGCTCGCGCTGACTTGTCGAACGTCGTGCTCGTCAATCGTCGGAGCGTTCAGCAGACCGTTGGGGCCACGGTCTCGGTCTCGGAGATCGTTCTCCGTCCTGCCGTCCGCGCCGAGGTCGATGTCGACGGCGTTCCGGGAGTACCGATTCAGAGACAGTCGGTTGTCCTGTGCGCCATCGCCAACCACCGAGATCGCTGCCCGCCCCGCGTCGGCGATGTGGTTCCGCTGAACCTGCGCTCGCAGAGTCCGATCCTCGAGCCGTATGCCCCACTGCATTCGCGCGTCGCTATCGAACGTCACCCGGCTCGCGGCTCCCATGCCAACCGCGTTGAACCCGACCAGTGGCTCCTCGGTGTCGGCGATGCGGATGCCAAACTCAGCCCCGCACACGTGGTTGCCGAACGGCTCGTCGCCCCCGCCAATCACAATCTCCGTGCCGGACCGGACATCGATCGCGGCAGTTGTCACACCTTGCCGCGAACCGGCGACCACATTTCGAGTCAGGCTGATACGCGCGGTCGCAGCGTCGCCAACGAGGATCCCGTATTCGCCCGCCGCGATGTGATTGTTTTCGACGAGAATCACCGCCGCGCCGGCGATGATCGATATGCCGCGCTCGATATTCGGACGGATCAGCGCCCCGGCCAGGTCTGCCGCGCGAGGAGTCGAGACTCCAGGGAGCGGGACCAATCCAATCCAGTTGTTCGCTATCGACGCCTCGCGAGCGCCCTGCTCCACGGCAATCCCGACGCGATTGGCGGCGATGATGTTGACCCCCCAACCACCGATTCTGGCCTCCGAGGAACCGGGACCCAGGAACACTCCGATGTCATTCGGGGCGGCAGCGCCGTCTCGCCGGACCCCGATTCGATTGCCCTCGACCCGAACCTCCTTCCGCGTCTCGCGCAACTCGATGCCGGCTACGTTGCTGTAACCGATCGCGTTGTCTCGAATCGTTGCCTGCGCGGAGTCGACGATCAGGATCCCGTCGTCGTTCGGCGCGGCTGAGCCGTCCAGCGCGATGCCGATCACGTTGCCTTCGATTCTGACCTCGACAGATCCGCCACCTCCGACCACAATCCCGTGCCCGGTCCGGCGCTCATCACTGTTGCCGCCGATCCTGTTGTCCCGGATTGCAGCGCCGGCCGCTCCGCCGATCACTGCTACGCCGCTCAGCCGATTGGCTGCGGGCAGACCATTCGCGCGCAGCCCGAGCCAGTTGCCTTCGATCACGGCACCGGTCGCCGCCGCGCCGATCACGCCGATGCCGTATCGCTGGAATCCGATGATCCCCAGCCCCCGAACGACGCCGCGCGAGGAGATGATCTCCAGGCCGGCCGAATCCCTGGCGCCAGAGCCATCGATCCAGACTGCGGGCGTCACATCCGGCGAGGCCTCTCCGAACGACCCGTCGATCGTGATCCCGTCGTCCTCCAGCGCCGGCAGCGAAGACTCCGGGCGGATCGTCATCGCCGAGGCGAAACGAATGACATCGTCGCCATCGGACGCGTTCGCCGCGAGGATGGCCCCGCGCAGCGTTCCCGCGCCGCCGTCCCCGTCCGATGAAACGATCCATTCAGAGGTTGCTTGCGCCGACGCCGTCATCCAGACGACCACGCACGCGGCAAGCACAACGCCGACGGCTGTCCAACGTCTCACAGATTCACTCTAGGGCGGGAACCGGCTATTGACGTTCAGCGTGTTCGAGCAAGGCGCCGGAACGCAGCACGAGCAGGAAGTTCTCTCCCGGCTCCAGTGAGAAGTCAACGGCGCCCGGGACGTCTGCCGTGAACCAGGCCTGCCACCCGCCGTCAGGATTGCGTTTCCAGGCCGCCGAGACGACGTGTTCGATATCCGCGACCGCCGCTCTCACTGTGGTCGCCGGGCCGCGCCAGATCAGGTTGTTCCAACTCGCGCGCAGGGGTGTCCCGTCGCCGAGGAGATCGGCGATGATCCCGTTCGAGTTCACCTGGGCCTTCGCAATCAGCCAGGCCTGAGCGCGCGTCGATTCGGTCTGCGGTGCGCCATCCACGTGCTGTAGGTCGAAGATGGCATGCGCGATGCCGTCCTGCGTCAAGCTGACGTCGGGATATGCCTGCGCCGACGCTTCCGAGATCAACGGACGCCAGCGAACCTTGTACGACCCGGCCACCGGTTGTCCCAGCTCGTCGACAACTTCCGCCTCCAACCGATACCGAGTTGAGGCCGCGAACTCCTCAATCAGCACTTCTTCCAGCTCCGTCAGCGCCGGTCGGGCGCGCAGGTACATCGCGATGGGTGGACCGGTCACTCGAACTTCCAACGCATCGCTCAGCGCCTGATCGCCCCGTCTCCAGGTCGCGGTCAACGTCCTCACTCCCAGCCGAGCCGTTGCGGCGTCGAGGTGCGCACGAGCCCGCCCTGAGTCGTCCGTGACCAGTGTCTCGCCGTCTCCGTCCGACGCCACCACCAGTCCGCCCTCTGGCAAGAACCTGATCCGCTCGTTCGGCACACCCTGCCCGCGCTCATCTGACAGGAGGACTTGCAGCGAGCCTGGACCTCCGGCTGTCCCAGCCTCCATCGCCGAACCTGCCAGGGACACCAGCCTGAGAGTGGTCGGGTCGCCGTAGAGCTGCAACTCCAATGTGACTGAGGCAGATCCGCTCGATATCTGGATGCGCACCTCACCCGGTTCGGAAAACAGCCAGGTCCGCGCTTCCCCGCTCTGAGAGGTGGAGACCGACAGACCCGTCGTTGACGAATCCGCGCCGCTGCGCAATAGCGCTCCCGAAGGTGCGGCGAGGAACTCGAACGACACATCTGCCGACGGCGTTCTGAATCCGGTCTCGTCGCTGGCGACGACCCTGATGATGTGCTGGTCGGAGGCTCTCAGGCGCGCCTGGTCCACCGGTTGCTCGACCCGCAGGGCGGCCGGCTCTCCGACAAAGCGGATCGTGACCTTGTCCACGAGTGAGCCGACACGCGCGATTACGACCGAGTCGCCCGTCCGTCCGTCGGCGACCAGATTGACGGAGGCGCCGAGTGTGTTGTTGCCAACGTCAAAGAGCGGGGCATTGATCTCTGTTGGACCGCTCGCTGCTGTGAAGGCCCCTCGATCGGTCGACAGATTGACACGCGACTCGTCGCCGGCGGCGGCAGCTGGAATCCGAACTGTGACCCTGGAGACGCCGTCACTGGCCGGTATTGCGGTCGGATACGCGGTCACGGACAGCACTCGCTGCGACGACGCGGCGGTTTGCCCGGACCACGCCAGTGCGGCGGAGGTCACCAAGACCGCCACAGCAAACAGGACGCCTGACCGGACGGTCATCCGCACGTGGAGTCGGCAATTCGGCCGGATCATCACAAATTCAGTGTACGCACCGCCCGAAGCGACACCGTCGCACGCCGGTTACGCCTCGCCCGATCGCGACCGGTTTTACGGTCCCTTCACGCGCCGCCCTACACTTGCCATCGACCACCTCCCGGTGCGGCGCTGCGCCCTTAAGAAAGGTCTCTCCATGTCGACTCAAGAATCCTGGCCCGACACTCCAGCTCCGCTAGCCGACGGCGAGTGGCAAGTCACCATCTGGGACATCTCCGACAGCGGCGTCTTGTCGATCACACTCAACCGCCCAGAACGATTGAACGCTCTGTCCTATCGGCTCTTGCGCGAGCTTCAGGCGCTGGTCGATTTCGCAGCCGCTCGCCCGGACATCCGCGTGGTCACCCTGCGTGGGGCCGGTCAGCGGTCGTTCTGCTCCGGCGATGACCTGTACGGGATGGAGCCGACCCCCGGCATCGATTCCTCGATCACTGTCCACCACCCGTTCCTGATTTCGCTGCGCGAGTTGAAGAAGCCAGTCGTAGCGCTGGTCAACGGCTGGGCCCTGGGACACGGCTGGGAGATCGCCTGTGCCTGCGACATCCGCCTCTGCGCCGACAACATCGAGGTTGGTGACCACCGGGCCCAGCGCGCGATCGGCATGAATGGCGGCACCACCTGGTTCGCGCCGAGGATTATGGGGCGCGGCCGCGCACTCGAACTGCTTATGACCGGTCGCCACATGTTCGCCGAGGAGGCGCTCCAGTCCGGCTGGGCCAACCGCGTCTGGGCGATCGAGGACTTCGACCGCGAGGCCGGCGACTACATCGACAACCTGACCAAACTGCCGACCCTCAACATCTCCGCCTTCAAGGAGATGATCGACTATTCGGCCGAGCACTCGCTCAAGGACAGCCTCGCCCACGAGGTCCAGGTCTCCGATCGCTACCGCTACACCGACGACGCCGACGAAGGTCGCCGAAGCTGGCGAGAAAAGCGCCCGTCGGTGTTCCGCGGCTACTGAGGTACTACGCTGGGATTCGGAGGGGTCAGTGACGACGCAAACCTACCACGAGGCCGCGCTAAACCTGTTGGGCCAAGCCGAGACAGAGCTACAACTCGGGGACGCCCGACAAGCCTCGGAGAAGGGGTGGGGTGCCGCAACGCAGATTCTCAAATCGATCTGCGAACGTCGAGGTTGGCAGCATCGCAACTACAAGGCGTTGGCGCGAGCAGCTAAACGGTTAGAGGAAGAAACCGGCGATTTGGAGATCCGACCACTGTTTCGCAGCGCGAACCTGCTCCACGTCAACTTCTATGAGGACGCGGAGGAACCGCAGATTGTCGCCGACGGGTTGGGAGACGTTCGGCGCCTCATCGACAAGCTCGAAGCGCTGCCCTGATATCCTGCCTCGCAAGCACCATCAACCACGAGTGACCCAGGAGCAACAATGCCCAAGACTTACATTCTCGGCGGATTCCAGTCCGACTTTGCCCGCAATTGGCGCAAGGAAGAGCACAACCTGCGCGACGTGATGGCCGAGGCGGTTCACGGCGCGCTTGACGCCGTATCGATGGAGCCCGGCGACATCGACACCGCGCACGTCGGCAACTTCGCCGGCGAGCTCTACTCCAAGCAGGGCCAGATGGGCGGCTTCTTCGCCGAGATCAGCCCCGACTTCGGCGGGCTGCCCACCTCTCGCCACGAGGCCGCCTGCGCCTCGGGTAGCATCTCGATCCTGATGGCCTCGGCCGAACTGGAGGCGGAGCGCTACGGCACCGCGCTGATCCTCGGCGTTGAGCAGATGAAGACCGTCAGCCCGGTCGAGGGCGGAGACTTCCTCGGCACCGCCGGCTGGTACGAGCTTGAGGCCGAAGGCGTCGAGCTGCCCTTCCCCAAGCTGTTCGGACGACTCGGCGATGTCTATGACGACCGCTATGGACTCGATCCCGCACACCTCCAGCGTCTGGCCGAACTCAACTACGAGAACGCACAGCGCAACCCGGTCGCCCAGACCCGCAAGTGGCTCGGCGACGTGCCCTCCGACCTCTCGGAAGGCAAATACGTCGCGCCGATCACCGGTCGGTTGCTGCTTCGCGACTGCTCACAGATCACCGACGGCGCCGCCGCGCTCGTCCTCGCCAACGAGGAACGAGCAGCCGAGTGGGCCGAAGCCCGCGGCATTGACCTGGCCGATGTCCCGACGATCCAGGGCTGGGGACACCACACCGCCGCGCTGACCTTCGACGAGAAGATCGCCCAGGCGCAGGGCGACGAGTACGTGCTGCCGCACACTCGCCGCGCAATCACCGACGCCTACGACCGCGCAGCCATCGACGGACCGTCGGACCTCGACGTGATCGAGACTCACGACTGCTTCACGACCAGCCACTACATGGCGATCGACCACTTCGGCATCACTGAGCCGGGCAAGTGTTACGAGGCAATCGAAGACGGCCGCATCGACTTCAACGGCGAGATCCCGATGAACCCATCTGGCGGCCTGATCGGGGGCGGTCACCCGGTCGGCGCGACCGGCGTCCGCCAGGCGCTCGACGCCTGGAAACAGGTCACCGGCAACGCCGGCAATTACCAGGTCGAAGGCGCCGACCGGGCGGCGACGCTCAACATCGGCGGCTCCGGCACGACATCGGTCTCACTGGTCATCGGCCGCTAAGCGACAAGAGCTCCCCCTGTGGGGGAGCTAAGTGCAAACCAACGGAAGTCGGCCCCGCGTAGGCGGGGCCGTGCAGCCGCGATTGCTGGCCACTTCCGCGCCTACGCGGGGGCGACTTCCTCGCGGTATCACTCGCGACGCTCCGTTGGGAGCTGCCCCCTCTACCCGATCACACCCTCGGCCGATAGCGACGCCAACTCATCCTCCGACAAGCCGAGTCGCTCCTGCAACACTTCGCCTGAGTGTTCTCCAAGTTCAGGCGCGTCCCGACGCAGCGTTGCCGGCTGGCCGTGCAGCAGCACGGGATGCGTCAACGTCGGCATCGGTCCGTAGTGCCGATGGTCGTGGTCGACCAGGTATTCGTTGGCAATCACAGCAGGATCCGTAGGCAGATCACTGATTTGCTGTACTCGCGTGAAAATCAGGTTCGGCTCGGTCAGCAGACGCTGCTCCCATTCGTCGCGAGGCGCCGACGCAAATCGCTCTTCGAGCAACGCGATCAATTCTTCGCAATGCTCGCCCATCGCCGATAGCGTCGTGAAGCGCTCATCATCGACGATCTCTTCCAGACCCACGGCTCGGCAGAAGGACGCCCAGTCCCGCTCCGCCTCGAGAATCCCGAGCATCAGCCACTTGTCGTCGCCGCAGCGATAGAGATTCCAGAGCGGATTGGCCGCCTTCGTCCGATCGAAGCGCGGCCACAGGTCGAGCCCCTGCATCATGCCCACGCTGATCCCCCAGAACTGCAGCCACATCGTCGCCATGATGTGCGAGACTTCAATCCGCTGCCCTTTGCCGCCGTTCAGTTCGCGGCCCGAGATCGCCGCCAACACGCCGTAAGCGAGACAGGTCGCTCCCATCACGTCGGCAATGCCCAGGGTGTTCCAGTTCGGCGGATCGTCCGGTCCGCCGCCCGAGTACATGAATCCGCCACGGGCCTGTCCGACAGCATCCAGGGCCGGTAGATGCGACTCTGCGCCCTTGAACCCGTACCCGGCCGTTGCCGCGTGGATCAGTCTTGGATTGATCTCCGACAGCGCCTCAGTGGAGAGCCCGAGTTTCTCAAACGTGCCCGGCCGGTAGTTCTCGATGAACACGTCGGTGTCAACGATCAACTCACGGAACAACTCGCGGCCGCGCTCCGACTTGAGATCCAGGGCCAGCGATCGCTTGTTACGGTTCACGGCCTCGAACAACGCCGAATGTCCGTCCGGCATCATGTTGGGAATTCCGGCCACGGATTCCACGAATCGCGCCGCGTCCGGACGAGTTGGCGATTCAATCTTGATCACGTCGGCGCCCAGATCGCCGAGCATCATCCCGCCGATCGGCCCGAATCCCCAGGTCGAGCACTCCAGCACCTTGATCCGATCAAGCGGGCCGGCCATGGTGTGCTCCTCTCACGCGCTCGCCGAACGATGTTCCCAACTAGAGCACCACGTGCTCCTGGTGTTCACCGAAGACCTCGCGCATCGTGTCCATGATTTCGCCCAACGTGCAGTAGCTGCGCACCGCGTCGAGCATTTGCGGCATCGAGTTGGCTCGCGGATCGCGACAGACATTGGCGAGTGCAGCCAAGGCAGAGTCGGCCTGATCTTGATCGCGTTCCGCGCGGGTTCGGCGCAGACGCTCCAGGTGTCGACCCTCGCCTTGCGGATCCATCTTCAAAATGGGAATCTCAAGCGGCTCCTCTATCTCAAAGTCGTTCACACCCACAATGGTCCGTTCGCCGCGCTCAATCTCGCGCTGGAACCTCGCCGACGCGTCGGCGATCTCCTTTTGGAAGTAGCCCGTCTCGATCGAGGCGATCACGCCGCCCAGTGCATCGATCTGTTCGAAGTACTGGTAGACCTCCCGCTCGAGGTCGTTGGTCAACTGCTCGACGAAGTAGGAGCCGCCCAATGGGTCGACCGTGTTGATCGCACCGGACTCATGCATGATCACCTGTTGCGTGCGCACAGCGAGACGCGCCGCCTTTTCCGACGGCAGCGCCAGCGCCTCGTCCATTGCATCCGTATGCAGCGACTGCGTCCCACCCAATACAGCGGCCAGTGCCTGGATCGTCACGCGCAACAGATTGACTTCCGGCTGCACATCTGTCAGCGAGACGCCGGCCGTCTGCGTGTGGAACCGCATCCACCACGAGCGCGGATTCTCCGCCCCGAACGTCTCCCGCATCTCACGCGCCCAGATTCGTCGTGCCGCGCGGAACTTCGCGATCTCCTCAAAGAAGTCATTGTGCGAATTGAAGAAGAACGACAGACGCGGTGCAAACTCGTCCACGTGGAGACCGCGCTCCTGCGCCCAGCGCACGTACTCAAGCCCATCCGCGAGCGTGAACGCCAGCTCCTGCGCGGCCGTCGAGCCGGCCTCGCGGATGTGGTAACCGGAAACGGAGATGGAGTTCCATCGCGGCATGTACTCCGAAGCGAACTCGACCGTGTCGGTCACCAATCGCATCGAAGGCCGTGGCGGGAAGACGAATTCGTTTTGAGCGATGTACTCCTTGAGGATGTCGTTCTGCAAGGTGCCGCCCAGTTTCGAGCGGTCGATCCCGCGTTGCTCCGCAGCGGCGATGTACATCGCCCAGATCGGCGCCGCTGGTGAGTTGATCGTCATCGAAGTCGTGATCTGATCAAGCGGCAGCTGGTCCAGCAAGATCTCCATGTCGGCCAGCGACGACACGCCGACGCCGCACTTTCCGAACTCGCCCGCCGCCAGCTCATCGTCGTGGTCGTAGCCCATCAGCGTGGGCATGTCGAATGCGATCGAGAGGCCGGTCTGGCCGTCGTCCAACAAACGCTTGAAGCGCGAGTTCGTCTCCTCGGCCGAGCCGAAACCGGCAAACATGCGAATCGTCCAGGGACGCCCGCGATAGCCGGTCGGATGGACGCCGCGGGTAAACGGATACTCGCCCGGCAGGCCCAGGTCTTGCTCCACGTTCCAGCCTGCGTCGTCGAGCGTGGTCGCGTCGTACAGCCGATCGATCGGTCTCGACGACACGGTCATAAACGGTCCCGGCTGTTCGCGCCCGTCCGCCTCCACGCGAGCGTCCCACTCCGACCGCGATTTCCGCAGAGCATCAATGGTCGCCGAATCAAGCATCGCCAACTCCCGCCTGGAACCGCTCGCTATCCATCGAGTATACGAAGCGGTCCCACCCCTTATCTCGCGCACCTGGTGAGCTGTTCGACCAGCGTCCGGTACTCCGACTCCGTCATCGGAGGTCCGACGAAGCCCGGACAGGCCAAGTCCCGGACGACTCTGGGTGACAGACCTTCCTCCACCTCGAGCCGAAACGGGTAGTCCCGACACCCATCCGGCCTGACCTCGTACGCGTCGCAGCGCAGATCATCGCGAAGCAGCGCACAGGAATCGTCAATCTGCCGCATCAGCACCATCGAGGCCCGCTCGTCCAGGACCTCCGAAACGTCAACTTCGCCAGCCAGCCGGTTGACTTCGTTCTCACCCAGGTCGACCCGATACGGGTTGCGGCAGCACATCGCCCCGCATTCCTCGGCCAGACACTGAAATGAAAGCGTGCCGGGACGCACGACAGGATCGTCGCCCTGCCGTGGGTCCTCGTTCATGGAAGACGGAAGCCTAGAGTCCGCCCGCAGCGGCAGCGTCCATCAGCTGAATCCGCGTCTCCTCGCGAGACCAGGGCGAGCCTTCCTCGGCCAGAAGTTCGCGCAGCCGCGCTTCGAAGAAGAACTCGTCGCCCTCGGCCGGCTCGAGCTCGTCCAGCCAGCTCGCGGTGTCGGAGTACTTGGCGAAGAACGGCTTGCCCACCCACTCCGGGTCGCGGCCCTGGAGGAAACGCAGCACGATCAGCTTCTCGCCGCGGAACTCCGAGACGCCGAGAATCTGGACCTTACCGGGGCCGGCCGACATGGACGGCCCGCGAACTGTCCGCGCAACGCCCGAGACGCGCTGGTACGCGCCGCGGAAGATCTCCTGGCAGTCGACCAGCGGCAGCTCGAAGTAGCGCTTCGCGCCGGTGTCGCGCGCAACAAACAGGTAGTACGGCACGCAGCCGGCCTGTGTCTGCTCGGCCCACATGTCCGCCAATAGCTGTGAATCGGCGTTGATGTGGTTCAGCAGGGGCGTCTGCGTCCGAATCTGTGCACCGGTCTCGCGGATTCGCCTGACCGCTTCCAGGGACACCGACGTGCGCAACTCGGCCGGATGGTTGAAGTGCGCCATCAGCGCCAGCTGCATGCCAGCGTCGGTCACTTCGCGGAACAGGTCGAGCAGGTCCTCTGCGTCCTCGTCGTAGACGAAGCGGTGGGGCCAGTAGGCGATCGCCTTCGAGCCGATCCGCACCGTGCGAAGGTTGTGGCCGGCGTCCGGCTTGGTCAGCGGCTCGATGTACTCGCGCAGCGTCTTGGTCTTCATGATCAGCGGGTCGCCGCCGGTAAACAGCACGTCCGAGACCTCATGGTGCTCCGACAGGTACCCGCGCAGCAGCTCGCCTTCGCGCATCGCGAACTTCTTGCCCTCGAGTCCGACGAACTGCGGCCAGCGGAAGCAGAAGGTGCAGTACGCGTGGCAGGTCTGACCCTGCGAGGGGAAGAACAACGTCGTCTCGCGGTACTTGTGCTGCATGCCGGGCAGCGGCTCGTTCTGGTACTGCGGCATGTTGTGTTCCATCTGACCCGCCGGATGCGGATTCAGCGTCATCCGGATCTCATCCGCCACCACCTTGAGTTCCCGCGAGTTCTTGCCCGAGTCAATCGCCGCCGCCATCTTGTCGAAGTCGGCCGGGGCCAGCATGTCTTTCTGTGGGAAGGTGAGGCGGAACATGCCGTCGTTCAGCGCGTCAGACCAGTCGATCAGGTGGTCGACGACGTAGCGGTTCGACTTGAAGGGCAGCACCCGACCGACGACGTTGATGTTGTAGACCACCTCGTCGGGCAGGGCCTGGATCTGCTCGAGTTGCTCGAAGTTATGCAGGTTGATCGCCTGATACTGCTCGGAACCGAAGTCGAGCGACTCCATGTTGACTACGTCGTATTGCTTGCTCACCATGCGATTGCTCCATTTCGGCGCCAGCACGCTCAAACGACCGCATGAGCTGCGCGCCCACCGTTACCACTGATATTCGCTCACGTCACATTCTATCGAAACACGGAACGACACGATTTCAGGCCAGTTAATCGCTACGAGCGGATCCTGTACCGTCGCCGGGGCCACGGGTAAGCATCACCAGGCCAATCTCCGGACGACAGGCAAACCGCAAGGGCACATGTGCCGTGCCGAAGCCTCGAGTCACCACCACTTTCGTCCCGTCCCGCTCGAACACGCCGGCAGCCTGGGTGCGATTGACCAGCCGCGAATGTCGCAGCGGCGCCCCCCAGCCCGGCACTCGAATCTGGCCGCCGTGGGTGTGACCACAGAGCACTAGCGACGGCCCGCCCTCTTCCTGCGTTGGAATCCGTAGCGCGGCGTCCGGCGCATGGGTCAGCAACAGCGAGAATCCGCCCGGCTCAGGCACAGCCGACTCCAACCGCGCCATTCGAACCGAATCATCGCCGGCTCCGCCGAGGCGCACCAGCTCTCCGCCGATCTCCAGCGAGCGCCATTCATTGCGCAGCACGACAATGCCGGCCGATTCGAGGCGATTGATGAACGGCTGAGGGTTGACAAACAGCCGGGGCGAGCGCAGCGCGCGATCCAGGTTGAACGAGAGCCAGTCGTCAAACGTGCGCACCGGTGGACAGTAATCGTGCGCGCCCAGCGTCGCGTACACGCCGAATGGCGCTCGGAGTTGCGTCAGCGCATCGGCGGCGGCGTCCCAGCCAGCCGACGTCTCGACGTAGTCCCCGGTGCAGCACACCAGGTCGTAGTCGAGATCCTGGACCAACTCGACAAAGCGACCGACCGAGTCGGCGTCGGCGGGGAAGTGCGTGTCCGAGACATGTAGGATGCGCAGCCCGTCAAGGCCCGGCGGGAGGTCCGGCATCACCAGTCGATGCTCAGTCACTTCGACCGCGGTCGACTCCCACCACGCGTAGAGCGCCGCACCGGCGCCGATGGCGCTCGCCCAGGCCGCCAGCTTCTCGAGGCTCAACGACTTCAGCCCAGGATCTCGTCAACCGCAGCGAAATCGTCCGGCGTCAGCTCCCAGCTCATCGTCGCGGCGACATTGGCCTCGATCTGCTCCGGTTTGGTCGCGCCGGCGATCACCGACGAGACGGCCGGATCGGAAGCGAGCCAGCTCAGCGCCAGATCGAGGATCGTGTGCCCGTTCTCTTCCGCGAACGAGGTCAGCGCATCGAGCTTGTTCCAGTTCGCGTCCGAGGTCAGCGCGTCGATCCGGGCTGGCATCGCCTGTTGCCACGCGGCCAGCCTCGTGCCCTCAGGCAAGTCGGCGTTACGCGTGTACTTGCCAGTCAGGAAGCCCGACGCCAGCGGGAAGAAGGGAAGCTGTCCCAGGCCGAACTCTCGGCAGGCCGGCATGATCTCCGGCTCAACCTTGCGCTCCAGCAGACTCCACTCGTTCTGCGCCGAGACGAACCGCACGTATCCCTTCGAACGGGCCGTCCAGTCAGCGTCGGCGATCTGCCAGCCGCTGAAGTTCGAGTGCCCGATGTAGCGCACGATGCCCCGATGCACGAGGTCGGAAAGCGCATCCAGCGTCTCCTCGATCGGCGTCTCCGGGTCCGGCTGATGCATCTGGTAGACATCGATGTAATCGGTGCCCAGGCGCTTGAGCGAGCGCTCGACCGCCTTCTCGATGTAGTGTCGCGATCCGCCCCGAGTAAAGGGCCCCTCGCCCACCGGCATGGCGAACTTGGTCGCGATCAGCACGTCCTCTCGACGCGATCCGAGCGCTCGACCGAGGAACTCTTCCGAAAGGCCGCCACCGTAGATGTCCGCGGTGTCGAAGAAGTTGATCCCGGCATCGAGTGCCGCGTCGACGACCGACTTGGTCCCCTCGTAGTCCAGCCGCATGCCGAAGTTGTTCGTGCCCAGACCGGCAAGAGAGACCTGAAGTCCGGAATTGCCGAGTCTCCTGTGTTTCATTGCCACGCCTCCTCGTTTACAGATCCGTCTTGATTGCCCAATGGTTCACTACTCAACGGTTCCAGTCGAACAGCGCCGACCAGGGTTGCGCCGAATGGGCCGCCTCTGAGCGAATTGATGGTACGCGCAGGCATACGTTGGGATTAGCTCGGATATCGGACCACGCAACCAGGCAGCGAGGTCCAGCAAAGGAAAGTGGAGGGACGAAAGATGAACGTCATCTATCTCGCGTGTTACGTCGCCAGCCAGATTCGCATACCCGATCGGTGGGTCTACCTGCTTCTGACGATTGCCCTCCTGGGGGCCTTGTCCACCTTTGCCTTGACCGGCGGTAGCGACGCAGAAGCTTCGTCACAGTCGTTCAGCCAGGAGGATGTCGTACCGTACGGCTTCGAGTCATTCACCGAAGCCAACGGTTCCATCGATCCGTACGCACCCTTCTACGGCGAGGGCGACATGATCGAGCAATCAGTCGCCTTCTTCGGCAAGGATGCATATGGTGCGGAGGCCTCCAGCGCCTGCTTCCTGGGCATTTCTTGTCGCCCGTGGTAGACAGGCAGACCAGGTCGACCACAACGGCCGCCGCAGCATCAAGCCGCGGCGGCCGTTGTGATCCTCGGCAACGATTTGGTGCCCGCCCTGCCTGTCTAAGAATCGCTCTGTAGAGTCAGTCAGTAAGGGCGCGGATGACCACGTTGATCCAGATGTGCAGGACAGCCATTCCTGCCGGGCCATTGCTCTCGGCATTTGCCATCGCGCTCTTCGTTGCAATCCCGCTGCTGGGCCACGTCATTTCTGCCCGCGCCGAGGGGGGCGTTCCGATCCCGGCGCCGGCCGACACGACCTGGCGAATCATCGCCGGGTACAACACGGCAACACACTCTGAAGCCGACCAGCAGGATCCGCATGCGATCGACATCGTTCGCATCGACGCGTCCACCGATTGGACGCCCGTGCTCTCACCGGTCGACGGCGAGGTCACCTGGTTCGACAACAACGGCCTCGCCATCCAGGACAGCAACGGGTACGCGCACCTGCTCGTACACCTGGACCCTGACGACCGCATCACGCGCGGACTGCGCGTGAGGGTTGGCGAGCAGGTCGGCCTGGTGTTCCCAGCCGGCCTCGACGCGAACGGCGGGGTGGCGCACATTCACTACGCCATTCACGCGACGCACGGCGGCGGCTATCTCGGCCGCTCGCGTCCGTTCACCGGGGAGTACGCGATCGAGGGCCGCGAGCTCCACTGGGCTGACGAGTACAACCAGCATTACGGCGTCGAGTTCACCTCGACCAATGCCGAGAACTGGAGCGCTCCGACCGTTACTACTCCGTCCGACGACCCGACCGACGAGGATCCGCCCGAGGGTGACCAGCCGCCGGTGTCGGTCACGGAGCCGGTGCCGGTCTGGACAATTCCCGACGACGCGCCGATCGGCGGCTGGCGCACGGTTGGCGTGCAACGCAATACGTCCGTGGCGGGCCTCTACTCGCTGCTCCAGGCGCCGCTCAGCGAGCTCGTCTTTCACGACGCCCAGCGCAACACGTACCACCGGTTCGATCCCGACGATCCCGCCTCCGCAGACGTCGCCGTTCGATCGCTCAACGCGGGTGAGGCCGTCTGGGCTCTGGTCAATCCTTACGCGCCCTGGCTGCCTGCCCCACCGGTTGCGCCGCGACAGGTCACGATCCGCCTGAGGACCGGCGCGAACCTGATCTCATGGCAGGGACCCGACCGCGACATCGACGATGCGCTGCGCAACGTCGCGCACTTCAGCCGTGCCTATCGCTACGACCCGTACACCAACACCTGGCAGTTCTGGTCGCCCGACGCGCCCGACTTCCTCAACACGCTGAGCGAACTCAAGAGCGGCGACGCTCTCTACATCGTCGTCCGGGTCGGGTCGGTCTGGACCCAGTTGCCCTGAGCAGCTGCGCTGAGCGCTAGCGCTGCAGCCAGCGGAACTGCTGCTGCCGACGCTGCGCGCCCGGTGCGATCTCAACGTTGATCAGCGTCGAGCCTTCCTGCTGGAACGAGTCGTCCAGCGCGGCTTCGAGCTCTTCTGGCGAGCGGCAGTAGTAGCCCTTGCCGCCGAAGGCCTCGATGATCATCTCGTAGTGCGCCAACGGCGTCAGCTGACCCGGATTGAGCGCGCCCGATTCGTACTCCTCGGGCAACTCCGGCGAGCCGCCGCCGATGCCGTTGTTGTTGAAAATGATCCAGGTGATCGGCAGCTTCTGGCGGACGGCGGTCTCGACCTCGGTCGGGCCGAAACCGAATGCGGCGTCGCCCTCGAGCGCGATCACGCGCTTGCCCGGGTTGACGACCTGCGCCGCGAGCGCGAAGCCCGGGCCGACGCCCATCGTGCCCCAGGTGCCCGCGTCGAGACGCTTGCGCGGCTCGTACGACTGGATCACCTGGCGCGCGATCGCCATCGTGTTCTCACCCTCGGTGACGAACACCGCGTCGCGCGGCATGCGGTCGTTGATCTCCTTGAGCGGCCGGTAGTAGTTCATCGGCGCTTCGTTGGACGAGGCCCACTCGGCCTGCTCGGCCGCCTTGCGCTCGAGCTCGGCGTTGATCGAGGCGATCCACTCGGTTGTGTCCTCGAACTGCCACGGATTCTCATCCAGGTGCGCGTTCAACTGACCCATCACGGCCTTGCCGTCGCCGACCAGCGCGACCTCGGTCGGCACGTTCGTGCCGATCTCCTCCGGCTCGATGTCGAGCTGGATGATGCGCACGTCCTCCTTGAAGCGCGGCGGACGTCCGAAGTGCAGGATCCAGTTCAGGCGCGCGCCCAGCAGGACCACGAGGTCCGCGTTCTTGAGCACGTGCGTCCGAGCCGCGGCCGCGTTGTTCGGCGCGTCCGCCGGCACGACGCCGGCGCCCATCGGCGTGGCCAGCCAGGGAATGCCCGTCTTGTCGACGAACTCCTGGACCTCCTGCTCGGCCTTCGACCAGGCCATGCCCTTGCCCACGATGACCAGCGGGTTCGAGGCCGTCTTCAGCGCCTCGATCGCGTCCTGCACCGACTCCTGCGAAACCATCGGCCGCTGCGGCTCCTCGACCCGCGGCGCCCACTGCACTTCCGACTCGTCCACCACCGCGTCGATGATGTCGCCCGGCAGATCCAGGTAGACCGGACCCGGCCGACCGTTGATCGCCGCGCGCGTGGCCTGTGCGATCAGTCGTGGGATCAGACGCACGTCGCGCGCCTGGTCCGACCACTTCACGAACGGCCTCGCCGCCTCAACCTGTGGAGCATCCTGGAAGTCGCCCATCTGCGAGAGCGTGATGTTCGCCGCGCCGCCCAGCAGGATCATCGGCCAGCAGTTCGCCTGCGCGTTGCCCAGCGCCGAGATCACGTTCGTCATCCCCGGACCCGACACCACCAGCGCGGCCGAGAGGTGACCGCGCATGTACGACGCCGCCTGCGCCGCGTAGCCCGCGGCCTGCTCGTGGCGCACGCTGATGAACGGCTTGCCTTCCTGCTGCCAGGCAATCGAAATCGGGACCACCGGCACCCCGACCAAGCCGAACATTTCCTCAACGCCCTGGGTCGCCAACGACTTGGCGACAATCTGCGCCCCACTCAGTTCTGCCACGGGAAATCTCCTCTAGTGATAACGCTCACACTCAGAGCAGACTACACCACGTCGGCGGGGGGACCCGCTCTGTCGCTGCGCGACATCTCCCCCTTTGACGGGGGGAGAAATTCGGAAGGGGCACCTCGGCGTGGTGGGAGGACGGGATTCGGAATTTGCTCCCCGTTCCAAGGGGAGCTCCCGCGAAGCGGGTGAGGGGTTCCGGGCGGGGAGCCCCCTCTGTCCCTTCGGGACATCTCCCCCTTTGACGGGGGGAGAAATTCGGAGGGGGCACCTCCCCCCGCCTTGTGGCGGGGGGTGAGGGCTGTCGCTTACGCTCGGCGGCGGAGGGCCCAGAGGCCGGCTCCGGCGACCAAGGTCGCGACGAGCAGGAGGGTTCCGATCAGGGCTGCGGTTGACGGGCCCTGGTCGGCCAGGCCTCCGCTGCCTGAGTCGGGGTAGGCGTCGGCCGTCTGATCGGCCTGACCTGAGTCGGCCTCGGGCTCTTCCAGCGTGTCCTCGTCCTCTTCGGTCAGCTCGTCGCCCTCTTCGGTCAGCTCGTCGTCCTCGGAGACCTGGGCGTCGTCGCCCTGGTCGGGCATCGCGGTGTCTCCGTCGACGGCGGTCGTCAGCGTGACCTCGGCCAGGGTCGAGTTGATCTTGTTGACCTCAGCGGTCGCCGGCGCGCCGTTGACGGTGAAGGTCAGCAGGTGGACGGTGTCCTCGCTGCATTCGATCTGCGTGTACCACTCGCCGGCCGCGTTGACCGTGGCGCTGCCCTTCTCGTTGCCGTCGGCGTCGTAGATGGCGATCTCGTCGCCCGGTTCGCCGTAGCCGTACACCTGGTACGGAGTCTCCGGCTGAGCCGAAGCCGAGGCCCAGGCCAGCAGCGCAATCACCGCCGCCAGGCCCAGCACGACCCACCGCAGAGTCCGCCAGTTCATCGAGAGCTTCATCGTCAATTCCTTCCCGAGTTCGCAAGTGGATCGAGTGTGTCGAACCGGGAGTCGCAAGGCCAGCCGATAATCGGTCATGGGGATACGGTCGTTACGTTGGGGCAATGTGGGGGGTTGGGAGCCCCCTCTGTCACTTCGTGACATCTCCCCCTTGGGAAGGGGGAGAAATTCGGAGGGGGTGGCTCGATGCCGTGCGGCGGTGCGAACGATTCCGAATTTGCTCCCCGTTCCAAGGGGAGCTCCCGCGCAGCGGGTGAGGGGTTCGGGCGGGGGAGCCCCCTCTGTCACTTCGTGACATCTCCCCCTTGGGAAGGGGGAGAAATTCGGAAGGGACATCTCGGCGCGTGGTGCGGGTGAGGGGTTCGGAATTTGCTCCCCGTTCCAAGGGGAGCTCCCGCGCAGCGGGTGAGGGGTTCCCTCGGGGGAGCCCCCTCTGTCGCTGCGCGACATCTCCCCCTTGGGAAGGGAAAGAAATTCGGAAGGGACATCTCGGCGCGTGGTGCGGGTGAGGGGTTCCCCTCCGACATGCGAAAGGGGCGGGGCCTGGTGGCCCCGCCCCTTGATGCGGTCCCTCCTGGTGGAGGAGGGACTCGGCTGAGCTGGTTAGGCTCGGTTGCGGACTCGGCGGTAGCCGAGGCCGGCGATGGCGGCTGCGCCCAGGGCGATCAGCAGGCCGATGAGGCCGGCCGAGATGCCGCTGGAGTCAGCGAGTCCACCGCTGCCGGTGGAGGGCATTCCGACGTCCTCGCCCATCGAGTCATCGTCCTCGTTGAGCATCTGTTCGTCTTCGCCCATCTGGTCGCCTTCGCCCATTTCGTCGCCTTCGCCCATCTGGTCGCCTTCGCCCATGGAGTCGTCCATGGCCATCGCTTCGAGGGTGACCAGGGTGACGCTGTCGCTGTGCGCGCTCAACGTGGCGGAGGCGGAGGCGCCGTTGAGGGTGAACGAGTTCTCGTCCACGCCCTCGGCGGCGGCGTCGATGTACCAGTCGCCGTTCGCGTCGGCGGTCGCGGAGGCGTCGCCGAGGCCGACGACGTCGCCCGCTTCCAAGCCGGTACCGGCGAAGCGGTGCGGCGGCGCCGGCTGCGCGAGGGCGGATGCGCCTAGCGCAGCGAACGCGATGAATGCTGCGAGTGCAACGGCTACCAGCCTGGGCATCGTGCTCATCTTGGTCATGTCAGCTTCCTTTCAAGGTCGCTTGTCATGCTCACTAGCTGGGGGGTGGGCCCTCACCCCGGCCCTCTCCCTCGGGGAGAGGGAGTGGGGGTGAGGAACCTTCGCCTTTCGCTAGGGGCTGATGTAGAGCACGTCGTTCGCGGTCGCCGTGAAGTTCACGGCACCCGGACCCATCGCACCGTCAATGGTGAAGTAGGGAACCCAGGCTCCGCTGCTGTACAGCCAGATGGAGCTCGCGCCGCGGCCGGACAGGAGGGCCATCAGGTCGCTCGCCGAGGCGTCCGGACCGGTGTAGACCGACACGCCCATGAAGGAGGTGAAGTCGCCCAGCGCCGGGCCACGGTCGACCGCTTCAACAGCCTCGGTGGAGACGGAGGTCACACCGTCAACGCCACCGACGCTACCGATGATGGTTGAGGTGCCGCTGCCGTTAGTGACCACGAATCGGGCCTTGGCTGCGCCATCATTGATGGCCACCGAGACCGAGCCGCCGTCCGCACCCTTACCGAGCGCGTTCAGCACCAGTGCCCCAACGGCCTGGAAGTCGACTTCGCCAACGTCAGGCGAGAGGTTGCCGTCTGCGTCAGTCACAGTCGCGGTGACAGTGATGATGTCACCAATGGCAACCGTGGTCGCGCTGGCTTCGAGTTCCACAGACTTGACATCGCCGGCCACGACAACAGTCGCTTCCTCGGGATCGTTGTCACCGAAGGTCACCTTGACGGTGTACGTGCCCGGATCCGCGTCCTCACCGCGCAGGGTGATGCGAACGGCAGTCGGGATCGCCGTGCCCTTTGAATTCACCTGCTGCGTCGGTGTGGAGACGATCTTGGTGTACAACTCGTCATCCGCGTCGAAGATCTCCACGCTGATGTCAGTGGGACCAAGGGTCGCAACATTGCCGGCCTTGTCGACGGCGGTCACTTCGATCTTGGCCTCACCTGAGGACAGGACTTCGTCCTTGGACTCGTCAACTTCTGTCGTGGAGTCGTTGTCTTCGATTTCGGCCTCGTAAGCCGTACCGGTCTGCGCGAGCGCGCTGTCAGGCTCTCCGACGGAGATTGTGTCCGCCGAGCCGGTGAAGGTCAGCGTGAACACCTGCGCGCTTGTGAAGCCGGTCTTGCCCTGAACGAATGCCGTGACCGGGACCTCGCCCGCAGCGGGCTTGGCAATGAAGAACTTCACCGTGTTGGCGGAGTCCGCCACTCGTGCGGCACCGTCGGTGTCAACACCGTCGTCGTTCGTGTCGGCCGTGTTATCCGGGTCGAAGATCACGGTTGCCAGCGGCGCGTACACGTCAATCTGCGTGATCTCATCCATGTTGGCCAATTTGCCAAGCGAGTTGGAGACGGTGACAGTGAGCGCGACACACCCTGACAAGGCAGCGTCGTAAGTCTCCTGGGGCGTCGTGTCCGGCACATTTGTGGTGTCCAGACTCTCGTCCCCAGTTACCCGCGTGTTGTCCGCCCCGCTAACCGCACAGTCGGCGTATGAGTCCGGGGCGCCGTCGGAAGTCGCGTCGGTGGTGCTAATAGCAGGGTGTGCTGGAGCGGTCGCAGTATCGCTAGTGGCGGTGCGCGCTGCGTTGTGACCAGCCTTACCAAGCTTGATCTCAGCCGACGCGATGTTGGTTCCCGGGTCGCCAACTGTGACAGTCAAGGAGCCGTCAAGAACCTTCTCATCGGCGGTACCAGCACCGCGGGTCACGCGGACCGAAATCGTGTAGTCACCGGCGGTCCCAGGTGGGAACACCACGGTGGCGACACTCTTCGGCGTCGGTGTTGCGCCATCAACGTTCGGCGTAACACCGGCGGGAGAGGCATTGAATTGGCCAGTGGCGGTGTCAGCCGCGGTTTGCTCATCAACGACGATGCCGGCCGAACCAATGACGAAGTCCAACTGGGTGTATGCCGCGCCGCCAGATTCTCCGGTGACCTGCACCGACACGGTGTTCGATGAGCCCGCCTTGACGACGTTGTCCGTGTCATCAATCGTAACCACCAGGGCAGGAGCCGCAGAGGCCGACTGGATGACCGCGAACAGGGCGACCACCAGACCGGCAAGCGCTGCCAGCGCCGCCAGGTGTGTGCGCTTACGCGCAAGAGTTTCAATCATCTTCTGCCCTTTCACTGGGCGGAGTGTTCCCGCAACGGAGTGCGGGACTGTGCGGAGAGTGGAGCCTGTATCCACTCGCCTGGTGCGTGAGCCCGGTGCGAGACCGGGTGTGCGCTGTCTCTCTGGCCGATGGCGCCCTCGCTTTCCATGCGGTGGAGCTTGCCCCCGCGCTTCCCCGAGGCTGTTCGGGGTCTGGTTGGGGACCTGCGCAAGCCCCGCCCGCGCATGGATCGCCCCATAGGTGTGGTTCTCACGTCGTGATCTTCGCGGATCGGAGAGCGGCTACGCAACCGATTATTGGCCGGCGGAGCATCGAAATTACACTCGCGTAACGAATGGCTGTCTTGGGGTGAGGGGAGTGGTCGATGGGGGCACTGTAGCAGGTGGTGTTGGTGGGGTTGTGTTGTTGGGGAACGGCCCTCGGAGTGCCCCCCTCTGTCACTACGTGACATCTCCCCCCAGAGGGGGGAGAAAATTTCGGAGGGGGCTTCTTTAGACGTCTTGATATGTCGCAGCGGCGGGATTCGGAATTTGCTCCCCTTTCGAAGGGGAGCTCCCGCGGAGCGGGTGAGGGGTTCCCTCGGCGGGGAGCCCCCTCTGTCGCTTCGCGACATCTCCCCCTGTGACGGGGGGAGAAATTCGGAAGGGGGCGTTTCGGTGCATTGCAGTGGTGGACGCGAGGGATTTGGAATTTGCTCCCCTTTTGAAGGGGAGCTCCCGCGTAGCGGGTGAGGGGTTCCCTCGCTACGCGACGATTGCGAGGATGGCGCTGAGGAGGGCGGTCATGATGCCGCCGAGGAAGAGGAAGAGGTAGCGCATTTCGCTGCGCAGGCGGTCGATTTCGCGCTGGAGGTCCTGTTTCAACTCCAGCCGGAGTTCGCGCAACTCCTGTTTCGTGGCCATGACCGAGAGCACGCGGGTCATGCCCAGTTCAAAGGCGCGCGCGTAGGCCTGGGCCTGGGGTTGGTCCATGCCGGCCTCGACAAGCTCTTCTTCCAGGTCGTTGGACCAGTCATGAATGACGGGGTCGACCGGCGGCGTCTCGGTGGTCATGGGGTTGAGTATAGGTCGGGAGGGGCGTGCCCCCCTCTGTCACTACGTGACATCTCCCCCCGCTGGCGCGGGGGGAGAGGAGATCGGAGGGGGGAGAAGTTTCGTTGGGGCGTTTCGATGCATCGCGGTAGATGCGATCTGAATTTGCTCCCCTTTCGAAGGGGAGCTCCCGCGAAGCGGGTGAGGGGTTCCGGTGGGGGGCGCTACCTAGCTGCCGAAGACGGCGTACATGAGTGCGCCGAAGACTGCTCCGAACATGGCCAGCATGATCGTGCCGAGACCGAGGAAGATGCGCCACATGGTGCGTTCCATTGACTCCATCTGGCGCTGCAGGTTGTCATTGACATCGTTGATTCGCTGGTACAGGCGCTCTTCCGTATGGTGCACGTCCTGCCTGGTGGCGAGCTGATCGAACTGTTCGCCGAGCGCGTCAGCGACTCGCCCAGCCTGGTCCTCGGGCACGCCGGCCTCGATCAGGCCGCGTTCCAGTTCGCGCGTCATGGTGACCATGGTCGGCGGTTCTCCTCGGGATCAGGGTAGCGCGACGGGGGGAGCCCCCTCTGTCGCTTCGCGACATCTCCCCCTTGGAACGGGGGAGAAATTCGGAAGGGGACGGCTTGGCGTTGTGCGCGGACGGGATTCGGAATTTGCTCCCCTTTCGAAGGGGAGCTCCCGCGGAGCGGGTGAGGGGTTCTCCGGCGCTATCCTGCGGCCAGTTTCGGATAGGAAAGGTGGGCGATATGGGGAGCCTGGATGGTAAGACGGCGGTGGTGACTGGGGGTGGACGGGGGATTGGGCGGGCGATTGCTCTGGAGATGGCTCGGTGGGGGGCGGATGTGGTGGTGTCGTCTCGGACGCTGGGGCAGCTTGAGGGGGTGGTGGGGGAGGTTGAGGCGATTGGGCGTCGGGGGTTGGCGGTGGTGGCGGATGCGCTGGACCGGGATGCGTCGAAGGAGCCGGTGCGTCGGGCGGTGGCGGAGTTCGGGGCGTGCGACATCCTGGTGAACAATGTGGGCGGCGGCGCTCCTTTGCGGGGGTCGCAGGATCCGTTCACGCATGACGACGATGTGTTCGAGGCGAACCTGGCGCTGAACCTGACGTCGGCGTACTGGACGACTCGGGAGGCGCTGCCGCATATGCGGGAGTCGGGCTATGGGCGGATTTTGACGATCGGGTCGGGCTATGCGAAGCGGTCGGGCGGGGCGCTGGCGTACTCGACGGCGAAGCACGGGTTGATCGGGTTTACTCGGGCGCTGGCGCACGACACGGCGGCGTACGGGATCACAGTGAACTGTCTGTGTCCTGGTTGGACGAACACGGCGCTGGTCGACTGGGAGGCGATGGGCAAGGCGGCGGGGATTAGCGCGGAGGAGGCGCACGCGATGCGGGCGGCGGAGAATCTGCAGAATCGGGTGTTGGAGCCGGAGGAGCTGGGTCCGATGGCGGCGTTGTTGGCGGCGCCGGAGTCGGCGGGGATTACGGGTCAGGTGATCTCGGTGGATGGTGGTTACAAGGTGTGAGGGGGAGGCCCCTCTGTCGCGGGGAGCCCCCTCTGTCCCTTCGGGACATCTCCCCCTTGGAACGGGGGAGAAATTCGGAGGGGCGGCTCGGCTCGGTGCGGGGACGGGATTCGGAATTTGCTCCCCTTTCGAAGGGGAGCTCCCGCGGAGCGGGTGAGGGGTTCCCGCGCGGGGGTTGAGGGTTCGCCGGCGGGGAACCCCCTCTGTCGCTTCGCGACATCTCCCCCTTGGAACGGGGGAGAAATTCGGAGGGGGCGGCTCGGCGTTTTGCGAGGACGGGATTCGGAATTTGCTCCCCTTTCGAAGGGGAGCTCCCGCGCAGCGGGTGAGGGGTTCCGGCGCGGGGGGAGAGGGGAAAGCGGTAGGCAATAGTATGGGGTCGTAGCTGAAGGAGGCTGTGATGGCTTACGAGGATCTGACGCTGGTGGTTGAGCATGATGTGGCGGTGGTGACTTTGAATCGGCCTGAGAAGATGAATGCGATGGGGCCTCGGCTGGTGTTTGAGCTTTTGGATGTGTTGGAGTCGACTCGGCATGACGACTCGGTGAAGGCGATGGTGATTACGGGGGCGGGGCGGGGGTTCTGTGCGGGGGCGGATGTGTCGGGTGGGGCGGCGATGCGGAAGCTGTCGGATGAGTTGGACGAGGCGAGCGGGTATCGGCGGCACAAGGAGGCGCCGATCGGGCATTACGGGGTGCTGTTCTCGACGTTGAACGATTATCCGAAGCCGATCGTGGCGGCGGTGAATGGTGCGGCGGCGGGGGCGGGGATGTCGTTGGCGCTGGCCTGCGATATCCGCCTGGCGTCGACGAATGCGCGGTTCATCTCGGCGTTTGTGCATCGGGCGATCACACCGGACACGGGGAGCACGTTTTATCTGCCGCAGATGCTGGGCAAGGGTCGGGCGCTGGAGTTCATGTACACGGGCGAGCCGATCCACGCGGCCGAGGCGGAGCGCTACGGGTTGACGAACCGGACGCTGGATCCGGAGTCGCTGGTCGAGGAGGCGATCGCGCTGGCGGAGAAGATCGCGCGTGGTCCGTCGTTGGCGATCGAGTTGACGAAGCGCCTGGTCAACAACCAGGCGTCAACGTTCGACATGCAGGTCGAGCGTGAGGCGTGGGGTCTGGGCGTGACGGGGCAGAGCGAGGATCGGCAGGAGGGGATCGACAGTTTCCTGGAGAAGCGTCCGGCGCAGTTCCGGGGCAGATAGAGAATCGAGAAGAGAATGAACACCACGATCACGGATGTCAAGATTGATGTCTTCAACTGGGAGACTCCGAACTGGCGGGTTGGATCGGGGATGCGGTTTGGGGGAGCGAACCAGCTCTCGGTGGTGAGTGTGGAGACGGACGCCGGGGTTGTCGGGAATGCGTTCCTGTCGCGGCCTCAGCACCATGCTCAGGTGCTGATCGATGTGCTGAAGCCTCGGGTGATTGGGAAGAATCCGCAGGACATCGGTCGGATCTGGGCGGATTGCTACAAGCAGAATCGGGCGGTGTCGACGGCGGCGATCGGTGCGATCGACATTGCGCTGTGGGACATCAACGGGAAGCTGGCGGGTCAGCCGATTCATCGGTTGCTGGGGACGTGCAAGGACGAGGTACCGATCTACTCGTCGACCGCGTGGTGGGAGTCGCCGGAGGAGTACGTGCAGGAGGCGTTGGAGTTTCAGTCGGACGGCTGGATCGCGCACAAGCTGCATCCGCATGGCGAGCCAAAGGCGGACATCAAGATCTGCCAGGCGGTTCGTGAGGCGGTCGGCGACGAGATGATCCTGATGCTGGACAGCATGTGGTCGTATCAGTACGAGGATGCGGTGAGGGTCGGGCGGGCGATCGAGGATCTGGACTTCTACTGGTACGAGGACCCGCTGGTCGAGGAGGATCTGTACAGCTACGTGAAGCTGCACCAGAAGCTGGACATTCCAATCATGTCGACGGAGTACGCGCCGGGTCGGTACTACGGGATGACTCAGTGGATCACGCAGTACGCGACCGACATCCTGCGCGGCGATGTCGCGGTGACTGGCGGGATCACGCCGCTGGTGCGTCTCTGCCATCTGGCCGAGGGCTTCCAGATGAAGTGCGAGATTCACCACGGCGGCAACAGCCTCAACAACGTCGCGAACCTGCACGTCACGATGGCTGTGCCGAACTGCGAGTTCTTCGAGTACTTCCCCTCGACCGGCGGCTTTCTCTACGGGCTGGTCGAGGACATCGACATGTCGGGCGGCATGGTCTCAGCGCCGACGGAGCCGGGACTGGGCTCCGAGATCGACTGGGATCTGGTCAAGAGTCAGCACATCGCGACGCTGGAGTAGCGGCGAACTGCCGGCTATGCCCCATACTCGGTGAACGCTTCCTCGTCATCGCCCCAGCAGACCAGTTGGCCCGCGGCCGTCAACGCGCAAGTTTTGTCTGCGCCCGCATCGATCGCAGCGAACCGGCCGGACGGCGCATCCAACTGCCCTTGAGCATCAGCGCCCCAACACAGGATCTCTTCGTCTGTCGTCAATCCACAGACATGGGTGCTACCGGCGCTGAGCATCCTGAATCTCACCTGGCTCGGAGGGTCAGTTGCCCCCGTAGCGTTGCCACCCCAACAGACCGCTTGACCTTCCGCGGTCAGTGCGCAGGCGAAGCCTTCGCCCACACTCACTTGGACGAATCCGCCTGTGGTCGGAGGCCCACGTCGGTATGCCCTTCCCCAACACACGAGAGTGCCGTTATCCCGCACTCCACAGCTGCGACCCCAGTGCACGTCCAGGCTGACAAACCCGCCCAGCGGCGCCTGGTTCTCGTCATACTCCTCATGACCCCAACAAGCGACATCGCCGTCCAGCGTGATGCCGCACAAGCGAGTGTGGTACTGGCTGATCGACGCGAACCGTAGCTCGCGCTCGCTACTGAGCGGTCGCGGAGCGTATCGGCCCCAGCACCTGATCTCGCCGTTAGCGTCCAAGCCGCACGCATTGCCATGTCCGGTCGTCAGTGCTAAGAACCGGACGCTGGGAATCGAGACCCCGGCGCCCCAAAGTCGACCGCCGCAAACAGTCTCTCCGGATGTCCGGATTGCACAACGAGTCGCACCTCCGACAGACACAACGGAGTATCGACCCGTTGGCAATGGGACATCTTCAGGCGGCGGCACCGGCTCGAATTCGTGATGCTGCTGCTCTTCGATCTCGACGGACGACTGGGCTTGCTTGGACTGTTCCTCTTGGCTGTGAGGCGGTGAATCGGCCGGTGCCTCTTTCTCGGCAACGTCGGCCACATCTTGTGCTTGGTCTCCGTTGCAACTCGCAACAAGTGCAAGGAGCGCGCCGACTACGAGCAACACGGCAACAGCCCCGGCCGTGCGTACCACCGTGTCAACTGCTCCAGAGGCCCAGCCTTGCCATCGGTTTCGTGTCGTCCCAGTCGTGTGGGCGAGCCTCACTCGAGGTCTTCTGTTCCCATCCTTTGGGCTTCTTCTGCGTCTCAGTCGTAGACGATTACGCCGCGGCCGTCTTCGCCGCGCTCGAGGGCCTGGAAGGCTTCGTTGATTTCGTCGAGCGCGTACTTGCGCTGGACGATGTGGTCGATGTCGATTCGGCCGCTGACGTAGGCGTCGACGAGGACTTCGAAGGTGCGATGCGGCGAGGCGGAGCCGTAGTAGGAGCCGACCATCGTCTTCTGCTTGCGCACCATGTCGACGAGGTCGAACGAACCGACGGTCTCGGTTGGCGCGAGTCCGACGATCACTCCGGTGCCGCCTTTGCCCAGGGACTCGAAGACTTGGTTGGCGGTGACGTCGGAACCGAACGTGTCGAAGGCGAAGTCGACGCCGCCGTTGGAGAGCTCCACCACGGCAGCGGCGGCGTTCACATTGCGCGCGTTGACCGTGTCCGTCGCCCCAAAGCGGCGGGCGAACTCGAGCTTGTGGTCGTGGATGTCGACGGCGATGATCTTGCTCGCATTGAGCATCCTCGCGCCCTGGATTGCGTTGAGTCCGACGCCGCCGGCGCCGATCACGGCGACGGTCATGCCGGCCCGCGCGGTCGGTTGATTGATCACCGCGCCGATGCCGGTGGTGACGGAGCAGCCGATCAGGGCGGCCACCTCCATCGGCACCTGATCGGGGATCGGGAAACAGGCCTGCTGCGCGGTCACGACGTGTTCACCGAAGACGCCGAGCTTGCCCATCTGGAAGATCTCACGACCGGCATCGTCGTGCAGACGGACGCTGCCATCGAGGAGACGTGAACCTGTGGCCTGATGGAGATCGCAGAGTTGGGGTTGGCCGCGGCGGCAGGTTGGGCACTGACCGCACGGGGTGACGAAGGAGAGGATGCAGCGGTCACCGGGCTTCAGACTCGTGACGCCGGGGCCGACCTCCTCGATGGTGCCGGCGCCCTCGTGGCCAAGCACCGAGGGCAGCGGGAACGAGGCCGTGCCCTCCATGATGTGGTGGTCGGAGGCACAGATGCCGGCTGCGTCCATCTTGACCCGGACTTCGCCGTAGTGCGGTTCGTCCTGGACCAGATCCTTGATTAGCAGCGGCGTGTTCGGAGCCTCAAGTACAGCAGCGCGCATCGCAGTCCCTCCCAGAGCTTGTAGCTCGGGCAAGGGTAACGCAGGGGAGCCGGGCTCAGGTCACCGAAACTGGGTGCGGCAACGGCTGATTGAACAGGTAGCCCTTCTCGTTGAAGGGCACCGAAGCCGGCTGCGTATTGCCCTCAACGTCGGTCGCCCGGGTCGTGATGGTGTGCTCGCCGGTGGTCGCCTCCCATTCGAAGTGGAACTGTGCCCATCCATAGTCCACCTGTTGGCCTGTCAGTGCCGCCGGATGCCACGAAGCGCCATAGTCGTCGCTCCACTCAACCACCGAGATATCACCATGGGGCGAATGCGCGTAGCCGCTGAGTTGGCGGTGTCCCCGCTCCATCGCGGCCGGCCAAGGCAGCGCCAGGGCGCTCTTGATCGACTGCACCGTCACGACTGGACCCTTTGCCTCGCCCTGCGGCTCATACTCGTCGCCGATCAGCACGTACGAGGTGGTGTTGTTCCGTGTCCATTGGGGCTTCGCGGAGACGACGACCCGACCGAGCCACTTGATTTGCGATGAGCCGACCCAGCCGGGCACAATCGCGCGCAAGGGATACCCGTGGTCCTTGGGCAGCGGCTCACCGTTCATCCGATGTGCGACCAGGGTGTCGGGATGCAATGCCTTCTCGATCGGCATGGCGCGCTGGAATCCAGCCTCGGGCGATTCCCGATCCAGACCAACCAGCAGCACGCTGAGCGCATCGGTGGTGACGCCGGCCAGCGTGAGGACGTCGACCAACGATGCGCCCGTCCACTCGGCGCTGCCGATCGCGCCTCGTCCCCACTGCGTGCCGCTGGCGGCTCGACCGTGCAGGAGGTCGAACATGACCCGGTGGTTTCCGGCACACTCCAGATATGAAGTCATGGTGCGTTGGGGCAAGCGGAGGATGTCGTCGTGGCTCAGCTCCATTGGTTGATCGACCGCATCGCCCTCAATCCTCAGCGACCAGGCGCTGAGAGCAAGATCGACACTTCGCGAGTTGTTGCGCACGAAGAACAGCTCATTCGGCGTCGCCGGCCCGGACTGCAGTTCAAGCCGAGATTCCAGTCCCGCTTGACCGTGGTCGATGAACGGGGTCGAATCCTTGAAGACCAGCGGGAACTCCGCGGGCTGGGCCCGTTGGGAATCAGCAGACCACTCAGGAATCTCGTCGCCGCAGGCTGCCAGGACGGCGGCTGCGCCACCGGCCAGCAATAGCGCCAGGAAGCGGCGGCGGCTGAGCCCGCGACTGCTCGCGAGAGCCCAGAGGGGATCGGCACGGCCGGGGTCGATTTCGAAAGCCACGCATTCCATCCTCGGCCGATGCCTGTGTGCTGGCAGCATATGGAGCCACGATCGCTAGCCTGCGCCGCGACGCCTGCGAAGGGGACCCAACGTGGACCGCGCCGAGTTCGAAGCCATTTCCCGAGCGGCGCGAATCGAGCCGACGTCGTCGGAGATCCGGTTTAGCGGCGACGGTGACCCAATCTACCCGTCGCCGCTGCGTCTCGGCGCCGGCATCTCGACGATCCTCGGCAACATCGCAGGCGTCGTTGATGAGATCCACTACGGACAGACCGGAAGACGCCAGTCCGTCGAAATCAACATTGGCCATGCTGTAGTTGGAATTTCGTCGCTGTGGGTGCTGAAGATCGACGGCGAGCTCGCTTACCAGCCTCCCGAGGATGGATTTCCCGCCGGCGACGGGATTTTCCCGACACGAGACGGTCGCCATCTTCATCTGCTCAACAGCTTCCCGCACCTGATCGAGCGCTCGCTCGAGGCCCTGGGCTGCACGGTGGACTCGCTCGCCGAGCATGTCGCAGGCCATGACGCGCGAGACCTCGAAGCCCGACTGGTCGAGGCGCAGCTTCCGGGCGTGATGATCCGCGCGCCCGAGGAGTGGTTGACCCATCCTCAGGGCCGGCTGCTGGCCGATTCGCCCGCGGTGATCATCGAGAAGATCGGTGACTCGCCAGCGAAACCGATCGCGGGTGGCGGGTTGCAGTTGAACGGTGTTCGGGTGCTTGACAACACGCGGATTCTCGCCGGTCCGGTGAACGGCAGGACGCTCGCGGCGCTCGGCGCCGACGTGTTGCATGTGGGCTCGCCGCATGTACCGGACGGCGTGTCGTCGCAAGCCGATACCGGTCACGGCAAGCGCCGCGCGTACATCGATCTCGAAACCACCGAGGGGATGGAGGCGATGTGGAGCCTGATTGACGGGGCCGATGTCTTCAGCCAGTCGTACCGTGCGCGTTCGCTCGACAGACGCGGGCTCAGCCCCGAGGCGCTGGCGGAGCGGCGGCCGGGGACTATCTACGTCTCCGAGAACGCCTTCGGCCAGTTCGGTCCCTGGCGAGAAAAGCGCGGATACGACCACTCCGTCCAGGCCGCATGCGGTCTTCACCAGTTAACTCACGACGACCCGACACAGCAATTCGGCAATGGCCTCGCCTCGGCGTTCAACGACTACGGCACCGGCTACTGGGGCGCGTACGGCGTGCTGGAGGCGCTCAGACGCCGAGCGATCGAGGGCGGGAGCTGGCACGTCAAGGTGGCGCTGGGCCAGACCGCGGCCTGGTTCCTGCGACTGGGCGCCCCGCACCGGGGGTCGGACGCCGATCCGTGGGAGGCCTATCGCCTGGCGGAGCGATATGGCGAGGAAGTGGACTCGGACTACGGAACGCTGACGCGGCTGCGCTTCCCAATTCAGTTCAGCGACATGGCTCCGAGGTGGGGTCGGACGGTGAAGCCGGGGACGCACGAACCGGCGTGGTTGTAGGGCCACGATGAGGGCGCGAAGCCTCTTGGGCCGAGCTACAACTCGCTAGCCTGACCCGCGACCACCGAGTCAGGCAGGAGCAGACCATGTCGCTGGGGCGCGCCGATTTCGAAGCAATCACACGAGCGGCGGGGGTCGAGCCGAGAGAGTCCGACATCCGGTTCGTCGGAGACGGCGATCCAATCTACCCATCGCCGCTACGCCTCGCTGCGGGGACGGCTTCGATCCTCGGCAACATCGCCGGCGTTGTTGATGACATCCGCTACGGGCAGACCGGCCAACGCCAGACGGCGGAGATCAACATGGGGCAGGCCGCGGTCGGCATCTCTTCGATGTGGGTGCTGAAAATCGACGGTCAGAATGCGCTGGAGTCGATGCCCGACTCGATGGCGCCCGGACAGGGCATCTTCCCGACACGCGACGGTCGCTTTCTCTACCTGCTGAGCGGATTCCCGCACATCGCGGAACGCACCCTGGAAATCCTTGGCTGCACGTACGAGAACATTGCGGAGCATGTCGCCGCGCGCGACGCGGACGAGATGGAAAGCCAACTGTCTGAGGCGCAACTCCCCGGCGTCGTCGTTAAGACGCCGGAAGAGTGGAACGTTCACCCGCAAGGCAAGTTGCTGGCCGACTCGCCCGCCGTGATCATCGAGCGGATTGGCGATGCGCCTCCAACACCGATCCCCGGTGGCGAACTGCCGCTCAACGGCGTGCGGGTGATCGACAACACGAAGGTGCTGGCCGGGCCGACCATCTCACGCACGCTCGCGGCGCTCGGCGCGGATGTGCTGCACATTGGCGCGCCCGATGTCGCCGACATTCAGGCGGCGCAGGCCGATACCGGACACGGCAAACGTCGCGCTCACGTCGATTTCGACACCGCGGAGGGTCGCGAGACGCTCTGGAATCTGCTTGAGGATGCGGACATCTTCAGCCAGTCATATCGCGCCAAGTCGCTGGCTCGGCGAGGACTCAGTCCGGAAGCCCTGGCCGAGCGTCGCCCAGGAATCATCTACATATCCGAAAATGCCTACGGACAGTTCGGCCCCTGGCAGGAGCGGCGAGGCTTCGACGGCAACGTCCAGGCTGCGTCGGGTATTCATCATGTCCAGCAGAAGGACATGAGCAGCATGATGGGCGCCGGCCCAGCGATCGCGCTGAACGATTACGGCACGGGCTACTGGGGCGCCTACGGAGCACTGGAGGCGCTCAGGCAGCGGTCGATCGAGGGAGGCAGTTGGCACGTCAGGGTCGCGCTGGGTCAGACTGCGGCGTGGTTCCTGAGGCTGGGGACGCCTCACCAGATAGAAGGCGCGGACCCTGATGAGGGTTATCGACTAGCCGACAAGTACAGCGAGGACGTGGAATCGGACTACGGGATGCTGACTCGGCTGAGTTTCCCGATCCAGTTCAGCGACATGACGCCGAGGTGGGGTCGGACGGTGAAGCCTGGGTCGCATGAGGCGGTGTGGTTGTAGGAACCACAACTCCGTCATTCCCGCGAAGGCGGGAATCCATTCGGCGTCAGTCCCCTTGGTCGTCAAGCGCAAGCGTCCAAATCTGCTTAAGGGGAATCTCCGTTCGAATATCCTCAGGTAGCTCCTCGTAGTGATTGAAGATTGCATCCAGAAGATCGTTTGCGTTCCAAAGCCTCATCGAGAAGAAATTGAGTCGTGCCATCTGTTTGGCGTCGCCGGTATAGTCGCTCCAACTCACAAACAATCCTTGATCAGCGCTAAACTGGCGCATGGCTCCGTGAAGCTGCTGTACGTCTGGCTGACCTATCCGTGTTCCTGTGTGTTTCACTTGTACGCAGATACGAGGGTGATCGAATCCAAGGGGTCCATGGCCAGCCAACACGTCAACGCCTTGGTCCTTTCCCGGGTCAGATTCCTGGACCACGAATCCTTGAGCCTCGAGTAGTGCACCCACCAAATGCTCCAGCTTCTTGCCAGGAAAACGTGCGTGAATGCGCTTGACAATCTGATCACGAGCGGACTCTTCGACTGATGTTGGAGTAACTTCGTCAAGTGGCTCCTGTTCTTGGTCGGATTCTACAGGCTTAAACTGACCCGCCACGTATGCTCGGAGTTTCTCCGCTACATCTGGATTGCGGATTCGGCTAAGCGTCATCTTCGTTACGAGGTAGTGGAATGCATCCGCACCGAAGTCCGCACGAGCCGTTGTCCCACTTATCCAAACCACGGGACGAGTGTGTCGCAATGCCCCGTCTATCTCGCGATATTGATACTCACCAGACACCGTGCCTACTGCAATCTGACCTTGCTGCGTCTTGAGCGGATTCGCAACTACGTCTCCAACTTTCATTTGCAATGCGAACGACTTCATCATTCCTGCGACGATGCCCTGGGACGTCGGGGAGTTGGTTGCGTAGTCGGGCAGGCTAGGAATCAGCTTGTCAATATCCCCTGCAGTCAATCCGCTCAAGTCGGGCACGTCTTGGAATCCAAGAAGGGCGATGTTTTGGTCCAAGGCCGCGCTCTCGTGTTCACCTTCAGTCCCGTGGGCGAGAAGCCACACCGTCGAAGCCGAGTCACTGCTGCTTGACACTTCGTTCTCCTTACCGCATCGCCACTTCGGGGTCTGTTGGGCGGGGGATTTCGTACCAGGGTTGATCGCAGAAGTCGAGATCGTCTTGCGTGAGAGCGATCTCCGCGTACTTGAGGGAGTCTTCGATCTGGGAGGCTCTTGAGGCTCCGACGATGGCGGAAGTGATTCCTTCCTGGGCGAGGACCCAGGCGATGGCGGCGTGGGTGATACTGGTCTCGCGCTCGGCGAAGTAGGTCTGCAGGCGTGCGACCTGCTCGAACTGGACCTCGTGCCAGTAGCGCGCTCGATACCTGGGGCCGGCGCTGCCGAGGGTGAAGCGGGTGTCGTCGCGCAGGTCTTCGGTGTTCCTGTACTTGCCAGTCAGGAAGCCTCCGGCGAGCGGGTTGTAGGCGATGATGCCGACGCCCTGGTCTCGGCAGAGGGGCAGGAGGTCGGACTCGATATCGCGCCAGAGGATGTTGTAGCGGGGTTGGTCGCAGTCGAAGCGCGTGATTCCGGCCTGGTCGGAGGCACCGAGCGCCAGGGCGAGCTGCCAAGCTCGATAGTTCGACGAGCCGACGTAGCGCACCTTGCCCCAGCGCACGAGGTCGTCGAGCGCCTGCATCGTCTCCTCGATCGGCACCGACCAATCGGGTGAATGCAGTTGATAGAGGTCGATGTAGTCGGTGCCGAGCCGGCGCAGCGATTCGTCTACCGCTGAGAGGATGTGTTGCCGGGAGGCACCGCGCTGATTCGGCGAGGGACCCATCGCGCCAACGCACTTGGTGGCTAGCACCACCTGGTCGCGCGGTCGTCCGGCGAGCCAACGGCCGACAACCGATTCGGTCGTACCGACATCGTCGGAACCGAGAGGATAGACATCCGCCGTATCGATGAAGTTGACCCCGCCATCGAAGGCGGCGTCCATGATTCGGAATGCCTCATCGGCCTCAGTCTGGAAGCCGAACGTCATGGTGCCGAGACAGATCTCGGATACACGAAGTCCGGTGCGTCCCATACGTCGGAATTTCATACCGCTCTCCTCTACTTCCAGCTCCGATGAGGTTGCAACTACTGGTGTCACTCAGCGGAACTGGGCAATCACCTGATCATCCAACCGTTGGAAGTACTCGGGATCGTTATCTCCTCGACGGCCGAACATGATCTCGTCGATACCGAAGTCGAGGAACTCTCCGATACGCTGTACGATCTTGTCAGCTGTGCCGTTTAGCGTGCCGGGACCGATACGCTCTTCCCACTCTTTAGCGGCTGCCTCGTCGTCGGTCAACAAACAGGGCATGAGCGCCGTGATCTTGATTTCGGCCGGGTCTCTGTCGACCTCCTCACAATGCGCGTGCAGAATGTCAACTTTCTCCTTCAGTAGTTCGACCGACATGCCACGGCCGGCCCAGCCGTCGAGGTTCATGATGTCACCGTATAACGCGAGCGTTCTTAACGTCCGCTTCGGCCCGGTTCCACCGACGAGGATCGGGATTGGATTGTTGTAGCTTCCCGGCGATAGCGGAGCGTCGTCGAGCGAATAGTATTGTCCATCGAATGTGATGTTGCCGCCATCGCTGTGGATGATACTGCGCAACATCTTGCACGCTTCCTCGAAGCGGTCCTGGCGTTCCTTCATTGGCGGAAAGTCCCAGCCGTAGGCCTGGTGCTCGCGCAGGAACCAGGAGGCTCCGATGCCGAGCGTGAAGCGACCGTGCGAGATGTTGTCGACGGAGCCGGCGATCTTCGCGACCAGTCCCGGATTTCGGTATGTGTTGCCGAGCACCAGGTGACCGATGCGCAGGGTCTCGGTCGCCACGGCGACCGCGGCTGCGAGCGAAAAGGCCTCGAAGGCCTCGCGGCCCTCGACTTCCTTGCCGCGATTGGGTGGAACGAAGTGGTCGGCGAACCAGATCGAGTCGTAGCGACCCGCGTCCATGGTCTGCGCGACGGCGCGGATTTGGTCCCACGAGGTCAGATACGCCGAAACCTGCGCCCCGAACTGCACCTCAGCCATACTTGCTCCTCATCTGCGAAATCGGACTCGGGAGCCAGTCTACGTGGGACTTGCCGGATGGCTGCCGGTGTTACCCTGACCGCTGGCGCCGTCCTAGCGCACCCAAGGCGCACACATGGCGCGCCCCGACCAAACACTGGAGCGAAGACCATTATGCGCGTACTCGTGATGCCCGGACTGACGCTGCCCGAGGTCAGCGAGGCGCAACTGGAGACGATCCGCGCCGCCGCCGGCCCGGATGCCGATGTGGTGGTCGCGAACAATCGCGAGGACGCGATGGAGATGATCGCCGACGCGGAGGTGCTGCTCGGCTATCTGACGCCTGAGCTGTTTGCGGAGGCGAAGGAGCTCAAGTGGGTCCATGCGACGGCGTCCGGAGTCGACGGCTACCTGTTCGACGACTTCAAGAACGCCGACATCCCGCTGACCGGCGAGAAGGGCCTTGTCGGTCCGCACCTTGCGGATCATGCGTTCGCGCTGTTGCTGGCGTTGGCGCGTTCGCTGAAGCCGGCGATGACGCTCAAGGGCGAGGCCTGGGGCGGCCGCGTCCCGATGCGACGGGCCGCGTTCGAGCTCTCAGGCCTGACCATGGGGATTGTCGGTTTCGGGGGCACCGGACGCGCTATCTCCGAGCGCGCGAATGGATTCGGGATGAACGTCCGCGCCGTGGACGCGATCGCGGTCCGCGGCACGCCGATCGTTCCGGTGGTGGGCCACATGAACCAGCTCGACACGCTGCTGGAGAAGTCGGACATTGTCGCCGTCTGCACGCCGCTGACGTCCGAAACACGGCACCTGTTCAACGCTGAGACGTTCGCCAAGATGAAGCCCGGCTCCGTGATTGTGAATGTGACGCGCGGCGAGATCATCGAACTCGAGGCGCTGATCGACGCGGTCGAGTCCGGCCACCTGCGCGGAGCGGCGCTCGATGTCGTGGAGGGCGAGCCGCTGCCGACGGATCACCGTGTTTTCGAGATCGAGAACATCGTGATGACGCCGCACACGGCAGGCGCATCACAGCTCCGAGCAGGCCGCAACCTTGAGCGGTTTTGCGAGAACCTACGCCGCTACCGAGGTAATCGAGAACTCGTCGGCGAGGTCGACAAGCAGGCGGGCTTCTAGCGGGGAACCCTCAGCTCAACCCTCTCCCAGGAGGAGAGGGAACTCGAGAAGAATCCTCCTCTTTCCTCATTTCGAGGGAGAGGGACAGGGCGAGGGAGCGACTGTTTGCCAATGGACTTCCGTGCCGAACTCGAAGCCGCCCAGGAGGCTGCCCGCCGCGGCGGCGAGATCCTGAAGCGCTACCAGGAGTCGGGCGCGCGCTACGGCTGGAAGCGGAGCAACGATCGCCAACACTCGAGCGGTCGGGGATTCGGCTACGAGGTGGTCTCGGAAGCCGATGTCGAGGTTGATGGCGCGCTGCGGGAGACGCTACTCGGCTCATTTCCCGAGGATGCCTGGCTGTCGGAGGAAGCGCACGACGACCGCGAGCGGTTGCTGCACCGGCGAGTCTGGATTGTCGACCCGCTGGACGGGACGCGCGAGTATCTCCAGGGAGTGCCTGAGTACTCGGTTTCCATCGCTCTGACCTACAACGGCGAGGCCGTGCTCGGGGTGGTCTACAACCCCGACGCGAACGAGATGTATGCCGCGACGGTCGACTCGGAGGAGGAACGGTTCGGTCTTGAGGATGCTGCGTCGCTCTCGGAGAGCTACATGCTGGTCGGACGGGGCGAGTGGCAGTACGGCGACCTGCCGCCGGTTCCCGACGGGACGAAGGTGATGCCGGTGGGCTCGATTGCCTACCGGATGGCGCTATTGGCGACGGGCAAGGGCTGTCTGGTCTTTACACCGGGGCGGCGGAGCGAGTGGGATCTCGCCGCCGGCGCGGCGCTGCTTGCGGCAGCGGGCGCGACCGTGACGGATATCGATGGGAAGACCTTGCAGTTCAACCAGGCGGAGCCGTCGGTCAAGGGGCTGATTGCGGCCCGCTCGGAGATCCACGGGGAGGCTCGCCGGATGTGGCAAAACTCGGGGTGGCAGATTCGCTAGCCGGGTGAGTGAGAGCCCTCACCCTATCCCCTCTCCCTCGGGGAAAGGGGATAGGAGCTCTTCTATTGCGATGAGTAGAGTTCCAGTTCGCCGCGTCGGAGGTCGTCCCCTACGAGCTTGAGGATCTTCTCGAGTTGATCGAAGTCCCATTCTCCGACGAAGGAGATGGCGGAGCCTTCGGCTCCGGCGCGGCCGGTTCGGCCGACCCGGTGGACGTAGTCCTCGGCGGTCTGAGGGAGGTCAAAGTTGACGACGTGCTGCACATCGGGGATGTCGAGTCCGCGGGCGGCGACGTCGGTGGCGATCAGAAACTGGAGGTCACCTGAGCGGAACTGACCCATGACGCGATCACGCTTGCGCTGGTCGCGATCACCGTGAATCGCGTCGGCGTTGAGCCCTCGGTCGAGCAGGCGGCGGACCAGCCGATCGACGGTGACCTTCATGTTGCAGAACACCAATGTCCGGCCCGACAACTCGGGGAGGAGCTCCTCGACTGCGCGAATTTTGTCGCGGTCGGCGACCTCGTAGTAGCGCTGGTAGATGCCCTCGGCGGTGGCGACTTCCGGGGCGATGTGGACGTGTTCGGGCTCGTGCATGAACTGGTGGATGAGGGACTTGATTGGGGTTGGGATGGTGGCGGAGAAGAGCGCTGTCTGACGGTCGTCCGGGCTGCGACGCAGGATTCGGCGCATGTCGGGGTAGAAGCCGATGTCGAGCATCCGGTCGGCCTCGTCGAGTACTGCCATGCGCACGCGGTTGAGGCGGAGCGTGCGCCGCTCGAGGTGATCGATGACCCGACCCGGCGTGCCGACGACGATCTGCGGGCGGCGCTCGAGGTTGGCGAAGTCGTCCGACAGCCGGCGTCCGCCCATCAGCACCGTCGCCTCAAGTCCGGCGGCCCGGGCAAAGAAGTCGAGCACAGACCCAACCTGTTGGGCCAACTCACGAGTCGGAGTGAGGACGATTGCCTGGCATTCACCGAGATCGGGATCGCAGACCTCGACGGCCGGCAGTCCGAACGCGACGGTCTTGCCGGTACCAGTCTGCGCCTGTCCGACGACATCGCGGCCATTCATGAGCAGGGGGATGGATTGCTCCTGGATCGGCGTCGGCTCCTCGAACCTGAGCGCGGTCAATGCGGAGAGCATCCGATCCGAGAGGCCCAAAGCCGAGAAGGCCGCCGGCCAGTCCTGCGATGAGACCTGGTCGAGTTCATCCAGCGCCGGGAGATTGTAGCCGCCGGAGAGCAGCGCTTTCTGAGTGGCGCTCTGCGGGGCCGGCGGGCCGCTGCCTCCACCGCCTCCTTTGCGCCGGTTGCGCCTGCGCCGCCGTGGAGGGCGCGGACCATCGGTGTCCCGCGATTCGGCGGTCGCCGATTGCGCTGGGGCAACTGCGGGTCGGGCTGAGCCTGACGTTTGCGCTGCATTAGCCGCACGGGGTTTGCGTTTGCGGCGCCGGCGTCGGGGACGCGCATCGGGCGGCGCAGCGCCATTGGCGGAACTCGCCCGGGACTCGGGAGCTTGAGGCGGGGATGCTGGCCCAGAGGGTTCGGCGCGTTGCGTGGCGCCCGACTTACCTAGCAAACGCTGAATGAAACTCAATCGGTCCACCACACTATGCGCGACTCGCGCGGTTCCTGCCGAACGTTATGACAAGCTTATCAGCAGGCGTCATTCGGATGGCGACAGGGTCACGAGCGGAATGCGTCGCTCTGTCTGCTCCTGGTAGCGAGCGTACACAGGACGGTCCGAGACCAGCTGTTGCCAGGCTTGCTCACGATCGTCGCCGTCGAGCTCGCTGGCGGTCACTGCGATCGTACCGTGCCGGGCGCTGCGCACTGTTGCAGACGGATTGGCCTGCAGGTTCTTCCACCACTGCGGATCAGCGTCGGCCCCGGCGGCCGATGCGATCACGACCGGCCCACTCTCGTGGTCGAGGTAGAGCAGGAGGACCGAACGCGGTTGTCCACTGCTGCGGCCTGTGGCGGTCAGTCTGAGCAAGGGCATGCCCATTCCTCGCCCGCCCGTGAGCGAGAACAGCAGGTTTTGTATTCGCATCGCCGCGACCATCACTCGACGGTTCATCATCAACTCCGGTGTTGTTGGCGCGGCGTCATCGTGGCGTGAGGGCGATCAGCGGAATCCGACGCGTGGTCTTCTCCTGGTAGGCGGCGTACGGCGAGTACATCGAGAGCAGTCGCTGCCACACCTCTTCGCGCTCTTCGCCCTTCAATTCCGAGGCCACCATTTCTTCGGAACCGCGCTTCGCCGACCAGATTCGACACGCCGGCTCGGTAATCAGGTTCTTCCACCACTCAGGATGTTCGGAGTGTCCGCCGAAGGAGGCGACCACGATCACCCGGGGCCCGTCATCGAGGTAGAGCAGCAGGACTGAGCGCTCGCGGCCGGTCTTGCGTCCCGTTGTCCAGAGGCGAAGGGTCGGCGGGCCCTGGTAGCGCCCACGCATGAGCGTGAAGATCGGTTGCTGAAAGCGGGTGAGGGCCTTGATCAGTCGCGGTCCCATGTGCGGATGCTAGCCGAAACACCAGCGAAACAACCGGCACACGTCTGAAACGTACGCGCAACGGAACCGACATCTGACCGCAACTCAGGTGAAACCGCCGCAAGTCGGAGCTTCCATAGGTTGCGTCCATACCGGAACTCGGGAAGGGAGGCTTCTGTGACAATAGCCCGCACGTTAGCCGGTAACGTCAGGACCCCGTCGCTCTCATTTGGCGCGGTCCGCAAACCTGGACTGGGGTTGTTCCTCGGTATCCTCACCGGCCTGCTGGCCACCTTCGGCATTGCGTATGGCCAGAGCGTTGAAGAGAACGCTGCCGCGCTGGCCGACATCATCCTGGCCGTCGACACGATCTGGTTCGTGATCGCCGGCATCCTCGTGTTCTTCATGCAGGCCGGCTTCGGGTTGCTCGAAGCGGGGTTCGTGCGTGTCAAGAACACGGCAAACATCCTGATGAAGAACGTACTCGACGCCTCGCTCGGCGCGGTCGTGTGGTGGGCCGTCGGCTTCGGCTTCGCCTTCGGCGGTTCGCAGGGCGGATTCATCGGCGGCGACTCGTTCTTCCCCGCGCTCGGCGGGCTGACGGAGACCGACGGCGTCTCCGAGGCGGCCGTCTTCTTCTTCCAGTGGGCCTTTGCCGCGACGGCGGCGACGATCGTTTCGGGCGCGCTGGCTGAGCGGACCAAGTTCTCGGCCTACCTGTTCTACACGGTGTTCGTGACCGGGATCATCTACCCGATCGTGATTCACTGGGGCTGGGGCGGCGGCTGGCTCGGCGACCGCGGCTTCATGGACTACGCGGGTTCGACGCTGGTTCACTCGGTCGGCGCGTGGGCCGGACTGATGGGCGCCATCCTGGTTGGCCCTCGGATCGGCAAGTACGTCGGCTCTGAAATCCGCGCCATCCCCGGCCACAACATGACGCTGGCCACCCTGGGCATGTTCATCCTCTGGTTCGGCTGGTACGGATTCAACCCGGGCTCGACCCTGGGACTCTCGGGCGGACTGGCAACTGAGGCCGCCTGGATCGCCATCAACACCACGCTCTCCGCCGGGGCAGGCGCCATTGTCGCCGTGACGGTCGCCAAGCTGCGCTACGGCAAGGCCGACCTCGGTCTGACGCTCAACGGGGCGCTGGCCGGACTAGTTTCGATCACCGCCGGTTGCGGCTTCGTGGAGCCCTGGGCCGCGCTGATCATCGGCGCCATCGGCGGCGCGCTCGTCGTGTTCTCGGTCGAGTTCTTCGACAAGGTGAGGGTTGACGACCCGGTCGGCGCGATCTCCGTGCACGGCACCTGCGGCGTCTGGGGCACGTTGGCGGTTGGCCTGTTTGCGACTGCCGGCGCGGCCGAGGCCTGGGGCGCACCCGGCCACGGCCTGTTCATGGGCGGCGGCTTCCGCGCCCTGCTCGAGCAGCTGATCGGGGTGCTCGCCATCCTCGGCTGGGTCACCGTGACCGCCGGGATCCTGTTCTTCGTCATCAAGAACACCATCGGTCTCCGAGTCCCGGAGAACGAGGAACTGGCCGGACTCGACGTGCAGGAGCACGGCATCGGCGCCTACCCCGAGTTCCCGACGGTCGCACCCGGCGTGGCCGTGGAGGTCTCGGCCGGCGAGGAGCTGCCGGCAGCCGGCTCGGCCGGTGGCGGCGGAGCTGGCGGCGGAGGCGACTGAGCCACCGTCGGCGTGCCCCCCTCTGTCCCTTCGGGACATCTCCCCCCGCTGCGCGGGGGGAGAGCGGAAGGGCAGAGTGGGAACCGGCACAATAGAGGGGCCCTTCTCCCTCGGGGAGTAGGGAGCAGAAACAGGAAAGGCAACCGATCATGAAAATGGTGATCGCCATCATCCGGCCGGAGCGACTATCGGTCGTTCGCACGGCGCTCGAGGCCATCGGGATTGTCTCGATGACCATCTCGGAAGTACGCGGACGGGGCGCCCAGAAGGGCGTGGTCCAGGAGTTTCGCGGACAGCAGGTGCAGGTCGACTACCTGCCCAAGATCAAGATCGAAATCGTGATCAACACGACGCCGTTAGACGACGTGATCGACGCGATTGTCGAGAACGCGGCCAGCGGCCAGATCGGCGACGGCAAGATCTTTGTGCTTGACGTCCAGGACGCGGTCCGCGTGCGCACCCGTGAACGGGGACCGGCCGCCGTCTAGAGCCTGCCGCTGCTCAGGCACTGGGCAGGCGGTTGACCGACGGCCCATCCCCCTCCGCGGGGACCGGTTGGGGCGGGGGCAGCTCGCAAGAGCGGCCCCCGCTTCATGCGTTTAACGCAACCGGCACGACTACCCTGACGACCCATGCCGCTGACGATTGAGATTCTGCCGGATCCTTCGGCCAACGAGCTTCGACTGCGCCAACTCGTCTCGGAGCGGTCCGGGCCGCTGGAACGACTCAACATCCTCCACGGGTCGGCGCTGCAACGACTGTCGGCGCAGCGCATGCTCAGCGAAGCGAACGGCGGCGCGTTGGCGGCCGTGTACGGGTTCACTCCCGTAGACCTCGCCGGTGCGGCGATACAGCTCGGGGATGCCCCACCACGCCAGACCTGGCCTCCCGGAGCCGAACTCGCCGCGGTCAGCCGGATGCTGCGCTCGATCCCGCTGGAACGGCTCAACCCGGACGCGCCGGGGATCCCGACAGCCGTTCTGCGCACGCTCACCGATTTGCGCGAGGCTGCGCTCTCGCCGGACGACCTTCCCGACGGCGACCTGAAGCGCATCTTCGCGGCCTGGCGCGAGCTCGTTCGCGAATGCGCCGACCGGACATCGCGCTACGAGGATGCGGTGGGCGGAGCGACACCTCCTGATGCATTCCGCGAAGCGCTCGGCGGTGCGCCGCTGGTGGTCTCGGGTATCTATGACCTGACCCGGATCCAGCGTCTCCTGCTGGCCCGGCTGGCGGAGTCGACGAGCGTCCGCATGCTGCTCGTGCTGCCGTCGGAGGACCCCGCGTCGCCCGCCGCACACGCGCTCGCGGCGCTTCAGCGGGAGCTCAGCCCGAACGTCATTCGTTCCTCGCTCGCGCCTCAAGCGTTGGCCGAGGACCGGTACTTCAGCGTCGGTGATCCGACCGACGAAGCCAAAGAGATCGCGGCGAGAATCCTTCAGCTTGGACGGGAGCAGGTGCCGTTCCACCGGGTCGCCGTTTTGCATCAGCAAGGCGCTGCGGCCGATGATCGGATCTGCGCCGCGCTCGAGCGCGCCGGCGTCCCGAGCTGGCGGATCGGCGGACGGCAGCTCCTGCGGACACCGGTCGGATATGCGGCGCGATCGTTGACCCGGGTGCTGCTTGATCCCGAGTCCGTTGAACGGGGTGCGCTGCTGGATTGGCTCTCGCATCGGGCGCTGCGGGATGGGCTGGTCGGGGTCGACCGGCGACTGGGAAGCTGGGAGCGGGTGGCATTGGATGCGGGACTCGGGCGTGGGCTCTACCAGATGCGCGAGCGACTGGATCGTTGGCGGGACTCTAGCCCGTCGGACGAGGCGGCCGACTTCGCGCACGTGCTCGGGGACCTGAGCGAGCGCGGTCGGGAGCTGGCAGAGGCAAGCTCGTGGGACGAAGCCAGCGACACGCTGCTCGACGCCTTCGACGACTATGTCGCGCCGCAAGCGGACGAGGAGTCCGAAGAGCATGCCCTGGTACTCGCGGCGCGCGATGTCCTCGAGCAGTTGTCGGGAAACGACGCTCTGGACACGCCCTGGTCGGCTCGCGGCGGATTGGCCGCGATCAATCGGGCGTTCAGTTCTCGGGTCGTTCGCGATCCTCGCCGGTTGATCGGCGGCGTGAACGTCGGGGCCGCGACCGGGCCGGCGCGCGGCATCCGCTACCGGGCGATCTTTGCGGCCGGCGTCGCCGAGCGGGTGTTCCCCGCGGTCGGACGCGAGGATCCGTTGCTCACCGATGACGAACGAGCGGCGATCAACGCCAGGATTCCCGATGCACTCGCGCTGCAGCGGGACCGTGGCGACAGCGACCGCCACGCCTGGGCGCTGATGCGTCGAGCGGCGACGGACCGGTTCACTGCATCGTGGAGTCGGCGCAGCAGCGCGACAGGCGGTCCGGCACGCGCCTCGTCGCTTATCCTCGAATCCGCCAGCGGCGGCGAGGATGGTTCAAGTGTGATGCAGAGTGAAGCCGCGCTCGCCGAACAGGGCCGGATCGAGCGAATCTCAAACGCTGCGCGGTTGGCCTCAAAGAGTTCGGAGGCGGGGGGCGATCGGGGGTTGGACCGCGTTCTCGACATCCCCGACGAGCGTGGTTTCGACCTCGAGCTGTTGTCGGAATCGGGGGTCGACATCCGCGCGGTGCTGGCGGAGATGTGGCCCGGGGCCGAGCCGGCCGAGCAGGCGCGTTTGCAGCGCAACGCTCCCCGCTTCACCGAGTTCGACGGCCTGCTGCGGGAATCTGCGTTGCCTGACGACTGGCGACCGCTCGATCGATCCTGGAGCGCGGGCGATCTGGAGATGTTTGTCGTCTGTCCGTACCGCTTCTTCCTGATGCAGATCGTTGGAGTCGGCGGGTATGTCGAGGGTGGACGGCCGGACCGGCCTCGACGGGACGCTCACGGCCGCATCGTCCGGCAGATCCTGTCGAGTTGGGTTCGGGAGTACGAGCACTACAAGTCCGACCACACCTGGTACGAATACGCGGACGCCCCACAGTTCATGGGCACGATTGCGCGGCGGATCCTCGACCACGCCGCGGAGGCCGGGCTGCTGGGGCCGGCCGCGGTCGTCTCGTCGATCCGCAACGAGACGCTGGGTGATCTCGATCGCGCCCGGAGACGCGAGGCTGCGGACGCGCGTGAGGGTTGGCGCCCGCTTGAGGTCAATGTCAGCTTCGATGATGCGCCGATTCGGGTCGCGGGTGGTCGGGAGATTCGATTACACGGGCTGACTCACCGGATCGACGAGCACGCGGGCGGGCGTCAACGAGCGCTGTCCTTTTTCACCGGTCGCTCGCTGCCTGATGTGCGCGGGTTCGTCAACGGTTCATCGTTCCTGTCGGTGGCTGCGCTGAGCGCCATGGCACAGCGAGGGGTGCCGATCGCGCAAGCCGAGGTTGAGCATCGATCGGTGACGCATCGGGGCAACTTCGAGTCGCAGACGCTGCGCGGGGAGGCATTGACGGGCGCCGGCGGACGCGGCGCGCCCAGCGATGGCGAACGTCTGCGGGACGTGCTGGCGACGATCGCGGATCAACTGGAGGCCGGCCACTTCATCGCCTATCCCGGCAATCCAGCGCGCGACCGGCCGAACTGCGCACGGTGTCCGGTCGAGTCGTCCTGTACGGCCGACATCGGTCTGCGCTACCAGCACAAGTCGCGGCAGAATGCTGATCTGGTGCGGCCGCTCGAGACCCTGCGACGGCAGCGCGTATGACCCCGCCTGAACGTGCTCCCGCCGACCGGAATGTGCGCGAGCGATTCGTCAATGAGCTGTCCACTTCATTCTTCCTAGAGGCCGGAGCGGGCTCGGGCAAGACCTCGGTGATCGTCGCGCGTGTGGTCAACCTCGTGCGCAGCGGACGGTCGTTGTCCGAGATCGTCGCGATCACATTCACGGAGAAGGCCGCGGGAGAGCTGCGCGAGCGCATTCGGTCCGAACTTGCGATTGCTGGTCTGCACGACGCCCTGCGCGATGTCGATGCGGCTCACATCCAGACGATCCACGCCTTCGCCTCGGACATCCTGCGAAGCCGGGCGATCGATGCCGGGCTTGACCCCGACTTCCGCGTCCTCGACCAACTTCAGGCCGACCTCCGATTCGCGCAGTCATGGCGCACCTGGCTGTGGGGCGGCTCGGCGCCACAGGAGCCCTTGCAACGCATCCTGGACCTCGGTCTCGAGCTGGGCGACCTGCAGTTCGCCGCCGAGCAACTGTCTCGCAATCGCGATCTGCAGTGGTTAGGGAAAATCGCGGAATCCGAAGACGACCTCGCGCCGGATCAACGGCAGCGTGACTCGGCTCTGGCAGATCTCAGCGACGCCTTGCAAGCATTCATCGCACAGGACGCAGCCCAGCGGCGGGAGGAGGGCGTCCTGACGTATGACGACCTGCTGCTGGAGGCTCGGGACCTGCTGGTCCGCTCGGCAGAGGCGCGGCACGAGCTGCGGGAGCGATTTCGGGCCATCCTGATAGACGAGTTCCAGGACACCGATCCGCTGCAAGCGCAGATCGCGCTGCTGCTGGCGTCCGAGCCGGACACGGAGGACTGGACCCAAGCGCGACCGGGACCGGGACGCCTTGTGCTGGCCGGCGACCCCAAGCAATCGATCTACCGGTTCCGGCGGGCAGACATCGACATCTACGAGCAGGTGCGGGACATCTTTCGGGCCGCTCCTGAGACCTGCGCCGCGGCGAGCCTGACCGTGAACTTCCGCGCGCGGCCGCAGCTCATCGAGTGGCAGAACCGCGTCGCAACCGGCGTGCTCAAGTCAAACGAGGACTATCCCCGCGCGCAGGCTCGCTGGGAGTCGACGTCGCCGCACCGAACGGAGGGTGGACCGGCCGTCGCCGTAATTCCCAGCAATCGCACATTCGACCGCGCTCCGGAGGCCAGAGGCGCTGAAGCACGACTGATCGCAAATCTGATTGGCCATATGCACGCGGGGGCTTCCGCGCTGGGTCAGCTTCCGCACGACCGAGAGGTGCGGTCTCCGCAGTACCGGGACATCGCGATGCTCGTGCGCACACGCACCGGGGCTGATCTCTACACCGCCGCGCTCGACCGGGCCGGCATACCGTATCACTTCGACAGCGGCCAGGGCTTCTACCAGCAACCGGAGATTCGCGCCGTCGCTCACCTGCTCCAGGCCCTCGACGAACCGACCGACCAGGCGGCGGCCGTCGCGGTGCTGAAGTCAGCACTCGTCGCTGCGTCGGATGACGAGTTGTTGCAACTGCGCGATGCACTCGGGAACCAGCCGATCCTGCTTGACGACGAACTCCTTCCAGACGAGTACGGAGGCCGGTTGCGGGAGCCGATCGCCGACCTCGCCGTCCTGCGCGAGGATCTGCGCAGACTGAGCCTGCCTGAGCTGATCGACCACGTGATCCGAGCGTCGGGACTGCTCCTTGCCCAGGCGGTCGGCGGTCGCTCGGCACAGACGCGTCAGCGTCAGGCCAACCTGCGCATGCTGGTCCAACGCGCGGCGCACTTCTGCGACAACGACGACGACAGCCTGCGTCCGTTTGTCCGCTGGCTGTCACAGCGCGGCGTGCGCAACCTGCCCGAGTCCGAGTCACCGACGACCGAGGCCGACGATGACGCCGTTCGCATCCTCACAATCCACCAGGCCAAGGGGCTTGAGTTCCCGATCGTGATCGTGCCCAAGCTGCAAGACCAGCCGGCGTTCGGTCGTGACTTCATCGTTGACCGAGTCAACGAGCGGCTGGAGTTCAAGCTGGGCGAGGACCGTACGCCGTTCCTTACGCCGGGCTACGCCGCCGCACAACTCCGGGACCGCGCCTACTCCGACGCCGAAGCGCGACGCATGCTCTACGTCGCGGCGACTCGGGCTCGCGACTGGTTGATCCTGCCGTCGTTCCCTGCCGACAGCATTTCGCGACGAGAATCGTTCCATACGTTCATCGATGATGCCGCGCCGGACTGGCTCGAGCAGGAATCCGATGCGAACGTCCTGGTTCTCTCCCCGAGAGCGTTCGACGCCGTCCCTGCCGCGGCAACGGAGCTGCACATCCCGCCCCATGAAACACTCAGGGAGCAATGGAGACAGCGGCACGAATCAGGAGTATCTGGCGGTGGTCGGACCATACGGACGCTGACGCCGTCTCGAACGCACCAGGTCGACTGGTCGGAGGAGACGGACGACGACGTTGACCCCCGAGATTCGTCCATCAACGGGCTCGACTTCGGCCGAACTGTGCACGAATCGCTGGAAGCTGCCGACTTCGACGATCTCGATGTCAGCCGGCAACGAACGCGGCGCATCTGCCGCAGACACCGCATCCCGGCCGAACCAGTTCTCGAACATGTCGAGCGATGTCTTGCCTCGCGCCTGATCCGGCGGGCGGCAGAGTCCGACGTTGTTCATCGAGAGCTGCCCCTGGCCACGATTGAGGCAGACGGGTCTGAGACGACGATCACGGAAGGAGTCGCCGATCTGCTCTTCCGTGATCGGGCCGGTTGGGTTCTCGTCGACTACAAGTCCGACGAGCACATTCCTCCGGAACGACGGGACGCGTACGAGCGCCAAGTGCAGCACTACGCCTCGACGCTCGGCGCAACAGGAGTCGAGGTGGCGGAGTCATACATTCTTCGAACCGCCAGCGGGGACGCAGAACCGGTTGTGCTGCCGCCATTGTCTGAACCGGCTGAGTGAACCTACCCCGGCCAGCCGATATCGTCACTGCGAACCAGGCCCGCCCCCGTCCGAGCGTCGTATCCCACAGGAGTCCCGCATGGCCGTCAACCCGCTCACTCCGCAGCAAATCCGCGAAGACCTCCTGATGCGGCGGCAGAAGATCGTTTCGGAGATGGGCTCGACCGAGCGCATCGCCCGCCAGCATGCCAAGGGTCGGCTGACGATACGCGAGCGTCTGGACAAGCTGTTTGAAGCGGGCAGCTTCCGCGAGATCGGGACCTTTGCCTTCTCCGAACAGGAGGGAGTGCGCGAGCGGACACCCGGCGACGGCAAGATCGGCGGGTGGGGCACGATCGACGGACGTCCCGCGACCGCGGTTGGCGACGACGTCACGGTGCTGCACGGATCATCATCGGTCGTCGGCGGCAAGCGCATGAAGCGCATCTATGAGCATTCGCTCAAGCAGGGCGTGCCCCATGTCTACTTCGGTGAGACCGGCGGCGCCCGCCTGCCGGACGCGCTCGGCTCGGAGGGTTTCAGCAAGATCCCGCCGGGCATCGAATCCGCGCGACGGCGCCGAAGAATTCCGATGGCGACGGCGATCGTTGGCGAGTCGTTCGGGGGTTCCAGCTTCCACAGCGCCTACTCGGACTTCACCGTCCAGGTGCGCGGATCCGCGCTCAACGTTTCGTCGCCGCGCGTGATTGAGATCGCCACGGGCGAGTTGATCACGCTGCAGGATCTGGGCGGGGTCGACATCCATCTCGATTTGACCGGTCAGATCGACCAGTCGGCGGAGACAGAGGAGGAGGCGATTGAGCAGATCAAGCAGTTTCTCTCGTACTTGCCGTCGAACTGCTGGGAACTGCCTCCGATTCGCGCGGGGTACGAGTACGCCGAGCCCGACCCGAGGATCGCCGACCTCGTACCGACGCGTCGCCAGCGCGCGTACGACATGCACCGCGTGATCCAGCGGATCGTGGACGACGGTGACATGCTTGAGTTCAAGCCGCGCTTCGGTCGTTCCTTGATCACTGCGCTGGCCCGGATCGGCGGTCACACGGTCGGGATCATGGCCAGCAACCCGATGTTCAACGCGGGCGCACTAGACCCCAACACGTGCGACAAGGGCACGCAGTTCGTGTGCATGTGCGAGTCATTCAACATCCCCACGGTCTGGCTGCAGGACGTGCCGGGCTTCATCGTCGGCTCGCAGCCCGAGCATGCGCGTCTGCTGAACAAGGCAATCATGTTCATGGAAGCGCTGGGCCAGATGACGGTCCCGCGGATGACGGTTGTGCTGCGCAAGGCGTTTGGGCTGGCGTACTTCTCCCTGTCGGGGAACAGCATGGACAACTCACTGATCACGGCGTGGCCCGGAGCAGAGATATCTTTCATGGATCCCGGGGTCGGTGTGAACGTTGTCCATGCACGCGACATCGCCGAAGCCGCCGATCCCGACACCGAGCGCCAGCGGCTGATCGACGAATGGACCCTGGGCCACGAGCCCTGGGGCGCGGCCGGAATCATGAACCTTGACGAGATCATTGACCCCGCCGACACGCGCCGCTGGCTTCTCGAGAGCCTCCAACGCTTCCCGGTCATTCCACCACGGAGGGGCGAGACGAGGGAGCTGGCCAGCTGGCCCACCTGCGTCTGATCGCACTTTCTGAGCGCGGTGTCTGAGCACGCCGTTTGAGCACGCCGGGCGGGATGGCTCAGTCTGGGCGACGCTCACGCATCCGGCGTTGCATGGCGTCTGAGGGCCTGGCCATTTTGTGACCGGTCTCGATCTTGTTCCGCACCTCGCGGAGCACTCGTGAGGCGAGGCGATCTTCGCGATCGACGATGTACTCGATCACGGCGTCCGGATCGCGGATTGCCAACTCGCGTAGGGCCCAGCTCAGGGCCTTGACGTGCAGGTCCGCTCGATCGTCGACGAAGAACTCGCAGATTGCCAGGGTCCTCACGGCGTCGCCCTTGCCGAGGTGACGTTCATTGAGGGCGATCGTCGAGACGAGGCCTGCGCGTCGCCACCAGAAGTCGGATGACGTCGCCCAGCGACGGACTCTCGCGTCGGTGATCTGACCGCGTTGCCAGGCCGGACCGCTGAGTCTGCGGGCGAAGTGATCGACCGAGGCCCAGCCGTCCAGGGTACGCCCCAGCCGCTCAAGTTCGCGCCAGTTCAACAACGCGAACGCCGGGCGGTGCATTGATACGAGGTTGAAGGCCACCATGCGGGTCTCGTACGCCGGACCGTGTTCCTGGCGTCGCACGCGGCCGCCTCCGCCGTGTTCGATCAGCAGGTTGCAGAGTTCGAGCACCTCTTCGCCGGACGCCGACTTCAGCTCCTTGGCCTCTCGTCGTGCGATCTTTCGCAACTGTGGCGTCATCAGCACTTCGGACGAGTCCAGGATTTCGCGCAGCAGTGCCTCACCTCGCTCAGACGCGTTCAACGGCGGCGCTCCTTCCCGCGATCCGGCCGAACACGCTGCCGGCCATGAGACCGGAGCCCCCGGCGTAGTTGTTGTAGAACAATCCGCCGACCAGCTCTCCGGCGGCGTAGAGACCGGCCATCGGACGATCCTCGGTGTCCAGGACCTGTGCGCTGCGCGGATCGATCTTGAGGCCGCCGAAGGTGAAGGTGATGCCGCAGGTCACCGCGTAGCCGAGGTAGGGCGGGGAATCGAAGGGCAGCGCCCAGTTCGACTTCGGTGGGTTGACACCTCGTGTTCCGACACCGTCCAGGGTTGACGGATTGAAGCTCTCGATTCCGTGCTCGGGGCAGGACCTGTTGTAGTCGTCGATCGTTCGCTGCAGGCCGTCGGCATCGACACCGAGCGACTCGGCGAGATCTGCGATGGTGTCGGCCTGGGCCATGGTCACCTGTCGGACGTGGTATTCGTCGCGCAGCAGATGCACGGTGCGCTGGTCGAAGAGCTGGAACGCCGCTCGCTCGGGCTGCGCGAGGATGGCGCGGCCGTACTTGGCGTAGGTGTAGTTGCGGATGTCGGCGCCTTCGTCGACGAAGCGCTCACCGTTGAGGTTGACGATCAACCCATACGGGTATGAGTGCTTCTGGTAGAGATCGGCGACGATCCGGTTGCCGGTGGGTGGCGCATTCAGATCCCAGGCGACCGCGTGCGCGCCGGACCAGTTACCGAAGGGTTGCGCGCCGGCGTCGATCGCAGCCTGGATGGCGTCGCCCGTGTTGAACCGGGATCCGCGCACCTTAGCCATGTCCCAGCCGGGACCGAGGTAACGGGTGCGCATCTCGATGTTCGCTTCAAACCCACCGGCCGCCAGGACAACTGCGTCCGCCTCGAGCTCTTCAACGTCGTCCTCGGTCCAGAGCTCGACGCCGCGAACGCGGCGCCCGTCGCGGAGCAGGTTCACGACCTTTGCGTCGTAGCGGATGTCAACGCCGACCCGCTCGGCGGCAGCGAACTCCTGGTCCGACAGTCCCTTGCCTGCGCCGACCGCCTCGACCGTCAGTCCGCCGTAGAAGACCAGCTTGCCGTCGACGTCGTTCGCCTGCCGTCCTGTCATCAGTGTGAACTTGACGCCTTGACGGTGGAGCCATTCGATGGTCGGCGCGGCCTCGCGAACGAGAGCCGAGGCCATGCCATCGTCAATCAGGCCATCGGTCACCCGCGCCAAGTCGTCTCGGAACTGCGCGCTCGGGTAGGCGCCGACGTCGACTCGCTCGATCTCCGCGTCGCTCAGGTCGGTGATGATGCGCAGGATGTCGTCCATGCCGTCGTAGGGGAAGCGGAAGCCGCCGCCAGTGAAGTAGGTGTTGCCGCCGCGCTCGCCCTGCGGCGCCTTCTCCAGGACTGTCACGTCGGCTCCGCGTTCTCGGGCGGCGAGCGCGGCGCAGAGGGCGGCGTTGCCAGCTCCGACGACAATCACATGGCTCACGTTGTCTCCTCTTCCACCGGGACCGGGGCGGACGGTCGCTGATCTTGCACGCCGTTCAGGCCAATCTCGCGATGCGGCAGGGTCTTCTGGCCACGGAACAGCGGCACCATTGCCGATATCTCAACCTCGATTGCTTCCCGCACGACCTGTACGCCTTCCGCGGCCTTCTGGGCGACGACCCGGACGCCGCGTTGTCCCCCGAGCAATGAGAGCAGAATCGCCGGAGAAGCTGCGATGGTCGCTACCAGTAGCGCCATTCGGAAGCCCTGCGTGATCGCTTCGCCGCTCTCGGCCGAGACCCCGTTGTTGAGCGCGAAGCTGGCGGCGACCGATGTCATCACCGCGACGCCGACGGAGGTGCCGAACGAGTTGCCGAAGGTGCGTGCGGTTGTCTGGGAGGCGGATGCCGTGCCGAGCCGTTCGGGAGGCACCGCCGACATGATCACCGACGTGTTCGGTGAACCGAAGGTCGCCGTGCCAATGCCGAGCAGCATCATGCGCATGGCGAAGTCGACCGGCGAGGTGTCCGCCGTCGTGCGCGAGAGCAGGAACAGCGCGAGACAGACCAGAACCATGCCGACGGTCGTCAGCGGGCGTGATCCGAAGCGGTCGGATAAGCGGCCCGACACCGGGGACATGATCAGCATCATCAGGGAGAGCGGCATCATCATCAGGGCGGTCTCGGTCGCCGTGAAGCCGCGTCCGTCCTGCAACAGGGTGGGCACGAGATAGAAGGTGAAACTCATACCGAAGAACTGGAGGATTGCCGCCAGGATGCCGAACGAGAATCCCCGTCCTTTGAACAGGCCCAGATCGACGACCGGCGACGGAGAGCGACGCTCGACGATGACGAACCAGACGAGGAAGACCAGCCCGGCGGCGATGACCACGGTCACCAGGGTCGAAGTCAGGCCAAGGTCTCGAGCGCGGTTGATGCCGAACGTGAGACAGGCCAGCATCCCAAAGAGCAGCACCGCACCGGGGATATCGAGGCCCTTGGGTCGCTGGTGACTGGGAGCGTCCTTCAGGAATCGCCAGGCGAGCAACGCGGCGAGCAGGCCAAAGGGTACGCGCGTCCAGAAGATCGCGCGCCAGTCGAGCAGGTCGATCAGCAGACCACCGAGGATCGGTCCGGCCGCGGCGCCGGCGCCGACGGTGGAGACGATCAGGCCCAAGCCCGTCCCGCGTTTCGAGGGTGGGAAAGATGCGGTGATGATCGCCGCGCCGTTGGCGATGGTCATCGAGGAACCGATCGCCTGCAGCACCCGCGTTCCGACCAGCTCCTCCAAGGAGCCGGAGATCGAGGAGAGGAACGTGGCGATCGTGAAGACCACGAATCCCCACGCGTAGAGCTTCTTGCGACCGTAGAGGTCGCCGAGGCGTCCCATGGTCAGCGAGAGGCCTGTGCTGACCACGATGAAGGAAAGGGCGACCCAGATGACATCGTCCAGGGAGCGGTCGAACTCGTCCTTCAGGGTTGGCAAGGCGATGTTCGTGATCGTGTTGTCCATGACACCGAGGAAGGTGCCCACACAGACCACGATCGCGGCGACCCAGTGATAGGGGATCGGACCGAGGGACGGTCCGGTGACCAGCGGTCGGTCGTCGCTCGGCCGTCGAACGTCCGCGCCGCGAGCGCCCGAGCCGTTTCGCTCCGCCATCGCCGCCTCTTCAGAGACCCGTCAGGAGCCGCTCCGGACGCGCCGCTAGGCCAGTTTAGATGCTCACTTCGTACGGACGAACCAACTCGATTGACGTGCCGGCCTCCCAGGGCAACGCCCTAGACTCAGGCCATGACCACCGAGACTCACATCCTCGACGACGAACTCTCCGCCATCGACTATTGCTATGAACAGGGTTGGACCGACGGCTTGCCGGTTGTTCCGCCGGTACGCGAGCGGGTCGAGCGCCTCCTCATGGCGGCGGGACGGCCGCCTGAGGAGATCGTTGCCCGTCACCCGGCGACCGGACGGGAATGCAGCGTGCAGTCGGCCGCTGTCAATGCGGTGATGGCGGGCTGTCTACCGCAGTACTTTCCCACCGTGCTCGCTGCGCTCGAGGGGCTGAACGAGGACGCGTACAACTTCCACGGATCGACGGCCAGCACCGGCGGTTCGGCGCCGGTCGTGATCGTCTCTGGCGATATCCGCGACGAGATCGGGATGAACGCCAGCGTCAACGTGTTCGGACCCGGCTATCGCGCCAATGCGACGATCGGACGTGCGATCCGGCTGGTGATCATGAACATCTTCCAGATGATTCCCGGCATCTCCGATCGCTCGACCACCGGCTGGCCGGGCAAGTACTCATGCTGCATCTCGGAGAACATCCTTAACAGTCCCTGGGAGCCGCTGCACGAGTCGTTGGGCTTCCCGCCGGAGGTTTCGACGGCAACCGTCTTCGCCGCGTCGGGCTTCTACAACGTCGAGAATCACTACACCAGCGACCCGGAGCGACTGCTCGACACCTTCGCCGACGCCATGGGCTCGCTGGGCGCGCTGACCGATGGCCAATCGCTGGTGGTGATGTCGCCGGAGCATGCGCAGATCGCTGCGTCGGGCGGGATGTCCAAGCGGGATGTACAGGCATACCTCTTCGAGCACGCCAGCCGGGATCCCGGCGACATGCTGAGCAAGGGCAAGTGGCCGGCGGGTCTCGACCGAGATGGTCTCTCCGAAGGCGAGCGCGGCCACGATCGCACGTTGGGACGCTTCCATCGCGGACGCAGCCCGGATGACATTCTGCTGATCGTCGCGGGCGGCGAGGCTGGAGGACACTCCGCCTTTCTGCCGTCGTGGAGCCGAGGGCGCAACTCGATCTACCAGACCAAGGCGATCGGCGTCTGCCTCGACTGCTGAGCCTGATATCGGAGACGTTCATGGCACTGGAACTGTTTGACCCAACAGGCGAGCCAACGCCGACGGGCTACGCGGCCGCCCCTCGCCTGACCAGGCTGGACGGCCTCAACATCGGGCTGTTCTCCAACGGCAAGGTCAACGCCGACAGATTGTTGCGCTATACCGCCGAGGTCTTCGAGCGTGAAGCGGGCTGCAAGATCGTGATCGACTCAGGCAAGCGCAACGCCAGTCGGATCGCCGATCCGCAGGTCCTGGAACGGATCGCCAACGACGTCGATTTCCTGATCACGGCGGTGGGCGATTGAGGATCCTGCTCAACGTGCAGTGTGCACGACGGGATCACGTTCGAGCAGACCGGTAAGCCGGGCTTGGTGCTCTGCACTCACCCCTTCGATCCGACCGGTCGGATGATCGCCAAGACGCTTGGGATGCCGGACTTTCGCTACGCGCTCGTCGATCATCCAATCGGGAGCGCCGGCACTGAGGGTCTGCAGACACGGGCGCTGGATGCATATCAGCAGGGCCGAACGATCTTGCTCGGGTCCTAAGGGATCCCACCGCGACCGAGGTCTTTAGTCACTCCGGACCAATCAGCTCCCGGCCGATCAGCATCCGGCGAATCTCGGACGTTCCAGCGCCGATCTCCAGCAGTTTGGCGTCTCGGACGTAGCGCGCAACGCGGCTTTCGCTCATGTAGCCGTAGCCGCCGTGGACCTGGACTGCCTTGTCGGCCACTCGGCTTGACATCTCGGCTGAGTACAGGATCGCCGCGGCTGCCTCCTTGTTGCTGCGCATGCCTTTCGCTGCGGACTCCTCAACCACGTGTGCGGTGCGGTAAACCAGCCAGCGTGCGGCCTCGAGTTCCGTGTACATGTCGGCGAGCATGGCCTGGATGAGCTGGAAGTCGCCGATTCGCCGGCCGAACTGCTTGCGGGTTCGGGCGTACTCGACCGCTTCGTCCAGCGCCGCCTGGGCGATGCCCAATGGCTCTCCGGCCAGGAATGCGCGCTCGACCGCCAGGCCCTGCATCATCACGCCCGCGCCCGCGCCTTCAGCGCGTAACACGTTTGCGGCGGGGACGATACAGTCCTCCAGGAGCAGCTCGGCGGTCGGTGAGCCGCGATGTCCCACCTTGTCCAACACCTGTCCGACGCTGAATCCATCGAATGCCGATTCGACAATGAAGGCCGTGACGCCGGCTGAGCCGGCCTCGAGATCCGTCTTGGCATAGAGCACGAGCGTGTCGGCGACGGAGCCGTTGGTAATGAACATCTTCGACCCGTTGAGTCGATACACGTCGCCGTCGCGCACGGCGGTCGTACGTATACCCATCGCGTCGGATCCGGCCTCCGGCTCGGTCAACGCCAGCGCGCCGATCTGGGTGCCGTCGCAGAGCCCGGGCAGATACTGTTCCTTCTGCGCCTCACTGCCGTTGGTCTCGATGTTGTTGGCGCACAGGTTGGCATGCGCACCATACGACAATGCTATTGATGCGCTCGCCCGAGCGATCTCTTCAGTAGCAATTACGCCCGCCAGCAGTCCGGCGTTGGAGCCGCCGTACTGTTCTTCGATTGTCACGCCTAACAGTCCGAGCTCACCCAGCATGGGCCACAGATGGGTGGGAAATCGGTCCTCGCGATCAATATCATCAGCAATGGGGTCGATCTCGGCGCGCGCGAAGTCGCGTACTGTTTGTTGAATTAACTGTTGCGCCTCGGTCAGTTCAATCATGGCCTGGCCTCCGTCGATCGCTGAAGGGACCGTCGGTCCGCCCTGAGCATACATCCCCGTATCGGGTCGGCTGCTAGACTCCGCCCATGACGACGACCAGTGAGCGCACCGCACTGTTCGCGGACGGCCTGCGCGCCGCGCAGGGCGAACTCGCGCCGTGCCGAACGTGGGACGACATCTGGCAGTACGCCATATCGCTCAGCGACGAAACGCCGGTTGTCGCGCCGGCCGCCTATGCACATCTACAACAGGGCGAGTTGCCCGACGAGAACGAACCATTGCGTTCGATCGCCGATCGATCAGTAGGAATCACTGTTGCAACTCTGGCCGTGGCCGAAACCGGATCAGTACTACTACTCGAGCCGGCGCCGATCGACCGGGCCGTTTCGCTTCTGACCAGGCGTCTGATTGTCGCGGTCGCCGAGTCGGACATCGTTGACGAACTGGCGGATGGTTTCCGTTGGCTCGCACAGCAGCCTCGCGCGGCCGCCTATGCCACCTTCGTCACCGGGCCGTCGCGCACCGCCGACATCGAGCGTTCGCTGACCATTGGCGTGCAGGGTCCGAGCCGACTTGTGGTGGCGGTGCTCGCATGAGCGCGTCGACCGCGCCCTTCAAGGAACGCTATCGGCGGTCGGTCGGCGACCCCGATCTCAAGCCGCGACTGCTCGCCTTCCAGCGGTCATGGCGGGAGAGCCGCGATGCGCAGGTCCGGCGGCTGGAACAGCGCACGGAGCGGTCATTTGACGAACTGCGCCGGGAGTTCGCCGCGGTCAAGGATTCGACCCTCAAGCGGATCGACGACTACATCGCCGAGTTTCGCGCCAATGCCGAGGCTGCCGGCGCAACGGTGATTGAGCTGTCCACCGCGGAGGAAGCCGTCAACTACATCGCGGCGGTCTGCAAGTCACGTGGCATCGACCTCGTCGTCAAGAGCAAGTCGATGGTGTCGGAAGAGATCGAACTCAACCACGAACTTGAGCAACGGGGCGTTACGGCGATCGAGACCGATCTGGGGGAGTGGCTGCTGCAGCTTGCCGAGGAGCGGCCGTCTCACCTGGTCATGCCGGCGATCCACCAGAAGCGCCAGTACGTCGCCGAGATCCTGGGGGAAGAGCTGGGCCGCGAGTTTGATCCCGACGACATCCCGACGATGGTTGCCAGTGCGAGAGATGGATTGCGTCGGCACTATCTCTCGGCCGGCGCCGGTCTGACCGGCGCGAATGCGCTGGTCGCCGAGACCGGCAGCATCATGGTCGTGACCAACGAGGGCAACATGCGGCTCGCGACCTCGCTGCCCGACGTGCATTTCGTGACCGCGGGGATCGAGAAGCTGATCCCGTCCTGGAACGATGCCGAGCGTCAGCTGCAACTCCTACCTCGCTCCGCTACCGCGCAGACCCTGAGCACGTACACGACGTGCATCACCGGCGCCCAGCCGGGCAAGGAAATGCACATCATCCTGCTCGACAACGGTCGCCGCGCGATGCGCAACAGCGATGTCATTGGAGATGCGCTGCGCTGTATCCGCTGCGGCGCTTGCGCCAACGTGTGTCCGCCCTACCAGGTTGTCGGCGGGCACACGTTCGGCCACATCTACACCGGCGCGATCGGGTTGGTGAACACGACCTTTCACCACGGGATCGCAGACGCCGCGGGGCCGCAGGGCCTCTGCGTCTCCTGCGGCGCCTGCCACACGGTCTGCCCGGTCGACATACCGCTGCCCAAACAAATCCTCGAGATTCGACACCGATCACATCAGGCAGGCCATGCGCCGCTCTGGGAGCGCGTCGCGCTGCGGCTCTGGGCCAGGCCGCGACTGTTCCATCACATGATGGGCCTCGCTGCCCTCGGGTCAGGGTTCGCGCGGCTCATTGGTCTCGTCCGGCGCGATCACTTACGCGCACCGTTGCCCAGGAGGCTCCGCTGGCGCTCCATCCCCGCCTTGCCGATGCGGCCGGGACGGTCGCTTGTCGAGAGTCGCGCCCCCGAACCGCGGCTCGCCGATTCGCCCGCCGCTGGGCAGACCGTCGATCTGTTTGCTCAGTGCCTCGCCGACCGACTCTTGCCGACTGCGGTTGACTCGACTGCGAAGCTGATCGAAGCGGGTGGCGCGTCGGTGCAGTTGCCGGAGTCGCAGCACTGCTGCGGACTTCCGGCCTTTGACGCGGGCGACTGGGACAACGCTCGTCGAATGGCGAAGCACACGATCGAGGCGCTCGAAGACAGCGAGCGTGAGATCGTCACGCCGGCGCCGAGCTGCGTCATTTCAATGCAGGACCATTGGCCGCGCCTGTTTGCCGACGATGCTGAATGGCGAAGTCGGGCCGCGGCCGTGAGCCGGCGAGTTCATGATCTCGCCGACTGGCTCGAGGGTCCGGGGCGGCTACCCGACGGCTGTCTGAGCAACGGCGAGGCTGCAGCATGGACCGCGCACCGGTTTTGCCAGACATCGAATCGGGGAGACGCGTGGGGGCGGATCGACACGTTGGTCGAACGACTGACCGGTGAGGCGGCGCTGCCGCTCGACGAGCCGGATGTCTGCTGCGGGTTTGGCGGTCTGACTTCGCTCGCAGCGCCCGAGGTGGGAGCAGGCATCCTCGAACGCAAGCTCAGCTGCATCGCGGATACAGGGTGCGAGACGCTGATCACCAATAATCCGGGCTGTGTCATTCATCTCCGGGCCGGCGCGGACTCCAGCGGCGCCAGCCATCAGACGCTGCACTACGCCGACTTCCTCGCCGCCCGACTCCCGAAGCATCCGTGAGGTGAGCCAATGCCGACCGTGATCGATGTCCACGTCCACCTCTGCCGCACGGCCGAGCAGGAGGCGATCGTCTTCCCTCGGCGCGGCCTGCCGCTTGAGTGGCGCTGGGCCAACGGGGACGCCTGCGGCGAATACATGACCCGCAACGACGTCGAGGCGATCGTCGGGCTGAACTACATGGTCGTACCGGAGATGTTCGAGCAGCAGCGTGAGCGCCGGCCTGACGCCACAGCAGAGGAATTGCTGGCGATGCTCCACGACCGGGTGCGCAGTTTCAATTCATGGACGCTCGGTCGGCAGGCCGAGGATCCGCGGATCCGCACGTTCCTCTGCTGCGACATCGGCACCTGGGTCGAGACGGACCTGTTGATGGAGGAGCTCGAGCGCGGCGTGGCGATGGGCGCGCGGGGGGTCAAGATGCACCCCGGTCTCGGCCGCTACTTCCCGGCCGACGAACGGATGATGCCGCTCTACGCGCGGCTGGAGGAGCTGGGTCTGCCGATCCTGAGCGATACCGGAGCATTGCGCGGGGGTCCCGGAGACGATGTGTACGGGATGCCCGACCACTTCATCCCCGTGTTCGAACGCTTCCCCCGGCTGCAGTTCGTCATGGCCCACATGCCAGGGGCCTACTGGGATCAGCGGATTGAGATTGCCAGACGCTTCCCGCAGGTCATCTTCGATACGGCCGGCGGGTTCGACGACGGCCACTTCACCTGCCGCGACGGCCGCCGGGCGTGCGCGCTGGAAGATGCGGCGCGGCTGATCCGCAGGCTGGGCGTCGAGCGGGTTCTGTTCGGCTCGGACGCGCCGGGCGCGGATCAGCAGCCGCAGGTCCTGCAACTCCTGCGCAGCGGCCTGACCGACAGCGAGCTGGACAGGGTGCTCGTGGAGAACGCTCGACCGGTTCTGGGCCTCAATTGACGCCCTAGACTCGCGGCATGAGCAGCCAACCCGACCGAACCGATCTTCGCAATCTCCAGGACAAGACGGCGATCGTCGGCGTCGGCACGACCGAGTTTGGGGCGATTTACCGCGACCTCGACCCCGAGCGCTCCGCTTACGAGCTCGGTTTGATCGCCTTCCGGGAAGCGCTCAAGGACGCCGGCTTGAAGCGCACGGAGGTGGACGGTGTGATCGTCTCGCGGCTGCCGCACTACGGGCGGATGTGCGAGATGATCGGTCTGCGTCATCCGCGGTTCGTCAATGTGCTGCCGGGCGAGGGTCGGCAATCGGGGATTGCGTTGCAATACGCGGCGCTGGCGGTGGCGAACGGCATGGCCGACGTGGTGGCCTGCATCTACGGCAACAACGGACGCTCGGCGGGCGCGAAGTACGGCGGCGAGAGCCGCGGCATCTCGACCCAGGCGATGTTCGAGGCTCCGTACGGGATGACCTCGCCGGGAGCGGTGACCTCGATGATGTTCCGCCGGCACCAGTACCGCTACGGCACGACGACGGAGCCGCTCGGCCACCTGGCCATCTCGAACCGGGCCAACGCGGCGCTCAATCCGAACGCGGTGATGCAGCGGCCGATCACGATGGACGACTACGATGGCGCTCGCTACATCGCCGAGCCGCTGTGCCTGCTCGACTATTGCCTGATCAACGACGGCGGCGTCTGCTTCATCGTCACGTCGGCCGAGCGGGCGCGCGACCTGAAGCACACGCCGGTGCTGATTCACGCGACCTCGCAGGCGTCCGACATCACGCCGGTCTATGTCGCCGACGACTTCTGGCACGAGCCGATGTCGCAGATCGCAGACGACCTGTTTGCGATCTCCGACGCGCAGCGAGATGATCTGGCGTTCGCGCAGCTGTACGACAACTTCACGCCGACGATGCTGTTCACGCTCGAAGGGATGGGCTTTTGCGAACCGGGCGAGGGCGGCGACTGGATTACGCCGGAGCGGATCGGTCTGCACGGCGAGCTGCCGCTCAACACCGGCGGCGGACACACGAGCGAGTCCTACATGCAGGGCTGGGCGCTGCATGTCGAGGCGGTCCGACAGCTCCGGCAGGAGTGCGGCGAGCGCCAGGTAGACGACGCGCAATACGGTCTCTACGCCTGCGCCGCACCGCTGGCCACCGGACACATCTTGCGCCGCGGGGACTAAGGGAGACGACCGATGACCACCGAGCTGCAAACACCGGAACTCAGCTACGAGAAGCCGTTGCCTCCGGTGCTCGAACTGACCAAGCCGTTCTGGGACGGCTGCCGCGAGGGTGTGTTGCAGATTCAGTTCTGCAACATCTGCGATCTGCCCTGGTTCCCGCCGGCTGAGGCGTGTCCACGCTGCCTCCAGGACGACTGGGAATGGCGGCCGATCTCGGGTCATGGCACGGTCTGGTCCTGGATCCGCATGTGGCAGAAGTACTTCCCCGGCTGGTCGCCCGACGAGTATCCGTACACCGTCGCGCTGATCAAGCTCGAGGAGGGTCCGTACATGTACTCGACCCTGGTGGGGATCGAGGACAAGGACGTCAGTTGCGACCTGGCTGTCGAGGTGGACTTCCGCAAGGTGGATGACGAGATCACGCTGCCGGTGTTTCGCCCGGCGAGCAGGTAGCTACGACCGGGCAGCCAGCTCGCCCAGTACCTCGTCCTGATGCTCGCCGAGGCTCGGGGCGGGACGCGTTGGCGTCGGGATTGGCGTTCCTTCGAAGTCCCAGGGTGGGGCGACCTGGCGCATGACGGATCCGTCGGCCTGTTCGAGATCGAAGAGCGCTCCGACGGCTTCGACCTGCGGGTCTTGACTGAGGCGCTCGTAGTCGTGCATCGGGAAGGCCCAGCCTCCGTGGCGTTCGACGATTTCCATGACCTGCTCGGCGTCGAAGTTGGCGAAGCCTCGCTCCCAGAGCGGCTTGAGTTCTGCCGAGTAGCGGCCGGCTCCGCCGGCACTGTCGGTGCGTAACTTGTCGTAGTCGGGGTGCCGACGCGCCCAATCCATGTTCAACTCGTCGATCAGCGCGTCGAATGCCTCGCCGCGGATTCGGGCGAGGGAGAAGTAGATCGGCAGGTCGCGGCACTGGTATCCGTGATCGGGGGGCTTGACGTAGCTGTCGAGGTGGAATCCCCACCACTCGTCGGGGTTCGATAACGCGACCCACAAGGTCGAGCGCATCGCGATGAGGCTGCCGAAGAGGGAGACCTCGACGCGCTGGCCGCCGGCGGGATTGGCCGGATCGCGGTCGTCGCGGGCGTAGAGGGCGGCGCAGATCGCCTGGATGGCGTTGTTGGCCGCGAAGACGGAACCGATGTCGCTGCCGTGACGAACCGGGGGTTCGCCGAGGTTGCCGAGCGACGACGTCGCCTCGCTGGCCATCTGGGCGCCGATCTCGGATACGGGTCGGTCGGCCCACGGGCCCTGCGGGCCGAAGCCAGAGATTGCGCAGTAGACGAGACCGGGAGCATCGAGCTGTTCCCAGCCGAGTTGCGGCGGCAGGCCGTACTTGTCGACCACGGCGACATCCGCGCGGGAGAGCAGGCGACGGGCCGTCTCGATGTCGTCTTCCGACGACCAGTCCAGCACGATTCCGCGCTTGCTGCGGTTCAGAGTGCGGAAGACTGGAGAATCGCCGTTGAGGGACGGCGCCCAACCCCTCGACCGGTCGCCTTGCGGCGGTTCGACCTTGATCACGTTCGCCCCCGCGTCGCCGAGCGACATCGCGGTGTACGGACCGGCGACACCCTCGGCGATTTCGACGACGCGATATCCGTCGAGCGGTCCCGGCACCCTAGTCGCCGATCACGGGCGTCGGCTCGTCGGCCGTTGCCCTCTGAGCAGCCAGCTCATCGAGGATCTCGCCGGTGTGCTCGCCGGGCAGACAGGCGCCGAACCAGCGCGCGGGCGTGCGTGAAAGCTCCCAGGGCGCGCCGCCGGTCCAGACCTTGCCCCAGCCTGAGGTCTCGACCTCGCGCAGGTACTGGTTCTCAATGGCCTGGGCGTGGTGTTGGAGCGTCTCGAAGGAGATCGGGTAGCCGCAGGGGATACCGGCCGCGCTGAGTCGCAGCATCCAGTAGTGCCGGGGTCGCTGCAGGAACCCCGCCTGAAGCAGTGCCGCCAACTCTGTGCGTCGGACTACACGATCGGGATTGGTGTTCCAGCGCGGGTCGCTCGCCAGGTCGTTGATGCCCTCGACTTCCGCTTCCGACTCGCGCATCACCGATGCGAACCGCTGCCACTCGTCCTCGCTGGTGACGGAGACGCCGATCCAGTCGCCCCACTGACACTGGAAGGCCTGATCCGGCGCTGTCGCAAACGCGGCCGAGCCCTGCGGCTGGTGCAGTTCTCCGGTGCTGAGGTACTCCGCGATCCGTCCGCTCTGCAGCGCCATGCCGGCGCGAACCATGCCGACGTGGATGCGCTGCCCCTGGCCGGTTCGCTTGCGCGCCAGCAGCCCCATCAGGACAGCCTGCGCGGCGACGTTGCCGGTCGTGGCGTCGATCTGGGCCATGTGGCGATAGACCTCGGGGCGGCGGCCTTCGGCGCCGCTGACGGACCAGAATCCGGTGAAGTACTGGGCCTGGACGTCGGCGCCGGGCTTGTCGCGCATGGGGCCGATCTCGCCCCAGCCGGTGATGGCGGTGTAGATGATGTCGGGATTGACCGCCTTGACCTGCTCGTAGCCGACGCCCATGCGGTCGGCAGCGCCGGGGCGCATGTTGATCAGGAACACATCACAGGTCTGCAGGAGCTCGTAGGCGGTCTGCCGGTCGGCGGGCGACTTGAGGTCGAGGAACAGGCCGCGCTTGTTCTGGTTCCAGGTCATGTAACCGATCGACGTGCCATTGATCGTCGGCGGCACACCTGCGCCAAGGGTGCGGGGGTCGATGGAGGGCTGCTCGATGTGAATGACATCCGCGCCCAGGGCTCCGAGCTGCGTCGAGGCCCAGGGTCCGACCATCCACAGGGTCAGGTCAAAGACGCGTACTCCGTCAAGCGGTCCGGGCATGTCGGCCTCCGTCAGCGGTCCTCGTCAGCGGCCATGATAGGTCCGACGGTCGGGGCCTGGTTCGTTCGCAAGCGACGTACGCGCGGCTTTCAGGTTTCAGGGAACTTTTTTTCCTGACGGGCAAAAGAGCGGATCTTCAGTCATACGCTGAGGATCGTCGGTTTTGCCTTTCAGGTTTTTTCAGGTTTCTTCAGCTTCTTTCAGTTGTTCTTTCGGCTCCGTCAGCGAGATCCTGTTCGGCTTTGTTCGGATCTGTTCGGATACGTTCGGTTTTCGCGCGACGCCGGGTTGTTGGTTCGCGGCAAGGATTTGGGTTTGAGAACGGCGCCCTACCACGCTGTCCTTCTGCTGAGCCACCTCGACACCTCCTCGGCCATTGAGCGCATGTGTTCTGACTATATCGCGTTTCGAGTCCGAGCGAGGATCGTCGGTGTGATCAAATGAACAGTCGTTACCCGCCGCCGCGCTGGGCCTTCATCATGAAGCGGTCGAGCAGATCCTCCACCGCCTGTTCCGTTTCGGCGGTGAAGACGAAGTAGTGCTCATCCATCTTGGTCGGCAGTCGAGGATGCATCTGGCGCTGTTCGGAGCGCCAGATCACGGTCCAGCCGTCGCCGGACATCGCGGCGTCGGGCGGGACGACGCCGTCCGGGTCGGTCGGGCCGGGAGCGGGCGGCTCGATTTCCGTTGCTCCCAATTGCTCGAGGTACTGGCGCAGGAGCCAGATCGGGACGGCGCGGAGGGTCAGCTCGCGGACTGCGTGGGTCATGCGCTCAACCCTAGCGTGGACGGTTCCCGGGCCCGTGGGCGAGGGCCGCCGCCAGGCGCTTGAACATGAGGATGTGGATTGGCCAGAGGCCGAACCAGTAGCACAGGCCCCAGATGCCGGCGGGATGGAAGTGGGCCTGAAGCGAGGTGGTCGATTTCGCGCCGTCGGGATCCACCGAGAGTTCCAGTACCGCCGAGCCGGGCAGTTTCATTTCGGCGACGAGGGTCAGGCTGCGTCCGGGCTCGACGGCGGCGACGCGCCAGAAATCGAGCGGGTCATCGACGCGCAGTTCGGTCGGATGGCGGCGTCCGCGTCGCATCCCGACGCCGCCGATGGCGCGGTCGATGAGTCCGCGCAGTTTCCAGATCCAGGTCGCGACGTACCAGCCGCGATCGGCGCCAATCGAGCTGATGTCGCGCCAGACCTCCTCCGTGGAGCGTGAGCTGTCGACCGACACGCGGACCGATTTGTCGTACCAGGACACGTCGTGGCGCTGCCGGCGATAGCGGAAGCCGCCCTCGGTCCAGCGGATCGTGAGCGCGGCGGCCTGCTCCTGGTCCATTGCCTGCTGGACCGCCTCGCGGTACGAGCGCTGGCGGATCGGGATCAGGTCCTGCAGTTCGTTCGGCCGTTCGGAGATCAGGTCGTGCTTGAGACCGTCGATGAGGGGACGGGCGATGCTCGCCGGCACGGCCGTGACCAGATCCAACCAATAGGACGACAGCCTTGGAGTCAGTACCGGAAGGGAGACGATGCGAACCGTGCGCCCGACGACCTGACCGAACTGACGGAGCAGGTCGCCGTAGCTCAGGGTCTCGGGGCCGACGGCATCGTAGATGTGCGAGTCGCCGTGTTCGTCGAGTCGAAGCAGGCCCACGAGGTAGTCGAGCAGGTCGTCGAGCGCGATCGGCTGACTGCGCGAGTTGACCCAGCGCGGCGCGAGCATGAGGGGCAAGTGGTAGACGAGGTCGCGGATGACCTCGAACGCGGCAGAGCCGGGCCCGACGACAATCCCGGCTCGCAACTCGGTGACGGGCACCGGGCCTGAGCGCAACACCTCTCCGGTTTCCATCCTCGAGGCCAGATGCGGCGACGCGCCGTTCGAGGGCTGGATGCCGCCGAGGTAGATGATCCGCTTCAGACCAGCCTGTGCGGCCGCGTCGCGGAAGTTGGCGGCGGCGCGCCGATCGAGGTCGGAGAAGTTGCTGCCGGCGGCCATGGAGTGAACGAGGTAGTAGGCCAGGTCGACGCCTTCGAGCGCGTCGTGCAGGGAGTCGGGCTCGAGCGCGTCAGCGCGCACGCACTCGACGGCGTCCCAGCCGCGGGCCCGCAACGCATCAATCCGACGTGCGGCGGCGCGGACGTGATAGCCCTCGGACGCGAGCCGCGGGGCGAGGTGTCCGCCGACGTAGCCGCTGGCTCCGAGGATGAGGATGCGGGTCATGGAGTCAGGGTATGCCCGTGACCGGTCGCGATGGCACCGCTGTGGTGGATGCAACTTGCAGCGCCGGCGACGACGGGAGTCAACGGCCTGCGGTTCGCCTTGCAGCACCATCGAGGGCGTTCAACTCGAGCGAATCCGGCTCTGCCCCGGCCTCAATCGAAGCGGCGAGCATTGCATCGAGGGCATCGTTCCAACCCTCCGCCCAGCCTCCGTGGACGCCCTCGGCCCATGCTGAGTCGGCGTCACGGTGGGACTCGAGCACGAGTTGCGCGAGCTCGAATGTGACTCGATCAGCCACAGCAGCTGCGTAGGCATCGTCGTATTCGGCGACGTAGGCATGGTGAAGCGCCTGTTGTCTGATCTCGCGGATGTCGCGCGCGGACGTCTGCAGGGCGTCGGGCAACGCCTCCAATAGCACCCAACCGAGCAAGGCGGCGATGGCCGCTCCGATCAGGAACCAGGCCAACGTTCGCTTCACGGCCTCCTGCGGCGACTGCCACATGACCAGCCTGACGAGATTTCGCGGACCGTGCGGCGGCGGTGTGAGCGGGGCTCCGAGGCTCATCTCAGTAACTCAATCCACTGGGTGTGTTCCTCGTCGTGGAGTCGTTGCCTTGGTACTTGCCGACTGAGCCGTTCGATGGCGTCGTTCCAGGCGTAGCGATACGTGGGTTGGTAGCCGCGCTCGAAGTTGTCGCTGGCGATCAGGCCGTCAATCTTCACATGTGCCTGGCGGCGCGCCTCGTCGATCGCGTCGCGTTTCGCCTCCTGCTGGGCCAGGTACCGTCCGCGAGCCGCGCCGGTGGCCTCCACTTGTGTGCGAAAGGCCTCGGGGATACCGGTCGGCCAGGGAGTTGCGAACGCGGCAATGATGGCGACCACAATGGCGACCAGCGTGAAGCCGAACAGAAAGGCGCGCAGGGTCAGTGGCCATGATTGCACCCTGAGTAGGTTTGGCAACCCGATTCTCATGCGCTCGATGGTATGTAGAAGTCTCGGGATCAGCCGCCGGCGACGGGTGGGAAGATGTCGAGTTCGCTGTCGGGGTTGACCCGGCTTTGCAGGCCGTCGATGTGTCGGATGTCTCGGCCGTCGACCATGATGGCGACGAATCGGCGGACGGCGCCGTCATCGTCGAAGAGCTGATTCTGGAGCCCCTCGTACTGGCAGGCGAGCCGTTCGAGGATGCCGCCGATTGTCTCGGGCGGGTCAGACAGTTCGACGCTGCGACCGCCAACCAGCGGCCGCAGCGTCGCGTAGAAGCGGATGATCATGGTCTGCTCGGGCGCGCCCCCTCTGTCGCTCCGCGACATCTCCCCCCGCCTGAGGCGGGGGGAGAGTAGGATCGGGCGCTTCTACGAGATGATTTCGAGTTCGCGCAGCTTGGCTTCGCCGACGACGCCGTCGTCCCACCCGCGGGCGTCGTAATACTGCTCCTTCATTTGGTCGAGTTCGCAGATGTGGCCTTCAGCGGGGCCGGTCGCGGGTTCGGTGAGGAAGCGCTCGGGCAGCGAGTCGTCGCTGCCGTCGAATCCGGCCAGGTTGTTGAAGTAGCGCTCAAGGTTGTAGATGCGCTCGCCGGCGACCATGACGTCCTCTTCGGACATCGGCAGGCCGACGACGTTCTCGTAGAGGGCGGCGTACTCGGGCGCGCCGACCGCGAAGGCGGAGAACTTGCAGAGGTCGAGCGAGTCGGAGAAGGCGTGCAGGTCCTGGAAGATCTTGAGCAGCGGACCCTTGCCGTCCCAGTCGAGCGGGTCGGTCTTGACGGGGATGCCGAGCAGCTCGGAGGCGGGCGTGTAGCCGCGCAGGTGGCAGGCGCCGCGGTTTGAGGTGGCGTAGCCGAGGCCCTCGCCCTTGAGACCGCGCGGGTCGTAGGCGGGCACTGCCTGGCCCTTGACGGTCATGGAGATCTCGGAGTGTCCCCAGGCGGCGGCGGCCTTGGCCGTGCCCTGTCCCAGGGTCTGGCCGATCAAGGAGGATCCCATGGCCATCTCGTCGGTCACGCGGACCATGCCCGCGCCGTCGCCCCAGTCGAGCGGGGTGTCGACGTAGCCGCGCTCGGAGGCTTCCATGTACATCGAGAGGACGTTGCCGATCTCGATGGCGTCCATGCCGTAGTCGTTGCACTGGTCGATGACCTTGGCGATTACGGCGGGATCGTCGTTGCCGCAATTTGCGCCGAGCGACCAGGCCGGTTCGTACTCGAAGGACTCCATCTTCAGGCCTGCGTGCGGACCGTCGGTGATTTCAACCTCCTTCTTGCAGGCGACCGGGCAGGCGTGACAGGTCGGTTCGGCGGTGAGGAAGTCGTCGCGCATCGTCTCGCCGGAGACGGCGTTGGCGGCTTCGGGGGAGGTCTGGGTCATCTGCGAGTTCTTGGTGCCGAGGCCACCGATCGAGTTGACGACGTTCATCAGGACGTTGGTGCCGAACGCGGAGAGCGCACCGGAGCCGTCCTTGAGCGAACCGTCGTCGTTGACCGAGGACGGCGCCGTAACAGGCGACTCCATGATCAGCTTGAGGTGCTGACCCTGGGCCTCGCGGAACTTCTGCCGGGCCTCGCCCTGCTCGGGGCGCCAGCGACCGGCGCGCGTGCCGCGCACGACCACGCACTTGAGGTTCTTCATCCCGGCGACGGCGCCGGTACCGCCACGGCCGGCGGCGCGGTCGTCCTCGTTGAGGAATGAGGCGAACAGCACGCCGTTCTCGCCGGCCTGGCCGATCGACATGACCGAGACGTCGGTCCGGTTGCCGCTCCCGGAGCCGAAGTGGGCGACGGTGTCGTGAATGCCCTTGCCCCAGATATCGGAGGCGTCCTTGATCTCGACCTCGCCGTCCTCGACCTCGAGGTAGACGGGGGAGTCGGCCTTGCCGGTGATCAGGATCGCGTCGAAGCCGGCCCAGCGCAGGCGGGCCGCCGACCAACCGCCCATGTGGGAGTCGGTCACGGTGCCGGTCAGCGGAGACTTGGTCACGAACGCGAGGCGTCCGGACATGGTCACCTCGGTACCGGTCATCGGTCCGTTGACGAGGGCCAGCATGTTGTCGGCCGACATGGCGTCGGTTTCGGGGCCGTTGTCGAGCAAGTACTTGACGCCCAGTCCGCGAGCGCCGATGTACTTGCGCGCGTCGTCTTCGTTGATGCCTTCGTAGGAGACGCTGCGGTCGGTCAGATTGACCCGCGCCACGTGATTCGCAAAGCCGCCAAGTGCCATGATCGTTCCCTTCACCAACGCTCTGGTTTGCGCGTCAAAGATAGCGGATTGGCGACGCGCCGCAGGCGGGCCAGACCTTAGAATCGGGATCGGGAGGATGAAGATGACGACAGAATCAAAGCCGAAGGCTGGTCGGCCGACGGATTCCTGGACGCTTGAGGAGCATCGCGCGGAACGTCAGAGCAACCGTGAGTACTGGGAGGCGCATCGGGACGAGTTAGTGGCCGCGTTTCCTGATCACATGATCGTCGTCTACGGTGGCAATCAGGTGGTCGCATACACCGACGGTCAATCGCTCATTGACCATCTCAGCAAACTTGACGATTTCACACGCGCCGGGATGAATTGGGCTTGGCCGCCCAAGAGAAGCCCGCGAACGCTGATCGGACGGTCCCCGGCCGAAGCTCGATGACGAGACAGGTCCGCGGCTGGTTGAACGCGCTCTGGGACCCAGCCAACCCGGCGCCGTTCGTCAATGCGATCGTCGAACTGAGCGGGATTCGACATGAGCTTGATTTCTTTGTCGATACAGGCTCGGACGTCACCTGCATCATGCCCAGGGACAGCCTTGAGTTGCTCGGCGCAGGTTTGACCGCGACAAACTTTCGCGGCGTAAACGATGCCACGATGATCGAAGGCGTCGGCGAATCGGGCGGCTACGCGGTTGAGCTTGAGGACGCCGTACTGATCCTCGTTGACGAAGTAGGTGTCGAGATTCGCCTGGAGGTGCCACTTTGGCTGGCGGAACCGAGCCCGCGAGATCAAGCGCCTGGAGGCAACTGGTCTCTGCCCTCCATCTTCGGACGAGACGCCATTCGACGCGGCGACTTTGAGCTCAGCTACGTCAACGGCACCGTCACGCTGATCCGGCCCGAGGACGAGTAGCGCTATCTTCGTCTCAGCCAGATCAGTGCATCATCGAGGTACATTATGTCCACGTCCGCCATCTCAATTGAACCGCTGACGCCGACGATTGGCGCCACTGTTCATGGCGTCGACCTGACGCAGCCGATCGATGAGGAGACCTTTCGGTTCATCCATGACGCGTGGATGGAGCACCTGGTGCTGTTCTTCCGCGATCAGGCGATCTCTCCGGAACAGCACCTGACGTTCGGGCGGATGTTCGGCGACCTGCACATTCACCCGGCTGCGCCGTACGAGCACGGGAACCCGGAGCTGATGCGGATCCACACCGACAAGGACTCGTTCCGCAACAACGGCGAACGCTGGCACTCCGACGTGTCGGCCGACGAAGAGCCGCCGATGGCCTCGATCCTGCACATCCACAGCATCCCGACGCAGGGCGGGGACACCTGCTGGTCGAATATGTACGCGGCCTGGGACAGGCTGTCGCCGCAGATGCAGGCGCTGCTCGAGCCGCTGACCGCGCTGCACGCGTCCGACTACTCGGGGCAGTACGGCGATCACCAGCCGCAGCGTGAGTCACCGCGGGCGGTGCACCCGATCGCTCGCACGCATCCTGTGACCGGACGCAAGGCGCTGTTCGTCAACTCGAGCTTCACCAAGCGGATCATCGAGCTGCCGATCGAGGAGAGCGACGCGATCCTCGGCTTCCTCTACGAGCACGTGAAGAACGTGAACTTCCAGTGCCGCTTCCAGTGGGAGGCGAACTCGGTCGCGCTGTGGGACAACCGCTGCACGCAGCACATGGCGATCTGGGACTACTACCCGGAATCGCGAAGCGGGATCCGCGTCACGGTCAAGGGCGACAAGCCGTTCTAGTCGGGCTAGCCAATCGCCAAGGCGGCGAGGTCGCGGGCGGTGTCTCTCGACACGTCCGGGCAAGCCATGGGGAAGACCTCGGTGCCGTGGATCGTGCCCATGACCTGGCGGCACCTGGCGGGCTGGCCGGATTCGAGCAGCAGGCGGTAGAAGGCGATGCCCTCGTCGCGCAGCGGGTCGCACTCGTTCACGGAGATCACGGTCATCGGCAGGCCGATCACGTCCTCTGACGAGGCGAATAGCGGCCAAGCGAGCGGGTCCTCGGCTTCGAACGCCTCGATCCCGTAACCCATCGCTCCCTGATTATTGTGCAGATCGAGCAGGATGCCGTTGTTCTCGATCGTCGAGGGCAGGTCGTCACGGGGCCAGCTTCCGGCGATGTAGGGGCAGAGCGCGTAGAGGCCCTGGACGAGACCGATATCGCCGTCGCGCAGCAGTTTCATCCCGGTGGCAAGGGTCAGATTCCCTCCACCGCTCTCGCCGGCGATGATGATTCTCGAGGCATCGATGCCCAGGGAATCCGCGTTCGCGGAGACCCACTTCAAACCGGCGACGCAGTCGTTCAGACCGGCGGGATAGGGCTCGACCTCGGGCGCGGAGGACGGTGTGACGCAGTTGCGGAAGTCGACCATGGCCACGGCGACGCCGTTCTGGGCGATGATCCGTCCCCAGGCCTTGTAGTTGGGGTCGTAACAGGACATCGAGGCCATGCCGCCGCCGTGGATGTAGTAGACGGCGGGCAGCAGTCCGTCGGACTGTCCGTTGCCCTGCGGTTTGATCAGCTGGATGTTGATCGTGTTGCCGTCGGGCGACGAGGTGAAGGTCTCGGTCGTGATCGTCAGGCCATCCGACGGCGCGATCTCTTCGGTGTCGCAGAGGGCGAAGAAGTCGGCGAGGCCCTGCCGCATGGCCACGCTCTCGGCACTGTTGGCTTGCGCCAGCACCTCGTCGCGGTTGGCGAAGTTGGGCGAAGGCGGGAGATCGAACTCGCGGAACAGGGCCTTGAGCCTTGGGTCGATGCGTGGGTCTTCTGAGAGCTTGCTCATCTTCTTCGCCTTCCGCTTGGATTCGCTGTAGGCAACAAGCTACAGCCCAGCGGGTAGCCTGAACCCCGCAACGGCCACGACTGAGGAACGGGAGCGGAGCACATGAGCAACATCGCGATCTGGGTCAAGGTGCGGGTTAAGCCGGAGGGGCGCGAGCGGTTCCTCCATGCGATCGAGGTCGACTGCCTCGGCTCGGAACGGGACGAGCCCGGCTGCCACCGATTCAACGTGCTGCAGGATGCCTCGGACGAGCTGACCTACTACTTCTACGAGGTCTACGAGAACGAGGCGGCGCTCGACGCGCACCGTGCGGCACCGCACTACGCCGTCTGGTCGGCGGCGGCGGACACGCTGGAGGGCGACATTGAGATCACTCGAACTTCGACGGTCTTCCCTTCCGATCCGGGGTACTGGTCCGGCGACTGAACCACGCAGGAATCGCTACCTTCGGCAGCAGAGATCAAGGAAACGGATGCTGCGATGAGCAATCTCAAAGTCGCTGTGTTGACCGGTGGGCACTACTTCCACGTGCGGCCGTTCATCGACTTTTTCAACGGTCTCGACGGCATCGACGCCTACGTGCACCACTTCGACCAGTGGCTGTTCGGGGCCGGCAACGACTCGTTCATGGAGGACGGACACCGCATTAGCCGACCCGACCTGCGCGGCGATCACGGGATTACCGAGCCGCCGTCGGACGACCAGGACATGCGCGACGGTTACGACGTGACGCTGTTCTACACGATGCTGCGCGACGAGCCCGACGGGAAGACGGTGAGCAGTCTGGAGCGCATGTTTGACTCGGGCATGCCGGTATTCGTCATGCATCACGCGCTGCTCAACTGGGGAACGGGCGGGTTGTGGTCGGAGGCGATCGGGATGCCCGACCGACGGATCGAGGTCGACGACACGTGGGAGAGCACCTACGAGATCGAGGTCAATGCCGAGCATCCTGCGTCGGCAGGACTGGCCGACTTCTCGATACAGGACGAAACCTACGCGATCGCCGACTGCGGGGACGAGTGTGACGTGCTGCTGACGACGGAGAATGTGAACTCGATGCGCACCCTTGCCTGGACGCACCAGTACCGAGACTCGAGGGTGTTCTGCAGCCAGCTCGGCCACGATCCGCGCACGTGGGAGCACCCGTCCTTCGCTCGGCTGGTCCGCAACGGGTTGCTCTGGTGCGCCGAGCGAGCATTGACCGACAGCTAGCGAGGCATCGACCCCGAGCCGTCCCGTCAACGCGGCGCAGGTCGCGCGGACAGCGGTCTGCCGATTCAGGCCGACGCTGTCCGGTTCGATCCGGACCCACGTTGATCCGACGTTGATGTGACGTTGACGTGACGTTGATGGGATCGCATAGCGACAACCCTGGTCCGAGACCGGCGCTGCGGTAGCCTTTGGCCCGATGAGGATCGTGCATGACCAATGATCTCTTGCAGGGCTACGAGGCCATCGGCGCGTCGGACGACGAGATGTTCGACGATGCCGGGGCGTTCAGAGACGACTACCGAGAAGTGGGGGGAGTCCTCCAGGGCTGGTCGCTGGAGGAGCACCAGCAACGCGAAGAGCGCGCAGACCTCGCGCTGCTGAGCGCGGGGATCACCTTCAACGTCTACTCGGAGGAAGAGGGCACTGAGCGAATCTTCCCGTTCTCGCTGATCCCGAGGGTCATCGGAGCGGGGGAGTGGTCACGCGTGGAGGCGGGTCTGAAGCAGCGTCTGCAAGCGCTGAACCTCTTCCTGCTGGACATCTACGGCGAGCAGCGGATTCTCAAGGAGTGGGTGGTTCCGGACGAGATCGTCCTGAGTTCGCCGGGCTACAAGCCGGAGATGGCCGGGTTCGAACCTCCGCTCGGCGTCTACGCGCATATCGCCGGCTGCGATCTCGTCCGCGACAAGCAGCGCGGATTCGTTGTGCTGGAGGACAATCTCCGAACGCCGTCGGGCGTGTCTTACGTGCTTGAGAACCGCACGGTGATGCTCAGGGTTGTGCCTGACCTGTTCCCTCGCTGGGGCGTGCGCGCCGTCGCCGACTATCCGCACCAATTGATGGACATGTTGCTCTCGGTGCGACCGGCGAACAGCGGCGACCCGCCGCGCGCCGTGCTGCTCACACCGGGCATCTACAACTCCGCGTACTTCGAGCACTCCTTCCTCAGCAACCAGATGGGGATTCCGCTGGTCGAGGGTTCGGATCTGACGGTCGGAGAGGACGACTACGTCTACCTGAGGTCGACGACCGGTCTGGAGCGCATTGACGTCGTCTACCGTCGGATCGACGACGATTTCCTCGATCCGACGGTGTACCGGGGGGACTCGTTACTGGGCGTTCCGGGACTGATACGGGCCTACCTGAAGGGCAACGTGACCCTGGTCAATGCGCCGGGCGCGGGGGTCGCCGACGACAAGGTGGTGTACCGCTGGGTGCCGGAGATCATTCGCTTCTACCTGGACGAGGATCCGATTCTGCCAAACGTCGAGACCTACTCGCCGCTGATTCCCAGCGAGCTGAACCACATCCGGGCTCAGGCGCGGGAGCTCGTGATCAAGCCCGCGAACGCCTCGGGCGGATACGGCGTGCTGATCGGCGAGCAGGCATCCAGCGCGGAACTCGAGGAGACGCTCGCGCAGGTGGAGGCCGAACCTCGCAACTGGATCGCGCAGCCATTGCTCGAGTTCAGCACCATTCCCACCTTCGAGGACGACGAACTCCATGCACGGCGCGCGGATCTGCGTCCGTTCGTTCTATCGGGCGACGAGACCTGGGTGATCCCGGGGGGATTGACGCGGGTCGCGCTGCGACCGGGGTCGTACATCGTCAACTCGTCGCAAGGCGGCGGCAGCAAGGACACCTGGGTGCTGAACGAGGAGCCCGGCTAATGCTCAGTCGCGTGGCCGACAACCTGTACTGGCTGGGGCGCTACCTGGAGCGGGCCGAGAACATCGCCCGCATGGCGCGGGTGGAACACGAGGTGATGCTCGAGAGCGGTCAGGAGATCTGGCACAGCCTGGTCAGCACGACGGCGTCGAACCAGCTCTTCTGGGACACATTGGTCGATGCTCCGGATCTGACCCACTCGGAGTTTCTGATCTACTCGCTGGACAACCCGGCCTCGCTGCGCTCGACACTCGTCCGCGCTCGGGAGCTGGCGCGGGGACTGCGGGAACACATCTCGCGGGAAGTGTGGGAGGAGATCAACGCGCTCTACCTGTTTCTCGCGCTGCGCAAGCAATACATCGCGAGGGACATTCACGAGTTCTGCAGCGAGACCCAACGACGGACCCAGACGATCCTCGGGCTGTACGACAACACCGTGCTGAGAGATGAAGGGCGGGAGTGGTTCCGCTGCGGGATGTATCTCGAGCGGGCAGACATGACCAGCCGAATCATCGACGCGAAGTACCACATCCTGCTGCCCGGTGAAGATTCTGTCGGTGGCGCCTTTGACCGCTTCCAATGGACGGCCGTGCTGCGTTCGGCATCGGCGCGGGAGGCGTACCGCCGAATGGGAAACAGCGAAGTCGACGGGATCCAGGTGGCGGCGTTGTTGATCTTCTCGCAGGAGTTCCCGCGCAGCCTGTCGTTCTGCGTGCAGGCGCTCCAGCGTCACTTCCAGCAGGCGACGGCGGAGACGCCTAAGCGCCGGCGGGCCGCCGCCGAGCGGGGTATCACCCTGTTGCGGCTGGACCTTGGCGTGAAGGATATGGAGCAGCTGATCGACGAGGGCATGCACGAGTTCCTGGACTTCTTTCAGACACGACTGATTGATATCGACCGGGCGATCATGGACGACGTCTTCCGCGCCGAGCCCAGCGGAGGCCAGACACAGCGACAAGCGACGATAGAACGGGGCTGAGATGACGTTCTGCCTGGGGATCAAGTGCGAGGATGGACTCGTCGCGATCGCCGATACGCGGATCACCAGCGGTTCCGAGGTCTCGACGGCGAAGAAGATCGCGGTGCACCAGGGCGAGCGGCACTCGATGTTCGTGCTCTCGAGCGGACTGCGTTCGGTTCGGGACAAGGCGATTACTTATTTCGAGGAGCGGCTGCGACAGAACGGCAGCCACATTTCGCGCTCGTACCAGGCCGTGAACGCCCTGGCCGAAGAGATCCGCCGCGTCTACAACGAGGACAACGACTGGCTGATCAAGGCCGGCCTTCATTTCGATCTTCATTGCATCGTGGGCAGCCAATTGACGGAGGACGAATCGCCGCATCTGTATCTGCTGTATCCGCAAGGCAACTGGGTCGAAGTCTCGCGGGGTACGCCGTATCTGATCATCGGCGAAACGCGCTTCGGGAAACCGATTCTTGATCGCGCGCTGCGCTATGAAGCCTCGCTGGAAGAGGCGCTGCGACTGGGGATGCTCTCGTTTCACTCCACCGAGGCGAGCTCGGCCGACGTTGGCCCACCGGTGGATGCGGTCGTGTATCCCGCCGACTCGTTCGCGATGCGGGAGGGTCGATTCAACGCCGAAGAGCTGGAACCGGTCGCACAGTCCTGGCAACAGGCGATCGAGCATGCGGTAGTGCAAGCCGCGATTCCGGTCGCTCCGCTGGCGGAATCGCTGGGAATCGCGGACGGTGGCCAGCGCTCCAGGGTCACGTAGAAGCCGCGGCCCAGGCGTACCTGCGGTCGAGCGCTACTGCGTCATTGAGCGCGGAGCCTGGCCGCGAGGGCAATCATCAAGCCCATCGGTCCGAGCATCAGGACGGCGATGTCCACGGATCGCAGGATGTGCAGATGCCCGTTGAGGCGGACTAGTGCGGCCGCGCCGAAGCCGAGCCATATGACGACGAGCAGAATGAGGAAGAACTCGAACATGGACCGGTTCGCTCTGGGTCGACAGTTGGGCTCCAGTCGGCGATAGCTGTAGCTCGTTGGCGATTGGCCAGGACCCGTTCGTCGCCGAGCATCGTCCTCGAGTTGACGTGTCGTTCCCGCACTGAATCCTACAGGCGTGTGAGCAATAGGTGTACGGGAACGCAGAACCGGTCAAGTAACGACCGCCTGGGCTCATCCTGGGGCTGACATATTTCGGCAACATTTCCTCTCGATTGTGAGTGTCAACGCAGCATCTTCATGAAAGGAGAGCGCAATGACACTCGCGAAGCTGCTGAAGAGGACCGTCGTGATCGGTCCAATCCTGGGAGCCGTGGTCGGTGGGGCAGTCCTGATCGGCTGCGCCTCCGGAGCGGACGATGGCCGCGGCAACGAGCCTGCCGTGACCAGCCAGGAAACGTCCGAACAGAGAGGAAGCGAATCGGGAGGAGAACACGATCGCAACGGAGAACAGAGCCGCGAGGCCGGCGGCGAACACGGCAGTCGGGGCGAATCCGGCGGCGAGAGCGGCCAACACGACGAAGCGCGCGAGCGCGGTCGTGAGTCGGGCGACGCCGATGGCGGCGAGGCCAACCGCGCCGACGCGCTGGCTCGCGGGGCCACCTTCGATGAAGTCCGCGGCGGCGCACGGCTGGTACTCAAGTTCGATGATGCATCGAACTCATTCCGTGGCATCGTCGAGAACACGAGTGACCGCGTCCTGACCCGAGTGCGGGTCGAAGTGCATCTCGACAACGGGGCGGAGCTCGGCCCGACGACGCCGACCGACCTCGCGCCAGGCGAGACCCTCGACATTGTCCTGCCTTCGACGCCGGAGACGTTCAAATCCTGGACCACGCACGCCGAAGTCGGGAGCGGCGAAGGCGGCAGCGAACACGGGGAAGGCGGCCGCGAGAGCCGCGAAGCGGAGATGTCGAGCCCAATCACGGCGCTTGACGAACGCTGGAGTGGTGTGCTCGGCGGCATCGCCGTGGACGCGAGCTTCGACCAGGCCGCGGGGACGATTCACACGACCGTGCGCAACACGCTCAGCGAGACGCTTTGCTTCGTGCAATCGGAGCCGCACCTGAAATCCGGTACGCGAACCGTGGGCGAGCTGGGACCCGACGTGATCGGCGACCTGACGCCGGGACAAGAGGTGACCACCAGCCTGTCGGTGGTCAGTGAACCAGGGCTAGCGGGCGTCTCGTTCGACGGCTACGTCGTGCACCTCGAGGTCTTCGACTGCAATGGTCCGGGCCCGCAGCCTCATTCGGGTGAAGGCGGCGAGTCCAGCGAGGGCCGCGAGTCATCCGGCGAGGGTGAGTCCGGTGAGGAGCACGGCGGCAATGGCGAGTCGGGCGGCGAACATGGCTCGCGCGGAGAGCGCGGCGGCCACGACTAGGACCGACCCTGCCACGCGCATGAGCGGGAGCTGCAAGGAATACAATCCGCGCAGTTCCGACTCGGCGGACGCGGCGCCCTCGCCGGGCGTCGCGTCCTTGCGGAATCGGCGCAAGGAACGACGATGAGCGGCCAAGTTTTGATCATTGAAGACGACACCAGAATCGCCGAATGGGTGCAGATTTACTTCGAGCGAGCCGGTTACACGGCCGAGGTCGCACATGATGGTCAGACGGGTCTGGATCAGGCCCGCCGCCTGGCGCCGGACCTGATCATCCTGGACCTCACACTGCCACGCCTGGACGGCGTTGACCTGTGCAGGATCCTTCGCCAGGAGTCGGATGTGCCGATCATCATGCTGACCGCGCGGGAGGCTCCCGCCCAGCGAATCGTTGGACTGGACAGCGGGGCCGACGATTACATCGTCAAGCCGTTCGATCCCAAGGAAGTCATCGCGCGCTCGGAGGCCGTGCTGCGGCGCGCGCGAGGCAAGGTGCAGCAGCTGTTGACCAGCGGGAACATCAGGCTGAATGAGACGACGGGCACGGTCACCGTCAATGGAGAACCGGTCGACCTGAGCCAGGCGCAGATTGCCTTGCTCGCGACGTTCATGCGGCACCCCAATCAGGTGCTGACTCGTGATCAGTTGATCTCGTTGACCTTTCAGGACGAGTTCGACGGCTTCGACCGGGCGATTGACAGTCAGGTCGCCCGCCTGCGCAGACGGATCGGCCATGGCGGCGCACAGCCGATCCAGACCGTGTACGGCGCCGGCTATCGCTTTGTGTCGGAGGAAGAGTGATGTCGCTGCGCGGTCGCATCACGGCTGCGACGGTGCTCGTGGTGATCCTCGGGGTTCTGATCAGTTCCGTGGTGGCATATCTCGCCACCGAGTCGCGCCTCGGCGTGTTCGTCGATCGGATCGGGGAGGATGAGGCGAGCCGGCTTGGCGAGCGTCTCGGTCAGGCCTACACGGAGGCGGGCGGCTGGCAGACCGCTGATGCGGCGCTCGCGGACGCCGGCTACAGCTACGGAGGGGCATCTCGTCGAGATCAATCGGAGCGCGGTGAGGAGAACCACGTCGAGCTGCTTCACCAAGACCCGATTCGGGTCGTCATTGTCGACGTAGACGGGCAGGTCGTGCTGGACAACTTCGACGAGCTACCGCCCGGGGGCAGCGCCTCGAGTCTGGACGGACACCGCGAGCCGGTTGTCATTCTGGCTTCCAATCAATCGGTCGGACACGTCTATGTCGACGTCAACCACGAACTCCTTTCGAACGAGTCTCATGGATTTCTGAGCACGTTGCTCTACATCATCCTGATTGGAGGCCTGGTCACGGTCGGACTGGCGGTTGTGCTCGCTATCTGGTTGTCGAGACGCATTACCGCCCCGGTCCGGGCATTGACCGAGGCGACTCAGGCGGTCGCACAGGGAGACGCGACCAGACTGCGGGTCACGACGTCGGACGAGTTGGGCCAGATGAGCGACGCCTTCAACCGGATGAGTTCGACCCTAGAGAGCCAGCGCGAGCTGCGGCGACGGTTGGTCAACGACGTATCGCACGAGCTGAACACCCCGTTGAGTGTGATTCATCTGGAGGCGGCCGGGCTGCGCGATGGACTGCAGTCGGCGGAGACCGCATCCGACCACATCATCCAGGAGGTAGAGAGATTGCGCGGTCTCGTGACCGACCTGGACTGGCTCGCGGAGACAGACCACGGAGAACTGCGGCTCAAGCTCGAGGCGACGCCATTGGAGGAAGTAATCGGCGTCGAGTTGGAGCGCTGGCAGCCTCAAGCGCAGGCTCGCGAGGTGTCGTTGTCGCTAGAGATGCCGGCAGACGGTCCCGAGGTCGAAGTCGACCGAGGACGGATGAGCCAGGCTCTTGGTAACGTCGTGGTCAACGCGATCAACAGTGTCGATCCGGGCGGGAATGTCGTGCTCGGCGCACGAGCAGACTCGGATGAGGTGGTGAGCATATCCATCGTCGACGACGGAATTGGGATCGATCCGCTGGAGCTGCCTCATATCTTCGAGCGCTTCTATCGGGCCGAACAGACTCGATCTCGAGGCACCCGCGGTTCCGGACTTGGGCTCGCGATCGCCCGCGCCATCGTCGAAGCGCACCGGGGCACCATCACAGCGTCGAGCGCGGGTCCGGGTCAGGGCACGACGGTGACGATCAGAGTGCCCGTTGGACGCGGCGCAGCGGCGGTGCGTGCGAGTTCAAGCGGGCCTGAGCGTGGTGGAGAATGAGATGCCGTCGTCTGGGCCATGATCGATCGGTGGTGATGGCACGAGCCGCGCCTCGATCGCCGATACGACTCAAGATCGCATTCAGGTTGGCGGCAAGTAGGTGGCAGATTGGTGGACCGTCGTGTACCGAACTGCGAACCTTTGCGTGGGAAGTCGAAATCTCTGCGTAAGGTGTCAACCAACGGTCTCGCGCCATACAGCGGGATCTCGATTGCGAGCATCTGCCCCCGTCACCTCTGTCGTCTTTGA
>JAJDTU010000008.1 GCA_022826965.1 Dehalococcoidia bacterium | reverse complement strand
GACCCGTCGCAGCGCCACGAAGCCGGCAAAGTCGTCCGATAGCACGCGAAACTGATTCGTCGCCGCATCGAGGGTCGTCGCGCGCCGGTCGCCCGTGGGTCGCTCGGTCCGGGCAATCCACTTCCGCAGTTGCGCTTGCACCCGGTCTCGAATCGCCGCCGTCGGCTCGCCCGCCAGCGCCCCCTGCCGCATGGCGTCGAGATCGGCCTGCAGGGCTTCCACGGGCTCGTCCGTGTGCGCCAGGAACTCCAGGGTCTTCAGGAAGTCCGCGTAATGACCGCCACCCTCGTCGGCTTCCTCCGCGTAGGTAAACGGCTTGTACGGCGTTGCCGAGAGCAGCAGCACGCGCGCGTCGGACTGGTTGAAGAACTCGTGCGCCAGTTCGGCCGCCTCGCCGCCGGTCTTCACGTCGAGCAGGTCCCGAAAGCGCTGGAACTCGTCCAGGATCACCAGGTCCGGCTCGAGCGCCGAAACGGCGGCTCGCGCGAGCATCCGGCGCAGCCTGCCAACGATTTGTCGCGCCGACGCACGCTGGATATTGGTCAGGGTCCGCCGTCCTGCGACCTCGTCGACTAAGGCGACGAACGACCCTCGCTCGCTACTCCGATCGAACGCCTCGAGAAACTCCGTTTGAATGCTCGACTCGAACGGCCGCGAGCGCACGGGGGCGATGTACCAGTCGACAAATCTCTGCCGGGTCGACACGCCGCCCTGGAAGATCCGCTCTGCCGCGGTCGCTCGCGCACCTCCGAGGCCCAGGTGGTCGCGCAGCAGCACGCAGAGCACGGCGCGCTCCTCCGCCTTGCCCAGCTGCCATCCGAATTGGAACGATGTCGCCGGCGTAAATGCGACAAACGTGGCCGGCTTGCCGGTGCCGCCCGGCGCCGGTTTCAGCACGTCCGGCTGCCTGATCAACAGGGTAAGCCGCGTCGCAAAGCTCGGGCTTTCCGAGCCCGTAGCGTTCAGCTTGCGAATGTTCTGCGAAGCAATGTCCGCGTTGGAGCACACGTAGACGATGTCGATGCGACCCACGTGGTCGACCTGCTCGAGGTGCTCGAGGGTCTGGGCAATGACTTCCTGCGCCACGTGCGTCTTGCCCAGTCCCGTCTCGTCCGCCACCAGGAAGCGTCGCGACGAGTCCTCATCCCGATACAGCCGCCGGAACGCGTGATCCGCGGTCGCTCGCTGAAAGTCGCTCAGCACTGTGCCCCGATCTTCTCGGGTCGCCTGAGTCACGAAGCCTCCACGCGCATCGCGCGCCGCGCCTCGAGCACCGGCAGCCACACGTCGTCCCAGCCCGGCGGAAGGATCTCCCGCCCAAGCGGCGACCGGCGCAGGTGCTCGATGATTTCGTCCAGGTGATCGATGGACTCCGGACTTTCCGCCAGCGCGCGTGCCAGCAGTTCCAGCACGCCTTGCCCGGCGCCTCCCGCCCAGCGTCCCGACCCCTCGCCGTTCACCACGATTTCAGTGACCGTCCCGGAGGCGAGTCCGATGAGCAGGGCCAGCAGCCGCAGGAACTTCTCCGGCGTGTCGATCTGCCGGGCAAAGATCTGCCGGAATCGGTCGTCGGGCGAACCATCGAGCTGTGAGCAGACCACCGTCGAGCGCTCCAGCAGTTTCCCCTTGACCGTCTGGCTCGCGGTGAGGCGAAGGAACGCCGTGATATCCGCTAGTTCGCGGGGCGCCAGCTCGACGTCAAGCGGCTCCGCAGGATCGAGCGGATGGGTCTCGTCCGGACGGTTGTGGGGAGCGATCGTGACGCAGGCCCCATCTGGGATGCGCCGCGGCGCCTTGTCGGCCGCTATGCGCGCGACCCACCCCTCGGATTCTTCTGTAACGGTTGTCCGGAAGCGGATCCCTCCAGCGATATCGATCAGCAGATTCTCGATCGCTCGGCCGTCCTCGCCATTGCCGCCGTTCGGGTCCACACTGGGAACGTACGGCGTCAACATGGCTCTTAGCGGCGCGTCGTCGCCCACCAGCGCCTTGACCCCAAGCGTCTTTGCCGGGCCGACGAGCTCACAGAGGAACTCGACGTTCCAACTCAGTCCCGCATCCGTCGCGTTGGCCGAGCCAACGAAGAGATGCGCTCGCTTGGCGCGCTCGACCACAAAGACCTTGGCGTGCAGCTGGGTGAGGAAGCTCCGGTTCGTCTCCTCTTCGTCGACATCCCCAGCGAGGCTCGCCGTGGGATCGAGCTCATAGACATCCACATGCTCCAGCGAGTCCTCTGGCAGAGCATCGAGTTCCGCGCCGCGCGCGACGAGCACGGCGGTCTGGCCGGCCCTCATGCGAAAGATCCGCCGAATCGCGCCTTCCCGGACGAACGGTGAAATCACGAGCTTTCGATAGCCGCGGAAGTGCTCATCGAGCGGAAACCGTCGCGCATACGGAAGTCCGATCGGATGAAAGCGGACCTCGAGAACGCCGCTCGGCACCTCCCATTTGACCCGTCGCAGTTCGTCGGCGAGTTCGGCCAGGATCGCGTGACGGCTTGGAGACACCGGTGTCGCGGCCAACCCGGGCAATGCGCGAATGAATCGCGCGAGCGGCTCGCTGCTCTGGTTGATCCGATCCGCACGCCGGCCATCCAGCCAAAGGATCGTGTCCCAACTGCGGTCGGAGGTGAGGTTTCGGGAGAGCACCAGCAGCCGATATGCGGGAGTCTCAGACTCGTCGCGGAATCGGAGCACCCAGGTCTTCGGATGGAAGATGTGGCCCGGCCGCGGTCGCCGCACCTCGTGGACGACGTCTTCGAGCAGCGCCAGCAAGTCGGATGGCCACCGCCCGGCGCCGATGGCGCCGGCCTGGCAGAAGATGTCAATCCGATCGCTCATCCCGCGCAGCGACTGCATGACTTCGATGGGGTCCGGCTGCTCGTCCAGTCGAAAACCGGAAAACGCAAGCGGGACCGACAGGGCCGTCTCCAGACTGAGGGTGAACGTTGTCGCCACAGCGCGGTCCAGCGAGCAACCCGCGGGCGGTCGCAGCGCGTCCAGCAGAAGTTCGCGGCTGTCAGGCGCCAGCACGACCGTTCTCCCGCCCATCCACGATCTCATTGAGAATCCGCCTGACGACCGGCCAGCGGAAATTGAGGCGCCCGGATCCGGACGCCCCGCCCCACTGACGCATCAGCTTTTCATTGATCAGCCGCGCCTGGCCGCGCTTCTGCACGCGTTCCCGATTC
>JAJDTU010000005.1 GCA_022826965.1 Dehalococcoidia bacterium | reverse complement strand
TGGCAAAGCGGACAATGGATCTTGCGCTTCTTCGATTTTCAGTGAATGATATCGGTCGTACGGGAAGTGGCGACCAGAGCTGAGCGAAACTCTCAAGCCCCTTCGGGGCGTTGTAGCGAAATCCGTAGATGGATTGATTGGAGTCTCCAAGTGCGGTCAGAGTGCCATCGGTCGACCAGAGGAGCCGTACGAATTCATGCTCGCATGCGGTCAAATCTTGGTATTCGTCAAGAATGATGTGGTCGAACATGCCAGGTGAGACATCTCCGCTCTCCAATGCGCTAACGCAAAGATGCATAACGTCTCCAACTGTGATGGCGTGATGTCGCCGAAGCCAACGAAAGACGGCGCCACTAAACGCAGCATCTTGGTACACTGTCCTTTGCGCTCGACTTGCTTGTAGGCGCCTTAGAGCCTCGCGTCCAGCGTATATGTCGGGAACATGATGCAACTCCTGAAGGACGTCATAGAGCATTGTGTCCTGCTCAAAGCTGAGTAGGAACCGTAGCGATAGACCCTGCAGGGCTTGTGGGTGTTGCCGAAGAAGGCTTGTAGCGAGGGAATGCAAAGTCGATACTGTGATGTGCTCGTTTAGTGCTTTCTTGAGTTCGGCGGTGATGGCACGAGTGAAGGTTCCTGCAAACACTGTGCGAGGAGCGACGTGGTCGCCTAAAATGAGGCGCTCAAGGCGGCACTTGAGGCAAGTTGTCTTGCCAGCGCCAGGTCCGGCGGTAACGCAGATGAGCGGGTCCTCGAGAGTGATCAGTTCCCTTGGGGCGTCGCCCTCGATGCCCTGTAGCCAGGAAGGATCTGCGGGTATCTCCATGGGTGTTTCTCCGGCGGCCTCAATGTGGGTAGAAGGGTGTGAATGGGAGGCAATCGTGGCTACGATGGCCCGCCCTTCGCATGGAGTCACCCGTGGTACGATTGCAGACAGATTGAGATTCTTGGTTTCGTGCCGAGGTGGCGGAATGGTAGACGCGATGGTCTCAAAAACCATTGGGCGTAAAGCCCGTGCCGGTTCGAGTCCGGCCCTCGGTACCAACCCCACTTACCTTGCCGAGTAGTGTAACGGTAGCACTAGGGACTTTGGATCCCTCAGTTCAGGTTCGAATCCTGGCTCGGCAGCCACCGCGGGCTCTGCGTTGCTTAGGGCTGTTGTGGGGGATTCTCAAGAATGGCTGCCCGGGCAGGACTTGAACCCGCAACCTAGCGGTTAACAGCCGCCCGCTCTACCAATTGAGCTACCGGGCATCGCCTCAGCCATCTTAGCGCGGCTCCGAGGGTCGATCATCTCCCGTTTGAGGCGGGAGATGCAGTCAGCCCGCCCACCGCCAGCGGATTGGCCGACAGCGGGTCCTGGATCCGCAGGCTCAACCGACCCTCAAGCGCATCAAGCAGCGGCTCCGAGCACACCTCGCCGCGCCAGCCCTTGAGCAGGGGCGGCGTGAGCTCTGCCGCGCGGCCGCCTTCGTTCCAGGCGATCAATGCGCGAAGCTGCGAGCTGCCCCCGACCAGTGCCGGGTCGATCTCATGTTCCGCGCAGGCGGCCGCCAGCACCGATTCGAGGAAGAGCAGGACCATGCGCGAGGGCTTGCCATTGCGCTGCGTCGCGGCTCGCGCGGGCAACTCGTCGTCCGGCAGCTCGTTCGCCGTCCAGACAGCTTGCAGCACCTGCTCGCGGTAGCCCACGCTCAGTTTGCCGATCCCCCGAATCGAGGCGAGTTCGGACTCCGAGGCGGGCCGCGTCGCGGCCAGCGAGACCAGCAGGTCGTCGGAGGCCACCCGGCGGAAAGGCATATCGTGGCGCTGCGCCGTTGACTCGCGCCAGGCCGAGAGTTCGCGCAGCGCCGCCAGCGAGCGCGGCGAGAGCTTGTTCGCGCCGGAGAGCCGCCGCCAGCGATCGGTCTCGCGGTCCGAGAGCCGGTCAAGCCGCTGCTTCGTCTCTTCGCGCAACCAGCGCAGGCGGCGCCGATCGTCGCCTGTCATGCGGGAGGTGAACGCTTCCTTGAGCGGTAGCAGGTGGCGAACGTCGTCGGCCGCGTAGCGCATTTGCGCCGCAGTCAGCGGACGCCGGAGCCAGTTGGTCCGCGATTGCGACGACCCCAGCGAGCATCGCAGCACGCCGCCGACGAGCCGGTCGTAGGCGATCGGGTAGTAGAAGCCGTTGAAAGCCGCGGCGAGTTGTACGTCGAACAGGTTGCCCGGCGCTCGGCCGGTGCGCTGCAGGCAGAAGCGCGACTCCTGGTCGTGCGCGTGCACGACGGTGATGACCTCGGGATCGGCCATCAGGTCCCAGATCGGCTGGTCGGGCGCCTTCTGGATGTGCTCCGCCAGCGGGTCGATCAGGAATATGCCGTCGGGCGTCGAAACCTGGAGGAGCGCGAGCTGCGGATGGTACGTGCGCTCGGAGATGAACTCGGTGTCCAGACCCATCACGCCGTGCGAGCGAATCTGCTCGGCGAGAGCCTCAACTTCCTCGTAGCGGTCGAGCAACGGTGCGGCGGATTCGGCAGCTTGAGCGTTGCTCAAGGGCATAAGCAGATGAAGTCTTCCTGAACCGTCCATCTGAGGATAGCGGCAAGTCGGTGATCAGTCTGCCACAGTCTCGTCGGCCGCTCCGCCGCCGGTCGCGTGGTACGATCCTTGCCAGAGCAGTAATCGGAGCCCGCATGAAGGTCAGAGCATCGGTCAAGAAGCGCTCCCGCGACGACCAGATCGTCCGTCGCAAGGGACGCGTCTACATCATCAACAAGAAAAACCCGCGCAACAAGCAGCGCCAGGGCTAGACGTTCGGGCCCTGCGGGGCAGGGTGGCGGTGGCTGCGGTGGGTGACGAGCTTCAACAGGCGCAGGTGGCGCTATCGGCATGCGGCGTTGAGGGTACCGTTTCATCGGTCCAGCGCCTCAGCGGGAAGTCGCATATCAGCTTCCGGGTCGAGCGACCCGGCGCCGCCCCGGTCGCGGTCCGAATCGAGCCGCAACGCGGCATCCTGCCGCCCTACGATCTGCCCTCCGAGGCACGGTTGCTGCAGCAACTCGCGCGCGCCGGCATCCCGGTGCCGAACGTCCTGGGCATGAGCGCCGCCCTGGATCCCTCTGCCCAGCAGCGCCGAGGCTGTCTGGTCGTCGAGTGGGTCGACGGAGAGGTGATGAACCGACGGCAGATGCAGATCGACGCCGCCCGCGCCTACTGCGAGACGCTGCGCCGAATTCACACGCTCGACTGGCGCGAGGCGGGTATCGACTGGTTGCCGCTGCCGCCGGAATCGGGTCCGGCGATACGCGAACGAGAGGAAGTCGCACGGCGCCTACGGGCGTTCGGCGTCTACGACCAGCCCCAGATCCGCCGGTTGCGCGAGGCCCTTGATGGACGACTCCCCAACAGTCCGCCGCCGATGCTCGTCCACGGCGATGTGAACTTCGGCAACTTCATCCTTGACTCGGGCGACCCACCTCAGGTCGCTGCTGTACTGGATTGGGAACAGGCGCATCTCGGCGACCCGCTGTCGGACTGGGGTCGTCTCCAGGTGGAGGATCTCCTCGGCAATCTCGACCTCTCCGAAGGTGCGCGGCGAATAATGAGCGACACGCTCGACAGCTACGGCCGGGACGAGGAAGACCTGCAGTACTGGACACTCCACCAGCTCTACAAGCGCTCCTCGGCGACAGGCGCGCTCACCGTTCTGCACGGCTGGGGCATCGATCACATTGCCAGGGAGTACGCCGAACCAGTCAACCGCCTCTTGCCCGCCTGAGGCCCGCTCCCTCGCGAGGCCTGCGCGTAAACCAACCAAAGTCGGCCCCGCGAAGGCGGGGCCCGCGAGCGCCTATCTGGTGGCCCTGCTCCCGTCTGCGCAGGGGCGACTTCAACATGGGTGTACGCAGAACTCTCCTCCGGGAGAGCTTGCCCCGTGCTTGACACGCGCGGCTAGAGCCTGCCCCGCGAAGGCGGGGCGAGGGCCTTCCGCAAACTCCGACACAGCCAATACCTGGCACACATGTACATATAGCACTAACATACCAAAGAGTGACCGACGCGGATGCAGAAGAGGAAGCCATGAACAGCCCCAACATCTCACCCAGACGACGCCGGCGCATCTTCCGCGCCCACCAACTCCGACAGGACGGACTCACCCTCGAACAAATCGCCGAGCAGCTCGACGTCTCCGTCGCCACCGTCCACGCCGATCTGCGGCTGCTCGAGGAGCACTGGGTCGTGCTCGCCCAGGACATCCACGACGACCTGCTGCTCCAGCAAATCGCCCGACTCGACCGGCGCGTTGAGCGCCTCAGCCGGCTCGACCCGATCGCCGACGTCCAGCGCGCCCTCGGACCCGACGCCGAGCTCAACCTCGAGCAGCTCGGGCTGATCGAAGACCGTCACGAGCGCCGTCTCGCCCAGGCCGGACGCGAACTTCGCATGCTGCTCAAGCAGCTCCACAACCGCCACGACTACCGCAGCACGCGCTCCGCCGACGCCCCCGACGAGGAACTCGCCGACCCTGAAACCGCCCCCAGAAACCTGAAGGAACCTGAAACCCAGAGGACCGCGATTGCCCGCAAAACACTGGAAATCGTGCCTCCCGAGGTCGCAGAAAAAAACTCATCGACAACCCCGCAGACGCCCATCGACCTACCCCGCGACACCGGACGAAACCAACCCTGTCCCTGCGGAAGCGGCCGCAAACGCAAGCGCTGCCACCCCCAGCACTCCAACCCTCCCCCTCCGGCACCTGCGCGTATTCCTCCGCTTCCCCTCTCCCCCCGCGGAGCGGGGGGAGATGCCGAAGGCAGAGGGGGGCTCACAACGCCGGCGACCGGCCTCCCGCCCGACCGCGAAGCCGAAGCGCTCCACCTCACCCAGCGTGCGCACGAGGCCAGGGCCAACGGCGACCCCATCGCCCAGCTCAACGCCCTGGACAAGCTCGTCGACCTCTACGGAAGCGAACCCACCCCCGCCTCGACCACCGGACCGCGCTGACCCTAGACTCTCCCCATGGGGAGTTGCGCGTCACGCCCCCACGAAGTCGCCCCCGCGCAGGCGAAGTCGCCCCCGCGCAGGCGGGGGCGTCGCTAACAGATAGACGCTGCGCGGCCCCGCCTGCGCGGGGCCGACGTTGATTGGTTTACGCGCTGGTCGCCTATGCCTGACGACATCCAGTGGCTCGTTCCGCTCCCTGAGATCAAGTCCCGCTATGGGACCAACTCCATCTTCGGGGAGCAGTTCACCGAGATCACGCGCGGACGCACCGTTCTGGAGATGCCGATCACCCGGAACACGGCGGGTGGGGCTCGTGGCGGCGTGCATGGCGGCGTGCTGGCCTCGCTGGCCGACATCGGCGTGGTGGCGGCGGTGCTCTCGACCTGCCGGGTCGGGGAGCAGATGCAGGGCACGTCGGAGTTGAACATCTCCTACTTGCGTCCGGCGGTCGGCAAGAAGGTGCGGGTCGAGTCGAACGTGATCAAGAAGGGCCGCACGCTGGCCGTCGGCGATGTCGACCTGTTCAGCGATCAAGGCAAACTGATCGCCAAGGCGCGGGTGACATACTCAATCTCGCAGACGGGCTGAGAAGGTGGACATCGACCTGACGCCGGCGCTGGCGACCGAGGCGCTGCACGCCTGTGGCGTCAAGGGAACGGCCACCTCTGCCGAACGACTCGACGGCGGCGTCTCGAATCTGACCTGGCACGTCAAGCGTGACGACGACGAACCAGTCGTATTTCGACTGGAGCGCCAGCAGGGCATCTTCCAGCCCTACGACGTCCGGCGCGAGGCTGAAGTCATCCGTTGCCTCGAGTCGTCCCCCATTCCCGTTCCTCGGGTGTTGGGCGCCATCGGCGAGGACACGCCCCTCGGTGCGCCCTATGCGGTCCTGTCCTGGCTCGACTATCCCCACATGGGCATGGTCCCGATGACACCGCAGGTCGTTGATAGCTATCGGTCGATGGTCGAATCGATTCACGCGCTCGATTGGCGAACCTACGGCTTAGGCTTCCTGGATCCCGCTCCGCCGGGTCATGAAGCGGCACTGCGCGACCTCGACGCGGTCCGCGCCCGAGCAGTCGCGTTCGACTGCCAACACGACCATCTGATCGCCGAGATCGGCGCAATCCTCAACCAGCGCCTGCCCGACAGTCCCGAACCGCGGCTCTGCCACGGCGACATCAACGTGTTCAACTATCTCGTCGCCGACGATGGCTCGATCGCCGGCGTGGTCGACTGGGAACAGGCGCAGCTTGGGGACCCGCTCTCCGACTGGGGCCTGATCACGGCGTTGGCCTCGCTGAAGGGCCTCAACGCGCCGCCGGAGGATCATCCGCTCGTGGCGCCCGCCTTCGAGCGGTCGGGTCGCGAAGTCCACGATCTGCGCTACTGGATGCTGCACCAGATGTACAAGCTGGCGGTGATCCACAAGATCTGGTCGGAAATCGGCGATCTGCCGCCCTGGTACTCGTGGTCGGACGTCGAGCGCGTGTCGGAGAGTGCGCTGATGTACCTGGGCGAGTGACTAGTCCGCCAACGACCCCAGATGCTCGACCGCATGGAGCATGCTGCGCTCGTTTGGTGTGGCCAGCGAGACCAACCGGTGCGCGCCGGCCTCGGCGTATTGTTCGACCGCCTCGGCGGTCAGCCGAGCCGGCGGCGTGATCGTGATCTCCAGCTCACCCAACTCGTCCGGTCGCCCGAGCTGCTTCGACAGTTCGCCCATCCGGCGGACATAATCGGCGGTCTGCTCGGGATCCTGCATCCAGCCGTACCAACCTTGCCCTCGTTCGGCGGCTCGCCTGAGCGCGGCGTCGGAGTGTCCGCCGATGTGAATCGGTACCCCGCCGGGATTGGTCGGTCGTGGGTGCGCGTCGATCCCGCTGAACTGCCAGAACCGGCCGTCGAAGCTGGGATCTTCCTCGTTCCAGAGGGCGCGCATGGCGTCGATCGCTTCGTCGGTGCGGCGACCCCTCTCGCGGAACGGTGCGCCGATCGCGTCGAACTCGGGCTGCAGATAGCCCGCTCCGATGCCGAGGATCACGCGGCCATTGGAGACGACGTCGACTGATGCGAACTCCTTGGCCAGAACGAGCGGATTGCGCTGTGCAATCAGCACGATGCCGGTACCGAGTTTCAGGGTCTCGGTACAGGCGGCGAGATAGCTCAGTACGACTGCGGGGTGAAGGAAATGGTGCTCGGGATCGGCGGGCGAGGGCGCGACGCGCGGCTTGGGCAGGACGACATGTTCTCCGCACCAGAGCGACTCAAGCCCGGATGCCTCCGCGGCTTCGGCGATGGCGCGCAACGACGCGGGCTCGGAGATCCCGGTTCCCATGTTGAAGATGCCGAGTTTCATGTGCGTTCTCTTCGGTTGGCGGTCGGGTCGACTACGACTTCAGCAGGGCCTCGGTCAGGGTGACGTCGTAGTTCCCGTCAATGAACGGTTGAGCGTCGAGGACTCGCTGAAGGAAGGGGATGTTGTGCTTCAGTCCTTCGATCCGGGAGCCATCAAGCGCCAGGCGCAGGCGGGCGAGCGCCTGCGGTCGGTCTTCGCCGAAGACGATCAGCTTCGCCATCAGCGGGTCGTAGAAGTGCGAAACCTCGTCGCCCGAGGCGACGCCGGCATCGAGCCGTAGCCAGGGCTCCTCGGGCACCTCGAGGATGTCAATCGAGCCTGGGCTGGGGAGCAGGGTGTCCGGGTCCTCGGCGTAGATGCGAGTCTCGATCGCGTGGCCCGAAATCGGCGGCGGATCGCCGTAGCCGGGCAGTTCGCTCAGCGGTTCGCCGGCGGCGATCCGAAGTTGCCACTCGACGAGGTCGAGGCCGGTCACCATCTCGGTGACGGGATGCTCGACCTGGAGCCGAGTGTTCATCTCGAGGAAGAAGATCTCGCCTGACGCGTCGAGGAGACACTCGACCGTGCCGGCATTGCGGTAGTTGAGCCCGGCCACCGCGCTGCGCACCTGGCTGTACAACCGGTCGCGCAGGTCATCGGTGAGATGTGGGGCCGGTGCAGGCGCCTCCTCGATCACCTTCTGGTGCCGGCGTTGCACACTGCATTCGCGGTCGCCGAGGATCGCCGCGCGACCCTGGCCATCGCCGAACACTTGCAGCTCGATGTGATGCGGTTCGACCAGCAGTCGCTCGAGGTAGACCTCGTCCGAGCCGAACGCCCGTAAAGCCGACGAACGCGCGCGGCGCAAGGAGCGGCTGAACTGATTCGGCCGCTTCACCGTCGCCATGCCGATTCCACCGCCGCCGTAGGAAGCCTTGATCAGCAGCGGGTAGCCGACCTGTTCGGCGACCTGTTCCGCGTCCTCATCGTCGACCGTCGCGGCCGAGCCCGGGATGACGGGCATGCCAAGGTCGCGCATCGTGGCGCGTGCCTGGTTCTTGTTGCCCATCAACTCCATGTGCGCCGCATCGGGTCCGATGAAGGTGATCCCGCGCTCGGCGCAGGCCTGGGCGAAGTGGCCGTTCTCGGAGAGCAGCCCATAGCCGGGGTGGACGGCGTCGCAGCCGGCCTCGACGGCGGCGTCGAGCACGGCGTCGACGTTGATGTAGGACTCCGCCACCGGTGCTGCGCCGATATGGGTGGCGCCGTCTGCCTCGCGGACGTGGAGCGCGTCGGCATCGGCGACGGAGTAGACCGCGTGCGACTCGATTCCGAGCCGGCGACAGGTGCGCGAGACGCGGGCGGCGATTTCGCCGCGGTTGGCGATGAGAACGCGCTGGAACATGATCGGCGCTGTCGGCTTCGCAACCAGGTCCGTCTAGCCGCTGAGCGTGACGAGGACGTCGCCCTCCTGGACCTGATCGCCCTGAGCAATGTGGATCTCCGCGACTGTGCCGTCGCTCGGCGCCTCGACCGGGATTTCCATCTTCATCGACTCGAGGATGACGAGCTCATCGCCCTCCTCGACCTCATCACCGACCGCAGCGATCAACTCGAAAATCGTGCCGGCCATCGGCGACTTCACATCGGCCATGGTTGCTTACTCCGCTCTCTTCACTCGGTGCTGTGTCATTCACTTCGTGAGGATCTTGGGGGTCATTGGTACGCGTTGGCGTACAGTATTGCAGTATGCCCGCCGCGCTCGATATGCGCACCAACGGTGAATGCGGGGTGGCGAATGAGACGAGAACTGGTCGAGCAGCTCGTCTGCCCGGTGACGCGCGATCCGCTCACGCTGGAGGTCACGCGGGAAGACGAGAACGGCAACGTGCTCGAGGGCGCGTTGGTCTCGGAGCGAATCAACTTTCGCTATCCGATCGAGGACGGCATTCCCAACCTCCTGCCGCCGGACATGCAACGTCGAGCCGAGGACGCAGTCTGAGCATCCCCGATCCACAGCCCGACGGTGGAACCTGTGGGATGGTATCGCGCGTGATAGTGGGCCCGATTGGAGCGCGGTAAGCTCGGTGGAACACCAGTTGAACTTTAATTCGGTCCAGTGAGGCCGGCAAGGTCAACGAGATGACGCTGAAGCCCTATCCCACTCCTGACGTACGCGGGTACCAGCTGCAGAACCAGCGCAAGTCGCTGGTTCTTTTGTGTCTGGAGTCCCGCGGATGCTGACCTCGATGGATGCGGCAGCGATGAGTCGTGCCATCACCCGGATTGCGCACGAGATCGTCGAACGCCACCCCGATCCTGAGCCGCTGATGCTGGTCGGCATGCGCACTCGCGGCGTGCCCCTGGCCGAACGGCTGGCGGTGAGGATCGAGGGCATCGATGGCCGGCGGGTTCCCGTTGGCGCCATCGACATCTCGCTGTATCGCGACGATCTGGCTCAACGGCCACATGCGCGGATGCAGCCCTCGCGCATCCCCGAGGACATCGACGGCGCGATCATCGTGCTCGTCGATGACGTGCTCTACACAGGACGCTCGATCCGCGCCGCGCTTGACGCGCTGATCCACTACGGCCGACCGGCCGTGATTGAGCTGGGCGTGCTGATCGACCGCGGCCATCGCGAGTTGCCAATCCGCGCCGACTACGTCGGCAAGAACATCCCCACTCAGCGAGGTGACGACGTGCGCGTGTCCTTGCTGGAATCCGACGGCGAGGACTGTGTTGGCATCTTCGTAGAAAGGCTGTCACGTGGTCGCTGAACACGTCGCCGACGCTGCAGCCTCACAGTCTTCGCCAGGCGGCGACGAACGAATGGACACGGGCGCGCGGACGCCGCTGGTCGAACCGGTCGTGGACTGGCGACATCGGCACCTGCTCGACGTTGACGTGCTCTCGGAAGCAGAGATCATGCGCATCCTGAGCACTGCGGACGCGATGGCGGAGGTGTTGCAGCGCAATGTGGCGCGGACGCCGGCCCTGCGCGGGGTCACGATCTTCAATCTCTTCTATGAGGCGTCGACGAGGACGCGGTCGTCATTTGAGTTGGCGGGCAAGATTCTTGGGGCCGACGTGATCAACGTGTCCGGCTCCGGCTCGTCGGTGGAGAAGGGCGAGTCGCTAGTCGAGACGTTGAACACGATCTCGGCGGTGGGCGCTGACGCGGTCGTCATGCGGCACCACGCCTCGGGTGCTCCCTGGCTGGCAGCCCGGACGATCGATGGTCACATCGTCAACGCCGGCGACGGCCAGCATGCGCATCCGACGCAGGCGCTGCTCGATGCCTATGTGCTGATCAAGGAGTTCGGCGACCTGACCGGACGCAAGGTGGTGATCGTTGGCGACATCCTGCACTCGCGCGTGGCGCGCTCGAACCTCTGGTCGCTGACGACGCTCGGCGCCGAAGTCACACTGGTCGCTCCGCGACCCTTACTGCCCGCGGCGCTCAGTAACGGCGCTTCGGAGCGAGAGCATCCGCTGGCGCTTCCCTCGGTGCGGGTCGAGTCGGACCTGGACCGTGCGATCGTCGGCGCGGACGCGGTGATGGCACTGCGGATTCAGAACGAGCGCCTGCGCGGCAACCTGTTGCCGTCGTCCGCGGAGTATGCCCGGCGCTATCAACTCACGAGCGAGCGAATCGCCGATGCGTCCCCGGAAGCGATCGTGATGCACCCGGGACCTATGAACGAAGGCGTGGAAATCGCGGTCGACGTGGCACACAGCCCGCAGAGCCGGATCGAGGCGCAGGTCTCGGCCGGACTGGCGGTACGGATGGCTGTGCTCTTCCTCCTGATTCGAGGCGGCGCATGACGCAGACGAGACCACTGATCGTGCGCGGCGGACGCGTGATCGACCCCGCTTCGGGCGTCGACGCGGTGCTCGACGTGCGGGTAGTGGACGGGCGCGTTGCCGAGTTGGGCGCTGAGCTGTCCAACGGGACGGCCGAGGTCGTTGACGCGGCGGGACTCGTGGTGTCGCCTGGATTCATCGACCTGCACGTCCACCTGCGCGAGCCCGGACAGGAGCACAAGGAGACCATCGCATCGGGCGCTCGAGCCGCGGCTCGGGGCGGCTTCACGACCATTTGCGCGATGCCTAACACGCTGCCCGCGATGGATACGCCGGCGACGATTGACGCCGTCGTCCTGCGCGCGCGGGACGTGGATTGCCGAGTCCTGCCGATTGGCGCCGTCACGATGGGTCGCCAGGGCCAGGAGATGACCGAACTCGCCGCGCTGCGCGATGCGGGCGCGGTCGCGGTCTCGGACGACGGCGACGCCGTCGCCGACAACGCCATAGCCCGACGCGCCTTCGAGTACCTCGCCGACCTCGACCTCCCGCTGGCCGAGCACTGCGAGGATCCCGCTATTTCGCAGGGCGGCGTGATGCACGACGGCGCCGTGTCGGCGCGGCTGGGTCTGCGCGGACAACCGGCGGCGGCAGAGCTCTCCATCGTCCAGCGGGACATCGCGCTCGCCGAAGCGTCGGGCGCGCAGTTTCACGGCTGCCACATCTCCACCCGGTCGGCGCTGGAGGCCATCGCGGAGGCCCGCGCGCGCGGCTTGCATGTGACGGCGGAGGTCACGCCGCATCATCTCTTCCTTTCGCACGACATCGTCGCCGGCGAGGGCGAGGAACTGCTCTACGACACCAACGCCAAGGTCAACCCGCCGCTGCGCACAGACGCCGACATCGAGGCCTGCATTGAGGCGCTCGCCGCGGGTGTGGTGGAAGCGGTAGCCACCGATCATGCGCCGCACGCGGCCGTCGACAAGTGTTGCGAGTTCGATCGTGCCGCCTTCGGCATTTCAGGGCTGGAATCAGCCTGGCCGGTCGTCAACACACTGGTCTCGAGGGGCCGCCTGCGGCTGGCCGACGCGATTGCGCGCCTGACCGTTGGTCCGGTGCGGACATGGAGCCTGGACACGGGCGATCGGCTCGGCCTGGGCACGCTCGCGGTCGGCGCGCCGGCGGACATCGCGCTGCTCGCGACGGACGCCCCGGTCAGGATCGACCCCGAACTCTGGGAGTCGAAGGGCAAGAACACTCCGCTGGCCGGCCGCGAACTGATCGGCGCGGTGGCGGCAACGATTTCGCAGGGACGCATCGTCTGGGACGGTCGGGAGGAGTCATGACCGAACATACAGAAGCGGCGCTGGTGTTGGCCGACGGAGCGGTGTTCCGCGGCATCGCACTCGGCGCCGCTTCCGACACATGGGGCGAGGTCGTGTTCAACACCTCGATGACCGGCTACCAGGAAATGCTGACCGATCCGTCCTACGCGGGCCAGATTCTCGTCCTCACGTACCCGATGATCGGCAACTACGGCATCGACCCGCCGATCGATGAGTCGCGCCAGGTCCAGGTCCGGGGCCTGATTGTCCGCTCGGAATGCGATTCGCCGTCGCATCCGCGGGGCGGGATGCGCCTGCACGACTACCTCGCTGCGGCCGACATTCCCGGGATCGCCGGCGTGGATACGCGAGCCATCACCCGTCGAATCCGGCACGAGGGCGTGATGATGGGCATGATTGTCCCCGGCGACCAGGTCGAGGCGGCCCGCCAGCGACTGGCTGAGTTACCCGCCTACGATACGCAGGACTTCATCGACGTTGGCGTTGACCAGTCGTACAGCTGGCGCGACGGACGGCCGCAGGCGCTGTCTAACGGCGCGGCTGAATCGGGTCCCCACATCGTCGTGCTCGACGAGGGGCTCAAGTACAACATCTTGCGAAATCTGCGCCGTCGCGGCTGCCGCGTGACGGCGATGCCGCCGTCCTCGAGCGTCGAGGACATACTTTCGGTTAAGCCGCAGGGCGTGCTGCTCTCGCCGGGCCCAGGTGATCCGCAGCTGAGGGAGTTTCAGGTCCAGACGGCGACGTCGCTGATCGGCCAGGTGCCGATCATGGGCATCTGCATGGGACACCAGGTGTTGGGACGCGCGTTCGGCGCAGAGACGTTCAAGCTCAAGTTCGGACACCGCGGCGGCAACCATCCAGTGCTGGAAGTTCCGACGGGGCGGATCGCGATCACAGCGCAGAATCACGGCTACGCCGTCGATCCGGACGGACTCGACTCCGATGTCGAGGTCACGCACATCAACCTGCACGACCAGACCGTCGAGGGATTGGCGCATCGCAGCGAGCCAGTGTTTTCGATTCAGTACCACGCAGAGGCGTCACCCGGTCCACTGGACAATGGACACCTCTTCGACCGCTTCCTCGACCTGATCGAAACAGTCAGCGGGGTTCAGGGAGACTGACATGACGCTTTCCACCGGCCCGGGCGAAGGCTCCGCACCCGACTATCGACTGGCCACGGAGGCTGACGCGGAAGAGATCTCCGATGTGATCCGTGATGTGGTCGAAGGGCCAAATCCAGTTGTCTTCGACCGACCCTGGAGCTGGGAAGAGGTCTCAATGTGGCGGCGTCGGCTGGGCGCCAGCGGCGCGATCTACGTAGCCGTCGACAATGGTGAGGTGATCGGATTCGGCGCGCTCGACTACAACACGCGTCAACCAGAGACGGCGACGCTGGGTGTGTGGATGCGCTCAGAGTGGCGGCGTCGCGGAATCGGCACGGTTCTGGCCGAGTATCTCCTGTCGCACGCCCGCGAACAGGATTTCCGCCGCATCGTCGGCTCCGTCCCGGACAACAACGAGGCGGCTCTCTCATTCCTCAGCGCCATCGGTGCGCTCGCGCCGCTGATCAATCCGGAGTCACGATTTGAGTTGCCGCTGTGACGGGACAGGCGATTGACATTCCGGCGTTGGCTGCTCCTCGGCGCCGCGTTGTTCGGCGTCCTCGGTGCAGCCACGCTGACTCTCGCGCTGTCGTGCATGTTCGACCTCATCGGCGGCCAATGCGAGCTCTGGTTGCTCGGACCGTTCGTGGCGCTGCCGCTTGGTCTGGGACTGGGATTGATTGGTCGGGCGGCAGGTCCTCCCGTTGTTTCGGAGAATCCGGAGTCGGCCGAGTTACAGGGATGCGGCGAACGTGAAGAAACCTGAATCCGTCCTGATCATCGGCAGCGGCCCGATCGTGATCGGCCAGGCCGCCGAGTTCGATTACGCCGGCACCCAGGCCTGCAAGGCGATGACCGAGGAGGGCGTGCGTTCGATTCTGGTCAACTCCAACCCGGCCACGATCATGACCGACGAAGGCGTCGCCGACGAGGTCTACATCGAACCGCTGACCGTGCCGGTCCTGCGGCGGATCATCGAGCGGGAACGGCCCGAGGGTCTGTTGCCCACGCTGGGTGGACAGGTCGGACTGAACCTTGCGGTCGACCTGCATGAAGCGGGCGTGCTCGAGGAGTTCAACGTTCGCCTGTTGGGCACGCCGCTGGACGCGATTCGGCGCGCGGAAGATCGTGAGCTGTTCCGCACGGCGATGCGCGACATCGGCGAACCTACGCCGCCTTCGGCAGTGGTTCACTCTCTTGCGGAGGCTCGGGAGGCGCTGGAAGAGATCGGACTGCCCGTCGCGATCAGGCCCGCCTACACGCTGGGCGGCACGGGCGGCGGCTTCGTTCGCACGATGCAGGAGTTTGAGCGAGTCGTGCAGACCGGACTCGACGCCTCGCCGATCACGCAGATCCTGATTGAACGCTCGCTGCTCGGCTGGAAAGAGGTCGAGTACGAGGTGATGCGTGACGGTGCGGACACCTGCATCACGATCTGCAACATGGAGAATCTCGACCCGATGGGCGTTCACACCGGCGATTCAATCGTCGTCGCGCCGTCGCAGACGCTGTCCGACAAGGACTACCAGATGCTGCGCTCGGCCTCGCTGAACATCATTCGCTCGTTGGGTATCGAGGGCGGCTGCAATGTGCAGTTGGCGCTGGCGCCCCGACAGGATGTCGTGCCCTGGCCCCCGGAGTCGATGCGCGAGGGCGGCGGCGTGGGTGTCCCGCATGACGAACCGCTGCCCTACTACGTGATCGAGGTGAATCCTCGCGTCAGCCGCTCGTCGGCGCTCGCGTCGAAGGCGACCGGCTATCCGATCGCTCGAGTCGCGGCCAAGATCGCAGCGGGCAAGCGGTTGGATGAGATCGCCAACCAGGTCACGGGTCGGACGCAGGCGGCGTTCGAGCCCGCGCTCGACTATTGCGTGGTGAAGATTCCGCGCTGGCCGTTCGATAAGTTCGAAGCCGGCGACCGGGTGCTCGGTACACAGATGAAGGCTACGGGCGAGGTCATGGCGATTGACCGCACCTTCGAGGCGGCGCTGCAAAAGGCCGTGCGTTCGCTGGAGGTTGGCGGACGCTCCGTTCTGTGGGAGGACGCCGAGGCCGAGGACGAGCCAACGCTGGCTGCAGAGACGCCGACCGACATCCGACTCTGGCATCTGTTGGCGGCGGTGCGCGCCGATGTGTCGATCGAAGAGATTGCTCGCCGTTCGGGAGTCGATCCGTGGTTCCTCGAGCGGCTGGAAGCAATCGTGCAGATGGAGCGGCGGCTGCTCGCCGAGCCGCTCACGCCGACGCTGATGCGCCGCGCCAAGCGGATGGGCTTCGCCGATGAACAGATCGCCAATCTGGCCGGCAGTGTCGACGAACGCGTGCGCGAGCAGCGCCTGAGTTGGGGGATCGCGCCGGTCTACAAGATGGTCGACACGTGCGCGGCTGAGTTCGATGCCGTCACGCCGTACTTCTACTCCACCTACGAGGATGAGAACGAGGCCGAACCCGAGGTCGGCAAGCGTGCGCTGGTGGTCGGGTCCGGGCCGATTCGGATTGGCCAGGGGATCGAGTTCGACTACGCCTCGGTCAAAGCGGCGCAGGCGCTGCGAGCGGCCGGCTGGGGAGCCGTGATGGCGAACAGCAATCCCGAGACCGTCTCGACCGACTTCGACACCTCGGACCGGCTCTACTTCGAACCGCTCGACGAGGAGGCAGTGCGCGACATCCTCGAGAACGAGGATGGTTCGCTGAACGGCAACGGGCAGGTGAATGGTGAGGTCGCGTCCATCCTGCAGTTCGGTGGTCAGACGGCGATCAATCTCGCTGGTCCGTTGACCAAGGCGGCGCGCCCGATACTCGGCTCGCAGGCCGATGTGATTGACCTGGCAGAGGATCGCAAGCGGTTCGAGCGCTTCCTGGCCGATCTCGGCATTCCGCAACCGCCAGGCACGGCTGTGAGCAGCGTGGACGAGGCAGTGCTGGCCGCCGACGCGATTGGCTATCCGGTGCTGGTCCGGCCGTCGTACGTGCTGGGCGGTCGAGCGATGGAGATTGTGCAGGGCGTCGGCGACTTGGCCCGCTACGTGACTCAGGCGCAGGCTGCGGCGCCGGGCAAGCCAATCCTGATCGACAAGTACCTCGCCGGGATCGAGGTCGAGGTTGACGCGATCTGCGGCGGTCCGAACGACGACGCTGTCCTGATCCCGGGGATCATGGAACACATCGAGCGGGCCGGCGTCCACTCGGGCGACTCGATGGCGGTCTACCCGGCTCCAAACCTGCGCGGCGGTGAGGTGGAGACGCTAATCGAGTACACGCGTCAGATCGGCGTCGGCCTGGGCGTCGCGGGCCTGATGAACATTCAGTACGTGATCATGCGGGATTCCGAGGACCGCGAAGGCGATGTCTTCGTGCTTGAGGTGAATCCACGCGCCAGCCGCACCGTCCCATTCCTGAGCAAGATCACCGGCGTCCCGATGGTCGAGGTGGCGGTGCGGGCGATGCTGGGGCAGAGCCTGGCCGAGCAGGGCTATGCTGGCGGCCTCTGGCCGGCCACGCCACTGGTCGCGGTGAAGGCTCCGGTGTTCTCGATGTCCAAGCTGTCCGGCGTGGATACGCATCTCGGTCCAGAGATGAAGTCGACCGGCGAGGTGATGGGCGTCGACGTGGACTACGACAAGGCGCTGAACAAGGCGCTGATCGCGGCCGGCATGGCGGTGCCGCCTCGGGGTCGAGCGTTGCTGAGCATCGCCGACCAGGACAAGCCCGGCGCGATGCGCCTGATTCGCGAACTGGGCGAGGCCGGGTATGAGCTCCACGCGACCGTCGGCACCGCCAACCTGATTCGCGGTCTCGGCTACGAGGTGCACGAAGCGCCGAAGCGCGAGGTCGGCGGCGACCCCGACGTAATCGACTTGATCCGCTCGGGTCAGATCGACATGGTGATCAACACGCCCGAGCAGATCAGCAGCCACATTCGCGACGGATTCCACATACGCCGCGCGGCGGCCGAACAGCGAATTCCCTGCTTCACGTCGATCGACACGGCACACCACGCGGTTGGCGCGATGCTCGAGGGCGGCGCCGACTACAACATCGCTCCGCTGCCCGACTACACGGCAGGTCGCGTCTAACGAGTTCGGAAGTCAACCAGGTGCGCCGAGTCGCCGCCCGCGTGATCGAGACCGAGGAGATTTATCCCGGCACGTTCGTCACCTGGTACGACGCCCCGCCGTTGACTCAACATGCGCGACCCGGCCAGTTCGTGATGGTCGATCCCGGATCGGGGCAGGGGACGCTCGATCCACTGCTGCCGCGCGCGTTCTCGTACTACCGGTTCCGCTACACATCGCCTCGCGACGCCGAGCGCCAGTTTGCGTTGCTCTACACCGTAATTGGCCGCGTGACTGAGCAGATGGCGCTGACGCAGCCGGGCCAGCGCGTATGGATGACCGGACCGCTCGGTCGCGGGTTTGATGTGCGACGATCAGCCTCGAACCTGCTGCTGGTTGGCGGCGGTGTCGGCATCGCGCCGTTGGTCGCGCTGGCCGACGCGGAGTCGGAGAGTTCGTCTCGCTCGCGGTCGATTGTGCTTTGCTTTGGCGCACGCAGCGCCGACGGCGTCTATCCCGCCGAGCTGCTGCCGCCCCAGGTCGAGTACCAGGTCTCAACGGAGGACGGCTCGATGGGGACGGCAGGATTCGTCACCGACCTGTTCGCCGAGTATCTCTCCTGGGCGGACCAATCCTTCGCCTGCGGTCCCGTGCCCATGTTCCGCGCGATGTCGCCGATCGTCCGGCGCGACGGCATGAACCGTCCGGTGCAGATCCTGATGGAGACCGAGATGGCCTGCGGAACGGGCATTTGCTACGGCTGTGCCGTGTTCACCAAGCGGGGCGTCAAGCTCTGCTGTAAGGACGGCCCACGGTTTGAGTTGCTGGATGTCTATCCGAACGGTTGAGGCCTATCTTGGCTTGAGCCGAGTCCAAACTGGAGCAGAGCAATGGCGCGCGAAGGACGGTTAGTGCTGGATAGGTTGGTCTTCCCGGAGGGGCCGCGATGGAATGAGGGCCGGCTGTGGTTCTCGGACATGCACGCGCACGAGGTGGTCGCCGTTACTCCCGACGGTGAGCGCGAGACGATTGTCGAAGTGCCCAATCAGCCGTCCGGACTGGGATTCCTGCCCGACGGGCGTCTGCTGATCGTCTCGATGACCGATCGAAAGCTGCTTCGGTTGGATCCGGACGGGTTGTGGGAGGTGGCCGACATCTCGGACAAGGCTCCGTACCACTGCAACGACATGGTGACCGACGCGGTCGGCAACTCGTACATCGGCAACTTCGGCTTCGACATCACGGACGGATCGGCGCCTCGTGCGACCACGATCGTGATGGTCACGCCTGACGGCGAATCGTCGGTCGTCGCCGACGGCCTGCAGTTCCCCAACGGCACGGTGATCACTCCGGACGGCAGGACGCTCGTGGTCGGCGAAAGCTGGGGTCAGCGACTGACCGCGTTCGATGTCGCGGGCGACGGCTCGTTGTCGAACCAGCGAGTCTGGGCCGATTTGGGCTTCCCGCCCGACGGCATCGCGCTCGACGCCGACGGCGCGATCTGGGTCGCTGTGCCGACCAACCCTGGCGCGCTGGTGCGGGTAGCAGAGGGTGGCGAGATTCTGGAGCGAATCGAGGTCTCCGACATGGGCGTCTACGCCTGCATGCTCGGCGGCGACGAGCGCAAGACGCTGTTCTCGCTTGAAGCGCCGACGTCGAACCCGCAACCAGGCGATCCGCGACGCGGCCGCATCCGCGCATTCGACGTCGAAGTCGGGGGAGCGGGACTGCCCTAGCGCCCGCGGCAGATCAGATGTCCAAAGCCGAGTTGCGACGCGAGTTTCGTCAGAGGCGCGCCGCCCTCACGCCAGAGCTGATCGGCGGATGGTCGGCCGCAATCGCCTCCCGACTTGTCGTGTTGGACGAGTATCTTCGCGCTCATGTCGTTCATTGCTACGCCAGTTCGTTGCCGGGTGAGGTTGGGACCGGCGAGCTCATCGTTCGTGCGCTGAGCGATCGCAAGGGTGTGATCTGTCCTCGGGTGCGGGCACACGGCCAACTTGAGCATCGCGAGATCACCGATCTGTCGGATGTGGTTGCCTCCACGTTTGGCCTTCGCGAACCGGATCCCGCTCTTGCTGCACCCGCGGATCCGGATGCAGCCGGGTTGGTCATCGCGCCGGGGGTGGCGTTCACTCCGGGCGGCGGGCGGCTGGGGATGGGCGGCGGCTACTATGACCGGTTTCTGTCCCAGGTCTCGGCTCCGATCGTCGGATTGGCTTACGAGATGCAGATGGTCGACGTGCTACCGCTCTCAGCGCATGATCAGCGGGTGGACATCATCGTGACCGAGCTCCGGGTGATTCGATGTCGCTGATCTGCTGGATGCCCCGGCGTCGGTCCGCGGTGCTGCACGCCGTGACGACGCGGTCGGAGTTGGTGTCGGCCTTCGCCCAGATGTACCCCGCAGTCTGGGGTGCATTGCAGGAGCAGGGGCCTCCCGAGTTGGGCGAAGTGATCGCGGTGTATCACTCGATCGAGGCGGACGAACTCGTGCTGTCGGCAGGGATGGAAGTGCCCGACGACTTCGAGCCGGCCGCACCGTTGGCGATGCTCGAGTTGGGCGGCGGTGAGGCGGGCATGATCGATCACTTCGGCCCGTACGTCTTCGACGACCTCCGCCGAACTCAGTCGCGGCTTGAGTCCGAACTCGCCAAGCTGGGTCGGACACCCAGCGGCACGGTGATCGAGCGCTACCTGACGATGCCGGACGCCGAACCGGACCACTCGAAATGGCACAGCGAAATCTGGCTGCCCTTGACCTAGCATTCAGGTTGACGTGCGAAGATGAACGGAGGGAATGATGCCGGAAGTTGTTCAGTTGCCGGCCCGCCGAATGGCGGTGATGCATGCCAATGCTTCGACGGAGGAGTTGCCCGCGACCTTCGCTCGCATCTTCCCGGCCGTGTACTCCGCGTTGACCGAGCAAGGTGTGACCGACATGGGTCATGTGTCCGCCGTCTATCACTCGATGGATGCGAACCAGATGGAGCTGTCGGCGGGTATCGAGATCGGCGACGGGGTCGAGCCGAGCGAACCGGTTGAGCTGTTGGAGCTGCCCGCCTGCGACGCGGTCAAGGCAGACCATTTCGGCCCGTACGAGGAACTCGGTCGGACCCACGAGGCGGTGTGGGCGTTTGTGCAGGAACTTGGTCGGGCGCCGATCTCGGGTCCGATTGAGCGCTACATCACCGATCCTGAGGCGGAGCCCGACCAGGCGAAGTGGCACACGGAGATTCTGTTGCCGCTGCAGTAGGCCCCGGGAAGCGTGGAGCGGGGGACGGGATTCGAACCCGCGGCCGCCTGCTTGGAAGGCAGGAGCTCTACCCCTGAGCTACCCCCGCACGGGTCTGACTGAGCGTATCGGATGCGCGGGGGACGGGATTCGCTGTTCGGTCTTTTGGGGCGCGGCCGCCTGCCTGGAAGGCAGGAGCTCTACCCCTGAGCTACCCCCGCTGGCCGAGTCCAGCTTAGCGGGAGCCCCCTCACCCTAACCCTCTCCCAGAGGGAGAGGGGACCTGAAAGGGGAGGGGGAACTCGCTTCTAGGTTTCGCGGAGTTGGCGCAGTTCCGGATCCTTGCGCAGCTCTCGGTAGGCCTTGGTCTGGATCTGGCGGATACGTTCGCGGGTCAGGCCGAAGCGGTTTCCGACCTGCTCCAGGGTGTACTCGTTTCCGTCCTCGATCCCGAAACGCATGGCCAGGACGGCGGCCTCACGGGGCTCGAGACGGTTGAGTGCCTCGCGCGTCAGCCCGGTCAGGGCCTTGTGCAGGACTTCGTCCTCCGGAGATGGCGCATCCTCGTCGGCGAGGAAGCGGGTCAGGTCGGAGTCGTCGTCCTCATCGGAGACGCTCTTGTCCAGCGAGGCCGGCGTCATCGAGATGCGCCGCAGGGTGCGGACGCGATCCTCGGTCTCGTCCAGCTCCAGCGCGAGATCAGCGTCCGTCGGCTGGGACTGGAACTCCTGCCGCAGCCGGCGCTCGGCGCGATTGAGCTTGTTGATCAGCTCCGAGGTGTGGACGGGCACGCGGATCAGGTTTGCGGTATCGGCCAGCGAGCGTGTCACCGACTGCCGAATCCACCAGGTCGCGTAGGTCGAGAACTTGTTGCCGCGACGGTAGTCGAACTTCTCGACCGCGCGGAACAGACCGACGTTGCCTTCCTGGATCAGGTCGAGCAGGTGCAAGCCCTTCTTCTGGTACTTCTTCGAGACCGAGACGACCAAACGCAGGTTGGAGATGTACATCGTCCGCTCGGCGTCGTAGCCGTCCCACTTTGTCTCGGTCAGCCGTCGATCCGCTCGACGAGCGAGCCCGGCGTCGGCGGCGAGCCGCGCCTCGGCGTCTTCGGGCAGATCTTCTTGCTCGAAGTTCCAACCCAGGATCGCTGCGGAGCGCCGGAACAGGCGCGGCGTCACGATCGAGCTGACCACGGACACGGCGATTACCAGGTCGCTGACGTACTCCTGCTCCAGGCCGGACTCGGCGCTGAGCTGAGCTGCGAACTGCGGTTCGATCTTGCCGTCGACCGCTTCGCGGAATCGCTCGTGGCCGATCAGTTCGTCGAACGGCAGGGTGTGCAGGTAGAGACCGCGCGCGGCGATTGCGACGATGCCACGCAGCTCCTGCAACTGGCGCAACAGTTCTGTCCAGACCTGCATTGGCCGAGGAGCGTGCCCGAGCTGCTCTTCCAGACCGTGTTCGATTGCGTCGATCCAGCGCGCCCGCTCGATCGCCGCGCCAAGTTCCTGTTCCTGTTCAGCCGTCAACAGCGGCCGACGGCCGATCTCGTTGAAGTAGGCGCGTGTTGCATCAATGTCGGCGTCCGGGTCGGCTGCACGCCGGGGACGACGCTTGCGAGTTGACGCCGGCGGCGCATCGTCTTGCGTTTCCTCGGTGAAGTTCCAGTGCGGGGCGCCACTTGCGAATCGCACGGTTGGCCGAGGCGCGTCGCTCATCCGCCGTCGCCAGGCGGCGGCGGTGTTCTTGGTCGGCGCTCGGGTGCCGGAGATGTCGAAGCCGATCAGGGGAATCACCTTGTCTTTGGTCGCCTCCGGCGCGGTGTGTCGCTCATCGGCACCCACCTCGCTTTGTTCCTCGATCAGCGCTTCAATGTCGGCGCCATCGTGGTCGAGTCGTTGCTCGAACGTCATCCGATCCCCCTTTCGTTCAGTGCTACCACGCTCGCCCGATGCTCCGTGCACCGACGAACCAGCGCGCTTAACGACAGTACGGAAATGGACACGCATTTGTTCCCGCGTCAAGGGAAAGTGCAATCGGCTGTACGCCGAACATGCGTCCGCCGCCACTCGTGAAGCGGCACCGTCTACCAGTGACAGTTTTGGTGTAGCGCGGGCGACTCAGTCGAAGTCAGTCCGCTTGGCGGTTGTGGCGGTTGTGGCGGTTGTGGCGGTTAATCCGCCAGGACGGCCGCCGCCTTCACTGCTCTAGCCGGCGCATGACGAACGTCGTCGGGACGCATCGCGCGTGTCCAGGCGGCTAGTTCGAGCATGATCCCGTCGGGATCGTAGAAGTAGACCGAGCGAACGAAGACGCCTTCGTGATTCTCTCGGGCGATGCCGCGCGGTGAATCGTCGTGGTTGAGGATGGGCGTGCAGCGGATTCCGGCCTCGATCAGCCGCTCGCGCATCTCCTCGATCTCGTCGGGGTCGACGTCGAAGGCGACGTGGTTCATCGATGCGATCGCCGTGACCAGTTCCGCGGAAGGGTCGAAGAAGGTGTTCGGATCAGGCGAGGCGATGCCGGGCGCCGGTTCTGGAGCGTTGGGAAAGTTGAAGAAGGCGATGCAGTCGCCGTTTCCGATGTCGAAGAAAAAGTGCTGGCCCATGTCGCCGGGCAACTCGATCGTCTTGACCAGGGGGAAGCCGAGCACGCCCTGGTAGAAGTCCACGGTTTGCTGCATGTCGCGACAGACGAGGGCGAGGTGGTTGATACCGCCGACGTTGAAGTTCCCGACGCGGTTCTTGGCCGGCTGCTTATTCGTAGTCGTCATCGGGGTCGCTCCTCGTTGCTTCTCGGACTCTCAGAATACGCCCCCGACCAACGGTTTGCGGGCTGTGTTCGGCGGGAGAAAAAATCCTCGGCGTTCGGCTGTTCAGCGAGGAATTTTTTCTGAGGTCCGTACGGCGGGATCTTCAGTGTTTCGCTGGGGATGGGCGGTTGAGGGTGGTCAATTTTGGTCAATTTTGGTCAGTTCTGGTTGGTTTGTACGGCCGTCGTTGTGTGTGGAGTTGTTCGATTCTGTTCGGTTTTGTTCGATCTGGTTCGGTTGCCGGCGACGGGGCTGGACGAAGGGGCGAGCGGTCGGCGAGGGTACGGGCAGCACTATCTCCACACGCCCGCGGCTGGTCATCGAGTGCCTCATTGAAGAACAAGTGTACGATGTGTAAGCGAGGTGGTCAAGAGCCTGATTCGCAGGCCGGTTGGGAGCAGGCCACCGTCGGAGATGCGGCGATGGAAGCGTGTGCCTTGTATCGACTGGGTTACTTGTGGTATCAAAGTTGTCTATCGTGATGCAGGGGAACTATTGACGAAACCTAGATAGTCCATACCTTAATCCAACGTTCACAAACGATACTCTCAACGGCGGCCGTTCCGAGACGGCCGACCGCAATCCAGAGCAGGGACATGCGGCACAGAGGCCGCACACAGAGACCGAGCAGTCCGATGACCCAGACCAGTGAAATATCAATCCCCGACGGCGTGGAAGTCGTTGGAGCCCTGCAGGAGGGGTACGACGCGATTCTGACCGAGGATGCGCTCGCGTTCATCGCGGGGCTGCATCGTGCGTTCGACGCACGGCGCAAGGAACTGCTGCAGCGCCGCGATGAGCGGCAGGTCGAGTTCGACAACGGCGCGCTGCCCGACTTCCTGTCGGACACGGAGGAGGTCCGCTTCGGCTCCTGGCAAGTTGCGCCGACGCCGGAGGATCTGCAGCAGCGTTGGGCCGAGATCACGGGTCCGGCGGACCGCAAGATGATGATCGGCGCGCTCAATTCGGGCGCCGACGCGTTCATGGCTGATTTCGAGGATGCGCTCTCGCCGACGTGGGACAACATTGTCAGCGGGCAGATCAACGCCCGCGACGCGGTCCGGCGAGAAATCACTTTCGAGAACCCGGACGGCTCGGTGCGAACGCTGAACGAGACGATCGCCACGCTGCTGATCCGGCCGCGCGGCTGGCACCTCGACGAGAAGCACGTGCTGGTCGACGGCGCGCCGATCTCAGCCTCCCTGTTCGACTTCGGCATGTACATGTTCCACAACGCCGCCGAGCGCGTCGCCCGCGGCACGGGTCCGTACTTCTACCTGCCCAAGCTTGAGTCGCACCTCGAGGCGCGGCTCTGGAACGATGCGTTCATCAAGGCGCAGGACGACCTCGGCGTGCCGCAGGGCAGCATCCGCGCAACGGTGCTGATTGAGACGCTGCCGGCGGCGTTCGAGATGGAGGAGATCCTCTACGAGCTGCGCGACCACTCGGCGGGGCTCAACGCGGGCCGCTGGGACTACATCTTCTCGGCGGTCAAGCGCTTCAAGTCGCAGCCGACCTTCACCCTGCCCGACCGCGTGCAGGTGACCATGACGACGCCGTTCATGCGCGCATACACCGAACTGCTGGTGCGCACCTGCCACAAGCGCGGCGCGCACGCGATGGGCGGCATGGCGGCATTCATCCCGTCGCGCCGCGACCCGGAGATCAACGAGATCGCGCTGACCGGCGTTCGAGCCGACAAGGAACGCGAGTCGACCGACGGCTTCGACGGCACCTGGGTCGCGCATCCCGACCTGGTTTCCGTCGCGCGCGACATTTTCGAGACGAATCTCAACGGGGCCCGCAACCAGCGCGAGCGGATGCGTGAAGACGTCGAGGTGAGCGCCGGCGAACTGGTCTCGCTTGACGAGTCCGGCGGCACTGTGTCTGAGGTGGGGTTGAGAGCGAACATCTCGGTGGCGCTGCAGTACATCAACAGCTGGCTCAACGGCGTCGGCGCGGCTGGGATCAACAACCTGATGGAGGATGCCGCGACGGCCGAAATCTCGCGCGGGCAGATCTGGCAGTGGATTCGCCACAATGCCGAACTCGACGACGGCCGCTCGATCACGGCCGAGTTGTATGAATCGCTGCGGGACGAGGAGCTGGAGTCGCTGGGCGGCGCGAGCGAATCGCGTTACGGCGACGCGGTCGAGATTCTCGACCAACTGATTCTCAACGAGGAGTTCACCGAGTTCCTGACCCTGCCCGCCTACGAGTACCTCGACTAGACGGTCAGGATGAAACGGGCGAGAGTGGGCAATCACCAACAGCAGGCATAACGGCGGACGCCATCCGCCGAAGAAGTGACCCGACGCCAAGGTTCGGACACGGAGAGCCACGGAGGATCCCTGATGACGACGAACGGCACGAACGGGACGGGCAGCGCCCACGACAGCGCGGCCGCCGCACTTGAGCACGAGTGGGCGACCAATCCGCGCTGGAACGGCGTGCAGCGGAACTATACGGCCGCCGACGTACTCAAGCTTCGCCCCTCGTTGCTGCCCGAGTCCGCACTCGCCCGCAATGGCGCGGAGCGGCTCTGGAACGCGATGCAGGACACCGACTTCGTGCGCACGTTCGGCGCCGTCACCGGCGCGCAGGCGGTGCAGATGGCTAAGGCCGGCCTGCAGTCGATCTACGTCTCCGGCTGGCAGGTCGCGGCCGACGCCAACACGTCGGGTCACACCTACCCGGACCAGTCGCTCTACCCGGTCAACAGCGTGCCCTCGCTGGTCAAGCGACTCAACAACGCGCTGATGCGCGCCGACCAGGTTGACCGGCTCGAGGGTCGCGACCACGTCGACTACTACCTGCCGATCGTGGCCGACGCCGAGGCCGGCTTCGGCGGTCCGATTCACGCCTTCGAGCTGATGCGAAACATGATTGAGGCCGGCGCCGGCGGCGTCCACTACGAGGACCAACTGGCGGCCGAGAAGAAGTGCGGCCACATGGGCGGCAAAGTGCTCGTGCCGACCGCGCAGCATGTGCGCACGTTGCAGGCGGCTCGCCTGGCGGCCGACGTAATGAACGTGCCGACGATCCTGATGGCTCGCACCGACGCGCTGTCGGCGACGTTGCTGACGACCGACATCGACGAGCGCGACCGCGATTTCACGACCGGCGAGCGCACGGCGGAGGGCTACTTCTCGGTAACGGGCGGGATCGACTCGGCGATCGCTCGGGGGCTGGCCTTCGCGCCGCACGCCGACCTGATCTGGTGTGAGACATCAGTGCCGGACATCGGTGAAGCGCGCGACTTTGCTCAGGCGGTGCACGCCGAGTACCCGAACAAGATGCTGGCGTACAACTGCTCGCCGTCGTTCAACTGGAAGCGTCACCTCGACGACGCGACGATCGCGAACTTCCAGGAGCAACTGGCGGACATGGGCTACCGCTTCCAGTTCATCACGCTGGCCGGCTGGCACGGGATCAACTACCACACCTTCAACCTCGCCAGCGGCTACCGCGATCGCGGCATGGCGGCCTACGTCGAGTTGCAGGAGGGTGAGTTCGAGGCCGAGGCGTACGGCTACACAGCGACCAAGCACCAGCGCGAAGCAGGCACGTCCTACTTCGACGAGGTGCTGCTCACGGTCACCGGCGGCGACGCGGCGACGACGGCGCTGTCGGGGTCGACCGAAGCCGCGCAGTTCAGCGAGGAAGCCGTTCCCGCTCACTGAGCGAGGCTTGCCCAGCGCTCACAACAAAGCCCCGCTCCGGCGGGGCTTTGTCTTGGCCGCGGGGCCTAGCCGCTGCCGCGGAGGCCGAGGACATCGCCGGTCCCGGAGCCCGCAACATCACCGGCCAGGCCTTCAACGTCGACGGCGGCCTGATCATGCACTAGCGGATGTTGCGCAGGCGCGGATCCATGGCGTCGCGCAGGCCGTCGCCGACGAAGTTGAAGCTGACCACCATCAGCACGACGGCAATCCCCGGCGCGGCGATCGGCCAGGCCGAGCGGAACAGGTTGCTGTAGCCCTCGAAGACCATGCCGCCCCAGGCCGGCGGCGGTTGCTGGACGCCCGCGCCGATGAAACTGAGGCCGGCCTCAACGAGGATGATCGCCGCCGCCGACAGCGAGGCCAGCACCACCACCGGCGCGACCACGTTGGGCATCAGGTGTCGGATGATAATCCGCCTTGGTCCCGCGCCCATACACCTTGCGGCGTCGACGTACGGTTCCTGCATGATCGATAGCACGACCCCTCGCGTCAGCCGCGCGTAGCCGGCCGACCAGACGATGCCGATAATCAGCATCGTGTTGATGATGTTGGGGCCGACCGCGGCGGTCATCGCCAGGATCAGGATCAGCGCCGGCATCGCCATCAGCGCGTCGACGATGCGCATGATCAGCAGTTCGTCCAGCTTGCCGCCGACGTAGCCCGCGACCAGGCCGGTTGGCACGCCAATGCAGATCGCCACCCCGATCGCAACCACCACCACCTGCCAGGCGATCCGGGCGCCGAAAATTGTGCGGCTGAGCACGTCGCGTCCGAGCAAGTCGGTGCCGGCGACATGATCGAGAGTTGGCGCCTGGAAGACGCATTCGCTGCACAGGACGGCCTCCAGCGGGGGATAAGGCGCCACAAACGGGGCGAACGCCGCCACGATGCCCAGGCCGAACAGGATGAACGCGCCGAACACCGCAGGTCGGTTGCGCACGTAGATGCGCAGCACGCGCAGCGCGAGTTCGACCCGCGGATTGTCGCGCCAGGATTCCGGCGCCCCAATCCGCAACGTCTCGGTTGTCGGCTCGGAGGTGACGCTCATGCGCTGATCCCTTGCCGGATCCGCGGATCAATCAAGGGGTACGTCAGATCCACCAACAGATTGACCGCGACCGTGATGATCGCAAAGAACATCACCAAGTTCTGAACCACGGAATAGTCCTGGACCTGCACGACCGACTGCACGAATAGTCGGCCCATGCCGGGGATGGCGAAGACCTGCTCAGTGATCACCGCGCCGCCGAAGACGACGCCGACCTGGAAGCCAAACACGGTGATCACCGGGATCATCGCGTTGCGAAGTCCGTGGCGGATGATTACGGCCCGGTCGCGCAGGCCCTTGGCCCGCGCCGTACGGATGTAGTCGTCCTGCAGCACGTTGATCATCGCCGAGCGAGTCTGGCGCGTGACCAACGTGGTCGAGATCAACGACAGCGCGATCACGGGCAGAACCATGTGCTTCAGGCTCTCGATCACATCGTCGCCTAACGGCACGTAGCCGGAGCGCGGCAACCATTCGAGCTCGAAGCCGACGATGTAGACCAGCGCAATGCCGCTGAGATACTCGGGAATCGAGGCGCCGACGATCATCGTCGTGCTGGCCGCAACCTCGGTCTTGGACCCTGGCCGCAGCGCGGCCAGTACGCCGACAGGAATCGAGAGACTGAGCACGACAATCAGGGCGAGAATGCCCAACTGCATCGTCGGCACGAGCTTTTCCCGGAACAGCTCGGTGATCGGAATTCTGGACGTAAGCGCCAAACCCAGGTCGCCCTGAAACGCGTTGTAGATCCAGTGGGCGTAGCGCTCATGCAGCGGCTTGTCCAGACCGAGGCTGGCCCGCACGGCCGCGATCTTCTCCTCGGTGGCGTTCAGCTCCAGCATCGCCCGGGCCGGGTCGCCTTCGACTACGTTCATCAAGACAAAGGCGACCACGCTGACAATGAACAGAACCAACAACGACGAAAGAAATCGCGCCCCGATGTAGCTGATCATCGGTCAGACTCCGGGCCTACTCGTCGGGCAAGGTGTCCGTGGTTCAGGCCGTCGGCAGTTCGCAGCGCGTCGGTCCCCGGGCCGGAGAATCGTCACGCGACGTCTGCGACGTCCGCTACGTATCCGCCTTGTAGACGCCCGCCAGCATGTCGGCCGTCCCTCCAATTCCGTCGCAGCCTCGGAACAGACTGTTGATGTCTCCGGTATGTCGCACGCCCGGCGAGAAACCGTAGTTGAGCGGGTAATGGATGATCGGCACGGTGTATGCGCCTTCGACATAGACCTCAAAGAAATCGGCGTAACGTTTCACACGTTCCTCAAAGTCGGTCGTGCGCGCCGTCAGGTCTTGCAGCCGTGAAGCCTCTTCCAGTCCAACCTCGTACTCGCTGCCTGCCGCCAGCAACTCGTCGTACTGCTCGCGGCCGCCGCTGTAGTACCACTCCCGCAGACCATTCATGCTGGGCCGCAGGATCTGATCGGGATCGAAGGGCGACTCCCAACTGAGCACAGCGATCGAATAGTCCTCCGCCGCGAAGAGACGATCGACGATGCCCGCGATCGTGCCCTCGACCAGGTTGAAGTCCATCCCCACCTCGGCAAGCTGGGCATGCATCGGCCGCGTACCCAGATAGAGCGGATCGATGCTGTAGGTCATCATGTCGCCGGTCACCTGACCGGTGTAGCCGGCGGCGTCGATCAGTTTGACGGCTTCGGCCGGGTTGGGCGAGTCGTCGTACCAGTCGACATCCTTGGGCAGCAGCGGCGTGGTCACGCCGATCGGTGCTCGTGACGCAGCGCCGGTTCCGTTGAAGGCAGCATCGTTAATCGCGTGGCGGTCGGTGGCCAGGTTGCTCGCATGGCGCATCCGCGGATCGCGCCAGATCGTCAATTCCGGTGGTCCGCTCGGGTTGATATTGAACCAGGTCTGAACAAACACGCTCGAAACGTCGCCCAGTACCACGAAACCGTCATCTTCGATGTCCGACATTTGGTCGGCGTCGGCAGCCAGGGAGCCCGGAACACGGACCACATCGTGGTCGCCGCCCAGGAACGCCAGCCACTGCGTGTTCGAATCCGGCAAGATCTCGAAGCTGTAGTTCTCCAGGTCGATGTTCTCGGCGTTCCAGTAATCCGGGAACCCGGACGCGGTCAACTCCTGACCTTCGATGTAGTTGTCAAAGGTGAACGGACCAGCCCCAACTGGATGCGTCACCGCCGTATCGAACGAGTTCGGCGCAATCGGCGCGATGCCCGGCGGTTTCCCGTAGAACAGCGACAAGGTCGGCGCGAAGACCTCATTGGCCACATAGCGCCAGGTCACCTCGTCGATCGCCTCGGAGTTGGCCATCGTCTGGCCGAGCGTCACCGCGCGCTGGTTCGGCGTCGCCTCGACGCTCTCCTCCTCGATATTGACGATCCGGTCCATGTTGGTCTGAATCGAAGCGGCGTCAACGGCTGACCCATCGTGATAGGTCAATCCAGGCCGCAGGCTGAAGACGTAGGTGACGTCGTCGGGAATTTCCCAGGCTTCAGCCAGCATCGGCAACGCCGCGCCCTGCGCGTCGTAGTTGAGCAGGCGGTCGTAGAAGATCGGGATCGACTGGTAGTGGTCGCCGCCGGAGGGCGTGACCAGGGGATCGAATCCCCACTGCGGTGCGAACGCATCGGAGATCCGCCAGGTGCCGCCGCGTCGGGCGTCCGATGCCGCCTGCGCCTGCTGTTGCTGTTGCGCCTGGGCGACAGCGGCCTGTTCCTGTTGTTCCTGCTGGGTTTGCTGCTGCTGCTCCTGTTGCATCGCTTGCTGCTCGGCGGCCTGCTGCTGTTGCTGGACCTGCTGCTGAGTCTGCGCGGCGGCCTCCTGGCCGTCGTCGTCGTCATCGCCGCCGCAACCGACCAGCGCCAGACCGGCGGCGCCGACCCCGGCCCGCGCCGAGGCTCGCAAGAGCGACCGCCGCGACATCCTGTTGCGCCGTATTCGCTGCCAGTAGTTTCGTTCGCTCATCGAGCTGCTCCGATTCCTCATCGCCCTGTGTTCCCGTATGTGCCGGAACTCGACCAGAGCGGCGATGTAACGCATACGCAGCCCCCCCCGCGCCATTTGTCAAGTCGCCCGCCCCGAAGCGGTCCTGCCCGCACCCACTGATACCGTGCCCGCACGCGATCGCATCTCCGTGGGGACACCTCTAATGACCAACAGCCCCCACGTCGGCGGGACTTCGTCGATTGCGAGTTGAGGGAAGCAACACGATGGCGGCGATCCCGGATGGCGGCGTAACGGCCAGAGACTTGGACCAGGAGCATCTCTGGCGGCATCGGCTGGATTTCTCCGACGCGGAGGAGGTGTGGTTAGGGCCGGCCAAGTACTTTGAGCAGAGAGAGCGGCAAGAAATCGACGACTTCGGTCAACTGTGGACTCAGCCGGAGCGCGTGGTAATGGTTGGCCCGGACTTTAGCGGACGTTTACTGACGTTCATTCTCGCGCTGCCAGACCATGACAAACGTTCTCGAGTCGTGACGGGTTGGCCTGCAACTCGTGACGACCAAACTCGATACCATCGATCTGGAGGAAGGATGCGAACGCGATGACCGACACTGAACGGCCTGTCCACATTATGAATCCGCCAGTTGCCGAGGCGAAAGAGATCCCTTATGACCCTGCCCAACAGGGTCCTGGATTGTTCGGCATGGAAATCAATTTCAGCCGCGAAGAGATGGAACGCCTGAATGCCCGCAAGTCACGAGGCGAAGAGCCGCTCGGTCGCTTCATCAAGCGAGCAGCCCTGGAAGCCGCCGACCGCGAAGCCAAGCCTCTTGCCTCCGACGACCTCCGCGAAGCCGACTGACTCCGCTGCTACCCTTCAGCAGACATTCGATAACACCATCAACCGCCTCAGCGGAGAGAGGATCGTCTCGTGACCAACAGCCCCCACTTCGGCGTCATGGTTCCGCAGATCAAGCGCACCTGGCAGGAGACGCAGCGTGCGGCGTCGGCCTTTGAGGAGATGGGCTTCGACTCGCTCTGGGTCAACGACCACCTCTACGGCCCGCAGTCGCCCGCGATCCCCATGCTCGAGGCCTGGACCCTCGCCGCCGGCATCGCCGCAGTGACCGAGACGCCCGAGATAGGCACGCTGGTCACCCCCGTCGGCATGCGCAATCCGGCCCACACCGGCAAGATGATCGCCACCGTCGACAACATCGCCGGCGGACGCGTGATCCCCGGCTTCGGCTCCGGCTGGATGGCGCGCGAGTTCTCCGACTTCGGCATGCCCTTCGTCTCGACCCGCGACCGACTGCGCCAGCTCGAAGAGGGCCTGCAGATCTTCAAGGGCATGTTCGACGCCGACCAGGATGAGTTCTCCTTCGAGGGCGAGTTCTTCCACACCGAGAACCTCGTCACCCAACCCAAGCCTCCGCGCGACATGCCGATCCTCGTCGGCGGCGGCGGCGAGCAGGTGACGATGCGCATCGCGGCGCAGTACGCCGACATCTGGAACAACTCCGCCGGCGCCCAGGACAACCTCGAGCACAAGGTCTCCGTCCTCCACGGCCACGCGGAGCGCCTGGGCCGCGATCCCTCCGAGATCCGCGTCTCGCAGCAGTGCCTGGTCACGATTGTCGACGACGACGAAAAGGTCGGCCCGATGGTCGAGCGAGCCCAGAAGATCTTCGGCGGTCACATGGGCAACCCGGCCGGCGACATGGCCCTGACCGGAACCCCCTCGATGATCAAAGAGCGGATCGAGAAGCACGTCGAGCTCGGCTGCGACATGTTCATGATCGAGTTCTTTGGCCGAGACACGATCGAGCCGGCGCAGATGTTCGCCGAGACGGTGATCCCCGAGTTCCGGTAGGACCCCGAGCTGCTCCTGCTTGCGTTCGCTCGGTTTGGCTGAGAGCGATTTGGCCGTCTACCAGGTGGCCGCTTACACCGTCGGCGTTCGCGATTGGACCACGTAGACTGGGTCGCTTTTGCCCTTGGCGGGGGAGATGTCGTGCCATTGGGGTGGGTCGAAGGCATTCGAGTAGTGGAAGTAGGCTCCGACGAGCTGGACGTGGCCTTCGTCTCCCATGCCTTGCCAGAGCCAGACGGCTTTGGTCGGGAAGCAGCGGTTTGAGAACGAGACGATGCAGCCGCCGCCGGGTCGGAGGACCCGGCCGATCTCGCGGAAGACCTGCAGCGGGCGGGTCAGGTACTGGACCGAGACCGCGATCGTGACGACGTCGAATTCATCGTCTCCGTAGGGCAGGACCGGGTCGGTGTTGAGGTCGTGGACGACCCACTCGGTGAGCTGCGGGTTCTCGGCGAGCTCGTCGGCGTTCATGCCGAGACCGGCGACCCGCTGCGACTCCAGGTCGTCGGGATAGTGCGAGACCCACGACGACATCAGGTCGAGCAGGCGGCCCTGTATTGGCAGGAATCTGGAGTAGTGGTCGCGCAGGGCGCCGATTGCGGCGTCGTCGATGTGGGTGACGAGGCGAGGCTGGACGTAGAAGTTGGCGTCGTCGGAATCGTCGGCGCGCTTGAAGTGAGCGTCTTCGAAGGGGGGATCGTCCAGTGGTTTCGTCACGTCGGACCCCCCTCCGTCCCTATGGGACACCTCCCCCCGCTGTGCGGGGGGAGGGGGGAACCTGGGGCCAGGCTAGAACTTGGGCGGCTTGGGGAGGATGTAGGCGGCCGAGAGTCCGAGCAGGATGGCGGCCATCGTGATTCCGATCACAATCGCCACGATCTGTCCGGCGTGGAGGCCGCCGCCCTCGCCAGCGGCCATCGCCACTCCGCCCAGCAGGACGGCGGCGATGACTGCAACGGCCAGAGTTAAGGTGCGCAACATGGCGAGACTCGCTCCCGCGACTAGAAGGCCGGGCGGCTGATCTGTGCGGCGTGGTCGGCCAGGTGCCAGGTGTTCATGGCCATCAGACCGGCCACCGGGACCGCGGCCATGCCCTCGCCACCCTGGGACTTCCCCAGCTCTTCGTCTTGCACGTACTTGATCTTGCTGTTGGTCGCCTCGGCGATGGCGTCGAGGGCGGCCAGCGCGTCGTCGGCGGTGGCGAACTCGGTACTGGTCAGGGGGTTATCGGGGCCGTCGTAGCCGCAGGCCGCGCAGACGCCACTGGCGAACATCATCTCGGCCGGGATCACGTGCTCGGCGGTCTGGCGCGGCGACCAGCCGGCCTCACCGTCATCGGCCGTGCCCTTGGGGGTTTCCCAGGCGTCGCCGGAGGTCTGGATCGCAACGCGCAGGGCGGCGCGGGCACCATCAATTCCGGCTCGCAGTTCGTCGGCAGTCGGCATTTCCTGTACTCCTTGGTTGGGGTGTGTTCGGGTCGTTCTCAAGCAGCATAGGACAGGGTCGGACTACCCTGACCTCACATCTTCAGACCCTGATGACGGCGGGTAGTTGGCGAAGGAGCAGGCTATGGCATTCGGCATCGGACTGATCGGAGCGGGCGGCAACCAGAAGCTGCGCCACATCCCGGGCTTCCGCGAGATCGACGACGTCGAGGTGGTCAATGTGGTCAATCGCTCACGCGAATCGAGCGAGCGGGTTGCCTCGGAGTGGGACATTCCCAACGTCTCGGAGTCCGTCGACGAGCTGCTCGCCGACCCGGATGTCGACGCCGTCAGCATCGGTACCTGGCCGTACATGCATCTCGAGTACACGCGCGCAGCGCTGGAAGCGGGCAAGCACGTGCTGTGCGAGGCGCGGATGGCCTCGAATTCGACCGAGGCCGAAGCGATGCTGGCGATCAGCCGGCAGCATCCCGACCTCGTCGCACAACTCGTGCCGGCGCCGTTCGACTTCCGCCTGGGCAAGACGATCAAGCGGCTCTGCGAAGACGGCTCGCTGGGCAGCGTTCTTGAGGTGCATCTGACGTTGCTCAACGGATCGGGGCTGGACGAGTCTGGGCCGCTGCACTGGCGTCACCGAAGCGACTATTCCGGACATAACATGATGCAGCTCGGCATCTTCAACGAGACCATCCAGCGCTGGCTCGGCGACACGACGCGCGTGACTGCGCACGCGAGAACCTTCGTGCCTTCGCGAGTCGACGCAGAGACCGGCGAGCGCTACGACATTGTGATTCCCGACAGCCTGGGCATCTTCGCCGACATGGCCAACGGGGCTCGCTGCACCTACCGGGTTAGCGCCGTGACCGAGGGTGCGCCGCAGCCGCCGAGCATCGACATCTACGGCTCCGAAGGTCGGTTGCACTGGCGCTTCGGCGACACCGGTGAGTGGGGCAAGCACGGTGACGACGTTCAGGAGATCCGGCCCGATCCCGGCACCGCGCACGGCTGGCAGGTCGAGGCGGACTTCATGCACTCGGTTCGAGATGGAGCGCCGGTTGAGTTAACCAACTTCGCCGACGGCGTCCGCTACATGCGCTTCACCGACGCCGTGTGGGAGTCGTGGAACAGCGGCCAACGCCGTGAGATTGAGCCGCTCGCCGAGTAGAGGCCGAAGATGTCGCGGATTGTTTCCCTGCTGCCCAGCGCGACCGAGATTGTTTGCGCTCTCGGCGCAGGGGACGACCTCGTCGGCCGCTCGCACGAGTGCGACTTTCCCGCCGAGATTCAGCATCTTCCGGCGCTGACTCGGCCCAGGTTCCTGCCTGCCGCGAGCAGCGGAGAAATTGACCGACAGGTGCGGGAGCTGGCGCTCGAAGCTCGGGCCGAGGATGCGCTGGGGATATACGCGATCGACATGGACTTGCTGGAGGAGTTGGCGCCGACGCACATCGTGACACAGACCCAATGTGAGGTCTGCGCGGTCAGCCTGCGCGACGTCGAGCGCGCTGTCGAGAAACTGACCGGCTTCGACACCAGGCTGATCCCGCTTGCTCCGAACTCGCTGGACGACATCTGGGATGACATCCAGCGCACCGCCGAGGCGCTGGGCACCGGGGTGGACGGCCGCGCGCTCGTTACGGAACTTCAGGAACGGATCGACGCTGTGCCGAGGACCTCAGGTGCGCCTCGGGTTGCAGTCGTCGAGTGGGCCGTTCCGCTGATGACGGCCGGCCACTGGACGATGGAGTTGGTTGAACGGGCAGGCGGGATTCCTGTCGTTGGATCCCCGGGAGGCCCGTCGCTGCATTTCGAGATGTCCGAGTTGGCCGCGGCGGACCCGGATTTCATCATCATCGCGCCGTGTGGTTACGACCTCGCGAGAACGCGCGAAGACGCCACATTGCTTGACGAACGGGAAGACTGGCGAGCGCTCCGCGCGGTCCAACAAGGCCAGGTCGCACTGATCGACGGCAACCAGTACGTCAATCGTCCCGGCCCGCGAGTCGTGCAGACACTTGAAATCATCGCTGAAATCATCAATCCAGACATTGCCAAGCGTCGGCACGAAGGCGCTGGCTGGGAACGCTTCCCCGCCTGAACCGATGGAGTTCGACGGGCTAGAGAGACTTGAGCCAATCCACGAGGATGCGGTTCAGTTCCTCCGGCTCTTCCTGCTGGGTCCAGTGGCCGCAGTCTTCGATGTGGCCTCGGCTGAGGTTGGGGATCCAGTCCTCCATGCCTTCGGTCATTGAGGGGAGGAGGACGCCGTCCTTGCCGGCGGTGACCATCAGGGCAGGCTGCTCGATGTTGTTGCCCTCGACGGCGGCGTCCCATTCCCAGTTTCGGCCGTGATTTCGGTACCAGTTGAGTCCGCCGCGGAAGCCGGTCTTCTCGAAGGCGCCGACGAACGTATCGAGGTCTGCTTCGCTGAGCATGATCGAGCGCTCGGCGTCGTCGGGCAGGCCGACCAGCAGGCCGCCGCGCGCTCGGACGCCGGAGGTCATGCCGATTACGTCGAGGCGGTCCTCGGGCTTGGACGTACGCAACATGAGGGTCATGGTGCGGCGCACGTTGCCGCCGAGTTCCGCCTCGGCGACGCCTTCGTCCTGGAAGTAGAGCTGGTAGTCGAAGCGGCCCGGATCCATCTTCATCGCTTCGAGTGGATTGATCGGCGGTCGCCGGCCGGCCGGCGTGTTGATGCCCGCGACGGCACGCACGCGCGAGGGATGGTGCTTGGCCATGTTCCAGATGACCGCACCGCCCCAGTCGTGGCCGACGAAGACGGCGTCATCGATGCCGAGCGCGTCGAGTAGGGCGACCATGTCGGCGCAGATTCGTTCCTGGGTGTAGTCCTCGGCGTTTGGCGGCGCATCGGTGTCGCCGTAGCCGCGCATGTCGGGGGCGATCGCGCGGAATCCCGCCTCGGCGACCACCGGCAGCTGGTGGCGCCACGAGTACCAGAGCTCGGGGAATCCGTGGCAGAAGACGACGGCCGGACCATCACCGGCCTCGGCGATGTGCATGTTGATGCCGGTGGAGAGATCGATCTGAGAGTGAGTGATGTCGGTCATTTGGCGGCCTTGCCACTGGATTCGAAGCGGAGGAGCGGGGCTCCACGCTCGCACGATCATACGCAGTAGCTGCAACTGCGGATACCGTAGCTCCGACGGGAGAACGATGATGACGATCGACACACCGGACTGGGCCGCGACTACTGCCGACGACATCGAACGGGGCGTCGACGAGGCGATGCGAACGGTCGACCGGTTGGCAGACGAGCTGGTGTCCGTGCCGGACGGACGCCGCAACTTTGAGAACACCGTGCTGCCGCTGGACGAGATCGGCAACGTTCTGGGGCAGGCATCCGGTCAGTTTGGCTTTCTCTCGCAGGTGTCAGCCGACGATGAGTTGCGTGGCGTCGCCCATCGGCAAGAGGAGCGGTTGAGCGTCTTTGCGGCGGGGTTGGGCTTCCGCGAAGACATCGACCGGGCGCTGAAGGCGTACGCCACTCGGGCCGAACTTGAGGCACTGCCGGACGATGCGCGTCGGCTGCTGGAGTTTGCTTTGCGGGATTATCGACGCAACGGGCTCGACCTGGACAAGGAAACACGTGAGGAGTTGCAGTCGCTGCAGGAGCGTCTGGTTGGCCTGGGTATCCGGTTCCGCAAGAACATCGACGATTACGAGGACCAGATCGAGGTCAGCCGCGCAGATCTCGACGGCCTGCCCGACTCGTACATCGACCGGCTGCGTACGACGGAGGTCGAAGGCGCGGTGCGATACCGGGTCGGGCTGGATTATCCGGAGCTACATCCGTTTCTGGACAGTGCCCATGATGGTGAGCTCCGTCGCGAGCTATTCCACAAGAACCACAACAAGGCGGCGGATACGAACATTGAGATCCTCGAGGAGGCGCTGGGCGTTCGTTCGTCGATGGCGACGTTGCTCGGGTTCGAATCGTGGGCGGCGTACGCCCTTGAGATCAAGATGGCCAAGCAGGCCGACGCGGTACTCGAGTTCCTTGAGGACCTGGAAGCGCGACTGCAATCGAAGTTGGCGAGCGACCTGACGCGCCTGGGGGAGCAACTGGAACGGCGCACCGGCGTGAAGGGTCCGGTCGGCATCGCGGACTGGCGCTACTACACCAGCCAGGTCATCCAGGAGCAGTACCAGGTCGATCCGTTTGAAGTGGCGGCCTACTTCCCGCTCGACGCGGTGCTGGATGGCATGTTCCGGATTTACGAGGGACTGGTCGGGGTCAAGTTCGTCAGGCGTCCCGACGTTGTGGACTCGGCCTGGCACGAGGATGCTCAGCCGTTTGACATCGTTGATCCAACCAGCGGCGAGGCGCTGGCGCGGTTCTACATGGACCTGTATCCGCGCACGGGGAAGTTTGGTCACGCGGCAGCGTTCACGCTGCGCGGCGGTCGCAGCCTGGGCGGCGATGCCTACCAGCGGCCGATCTCAGCGATCGTGGCCAACTTCACCAAGCCGACCGAGGCGTCGCCGTCGCTGCTGCGCCACACGGAAGTGGTGACGCTGTTCCACGAATTCGGGCACATCCTGCACCAGACGCTGACGACGTCGCGCTTCACACGATTCAGCGGGACGCGGGTCGAACGCGATTTCGTCGAAGCGCCCTCGCAAATGCTGGAGCACTGGTGCTGGCAGCCGGACATGCTGAGCAGCTTCAGCCGTCACCATGAGACCGGAGAGCCGCTGCCGATATCGCTGATCAACCGGATGATCGAGGCCAAACACACGTCATCTGCAATTGCGACCCTGCGCCAGGTGTATTTCTCGCGGCTTGATCTTGCCTATCACTCCGAGTCAGGTCGGAGCACCGACGACATCGCTCGCGAGTTGCATCCGATCACGGGCTTCCCGTTCCCCGAAGACACGCATTTCCAGGCGGGGTTCGGCCATCTCTTCGGCTACGACGCGGGCTACTACGGCTATCTCTGGTCGCGCGTCTTCGGCGACGACATGTTTACTCGCTTTGAGGCGCCGGGCGCGTCCGTCTCGAGCGTGGGCGCGGAATATCGCCAGCAGATCCTCGAGCCGGGCGGCACTGCCGATGCCGACGAGTTGATTCTCCGGTTCCTCGGTCGTGAGCCCAATGCCGACGCATTCCTGCGTGAGCTTGGCCTATCGACGTAACCCGGTTGTAGCCATACTCCCTCCATTTCTGGTCTGCGCAGCAGGTACACTGCCGACGGAACTGCGACGCGGTTGATTCGGCGAGGAGAAAGAACATGCCCGACATTGGCTCGATCGAGCAGGCCAAGCAGCGCTTTGGTGAACTGCTCGAGGCTCAACAGACGCGGGTGGACGCGATCAAGGCGGAGGGCGAGCCGACAGACTTCACGCAACTCGACCACATCGAAATCGGGGTGCTCGGCGGCGACGGGATCGGCCCGTCGATCGCGCATGAGTCGCAGCGCGTGCTCGAGACGCTGTTGGAGGAACAGGTCTCGTCCGGCCGAGTCACATTCCGCACCATTGACGGACTGACGATTGAGCGCCGGGCGGAAGAGATGGCCGCGATTCCCGAGGGTGTGCTCAAGGAAATCCACGAGTGCGATGTGACGCTGAAGGGTCCAACCACGACGCCTGAACAGGGCGACGGTTGGCCCAACATCGAGTCGGCGAATGTGGCGATGCGGAAGGTGCTTGACCTCTACGCGAATGTGCGCCCGGTGCGCGTGCCGGCCGAGGGCATCGACTGGACGTTTTTCCGCGAGAACACCGAGGACCTCTACGCCGTCGGCTCGGAGGGATTCTCGCTGGGCGACCTGAACATCGACTTCAAGATTCTCTCCAACCCGGGATCCGAGCGGATCATCCGCGCCGCCTTCGACTACGCCCAGACCAACGGCAAGAACTCCGTCACGATCGTGACCAAGGCGAATGTGGTCAAGACGACCGACGGGGCCTTCCTCGACGCGGCGCGCAAGGTGGCGGAGGACTACGAGGGGATCGAGTGGGAGGGTTGGTACATCGACATCATGACGGCGAAGCTGGTCGACCCCAAGCGTCGGACCAACTTCCAGGTGTTCGCGCTGCCCAACCTCTACGGCGACATCCTGACCGACGAGGCGGCCGAGTTTCAGGGCGGCGTCGGCACGGCCGGCGCGGGCAACATTGGCACCAAGACGGCGATGTTCGAGGCGATCCACGGCTCCGCGCCGCGCATGGTGCGTGAGGGTCGGGACATCTACGCCGACCCATCGTCGATGCTGCGAGCCGGCGCGATGATGCTCTCGCACATCGGTTTCCCCGAGCTCGGCGGCAAGCTCGACAAAGCGATGGACCTCTGCGGCCAGTACGAGAAGGAACTCGTGATGACCGGCCGGGATAGCGGCGCGACCACGGCCGAGTACGGCGACTACGTACTGGCCACGGTCAACGATTCCACGTTGGACGACCGCTGGACGGCCGCGATCGAGGCCGTGCGCGCCGGCTCGTAGGTCGACCCATGGCGGACTCAGTTCGAGTTGAACGAGCTCGAGCGGAGCGTGCGGAAGCGGGCCGCAAGGCCGCTGTCGAGCGCGCCAACTCGCTCGAAGATCGCGCCAAGCGAGCGGAGAAACAATCGCGCGATCTCCGCGCTCATCTCGATCGGCTGGCCGACCGGTTGTCGAAGTCCGGCGAAGAGGTTGAGCCGCTGCGCAACGAACTGCGCGACGCGAAGAGCGAGCTGGAATCCCTTCGACAGACGGCGGAATCGGCCGAGTCACCCGCTGAAGCCGCCACTGCGAAGGTCGCAGAGCTTCAAGCACGGGCGGAGTCGGCGGAGCACGAACGCGACCGGCTGCAGGACGAGCGGCAGGCGCTGACAGAGAAGTCGACGTTCTACGAACAGGCGGCGAAGGAAGCGTCATCCTCGCTGGCCGCTGCATCCGCCGCTCAGACCGAGGCCGAGAACAAGGCCTCGGAACTGGAGTCGACGCTCGACGCGAGACACGAAGAGTTTCGGCAGGAGCGCAATCGGCTCAGCCGGGAGAACGAGCGGCTGCAGAAGCAGGTGCAGCGGGTAGAGTCGGAGCTGGAGGCGTCGAGAGCGGGGATCGGCGGCGCACTGCGACGTCGTATCCGCGGATAGATCGCTCACCGAACGGACTGTTCGCGCGATACTGCCGCGCCTTGCTTTGCTGGATACGATCAACGGATGCAACGTCCCGACTTGCGCGCGGCTGCTGCTGAGCGAGTGATCGTGCTCGATGGCGCGACGGGTACCGGCCTGCAGTTGCTTGACCTCTCGCTGTCCGACTTCGACGGACTTGAAGGCTGCAACGAAGTCCTCAACGTCTCGCGCCCGGACGCCGTCGCGTCTCTGCACGAGTCTTATCTCGAGGCCGGAGCGGACGCGGTGCTGACGAACACGTTCGGCGGTTCGTCGATCACGCTCGGTGAATACGATCTGGCCGAGCGCACGCGAGAGATCAACCGCGAGTCCGCGAGGATCGCCCTCGAGGTTGCCGAGCGATTCTCCACGTCCAACCGGCCGCGGTTCGTGCTCGGCTCGCTGGGTCCCGGTACGAAGTTGCCGTCGCTGGGCCATGTCGGGTTCGACGAGCTCCACGCGGCCTACCTGGAGCAGGCGCGCGGCCTGCTGGAGGGCGGTGTTGATGCGTTGCTGGTCGAGACGGTCTACGACCTGCTCCAGGGGAAGGCGGCCATCCTCGCCTGCAAAGATGCGCTGGCCGAGTTCAACAGCAGCACTCCGCTGTTCGCCACGGTCACAATCGAGACCACGGGTCAGATGCTGGTCGGCAGCGAGATCGGCGCAGCATTCACTGCGTTGGCGCCGCTCGGGCTGGACGGCATCGGGCTGAATTGCGCGACCGGTCCGGATCTGATGCACGAGCCGCTGCGATACCTCGCCGGCAACGCTGAAACGACGCTGCTGTGTTCGCCGAACGCGGGTCTGCCGCGCACCGAAGACGGGCAGATGATCTACGACCTGCAGCCGTCCGAACTGGCGGATGCCCATCGCACCTTTGTCAGCGAGTACGGCGTCGGGATCGTCGGTGGCTGCTGCGGCACGACGCCGGATCACGTTCGCGCGATGCGTGAAGCGATGAACGGAATGCACGCGGTCAAGCGCCATCCCGAGCCGGAAGCGTCCGCGGCGTCGCTGTTCGTTTCGACGCCGTATCGGCAGGATGCCTCGTTCCTGATCGTGGGCGAGCGAGCCAACGCCAACGGCTCGCGGCGCTTCAAGCGCCTCCTGCAGAACGAAGAGTGGGAGCAGATGGCGAACGTGATCCGCGACCAGGCCTCCGAGGGAGCGCACATTGCCGATGTCTGCGTTGACTTCGTCGGCCGCGACGGCACGCCCGACATGGCGGAGTTGGTGAGCCGCGCCCGTGGGTTGTCGACACTGCCGTTGATGCTCGACTCGACGGAACCGGCCGTGCTGGAAGCGGGCCTGAAGCAACTCGGCGGCAAGGCGCTCGTGAACTCGATCAATCTCGAGGACGGCGGCCAGCGCCTCGATCAGACGCTGTCGTCTGCGATTCGCTTCGGCGCTGGAGTGGTGGCGCTGGTGATCGACGAGGAGGGCCAGGCCCGCACCTGCGAGCGCAAGCTGGAAATCGCGCGGCGGCTCTATCGAATCGCTACCGAGGACTACGGACTCGCACCTGAAGATCTGTTCTTCGACGCACTGACGTTGCCGGTCAGCACCGGCCAGGAAGACCTCCGCCGCGACGGGCTGGAAACGCTGAACGCGGTTGAGGCGATCACGCAGGAGTTTCCCCGCGCCCAGACGATTCTGGGCATCTCCAACATCTCGTTCGGGCTGAATCCGGCCGCCCGACAGGTGTTGAACTCGGTGTTCCTGCACGACGCGGTGGAACGCGGGCTCAAGGCCGCCATCGTGCACGCGGCTCAGATCCTGCCGATCAATCGGATTCCGGACGAGCAACTCGCGGCCGCTCGCCGGTTGATCGTTGATGAGTGGGTCGAGGGACCGGACGGTCCGGTTGATCCCCTGCCGGCTTTCATGGCGCTGTTTGAGGACCAGCAGGCGACCACGCAACAGCGCGAGAGCCTGGACGACTTGCCTCTCGAAGAGCGGCTGCATCGACGCATCGTGGACGGTCAGAGAGAGGGTCTCGAGCGTGATCTGGACGAGGCGCTCGTGCGGCGTGAGGCGATTCCGATCATCAATGACCTGCTCTTGCCTGCGATGCAGGAGGTCGGCGACCTGTTCGGCGCCGGCGACATGCAGTTGCCGTTTGTGCTGCAGTCGGCGGAGACGATGAAGAAGGCGGTTGCCTATCTCGAGCCGCACATGGACCGGCTGGAATCGACCAGCAAGGGATCGATCGTGCTCGCCACGGTTCGCGGCGACGTGCACGACATCGGCAAGAACCTGGTCGAGATCATCCTCTCGAACAACGGCTTCACGACGATCAATCTGGGGATCAAGCAGCCGATCGCGAATGTGATCGAAGCGGCGCTTGAACACAACGCCGACGCGATCGGGCTCTCGGGATTGCTGGTCAAGTCGACCCTGGTGATGAAAGAGGACCTGGAGGAGTTGAATCGACGCGAACTGTCGGGCCGTTGGCCGGTCCTGCTCGGGGGCGCGGCGCTGACTCGGAAGTACGTCGAGTGGGACCTGCGCAACACCTTCCACGGCGATGTGTTCTACGGCCAGGATGCATTCGACGGCCTGCGGATCATGAATGCGCTCAGCGACGGAGTGGAGTTGAACGCTGCCCCGGTCGAACCGGCGCCGGCTCCGACATCGCGAGCGTCGAGCGGGACGGCCACGGCAGCTCGCCCCACGCTTGCTCCTGCCGAGACGATTCCGGTTGCTCCGTTCTATGGCTCTCGCGTCGTGCGGGGACTGCCGCTGACCGATGTGTTTCCGTACATCAATCGCACGGCGCTGCTACGCGGACAGTGGGGTTTCAAGGAACGAGATGCCGAGACAGCGGCTCGGGCCGAACTGGCGCTGTCGGAGATACAGCAACAGGCGTTGCGCGATGGGGTGTTGGAACCGGCGGTGGTCTATGGCTACTTTCCGGCGCAATCGGACGGCGACGACCTCATCGTCTACGCGCCGGGCGATGCTCGGACGGAGGCCGCGCGGTTCACATTCCCACGACAACAGGGCAAACAGGGACGCTGTCTGGCCGACTACTTCCGCTCTGCCGACTCGGGTGAGATGGATGTCATCGGCTTCCACGTCGTGACGATGGGTTCGCGGGTTGGGGACTATGCGCAGGAGCTGTACGCGGACAATCGCTACCAGGACTACCTTTACTGGCACGGGTTTGGCGTCGAGATTGCGGAAGCGCTGGCCGAGTACTGGCACCGCCGGATTCGGCAGGAGCTGAAGATCGACGGCTCAGACGGCGCGTCGCCGGAGGAACTGTTCAAGACTAACTACCAGGGCGCCCGTTACTCATTTGGCTATCCCGCGTGCCCGAACCTGGAGGATCAGGCGGTGCTCTGGCAGCTGCTCGAGCCCGAACGAATCGGCGTCAGGCTGAGCGAAGAGTTCCAGATGCATCCCGAACAGTCGACTTCGGCATTGATCGTGCACCATCCCGAGGCTCGTTACTTCAGCATTTGATCGGAATCTAGGCTTGGAGCGCGGTAGGCTGCGTTCGGTTGAACTCGACTCACTCGAAATGAAGAGGGACCGAGCGGTGAAGTCGCAGGCGCGGTATGGCTGACCTCTTCCGACCACGCTGGCGCGAGGGTAATGATCCCTTCCGACGGATCGTCGTGCAAACGACGTTGCGGTTCATGGAAGTCGAGGCGGCGGGCGGGATCGTACTGGTTATTGCGGCCGCGATCGCGTTGATCTGGGCCAATCTCGACATCGGTTCATACGACTCGTTCTGGCACAGCCATATCGAGCTCGACCTGGGGATCTGGTCGTTCGACCAGTCGCTGCAACACGTCGTCAACGACGTCCTGATGGTGGTCTTCTTCCTCGTCGTGGGCGCCGAGATCAAGCGCGAGGTCACGCACGGCGAGTTGCGGGATCCACGCCAGGCCGCACTGCCGATTTTCGCCGCGCTGGGCGGGATGGTGGTTCCGGCGGCGTTCTACGCGGCGCTCAACGCCGGCGGCGAGGGCAGCTCTGGCTGGGGCATCCCGGTCGCCACCGACATCGCATTTGCCCTGGGAGTCCTGGCCCTGGTTGGTCGCGGGGTACCGGTCCAGCTGAAAGTGTTCCTGCTCACGCTCGCGGTGGCCGACGACGTCGGCGGCATCCTGATCATCGCCATCTTCTACTCGGAATCGATCCAACTCGAGTGGATCGCCGGGATGGTCGGCGCAATCGCGTTCCTGTTGCTGGTCAAGCAGGTTGGCTTCCGCCACATCGGCATCCATCTGTTTGGCGGCGTGTTCCTCTGGTTGACCCTCTGGGAAGCCGGCGTGCACGCGACCCTCGCCGGTGTCATCCTCGGGTTGATTGTGCCGGCCGATGCGCTCTATGACGACAAGGGCATTACCCGCCGCATCGACTATCTGCTTCAACGGCTGCGATATGTCCAGGAGGATCCCGATCCCGCGGTCCGCGAGCACGACTCGCACGATGCGCTACGCAACATCGAACATGTCGCCCGCGAAGGGGTGAGCCCGCTGGAGCGGCTGGAGGAAGGTATCGCGCCGGTCTCGGCGTTTGTCGTCGTCCCGCTCTTCGCGCTCGCCAACGCGGGGATTCACATCACCGGCGAGAGCATTGACGCTGCTCTGGGGTCGAACATCGCCTGGGGCATATTCCTGGGCCTTCTGATCGGCAAGTTCTTCGGCATTGTCGGCGCTTCGGCGCTCGCGATCCGGCTCGGGATCGCGTTCAAGCCGCAGCAGCTGCAGTGGTCGCACCTCGGCGGAGCCGCGCTCCTGGCAGGGATCGGATTCACGGTGGCCATCTTCATCGCCAACCTCAGCTTTGGCGCAGGTCAAGCCGATTTGCTGGAAGGCGCGAAGATCGGGATCTTTGCCGCCTCGATTGTCGCTGCGGTGCTCGGATTCGCAGTGCTGCGCGCCGTGAGACCGCGCTTCTGACGTTTCTTGCCTGTTCGCAGGTGCGTTACACTTTGCACGGCTAGCCGCCGCGTGGGCTCCCGTGCCGACGCATGGCGGTGGCATCGTTCCAATGATCGAAAGCGAGCGCCGTGCGGCGCTGATTATGAGGAGGCGGACTACGTGCAAGCGGTGAAATATGCCCGCGCCGAGAGCGTGGAAGAGGCCGTCAGCCTGCTGCAGGACGGCGGCGACGGCGCGCGTCCGCTGGCCGGCGGCACTGACGTGATCGTCCAGGCGAGGGAGCGAACGCGCGATATCGACCTGTTCGTCGACATCAAGCACATCCCAGAAGTGATCAGCATCGAGTACTCGGACGACTCGGGTCTGACGATCGGCGCGGCAACGCCGTGCTACCAGATCTATGGGGACGACACCATCTCGGAGAAGTATCCCGTGCTGGTGGACTCCTGCTCGCTGATCGGGGGGACGGCGATCCAAGGCCGGGCCTCGCTCGGTGGGAATCTGTGCAACTCGTCCCCCGCAGCGGACGGGATCCCTTCGCTGATCGTGCTCGAGGGCCAGGTAGAGATTGCCGGGCCGAACGGGCGTCGCACGGTGGCGGTGGAGGACTTCTGCACCGGCCCGGGACAGAATGTGCTGGCCGACGGCGAGTTCGTGGTCAAGCTTCACTTCCCGGCGCCGGCCGAGCGGTCGGGCGCGCGCTTCCTGCGCTTCATCCCGCGCAACGAGATGGATATCGCTGTGGCCAACGCGGCCTCGGCCGTACGCCTCGACGGGGACGGCAACGTGAGCTGGGCGCGGGTGTCTGTCGGAGCCATTGCACCGACGCCGCTGCTCGTCGCTGACGCCGCGGACGCGATCGTGGGCCAGCCGCTGAGCGAGGAGTCGATCGCCGCCGCGGCCGCAGCCTCAAGCGCTGCCGCGAATCCCATTACCGACATGCGCGGCAGCATCCGCCAGCGAGTCCACCTCGCCGGTGTGCTGACCGAGCGGACCATTCGGCAGGCCGCCGAGCGCGCCGGCTGATCGAGCAAGTTTGAATCAACGACAAAGGACAGGTACTTCATGGCAAGCGAACACATCGTCGTCAACTGCACGATCAACGGAGAACAACAGGTTTTCCTGGCCAACGAGCGCGACTCACTGCTCGAAGCGCTGCGCGACCGGATCGGTCTGACCGGCGCGAAAGAGGGCTGTAACAACGGCAACTGCGGCGCGTGCTGCGTCAACATGGACGGCCGCATCGTCAACAGCTGCCTCGTGATGGCGGCCGAGTGCGAGGGTTCCGAGATTCGCACGGTCGAGGGTCTGGCCGAAGGCGACCAGCTTTCGCCGCTACAGAACGCGTTCCTCGAGCAGGCTGCGCTGCAGTGCGGCATCTGCACGCCCGGCTTCCTCGTTGCAGCCGAAGCGCTGTTGGAACAGAATCCCGATCCCAGCGAACACGAGATTCGCTACTGGCTGGCCGGCAACCTCTGTCGCTGCACCGGCTACGACAAGATCATCAAGGCCGTCCAACAGGCCGCTGGACAGAGCGTCGTCTAACCACACCCGCCACGCTGATCGAAAGGACATTCGTCATGGTCACCGCTCAGTCGAAGGAAACCGAACAATACAACGTCATCGGCACACGGCCGATCCGTCACGACGGTGTCGACAAAGTCACCGGCGCGGCGCAGTACGGCGCCGACCTGAATCTGCCCGGGATGCTCGCCGGCCGAGTCCTGCGCAGCCCGCACGCGCACGCCCGGATCGTCAGCATTGACACGTCCAAGGCCGAGGCGCTGGAGGGCGTGCAGGCCGTGATTACCAATGCCGACTTCCCGCGCGCCGGCGATGAAGAGATCGACACCGGCGAAGGCACCGCCAACCTCAAGTGGGTGCTGGACAACGTTATCGCGTCCGACAAGGTGCTCTACAAGGGACACGCCGTCGCCGCTGTGGCCGCGGCCGACCACCACATCGCGGAGGACGCGCTCGAGTTGATTGAGGTCGAGTACGAGTTGCTGACGCCAGTGCTCGACGTCCGCGATGCGATGGTGGACGGCTCGCCGTTGCTTCACGACGGCCTGCACACGGCCGCGATGGACGGTTCCCAGAGCGACAACCCCAGCAACACTGCGTCGCATCTGCAGTTCACCAAGGGCGACCTCGACTCCGGCTTCGCCGAAGCGGATGTGGTCCTCGAGCGCGAGTTCGAGACCTCCATGGCGCACCAGGGCTACATCGAGCCGCACAACGGCACCGCCTTTTACCGGGCCGATGGCACGCTCGACATCTGGACCTCAACCCAGGGCGCATTCGTGGTTCGCGACTCGGTCGCGCCACTGCTGCAACTCTCACCCTCGCAGGTGAAGGTCACGCCCATGGAGATCGGCGGCGGCTTCGGCGGCAAGATTCCGGTCTACCTGGAGCCCGTGGCGGCGCTGCTCTCGCAGAAGACGGGTCGCCCGGTCAAGCTGACCATGAACCGCGAGGAAGTGCTGCTCGCGACCGGCCCGACCTCCGGTACCTACATGCGCGTGCGGATGGGCGCCAAGCGCGACGGCACGATCACGGCCGCCGACGTGCATCTCGCGTTCGAGGCGGGGGCGTACCCGGGCTCACCCGTCGGGGCCGGCGCGATGTGCGCGCTTGCTCCCTACGACATTCCCAACCAGCGGATCGACGGTTACGACGTGGTCGTCAACAAGCCGAAGACCGCCGCCTACCGAGCTCCCGGCGCTCCACAGTCGGAGTTCGCCACCGAGTCGGTGTTGAACGAGCTCGCGGAAGAGTTGGGCCTCGATCCGCTCGAGATGCGGCTGCAAAACGCCTGCGTCGAAGGCGCGCAACGCGCCGACGGCTTCACGTACGGCGTCATCGGCAACGTCGAGTGCCTCGAGGCCGCACAGGAATCGCCGCATTGGCAGTCGGAGCTCCAGGGACCGAACCGGGGCCGCGGCATCGCCCAGGGATTCTGGTTCAACATCGGCTTCGAATCATCCGCTTACGCACAGGTCAACGGGGACGGCACGGTCCCGCTGGTGCTCGGTTCGACCGATATCGGCGGCACCCGCGCTTCGATCGCTATGCAGCTCGCCGAGACGCTCGGCATCTCGGCCGAGGAAGTGCACCCGCACGTGGTCGATACCAACTCGGTCGGCTACACGCAGGTCACCGGCGGCAGCCGCACGACCTTCGCCGGAGGCTGGGCCGCGTATGAGTGCGCGATGGACATTCGCCGCCAGATGGAGGAGCGCGCCGCCCAGATCTGGGAGTGCGACGCAGCCGACGTGACATACGGCGACGACGCCATCATCCGCGGTCCCCAGGACGAGGACGGCAACGATCAGCAGTTCACGTTCAAGGAGCTCGCCGGCCAGCTGGTCACCTCGGGTGGTCACATCGTCGGCCGGGCAGACGTGAACAAGACGTCTAGCGGGCCCGCGTTCGCGACGCACATTGTCGATGTCGAGGTCGACCCAGACACCGGCAAGGTCGACATTCTTCGTTACACCGCCGTCCAGGACGCCGGTACGGCGATCCACCCGGCATACGTTGAGGGACAGATGCAGGGCGGCGTCGCGCAGGGCGTCGGTATGGCGCTGAACGAGGAGTACTACTACGACGAGTCCGGCGATCTGAAGAACGCCAGCCTGCTCGACTACCGGATGCCGACCGCGCTCGACTTGCCGATGATCGAGACGAACATCGTCGAAGTCCCGAACCCCGGTCACCCGTACGGTGTGCGCGGGGTTGGCGAGGTTCCGATTATCCCTCCGGCGCCCGCCGTGCGGGCCGCGATCGCCAACGCGATCGGTGTGCACATGAACGAGCTGCCGATGTCGCCGCGCGCCATCCTCGACGCGACGCTGCCGTCGGGGGACTGAGCCGTCTACCCCCAATCCCTCTCCCTTTGGGAGAGGGATTGGGCGAGGGCACTCATGGTCACCGTCCTGATCCCCCAGCCACTCAGGACGCTCACCGATGGTGAACCGGTGCTGATGGCCGAGGGCCACAACATCCGCGCCGTCATCCGAGATCTCGCGCCGCGCTACCCCGAACTCGCTGACCGGCTTGTCAACGAAGGCAAGATTGGGCGAGGCATCTCGCTGGCGATCAACGGGGACGTCGTCTCGACGGGCCTGATCACGAAGGTGCCGGAGGGTGCGGAGATTGCGATCGTGCCGCAAATCAGCGGGGGCTGACGCCGTTACGACTCCGAGGTCAGTACCGCGATCGAGGCTGTGAACCCGTGGAGGTAGTTCTCGCCTCCGACGGGACCGATCTCTCCGTTGCAGAAGAAGCCGGCGGTTGGCACGGGGCCGAAGATTTCGGAGAGTGCCGCGGCATCGTGGTCCGGCTCTCCGAAGAGGCCTCGACCGCGGCCGTTGCATGAGCAGAGCAGCGCTCCGAGGACCTCTTCGTCTTGCGCCAGCGTGTCGCGGAGGTCGGAGAGCCGGGTGCGCAGATCGTCATCGGCGGCCTGCGCGTCGCGGAACTGGAACTGGAAGGTCTGTCCGACCCTCGGGATCGGGTTGATTGCAACGATTCCGGACTCGCGATCGGCGCCCATCACGTTGCGGATGAGGAAATCGCCGCGCTCGTGGGTCTCCTTGTACTCGTTCATCGCGAGTCCGACCAGCAGGTTTCGCGCGGCTCGGTCACGTGTCTCGTCGTCGAGTTCCATCAAGGTCTCTTGCAGGACTTCGAGCGCTGGCCGTGAGCCCAGGGTCTTGACCGTGTTGTTCTCGCAGTCGGTCACGATCCACGGCTGACCCAGCGGCTCCGCGCCCTGTGCGACGATCGGCCGCACTGAGACCCCCGTCAGACCCATCATCACGGCGCCGCTGCTCAGCGCCTGGTCGTCGATGAAGACCCCGCAACCGGCTTGCTGCTGATGGGAGGATGCCATGCCGCCCAGCAGGACGATCTCGGGACGCAACTGCTGCAAGTGCCCGACCAGCCGGTCGGTCATCACCGTGAACGGGTTGCTGAACATCAACCAGACCTCAGGACCGTCCTGGATTGGTTCGAAGACGTCGTCCGTCATTGATTCCGGATCGATGGCCAGCGGTGTGAACTCTGCTCCCGGCAGCGAGAATCCGAGGATCGCGATTGCGGATCCTTCCTCGGCTTCCAGTGACGACCCGATGACGCTCTGCCCCGATGCGCCGATCAGGTGGCGAGCACCGGTGGATCCTCTCAGTCGCTGGATGATCTCGGCGTAGTGTTCGGCGTAGCGGGAGTCGATGAAGACCAGCAGCAGGTCGGGTGACGTGGTGAGGTCCATACCGCGCAGGGCAGATTCGCAGGCGGACTCCCACTCCGCTTCGAAGGCCACCGCTGCCGATGCGCTGGCGGTCCTGGTCTCCACGGTCGCCTGACCCGGGCCGCTTGAGCGACGGATTGTGTCCTCCGTTGTTGACGACTCGTTAGCCATTTGAACACTCCGTTCACCACCACTACGGCTAGCATCCAAAGGGTAGCCCTTGAACAGGAATCATATGACGCAGACTCCAAGCGGGACGGATGTATCGGATCTATCAGACTTGCCCGCTGACCGACTGGACGAACTTGCCGACGCCGCACGCGGTCTCGCGCAGCGAGGCGGCGACATCCTCATGGATCGCTTCCACGCGACGATAGAAATCTCGTTCAAGGGCCAGAACGCTCACGATCCCGTAACGGAAGTCGATCACGCAATCGAGGACCTGATTCGGGCGGAAGTGCACGACTGTTTTCCGGACCATGGTGTACTCGGTGAGGAGCGCGAAAACGGCGGTCCAAGTGGTGCGGAGATCGTCTGGGTCATCGATCCGCTCGACGGCACCTCAAACTTCATCAACGGGATCGGCATGTTTGCATGCTCGATTGGCATTCTCCATCGAGGGATGCCGATCGCCGGTGCGATGTGGCTGCCATCCAACCGATTTCTCACTCCAGGGGTCTACCACGCGAGAGCGGGGAGTGGCCTGATGTTCAATGGGGAGGAAGTCGATTGCGGCGCTCCGGCCCTGCAGGCGGCCTCTCGATTGAGCACCGTGCCAGCCGGGACCGGCGGCGTGACCGGTCCGGCGGGTCGCCGATTCGGCATTGCCCGGACGTTCGGCAGCACGGCGACTGAACTGGCGCTCGCGGCGGAGGGTTCGGTGCAGATGGCGCTGTTTGACGGTTCGCGAATCTGGGACGTTGCCGGCGGGGTCGCTCTCTGCATCGCTGCCGGTCGAGCGGTCTACACCAAACCAAGGCGCACAGACGCGGGCTGGCGGCCATTCACTCGCTTCTGCGACCGGGTCGAGGGCCCAATCACGATGTCGAAGTTGCGCGCCTGGAGCGATCCATTGGTGGCCGGCGACGCCGAGGTGCTACCCAGTTCGGCGTCGGACCTGAAGCGGGAACAGAGCGTCGCTGCAACCGCAAAACGTGCAGCGGTCAAGAGCGTCAAGCGGGCGTTCCCGAACCTGCCGCTGCCGTCTTATCCCTAGACCTTGACTCCGGTCAGGCGTGGACGACGGGCAGCACCTCGTCGAACAGGCGCTGTGACTGGTACATGATCGCGTCGTCGCCGCGGGCCATCGGCCGCATGATGAACTTGCTCACGCCGGCGGCTCGGTATTCGTTGACGCGCCTGAGGATCTCGTCGGCGTCGCCGACCGCGAAGTAGGTGTCGGGATTCACCTCAGGCAAGCGGGCCTTGATCCCTTTGATCGTCATCTGCACGTCTTCGTCGTCCCAGGAACCGAAGTGGTAGCCGAAGCCGGCGCCGAAGTGGTCCGGCTCGTAGTCTGTGCGCCCAGCTTCGGCCAGGGCGGCGCGGATCTGCTGGATGATCGGCCCGACCTCGTGCGCCGACTGGATGCCGGCGACCCAGCCGGTTCCGATCCGCGCAGTGCGTCGGATCGCGGCCTTGCTGTGACCGCCGATCCAGAGCGGCAGCGGATCCTGTACCGGCTTCGGTGAAATCGTGGCGTTGTCGTAGGTGAAGTGCTCGCCGTGGTAGGTGAACGATTCCTCGTTCCAGAGTCCGTTGATGATGTCGAGCATCTCGTCGGCGATTGGTGCGCGACCGCGGAGCTGGCGATGCGTGACGTTCCACTCCGGCGCGAATCCACTGCCGACCCCGAAGGCGGGCAGCATTCGACCGTTGGAGAGGAAGTCGATGGTGGCGCACTGCTTGGCCAGGACGAGCGGGTCGCGGAAGCCGACGACGACCACGTTCATGCCGAACTTCAGCTTTTCCGTGCGAGCGGCCAGTGCGGCCATGAAGGTCATCGACTCGAGGATCGGTTCCCGGGAGATCAGGCGATCGGTTTGCCAGATCGAGTCGACATCGTTGTCTTCGCAGAGGTCGATCCAACGCCACATCGTGTCGACGTCGGTGAAGGGAAAGTTGGCCAGGCCCATGCCGATCCGGTCGCTCATCGTCGGTTCCTCCAGTTGCCAGCGTCGTCTATGCATCCAGCCTAAACGGCGGGTAGCGGTCGGTGATCAGCAGGAAGCCGTAGGCTTCGACCCGCAACCAGTAGCGGCCGACGCCGACGGCGAAATCAAACAACGGCTTCGGATGCCTGCCTGTGATCACAATGGAGAACCAGGCGACGATCGTTGCGAGGAATGCCAGGACGCCGAGGATCACGAGCGCGATGTAGTGCGGAATCAGCAGAAGCCACTTGACGACCGGGAAGAACTGGTTGAGCTGCTCGGCATCCGGATAGTCCAGTTCCAGGTGAACGCTCTGTTCGTCGTCGGTGGACGGATACTGATCGGTGAGCAAGCTGATGTAGGCAGCAACGCGATATTGGAATCGGGACAGGTTGAGCAGGAAGTCGAACCACCAACGCGGGTATTTTCGCCGAAAGAGGAGCATCAAGATCAGCGGGAGAAAGAACGCGGCGGCGAACCAGCCGCTGCCGGAGTCGTCGATGTAGCCTTCCACGGCGAGGCTGACAGCCAGCAGGGGCGCCACCGGCATCAGATACGAAATGATTGCAATGGGGATGGCGAACGGGATGCGGAGCAGGACGCTGAGTCGGTCGCGCGATTCCGGGTAGTCAATCACAAGACGTGCCGGATATGCGTCAGGGGGGTGTTCCATCGATCACCTCCAGTTGCGCGAATGTTACTCCGTGAGGCGCATCGGTCGTTGCCAGATTCCGACGTCCCAGTACTGGTCGAACTTTCGGCCGCACTCTTTCCAGACTCCGGAGAGGGTGTAGCCGACCTTTTCGGTCATGGCGACTGAGGCGTCGTTGGGCAAAGTGATCAGGGCGAACAGTTGATGCAGCTCATCGACCTTGCGCAGCTCGTCGTAGAGCGCGTACCAGAGCCGAGTGCCGACGCCGCGACCAACCTCGCCGGGCAGCAAATAGACGCTGGTGGCGACGCTGCTGTCGTAGGCCGCCTTGGGGTAGAGCGCGCTGGAGTATGAGTGACCGACGATCTGGCCGTCGGACTCGACCGCGACCATCACGCGGAACGGTCCGGTGTCGGAGTACTTCGAGAACCACTCTCGCTTCGCTTCGACGGTATGCGGTTCGGTGTCGAACGTGGCGGCGCTGGTCAGGATGTAGTGGTTGTAAAGGTCGGCCAACTGGGGAATATCGGCATCGACCGCGGCGCGAATGATCAAATCGTCAGTCATGGAAGTATCCGTGGGTGAAGGAACGCAAAACGGCGGACCCGGAGGTCCGCCGTCAGCGTATGTGAACTGCGACCGAGAGGCTTAGCCGAAGAGGCGGCTGCCTTCGATGGCCGGTTTGAACACCCGCTCGATCTCTTCGCCGGCCCGCTCAACGGTCCAGCGCTCGTTGCTCGAGAGGTTGCGGATGATCTCGTACTGGTTGTAGAGGCCGATGTCGTAGCCCATCGCCTGGATCACCTGGCCGTTGAGCCAGTCGGAGGCCTCAGAGGCCATGTAGACGATCGGCACGGCGACGTTGGCCGGCGAGCGGCGCGGGTCGACGGTCGTCTCTGAGTCCTCGTCGAAGCCGCGCGAGCGGCGATCGGTGGGCACGGTGTCGGTCATCCGCGTGGACGCGCCCGGGCCGATGGCGTTGGAGGTGACGCCGTAGCGTCCCAGCGCATTGGCGCAGCTGTAGGTGAAGCCGACGATGCCGAGCTTGGCGGCCGCATAGTTGGGCTGTCCCGGGGCTCCGTGCAGGCCGGAGCCGGAGGTGAAGTTGATCAGCCGGTAGTGACCCTCGCGATTGGCGCGCCAGTAGATCGAGGCGTACTTGGTGGTGTTGAATGTGCCCTTCATGTGCACCGCGACGACCGCGTCCCATTCCGCTTCGGTCATGTTGAAGACCATCCGGTCGCGCAGGTTGCCGGCGACGTTGACCAGGATGTCGAGGCGTCCGTACTCGTCCAGCGCCTGCTGGATGATGCCCTCGGCGCCGTCGTAGTCGGCGACCGACGTGTAGTTGGCGACGGCGTTGCCGCCGGCGTCGCGGATCGTCGCGACGGTCTCGTCGGCCGGGCCGGCCTCGCCGCCGGTGCCGTCGACCGCGCCGCCGAGGTCGTTGACGACGACGCTGGCGCCGTTGGCGGCGAACAGCTTGGCGACTTCGGAACCGATTCCGCGTCCCGCACCGGTCACGATTGCGACGCGATTGTCAAGCATTCCCATGATGTTGTTTCCTTACTCAGTTCCGTCATTCCCGCGAGGCGGGAATTTCGATGCCCCGCTGTCGTCTTCCTGGATGGATTCCCGCCTGCGCGGGAATGACGGGAAGAGAACGCGGGGTCGTCGCGCTATCCGTAGAAGCCGCCGCCGCCGACGGCGGGCTTGAACAGTTCCTCGATCTGCTGGGCTGCGCCCTCAGTTGTCCAGCGCTCGGTTCCGCGGACCTGGCGGATCACGGCGGGTTTGTTGAAGAGCTGTAGCTCGTAGCCCGATGCCCCGACGATCTGGCCGTTGAGCCAGTCGGATTGCTCGGAGGCGATGTAGACCAGCGGCACGGCGACGTTGGCCGGTGAGCGCTGCGGGTCCTCTTCGCTCGAGTCGCCGATGTCGCTGCCGGCGCGGCGGCGTTCCTCGGGCACGGTGTCGGTCATGCGAGTTGAGGCTCCGGGCGAGATCGCGTTGGCGGTCGCGCCGTAGCGGCCGAGGGCGTTGGCGCAGCTGTAGGTGAAGCCGACGATGCCCATCTTTGCCGCGGCGTAGTTGGGCTGGCCGGGCGCGCCGAAGATGCCGGAGACCGAGGAGAAGTTGATCAGTCGGTAGTGACCCTTGCGCTCGGAACGCCAGTGGATTGAGGCGTACTTGGTCAGGTTGAAGTGACCCTTGAGGTGGACGTCGAGCACGGCGTCCCACTCGGCTTCGGTCATGTTGAAGACCATCCGGTCGCGCAGGATGCCGGCTGTGTTGACGACGATGTCGAGGTCGCCGAAGTTGTCCAGCGCCGCCTTGACGATGCCCTCGGCCGCGTCGTAGTCGGCGACCGACGAGTAGTTGGCTACCGCTTCACCGCCGGCGTCGCGGATCGCGGCGACCACCTCATCGGCCGGCGCAGCCGCAGCGCCAGAGCCGTCGACCGCGCCGCCGAGGTCGTTGACGACGACCTTGGCGCCCTCGGAGGCGAACAACTTGGCCGTCTCGGCCCCGATCCCACGACCCGCGCCGGTGATGATCGCCACCCGGCCATCAAGCATTCCCATGTGTGATTCCTCTCAGCCCACAACGCCGTCAGGTCGGACGTGCGGGAAAAATTTCACAGGCAGGCACAGGCTATCACCGCGCTTCGGTAGCTTCTGGTCGCACTTCCGTCATCCCTGCGCAGGCAGGAATCGCGTTCCTCCGCTGACACTACGCAGCGAGAACCGCTGCCGTACCTGTGTGGTGTCTGCGCGCGCCGTTTGCGGGACGGCTAGAGTCAGTGCTCCACAATCCGTTTGGTGCCGCGTGATTCCTGCCTGCGCAGGAATGACGGAATGGGCTAGTGGCGCGGACCGCGGCGGTTCGGATCGGGCGCGGTGTCGATCAGCTCCCTGCTGGTCGCGGTCTCATTGATCACCGGTTCGTACAGACCCAACTGCGGAGGGCCCATCAGCACGCCGGCAACGGTTCCCTGGGCGTGGCCCCTGCGGAAGGCTTCGGACTGCGTCCAGGCATGGAATGCAGCCTGATCCTCCCAGACCGAATAGGAGATGTAGTCGCCCGGCTCCGCGCCTCGCAGCAGCATGAACTGGACGAAACCGGGCACCTCCTGCAGATAGGTTTCGCGATTCCTCCAGATTTCTTCCCACTCGGCCTCGCGCTCGATATTGACACTGAAGCGGTTCATGGCCAGATACACGGTGCGTCTCGCATTCAGTTGACAGCCACGTCATTCACGCCGCCACGCCGAGGCGGCCGCGCATAGACTGAGTCTAGATGAGGCGACGACTCTCGCTACTCACAGCCTTGACGTGCGCAGTCGCGATCGCGGTGCTGCTGCGTACTGCGGCGTCGGAGGTTGAGGCCGTTGCCGCCGTTCAACATGCAGGGTTCGCGGGCTCGGTCGTCTCTGAGGCTTCACTTGGCAGTTGCACCATTGGCGCCGAGAACGCGTCGAGCCTGGCCACACACGAGGTTGCCCAGCTGTTCGCGCCCGCGCCGGCCAACTCGGTCGACATCGCCGTATCGCCGCAGGCCGACGAACGCAGCCTCGCATTCTTCCCTGATCTCGATTTCAGACCGCCGCGATCGACCGTTGACTCGTCCCGCAACACCATTCGGCCTCCACCTGCGCCGCAGATTTTCTAGTCGTCTGCTGAAGCCGAGCATGCGCGGACGTTCGCGCAGTGAGAAGGTGGTGTGGTGAAGATTCTTTCGTCTCTCGTGGTTCTGGGCGTGTTGGCCGCTGTAATCAGCGCGTGCAGCACGCCGAACGTCAACGATATCGATGACATCGAAGTGGAGGCGGCGCGAGCGCAGGAGGCCGCTCAGCGAGCGCAAATCCTTGCCGCGCTCGAGCCGCTCGACCCGTTGCGCTACCACCATCTCGACCGGATCATCCGCGAGGAGCATCGGATTCCGGCCGACGCGGTGGTCTGGGCGAACCGTGCCCAGGAGGTGCTCGATTGGGTGGACTGGCCGCTTGAGCTGAGTGATCACGTCGAGCAATACCGGGAATGGCTGGACTCGCTGCTGGCCGCGTTCCGCAACGACGACGCACACGCGGCGGCCGACCCATCAAAGATCGTCCATGCCCTGGCGCACACCTTCGAGGCGACGCTGGAGGCATGGCTGAGCAACGAATCCTTGCCGGCAGTACCGCAACTGGCCGGGCTGGAACCTCCGAGCCACGATGGCGGCGAACATGACGGACACGCGGAGTAGGTGGCGCCTGCTACTCGCGCTCGTCCTGGGCGCGTCGGCCTGCTGGCTGGCGGCGTCCAATGCGTCCGCGCATGCCGCCTATGAGTCGTCGGTACCCGAGTTCGCGGAGGTGCTCGACCAGTCACCCACCGAGATCAGCATCCGCTTCACGCAGGAGCTATTCCGCCGAGAGGGGGCGAACGCGATCACGCTGACACGTGCCGACGGTGGGCGCGAAGTCAGCCTGGGCGAACCCGAGATCGGCAACCAGGACCGACATGTCATGACGGTGTCGGTCAATGAGGCGCTGGAGCCGGGCCGCTACATCGTCTCCTGGACTAATCTCTCCGCAGAAGACGGCGACTCGGATGCGGGGTCCTACCCGTTCTACGTCGGACAAGACCCGAGTCTCGATGAAGTCGAGCAGGACCGCCTGAACGCTGCCGACCTGTTGATCGTCTATCCGGGAGACGACCCGCAGGTCTCCAGCGAACAGGAAGCGACGGAGAGGCGGGGGCCGACAGTCGTGCGTGCGGAGTCGGTGGATGGCGCGAATCTCGGCGTTGGTCCGATCGTCTGGTTGGTCGTGGGTATCGCAGCGGCGTTGCTGTTGGGCGGATCGTTCGGCTTCTATCTCGGCCGCGGACGGACGCGGCGATGATGCTCCGTCTGCGCTGGTTGGCGTTGTTCGTAGGCGCATGGGCGATCGTCGCCTGCGGCAATGATGCGTCGGGCCCCGGAAGCGCAGAGCCCCGGATCCCGGTTTCGGGGCTTCTGGTGTTCACTGTGGGCGTTGATCTCTGGATCCAGGACGAGCAGGGCGCACGCCCGCTGATTGAGGCAGAACAGGACCAACAACTGCTGCAGCCGGCCATCTCCCCGGACGGGAAACGAGTGGCCTACGTCGTCTTCCAACTGACAAACGCCGAGGGCACGACGATCGGGACCGACCTCGCGGTTGCGAGCCTGGATGATCCCCAGCAGGAGATCGTGGTCAGGCACTCCCGACAGGCGGAGTTTGTCTGGACTCCGCGCTGGACGCCCGACGGTCAGTCCCTGATCTTCACCCACGAGCCGGCCGAGCTCACGATTCGCATCGTCCGGCTCGATCTGCAGCGGCGGGAAGCGGAAGTCTTGCGCGAAGACGCCCGTGACGCCGACATATCACCTGACGGCACGCGCCTCGTGTTCGTCAACACTCCCCACAGCGGCGATCCACACCTCGTGGTCCGGAACATGTCCGATGGATCGGAAACTGTTCTCGACCCTGGACGGGAGTGGCCGCCGATACCGGTTCGCATCCCACGCTTCGCTCCTGACGGCGAATCCGTCGTGTTCTCCGGCGGACAGTCCCTGCCGCAGGTCTCCGCGCGGGCACTGGGCCTGAACGGACCGGAGGACATCTGGAGCTATCGATTCGACACCGGCGCTCTGACCCAACTCGCCGCGATCGGGGAGGATCAGCCCGATTTCGCCATCTCTGATGACGGACGACACGTGCTGATCATGGGCGCATTCGGCATGTACCTGGTTGAGGCCGCCCCCAGGGACCCGCCCTATGCGATCGCGCCCGGCGAGTTCCACGGTGGTATCGACTGGACCGGCAATGTCTCCGGGCAGGAGTGGCAGACCATTCGCGAGTCGGTCTTTGAGTTGCCAGACGGCCCGGAATGACACGCGCAGTCGCCGTGCTCCTCGCCGTGGCTGCCGTGCTCGCGGTCTGGCTCTGGCCGCAGAGCGCCGACGCGCACGCGCTGTTGGCCCGCGCCGATCCGCCCGTCAATGCCTCGCTACGTGAGTCGCCGACCCTGGTGACGCTGTTCATGACCGAACAGTTGCAGCGCACCCACAGCTCGGTACAGGTACTCGACAGCGCGGCACAGCGGCGCGATATCGGCGAGACCGAGTTTTCGGACGAAGTACCCACCCAGATGGGCGTCCGCGTGCTCAAACTTGAGCCCGGGGTCTACACGGTCGTCTGGGAAACGTTGTCCGAGGTTGACGGTCACACGTGGACCGGCTCGTACGTCTTCTCGGTGCTGAACCAGGACGGCTCCGCGCCGTCGGGCAGCGGAATCGCCATTGACCTCGACCGTCCCGGACCGCCAGTTGCCGCGGATGCGGTGGTGAAAGCAATTGGTCTCGCCGCGTTGGTGCTGTTTGTGGGCGCGGTGCTGATCGGTTGGCTGCTGCGACCGTCGCCGTTGCCGACGTTGCTGCCGTTGATGGCGGGAACGCTGGCGATCGCGATTGCGGGGACGGCCTACGAGTCGATCGCGGGAGCGCTGCGCCTGGGCGACATCGGATTTCTCGGCGACGTGCTGTTCGACTCGCGCAACGGTCTCTGGTTGCAGCAACGCTGGTACGCGCTGATCCTGGCGGCGCTGGCGCTCAGCGCTCGCCTGATCTGGCCGCGAAGCGTTGATTCTCGGATGTTGCTGCGCCTGTTGGCGGTTCTGGCGTTGGCCTGGTTGGCTTCGACGTCGGCGGTCTCGCACGGCGCAGCGATCGGCTCCGGCTGGATCTGGGGAACGTTGTTCGATGCCCTGCACCTCTCGTTGGTCGCGGTCTGGATCGGCGGTCTGGCGAGCCTGATCCTGGCCCTGAAAGACAGGCCAGAGGTCCGCGTCGAAGCGGTCAGGCGTTTCTCGCTCGTGGCGGCGGCGTCGGTGCCCGTGCTGTTCGCCGCCGGACTGCTTTCGGCGCTGATTCAGATCCCCGATGTCGGCGGGCTGGTCGACACGGACTGGGGCCTGGTCTTCATCGTCAAAGTTGTCGTCCTGCTGGCCCTGTTCTCGGCGGCCGCCACGAACGCGTTCCTGCTTCGTCCGCGTGACGCCGACTCCGATGGACAGGACGAGGATCTGGCCCGCCGCTTCCGCAGGATGATGCGCATCGAAACGGCACTGGGACTGGTTGTGATCGTCGTCTCCGCCGTGCTGACCCAGTTGCCTTCTCCCGCCAGCGCCCAACCGGAGATAGAACAGAAGGACAACACCGTCGTTGAGACGGTTGCGCGCGGTGATGTCGTGGTGTCGCTGGAGATCTCGCCTAATCTGGTCGGTTTCAACACCTGGACGGCGACGGTCGATGCACCCTCGGATAATCCGGTGGAGGATCTGCTGCTGCGCTTCCGCTATCAGGATGCGGCGGTCGGTCCGGTGACTGTCAACACGACCCCAATCGGGGACGGGCGCTTCCAACTCGAGGGCGCCTACTTCGGCTTGCCCGGGGACTGGACCGTCGAGATGGAACTGCGCCGGGCCTCGGGCGACGACCTCGTGGCAGCCGTGAGGACGAGCGTGGAGTCCGGGTACCAGGCATCGCCGTTCGCGGCCGATCGCGGGGGCGCGCTCGCGCTTCCCTTGACCCAGATGGACTGGAACGGAGTCGGCGCGCTCTGGGCGCTGATCGTTGGCGGCCTGGCCTGGATCAATCGGCCCAACCTCAGGGACCGCTTCGGCCCGCGCGTCGCAGACGGCGCGTTCGTCGGTGCAGTACTTGGTTTGATCGTGGCGGTCGTCTTGCTGACCGGGTTGCATGTCGAGCCCGGACGAACGCTGGCCAATCCGGTTGCGTTGACGGCGGATTCCGTCGAACGAGGCTCCGCCCTGTTTGCAGCGAACTGCGTTTCCTGTCACGGAGGCACCGGCGCGGGCGACGGTCCGCTGGCCTACTCGTTGCCCGCCCCACCGGCCAACTTCACCATTCATGTCCCGTTCCATCCCGACGGGGTGCTGTACGCGTGGATCACGGATGGCATTCGCGGCACGGGGATGCCCGGCTGGTCGCCGCAGTTGTCGGACCAGGAGCGCTGGGACCTGGTCAACTACCTGCGCGCCAACTTCGATCCCCTCGCGACGCAGTGACGCGCCTCGCAGGCTGCGTCTCGCGCGCAGGGCAGGCTGGGCTCGACTCGATTGGCAACGGAGATGTCACTGAGGAACAGAGTGCACTGGGCCCACTGCGAAAACGTTCCGGCGCGCGAAGCAGTGGCCAACCAGCGCCGTTCCCCCTGATACGCTGAAGCTGATTCACCGAGACGGGCGCATGACAGGAACGCAACATGGTCACCGCGATTGAGAATCCGGGCCTCGACCTCGGCTGGTTGAATCTGGAGACCGACGACGAGTTCGACATCCAGGTCGGCCGCAAGGGCATCACGCTGCAGTCAATCAACCAGCGCATGGCCGGCGTCGATGCCGTTGACGAGGGGGACCGGCGGTCGTTCGCGCCGCGCGGGGTCGAGGCCGACCCGCGCTCCAATACTCACGCGCGACAGTACCGGGACAAGGGCGACGTGTGGTCCGAGTCTGCGATGCTGCTCTACGAGGAAGCCCTGCAGCGCCAGTGGTCCTCGGCCCGCGATATCCCCTGGGACACGATCGGCGACCAGCCCGACGACATCGAAAAGGCCATGTGCACGTTGTGCACTTTCCTCACCCAGGTCGAGTTCATCGCCGGCGACGTTCCGGGCCGCTTCCTCGAGACGGTCCAGCCCGACTACTTCGAATCGCAGCTCTTCCTCGGCACACAGCTCATGGACGAGGCACGTCACCTCGACGTCTTCCGTAAGCGGGTGCTCGTCAATGGCGGCGGCATGTCGCCGGCCGGCTTCGGAGCCGTTGGACTGCTGTCGATCGACGATTTCACGGAGATGACAGCGGTGCTCCATCTCTTCGCCGAGGGTCTGGTGCAGTCGCTCTTCCGCATGGGTGAACTGATTGGCCAGAACGAGGCCGAAAAGCGCATGTTCCGTCTCTCAGCACAGGACGAATCGCGCCACCTCGCATTCGGCGTCACCCACACCAAGTACACCGTCGAGACCCAGCCGTGGCGCAAGGAAGAACTGCATCACTATCTCGACGCCAACGAAACCGTCCAGAACACGCAGGCCGGGCTGACGACCAACCCGATCACGGGCGAAGCCCTCGCCGTCCTGGCCGGCGGCGGCATTGAGCACATCGACGAGGGCTACAACCTGCTCCTGTTGATGCGCAAGAAGCAGATCAACGAGTACTACCACCGTCTCCAGGTGGTCGGTCTCGGAGACCGGATCGATCGCATGGCTCCCGCGATGCGCGAGCTGATTACGGTCTAGCCCGGGAGGATCCGGAACAGCTGCGGACACCCCTGGGCCTTCAGAAGGCCGTACGGCCTGAAACACACGGGAACACCTGATGCCGACACTCTCTCCCGCCCAAAAGATGCGCGCCCAGGTCCGCGGTTGGTCCCCGGAACTGATCGAGCGGGTCGAGCAATCGGTCGCGCTGAGTCATCAGATCGACAATGTGCTCAACATCTCGATCGAACCGGATCGCGTCAGCAAATGGTTGGAGTTTGTGGAAGACAACCCCGATCACCCGTACGCGAGGGCGCAGTTCATCATGTTCGAGGACGGGGGCGAGACCGGCCTCAAGCCCACGCCCTCTGACGACGGCATGCGGCTCAGCGATGTCGACATCGGCTCGTACGGTCACGTGCCGGACGTATGGAACTACCGCAACGACCTGCCGCGCGGCACCCGACCGGTGCCCGGCATGTACATGCCCGCTGGTTACGCCATCTACGAACGTACCGAAGTCTGGGCCGACGGCGTCGCCGACCTTTACGAAGACGCGATCCGCGACCGCTGGATTCCGGCCACCGACCTCGACTGGGAGAGCCGCGAGGAACTCTCGCCTGAGGTCGAGCGCGCGACCGGCCAGATCTGCGCCGTCTACTCGACCTACGGCATCGCCGAGCAGAAAGTCATCTCCAAGTGGCTGGAAGACATCTCCTACGGCTTTCACGAGGTGAAGCTGTTCCTCGCGACACAGGTTTACGACGCGGGCCGCAAAGTCGAGTCGCTGCGCAAGCGCGCCTTGCACGGCTCGGGGATTATCGGCAAAGCGCCGCTCTCGGACGTTTCCGAGGCCTGGTACAGCGCTTTGACGTTCACCGACATGATCGTCGCGCTGGACGTGGTCTACAAGTCCTATGAGCTGACCGCGTTTGAGTGCGCCACCGACTGGGCCCGTTCGGACTTCGACCGCGATCTCTTCGCCCGGCTCGCGGGAGACAGCAAGCGCCACCTCGAGTACGGCCTGAAGCATCTCGAGTGGTACCACCGCTACGCCGAGCGCGCGGAGATGGAGTTGCCAATCTTCCTCGTCAAGGCGGAGGCCGGTCTGGCCTCGGAGATGGCGCAATCGCCGCTGGAGCGGGAAGCGTTGGCGGTGCTCTACGCAGATGGGGTTGAACGCCTCGACGCCGGTGTCGAAGAGTTGCGCAAGCTGCGCGAGAAGCAGTACCACGACTACCTGCATCGACTCCACGAGCACGGATTCAACCGCATCGGCGAGACGTTCGGCATCCTCGGTTTGGCCACACAGGATCCCCTGCTCAAGGCCCTCGATCCCGACGCACTCGTCCAGGGCGCTACCGCCGGCAGCGACTAGCGCGACCCGAACTCCGGACTACGCACCGCCGCGCCGTGGACGCATCGCAGATCGGGCTGAACTACGTCATTGACGGCCCGTCCGATGGTCGCCCCGTGCTATTCGTCCACGGCATTCTCACCTGTCGCGCGCACTGGCTGCTCAACCTCCCGGCGTTCCACGACGCAGGATTCCGCAGTATCACGGTTGAGCTGTTCGGACACGGCTCGTCTCCTGCTCCTCAGGAGGAAGCCGACTATCACCCGGATCGATACTCGGAGCAGTTCAGTGTGCTCCGCCAACTGGTCGAGGCCGAGCGTTGGTTCGTCGTCGGTCAGTCGTTGGGCGCCGCCCTGACGCTCAACTACGCCATGTCACGGCCCGACGAAGTGATCGCGCATGTTGTCACCAACTCCCACTCGGCCTTTGGCGAGCTCGAACGAATTCGTAACCCAGAGGCCGCCCGCGAACGCGCGCAGATGATGATCGACGGCGGAATCGACGCGGTCATGAGGCACCCGCTCAATCCTCGCCGAGCGCGAGCCTTCGATCAGGCGCATCGCGCCGAGTTCGATGACGCCATGCTGCTCAGCACGCCGGTGGGCATCGCTCGAACCATGATGTACACGTCTCCGCACACGCCGCTGCGGCACCGATTGCCGACCAATCCGGTTGACACCCTGTTGATCGCCGGCGACCGCGAAGAGGCATTCACACCCGCGCGTGAGTGGGTCGAGAGCAATGCCGCCAACTTCCGGGTTGAGCGAGTGTCGGCGACGCACGCCGTCAATGTCAGCGCGGCCGAGGATTTCAATAGAATCTCGCTAAAGTTTCTGGCGGAGTATATGTAAGCAACCAAGGGGCGTGAGGATGGGTTCGTGGAAGAATCGGTAGATTTCACGCCGCTCCTACTGGTCAGCGTGATGGCGGTGTTGGTGCCGTTCGTCGCGTGGCGGTTGACCGGCGGCCTGGTTCCGGCGGTGGTTGGGGAAGTCCTGGTCGGGATCATCTTCGGCGAACCGCTGCTCGGCATCATCAACCGAGACCACATCTGGCTGACATTTCTCGCCCTCTTCGGCTTCGCCTACTTGATGTTCCTCTCCGGCCTGGAGATCAACCTCAGCCTGCTCGGCCGATCACCAGGGCAACGCTGGTTTGTGCCCAGGGTCGCGCTTCGTCATCCGTTGATCTCGGGCGCGGTGTTGCTCGGAATGGTGGTCGCATTCACCTTCGTCGCGCTGCACCTGATGCGGCAGGTCGGGCTGATCGACTCCAACCAGATTCCGATGCTGCTCTTCATCCTGATTGCCACAGCGGTCGGAGTAGTGGTGCCCGTGTTGAAAGATCGACCGGATCTCGGTCGAATGGGACAGTCCCTGCTGGTCGGCGGCTTCCTGCTCGAATTCGTCGCGATCGTCGGCGTCGGCGTGGTCTCGGCGCTGGAGCGCGAGGGCATCAGCTGGAAGATCTTCCTCATCCTCGCAGTCCCGGCGGCGCTGTTCCTGATGATCTGGCTATCGCGGGTCGGCAGCGGTCGCTTCCCGATCATCCCTCGGACGATGCACGAGCTCGCCCAGACCTCGTCGCAACTGAAGATTCGAGCGTCCCTGGCGCTGCTTGTCGTGTTCGTGGCGCTATCGCAGGTGGCCGGCACCGAGATGGTGCTGGGGGCGTTCGTCGCGGGCCTGGCCGTCACGGTGGTGTCGCCGCGCCATGGCTCATCGCTTCGAGGCAAACTGGATGCGCTGGGTTATGGGTTCTTTGTGCCCATCTTCTTTATCCACGCAGGCGCGACGCTCGATCTGGGCGCTGTGTTCGACTCCGCGGACTCTCTGATTCTGGTGCCCGTGCTGCTCCTGGTCGCGTTCGGAGCCAAGCTCGCGCCGTCGTTGCTGGGACTGGTGCCCGCCTGGGGTTTCCGTCCCGGCCTCGCCGGGGGCTCGCTCCTGAGCGCCAATCTGTCTCTGGTACTCGCGGCTGGGGCGATCGCGGCCGATCTGGCGCTGATCGACGATGGCCTACACGGCGCCCTCCTGCTCATGGCCTTGCTCACGACTGTGCTCGCACCGCTCTTGTTCTCGACGATTGCCGGCCGAGCTCCAGAACAGGAAGACGGACACACGCTCGTTGTCGGCGGCGGAGATCTCGCTGCCACCCTGGCCGATCGGCTCATGGCCGGTGGTCGCCGTGTGATCGTGCTCGATCGCGATCCGAACGCGGCGGAGCGATGGCGACCGCGAGGGATTGAGAGCGTCGTCGGCGATCCGCTCGACGCCTTGACGCTGATCAGCGTTCGTCTGCTGCAGACCGAGGTGGCCGTGATCGTTGATGAGGAACGCACGGACCTTGTGGCCGACTACACGAGGTCGATGCGTCGGATTCATCCCACGCTCAGGGTCGTGACCTGGGTGTCCGACCGTGATACCGAACTTGAGCACCTGGGGATCGAAACGTACTCACTGTCCGACGTGACCGCGCTGGCCCTCGAGGAGGCAGTCCTGCGACCCGGACTGCACGCTGCTCGCAGCGATCCCGACTCCGGGCTGGTCGAGGTGGAGATGCTCAATCGCGAGTTTGACGGCCAGGAACTCCGAGACATTGACTTCGAAGGTGATGTCCGGGTCCTGGTCGTCATGCGCGACGGTGAGTCCAGCGTCGCGGCTGGCGACACGACGGTCTTCCTGCACGACCGGCTGACGCTGGCTGGTGAACCCTCGGCCGTGGCATTGATGGGGAACCGGCTACAGGAGCGCAAGCGGAACCGGTGGTTCGTCGATGTGCGAACAACGCGGAAGTTTGAGACGGAGTTCTAGGCGGAGCGCATGGTCTGCTCGGAGCCGATCCCGGCCAGGTGGCCGAGGTAGATCGGGACGAGCGGCAAGACACACGGGCTGATGAAGCTCACGAATCCGCCGACGAAGGCGATCGCGGCCGAGCCGGCGTTGAGGTCCAGCATCTCGGTCGAAGAGCCGTCCGAGCCGGCGACGATGTCCACGCCGAAGCTGCCCAGCGCCTCGTTCAGGACGACCACTCGGTCAAGCGCGATCAACATACCGACAAAGACGAGCAGCACTCCCGAGACGACACCGATCAACGGCATCCAGCGGTTGAGTTTGCGCAGGAACTTGGTGGATGCGCCGAAGGTCGCGCCGACCAGCAGGAAGGGAATACCCAGTCCGGCCGCGTAGCAGATGAGCAAGATCACGGCCTGGAAGAGCGACGCGGAGTCGAGCGCGAGCACGAGAATGCCGGCCAGGATCGGGCCGACGCAGGGCGTCCAGCCGACGGAAAATGCGACGCCCACGACGAGGGAGCGTCCGTAGTCGGCGGCGGCACGCGCTCGGGAAGCTCCCTCCGCCGGCGCCTCCGCGGCGGGACCGCCGGGCGCTCCGACCTGGAAGCTGCGGTAGAGGAAGGGGATCGTGATCACCTCGGCCAGATGCAGGCCGAGCACGACCAGCAGCGCGCCGGCGACGCGCTGGAACCAGATCAGCTCGTTCTGGAACGCCGAGCCCAGGGCGCCAAGCAGGGCGCCGAGGGCGACGAATACGACGCTGAAGCCGAGTACAAATGCTGCGGCGTGGAGGAAGACGACCCGCCGTGCCGTCGTCTGCCCGCCGACTGCCGTGCCGGTTGCGATCGCCATGGGCTTAGTGTACGTCAACCATGGGTCGCCAGAGACACCCCGGGTCTAGTGAGACACGCCCGCGTCTTCCTCGGCAGAGAGCAGCGTGGCCATCACAGACTTCATGTCGTGGCCGCGGTTCTTCGCGCGATTCAAGGTATCGCTGGCCGCAGAGGCGATCGGGGAGGGGATGCCGGCCTCGCGGGCAACCTGCACTGCCAGCGAGACGTCCTTCGCCGCCCACTTGAGGAAGAAGGATGACTCGTCGAAGTCGCGCTCGAGTAGCGTCGGCATGTTACCGACGTAGTTCTGCGCCGAGGCGACGCTCAACACGTCATAGGCCCTCTGCGGATCCAGCCCAGCTGCCTCGGCGATGACGGTCGCCTCAACGAGCACTTGTATGGAGGTGATGCTGACCATGTTGTTGACGATCTTGGTCAGCGCGCCCATGCCGAGATCGCCCATGTGAAACACGTTGTTGCCGATGCACTCCAGCACCGGCTTGTAACGCTCGAAGGACGCCTCGTCGCCACCGACCATCACGGCGAGTGTCGCGTCGATCGCGCCCTGTACTCCATTGGAGACCGGCGAATCGAGGAAGGTCACTCCGCGCTCCTCTGCGCGTTCGGCGAGCAGTTTGACCGTCGAGGGTAGGTTGGTCGAGAGGTCGAAGCAGACCAGCCCCGGCTCAGCGCCGGCAAGGATGCCGTCTGCGCCGCGAAGCACCGCCGTCACTTCGGGTGGTCCCGGCAGGGAGGTCAGCACGACCTCGCTCTGGGACGCGACCTCGGCGGGAGATTCAGCCCAGACCGCGCCAAGTTCGATCAGATTGGCGGCGTGCTCTTCTACGAGGTCGTTGACGACGACGCGGTGACCGCCCTTGATCACGTTCGCGCACATGGGATTGCCGATCTTACCGACGCCGATGAAGCCAACGTCCGTCATGGTCTGCTCCTGGATCACTGGTGGGAACGGTGTGACAGGCAGGGTAACGCGGGTCCGGCGGTATCCTGCCTCGGTGACTGAGCGAGCACCCCCTCCCGGCGCAGGCCCGTTGGACGGAGTCCGCGTCGTCGAGATCTCGGAGACGGCGGCTGGCGCGTACTGCGGTCGATTGCTCGCCGGCTTCGGCGCGACCGTCACGATGGTCGAGCCACCGTCAGGCACTCCGCTGCGACGTCAGGGTCCGTTTCGCGAAGACCGGCCCGACACTGAGGGCGGCGCGACGCATCTGCATCTGAACCGGCGAAAGGGATCCGTACGAGTGGAGGTCGCCAGCGCGGCTGGCCGTCGACTGTTGCGCGGGATGTTGTCGGAGTCGGACGTCCTGATCGTCGACCTCGATCAACGCCATTGGGAGGAACTCGGACTGGATCCCTTGGCCATTCGCAGTCAGCACCCCGATCTTCAGGTTTGTACGATCACCCCCTACGGGGCGGACGGCCCAAAGTCAGGGTGGTTGGCGTCCGAGCTCACCCTCTACGCGGCGGGGGGATACCTGCGGATCGGAGGCGAGCCGGATCGCGAACCGGTCAAGGCATGGGGCGAGCAGGGTCATCTGCAGGCCGGATTGCATGCAGCCGTCGGCATACTCTCGGCGATCCACGCCAACCGGGGCGGACAGCTCGTCGACACCGCCGTCTTCGAGGCGGTCGCGTTCCTGCTGGGCGGCGGCTATCAACATGCGTGGTTCTCCGACCGCGAGCCGGTCCGTAACGGCGCCCGGCTGGTTGGTTTCGGCCCCGGACACCTGTATCCCTCGACGATCCGCCCGTGCGCCGACGGCTGGGTGCATGCGCACTGCAACAACCGTTATCCCGATGCAATGGCGGTGCTGTTCGACGAACCTCGATTGGCAGAGCCCGATTTGCTGACCAGTCTCATGGGGCGCGCGGACGAGGTCGATGAGCTCATGGCTCCGATGCTGATCGAGACTCCGCGGCGCGAGGTCGTGAGACGAGCGCAGGAGATGAGGATTCCCTTCACGGAAGTTCTGGCGCCGTCGGAGGTGATGGCAGACATCGACCATCATCATGAATCCAGAGGATTCTGGCAGGCCCTGCAGCATCCGCGCGGTGGTGAATACCTAGCGCCCGGCCCTGCCGTCCGATTCGGCCGTTCCGCCTGGTCGGACGACGATCCGCCAGCATTGGGGGCGAGCAACGCAACACTCGGCTCGCGGGCCGAGCGGGTTCGGTGGAGGCGCGCCGGTGTTGCCTGAGCCTCAGCTGTTGCCGTACCCGCGCTCGAACTGCCGCCCACTGGACGGGATCCGGGTCCTCGATTTGACCACGGCAGTTGCGGGGCCAACCGCGACCGTTCTGCTCGGCGCGTTGGGCGCCGAGGTCATCAGGATCGAGACCCCGTGGGCTCGGCCGGTTCATCCCGCTTCGGCGCTGCCGCATCGCGGAGGAGGCCCCGACGAACCCTGGAACCGCGAGCCGCGACAGAACGAACTGGCGAACAGCAAGCGCTCGATGGCGCTCAACCTGACGGCACAGGCCGGCCGCGAGGTGTTCCTAGACCTGGTCGAGCGGTCGGACGTTGTACTGGAGAACTACTCGCCCCGAGTGATGGGCAACTTCGGGCTCGAGTGGGACGAGTTGAGCAAGCGCAATCCACAGCTCGTCTACGTGTCGATGCCCGCGTTCGGCAAGTCCGGTCCCTGGCGCGACCGGATCTCGTATGGCCCCGGCATCGACGCGATGAGCGGCATGTCCTGGCTGACCGGCTATGCCGACGGCTCGCCGCTCAAGCCGGGCAACTTCTATTGCGACCAGAACGCAGGACTCAGCGCGGCGCTATCGACCGTGGCGGCGCTGATTGCCCGATGTCGCATCGGCGGGCAGACCGTCGAACTGGCCATGCTTGAAGGAGAGCTGCAACTGATCGGAGACGCGATGGTCGGACAGCAGCTTTCCGGTCGCGAACCGACGCGGCGCGGCAACGAACACTCGTCTGCAGCCCCACATGGCGTTTATCCGACGCAGCCGGTGCTTGACGATGCCGATTCATGGATTGCTATCGCCTGCCGCGACGATGCGGAGTGGGACGGGTTGTTGGAGGTCTGGGAGGACTCGGCCGTTTGCGTTGACCGCCGCTTCCGCACAGGTCTGCGACGCTGGCACAATCGAGCGGAACTCGACGAGTTGCTGGGCGCGTGGGCGTTCGAGTTCGACCCGTTCGAGCTCACCGATCGACTGCAGGAGGCCGGCGTCCCGGCTTCGCCTGTCATGGGTGCGCGAACCTTGCTGCGTGACGAGCAGGTTTGGGCCAGACAATCGGTTGGCGGGTTGCCGCATCCGCAGCTCGGCCTGTCGCCGGCGCCGCAAGCCGCATTTCGTCTGTCCGAGACACCGTCGCCGCCCAGGAACGCCGCTCCGTTGTTTGCAGCCGATACCGTGCCCGTCATGCGCGAGATCTTGGGATACTCAGACGAACGCGTTGCGGAGTTGATCGACTCGGGGGCCGCGAGCGACCGGTTGCGTCCGCGCTGACTACCCGCTGAGAGCGAGGTCTCGATGCCCATTCGCAAACCCTGGATTCAGCCGTCGCCGGAGTCGATTCGCGCGATTCCCGCCGTCGTCGGCGTGTACGAGATCGCCGATGCCGGGGGCAATCTGCTCTACATCGGACAGGCCGGCGGCCGCGAGCCGTTCGGTCTGCGCACGCGGATTGCGCTGCACTTCGGCGGCGACGACCCAAATGCCGTGCTGCGCGAACGAGCGGCCCAGTTTCGCTGGGAGGCCAATCAGCAGTACACGACCAAGCGGCTGGAGATGCTCATGCAGTTCCAGCGCGATGAGGGCGTCGAGTGGCCGCCGGCCCATCCGGTCGGAGATTGGCGCGATACGCCCCAGCTCGGTCGGCTGCGGCGGTCGCAGCCGGTCAGGCCGGCGGACGGCTAGAGGACGGCAGAGGAGGCATGTCATGGACATCCTGATGTCCGAAGAGCAACGAATGATCACCCAGGCGGTCAAGCGGTTCGTGCGAGAGGAAGTCCAGCCATTGGAGCGAGACCTGGATCCTGACGCGGTCGAACTGCCACCGGGTGAGTTGGACCGACTCAAGGACATCGTGCAGCAGATGGGTCTCTATCACATCGACGTGCCCGAGGATTACGGCGGGCCCGGTCTGCCGCTGACGACCCGCGGTCTGGTGGCCGAGGAGATGTCGCAGCACCGCGCCGGACTCTATCTGCCCTGCTACGGGGCGTTCGGATCGGCCGGCCTGGCGCAGTTGTATGCGGCCTCGGATGACCAGAAGCAGCGGTATCTCTATCCGATGCTGGAGGGCGAGAAGCGGGCGTTCTTCGGCCTGACCGAGCCGTCGGGCGGCTCAGACCCGGCTCGTGCGATTCAGACCAAGGCAGTCAAGGACGGCGACGACTGGATCCTCAACGGCTCGAAGCTATTCAGCTCGGGCGCCGATCGGGCTGACTTCGGCCTGGTCTTCGCTCGTACCGATCCGGAGAAGGGGCGCCGCGGCATTTCCGCGTTCCTGGTTGATACAGACTCGCCCGGCTTCGAGGTACGGCGTGTTGTACACACGCTGCGCTCCGCCAACTACGGCACCGAGTTGTCGTTCGACGATGTCCGTGTGCCGGCGGCCAACCTGGTCGGAGAGGAGGGCGGCGGATTTTCGCTGGCCAACAACAACCTGACCCGCCAGCGGATTCCCTACTCGGCGAGCTGCGTCGGCGTCGCAGTGGCGGCGCAGGAGATGGCGATCTCCTACTCCCAGCAGCGCGAGACGTTTGGGGCGGCGCTCGCCTCGAGGCAGGCGATCCAGTGGATGATTGTCGATAACGAGATCGACATCCGCACCGGTCGGATGATGTACCTGGCCGCGGCCGAGAAGGCGGAGCAGGGCGATCCGTTCCGCTTCGAAGCGGCGATGGCCAAGCTGACCTCGACCGAGGGCGCCAGCCGGGTTGTGGACCGTGCGATCCAGATTCACGGCGGCATCGGCGTGACGAAGGACCTGCCGCTCGAGCGCTGGTACCGGGAGATGCGCATCCGTCGGATTGGCGAGGGTCCGTCGGAGGTGCAGCGAATCATCATGGCCCGCGACCTGCTCGGTCGCGGAAGCAGCGGGTAATCTGCGCGGGTTGCAGGATCAGACCAGGAGATTGTGATGAGCGAGATCATTGAGGTTGTCGTTGACGGAGCGGTGCGCACCGTGACGCTGAACCGACCGGAGAAGCGCAACGCGCTGAATAGTGAGATGCTGACCGAGTTGCACGCCGCCTTCGCCGGTGAGCCGTCGGCGGAGGAGCGCGTCGCGGTGATCCGCGCGAGTGGGGCCGTGTTCTGCGCTGGGCTCGACCTGCGTGAGCGCGAGGAGGGTCTGCCCGGCGGTGAGGTCTCGATCGAGCAGATGCTCGACGCGATCCAACATTGGCCGCTGCCGGTGGTTGCGGTGGTCCAGGGCGACGCGATCGCCGGCGGCAACGAGCTGGCGCTGCACTGCGATTTCGTCGTCGCGAGCGTCGATGCGAAGTTCGGCATGTCGCTGGCGCAGATCGGCCTGGCCCCCTCGTGGTTCCTGGCGAAGAAGCTGCTGGAGGTCGCTGGACCCGTCGCGACTCGCGAGATCCTGTTGCTCGGCGATCGTATTCCCGCCTGGCGGATGCATGAGTGGGGCGTCATTGCCAGAGTGGCGAACACCGAGGAACTCGAAGATGCTTCGGCCAAGGTCATCGACCGGCTGAGCAACAACGCGCCGCTCAGCCTGGTCGCGATGAAAGCGCTGATCGTTCGCGAGATGGATTTCCGTGATCACATCCCGCACGAGGATGTGGACGAACTGGTCGCCGCCGCCAGGAACTCCAACGACGCCAGAGAGGGCATCCGAGCCCTGTTCGAGCGCCGCCCGCCGGCATTCGCCGGCGAGTAGCTGAGCGGCCTGCTAGGGGGACATCGGCGCGTCGACCGGGCGGCGGAAGGCGAAGCCGTCGGACTCTCCGTTGAAGCCTCCTTCGACGACCTGCGCCGTAGGCGTCACCGACTCGTTGACGATGGGCAGGATCAGCCTTGCTGCGCGCTCGCCGCCGATGGTGATGGTGAGCGTCGCCTCGTCTCCCTGGGTCGGGACGACGAGGTTGTCGGCGTCGGCGGCAGCGACGGTGAGACGGATGCGCTGACCGGCCCGGACGATGGCGGAGATGGGATACATCTCGACCTGGATGTCCATCGCTTCGCCGGGGTTGACCGGCGCGAGGTCGGCCTTGCTCCAGCTATGCCAGACCGGACCCTCGTGACCACCCGGATCGTCGCCGGCTCGGCGATGGGCGAAGTTGAGGAAGCCTTCGGAGAGGTAGGCGGCCGAGCCGTCCGCGCCGATCTGCTCCAACGTCACGACGACCGCGCCGCGGTCTGAGGTGGTCGCGAGCTCAAGCTGGACGGCCGGCCATCCGGTGATCTCGACGTCTTCCGCCACGGGCTCGCTGGTGAAGCTCAGGCAGCGCTCGGCGCGGGCGTTGAGGTCGACCGTGTTGATGTACAGGTCCTGGCTGTAGTAGCTGTGCCGGCTCATCGTGCCCAGGCTCACCTCGTGATCCACCTCGTACGTAAGCCGCGCGGTGGCATTCGGGCGAGAGGCGGAGAGTGTTCCGTCGGCGTCGAGCCAGTGCGACCGACTTCGCGCCTCAGGCAGCGGCAGGCGCGGGGCCGACTTCCACTGCGTTGCGCCCGACGGCTCGCTTGCGCCGTAGTGGACCTGCGGATCGTCCATCACGCCGTTGTCGACGTCCTTGAGCCAGTAGTCGAACCAGCGCAGCAGCTCCGGGTCGCCGCCCTGTCCGTGATTCCAGGGACCGACAATCAGCTTCTTGGGCACGTCCAGACGATTGAATGCATCGATCAGGTATCCCGGGAAGGTCAGGTCCCACCAGCCGGTAACGAGATAGGTGGGGACGCCACTCGCGTTGATCGTGTCGGTGGAGTCGAACCAGCCGCTGGCGACCTCGCCCAGGCCGATGTCGGGTCGCGGCTTGCGACGCATCAGGCCGTCGTACGACGACATCCGCGTGACATCGCGCGGATCCATCTCCGAGAACGCTTCGACCCAGCGATACCCGTCGGGCGAGTGCGAGTCCATGGCGTCTCGTTGCAGGGCGTCGCCGTCGGTTCCGTCAACGGGGGCGGACGGCTCGTGTTCGGAGAGGCCCTTGTGCAACTGTTCCCAGACGCGGGCGAAGCTGCTGATAGCCAGCCCGCCGTCGACATAACACTGCGGCAGGCCCGGGTACTGCGGAGCGATGCACTTGAGCCCCTCGGGCTGGTGCGCGGCCGTGAAGAACTGGATCATCCCCTCATAGGAAATGCCGACCATGCCGACGCGGCCAGTGGACCAGTCCTGTGCGCAGATCCAGTCGATCACCTCGGCGATGTCGTGGCCGGCCAGCCATGAGTCGTTGTACAGCTCGCCGAAGGACGCGCCGGTGCCGCGCAGGTCGAGCGAGACAAAGCGATAGCCGTGGTGGATCAGGTCGCGCGCAATTGGGCGCTCCTCGTACTGCGTGACCAGCTCTCCCGGCTCTATCGCGCGCAGCTCTTGCTGGTAGCGCGCAGCCGAAGTCCCCTCGCCGGTCAGGACGAACGAGCGGCGGTACGGCGTGCAGTGCAGCACGGTCGGCGACGCAGACTCGATCCGCCGGCCGGCGAGCGCGGGATGCAGGACGTCGATGGCGATCCGGCAGCCGTCCTGCATCGTCAGGTACAGCGACTCGCGCTCGTAGCCGTCGGCCACCTGCTCCGTGTATCCCTCGTAGACACCCAGGAGTGATCGTTTGTCGTTCATGGCTCACCTCGCAAGAGCACGTGCGTCGCTGTTCTGGATTGATACGCTCAGGACGAGGATAGCGACGCGATGGCCGGCGACTGCGGAGGGCGCTCATGACGACGATGGCGAGCGGACTCGATCAGATTGACCTGGTGACTCCTGAGCTTTACGCGGAGCGGGGCTATCCATGGGAGGGATGGGCGCTGCTGCGCCGCGAAGCGCCCGTTTATTGGTACGAGCGGCCCGGTGTCACGCCGTTCTGGGCGATCACCAAGTACGACGACATCCAGCAGATCTCGCGCGATCCGGAGACGTTCATCAGCAGCCAACGTCTGGTCATCCGCGAGGCCGGATCCGGAGACGGCGGCGCCAACGACCCAGCACTTACCGTTCCCAACCTGATCAACATGGACCCGCCCGAGCACGGTAAGTATCGCAACGCGACCAGCCGTCGCTTCTCGCCTCGCGGCATGCGGCTGCTGGAGGATCGGATTGACGAGATTGCGGAAGACGTCGTCGACGATGCTGCTGCGCATGTCGTCGATCAACTGAGTGATCGGCGGGAGGCCGACTTTGTCCGCGATGTCGCGGCGCGCATGCCGCTCGCAGCGATCTGCGAGCTGCTAGCCGTCGACCACGAATCGTGGGACGACCTGTTCCACTGGACGAACGAGTTCCTGGGCTCTGAAGATCCCGAGTACCAGCAGGGCCGCACGCGCCGGGAGACGTGGCAGTCGGGGATGCGCGGGCTGCAGGGCTACTTCATGGGCCATATCGAGCGCAAGCGGCGCGAGCCGGACCAGAGCGTGATGACTGCGCTCGTGCAGGCCGAGATTGACGGCGAACCGATGCCCGAGCACCAGGTCATCTCATATGCCGTCCTGCTGATCCTGGCCGGGAACGAGACGACGCGGAATGCGACCTCGGGCGGGATGCAGGCGCTGATTGAGCATCCTGAGCAGTTTGAGCGGCTGCGGGATCAGCCTGAGCTGCTGGACAGCGCGGTCGAGGAGATGCTGCGCTGGACGTCGCCAGTCGTGCATTTCGCGCGGACGGTGACCCAGGACACCGAGGTGCGCGGCGTCCCGATGAAGGCGGGAGAGACGCTGGCGATGTGGTATCCGTCGGCGAACCGTGACGAGGACGTGTTCGAGGATCCGGATACGTTCGATATCGGGCGTTCGCCGAACGAGCACCTTGCCTTCGGCGGCTTTGGTGAGCACTTCTGCCTTGGCGCGAACCTGGCGAGGTTGGAGATGCGCTCGGTCTTCCGTCACCTGATTGCGAAGCTGGACGACTTCGCCGTTGAGGGCGAGGTCGAGCGGCTGTCTTCGGGATTGATCGGCGGGATCAAGCGGCTGCCGGTGAGCTACTCAGTCCGCTAGGCCGATCCTGTTCTACAGCGTTGCGCCGCCGTCGACGGTGATGGTCTGGCCGGTGACGAAGACGTTCCGTTCGATCAGGGCAACGATGGCGTCGGCGCAGGTTTCGGGTGTGGCGACGCCTCTGAGTGGGGCGGTTTCGCCGAGGCGTTTGCGGCCGGCTTCGTAGGTGTCCTCTCCGAGTCCGCCGCGGAGCCAGCGTCCTTCGATGAAGCCGGGGGCGATGGTGTTGATGCGGATCTCGGGGCCGAGGACGCGGGCGAGGGACTTGGTGATCACGTTGACGCCGGCCTTGCTGGCGGCGTAGGGGATACAGGAGCCTCCGCCGCCGGCTCCGGCGACACTACTGACGTTGACGACCGCGCCTTCGCCGGCGGCCCGCATGTGCGGCGCGGCGGCGCGGGTGCAGTTGAAGACACCGCGGAGGTTTGCGCCGATGATGTCGTCCCAGACGTCGTCGGTGACGCCCTCGAGGTCGTCGTGGGCGATGAAGTGGGTCATGCCGGCGTTGTTGACGAGGATTTCGAGGTGGCCGTACTCGTCGATGGCGGCCTGGATGAGCTTGCGGCAGTCGGCGTCGGAGCGGGTGTCGGACTGTACGGCGATCGCGGAACCTCCGGCGGCCTGGATCTCGTCAACGACTCGCTGTCCAGCGTCGGCGCCGCGGAAGTAGTTGACGACGACTGAGGCTCCCAAGGAGGCGAGGAGCTTGGCGGTGGCCTCACCGACTCCTGAGGATGATCCGGTGACGACTGCGACCTTGCCGTTGATGTCCATGTCTGTGTCTCCGTTTACACATGCGAGAGGCCGCTCCCGCGGGAGCGGCCTCTGATCGTTCGGGGAGCCCCCCTCTGTCCCTACGGGACATCTCCCCCCGCGGAGCGGGGGGAGAGATTGAACCCGGGGTTATCCGCCGCCGGCGGCGGCTGCTGCGGCGAGGCCGGCGGGCATGACTTCGGGAATGTCGATGTTGTAGAGCTTGGCCGAGTTCTCCCAGAGGATCTTGCGGCGGATTTCCTCGGGCTGGCCCTCGAGGCCGTCTTCGATGGTCTCCTGCACGTTGCCGTAGAGGCAGGTGGGGTGGGGGAAGTCAGTCTCGAAGAGGATGTTGTCCGCGCCGATGTCGTCGATCAGCTTGCGCGGCGCGATCCGTTCGAACCAGTAGCAGGCGTAGACCTGGCGGCGGAAGTAGTCCGAGGGCATCATGTCGAACTCTGGGCGCGCCTTGCGTACGTCGGCGGCGAGGAAGTGGTAGTCGGCCGACTCCAGGCAGAACGGCACCCAGCCGATGCCGGACTCGACCGAGATGAACTTGAGCGTGGGGAACCGCGCAAGTACGCCGGAGAGCAGTAGATCGGTGAGCTGGAAGCCGTTGGTTATGAACAACTGGGTGGAGAGGCGCGCGTAGGTGATCTCGTGGCCATCGACGCGCAGGCGCTCTGGCGTGAAGCCGTCGTTGAAGTCGCCGGAGCCGACGTGGAAGGCGATCGGCATGTCGGTCTCGACGGCGGCGTTCCAGATTGGGTCCCAATGGTGGTCACCGAGGAAGGGCTGGCCGTGGGACTGGGGGTCGCCGGTGAAGAGGATGCCGCCGTGGCCGATGCTCTTGGCGCGATAGATCTCTGCGGCGGCCTGGTCCACATCCCAGAACGGGACCGAGGCGTTGGGCACGAACCGCTCCGGAGCGGGAGAGATCCAGTCGACCTGGAAGTCATTCCAGGCTCGGACGCACTCCATCATCAGCTCGGGCTCGCCGAGTTGGAGGAAGCGCTGGGAGGCGAAGCCAGCCACGTTCGGATAGAGCACCTGGGCGTAGACGCCGGTTTCGTCCATGAGCTTGAGTCGCTCGTGGACATCGAATGAGGCGGGATGGGCGGCCTCATAGGACGGCGGCGAGGAGGGGAACTTGCCCTTCCAGCCGGCGAAGACGCCGGAAGGCGCGTTGGCGACTTTGTCGTCACCCACGAACCAGGCATTGACGCCCTCGTTGTCTTGCTTGACGTGGAGGACGCGGTCACCCCACTTTTTCGAGACGCGGCTGGTCCAGAGGTCGGCCGGTTCGGTGATGTGGGTGTCGGCGTCGATAAAGGTCGTGAAGGTCATCGGATTTCCAGGCGATGCAGGGTGGTGGCTGGGGCAGAGGCTCGGTTAGCCGCCTCCGGCGGCTGCCGCTGCGGCGAGGCCGGCGGGCATGACTTCGGGGATGTCGATGTTGTAGAGCCTGGCCGAATTCTCCCAGAGGATCTTGCGGCGGATCTCTTCGGGCTGCCCCTCGAGGCCGTCTTCGATCGTTTCCTGCACGTTGCCGTAGAGGCAGGTGGGATGGGGGAAGTCGGTCTCGAAGAGGATGTTGTCGGCTCCGATGTCGTCGATCAGCTTGCGCGGGGCGACCTTCTCGAACCAGTAGCAGGCGTAGACCTGTCGGCGGAAGTAGTCGGAGGGCATCATCTCGAACTCGGGGCGGGCCTTGCGCACGTCGGCGGCGAGGAAGTGGTAGTCGCAGCTTTCGAGGCAGAAGGGCACCCAACCGATGCCGGACTCGACCGAGATGAACCTGAGGTCGGGGAAGCGCGGCAGCACGCCGGAGAGCAACAGGTCGGTCATCTGCAGGCCGTTGGCCATGAAGAGGACCGTGGAGGTGCGTGCGTAGGTGACCTCGGGGCCGTCGACGGCGAGGCGGTCGGGCGTGAAGCCGTCGGTGAAGTCGCCGGAGCCGATGTGGAAGGAGATCGGCAGGCCGGCGTCGGAGGCGACGTTCCAGATCGGGTCCCAGTGGTGGTCGCCGAGGAAGGGCTCGCCGTGCGACTGCGGGTCGCCGGTGAAGAGGATGCCGCGCATGCCCTTCGGCGCGACGCGCTCAATCTCCTTGACGGAGGCCTCGACGTCCCAGAAGGGGATCGAGATGTTGGCGACGAAGCGCTCCGGGGCGACCGAGATCCAGTCGAGCTGGAAGTCGTTCCAGGCGCGGACGCACTCGAGCATGAGTTCGGGATCCTTGAGCGAGAGGAAGCGCTGGGAGGCGAAGCCGGCGACGTTGGGGTAGAGGACCTGGGCGTAGACGCCGGTCTCGTCCATCAGCTTGAGCCGCTCGTGGACGTCGAACGATGCGGGGTGGGCCTCTTCGTAGGTGGGCGGCGAGCTGGGGAACTTGCCCTTCCAACCGGCGAAGACGCCCGAGGGCGCGGCCGCCACTTTCTCATCGCCGACGAACCAGGAGTTGATTCCCTTGTCGTCCTGCTTGACGTGGAGGACCATGTCGCCCCACTTGGAGGAGACGCGGGAGGTCCAGAGGTCTGCGGGTTCGGTGATATGAGTGTCGGCGTCAATGAAGGTCTCGAACGCCATGCGTGCTCCTTTGACTCAGGGCGTGGATCGGAATGTGAACAGTGTAACGGGGACGACATTGGAGCGTGCCGTGTGTGTGGCGCAGCTCGCGCCGGGCACGGTAGGGACCGGGCGGCCTGGATTTGCTCGCCTGGGCGCGAAAAAAATCGCGGGGCAACATGAAAAACGAGAGGATTACCAAGGGTCGTCGTCGTCCTCGGCTGTGTCCTCGAGGGCGGGTGCGTCAGCTTCGGTCGCGGCGTCGGTCGTGAGGTCGGGCATGAGGTCGGGCAGGGGAAGCGTGGGGTGGAGGTGGAACCAGTCGCGCTGCTCCTGAGTGAGCGCGGCGTCGGGCAGGTGCGGCGGTCGCACGGGCCAGTCTTTCCAGATGGGCCCGAAGATGCGGGTGAGGATTCGACCGGCGTGACGGCGGACGTACTCGGGTCCCTGGTTGGCGTTGCGATGGAGTTGTTGGAGGACGGCCTGGGGGTCGACGGTGTTGGTTGCAGACATTTGTTCGGCCTTTCGCTGAGGTGGTGGTGGTTGATTGTATGCGTACTCATGTTCTGTTGGGAGTGTCGGGGTTGTCGGAATGGGGGATGGGGGGTGTTGGATGGTGTTGGGTGGTTTGCGGTCCCCGCCTGCGCGGGGACGACTTAACAGGGGGCGGGGGCGACAGGAGCGAGGGGGCGACGGAGACGGGGGCGACAGGAACGGCGGGGCGACAGGAGACGGGGCTGGCGATCGGTGGTTCGGGGTCCCCGCCTACGCGGGGACGACTTAACAGGGGGGCGGGGGCGACGGAGACGGGGGCAACACGAACGGCGGGGCGGCAGGAGACGTGGCTGGTGATCGGTGGTTCGGGGTCCCCGCCTACGCGGGGACGACGGAACAGGGGGGCGGGGACGATAGAAGCGGCGGGGCGACAGGAGACGGGGCTGGTGATCGGTGGTTCGGGGTCCCCGCCTTCGCGGGGACGACGGAACAGGGGGCGGGAGAGGGGGTCCCCGCCTGCGCGGGGACGACTTAAGAATGGGGCCCGGACGATGGAAGGGGGGCGGGCGAGAGGGAAGCTGCGTTGCTCGGAGGGTGCTATGGGATGACTGGTTCGCCGGAGACGGCCTTGATGATGTCGAAGTAGCTGATGACGACGATGAAGATGAGGAGGGCGGCGAAGCCTGCCATGTGTACGAGGCCCTCGCGCTCGGGGCTGATCTTCTTGCCTCGGCGGGCGATCTCGATGAGGACGAACATGATCCGTCCGCCGTCGAGCATCGGCAGGGGGAGGATGTTGATGATGGCGAGGTTGAGCGAGATCAACGCGGCGAGCTCGATCAGGCGCGACCAACCGGCGCGGTCGACGACCTCGCCGGTGACGCGGGCGATGCCGACCGGCCCTGAGAGCTCGATCGGTTCGCCGCCGGCGATCCAGGCGCGGATGCGGTTGCGGACGAGGACGAAGGTGTCGCGGGTCTGGGTCCAGCCAGCGGCGATCGACTCGCCGACCGAGGGGGTGTCGCGCGCGACCAGCAGGGATCCGTTGGCGATGCTGATGCCGGTGGCGCCCTGCGGGACCTCGATCTCGATGCCGGGCGGTGGATGCAGCGGATCGATGTCCAGGGCGGCATAGAGGGCGGCCATGCGGACCTGTTCCTCGATGGCGATGCTGAGCATCGTGTCGTCTTCCTGGGTGGTGTAGCGGAGGCCGCCGGGCAGGTCGAGCTCCAGACCCGGCTGGAGTTCCTGCGTCTCGATGCCCCAGCCACCGATGACGGAGGCGGACGAGACGCCGAGGCTGTCGGCGATGTCGTGGACGGAGTCTCCGGGTTGGACGATGTGAGTGAGTGGTTTGGGCGCCAGCCTGGCGTGGACGGAGACGTCGAATACCTCCGGCTCGCCGGTGGCGCGGCTGCTGGTCAGGGATTGCTGCTGCGGCCGTTCGATCGTGAAACGCAGCGTTTCGCCGAGATTGAGCTGGATCGCGCGGGACAGATCGCCTGCGTTCCGGATCGGCTCGCCGTCGACGGCGATGATGCGGTCGCCGGCGCGAATGCCGGCCTGGTGCGCGGGGGCGTGCTCGATCGTGCTGGTCACGAGCGCCGGGCCTGCGGAGACGTTGTCGGGGATGAGTGCGCCGACGGCGAAGAGGATGAGCGGCAGGATCGCGTTGACGAGCGCGCCGGCGGCCAGAATGATGATCCGGGTCAACCTCGACTTTGCGCCCAGCGAGCGCGGGTCGATGCCGACGGTGATGCCGAAGATCGTGGCCTCGCCCCTGTCGTTGATGAACTCGGCCCGTTGTTCCGGCGTCGTGTGGAGGTTTCGGGCCGGGGGCAGGCCGTCTTCCTCGTTGTCTGAGCGCCTGGTGGTGAGCGTCCACGATGTCTTGCGACCGTCGGTTTCGGTGTGGTCGTAGGTGAAGTCGAGCTTCGGGTCGGCGTGGGTGCGGAAGATGCGGTCGAGGAACTGATCGGGGCTGACGACGCGTTTGCCGTTGACCTTGAGGATCCGGTCGCCGGCGACGAAGTGCTCGGACATGCGCGAGCCCTTCTTGACGTTGGTGATCAGCAGGCCGGAGGCCTCCTCGCCGGTGAGTCGGACGAAGCCGCCGATGGGCAGCCAATTGAAGGAATAGAGGGTCTCGCCGAACTGCCAGCCCTTACCGATCCTGGGCGGCAGGCCAACGCCGAATTCTTCGACGCGCACGCCGGCCAGTTTGGCGGCGACGAAGTGTCCCAGTTCGTGCAGGACGACGAGTCCGAGCAGCACGCCGATGAAGGGGAGGATCGTGTCGATCAGGACCATGGGGTCAGCGTACTAGCGGAGGTGGCGAGGGCGGGTCGGTGGTTCCTCGAAGAGTCGAGGTGTTGGCGCGGTGTTGGGCGGCCCCCTCCGCCGCTTCGCGGCACCTCCCCCAAGGGGGGAGGAAATGGGATTGGGCGGGCCCCCGCCTTCGCGGGGGCGACTTTGGTTTGCGTGCCTGGGTGGGTGTCCGCCTTTGCGGGGGTGACTTCGGAGGGTTAGGGGGCGGCGGCGATTCGGCCGGTGGTGAAGCCTCGGGACCAGGCATCGGCGGCGTCGATGGCTTCGATGTTGGGGTTGTTGGTGTTTCGGTGGGCGTCCATTGCCTGGTTGACGTAGTCGGCGATTTCGGTGAAGGCGATTCGGCGTTCGAGGAATGCTTCGACGGCGACCTCGTCGGCGGCGGCCATGACTGCGGGGTAGGTTCCGCCGGCGCGACCGGCCTGCTGGGCGAGCTTGAGGCACGGGTAGCGGTCGAGATCGGGTCGGGAGAAGTTGAGGGTGCCGACGGAGGCGAGGTCGAGGGGCTCGACGGTGGGTTCGAGGCGCTGCGGATAGGAGAGGGCGAGCTGGATCGGGAGCTTCATGTCGGGATAGCCGAGCTGGGCCTTGACGGAGCCGTCGCCGAACTCGACGAGTGAGTGGACGATCGACTCGGCGTGCTGGACGATCTCGACGCGCTCGTAGGGCACGTCGAACAGCCACTTGGCCTCGATCGTCTCCATGCCCTTGTTCATCAGTGTGGCGCTGTCGATGGTGATCTTGTCGCCCATGTTCCAGGTGGGATGGTTGAGGGCCTGCTCGGGCGTGACATCGGCGAGTTGGTCGGCGGGGAGATGGCGCAGCGCTCCGCCGGAGGCGGTGAGCAGGATGCGGCGGATTTCGTGGTCCTCTTCGCCCCAGAGGCATTGCCAGATGGCGGAGTGCTCGGAGTCGACGGGGCGGACCTGTCCGCCGCCGCGGTCGACGGCGTCGCGGACGAGTTGGCCGGCCATGACGACGACTTCCTTGTTGGCCAAGGCGACGGCGCCGCCGCGTTCCAGCGAGGTCAAGGTGGGCTCGAGTCCGGCGCGTCCCGCGGTTCCGACGACGAGCACGTCACCGTCGGGATCGGCGGCCATCTCATCCATGGGCGTGACGGCTGCGCCGCTGTCGCTGGCGATCCGGCTTAGGCGATCCGTGTCGTCCGAGGCGGCCCAGATGTACCTGGGCTCGAACTCGTGGGCCTGGGATTCGAGCGCGTCGAGGTTGCGGCCGGCGGCGAGTCCGAGGATGTTGAATCGATCGGGCATGGCGCGGACGACATCGAGCGTCTGACGGCCGATGCTGCCGGTGGAGCCGAGCAGGACGAGATTGATGGGTTTGGCGTTCAGGTGGTCCATTGCAAGAAGAAGAATACGACGGGCAAACCGAAGAGGAGCGAGTCGAGCCGATCGAGGACGCCGCCGTGACCGGGGATGAGGTTGGAGGAGTCCTTGACGTCCATGGCTCGCTTGAAGAGCGATTCGACGAGGTCGCCGAGTTGGGAGATGACGGGCAAGATCAGGGCCAAGAGGACGAGGGGCCAGATTTCGACGTCGAGGTTGAGGATCTGGTCGAGGGCGATGGTCGCGCCAAAGCCTCCGAGCCAGCCGAAGAGCGCGCCTTCGATCGTCTTGTTGGGCGAGACGGACGGGGCGAGTTGGTGGCGTCCGAGGAGGCGTCCGCCGGCGTAGGCGGCGGCGTCTGCGGACATAATGGCGAGCACGGCGAGCAGGACCCAGTCCGTTCCCTGATCGGCGGCTCGGACGGCGACGAAGGTCGCGCCGGGGACGGCGAGGTAGGCGGTCCCGGCCAGCATGGCGAGGCCGCCGAGCAGGATTGGCTTGAGTTGAACAGGGTCGGGCTCGGGGACGAAGCGGATTGCGGAGAGGGTCGCGACGCCGGTGATGCCGAGGACGGCGGCAAGGATCGGCCAGAGCAGGGGGATGTCGGTGCCTGAGGCGATTGTGCCGATGATCGCTCCGACAGAGGCGACGCCGACAAGGAACACGGGACTGCGGAGATCGAGCTTCACGATCACCGCGATCTCGCCGAGGGCGATGGCCAGGCTGAGTGCGATCAGGGCGGCGAAGAGCGGACCGCCGACGAGGATGGCGGCGATGATGATCGGCATGCCGACGGCGGCGCTGGCGAGTCGGAGAGCGAGGGCGGAGTCGAGCATGCGCTTCATTGAGCAAGGATTCCGCTGGTGGATTGCGCGGTGGGGAGCCCCCCTCTGTCCCTACGGGACATCTCCCCCCGCCTCCGGCGGGGGGAGAGGGGAGTGGGTCGGGTCGGGTTGTGTTCAGTCGGCATTGGCGGGGCGTCCGCCGAAGTTTCTGGTTCTCTGGGCGTAGGCGGCGAGGGCGATATCGACGTCTTGCTCGCAGAAATCGGGCCAGTAGGTGTCGGAGAAGACGTACTCGGCGTAGGCGGCCTGCCAGAGGAGGAAGTTGGAGACTCGCTGGTCTCCGCCGGTGCGGATGATCAGGTCGGGGTCGGGCAGTTCTCGGGTGTAGAGATAGTCGGAGAGCACGCGCTCGCTGATCTGGTCGGGGCGTACGCCGTCGGCGACGATGCGGCGGACGGCGTCGACCAGCTCGGCGCGGGAGCCGTAGTTGAAGGCGACGCAGACGGTCATGCGGTCGTTGTGTCGGGTGAGCGCGATGGCGTCGTCGATCTTGCGGCGCAGGCGGGCGTCGAGGGCGTCGAGCTGACCGATGTAGCGCAGCTTGACTCCGGCGTCGTGCAGGGGCTTGACCTCGCGGTCGATGGTTGAGGAGAGGATGCGCATGAGGCCGCGGACCTCGGGTCGGGGGCGCTTCCAGTTCTCGGTCGAGAAGGCGAAGAGGGTGAGGCAGCGGACGCCGCGTTCGGCGAAAGCTTCGATGGCGGCGCGGATGTTCTCGGTGCCGGCGCGATGACCGTCGGTGGGTCGGAGGCCGCGTTGGGCGGCCCAGCGACCGTTGCCGTCCATGATCACGGCGACGTGGTGGGGGATGTCTGCCGGCGGGTGCGGACGGACGCCGTTGGCTACGGCTGGAATTGTGGTTGGTGGGGCCGGGGCGGAGACAGTGGAAACGAGTGGGGTTGACACGTACTAGACCTCGAGGAGCTCTCGCTCCTTCTGACTGCCCGCAGCATCAACTTTAGCGATGAATTGGCCGGTCAGATTGTCGAGTTGTGTTTCGGCCCGGCGTTCTTCGTCCTGGGAGAGGTCGCCGTCGCGCTGCATGCCACGTAGGTCGTCGTGGATGTGGCGGCGGACGTTGCGGATGGCGACGCGGGCGGACTCGGTCTTCTGGTGGACGACCTTGACCAGGTCGCGGCGGCGTTCCTCGGTCAGCTCGGGCAGCGCGAGGCGGATGAGGATGCCGTCGGACTGGGGATTGATACCGATGTCGGACTGCTGAATGGCCTTGGTGATCGGGTCGAAGGCGTTTCGGTCCCAGGGCTGGATGGCGATGAGGCGGGCCTCGGGGGTGGAGATCGTGGCCAGTTGGTTGAGGGCCATCGTGGTGCCGTAGTAGTCGACGCGGAGCTGGTCGACCAGCGAGGTGTGGGCTCGGCCGGTGCGGATGGCCATGAGGTCGCGCTCGAGGGCGCTGACTGCGCCCGTCATGCGTGAATCGGCGTCGTCGAAGGCGAGGTCGAGGAGCTCGTTGTCGGACATGTCGTGCTCCTGACTGGGGCGGGAGTCGTGGTCAGCCGGCGAGCAGCGTGTCTCCGTGATCGACGCGGGTGCCGGCCTGCTCCAGATTGGGGCCGTCGATCACAGTGCTCACGATAGCGTCAGGAGCTTCGATGTTGAACACGATGATTGGCAGGGAATGCTCCTCGCAGAGCGCGAGGGCGGAGGCGTCCATGAGGACGCCGAGATTTTGCTGCAAGGCCTCGCGATAGTTGAGGCGGGCGTAGCGCCGGGCGTCGGGGTGCGTGGCCGGATCGGCGGTGTAGACGCCGTCGGTGCCGTGCTTGCCCATCAGGAGCTGGTCGGCGTCGAGCTCGATTCCGCGCAGGGCGGCGGCGGTGTCGGTGGTGACGTAGGGATTGCCGGTGCCACCGACGCAGAGCACGATTCGACCTTTCTCGAGGTGTCGGAGGGCGCGTCGGCGGATGAAGATTTCGGAGACCTGTCTGACCTGCAGTGCGGACATGGTGCGGACCTCGCCGCCGGCGGCTTCGATGGCGTCCTGGAGGGCGAGTCCATTGATGATGGTGGCGAGCATGCCGGCGTAGTGGGCGGTGGCTTCGGCCATGCCGAGTTGGCTCGCGAGCCTGCCGCGGAAGAGATTGCCGCCGCCCACGACCACGCCGATTTCGACGCCGCGGTTGCGGCATTCAACGATCTGGCGTGCGATGTCGTTGAGCGCGGCGGAGTCGATGCCGGAGTCGCGCTGGCCCTGGAGGGATTCTCCGGAGACCTTGAGGACGACGCGGGGAGGGTTCGGCTGTTCGTTCACTCGTCGCGTGGCCTTCGCTTGCCCCCCTCTGCCTTCGGCATCTCCCCCCGCGGAGCGGGGGGAGAGGGGATCGCTTCGAACCGCTGGCTACCCGCTCACTTCGCTTTCGGCGTCCCGCCCTGTGGAGCGGGAGGGGAGGGGAGCGCCGTGATCGGCCGGCTACTCGCCCATTTCGTAGCGGGTGAAGCGGGCGACTTCGATTCGTTCTCCGATTGAGGCGATGACGTCGTTGATGCGGTCGGCGATGGTCTGGGAGGCGTCCTTGATGAACTCCTGGTCGAGCAGGGCGACGGCCTCGGGGTCGGCGTCGTCGGGGATGTCATCGGCGGAGACGGCGGCGGGATTCATTGAGGCGATCTGCATGGCGATGTCGTGGGCGAGATCCTGGAACGGTTCGGTCTTGGCGACGAAGTCGGTCTCGCAGCGGAGGTCGACGAGGACGCCGATGCGGCCGCCGTGGATGTAGCTGTGGATGAGTCCCTGGCCGGTCGCCCTGTCCGCGCGCTTGCTGGCGGTGGCGATGCCCTTCTCGCGCAGGACGAGGCGGGCCTGATCCATGTCGCCGTTGGATTCGGTGAGGGCCTGGCGGCAGTCCATGACACCTGCGCCGGTCTCGGCGCGGAGTTCCTTGATCTGATCAATCGTTACGGGCACGTTGGTTGCTCCTCTGATGGTTGGTCGGGCAGTGGTTGGTTGGCAAGATGCGACGAGCCGGTCAGTCTGCGGGGACGGGCTCCGCGGCTGGGACGTCCTCGTAGGTGTCATCGCCCTCGACAGCGCTCTGACGCATCATGCCTCCGGCCTGGCAGGCGTCGGCGATCTGCGCGGTGAGCAGCCTGACGGCGCGGATCGCGTCGTCGTTGGACGGGATGGGGAAGTCGATCAGGTTGGGGTCGGAGTTGGTGTCGCAGACGGCGATGATCGGGATCTGCAGACGGCGGGCCTCGGCGATGGCGATGTGCTCGCGGGGGACGTCGACGACGAAGAGTGCGCCGGGGAGCGAGGTCATGTCGCGCAGGCCGCGGAGGTAACGATGCAGCCGTGTGAGCTTGTCGCGCAGCTTGAGCGCTTCCTTCTTGGGCAGCAGATCGAGCTGGCCGGCCTCTTCGCGGCGTTCGAGCTCGATCATGTAGTCGACGCGCAGACGGATGGTCTGGAAGTTGGTCAGCGTTCCGCCGAGCCAGCGAGTGACGACGTAGGGCATGTTGGCCCGGTCGGCCTCGTTGCGGATGACATCCTGGGCCTGACGCTTGGTGCCGACGAAGAGGATCTGTTGGCCGGAGGAGGAGAGTTCCTGGACGAACTCGGTGGCATCCTGCAGCCTGGTGACGGTCTGGGCGAGGTCAAGGATGTGGACCCCGTTGCGCGCGCCGTAGATGTAGGGCGCCATTTTTGGATTCCAGCGTCCGGTCTGGTGGCCGAAGTGGACTCCGGCCTCCAGGAGGTCGCGCATTGAGATCGTTGACGTCATCCCGCTCCTCAGAAGAATCAGGCGTTCGCTCACGCCGAAGCCGCCCCATATGGCGGGTCTGTGGATCGAGTATAGGCGTGTGGCCGGGATACGCGCACTGAATGAGGCTTCGTGATAGCTTACGTGGTGTTGTCTGCTGTTCTTCGCGGAGGAAGTACGTGCCCCGCTACGTGTATGAGTGTTTCGAGTGCGGCCACACGGTCGAGAAGCTGGAAGGCTGGAGCGCTCCGGCGCAACAACCGTGCTCGGAGTGCGAGCACACGCTGCAGCGCATTCCGAGTGCGCCGGCGATCGTGTTCAAGGGCTCGGGCTGGTACTCGACCGACAGCAAGAAGAGCAACTGGAAGTCGCGCCGCGACGAGGATCGTGCGGATGAGGGCGAGGGCGGTTCCGAAGGCGAGGCTGAGTCGCCGAACGGGACCGGTTCCAGCGAACGCGAGACGTCGGCGGCCACCGCCGAGTAGCAGCGCCCCCGCCTGCGCGGGGGCGACTTTGTGGCGAGGTTAGGCTCGGGTCGCCATGAGGGTCGTGCTGCAGCGCGTGACGCGCGCGTCCGTGACGGTCGAAGCGGACGTTGTCGGCGCGATCGGTTCCGGATTGTTGATCCTGGTCGGTGTGGCCGAGGGCGACACGGAGTCGCAGGCCGACGCACTGGCGGCCAAGGTCGCGGGTCTGCGAATCTTTTCCAACGCTGAGGGTCGGTTCAACGAGAGCGTGGTCGACATACGCGGCTCGGCGCTGGTGGTCAGCCAGTTCACGCTGCATGCCGATGTGCGCAAGGGTCGGCGGCCGGGGTTCACGGCGGCGGCCCGACCTGAAGTGGCCGAGCCGCTGTGCGATTACTTCGCCGAGGCGTTGCGCCAGCAGGGCGTTCCGGTCGAAACGGGCGTGTTCGGAGCGATGATGTCGGTGGAGCTGGTGAACGACGGGCCGTTCACGATCGTGATTGATTCGGGTGATCTGGAGCGTCCGCGGCGGGCGTGAGCCCAACTAGCCGGCGTCGATGTCGAGGGCGATGTCGAGGGCGGGGGCGGAGTGGGTCAGGGCTCCGAGGGAGATGAAGTCGACTCCGGCTCGGGCGATGTCGGGGATTTGCTCGATGGTGATTCCGCCGCTGGCTTCGGTTTTGGCGTTGTAGACGCGTGCGACTTCGACCGCGGGGGAGAGATCGTCGAGCGCGAAGTTGTCGAGCAGGAGGGCGCCGGCTCCGGCGTCGAGCGCCTCACGGGCCTCGTCGAGGTTGGTCACTTCGACCTCTACGCCGGTGGCGGGTCCGACGTGCGCGATCGCGGTGCGGACGGCGTCACCGAGGGTTCCGCCGGCGAGGCGAACAGCGGCGATGTGGTTGTCCTTGATGAGGACCCCGGAGGCGAGCGAGTCGCGGTGGTTGAGACCGCCGCCGCAGCGGACGGCGTAGCGCTCGGCGGCGCGCAGGCCGGGCGTGGTCTTGCGGGTATCGAGGATCCTGGTGCGGGTACCGGCAGCGGCGACGGCGCGAGCCGTGATGGTCGCTGCGCCGCTCAGTCGTTGCAACCAGTTGAGCGCGGTGCGCTCGGCGCGCAGGAGCGGGTCGAGTTGACCGCCGACGACGGCGATGGTCTGGCCGGCGGAGACGTGGTCGCCGTCGCTGACTTCGGGGAGGAAGCGGACGTCGGGGTCGAGCGCGGCGAAGGCGGCGAGGGCGAAATCGAGTCCGCAGATGGTGCCGTCTGCGCGAGCGGCGAGTTGGGCGTTGCCCTGGCGCCAGTCGATGTACTTGCTCAGCGAACCGGTGGTGAGATCGAGGTCGGCGCGGTCCTCGGCGAGGGAAGCGTCAACGAGGCGTTGCACGACGTTGAGGTCAAGCGCGGTCATTCTCGGGCCAGTTGCCAGAGGCTGCTTCGCTGCCAGGCCGGATCGACGTCGGGATAGTCGAGCCGGATGTGGGAGCCGCGGGACTCGGTTCGTTGGAGCGCGGCTTCGGTGATCAGACGGGCGCTCAACGTGGCGAGTGCCAGAGAGGGATCGCTTGAGCTGGTTCCCGACCATTCGTCGAACTGGGAGAGCACGGATTTCAGGCCGTGGGCGTCACGAGTGATGCCGACGTGCTGGTTCATCGCGGCGCGCAGCGATTTGAATGTCGGGGCGCTGCAGTGGGGGTGCAACCTCAAGGAACGAACGACGCCAGTCGGTTGGTCGGCTGGTGCGGAGTGATTGCGGATCGCGTTGACGGCGCGGGCCGAGAACACTGCGGCCTCAAGCAGCGAATTGGATGCGACGCGGTTTGCCCCGTGCGCGCCGGTTGAGGCGCATTCGCCGGCGGCGTAGAGCCCGCGGACGGTGGTGCGGCCGTCGACGTCGGTGTAGACGCCGCCCATGTGATAGTGGGCGGCCGGCGCGACGGGAATCGGACCGCCGGTGATGTCGTGTCCCCGCTCGAGGGCGCCTCGGTAGACGCCCGGGAATCGTTGCTGCAGGTAGTCGGCGTCGAGATGGGAGATGTCGAGCCAGACGTGGTCCGAGTCGTGGGCGCGCATCGACTCGGTGATTGCGCGGGCGACGACCGATCTGGGAGCGAGCTCTGCGTCCGGGTGGACGGCGGGCATGAAGCGGTTGCGGTTGGCGTCGAGGAGGACTGCGCCCTCGCCGCGGAGCGCTTCGGAAATGAGGAAGGCGCTGTCGTCGCCGACCAGGGCGGTGGGATGAAACTGGACGAACTCGGGATCGCGCAGGACTGCGCCGGCACGAGCGGCGAGGCCGAGACCGTCGGCGGTTGCGTTGGCGGGATTGGTGGTGGTTCGATAGAGGGCGCCGGCGCCGCCGGTCGCGAGCAGGACGGCGTCGGCCAGCAACGTCTCGTGCTTGTCCGTGACCGCACCGACGCAGCGCCCGGCGTCGATGGCGAGGTCTGCGACCGTCAGGCCCGTGCGCACATTGACTCTGGCCTCCTCGAGCCGCTGGATCAGCGCGGACTGGATGTGCAGACCGGTTTGATCGCCGCCGGCGTGGAGCACGCGAGGAATTGAGTGCGCACCCTCGGTGGCGAGGGCAGGGTGGCCGTCGGTTCGTTGGTCGAACTGCACGCCGAGGCCGACCAGGCGATCGATGGCCGCTCTGGCTTCGCTGGTGAGGGTTGCAACGGCGAGGGGATCGCAGAGTCCGGCGCCGGCGCGGATGGTGTCTGCGGCGTGGATTTCGGGGTCGTCGAGCAACGTGATCGCCGCTGCGATGCCACCCTGGGCTCGCTGCGTGTTGGTTTGCTCGAGCGAGGACTTGCTGATCAGGGTGACGTCGGCGAAGTCGGAGGCCAGGAGGGCGGCGTTGATGCCGGCCAGTCCGCTGCCGATGACGAGGACGTGCTTGGGCGCGCGCATGTGTGGATTAGGTGATAGCCAGCATGCGATCGAGGGCGACGCGGGCCCACTTGCGGGTGTCGTCGTCGACGACGATCGGGTTGACGACCCGTCCCTCGACCAACGCTTCGGTCACCCAGGCCAGGTAGGCGGGGTGGATGCGGTACATGGTGGCGCAGGGGCAGACGACGGGGTCGAGGCAGAAGGCGGTCTTGCCTTCGTGGGCGACCTCTTCATTGAGACGGTGGACGAGGTTGATCTCGGTACCGACCGCGTAGACGCCGGGCGGGCCGTTGCGCACGTAGTTGATGATGAACTCGGTTGAGCCGTCGGCGTCTGCGGCGTCGACGACCTGCTGGGTGCATTCGGGGTGGACGACGACGCGCACGCCGGGGTGTTCGTCGCGGGCGCGTTCGATCTGGTCGACGCGGAAGCGGATGTGGACCGAGCAGTGTCCTTGCCAGAGGAGGATCCTGCTCTGCTCGATTGTCTCTTCGGTGAGGCCGCCGTTGAGCTTGCGGGGACTCCAGACGGCGGTCTGGGTCTTCGGGTCGATGCCGAGGCGCTTGCCGGTGTTGCGGCCGAGGTGCTGGTCGGGGAAGAAGAGGACCTGGTCGCCCTGTTGGAAGGCCCATTCGAGTACGGCGGTGGCGTTCGACGAGGTGCAGACGGCGCCGCCGTTCTTGCCGACGAACGACTTGAGCGAGGCGGCGGAGTTCATGTAGGTGATGGGGATGACGCGGTCGGTGTCGACGACTTCGCCGAGGTCGTCCCAGGCGTCGTACACATCCTCGGGCTGGGCCATGTCGGCCATCGAGCAACCGGCGGCGAGATTGGGGAGGACCACGGTCTGTTGGGGCGTGGTGAGGATGTCGGCGCTCTCGGCCATGAAGTGGACGCCGCAGAAGACGATGTAGTCGGCCTCGGAGTTCTCGGCGGCCTGTTGGGCGAGCTTGAACGAGTCGCCGCGGAAATCGGCGAACTCGATGATGTCGTCGCGCTGGTAGTGGTGGCCGAGGATCAGCAGGCGATCGCCCAGCTCGGCTCGCGCCGCGCGGATGCGCTCGCGCAGTTCATCGCCCGAGAGTTGCAGGTATGCCTGTGGGATTTCGGGTTGCCAGTCGCGCAGGTGAGGCTCGGAGACGAGTGGGATGGTTGCGATGTCGGTCTCGCAGGCTTCGTCGGGCAGGTTGGGCGGGAGAATCTCGGGGACGAAGTCGGTCTCGACGACGGTGGCTTCAGTCATGTTGGGCTCTCAGACCGGTTACTTAGTGTCAGGTTGACACTATCAATCTCAAATAGTGTTGCAAATCTGGATGGGGGTTGTCAAGAGAGGGTTTTGCGAAACGTGGAGCAATGGCGTCTCGACATAACGAAGGCGGTCGCTGCTTTTCAGCTTCGACTGGTGAACCGGTAGAGGCGGGCCGGACGATGCGGGCCTTCGGCGCGCTGCTCGGAAGTGGCTGCGATGAAGTCGGTGGCCAGCAGGCGGCGGCGGAAGTTTCGCTTGTCCAGCGGGCGACCGAGGATCGCTTCGTAGACCTCCTGCAGCTCGCGCATGGTGAAGTGTTCGGGGAGGAGCGAGTAGGCGGCGTTGGTGTACTGCAGCTTGTTGATCAGTCGATCGCGGGCCACGTCGATCACGCGCTCGTTGTCGAAAGCGAGTGGCGGGATGTCGTCGAGACTCCACCAGGCCGGGCGCCAGGCGGTGCGCTGGGCCAGTCGGACGCGAGCCGGGTCCACGAGGGCGAACCAGGCGACGCCGACGCTGCCGTCGTTGGATGCGGGGTCGAGGTCAGCGAAGGTGTAGAGCTGTTCGAGGAAGACGTCGGTGACGCCGGTCTCCTCGGCCAGCTTGCGGACGGCGGCCTGATCGAGGGACTCGCCGTGCTGGAGCGCGCCGCCGGGGATTGCCCAATGACCCTCGGCCGGCGGTGCGGAGCGCTCAATCAAGAGCACCTGGAGCGCGCTGTCGACGACGGTGAAGATGACGACCAACACGGCGACCGACGGTCGGCGCGCTGCGGCGGCCGTTGCTTGGGGTGCTGGTGCCGACTCGATGGTCATCGTTTCGCGCTTCGTTGTTGGGCGCTCTCAGGCGGGCCGGCCCTGCAGGCTCCAAGCGCCGACGCGGGTGACGGAGACGGTGAGCATGTCGCCGGGGCGATGCTGGCCAATCGGCGCGTCGAAGTGGACCAGTTTCATGGTTCGGGTTCGGCCGGTGTGGCGCTCCATGCCTTCGAGGTCCGAGGGCTTGGTCGATTCGAGGAGCACTTCGACATCGGCGAGCAGGTAGCGGTTGTTGATCTCGAACGAGATCTGGCGCTGCAGATCCTCGACGCGGTGGAGGCGCTCCATCTTGACCTCGTGGGGCACGTCGTCGGGCTGGTTGCGCTGGGCGAAGGTGCCGGTTCTGGGGCTATAGGCGGCGACGTGGACCTTGTCGAAGCGGAGTTCTTCGAGCAGGTCGTAGGTGTCCTGGAAGTCGGACTCAGTTTCGCCGGGGAAGCCGACGATGACGTCGGTGGAGATGCTGACATCGGGCCAGAGCGAGCGCACCTTGTCGACGCGGTTGCGGAACTGGGCGACGCTGTAACCGCGGCGCATGTTGGTGAGGACGTCGTCGGAGCCGGCCTGGACAGGGAGGGAGAACGCTTCGCAGACCTTGGGCAGCTCGGCCATGCCTTCGAGGATGCGGTCGGTCATGTCGGGCGGGTAGCTGGTGAGCTGGCGGATGCGGTGAAGGTCGGGCAGGTAGTGGATTGCGCGCATGAGGTCGGAGAGGTCGGCGTGATCGGTGTTGGCGGCGACCGGGGGTTGGTCCTTGCCGTAGGCCTCGACGGTCTGGCCGAGCAAGGTGACCTCGTGGACGCCTCGCTGCGTGTGGGCTTCGACCTCGCGGGCGATCTCGTCGATCGGACGGGAACGCTCGCGGCCGCGGCGGAGGGGGACGATGCAGTAGGTGCAGAACTTGTCGCAGCCCTCGATGACGGGGACGAATGCGGCCGGACGGGTCTCATCAGGGAAGATCTCTGGCCAGAATTCGCCGCCGTCGTCTTCTGGTTCCGGAACGCCCAGCATCCCGGGCAAGTCGAGCAGGTTGACGACCTGGTCAAAGCGCTGGGGCTGGGCCCAGGTGTCGACGAAGGGGAAACGCTTGACGATGGCGTCGTCACCACGGGCGGTGTGCGGTCCGACCATGCAACCCATGACGGCGATACGCAGGTCGGGGTTGGAGCGCTTGAGGTGCTTGAGCGAACCGAGCTTGGCCTGGGCCTTGTCCTCGGCGTGCTGACGCACGGCGCAGGTGTTGAGGACGATGAGGTCGGCGTCTCGGGGCTGGTCGGTGGGGTCCATGCCGAGGCGTCGGAGGCCGGCCGCCAGTTTGGCGGAATCGGCGGTGTTGACCTGGCAGCCTACGGTCCAGATGTGGTACTGGGGCATCACATTCGTCCTACAGGCCCCCGTCTGCGGGGGGAGTGGGGAGCGTGGCGTGGCGGAGGGTGAGGGATTCGAACCCTCGACGGAGTTTCCCCCGAACCCGCTTAGCAGGCGGGCGCACTAGGCCACTATGCGAACCCTCCACCTCCGAGATTAGCAGCGGGAGGGTCATATGCTGCGCTGAGGACTGCAGAGAACGCGGTGCAGGGACGGTGGAGTGACGATGCGGGAACGCTTGCACAAGCTGCTGGGAGGCAGCGTCCCGGCTCCTCGCGTTCCCGATCAAGCACAGCTCTTGCAACTGCTTTCGAATCGCTGGATGCCGATCCTCGGAGCGCTCGGCGCCATGGCGGTGGCGCTGGCGATTGCGGTGCCGTTGGCGCTCGCGACCAAGAGCGATCAGAACGACCCGTTCGTGCTGCGCTCGGCCGACGGGGCGCGATTCGTGGCCGAGGTCAACGGCGACGGCGACGAGTGGGTGCTACTTGGGCACATGTACCGAACCAAGAACACGAACCCGACCCACCGCGGGATCTGGGACAACCTGACGGAGCGGCTGGTCGCTGAGGGCTACCGCGTGCTGCGCTGGGACTTCCGCTGCCACGGGGACACGCCGTGCGTGTACAGCGACCGGCAGATTGAGGATGTGCCGGACATCTATCTCGAATGGGAGGCGGCGATCGATTACGCCGTCGAGGAGGGCGCAGCGAAGATTTTCGGTATCGGGGTGAGCATGGGCGGGACGAGCCTGATGCAGGTCGCGGCGTACCGCGACGAGTTCACGGCGGTGAGCGCGATCTCGAGTCCGAACATCTTCCCGAACAAGGCGCCCAAGGACTCGGACCGGGTCCAGGAGGACGGCTTCGACCGACTGGACGGCCTGGCCAATGTCGCCGACATCCGGGTGCCGAAGCTGTACATGGTCGGAGCGCGTAACCAGTGCTCGTACTGGCAATCAAACCGCTACTTCAAACGGGCGGGCGATCCAGTCCGGCTGGTGGTCTACGAGACCGACCTGCACGGCACGGAGATTCTGGACGACGAGGAGATCGGCTCCGACGCGGTGTCGGAGGTGATCCAGTTCCTCGCGAATCCGCTGCGGATCGAGGGTAAGGAGCTGCGCAATCTTGCGCCGGGCGCGGATCCGGACAACGAGTGTTGGCCTCCAGAAGATGAAGAGCAAGAGGATGGGTAGGGCGCGCTGACCAGGTAGGTGTAGCGGGCCCCCGCCTACGCGGGGGCGACTTTGGTTGTGGCGCGGGGGGATTTTGAGTGAGGTGTGGTGACCAGGTGGCGGGCACTGAGAGGGAGGTGTAGCGGCCCCCGCCTGCGCGGGGGCGCGGTTGGTTTCAGGATCCGGCGCGGCGCTTGAGGATTCGCTGGGTCAGGGGGACGAGCACGATTACGGCGACCGCGCCGACAATGATCCCGACGATCACGTCGACCAGCAGGGCCAGAATCACCATCAGCAGGATGCCGATCAGCGGGGCGATGAATCCGGCGAGGGTCGCGATCTGGCCCTGCTGTTTGGGGCTGAGCGGATCGTCGCTCATGTCGTTCGTCTACTCTGCCGCGCCGGGCGGCTGGTACTTGCCGGCTTCCTCGAGGACACGGCGCATGGTTGAACCGATCTCGGCCGGGCTGCGGGAGATGACGGCGCCGGCGGCCTCGAGGGCGGCGATCTTGGCTTCAGCGGTTCCGGCCTCGCCCTCGATGATCGCGCCTGCGTGCCCCATGCGGCGTCCGGCGGGTGCGGTCGCGCCGGCGATGAAGGCGACGACGGGCTTGTTCATGCTGCGCTTGATGTAGGCGGCGGCGGCCTGTTCGGCCAGCCCGCCGATCTCGCCGATCAGTACGACGGCGTCTGTGTCTGGGTCGCTGTTGAAGCGGCGCAGAATGGCTTGCTGCTGCTCGCCGATGATCGGGTCGCCGCCGACGCCGACGCAGGTGGATTGACCGATGCCGGCGCGGGTGAGCTGGTCGACGGCCTCGTAGACGAGGGTTCCCGAGCGAGAGACGACGCCGACATTGCCGGGCATGAACACGTCGGGCGGGTGGATGCCGACGCGGCAGTTCGATGCGGGCTGGATGATGCCGGGGCAGTTTGGGCCGATTAATCGGCTCTTCGATCCGGCGAGCGCGGTGCGGACGCGGATCATGTCGTGTACGGGGACACCTTCAGTGATGCAGACGATCAGCGGGATTTCGGCGGCGATGTTTTCGAGGATGGCGTCGGCCGCGCCGGGCGCTGGGACGTAGATGATGGAGCAGTTGGCCTGGGTCTGCTCGACGGCTTCGGCGACGGTGGGGAAGACGGGGAAGCTGTGGTTGGCGTGGCTGAAGCTGTCGCCGCCGCGAAAGCCCGGGTGAACGCCGGCGACCACCCTGGTGCCGTAGTCGAGCGAGCGGCGGATCTGATTCTGACCCTCGTTGCCGAGGCCCTGGATCATCAGTCGAGTGCGGTTGTTGAGGAGAATGCTCATGCGGTTCCTGGTTGGGAGCTGTCCGGTGCGGTTTGCGTCTAGTTGTTGGAGCGGCTGCGTCGCCGGCCGGAGTTTGCGGCCTCGACCGCGAGCGCGGCGGCGTCGCCCAGTTCGTCGGCTGTTTCGACGGCGATGCCGGAGTCGTGCAGGACTCGGCGGCCTTCCTCAACATTCGAACCGTTCAGTCTGACGACCAGCGGCTGCTGGATGTTGAGTTCGTTGACCGCGTCGACGACGCCTTCGGCGACGATGTCGACGCGGGCGAGTCCGCCGAAGATGTTGATGAAGATGGTCTTGACGTCGGGGTCGTTGACGATGATGCGCAGGGCCTCGACGACGCGGTCCTTGCGGTTGACAGTGCCGATGTCGAGGAAGTTGGCGGGCTCGCCGCCGTGCAGCTTGAGGGTGTCCATCGTGGCCATGGCGAGGCCCGCCCCGTTGACGACGCAGCCGATGTTGCCGTCGAGCTTGATGTAGGAGCCGATGTTGGCCTCTTCGGCCTCGATCTCGGTCGGGTTTTCTTGCGAGCGGTCGCGCCAGGCCTCGTAGCCGCCGTGGCGGAAGGAGGCGTTGTCGTCGAGTCCGACCTTGCCGTCGATGGCCATCACGGCGCCCTCGGACGTGAGCACGAAGGGATTGACCTCGACCAGTGACGCGTCCATCTCGCTGAAGACCCGGTAGAGGTTGGCGAACATGTCGCCTGCCTGACGGATCGCGGATGAGGGCAGTCCGAGCTGGTTGGCGAGCGAGCGGCCGCGGAAGGCTGGGAAGCCTTCGACCGGATCGACCGGCACGCGCAGAACGGCGCCGGGATTGGTGCGGTTGACCTCCTCGATCGATTGTCCGCCTTCTGCGGAGGCGACGATGAGCGGCTGGCCGTTTGCGCCATCGACCTGGATCGAGAAGTAGTACTCCCTGACGATCGAGGTTTGTTTTTCGATCAGGACGGCCGAGATCGTTACGCCGTCCGCGCCGGTCTGGACGCTGACGAGGCGGCTGTCCTTGTCCATGAGCGGACGGAACTCCTTGAGCGCTTCCTCGACGCCGCTGGCTAATCGGACGCCACCTCGGCGGCGTCCGACGATCTGGCCTTCGTGGCGTTCCGGATCGCGGCGCAGGTCGTTGTAGGTGCGGCTGGCGCGGTCACGCTTGACGACGCGTCCCTTGCCTCGTCCGCCGGCGTGGACCTGGGCCTTGATCACGACATCGGGGCCATGTTCCTTGAGCAGCTCGCGGGCCTCGCGCTCGGTCGTGGCCGCACCGCCGTCGGGTACGGGGACGCCGCGAGCCTTGAACAGTTGCTTGGCCTGATATTCGTGGATGTTCATGTTCGCCAGCCGCTTGGGTCCAGGGGTGAGGGATGTCGGATACCGTCGATACCGAACATAGCTGCGACCTGATGCTTGGGCAATTGCGCATGACACTGAGCCGCCGCGACTTGCTGAAACGATTCGGCGCGGCCGGCAGTGGGGTCGCCGCGTTGGTCCTGGTGGGCTGCGGCGAGGATGAGGCAGCGCCGCAGCCGCAACCTGCGCAATCTGTCGCAGCGCCGCAAGCTGAGGCGGCGCCGCAACCTGTCGAGGAGCAGGTCCAGCAAGCAGGGGAACCTCAGCGGCAACAGGCGGCTCAGCAGGGCTCGCCGGCTGCGGAAGCGCAGGCCGCCGCCGAACAGCCGCAAGCGGTCGAGGTTCAGCCGGAGCCACAGGCAGAACAGGTCGTACAGCCGCAACGGGTCCAGCAGTCCCGGCAGTCCCAGCAGGTGCAGCAGGTTGAGCAACCGGAGCCGCCGGCCGAGCGGCGCGTGCTGGTGCCGGACGTGCCGACGGGGGACTACGAGCTGGAGGATCCGGCGTTCGATCCGGTGCCGGGCGCGCGGGTGGATTTTGGCGAGATCGAGGGCGCGGGCTACCGGATCGAGCTGCCGGAGGAGTGGAACGGGGAGCTGGTGCTCTGGGCGCACGGGTTTCGTGGTCTCAACGAGGAGGGGACGGGCTTTAGCCGCCGTCTGACGTTCGACGACATTCCGGCGCGCGATGTGATCATCGGGCAGGGATACGGCTGGGCGACATCGACGTACCGGGTGAACGGCTACGTGCCCGGCTTGGGGGTGGACGAGCTGCTGCGGGTCAAGGATCGGGTGGCGGAGGTTGCTCGTCCGCCGAGACGCACGTACATCGCTGGCGGGTCGATGGGCGGTGCGACGGCGCAACTGATGGCTCAGGAGTTTCCCGAGGAGGTCACTGCGGCGCTCGCGTTCTGTCCGGCGATGGGCAATGTGTGGGTCGTGGACTACACGGTGGCCTGGCACGCGCTGGCGCACTGGTTGATTGGCGATGCGCCGCAGCAGGTCGATGTCGCAGGGATGCTTGAGTGGGCGAGCGCGCTGGGCACGTCGGACGATGGCGGGCTGCGTCTGACGCCGCTGGGCGAGCAGTTCGCCGCGTTGATTATGGACTTCACCGGCGGCGAGCGTTGGGGCTTCGAGGAGGGTCTGCGGCAGCAGTGGAGTATCGCGTTCAGTCTCGGCGTGACGCTGTGGCCCAACATCATCGAGGGCAGCCCGTTCGCTCCCGGCGAGGTCATCTCGGTCTCCGATGATCTGCCGCCGGCGGATACGCGCGAGCACATCTACTCCGCTGATTTGGCGGTGGGAGTTGATCTGCAGCGTCTGAACGAGGAAGTGATTCGGTTTGCCTCGGAACCGGGCCGACGTCACGATCTGGGGGTTGGCATTCCTACTGGTGAGCTGCGCGTGCCGATGCTGGCGATGAAGACGACGGGCGACCTGTTCACTCCGATTCACCTGGATCGCGACTATCAGCGGATGGTGCGGGAGTCAGGGTGGGAGCGGAATCTCGTGGTGCAGGCGGTACGTCGGGCGGGTCACTGCACTTTCTCGGAGCGCGAGGCGCTGAGTGCGTTCACGGCGATCGTTAGCTGGTTGTCGTTTGGGTTTGCGCCGGGTGGGGATGATCTGCAGGGGGATCTGTCGGAGGTGGGGACCGGATTTACGGATCCATTTGATGCGGATGATCCGCTGCGTCCGGCGTAGGCTCGGCCCCCGCCTGCGCGGGGGCGACTCGTGGTGCGGCGGAGGGCCCCTCATTCACTTCGTGGCAGCTGCCCCAGCGGGGGAGCTTTTGGTGGCTAGCGGGCGCGGGCGAAGCCGGCGGGGATCATTCCGATGACGAGGCCGGCTACGCGGCGGTCTTCGCTCTGGCGCATTCGACCAACGATCTGGCGGAGGACCGTGCCGAGGAGGGTCTGGTTGAAGAGCCAATCGTTGAGGTCGGCGTCGGTGGGGTACGGGGCGCCGGGCTGGGCCGTGGCGGATTCGTGGTAGAAGGCTCGGAGGTCGTCGGAGGCGAACTTGAGCCGGACCGGCATGGGGTGATTCCAGTCGACTTCATCACCTTGCGCGGTGTCGGAGGGTTCGGCGCCGGTGGCGAAGTCTGCCAGCAGCGTCGCGAGCTGCTCCATCTGCTCGACGGTCGCGCCGCTGATCCCGACGGTGGTACGGCCGCGGCGCTTGATCGACTCGCCATGCCAGGGCGCGAGCTGGCGGATCTCTTCGATGAGCTGGTCACGCAGCGCTTCGGTTTCGTCGGCCGGCTCGGGCGGTGTGACCATGATCGCGCAGGCCCACGGGTCGTCGCCGGTGATGGGCGCGTCGTGCGGGTAGTCGGCGATCGTGGGCTCTGTGGCGGACTCCAACAGTTGGAGCGCCGAGCGCAGGACGTCGCGCTGGAAGTCGGGATGGTCGGGCGAGCCGAGCGGGCGACCGAGGGGGAACGGGACCCAGAGCGAACGCGGCGGCTTCATGCCCTCGGGATGCCGGCGGATTAACGAGATGCCGGTTGTGGCGACGCGGCCGTTGCTGCCGCGTTCGATGTAGTGGCTGAGCGCACACACGGAGCGCGTGCAGAACGGTCAAACGGGTGTGAGGAAGGCGGCGTCGACGCCGTCTTCGGCGAGCAGACGTCCGATGTCCTCGCCGGTCGACTCGAGATTGGTCGGGTCGGCCTGGGCGCCCATGAACGAGTAGTGGTAGCGGCTAATGCCGCCCACGACGCCGTCGGCCTCGAGCTCGCGCAGTCGTTCGAGCGGGAAGACGGTGTTGATGTCCTGCTGGAAGCCGGAGCGGTCGAAGTTGACGGAGAGATGGGACATGCGCAGGTCGGCGTAGTCGATGTCGCCGGGGATGAGGCGGTACTCGTTGGAGCCCGGGTTGAAGGGTCGGTCGCCAGCGGGGTGCAGGCCGGCGGTGGTGACGATCGCCACGGTCGAGTCGGCGAGTGGCCTGGGCGTGATCCAGGGTTGCGGCTCGATCTCCGGCAGGGGGAGGTTGAGCAGGTTGTTGGCCATATCGGGGTGCAGGTCGTCCATGCGGACCATTGGAGGACTCCGGTGAGTTGAGGGTCTGGCATCTCGAACGATATCGGATGCGGCGCTGTTGGGGCTCGTCTTTGTCGGCTCGTGGTCGGAGCCCCCCTCTGCCTTCGGCATCTCCCCCCGCGGAGCGGGGGGAGAAAGGGAGCGGGGCAGGCCCCGCCTTCGCGGGGGCGACTCTGAGGGATGCGGGGGCGACTTTGAGGGGCGCGGGTCGCTGGTAGGCTGAGGCCATTGAGCAAGTTCAGGAGTGGGGCGATGCCGGAAGACACGATTGAAGTGAGCGTGCGCATGGCCGACCGGGGTGAGGTCGGTTACCGGATGGTGTCGGCGTCGATCAGCAGCCGCGAAGGCTCGTTGGCCGGGGCGCCCGTGGCGTTCACGATCGAGAACGGGCCGGGGACGCTGGCTTCGGCCGGGGGTCGCGAGCGGACGGTCGACTCGGACGAGTGGGGCATCGCCGAGGTCAACTGGTATCCGGAGCAGCACGCGCGCTCGTCGCCCGAGGCGGAGGTTGTGCAGACGGTGACGATCAAGGCGGTCTGCGAGTCGGCTGCGGATGTTTCGCTGAACGTCGCTTCGCCTCTGTGGAAGCACTAGGCGTTGGGGCCTCTCTGATGTTGCGGAGCGATCGCGGAGGCTGGAGGCACCCCCCCTCTGCCTTCGGCATCTCCCCCCGCGGAGCGGGGGGAGAGGGGAAGAGCGGGGGAGCGGGGCCGGCGAGAGAGGGGAATCGTGGGCGGTATGAAGCGCGATTCTGAGGCTCCTGAGGCGGAACTGCCGGGGTGGGTGAAGAAGGCCGACGGGATTCCTCAGGTCGACCCGGTCGCGTTGCTCGGCGCTGCGCCGACGCTCTCCTACCTCGTATTCGACGCCATCGCCGGGGTGCGCGCCGCGATTGCGGCGGCGGTGGTCGTGGGCGTTGTGGTCTACCTGGTCCAGCGGCGGCTGCGTCCGCAGATTCGGGTCGTGCGCTGGCTGATGGTGTTCAGCGTGGCCTTCAACGTCGGCTTCGGAGTCTGGGGGCTGATCGAGGGGGATGGCAAGGTGTACTGGGCGCGCGATTTCGTCGACAACTTCGTGCTCGGCGGCGTGTTCCTGCTCAGCGTGTTCCTCGGCCGGCCGATCGTCAGCGCGCTGGTACGCGAGACCTTCCCCGACATCCGCGAGCGGATGCCCGCCGACCACCGCGTCTGGATCCGGCTGACGATCGTGTGGGGCCTGTACATCGCGCTGGCGGGGGTGTTGCGCTGGTGGATCCTGGATCAAGTCAGCGCGAGCACGTACGCAGTCATCCGCCTGCCGCTGGGCTGGGGATTGGGCGCGGTGTTGATGATCTGGTCGTTCAGCACGATCAGCCGCGCGATGCGCGAGGTCGCGCTGGAGCGAGGTCGTTCGGACTCTGGCCCGGACTCAGACTCCGAGTCAGGCGATGCCGGCGAAGTGGTCGCGGATTCCGAGGTCGCCGAACGCTGAGCGGAACCACTCGATCACCTCGGGGTGATAGGGGATGCCGCGTTCGGAGCGGTCTATCTCCGCTTCGTGCTCCTCGAGTCCCGCATAGATGACGCGCTCTTCTCCCGGAGCGGTCGGCGTCTCGCGCAGGGCCTGGAGGTATTCGTCCATGTGGCCCTTGAACTCGTCGACGTCGGTGAACGAGGCGATGTTGAAGACGGTGAAGTGGTGTCCGACGCCGTTGAAGCGGAAGAGGGCCGAGCCGGCGTTGGCCATGATCCCGCTGAGGATGTCGATCATCACGGCCAGCGAATAGCCCTTGTGCGAGCCGATCTCGCGGGTGCCGCCGAGCGGCAGCATGAGGAACTCGTCCGGTGTCTGGCCTGCCTCCATCATCGGGGTGCCGTCGGCGGTGGCGACCCAGCCGGGCAGCAGGTCCTCGCCGAGACGCTGCGCGAGGCGGATCTTGTTGCCGGCGACGGATGACATTGAGGCGTCGAAGATGAACGGCGCTTCCTCGTTGGCCGGGGCGGCGATGCTCATCGGGTTAAGGCCGACCATCGCCTGTGCGCCGTGGGTCGGCGCGACGAGCAGGCCACCGACCGTCATGGAGAGGCCGATCATGTCGTGCTCGATCGCCATCGCCGCGTGATAGGCGGCGGCGCCGAAGTGTCGGCCGTTGTTGCAGACGACGGTGGCGACACCCTGGTTGCGAGCTTTCTCGATCGCCAGTTCCATCGCCTGCGGCCCGACGGTGAGACCGAGACCGCGGTCGCAGTCGATCGTGGCGGCGGCCGGCGCATCTCGCTCGATCGTCCAGTTGGGCGTGGGGTTGATGTCGCCGGACTGGAAGCCGGCGACGTAGAAGCGCAGCATGTTGGAGACGCCGTGCGAGTCGATGCCGCGCAGGTCGGCGTAGAGCAGCGTGTCGGTGCTGCGGGTGGCGTCGTCATCGGGCATGCCGCAGGCGGTGAAGATCTCGTGGACGGCGCCGCGCATGGCGTCGCCGGGGATACGGACGGCGATCTCTTCGGGGACGGCAAACTGCTTCAGCATGGCGAGCTCCTGGGCGGCTTCGTTGGTTGGGTTGGTTGGACTGTGTGGCAGGGTATCGCCAGTCTGACGCCTGCTTGTCAAGCGAAGTGTTCGCCGTGAGCGGTTAATCGTGCGGTGACAAATCGCTCACGCCGGGTCGGTCTATTCGACATAGCGTCGGAATTGGAGGCGAAGAATCGCGTCGCCGTGACGCTGCTCAACCGCCCCCGCACCATGGAGTGTGACGAGATGAATGTCCCGCCCGAACCCAACCCCTTCGCGCCGAGTTCCACTGCCGAGCGGGTGGCCACGGAGCGGCAGATGCGCGAAGTGGCTCGGCGCCGCTGGCAGGCCCAGCGGGAGCAGCAGCGTCAGCGTCAGCGAAAGCAGGTGGTGGACCGCGTCAAGCAGGTCCGTCAACTGCGCCCCGGTCGCGCGGTGGCGAATTCGCTCTCGCCGGTCTACAGCATGTTCAACGAGTCGTTTTTCCGGGCTCGCTGAGCCACGATCCGCAGCGGAAACCTATTGGAGGGGGCGACCCACGCGGTCGCCCCTTTTCGTGCCGGTAGGAACGGCGGCCGTCAGCCCGAGGTGCAGTACGTCCCTGTAAATCGGAAGACCGAAGTCGGATGGCGGCTCTGTGCGTTTGTCGGTGCGGGCCCCCGCCTTCGCGGGGGCGACTTTGTGGGGGTGCGGGGGTGGCTTCGTTAGGGCGACGTCGCGGGCTCAGGTTGTGCGGGGGGTGGTTGCTGTTGCGGGCCCCGCCTTCGGGGGGCAACATTGTTCGTGCGGGGGTGGGTTTGGGGGTTGGGGTCGCTGGTACACTGCGGGCTGCGTGAATCACATCACGTTGTCAAGCGATGTTCGCGCGGCGGATTGCTGTGCGGCCCATACAAGCGATTGTTGAGAGGGGAGCGCGGTGGCTGAGTACACCAAGCCGATTCCGAGTCCCGATCCGGTCTCGCAGCCATTCTGGGACGGGGCGAAAGAGGGGAAGCTGATGCTGCCCCGCTGTTCCGACTGCAACCGGGTGCACTGGTACCCGCGGGTGATTTGCCCGTTCTGCCACTCGATGAACATCGATTGGGTCGAGGCCACCGGCAAGGGCACGATTCACACCTTCGCCGTGCAGAACAACCGCGGCCTCGTCGCGCGCGGCTGGGGCGATGAGGTTCCCTATGTGACGGCCTACATCGACCTGGCCGAGGGCGACCGGATGCTGACCGTGCTCAAGGGCGTCGACCCCAACGATCCCGACTCGATCGAGATCGGCGCCGCGGTGCAGATTGAGTTCGAAGAGGCGTCCGAAGACGTCCACATCCCCTTCTGGCGGCCTGTCTAGGCGCGACCAAACGACATAACTGAGGAACATTCAGGAGCAGATCATGCCTGGTGAAGCATCAAAGGCCGCCGCGATCATCGGCGCGGCCGAAGCCAACGACATCGGTTACCCGGCGACTCCCAAGTCGTCGCTGACTCTCCACATTGAGGCGATCAACAACGTCTGCAAGATGACGGGCATCCCGATCGCCGCGATCGACGGCATTTTTTCCGCCGGTTGGTCGCCGCAAATCGCCGAGTATCTCGGGCTGCACCCGAAGTACATCGACACGACTGCGGTCGGCGGCTGCTCGTTTGAGATGCACGTGCATCACGCGCTGGCCGCGATCCACGCCGGCGTGATCAATGTCGCGCTCGTCACCCATGGCGAGATGGGATTCAGCCAGCGGTTCACAGGCGGCAAGGGGACGGGACGTCCCTTCGGCGGCGGCGACCCGTGGGATCCGGGCACGCAGCACACCTCGGCCTACGGCCTGGGCGGCGCGCCGACCGGGTACTCGCACGCGATGAACCGGCACATGTCGCGCTACGGCACGACGCAGGAAGATTTTGCCGAGATCGCCGTGGTGACTCGCGAATGGGCGACGCTGAACCCGCGCGCGGTGATGTACCGCAAGGCCGGCGAAGGCGATCTGCCGCCGCTGGAGCAGGGCGAGTGGGGCGGCGGCAAGCGCGGTCACACCTTCGGCGGGCCGATCACGGTCGACACCGTGATGAACTCGCGGCCGATCTCCTGGCCGATCAAGCTGCTCGACGTCTGCCTGGTCACCGACCACGGCGGCGCGGTGCTGATCACCGGCCCCGAGATAGCCAAAACGTCGAAGACGCCGCCTGTGTGGATCGCGGGCGCCGGCGAGAGCATCTCGCACTGGAACATGCTCGAGATGCCCGACTTCACCGAAACATCCGCCGGTCGCTCAGCGTCGGCCGCCTATCGGATGGCGGGGATGGGTCCCGAGGACATGGAAATGGCCATGATCTACGACTCGTTCACCGTGACCGCCGGGATCACGGCCGAGATGCTCGGTCTGGCGCCGGCGGGCGAAGGCCCTGCGCTGTGGAAGGACCGCCACGCGGCTCCGGGTGGTCGGCTGCCGATCAACACCAACGGCGGCGGCCTGAGCTTCAACCACTCCGGCATGTACGGCATGCAGTTGCTGGTCGAGGCGTACCGTCAGCTCTCGGGGACGGCCGAGGACGGTGGTTTCTCCGGCGACCCGGGCAAGCAGACCAGTGCGCGAAGCTGCATCGTCAACGGCACCGGCGGGACGCTCTCGACGACGGGCACGCTGGTGCTGGTGTCGGACGACTAATTGACCTCTCAGGTCGGAACGAATGAGGCCGCCCGTGAGGGCGGTCTCGTTTGTCTATCTTGCCGCCAGTGCGGAAGCGAGAGGAAGCAGCCATGTCGACAGAGCCAACTCCACCCACAGATGCCAACACGGACGAGCACCAACGTCAAACCGCGCAGGGCGTCACCTTCCTTTGGGCCATGGTCATGGCCGCAGGTTTCGTCGTCCTGTTCGGTCTGACCCAGTGGGGCATCCTCGACGATGTGCCGACCTCGGAAATCGGCATCTTCGCGGTTGGCTCCGCTAACGGCATCGGACTCATCGCCATCGGCGGCTGGAACGCGATCGGATTGGTCGCCATCGGCGGCGCAAACTCGATCGGCCTCGTCGCCGTGGGCGGCTTCAACTCGGTCGGCGTGGTCGCCTTCGGCGGCGTCAGCAGTTACGGGCTGGTCTCCCTCGGCGGGATCAACGCGCTCGGAACCAGGATCAGCGTGCGCATGTTCCGGTGGTCGCCGGTCATAGTCAGAGCTCAAAACAAAGGCGCGTGACGCTCCCCGTGTGTTAACCTGACCCTCAACAAAGCCGGGGTGGTCCGACCGTCGAGTGACGGGGTCTGGGCCTGAGAACACACCCGCCGAACCTGATCCGGGTAATGCCGGCGCAGGGAGCGCAGCAGCTTTCAGGCCCGCCCGAACGACAACCGATCGCCCTTCAGCGGGGGCTCGACATGCGCGTCGTCTGCTCGATCGCCGGATCCGATTCGTCGGCCGGGGCGGGGATCCAGGCCGACCTCAAGGCGACCTCGCAGTTCTACGCGTGCTATTGCGCGACGGTGATCACGGCTGTGACCGCGCAGAACACGCTCGGCGTGCAGGATGCCTACCAGCTTCCGACCGCCATCGTGCGGGAGCAGATCGAGTCGGTCTTCTCCGACCTCAACGTGCATGTCGTCAAGACCGGGATGCTGGGCGACGCGGAGATGATCGGCACCGTCGCCGACGAGCTCGCGGCTCGGCGCCCACCGAAGATCGTGGTCGACCCGGTGATGATCTCCAAGACAGGGTTTCCCCTGCTCGGCGATGAGTCGGTCGAGACATTCAAGGCGCGCATCGTCCCGCTGGCCACGCTGATCACTCCGAACACGCATGAGGCCCAGCGGCTGACCGGCATCTCGGTCGAGACGATTGACGAGGCCAAGCGTGCCGGGCAAGCGCTGCTTGAGATGGGCGCGTCCGCCGCGCTGGTCAAGGGCGGACACCTCGCTGAGTCGCCGGGGACCGACGTGCTGGTCATGAAGGACGAGGCGCACCTGATCGAACGCGAGTGGATCGAGACCAAACACACGCACGGGACCGGCTGCACCTACGCCTCGGCGATCGCTGCGCGGATGGCTTACTCGCAGGAGTGGCCGCTCCACGAATGCGTGCTGAGCGCCAAGTTCTGGTTGACGGAGGCGATTCGCTACGGCATCGATCTGGGGCACGGCGTGGGTCCGACGCAGCCGTTCTGGAACGGCGAATGGGGCGGATTCCATGACTGACGTTGGCCGCTTGCACGTGATCACCGACGAGGTGTTGCAGGACCGGTTCAGTCACGTCGAGCTCGCCGCCTCTGCGGCCGCCGGTGGCGCGGATGTGGTTCAGTACCGCGAGAAACGGCAGGTGTCGACGAAGGAGATGATGCGAGTGGCGGTGCTGATGAGCCTCGCCTGCCGCGAGTTCGGCACGACGCTGCTGATCGACGACCGGGCGGACGTTGCGGCGGCGGTCGGAGCATCGGCGGTCCACCTGGGGAGAGAGGACATTCCTGCGTACGTGGCTCGCCAGATTCTGGGGCCCGAGGCGATCATCGGTGGGACTGCGAACTCGGTCGACGAGGCGGTCAAGGTGGCGAAGCAACCGGTCGACTATCTCGGCGTCGGTCCGGTGTTCGGGACGACATCGAAGGGCAATCGTGCTGCGCCGATGTTGGGGCTGGAACGGTTCGGCGAGATTTGTGCGGCGGTCGAGAAGCCGGTGATCGGGATTGGCAGCATCACGGCCGATCGGGTTGGCGACGTGCTTGCCGCCGGGGCGTACGGGGTGGCGGTGCTGTCGGCGATTGTCTGTCAAGAGGACCCTCAGGCATCGTGCCGAGCGTTCGCCGGGGAGATTGAGCGGGTGCTCTCGTGAGCGGAGACTCGCGATTGACCGACGTTGCGATTGTCGGCGGCGGCGTGATTGGCCTCTCGTGCGCGTTTGAACTGGCGCGGCGAGGGCGCTCGGTGACGGTGGTGGAGCGGGAGGCAGTCGGGTTCGGCGCGTCGACGGTGGCGGCGGGGATGTTGACGCCCTCGTTCGAGGTTGAGTTGACTCCGCCGGAGCTGGTTGAACTGCAGCTCGACAGCCTGCGCCGATATCCGCAGTTCATTTCCGATGTCGAATCCGCCGGCGGGCTCTCATGCGAGTACCGGGACGATGGCACGCTCTGGGTCTCGCGGCACCGGGACGATGAACTGGAGCTCGATCATCTCTGCCAGATCCAGGAGGAGCGGGGTCTGCCGGCCAAACGTCTGACCGGTCGCGAGACGCGCGCGATCGAGCCGTACCTGTCGCCGCGAATCATCGGCGGATTGCTGGTGGAGTCCGACCACCAGGTGAACTCGAGGAAACTGGTGGCAGCGCTCGAGGCTGCGTGCTGCGCGGTGGGGGTGGAGATTGTCGAACACACCGGCGTTGGCAGCATTGAGCAGACCGGCGGTCGGCTGGAACTGGTGGTGCAGGAGCAAGCCGGCACCTCTGCGCTGCATGCGGAGCAGGTTTTGCTCGCGGCGGGGGTCTGGCTGGAGGATGGGTTGGCGACGCCGCTGCCTCGGATCGGGATGCGGCCGATCAAGGGGCAGATTGTGCATCTGAAGGGTCAGCCGCTGGTCAATCGGGTGCTGCGTAACAGCGACGTCTACATCGTCCCGCGCGAGGGGGGCGAACTGCTGCTCGGCGCGACGGAGGAGGAACAGGGCTTCGACATGGAGCCGACGGCAGGAGGGACGCTGGATCTGTTGCGTTACGCGTTCGAGATTCTGCCGGGCCTGTACGACCTCTACGTGAGCGAGATCGACGTGGGGTTGCGTCCGGCGGTGGGCGATCACCAGCCGGTGATCGGCCCGACGAATACGGACGGCCTCTTCATCGCCGGCGGACACTATCGCGGCGGCGTCCTGCTCGCGCCGAGTACGGCGCATTTCGTGGCCGAACTGATGACGAGCGGACGTGTTGCAGCACAGGTGGAGCCATTCGGCATCGACCGTCTGGTTGCCGAGCGGCAGCAGGAGGCAGCGGGATGAGCGAGCAGCGGATCTGGGATGTGGCGATCATTGGCGGCGGGGTGATCGGACTCACGTGCGCGTTCGAGCTGGCCCGACGCGGTCGGAAAGTGACCCTGATCGAGCGGGCTCAGCCGGGCCGCCAGGCCAGTCGGGTCGCCGCCGGCCTGCTGGGGACCGCCACCTTGCCGGTCGGCGAGGACGATGCCATCTTCCCGCTCAAGCTCGACAGCTTGCGCAGGTATCCGCAGTTCGTTGCCAAGGTGGAGTCAATCGGCCGCCGGAGTTCGGGCTACCGAACGGACGGCACATTGTGGGTCGCGAGAAGCGCCGACGAAGACGCGCAGTTGGAGGCGCTGCACGAGGAGCGACTGCGTCGCGGGCGGCGCTCGCAGCGAGTCGAGGCCGGTGAGATTTTCAACATCGAGCCCGAACTCCCGGGCAGCTTGTTGAGCGGCTTGCTGGTAGACGAAGATGTCCAGATCGACCCTCGCCGGCTGCTCGCGGCGCTGGAGCGAGGGATCAGGTACGTCAGGGTCGGCCTGCAATCGGATCGCGCGGCGGTCGGCGGCTGGTACGACGAGGCGGCGGGTGCGTGGAACGTGCGGTTGGCGGATGAAGACTCGGGGGAGGACGACTCGGTCCAGGCACGAGACGTCCTGATCACGGCCGGACCGTGGTGCGATGAGATCGTGGCGTCGGCGCATGGGGAAACCGGGCCGCTCGCCAGCACCGGCGTCGGGCCGGTGAAGGGTCAGCTCCTGCGTCTGCGTGGGCCGAGGATCATCGACCGGGTGATCCGGACGACCAACGTCAGTCTCGCGCAGCGCCGCGACGGCGAGCTGATCGTGGCGTCGACGAAGGAACCGGAGGCCGGCTGGGATCTCACCGCCACCGACGAGGCCCGCGAAGCACTGCTTGACCGTGCGGCGGAACTGATCCCCCGGATTCGCGAGCTGGAGTTGGAAGAGCACAGCGTGGGCCTGCGACCGGCCGTGGCTGACCACGCGCCGGTGATCGGACCTGCAGGCCAACCGGGCCTCTGGATCGCGACGGGTCACTTCCAGCACGGCATTTTGCTGGCCCCTGCGACGGCACACTGGCTCGCCGAAGCGATGGACTCGGGCGAAGCGCCCCAGATGCTTGAGCCGTACGGGTTGGAACGCCTCGGACAACCGCGAGTGAACACGGAGGCGGCATCATGACACGGCCGCAGGCGACGCTTGAAGTGACGCTCAACGGCGATGCGGTGATGCTCGAGCACGAGCAGTTGACCGAAGCGCTCTGCGAGCTTGGCTACGACGCTGAGCAGCAGGGCATTGCGGTGGCGATCAACATGTCGGTCGTCCCGCGCAGCGAGTGGAGCCGGACCAAGATCGCCGACGGCGACCGGATCGACATCGTCGGCGCGAAACAGGGCGGATAGGCGGATAGGTGGATCGATGAGCTCGGCAAACGACACGATCGAGAAGGACACCTGGTCCCTGGCCGGCCGCGAGATGCACTCGCGGATCATCCTGGGCACGGCTCGCTACCCATCGCAGGACACGCTGCTCGCATCGCTCGAAGCGTCCGGCACCGAGCTGGTGACGGTCGCGCTGCGACGGGTCAATGTCGGCTCGGCCGACGGCTCCGATCCGACCAATCTCTACACGCTGCTGACGGAGCGCGGCTACGGCCTGCTGCCCAATACGGCCGGCTGTTTCACCGCGCCCGACGCGATCCTGACCGCCGAGCTCGCGCGCGAAGCGCTGGGCGTGTCGCTGGTCAAGCTCGAGGTGATCGCGGACGAGGAAACGCTGCTGCCGGACACCGAAGGGCTGCTGGAGGGCGCGCAAGAACTGGTGCGGCGGGGATTCCAGGTCTTGCCCTACACGAACGACGATCCGGTCACGGCGCGCAAGCTGGAAGATGTCGGCTGTTCGGCTGTGATGCCGCTCGGCGCGCCGATCGGATCGGGCCTGGGGATTCGCAATCCGCACAATATCCAGCTGATCAAGGAGCGCGCCAGCGTTCCCGTGATCGTCGATGCCGGCGTCGGGACAGCATCGGATGTGGCGATCGCGTTCGAGCTCGGCTGCGACGCCGTGTTGATGAACACGGCGGTCGCTCGCTCGCGCAATCCGGTTCAAATGGCGCGAGCGATGAATGCAGCCGCCCGAGCGGGGCGCGACGCGTTTCTCGCGGGCCGGATGCCGCGCAAGTTCTACGCCGAAGCATCATCGCCTTCGGAGGGGATGATCTCCCCTGTGGAGACGTCGTGAGCGCCAAGTCAATGCCACACCTCTGGAAACACCTCTGGAAACACCTTTGGAAGCAAGGAGTTTGATCATGTCCGATCCGCCTCAGTCATCACTGTCCGTGCGCCTCTGGGATGAGAACCGCGACCTCGCGGAGGCCTGCCTGGAGCATCCGTTCATCGTCGGATTGGCCGACGGCTCGCTGTCCGAATCGCGCTACGGCCTGTTCGCGCAGCAGGATCATTTCTACCTCGATGCGTACGCGCGCTCGTACGCCTGGGGCGCGATCCGAGCCCATGACTGGGCGACCCGTCGGCAGTTCGGCTCGTTGTTGTCCGGGATCCTGAGCGAGGGCACGCTGCATGAGAAGACCGCGCCGGAACTGGGCGTCTCGCTCGACGATGTGCAGCCGCTGCCGGCCGCGCGGGCGTACACGGATTTCCTGCTGGCCACGGCGTCCACCGGCACGCTGGGCGAGCACCTCGCGGCGATGGCGCCGTGCGCCAAGCTGTACGGATGGCTGGGCACGCGTCTCGTCGATCAGCCGTTCGACGACCGCTACGACTTCTGGATCAACATGTACTCGGGTCCGGAGTACCTGGCGAAGGTCGACATCGTGATGGGGATGCTCGACGAGCACGGTGACGATTCGGCCTCGGTCGCGACCAAGTTCCGCACCGCGATGGAGCTTGAGTACAACTTCTTCGACTCGGCCTGGGTGAACGGCGAGTCGCAGTGAGGCGCTTTACCCGAGCTGGAGCCGTCGCTCTCGGATCGGCGCTGCTGGCATTGGCGCTGTTGCTGAGCGCCTGCGGTGAGGATGAGCCTGATCTGATCCGGGTCCAACTGGATTGGACTCCGAACACGAACCACACGGGGCTCTACGTCGCGCAGGCGCAGGGTTGGTACGAAGAAGAAGGGATCGACGTCGAGATCTTGCCGTTTAGCGGGACGAACGGTGATCTGCTGGTCGCCGAGGGTGTGGCCGATGTGGCGTTCTCGTTCGCGACGGTCGTGCCGTTCTCGCGGGCGCAGGGACTTGACGTGGTCAGCATTGCCGCAGTGCTGCAGAAGAGTCCGACGGAGATCGCCGTGTTGGAGGACGGTCCGATTGCGCGGCTGCGCGACATGGACGGCAAGCTCTATGCCGGTTGGGGATTGCCGTATGAGTTGCCTCAGTGGCGCACGGTGATCCAGGCCGACGGGGGCGAGGGCACGGCTGAGCTGGTGGTGCTGGACACCGGCGCCTACGACGCGCTTCTCGCCGGTCGCGTTCATGCCGTGGAGATTTTCGTCACCTGGGAGGGTCTGGACTGGGATCGACAGGGCATCAAGTACCGAACCTGGCGTCACGCGGACTTTGGCGTGCCCGACCGTCCGGCCGTGCTGCTGGTTACGTCGGGCGAGACGTTGGAGGGGAAGGAGGACGCGCTGGTTCGATTCATGCGCGCCACGCTGCGCGGCTACGAGTTCGCGATTGATGAGCCGGACGAAGCGGGTCGGTTGCTGATCGAGGCGGCCGGCGAGGACGCGTTCCCGGATCCGGAGCTCGTCTACGCATCGGCGCGTCTGTTGGCGGACGAGTACTATCTCGCGTCGGACGGGCGCTGGGGATCGCAGACGTTGTCGCAATGGTCGGGCTATCCCGGCTGGCTGTATGAGAACGGTCTGCTGACCGATGAGAACGGGGATCCGCTTTCGTCCGAGCCGGATTGGTCGGGGCATTTCGATAGCGAGATCATCGAGGCGGCGCGAGAGTAGCGCTGCTCGATGCTGGAGATTGAGGGCGTCGGGAAACGGTACGGAACGGGTGAGCTCGCCGTCGAAGCGCTCGTGGATGTGTCACTGACGGTCGCCGATGGCGAATTTGCGGCGCTGGTCGGACCGTCGGGCTGCGGCAAGACGACGCTGCTCAACCTTGTAGCCGGGCTTGATGAGCATGACTCGGGTCGGATCATGGTTGACGGCGAGACGCCGTCGGCGGAGGAGCGGCTGGAGCGCTTCGGCTACATGCCGCAGGAGGACATGCTGTTCCCGTGGCGGACGGTGCTGGAGAATGTGTCGCTGGGACTGGAAGTGCTGGGGGTCGATCGAGGAGAGGCTCGAGCGCGGGCGGCGGAGATGTTCCCGCAGTTCGGTCTGGGCGGGTTCGAGCATCGGCGGCCGCACGAGTTGTCGGGCGGGATGAGGCAGCGGGCAAGTTTTCTGCGCACCTATCTGCTCGGTCGGCCGTTCCTGTTGCTGGATGAGCCGTTTGGCGCGCTGGACGCGATCACGCGCGGACAGCTTCAGTCGTGGCTGGCGGAGACGTGGAATCGGATCGGCGGCTCGGCGCTGTTGGTGACGCACGATCCACACGAGGCGGTGGCGCTGTCCGACCGCGTCTACGTGATGTCGCCGCGACCGGGAAGGATTATGAGGGTCCTCGAAGTTGATCTGCCTCGGCCCAGAACCGCTCGCGCAGCGGAGACCGAGGCGGCTCACCAGTTGATCGACTACCTGAGGCACGAGACCGAGGTTGAGGAAGTGATCGCGTGAGCGGCCGGCCGCTTCGCCGCGAGCTGGTCGCTAGCGTCGCGGCTCCGCTGGGTCTGGTCCTGGTCGTCCTGGCCGGCTGGCAGATCTACGTCTGGCTCTCGGACATCCGTCCGCAAACACTTCCGGGCCCAGTTCGGATTGTTCGCGAGAGCGTTGAATCGGCCGGTTCGATCTGGGAGCACTCACTGGTCACGATGTCGGAGGTGGCGGCGGGGTTCGCGATCAGCATTGTCTGCGCGCTGGTGCTGGGGCTACTGCTTGACCTTTCGACGCCGGTTCGACGAGCCCTGTATCCGATCATCGTCGCCTCACAGACGATCCCGATCCCGGTGGTCGCGCCGCTGATGATTGTCTGGTTCGGCTTCGGCGTGACTCCCAAGATCATCGTGATTGGGCTGTTTACCTTCGTGCCGATCGTGCTCGGCTTCGCGGCCGGCCTGGCGGCGACGGAGCGTACGACGATCAATCTGATGCGGACATTCGGTGCGTCTCGCTGGCAGATGTATCGCTACGTGAAGATCCCGGCTGCGTTGCCGGATTTATTCACCGGTCTGCGGATCGCGGCGATCTACGCGGTGCTCGGAGCGATATTCGGCGAACTGGCCGGCGCGACGGATGGCCTGGGCATCTTCCTTGAGCAGTCACGACTGTCGTTCCGTACAGATTTGGTGTTCGGCGCGATCTTCGTCGTGGCACTGCTGAGTTATCTGCTCTTCCTTGCGGTCGTGCTGGTCGAGCGCCGCACCATTCCCTGGCACTTCCTCAGGCGCGAATCATGATTCTGCACCGACTGATGCTGATCGCCGACCAGCAAGGCACTCAGGGGAGACCGATGCCGGACGTGATCGTGCGCGCGGCTCATGGCGTCGGAGGGCGGTTGATGGTGCAGTTCCGCGAACGGGAGCTCGCGGATGCCGAGCTGATCGCGGTGATCCGTGCGGTCCAGCGGCGGGTCCCACCGCAGACGATGTTGATCGTTAACGATCGAGCGGACATCGCGCAGGCTCTGGATATTGGCTTGCATCTGCCCGCCGCGGCCGAGACGCCTGACGGACAATACGCGCTGCTTGGACGGTCAGTCCACGACGAATCGGAAACGCATATGGCGCTGGCCGACGATGTTGACTACGCGATTGTCGGGACGATCTTTGAGACGGATTCTCACCCCGGCCGAGCGGGGGCCGGACTGGAGCATCTCCGCACCATGCGCGATCTGCTGGGCAACGTCGCCTGTTATGCGATCGGAGGGATGACGACGGAGACGGCTCCGCGGGCGCTCGAAGCCGGGGCCTGGGGTGTTGCGGTGCGCAGCGCGATCCTGTCGGCGGACGATCCTTCCGAGGCCGCGTATCGGCTGGACAGTAGCCTGAGCTCATGACCTCGCGGGCTCAGCTGCGGACGGTGATCGAGGGTCGCGAACCGTCGAGCTTCAACTCGGTTCGGCGAGCTCGAGCGATGCTGCACAATGGCCCAAACGCGCTGACCGGGCTGGCCGACGATCTTCGTGGGGCCATTGCGGACTCCACCGATGTCCTGGTCGACCGACCGTCGCGGCTGCTCTACGCGACCGACGCGTCGCTGTACGAGATGGAGCCGGTGGCGGTGGTGTTCCCGCGTACGCCGGAGGATGCGGCGGCCGCGGTCGATGTCGCGCGTTCGCACGGTGTGCCGGTGTTGCCGCGAGGCGGCGGGACCAGCCTGGCCGGGCAGGGCGTGAATCACGCGGTGGTACTTGATTTCACTCGCCACATGCACGCTGTCCTGGATATCGACCCGGACCGTCGCCTCGCACGCGTGCTGCCGGGACTCGTGCTCTCCGAGCTCAACAAGGCGGCGCGTCGGTTCGGTTTGCACTATCCAATCGACCCGTCGACGGCGAATCGGGCGACGATCGGCGGCGGTATCGGCAACAACTCCTGCGGCACGCACAGCGGGCTCTACGGCAAGACCGTCGATGTCGTCGAATCGATGGACGTGATCCTGTCGGACGGCGAGCAGCTCAGCTTCGACCGGGTTGACGAGCGACGGCTGCGGGCGCTGATCGACGCCGGGGGACGCGAGGGTCGTCTCTATAGGGATCTGCGGGAGCTGGCGGACCGCGAGCGTGGTGAAATCGCGGATCGCTTTCCCGACATTCCTCGCCGCGTTTCGGGATACAACCTGGAGACGTTGCTCGATCCCGACGGAGTGAACCTGTCTCAGATGGTCGTCGGTTCAGAGGGCACGCTGGCCGTGGTCACGGAAGCGACCGTCCAGCTTGCCGTCCTGCCGGCCAAACGCGGCATCCTGGCAGCGCATTTTCACACGTTGATCGAGGCGGCCGAGGCGACGGTGGCGGCGAACTCGCACTCGCCGGCCGCGATCGAGCTGGTCGACAAGATCATCATCGAGCGCTGCCGTTCCAGCGTGGGCTACGCGCCGTTGGCGGAGTTCGTGGTCGGCAATCCCGGCGCGATCCTGCTGATCGAGTGCTTCGCGGACACGGACGCGGAGCTGAATGACCAACTGCGGGCGATCCACTTGGAGCTGGAATCGCGAGACATGGGCTATGCCTTTGTGACTGAGACCGACTCGGCCGCGCAGGCGCGGATGTGGCAGATGCGGCAGGCGGGACTCGGGCTGCTGATGTCGATGCACGGCGATCCGAAACCGGGCGCGTTCGTTGAGGACACGGCGGTGCCTCCCGAACGACTGCCGGAGTTTGTGGCGCGTTTCGACGCTGCCGTGAGGGCCAAGGGACTCCGCGCGGGCTACTACGGACATGCCGCGGCCGGCTGCTTGCACATCCGACCTGTGGTCAACGTCAAGGATCGGGTCGGGCTCGACCAGACCGAAGCACTGGCGTCGGAGATTGCGGACCTGGTGGTGGAGTTCGGGGGCTCGCTGTCGGGCGAGCACGGCGACGGGATCGTGCGCGGCGCGTTCATGGAGAAGATGTACGGCGCGAGGCTGGTCGACGCATTCCGCGAGGCGAAGCAGATCTTTGACCCCGAGGGCATGCTCAACCCGGGCAAGATCATCGACACCCCGCCGTTCCGCGACAACCTGCGGCTGAGCCCGGACACGATCAACCACGAACCGTCCGGGTGGCTCGACTTCTCCTCGGAGGGCGGACTGGCGCGGGCAGCGGAGATGTGCAATGGACAGGGCGCCTGCCGCAAGTTCGACGGCGGGATGTGCCCGTCGTTCATGGTCACGCAAGACGAGGAGCACTCGACGCGTGGTCGCGCCAACCTGCTGCGACAGGTGCTGAACGGCGCGATGGCGCTGGAGGAACTTTCCGGAGACCGGTTGCACGAGGCGCTCGACCTGTGCGTCGAGTGCAAGGCCTGCAAGGCCGAATGTCCCTCGGGGGTCGACCTGGCCAAGATCAAGTACGAGGTGTTGGCGCACCGACACCGGGCTCACGGCGTGCCGCTGCGCGATCGCGCGTTCGCGAGTATCGCCACGCTGCTGCGGCTCGGCTCGGTTTCGCCCCGGCTTGCGAATCTGCTCGCGTCAACCGCGCCTGCCAGGATGGCGTTGCGAGTGTTGGGCGTCCATGGTCAGCGGCCCGTTCCCAGGCTGGCAGGTCAGACATTCGAGCGCTGGTTCCGCGGGCGCGCTGCTGAGCGGCAGACGAAGGGCGATGTCGTCCTGTTCGACGACACGTTTACCAACTTCGTTCATCCGGAGGTCGGGATCGCCGCAACGCGGATCATCGAGGCGCTTGGCTACCGCGTGATTCGGGTCGAGAGCCGGGCGTGTTGCGGACGGCCGTCGATCTCCAAGGGTCTGCTCGACGACGCTCGCGCGCTGGCGCAGCGGAATGTCTCGGCGTTGCTGGACCATGCCGAGTCGGGGATACCGATTGTGGGGACGGAGCCATCCTGTCTGCTGACCCTGCGAGACGAGTATCCACTGCTGCTGCGGAATGAGGAGGCCTCGACGGTGGCGTCGCAGGCTCTACTGCTCGACGAGTGGCTGGCCTCGGAGTTGGCGCGGGATGACGCCGCCGATATCTTTGCGGGTCGGCATGGCGAGCTATTGCTGCACGCGCATTGTCATCAGAAGGCGCTGGTCGGCTTCGATCAGACGCTCGACGTTCTGCGCCGAGCGGGATACGCAGCGACGGCGATCGAGAGTGGATGTTGCGGCATGGCCGGCTCGTTCGGGTTCGAGGCGGAGCACTATGAGATCTCGCGCAAGATGGGCGAACTGCGGCTGTTCCCGGCGGTACGAGAAGCGACGGGCACGCCGGTGGCCATTACGGGGGTCTCGTGCCGTCAGCAGATCGGTCACTTCACCGACGCAGAGCCACGGCATGTGGTCGAGTACCTGGCGGATGCATTGAGGTAGACGGGTAAGGGAATGGTGCCGAGGGGCAGAGTCGAACTGCCGACACCACGATTTTCAGTCGTGTGCTCTACCAACTGAGCTACCTCGGCGCGATAGCTGACTCAGCATACACTCGCGCGGGCTGCGCTGATTGACCCGGCAGGTGAGAATTCAGGGCCTTGACATGCTCTCGACGGTGGGCATGACGGCTCGGCGCACATGCTCGAAGACCTCTTCGATCGTGCCGCGCGCGTCCACCACATCCCAGCCGTAGCGGTCGGCCATGCGCGACATCTCATGCAGTTGCTCGCGCTGGTGCTGCATGAAGCCGTCGTAGATGCTGCGGTCGTGCAGGTAGTCGCCGCCCGACTCCCAGAAGTCGAAGCCACGCTCGAGGATGCGCAGGACGAGGTCCTCGGCGTCGATGTCGAGGTAGATCGTTTGATCGGGGATCAGCGCGAAGCCGTAGATCTGCTCGAGCCACTCGCGGGCGGCGCCGCGGACGATGGCGCGCGCCATCAGGGAGAAAATGTAGCGGTCGGCCAGGACGACCATGCCGGCCTGCAGGGCGGGCAGCATGATCCGCTCGAATCGGTCCCAGAAGTCGGTGGCGTAGAACAGGTTGAGCGTGATCGGGTCGAGCGTGTGGCCTTCCTTGGCCTGATCGATGCCCGGTCCGACGAGGGGCGAGCGTCGCAGTCCGCTGTCGACTACGCCCCAGCCGTTGGCTTCGAGGTAGTCCTTGAGGATGGAGATGATGGTCGAGCGGCCGACGCCGTCGGTGCCTTCGATCGCGATCAGGCGGCCGGGCAGCCAGTCCTGTTCGATGCCGGGCGGCGGCTCGCCGTAGAAGCGGACCGCGGTCACAGGCCACCTCCGGCCGCGAGCGAGACGTAGCCGGTCTGTAGATGCGTCGGCACGTTCGAGACTTCTCGCCGGGGCATGCCCTGAAGCAACGGTTCGACCAGATCGCGGACGAGTACCTGTTGGCTGACCAGCGACTGGTGAGCGTCGACGCGGGTGATGTCGTATTCGTCGCAGAGGGTGTCGTACTCCTGCAAGATGCGCCCCTGGAAGAGGCGGAAGGACTCGCTGACGTCTTCCGAGAGTCCGAGGTCCATGCCGGCTTCGTAGAACTTGATCTCGGCGCGCGCAGCGCCGATGCGGCGGATCGATTCCTCGAGGGAGACGTGGAAGTAGAGGGCGAGGTCCGGCGGTGGGGCGAAGGAGTAGAGGTCGCGCACCCACTTGCGGTTAACGCCTCGGGCGGCGTCGCGAGCGAAGGCGGTGTAGATGTAGCGGTCGGCGAGCACGACGACGCCGGCCTGCAGGGCGGGGAGGATCTGCTCGTGGGTGCGGCTGGCGAAGTCGGCGGCGTGGATCAGGCTGAACGACATGGGCGTGAGCAGTTGCTTGCGCTTGCCGCGCTTGGTCGTGTCGCGGACGATAGGCGAGGAGTTCCACTCGGTGAAGACGGTGACGTAGCCCTCGCTGCGCAGCCACTTGTGCAACAGGTCGAGCTGTGTGCTCTTGCCCGAGCCGTCGATGCCTTCCACCACAATGAGGCGGCCGGGGAGGTCCATGAATTCATCGGGTGTGGCCACCGTAGGTTCCCTTCAGCGTGTGTTCAGAGGCACGGCACGCTTGTGCCCGCATTCGCAGGTTAACGAATCGGAGAGCCCCCCTCTGCCTTCGGCATCTCCCCCCGCCAAGGGCGGGGGAGAGCAAGCCCGAAGCTGGTCCCCGAACGAGTCGGGGAACGGTGGGGCGTTAGGCTGGGGATCCCGGGGCCGTAGCTCAGTTGGGAGAGCGCCGCCCTTGCACGGCGGAGGTCAGGGGTTCGAATCCCCTCGGCTCCACCAGCCCCGGCGGTGGAGGTGAACGCGATGAACGAGGAAGCTCCCGACACTCGCCCCGGGCGGATCGGCTGGCAGGATCTGACGGTTGGCAACGCAGACGAGGTGCGCGACTTCTACAGCGCGGTCGCGGGCTGGAAGTCGCAACCGCTGAGCATGGGCGAGTACGACGACTACGTGATGCTCGGCCCCGACGGCGAGTCGGCGGTCGGAGGCGTCTGCCACGCGCGAGGGGTCAATGCCAAGATCCCGCCGGTGTGGATGGTCTACATCAACGTTGAGGACCTCGATTCCAGCGTGGCGCGGGTGACGGAGTTGGGCGGTGAGATTCTCGATGGGCCGCGGGAGCTAGGCGAGGGCCGGTTTGCGGTGATTCGGGACCCGGCGGGGGCGGTCTGTGGGTTGATCGAGCCGTAGGGGGTTGGGGTCGAGGGAGATTTCGGGATCTGACGGCGGATTTGCTGCTGTGGGCAGGGTATTCGGGCATTTGGCGTTCAGATTTGTCGGGATTCGTCTCGATGAGAGCAGGCCTCGTCTGTGCAGGTCCGGGAGACCCCTGATAGGCCCGGGGGGACCGGGAAGGGTGATGGGGTTGAATGTCGGCCACTTCAGACCTTGCGGTTGCCGTTCGTTGGGCGCATGTGTGCGGACGGATGCTCGACATCGCGGTCGATGTGTCGAGGGTGACGGTTGACGTTGTGCGAAGAGGACGGCGACAAGGGGACGGGCATGGCGTGACAGAAGCGACTTTCCCATCGGCTCTCTTGGATCGATGACCAGGGCAATCTAGCTAGGGGTAGGGCACGCGATCCGTCGCACAGGGAATAGCATCAATGGATCGGCCACCTCAGCCGACTTGCGACTATGGGCGACAGCATTGACACTCTTAGGCATGTCGCGTATCTTATGTGGCATCTGTAAGGAGGCAAAGGTGTCGTTACCAGTTCGGACCAATCTTGAGGACATTGATGCGGTCTGCGGATACTTAATCCGAAAACCAACGGGGGCAACGCTCCCTGAGGCGCGCGCCGTTTTGGACAAGAAGCGACTTGATGGCCGGAAGCTCGCCGGACTCAAGGCGTGGGGATTGATCGAGGACGCGGGTGGCAAACTCAAAATCACCGAACGCGGGCGACTAGCGGAACGCGAATCTGGGGCATACCGGAGCAGTGCCTTGCGCGATGCCGTGCGGGACTTGGCTCCCTATACGGCCGTTGTAGAGCGAGTTGTGAACCGCAGAGAAGATTACCTATCAGCGCCTGAGGTGGCTGCCCATTGGTACGAGAACTTCGGTGAAGAAGTAGCAGATTCCGAGACGACGCTGAATCTCCAGGTTCTGTGTTTCTTTCAGCTCGCCCAAGGTGCCGATCTAGGCGAGGTGGTCCTAGGCCGCCGAGGAAATGCGACTCGATTTCGGTTTTCCTTGGAAGAGGCTGACGGATTCCTTCAAGGCTCCCTGCCTGGCGAGGCCGTTGAGCCGTCGCCACGTCTGTCCGAGGCCAACAAAGGACCAGCTACCGAGGACGAGGGGCCGACTGCTGCGCGGACAGATACGGGGTCTGGCGAGACACCGGCTTCAGTCGATTCCGGTAGCGACCCTGCGGAACGGGCAAGAATCTTCATTTCTCACAGCGGCGATGCGAGGCACCTCGAAGAACTGAGAGGAATCCTTGACCAGTGGCAGGTCTCCTACGTCATCGGAGGCGAAAGACGACATGCAGGCCTGCCAATCTCTGAATCCGTTGCTGAGCAGATCCGCCAATGTTCTGGTGCGATCTTCGTCATCGCGGCCGACAAAGATTCTGATGCACACGGGAAGGAGCGTGTCGCCATAAGCCGGAGGTCAGTCATTGACTACGAACTAGGAGCCGCGTCGCTTCAATTTGGCCGCAGGATCGTGATCTTGGAGGACCGTGAGGCGTCTGTTGACCGGGACCTCGGAGAGCTTGAGGTGATCATTTTCGAGAAGGAGATCGAGGCGGTCAAACTGGAGCTTCTAAACAGCATGCTCACGGCGCGGTTGGTGGCTCTAGCCGGGTTATTGATCTGAGTGGATCAGCAGAAGCCGGGTTTCTGGAATGCAACACAGTCACAATCGGAGCTATCTGCAGAGGTGGCATCGGGTAAGCAAGACGGTTGCGCCTGACTTGATTGGCATTCTGGCAGTCGCTTTCATTGTCCTTGCAGGGCTTGGCGTGCTGGACCTAGAGGGGCCGTTAGAACTCGGTGCGCCGTTTACGCTAGCGGCATTCCTCTACGGACTGAGAGAGCGCTAGGAACTGAGAAAGCGGGGAAGAGATGACGCGCTTGCACCTTCGCGTTAGATCGGGTGAGCGTCTGTGACTCCCGGAACGGAGCTTGAGCAATCGCTCCGTGCTAAGATTCCACTTGAGCTGGTGATTGGAGCGCGGTGGGACCACCCGTTCCCATCCCGAACACGGAAGTGAAACGCCGCAGCGCCGACGATACTGGGGGGGCAACCCCTTGCGGAAAATAGGCCATTGCCAGCTCGCTCGATTCAGATGACCGCCCGACACACCTGCTGATGTGTCGGGCGGTTTTCGTTCTGGCCAGATAGAGCGAGCCCCCGCTGTCACTCCGTGACATCTCCCCCCGCGGAGCGGGGGGAGAGGAGAATCGCGCTAGGGCGACCTGTCCCTGTGGTACGATTCGGCAAACCCCAGAAAGGAGCCGGGGTGGGTGACTTCGCTTCTGGCAAAGCTCATCTGTCCCAACTCACCAACCCTTGACCACACCCAGTACTGACATCGATCCGAACGCTCCCGCGCCCCCGGCGGCACCGCAAGAGGGGGCATCCGAACCCACCACCATGGACGAACTCCTGGCCGAACCCGGTCGGGAGCCGCTGAACCCCAGACGCGGCGACATTGTCGAAGGCATCGTCGTGCACTGGTCGGGCTCGGCGTTGATCGTCGATGTGGGGGCCAAGTCGGAGGGCGTCGTCCACTATGAGGAGATGCGTTCGCTCACCGACACGGAGCGCGAGGCGCTGAAGACCGGCGACGCGGTGCACGTCTTCGTAACCGATTCGGAGTCCGAAGGCGGCTCGCTGGAGCTGTCGATCGACCGCGCGCGGGGCGAGCAGGGCTGGCACGAGTTGCAGCGGCGGTTCGACGAGGCGGAGGTCTTCGACGCGCGGGTGACCGGCTCGAACAAGGGCGGTCTACTGGTCAACGTCGAAGGCGTGAACGCCTTCGTGCCGCTATCGCAGATTGTCGAGATCACGGGCGACCGCGAGCAGGCGATCGCGCAGCTCTCGGAGTACGAGGGCCGCACGCTGCGGTTCAAGGTGATCGAGATTAACCGGCGGCGCAACCGGGTGATCCTGTCGGAACGCGCCGCCGTCCAGGAATGGCGGGCCGAGCAGAAGGAACGCCTGCTGGAAGAGCTGCAGGAAGGCGAAATCCGCTCGGGCCGGATTACGAGCATCCGCTCGTTCGGCGTGTTCGTCGACCTCGGAGGCGCCGATGGACTGGCGCATCTGTCCGAGTTGAGCTGGGAGCGCGACGTCGATCCCGAGGCGATGTTCTCGATCGGTCAGACGATCGACGTCTACATCACCAAGATCGACAAGGAATCGAAGAAGATCGGCCTCTCGGTGCGGCGCGCCGCGCCCGAGCAATGGGACGAAGTCGTGGCCAAATTCGAGGTCGGCGACATCGTGCCGTCGGTCGTGACCAAGCTGGTCACGTTCGGCGCGTTCGCCCGGCTTGAGGGTCCGGTCGAAGGACTGGTTCATGTGTCGGAGCTGGCCGACCGGCGGATTACGCATCCGCGCGAGGTCGTGCTGGAGAATGACATCATCCCCGCCAAGATCGTGCGGATCGAACGTGATCGACACCGGTTGGGTCTGTCGCTGCGGCAGGCGCGGACGGACGCCGAGCGTCTGGGCTGGATCTTCAACCAGGACGGCGGCGTGATTCACATGCCGGACGAGGTGGCCGAGCGCTTCGGAATCGCGCAGGAGCCGATGCCGGAGGCGCCGCCTGAGCCGGAGCCGAGCGAGGAGCCGTCGCGCGCAGCAGACGAGCCGCAGCCCGAGCCAGCGCCGGAGCCGGTACGCGCCGTGTCGGCGATGCAGGAGGCGCTGGAGCGCGCCGGCGTCACCGAACAGGACTTCGGCGGCGAGCGCTAGGGCTCGATCTCGGACCGGGGGACGCCCCCCTCTGCCTGTGGAATCTCCCCCCGCGCCAGCGGGGGGAGAAAAGAGAGCCGAGTGATCTCCGCCAAGGAGCGGGGGAGAGGGCAACCGCGCAACGCTGAGAGTGGGGCTGAGGCTGGGCAACAGCGACTCACAACGTTCAACCTCTGCGGGTTTGGGCGCTGATGGCTCTGATAGGCTGGGATTGTCCAACGAGCGGCTGCGTGGCAGTTGCGTCGTGCATTGGAGGCTGCCATGGCAGACCGATTTGACAAGTTCACGGAACGCGCTCGCCGCGTCCTGACGCTCGCGCAGGAAGAAGCCCAGCGCTTCAACCACAACTACATCGGCACCGAGCACCTGCTGCTCGGTCTGGTGCGCGAGGGCGATGGCGTCGCGGCGAAGGTGCTCTCCAATCTCGGCGTCGAACTGGGAAAGGTGCGTTCAGCGGTCGAGTTCATCATTGGACGAGGCGACCGCGCGGTTCTGGGTGAAATCGGTCTGACTCCACGGGCAAAGAAAGTGATCGAGCTGGCGGTTGACGAGGCGCGGCGGCTGAACCATCACTACATCGGTACCGAGCACCTATTGCTTGGACTCGTGCGCGAGGGCGAAGGCATTGCCGCCGGCGTCCTCGAATCGCTCGGTGTCAACCTCGAACGGGTGCGAGCCGAGACCACGCGGATCCTCTCGCAGAGCGGTCCAGCGACGGCTGGCGCCGGGGCAGGCGCGAGCAGCGGCTCGGGATCGCGCTCCGCGACTCGCACGCCGACGATCGACCAGCTCGGCTTCGACCTGACCGCCGCGGCACGAGCCGGCACGCTCGACCCGGTGATTGGGCGCTCCAAGGAGATTCAGCGGGTCGTCCAGATTCTCTCGCGACGCACCAAGAACAATCCGGTGCTGATCGGTGAGCCCGGCGTTGGCAAGACGGCCGTCGTCGAGGGACTCGCGCAGCACATCGCGTCGGGCGACGTGCCCGAGACGCTGCAGGGCAAGCGACTGTTGACGCTCGACATCGGCTCGCTGGTCGCGGGTACGAAGTACCGCGGCGAGTTTGAGGAACGACTGAAGAAGGTCGTCGAAGAGGTCAAGGGCGCGGGCAACTGCGTGCTGTTCATCGACGAGTTGCACATGCTGGTCGGCGCGGGCGCGGCCGAAGGCGCGGTCGACGCGGCCAACATCCTCAAGCCGTCGCTGGCTCGGGGTGAGTTGCAGACGATCGGCGCGACGACGCTTGACGACTATCGCAAGCACATCGAACGCGACGCGGCGCTGGAGCGGCGCTTCCAACCGATTGTGGTTGAGGAGCCGTCGGTTGAGGAGACGGTTGAGATCCTGCGCGGGATCAAGGATCGCTACGAAGAACATCACAAGCTCGTGATTACCGATGACGCGCTGGTCGCGGCCGCCGAGATGTCGGCGCGCTACATCTCCGACCGGGCGCTGCCGGACAAGGCGATCGACCTGATCGACGAGTCGGCCTCTCGCGTGCGGATTCGGCGCTCGTACACCCCGCCGTCGCTCAAGGAAGCGACGGTCGGGCTTGAGGGCATCCGCAAAGAGAAGGAACAGGCGATCAATCAGCAGCAGTACGAGTACGCGGCCGACCTGCGCGACCGCGAACTCAAGCTGACGCAGCGGATTGCGGAGCTCGAGGAAGACCTGGACCAGCAGCGTGAGCGCGACTCCACCGATGTGCTGGCCGAGGACATCGCCGAGGTCGTCTCGATGTGGACGGGAATTCCGCTGGTGCAGATTGCGACGGAGGAATCCGAGCGTCTGCTGCGGATGGAGGAAGACCTCCACGAACGCATCGTCGGCCAGGAAGAGCCGATCGTCGCGCTGGCCAAGGCCGTGCGGCGAGCTCGCGCGGGTCTCAAGGATCCGCGGCGGCCGATCGGCGTGTTCATGTTCCTGGGCCCGACCGGCGTCGGCAAGACGGAGCTGGCTCGGGCGTTGGCCGATTTCATGTTCGGCTCGGACGACAACATGGTCCGTCTGGACATGTCGGAGTTCATGGAGCGTCACACCGTGGCGCGGTTGGTCGGTGCGCCTCCGGGCTACGTCGGCTACGACGACGGCGGCCAGCTGACGGACACCGTGCGGCGCAAGTCGTACTGTCTGATCCTGCTGGACGAGATCGAGAAGGCGCACCCCGAAGTCTTCAACATGCTGCTGCAGGTCTTCGACGACGGTCACCTGACCGACGCCAAGGGCCGGCGCGTGGACTTCCGCAACACGATCATCATTATGACCTCGAACGTCGGCTCGGACCTGATTCGGCGCGAGTCGGCGATTGGCTTCTCGACGATCAACGATGAGGACCAGTCGGAGAAGCAGCGCTACGAGAAGATGAAGGACAAGGTCCTGCAGGAGATGAAGCGGGTCTTCCGGCCCGAGTTCCTCAACCGCGTCGATACGACGCTTGTCTTCCACCCTCTGAGCCGCGCCCACATCCGCGAGATTGTCGACATGATGCTCAAGGAGGTGGACTCGCGGATCAAGGAGAAGCAGGTCGATCTCGATGTCACCGAGGGAGCGCGGGACTGGCTCGGAGAGAAGGGCTACGACCCGATCTTCGGCGCGAGACCGTTGCGCCGCGTGATCCAGGAGCGACTCGAGGACTCGCTCTCCGAGGCGCTGCTGCGCGGAGACTTTGAGGCCGGCGACACCATTCGCGTTGACCTGGTCAAGGAGCTCAACGAGAACGGCGTCGAGGAAGAGATGCTGCACTACGAGCGCATCGAAGGCCTCTCGAGAGCCGCAGAGCTCGCGGCCGAGGTCGAAGCGGCCAAGGACGACTCCGAGTCAGAGGAGGAAGAGGAAGAAGGCGAAGCGGTCGCCACTTCCTGAGCCTCTACAGTCGCAGGAACCAACGAGCGCCCCTCTTAGCCGAGGGGCGCTTCGCGTCTGTGCGACCCAGAGGGCATCGTGCTGACAGAGCCCCCCTCTGCCCCCGCATCAAGTAGGGGGCAGGCTTTCGGCATCTCCCCTCGCGGAGCGGGGGAGAGGGAATCACTTTACAAGTTCTCGATAGCTCAATCGCTGCCGGGGCGTTGGACGAGGACCCAGCCGTTTCCATCGGGGTCGTGGAAGAGGGCCTGGGTTCCCCACATTTGTCGGGTTGGCGGTTCGCTGAACTCGACGCCTCTGGCGGACCATTCCTGGTAGGTGGTATCGATGTCGTCGGTCCAGAGGACGTAGCCGCTGGTTGAACCCGGCTGCGCGCCGTCGGGATCGAACGCTCCGAAGTTTGCGAGCACGAACTGGACCTCGTCCTCGGGCAACTTGACGGTGATCCAGCGGAGCTCGGGCCCCATGGGATCGTCCATGATCTTTTCCATGCCGAGCTTCTCGGTGTACCACTCGAGCGCGGCCTGCTGGTCGGAAATCTGGATGGGGATGATCGACAGTCGAACCGACATAACTCAGGCCTTTCGAGCGGGAGCGGTGAGGGTCAAGGCGCGGGACCTCGGCGGGCGTCGTCCTGCCAGGCGAGGACGCTCTGCAGCAGGCCCAGGCCGAAGAAGAATACCAACAGCGAGGAGTTGCCGGTACTGATGAAGGGCAGCGGGATGCCGGTCACGGGGATCAGGCGGATGTTGATCGCAACGTTGATAAAGACCTGGATCGCGATGATCGTGATCAGCCCGACGGCGAGCAGCTGGCCTAATGGCTCGCCGGCTTTGCTGACCACGCGCAGCATGCGGAAGAGCAGCAGCAGGAAGAGCGCGAAGAGCGCGATCGCGCCGACGAATCCGAGCTCTTCGCTGAGCACGCTGAAGATAAAGTCGGTGGTCTGAATGCGAACGAAATCGAGCTGGGTCTGCGTGCCTTCGGTCAGGCCCTGTCCCCAGATACCGCCCGATCCGACGGACGTCTCGGCCTGGATCACGTTGAAGCCGGCGCCCTGCGGGTCGGATTCGGGATCGAGGAAGGCGCGAATGCGGTCGCGCTGGTAGTCCTGCACACCGGCGGCGAGGCCGACCGGAATCAAGCAGACGCCGATCGCCGCGAGTGCGGCGTAGTGGCGGATCGGAGCGCCGGCGAACAGGGTCATGACCAGCCAGAGCGCCATGAAGACGACGGCCGACCCGGCGTCGGGCTCGATGAAGACGAGCGCCGCAGGCAGGAACGCGATTCCGAGGGAGAGCAGGAAGATTCGGAATTCCTGCAGACGATCGCGATAGTCGGTGAGGAATTTTCCCAGGCCGATGATCGTCATGAGCTTGCCGATCTCGGACGCCTGAACGACGGTGAATCCGAGATCGAACCAACGCCGTGAGCCGAACTCGTCGGAGCCGAGGAAGAGCACGGCGACGAGCACGATGATGCCGAAGCCGTAGGCCAGCCAGCCGAGCGCGTCGATCAGCCGGTAGTCGACGCGTGTCATGGCGACCATGACGAGCGCGCCCACGAGGGCGAAGATGATATGGCGTTGCACGGCGGTGGAGAGGACCACGCCTTCGGCGCCGCGCGGCAAGGAGGCCGAGTAGATGACGAGCGCGCCGTAACCGGCCAGCGCGAGCGCGGCGATCAGGATCAACGGATCGAAGTGGCGCCAGGAGTGACCGACCATCAGCGCGACCTCGCTCGAATCGCTTCGTACAGGCGTTGGTCTTCGTCCTCTGTCAGGGCCACTCTGGCATATGGTGGCGGGATCGCCGTCGAGAGCGCGCCGCTGGTCTCGGCCCAGGCTCGGAGGATCTCACCGGCCGCCCCGGCCGCGAGGTATCCGGCGGAGAACTCGAAGAAGACGGCGACCGCGACCTCGGGGTTGTCGAACGGAGCGAACGCGATGAACCAGCCGTGGGTCGGCCCCTCCTCCTCGCCTGATATCGCCGTGCCGGTCTGGTTGTACTCGGCGGTGCCGGTCTTGCCGCCGACGAGCATCTCGGGCATGACGACGAGTGCGTCGTGGCAGGTTCCGGCCAGCGTGCAGAGCGCCATGCCCTCGCGGACGATGCGCAGAATCTCCGGGTCGACATCGATCTGATGGCGAATGATCGGCTGCCAGGGTTGCACGACGTTGCCGTTGCTGTCGATCAACTCGCGCACAACTCTTGGCTCGTAGACCGTCCCGCCATTGGCGATCGCAGCGACGGCGACAGCCATCTGCAGCACGGTGACGGTGGTGAACCCCTGGCCGATGGCCATGTTGTACGTGTCGCCGTCTCGCCACTCCTCGCCGAATGCTTCCAGCTTCTGTTCGGCCGAGGTGATCAGCCCGGCGGCCTCGCCAACGAGGTCAATGCCGGTCGGGGTGTCAAAGCCCAACTCCCTGGCCCAGCGGGCCACGGCTTCGTTGCCGGCGCCGACGAACTCGACATCGCCGGCGACGACGCCCTGATCGGCGAGGTCGTCGAGGCGTTCCTGCTCGGCTGGATGCCGGGGCGGGTTTTCCGGATTGCGGTACGGATCACCGCCGGCGACGTAGTAAAAGAACACGTTCGATGACTCGGCCAGAGCGGTGCGAATGTTGTAGACGCCCTGGGTGGTGTCGCCGAAGCGGTAGATGATGCCGGGCGAGAGTTCGTTGTGGACCTCGAGCACGCCGGGCGAGTAGATCTCGGTCTCCGGCGTGATCGCTCCTTCGGCCAGACCGGCGACGGCGGTGACGATCTTGAAGATTGAACCGGGAGGGAACTGGGCCTGGATGGCCTGATTGGTGAGCGGCTGACCCGGATCGTGCAACAGTTCCTGGTACTCCTCCGTCGTGACCTCCTCATAGATGTTCACGTCGTAGTTGGGCACCGAGACCATCGCGAGCACCTCGCCGGAGTGGACATCGAGTACTACGGCGGAAGCGAACAGCGATGCGCCCTGATGCTCGAGGAGGATGTCCTCGATCCGCTGTTGCAACTCGATGTCGATGGTCAGGACGGCGCTCAGTCCGGGGGTGGGCGGACGAGTGTCCAGCGCGCGCAGGACGTTTCCGACCGCGTCGACCTCGACGAGTTGCCGTCCGGCGCTGCCCCGGAGTTGGCGCTCGTAGGCCGCTTCGACTCCGGCACGTCCGATTTGATCGCTGTAGAGGTAGCGCGCGTCGGACAGCTCTTCATACTCTTCGGCGGTGATCTTGCCCACGTAGCCGAGAATGTGCCCGAGCAGCCGCCCCTGCTCGTAGCGGCGGATCGAGACGGTCTCGACGCGAACGCCGGGAAGCGCCGAACGGCGTGAGGTCACGTCGATCACTTGCGCTGGCGTCGGATCCTCGGCGATGAGCAGGGGCAGGAATGGATCGTTGGAGTACTTTCGGTCCCAGATTCGTTGCTCCACGTCCCAGGCGCTGACGTCGAACATCTCGGCCAGTTCGTGGGCGATGGACGAGACCTCCTCGTCGGGTATATCGGCCGACACGAGGGTGATCTGGTAGGCCGGCGAGTTCTCGACCAACAGGTTGCCGTCGCGGTCATAGATCAGACCGCGCGAGGGCGCGATGTCGATGGTCCTGACCCGGTTGCTGACGGCGCGGGCGACAAACTCGTCGTGGCGCAGGATCTGGAGGCGGACGAGTTGGACAACCAGGATGCCGAAGAGCAGCAGGATGAAGCCGGCCAGGATCCAGACTTTGGCCCGCACGGGGAACCCTTCTCGGTGCGCGAGGTGCTGGGAGTACTCGTGGGCGACACCCTCGGACTGGCCCTTGCGCGGTCGCCGTTGCACTGTCAGCCGGCCGATCGGGATGGCGCCGGCGATGGGCCGGCGACAGAGGTGGGGATGCGTACAAACCAATAGACGACGGCGCCGAGGATCATGTTCCCCAGCATGCCGCCCAGCATCACGGTGCGCAGGGCGGCCAGCCAGTTGACGCCGGTCGTGGTGAGTTCAACCGCGATCGCATGGGCCGTGAAGTGCAGGATCGAGGCGATGCCGACGAGCACGATGGTGGCAGCCCATTCCAGCGCGAGCGGCGACGGCCCCTGCGCCTCTCGCCGGAGTTGTCGGCTGAGGGCGGCGAAACCGATCGGCGCGAGGGCGGCGACCGACTCGGGCATGCCCTGGAAGGCGAGCAGGCCGAGTCCAATCCCGGCCAGCGGGACCAACACCAGGGTCTCAACAGGCGGGCGGACCATCGCCCAGCAGCAGAGGACCACGAGCACCACCTGAGGACCGACACCGAAGATCGGGAATGACGGGCTGGCCGATGTCTGGAAGACGACCAGTACAAACAGTCCGAGGAGCAGCAGCGGCCAGCGGATTGCGCTCATGCTCTATCCCCCCTCGCTGTCCGCATCCTGGGGATCGAGGATTTGCAGATCAGGCGGTGGGATCGTGAGCTGAACCAGCACCTGCTCCAGTTGATCGAGCGGAGCGATCGGCTCGAGCACGACGTGCCGGAAGGCGTCCTGCACCGTTCCCTCGGCGGCCGAGACGCGTCCGACCGGGATCCCCTGGGGCAGCTCGCCGTCGAGACCGGAGGTGACGAAGAGGTGGCCAAGCTCAACCTCGGACGTCCAGGGAATGCGGACTTCGATGTTGCCGAGCGTGTCGCCGGTGGCGACGACCTCGCTACGCGACGGTTGATGGAGGACGCGGACGGCGCTGTCGGGATCGGTGATCAGCCGGACAAAGGCGGTGTGCGGTCGGACATCGATGACCTGGCCAATCAGCGTGCCCCCGGCGGCGAGCACCGGCAGGCCGGCGCGCAGTCCGTCGTTGGAGCCGCGATCGATGCCGATGATCGTGCGCAGGCCGGTCAAGTCCCGCGTCGAGACGTTGGCCACGATGGTGACCGCATCGGTCTCGGCCTGGACCTCGAGCAACGCCTGTCGCGCTGTGACCTGTTTCTGGACCTCGCGCAGCCGGGCATTCTCGGACTCGAGTTGTTCGATGCGATAGCGCAGCGCGCGATTCTCGGTGTTCAGGCGGCCGAAGTCGTCAAGGTCGTTGAGCAAGTTGGAGATCGGCTCGCCCGCCTGGCGGAAAGCTCGCTGGACGGGGTTCAGCGCGGTTGCGGCAGTGTCCTCGATCGTCGCCGCCCAGCCGACGAGACCGAGCAGGGTCAGCACAGCGACCAGCGCCGCAATGGCAATCAGCCATCGTGCCCGCGCGCCTATTAGTCGAAGGAGTGCGCCGATCAGAGGCACGTTAACCCGCCAATCGTCCGTCCCCGTCTCAGCGGCGTCCGGCCAGGACCTGACCGTCCGCGGAGGCCAGCGCGCGGGTCTCGGTCAGCGCCTCGGTGCAGCCGCGCACGACGCAGGTCAGCGGGGAGTCGGCCTTGTAGACCGGGAACTTGGTCTCCTGCGACATCCGCCGGTCGAGGCCGGGCAGGTAGGCGCCGCCTCCGGCCAGGGCGATGCCCTGCTGCATGATGTCGGGGATCAGCTCGGCCGGGGTAATCTCCATCGTCCTGAGCACCGCCTCCATGATCGAGGAGACGGCGCTGGAGATCGCGTCGCGCAGTTCAACCGTGGTCACTGCGACAGTCTTCGGCATCGAGGTCGAGAGGTCGCGACCGCTGATGACCACGTCGCGCTCCTCTTCGAGAGGAAATGCCGATGCGCCGGCGATCTTGATTTTCTCAGCCGAGGCTTCGCCGATCTGGATGTTGTGCACCTGGCGGGCGTACGTAATGATCGCCTGGTCGATCTCGTCACCGGCGACGCGGGTCGAGGTGCTGACGACCATGCCGCCCATCGAACAAACGGCGACCTCGGTCGTGCCGCCGCCGATATCGACGACGATGCTGCCGGTCGATTCGAAGATCGGCAGACCGGCGCCGATCGCAGCCGCCATCGGCTCCTCGATCAGATGTACCTCGCGGGCGCCGGCGGAACGGGTGGCTTCGAAGATCGCGCGTTTTTCGACCTCGGTCGCGCCCCCGGGAATACCAACCATGACGCGCGGCCGTCCGATGCCGATGCCGCTGCGCTGCAGCGCCTCGTGAATGAAGTGATTCAGCATGCGCGACGTGACATCGAAGTCGGAGATCACGCCGTCGCGCAGCGGCCGCGTGGCGACGATGTGGGCCGGCGTGCGCCCGACCATGGTCTTGGCCTGCTTGCCGATCGCGAGGACGGAGTTGTCGATCCGATTGATCGCGACGACCGAGGGCTCGTTGACGACGATCCCGCGTCCGCGTACGGAGACGAGGGTATTGGCGGTGCCCAGATCGATCCCGACATCGGGCGAGAATCGTCGGGCCAGCCAGCCAAAGGGAGACCAGGCCATCGGGACTCCTCAGTTTTCGGCCCGGAGACCGGCCGAACGTTCGAGGCCGCTCATCAACGATACGCACGCACGACCACGCCGAGTCGGCCCTGACCAGCGTAGCCGTTAACCCCTCGATCTCTGTACCAGTTGAACGTCAATTGACGTCCGAAGGTTCCGCTTCCGTCAACCAGGTCAGCAGTGTGGCCGGATCGTCCAGGGCAACGATCAGGCGGTCCTCATCCCAGATCGGCAGACCGAGCGACTCCGCTTTCGTGCGCTTGGAGCCGGCCGCCTCTCCGGCGAACAGGGCAGAAGTGTTCTTGCTGACCGAGGAGCCGACGGCCGCGCCCAGGGACTTGAGCTGCGCCTCGGCCTGCGGCCGGGTCATGGCGGCGAAGCGTCCGGTGAGGACGAAGCGCAGACCCTCGAGCGGTGTCTCCGCCGGTTCTTCCTCGCTGCGCTGGATCTCGTCCTCGACGCCCGCGGCCTGCAGCCGATGCACGAGCGACCAGTTCTCGCCGTCGAGCGCCCAGTCGACGATGCTCTCGGCGATGATCGGCCCGACCCCGTCGACGGCGGCGAGATCTTCGGCCGGCGCGAGCAGGATGACGTTGAGCGAGCCGAACTCGTCGGCCAGGAGAGAGGCGTTCTCGCCGCCGACGTGTCGGATGCCCAGCCCGACCAGCAGGTAGGCGAGGCCGCGCGACTTCGAGCGTTCGATCGCGGCAGCCAGGTTGCGGAGGCGGTCGCCGACCTCGTAGTGGTCCTCGCCCTTGCGCTTCTTGACCTGGCCCAGCCCGGGAACTCTCGCCAGTTCCTCCAGACGCTTCGGGATCGAATAGATGTCGGCAGCGTCGCGAATCACGCCCTCGTGCAGCAGCAGTCTGATCATCTTTTCGCCCAGTCCGCGAATGTCCATCGCGCCGCGGCCGGCGAAGTGTTCGAGCGCCCGTTGCACGATGGCCGGGCAAGACCGATTCGAGCAGTAGTGCATCGCGTCGTCGGTGTTACGCACCGTCTCTGCGTCACAGGCCGGGCAGGTGTCGGGCATCTTCCATTCGACGGAGTCTTCGGCTCGTCGCTCGAGCACCGGTCGGACGACCTGCGGAATCACCTCGCCGGCGCGGCGGATGACGACGGTGTCGCCCTCGCGGATGTCCTTGCGGCGGATGTCGTCGAGGTTGTGCAGGGTGGCGTTGGTTACCTGGACGCCGCCAACGCGCACGGGGCGCAGCCGCGCGTAGGGGTTGATGCTGCCTGTGCGTCCGACGTTGACCAGGATTTGCTCGACGACGGTCGAGGCCTCCTGCGGCGGGAACTTCCAGGCGACCGCCCAGCGCGGCTCGCGTCCGACGATGCCCAGGTCGGCCTGCAGGCCCAGGTCGTCGACCTTGACGACGACGCCGTCCATCTCGAAGGCCTGCGAGTCGCGGCGCTGGGTCCAGCGTTCGCAGGCAGCGAGGGCGTCGTCGATGTCCGCGTGATGCGCCGCTTCAGGGGTTGTCGGCAGGCCGAACTCAGAGAGCCAGCCGAGCGTTTCCCAGTGCGTGTCGGGCGTGGCAGCGTCGTCGCACCAGCCGAGCTGATAGATGCCGATGCTGAGCGGGCGAGTCGCCGTAACCGACGCATCCTTCTGACGCACGGAGCCGGCGGCGGCGTTGCGCGGGTTGGCGTAGAGCGTGAGCGCGGCGCGGCCTTCTTCGCGGCGGCGGTCATTCTCGGCCGCGATCTCCGCGTTCATGGCGTCGAAGCCCACCTTGGGCATGAAGATCTCGCCGCGGACCTCGAAGAGCGGCGGCGGGCTGCCGGAGAGTTCGTTGGGCACCGCGTCGATCGCGCGCAGGTTGGCGGTCACGTCCTCGCCTGCGCGGCCGTCGCCCCGCGTCGCCGCCTGGACGAGCCGTCCGCGCTCGTAGACCAGCGCGATGGCCAGCCCGTCGATCTTGGGTTCGCTGACGAAGGTCCATTCCTCGCGGTCGAGCAGGTCGGCGGCGCGCTGGTTCCAGGCGCGCAGCTCGTCGGCGTTGAAGGCGTTGCCCAGCGAGAGCATCCGCAGCCGATGCTCGACAACGGCGAAAGTTCGTCCCGGCGGCGCGCCCACGGTCTGGGTGGGGCTGTCGGCCGCGACGAGCTCGGGGAAGTCGGTCTCCAGGCGCTTGAGCTCGCGGAAGAGATCGTCGTATTCCGGGTCCGAGATCTCGGGCGTGTCGAGCACGTGGTAGAGGTGATTGTGACGCAGGATCTCGGCGCGCAGCAGCTCGACGCGGTCGCGCGCGGCGATGATCTCGGCGTCGCCGGTGCTTGACGGGGTTGACATCGAGTTCACTATACGAACGCCGAGGCCGCCGATTCTGCTGATACGCTCAGCGCGTGAGCGATCCTCTGCTGGCCGATCTTGACGTCATCATCCTCGACTACGGCGCGGGCAACCTGCGCTCCGTGGTGCGAGCGGTTGAACGGGTCGGGGCGCGGCCGGAGGTGGCGTCCGAGCCGGCGGCGCTGGACGAGGCCGACGTGGTCATCCTGCCGGGCGTCGGCGCGGCGGCCGACACGATGCGCAACCTGCGCGAGCGGGCGCTGGTCGAGCCGATCCGCGAGTACATCGCCGCCGATCGCCCGTTCCTGGGCGTCTGCATGGGCTTGCAGGCACTGATGACGGTGTCCGAGGAGGGCGGGGAGCACGCCTGCCTGGACGTGCTCCAGGGCCGCGTCGTGCGGCTGCCGGCGGGCCGCAAGATCCCGCACATGGGCTGGAATCAGGTTGCATTGCGTCGTCGGACGCCGCTGTTCGAGGGCATCCCCGACGGCTCCCATTTCTACTTCGTCCACTCCTACTACTGCGACATGGCCGAGCCCGCTGAGGTGGTCGCGGTGGCCGAGTACGGGACCGACGTGACCGCCGCCGTCGAGCGCGGCCGACTCGCGGCGACGCAGTTCCACCCCGAGAAGAGCGGCGCCTACGGACTCCGCATTTACGGCAACTTCCTGCGCGAACACGCCTGCGCATGACTGCTTCAGCGCCCAACATGATCGATGTCCTGCCCGCGATCGATATCCGCGGCGGGCGTTGCGTGCGGCTGGTGCAGGGCGACTACGAGCGCGAAACGGTGTTTGACGACGATCCGACCGCGCCGGCGCAGCGCTGGATCGACGAGGGCGCGGAGATGCTCCACGTGATCGATCTCGACGGGGCGCGTGAAGGCCGGGCGGCGAACGCCGAGTTCGTCGAACAGATCGCCGCGCTGGGGACAGCGCTGCAGGTCGGCGGCGGAATTCGTACGCTCGACACCGTCCGCCGCTACCTGGACGCCGGCGTCGCGCGGATTATCATCGGCACGGCAGCCGTCACCGATCGCGACTTCCTGCGGCGCGCGGTCGAGATCTGTGGACCGAGCCTGACCGTCTCGGTCGACGCCCGGGGCGGCCTCGTGGCGCTCAATGGCTGGACCGAGGAATCGGAACTGCCGGCCGCGGCCCTGATTGCGCAGCTCGAAGATTTCGGCGTGCGCCGCTTCATCTACACCGATATCGCGTCGGACGGCATGCTCGGCGGACACGACGAGACCGAGTTCGCACGCGTTGCCGGTATGGCCCACTCGCCGGTGATCGCGGCCGGCGGGATCGCGCATGCGATGCAGATCCGCCGCCTGGCCGCCAATGGCGCGGCCGGCGTCGTACTCGGGCGCGCGCTGTACGACGGACGATTGAGCCTGTCGGACGCGTTTGCCGCGGCCGAAGCGGGCATGCGCGAGCGGACCTGCTGACCAGATGCTGAGCCAGTCATGCTGAGCCAAACATGTTGACCAAGCGAATCATCGGCTGCTTCGATGTCGACAACGGCCGGGTGGTCAAGGGCATCTCGTTCGTCGAGCTGCGCGACGCCGGCGACCCGGTCGAGCTGGCGACGCTCTACGACCACGAAGGCATCGACGAGCTCGTTTTCCTCGACATCACCGCCTCGCACGAGGATCGCAATACGGTGGTCGATATGGTGCGCCGCACCGCCGACCGCGTCTTTATTCCCTTCACCGTCGGCGGCGGACTACGCTCCGACGATGACATGATGCTGATGCTCGAGTCGGGCGCCGACAAGATCACGATCAACACCGCCGCCGTGGAGCGCCCGGCGCTGATCTCCGAGGGCGCGCAGCGATTCGGTTCGCAGTGCATCGTGGTCGCGATCGACGCGCGCACCGAGTCCGACGGTTCGATGCAGGTCTACACGCACGGCGGCCGCCGCCCGACCGGGATCGACGCGGTCGAGTGGGCCAGAGAAGTGGTCGAGCGCGGCGCGGGCGAGATCATGCTGACCTCAATGAACACCGACGGCCACCAGGACGGCTACGACATCCCGCTCACCCGGGCCGTCTCCGACGCGGTCGGCGTGCCCGTAATCGCCTCAGGCGGAGCGGGCAACGCGCAGCACATGATCGACGCGATCGCCGAGGGCAACGCCGACGCCGTCCTGGCCGCCTCGATCTTCCACTTCGGCACTCACCCGATCATGGATGTCAAGCGGCAGATGCGAGCCGCCGGCATCCCCATGCGAATGGAACAGGCGGACTATGACGACGTCCTCTGACCCGACCGAGTTCGCCGTGCCCGAGCTCAAGTACGAAGACAACGGCCTGATTCCCGCGATCGTCCAGGACGACGCGACCGGCGAGATCCTGATGCTCGGCTACATGAACGAGCGCTCGCTGCGGATGACGCTGGAGAAGCGGCTGGTCACGTTCTGGAGCCGCAGCCGGCAGGAGTACTGGACCAAGGGCGAGACCAGCGGAAACGTGCTCGAACTGGTCGACATCCGCAAGGACTGCGATGTCGACGCCTTGCTCGTCCGCGCCGTCCCGCACGGTCCGACCTGTCACACGGGCAACCGTTCCTGCTTCTACCGCGACCTCGGCGACGACTGAGCCGAAGCCGATCCCGGCAGTGTCGAAGGGTCAACAGATATGTTGACATTAACGGATGTGTTGCGCAGCGTGTGGTTGTGAACGCCTCGGAGCTTCGCCGCTGGCTCAAGAAACGGGGTTGCACCTTCGAAACTCACACGACACTTATGGGGGCGGGAGCAGCCATGTCACCGTCCGGAGGGGTCGTCGCACCAGTCAGTTGCCGATGCACGGGGGACGCAAGGAACTTGGACCCGGGCTGGTCGCGAAGATCAAGAGGGATCTGGAGCTGAAGTGATGCTCGCCTATCCACTCATCCTCGAAGCGGACGAGGGCACCCTGCTGGTGACGTCGCCCGATTTCCCCGAGTTGACCACCTTCGGCAAGGACCGCGAGGAGGCGCTCGCCCGGGCGGTCGACGCGCTGGAGGAAGCGATCGCGGCTCGGATGCACAGCCGCCTGGATATCCCGCCGCCGTCGCGCGGCGCGGTCTACGCGACCCTGCCGACGCTGACCACGGTCAAGCTGATGCTCTATCAGGGTATGCGCGACCGCGGGATCGGCAAGGCCGAGTTGGCCCGCCGGCTCGGCTGGCATCTGCCGCAGGTCGACCGCGTGCTCAACGTGCAACACAGCTCACGACTGGAGCAGATGGATGCGGCGCTGGGCGCGATCGGACTGCGGCTCGACGTCAGCGCGCGCGAGGCGAACCCTCCGACGGCGGCGGTCGCCGAAGATGCTCCGGATTTCAGTGCGCCCTGAGACGCGCCGACGCCGGAGGCGGACCTAGTTCTCGTCCTCGACGATGCCGTAGCGGCGGCGGAAGCGTTCGACCCGGCCGGCCGTGTCGACGATGCGCTGCTCGCCGGTGAAGAACGGGTGGCAGGTCGAACAGATCTCGATGCGGATGTCGGGCTTGGTGGCGCGCGTCTGCCAACTCGTGCCGCAGCCGCAGGTGATCGTCGCATCGACGTAGTCGGGGTGGATCTCCGCCTTCACGCGCCCACCTCCTCGAGCTCCGCCGGGATCACGGAAACCTGCTTGCGCCGTCCGCGGGCGTAGGGCGAGAACTTGACCGTGCCGTCGGTCAGGGCGAAGAGGGTGTGATCGCGGCCCACGCCGACGTGGTCTCCCGCGTGGATCCGGGTGCCGCGCTGGCGCACGATGATCCCGCCGGTGCGCACGAGCTCGCCGTCGAACAATTTGACGCCGAGTCGCTTCGAGTTGCTGTCGCGGCCGTTGCGCGACGAGCCGACGCCTTTCTTGTGTGCCATGGCGCTCCCCTAGTCCTCGGTGTCTTCGTCAGTGTTATCAGCGGGGTCTGCGGCGGATTCCTCGTCCGTCTCCGCGACGGCCTCGTCCGCTGTCTCGTCGGTCGCCTCGGCGACGGGCTCGTCGACCGGCGCGTCCTCCTCGACCGCCTCAACCTCTTCGACTTCGGCTTCGGCCGGCTCGTCCGCGACGGGCGCCGTCCAGGTCTGCTCGCCCAGCGAGACCTCGTCGACGAGGACAGCCGTATGCCGCTGCCGGTGGCCGCGCAGGCGTCGGTAGCGGGTCTTGTTCTTGTACTTGAACACGGTGATCTTGGCGCCGCGACCCTGTTCCAGGATCTCGCCGCTGACGCTGGCCGAGTCGACCGTCGGCGCGCCGACGGCGACCTCGCCGCCGCCGCTGACCAGCAGGACGTCGCTGAAGGTGATGCGGTCGCCGGCTGCGCCGTCGAGCCGCTCGAGCTTCAGCCGTTGTCCGGGCGAGACCCGGTACTGCTTGCCGCCGCTGCGAATGATGGCGTACACGTCGGACGGATCAGTGCTCATGGCGTTCTCGTATCGGCCTCGGATGTGGTCGGTTCGTTACCCCTGAATTACCAAGCCTAGTCAGCGCGGTAATGCCGTCAAGCGCTCAGCAAACAGAGCCTACTGTACAGCCCGCGTCAGTCCAGCGACGAGCTGTTCTGGTTACCGCCCCAGGCCAGTCCTGGCTTAGGCGGCATCAGCGGTTCACGCTCCTCTTCCGAGGTCGTTCCGCTCGGCGGAGCCGGCGGCGTGGGGTCGGGCGCCGGCGGCGGCGGGGTCGGCTGCGGCACGGCGTCGCCGGGCTGCCAGGCGAGGATGGCGCGCAGATCGTCGCCCTCCAGCGTTTCCACTTCCATCAGGCGCGTCGCCAGCAGGTCGAGCTGCTCGCGGTTGCGGCGCAGGATGGTCCGCGCTCGGTCGCGGGCTCGATCGATGATCTCGCGCAGCTCTTCGTCGATCTGCTCCGCGACCATCTCCGAGTAGTCGCGCTGCTCGGAGATATCGCGGCCGAGGAAGACCATCGATTCCTTCTTGCCGAAGGTGCGCGCGCCCAGACGTTCGGACATGCCCCACTGCGTGATCATTGCCCGCGCGATCTGGGTCACCTTGCTCAGGTCGTCGTGGGCGCCGGTGGTCATTTCGCCGAAGACGATCTCCTCGGCGGCGTGTCCGCCCAGCGCCGAGGCCATGAAGCCTTCGTAGTAGGTCTTGCCGGCCAGGCGGTGCTCCGACTCGGGCAGGTAGCGCGTGTAGCCGCCGGCCATACCGCGCGGCACGATCGTCACCTTGTGCACCGGGTCGTGACCGGGAATGTGCGACGCCACCAGCGCGTGTCCACCCTCGTGGAAGGCGACAATCTCTTTCTCGCGGCCGACCAACAGTCGCGACTTGCGCTCGGGACCGGCCATCACGCGATCGACGGCCTCTTCCACCTCGGCCTGGGTGATGTGCTTCTTCTGTCGGCGGGCCGCGAGGATCGCGGCCTCGTTGAGCAGGTTGGCGAGTTCCGCGCCGGAGAATCCCGGCGTCTCCTTGGCGATCGTGTGCAGGTCGACCTCTTCGGACAGGGGCTTGCCGCGCACGTGGACGTCGAGGATCGCGACGCGGCCGCGGACGTCGGGCGCGTCGAGCACGACCCGGCGGTCGAAGCGACCCGGCCGCAGCAGGGCCGGATCGAGGATGTCGGGCCGGTTGGTGGCGGCGACCACGATCACGTTGGTGTTGGTGTCGAAGCCGTCCATTTCCACCAGGATCTGGTTGAGCGTTTGCTCGCGCTCGTCGTGCGAACCGCCCACGCCGGCGCCGCGCTGGCGTCCGACGGCGTCGATTTCATCGACGAAGACGATGCAGGGCGCGTTGCGCTTGGCCTGTTCGAACAGGTCGCGCACGCGGCTCGCGCCGACGCCGACGAACATCTCGACGAACTCCGAACCGGAGATCGAGAAGAAGGGCACGCCGGCCTCACCGGCCACGGCGCGGGCGATCAACGTCTTGCCGGTGCCCGGCGGTCCGACCAGGAGCACGCCGCGCGGGATCCGCGCGCCGAGCGAGGCGAAGCGCTCGGGGAACTTGAGGAACTCGACGACCTCCTGCAGCTCTTCCTTGGCCTCGTCGCAGCCGGCGACATCGTTGAAGGTCACGGTCGGTCGATTGGCGGTGACCAGTCGAGCCTTGCTCTTGCCGAACGACATCGCCTGCGAGCCCTGCCCCTGCGCCTGGCGCAGGAAGAAGAAAATCAGACCGAAGATCAAGAGGAAGGGCAGGAGGTTGATGAAGACGCTGGCGATCGTGGAGCCGAAGCCGCCGCCGCCGCCGACCTCGACGTCGGGGAAGCCCTGTCCGCTGACGTCGATGCCCTCACGTGAGAGGAACTCGAAGAAGTCGAAGCCCGTCTCGGGGACGTTGGTCTCATACGATTCCGAGCCGTCGCGATAGTCGAGCACGACCTTGTCCGAGGAGACGCGGATCGTCTCGATCGACCCGGTCTGGTCCTCGAGCCGGCCGAGCAGCGACTCGGTGCCGCCGGCCAGGGGGATCTCGTTTGATCCGCCGCCGCGCGGGAAGATGGAGAAGACCACGATGATCAGCACCACAAAGATCAGCAGGTAGATCAGAAAGCTGCGCTTGAACCGTGAGCCGCCCATCGGCATCCCTCAATAGCGGCGTCCGACCCGCGAACGGGCCGCGCCGTCGACAGGTCGAGACACGTTCGAGCATATCGCAACGCCGGGCAGGCCAGCGTCAGGATTACGTGAATTTCGCGATCGGCTGCTGCGCTCTACCCTCGTGGCGTGCCTGGGCAACGACCGACACGGCAGCGTGAGTTGTTTCACCGGCGCAACGGCGCGCGCAGCGTCGTTGGCGTCGACGAAGTCGGTCGCGGCCCGCTGGCCGGTCCGATCGTGACCGCAGCGGTCTCGTTGCCGCTGGATCGCCGGCCGGCCTGGCTCTCCGAGTTGCGCGACAGCAAGCAACTCAGCCCGGGACACCGCGAGCGACTGGCGCCATTGATCCGCGACGGCTCGCGGCAATGGAGCCTGGGCTGGGTGCAGGCCGCCGAACTCGACGACCTGGGCATGACGAACGCGCTCAGGCTGGCCTGCCGGCGGGCGATCGGCCAGCTGGAGGAATCCCCCGATGTAGTGCTGGCCGACGGCCGCGACGATCTGCGTCTGAACTGCCGGACCGAGATGATCGTCAAGGGCGACGCCACCGTCGCCTCGATCGCGGCCGCCTCGATCATCGCCAAGGTGGCTCGCGATCGCTGGATGGTCGAACTCGACGAGCGCTACCCCGGCTACGGCTTCACTCGTCACAAGGGGTATGGAACAGCGCAGCATCTGGCCGCACTGCGGTCGCTCGGGCCCTGTCCCGAGCATCGCCGCAGTTTCGCTCCCGTCGCCGATCTGCTTCAGCCGCGAATGGCGCTCGATGCCGCCGGCTCCTGACCATCGCCGCCGACTGGGCGCGGCGGGGGAACAATGCGCCGCCGACTATCTGTCGGCGCGCGGTTACACGATCGTCGAACGCAACTACCGACGGCGTTGGGGCGAGGCCGACATCATCGCGACGGCACCGGATCGCACATGCGTGATCGTGGAGGTGCGCAGCCGCTCCAACCCTCGCTACGTCGTCGAGGCGGCGCAGTCGGTCGGGCCGCGCAAGCAACGTCAGTTGCGGCGTCTTGCTCACGGGCTGATGTCCGAGCTCGAGCACGAGATCGACATTCGCGTGGATGTCATCGTCGTCACGACCGATCGCCGCGGCCAACTCGTGGTCGCGGCCCACATCCAGGACGCGGTCGAGGACGAGTGAACGTCGGCGGCGACTAAGCTGAAGGCGAATCGGAGATTCACGCCGACGCCATGCCGATCTACGAGTACTACTGCTCCGAATGCGCGCGGACTGTCGAGGTGTTCCAGCGTCGGCGGCGGGCCGACGGCGACTCGCCGCCGGCTTGCCCGGAGTGTCGCGGCGGCAGCCTACAGACCCGATTCTCGCGTTTCCGCTCGAAGACCGAGCTGTCGTTCCCGGGATTCGACACGCTCGACGATGTAGATGCGGACGACCCGGAGTCGGTGGCCGCCTGGCGCGAGTCGGCCGGCGCGGCGCCCGAACTGCCCGCTGATCTCGTCTGAGCAGCGCACCGAAGCAGCGAAGGAGGCCGCCCGTGCCGATCTACGAATATCGATGCCAGCAGTGCGACCACGTGCAGGAGCAGTTCCATCGTTCGCTGGATCGCGCCGCGGTTCCGGCCTGTGAGGCATGTCCGTCAGGAGACATGCAACGCGTGATCTCGCAGTTCGCCACGCCGAAGACCGAGTCGCAGGTCCTGGAACAGTACGGTTCACCGGGTCCGGGAGCGGGTCCGGAGGCCTACCGCGACCCCAGGCAGATCGGCCGCTGGGCGGAGGAGCGCTTCGATCAGATGGGCGTCGAGATGCCGGCCGAGGCCAAGCAGATGATCGACGCGGCCCGCGATGGCGAGCTGCCTGCGCCGGTCAAGGACCTGTAGGCGCACTCAGGCGGGCCGAAGGCCTGTAAATCAAGCAATTGCCGCGTTCTGGACTGGGCGATAGCCTGCCGTCTGGCGGAGCGTCCATTCCGCCGTGACCGGAACCGCACGGGTTTGACCTGTTCGTGAGGGGACCTGCATGGAAATTCTGATCTTCGCCATCATCGCGGCTGTGCTCGCGCTGCTGTTCGCGGCGGTGCGTGTGCGCGACGTGCTTGCCGAGGATGAGGGCAACGACCTGATGAAGACGATCGCCCGCGCGATCCAGGCCGGCGCCGCGACCTTCCTCAAGCGCGAATACACCTTCCTGGCCGGCTTCGTCGCGGTCGTCTTCGTGATCCTGCTGATCTTCATCGACCTCGACGTGCTCGACAAGTTCGATGGCACGGCTCACCGATGGACATCGATCTCATACATCATCGGCGCCGTCCTCTCGGCCTCGGCCGGATACGCGGGCATGCTGATCGCCGTGCGCGCCAACGTGCGCACGGCCGCCAAGGCCCGCGAGGGCCTCAACCCGGCCCTCCGCGTTGCGTTCGGCAGCGGCACCGTGATGGGCATGACCGTCGTCGGGCTGGGACTGCTCGGCCTGGTCATCATGTACCTGATCTGGCAGGACGTTGCTCCACTGGCCGGATTCGCCTTCGGCGCATCCTCGATTGCCCTGTTCGCCCGCGTCGGCGGCGGCATCTACACGAAGGCGGCCGACGTCGGCGCCGACCTGGTCGGCAAGGTCGAAGCCGGCATTCCTGAGGATGACCCGCGCAATCCGGCCACGATCGCCGACAACGTGGGCGACAACGTCGGCGACGTCGCCGGCATGGGGGCCGACCTGTTCGAGTCCTACGTCGGCTCGATGGTCGCCACGATGGCGCTGGCAATCACCGCCGTCGGCGCCGGTTCGCTCGCCGGCTGGAAGGACGAACTGCTCGTTCTGCCCATGCTGATCGCCGGGATTGGCATCCTCGCCGCCGTGATCGGCACCTTCTTCGTGCGCACCGGCGAGCAGGCCGATCAGGGCCGCTTGCTCTGGGCGCTCCGGGCTGGAGTGTTCGGCGCATCCGGACTGGTCTTGATCGGCGGCATCGTCGCTATCGCCCTGCTCGATCTGGATGCCCTCGAGGGCAGCAAGTGGAATCTCTTCTTCGCCATCCTGGTCGGTTTGATCGCCGGACAGATCATCGGCACGGTGACCGAGGGCTACACCTCGTCTGAGGGCTTCGCGCTCGGCGGCCGGCGCTACTCGCCGACCGTCAACCTCAGCGGACAGGCCCAGTCGGGCACCGGACCGATCATCATCGGCGGCCTCTCACTGGGGATGATGTCGACGCTGATCCCCCTGATCACCATCGTCGTGGCGATTGTGATCGCCTACGAGCTCGCCGAGTTCTACGCCGTCGCGCTGGCGGCGGTCGGCATGCTCGCGCCGCTCGGTGTCACGTTGGCCACCGACGCCTACGGCCCCGTCGCCGACAACGCCGGCGGCATCGCCGAGCAGGCTGGTCTCGACCCTGAGGTCCGTGAACGCACCGACGCGCTCGACCAACTCGGCAATACGACGGCTGCCACCGGCAAAGGCTTCGCCATCGGTTCCGCCGCGCTGACCGCTCTCGCGCTGCTCGCGACGTACGCGATCACGGTCTGGGGCGACATTGAAGCCGCCGTCCTTAATCTGCTCGACTACAAGGTGTTGATCGGCCTGCTGATCGGCGCGCTGATGCCGTTCGTCTTCTCCGCGCTCTCGATGGGCGCGGTCGGGCGTGCGGCCGAGTCGATGGTCCAGGAAGTGCGTCGCCAGTTCCGCGAGATGCCCGGGATCATGGACGGCACGCAGGATCCCGACTATGAACGCGCGATCTCAATCTCCACCGACGGCGCGCTGCGCGAGATGATCATTCCCGGCCTGATCGCAGTGATCGTGCCGATCTTCGTCGGCGCGGTGATCTCGGCCGAGGCGCTCGGCGGTCTGCTGATCGGTTCGATCGCGGCCGGCGCGATGCTCGCGCTGATGATGGCCAACGCCGGCGGGGCCTGGGACAACGCGAAGAAGTACATCGAAGAGGGCAACTTCGGCGGCAAAGGCTCAGACGCCCACGCCGCCGCCGTGGTCGGCGACACCGTGGGAGACCCGTTCAAGGACACCTCCGGACCGTCGCTCAACATCCTGCTCAAGCTGATGTCGATCGTCGCCGTGGTCTTTGGACCGCTCTTCCTGTAGGCCATTCGTTTGATCGAACGCGCCGGTGGATCACCCCGATCCGCCGGCGCGTTCTGTTCCGTCCGTTCGGCCGGCGCGGTCGCGCTCGGCCTGCTCGCGGATCTGTTCCTGTAGCGCGCGTCCCGCGTTGCCCGTGGCGAGTATTGTCAACACCGCCCCGGTCAGCAGCCCCAGCAACAGCCCGATCAGAAAGCGCATCGATGTCTCCGCTCGCTTCAATGGCGTTCAGCGTAGACGGTACGATGTCACTGAAGGCTGGCTGACCAATGACCACGACCGCCCAGAAACTGCTCACGGCCGATGACCTGTTGCAACTGGACAGTGAAGGCTTCCACGGCGAGCTAATCAGGGGAGTGCTGCGCGAAACTATGCCGCCAGGAGAACGACACGGCGCCATTATGGCTGAGTTCACCGCACTGCTGGTGACGTATGTCAAGCGGCTGCGAATCGGACGAGTCACGACCGGCGACGCCGGCGTGTGGATCGAGCGCGACCCGGACACTGTCCGCGGACCAGATATCGCGTTCTTTTCTACGGAGCGGATCAGCGCCAAACCGCTTCTGCCCGGCTACTCGATCGCCATTCCCGACCTGGTCGTCGAAATCGCCTCACCGAACGACAAGCCCGGCGAGGTCTACGACAAGGCGCGAATGTGGCTCAGCCACGGAGTGCGGTTGGTCTGGGTCGTGCAGCCCGATACGCGGACGGTTGACGTGCACCGCAGCGATGTAAGCGTCGAAGTCGTCTCCGGCGACGGCGCACTTGATGGCGGCGACGTGCTGCCCGGATTCTCCTGTCCCGTCGGCGAGATCTTCCCGCCCGCCGAATAGGACTGCTCCGCCGTCGTACTGCGTCTCCGTTCGCTGACCCAGCCTCACTCCCCCCGTACGCTCCAGAGACATCGTGGCAAGCGCCGATATCCCCTCCAGGAAGGCGATCATCATGACAACTGCGACCGACGTCTCACTCGACACGCTGGTCTCGCTCTGTAAGCAGCGCGGCTTCGTCTTTCCCGCCTCGGAGATCTACGGCGGCTTTGGATCGACCTACGACTACGGACCGCTGGGCGTCGAGCTGAAGCGCAACGTCAAGGAGCTCTGGTGGCGCTCGGTCGTGCGCGAGCGCTCCGATGTCGTTGGGCTCGACTCGGCCATCATCCAGTCGCCACGCGTCTGGGAGGCCTCGGGGCACGTGCAGAATTTCCACGACCCAATGGTCGACTGTCTTGAATGTCAGGGCCGCTTCCGGGCCGACCATCTGAAGAGTCCCGCTTGCCCGACGTGCGGCGTCATCGGCAAGTTCACAGAGGCGCGCGAGTTCAACCTGATGTTCCGCACGCAGGTGGGTCCGATCGCCGGCGAAGGCTCGCAGGCCTATCTGCGTCCCGAGACGGCGCAGGGCATCTTCATCAACTTTGAGAACGTGCTCACCTCGACCCGGCGCCGGCTGCCGTTCGGCATCGCGCAGCAGGGCAAGTCGTTCCGCAACGAAATCACGCTGGGCAACTTCATCTTCCGCACGCGCGAGTTCGAGCAGATGGAGATGGAGTACTTCGTCGCGCCCGACGAGTCTGACGAGTGGTACCGCCGCTGGATCGACCTGCGCGAGCAGTGGTACGTCGACCTCGGCATCGACCCGGACAACCTCCGCCGCGATGTGCACCCAACCGAGAAGCTGTCGCACTATTCGGCCGGCACGACCGACCTGCAGTACCGCTATCCGTGGGGCTGGGACGAGCTCGAGGGCATCGCCAACCGCACCAACTTCGACCTCACCCAGCACGGAGAGTCCTCGGGCAAGCGACTGGAGTACTTCGACCCGCAGACCAACGAGCACATCGTGCCGCACGTGATCGAGCCCGCCGCCGGCGTCGACCGGATCATGCTGGCCCTGCTCTGCGACGCGTACACGGTCACGCCGGACGAGAAGGGCGACGACCGCACGGTGCTCGCCTTCCACCCGCGCGTCGCGCCGATCACGGTCGCCGTGCTGCCGCTGTCGAGGAAGGAGCCGGTCGCCAATCTCGCCCGGGAGGTTTGGGACCGCATCCGGCCGCATTGGACGACCCAATACGACGACACGCAGTCAATCGGCCGCCGCTACCGCCGCCAGGACGAGATCGGTACGCCGCTCTGCGTCACGGTCGACTTCGAGTCGCTCGAGGATGACGCGGTGACGATCCGGGATCGCGACACGCAGGCGCAGGTACGCGTGCGGATCGACGAACTCGGGGATGCGCTCAGGGATCGGCTGGGCTTCTAGACACGAGAACGCTGCCGCGATTTGGCGGAATGCCAACGGAGTGGCGTTCGGCCAGGGCGGCAGCGTCGTGTGGAATCTTGGCTAGAAGCGTCCGAACTAGGGGGCGAGCTCGGCGACCTTGGAACGGGCGGAGTCCGGGTCGTCGAACCATTCGGCGTTGATCTCGGTGAACGCCTGCCACTCGTCCGGCACGTCGTCCTCGGAGAAGATGGCGGTCACGGGACAGGCCGGCTCGCAGGCGCCGCAGTCGATGCACTCGTCTGGTGAGATGTAGAGCATGCGGTCATCGTCGTCGGCGTGGATGCAGTCCACGGGGCAAACTTCGACGCAGGATTGGTCCTTCACGTCAATGCATGGCTCTGCGATCACGTAGGTCATCGGTCCATCCTCTCGTCCCTCGTCCTGCGCTACGCCGCCACCGACGTTTTCGCGACTACCCCACTTATAGGACGGCATCCCCTGTTTCGCAATAGCGAATTGAGTTTGCTGCAAACACTGATCTTTATCCCCCGGAGACCCTGGGAGAGACGCTCTGGAATCTAGGACGCGGCCACTGCCTCGGCGGGTGCACGCCAGCCATGCTGGGCCAACACATCCTGCAAAAACTGGCCCGTGTACGAGCCCTTCTCGAGCGCCACATCCTCGGGCGTGCCCTCCGCCACCACCTGTCCTCCTCGGTCTCCACCAAGCGGTCCGAGGTCGATAATCCAGTCGGCGTTCTTGATCACGTCCAGGTGATGCTCGATGACGACGACGGTGTTGCCGGCGTCCACGAGCTGCTGCAACACCTGCAAGAGCGCCTCGACATCGGAGAAGGAGAGGCCGGTCGTCGGTTCGTCCAGCAGATAGAGCGTCCGCCCGGTCGAGCGCTTCGAGAGTTCGGTGGACAGTTTGACTCGCTGCGCCTCCCCGCCCGACAGCGTCGTCGCCGGCTGGCCAAGCTTGATGTAGCCCAGACCGACCGCCTGCAGGGTGCGCAGCTTGCGCGAGACTGTGGGATTGGCGTCGAACAACGCCGCCGCCTCGTCGACCGTCATGTTGAGGATGTCGGCGATCGTCTGGTTCTTGTAGCGGATTTCCAGGGCTTCGCGGTTGTATCGATCGCCCTGGCAGACTTCGCAGGGCACGGTCACGTCGGGCAGGAACTGCATCTCAATCGTGTTGTAGCCGTCACCCTTGCAGGCCTCGCAGCGACCGCCCTTGACGTTGAACGAGAAGCGGCCCGGCTTGTAGCCCCGCATTCGCGATTCAGGCACCGAAGCGAACAGCTCACGCACCGGCGTGAACAGGCCCGTGTAGGTCGCCGGATTCGAACGCGGCGTGCGGCCGATCGGCGACTGGTCGATGTCGATCACCTTGTCGATCGCATCCAGTCCCCGCAGTCCGCGCATTGACCCGGGACGCCGGCGCGCTCCGTGCAACTGCTGCGCCGCCGAAGCGTGCAGCAAATCGTTGACCAGCGTGCTCTTGCCCGACCCGGAGACGCCGGTCACGCAGATGAACGTGCCCAACGGGAAGCTGGCGTCGATGTCGCGCAGGTTGTGCTCCGACGCCCCCAGCACGGTCAGCTCATCGCCGTTGCCGGGGCGCCGCTGGGCTGGCATCGGAATGCTGCGCCGACCGCTCAGATAGTCGCCGGTCATCGAGCCGTCGTACTCCATGATCGTCGAGGGCGGTCCCGCCGCGACGATTCGGCCACCTGCTTCGCCTGCGCCCGGTCCCATGTCGACGATGTAGTCGGCCGCACGCATGGTCGCCTCATCGTGCTCCACGATCAGCACGGTGTTGCCCAGGTCGCGCAGCCGCTTGAGCGTGCGAATCAATCGCTCATCGTCGAGCGGGTGCAGTCCAATCGACGGCTCGTCGCAGACGTAGAGCACGCCCATCAGCGACGAGCCAATCTGCGTTGCCAGCCGGATCCGCTGCGCTTCGCCGCCCGAGAGCGTGGCGGCCGTGCGGTCGAGCGTCAGGTAGTCGAGTCCGACATCAACCAGGAACGTCAGGCGCTCGCGGATCTCCTTGAGAATCTGCGTCGCAATCGCCATCTCGCGCGGACTGAGCGGGGTGTCGGCGCCGCTCAGTCGGTTGGCCCAGAGCGCCGCGGTCGCCACCGACATCTGGGTCACGTCGACAATCGAACGGTCGTCCACCAGTACCGCCAGCGATTCGGGCTTGAGCCGTGCTCCCCCGCAGGACGAGCAGGGCACGGCGGTCATGTAGCGCTCGATCTCGGTGCGCGACCAGTCGGAGTCCGTCTCGCGATGGCGCCGGTCGAGGTTGTGGATCACGCCTTCGAACTGCGTCTCGTAGCGCCGATGCCGGCCGCGGTGGTTGACGAAGTCGACCACGATCGGCTCGGGCAATCCGTACAGCACGGCATCGACCAGTCCGTCGGGCAAGTCCTGGAACGGTGCGTCGGTTGCGGCATCGAACTGCTCGAATACCGCTTCCAGCATGCGTCGATGCCAACCGGTGTGGGTGGTCGATCGCGACCACGGCGCAATCGCGCCCTGATCGAGCGACTTGGTTCGATCGGGCAGAACCAGCATCGGATCGACCTGCATCGTGATCCCGAGCCCGGTGCAGTCGGGGCAGGCGCCGTGCGGGGTGTTGAACGAGAACGAGCGGGGTTCGATTTCGCCCAGCGCGAACATGTCGCGCGGACAGGCGAGTTGCTCCGAGAAGATCAGATCGTCGTCTGCATCCAGCGGTCGAATGCGGACAATCCCGTCGCCCAACCCCAGCGCCTGCTCAATCGAGTCGGCCATCCGATTGGCGAGGATGGTTCGGTCTTCGTCGTCGATGTCGTCGGCCGGCAACGCGACCCGGTCGACGATCACGTCGATCGCGTGGTTCTTGTTCTTCTCCAGCTCGATCTCGTCGTCCAACGACAACACTTCACCGTCAACGCGGACGCGGACGAAGCCACGGTTGCGCGCGTCCTCGAAGACTCCCTTGTGCTCGCCCTTGCGGTCGCGCACGACCGGCGCCATGATCATCAACCGCCGCTGCTCGCCGAGGGTCAGCACGGCGTCGACCATCTGCTGGACGGTCTGTTGCGCGATTGGGTCGCCGCAGATCGGGCAGTGTGGTCGGCCGGCGCGAGCGAAGAGCAGACGCAGGTAGTCGTAGATTTCGGTCACCGTGCCGACCGTCGAGCGCGGGTTGCGAGAGCCGGTCTTCTGGTCAATCGAGATCGCCGGAGACAGGCCCTCGATGTAGTCGACGTCCGGTTTCTCCATCCGGCCCAGGAACTGCCGAGCGTAGGCCGACAGCGACTCCACGTAGCGGCGCTGTCCCTCGGCATAAATCGTGTCGAAGGCGAGCGACGATTTGCCTGAGCCGGACAGGCCGGTGATCACGACCAGCTTGTCGCGCGGCAGTTCAACGTCGATGTCTTTGAGATTGTGTTCCCGCGCGCCGCGGACCAGGATCCGATCTGCCGGCACCTGTCACTCTCCAAGCTCACCCGACTCGGTCAGCCAATCCAGCGTAGCCCAACCAGTGATCCGCATTCGATGGATCCGAGGCTACCTATACTCGCTGCATGTCAACCAGCACCGACGAATCGGAACAACAATCGCGGATGACGGCGCTCTCCGAGGCTGCCGACGACGCGGCTGAGCAACGCAAGCGGATCGTCATTTTCGACGCCTACGCCCTGATTTTCCGCGCATATTTCGCGATGCAACGCGCCAATCTACGCACCACGGCCGGCGAACCGACTGGCGCCGTTCGGGGATTCACGGCGACGCTGCTGCACATTTTCCGCACGCTCGAGCCGACGCACGCGGCCTTCGCCTTCGACGTCGACGACGCCACCGTCTTCCGCCGCGATATCGACCCGAACTACAAGGCCCACCGCGAGCCAATGCCGGAAGATCTGCCCTCGCAAATCGAGCGTTGCCGCGAGATTGCCCAGGCGTTCTCCGTACCCATCTACCAGGAACCCGGGTTCGAGGCAGACGATGTGCTCGGCACGCTCGCCGATCAGGCCGTCGCCGAGGGCTTCGACACGTGGATTTGCACGCTGGACAGCGACATCCTCCAGCTCGTGACCGATGACATCTCGGTCTACCTCTACAACCCCTACAAGAGCGAGTACACCGCCTACGACGGCCCAGCGGCCGTGCGCGCCCGCTACGAGGTTGAGCCAATCCAGATCATCGACTTCAAGGCGCTGGTCGGCGACAAGTCGGACAACATTCCCGGCGTCAAGGGTGTGGGCAAGGTCGGCGCGGTCAAGCTGCTCAATCAGTACGGCACGGTCGAGCAGATCTACGAGCACATCGACGAAGTCAAGCCCCCCGGCACACAGAAGAAGCTGGTCGACGACCGCGACAACGCGTTCATGAGCAAGGATCTGGCCACGATCCGCCACAATGCGCCGGTCACTCTCGACGTTGCCGCCGCCGACGTCACGGCCTTCGACCGCGATGACGTCATTGCCAAGTTCCAGGAGCTCGAGTTTCGCACGTTGCTCGACCAGATCCCCGGCCTTGACGACGATGCCGAGCCGGTCATGCAGCAACCGTCCGTCGAGCATTACGACCTCGTCACCGACGAGGCCAAGCTGCAGGAATGGATCGAGCGTGGTGCGAAGGCGCCGCTGCTCGCCGTCGACCTGGAGACCTCGTCCACGGACACGATCGACTGCGAGATCGCCGGCTACGCGCTCTCGGACGAAGAGGGCCAGGGCTGCTACATCCCGGTTGGACATCGAGACGACGATTCGCAACTCGACCACGAGCTGGTCAAGTCGGCGCTGCGTCCGCTGCTCGAGAACTCGCTCGTGCCCAAGCTGCTGCACAACGCGAAGTTCGACATCAAGGTGCTGCGCCGCCACGGCATCCAGCTGCGCGGTCTGCACGACGACACGATGGTCGCAGCGTTCGTGCTGAACAAGTCGCATATTGGCCTCAAGTCGCTCGCCCAGAACGAGCTGGGCATTCAAATGACGCCGATCGAGGATCTGATCGGCAAGGGCCGCAATCAGCTCTCGATGGTCGATGTCGCGGCGGCCGAGGCCGGCAAGTACGCCGCAGCCGACGCCGACATTACGCTGCGACTCGCCAACCTGCTGCTGCCCGAGCTGGCCAAGAACGATGTGCTGGAGAAGCTCTACCGCGAACTTGAACTGCCACTCATCCCGATCCTCGTCGACATGGAGTTGGCCGGGGTCACGCTCGACACCGACATCCTCGAGGACCTCGACCAGCAGCTCAACACGGAGATCGCTTCGGTCACCACGCACATCTACGAGGACGCCGGGCACGAGTTCAACATCGGCTCGCCCAAGCAGCTCAGCGGGGTACTGTTCGATCAGCTCGAACTGCCCAAGACGCGCAAGACCTCGCAGGGCTACTCGACCGACGCTCAGCAAATGGAACGACTGGTTGACGCTCACCCGATCGTCAATCGCATCCTCCAGTGGCGCGAGCTGACGAAGCTGCGCAGCACCTACGTCGAATCGCTGCCCAACGAGGTGCATGTCTCCACCGGTCGTATTCACACCGACTACAACCAGACCGTCGCCGCCACCGGCCGGCTCTCGTCCGAGTCGCCCAACCTGCAGAACATCCCCGTCCGCACCGAGCAGGGCCGCCAGATCCGCGCGGCATTTGTCGCGAAACCGTGGGACGAGCTGGCCGACGCCGCCGACGTCAACTTCGTTTCCGCCGACTACTCGCAGATCGAACTGCGGGTGCTCGCCCATCTCTCCGAGGACGACGGCCTGATCACGGCTTTCCGCAACGGCGAGGACATCCACGCGGCGACAGCGTCGGGCGCCTACGGCGTGTCGATCGACGACGTCCAGCCGGAGATGCGGCGGGTCGCCAAGATGATGAACTTCGGTGTGATCTACGGCCTCTCGGCCCACGGCCTCTCGCAACGCAGCGGAATGGAGCGACGTGACGCGCAGGCCTTTATCGACGCCTATTTCGGCCGTTTCGAGCGGGTCGCGCAGTGGATTGAGGAGACCAAGGAAACGACGCACGAGCGCGGGTTCGCCGAGACGCTGATGGGTCGCCGACGCTATCTGCCCGAGATCAACTCACGCAACTTCCAGCGTCGCAACGCGGCCGAGCGGATGGCGGTCAACATGCCGGTGCAGGGGACCGCGGCGGACGTGATGAAGCGCGCCATGATCGACATCGACGAGGCGTTAAGCAAGCAGGAGTTGAGATCGCGCATGCTGCTCCAGGTCCACGACGAGCTGATCTTCGAGGTCCCCGACGAGGAAGTTGACCAGTTGGCATCTCTCCTGCACGAGATCATGCCCGCCTCGCTCAACCTCGTGGTACCGCTGCAGATTGAAGTCAAAAGCGCGCCCAACTGGCGAGACCTCGAGCCGCTTGAGGTCAACTGACCGAAAGGACTCGCACCATGTTTCGCACGATCGGCAACACCTGGCAGATCACCAAGCTGTCCTGGAAGGTGCTCCAGCTCGACCGCGAGCTGATCTTCTTCCCGATCATGGGCACACTGGGCGCGATTATCGTCGGCGTGATCGCCGCAGGCGTGTTCGCCGGCACGGGCACCTTCGACCGACTCGGCAGCGGCGAAACCGAGTTCAACATCGTCGACCTGATCATCACGCTGGTCGCCTACTTCGGCGCGCTCTACATGGTCATCTTCTGCAACGCCGCTCTGATCGCCGCTGCTCGTGAACGGCTGGAAGGCGGCGACCCCAACGTCATGTCCGGCATCCGCGCCGTGCGCGGCATGTGGCTCGCGATCCTCGGCTGGACGATCATCACCGGCACCGTCGGGCTGATCCTCCAGGCGCTGCAGAGCATGGCCCGCGAGAACAGTCACGGCGTCATGCGGATCGTCGCGATCATCCTGGTCGCGCTGCTGCAGACTGCCTGGGCCTACATCACCTTCTTCGTCATCCCCATCCTGGTGGTCGAGCGGGTCGGTCCGTTCCGGGCGATCCGCAGATCAGGCAGCCTGCTCCGCCAGACCTGGGGCGAACAGCTCACCGCCAGCTTCTCCTTCTTCCTGATCTACCTGCTCGCCATGCTGATCGTCGCCATCCCGGTCGTCGTCTTGATCTTCATCTGGCCGGTCGGCGCGATCATTGTCGGCGTGATCCTCGGCGGCATCGCGCTCGCCTCGGTGGCCGCGATGGAGGGCATCTTCAAGGCGGCGCTCTACGAGTGGGTCTCGGAGGGCAAGGGCAGCGAGTGGTTCGACCAGCGCACCCTGTCCAACGCCTACGCGCTCAGGGACTAACCGCGTCCGATGCCCGAGCTGCCCGAGGTCGAGACCGTTCGCCGACAGCTCCAGCCGCTGATTGCCGGACGGGAAATCGTCGGCTTCAAGCTGTTGCCCGGGGCCGAGCGTCTGTTGCGCGGGCGATCGGACGCGGAGATCGACTCCCAACTTCGAGGTTGCGCCTTCACCACGGTGGGACGCCGAGGCAAGTACCTCGGCCTCAACCTCGACAACGAGCAGGTCGTCGTCGTCCACCTGCGCATGACCGGCTCGCTTCGCTTTCGCCCGCGCGGATACGAAGCAGAACCGTTCACCCGCGCCGTCTTCGATCTCGACCGCGGCGATCAACTGCGTTTCGTCGACGTGCGCAAGTTCGGCACCATCGATCTCGTCGATCAGATGGAAGAGGCGATGCCCGAGCTCGGACCCGAGCCGCTATCGGACGATTTCACGCCCGAAGCGATGTGGCAGGCGCTGCGCGGACGGCAACAGCCGATCAAGGCGGCGTTGCTCGACCAGCGCAACATCGCCGGAATCGGCAACATCTACGCCGACGAGGCGCTCTTCCTCTCGCGCCTGAATCCGGAAGCCCCGGCCGGTTCGCTGCGGCCGGCCGAGCGTCGCGCGTTGCACGCCGCCATCCAGCAAACGTTGCGGGACGGCGTCGCCCATGGGGGCGCATCGTTCCGCGACTACACCGACGTTGACGGCGCAGAGGGCGAGCAACAGTACTTCGTCCGCGTCTTCCGCCGCACCGACGAGCCCTGCGACGACTGCAGCGCGACGATCCGCAGAATCATTGTTGGCGGACGAGCGACCCACTTCTGCCCCAGATGCCAACCCGTCCGCCAGCGCACGCGGACGGTCAAGTCGACCCGTCCGCCACGAGCGAAGAACGCTCGCGATACCCTCAAGCCCTAATGAGCAGGCAACAACCCTCCGAACCGTATCCCCGTCAGCCCTACCGGGCCGACGCCGACGGTCGCCACGACATCGCTATCGCGAACTGCGAGGAGTGCGGCGGCGAGTTCGACCTGACAGTCTCCGATCCGCGCACGCAGGTCTGCGCGCCCTGCTGGGACCGCTCGCTGGAAGCGATCGAGACCGCGTTCCTCGACAACTACGCCAAGTTTGGCGCCAAGGCGCACCGCACCGTCGCCGAGGCGCTGTTCCGCTCGCAGGCGCTGGCCGATCCCGACGATCGCAAGGTGATCGGGATGCGGATCGTCGAGGAGTACCTCAACGCCGCGCAAGAGCTGATGGCCCTCTACGTGGCGCTCCGGCGTCGACACGAGCAGCCATTGCTGACGACGTTCACGAACTTCGAGCTCGGCGCGCCGTCAGTGGCCGCGTTTCGCATCTTGACCGCCGGCCGCAACGCCGACGATCTGCTTCGCGACCTGCAACTGCCCACCCTGGCCGACGTCGAGTCCGCGCGCGGCGAGATTCCGCGTCAGGACTGGCGGCAGTTCGCCGGCGCCGTGCTCACGATTACCAACGGGATCGAGCGGGTACAGAAGGTTGACCAGGGCGTGCTGCTCGAACTCGCGGACGGTCTCAAACAGTCGTCGGCGCTTACCCACAAGATGGACTGGCTACCCGATCGCACGATGAATCCCGACCAGGTGGCCCTGGTCGTCCTCAACCAGCGGCGCCGGGTGCTGCTCACGCATACGCTTGCGATCCATGAGCCGCAGCTGGAGGTCTTCATCGACGCCATCGACAAGATCACTGCCGCGGCCCGCGACCTGATCTGGTTGTATCTTCACGTCCGCGACACGATCGCACTCGAGGAACGACAGCCCGGTCGGGCCTGATCGACCGGTTCGGAGGCGACGAGCATGAGTCAGTCCCCGTTCAGTCTCGATGGTCAGGTCGTGCTCGTCTCCGGCGCCGGTCGCGGAATCGGGCGCGCGGCCGCCGAACTCATTGCGCAGATGGGCGCGAAGGTGGCGATCACCGCGCGAACGGTGTCGCAGGTCGAAGAGGTGGCGCAGGATATACGCGACAACGGCGCCCAGGCCTGGGCGTTCCGCGCCGATGTCGCCGCCATCGACGACCACGAATCCCTGCTCGACGACGTGGAAGAGACGATCGGTCCGCTCACCGGGCTGGTCAACGTGGCCGGCATCTCGCCGATCCTGCAGCGCGGCGAGCGGATCACCGCCGACGACTACGACCACATCCAGAACATCAACCAGCGCGGCACGTTTTTTCTCACCCGCAACTTCGCCGCCCGCCTGATCGACGCCGAACGCGGCGGCTCGATCGTGACCATCTCCAGCGTCGGGGCGGAAACCGGTCTGCCGCGACAGGCGGCCTACTCGATGACCCGGGCAGCGGTCGAGGCGATGACCAAGACGCTCGCCGCCGAGTGGGCGCACTCGCTCAAGGCGCCGATTCGCGCCAACTGCGTCGCCCCGGCCTTTATCGACACGCCGCTGACCGAGCCGATGCCGGGCTGGTACCGCGAGCGCGTTGAGGCGCATACCGCCATGCGCCGCCTCGGCGCGGACGACGAGGTCGCCGGCGCGGTGGCCTTCCTGCTCTCCGACGCGGCCAGCTACATCACCGGCACGGTCGTCCCCGTGACCGGCGGCTACGGCCTCTGGTCGCTCGATCCCCGCTGAAACGTATTAACGATGCCGTATCTCGCCGCAGCCGTCCAGCGTTCGCCCGGGCTGACCCTTGAGCACGGCGTCGACAACGCCGTCGCGGCGATCGAAGAGGCAGGCCGCGAGGGCGCCGGCCTAATCGTCTTTCCCGAGACCTGGATTCCGTCATACCCGTACTACCACGGCCAGTCGACCAACCGGCAGGCCTTCTCGGCGCTCTACCAGCGCACCTTCGAGAACAGCATCGCCATCCCCGGCCCGGAGTGGCGACGAATCACGGAAGCAGCCGCCGAGGCCCAGGCCCACGTGGTGATCGGCGTGAACGAACGCGAGCCGCACGCCGGCACGATCTACAACACGCTCGCCTACATCGCTCCCGATGGCTCGCTGCTGGGCAAGCATCGCAAGCTCGTGCCAACCCTCACCGAACGCCTCATCTGGGGCTACGGCGACGGTTCGGACCTCGATGTCTACGACACCGAGGTCGGCCGCCTCGGCGGGCTGATCTGCTACGAGCACCAGATGGCGCCGGCCCGCTACGCGCTCGCGACGCTCGGCATCCAGGTTCACGCCTCGGTCTGGCCCGGCTGGGAGCAACTCCACCCCGTCATCGACGCCGCCACCCGACATCTGGCCTACGAGAACGCCTGCTACGTGATCGTCGCCCGCGAGACCATGTCGCCCGAACTGCTGCCGGCCGGCACGCCTTTGGGAGAGGAGCCCTTCTGGCACGCAGGCGGCGGTTCCGCGATCATCGCGCCGGGCGGCAAGTACCTGGTCGAACCGGTCACGGACGAAGAGACCATCATCTACGCCGAGATCGAGCTGGAGAACACGATCGAATCCAAGCGCTGGGTCGACTCCGCCGGTCACTACGCCCGGCCCGACGTGTTCCAGCTGCACTGGGACAAGCGACCCAAACCGCCCCTCGTGATCGATGACTGAGTCAGGACCGCACGACGCCATCACCGACGTACCCGGCATCGAGGTCGGCCACTACACCGACCTCGACAACGCGACCGGCTGCACGGTCGTCCTGGCCCGCGCCGGCGCGCGGCCGGGCGTCTTCCAGCCCGGCGGCGCGCCGGGAACGCTCGACACCGACCTCGCCGTCGCCGAAAACGCGATCCAGGACGTCCACGCGGTATTGCTCACCGGCGGCAGCGTGCTCGGCCTGGACGCCGCCGCCGGCGTGCGCCGCTACTTGCAGGAAGCGGGCGTCGGCCTGCCGCTTCTGCCCGAGCAACAGCCGCTGCCGATCCTGATGGGCGCGGTCGTATTCGATCTCCCCATCGGCAGCCCGGTGCATCCGACCTCGGACAACGGCCATGAAGCGGCCGCCTCGACGGCCGACGGACCGGTCGAGCAAGGCTCCGTCGGCGTCGGAACCGGCTGTACCGTCGCCAAGACCGGCCGTCCGCAGACGCTGATCAAAGGCGGCGTCGGTTCGGCCTCCCTCGTGCACGAATCAGGGCTGATCGTCGGCGCGCTGGTCGCGACCAACTCGGTCGGAGACATCATCGATCCGGCCAGTGGAGCGCTGGTGGCCGGCCCCAGAGCTGAACACTCGGGCGAGATGCGGCGATCCAGCGAAGCGCTGCTCAACCGATCGGTCGCCGAGTACGAGGAACTGCAGCAATCGCGCCCGAACTTCAGCGGCGACGACGCCGGCGCCAACACCACGCTCGCAGTGATCGCGACCAACGCCAAACTGCACAAGGGGACAGCGAAGCGAGTCTCAATCATGGGCTCGGCCGGCCTCGCGCGGACGATTAATCCGGTCTTCACCCCCGGCGACGGCGACACCATCTTCACCCTCGCCACCGGCGAAATCGATGTCACAGGCCTGCCGGCGATGCTCACGCTCACGGGCGCCATGGCCGCCGAAGCCGTCGCCGCAGCAACCCTGCGCAGCGTCCGAGAGGCCGGGTCCCTGGCCGGCGTCCCCTCGGTCTCCGACTGGCGAGCCTCCCGTCGCCGTCAGAGCGCCTGATACGCTCCCGCCATGACTGAGCGACCGCTGGTCCTGGCCACCAACGACGACGGCATCGAAGCCCCGGGCCTCTGGCATCTGGCCGAGGCCGTTCTCGACTTCGCCGACGTCCTCGTCGTCGCCCCAGCCTTCAACCAGTCCGGCATGTCCGCCGCCTTCACCCTGCGTCAGGATCTCGAGGCCGAGCGCGCCCACTCTCAACTCGACGGCGTCGACGCCTTCCAGGTCAACGGCACCCCGACCGACGCGGTCCTCCACGGCATTCGCCATCTCGCCCCGCGCCACATCGACATGATCGTCTCCGGCGTCAATCCCGGACCCAACGTCGGTCGCGACATCCTCCACTCAGGCACCGTCATGGCCGCCATGCAGGGCTACCTGCGCAACCTGCCCAGCGTCGCCGCTTCATTGTGGTCATTCGACGAAGAGCATCTCCGCGACGCAGCGATCGTCGCCGCGCGTATCGCCCGCCGCCTGCTTGAGAGCGGACAGATCCAGTTCCTTAACGTCAACGCGCCCGATCTGCCGCTTTCGGAGTTCAACGGCATTCGCGTCGCCCCTGTCGCCGACCTCTCGCCATCGAGGGTGATCGACCAGATCGACGAGCACGGCGCGACCCATCGTCAGCTCGTCTTGCGGCCCGACGCCCAGGTCGCCCCCGGCACCGACGTCGCCGCCATCATCGAAGGCTCGGTCACGGTCACACCCCTGCACAACGACCTCACGTTCCACGAGAAACTTGCTGACGCGGCCGCCATCCTCGGCGACGCCGACGCGCTGCTCGATGGCGCGATAGACTGACCTTCCCACCTCGATAGGCTCGTTCGCACAGGAGTTCGGGCATGGCCGGCCATTCCAAATGGGCGCAGATCAAGCGCAAGAAGGGCGTCACCGACGCCAAGCGCGGCCAACTCTTCACCAAGCTCGGACGCGAGATCGCCGTGGCCGTCCGTGCCGGCGGACCGAAGCCTGAGGAAAACTCGGCGCTGCGTCTGGCTGTCGAGCGCGCCCGCGCTTCCAACATGCCCAATGCCAACATCCAACGCGCCATCGAACGCGCCTCCGGCGGCGCCGACGGATCGCAGCTCGAAGAAATCCGTTACGAGGCCTACGGGCCCGGCGGCGCGGCGCTGCTGATCGATTCCCTCACCGACAACCGCAACCGCACCGTCTCCGAGGTCCGCGCCACTCTGACTCGCGCCGGCACCGGCATCGCCGAGTCGGGCGCGGTCGCCTGGCTGTTCGAGCAGAAGGGCGTGATCGCGGTCGATGTCGACGAGCAGCTCGATCCCGACGAAATCATGCTGGCCGCCATCGACGGCGGCGCGGAGGATGTAGACATCGACGAAGGACTGGTTGAAGTCATCACGGCGCCGGCGGACCTGGAGACCGCCCGCAGCGCGGTGGAAGAAGCCGGCGCGCCGATCGCTTCTGCCGAAGTCGTCATGCGAGCGACCAACACCGTCCCGGTCGACACCGACCAGGCCGGCAAGCTCATGCGCCTGATCGACTCGCTCGAAGATCTCGATGACGTCCAGCGAGTCTTCACCAACGCCGACTTCCCCGACGCCGCGCTCGTCGAGGCCTAGACTCGCGGCATGGCTCGCATCCTCGGCATCGACCCCGGCCTCAACGCGACCGGCTGGGGCCTGCTCGAGATCGCCTCCGACGGCAGAGCGAACCTGCGCTGGGGAACAATACGCCCGGCCGACGGGCCGCTCTCCGAGCGGCTGAACATCATCAATCGGCGTGTCCACGAACTGGTCGAGGGCCACCGGCCTGACTCCGTCGCGATCGAGCGCCCCTTCAATCACCGCAACGTCCGCACCGCCATCACTCTCGGTCAGGCTCAGGCGGCCGCGATGATCGCCGCCGCCGCCGCTGGCGTCCCCGTGCATGAGTATCCGCCGAGACAGGTCAAGGAAGCCGTCGCAGGACTGGGCTCCGCCGACAAGCCCGCCGTCAAGCAGGCGCTCATGACCCGGCTCGGCCTCGCCCAACTCGACGCCCCCGCCGACGCCGCCGACGCCCTCGCCGTCGCCTTCTGCCACCACCTCATGGCCCCGCTCGATTCGCGAGTGGAGGTCACGTGATCTCGCGCATCCGCGGTCGCGCCGTCGACTGGCACGAGGACCGGCAGAGCGTCGAGATCGACACCGGTTCGGAAGCCGGCGGATTGGTCTACGAGGTGTTGCTGCCGACCGCCGTCTGGCTGGCGCTGGAGAACAAGCGGCCCGACGTGCTCGACCTCTTCACCCACTACCACGTGCCCGACCGCGCGCCCGTCCCCGTCCTGATCGGTTTCCTGCGCCCGATCGAGCGCGATTTCTTCCGCAAGCTCATCGGCGTACCGCAGATGGGCGTCGCCAAGGCCCAGCAGGCCCTGGCCGCCTCGGTCTCGACCATCGCCCAGGCGATCGAGGCCGAGGACCGGCGCACGCTCACCCAGCTCCCCGGCATCGGCGCTCGTCAGGCCGACCGCATCATCGCCGACCTCAAAGGCAAAGTCGTCGAGGAAGCCCTGCTCGTCGACGAAGGCTTCGACGCACGCTCACGCCGACCGCTTCGCCCGACTGACGAAGTCGCGGACGACACCGCCGAAGCCCTCGTCGGACTCGGCTACACCCGCCGCGACGCCGACCGCTGGATCGCCGCTATCCTCAGCGCCCCCGACATCCCCCCACCCGACTCCACCGAATCCCTCCTCCGATCCGTCCTCGAACACATCGGCACCTCCCCCTAGAACCCTCGACCACTCCCTCCGGTTCCCTCTCCCTCCGCCGTCAGACGAGGGCAAATGCCATTCCGGTTCCCCCTCTCCCCCCGCGCAAGCGGGGGGAGATGCCGCAGGCAGAGGGGGGCTCCCCGCCCAGCATCGCACTCACATCCCACCAGAACTCAGCGCCTCCGTCCATGTAACCCACGCCACTCCCCACCCCAACCATTAGAACGCATGTCCATGTATGATCTCCGCAGCGCTCCTCAACCCGACCGAAACGTCAACCAACGTGACGCCCATCCACCAACAAAATACTCCCAAACCCAACCGAACTAGACCGTCCTTCTCCACACAGGATCGCCCAAACCCGCACAAACCCGAACAAGACCGAACAAAATCGAACGTACCGAGACCGCAAAACACCGATAAAACCCGCACAAAACTACACAAAACTGTCCACCCGGCCGTCACGATCCCCCGTAAAACACTGAAGATCGTTGACTCGGCAAGCCTGGAGAGAATTTCCCCCGAAAACCCGAGCCACCACCCCAACTCGAGATACATCGCCGCCCCAAAGCCGACTATCTCGCTAAGCTCTTGCTCATGACCACCGTCTCCGCGCCCGTCCGCAACTCGAAGCCGTTTGAACTGAGCGCCGACTATCACCCAACCGGCGATCAGCCCTACGCAATCGACCGGCTGGTCGAAGGCCTAGAGGCCGGCCATCGAGCGCAGACCCTGCTCGGCGTCACCGGCTCGGGCAAGACCTTCACCATGGCCAACGTCGTTGCGCAGCTCAACCGGCCGACGCTCGTGTTGGCCCACAACAAGACACTCGCCGCCCAGCTCTGCACCGAGTTCCGCGACTTCTTCCCCAACAACGCGGTCGAGTACTTCGTCTCCTACTACGACTACTACCAGCCCGAGGCCTACATCCCCCGCTCCGACACCTACATCGCCAAGGAGTCGGACATCAACGACGAGATCGACAAGCTGCGCCACGCCGCCACGCGAGCGTTGTTCGAGCGGCGCGACGTGTTGATCGTGGCCTCGGTCTCCTGCATCTACGGCCTCGGCGAGCCCGAGGACTATCAGGGCATGGTCCTCAGCCTGGAACGGGGCAAGCCCTACTCGCGCAACCTGATCCTGCGCCGGCTCGTTGACCAGCAGTACGAGCGCGACGAGTTGACCCTGTCTCGAGGCAAGTTCCGCATCCGCGGCGACACCCTGACCATCCATCCCTCCTACGAGGACCTCGCCGTGCGCGTCCAGTTCTGGGACGACGAGGTCGAGCGCATCGTCGAGCTCGATCCCTTGACCGGCGAGATCCTGGCCGAACGGGATCGCGTCGACATCTACCCGGCCAAGCACTTCGTCACCACCGATGAGCGAATGGTGGCGGCCGTGGAAGACATCCAGGCCGAACTGGCCCAGCGACTCGAAGAGCTCCGGCGCGAGGACCGCATTCTCGAAGCGGCGCGGCTGGAAGAACGCACCCGCTACGACCTCGAAACGCTGCGCGAGACCGGCTATTGCCCCGGTATCGAGAACTACTCCCGCCACCTGGCCCGCCGCGCCGCCGGCTCGACTCCCTGGACGCTGCTCGACTACTTCCCCGAAGACTGGCTGCTCTTCATCGACGAGTCGCACATGACTATCCCCCAGGTGCGCGGCATGTATGGCGGCGATACGTCGCGTAAGCAGACCCTGGTCGACTTCGGCTTCCGCCTGCCCTCGGCAATCGACAACCGGCCTCTCAACATCGATGAGTTCGAGCGCCACATCAACCAGGTCGTCTTCGTCTCGGCCACGCCCGCCGACTATGAGCGTAACCACTCCGCCGAGATCGTCGAGCAGCTCATCCGGCCCACCGGACTCCTTGATCCGGAAGTCGAGGTTCGCGGCACCGACGGTCAGATCGACGATTTGGTCAGCGAGATCAAGACGCGCGCGGAACGAGGCGAACGCACGCTCGTCACCACCTTGACCAAGAAAATGGCCGAAGATCTCGCCGACTACCTGCGCGAGGTCGGCATTCGCACCTACTATCTGCACTCCGAGCAGGATGCGTTCCAACGAGTCGAAGTGCTGCGCGACCTGCGCCTCGGTGTCTTCGATTGTCTCGTCGGGATCAACCTGCTGCGCGAGGGACTCGACCTCCCTGAGGTCTCGCTCGTCGCGGTGCTCGACGCCGACAAAGAGGGTTTTCTGCGTAACGAGAGCACGATGGTCCAGACCATCGGCCGCGCCGCCCGCCACGTCAACTCGCACGCCATCCTCTACGCAGACCGGGTCACCGATTCGATGCACCACGCGATCGAGGAAACCCATCGCCGCCGAACGGCCCAGGACGAATACAACCGTCAACACGACATCACGCCGGTCGGGATCACCAAGGAGATTCGCGACATCGCCAGCGACGTCGCCAACCAGGTGCGCGACGAGTTCGAGCAGCGGATGGTCGCCGAAGACAGTCCCGCCTACGATGCCGCGCTGGGCGCCAACGTCCCCGAAGACATGACCCCCGACCAGATCGCGCGCATGATCAGCGAGCTCGAATCGCGCATGAAGCAGGCCGCCCGCGACCTCGAGTTCGAGAAGGCCGCAGCCCTTCGCGACCAGATCGTCGAGCTCCGCCGCGACCAGGCTGCGCTGGGCGAAGACCTCCAGCAGTGGAGCGACCAGGCCTACGGCCGCCGGCGCCGACCGCTCAAACGGCGCGAGCCAGTGTCACGCCAGCGTTAACCGCCGCTATCTGGTGAGGCTCGCTTTTTGCCGCGCTGGCCTCAACTTGATACCGTCAACCCCACGCCGCAGCCCGACACGCATGCGCCCGCGCTGTTATCATCTGGCGCGCCTGCCGTGGCGGGCGCGCCGGGAGTGTGAACAGGTGGCAGAGGAACCCGAACGCGAACTCTGGCGACGCGCCAATGTCGACGCGCCGCCCTCTTGGTTGGGTGGTCGTCCCGACGGCGAGGAAGTCCGCGCCTGCGCGTTTTGCGGCGAGAAACCACCGCCCGGCTCGTCGTTCTGCCCGAACTGTGGACGCGCCGTCACCGCCTCTCTCCTCCCGCAGCAGGGCGAGGCTGCCACTGTGCTCTTCACCGACATCGAGGACTCCACGCATCTCACCGAACGGCTCGGCGACCTGCAGTGGGAGATGATCATCGATGAGCACAACGAGATCGTCCGCGAAGAGCTGCACCGCCACGCCGGCTTCGAGGTCAAACTCACCGGCGACGGATTCCTGATCGTCTTCGCAGACGCCATGCAGGCCCTGCGCTGCGCAGCCCACGTGCAGGAGCAGGTCTCAAGCCTCGCCGACCTGCGCGGCGCCGCCTGGCCGGTCAGTCTGCGCATGGGCGTCCATCGCGGCGACGTCATCCTGCGACCCGGCGGCGACATCCTCGGACGAACCGTCAACATGGCTGCCAGGATCATGTCCAAGGGCCGCGGCGGATCGATCGTCGTCTCGCAAGCGCTGAAGGACAATGTCGGAGGCCAAATCCGACCCGAGTTCTGGAGCGACATGGGCGCGCGAAGAATCCGCGGCCTGGACCGCCGCGAGCGCATGTACCTGTTCCGCTGGCCCGAGTTCTTCGCCTGGGAAGCCGAACGCAGCGGCCTTCGCTCCGACCGTCAACCGCGAACCTCCGACCAGTTGACCGATGCCCTGGACGCTGTCCTCAGCGAACCGGAGACCGCCCCGGTTGACGCGTAGCGGCCTAGCCGTTCCGCTCGGAGCGGACCAGCACTCGTCGCGAGCGCTCGCCGTCCAACTGTTCGATCACTCCCGCTTCCGCCAGTTGTTCAATCAGCCGCTCGGCCCGCGGACGGCCAATCCGCATCCGCCGCTGCAAGAGCTGGGCCGACACCCGCTCGTACTCTTTGGCCAGCTCGGTCGCTTCCGCCAGGCGGCTATCCGACGACTGCGGCTCGCTGCTCCCCGCTGGAACGCGAGAGCCATCCGGCCGCGCCTGCCCCGGATGCGAGGGCGCCGATTCGGTCACGATGTCCGGCGGTTCCTCTCGCTCGCCGGTTTCGAGCGCAGACTCCAGTGTGTTGGTCAGCGTGTTCAGTTCGGCCTGAGCCGCGCGCGCCTCGGCTTCGACGGCCGCAGATGGCGACTCGCCCGACAGCTCCTCGAGCATCTCGTCGAGCGAACCCCGTTCGCCGGCCGCCTGGCCCGGGCGGCTCCACGACTCCAATAGCCGCTCGATCTCCGCGTCCGACACGAACGCGCCCTGGACGCGGCGCGGCTTGATCGAATCGGATGACATGTACAGCATGTCGCCGCGACCCATCAACTTCTCCGCCCCGGCGCGGTCGAGAATCACGCGAGCATCCGTCTGCGATGTCGTCGCAAACGCGATCCGCGTCGGGAAATTCGCCTTGATCAGCCCGGTCACAATGTCGACCGACGGCCTCTGCGTCGCGATCACGAGGTGAATCCCCACAGCGCGCGCGAGTTGCGCCAGCCGGACCAGCTGGCCCTCCACGTCTGCCGAGGCGGCCATCATCATGTCGGCCAGTTCGTCCAGTACCACGACCCAGTACGGCATCGGTTTGGTCGTCGACGCCAGGGAGTTGTAGGCGACGATGTTGCGCGCCTGGTGCTCTTCCAACAACCGATAGCGTCGGTCCATCTCGGCGACCACCACGCCGAGCACCGAGACCACCTCGTCCGGCTCCGTGACCACGTGCGAGAACGCCAGGTGCGGCGCTGAGCCGTAGTTGCTCAGTTCCACCCGCTTCGGGTCGACCAGGATCAGGCGCACTTCCTCCGGCGACTTCTGCATCAGCAGTGACGAGATGATCGTGTTGATGCAGACCGACTTGCCCGAGCCCGTCGCGCCGGCGATCAGCACGTGCGGCATCGCCGTCAGGTCGGCGATCACGGGATTCCCGGTCACGTCCCGACCAAGCGCGATCGGCAGCCCGCCCTTGGCCGCCATCGCGGCAAACGCGTCCGATTCGATCAGTCCGCGCAGCGCCACGATCCGCGTATCGGCGTTGGGTACCTCCACACCGACGATCGGCTGACCCGGCACCGGCGCCTCGATCCGGATCGACGGCGCCGCCAGGGCCAACGCCAGGTCGTCTGCCAGGCGCGTAATCCGGTTGACCCGCACTCTGGTCCGCGATACCTCTTCCGCCCGCATGACCTGCTGACCGTGCTCATCCAGGACCGGCGCGCCCGCAGGGTCCTTGGCCGGCGTCAGCCGCGTCTTGACCTCCCAGCCCGGTTCGACGCCGAACTGCGTAATCGCCGGACCCTCGTTGATCTGCGTAATCGTCGCGTCCACCCCGAACGACGCCAGCGTCTCGACGATGACTCGCGCCTGATCCTCAGCCCCCGTACGCAGCGTCACCGCCGGATCTTCGTCCAGCAGCTCAATCGGCGGCAGCCGCCAACCATCCGCAGCGGTCCGATCAAGCGTCCTCAGCGTCGATTTCACCGACGACGATCTGCGCGTGACCGGTGCGGCCGGCGCCGCCGGAGCGGCGACTGCCTCAGTCTCCGGCACGGTCGTCTCGCTCATCGAGGGCCAGGCCGGCTCGGCGTCCGATGGCGACGCGGTAGGAATGACCGGCGCTGGCCGCGCTCCAGGCGTTGGCCGATTCAGCGACGCCGGTTGCCCGTGCCGCGCCTCGCGCCACTGATCGCGGATCACGATGACTGCCAGCCGCAGCTCGCGGCCGCACCACGCGACCAGCCGCCACAGCATGAGCAGGAGCCCGACGAACCCGCTCCACAGACCGCGCCCGATCGTCCCCAGCGCGCGCGGACCCTTGTCGCGGAACTCCCGACCCAGGGCGCGAAGACCGTCCCGCACACCGTGCGCGGCCGATCGCAGGATCACCCGAGCGGCCGAGGGCCAGAGCAAGGCGAACGAGCCGGCCAGCCCGATCGTGATGAACACCCAGCCAAGCGGCGAGTCCAACCAGCCGCCAAGACGGCCGCCGGCTCCATACTCCGAGAGTGAAGTCCCACCCAGCGATGCCTGAGGCGAAAACGCTCCGGCAACGCCCCAGAGCGCGACCGCAGCCACGACCAGTCCAACGCTCTGCCGAATCAATCGACGATCCTGGCGCACCGTCTGTCGGGCTCGCTCGGCCGCGAGCATGACGCCCGACACCGCTGCGACGGCGGCGAGCAGGTACGCGCCGCCGCCGAGCCAGTGCACGACGACTTCGCGCTCCGCCTCAAACGGCAGCGACGGCATTGTCACCCAGACCGCGAACACTGTCGCGGCAGCGGCGATCAGCACGCCCAGCATCAGGCGCTTGTTGGACGCCATCCAGAGCGAAACCCTGTCGGGCAGCGCCGGCCGGTTAGCCGTTCTTCTGGCCATACATCTGCTTTACCACACCAGACCACACCAGAACGGGTCCGACGCTGCGAATCAGACCTGTACCGCCACCACCACCACCATAGGACGTTGCCGTGTCTCGCGGCGAAGGTAGGCCGAGACCTCCTGCTGAACCTGCCGCTCGCGCTTTTCCCAGGTGACAACGCGGTTCGAGTTCAGCTTCGGCTTGAGCACCTCGCGGGCGACCTTCGCCGCGCCCGCCCGCAGGCTCTCCGCCGCCCGGATCTCGGCGAAACCGCGAGCCGCCACCTCAATCTCGCCAGAGAGTTCCCCGCTCTCCTCATCGATCGGAACCGCGACCAACAGGAACCCGTCGCCGGCCAGCTTCTGCCGGTCGCGGATGATCGAACGATCCACCCCGCCGACGTTCATCCCGTCCACGTACACGTACTCGGCCGGAACCTGATCGACAACCGCCGACCCCTCCGCCGTGAGTTCCAGCACGTCTCCGTCGAGCAGGATGTGCCGCTCGTGGTCGGGCACGCCCATCGACTCCGCCAGTTTCGCGTGCAGGACCAGGTGCCGAAACTCGCCGTGCATCGGCACGAACGCTTGTGGATTGGTCAGCGAGATGACCGTCTTCAACTCCTCCTGCGCCGCATGTCCGCGGACATGCACGTGTTCATGCCCCGATGCCACCGAGACGACTTCCACCCCCCGCTTGTACAGGTTGTTGATCGTGTTGTTGACCGCCGACTCGTTGCCGGGAATCGGCGACGACGAGAGCACGACCGTGTCGCCCGGCTTCAGCGTGACATCGCGGTGCGAACCGGTCGCCATCCGCGAGAGCGCCGCCATCGGCTCGCCCTGCGCACCAGTGCAGATGATCACAGTGTTCTCGTCGTGGGCCGAACCCAGATCCGTGATCGGTCGCAGGCGGCGATCCTCCGCCTCCACGTAGCCAAGGTCGCGGGACATGTCGATGTTCTTCTCCATCGAGCGACCCGTCGCGTAGACCACCCGGCCCGAGTCTTCTGCCCCGTCGATGATCTGCTGGATCCTCGCAATCTGCGACGCGAAGGTCGCAATGATCACCCGCCCCGGCGCGGTCAGCAGGATCTGCAGCAACGCCTCGCCGACGAGCGTCTCCGACGGCGTCACGCCGGTCTTGTCGGCGTAGGTCGAGTCGGAACACAGGAGCCGCACCCCTTCCTGACCGTATGCGGCCAGTTGCTGCAGGTCGGTCGGTTCCGACATCACTGGCGTGTGATCGATCTTGAAGTCGCCGGTATGCACGACCAGACCGGCCGGCGTCCGCAGCGCGATCCCGTACGCGTCGGGGATCGAGTGCGCGACCGGGAAGAACTCCGCGGTAAGCGAGCCGAAATCGAACGACGAGCCGGTCCCCGCCTCGATCATGCGTGCGTCGAGGATTCCCGACTCCTCCAACCGCCAGCGAATCAGGCCCAGCGCCAGCGGCGAGGCGTAGATAGGCGCTTGCAGTTGCGGCAAGAGGAAACGCAGCGCCCCGATGTGATCCTCGTGACCATGTGTGATCAGGTATGCGCGCAGCTTGTCGCGACGTTCAAGCACGTAGCTGGCGTCGGGAATGATGTAGTCGACGCCGTGCATGTCGTCTGACGGAAACAGCAGGCCGGCGTCGATCACGACCAGGTCGTCGGCCGTCTCGTAGACCATCATGTTGCGGCCGATTTCGCCCAGCCCACCCAGAGGCACGACGCGTAGCGCGCCCTCTGGCACTTCCTGCTCGGCTGCCACGCTCACCTCATTCAATCGACTGCATCGATGGAGCCGTCACTAGAGCAGCGAACGCTGCGAGTCGTCATCCTCCTTGGCCGGTCCGTGCGCGTGCCCGATCTGCACCTCGGCAATCTCCGGTCGCTCCGCCTGGTCCAGCAGCGGCCTGATGATCGCGAAGTCTTCCCGCAGCGTCTGCATCAGGTTCGAGTTCCGCAACGCCGCCGCCGGGTGATAGACCGGCAGGATCAACCACGGTCCCGCCTGGAACGGCTGACCCCGGGCCCCGCCCATCGTCGCGTCGGGCAGAAAGTACTGCGTCGCGAACCGGCCCAGCAGCACGATTAGCTTCGGCCGGATGCCCTCGATCTGCTCGCGCAGGTACACCTCGCAACAGCCGATCTCGTCGGGCATCGGGTCGCGATTGTTCGGCGGTCGGCACTTGATCACATTGGCGACGAACACCTCGGGTCGGCTGAACCCGATCTCGGCCAGCAACTCATCGAGCAATTGTCCCGCGCGGCCCACGAACGGCAGACCTTGCTGATCCTCGTTCGCCCCCGGCGCTTCGCCGATGAACATCAGCTCGGCGTTCGGATCGCCGTTGCCGGGAACCGTCTGCGTGCGTCCCTCGTGCAGCCGACACGCGGTGCAAACGGCGATCTTCGCGTTCAGTAGTTCCAGTACCTGAGCTTCCACGGCGTCAGTCTACGACGAACCCGGATCACGCAGGCTGACCCTCGGGCTCGTCATCGTCGTCCTCGTCATCCTCATCGTCCAGCTCGGACTCAATCACCGGGATCACCGTCCGGTTCTCCACCAGTCTCACCAGCACGATGCCGAGGATGTACAGCCCGAGCGTCGGCACCGCGACAAACGTCTGCGTCACCGGGTCGATCGACGGCGTGATCAGCGCCGCGAGGAGGAACGAGCCGATGATCGCCCAGCGCCACATCCCCATCAACCGCTTCGACGTGACCAGCCCGATCGCGCCCAGCCCCATCAGGAACAGGGGCAGCTCAAACACGATCCCGGTCCAGATCACGAACCGCGTCAACATGTCGATGTAATTGTTGATCCGAACCTGCGGGTCGGCGATGTCCTGGCCGAAGTTGAGCAGGAATGACAGCGCCGGCGGCCAGCCGATGAAGAACGCGAATGCGCCGCCGCAGGCGAACGCGATCGTCGCCAGGCCCACGATCGGCATGATCCACTTCTGCTCCGCGCGGGTCAGACCCGGGTGGATGAACGCATAGATCTGGTAGACGATCACCGGCATCGCGCCGGCCAGACCGAGCATCAGCGAGATCTTGATGTAGGCCCCGATGAAGCCCAGCAGCTCCGTGTAGATCGGACGGAACTCCGGCAGCGCCTGGCGTCCCGGCTCCAGCAGGTAATCGAGGATCGTCGACGCGAACAGCAGCGCCAGGACCGTCGTCAAGACCATCGTCAAAACCGCGACCGTCAGCCGCTGGCGGATCTCGTTGAGATGCTCGCCCAGCGTGAGCTCTGCGCCTTCGGGCTCGTCCGGCGGGGGGCCGGGAGGCATACCCGGCGGCAGTTCATCGCCCGCCTCCTCGGCCACCACATCCAGCTCCGCGAACTCGGGCGGCTCGGGCAAATCCGACGGCGTGGGCACCGGTCGCGTCGCCATCAGCAGCCAACTTGTCCCAGCGAACTCACCTGCATGGCGAAGTCACTACTGCACACTGCTGCTTGGGCTGCTTGGACTGGTCGGCTGCTCGACATCGCGGCGTCGCCGGTTGAGCGAGATCACGTTCGAAGGCCGCGCCGGTTCCGCTGCGTCGTCCGCGGGGTCCTCCGAGGCCGCCGCCACTGCCCGCCGTGGTCGCACCACGGCGCGCCGACGCCGCGTTCGCCGCACCGGCCGCTCTTCCGCTGGCGTTGCCTCGCTCTCCGCCGTCGCTGTGGCAGCCCCGCCCGAGGCCTGCGCCGTCGATCCACCGTCACGAGCCGCCTCGATCGCCTCTTCCGTCATCTCCTCCGCGTCGCGCACGGCTCCCCGGACATCGGCTTCGGCCTGCTGCAAGTCGGCCCGGATATCCGCATCAATCTGCTCCAACTCGAAGCGTTGCTCGATGAATTCCTCGCGGACTTCCTCGAAATCGGTCAGGTATTCGTCTCGAAAGTCGCGCGCGTACTCACGCAACTCGCGGATCGCCCGGCCAAACTGGCCCGCGATCTCTGGAAGCTTGCCGGGACCGAAGATCACGGCCGCCAGCAGCAGCACCACCAGGATTTCTGGAATTCCGACGCCGAAGATGTTCATCGGCAGTCAGCGTACCCGATTACCGAGTCATCGCCGCCGACCGACGCGGCGATCGCGCCCGCTCTCCGTAACGCTATTCGTCCGAAACGCCCTTCTCCACGAGGAAGTTGATTGCGTCCTGCACCGTGCCGATCCCCTCGGCATCCTCATCCGAAATCTCCAGGTCGGGCACTTCGTCGCGAAACTCATCCTCAAACGACATGATCAATTCAACGAGGTCAAGTGAGTCGGCGCCCAGGTCGTCGACGAACGACGCCTCCGGCGTCACCTCGTCCGGGTCCGCCGACAGTTGGTCGACAATGATGTCCTTGATTCGATCAAACAGTGCCATCCTGCTACCTCCGGTTATTCCGCAGTCCCAGCCTGCAGTCGGTTCCGTGTGACCGCGCCCAATACGCCGCTGACGAACCGCCGGCTTCCATCATCGCCGAATCGCTTCGCCAGCGTCACCGCTTGCCGAACCGCGGTGTTCGGGCGTACCGCGCCATTATCGAAGAGCATTTCATACAGCGCAATGCGCAGAATAGTGAGGTCGACCAGCGCCATCTGATCCAGCGGCAGCCGATCGGCGGTCTCCGCGATCAGCAGATCGAGCTCGTCGCGCCGGTCGATCACTCCCGCAACGAGGGTCGCAGCTCGCCCTGCTCGCTCCGCCGACATGGGCACATCCTGGTGTGATCGATTCAGAGCGGACGTCGCCGGCATCACGCCGAACTCCGCCTCGAACAGCGCGCAGAATGCCCGAACCCGAGCGTTGTCCTCCGCATCCGGCCGGATGCGCGGCGTGCTCCCGCTATCCGCCAACGCTCTCCCGATCGCTGATGTTGACCAACGCCGGCATCTGCGCCGGCTTCAGCGGCCGAAGCGTCGTGCGCACCAGTCCGGTGAGCACCCTGCCCGGTCCCATCTCAACGTACTGCTCCACGCCCATCGCCTGCATCCGCAAGACCGTGTCGCGCCAGCGAACCGGCCGCCGAATCTGCGCGGTCAGATCGGCGCGCACATCATCGGCCGTGGCCAACGGTTCAGCCTCGACATTGCCAATCGCCGGCGTCACCGGATCCGACACCTCAGCCTCGGCGATGATCGGCGCCATCGCTTCTGCTGCCGGCGTCATCAGCGATGAATGGAACGCTCCGCCAACATTCAGCATCACCACCCGCCGAGCGCCGCGTTCCTCGGCCAGCGCCGCCGCCGCTTCGACCGCCGGAACGGTTCCGCCCACCACGATCTGCCCGGTCGCGTTGAGGTTGCAGATCTCCGCGCCACTTTCCTCGCACACGGCCTGCACGTCCGCCTCGTCCATCCCCAGTACGGCGGCCAACGTGCCCGGGTTCTGTTCTCCGGCGGCCTGCATCAGTTCGCCGCGCTTGGCGACCAGCCGAACGGCCTCCGAGACCGTCAAGGCGCCCGCCGCGACCAGCGCCGAGTACTCGCCCATGCTGTGTCCGGCGGTGCACACCGGCGCGCCCTTCAACGCCTCGTGACCCGCAACCGTCGCCGCGCGCCAGGCGGCGAGCGACGCAACCAGGATCGCCGGCTGCGTGTTGACCGTCTCCCGCAGAACCTCGTCCGGCCCTTCGAAGATCACCTGCGACAGCGAGCGGCCTAGCGCCTCGTCCGCTTCCTCGAAGATTTCGCGCGACTCAGCGAACGCGTCGAACAGGTCTCGGCCCATGCCGACCTCTTGCGCTCCCTGTCCGGGGAACAGCCAGGCAGTCTTCGGCCCATCCTGTGTGCCGGCCTCAGCCACGCTAGTCCTCGAGCTCGATCACATTGCGTCCGCGGTACGAGCCGCAGGCCCAGCAGATGTGATGCGCCTGGTGGGTTTCGTTGCACTCCGCACATGTCACCAGCTTGGGCCGCCGCACTCGCAGGTGCTGGCGGCGCAGCCGTTGTCGCGTCTTCGCATACTTTCGCTTCGGAAGCGGTGGCATCTCTTCACTCTCTCCGTCCCACCCTCGGGCAGGTTCAATCTCGTTCAATCTCTTGCTTCAGCGCGGCGAGTGCCGACCAACGGTCATCGACCGGCGCTTCCGATGTGGTTTCGCTCTCGAGGCCAGGACAGTCCTGGCCGCAGCGCGGGCTCATCGGACGCCCCATCTCTATGTATTGTCGCACGGCCTCCGACAAATCCATCTGTCCGTCGATTACAGAAAACCCGATTTGCTCCTGCGGCGGCTGCAGGTAGTCGTCAGGTGCCGCCTCCGCCGGCGGCCAGAATTCTTCGTCGAATGCCAGCGCCAGTGGCAGCGTCATCTCGCATAAGCACGCGCCGCACAGATCCGCAACGACCGTCGACAGTTCCGCGGTCGCGAGAATCGAGTGATCGGTTCGCAGCAGCCTGAGCGCTCCGCTGATGTCCGAACTCAGCCCATTGCCGCGAGCGTTCGTCACCTCGTAACGCCTGACCGAACCGATCGGTTCCTGCAGCAGAGTCGAGACGTTGAACAGCAGCGATGTCGTGTGTCGGACCGCGGAACTGGCGGCTCCGCCCTCGGCACTCCCCTCGCCAGTCCCCCCGGCTGTCATAGTGCGCCCAGCCTATCAGCGGCGCGGACGGATCCATCCCGGCGCTGCTGCGATATTGGCTATCCCAGTCGTCGCGCATACACTCAACACACCGGGTGACTCAGCCCTGACCGAGTTCCCCTGCGCCCAATCCCGTCGCCAACAACGAAAATGAGCCGCCCTCATGGACCTTGAAGGGATGCAGCAGCTCCAGGAAGTTGACATCCAGCGGGATCAGGCCAAGCGCGAACTTCAGGCCGTTCTCGACCAGATCTCCGATCCGCCGTTCATCGGTCAGCTCGATGCCGAGCTCGAGGCGCAGGAGGAAGAGGCGCGCCTCGCCGATCAGGCCGTGCGCGAGGCGCATGCCGTCGTCCAGACCGCCCAGCGCCGGATCGAAGTCACCGACCAGCGCCTCTACTCCGGCTCGATCACCGACCATCGCACGCTGGAGGAACTACAGCGCGATCTCTATTCGCAGCGCCAACAACTCCCCCCGCTGACCGAAGCAGAGAACCGTGCCACCCAGGAAGCCGAGCACGCGCATGACGCAAGCGGCTGGCTGCAGCAACTCCGCACCGGCGCCCTCGATGTCTGGAACGCCCGTCAGAGCGAACTGGATGGCGAGCGACACGAAGCCCAGGAGCGGGTCGACGAATTCTCGCGTCAGGCCGAGCTGCTGCGCGAGAAGCTCACCCAGGACGATCTCGACACCTACGACCAGTACCGCCGCCGCCGGCCCCGAGTCGTCGCCACGGTTGCCGGAGGCGTCTGCGCCGAGTGCCGCCTGACCCTGCCCACGATCGTGGTCACCCGAGCGCGCCGTGGAACCCGCGCCGTCGAGTGCCCCTCCTGCGGCTGCCTGCTCCGCGTCGCCTGAAGCCAACACCTCCCCCAACCACCCTGTCAACGACTCCCACCGACTTGTCAACAGCCGTCAACCGATTCCTAGTGCTGCCGCTGCTTGACCCATAGCATCGCCCTGTGCGAGCCATCGGATACCTCAGCCAGCCCGGCACTCACTCGTCTCGGACGGAGCACCCTGCTCCGGTCCAGCCCTCGCTGGTGACACAGAACGCCAACTTCCTCGAGTACTGCCAGTGCAACGGCTTCGAGCCGACTGCAACGTTTCTCGATGCCGACACGACTCCCGGTCGAGAGCGCCCCGGTCTACGCCAACTGCTGCGCCACCTCAACGAAGAAGCGCGCGGGTTCACATTCGTCATCGTCCAGAATTTCAGCAATCTCGGCCACGACGCCACGCACGCCGTGCGAACCGTCCTCCAACTGCGCGCTCGCGGCGTACAGCTCGTCTCCCTCGACGACGGACCGGTCGATGAGTCTTCCCTGATCGACCTCTGGAGGTTGCACAGCGATCCCGACCCCGACGCCGAGCGTCGCCGCGAGCGACTGCACGAGCGCGCCCGTCAGGGGCAGGCCATCGGACGTCCCCCCTATGGCTATCGCGTCGGCGACGACGGTCGCTATGAGATCGATGAAGAAGAAGCGCCCGTCGTGCGACGCATCTTCAACCTCTACCTGCACGACGGACTCGGCATTCGCCGCATCGCCCAGCGACTGAATGAGGATGGCCTGCAGACCCGCCGCGGACGCAACTGGAGCATGGTCAGCATTCGCGACCTGCTGCGCAATCCCGTCTACATCGGCCGCTACGACAAGCTCGGCGTCACCGTTGCCGCCAACCATCACGCCATTGTCTCGGAGCCCGACTTCGCCGCCGTCGGACGGCAGATGGCCGAGCGTCGGACCGCGCCGGGCATTAGCCACCCGTCCGATTTCCTGCTCGCCGGTCTCGTCTGGTGCGGCGAAGACCGGACTCGCATGATCGGCGTCACCCGACGCCAACAGTGGCGCCTCGCCAGCGGCGAGACCGCCGCCGCCACCTATCGCTACTACCAGTCCGAGGCGCGCACCAACCAGTCCGTCGGCGGCTACCACACCCGCCGCGCCGACGAGCTAGAAGAAGAAGTCCTCGCCCACATCCGCGGCGAGCGACATGGTGGAGAGATCGCCGTACTCAACATCGGCCGGGACGACACCGCGCTCGCCGCCGAAACCGCCGTCGCCGTCGCCACGGCGGAGTCGCGCCTGCGAGCCATCGACCGCAAGCTCGCCCAGCTACTGGAAGACGCCGCCTCCGGCGATCCGCCGCCGTCTGCGCTGCACGAAGCCGGCGCCGACATCATCACCGAATGGGAATCAGCAAGCGCCGATCTCGCCCAGATCAAGGACCGCGCGCTCGCCCAGGAGCGAGAAGCCGATCGCCGCCGTCGTCGAGATCAGCGACTGCAGAGAGTCCGAGAAGACTGGGACGATCTCAACTTCCCCCAGCAGAGAGATCTGATCGAACAGCTCGTCGAACAAGTCGTCGTCTTCGACGATTCCGTCACCACCCAACTCAAAGCCTGACCCCTCCGCGCCCTCCTGGCTCCCTTCTCATCCCGCTCCGCGGGATCTGCATCACCAGCTGGCATACCCGAATCCGATCCCCCGCCGAGTCCGATCCCCCGCGCTTGACGCGGGGGCCAGAGCACCCAGGCCGGCCCTCAACGCCGGAGGTCTAGGCCCCGCATCAAGTGCGGGGCATCGGAGGGCGAAGGGCGCAGCCCCAATCCCCTCTCCCCCCGCGCCAGGGGGGAGCCTGCCCCGCACCACGATGCGGGGATGTCACGGAGTGACAGAGGGGGGCACCCCAAGGCCACGCATCTGACCTTCCTCAGGTCCCCGCTAACCTCACCCCACATGCACCTCATCGCCTATGCCGACGGTGCCTCGCGCGGCAATCCCGGACCCGCCGCCTACGGCGCAGTCCTCTGCGACCTTGACGGCGCAGAGCTCGACGCCTGGGGCAATCCCATCGGCCGCGCCACCAACAACGTCGCCGAATACCACGGAGCCATCGCCGCCGTCGAAGCGGCGTTGGAACGCGGAGCCACCGAGCTCGAACTCCGCCTCGACTCCGAACTAATCGTCCGCCAGCTCGAGGGCCGCTACCGGGTCAAGAACAAGCAACTCAAGCCGCTATTCGACCAGCTCAGCTCTCTGGTCGAACAGCTTGACTCATTCCAGCCCACCCACGTCCGTCGACACCTCAACCAACGAGCCGACGCGATGGCCAACCAGGCCCTCGATCGATCCTGATCCACTCTCCCCTCCATTGGAGACCTGCGCGCAACGTCAAAGTCGCCCCCGCGCAGGCGGGGGCGCGCGAGAGTGCCCTCCGCGATACAGTAGGTACCGCCAGGCCGCCGGGCGGTCGCGGTCCTCGGCCGGGTCTGACCAGGTCAGGGATCGAGGAAAGTCCGGGCTCCGCGGGACAGGGCGCTGGGTAACCCCCAGGCAGGGCAACCTGACGGAAAGCGCACAGAAACATACCGCCTACCCGTTTTCGCTTCGGCGAGAACGGCGGCAAGGGTGAGATGGTGCGGTAAGAGCGCACCAGCGGTCGGGTGACCGGCTGGCTGAGCAAGCCCCGCCCGGAGCAAGACCAAATAGGGAGACAATGGCTCGTCCCGGGCCGTCTCCGGGTAGGTCGCACGAGGCGGCGGGTAACCGTCGTCCCAGATGGATGGCCGCCACCCGACGAGCGACACAACTCGCGGCGTCGGGTACAGAACCCGGCTTACAGGCGGCCTGGCAATGCTCTCTACCGTGCAGCGGAGATGGAGGATTCCTACCTCCGCTCTCCCCCCGCGGAGCGGGGGGAGATGCCGCAGGCAGAGGGGGGTCCGATCGACCGAAAGGGCAGTGGCAATGACGAAGCGATCCCTGCTTGAGATTCTCAACTCGCTCGACCCGATCGACAGTTCTCATGTACCTGAAACCCTGATCTCGGGCGTCACCCAGGATTCCCGATCCGTCACCCCGGGCGCTGCCTTCGTCGCCGTTCCCGGCTTCACCGTCGACGGCCACCAGCACCTTGAGTCCGCCATCGCCAACGGCGCATCCGCTCTGGTAGTCCAGGCCGACCGTCGCCAACTCTGGCAGCCGATCGTCGATGCCAATCCCGACATCGCCGTCGTCACCGTCGACGACACCCGCGCCGCCCTCCCGCAGATCGCCGCCGCCTTCCACGACTACCCGGCTCGCAAGCTCACCGTCATCGGAGTCACGGGCACCGACGGCAAGTCCACCACCACCTATCTCACCCACGCCATCCTCAGCGCCGCCGGACACCAGACCGGCCTGCTCAACGGTGTCGAATTCCACATCGGTGGCGAATGGACCCGCAACGGGACCGGCGAGACCACGCCCGAGGCCGACATCATCCAGGCCAAGCTCGCCCAGATGGTCGCCGCCGGTGACACACACGCCGTCCTCGAGGTCAGCTCCCACGCCCTCGAACTGCACCGAGCCGACCAGATCAACACCCAGGTCGCCGTCTTCACCGGCCTCTCCGACGACCACCTCGACTTCCACGAAACCCGCGAGCGGTATCTCGCCGCCAAACTCCGACTTTTCAGATCTCTCGACCAGCACCAGGCTCCCATCTCCCCCCGCGCAACGGGGCGAACCGCAGTTCCCCTCTCCCCCCGCGAAGCGGGGGGAGGTGCCGAAGGCAGAGGGGGGCTCCCCAGTCCGCCGGCCGCCGTCGTCCGAGCCGAGGACCCGCTCCGCTCAACGATCGAATCCTCTCACGGCCAGCAGACGGTCATTGCCACCGCAACCCCCGACACAACCGCCGATGTCAGCGTCATCAGCAGCTCTCAGGACGCTCGTGGCTCAGACATCCGAGTCGTCACCCCGGCAGGCGCGCTCGGCGCGCGACTCCCGATCCCCGGCGACTACAACCTCGGCAACGCCGCGCTCGCCGTCGGCGCGGCCTGGAGCCTCGACATCGGCCCCGTCCCCATGCAGGCGGCACTGAGAAACCTCCGGCCCGTTCCCGGACGCATGGAATCAATCGACGAAGGCCAGCCTTTCGCCGTCATCGTCGACGCCGCTGCCACCGGTCCCGCCCTCGACCTCGCGCTGCAGACGCTCAAGCCGCACGTCCGCGGACGCCTCATCCTCGTCTTCGGCGTCGCCGGCGAGCGCGACCCGATCCGCAAGTCGAGCATGGCGACCGCTGCGGCAACCTACGCCGACTACACGGTCATCACCAACGAGAATCCGCGCTCGGAGGATCCTGTCCAGATGGTCGAAGAGATCGCCGGTCACCTCGTCGAGGCCGGCAGTGAGTCATTCGACAAGCAGCCCGAACGGCGCGAGGCCATCCGCCGCGCTATCTCCCTGGCGCAGCCCGACGACGTCGTACTGATCGCCGGCAAGGGCGCCGAACCAACGCTGATCTACGCCGACCGCGTCGAACCCTGGGACGACCGAGCCGTCGCGCGAGAACTCCTCAACAGTCTGCGTACCTGACAGCTATCTCGGTAGAAGGGGAACACATACCCTTCCGCCATAGACCTCCCGAATCCGACGGAGCCAAGCAATGGACAACGCCGAATATCGCGCGCTCGTTGAGGACGACCTCAACCACTGGGTGCATCCGCTCTTCCACCCGGACTTCCACCAGGAGCCGGTCATGTTCGAGCGCGGAGAGGGCGTCTACATCTATGGCGCCGACGGCAAGCGCTACATCGACGGTCTCGCCGCCCTCTGGAACGTTGCCGTCGGACACGGCCGCGAGGAGCTGGGCGAAGCCGCCAAGGAGCAGATGTCCAAACTCGGCTTCTCCAACTCCTACGAGGGCTACACCAACGAACCTGCGATCCGCCTCGCCAAGAAGGTGATCGAACTCGCCTACGACAACATGCAGGCGGTCTACTTCACCAACTCAGGCTCCGAGTCCAACGAGACCAACGTCAAGGCGGCCCGCTTCTACTGGATCCAGAAGGGCCGGCCCGAGAAGCAGAAGATCATCACCCGCGTCGAGGCCTACCACGGCAACACCGTCGCCATGACCGCCGCCACCGGCATGCAGGTCTTCAAGCCCCAGTTCGGCCGTCCCGTGCCCGACATCATCAACGCGACCACGCCCAACGCGGTGCCCACGGGCGGCGGACGAATCGACAGCGGCAACCTGATGATCGACAACATCGTCGCCACCATCGAGATGGAAGGGCCCGACACCGTCGCCGCCGTGATCGCCGAGCCGGTCCAGGGCGCCGGCGGCGTCTACCCGCCGCCCGACGACTACTTCCCCCGCCTGCGCGAAGTCTGCGACCGCTACGAGGTCCTGCTCGTCGTCGACGAGGTGATCACCGGCTTCGGCCGCACCGGCAAGTGGTTCGCACTCGAGCACTTCGACGTCCAGCCCGACATGATGTCGATCGCCAAGGCGATCACCTCCGGCTACGTACCCATGGGCGCCGCTGTCTGGTCCAAAGAAGTCCACGAGACGATCACCGACGGTCCGGGTAAGTTCATGCACGCCTACACCAACTCCGGCCACGCCACTGGAGCCGCGGTCGGCCTGCGCAACCTGCAGATCTTCGAGGACGAGAACCTGGTCGAGAACGCCGCCGCTCGCGGCGATCAGCTCCTCTCCGGCCTCCAACGCCTGACCGAGAATCCGCACATCGGCAACGTCCGAGGCCTCGGCTTCATGTGCGGCTTCGACATCCTCAAGGACCCGGAAACCGACGAGGCCTTCCCGGCCGAGGACGCCATGGGCGCCAAGCTCCTCAAAGCCTGCCAGAGCCGAGGCTTGATCAGCCGAGTCCGCAACGACGGCTACCTCCTCGCACCACCCCTCGTCGCATCCGAAGAGCAGGTCGACGAAATCCTCACCATCGTCGAAGACTCCGTCCGCGAGGTGACCTCCGCCCTGTAGCGGTGGTCATCACGTACGTATCCGTGCTAGCCTCTGAGGCAGGAAAGGAGGTGATGCAACTTGGGACATAGTCAACTTTCGCCCAGGTATCGACGACGCAGCGTAGTGGAGGTGGGCGCCTCCTAAGCGCTTTCAGAACCGTCGCCCGATTCCTGGGCGAACACGACGACCCCGGGCCGCCCAGCTCGGGGTCGTACCGTTTAACTCGCTAGCCTCGCCGCATGACGAACCACGACCTCCTCCCGCCCGACCAACGCCTCGACCTCGACCGCGTCCGCTCGCTCCTCACCACCTCCGAAGTCGGACCGAATCTCCACTACCTCGTCCAGACCACCTCCACGATGGACGACGCTCGTCGTCTCGCCGAGTCGGGCGCGCCGCACGGAACCGTCGTCGTCGCCGACGAACAGACGGCCGGACGCGGCACCAAGGGCCGCATCTGGGTCTCCCCACCCGGTCAGAGCATCCACACCACATTGGTCGTCCGGCCGGAGATCGAGCAGCTCAAACGCCTCAGCATTGTCAGTCCCGTCGCCGCGACCGACGCCGTCCGCGCGACCACACCGCTCGAACCTACGATCAAGTGGCCCAACGACATCCAGATGGAACACCGCAAGATGGGCGGCATCCTGATCGAGGCCGAATGGCGCGACGGCCGACCCAGTTACGCGCTGATCGGCATCGGACTCAACGTCAACTTCGATCCCGCCCCCTGGGCCACCCAGATCGACCGTCCCGCCACCAGCCTGATGATCGAACTCGACGCCCGACAGCAACGCGAACCCGTCTTCGCCGCCCTCTTGAACGCATTCGAGAACCGCTACAACCAGGCCGGCACGCCTGACCTCCACGACGCCTGGGTGTCGCGCCTCAACACGTTGAACCAGGAGGTCACCGTCACGCTGACGACGGGCGAGGCCATCCAGGGCACGGCCGTCGGCGTGGACGATGCCGGCGCGCTGATCGTCAAGACTGAGACCGGCGAACAACGCACCTTCATCGCCGGAGAGGTCACCCTACGAGAAGCAACCGATCCCAGCTGAACGGTCGAACCCCCACGCGCTCCAGAATCAGCGACGGCGTCGAGATAACTCCACCCGGACGCCAGGTGCTCCAACTCCCCGTCATCAGGTCGAGCACGCACACAGCGCTCGTCCAACCACCCTTCACGAGGCCCGCGACCAACACCGCGACGCCGTGATCGGTCGGCACGCCATGCAGATCGGATTCGCCGAGCAACCAGGCGCTGGTCGTGCCCGACTTGCCATCGCTCCAGCACATCGTCGGAACCTGCTCGAAGTGCCTCAAGGCTTCGCCCGCGTCCCTGAGGCTCGACAGGTGTATCACGAGCGGCCCGCTGCTCAGCCGCCCCGCTTCGATCGAAAGCACCACGTCACTGTGCGCGATGCCGCTCCGGCCCGCTCCCGGCATCGCTACGAACCGAATCGCGCCGCTCGACGCGAACCCACGCGCCAGCTCCCGCTCGAAGGTCGTTCCGCCCGCGCTCGAACGCAGCCGCGCGTCTCCGACGATCTCCCCGACACCTCCAGCCGCATCCGTCCGATTCTCCGCCCAGATCTCGAATTCGGACAGCGGGATCGCCGACAGGTCGCGAACCCGACCCTCCGCTCCCGGCCGGTAGAGCAGCAGTACCGAGTCCAGCGAAGTCACCCGTTCCGCGAGCGAAACGACGACGCTCGATTCGAACCACTCGAGCGCTGCCGCCTCAATCCTGCGTCTCCCCGCAAACATCAGGAAGTCCGCCGGCCCGGCGTCTGCTCCGTCAATCCGCTGGTCAAAGGACACGACCGCTTGCCACCCGTCGAAAACGACGCTCAGCACACTGGGCGGCGTCTCGGTGTAGTTCTGCACCAGGAACACGCTGTCCGGTACCCGGACTCCGGTCGGACCGGCGAGGCCACCCCGCTCGCGAGCCAGATAGACCACGCCAAACAGATCAGGCTCATCCCGCAGACCCGATGTCAGGTGCAGGTACACCGACGACCCGCTGACCTCCACCGACCGCACGTCAGCCTCCAGCCCCGGACCGGTCGGAATGAACCGAGCCGCGGGCATCGTCCTGCCCAGCAAGGGCTGATCGAACTGCAGCACGATCAGGTCGTCAACGCCAAATCCCGACACCAACTCGGGCGGCTCAGTCTGGTCGGTGATTGGCAGCCGAAAGCCGCCGACGGTCAAACCGCCGCCGCGAAGCAAGCTGCCGCTGTAGGCCAGGCTGGCTCCAGCCTCTGCGCTGACGCCCGGCGGCGCGAGCTCCAGCGACAGCGCGGCGCCCTCGATCCCAACGACCCCCGCCACGCCCGCTTCGTCGTCGATCACGAAATCCCCCGGCTCCGGCAACGACTGACTCAGCGGTTGGTCGAACAGAACCCGTAGGCTCGTACCCGTCGCGATGGCCGAGACCGCGCACGGAGCCGCCTCATCGATGACACGGTCCAGGGACAACTCCGTCTCCACGTCCGAACGCGACTGCACGATCGCCACACGATCACCGACGCAGACCGCCGTGTCGGGCACGAGACGCACCACGCCCTCCGACTCTTCGACCGTGAATCCCCGCTCTTCCCCGTTGACGGACAACGCCCATCTCGCTTCAATCCCCTCCGGGGCTGGCGCCGAATCTGAGAAGCGCAGCGCGATCGCGCCCAGGTCCGACCTGATGCATCTCAACCCGCGCGATTGGTCAATGAAGTTGCCGACCGGCAACTCGAACGCTTCGATCTTGCGCTCCGCCGCATCAAGCCACCCGCTCTCCCCCGGCCCATAGGAAAGCTCCAACGACGAGCACTCTGGAACAGGCTTCGACAGTGAGATGGTCAGGGTTGAAACCGACGTGGAGAGTCCATCGACAATTACGGGCGAACCGTCAACGGTAACGCCGAGCAGGTCCGTCGACAGGCTCGAGCCGGACGGCAACGCACCATCGAATTCAAGCACTATCTCGGTTGGCTGCGCGCGGTCAAACTCCGCCGACATCGGAGACGCCGCCGTGATGTTCGTCGCCTCGGTCGGATCCATCTCAGGGACGACGTTCGCGGCCGACGACTCCTCCCGCGGCACGTCCCGCAAGTTCCAGCGCCCGTCCGCCGTCGATCGTGGCGCGTACACCACGCGGATGCTCTCACCCGCGCCGACACGCTCGGCCAAAGTCAACTCGACATAAACACCGTCAATTCGCACCGATTCGATGGTCTGGTCAATCTCGGCCCCGTCGACCACCCGGAACCAGTACACCCCCGGCTGATCCGCGCAGAACCCTGACTCGACCAGGCCCTCCGATTCCAGCCATTCGCAGCTTGGCGGAGGAACGTGGTCCGGATCGAGCGGCTGATCAAACTCGAGCCGCACCAGTTGTCGATTGACCGTGACGCGCTCCAGCAGCGGCGCGACATCAACCAGGTTCTCCACCGCCTCGTCGAATGCCTCGACCGGGTTCCCCCCGTTCTCACCGTCGTCGTCCCTCAAGCCCCCCGACTCCGGCGGCGTGTATTTCAGCCGTACGGAAGCGCCTTCACGAACCGGAGCCGACGTCGCGAGCGTGATCGCCAGTTGTGGTTTGCCATGTTCGTACGCGCGGAAGTCGACGGAGGCGACCCGTATCCCGGCGCCAAATGAGTACCAGGACGTCGCTTTCGAGCTCGTCGGCAGAAATCGTTGGTCGAACGTCACCTCGACCAGCGTGCCGGTCTTGTTGGTCTGGATCGCGACGGGAAACGGCGCGTAGTCGGTCTCGTTGCCGACCGAAACCGCCGCGGCGAGCCCGGTCACCGCCTTCCCCGATTCCCCCAACAGGCCGCCCGTTGCCGGCGCCGAGTAGGTGAGGCGGTATTCAACGTCCTCCGCAGCCGACGGCGCGACCCGCAACACCAGCGATGTGTCCGACACCGAAGCCGCCGCAATCGCGATGTCGACATCCGAGCCCCACGGACGCGGAGAATCGTCCTCCGCAGCGGCCGCCGCAAGCGCAAACCAGCTCGGCTCCGGCTCCACGTCCGGATCCAGCTTCTGATCGAACACCACCGCGAGCACCGTTCCGTCGATCGTCGCCTCCTCGAAGTCCGGAGGTCCCGTGGTCAGATTTGTCAGCGTGTAGTTCCTGAACACCGCCCGATTCCCCGACGCGTCGTCATCCTTGATTCGAATCGAGCCGGTCGCCGGAGAGTAGGTGATCACGACCGTCTCACCGGGTTCGACGCTCTCGCTCAACTGGATCTCAATCCGCCCATGCCCGCCGGCACCCTCGTGCGACACGCAGACGAACGCAATCGTCGCATCGGTTCCGCTCAGCGTGAAGTGCTCGATCGGGTAGCTCGTCGGCTCTTCTCCGTCTTCAGCCGGGTAGGGACAGGTGGCATCCTCGCCAAACCGATGGTCGTCCGCCAACTCCTGGTCGAGAATGATGACGATCGTGTCCTCGTCAACCGTCCCCGAGACCGGTACCGGCGCCGTATCGGTCTGATTGTCGATCGCCGTAGTGAACCCTGCTGCCTGGTTTCCCGTCAGGTCGACAATCCCGTCCTCTGCCGGTTTCGTGTAGGTCAGTGACGCCTCCTCATCCTCCTTGAGCCCGGCCGACAGCGTGAGCGACAACGTCGAGCCGTCAATCGACGTCCCGCTCACGCTCCGATCCACGGAACCCGTCAACGCAAACGACGAGTTGGCGATCACAGCCATCGCGTCGAGCGGCTGATCAAACGTGATCGTCACCGTGTCTCCATCACCGCCCGTGGACGCGACACTCGGCGCCACGTCGGTGTTGTTCGTCACCGCCTCGGAGAGGGTCGGGATCGACGATCCATCGGACTGTTGCAGGGGCGATGCCTCGGGCGGGGTGTAAGTCAATCTGTATTCCGCCCCTTCGACCAACGGCTCCGACAACGTCAATGCCACCGTCATCCCCGATATCGTCACCTCCGAAATCGACGGCTGGTCGTCGCCCAGCGAGAATGCCGTCGCTTCCGGTTCCGAATCAGCATCCAGCAGCACCGAAAATGTCACCACGATGCTCGGTCCGTCTCCGACGACTGAGCGCACCAGCGGTTCCGGCGTGTTGTTCTCCACAGCGACCCCCGAGAAGCCCGCGACCATGATCTCCCGTCCGTCGCGTTTCAACTTGACCGTCCCCGCCGCGGAGTACGACACGGTCACGTCGTCGTCGTGCTCGACCGCGCTCGAAAGCGTGAGCGTCACCGCCTGACCATCGATCGCTATCCCCGTAACGGAGACGCCGGCCGGGGTGACGCTGAAGTCCGCCTTCGGCGGACTCGTGCTCTCGTCCAGCGCGCGGTCGAACCGCAACACCAGCGAGGCCGCGTCAACCGTTGCCCCAACCAGCCTCGGTTTGCCGTCCGCGCCGTTCGAGACCGACTCATCGCTCCAGGCGGCCGTCTTCCACATCCCGTCGCTGCTCTGCAGCGCCGGATCCGACGCATCGGTCGGCGGCTGGTAGCTGATCGTCACCGTCTCATTGACGTCGGCTGCCGGATTCAGGGCCAGCTTGACGTTGGCGCCGTCGATCGACACCGACTCGATCGCCGCAGCTGCGCTTCCCGCCAACGTGAACGCCGATGCGCCCGGAATTCCAGCGGTCTTGGACAGGAGCGCACTTGACATCACCAGCGTCAGCGTCCGCCCACTGGCGTCGATCGAGGCGGAAGTGAAGGTCGGAGTCGGATCCGCGGTTGCGTTGCGGACCTCCACGATCGTGAACGAATCAACCAGGAGCGCCTTGCCCGCCCGCTTCAGCGGAGATTCTGTCGGAGCGGTATACGTCAGGTTGAGAGCCTCGGTGTGGTCGACGGCCCGGCTCAGGGTCAGCACAAGCTGGCCGCCGGCTATCGACCTGCTCGCCACGGTCGCTGTGGTTCCCGCGAGCGTGAATGCCGATGCTGCGGGACGGGAATCGGCGTCCAGATCGCGATCGAACGAGACCGTCAGACTGTCGCCATCGACCTCCGCCGAGATCGGCCGCGGCTTGCCGTCCACCCCGTTGGTCGTCCCCTGACCCGAGAACGCAGCCACCGCCTGCGAGTCGCCGGCAGCCTGCAGACGAGCCGACGTCTCTTCGGTCGGAGGCGTGTATCCAACCGAGATCGTCTCACCGACATCGGCGAGTGGGTCCAGCGAAAGGGCAACCGTCGCGCCGTTGATGGTGACCGCATCAACTGACGCGGACGTCCCCGATAGCGAGAACGTCGACGCGGCGGGCAGGTTCGCTGCCGACTCGTCCAACGCGAGCGTGAACGTGATCGTCAGCGTCGCCCCGTCGGCCGAAACGACCGCGTTGCGGAATTCCGGCTTCGGCGCGACCGTGTTGTTGGTCACCGACTGATTCATGAACGAATCGGCGTCTTTGTTGTTGCGTCCCTCGATCCTGGGTGGAGAGTTGGGCTTGGCATAGGACACGGTGATCGTGGAACCGGCGCTCACCCCAGGCGAGAGCGTGAGCGTCACGACCGAGCCGCTGAACGAGCTGCCGCTGACCGTCACCCCTGCCTGCCCGCCAATCGTGAACTCGCTGGCCGGCGCGACCGCTTTGAGCGGCAGATCGAAGCTGATCGCGAGCTCGGTCCCGTCCACCACCGCACCGCTCACCGCGGGTTTGGTAGTCGGCGTGCTGCTGTCGAACAGGGCCGATGTGAAGCCGGCCACGTCGTGTTCCCCGTCCGCCTGGCGCAGCGGCGATTCGGACGGCGCGGTGTAGCGCACGCTGTACACGGCGGAGCCCCGCTTGTTCAGGATCCCACTCAGCGTCAGGCTGACCGTCTCTGCCGAGATGGCGACGCTCCGCACGCTCGGAGCGTGCTGAACGCCTCGAATCGCGAACGCATCGGTGCCGGGCGCGCTGTCCTCGTCCAGCGCCTCGCTGAACGTCAGAGTCACCACGTCATACAGCGCCGCCGCCGATCGAAGCGTCGGCGGATTGTCGACCCGGTTGGTGACCGATCGCGATTCCCACGTCTCGACCTTCTTGTTGCCCTGATCCAGATCACGAAGCGGGAAGTTGCGGTCGCCCTTGGTGTGGTCATAGCCCAGCGTGACCGTGTCGCCTTCCTTGATCGCCCCTCGCCGGTTCAGCAGAATCTCCAGCCGACCGGCCGAGCTGGATGGCGTCACGACATCGTTGACCCCCTGCGCCGTCCCATTGACCGACACGCTGAACGCGGAGAAGCTCGACCACTGGTGGCTGATGTCATCGATTGCCTCGCAAAACGTCACGAGAACCTTGCCGCCGTTCACGTCTGTCTCCAACGATGCGATAGCCGGTGGGTGATCGGTCTGGTTGTTCACTGAGACGCCGCTGAAGTCGGACAGTTCGACGCCGGAGGCCGTGATCGACGACGTTGACCTCCTGTACCCAACCGAGATCGCCGAGGCATCGCAATCGGGGTCGCTCACCTCCTCCGCGAGTGTCAAGCTGATCGTCGCATTGCCCACGCTGGCCGAGGCGATGGTCAGCGTCGAATCGCCGGCCGACACCATGAAGTCCGAGGAATCCGCGGTACTGGTTGTGTCCACCTCCGCCGAGAGCGCGATCGACAGAGTGGTCCCATCAACGCTGGCTGAAGACGCGGTCAGGGCCGTCTGGCTCACCGCCGAGTCGCTCAGCAGCCAGAGCAAGGCCAGCGACAACAGCACCGCCGCTGAAACCGCAATCGTCGGGCGAAACACCCAACGATCCTACGAATCGCTCACGTTCCAGTCAGCGCATCACGCAAAACTCACTGCCAACGCCGGTCCGCTGCGAACCTACCGCCCCGTCCAGTTCGGCGGGCGCTTCTCGACGAAGGCCCTCGGGCCTTCCTTCGCGTCCTCCGAGTTCAGCACCGTCCGGCTCACCCACTGACCCACCCGGTACGACTCGTCGATCTGCATCTGACGCCACTGCTGCGCCATGAACTTCGTCCCCTCCACCGCCAGGGGCGCGTTCGCCGCGATCATCTCCGCGATCTCCACCGCCCGAGGCATCAGCGCCTCCGGTTCCAGGATCTCCCGGATTAACCCCATCCGCAACGCGTCCTCGGGCGAGACCCGGTCGGCGGTCAGCATGATGTACAGCGCGTCGCCGATCGGCAGCATCCGCGCCAGGTGGTGGATCGCGTAGCCCGGCATGATCCCCCGCTTGACCTCGAACAGCCCGAAGAACGCCTCCGACGACGCGATCCGGATATCGCAATCCAGCGCCCGTTCCAGTCCGCCCGCGATGCAGAGCCCGTTGATCGCCGCAATGAACGGCTTCCGCGCCCGCGCGAACGGCATCGATTCGTCCAGGTCGTAGCCCATCGTGTCGCGCAGACCCTGCCGCCGCTGGTTGCCCTCGTTCATCTCCTTCAGGTCCGCCCCCGCCGAGAACGCCCGTCCCGCGCCGGTCAGGATCGCGGCGCGCATCTCGGGATCCGACTCCAGGTCGTCGACCGCCTCGCGCATCAGCCGCCGCAGGTCGCCGCCCAGCGCGTTCAGCCGGTGCGGCCGGTTCATCGTCAGGACCGCGTAGTGTTCGAACTTCTCGTAGATCAGATCGGGCACGATCCTGTCCCTTCCATGCATTCACTCCCGTCCCCGCCCCCGAGCGGGGACCCGCTCCGCGCCGCTACAACGCCGCCAGCACGTCGCGCATCTCGCGGTCGTCGACGATGTTGCCCGTGAACGACGACGGCTGGCTGGCGATCCAGACGCTGGCCCGCGCCATCCAGTCGGCCGACTCGAACTCGGTCTGCGGATCGTCCGGCGAGGTCAGCGCGTACCAGTGCCCGGGCGTCTTGATCAGGTAGCGCAGCGTCAGCACGTTGCAGGCGATCTGATACTGCTGCAGCTCCATCGCCCAACCCTGCGTGATCCGCTCCAGTCCCGCCTTGACCATGCCGTAGAACTGACCGCCCTCGCGCACCTCGTCGTACGGTCCGGGCCCGGGGAAGTCGGCCGCGCCCGAAGAGATGTTGATGATGTCCCCGCCCGACGCCTTCATGTGCTCGACCGCGTACTTGGCCAGCAGCACCGGACCGCGCAGGTCAAGCTGCCAGATCAGGTCGATGTGCCGGTCCTGGACCGACTCCAGCGTGCCCGGCACCAGCACCGCCGCGTTGTTGATCAGGATGTCCAGACCGCCCAGCTCCGAGGCCGTCGTGTCGATCGCGCGCACGATCGACTCGGGATCGCGCACGTCCAGCCGCACCGGCACCGCGTGTCCGCCCGACTCACGAATCTCCTCGGCCACGGTGCGGATCGTGCCCGGCAACCGCGGATCGGGCGAGGCCTCGTCCGACCGCGCCGCCACCGCTACCGCCGCCCCGTGCGCGGCCAGTCCCCGCGCGATATCCGCTCCGATCCCCCGACTCGAACCGGTCACCAGCGCCTTCCGACCATCAAGCAGTCCCATGCGATCCCACCTTCCTGAGCATCTGGGTCAAGCGACGTCAGTCTAAACGTCGACCACGTGCGCGATACCATGCGCCCATGTCGACCGTTCAATCAGTTGTCGATACGGGCCTGATCGCGCTGCCCGGCGGCGCCTTCATCATGGGCGCCGACGACCGCCGCCGCGACGAACGGCCCGCGCACCCGGTCACGCTCGCTCCCTTCCGCGCCGCCGAGCGGTCGGTCAGCAACGAGGAGTACGCCGCATTCGTCGAGCAGACCGACGCGCCGCCTCCGCCCTTCTGGTCGCAGCAACACTTCTCCATTCCCGACGCCCCCGTGGTCGGCATCTCCTGGTACGACGCGGCGGACTACTGCGAGTGGTTGTTCAGCCGGACCGGCACACGATTTCGACTGCCAACCGAGGCCGAGCGCGAGTACGCGGCTCGCGGAGGTCTGGCGCGCGCCGATTGGCTGAGCCCGTCCCCGAACTGGCCCGACCAGGCAACCCGAGCGTCGGTGGCACAGGCCGAGCATCCCCACGTGCCGCTCGAGGCCTGCCGCAACGCCTTCGGCCTCTACTGCATGGCCGACAACGTCCACGAGTGGTGCTCCGACTGGTACGACCGCAACTACTACGCGACCTCCCCGTCCAGCGCACCGACCGGACCGGCGGCCGGTTCGCGCCGGGCCAGCCGAGGCGGCTCCTGGCGGCACCGGATCAAGTTCACCCGCGTCAGCGCCCGTTCGAGCCTCTCGCCGAACTATCGCTACAACGACTACGGCTTCCGCGTCTACGCGGACGCCGAGTAACGAGTGGAGGCCGCCGTCATGCCGATTCGCACGACCGTCGTCGGTTCCTGGCCGATCCCCTTCGGACAGCGGCTGAAGCTCAAGCGCTACTACGCCGGCGAACTCTCCGACGAAGAAGCGGACGGCGTCCTGCAGACCGCCGCCCGCATCGCCATGGACGAGCAGATCGCCTGCGGGCTCGACCAGATCATGGGCGGCGAGGTCTTCGCCCCCGACTTCCTCCACCACATCCCGCCCAGGCTCGACGGCCTCGAGACCCTCGCGCCGCGCGTCACCTCCAAGGGTCAGCAGGGCGTCGGCCGCTATCGAGTCGCCGGCAAGGTCACTGCGCCGCGCGGCACCGGACACGCCCGCGCCTGGCGCCGCGAGCGTGAGATCGAGCCGCGCCTGAACAAGGCCTCGGTCCCCTCACCCCTGACGATCGGCGGCGGGTTCGTCACCGACGAAGACGCGAGCGAGTCCGGACACCTCAACGACCTGATCGAGGTCGTCCAGGACGAAATCGCGGAAATGGTCGGGAACGGGCTCGAGGAAATCCAGCTCGACGCGCCCGGCGAAGCAATCAACCTCGTCTCCCAACGCGAGACCGCGGGATCGCTCCTCTCGCTGGTCAAGGAACCCCTCGAGCCCGCGGCTGGAATCACCAGAACGATCCACTTCTGCCTCGGCGACATCGCCCGCAAACCCTCGATCGAAGTGCAAAACCTGCGCGCCCTGATCCCCTTCATCCAGCAACTCGACGGCGTCGTCGACCGCGTACACGTCGAGTGCTCCTACTCCGGCCAGTGGGAGGAACACGGACTACTGGCCGAGCTGCCCGACAGCATGCAAATCATCGCCGGCATCGCCGACGTCAAGTCAACGCCCGCGCCCGTGACCGAACTGCGCGAGAAGACCGAACAACTCGCAGAGACAATTCCGCCCGAGCGCCTGCTCGTCTCGACCAGTTGCGGCGTCGGCCGCGTCCCCCACGACGAGGCGATCCGACTGATGCGTAACCTCGTCAAGGCCGCTGCGCTCGTCGGCTAGACATCAGAGTCGGGAGTCAATCATGGACATCAGACCACTCGGACGCACCGGCGTACAGGTCTCCAGCCTCTGCCTCGGTTGCATGATGTTCGGCCGCCGCACCGAGCCCGAGGAATCCTACGCGATCATCGACCGCGCGCTCGACGCCGGGATCAACTTCCTCGACACGGCCAACGTCTACGCCCTCGGTCGCAGCGAAGAGATCACCGGCGAGGCGCTCAAGCGCAATGGTCAGCGACACAACATCGTGCTCGCGACCAAGGTCCATGGCCAGATGGACGCCGAAGATCCCAACGCGCGAGGCAACAGCCGACGCCACATCATCGAGCAGTGCGAGGCCAGCCTGCGCCGCCTGCAGACCAACTACATCGACCTCTACCAGCTCCACCGCCCGCAGCCCGACATCCCCATCGACGAAACCCTGAGAGCGCTCGACGACCTCGTCCGCGACGGCAAGATTCGCTACATCGGTACCAGCAACTTTGGTGGCTGGGAGCTGGTCGAATCGCTCTGGGTGGCCAAGGAGCTGGGCCTCAACCGCGTCGTCTGCGAGCAGCCCGCTTACAACCTGCTCGACCGCCGCGTCGAGAGCGAACTCCTGCCCGCGGCCCGCACCTTCGGCATCGCCGTCATCCCCTGGGGGCCTCTCGGCGGCGGATTGCTCAGCGGCCGCTACCAGCGCGGCGAGCCATTGCCCGCCGATGGTCGCTACGCGATGAATCCGCATCAACAGCAGCGGGTCACCGACGGCGTGTTCGACGTCATCGAAGCACTCACCCCGATCGCCCGGGAGAAGGGCATAACCCTCTCCCAGCTCGCGCTTGCCTGGTGCGAGCAGCAACCCGGCGTCACCAGCCCAATCATCGGACCCCGCACCATGGAACAGCTCGAAGACAACCTCGGCTCAGCCGACGTCGTCATCACCGACGAAGACCGGGAGCGAATCGACGCCATCAACCCGCCCGGCTGGACCGTCACCCCCTACTACGAACTGCTCAGGATCCCGCACCAGTACCGAGTCCTATAAGGTCCCAACACTCCCTCACGGCATCCCCGCCCCGTCCGTCATCCCTGCCCCGTCCGTCATCCCTGCGTAGGCAGGGATCACGAAGCACCCAACGTTGTTCACGCCACCGACCTCAGCCGTCCCGCGATCTCTCGCTCGGAGTCCGTACAACGACGAACTGTTGGAGACGTAACAGCTTGGGAAGATCGTCATTCCTGCCTTCGCAGGAATGACTGAGGGGACACAGGAATCACGGAGCAACAGAGCCTAGTAGTAGATCCCCCGACCCACGCCGCCACCCGCCGCGATCGTGTCGCCCGTAATCGCAATCGACTTCGGCGACGCCAGGAACGCCACGATATTCGCGATGTCGTCCGAGTCGATGATCGTCCGCACCGAGTTCCCCGACGCCATCCGAGCCTCCGCCTCCTCCAGTGAGATCCCGCTCGACTCCGCAATCTGAGCGATCCGATCCGGCGTCGCCTCGGTCCGCGTTAGCCCGGGATGCACGACCGTCACATTGATCCCGTCCGGCCCCAGTTCGTCCGCCAGGTTCTTGGTCAGCGCCGCCACCGAGACGTTGCGAATCGATCCCACCGTGTTCCCGCTGCCCCGCGCCGCCAACCCCGACACGTTGACGATCCGTCCCCAGCCCTGCTCCTGCATGTACGGCGCAGCCGCGCGCGAGCAGCGCAGATAGCCCAAGACCTTGACCTGCAGGTCGGCCATCGCGTGTTCCGCGGTCAGGTCGGCCAGCTTCATCGGACCGTGCACGCTGCCCGGCGACGCGGCGTTGTTGACCAGGATGTCCAGACCGCCCAACGCCTCGGCAGCGCCCGAGACCATCGACTCCACCGAATCGTCGTCCGCCGCGTCATATGCGAACCAGGCTGCTCCGCCCAACTCGGCCGCCGCTGCCGCCAGACGTTCCGGATCGCGTGCCGAGATCGCGACCTCGCAGCCTTCCTCGATCAACACACGCGCGATCGCCTTGCCGATCCCCCGGCTGCCGCCGGTCACCAGCGCTCGCTTGCCCTGCAGTTGCAGATCCATCTCAGGCTCCGTTCGACTCAACTGTGGGAACGACGCGCTCATGCGGCGCCTTCAGAAACTCGTCCGGTCCGATCGCATATCCGTCCAGTGACGCCTCTGCCACGTGCCCGTGTTCGATCACGACATGTTGCGGCCGGCTCGGATTGCGATGCCCCTCGCTCGGCCCTAGCGCGACAATCTCCGCCTCCAGCCGGTGCGGCGTCACGGTCAGCACGCCTATCGCGCCCAGCCTCGTGGACAGGTGGTGCGGCAGCGACGGACTGCCCGGGTTGATCAGCAGCACGTCGTCGCGATACTCCAGCCGCTCGACGTGCGTATCGCCGCCGATCAGCACATCGACCCACTCGCCGGCGAGCGACGCAGCCAGGATCTCCCCGATCGGCCGTGATTCAGGCCGCAACTCGTGCGCGAGCCCGATGCGGAAGCCCTCGACATCGAGAAACTGATGCTCCGCCAGGCGCGGGTCGTCGAAGATGTCGTTGTTGCCCCGCACCGCCAGCACCGGCGCAAACTGCTCGCACCAGTCCAGCACCGCCGGGACCGTGATATCGCCGCCGTGCAGGATCAGCTCGACGCCGGCCAGCGCTTCCCCGGTCTCGGGCCCGAGTTCGTCCATCGAGTGCAGCAATTGCGGCAGATGTGTGTCGGAAATCAGGCCGATGCGCATGCAGGCAGGCTACGCCTGAGCTGGGATCAGCGCTAGCCTGATCGGGCTTGCGTCCATACGATTTCTCGCTTGCGTCTGCCTGACGCGGAAAGGCTGTGAGATGGCACAGGAACGACTGGCGGCGATCGCCGGAATCCACGAATATCCATTGCGAGTCGCCCCCGGCGTCTCCTCGATGCAAATCAAGGCCGAGTCGATGAAGCGCGCGCTCGACGACGCCGGCCTCGACTGGGGCGACGTTGACGGTCTCTACGACGCGCTCGACGGCGAAGGCGGCGGCGGCCTCGGTCTCGCGGCCTACCTCGGGATCAAGCCTCGATTGCTCGACACCACGCAGGTCGGCGGTTCCTCTTACGAGTTCCACGCCTCCCACGCCTTGCGCGACATCGCCGCTGGACGCTGCAACGTCGCCGTCACCACCTACGGCTCCACCGCCGCCTCGATGCGCGTGCCGATCGGCACCGGCGGCATGGGCCGCGGCGGCGCCTCCTGGCAGCAAAACATGGAAGCCCCGTACGGCGGCACCCTGATCAGCAACTACGCGATGGTCGCCCACCGTCACATGCACGAGTACGGCACCACGACCGAACAGCTCGCCCAGATCTCTGTGGCCACGCGCAAGCACGCGATGCGCAATCCCGAGGCCGTCAAGGCGATGACCGACCTGCAGTTCGTCAAGGTCGACGAGATCACCGTCGAGGACGTGCTCGAGTCGCGGATCATCGCCGACCCGCTGCACCTGCTCGAGTGCTGCATGATCTCCGACGGCGGCGGTGCGGCCGTCTTCGTCTCGCCCGAGATCGCCCGCGACATCAAGAAGAAGCCCGTCTGGATCATCGGCGCAGGCGAAGCCACCAAGTACCGCGAGAACGGCGGCGACATCACCACCTCCGCCGGCGCCCAGAGCGCCCCCGCAGCCTACGGACAGGCCGGCGTCACCCCGGACGAGATCGACATCGCCATGATCTACGACTCCTTCAGCATCACTGTCGCCGTGATGCTCGAAGACCTCGGGTTCTGCGCCAAGGGCGAAGTCGGCCAGTTCATCGAGGACGGCCATCTCGCCTTCGATCAGCCCGGCCTCACGCTCAACACCGACGGCGGCGGACTCTCCTCCAACCACCCGGGTATGCGCGGACTCTTCCTCCTGCTCGAATCCGTCCGCCAGCTCCGAGGCGAGTCAACCAGCCAGGTCGACGGAGCCAAGCTCGCTGTCGCCCACGGCAACGGAGGACTCCTCGGAGGAACCCACACCGGAGGAACCGTCATCCTCGCCGCCGACTAACTCGCCACTTCCGAAAGGCACTGCAACATGGCCAACCGACCACAACCCAGCTTCCCCGAGCCCGACACCCAGCACTTCTGGGACGGCTGCAAGGAGGGCGAACTCCGCTATCAGACCGACGCCGACGGCAACGTCGTCTTCTACCCGCGCGGTCACTCGACGGTCACCGGCGACCGCGCACTGAGCTGGAACGTGTCCTCCGGCCTCGGCACCGTCTACACCTACTCCGTCGTCCGCCAGAACCGCATGCCCGGATTCCAGGAGCTCGGAGCCTATGCCGTCGCCTACGTCGACCTCGATGAGGGCTTCCGCATGATGAGCACCATCGTCGGCGTCGACGACCCGACCACAGACATTCACATCGGCCAGCGAGTCAAAGTCGAGTTCGAAGACCAGGCCGGCGAAGACGCATACCCGATCCCCGTCTTCCGCCCCGTCTGATACGGGAATGTGTTCTAGGACACACGTTCTTATCACAGAACGGTCTGGAATGCCCGATCGAGCCCGTTGAACCGATACGCTCTGGTTCATGTCCAGCCGACCCCCGACCATCGCCGAGCGATTGATCGATCAGATCGTCACTCCGGCGCCGCAGCATGATCGCGATGCCGACCTCGCGATCGAGGCCAACGGCCTGGTCAAGCACTTCGGCGAGATCCATGCCGTCAACGGCATCGATCTGGCGGTGCCGCCGGGTCACATCTTCGGCTTCCTCGGCGAAAACGGCAGCGGCAAGACAACCACGGTCCGCATGCTCACGACGCTGCTCCGCCCCACCGCCGGCCACGCCCGCGTGGCCGGATTCGATGTCCTCGCGCAGGATCGACAGGTCCGCCGAGCCATCGGCGTCGCCCTGCAGGAAGCCGGTCTTGATATTCTTCAGACTGGCCGCGAACTCCTGCGCCTCCAGTCGCGCCTCTACAACGTGCCCCGCGGCGAGATCGAAGACCGAATCGCCCACTTGCTCGACGTCGTAGACCTGACCGAGGACGCTGACCGCCGCATCGGTGGATATTCCGGCGGCATGCAACGACGTCTCGACCTCGCCTCCGCCCTCGTCCATTCACCTTCGATCATCTTCCTCGACGAGCCGACCACCGGCCTCGATCCCGTCTCGCGGCAAAACCTGTGGGAGTACATCCAGCGACTCAACCGCGAGGACGGCGTTACCTTCTTCCTCACCACTCAGTACCTCGAAGAGGCCGACCAGCTCTGCGACGAAATCGCCATCCTCGACGCCGGCGAAATCGTCCAGCAAGGCACCCCCGACGGACTCAAGGCGACCGTTTCCGCCGACGTGATCTACGTACAGGTCGAGGGCGACGAGCAGGCCCAGCAGCGTGCCGTCGGCGCGCTCTTGCTCCTGCCCAACGTCGAGGACGCGCAGTGGGACTTCAACGAGGGCATCGCCGTCTACAGCAAGAGCGGCCACGACACCCTGCCCCGTGTCGTCCGCACTCTTGACGACGAGAACCTCCCCTTCAGCAACCTGCGGCTGGCCCGAGCCACCCTCGACGATGTCTTCTTCAAGGCGACCGGACACCGCATCGAACCCGGCGATGCGACAACCCAGCCGACTCCGGGCGCTCCGGCATGAGCGCCATCGAGACTCAGGACCCGGCCCGCACCTCCGCCTCCCAGGAGTCGGGACTGCTCCGCATCCTGGTCGACGCACGCTATCTCGCCGGTCGCGCCATCCGCGAATCCGTGCGCCAGCCCGGCGTCGAGATCACCAACATCTTCATCCCGCTCTTCTTCCTCGCCGTCTCCACCGGCGCCATCGCCAACTTCTCCGAGCGCGGCTTCGGCGTCGAAAACTACCTCGCCTTCCAGCTCCCCGTCGCCGTCCTCCAGGCCGTCGCCGGATCCTCCTCCGCCTCCGGCATCGCCATCGTCCTCGACATGGAGCGCGGCTACTTCGACAAGCTGCTGCTCACCCCTGCCTCGCGCTGGTCGCTGATCATCGGCCGCGTCTGGGCCGACGCCGTCCGCGCCGTCTTCTTCGCCTCGATCATGCTCATCGCCGCCCTCCTCGCGGGCTCCGGCATGGCCTCCGGCGTCCCCGGCGCGATCCTCATCCTCGTCATCGCCGGACTCTTCGGCGGCGCCTACAGCGGCATCGGCATCTTCATCGCCATGCGCACCGGTAACGCCCAGGCCGCCCAGGCCGGATTCCTGCTCTTCTTCCCGCTGCTCTTCATGGCCCCCGCCTTCGCCCCGCTCGACGTCTTCGACTCCTGGCTCAAGTGGATCGCCACCGTCAACCCCGTTACCTACATCATGGAAGGCATGCGCGGACTCGTCATGGAGGGTTACATGTGGCCCATCTTCGAGGACGGCCAGGTCGTCGGCGTCAAGAACCCGCCCGCCCTCCACTGGGCCTTCGTCTCTCTCGCCGGTTTCAGCGTCTTCACCCTCACCATCGCCGCCCTCGCCCTCCGAGCCCGAACCCGCGCCGACTGAGGGTTGATAGCAGCTGACCTCTCTGGCTTATCTACGTTGTCTCTCCCTGCTCTGTCCAGGCGTTGGGAAACGAAAGCGCCTTCTTTTCTCCCCCCGCGCAGCGGGGGGAGATGTCGCGGAGCGACAGAGGGGGGCTCCCCGTGGATCGCCAGCTCCCGGCAGCTGGCTGCCCGGTAATACCAGGTTCGATATCTTGCCATTTGGTGTACTGCATAGAGAACGAGAGAGGTCCCAGTGATCGATATTCGCAACATGAGAAAGAACCTGATTGGATTTGCCGCGCTCAGCGTCGTGGCCTTGGTCGCGGCTTCGTTAGTCGCCGTCATCACCGCCGGCGATTCCCGAGACCACGGCACCGACGTCCGCATCCAGGCCCGTCAGACCGAGAGCGGCGCAACCGAGATTGCACTGCAGGTCCGCAGTGACGACCACTCATGGGATAGCCCCATCCTCCCCCGCGAGCGATTCCTCCCGGCCGACTCCGAGCCCGGCCGCTGGCGCTCCAGCACCACGATTCACATCGAAGCCGAAGAAGCCGTCGATCCCGCCGCCGTCGGCCGCACCGCCACCGCCGCACTCAGCAGCCCCGACGGCGAGCCCATGGGCGAAGTCAACTTCATTCAGGGGCCCCGCGGAGTCCTGATCCAGGCCCGCTTGACCGGCGTGCCCGAAGGCTGGCACGGATTCCACATCCACGAAACCGGATCCTGCGAGCCCGATTTCTCCGCCGCCGGCGGACACTACAACCCGACCGGCATCGGCCACGGCGTCCTGCACGAGGACGGCCACCACCCGGGCGACACCGTCAACATCTACGCCCACGCCGACGGCACCGCCAACGCCGACCAGTACACGCTCGACGTCACCCTCGGTGAAGGCCCAGCCGCCGCAGCCTCCCTCTTCGACGCCGACGGCTCCGCCATCATCGTCCACGAGAGCCCCGACACCTACGCAGCCGACCCCGCCGCCGGCCCCCGAATCGCCTGCGGAGTCATCACCCTCGACTGACCCCCCAACCCTCGCCCGTTCCCTCTGATCCCCTCTCCCCGAGGGAGAGGGTTAGGGTGAGGGCTCTCCCCCCGCGCCCAATCACCGCACAAGTTGCCCGACTCCAACCCACTCGATAGCCTCAAACTGCACCAAACCAGCGAACACCCCTAGAGGAGCACCGAATGTCCTTGTTCCAGACCGTCTCGGCCCACTGCGACCTTCCCTGCGGCGTCTACGACCCCGCCCAGGCCAAGATCGAAGCCATGTCCGTCCTCAAGTCGATGGAGAAGTACAACGACTCCGACGACCACGACTTCAAGGCCCGCTGCACGATCGTCAAGGAACAGCGCGCCGACGAAGTCAAGCACCACCTCTGGGTCCTCTGGACCGACTTCTTCAAGCCCCACCATCTCGAGGCCGACGCCTCAATCCACGAGCTCATGTGGAACGCCACCAAGGTCGCGGGCGAAGCCAAGAAGACCAACGACGTCGCCAAAGGCCAGGAACTCATCGACCTCATCGACCAGATCGCAGAAAAGTTCTGGGCCACCGCCGAAGGCCCCGGAGCCGGCGTCTACGCCCAGTAGCCCCCCAACTCCGGCAGCTCACAGCGGCCCGTCGCAAGACGGGCCGCTTGCCGTAGCGCCCGAAGACATTCCTGACAGCTGTCGGTTCCTGCCAACCAGGATCCTCAGGTCGATCGGTCGTTGTCTTCAACGCGTTCGGAGATGTCCCCGATCCCTGTCAGCACAACAGGCGGACGGTCCGGGTACTCGACCACCAGGCTGAGCTTCCCGCCCATCGCGCCCACATACTTGTTCAACGTCGACAACAGGAGGTCGCTTCGTCGTTCCAATCGCGAGACGTTTTCCTGGTTGATACCCAACTGCTCAGCAAGGCTCACTTGCGTCTCGTGAAGAGCCTCTCGCAACTCCCGCAACGACATCTCTTCCCCAATCAGCGTGGCTGCGTGTGCTTCGATTAGCTCGCGGCGGTCCGCAGGCAACTCGTCCAGGATCTCGTCGAGAGTGGTCATCTCTAGCTCCGTCTTCTCACTTGTCGGTCGAGGTGCGACGCGAATCGATCGTCTGCCAACCTGATCAGCCGCCCATAGAATCGCCGCTCGTTCTGGCCTCGCTTGTTGCCGGCCGCCAATAGGATCGCGTGCTGCGCGGAATCAAACGCGAAGGCGATTCTCCAGACATCGTTGGCAACCCGAAATCGAAGCTCCTTCATGTTCGAGAAGCGAGAACCGTTTAGGGTGTCGGCCCGAGGCCGTCCTAGGGTTGGCCCAAACTCCTTCAGCAACAGGGCGTGCGCCAACAACGCATCCTGCACGTTCCGATCCAGGCTGCGAAACTCGACCTCGAAAGCTGGATCGAAGTCGACGGTCCACGCCATACGCTCACTATGCTCCTGAAATCATATGCAGTCAAGCGCACAGAATCGCGCCTGGCTGTTTCCTCTCGCGCTGTGGGCTACCAGACAGCAGATCACAAGCCTCGCCAATCACCCCTCCGCTAACTCCGACACACCCAATACCTGGCACACATGTACATATCGCACTAATGTACCAAGAGCGACCGAAGCGGATGCAGAGGAGGAACCCATGAACAGCCCCAACATCTCACCCAGACGACGCCGACGCATGCAGCGCGAACACCAGCTCCGGCAGAACGGAAACACCCTCCAGTACATCGCCGACAAGCTCGGAGTCTCCGTCGCCACCGTCCACGCCGACCTCCGGCTCCTCGAGACCAACTGGAACGAGTTTGCCCAGGCCACCCGCCAGGACCTCCTCCTCCAGCAGATCACCCGCGTCAACCGACGCATCGGCCGACTGCTCAACCGCCAGCCTCCAGGCCCGGAGTCCCCGCTCACCCCCGATGAGGTCATCCGCATTGAGGCCCTCCATACCCGCAACCTCAATGCCGCCTGTCGCAAGTTCCGCATGCTCCTCCGCGAACTCCCCTGTGCGGTCCAGCCGGAAAGCGGCGAGATCACCGAGGACGAATTCGACGATTACCCCGATCACGAGCTCGCCGACCCTGAAGTTCCGCGAAGAAACCTGAAAAAACCTGAAAATCCTCAACCCGCCAGGACCAGCAAAACACGGGAAATCGAGCCTCAGCCGGCCTCAGAAAAAAATTCTTCCGAAAACCTGAATGCGACCGAAAACCTGCCCCGAAACACCGGACGCAACAAGCCCTGTCCCTGCGGAAGCGGACGCAAACGCAAACACTGCCACCCCCAGTCCTCCAGCCCTCCCGCTCTGGGACCTGTGCGTGTTCCTCCTCTTCCCCTCTCCCCCCGCGGAGCGGGGGGAGATGCCGAAGGCAGAGGGGGGCTCCCAACGCCGGCAACTGATCTCCCACCCCATCTGGAAGCAGAGGCCATCCGTCTCACCCAGCAGGTGCACGCCGCCGAGCAGAACAGCGACCCGCTCGCCGAGATCAGAGCCCTGGACAAACTGGCCCGCCTCTATGGCAAGTAGCCGCCCTGGTCCCCCCGGGAGGACTCGAACCTCCAGCCTACGGATTAGAAGTCCGTCGCTCTGTCCGGTCTGCCAACGCCGGATCCTGCTGGGCCTGGGCGTGTATCGTCTCCTCGAAGTCGCGATTCAGCCCCATCCGCTCTGCCGCCCGGCCAACCGTCTGCCCTTCCGCCTGGCTTCAACAGGCCTCGCAAGGGATCGGACGCTCCGGCTGGATCGGCCGGCCGCATCGATTCGTCAACGGAGAAGCTTGCGGCGGTCGATACGACTCAAGCGGCCCAAAATGGCTGCTAGCATGGATACCGTGCTAGCGTGCTACCATGATCGTCACATTCGAGGCCGCCGGTACCGAGGACGTGTTCAACGGTCGCGACACTCGCCGCGCGCGACGCTGTTGTCCCGCCTCGATTTGGAGCGTCGCTCGGAGGAAGCTGGACATGCTTGATTCCGCCGCCGTCTTGAACGACCTCGCCGTGCCTCCCGGCAACAGGCTGGAGCGGCTCAGCGGAGATCGCATTGGTCAGCACAGCATTCGAATCAACGAGCAGTACCGCATCTGTTTCCGCTGGACCGATGCAGGCCCGGATCAAGTAGAGATCACCGACTATCACTAGGAGAGGAGATGCCTGTGGTCCGCATTCCCACTGACCGAGTACCGACTCACCCCGGCGAAATGTTGCTCCAGGAGTTCCTGCAGCCCATGGACCTGACCCAGCGCGAACTGGCCACGTCGATCCATGTGCCGTTTCAGCGGGTGAACGAAATCGTGCGCGGTAGACGCGGCGTCACCCCCAGCACGGCGCTGCGCCTGTCCAGGTTCCTGGGAACCTCCCCCGACTTCTGGATGAACCTGCAGCTGCGCTGGGATCTGTTCTACGCACAGCAGGACGAGGCGGAGCAGATCGATAGCATCCGTCCCTTGGAAGTAAGCCGGTAAGTCTGACCAGACCGAGGACATGGTCCCCCCGGGAGGACTCGAACCTCCAGCCTACGGATTAGAAGTCCGTCGCTCTGTCCGGTTGAGCTACGGGGGGTCAGCTTTGCGGGCGGCCGGCCTCGTAGTACGCGGCGCCCCGCTTGTCCAATGATATGGCGATGCTCTCCGTCTCCGACCGGCCGTCCGGGTAGACAAACTCCAGCACAATCCGACCTCGATGCGACCCCTCCGGCACCCCGTCCGCCGCCGCCAGGATCGGAATCACCGATTGGTCCGGCCCGCTCGTAAACCCGTAGCCGCTCCCCAGCGCCACGCCGGCCTGGACGCCCACATCGAGCCAGCTCGGCGTGCTGGTCACTCGCCACGCCAGCAGACCGCTGCCCGAGTTGCCGATCGTCAGAGCCGCGCCGCGGTTCGAGAACTCGCTCGACCGCAGCTCCAGTTCGTCCGGCAACCCGTCCAACAGCGGCATCCCCAGCAGCGTCGTTCGGTCCGCATTGCTATGACCGATCCCAAGATCGGCCGAGTACGCCTGCGCCGGCAACTCGAGGCTCATTCGCTCCCGGATCTGGTCGAACGTCTGCCAGAACACATCCGGGTCCAGCGCCCCGCCCGGCGCGGTCAGTCTCGCCACATCGGGCAGTGCCACCGAATGCGGTTCCCACAACCGCTGTCCGCCAACCATCGGCGGGTTGATCACGCAGCCCAGCACCCGTTCCTGGTACGGGTAGTCCCAGTAGTCGCTTCTGTCGGCGTCGCAGTCGTACGGCTGCCGGCCAGGATCGTATGTCGGGTTGCCGGGATGGTTAATCCAGGCCCAGCCGTTGTACGCCCACAGCGCGAAGTACCACGACTCAATGAAGCTTGGATCGCTCTCGCCGACCACCGGGAAGTAGTCCTCGTTCCACTTCTCCGCCAGGATCCTCGCGCCCGCCGCAATGTTGTAGGCAAAGTGCGAGCCCGCCAACGCTTCGTAGCGCGACGGCAACCCGCCGTCATTGTGAATCGTGCTCGTGATCTGCATGATCCCGTACCCGCAGTCCGGCGAGAGCAACGGCGGCCCCAGCGTGCCCCAATCGACGTCGAACGGAGCCATCGCAATCTTGCTCTCAATCCACGCGATCGCGTACAGCAACTGAGCGGGGATCGTCGCCGAAGCGTCCGCTCTCCGCGGCTCACCTACGGTCAGCGTCGGCAATCGGAAGTCAGGGTCGTGGGGGAACAGCCGATCCCCTGCCGCGAGCCGCAGCGTCTCCAGATAAGTTTGGCGCGACATTTGCGCCTCGAACGATTGCAACGCGAACGGCGGTCCGCCGCCGCTGTACGGGCAACTGCTCGGCGCTGCGCTCGCGCCAGACCAGATCTCGATCTTCGTCGCCGCGTGCGGCACCAGCAGGCCCAGCACGATCCCCAGCAGCAGCACCAACCCAACACCCAACCAGATGAGCGTCCGCCGCCGACGGCGTGCTTTGAACCAGGTCCCGTCCACTCGCAACATCGTCCCGTCGGCCCCGCCCGAGCCGCACGCCGTCAAGCGCCGTCAAGCGCCGTCACGCGTTCCGACTCTATCACGGGCGTTCACTGCCCAACGCTGCGATACTGTGAGCAGCATCGGGTGAACGACCGGAAGACGAACCGGGACGCGGACAGGAGGTGCGCGTGGCGCGCATTGCGATTATCGGGCTGGGCTACATCGGAGGCTCCATCGGCATGGGCCTGCGTGCGGCCAGGCTGCGAGACACCGAGATTGTCGGCTTCGACGATTGGCGAGCCGCGCGAAACGCCGCCAACAAGCAGGACGCCGTCGACCAGATCGTCGGAAGCCCGCGCGAGGCCGTCGACGGCGCTGGCCTCGTCATCCTCGCCACGCCGCCGGCCGCCACATCTGAGTTGCTGGCGGAGATCGCCCCGAGTCTGGGCCGCGGCGCAGCGGTCACCGACACCGCCGCCTCCAAGGTCAAGGTCGGCGACTGGGCCGACCAGCATCTGCCCAGGGGCGTCTCCTTCATCGGCGGCCATCCCATGGCCGGCGACGCCTCCGCCTTCGGCATCGACAACGCCAGCGCCGACCTCTTCCAGGGCAAACGTTGGTTCGTCAGTCCCGCGCCCAGCGCCTCCGACAGCGCCGTCAAGTCGGTGCTCGGCATGGTCCGCGAGCTAGGCGCAACGCCTCACTTCCTCGACCCCGAGGAGCACGACTTCGTCATGGCCGGCGTCTCGCATCTCCCGCTGCTCGCGTCCTACGCGATGTTTACCATGCTGCGCAGCTCCGACGGCTGGCCCGACTTCGGCCGCGCCGCCGGCGAGACCTTCCGCACCATGACCGCCTTCAACTCCGGCGACCCCAGCATGACCACCGAAATCGCCTTCACCAACCGCGAGCAGATCAAGCACTGGATCGATCGCTACGTCCTCGAACTCAACCGCGTCCGCAATCTGCTGGACGAAGAGGAGGAAGACCTCTTCCGCGAGTACTCCAGCGCGCAAATCAACCACGCCAAGTTCCTCGGCGGCGACGACCTCGACCCCGATGCCGGCGCGCAGCCCGACATCCCCGACGCCACCTCGCAGATGGCCGCCCTGCTGATCAGTCCCCGCCTCTACGACAAGGTTCGCCAGATGACCAAGCGGACCGATGAAAAGGAGAAAGAGCGAGAAGCGCGCGGGCGCCGCTGGGGACGGGGATAGCCAATGGCGTCGGAGATCACCGTCGATCCGGGTGGTCCCTTGCGCGGCGAGTTGCGCGTGCCCGGAGACAAGTCAATCTCCCACCGAGCCTTGATCTGCAACGCGCTCGCCGAGGGCGAAGCGCAAATTCGAGGCCTGCTCGACAGCGCCGATTGTCGTTCGACGATGGCCTGTCTGCGTCAGTGGGGAGTGGAGTTCGAGGAGCACGGTGACACCGTCATCGTGCGCAGTCCTGGTCAGGACGGATTCCGACCCGCACCGGGCGTGCTCGATTGCGGCAACAGCGGCACATCGATCCGCCTACTCAGCGGGGTCGCCGCCGGCCTGCCCTTCCGCAGTCACTTCGACGGCGATGAATCGCTGCGCCAGCGTCCAATGCGCCGCGTTCTCGACCCCCTCGCCTCCATGGGCGCAGCCGTATCCGACAATGAAACGGCGCCATTCTGGATCGATGGCTCCGGGGCAGAGTTGAACGGATTCGATGCCGCGATTCCGATGGCCAGCGCGCAGGTCAAAAGCTGCATCATCTTTGCCGCCTTACGTGCCGGCCAGCCAAGCCGGATCGTCGAGCCCGGTCCGTCCCGAGATCACACCGAGCGCATGCTGGCCTCGATGGGTGCGGATATCGACATCGCTCGCGGCTCGATACGTCTAAACCCCGGTGCGGAACTGCAGCCTCAAGACGTGGACGTACCCGGCGACATCAGCGCGGCAGCATTTTGGATGATCGCGGCCGCCATGATCCCTGGTTCGCGAATCACCCTGCCCAACGTGGGCATCAATCCCCGGCGCAGAGTCGTCGTCGACATCCTCCGATCGATGGGTGCGATGGTCGATTTGCGCAACCTGCGCGAAATGTCGGGCGAGCCGGTCGCCGACATCACGGTCACAGGCTCCTTCCTGCACTGCACCAGGATCGACGGTGATCTCATCGTGAGAGCGTTAGATGAGCTGCCGACGCTCGCGGTAGCGGCGGCTGTTGCCTACGGCGAGACCGAGATCCACGACGCAGCGGAACTGCGGGTCAAGGAATCGGACCGCATCGCGACCACGACGGAGATGCTGCGTGCAATGGGCGTGAAGGTCGCCGACTGGTCCGACGGGATGCGGATCGTCGGCGGACAGTTGCACGGCGCAACCGTCGATTCCCACGGCGATCACAGGTTGGCGATGGCTGCCGCCGTCGCCGCAATGGCCGCCCAGCCCGAGTTCGGGCCGACCACGATCCGTCGCGCGTCCGCCGTCGACATCTCCTACCCAACCTTCTGGCGCGACCTCGACCGATTGCGTCATGTCCCGGTCTGAGTCCCAGCCTGAACCACCCCCGCTCGTGGTCGTGATCTCCGGACCCTCGGGCGCCGGCAAAGACACGGTCATCAACGAGGCCATGGCGCTAGACGATTCCCTTGCCAAGGTGGCTACGGCGAAGACGAGAGCGCCGCGCCCGGGCGAGGTCGACGGCGTGCACCACGTCTTCCTGACCGATGAGGAGTTCGAGCGCTGGGTGGCCGCGGATGCCTTCCTCGAACACGTCATGTCCTACGGCCACCGCAGCGGAGTCCCGCGCGCCGCCGTCAACGAGCTGCTCGCCCAGGGTCGCACCGTGATCCTGCGCACCGACGTCGAAGGTGCGCGCACCCTGAGAACGAACCTCGACGATCCGCTGCTCGTCTTCATCACCGCCCCCGACATCGAGTCGCTCGAACGGCGCATGCGCTCACGCGACGCCGAAACCGACACCGAGATCGCCGCCCGCCTGGCCGAGGCCGAAGCCGAAATGGCCGAAGCAGACCGCTTCGACCTGGTCATCGTCAACGAAGACGCGGCCCACCACAACGCCGCCCAGGAGCTTGTGAACGCCATCTCCGCCAGACGAGCGAGACGAAGACCTCCCCCTCTGGGGGAGGTGCCCCGGAGGGGCGGAGGGGGCAGTGCGCGCGCCGCAGACGGCGACGCGGTTCGCTGACTCTGTCGCCCCCGACCATTGACATCGCCTGCAACTCCCCTACGATTCGATCAGGAGCAGGAGTTCAAGATGTCCGCCAAGTGGTCCAGTGTCGAGACAGGGACGCACCGGCGTCCGTCCGCGCTCTGCCACACGTCGGGCGGCCAGGGGGTCTGGCGAGGCCGACACTAAGTCGTCCCGCCGACGCGATGTCGTCTGGCGTCCAACGCCACGACCGCGTCCAACCCAGGAGCCTGTTCCCATGCCGTTGACCGGCGAACTCACCCCCAGCCTTGACGAATTCAAACAGCTCGCCGCCGACGCGCACGCGTCGCGCGCGGGCAACTACGCCGCGATCTACCGCGAGGTCCTCGCCGATCTCGAAACCCCCGTCTCCGCATTCCTCAAGGTGAAGCGCGGGGCCTACTCCTTCCTGCTCGAATCAGTCGAAGGCGGCGAGCGCCCCAGCCGCTACTCCTTCATCGGCACCGAGCCGTACCGCATCTTCCGCGCGCCGGCCGGCGGCGACATCGACCCCCTCAAAGAGGTCGAGGCCGAGCTGGACCGCTTCGACCTCGTCGCCAATCCCGATCTCCCGCCCTTCCACGGCGGAGCCGTCGGATACCTGTCATACGAGTCGATCCGACACTTCGAGCCGCGAGTCCAACCGGCGCACCACGATCCGCACGGTCTCCCCGAGGCGCTCTTCCAGTTCGTCGATACCGTGCTGCTCTTCGATCACCTCAAGCACGTCATCAAGGTCGTCACCCACGCCCGGCTCGACGGCGATGTCGAGTCCGCCTACCGCGCCGCCGAGTTCCGCATCAACGAACTCGTTGAGCGCCTGCAGTCGGGACCACCGATCCCCCCCGGCGACGCGCCCGAGCCACTCGGTCACTCGAGCGCGATCCGCTCCAACATGGAGCGCGAGGCCTACTTCTCCGACATCAAGCAGATCATCGACTACGTGATCGCCGGCGACATCATCCAGTGCGTCTACTCGCAGCGATTCTCGCGCGAGACCTTCGTCCATCCCTTCAACGTCTACCGCACGCTGCGCACCGTGAATCCCTCGCCCTACACCTACTACCTCGAGATGGAAGACCACCAGATCGTCGGCACCTCGCCGGAGCTGCTCGTCATCGTCGAGGAGGGCAAGGTCTCAACCCATCCGATCGCGGGAACGCGACGCCGTGGCTTCAGCGACGAGGAAGACGCCGAGCTCGAGGCCGAACTCCGCGCCGACGAGAAGGAGATCGCGGAACACGTGATGCTGCTCGACCTCGGCCGCAACGACATCGGCCGCGTCGCCAGGCCGGGCACCGTTCGCGTGACCCAGGAGCTCGACGTCGAGCGCTACAGCCATGTCATGCACCTCGTCTCGCACGTCGAAGCCGACCTCGCTGAAGGCGCCACATCCTTCGACGCCGTCCGCGCGACATTCCCCGCCGGCACGGTCTCCGGCGCGCCCAAGATTCGCGCCATGGAGATCATCTCTGAGCTGGAGGAAGACCAGCGCGGCCCATACGCCGGAGCGCTGGGCTACTTCGGCTTCGGCGGCAACATGGAGACCGCGATCACGATTCGCACGATCATCATGCAGGACGGCGTCGCCTCGGTGCAGGCCGGCGGCGGCATCGTCTTCGACTCGAGGCCGACCAACGAGTTCGACGAGACCGTGAACAAGGCGATGGGCATGTTCACCGCCCTCGACCTGGCCGAAGAGCGCTCGCGCGCCGGTGCGGCCGACGGTGGAGTCCGGGGCTACTGATGCCCGAGTCGCTGATCATCGGCTACGGCGTCGTACTCGACGACGAAGGCCGCGTCATGCTGCTGCGCCGGCGGGCGCACGAGTCGCTCTGGCCGGGCCAATGGTGGCTGCCCGGCGATGTCACCCCGCTCGACGAGGAACCCGACGACACGGTCCCTCGTCTCTTCGAGCACCTGCTGCGCCAGCGCGTCCGCGCCGCCTACGCGCACACCGTCTACGGCGAAGAGCCGTCCAGCGGACGACACACCGTGCACAACGTGTACCTGGTCACAGTCGAACAGTCACTCGACGGCGCGCCCGACGACGAAACGAATCCATTCGACGCGATGGAGTGGTGGGACGTGTCCTCCGCCGTGGCAGAGCTGCCCGAGCCGCAGGCCGAGTTGCTGTCAACGGTCGTCCAACGCCGCGAGTCCGGCTGGGACTTCGACCTGGACTCAACCCTCGACGACCTCTTCGCAGAGTCGGCTCCAACACCGTCTCACGCCGTTCCCAATCGAGTACACGTTGAACGGCGTGCGGCCGGCGACGCGATTCTCTCCGAACTCACCGGTCAGGTCGGGTTCGCGGAGGCGATCGAGTCCCGCATGGGGCCGTTCGGCTCGTACCTCGTCGATCACATTTGGGGAGACATCTGGCAAGACGGCCAGCTCTCAGGACGCGATCGGAGCTTGGCCGCGATGTCGGCGGCGGGCGCGTTGATGCAGATCGACGGATTCGCGTTCAACGCCTCGATCGGACTGCGCAACGGACTGAGGCGCGAAGAGATCGTCGAGGTCTGCGTCCAACTCGCGGTCGAGTGCGGGTTCCCGTATGCGAATCTCGCGCTGACGCGGGTCTTGTCCGACTGGAGAGAGTCCGGCACGCCGTACCAGCCCAATGCCGCAACGGGCAAGGACGATGAGCAACGCCGACAGGATGCGGCAGACATCGCTTCGGCTCTACTGGGCCGGCACGCAGATGCACAGAGCATCGCCGAAGATGCCCAGGGCCAACTCGGCTCCGTGGGTCGCCTCACCGTCGACTGGGCCTGGGGTGACGTGTGGAGCCGCGACCAGCTATCCCACAGGGATCGCGCCTTGGCGGTCCTCGCGATGCATCTATCAGCGGGCCGCGAACCCGAACTGGAATCCGATCTGCGAACTGCAAGTCGACTGGGCTGCAGCTGGGACGAGCTCGACGGCGTCATTGCCATCGCGTCCGCATTCTGTGGCCTCCCCCGCGCCACCGACGCGGCCCGCATCCTCCAGCGGCTGCGCGGCCAAGCCGGCTGACCTACCTAGAATGCGCGCCAACGAGAGACGCGCGGAAACGAGGAACTGAGATGGCGACTCACGCAGAACGACGCAAAGCAGGCAGTGAGTTGCTGGCCGAAATGACCGGGCAGCCGGTCGGCTTCGCTTCCGCCGCCGAGCAACGAACCGGCGCATTCGGCAGCTATGTCGTCGACTACATCTTCGGCCAGGTTTGGCAGGGCGACGAGCTATCCCGGCGCGACCGCAACATCGTCGCGTTGGCCATGCTGGGCGCGCTCGAGCGCCTGCAAGCAGTCCAGTTCCACGCCTCGTTCGGCCCGGCCAACGGCGTCACACGCGAAGAAATGACCGAGGTCGCGCTGCAAATCGCCGGCTACTCAGGATTCCCGGCCGGCAACGAGATGATCAACGTGCTCGTCAACATGTGGGGTGAGGCCGATGGCAAGCCCTACTTAATTCCGCCTGCCGAATACAAAGACGACGACCAGCGCCACCGCGACGCCGTCGACGTGATGCGCACGCTCAACGGACGCGAGGAAGCGCAGGATCCCGCCGAAGCACTGGCCGGCATGGAGCGGATCGGCCCGGTCGGCAAGCTCGCCTTCGAGTTCGCCTTCGGCGACCTGTGGTCGCGTTCGCAGCTCTCGCGTCGCGACCGCTCACTGGTCGTGGTCTCAATTCTCGTGGCATTGAACAAGACTGAGGAGCTCCAGTTCCATATCCCCGGCGCCCTCAACCACGGCGTCACCGAAACAGAACTGGAGGGCGTCATGGCGACCGCTGCCCCCTACTGCGGCTTCCCCCGCGCCGTCGAGGGCTTCCGCACTATGCGCCGCGTGCTCCGCGAACGCGAGGAGGGCAACGATGGCGGTTGATACGTTGCTGATCGACAACTACGACTCGTTCACCTACAACCTCTTCCAATACCTCTCCGAACTCGGCGCCGATGTCGTCGTGCATCGCAACGACAAGATCACGCTCGACGAGATCGAAGCCCTGGAACCACGGCGGATCGTGATCTCGCCCGGCCCGAAGACACCGAAGGAGGCCGGGGTCAGCGTCCCGGTCCTGCAGCGATTCAGCCCCACGATTCCAACGCTCGGCGTCTGTCTGGGACACCAGGCCATTGGTGACGCCTACGGCGCAACGGTCGGACCGGCCGGCGAGATTCGCCACGGAAAGGTGTCGTCGATCGAACATGACGGCTCCGGCGTCTTCGCCGGTCTGCCCAATCCAATCGAGGCGACTCGCTACCACTCGCTGATCGTCGAACCCGACACCCTGCCCGACGAAATCGTGCCAACCGCCTGGTGCGAGCGCGTCGACGGCAGCGGCAAGATCCTGATGGGCCTGCGCCACACCGAGTTCCCGATCGAGGGTGTCCAGTTCCACCCGGAATCGATCCGCACCAAGACCGGACACGCCATCCTGCAAAACTTCCTCGATCAGTCCGATGCCTACCACCGTGACTGATGCTGACCTGGGACCGGCGCTGACGGCCGTCATCGACGAAGGCCGCAGCCTGAGCGATGCCGAAGCGTCGGCGGCGATGAACGCGCTCATGTCGGGCGAGGCCGATGAAATCCAGGCCGCTGCCCTGCTCACCGGCCTACGCACGAAGGGCGAGTCGGTCGACGAAGTGGTCGGCCTGGCCCGCGCGATGCGCGAGCACGCGCTCCGAGTCAACCTGTCCGCCCTCCCCCGGTTGGCCGACACCGCCGGGACCGGCGGTTCGGGCAAACACACCTTCAACTCGTCGACGGCGGCTGCGTTCGTGCTCGCCGGATGCGGAGTGCCCGTTGCCAAGCACGGAAATCGAGCGATGTCCTCAAGCGTCGGCAGCGCCGATGTGCTCGAAGCGCTAGGCGGGCAAATCAGTGTCAGCCCCGATCAGGCTGCGCGTCTGATTCGCGAAGTCGGATTCGGCTTCCTCTTCGCACAGGCCTTTCATCCGGCCATGCGCTTCGTCGCGCCGATCCGTCGACGGATCGGCATCCGAACCGTGTTCAACATCCTCGGCCCGCTGACCAACCCCGCGCGGGCGACGCACCAGCTGATCGGCGTCGCCCGCCCCGAGCTCGGTCCTCTGATGGCCACCGCACTGGGCCGCCTCGGCGTTCGTCGCGGACTCGTGGTCCACGGCCACGAGGGACTCGATGAAGTATCCCCCGCAAGCGAGACCACCTGCTGGCAAGTCGACGGCGACGAGTTGACCGAGTTCACCGTTACACCCCAAGACTTCCAGATCCGACCCGTGGCCCTCGCAGCCGTGCGCGGCGGCGAGACAGCCGAGCAATCAGCGTCCATGATGCGCGAAGTGCTGGGCGGCAAGACCTCCGCACTCACGGGCTTCGTCACGCTCAACGCCGCCGCCGGCCTGCTCGCGGCCGAAGAGGTCCCCACGTTCGCTGAAGGCGTCAGCCGCGCGGCGGAGTGCATCGACGACCAGCGCGCCCTGCGCAAGCTCGAACTCTGGGTCAACCGCTCGCAGGCGATCGCCGATCCAACCGAAGCAACTGAGGCGACATAATGCCCTCAGTGCTCGAAGGCATCGTCGCCGACACGCGGTCCTCCGTCGCTGAGCGCAAGCGGCAGACTCCGATCGAGGATCTCGAGCGCGCGGCCGGCCTGCGAACTGAACGCAACAGCTTCATCAACGCACTGAACCAGCCCGGCGTGGGCCTGATCGCCGAGATCAAGCGCGGCTCCCCCTCAAAGGGGCTATTCGCGCCCGATCTGGTGCCCGCCGATTTGGCTCGGACCTATCGAGATATCGGAGCGGTTGCCGTTTCAGTCCTGACCGCGCCCGCGTTCTTCGCCACCGACGACGATCTCTGCGCCGCCGTCACCGCGCTCGCCGACAGCGCCATTCCGCTACTGCGCAAGGAGTTCCATGTCGACCCGTACCAGGTCGCCGAAGCGGCAGCCCTGGGAGCGGACGCCTACCTGCTGATCGCCAAGACGCTGGGGGCATCCGAGCTGAGGGAACTGTCGCTCGCCGGCGAGCAATACCGACTGACGGCGTTCGTCGAAGTGACTGACGAGATGGAAACCTCCATAGCACTCGATGCCGGAGCCCGAGCAATCGGGATCAACAACCGCGACCTGCATACATTTGAAGAGGATCTCGGCACGACGGAACGACTCCGTCGATCCATCCCGGACTCGATTCCCGTCGTCGCCGCGAGCGGCGTGCGAACCCGGGACGACATGAAGCGGATGGAGGATTGCGGCGTGAATGCGGTCCTGATCGGCGAAGCGCTGTCCTCAGCCGCCAATCCACCCGCCAAGGCGCGAGAGTTGCTGGGCCGATGACCTTCGTCAAAATCTGTTCGGTGCGAGCCGTCGAGCACGCCGTCTGGGCGCGCGAAGCAGGAGCGGATGAAATCGGAATGATCTTCGCCGATGCGCCGAGACGCATCGACCTCAAGGTCGCGCGCGCAGTCCGTCACGAGCTCGGGCCTCGGGTTGAGATCGTTGAGTCGACAACCGAAGCTGTCGAGCGAGAGCGCCGCGCAGCCAATCAGCCGCTGCTCGTTGGCGTGTTCGCGAGACAGTCGGTCGAAGAGATCGAGCGGGTCCTGGATCAGGTCGATCTCGATCTGATTCAACTCAGCGGCGGAGAGCATCCGGCTCTGGCAGGGCGAATACGCCGCCCGGTCGTGCGCGTCATTCACGTCGCCGATGGCATGGACGCCGATTCCGTGCTGCGCGAGATCGATCGAGCCCCGAATACGATCACGATGCTCGATGCCAGATCAACCCAGGGCGGCGGGATGGGACAGCGCATCGACTGGTCGATCGCAGCCGAGGTGGCATCGAACCGTCCGTTGGTTCTCGCCGGCGGCCTCAACCCCGACAACGTCGCGGATGCAGTTCGCGCCGTCCAACCCTGGGCCGTTGATGCGTCCTCCGGCCTCGAAACCGATGGAACCAAGGATCGCGAGAAAATCCGCGCGTTCATCGCCGCGGCCAAGGGCGGGAGTGTGTCGTGACAAGAGACAATGGAGCCTTCGGTCCCTTCGGCGGGCAATTCGCACCGGAAACGCTGATGCCGGCGTTGGCCGAGCTGGAAGAAGAATGGGAACAGGCTCAGTCCGACCCGGCGTTCCGCGCCGAACTGGACGGGATGTTGCGCGACTACGTCGGTCGCGAGACGCCGCTCACCCACGCCGAACGACTCTCCGAGCAGCTCGGCGGCGCGCAAATCTGGCTCAAGCGGGAGGACCTCGCCCACACCGGCGCGCACAAGATCAACAACGCGCTGGGCCAGGTCCTGCTGGCTCGCCGGATGGGCAAGCCGCGGATCATTGCCGAGACCGGCGCCGGACAACACGGTGTCGCCACGGCGACCGCCTGCGCTCGCTTCGGCATCGAATGCATCGTCTACATGGGCGAGGAAGACGTACGCCGCCAGGCCCTCAACGTCTTTCGCATGAACCTGCTGGGCGCCGAGGTGGTCCCCGTCAAGTCCGGCGCGCGCACGCTCAAGGATGCGATCAACGAATCAATTCGAGACTGGGTGACCAACGTCCGAACCACGCACTACCTGATTGGCAGCGCCATCGGACCGCATCCGTATCCCGTTATCGTGCGGGAGCTCCAGTCCTGCATCGGCCGTGAGGCGAAGGATCAGTTGCAGCAGAAAACCGGCAAGCTGCCCGACGTCGCCATCGCCTGCGTCGGCGGCGGGAGCAATGCGATTGGCCTGTTCCATCCGCTCATCGACGATCCGGTTCGGTTGATCGGCGTTGAAGCCGCCGGCGAAGGCCTCGAAGCGCGTCACGCGGCGACATTGTCCGCCGGCTCCCCAGGCGTGCTGCACGGCACGCGAACCTACGTGCTCCAGGACGACCACGGACAGATCACTGAGGCACACTCAATCTCCGCCGGACTCGACTACCCCGGCGTGGGACCCGAGCACGCCTGGCTGATGCTGACCGAACGAGCGGAGTACGTCTCGGTAACCGATGATGAGGCGCTGGACGGACTCAAGCTGCTCTCCGAGACCGAAGGCATCATCCCCGCCCTCGAGACCGCGCACGCGATCGCCTACGCCGCCAAAGTTGCGCCCGCGATGAGCCCCGACGAGACGATTCTGATCGGTCTCTCGGGCCGCGGCGACAAGGATGTCGAAATCGTTCGCGACGCGCTGGAAGCGCGAGAGACCTGATGGCGCAGGACGCGCTGGACCTCATGGCGCGACCTGCTGAACAACAGTCGACGATCAAGCTGGTCGCCCAACCCGCGCCCCAGTCGATTGCGGCCTCAGTCTCGTACGTGCCTGGCGCCTGGTTGGAGCTGCCCGAACCCGATTCCGCCCAGCTAACTCCGGCGCGAACCCTCGGTCGGGTCCGGATGCCAACGCGGGTCCTCTTCCTCACCGTCCTCACGTTCGCGCTCGTCGCGGGCTGGGCCGTCCTCCTGCGCCGAACCTCACTCGACGAACACCTCGGCTGGGAGTGGTGGTTCGTGGTCATACTGGCCGGCATCACCCTGGTCATCGTCGTCTGCTGGGTCGTGATCCCGCGTTGGATCCTCAAGCGGCATCAATCCAGTGCGCTTGTCGCCTGGCGCCGGCCGACGCGGCAGGATGTCAACTGGGTCTGCGCCGGACTGGCCGTCATGGTCGGATGCTGGCTTGTCTACTGGGAGATCGTTCCCTGGACCGGTTGGGATTGGGCTCTCCCCGTCCCACTGCCCGACGACACAAACGTCGTCGCATTCGTCTCCTGGTGGCACGCAGCGATCTTCGCGGCCAGCGCGGTCATCGTTGCGCCAATCGTTGAAGAGACATTCTTCCGCGGCTTCATGCTCGGCGGCCTGAATCGCGTCTGGTGGCTGATCCCCTCGCTGTTGCTCAGTGCCGCCCTGTTCTCGGCCGTGCACCTCAATCTCCGGGTCATCATCCCGTTCGCCGTGTTCGGACTGGTCCTCGGTGCGCTGTACCTTCGCACGAAGCACCTGACCGCTCCCGCTCTGGCGCATGCCTGCTGGAATCTCGGAGCCACTGCGATGCTGATCGTGGAGTACGGCGTCGGATGATCGAGCGTTCCAGCGCCGAAGACGAACAGGCCGAGCAGCCGCCCGATCGAGGCATCGAGGGCTTCAAACTGGTTGGCTGGGGCCTTCTGTGCACCCTCGTCTGGCTGCTGGTGATCGTCATCACTGGCATGGTCGTCAGTGCCATCGACAACGCCGACGAGGCGACCAGCGAGGCCGGATTGCTCGCATTCGTCATCGGTCAGGGCGCGGCCGGCCTGATCGGCTGGCTGATCCTGCCCAGAGTCATCATGCGCCGACGGCGGACGGCACAGATCATCTCCTGGCGGCGTCCGACAGGCTCAGACGTCGCTTGGGCGATCGGCGGACTGCTGCTGATCTACGCGGTCCTCTTTGCCTACACCGCGCTGATCGATGCGGCCGGCTCAGACTCGCTCCAACCCGAATCGACCATCGATGACGATCGGCTGTTTGTCCATACGTCGGTGATGATCGCGCTTGGAATACTGGTGATCGTCTGCGCGCCGATCTACGAGGAGGCGTTCTCTCGCGGATTCGTACTGGGCGGCCTGCGGCCTCACTGGGGCATCATCCCGGCGTTCATCATCTCGGCGGCGGTGTTCTCCGCCTTGCACGCCGATCTTGGCAGCCTGATCCCGTTTGCGATCGCCGGGGTGATACTCGGGATCGTCTACCTGCGCACCGAATCGCTGACAGCGGCGTCTATGGCGCACGTTGGCTTCAACGTAATCGGATTCTCCGCGACGCTGGTACAGCAACTCGGTTGAGGAGACACGGATGGCGGACCTTGGCAAGCGTTACCGCGACGCCTTCGCTGCTTCGGCGGCGCGCGGCGACGGACCTCTGCTGTTCCCGTTCATCGTGGCCGGGTTCCCCACGGCCGAGGAGACCCCCGACCTGGTCCGCGCCGCCATTCGCGGAGGCGCGGCGGGATTCGAGATCGGAGTGCCCTTCTCCGACCCGCTGGCCGACGGTCCGGTGCATCAAGATGCGTACACGGTCGCCCTGGCCGCCGGCGCGACGGTCGAGACGGCGCTCGATGCCTGCCGCACCGCACGCCAGACAGCGCCGGACATCCCCGTCACGCTGATGGGCTACCTCAACCCGTTCCTCTCCTATGGATCCGCCAGCAGCGACGGCACCCTCGACCCGGGCGAGGCCATCGGCGATCCCATGCAACCGTTGGCCCAGCGAGCAGCGGAAGCAGGCGTCGACGGCGTGATCATCGTCGACCTGCCCGTGGATGAGTCGGATGCGGCCCGCGAAGTGTTCGCGGCACACGGCATCTCCATGGTCTACCTGCTCGCACCCACCTCCACCAACGAGCGAATCGCGGCCGTGGCCGAGCGCGCGTCGGGCTTCATCTATCTCGTCTCTCTGACTGGCGTGACCGGCGCCCGAGATCAGGTAGCCGCCGATTTCAAGGCGTTCGTCGGTCGCGTACGGGCTCTGACTGACACGCCGTTGGCAGTCGGATTCGGCATCGGCCGCCGCGAACACGTCGTCGAGGTCGGAAAACTGGTGCCCGCTGCTATCATCGGTTCAGCGCTGACGACGACGATCGCATCGGCGCCGGTTGACGGCCGCGCTCAGGCCGTCGAGCGATATCTTGAGGTGGTCACCGGCCGCCGGAGTGAAGAGACAAGCAGATGAGCAACCGAACCGGGACGGTTCCAATGTTCGATAACTGCGTCTATATCTCCGCGGCCGGCATCTTTGAGGCCGGTCGCTAGATCGCGTGCCGACGAGATTCGTCGAACCGCTGATCGCACCGCCGTAGCACCCACAGCCCTGTACCCGTACGTCTGGAACTCCTGAGCCCCTGAATATGGCCACACGCGATTCCGAGCCTGTCTGGCGACTACGCGGCATCCGCGGCGCGACCACGGTCGACGCCAACACGCGCGGAGACATCATCGAGGCAACCGAAGAGCTGCTGGCCGAAATGATCGTGCAGAACGACATCGATTCGAGCGAAGTGGCTTCCGTCTGGTTCACGACCACGCCGGACCTCAATGCCGAATTCCCGGCCGTTGCGGCGCGCCTCACGTTCAAGTGGAGTCACGCCGCCCTGATGTGCGGGCATGAGATGCAGGTGCCTGGAGCGTTGCCCTCCTGTTTGCGGATTCTGTTGCACGTCAACACGCCGCTCAGGCAGAGCCAGATCCAGCACGTGTATCTGCGCGGAGCGCGGGTGTTACGAACCGACTTAACCGTTAACACAGAATCATCACGTTCGGTCGGGGATCTCCTGAGAAGATTTAGGGAACCCGAGCCGTACAGCGAGTGAGCGAGAAGGTAACGACATGCTGATTGTCATGAGAATGGGCGCGACCGACGAACAGGTTCGGGGCGTGCTCGCACGACTCAAGGAGTTCGATCTCGAAGGCCACCTGTCGCCCGGCAAGGAGCGCGTCGTGATCGGCGCGGTGGGTGTGATCGGCGACCCCGACATCCGCACCCAGATGTCACGGATGAGTGGCGTCGATGAGGTGATCGCGATCTCCCGCCCGTACAAGCTGACCGGGCGAGAGTTCCAGAAGGAAGACACCGTCATAGACGTGGGCGGTGTCAGGATCGGCGACGGGACGATGGTCGTGATGGCCGGTCCCTGCTCGATCGAGAGCGAAGACCACATGGTCGGCACCGCCAGGGCCGTCGCTGCCTCGGGCGCGCAGATCCTGCGCGGCGGTGCGTTCAAGCCGCGCACATCGCCCTACGCCTTCCGCGGGCTCGGTGAAGAGGGCCTCCAACACTTGGCGACCGCCCGAGAGGAAACCGGTCTGCCGGTCATTACTGAGGTCATGGATGCGCGCGACGTCGAACTCGTCGCACGCTACGCCGACATCCTCCAGATCGGCACGCGCAACATGCAGAACTTCATGCTGCTCGACGAGGTCGGCCTGGCTCGCAAGCCGGTGATGCTCAAACGCGGACTCTCAGCCACCATCGACGAGTGGCTGCTCGCAGCCGAGTACATCATGGCCAAGGGCAACCGCGACGTGATCCTCTGCGAGCGCGGTATCCGCACCTTCGAGACCGCCACGCGCAACACGCTCGACCTCGCGGCGGTGCCGGTCGTCAAGCGGCTCAGTCACCTGCCGGTCGTCAGCGATCCGGCACACGGCACCGGCCACTGGTACCTCGTCGAGCCGATGGCCCGTGCCTCAATGGCTGTCGGGGCAGACGGCCTGATGGTCGAGGTGCACCCGAACCCGGACCACGCCATGTCTGACGGTCCGCAGTCGCTGACGTTCGAGAACTTCGACACGCTGATGCGCTCGCTTGAGCGCGTGGGCGAAGCCGTCGGTCATCCGCTGGCGCCGCAGCCGCAACTCGCCGCCGCAGCCGTCGCCGACTAGGCACGCGGCGGCAGCATCATTGCTGCCATTCCAGCCTCCGCTGGAATGGCAAATTCGCTGCTTCGCGTGATCGCGGTTGGGGGCGTTGCTAAAGCTCGCTCGTAAGTGCGCGGCGGGCGGCCTCGTCGCGCTGGTCGGCGGCTTGCGACTGCTCGCTCTGCTGAACCTTCACCTCAAGCTGGTCCACCGCAGTCGAGACCGATGTCTGCATCGTGCGGATCTGGTCACTGAGGCGACGCAGCATCTCCAGCGAATACCGGTCCGCCTCGAGGGCCTGCGAGACCGCCTCGGTCGTCGCTTGACCGCGAATCGCCGCCGCTTCCTGGTTGGCTCGGGTGGTCGCCTCCGTTGCCGACTGGTAGGCCTGGTCGACGATGCTCTGGGCTCGCGTCTCCGCAGCCTGCACCAACTCGTGGACGGAGATCTGCTGTTCCGCATCCTGTCGAGCCTGTTGCGCGAGAATTGCCGCCTCTTCCTGCGTGTTCTGCAGCAGTCGTTCACGTTCCTCGAGCAGCCGCTGCGCTTGATCAGCCGACGCAGGCGCAGCCATGCGCAGGCGATCGATCAGGTCGAGCAGTTGTTCGCGATCAACAGTCCAGCCGGAACCGAAGCGACTGCGTCGGCCGTCGAGGACAGCGGCCTCGATCTGGTCAATCAGTTCAAGCAGGTCGATGATGAACTCCTGCCTGGCAACCCGTCCCGGTCAACCCTGTTGTTGACTCTATCGCAGGGCGTGGCACGCGGATCGGAGAGCAGATTCAGGTCCGAGGCGGTCCATAGCGCTTGATCAGCGCCTCATTGACGTTGGGCGGCACCAGATCATCGACCGCCTGGCGCAGCGAAGCCAGTTCTCGAATCCGACTCGCCGAGATGAACAGGTGCTCGTGGCCCGCCATCAGAAAGACCGATTCGATGTGTGGCGCCATCTTCTTGTTCATCAGCGCCATATCGAACTCAGCCTCAAATCCCGTCACCGCGCGGATACCGCGGACGAGTACGCTGGCTCCCACTTCATCAGCGAAGTTCACGACCAGGCCGGTGAACTTGGCCGCACGGACATTGTGACAGTGCTTCGTCGCGCCCGCGATCATCGCCAGACGCTCGTCCACGTCGAATGTCTCGCTCGAGCGCGGGTAGATCGCCATCACCACCTCGTCGAACATCCCCGCAGCACGCTGCACAATGTCCAGATGACCGTTGGTGATTGGGTCGAATCCGCCGGGATAGAGCGCGATCGTCATGACTGGGCCTCCGCGCGATACGTGTCGACAGCGCCGTCACCATAGCGCCGTTGGTCAATCCGCACTAGCCCACCGATCCGCTCGGGCGGCGCGGGAACTCCGCCCGAGGCCCGGGTCAAGCGTCTCCAGACGGCGATCGCGCCGGGCGGCAGGCTCGCCCGCTCCATCAGCGCTTCGACCACCGGCCTCGCGTCGACTCGATACGGCGGGTCGATGAAGACCAGGTCGGGATCGAGCGCAATCCGCGAGAAGCAGCGTTCCACCGGTACGCGATGCACGCGCGCCAGCCCGGTCAGTCCCAGTTCCTGGAGATTGCGGCGAATCACCGCGCAGGCTGGACCGTTACGTTCGACGAAGTCGACCGATTCGGCGCCCCGGCTCAGCGCCTCGAGACCGAGGTAGCCCGCCCCCGCGTAGAGGTCCAGGACCCGCGCCCCCTCGACCACTTCCAGTATCTCCGGTCGGTCGAAGATGGCCGAGCGAACGACCGCCGTGGCCGGGCGCGTGCCGTTGGCCGGCGATCGCAAGCGCCGACCGGCCAGCACCCCTCCGACGATTCGCGGCTGCGACCTGGACATCACTCCGCCTCCTCACCGCGAATCGGCACGGTGATCACGTGCCCCACGCGGACATCACCGTCCGAGACGACGAGCTGCGCCCGATAGTCTCCTGGCGTCGTGGGCAGATCCCAGAACTGCCAGCCGCTGCCGCTTGCGCCCGAGAGATCGCCCGCCTCCACGCTGAAGATCGGGTCGAACAGGATCGCGTTGGGCAGCCGAAGGTCGGGAATGCCGGCCTCGAAGAATGCCGCCACGGCCGGCCAGAGATTCGCGTTGGCCGGGTCGGCAGCCGCATTGCTGATGTACACGCCGCCCAGCCCGTGCTGCGAGACCACCTCCAGCCGGAACGCTGCGCTGAATCGGTTGTGGATCCAGACTGTGACCGCCGCTCCCGTTTGATCGGGATACGTGAACGTGACGATCCGGTTCACGTTGTCCCAGCGAATCCCACCGGCGAGATTGTCGAGCAGGATGGACGTGCCCTGAAGCGTCACCCTCGATCCAGGTCGGTAGGGGCCCGGTTCGCGGATGCTGAGTTCGGACGCGGTGCCCAACGCGTCCCGCTGCGTCATCTCTCGGAAGCCGGTCGAATCTCGAACCACGGCATTCGAGCGCAGCGCAAGCAACAGCTTGTTCGATTCGATCCGCTCGATCAGCGTCGGCAATGAAGCGTCGATCGCAGCCTGAAAGAGAGTCGGGTCCAGCGGCGGTTCAATCACGATGAAATCGGCCGAAGCGCCCAGTTGCGAGAGGTCGTAGGCGCCCTCGCCCACGCCGCCGGCTGCGCTGATCGGAATGTGCACGGCAATGCCGCGATCGTCTCGGTGGAGCCGGTCCGCGAGCTCACTGATGAAGGAAGTGAACTGCGATCGCAGTGCCGGAGACACGTGGAGATAGTGGATGTCGACACCGTCGTACCGCCCGCTATTGATCCCGTGCTGAATGTTCGCGATGTGCTGCCGCCGCAAGTCGTCGGAGGCGAGGATGTCGTTGACCAACTCGGCCTGATCCGCGCTGGCGAACACGGTCGGCCAGATGTTCTGAGGCACCGCAGTCGCGGAAAAGCTCACGCTGCCCATCAAGGACCCGTCGCCGCCCGGTTGCCAGCCGTCGGGATGGACCAGTGTCAGGGAGCCGGCGAGGATGGATTGCGGCTCCTGGCCGTGCGGCAATCGTCCTGCGATGACATCCCTGAATTGGAGGCGTCGCAGAATTGCCAGGTTGTCTGGCGGCTGGCTCAGCGTGATGCGCGCCGAGACGCGATCGCTGCTCAGCACCGCGTCGCCGAGCCGGATCCAGTCCTCTCCATCCCAGGTGTACGCGCCCAGATTTCTCGCATCCTGTGTTGGCGTCGTCAGGCGAAGCTCGAACTCGAATGGTGGTTGACGGCCCTCCGGGTAGCGAAACTCATAGATCGGCGAAGCCGCGCCCAGCACATCCGGGATCGGCGGGACGGGGTCCATCAGCCGTGCCTCGTACAACACTGGCAGGGACGCATCCAGGTCGTCGCCGGCCGCAGCTCCGGTTGTCTCATCCGAATTGAAGCCCGTGTCGATCAATCCCGGCTCAAAGAAGAGCACAATGATCACCGCTGCGAGGAGCGCAGCGATGATCAAGATCAGCGTGACGCCGAGGCCGCGGCCGCCCGTCGGCGGGACGCCCCGGCCTCCGCCTCCGCGTTGGCCGGGCGGCCCGAGTCGCCTCGAAGGCGTCGGAACAGGAGCAGGCGGCTGCTCCGGATCCGGCTCGAACGGCGCCGAGCGTTCGGGCTGCGCTGCGCGGCGGCCCCGCCGAGGCGGCTGCGCGGGAGGCTCGCCGATACGTCGAACCGGCCGCGGCTGCCACTGGCCGCCGTCGCGCGTCGTCACGGTGCCCGCAGGTCGGGTGTGATGCTCAGCCGATACTCCTCGCCCTCGCGGTGAATGTGAACGATGACCGGGACATTGGGCTCCAGCGTGGCCAGGACGTTCAGGTATGGAGACTCGGCGTTGATTGGTGTGCCGTTGAGTTCACGCAGTACATCGCCCGGGCGGATGCCCGCCCGCGCGAATGCGCCTCGGCGCTTCAGCTCAATCAGGAACGATCCTTCGCTCACCTCAAGGTCGAGCTGTTTCGCCGCGGTCGGCGTGAGCAGCCGCTCATCCACGACTCCGAATGTGGGCCGGGGATAGAATCCCTGCTCCGCGATTGCGCGTGCGACCTCGAGGACTGCATCTATCTGGACGGCAAATCCCACACCGTCCACAAACTCGCCTTCGTGCGTGGTTCGAGCAATCACTGCGGTCATGCCAATGATGTCACCGTTCAGGTCCACCAGGATTCCGCCGGAGTTGCCGTGATTGAGCGCCGCATCGGTCTGGATCAGGTTGTCCTGTTCATAGCGCTCCCTGAAGAACGAGGTGTCGGGATTGCTCACGATACCCAGGGTGACCGCTATCTCCTGGCCCAGAAGCGTATTCCCAATCGCCAGAACGGTCTCGCCGGCGGCAACAGAGCTTGAGCTTCCAAACGACGGAACGACAAGCTCTTCAATCTCTTCAGTCGCGTCGATTCGCAGCACGGCGACGTCGGAGAACGGCACATCGTCACCGAGCGGGCGAGCCGAATGACGGTCACCGTTGGGGAAGATGACGACAAAGCTGGTCTTGTCTTCGAGAACGTGCGCCGCGGTCACGATGTGACCCGCGTCGTCCAGCACAAAGCCGGTCGCCAACGCCGCCGGAACGACGACTACGCCTTCCTCGTTGGTCCGCTCAGGCCCTTCGGCGTCGATGATCACGACCGACGCGGCGACCCGCTCATACACCTCCGCGATTCGGTTCTCCTGCGCCGCCATCGAGCGCTCCATGCGAGATGCCAGTTCATCTGTGGAATCCTGCATCGCTCGTTCGACGGCCTGGCCCACGGCTTGCTCGACCACCGCTTGCATGGCGGCGTCCAACTCTTCCTGCGAACGGCCATCACCACCTCCCACAATCGCGACCACGACTGCGCCGCATACGGCGCCTATCAGTGCTGAAATCAAGGAGATTGTGAAAATGTGACGCACGTTACACGGATGCCTGAGTGCGACTGCCTGATCGGTCGTTCTTGGCTGCTATCGTACCCTGCCATAAAGTCCTTAGAAATCGCGCAGGTTGAACAGGACAGGCAGGATTCGTGGTACTCCGACGTTCAGTTCCCATCACCGCAGATGGTCTGCAGCGTTTGCGAAACGAGCTGGTCACGCTGAAGGAGCGGCGCCGCCAGGCGGCCGAACTGATCCAGCAATCGCGCGAGGATTCGCCGGGCGCGCGCGACGAAGGTGAAGGCAACGAGACCAAGAACGAACAGGCCTTCATCGAGGGCCGAATTCGCGAAATCGAAGCGGTCATCTCAGCCGCGCAGTTGATCGACGAGCAGGAGGTTCAGGGTTCGGATGTCGTGCGGCTGGGTTCCACCGTCACCGTGCGACCCATGCCCAAGCGGACCGATGTGAACTATCGCATCGTCGGACCTGCCGAAGTCGACCCGAAGAACGGGTTCCTGTCCGATGAGTCGCCGGTCGGCCGGGCATTGCTCGGCGCCAGGGTCGGTGACACCGTTGAAGTAGCGACGCCGACCGGCGTGCGCAAGTTCAAGGTCAAGGCAATCTCCTAGACGAGCGTGGTCTCCGGCTTGGCGGCAGGAGGCCGCAGCCTGAGGAACGCGCTCACGATGACCGACTCTCAGCAACCGGTATCCGACACCCGCTACCTCCGCGAGATCATGGCCGATCGCCAGGCCAAGGCAACCTCGCTGCGAGCCATCGGCGTCGATCCCTATCCGCAGCGGACTAGCCGAACCCACACTATTGGCGAAGCCATCAGTCTTTTCGCCGCGCATGAAGCCGAGTCGCCCGAGACCGACGGACCAACGGTCACCTTGGGAGGCCGGGTGGCCGCGATTCGCAACATGGGACGGATCGCATTCGTCGATCTCGAGGACGACAGCGGACTCATCCAGGTACTCGCGAGCAAACGGGCACTGAGCGAATCGTGGGCCCTGCTCGATACGTTCGACCTCGGAGATTTCCTCGAAGCAACCGGCCCCCTGATCCGTTCGCGGCGAGGAGAGATATCGGTCCAGGCGGACTCGGTCGCCATGCTCAGCAAGTCACTACGGCCGCCGCCCGAGAAGTACCACGGTTTACAAGACGTCGAGACCCGCTACCGCCAGCGCTATCTCGACCTGATCGCCAATCACGAGGCAAAGGAAGTGCTGCGTACGAGATCCCGTGTGGTCTCCGCGGTGCGCCGCTTCATGGATGATCGCGGCTTCCTCGAGGTCGAAACTCCGGTTTTGCAGTCTGAGGCCGGCGGCGCCGCCGCCCGACCGTTTCTGACCCACTTCAACGCGCTCGACGAGCCCCGCCAGTTGCGAATCGCGCTGGAACTGCATCTCAAGCGGCTGATCGTGGGTGGGTTCGACAGCGTCTACGAGATCGGCCGGATCTTTCGCAACGAGGGTTTCGGCAACCGTTGGAACCCCGAGTTCACGATGCTCGAGAGCTACGAGGCATACACCGACTACCACGGGGTAGCCGAGATGGTTGAGGCGCTGCTCGCGTACGTCTCCGAAGAGGTGACAGGCTCCACGAAGGTACCCTGGCGAGATGGCGAAATCGACTTCACACCGCCCTTCGAGCGAATCACGATGGTCGACGCGGTGCGGGAGCACGTCGGCGTCGACTTCCGCGAGTATCCGACCGTCGAGTTGATGGAGGGGCTGCTCCGCGAGAACGGCGTCGGCATCCCGCCCGACGCGGGCTGGGGGAAGCTGTTCGACGAGCTCGTCTCGGAACGGGTTGAGCCGCACCTGCAGCAACCGACCTTCCTGCTCGACTATCCGCTGGCCATCTCGCCGCTGGCCAAGCGAACCGAGTACGACGACACGTTGGTCGAACGATTCGAGCTCTTCGTCGGTGGTTGGGAACTCGCGAACGCCTACACCGAACTCAATGATCCGGTCGATCAGCGAGAGCGGTTCGAGGAACAGCTTCGGCTGAAAGCTGCCGGAGACGATGAGGCCGAACTGCTCGACGAAGACTTCATCGTCGCACTCGAGCACGGCATGCCGCCGACCGGTGGCCTCGGGATGGGAATGGATCGGCTGGCCATGCTGCTGACCAACTCCCAGTCCATCCGCGACGTCATCCTCTTCCCACAGATGCGCAAGCTGTCAGATTGAATCCCTGGTTACGCCCGACTCGACGAACCCGTCAATCTGCGATCCATTGAAACCCAGCTCGCCCAGGATGTCTCGCGTCTCACTGGCGAATGGCTTGGTTGCCGCCGGTTGCTGGAAGCCCTCTTGGTCGAGCGCGACCGGCGGCGCGAGGATCCGGACTGGCCCAATCTGTGGATGATCGAGGTCGTACAGCATGTCGTTGGCGGCGGTCTGGGGATCGTCGAGTATCTCGAACGGCATCACAACCCTCGACGCTGGCACTCCCGCTTCGGCAAGCAGCGCCTCCCACTCGCTGGTCGGGCGTGACCGCATGATCTGCTCCGCCGCCTCGCGCAGGCGCTCGTAATGGTCCGCGTGGTGGTTCGGATCGTCACCCGTGTACTCGTCCTCCAGCCCGATCGCCAGACTGAAGGCGGCGCGCAGTCGGGTACTGCCGCAGGCCACCGCGAGCCAGCCGTCCGAGGTCGTGTACGTACGGAAGTAGATATCGGCCATGATCCGCGCCCGTGCCGACGGTTGCGCCATCCGTTGCTCGGCGTACGGAGCGCCGCGCGAACGCATCTCGGCCAGTTCCCGCCTCGACTCGTCGTGGATTGGGCCGTCGGCCGACTCCACACGCAGCATCTGGTTGTTGTTCAAGGTCATCGCCGCCTGCATCAACGAGGCGTGGACCTCGCCGCCCCGACCCGAACTCGCCCGTCGATACAGGGCCGAGGCGATGCCGAACGCCAGCGACATCGCCGCCATGTAATCCGCGCTGACCGGGTCGCCGCTCAGTGGACGGCCGTCGCCTTCTCGGCCATTCGCGACCATCAGTCCACTGCGGGCCTGCACCACGATGTCCATCCCGGCGAGCCCCGCGTCGGGTCCGTAGCGTCCGAACGGCGTCACAGTAGCGACGATCAATCGTGGGAATCGTTCCCGGAGCGTTTCAGCATCGAGGCCGATTTGGGCAGCTAACCCGGGACGGAAGTTCATCAACGCCACATCGGCGCGGCCGAGCAGCGCATCGATGATCTCCGATGCCCCCTCCTGCCGAAGATGAAGCGGCAGTGATCGTTTGCCCCGGTTCCGCGACAGGTAGATGCGAGACTCCATCGGCGCGAGTTGCGCCAGGCGTCGTGTCGGATCTCCTTCGAGCGACTCGATCTTGATCACCTCCGCGCCACCCTCGGCCAGTAGCTGGGCCGCAAACGGCACCGCAACGAACTGGCCGAATTCCACAACCCGAATACCCTCGAACGGCTGCTCGCTCGCTGGATCGGGTGTATCACTGGACATCGGGCGCTCCTCTTCGTCAACCTTCCAGTGGGACGCTACCACCTGCACGAGCATCGAATGACCGAGCGTTACGCCGAAGTCGCAGTCCTCAACGGCAGCCCGCAACGCGGCAGCTTCACCTATGCGGTGCCCGATGACATGCCGCTGCGACGCGGCATGGCGGTCGTTGTGCCCTGGAGGACGCAGTGGGCCGCAGGAGTCGTCATCGAGGTGACCGATGACTCGGAAATCGCGGAGCCGCGGTCCGTCGATCGCGTGCTCGATCCGAAGCCCGTCCTCAGGACAAGTCAGCTGGAACTGGCGGGCTGGATCAGCGACTACTATCTCGCTCCGATCGCACGCTGCGTCGCCTTGTTCCTCCCCCCGGGAACGCCCGCCAGACCGAGAGGCGACCCCAGCTCGTTCAGGCCGATCATTCCTGCTCGACCGAGAGCACCGAAGCGACTGAAACTCGACATAAGTCCGCAGAGGCTTCGGGAGGTCAGCGGACGCTGGCCGATGAGCAAATCCTCTCGCCCGGCCAAGCTCTTGCTCCGACTGATCGATGGTCCCCTCCCGATGGATGAGGCCGCGCGCGTGTTGGGAGGGACGGGCTCCCTTGACAGTTGGCTTGCTGCAACATCGATGGCTCTCCGCGATTCCGACGTGATTCGTCTCGCGATCGGTGCGCAGGATGCTCGCTCGGCTGCGGACTCACTTCGTCGTACCGCGGCCGAGCGCAGGCAACTCGCCCTGATGCGGATGCTTGAGGCGGGCGACGTGGATGAGATGGAGGCGCGGAGATCGACCGGCGCGACCGCCGCGGACGTCGACGCGCTCGAGCAGATGGGGTATCTGAAGCGGTTCGCCGAATCCCCAGTGGCTGAACGCTCAAGAGCGATTCCGGCTGCTCGGCTGACCGCTGCCCAGGAGTCGGCCGCCAGCGAAATCGTCTCCGCCATTGACGCCGATCGAGGCGCGACATTCGTCCTTCACGGCGTGACCGGAAGCGGGAAGACGGAGGTCTATCTGGCCGCTGCGCAGCACGCGCTCGATACGGGTCACGGTGTGGTCGTGCTCGTTCCCGAGATCGCGCTCGCGCCGCAGACCATCGCTCGCTTCGAAGCCCGGTTCCCCGGTCACGTGGCAGTCAGGCATTCCGGATTGTCCGCGCGGGATGCGCGCGAGCAGTGGCGGCAGGTGAACGCGGGCGAGAAGCGAATCCTGATCGGCGCTCGCTCCGCCCTGTTTGGACCGATGCACGACCCGGTTCTCGTCATTCTCGATGAAGAGCACGAGTGGACATACAAGCAGGCCGATCCGCAACCGCGATACCACGCCCGTACGGTGGCGCAGGAGATCGCTCGAAGCTGGGGCGTCGTCACTGTGCTCGGCTCCGCGACGCCCGACCTGGTGTCCATGGCGGATGCTCGCGCCGGCAACAGCCGACTCATAACCTTGCCCGACCGGATTCAAGCCGGTTCCGACGCCCCAGTCGTCATCCCGCAGCCAACGGTGGATGTCGTCGACATGCGAGATGAACTGGCGGACGGTATCCGCTCGGTGTTCAGTCGAGTGTTGGATGCCGCGGTGTCGGAGGCGCTGGTGCGCGATGAACAGGTCCTGCTCTTCCTTAATCGCAGAGGGATGGCCGCGCTGGTCTGCCGGGCGTGCGGCAACGCGGTCGAGTGCGAGCGTTGCGAGGTGGCGATGACCTTGCACCGACCTGGACCGTATCTCCAATGTCACGAATGCGGGCGGCGTCAGCCCGCCGCGCGGGAGTGTCCATCCTGCCTTGACCGGCGCATCGGCGCGATGAGTTTCGGCACCGCACAGCTGGAGTCGGAAGTTCGCCGTCGCTGGGGAGATGTGCCGATCACCAGATGGGACCGCGACACGTCACGCTCGGCAGGCTCGCATGAAGCGCTGTTGCGGGAGTTCGCCGAGGGTCGCTCGCAGGTCCTGGTCGGCACGCAAATGATCGCCAAGGGTCTCGATCTGCCCAGCGTCACGGTGGCGGGAATCGTCAACGCCGACCTGTCCCTGCGCGAATCCGACTACACCGCGTCGGAGCGGACCTTTCAGCTGCTCGCGCAGGTGGCTGGTCGAGCCGGCCGAGGCGAGTTGGGAGGCCGCGTGATCGTCCAGACCTACTCGCCCGATCACTTCGCGGTCACCGCCGCGGCGACGCACGACTACGAGGCGTTCTACCGGCCAGAGATGGAGCTCCGATCCCGGCTCGACTATCCGCCGTTTGGACGTCTGGCCCGCCTGACAGTCTCGCGCTCCACGGCGAACGAAGCCGACCAGGAAGCTGAGCGCGCGGTCCGTGAGCTGTCCCGGTTGCGGGCAACGACCCCCGGCGCTGTTGCGCAAGTGATCGGACCCGCTCCGGCGAGTCCGGCCCGGCGACGCGGTCAATGGCGGCGCCAGGTGTTGTTGAAGGGCGAGGATCCGGCCCGTCTACTCACGCAGATCGAGTTGGGTCGTGGCTGGTCGGTCGACATCGATCCGGTGGACTAGAACGCCTCGAACGCCACGCGGACCGCCACGAGCAGCATGCCGACCGCGAGCAGGCGCGAGAGCCACGACTCCCTGATCCTTGAGGCGACCACGAGCCCGATCGGATTGGCGATGATCGCGCCGATCAAGAGGGGCGGCACATCCGAGAGCGGATCGCCAAAGTGCTGTGTCGCCGTGTGAAAGATGACCACGACGAACGCGATGCTGGTCACGATCGCGTGCGAGGCGGGAACTCCCAGCCAGGCCGGCATACGCATGACGCGGATCGTAATCGTCGCGAAGAACAACCCTCCGCCGATGCCGGCGAGCGACGTCAGAACCGATGTCGCGCCGATGATGGCCAGCGAGCGACGGACGGGAATCCAGTAGAGATACAGCTCGCCGCGACGATCGCGGATCATGCGTCGCCAGCCGCGCCGCCCGAGGGTTCCGGCGTCGCCGGTTGGCCGCCAGATGAGGTAGGTACCCAGCGCCGCCAGGAGCGCGGTGAAGCCAGCGGCGAAGACCTCTCTCGGCAACTGGGCGGTGCCGGTCGCGCCGATCAATCCGGCAGGCACCGCGATGGCTGCCGCCATGCCCACAGCTCGGTAATCGACTCGCTTCTCCCTCGCCAATCGAGCGGCTGCCAGTCCTGAGGTGGCCAGGACCAGGCACATCGAAGCGAGCGCAACCTCGGCGGGGCTGGCTTCGGCGTTCCTGGTCAGCAGCACGGGGGCGAAGAGGAATCCGCCGCCGGCCCCCACGGCAGTGGCGTAGACGCCGACCGCGATGCCGACTCCAATCAGGGCGACGAACTCAATCCAGTCCATGCCCTCAGGCTACGACCGCCCGCCGCGAGCCTTACTGCTTCGGAATCTTGGGCAGCAGCCAGCTCAGGAAGGCGTCCTGGCTGCGGGTCTGCATGTAGAAGCGGCCCGGGCCTTCAAGCTTGCAGACCAGACCCTCGCCGGACAGCAGCGTGGTCTTCCAGCCGCCCGAGCGGCCGACGCTGTACTTGACCGACTCGTCGAAGGCGACCATGTGGCCGGTGTCGACGGTGTATTCCTCGCCGACGTTGAGTTCCTTGAGATGGATCGCGCCGTAGCTGGAGAGAAACAGCAGGCCATATCCGGTGCAACGGAGGAGGATCAGTCCCTCGCCCGAGAAGAAGCTCTTCGAGCCGCCCCAGGACGTATCGACCTCAATCTCGGGTGTTGCCGCGAGAAATGATCCCGACTGCACGAGTACCGAGTTGCCGTTCATCTCGATTGCCTGGATGTCACCAGGCAAACCTGGCGCAATCGTGACCTCGCCCGACTGCTCAGCCGTGAAGGTGTTGATGAAGAAACTCTCGCCGCCCAGCATGGAGCGCTTGAGTCCTCCAAGCAGCCCGCCCTTCATGCCGGTTTCGATGGAGACGCTGGCGGACATCGAGACCATGGCGCCGGCTTCGGCCTGCAGTTGTTCGCCGGAGGCCAGTTCAATCTGCGCCAGGGCGTAGGAGGGGCGGTGGAGAATCTCGTACTGCATGTGATTGGTTCCTTTGCGTTGGCTCAGGGTCGAACTCACTCTATGTCAGATACGGAACCATGGGCTGAGCGCGTGTTCGCGCTGCGCGATTTTTCGTCCGATCTCGCGATTCGGCAGAATTTTTCTCTCGGGCGGTCGAGGCGAGGAAACCCAGTGTTTTGCGGGAGATCGTGCGATCGAGGTGGACAAAAATGGAAGATTTTGGGCACGTTTTGAGTAGTTTCGGCGTTCGGCCTTGTTCGGCTTTGTTCGGCAGGGTTCGGTTTGTTCGCGGTCGAGAAGGGGGTCAACGGAGGCCGCGCAGGGACGGTTGGTTTCGGTGGGTGTTGGTGTTCGCATTTGTTCGCTTCCGTTCGGTTCCGCCGGTTGGGGTTGAGATGGGGGCCTGATCGTCGGGCGGAGGTAATCCCGATTCCTTGCACCTGGGATGTGCGGGAAGGATGATATACGTATATGTGTTCGGGATATGTGTTCGAGTTGACGATTGTGGTCAGGGATGCGATCGCGCTGCGAACGGCGCTCGAGGTCTGGGCCCCGCGTCGCGGCGCGGGGCATCGGGAAGGAACCGGCGCGCGGCGGCCCTCACCCTAACCCTCTCCCTCGGGGAGAGGGGACCGGAAAGAAGTCTCTCCCACGGCGGGCGGGCTAGCTGCAGTCGCGCATGAACTGGCGGATTGCTTCGAGGGTTTCTGGCAGCTTCTCGGGAGACCTGGCGTCGACGTCGAGGCAGCGGGCGTTGGGCGCTTCGTTGCAGATTCGGTGACCGATACCGGTGGGATGGAACGGGTCGGCCCCCGGAAGCACCAGCATCGGCGAGTGTGTGCGCCGCACCGCGACCTCGTTGACGGCGAAGTACGGCGATCCAGTTGGCCACATCCCGTCGCGGAACTCGACCACGAGGGCGATGTAGGCCTCCCGCCGCATCGTTCGCAGCGCGTCGGCGTAGAGCGGATCGTCGTGGATTCGCTGTGCAAACGGTCCCGCTTCGTTGTTCTGCATGAACACGGGATCACGGTTGGCCGACTCGATCACCGCTTCCAGTCCTTCCGCCCGGGCCAGGCGGATCGTGGGGTTGAACATGTCGTAGAACGTCTCGGGCGAGTTCGTTTCGTCGAGCCCGACGGGATCCTGCATGATCAGGCCGCCAACGCGAGCAGGCGCCTGGTCGCCGAGACGCAGCGCGTAGGCGCAGCCGATGCAACCGCCCATGATGTGCGCTCGCTGCACGTTGAGGTCGTTGAGCACGGCGATCTGGTCCAGCATCGCCTTGTCGTAGCTGAACGGCTCGAGCGAGGTCTTGCTCCCGCCGCAGTGGCGCTGATCCATGCCGATCACCATGAACTCGTCGGTGAACGACTCGATCGGGTTGATGACCGAGCGCTGCCAGAACTCGATCTGCGAGTTCACGCCGCCCGGGGCCAGCAGCAGTAGCGGCGTGCCGCCGTTGCTCTCGCCGAACACCTCGTAGTGGATCGTCGTGCCGTCCGGTCGCATCACGTCAGCCATTGCCGCGCTCCAATCAAGCGGAGTCAGTCTATCGGCAGGCCGATTTCGTTACTCTCTCACTACCCAGAACTGGGAGGACCGACCATGGTTACCAGCGAAGCACCGCGACTCACACTCGACACGCTCGATATCACCGACTCCGACCGCTACCGCGACCACGGCTATCCGTGGGCGGAGTGGGATCTGCTCCGTCGCGAGGCGCCGATCTACTGGTACCAACGACCCGGGTTCGAACCGTTCTGGGCGATCACCAGGCACGCTGATATTCGCTACATCAGCGCACATCCCGAGCTGTTCTCGAACTCGCAGATGCTGCGGCTGAACACGGCGCAGAAACTCACCCAGCAACAGACCGAGCGGGAGTTCCAGACCAATCGGCACGGCGGCGATCCGTCCGATCCGCAGGACTTCATCTGGATGGATCCGCCGGAACATCGCCAACATCGTGGCATCGTTGCGCGTCATTTCACGCCGCGCGTGATGAAGACACTCGAGGATCACTTCGGCGAGCTGGCGGAGAACTACGTTTCCGACTTTGCCGACAAAGTGGTCGCGAGTTTCGCCGACAAAGGAGCCGACTCGGCGGTTGACGTCGTTCACGAACTCTCGGCCAAGCTGCCGGTCGCCGCAATCTGCGACATGGGCGGCGTGCCGGAGGAGGACTGGGAGAAGATTTTCGAGTGGACGGAGGCCTTCGCCGGACAAGACGACCCCGAGTACTGGGAACCGGGAGAGAACTCGTTCCAGGCGACCCAGCGGGTCGTCGGGCAATGGTTCCGACACACCCAGGGATTGATCGAAGAGCGCCATCGCAACGGATTCGGCGAGGACCTGCTCAGCGACCTGCTGCAAGCGGAGATCGACGGTCGCAACCTGACGCCGGACGAGGTGCATAACTACTTCTTCCTGCTGCTGGGCGCGGGCAACGAGACGACGCGCAATGCGATCACCGGCGGCGTCAAGGCCCTGCTCGACCATCCCGAACAGATGCAGATGCTGGTCGAGGACGAGTCGCTGGTTCCATCGGCGGTCGAGGAGATCCTGCGCTGGACGTCGATCGTGATCCAGTTCCAGCGAACCGCGGTGCAGGATGTCGAACTGCGCGGCCAGACGATCCGCAAGGGCGAGTCGGTGGTGCTTTGGTACCCGTCGGCCAACCGCGACGAGGAGATCTTCGAGGATCCCTACAAGTTCGACATCACGCGCAAGGAGAACGACCATTTTGCCTTTGGGGGATACGGCGAGCACTTCTGCCTCGGCGCCAGCCTCGCGCGCTGGGAGATGCGCTCGATCTTCCACGCGCTGCGTCCGATCCTGCCGCAACTGGAGATCGCGGCTGACCCGGAGTACGTGATCTCCTTCCTTCACGTCGGTGGGATCAAGCGCCAGATGGTGCGTCACCGCCCGGCCTAGCCGAGCCGGTGTCGTAGCATTTCGCCCAACAGGACGAAGAGGAGCTCCCATGGTTATCGCCGAAGCGCCAGGACTGACACTCGACAGCGTCGATATCACCGATGCGGATCGCTACCGCGACGTTGGTTATCCGTGGGCCGAGTGGGCTCTGCTACGCCGCGAAGCGCCGGTCTACTGGTACCAGCGGCCGGGCTTCGAGCCGTTCTGGGCGATCACCAGGCACGCCGATATCCGCTTCATCTCCTCGCACCCCGAGCTGTTCTCGAACACCCAGATGCTGCGATTGAACAAGGCGTCGAAGCTAGCTTCGGCCCAGCGACAACGCGAGGCGGGCACGAATCGCACCGGAGGACACCCGGACGATCCGCCTGACTTCATCTACATGGACCCGCCTGAGCATCGTCAGCACCGCAGCCTCGTCGCGCGGCATTTCACCCCGCGCATGATGAAGATGCTCGAGGATCACTTCGCCCACATGGCGGAGAACTATGTCTCGGACTTCGCCGACAAGGTCGTCGCCGATTTCGCGGAGCGCGGCTCGAAGTCGGCGGTTGACGTGGTGCACGAGCTCTCGGCGAAGCTGCCGGTCGCCGCGATCTGCTCGATGGGCGGCGTGCCGGAGGAAGACTGGGATCAGATCTTCGAGTGGACCGAGGTGCTCGTCGGCGCGGAGGACCCGGAGTATCGACTGCCGGGTGAGACCGCGAGCCAGGCGAGCCAGCGGATCTCGGTGGAGTGGTTCCACTACAACAACAACCTGATCGAGGAACGCAAGCGCAATCTCGGCGACGACCTGCTCAGCGATCTGCTGCGGGCCGAAGTCGACGGACGCAAGCTTACGCCGGGCGAAATCCACGGCTACTTCGTTCTGCTGCTGGCGGCCGGCAACGAGACGACGCGGAACTCCATCTCCGGCGGTGTCAAGGCGTTGATCGATCACCCCGAACAGATGCAGATGCTCGTCGACGACGCCTCGCTGGTCCCGTCGGCAGTCGAAGAGATCCTGCGCTGGACCTCTATCGTGATCCAGTTCCAGCGCACCGCGGTGGAGGATGTCGAGCTGCGCGGCCAGACGATCCGCAAGGGCGAGTCGGTGGTGCTCTGGTATCCGTCGGCGAATCGCGATGAGGATGTGTTTGAGGACCCCTACCGGTTCGACATCACCCGCGAGGACAACGACCACTTCGCGTTCGGCGGCTACGGCGAGCACTTCTGCCTGGGAGCGAATCTGGCTCGCTGGGAGATGCGCTCGATTTTCCATGCGCTGCGGCCGATCCTGCCGCAACTCGAGCTCACCGCCGATCCGGAGCACGTGATTGGCTTCCTCCACGTCGGCGGGATCAAGCGCCAGATGGTCCGCTATCGGCCTGCGTAGCGTTCAATTCGTCGGCGCGAACAGGTATCTTCATTGGGATCTCCCGGTCGGAGACTGCCATGGAGGCTTGGAATGGTTACCGCCGCACGACCCGCACTGACGCTTGACAACCTGAACATCACCGACACTTCGCTGTACGTCGACTACGGCTACCCGTGGGAGGCCTGGGACATCCTGCGCCGCGAGGCGCCGGTCTACTGGTACCAGCGGCCCAACTTCGAGCCGTTCTGGGCGATCAGCAAGCACGCGGACATCCGCTACATCTCCTCCCACCCGGAGCTGTTCTCCAATACTCAGATCCTGCGGATCAACGACACCGAGTCGGTCGGGATCACGGAGCGCGGGCGCGAGGTCAACGCGAACCGCTACGGCGGGCATCCCTCGGAGCCGCCCGACTTCATCTTCATGGACCCACCCGAGCACCGGGAACATCGGCGGCTGGTGGCGCATCACTTCACACCGCGGATGATGAAACGGCTTGAGGACCATTTTGCCGAGATGTCGGAGAACTACATCTCGACCTTTGCGGACCGAATCGTCGCCGACTTCGCCGAGCGTGGCGCGACCAGCGCCCTGGATGTGGTGCACGAGGTGTCGGCGCTGCTGCCGGTGGCGGCGATCTGCGACATGGCCGGCGTGCCAGAGGACGACTGGTCGCAGATCTTCCACTGGACCGAGACCAGCGCGGGCGCGGCCGACCCGGAGTTCCGGCTGCCCGGGGAGGATCGCGAGCAGACGATCCGTCGGGTGAACCTGGAGTTCAACGTCTACAACGAGGGACTTGTGCGCGAGCGGGAATCGAACGGACTCGGAGACGACTTGCTGAGCGATCTGATGCGGGCAGAGGTGGACGGCGAGCACCTGACGCCGCGCGAGATTTCTTCCTACTTCCGCCTCCTGATCGGAGCGGGCAACGAGACCACGCGCAACTCGATCACGGGCGGGATCAAGGCGCTGCTGGATCATCGCGATCAACTCGACGATCTGGTCGCCAACCCTGAGCTGATCCCTTCGGCGGTCGAGGAGATTCTGCGCTGGACCTCGATTGTGATCCAGTTCCAACGCACGGTGACCGAGGATCTGGAACTGCGCGGCAAGACGCTGCGCAAGGGCGACTCGATCGTGATGTGGTACCCGTCGGCCAATCGCGACGAGGAGGTCTTCCCAGACCCCTACAAGTTCGACATTCGCCGCGATCCCAACGACCACTTCGCGTTTGGCGGCTACGGCGAGCACTTCTGCCTGGGCGCGAATCTGGCCCGTTGGGAGATGCGCTCAATCTTCCATGCGCTCTTGCCGATCCTGCTCAACCTGGAACTGGCCGGCGAACCGGAGATGGTGCCGCAGTCGCTGCACGTGGGCGGAATCAAGCGGCAGATGGTTCGCTACCGGGCGCAGTAAGTCGCGCTCGTCCCATACAGTGGTGGAGATGCTGTTCTCCATCGGGAACGTCCGGGCCCAAATGGTTCTCGTACTGGCGGTAATCGCATCCGCCTGCGCGTTCCTGACCCTTGATCTGACCGGGGCTCAGGGACCGGCGCCGGCCGATCCGGCGTACGGACTGAGCGCTCAGGTGCTTTCCCGCGTCGATGATCGCGGCCGGATCGAACTCTGCTTGCGCACCGACGACGGTCAGGTGGTCTGTCCGCAGGCCCGATTCCTGCATCCGGACGCGGTAACGACGGATCGCTGGATCGCGAGCGGCGAGATCGCCTGGAACGCACCGATCGATCAGGATCGCATCCTCTATCAGGTCACGGACTCCGCAGTTCCAGGGGACGAAACGGGCTGCCAGCCGAGCGTGGAGCGGATGCTGTCGGCTAGCTGGAAGGTCGAGACTTCCGGAACGTTCGGCACGGCGTTTCATATCGGGAACGGGCGCTTTATCACCGCGCATCACGTCGTCGACGGTCGACCCCCGTTCGTGTCGCTGATTCATGGAGATCGAACGATCGGGGCGGCGGTGCTTGGGGTCGATCCGGAGTTCGACCTCGCCTTGCTGGAGGTGGAGACGCCCGAGCTGGTATCCGACGTGCCGAGCCTGCAGTTGCGCGCCCCGACTCAGGAGGATCTCGGCCAGCCCGTGATGGTCGTCGGTTACCCCGGTGGTGAGGCGCTGACGGTCTCGGGCGGCGGAGTGGTGATCCAGGTGTGGGACAACAACATCCAAACCTCCAGCGCGATTCGGGGCGGGAACAGCGGCGGTCCGATGTTCGATGCCTGTGGGTATGTCATTGGCGTGCTCTGGGCGGGCGGCAGCTCCTGGGCGTACACACACTCGGGTCGTGCCGTGCAGACGTCGCTGCGGCGGATCAACGAGCGTTGGCCGAGTTGGCCGCGAGAGCCTGAGACAGTTCCCGCGACGCTGCGCGCGGCGGGCCGGTTGATCTGGCACTACGGCCCTGAGCCGCCGCAGGGCGTGGACTGCTCCGAGCTGGACGGCGACTGGTGGCTTGGAGTCTCGGCCGTGGCCGACGAAGCCGAGGTGCGTAGCGACCTGGAGCGGACCGGCTGGCGCCAGGCCGGCGTCTGCGGCGCCGACGGACCGGACGACTTCGACAACGGACGCACCTACATCGCGGCCCTGGAGCGTATTGGGCCGCGGCCGCTGATCGATTGCTCAGATGCCGAACTCGCCTTCGTCGAGACCGAGCTCTACCAGGGACGGCAGGCGTTCGGCGACCTGAGACTGACGAGGCACGGGCTCGGACCGTACTGCCCCGATCTGCTCCGCTATCGGCTGCTCGTCGCGCTCGATGATCCGGTCGGTAGCGGCGCCGGGCTGGGAGCGACGTTGGTCGGCTCCGACGGATCGCTCCATGTCGGCGGCTGGGCGCGGCGTTCGTTCCGCACCCTGGGCGATGCGCCGGACGGGCTCATCACCACTCTGTGGCAAGAATGGACCATACCATCGGACGTTGAGCCGGCGGCGCTTCGCATCGCTGTTGGGGAAGGCCGTTGGCTGCTCCCGATTGCGTCGGAGGCGCCCGATCGGTCCGCCGCCACCGGGCTCGCGGCTACTGGGCTCGCGGCTACTGGGCTCACGGTCGAGCAGGTCGTTCGCATCGTGGTCCGCGTCGACGAGGAGAGCGGCACGGTTCGGGCCTGCCTGCGCAGCCCGGACGGGGTGGAATGCGGCGCCGACGGGGGCGTGCTTGCGTATCCGTCCATCGGCGGACGCTGGCGAGCGTCGGCTCCGATTCGCTGGACCGCAGACCTGCCGGTCGAGGCGACTCCCCTGCTTGAGCACGTCGCCCGGCCGGCGTTGACCTGCGCGTATCGAGACCCCGACGAGCTGTACGCCTGGCAATTCAACTCGCTGGCCGGCAGTGGGACGGCCGTTCATGTCGGTGAGCGTCAGTTCCTCGTCAATGGTCGCCAGGCTCCCGAGACTGCTCCGTGGGGCGTCGTGTCGCGGGGCGATGTGTCGCTTCCGGTGATTCGCGTCGCCTTCGACGAACGCAATGACCTGGCCCTGGTTGAGCTGTTCGATCCGGAAGACGCAGCCGACCTGGGCGCTCCGGCCAGGTTCGGCAGCACCGGGGACGGCCTGATCGGCGGTCACGCCCATCTGCTCTCGTATCCCTCGGGGATCGCCGAGCGACACCTGCTGACCCTGCTCGACGTGGCCGAGGTCACGCAGCGGGTGATTCGCGTCGAACCGACGGGCATCAGGCGCCATGGGGCTCCGTTGATCGATCTCTGCAGTGGCGAACTGCTCGGGATGTCGATTGGCGGCGACGATCTCTTGCGGGCCGAGACGGTACGGGCCGCGCTCGATGACATGCGCAGTCGCGCCGAGCGTCCGGTCTATTCCCAGGACGGGCCTCCTGCCCACGGTTCGGCTGCGATTCACGCGCGACCGTTGTACGCCGGACCAATCCAGCCGGAGTTCTCCGGCAGAATCTGCGACGTGCATCCATCGGAGCGGTTCGACACCCACTACGCGGTCTATGCGGCCTCGGTCGACAACCCGGATGTCTGGCAGGTCTATGAGAAGGACGGCGCCCGGCCCGACACCTGCGATTTCGGCGACAAGATCTTCATCGTCGAGTACCGGGCCGACGAGGAACCGGAAGCGGTCTGCATCGAACCGCGACGGCCGCTGACTGCGGTCTCGGACGTGCAGTGGGAGCTGGAGGCGCCGGATGGGATCGAGTTGTTGCTGGCCACGAGCTTCCCGCGCAACGATTGTCCGGGGCTATCCACGCTGGAACAGAGCCGGTGGTTCTCCACCCACTACTTCAAGCTGCGCAACACCAGTCGGCATGACTTCGACCAATTGACGGTGCGCGTCTACAACGACGCCGACCAGCGCTACATCCCCCGCCGAGACATCTACACGTATGCCGACTCGGATGTGTGGGGCTGGAGGGTGAACGTCAAGGACGGCGAGGCGGTGAGGGTGGTGGTGACGGTTCGGTAGGTTGTCGCTGGGGTGGATCGGCAGGAATTCTGGACGGGTGGGGCTGATCTGCCGCCGTGGGCTGGGAATTCGGCTCGGGAGTGTCCAGGTAAGTCCAGATGTGTCCAGGTTCGACCAGTTGTGGCCAGTATTCGTCAGTGTGCGTCCAGGTGTTTCCTGGCTGATCCAGGAGGGTCCGGGGGGAAGTGCTAGTCACGTTCGTCTCCTGTCGATGGCACATCCAACACTGAGCACCAGCGATTGTGTACGAACATAAGTGCTTGTGGAGGGGTTGCCGGTGTCGGAGTTGGCTGAGCGACACCGGGCGTCGGGGTGACACGGGATTGCCGGTCACGACCGTGCTGAGCGGGACGTCAGTTAGCCAGCGGCAGCGGTCGCGGTACCTTTGTTGCCAAACCGATGACTGTGATCCGCAATCGAGCTTTCGCTGTTACGGCCGCTGCCTGTTTCGTGCTGGCCATGTTCCTCTCCACGGTTCTGATCGAGGGGGAAGAGCCTGCACTCGAACCGGGGGGATCACAGGCGGTGTCCGCCCTCGCAGGTCCTCATTACCAGCTCAGCGGGCGCATCGTTACTCGCGAACGCAGCGACGGTCGTGTGGAGCTTTGCTTCCAACCGACCGGACACGGCATCATCTGTCCTTCGGCTCGGCTCCTCCGACCAGAGCGACTGCGGTCCGATCGATGGACACGCAGCAGCCCCATCGAGTGGAATGTCGCCATCGATCCGCAGCGAATCGTGCGTCCGCGCACGCTCTCGCCTCTGCGGACATCTTGCGAGCCGGACTTTGAACGGATGTTTGCGGCGACCTGGAAGGTGGCGAGCATTCGGGGACTCGGATCGGCATTCCATATCGGCGGCGGCCGGTTTGTGACCGCACAACATGTCATTGAGCAAGCACCGCCCATTGTCGTCCTGACCCACGGTGATCGCTCGGTGGTGGCTGCAGTCGTTGGCTCAGATCGGGAACACGACGTGGCACTCCTGGAAGTGTTCGATCCGTTCCACGTGCTGGATGTTCCCAGCGTCGCATTTCGCGATCCGACGGTGGACGACATAGGCGAGACGGTCTACCTGGTTGGCTATCCGTCGGCCGGGGCCTTGACCGCGGCGGCGGGCGTGGTCGCTCGAGTCTGGGAGGACGAAATCCTCACCAACACGTCCTCGCAGGGAGGGAACAGCGGCGGACCAATGTTTGACTCGTGCGGTGAAGTGATCGGCGTGATCTGGGCCGGCTCAGCGGCCCGAAACTTCTCTCACTCCGGGAACACACTGAGACGGACTTTGGAGGAACTGGCAGGCCCATTGCCAGCGTTGCCCGAGGTTCCCGGTGGATTCGACATCCCGCATGACGCCGTCGTCTGGCACTATGGCGCCGACCCGCCGGCTGATGTCGACTGTGCCGGCACCGAAGGTGACTGGTGGGTTGGTGTTGCCGGAGGCTCATGGGGTCGGATCGATTGGGTCGAGCCCTACGCAGGACGCTGTGGGTATGGCGACATCGCTGTCATTGGATTCCGGAAGGCTCCCGACATTGCCCGCGATGGTGTGACCTGTCTCCCGCAGCACGGCCCTCGAGATCCTGTGTTGACTTCGATACTCCACGAGTCCAGCGAGGAGTTCGGGGACACCGTGCTTGGCACTCTGGGGGCGCTGGAGTGGTGTCCTGAGCACTTCACGCACGAACTCCGCGTCCAACTGGCGCGACCGCTCACTGGCAAGGAGCTGCGCGCAGACTTGATCAGTGCGGATGGCGCAGTCATACGCGGTGGGGGGCGGGGCACCAGGTGGGGCAGCAATCTGGACAGCGGCGCCTACACTTCGCTGTTGCAATCTTGGCGGGCACCGGACGACTTCGAACCTCGGGCGTTTCGAGTTGTCATCGGCGATCAGCAATACCTGGTGGAAATCCAACCGCCCGATCGCGGGCCGGAGATCGCGCAACGAGCGCGAATAGTTGTTCGCGCCGATTCGCGAATCGGCGGCGTGCTTGCGTGTCTGCAGTTCGAGAATGGTGACATTGCCTGTCCGTCGCGTATTGCGTCGCAGGCCGGAGCCGATCCGGCGGGCTGGCGTCGCTCGGGCGCGGTGATCTGGTCCGTCGCGGTCGATGAGGGGATTCAGCCGGAGGGTCCGAGCTGTGCATTGACAAGCGATTTAGGAGACCTGGCCTGGCAAATGACCGGTCTAGGCCAGGACGGAAGCGCGCTGTACGTCGGTGACAACCAGTTCATTACCGCGATACACCTGTTCAGCGATGAGACCCCGTGGGGAGTGGTTTCGCAGGGCAACGTATCGCTGCCGGTGGCTCGCGTGGCCACCGATCTTCGGAATGGCCTTGCTCTGGCTGAAGTGATCGGCGACGACGCGGCGCTGCGTGATCACACTCCGCCAGTCTTTGCCGAACGAACTGAGGAGGCCGAGGAGAGTAGGCCAGTTCTTGTTGCGTATCCCTGGGGAGAGTCAGACCGGTTCGCCATGACTCGGCTGGAGGTGGAGAACGTGACGGAACGGCTTTTCTGGCACGACGGCTGGGGTTGGGATCGGGCCGGAGCCCCGATTGTTGATCCATGCACGCGTCACGTGATCGGAGTCTCGAGAGGGAATCACACCGCGTTGCGCTCGGAGACAGCCGTTGCGGCGATCAGCGAGCTGCGCAAGCAACGAACGCCACTGCCAGCTCCGGAAGCAGGGCCAAGACTGCACGGTTCGATTGCGCTGCTTGATAGCCCGATCTATCTGAGCACCGAACAGCCTGACTTCGGAGGGTGGATTTGTAACGTCAGGTCTTCCGAGCGATACGACGTCATCTATGCCGTCTACCTCGTTTCCGCCGCCTCGTCACAGGTGATGGCAGTCGCTGATGGTCGAGAGGTATCGATCTCGAAGTGCGGGTGGAGCGGCAAAGTGTTCATCGTCGAGTATCGCTCGGACGAGGTGCCTCAACTGCTATGCGCTGAACCATGGTCCCCGCGTTCGCCGCGCACGACGGTCGATCTCTCTCCGTCGCTGCCGGAGGGGGTCGAACTGGTGCAAGCGATCGAGTTTGTACGGAAGCCGTGTCCTGGACTGCGAGGGAACGCAGAGAATTGGGCGTCCACTCACTACGTGCGCCTCAGATTCACAGGCGATGTTGATCATTCGAAGCTGAGCGTCAAGCTTGTCGACGCCGACGAGGAGGAGCATTCGGGCAGTCGTCAGGGCAGCGACGTCGATCCGGACGTGAGAGCCTGGCGCTTCAACCTTGGCGATGCAAAGGCATCCAGACTGATCGTGTCAGGAGATGGACTGGGTGGGGCGCGTTCGTCTCCGACAAGCGGTGACGACTCCGATTCTGCTACGACTTGCAGCGAGAATCTGGGTCGTGATGGGGACGGGCTTGTCGCAGAAACGTTGCATCGTTCGCAGATCTCGGTCGGCGAGGTCACCTTCGTTCGCTACGGCGCGCCGATTCGATGTCCGTGGCGTCACACGCATGGAGTGGTCCTGGAGTTTACGGAGCAAGTATCCAGAGACACGTACTGGCATGCGGCGCTCATCGGCAGAGATGGACAGGTGCTCGAAGGACATTGGGCCGGTACTGCGTACTCGACTGACCCAGCGGATGAGTTCTACACCCGCTATCGCCACGCGTTCGAGGTTCCAGAGGACTTCGAAGTTATCGCCGCCGAGATCGGGCTTGGTAGTCGACGATGGATCGTATCGTTCGGCGACGACTGATCTGGGTTCGGTGCAGGGACCGCGCTACCGCCGAACGCGATGTCTCCAACATGCGCTTGACAGGTCGCGGCCCAAGAACCTAGTCCTCAATGGAGATGGCGGCGCGGGGGCAGGTACGGACCGCTCGGACGACGTTGGCTTCTTCTTCGGCGGGGACGGTGTCGACGAGGACGTGGGAGAGGTCGTCGTCTCGGACTTCGAAGACGACCTCGGTGGCCTCCATGCACTTGGCGTGGCCTTCACAGAGGCTCGTGTCGATCTTGACCTTCATCTCGGCCTCCCCATCCTTCGCTCTGGATTCGTGGAGTCAGTCTATCGAAACCGCGGCATCACCTCGCGGGCGAAGAGTTCGATGCTCCTGCGGGCGAGGTCGCGCGATGCGCCGGGCGGGACGGGCGAGGTGATGATGTGGTCGGCGGGGATCCAGTCGAGGGTGCGCTCGATGGCGGCGGCGACGTCGTCGGGCGTGCCGGCGACGAACCGCGCGCGGAGGTCCTCGTCGGTGTGGTGCAGGAACTGACCGAGCGGATCCTGCTCGCCGAGGTCGGAGGCGTCGTTGTACCACTTGCCGTAGGTGTCGCGCAGGTAGCGCTGGTGCGGCTTGAGTTCTTCCCAGAGCGCGTCAGGATCGTCCGACACGTATCCGCCGGCCGAGAGCAGGACCTCGAAGTCGTCGGGGTCGTCGCCCTGTTCGCGCAGGGCGTCGGCCCATGCGTCGTAGACGGGTCGGTCGGCGACGATCATCAGGTTGGCCTTGATTCGGGCCGCGCGTCGCGCGGCGGCTTCGGAGCGTGCGCCGACCCAGAGCGGGAACGGCTGCTGGATCGGCGGCGGGGTCACGCGCACGTCCTTGACCTGGTAGTGGCGGCCGTCGAGCGTGACCGATTCGCCGGCCATGGTGCGCGTGATGATCTCGAGCGACTCGTCCATGATGCTTGGTCGGTGGCGTCGGTTGACGCCGAAGCCGTCGAACTCCTCGATCCGGTAGCCGAGGCCGACGCCGAGGTCGAGCCGGCCGTTGGAGAGGATGTCGACGGTGGCGGCGTCCTCGGCGACGCGGATCGCGTTGTGCAGCGGGAGGAGCAGGACCCAGGTTCCGATCCGCACGCGCTTGGTCAGGCGAGCGATGGCGGCAGCGATGGGCAATACGGACGGCGTGTAGCCGTCGTCGATGAAGTGGTGCTCGGTGATCCAGATGTGGTCGTAGCCGAGTTGCTCGGCGTAGACGATTTCGTCCAGGATTTCGTCGTAGAACTGGGCCCAGGGCTTGCGCCACTGGGGCGGATTGCGGAAGTCGTAGATCAGGCCGAACTTCGGTTGTCCTGTTGGCATCAGTAGAGGCCGATCCGTCCGCCGAGCGGGATGTCGAGCAGCTCGGAGCGCGGGGCGACGTGGTTGAGCTCGTTCTTGACCGGCGCAAGCGAGTCGGGGCCGGTCATGTCGTGGGTCATCGGGGGCATCCAGTCATCGTGGTGTCCGAGCACGATGCGTGGCGCGCGCAGCATGTCGGACTTGCGGCCAACAAACTGGGCGAGCGAGCCCTGGATCGGCTCGCCGTCGATGTTGGGTCGACCGGCCATGGCGACAATTCCGACGTCGGGGCGCATGTTCTGGACGACGCCGGTCCAGCAGCCTGAGGTGTCGTGGTAGAAGATTGAGCCGTAGGGCGTGTCGATCAGGTAGGCCAGCGCGCCTCCGGTGTCGTTGGAGCCGAGGCACGTCGCCATATGGTCGATCATCTGGGTCTGGGCCTCCGCGCCCAGGTCCTGCGAGCGCTCGCCCAATGAGCCGCCGATGTCGATGGTGCGTCGGCCGCCCCAGCGTTCCTCCTCGGTCAGACCGTACTGTCCCAGTACCACCTTGCCCGGGTCCCACGATCCCTGCGTCCAGATGCAGGAATGGAGGCTGGGGAAGACCTCGACAGTGATGTCCTTGGAGATGCGGTGGCGCTCGCCGCCCTGTGAGCGCAACAGTTGGTCCTCGGAGATGCCCGCTTCCAGCAGCACGCGCGCGGACTCGTTGGAGCCGATCACGGGCGCGCCCGTGTTCGCCGCGATGACCTCGGCCCCGGCGATGTGGTCGAAGTGCGAGTGTCCGACCAGGACGGCGTCGGCCCGCGAGATGTCGCCGGCCGTCAGACCGACATCGGGCGCGGAAGGCACGCGGTCGATGTAGGCGTCAAGCATGATCACGGTCTCATCGACCTGCAGTCGAAAGGTCGCGCAGCCAAGCCAGTCGAGGGTGACGGTCATTGGGTGCCTCCAAGCGTCTCGATTTTCTGCCAGCCGATCAGAACCCGATCAGGCGTCGAAGCAAGCCTTTGCGGTTGCTGCCTCCCGCGGCGATCCTGCTTTCGTGACGCTCACGGAAGTCCGCCTGCAACTCTTCTCTTCTTCGTTCCCGCGATTCGTGCAGTCTGAACGCACTTCCATCTTTCAAACCCGCCTCCTCACCATCCTCTGCTCGGAAATGGTCGCAGATGGAACACCACGACCTATCAGTCCAGACGTCAAATTCGGAAATGGGGAGATTCCCGGATGCGTTTGGCTCGCATGTGCAAGGGAGTCTGCCCCCCTCTGCAACCTCTCGATATCCGTCGTGATAGTCGTCTAGACGATGTAAGGCGTCGAGGGTTTCAGTGCCCTGGTACTCCTCATCGGCCTCTAATCTGGCGAGTTCCTTGTCTGCTTCTTCGAGGACCCAGAAATATCGCCTGCCAAACAGGATCAGCTGGTTGCTGGAGTAGCCAGCTAGCTGGAGACAGGCGGCACCGACTGCCTTCGCCCCAGGCACCTCTCGATACTCGATCTCTTGAGCGTGCTTCCGCAATAGTGTCCGTGCGACTCCAAGCTTCATTTGGCTCATTGCGACCACTCCCGCTCGCCGGATCTCCACTGTCTAGACGCTTCGCCCAACGCTGTCGTCGGAGGGTAACGGGTGGAGGGCGCTAGAGCGGTAGAGGCTCCAGGGAGACGAAACGCTGCCTCTTGGGATCGGCCGCCAGCGCGAGGCCAATGAGGGTGTACTCGCCGAGCAGCATCGGCTCACTGTCATCACCGAATGCGACGATGGTGTAGCCCTCCTGGCCGTCGATCCATAGGCGGACGTTTCCGATGTCCATCTCACGCATCGTGCCGTCGGCCATTCGGAAGCGTCGTGTCCCGGTCGGCTCTATGCCAAGCTCTCGCAGCAGCGTTGATGGTGAGATCGTGTAGAACACGCCTGAGTTGACTATTGCCTCGATCCTGTTTGTTCGTACCAGGTCAAGGTCCGCGATTTCGATTAGGTAAGCGAACGTTCTCACAGAGGACAGATTATCGGTTAGCGGGAGGAGCCCAAAGCGGGTCCCCGCTCGGAGGCGGGGACGGTTGTGCGGTCAGGTCGAGATGATCCGGTACCACTTGCGGCGGCCGACTCGGAGGACGGCTCCGTTTACGATCTGAGTGCTCTGATCCTTGACGACTTCGTCGTCGACGCGGACCGCCCCTTGCGAGACGAGGCGCTTGGCTTCGGCTCGGCTGGCGGCGGCGCCGATGTCGTGGAGCAGGACCGGCAGCGCGATTTCGATCGAGTCCGCACCACCGAACTCGATCGGCGCGTCGGGGATGTCGTCGGGCGCGTTTCGCTGCGAGAACGTCCGCGTCCACTGCTCTTCCGCCTCCTGCGCCGCGGCATCGCCGTGCCACTCCGTGACGATGGCTCTGGCGAGACGGCGCTTTGCGTCCATCGGCTTGACAACGCCCGACTGGAGGTCTGCTTCGATCCGGTCGACCTCATCGTCGGCGACGTTCGTGCCGTGGTCGAAGAAGCGAACGATCGCGTCGTCGGGGATCGACATCGCCTTGCCGTACTGGGTGTTGGGCGGCTCGTCGATGCCGATGTAGTTGCCGGTGCTCTTGGACATGCGCAGGTGGCCGTCGGTGCCGACCAGGATCGGGGTCAGGACAGCGACCTGCGGCGACTGTTCCTGACGCTCCTGCAGCGTGCGGCCGCACATGATGTTGAAAGTCTGGTCGGTGCCGCCGAGCTGGATGTCGGCTTCGAGGGCGACGGCGTCGTATCCCTGCATCAGGCCGTACATGAACTCGTGCACGTAGACCGGCTGGCCGCCGTCGATCCGGTTCTTGAACGTGTCGCGCTCCGAGAACTGCTGCACGGTGAAATTCGAGGCCAGGTGAATCACGTCGCCGAACGACATCTGTCCCAGCCACTCGCTGTTGCGGCGCACCTCGGTGCGCTCCGGATCGAGCAGCTTGAACGCTTGATCGCGATAGGTTTCCGCGTTGCGGTTGAGTGTCTCCTCGGCCTGCATTGGACGGAGGGAATCCTTGTCCGACGGATCGCCGACCAATCCGGTGAAGTCGCCGATCAGCAGGATCGACTGATGTCCGAGCTGCTGGAACAGCGCCAGCTTGCGCAGCGTGACGCAGTGGCCGATATGTAGGTCGGGCGAGGTTGGGTCGACGCCCAGGTAGACACGCAACGGTCGGTCTTCGATCAGCGACTCGGTCAGCCGTGCGCGCAACTCTCGGTCCATTGCCGCCCGCGTCGCATCATCGCCGTAGGCGGTGCCGCGCATGATCAGGGCGTGCTGGCGCTCGACCTCTGCTGCCACCTCGGCGGGAATTCGCTCACTCATGGATTCGATCCGATTGACATGCCGGCCAACAGGTCGCGCGCAGCGTCGCGATCCTTGCCGATTTGCTCGACCAGCGCGTCGACGCCGTCGAACTTCTTCTCGCCGCGTAGGCGCTCCACGAACTCTACCCGCAGGTCCTGTCCGTAGATGTCGTCGTCGAAGTCGATGATGTGGCACTCGATCGACAATCCGCCGCCATCGTCGAAGGTGGGCCGCATACCGATGTTGGTCACCGACGGCGTCGGCCCGGACGCCAGATGCGCAATCGTGGCGTAGACGCCCGGCGCCGGGATCGCCCGGTCGTTGCCGACCGCGACGTTGGCGGTGGCGAACCCAATCGACCGTCCCCGTTTGAAGCCGACGATCACCGGTCCGTGCAATGAGAATCGGCGGCCGAGCAAGTCGGCGACGTGGGCAACGTCGCCTTCTGCCAGCGAGTCGCGGATCTGCGTCGACGAGACCTTGTCGGTTGAATCGTTGGTCAGCAACTCGATGACCTCGACCTCAAAGCCAAGTTCGCGACCGAGGGCTGCCAGGGTCTCGGGATCGCCGCCGCGCTGCCTGCCGAGGGCGAAGTCCTCGCCGATGATCAGGCGGGCAAGCTGAAACTCCTCGACCAGCATGCGGACGAAGTCGCCGGCGTCGGTCAAGGAGAACTCCGAGGTGAAGGACACGGTGGCGACCGCATCGAGGCCGGTCTGCATGATCAGCGAGAGTCGATCCTCCAGCGAGGTGACGTATTCGGTCGTCAGATCGGGCCGGAGCACCTGTTTCGGGTGAGGGTGGAAGGTAATCGCCGCCGCGGCGAGCCCATGCCGCCTGGCGCTCTCGGCGACGTGCTTGAGAACCGCCTGGTGGCCTCGGTGGACCCCGTCGAAGACGCCGATCGTCAGCGCGGTCGGGCGACCGGTAGCGGCTCGACGCAGCTCCTCGCGGGCGAGATCGGTGACCACCGTCTACGGCCTTTCCAATCTCCAATAGTCCGCTGAACGGGCTTTCAGCGTACCAGCAGCCAGGCCCCGAACCGCCCTATTCGTCGAGTGAGGAGGCGTCCGCGGCAGCCCAGGCTGTCGCCGGGGCGTCGGGCAGTTCGGTAATCAGGATGTCGGAGAAATCTTCGTCTTGCTGAATCTCGATCGCCAGCGACTTGTGCAACTCGAGCACGGCCATGAACGAGACGATCAGCTCGAGCCTCGACTCCGCACTGGCAATCCAGTCGCGGAATGAGACGACGTGCCCGCTCATCAGGCGGCCACGCAGATCGACGACGCGGTCTCGGACCGTGATCCGCTGTCGCTCGATCGCCGCGTCATGGGCGATGTCCGCTTGCGCCTCCCGCTCGGCAGCGCGTTCGAGCGCCTCCTGCGCAATTCGGGCCAGCGCCTCGAGCGTGACGTTGTCGGACATGCCCAGCGGCAGTGTCTGATCGATCAGCGGGGCCGAGATCGGTGTGTAGGAACGAAGCCGCTCGCGGTCGCGGTCGCCGAGCTGAGCGATGCCGTCCCGGTATCGCTTGTAGGCCTGCGCCATCGCCACCAGCTCAGTGGCGTCATCGTCCAACTGCTCACCGTCTTCAGGATCCTCGGTGGGCGGGAGCAACTGCCTCGCCTTGAGCAGCACCAGCCGCCCGCCGATGCTGATGAACGCTGCCAGCGCGTCGGCCTGGTCGGAAGTCAGTTCGCCGTCAGGAGCAGTCATCGCCGAGACCTGCGCCAGGTACTGGTCGGCGACTTGCGCCAGCGAGAGTTCGGAGATGTCAAGCTTGTGCGACTCGATCAGTTCAAGCAGCAGGTCGAGCGGGCCTTCGTAGGACGGCAGATGTAGCTGGACCATCCATCTATCCGCCGCGGTCGGATTCGTCTCGGAGGAGTGCCTTGAAACCGGCCTGGATGAAGTCGCGGTTGTGGGCGAGCGCGTCATCAATGCCCCGCGACTCCATGACGAGGAAGCTGGCGCAGTCGGTCAGACTCCAGCGTTGGTCTGGCCGGCCAGCGTAGCGTCTGGCCGCCGCCGCGAACTGCTCGGACGACTGCGGCACCACATCCACTTGTTCTGTCTCGCGCAGCCTCCGGACAAAGCGCTCAACCGCCAATCGTCCTTGCGGTCCCGACCTGCTGAAGTGATTGAACACTTCTACCAGGACCATTTCTGTCGTCACAATGCCCAATGGAGGCTGCTGCATTGCCAGGTCTGTCGCCCGGGCGTTGAGAGGATCCTCATTGTCCAGCAGTGCGATCCAATAGCCTGCGTCGGCGAAGGCGCCTGGCATCAATCTCCGTCCCGGGGGTGCCCGTACAGATAGTGTTTGTAGTGCTTCGCACCGTCGTGCGGCATGCCGCTGAAGGCATCCGGGTACTCGCGGCGAATCTCATCGACGATTTCGAGGAGGGGGGGCTTGCCGGGCTCCGCCGGCGAGGTCGCATCGCCGCCCTCGTCCTCGGCTAACACGTCCACGGTCACCTCGCAGCCCTCCGACAGGTCGAGCGGCTCTAGCGGTGTGAGGACGCCGTTCGCGTAGCGGGCGCGGAAGAGACGTTGGGGCATCGTCTGCTCCTCGAGGGCCAGTGTATCTGCTTCCCCGGATGAACGTTGAGCGAGAACGGCGGTTGGTCGTCAGTTGGCGACGAAGTTGAGCAGCTTGTCCGGCACCCAGATCACTCGGCGCAGGGTCTTGCCGTCAAGCTGGTCGGTCACCCTCGAAGAAGCACGAGCCGCCGACTCGGCATCCTCCTGCGATGACCCGGGTGCCAGGGCCAGCTTCTCGCGCAGCCGGCCGTTGACCTGCACGACCACGGTGATCGTCTCGGCCTGTGCCAGCGCTTCGTCGTATGCCGGCCACGGCTGCTCGTGCACGGAACCCGAGTTGCCAATCCAACGCCAGAGCTCCTCGCTGATATGCGGCGCGGACGGTGCGAGACAGAGGATCAGCGATTCGATCGCCTCTCGCCAGGCGTCGCCGTCAACCGGTCCTTGTTCGCGGATGCTCTGCAGCTCGTTGGTGAACTCCATCATCGCGGCGATCATTGTGTTGAAGCGGAAGCGTTCCACGTCCTGCGAGACCTTGCCGATCATCGCGTGCGTCGCACGACGAATTGCGTCGGCGGAGCCCCCACTTGTCTGAACCTCGCCCAGGACCAGGTTCCAGACGCGATTGAGCCAACGCCACTGACCGGAGATACCGCTGTCGTCCCAGTCGCCGCCGGCTTCCCAGGGTCCCAGGAACATCAGGTAGAGCCGCACTGTGTCGGCGCCATAGCGATCGACCCATTCGTCCGGGTTGACCACGTTGCCGCGCGACTTGGACATCTTGTGGCCGTCTTTGGTGATCGTCCCCTGGTTGAAGAGACGCGCAAACGGCTCGTCGAGCTCGAGGATTCCCATGTCGCGCGCCGCCTTGGCGAAGAAGCGGGCGTAGAACAGGTGCATCACGGCGTGCTCCGCGCCGCCGGTGTACGTGTCGATCGGCAGCCACTGGCGAGCCAACTCGGCGTCGATCGGCGCGTAGTGATTGTGCGGATCGACGTAGCGGTACATGTACCAGTTGGAGCACATGAACGTGTCCATCGTGTCGGTCTCGCGACGCGCCGCCTCGTCGCACGTGGGGCAGTCCGTCTCGACGAAAACCTTGTGCCGCTCCAGCGGCGACGCGCCGGTCGGCAGGAACTCCGCGTCGTCGGGCAAGAGCACCGGCAGCTCGTCTTCGGGAACAGGCACGACGCCGCAGGAGTCGCAGTAGACCATCGGAATCGGCGCACCCCAATAGCGCTGCCGCGAGATCAGCCAGTCGCGCAGTCGGTACGAGACCGTGCGCCCGCCGAGGTTCATCTCGTCCAGTGCGTCGGCGACTGCCAGCTTGCCGTCTTGCCAGTCGGTACCGTCGAAGCGTCCCGAGTTCACCATCGTGCCCGGGCCGACGTAGGCTTCGTCGAGGTCGTTGCCGTCCCAGTCGGGCGGCGCGATCACGACCGGAATCGGGATGCCGCGCTCAGAGGCGAAGGCGAAGTCGCGTTCGTCGTGGGCCGGTACGCCCATCACCGCGCCGGTGCCGTAGCTGAGCAGGACGTAGTCGGCGATCCAGATCTGGATGTCGTCACCGGTGAACGGATGCTTTGTGTAGGCCCCGGTGAAGACGCCGGTTTTCTCGCGCGTGGTCGATTGGCGCTCGATCTCGTTCTGCCGACGCGCCTGCTCGATGTATGCCTCGACCTCGGGCCGTTGCTCGTCGGTCGTGAGTTCGGCGACCAGCGGATGCTCGGGCGCGAGCACCATGAAGGTGCAGCCGAAGAGCGTGTCGGGACGGGTCGTGAAGACCGTGATCCGGTTCTCGCCTCCGACGTCGCGTCCCAATGGGAAGGAGATCTCGGCGCCCTCCGAGCGTCCGATCCAGTTGCGCTGCATCAGCTTGATCGGCTCTGGGTAGTCAATCCCATCGAAGTTGAGCAGTTCGTCGGCGTAGGCCGTGGTGCGGAACATCCACTGTTCCATCTGCTTGGCCTCGACGATCGATTCGCAGCGCTCACAAACGCCGACGCCCTCGTCATTGCGGTTGACCTGCTCGTTGGCCAGGATCGTGGCGCAGCCGGGACAGAAGTTACAGTCCGCCAGCCCGCGATAGGCGAGCCCGTGCTTGTACAGCTTGAGGAACCACCACTGGGTCCAGCGGTAGTACTCAGGGTCGGAAGTCGAGAACTCGCGATTCCAGTCGAACGACGCGCCCATCGTCTTGAGCTGGTGGGTCATGTTCTCGACGTTCGCGTATGTCCACTTCTTCGGATGCGTGTCGTTGCTGATCGCGGCGTTCTCCGCCGGCAGACCGAAGGCGTCGAAGCCCAGCGGAAAGAGCACGTTCTTGCCCTGCATCCGATGCCAGCGCGCCGCCACATCCGACGGCGCCATCGCGTACCAGTGGCCGATGTGCAGATCGCCGCTGGTGTAGGGAAGCATGGTCAGGAAGTAGTAGGGCGGGCGCGGGTCATCGTCGTCGACGCGGTAGAGTCCGTCGATCTCCCAGCGTTCACGCCAGCGCGGCTCAATCTCGGACGGGTCGTAGGCGGGAATCTGCCCACTCGAAGGCATCGTGGTCGTCATAGCCGCAGATTACACGGGAGTATCTTGTGTTTCGAAACTGAAACACCCGCGCAGAACAGGAAATTGGCCCTATGACGGACGGACCGCTGGTCGGTGTGATGATGGGTTCGCATTCGGACTGGGACACGATCAAGAACACGGCGTCGACGCTGGAGTCGCTGGGCATCTCCTGGGAGGCCCGAGTGCTCTCGGCCCACCGTACGCCCGACGAAACGGCCGACTACGCAGCCGAGGCCCAGAGTCGCGGGATCAAGGTGATCATCGCCGCGGCCGGCGGCGCGGCGGCACTGCCCGGCGCCGTCGCGGCCAAGACGCCGGTCCCAGTGATCGGCGTGCCGGTCAAGGGCTGGGCCACCGACGGTCTGGACTCGCTGCTGTCGATGGCCCAAATGCCGCGCGGCGTCCCCGTCGCCACGGTCGCGATCGGACGCACCGGCGCGGTCAACGCGGCGTTGCTCGCCGGACGCATCCTCGCCCTCTCCGATCCGCAGATCGCCGACGCCGTCAACCGCGACCGCGAACAGCGAGCCGCAGAGCAACTCAGCCAACCGCATCCGACGCTGGACTGAACCGCGAGGCCGATGGCCGTCCACCCGATCACCACGCTGCCGCGAGACGCAGCCGTGCTGCGTACTCCGGCCAAGCGAGTGCGCAACTTCGACGCCTCGCTGCGAGCGCTGGTCGCGGACATGATCGACTCGATGAACGCCGCCCACGGCGTCGGTATCGCCGCTCCGCAAATCGGCATCGGGCTGCGCGTGGTCGTGATCGGCATGCCCGGCGAGCGGCCGTTCGTGATGGTCAATCCGGAAGTGGTCAAACGCAGCGGCGAGCGCCCGTTGATCGAGGGCTGTCTCAGCGTGCCCGGCTATCGCGGGCGCGTTGTGCGTTCGACGCGCGTGCTGGCCAAGGCGCAGGACATCTCGGGGCGCGAGATCCGCGTGCGGGCTGAGGATGATCTGTTGGCGCAGTGCCTGGAGCACGAGATAGACCACATCAACGGTCGCGTGTACATCGACCACGTGCCCTCAATCGATCAGCTCTGGACCATCGACGAGATGATCGCCGACGACGAAGACGAGCCCGATGACGACGACTGACCCGCCCGCTGCGCTGCACGCGCTCGAGGCAGACGGCGTCTGGGTGGTCGGCGGAGCAGTCCGGGATGTGTTCGCGGGCGACAACTCAGGTCGATTCGACATCGATCTGGCCGTCGCCGGTGCAAACGCCTGGGCTCACCAAGCCGGCGAAACGCTTGAGGCGCCGGCCGTCAAGATCAGCGCCCGCTTCGACATCTGGCGCATTCTTCTCCCGGACGGCCAGATCGATGTCTGGGAGCTGCCCGACAACGACATCATGCGTGATATGCGCCGCCGGGACTTCACGATCAACGCGATGGCGGTACCGCTCGATTACTTCCTCCGGGGGCAAATCCACGCGACGGTGATTGATCCCTTCGGCGGCCGCGACGACATCGACCGGCGGCTCCTGCGCCTGGTCTCGGACAACGCTCTCCGAGACGACCCACTGCGCATGTTGCGCGCCGTCCGACTTGAGGCCGAGCGCGCGTGGCGTCCCGACGCCGCGTTGCGGTCGGCGATGAAGCGCGACGCCGGACTGATCAACAACTCGGCCGCGGAGCGTCAATCGGAAGAGCTCCAACGAATCATCCTCAGCAACCGACTCCCATGGGCGCTGCGTCGCCTCGAACAGAGCGGCCTGCTTGATCGCATCCTGCCCGAGCTGGCGCTCGGACGAGGCGTCGACCAGCGCCCCGTGCACCGACGCGACGTCTTCTGGCACCAGGTCGATGCGGTCCGCTGGATTACTCGGCTGACCTCGCCGACACCTCCGCGAGCGACGCGAGCGTCTGCGATCTGGCAAGAACTGGAACCACTGCTGAGCGTCCCAGACATCCGCGACTCACTGGACGAGTGGCGCCTGCCGCTCCGGCTCGCCATGCTGCTGCACGACATCGGCAAGCCCGAGACGCGAACCGTCGATGCCGACGGCTCCACGCATTTCTTCGGACACTCAGAGCTGGGCGCCGAGATGGCCAGCCGGCGACTGACGGAGCTGAGAGTCCCGTCGAAGACCATTCGCCAGGTCGAGTTGTTGATCGAGCACCACCTCCGACCGGGTCAGGTCAACTCGCCGGGCAAGCCACCAACCAATCGGGCGCTGCACCGCTTTCACACGGCGCTGGGCGACGCGGCCGTCCCGCTCTGCTGGCTCTTCCTCGCCGATTCGTTGGCGACCGCCGGTCCCGAGGCCCTGCTGCCGCGTTGGCGGGGCTACGCCGCCCACGTCGCCCGAATCCTGGCCTGGCAACCCAAGCGGCCGTCCGAAACGGGACGGATGCTCGACGGCCACGCGATCATGCAGGCCACCGGACTCGAACCGGGCCCGCTCGTCGGCGAAATCCGTGCGAAGATTGACGAAGCCGCGGCGATCGGCGAGATCGCCGGCGTCGACGATGCACGCGAACTGGCCACTCGGCTCGCACGCGAGTTGCGGGCTTCAACCACCGCCTAGGAGTTCTCCCACATGACGGAAGTCATCCTGATCACGCTGCTGGTCGTGGCGCTGTTCTATCTCTTTTTCATCCGCCCGACCCGCTCGGAAGAGCGCCGCCGACAACGCGACCTCAACGAACTGCGCGTCGGCGATACCGTACTCACGCGAGGCGGATTGATCGCGGAGGTCGAGGGCGTGGAGACCCCGGAGGACGGGCCGATGGTGGTCCTGCTGCGCCTGAACGATGACGTGGTTGTGCGAGCGCGCACCGGAGCCGTGGAGGAACGGATCGAAGCGGCCGAGTCGGAGGACGACACGGATGAGACGAGCGCAGACGAGCGCTGAGGTCGTGCCGGCGTTGGCTGAATGCAACCATGCGCCTGCCTATGCTGAACCGACATAAGCGGGATAGAGTGCGCTAAGCACTTGAGTCGGATGCTGCGGCGATTGCAGCATGTCCGCGCGGTTGATGGGCGGCCGTTCAGGCAATGGACTTCATCAGACGATTCAAGTTCCGCGACGTCTACATCTTCGCTCTGATCATCATCCTCACCGCCTTCGCGATCGCCGCCGCGTGGCCGGGCAATCCCGACCGCTACCTGCCCAGCTTCGTCCCCTGGCCCGAGGGCGGCGGGGTCAGCGTGGGCGACTGGACCCGCGACGAGTTCCGCCTCGGTCTCGACCTCGCCGGCGGCGTATCGATCACCCTGGAAGTCGCGGGCGAGGCGGCGCCGGTGCGGCGCGGTGAATCGCTCAACCAATTCCTCGAACGAGAGGGGGTCGAGCTCGGTGACCTCCTCGACCTGAACCCCGTCCTGTCCGAGCTCGATCCGGTCGAGTATGACCTGCCACTGTCCGACAACATCCCCGAGCTGGTCCTGCCGCTCAATGTCGATGAGGCCGCCCTGGAGGAAGCCGTCGCCGAATCGCAGCGCGTGATCGAGGAGCGCGTCAATGGCTTCGGCATTTCCGAGGCCGAAGTCACCGTCGTCGGCGGCGACCGCATCAACGCGCAGATTCCCGGCGTCGACGCCGATGAAGCGTCCGACCTCGTCGGATCGACAGCGCTGCTGGAGTTCCGCTCGATCGACGCTGCGCAGCCGCAGCCGCCGAGGCCGCTGGATCGGCTCTCGATTGGCGCCGCCGTTCACGATGTCTGGGACACGACATTGCCGCACGAGGATGCACGTTTCGTTCGGCGCGCCGAGCCGTATTTCATCCCGCCGCCCGACGAGGACGTGATTATCGGCGACGGCGTCCGCTGGCTGCCGGCGACCGGAATCAACGCCGAGGGCAAGACCGTGCAACTGACCGGCCGCCACCTGATCGCCGACTCGATCTCCCGCACGATCGAGCAGGGCGGTACGCCGGCGCTGACCTTCGCGCTCGACGACGAGGGCGCGCGGCTGATGGAGCAGATCACCCGCCGGCTATTCGAGAACCGCGCCCCGCTCGGCATCTTCGTCGACGGGCGACTGATTTCCAGTCCCTCGGTCAACGCCGTCATTTCCGACAGCGGGATCATCAACGGTCTCTCGGAGGAGGACGCGATTACGCTCAGGCGTCAGCTCCGCGCCGGCGCCCTGCCGATCAACCTGCGCGTCCTGCAGAGCACCGAGGTCGCAGCCACCCTCGGCGAAGACTCGGTGATCGACACCGTGCAGGCCGGCGTGGTCGCCTTCGTCGCAATCGTGGTCTTCATGATGATCTATTACCGCGTACCCGGCGTCGTCGCGGCGCTGGCCCTGATCGTCTACGCGGCCGGCGTCATGGCGACGTTCAAGCTGGTGCCGATCACGCTGACCCTCGCCGGCGTGGCCGGCCTGGTGTTGTCGATCGGCTTCGCCGTAGACGGCAACGTGCTGATCTTCGAGCGGCTCAAGGAGGAGCTGCGCCTCGGCCGCAGCCTCTCGGGTGCGGTCGAGACCGCCTGGGCCCGAGCCTGGCCCGCGATCCGTGACGGCAACGTCTCCACGATCATTACCGTCGCGATCCTCTGGCTCTTTGCCGACGCGCTCAATCAGAACCTGATCAAGTCGTTCGCCCTGGCGCTGTTGGTCGGCACCGGCTTCAGCTTCGTCACCGTGATCTTCGTCACGCGCAACTTCATGACCATCGCGGTCAGCACGGGTTGGGTACGGGGACTCAGACCGTTCGGCGTGCGTCGGATGACCATCCAGCCGCGGGCCGGCGGGGCGAGCAGCGGCGGTGAAGGGGGCGCGACCGCATGATTGACTTCGTCGGCCGCCGCCGCATCTACGCCATCGTCTCGCTACTCATGATTGTGCCTTCCCTGATTGGGCTCGCCATTTGGCAGTTCGAAGCCGGCCTCGACTTCGCCGGCGGCCTCGAGACCGAGGTCCGCTTCCTCGGCGACACCGATCGCGAGGACGTGATCCAGGCCCTTGATGCGATCGAGGACGTACCCGTCGGTACCGATTTCAGCGTCAGCGAGGGTGAAGGCGGCTCGTTCGTGGTCACCGGATCAATAAGTCCGCCCTCGCTGGACGACGCGTTCGCGCTCACCGATCTGCTCGGCAGCACGCTCGGCGCTTCGCTCCCGGCCAGCATCAGCCTCGACCTCGATGTTGAGGAATCGCAGGTGCGCAGCGAGTTCTGGTTCCCCGGCAACGTCACGCAGGATGAGGTCCGCGCCGCGCTGGAAACCGTCGGGCTGGGCGGCGCGAGAATCCAGGCCACGGCCGACTCCGCTTTCCGCCTCAGAGTCGAGCAGCCGGCCGACGGCGACCTGGAGCGTCTGCGCCAACGGATTAACGAGTCGCTGCGCAGCGAGATCGGCCGGATCGAGGTTCTGCAGAGCTCGTCCGTCTCGGGAACGCTCTCGGTCGAGATCGCGCGTGACGCAGGTGTTGCCCTGGCCGTCGCAGCGGTGGCGATCCTGATCTACATCTCGCTGGCCTTCCGCCGACTACCCAACCCGGTCCTCTACGGCTCCGCGGCCATCGTCGCGCTGCTGCACGACATCACCATCGTCGCGGGCGCATTCGCGATCGGCGGGCAGGTCGCCGGCCTCGAAGTCAATGCCATGTTCGTCACCGCGCTGCTCGCGATCATCGGGTACAGCGTCAACGACACCATCGTTGTTTTCGACCGCATCCGCGAAAACCTGTTGCTCGATCCGCGCGAGGACTTCCGCCGCGTCGTCAATGCCGCCATCACGCAGTCGCTGGGACGCTCGCTCAACACCTCGATCACCGTCGTGCTCGCGCTCCTGGCGCTGCTGTTAATCGGCGGCGTGACGATTCGTCCGTTCGTCGTCGTGCTGTTCATCGGTACGGTTGCCGGCACGTACTCGTCGATCGCCGTGGCCAGCCAGATCGTCTTCCTGTGGCAGGACGGAACCCTGCCGCGGCTGCTGCGTCGAGGCGGCGAGCGTCGGGTCGTCCGACGCGTCGAGCGCCGCGTCTAACCGCGCCCTATCCCCGTCTCAGCACCCGAGCGTCGCCGACTCGCCGGGTGATCCGGTTCGTATCCAGGTGTTCGAGAAAGGCCTGCGCGACCTTGCGGCTGGTCCCGAGGCGGTCGCGCACATCGGCCAACGTCGCCCGCTCCTGCTCCTCCAACAGCGCCCGCGTCTCGGCCACCATCCCGTCGTAGACCGAGCGATCCAGGTTGACCCCGCCCTTGAGCTGAACGATCAGATGCTGCGCCTCGAGATACTCGAGCAGTTCCGGATCCGATTGCGAGTCCGCCTCCGGTCGGACGCCCTGTTCCTTCAGCCGCTGGAGGAGGGTGCTCACCTGCGACTGTTGCGCCTGTGAGAGCTCCACCCGCCGGCCGGGCACGTCGAACGCGCCGTCATTCAGGATCAACCGCCCGTCGTCAATCAACTGTTGCTGCAGCACCGTGAACGCGCGTTGCAGCAGACCGACGCGACTCCGCAGGTCCTCGCGCGGCAATCCAGCCCGAAGCGGAAACTGCTTGACATAATCTTCCACTGTCGCTTCGGCTCGGGCGGCAAGCGCGCCCAATCCGGCATCCGACATCAACGTGGCGGAGTCCGAGAGACCGCCGTCGTCGAGCACGACGACCGAGCCATCGGCGATCTGTCGCTCGATCGCTGCCGTCGCTTCATCGATTGCCAGTTCGCTTCGGGCCAGCAGTTCGCTCCAACGAACCGGCTCCATCCGCTGCAGAACCGTCAGCAGCGTGTCGTCGGGCGAGCCGTCGAGCAGGCGCTGCAATGCCTCGAGCGTCGACGCGTCGTTGCGATGATGGCGGCGCGGCCGAGTGTCGACGATCCGCCCGCCGGCCACGGTCGAGTCGGCTGAGCGAAGCACGAAGTGATCGCCGCGTGCAGCCGCGATTGGTCGCTCGAGGCGGAGCTGCGCCCAGGTCGACGCGCCCGGCCCCAACGAATCGCCCTCCAGCAGCCTGACGCGCGCCTGCACCTCATCCGCTCCGACGTGCAGGGTGCGGGTCGCATTGTGTGGCAAGCCCCGGGGCGCGTCTCGCACCGCCCGCAAGCGAATGTCGACCGCGCTGGTCGGCTCCAGCCAACCCGGCGACGTCAACACCATCCCGCGCTCGAGATCGTTCGCTGAGACCCCGCTCAGGTTGACCGCAGTGCGAGCGCCGGGCGGCGCGACATCGAGCGATTCCTCGTGAGACTGCAACCCGCGCACGCGGCACTCGATCCGGCCCGGCTCGACCACCACGGCATCGCCCACCGTCAACTCGCCGTCGAGCAATGTTCCCGTGACCACCGCGCCGAACCCGGAGATGGAGAACGAGCGGTCGATCGGCATTCGCGGCCGTCCCTGGTCGGGAATCGGCGGCAGATCGTTGATGGCATGATCGATGCGGTTGCGCAGATCTTCGATTCCGTCGCCCGTCAGCGCCGAGACCGGCGCGATTGCTGAGCCGGCGAGCGCAGTGTCGGCCAACAGTTCCACAATCTCTTCCTCGACCAGCGCGATCCATTCTTCGTCTACGAGATCGATCTTCGTCAGCGCCACGATGCCGCGGTCTACATCGAGTAGGTCGAGGATGTCGAGGTGCTCGCGCGTCTGCGGCATCACGCCCTCGTCGGCGGCGATCACCAGTAGCGCGAGATTGATCCCTCCGACGCCAGCCAGCATGTTCTTGATGAAGCGTTCGTGACCGGGAACGTCGACGATGCTCACCGCGCGGCCGGAGGGCAGCTCGCACCAGGCGAAGCCCAGGTCGATCGTCAGCCCGCGCGCCTTTTCCTCGGCCCAGCGGTCGGGGTCGATGCCGGACAGCGCCTGGACGAGGGCGCTCTTGCCGTGGTCCACGTGGCCCGCGGTGCCGATCACATACACGCGTCTACCCTGAGCCTTGCTGCCATGACTGCCGGCACGCTTGCCGACATGCCTACTGCGGAGGATATGTGCGATGAAAGCGATCGTTGTTGACCCGCCCGGCAAGACTGTCGATTCGCTCCGACTGGCTGAGGTGCCCGATCCGCAACCAGGCGATGAAGAGGTGCTGATCCGGGTCCACGCCACGGCGCTCAATCGCGCCGACATCATGCAGCGCATGGGCGGCTACCCACCACAACACGGCGCGTCCGAGATCCTCGGACTGGAACTCTCGGGCGAAGTGATTGAGGCCGGCTCGCGGGTGCGCGAACTCTCCGTCGGCGACCGCGTCTATGGCCTCTCGGGCGGCGGCGGATACGGTGAACTGGCCACGCTCCACGAATCGCTCGCGATGCCGATCCCGGACGAACTGACCTACCACGAGGCCGCCTCGATCCCCGAAGTCTTCTTCACCGCCAACACCGCAGTGCGCACGCTCGGCCAGACCCTGCCGGGCGAACGGCTCCTGGTCCACGCCGGCGGCAGCGGCGTCGGCATCGCCGCGATCCAGATCGGGCGTCTGATCGGCGCTGAGGTCTGGATCACCGCCGGTTCCGAGGAGAAGTGCGAGCGCGCCCGCGAACTCGGCGCCGATCTCGCGATCAACTACCGGGAGCAGGACTTTGCGGACGTTGTTCGCGAACAGACCGACGGGCGAGGCGTCGACGTCATCCTCGATGTGATCGGTCGCGACTACTGGGACGCCAATCTGAAATCGCTGGCCGTCTCCGGACGCCTGGTGCTGGTCGGCCTGATGGGCGGCGCCGTTGCCGAAACCAATCTCGGGCTGCTGATGCAGAAGCGGCTCCGAGTGCATGGAACCGTGATGCGCTCGCGCCCGCTGATCGACCGCGCGGAGATCACGCGCGACTACCAGCAGCACCTGGAACCCGCCATCGTCAACGGGGACATGAAGCCAGTCATCGATTCGGTGTTCCCACTGAGCAAAGCGGCCGAGGCCCACGCCTACATGCAGGAGAACCAGAACTTCGGTAAGATCCTGCTCGACTGCATCGATATCGACGAACTGTCGGAGGACTAGGCCGGCGCAACCTCGAGCAGGCGCACGAAGATTTCGTTCGCCACGGCGTGCCCTCGCCTGGTCAGGCTGAGCCGACCATCGGCGCGTCGCGCCAACCCGCTGTCCACCGCCCAATCGAGCGTCGGCCGGAACTCGTCGTACGTGTCGGGCAGAGACGATTCGTCGACGCCTTCCATCAGCCGCAGACCCGACGTCAACGTGTCGATCAGGTTCTCCCGCTCGCTCGGTCGCTCCGCTCCGACGATGGCCGGTGACGGCAGCCCTTCAGGTACTTGCCCCAGCTCGTGGTCCGGGCGCAGACGGTCAATGTAGACTCGCGGGCTCCGCACGACCTGGTAGCGCGCACCATCGACAAACCCATGCGCGCCGGGTCCGATCGCCGCGTACTCCTGGTTGCGCCAGTAGATCAGATTGTGCTCGCACCGCAGTCCGTCACGCGCGTAGTTGGATGTCTCGTATTGCTCGAACCCCGCCCGCATGAGTCGCTCCGAAGTCCAATCGGCAATGTCGGCGACCAGATCGGGGTCGGCCTCGATGACTCGTCCGGCCGTCACTCGGGCCGCGAGCGGCGTCCCTTCCTCGACCGTCAGCGCATAGCAGGAGAGATGATCCGGTCCGTGGCCGTTCCAGCCGAGGACCCGTTCGACCGTCGATTGCCACGTCTCCAGCGATTGGCACGGCAGGCCGTAGATCAGGTCCAGATTGACGTTGTCGAAGCCTGCCGAGCGAATCGTCTCGAACGCCCACTCCGCACGCGCGGCGCTGTGAATGCGGTCAAGGAACACCAACTCGGAAGCGTCGAGCGACTGCACGCCCATCGAGATACGGTTGACGCCCGCCTCCCGATATGCGTTCAGTCGTTCCGGCTCGACGCTCTCGGGATTCGCCTCGAGCGTGATTTCGGCATCCTGGTCGATGTCGATCCGTCGGCGAATCTCGTCCAGCAGGCGGCTCACTGAATCCCCGGAGAGCAGGCTGGGTGTGCCTCCGCCGATGAAGATGGTTGACACCCGTCGACCCATCAGCCGGGGCGCCCACAGCTTCGCTTCGACGAGCGCGGCGGCCAGCCACTCCGCTTGCATGTCTTCAATGCCGGCGTACGAGTTGAAGTCGCAGTAGGAGCACTTGACCGTGCAGAACGGCACATGCACGTAGAAACCGAGCGGAGAATCGTTCACGCCACGAGTGTATGTCTCTACGTCAGTGTCCAAGCTGATTGCCCGCGCTCCGACTTGGTGACACAGTGAATCCGTTCAAGCGTTGGGAGGCGTCGGTGCTCAAGACACACGGTTGCGGCTCACTGCGAGCGTCGAACGCGGGCGAGTCGGTCACCCTGGCCGGCTGGGTCCACCGACGACGCGATCATGGTCAGTTGATCTTCATCGATCTGCGCGATCGGGACGGCATTGTCCAGGTCGTCGTGCGGCCCGATGACCATCCCGAGTCGTATGACGCCGCCAATGACGTGCGCGGAGAGTACGTGCTTCGAATCAGCGGCGAAGTCGTCGAGCGTTCGCAAGCGACCCGCAACCCGAACATCCCCACCGGCGACATCGAAGTCGTGGCCAACTCGGTCGAGGTGCTGAACCCGGCCAAGACGCCTCCGTTCTCGGTCAGCGAAGACGACGAGGTCAACGAGTTGGTGCGCATGCAGTACCGCTACATTGACCTGCGCCGTCCGGCGATGATCGCCTCGCTCGAGCTTCGCCACCGACTCAACCAGTTCATTCGCTACTTCATGACCGGGCGCGGGTTCCTCGAGGTCGAGACCCCGATCCTCGTCGCGGCAACTCCCGAAGGCGCCCGTGACTACGTGGTTCCCAGCCGTCTCACGCCTGGCGCGTTCTACGCCTTGCCCCAGGCGCCTCAGCAGTTCAAGCAGCTGCTGATGGTTGCCGGCGTCGAGCGCTACTTCCAGATCGCTCGCTGCTTCCGCGACGAAGACCTGCGAGCCGACCGTCAGCCGGAGTTCGTCCAGCTCGATCTTGAATGGTCCTTCTGCGAGGAAGAGGACATCCTGACATTGCTGGAAGATCTCTTCGTAGGCGTCGCCGAGGCGCTGCGACCCGACCTTAAGGTGCCCAGACCGTTCCCGCGTCTCTCCTGGCACGAGGCCATGGAGAGATACGGCTCCGACAAGCCCGACCTGCGCTACGGGCTGGAATTGTCCGACTGTTCCGATATTGCCGCCACATCCGGCTTCGGCGTGTTCTCGTCGACCGTGGCCGGTGGAGGCCGGGTTCGTGGCATCGTCATGCCGGGCGGCGCGTCGCTCTCACGCCGCGAGGTCGATGGCTTCACCAATCTCGCGAAGACAATGGGCGCGCCGGGACTCGTCTCGCTCCAGTTCAGCGCCAAACCTGCCTCGGCGACGGAGGACGATGTCCGCTCCCCCGTCCTGCGGCACATCGGCATCGATGACGCTCGCAAGATCGGCGAACGCTGCGGCGCATCCGCCGGCGACCTCGTGCTGCTCGCCGCCGGCGACTCGGGCATGGTCTCGACGGTGCTCGACGGCATTCGACGTGAACTCGCCAGGCGTCTCGACCTGGTCGACGATTCGATACTTCAATTCGGTTTCGTCACCGACTTCCCGCTCGTCGAGTGGGACGAAGGCGAGCAGCGCTGGGACGCGCTGCATCACCCGTTCACGGCTCCGCAGGCCGAGGACGCGCATCTGCTCGACAGCGACCCGGCCAACATACGCGCACGGGCCTACGACACGATCTGCAACGGATTCGAACTCGGCTCTGGCTCGATCCGGATTCACGAGCGCGATCTACAGATGCGCGTGTTCGAGTTGCTGGGCGTCGGCGCCGACGAGGCGCAACGGCGATTCGGTCACATGCTCAACGCGTTCGAGTACGGCGCGCCGCCGCACGGCGGCTTCGCATTCGGCATCGACCGCGTCGCCATGCTGTTGGCCGGAACCGAGAACATCCGCGAGGTGATCGCGTTCCCGAAGACGATGTCCGCCTCCGACCCGATGACCGGCGCGCCGATGGAGATCGCGGACGAACAACTGGAGGAGTTGCATCTGAAGATCAACGGGCCCTCCGCCTCCTGAGTTCGGTGATAATCTTCGATTCATATAGGACATAGCGGTGTCTGGGTGACATAGCAAAACAGAGGATTGGTACGTGTCTGTGGTGCGATTCACACGTTGGGCGCAACGACTAAACGGATCGGTGTACGACTCCTCGCATTGGAAGACGTTACTGGCGGCATTCGTCCTGTGCGTTGCAATCGGATTCGCAGCCTGTTCAGGCGACGGCGGAACACAACAGGAAGAACAGTCTCAGCGCAGCGCTCGAGCCGACCGAGCCCAGACCGAGGAGCAGCAACAGCAAGCAGACGAGGAGCAGCAGCGCCGCGATCGCCAGGCGACGATCCAGCAGCAGGAACAGCAACAGCAAGTCGGGACCGATCAACAGCAAACGGCCGCGCCTGTCGCGCCGAGAGAGCGCGGCGAGTTCCGCATCGCCCGCGGAGAGCCGATCAACCTCGACCCGGCGCAGATTACCGATGTGACTTCCGCGGTCATCGCGGTTGAAGTCTTCGGCGGCCTGCTGGTGCTCGATCGGGATCTGAGAATCTCACCCGACCTGGCCGAGTCCGTTCCCGGTCCGATGCCGAACGACGATGGCACCGTCACCTACCGCTTCACCATCCGCGACAACGCCACGTTCCACGACGGCAAGCGGATCACTGCCGAGGACTTCAAGTGGAGCCTGGAGCGCAACCTGCACCCCGAAACCCTCTCGCCCACCGCGCCCGACTTCCTCGGCGACATCGTCGGCGCGCGCGAATACACCCGCGGACGAGCGGATGAGGTGGTCGGTATCCAGGTGGTCGATGATCAGACGCTGGACATCACGATCCTGCAATCGACACCGGTGTTCCTCTACAAGCTCACCTATCCGACCGCCTACGTACTTGATCGAGCCCAGGTTGAGGCCGACCCGGAGCGCTGGGCACTGGCCCCCAACGGTAGCGGACCCTTCCGGCTGACCGAGTGGCAACTGGGCGAAGGCCTGACCCTCGAACGCTTCGACGATTACCACCTCGAACCTGCCAAGGTACGTAAGGTCTCCGTCCGCTTCGCCGGCGGAGCCGTTGAGCAGTTTGAGAACGACGAACTCGATCAGGCGTTTATCGGGCTCAACGACATCGAGCGGGTCCGCGACCCGGCGTCCGAGCTGAACGAGCTCTATGTGTCCCGTTCCGAGCTGTCGATCTTCTATCTGGCCTTCAACGTCACGCTGCCGCCGTTCGACGACCCCAACGTTCGACTCGCCCTGGCCCACGCGATCGACAAGACGACCATCGTTGAGGACGTGCTTGACGACTTGCTTGTCGCCGCCTATCAGATCGTCCCGCCCGGGTTGGCGGCTCACGATCCGGAGTACCGCGGCATCGTCTTCGATCCTGAGCTGGCGCAGGAGTTGCTGGCGCAGTCTCGGTACGCGGGCACGAGGGAGATCGAGAACATCCGCCTGACCATTCCGGGCGCCGGCGCGACACCGGGCTCAGTCTTCGAAGCGATCCAGGACATGTGGCGACAGCATCTCGGTCTCGAGATCGAGATCCAACAGGTGGAGTTCGCGACGTTCATCTCCGAGATCGACCGCGGTCTGTATGGCTTCTTCTCGCTCGGCTGGAGCCTCGACTACCCCGACCCGCACAATGTGCTCGACTACAAGTTCCACAGCGCTTCGCTCGGCAACGACACCCAGCTCGACAGCGCCGAAATCGACGCCCTGCTCGAGGACGCGCGCTACTCCTTCGACCACGAGCTGAGGACCAGCACCTATCAGGAAGTCGATCGCATGTTGGTCGAGGACGCGATCTGGGTGCCGCTCTACTACTCGGTTGCCCACGAGGTCGTCAAACCCTACGTGCAAGACTACGTACCGACCAGGATGGTAATCCCCCACCTCCGCTTCGTCAGCATCGAGGAGTAGGGGCTAGCTCGATTCCAAGCGCCTGAACGAGGAGGGCGGAGCATGGGCTACGGGCCGCTCCCGATTCTCTTGCGCCGCCTCGCGCTTGTCCCGATCCTGGTCTTTGTCGTTGCGGCGGCGACCTATGCGTTGACACATGTGGCGCCCGGCGACCCGGTCAAAATCATTGGTGGCGCCCGCCAGGTAGATCCGGAACAGGCTGAACTGATTCGCGAGGAGTTCGGCCTGCATGGCAGCTACGCCGAGCGCTTCGGGCGCTATGTCTGGGGCGTCGTCAGCGAGGGAGACCTCGGCCCGTCCTACTACTACCGATCGCCCAAGCGCAGCGTCCAGGAGCTGTTAGGCGAGCGCATCTGGGTCTCAGCGCACATCAACCTGATGGTGCTCGCTTTGATCTTCGGCCTGGGCATCCCAATCGGCGTCTACGTCGCAGTCAATCGCGGAACCTGGAAGGATCCGGCGACGATTGGCTTCCTCAAGATTTTCGATTCCGTTCCGTCACCAATCATGATCGTGCTCGTCGTCTGGTTGATGGTGGAGTTCCTGGCGCCGTTCTTCAACTTCTTCGGCTTCAATGTGCCCGCTGCCTGGACGCCGGGCGATCCGGCGTCCTACATCGTGCCGCTGGTTGCACTGTCGATCGGCGCGTTCGGCGGCATGGGACGCTTCGTCCGCATCAGCATGCTCGCGACTATGGACGAAGACTACGTCCGTACGGCTCGCGCCAAGGGACTGAACGAGCGCTACATCCTCTATCGGCACGTGCTGCGCAACGGCTTGCTGCCCCTCTCCACCAACTTCGGACTCGCGGTCGTCGGTGTGATCGCCGGTTCCATCGTGATTGAGACCCGCTACGGCATTCCCGGCGTCGGAGCGTTCATCTTCGAATCGATCACGCAGCGCGACTGGAACGTCATTCTCGGCTTCACACTCCTGGTCGCCACTCTAATCATTGTCGCGAACGCCTTGATCGACGTGGTCTACATATTCATCGACCCGAGGATTCGCTTCACGGAGCGAATCGCGTGACCGCGCGATCGGAACACACCGATACCTGGGCCATGCCCGATCGTCCGGAGACGCCCTTCCGTCGCGGTCTGAGGGCGCTCCTGCATAAGCGAGTCGCCGTCGTCTCGATCCTGGTCATCTTCGTCCTCTACGGGGCAGGCACATACACCTTCCTGGACGCGTTTGGCGTGGACACGGGCTTGCAGGATCCGACCAAGACGAACCTGAGCGAGCGGCGCTCGACGCGCATAGTCGACGGGGAGCCAGAGTCGCTGGGCGTGTTCGCAGAACGACTCGCCGTCGATATCGCCCTGATCAGCGAGTTGAATCCTGATCTGGCGGAGCAATTCGGCCCCCTGACGCCAAGCACAGTGCTTCCAGGGCAAACCGAGATCGTGCTGGGTGTGGATGAGACGCTGCAACCGCCCTCGTCCAGGCACTGGTTCGGAACGGATCGGACTGGTCGCGATCTCTTCTCGCGCTCGCTGTTCTCGCTGCGCACGACAGTGATTATCACGGTGATCGCAGTGATACTCGGCGACTTCGTGATTGGTTTGGGGTTGGGGCTGCTCTCCGGCTATCGAGGCGGTCGGTTGGATTCGGCGATCATGCGGCTGGCCGACCTGGTCCTGGCGATGCCCGGCCTGGTGTACCTGATTGTGATCGTCGCGGTGTTCCGTGATCGGGTCACGGAGTGGTTCCGGGCGTTAGAGGAGTCGACCGGAGCGGACTGGCTGATTGCCCAGGGTGTGGACGACTATGTGCTGATAGTGGCGGCGACGTCGCTGCTGGGTTGGGCCGGAGCGGCGCGCTTCTATCGCGGCCAGGTGCTGTCCCTGCGCGAACGGGACTTCATCCTCGCCGCAGAGACGATTGGCGCGAGGACCCCGCGGATCCTTGTGCGTCACTTGTTTCCCGGCGTGATGCCTTGGTTCGTTGTCGGATTCAGTGCGGCGATGGGGGCGATGGCCGGTGCGGAGGTCGTGCTGACCTGGTTGGGCATCGGCATCACTGCCCCCACTCCGTCGTTCGGTACGATGGTCGCGGCCGCAGGCGGCTTCACCTCGCTCACTCAATACCCGTGGATGCTCCTCGTGCCGACGTTGTTCGTGCTGCCGATCCTGTTGGCGTTCAACCTGTTGGGCGACGCGATCACGGACGTCCTGAACCCCCGTCTCAGATAACGCAGGGCAAGCCCGATCCGCTGATATCGTGGGCGCAGCCATGCTCGCAGGGTTGGGCCATGAAGGTTGATCCATGAAAGTTACCGCCGAACGCATCCCCGAGGCGCAGATGCTGCTCGAAATCGAGCTCGACGACGCCCGCGTCAAGAAATCGCTCGACCAGGCCGCTCGCCGACTCTCACAGCGCTTTCGCATTCCCGGGTTCCGACAGGGCAAAGCTCCCCGACGCGTCGTCGAGAGCGCGCTCGGTCCCGACGCCGTCTTCGAGGAAGCGGCCGAGCGGATGATCCCCCAGGCCTTGACCGAGGCGCTGGAGCAGGAAGGCCTCGAGCCCGTCGCGCAGCCGAGCGTTGAGATTACCGAGCGCGAGCCGGTGACGTTCACCGCGACAGTGCCGCTGGAGCCCGTCGTCGAGTTGGGCGACTACCGCATGATTTCGGTAGCCAAGCCTGAGAGCGAGTACTCGGACGAAATGCTGGAAGAGCGTCTGCTCGAACTCCGCCGCCAGCACGCGCTGCTCGAACCCGTCGAACGCTCGCCTGAACTGAACGACCGCGTCACGGCCGACGTCCGCGCCGAAGTCGACGGCGAACAGATTCTTGATCAGCCAGGCGCCGAGTTCCACCTCCGCGAAGGCGCCGTCGTCGGCGTCCCCGGACTGTGCGAGCAACTCGTCGGCGTCGCTGTCGGTGACGAACACGTCATTCCGATCGACGTCGATGAAGACTGGGACGACGACGAAGTCGCGGGTAAGACGGTCACGTTCACCGTCACCATCCACGACGTCAAGGCCGAGGAGCTGCCCGAGGCCGACGACGATTTCGCGATGGAAGTCTCGGAGGAGTTCGAGACCTTTGCCGACCTGCGCGAACGAGTCGACAGTGGTCTACGCGAACAGACCGATCGACAGGCCGAGGAACTGTTCAGCCAGGAAGTGATGAAAGCCGTCGTCGATCGGGCGACGCTCGAATATCCGCCGGCGCTGGTCGAGCACGAGATCGAGCACATGCGCCAGGACTTCGCACGTCAGATGGGCCAGGATCCGGCCACCTTCCTGCGCGACGGCGGCGAACAGGGCGAACAGCTCCTGGCCAGCTTTCGCACTCAGGCCAACGAACGGGTGATCAACACGCTGGTCCTACAGAACATCAGCGAGGCCGAAGACATCGAGGTGCTGGACGACGAGGTCACCGCCGACCTCCAGCAAATGCTCGCCGGCATGCCCACGACCGACCCGGAGCAGGCCGAGCAGATGTTGGAGGACGAAGGCATTCGCGCCAACGTCCAGGCCCGACTGGTACGCGCGCGGACCATCGAGCGGCTCCAGCAGATCGCCCTGACCAACCACGCAGCCGGCGTCTCGGATGAGGACGAGGCATCCGACGAGGATGAATCGGACGAGGACGTTTCAGTCGACGAACTCGAGGATGTCGAGGACATCGAGGACGCCGAAGAACCGTCCGACGAGGACGAATAACCGCTTCCGATATGCCAGCCACTTCTGTCCGCTGCTGTTGGCTGCGCAATCGCGCAACCCCCAAACGTGACTACACTTAATCCGCGAAGGAGGGTTCCATGACCCTGAGTCACCCCTTAAGCAACTCCACGACCCGCCCCAGCGACATCATCCCGATGGTTGTCGAGACGACCAACCGCGGTGAGCGCGCCTACGACATCTACTCCCTGCTCCTGCGCGAGCGCATCATCTTCCTGGGCACCCCGATCGACGACCAGATCGCGAACGTGATCGTCGCCCAGTTGCTCTACCTCGACCGCGAGGACCCCGACCGCGACATCCAGCTCTACGTCAACTCCCCCGGCGGCGTGATCACCGCCGGTCTGGCCATCTACGACACGATGCAGCTGATCAAGGCGGACGTCTCGACCATCTGCGTCGGCATGTCGGCCTCAATGGGCACGGTCCTGCTTTCGGCCGGCGCTGACGGCAAGCGATTCGCGCTACCGCACGCCACGATCCACATGCACCAGGCCCTCGGCGGCGCTCGTGGTCAGGCTTCCGACATCGAGATCGCTGCTCGCGAAATCTTGCGCAACAACGAGACGATTCGGGAGATTCTGGCCCGGCACACCGGTCAGCCGCTGGATCGCATCGCGGCTGACACCGACCGCGACTTCTACCTCGACGCCGAACAGGCGCAGGAGTACGGACTCGTCGACTCGGTGCTCTCCAGCGAGGCCGCCGGAGATGCAGCCGCGGCCGCAGGCGCTTAGTATCTGAGCGGGGTACCTGCCCGAGCTGTCCTTGTCGTTCGACTCGGCTCTCAACATGGCTCCACTACCGGAGCACTGAGACGAAGCAGAGAGGCGGAAGCTGATGAGCAGTGCACACGGCGGTGGGCGCAGTCAGTATCACTGTTCGTTCTGCATGAAGGACCAGGCCCAGGTACGCCGCCTCGTCGCAGGACCCGGCGGCGTCTACATCTGCAACGAGTGCGTCGAGGCCTGCCGCGCCGTCATCCAGGACGAACAGCTCAACTCCGCTCCGCCCGAGCCCAAGGCCGCCTCAAGCCCGCCGCAAACGCTGCCGCCGCTCGCGATCTACGACCGACTCTGCGAGCATGTCGTCGGCCAGGACGAGGCCAAGCGAGTCCTCGCCGTCGCCGTGTACAACCACTACAAGCGCATCAACACCGTCGTTGATCCCGACGATGATGTCGAACTCGAGAAGAGCAACATCCTCCTCGTTGGCCCCACCGGGTCCGGCAAGACGCTGCTCGCCTCGACGCTGGCTCGAATCCTCGACGTTCCCTTCTCGATCGCCGACGCCACGGCGCTCACGGAGGCCGGCTACGTCGGCGAGGACGTCGAGAACATCCTGCTCCACCTGATCCAGGCGGCCGATTTCGACATCGCCCGCGCCGAGCGCGGCATCATCTACATCGACGAGATCGACAAGATCGCGCGCAAGGCCGACAACCCCTCGATCACCCGGGATGTCTCCGGCGAGGGCGTGCAGCAAGCCCTGCTCAAGATCATCGAAGGCACGGTCGCTTCCGTCCCCCCGCAGGGCGGACGCAAACATCCGCACCAGGAATTCCTGCAGATCGACACCAGCAAGATCCTGTTCATCTGCGGCGGCGCGTTTGAGGGACTCGACAACGTCATTGACCGCAGGATCACGACAGGTATCCGCAACATCGGCTTCGGCTCGGCAGCGCGATCCGCCGAAGATCGCGATCACTTGCTCCACCATCTCAGCCACGACGACCTGCAGAAGTACGGGCTGATTCCCGAATTCGTCGGACGACTGCCGGTCGTGGTCACGCTCGACCAGCTCGACCAGGCGTCGCTCGTGCGCATCCTGACCGAACCGAAGAACGCTCTGGTCCGGCAGTACGAGCGATTCTTCGACATGGACGGTGTCGAACTCAGTTTCACCCCGGAGGCGCTGGAGTCGATCGCCGAGCAGGCTATCGCCGAGGCGACCGGCGCTCGCGGCTTGCGCACCGTGGTCGAGGACCTGCTGCTCGACGTCATGTTCGAGGTCCCCGGACGGCCGGAAGTGAAGAAGTGCGTTGTCAACGCCGACACCGTGCGCCGTCAGGAGCGGCCGCTGCTGCTCAACGATCAGGGTCTCGCGGTCGAGTACGAAGCAATCCGCCGACGAGGCGACGGAGGATTGGCTTCACGCCAGGAAAGCGCCTGATGTCACGCCGGTCGGCGCTCACGACATCCCGTCGAGTTCGAGTCGACGACCTCCTGGTACAACGAGGCGCAGCCCCAGACCTGCTGACCGCGCGGGCGCTGATCATGGCCGGTCGCGTTCACGGCGGCGGCAAGCGCTATTCCCAGGCCGGAATGCAGGTCGACGGCGATGCGGAGATTGGCGTCCGTGGTGCGCGACCATATGCGTCACGCGGCGGTGAGAAACTCTCCGCCGCGCTCGATGTCTGGCCGATTCCCATTGACGGCCGAATCTGCCTCGATGTCGGCGCGTCAACCGGCGGCTTCACGGACGTGCTGCTGCGCCGCGACGCCCTGCACGTCCATGCGGTCGACGTTGGCTACGGCCAACTCTCGGATGCCCTCCGTCGAGACTCACGCGTGACGGTGCTCGAACGCACGCACATCTGCGATCTGCCGCCTCTGTCCAACCCCCCTGACCTCGCCACCGTTGATGTCTCCTTCATCGGACTGCGGCAAGTCCTGCCCTGCATTGCGCGAGCCGTCGCGCCGCAATCCGACGTTGTTGCCCTCGTCAAGCCGCAGTTCGAGTGCCCCCCCGACGATGTCGATCAGCGAGGCGTTGTCAACGATCGGCTCGCTCAGGGCAGGGCGGTGAGCAGCGTCGTCGGCTGGGCACTCGAGCAGGGATGGCGGACAGGCGGTGTCCTCAGGTCGCCGCTCGTCGGTCCGGCGGGCAATTATGAGTGGTTCGTCTGGCTGCGTACGCCGTGAGTGACATTCAGTGCGTCGGCATCTACTACCACCCCCGCCTCGACGAGGCGAGGAACTCAGCCGACGAACTGGCCAGGAAGCTGAAGGCCCACGGCGTCGACGTCTGGACCTCGATGCCCTGGGAACCGGACCGCTCGACCGAGCATTTGGCCCACACAGACCTGCTGATCTGCCTCGGCGGCGACGGCACCATCCTCCGAGCCGCGCGAGCCAGCGCGGGCTTCGACTGTCTCATCCTCGGCGTCGACCTCGGCCGGCAGGCGTTTCTGACTGAACTGCTTCCCGAGCAACTGGACGAGCACATTCCCGACCTGTTCAACGGGAACTTCGTCGTTGAGGATCGCGCGATGCTGGAAGCCCAACCGGTCGGTGTCGACGGCGAGGCGCCCAGCACGTTGACCGCGCTCAACGACGTCATGATCGGCCGGGGCAGCCTCGGGCAGCCGGCCTACATCGCCGTCTGGGTCGGAGAAGACCTGGTCGGAGTCGTGCGGGCCGATGCCGTCGTCGTGGCTTCCGCGACCGGCAGCACCGGATACTCCCTCTCCGCCGGCGGGCCGATCCTGCATCCCCAGGCTCGCAGCGTGGTCCTCACCCCGGTGGCGCCGCACCTCGCCCAGGCCGCTCCGATGGTCTTGCCCGGTGACGCCGAGATCGAACTGCGCCTCGGACGCGAACATCCCGGTTCGCTCTCCGTCGATGGCCAGCGACCATACGCGCTCAAGCCTGGCGGCGGCGTTCACGTGCAACGTAGCGAGTCGCTGGCGCGGCTGGTCCGTTTCGCCGAGCGTTCCTTCTTCCCGCAACTCGGGAAGCGTCTCGCCTGGCTCGACGAGCGTCGGATCGAAGCCGTTTCCCGCACGGGGATAGAAGCATTCGACGCCAAGAACGCCGATCCCGCCTAGCCACCGAGGGAACGCGACCGTTTCCGTTACGATGAACATGTGCTCGAAGAACCACCTGGATCTGCAGGGACTAAAGGAGTGCGGCGGTGCTGATCGGCCTGCATCTGCGTGACTTCGCGCTGGCCGATCGAGTGGACCTCACGCTGGACGGCGGATTCAGCGTCATCACCGGCGAAACCGGAGCCGGCAAGAGCGTCCTCATCCAGGCGCTCGCCTTCGCCCTCGGTTCCCCGGCCGACTCGGAGATGATCCGGCCCGGCGCCGATGCTGCGGAGGTCGAAGCGGTCTTCGATCTCATGGATTCCGACGCCTACGGACTCGTCGCCCGGACAATGTCCGACGCCGATCTGCCGTTCGACGGCGAGCTCATTCTGCGCCGCAGCCTCAGCCGACCGCAACCCGGCTCACAGCGTCTCGGCGGACGCATCCGCGTCAACGACCGCGCCGCCACGACGACCCTCCTGCGAGAACTGGCGCCCACGCTCGCCGACATCCACGGACAACGAGAACATCTCTCCCTGCTGAGACCAGGCGAACAACTCGCCATGCTGGATCGCTTCGCAGTCGCCGATCACCAGCGCGATGCGATCGCAGCGAAGGTCAGACGTCTGAACACGCTCGATCGCCGGCTGAGCGACGTCAGAACAGGCGAGCGCGAACGCGCAAGGAGAATCGCGCTGCTGCGTCATCAGGCATCGGAGATCGCAGCCGCCGGCCTCCAGCCCGATGAGGAAGAACAGCTCCAGGCGCTACATCGCCGATTGGTCAACGCCCAGACGCTCGCCGCCGACGCCGAGGTTGCTCGGGAAGCGTTGGGCCAGGATGTCCTCGGCGAGGCGCTCGCTGCATCCCGCCGAATTGCCAGTGTCGACGAGTCCGCCGAACCAATCGCCCAGGCAATCGAGTCGGCGCTCGAGCAGGCATCGGAGGCCGTACGTGCGCTCAGGGTCTATGCCGACGAGCTGGAGCTCGATCCGAACCGTCTCGGCGAGGTCGAATCGCGGCTATCACTGATCGGCGAGATGAAACGCCGCTGGGGAGACACCGTCGCCGAGGTGATCGCCTACGGCGAACGCGCCGAGGCCGAGGCGAACCGTCTGGAACAGGAAACCGCCGACATCGACACACTCGCGGCAGAGGCCGAGCAACTCGCAGCAAACGTCACGGCCGCCGCAACCGAACTCAGCCAACGACGCCGGCAGGCCGCGGAGGAACTGGCGGCGGCCGTCACCCACGAGTGCGAAAGCCTGCGCTTGGCGAATGCCAGGGTCGAGTTCGAGTTCGGGCAGATTCCGGCGCCGGAGCAGGCCAGGTCGCTCAACGTCGCCGGAGCGCAGGTAGGTTTCGACCAGACCGGCATCGACAGGGTCCAGCTTCATGTGGCCTTCAATCCGGATTCGCCGACGCGTCCGTTACAGCGAGTAGCCTCGGGCGGTGAAACGGCGCGCTTGACGTTGGCAATCAAGGCCGTATTGGGCGAAAGTGATGTGGTACCGCTGATGGTCTTCGACGAGGTCGATGTCGGACTCGGAGGACGCAGCGGCGGAATGATCGGCGAGCGCCTTGCTCGCCTCGGAGAGCATCGTCAGGTGATCTGCATCACGCATCTGCCCCAGGTCGCAGCGCGAGCGGCGCAACACATCACCGTCTCGAAATCGTCCGACACGAGCCGGACCACGGTCGATGTGCGCATGCTGTCCGAAGAGGACCGTATCGTCGAACTGGCCGAGATGCTCGGCGGTGTCAGCGACGCCAACCGGGCCAGCGCCACCGACCTGTTGCACGCGGCGGTTGCATCATGACCTCCGAAGCCATCGGCCCGACCCCGGCCGCTACCTTGCGCCAACGCGAATCGGAAGTCCACGCCCTCGAGGACATCACGCTCGATCGCCGTACACCGGTCGATTCACCCCTGCTGGCCGAGAAGGCCGTGGTCGCAGACGCAGCAGAGATCCATCGATTGATCCAATACTGGTTCGAGGCGACCGGCGATGTCCTGCCCCGCACCGAGGGCGAGATCTACGAGACCATCCGCGACTTCGTCGTGATTCGGGATCCCAACGGCAACCGTCTCCTGGCCGCAGGCGCGCTTCATGTCGAGTGGCGAGATCTGGCCGAGATCAAGTCGCTGGTCGTCGATCCCGGCACCCAGGGCAAGGGACTCGGACGCATCGTCGTCGACGCCTGCCTCGGCGAGGCGGTCGAAATGGGCCTCAAGACCGTCTTCGCGCTGACGACCACACCCGCGTTTTTCGAGCGGCTGGGATTCCGTATCTCAGGCGTCTCCGCCTTCCCCCGTAAAGTCTGGAACGAGTGCTTCCGCTGTCCCAAGTACAACGCCTGCGACGAAATCGCCGTCACCATCGACCTGCGCGACAGGCTCAACACGTAGCAAGTCCCCTCTCCCCGAGGGAGAGAGCCTGTCCCCGCGAATGCCGGGAGTTAGGGTGAGGCCCATGCCAGATCCGCTCAAGGAGACCGTGCTCACCTCCGAGCAAGTCTTCAGCGGCTCACGGATCAACGTCCGCGTGGATGAGGTCGCCATGGCCGACGGCCGCCGCGCCCGACGCGAGGTCGTCGAGCATCCCGACGCCGTTGTCATCCTTGCCCTCCGCGACGACGGCAACATCGCCTTCGTCCGACAATGGCGCCATCCGACGGGTCGGCCGCTGCTGGAGCTCCCTGCGGGCCGCCTCGATCCCGGCGAATCACCGGAGCAGACCGCGCGTCGCGAGTTGCGTGAGGAGGTCGGTCTCGACCCCGCCCGCCTCGATTTCGCCCGCGGCTTCTACGTGGCCCCCGGGTTCGCCGACGAGTTCCTCCACGGCTTCATCGCCCGCGATTGCGCCGAATCGCCCCTCGAGGCCGACGAGGACGAAGAACTGATCGTCGAGTGGAAGCCGCTCGGAGAGGCGATCGAATTGGTCGAGGCGGGGGAAATCATCGACGCCAAGTCGGTCATTCTGCTCCAGTACCTGGCGCTCCAGGCCGTCGGCCCGCTGGGACGCAAGATCGTCAGGCACTACCGAGGTCAGGAGTAAGCCTGCTGCTCAGGCGACTACCACCGAATGGCGATTGGTGCGAAACTGAGCGTGGTATCCGCCATGCTCTCATGACGGGGGAGACAGCACGATGTTGCAGCATGATGTGTTAATTGTCGGCTCGGGTCTGGCGGGCATGCGCGCCGCGCTGGAGGTCTCAAGCGACCCGACGCTCGACGTGGCGATCCTCTCCAAGGTCCATCCGCTGCGCTCGCACTCGGGTGCGGCTCAGGGCGGCATCGCCGCCTCGCTCGGCAACTCTGCCGAGGATTCCTGGGACCTGCACATGTTCGACACCGTCAAGGGCGGCGACTACCTCGTCGACCAGGACGCGGCCGAAGTGCTCACCCGCGAGGGCCCCGAGAACATCTTCGAACTCGAGCACATGGGCTGCGCCTTCTCGCGCGACGACGAAGGCCGCGTCGCCCAGCGCCGCTTCGGCGGTCACACCGCCCCGCGTGCCTGCTACGCCGCCGACCGCACCGGCCACGCTGTCCTCACCGTGCTCTTTGAGCAACTCCTGCGCCGGGGCGTCAAGGTCTACTCCGAGTGGTACGCGCTCGACCTCGTGGTCAAAGACAACGTCTGCCAGGGCCTCGTCGCCTACGACATCCTTTCCGGACAGATTGAGGCCATCTCAGCCAAGGCGGTGATGTTCGGCACCGGCGGCTACGGCCGCGCCTTCCGCGTCACGACCAACGCATTCGCCTCAACCGGCGACGGCGTCGTCATGGCCTACCGCGCCGGCATCCCGCTGGAGGACATGGAGTTCGTCCAGTTCCACCCGACCGGCCTGCAGGGCTCCGGCATCCTGCTCTCCGAGGCGGCCCGCGGCGAGGGCGCCCACATCGTCAACTCAGACGGATTCCGCTTCATGGAAGACTACGCGCCCGGCCGCATGGAACTCGCCCCGCGCGACATCGTCGCCCGCGCCGAACAATCCGAGATCGAAGCCGGCCGCGGGGTCACCGCGCTCAGGGACTCAGTCTTCATGGACCTGCGCCCGATCGGTGAGGAACGTATCCGCTACGCCCTCCCCTCGGTGCTGCACCTGGCTCGAGACTTCGCCGGCATCGACCCGCTCGATGCGCCCGTCCCGATCCAGCCCACGGCCCACTACTCAATGGGCGGCATCCCGTGCGATATCAACGGCCAGGTCCGCATCAAGGATCTCGACGGAGCCCCGGAGATCACCGGCTTCTTCGCCGCCGGCGAGGCCTCCTGCGTCTCGGTCCACGGCGCCAACCGTCTCGGCACCAACTCGCTACTGGAAGCGGTCGTCATGGGACGCCGCGCCGGACGCGGCATTCTCGACGTCGTCCACGACCTCGAACCGACAAGCATCGATGAAGGCGACATGGCCAACGCCGTCGGCGAGGTCGACCACTTCCTCACTGCCGACGGCTCGCAGAAGGTCGGCGAGATTCGCGCCGAGTTGCGCGACACGATGATGGACAAGTGCGGAGTCTTCCGCGACGATGCCGAGCTCAAGGAGTGCCTCTCCGAGGTCAAGGACTACCAGGAGCGCTTCAAGCACATCTCAATCGACGACCACGGCTCGACCTTCAACACCGACCTGCTCGACGCGATTGAGCTGGGTCACATGCTCGAATACTCCGAGGTGATCACAACGGGGGCGATCGCCCGCCAGGAATCGCGCGGTGGTCACGCCCGCCGCGACTTCCCCGACCGCGACGACGAGAACTGGCACCGCCACACCCTCGCCTACCGGCCGCAGGAGGGCGAAGACGGTCCCCGGCTCGAATACTGTGCGGTCAACATGGAGCCGAGGTTCCGCGAGCCCTTCCCGCTCCAGGAGCGAACATACTAGCGCCAGCGGCGAACGAATCCGAACCAGAGCGAGTACCAACGAACAGGCGCGGACCCATGGCCCAGCAAGAGTTCATCATCGAGCGCTACAACCCCGACACCGATGAGTCGTACGAGGAGTCGTTCAACGTCGATGTCCAGCCCGGTCAGACGGTGCTCGACAGCCTCAACGCGATCAAGTGGGACCAGGACGGCACGCTCTCGTTCCGCATGTCCTGCCGACACGCGATCTGCGGCTCTTGCGCGATGAAGGTCAACGGACAGTCGATGCTCTCCTGTCAGACCCAGGTCGACGCCGCCGCCGAGCGCGGTGACCCGATCCGCGTCGGGCCGCAGGGCAACCAGAACGTGATCAAAGACCTGGTCGTGGACGTCAACAAGTTCCTCAACCAGTTCGAGCGCGCCGAGACCTGGCTCGAGCCCTACGAGGACCAAGAACCGCCGGAACGCGAGTACCGCCAGAAGGTCGAAGAGTTCGACCACTGGTCGCACGCCTCGACCTGCATCCACTGCGGCGCCTGCTACTCGGACTGCACGGTCGCTGCCGTCGACGAGAACTTCCTCGGACCGGCGGCATTGGCCAAGGCCTACCGCTTCGTCATGGACAGCCGCGATTCGAAACGCGAGGAACGGCTCCAGTTCCTCTCCGAGGAACAGGGCGGTATCTGGGATTGCACGCGCTGCTACATGTGCGTCCAGGCGTGCCCCAAGGATGTCCTGCCGATGGACGCGATCATGGAGCTGCGCACCCTCGCGATCGAAGCCGGACACGTCAACAATCATGGCGTCCGGCACCACAAGGGCTTCATGTCCGGTGTGCGCAAGCGAGGCCGTCTCGACGAGATGATGCTGCCGGTCCAGTCGGTCGGTATTGGCAGACTGCTCACCGGCAACCTCGCCGCGCACAAGGAGATGATGGACTACACACCCGGCGCGATCCGGCTGCTCAAGTCGCGCAAACTCCTCACGATCGCCCAGCGGCACGGCGCGAATGCTGATGGCCGCGAGCAAATCGAGCGCATCTTCGAAGAAGTCGAGGCCGAGAAGCATCACCACGACGTCGACGCCGAGGCGTTCGGCGCCGAGTTCGAAACCGCGATCGGCGGCCACTAGGCCATCGACCCTGCACACCACGGCACCGGCACGGTAGAGCGGGAGACGCAGAGATCATGAGCAAGTACGCATTCTGGCCCGGCTGTGTGGCGCAGGGCGCGGCGCCCGAGCTGTACACGTCCACGCTCGCCGTCGCCGAGCATCTCGGTATGGACCTTGTCGAACTCGAGGCCGCCGCCTGTACCGGCGCCGGGATCATCTCCGACGGCGAACCGTACCTGCAGGATGTGCTCAACGCCCGCACCATGGCCATGGCCGAGCAGATGGACCTGCCCTTGATGGACATTTGCTCGACCTGCGTCGGCGTCCACCGTCTCGCCGCCGAGAAGCTGCGTGACGTCGATTACCGCATTCGCATCAACCACCATCTCGCGCCCGAAGGCATCGAGTACCGCGGCTCCGTCGACCCGCGTCATCTGCTCTGGATCGTGCTCGAGGATGTCGGCATCGACAAGATCAACTCGAAGATCACGCGGCCGCTGGAGGAGCTCAACCTCGGACCGTTCTACGGCTGCTACCTCGTCCGTCCCGAACGCACGCTGGAGTTCGACGCCCATCCGACCCGTCGCGACAGCCTGGAGCAGCTGATCGAGATTCTCGGCGCCACGACCGTCACCTACGACGGCATGACCAAGTGCTGCGGCTTCCCGATCCTGACGATGAACAAGCAGAACTCACTGACGATGGCCGGCACTCACCTCGATGAAGCCCAGTCCAAGGGCGCCGACGCACTCGTCACGCCCTGCCCGCTTTGCCACCTCAACCTCGACGCCCAGCAGCCCGACGCCGCCAAGGTGATCGACCGCAACCTCAACCTGCCCATCCTCCACGTGCCCCAACTCCTCGGTCTGGCGATGGGCCTCGCCCCCGAGAAGCTCGGCCTCACCCGCCACGTCGTCGACACCAACCGTCTGCTCAACAAGATCGGCGTGTGACCTCTCGCCTTCTCAAGCGTCTTGCAACGGAGACCGAAGCGAGCTCTCTGCTCCGCTCTCCCCCCGCCCCGCGGGGGGAGATGCCGTAGGCAGAGGGGGCCACCCAGCAGTTAGCGACACCGGGACCCCCTTCAGCCTTCGGCAGCTTCCCCCAGAGGGGGGAGCGGAGAATGCATCGGTTTTTCCCAGGGGGGAGCCTTCGGTCTGCAAAGGAAGCGCCCCCGCCGTTCGGCGGGGGCGCAACACAGGCAGCTGGAGGGCGGCCAGTCGGAGAGTTGTCCGATGTCTCACATGCGGACATCGGTGGGCGGGCGGGGTGACAGTTTCTACCGTCTGACCACTCGGTCCCTCCGATAGATCAAACGACGGAGACCGCCAAAAGGTTCCCGACGCCTACGCGCCCGCTCCGGTTCCCCGGAGCCGAGGGTCGAGAATGTCACGAATCGCATCGCCGAACACGTTGAAGGCGAAGACGACGAGCGTGATCGCCGCGCCCGGCGTCAAGGCCAACCACGGCCAACGGGTGAGATTGCCGCGCTGCGTCGCCTCGTAGAGCACGAATCCCCAGGTCGGGTTCTCGGCTGAGTTCGCGCCCAGCGCGAGGAACGACAACGCGGCCTCAGCCAGGATGGTCCCGCCGATCGTGATCGTCGCGAGCACCATGATCGGCGCCACGATGTTGGGAACGATGTGTCTGAGGACGATCCGCGGCGCGGTGGCTCCAACGGAACGGGCCGCCTCGATGTACGTGAACTCCTTGATCGATAAGACCGTGCCGCGAATGACACGTTGAGTCCCCGGTACCAGGAAGATCACAATGACAAACACCACCGTCCCAATGCCGGGCGACAGCATGGTCACCAGCACCATCATCAACACCAACGGTGGCAGCGCTTGCATCGAGTCGGATACACGTTGGATGAACAGGTCGCCAAACCCACCGACATAGGCAGAGACGGTACCGATCAGCGTTCCGATAGCGATCCCGATTCCCGTCGCGGCGATTCCGATAATCATCGCCGTGCGCGCGCCGAAAATGATGCGACTGAAGAGATCACGACCGATCACGTCAGTGCCGGCGATATGGTCTGGCCAGGTCGGGCCCTGCAGCTTGTTGATCGGATCTGCTCGCTCGGCCGGATGTGGAGCGAAGCCGGGGACGATCGTGTTGCCGTAGGCCGAGATGTCCTGGCCGAACAATGCAGCCACGACCAGGATGAAGATAATCACCGCACCGAGCGCCCCAAGTGGTCGCTGTCGTGCCAGATGGCCGAGCCGGCGCATGCGATTGCGTCCCCGGCTGGGCAGAGCTTCGACAATCTCGTCTGCGGAACCGATCGCTGAGGCCATGGTTCGTTACTCCTAGCCGTACCGAATCCGCGGGTCGATCCACGCGTAGCTGAGATCCGTGATGAGGTTGATCAGGACCACCCCGAAGCCAATCACGACCACGACACCGACCACGAGCGGGAAGTCGGCGCGTCGAATGGAAGTCACAAGCAGCGCTCCCACACCATTGATGCGGAAGATGTACTCGACGATCACAGCCCCTGAGATCAGGAAGGCGAACTGATTGGCGAAGATCGTCAGCACCGGAATGAACGAGTTGCGCAGAGCATGGCGCATGACGACCACGCGCTCTGACAGGCCTTTTGCTCGCGCGGTGCGCACATAGTCCTCATGCACGACTTCCAGAAGCTGCGATCGTTGCATTCTCATCAGCGTCGCCATCAGCGAGGCGGCGAGCACCAATGAGGGCGCGATGAATGCCTCGAGGTTGGTGATCGGGTCATCCCAGATATACGGCGACGGTAATGTCGCCAGCGAAACGCCGATCCACTTGGCCACAAACGACACCACAAGGATGCCCAACAGGAAATTTGGGATCGCCAATCCCAGGATCGTGAAGATGCGCCCGGCGTAGTCCGCCGGGGTGTTCTGTCTGACGGCTGAGATGACGCCCACGGGAATTGCGATCAAGAACGAGAGCAGGCTGGCGATGATCACCAGCTCGATGCTCCGAGGTAAGCGAATCTTGAGTTCGTTGAGGACGCTCTCGGACGTCGCGAACGAGCGGCCCAGGTCGCCCTGCAGTGCGTTCCACAACCAGTCGCCGTACCGTTCGATGACCGGCCGGTCCAGCCCCAACTCTCTGTTGAAGCGGTCAATGAGATCTTGAGTGAGCGCCCCACCCTGCGGACTCTCCGATAGCAATCGCTCAGCGGTGCTGCCGGGGAAGGCGTTGACCAACATGAACGAGATCACGGAGAGCAGGAAGACGACGACTACCACACCAATCAAACGGCGGACGATGTAGCCGGACATGCTGTGGCGCCTCCCGTCTCCGCTTTCGTACAGTCACAACATCCCAAACCAGGCGGTTTGGGATGTTGTGCCGTCTAGATTCTGCTGCGACTACGCACGCGGGAAGTCGGGGTTGTTCTCCCAGATCCGCTCCGTGTTTGTGGCGCCCCAGCCCGGGTTCCAGGCGTTGTACGTGTCCATCTCGTTGAACAGGTAACCACGACGCCCGGCAATCCGATACGGGTTGACGGCGAAGATGCGCCACATGTTCTCGAGTTCGCGCACGCGGATCTTCTCAAGAATCTCCGATCGCTTGTCGACGTCGAGTTCCTGGCGCTGTTGGATGCACCACTCGTCAACGTCCGGTTCGGAGATGCCGTAGAAGTTGCCGGGACTTTCACTATGCAGCTTGCCGTAGGCCAGTCCGTCGGCATCCATTTCTGCGCCGATCAGCCAGGTGAACAGCGAGTCCTTGAAGTCGCGGGTGACGAGCCGCCCCAGCCAGGTCTCGAGGTCAACCTGGAAGTGGTTGACCTGGATGCCGAGGTTCGTGTTCCACTGCTGGCGGCAGAGCTCGAAGAGGTTCAGGTACACACCGGCGACGGCGTGGAACGTCGCTTCGAACTCAAGCTGATTGTCTTCGTTGTAGCCGGCGGCGTCGAGCAACTGCCGACCCTTGGCGGCATCGAAGTCGCCGAACTCACCCAGCTCCGCCGGCGTCCATGGCCACTCACGGAATCCCCACGGCGAATCGTCGTCGCGGAAGAATGTCCAGTTCTGACCGTATCCGGCAGCGGCGAGGCCGTCGTAGACGCCGAGCTTCTGCTCCTCGCGGTTCAGGCCGAGTGCGAGTGCCTGGCGAACGCGGATGTCGTTGAAGGGCGGTTCGTCGAGGTTGTGGAAGGACAGATAGGGCTGCCACCCTGGCGGCGGCGCCGTGACCTGTACAACCGTGTCGGGCTGCGTATCCAGGGCGCGTTCGTAGTCGGCGATGTCCTGGATCGTCAGACGGTCGATCACGCCGCTTTCCCAGGCCGCCCACTCCGACTCGCGCTGGTTGACGAAGTCTGGACCGTGCAGAGCGTCGAGATACGGAAGTTGCTTGCCCGTTCGTGGATCCAGCTTGAAGTAGTTCGGATTCCTCGACGCCTTCCATTCCGCCCCCTGCTCGACGAAGTCGAGAATGAACGGACCGGTCCCAACCGTGTTGCGCCAGTCATCGAGCACCGTGTAGTCGGTGGTAATGAACTCCGGCGCCGCAATCTGGTGGAACGGGTTCAGCATGTTGTTGAGCAGATATGCCGCCGGCTCCAACAGGTTGAAGCGCACCGTGTTCGACGCGTTGTCGAAGTCGATGTCTTTGACTGCGGTGTAGGACGATGCCTGCACCGGGACCGGGTCAACTTCACCCTCGTGGGCCAGGAACGAACCGTCTCGAAGCGCGTCATATGCGATCTTGACGTCTTCAGCGGTCAACGTGCGACCGTTCAGCGGCGGCTTGTCCTGCCACTGCACCCCATCGTGAATCGTGAACACAATGGTCGTGTCGTCCGGGACTTCCCAGGCCTTGGCAACGTCGCCTTCGATCTCGTAGTAGTGCGCGTTCGCCCAGTCGTCCATCGGGAAGACGACGAGCTGGTTGTAGAACATGGGCGCGAAGGCGGCCATGATGTTCGCCTGCGGTCCCACCACGTTCCAGTTCGCCACCGGCAGGTGAGCCAACGTCCACTCGCCGCCGTAGCGCGGGCCATCCGCTTGACCGGGCAGGTTTTGCAGCTTGGACCAGTGGAAGCGCAGTCGCCACTCTTCTTCCGGCGTCAGCGACATCGCCTCTTCCTCGGCCGTCAACTGACCGGGGAGCAGGGCGACCGCTTCCTCCTCTTGTACCTCTTGCTGAGTCGTCGCCTGCTGCGCGGCAGCCTGTTGAGCCTGCTGCTGGGCGGCAGTCTGTTGCTGTTGCGCCGGCTGTGGCTGCGCCTGCTGCTGTTGCTGCGGCTGGGCCTGCGCCGCGGCGGGCTGGGCGTCGTCATCGTCGTCACCACAACCGACCAGCGCCAAACCGGCCGCGCCGACGCCCGCCCGTGCTGAGGCTGACATCAGGGACCGACGACTGAGCCGCTTGCGCTGCATCCGCTTCCAGTAGTTTCGCTCTTCCATGTTTCGCTCCTCAGTGGCTACGGCCGGACAGCCGTCGGACACGATTCCGCGGTGTCGGCAATACGCGTCCGCGTAATATAACCCTTCGTAACCCAGATTGCACACTTTGGGACCCCAGATGACCGACTCCGACCCAGCCGCCGACGCGATTGAAGCCAGGGTCCGCAAATTCCTGGCCGACAACCAGATCAGCTACGAGACCATCGCCTGCCGACCCGACCAGGCGGACACCGCTGTCTTCTGTGAGGTCTTCGGTATTCCGCACGAGGCGTCGGTCAACACCATCCTGGTGGCCTCGAAGAAGGAACCGAAGAGCTATGCCGCCTGCCTCGTGCTCGCCAACACACGACTCGACGTCAACCGCACGGTGCGCAAGGAAATGGGCGTACGGAAATGCTCATTCGCCTCGTTCGAGGAGACAGAAGCGGTCACCGGCATGCTCTCCGGCGGCGTCACCCCGTTCGATCTGCCCGCTGAGATTCCCATATTGATCGATGCCCGGATCAGCGGCGACGCCGTGATGTGGTTGGGCGGCGGCAGCCGTTCGCTCAAGCTGGGCGTGAAGGCCGACGAGCTGGCCCGTCTGCCCAACGCGCGCGTGGTCGAGGGACTGGCCGGCTAGCGAGGCCTACGAGGCCGCCAGCTGTTCCTCGAGCGCGACAATCTCCTCCAGCGGCACCGCCCCTTCGCGCAGGCCCGCCCGCAGTGCCCGCTTCGCCATCAGTTGCAGCGCTCGGTTGGCCGGTGTGGGTAGATCGTGTGCCAGTCCGAGCAGGACGATCTCCCCGTTCAGCCAGTCCGTCTCAATCGCCGGCCGTCCTCGTCGGAACGACTGCCAGGTCGAACTCCCGCCCCGCTCAACGCCGGGAATATCACCGGACGTGAACGTCGCGGCCCGCCGCTCACCGACCTCCGACCGCGAGGCATACTCGATTTCGGCCGCTGCGTAGCAGGCGAGCGCTTCCTCGCGCATCCGCCCCATGAAGGCTCGAGCGTCGTCGCGGGCCGTGCGCAGCGCCTCCACGCCGCAAAGCGCACCGACCGCGTTGCCCAGGTTGTCAAGCAGCTTGCCGTGCTTCAGTCGCATCACGTTGGCGTCGGGCTGCGCATTGAACCCGGCCGCTGACAGGTCGGCGCAAAGCTGAGTGATCGTCTCGTCCACGCCGCGCGGATAGCGCCCGCTGTCCAACAGCCCCGCTTTTGGCTCGCCGAACAGCGCGATCTCACCCGGGACAAGGAACGTCGCCGGCATCACGACCAGCATTCCGTAGGCATTGGCAAATCGACGCGCCACAGCGGGCTCGTTGGCGACGCCGTTCTGGCCGCAGACAATCGGTATCTCCGGTCCGGCGCAGCGCTCGAGGTCGTCCAGCGCACCCGCCGTGTCCTGTCCCTTCATCGTCAGGATGACGACATCGCCCTCGCCCAGCGTCAACTCGGAGGGATGCCCCACAGCCTCAACCGGTACCCGCTGCTCACTTCCCGGACGGCGCACCAGCAATCCATGCTGTTGCATCGCCTCCAGGTGCGCCCCCCGTGCGATCAACACGACATCGCAACCGGCAAGCTGCAGCAATGCGCCAATCCCGCCGCCGATCCCGCCCGCGCCGTAGATGATGTATCGCATGCTCTTGTCCCGCTTGTTGTCGGCGTTCCACCGCGTCTGACGGCGTCAGTCCGACCAGTCTGACCAGTCTGTAATGCGAAGCGCGGCTGATCAAGCAGACCAGCCGCGCCTCCGATGCTCCGAGACCGATTCCCTCAGCCGATGCCTCAGTTGCCCTCGGCCTCGTCCGATTCATCCGGAGGACTCGGCGGCGGACCGGCGAACATCGACTTCAGCTCGGCGGCGCGCTCCTGGTTCGCGAGGGTCGGCTCGATCAGAATCTTCGCTCCATTCAGGAAGACTCCGGGATTGAGCTGACTTAGCTCCAGCGTGTAAGCCATGGCCATCCCGGAAACCGCCAGGTAACCCTGCGCTACCGGGTGATCCCAGACCACAAACCGCATTTGCCCATCGCGGACCGCATCGGCCAGAGTGTCGCTGAATCCGAAGCTCGCCAGCGCGATCTCGGCTTGCGCTTCTTCGATCGCCGACATCGCGGCAACAGCGCTGTCGTGGTTGAGCGTCAGGATGGCGCCGACACCGCCCTCAGCGATGCGCTCGGCGATCAATGTCTGCAAGTGCTCGGGCCGCGAGTGTTCGGCATGGCCCGCGCCAAGCGCCTCGGCAGTCGTCAGATCCACGGAGATCCGTTCGACATCGCCGCCCTCGTACGTCTCGCCAATGCCGTCGCAGCGGTCGTGCAGGCCGACGTTGTCCTCCTCGTGCACGACACAGAGCAACGTGCCGCTCACGCCCTGCCGGTTAAATTCGTCGCCCGCGCGCTCGCCGCCGCCGAAGTCGTCGAGTCCGATGTGCACCAACGAACCCACCGTCGCCGCGTCGTCCGCGCCGGAGTTGAAGGTCACGACGTGAATGCCCGCAGCCCTCGCCTCGGCCAACACCTCTTCCAACTCTTCCGCGTACGGAAGCGATGTGGCGATCGTGATTGGATCATGCGAGATGCAGTCCCGGATGCCGTTGACGTGCTGCTCGGCATCGGTGGCGCCGTACAGCCGCACGTCGACGCCGTACTGGAACGTAGCCACGTCGGACGCCGCGAGCGCCCAGCGCCAGAATCGATCGTCGCGAGGATGCGCGTGACCATGCACGCACATCACAGGCGGATCCGCTCGGACCACGGGCTCTGTCTCAACCGTCCCAACCACCGCGATTGACGAGCTGTAGCGCCACCGATCGACCTCTGCGTCCGTCGGGAGGAACCGAGCGTCAGCGGCGTCAAGGTCGACCCAGGCCTCTTCATCGAGCTGCTGCAGCTTGACCTCGACACGGCCGTCGTCGAGTCGCTTGACGCCGATCCGTACGTCGCTCGTCACGCTGATCGCAGCCTGAACGGCGCCTAGCGCGATCGCTCCCAGCACCAGTCCGATGAGCAACGTCACCAGGTGCGATTTACCGAGATGCTTCATGCTGCCCCCAAAGGAACTAGGTTCATAATCGAAACTGCTCACGAGCATAACGTTGAACAGTCCGCGACATAACCCGCAACGCCGCGGGCGCAGCAATGGGCGTCAGGTAGGGGAGCCTCACCCACAAGGGGCGGGACTACCATTCATGGCGAACAGCGGAACCAGACCACGGAGTGGCAGGCATGACGAAACAGCTCACACTTCCCCAGATCGACGGTGAACTGCAGGCCGAGGGCCTGGAGCGCCCCGTACGCATTGTCCGCGACCGTTGGGGCGTCCCTCACGCCGAGGCGCAATCTGTCCGCGACGCCTTCTTCGCTCAGGGATTCTGCCTCGGCCAGGACCGCGGTTGGCAGCTGGAACTCTACCGCCACATGGCGCACGGACGCGCCGCCTCGCTCTTGAACAAGGGCCTGTTGCGAATCGACAGGATGAACCGCGCCCTCGGCTTCGGCCGCGATGCTGCGCGCGAGTGGGAAGAGCAGTCGGACGAGGCGCGATTAATCCTCCAGGCCTACGCCGACGGCATCAACGCCGCCATCGCTGCTGGACCCGCTCCCGTCGAGTTCGGATTGCTCGACCACGAAATGCAGCCCTGGTCGCCGGTCGATTCGCTCGCCATCCTCAAGATGGTCTCGGCCAACGTCCACTGGGCGACCAAGATCGGCAACGGAGAGGTCGCCGCTCGGCTGGGAGTCGAAGCGCTGCAGGCGCTGATCCCCGATGTCCCTGCAGATTCCGCCTTGATCGCCCCGGCGGGCGCCTCGTGGACCAATGGCGCGCATGCCTTCGCAGGCGCGCTCGCCGACCTGGAGGCAGAGCCCGGAACCCGGCGCGGAGGACTCGACGGCTCCAACTGTTGGGTCATCGATGGCGCGCACACGGCCAGCGGCAAACCGCTGGTCGTCGGCGATCCGCACCTCGCCTTCAGCGTTCCCCCGCAGTGGTACGTGATGCACATGCAGTGCCCGGAGTTCACCGTCGCCGGACCATGCAGTCCTGGCTATCCAGGTCCGGTCTACTACGGACACAACACACAAATCGGTTGGACCATGACCCACGCCCAGGGCGACCGTTGGGATGTCTACCGGGAGCGGATCGTGCGCAACGGAGCAGGTCCCGAGGCGGAGTGGCTCGACGACTCCGAGCCGCTGCAGCGCCGGGATGAGGTCATCGAGATCCGTGGTGAGGAATCGGTCACGCAAACCGTCTGGTCGACCCGACACGGTCCGGTCGTGCACGGTGATCCGCAAACGGACGACGAAGTCCTGACCGCTCGATTCGGTCTGTCAGATCCGTGCCACGACTTCGACGGCATGCTGACGATCTTCACCGCCGACAACATCCATGACGCCCGAGAGGGCTTCCGCCGCTACGACTCAATCTCGGGCAACTTCTGCTTCGCCGACCAGCAGGGCGACATCGGCTATCAGTACACCGGCCGGATTCCGATTCGCGAGGCCAACCTCACCCCGGTCAAGGGCTGGGACGGCGAGCACGAGTGGATCGGCGATATCCCCGCCGATGAGCTGCCGCAGGACCTGAATCCCGCCAACGGCGTGATCATCACCGCCAACAACCGCACCACCACCGACGACTACCCGTACTACCTCAGCTTTAGCCAGACCCCGTATCGCGCCGACCGGTTGCGCGAACTGCTGCAAGGCCGAGACGACTGGTCGCCGGACGATATGCCGACTATCCAGTCAGACCAGACCAGCCTGCACGCCAGATTCATCGCAGAACGCGTCGGCCGGGCCAGGCTCGGCAACGGGACCAGCCCCGAGCTGCACTCGTTGCTCGCGAACTGGGACGGGCATATGGCCATCGATTCCGCGGCGGCCCTGGTCTACTACGAGTTCTGCGAGCAACTGATCGGCCTGACCGTTCGGCCCTACTTCAACGCGCCATCGAGAGTTCCCGAGAGCTCCTACGAGGAGATGCGAATCCTGCACGAGCAACTCAAGAGCGACAGCTCGCTCGCATTGGCGGACGGTCAATCGTGGGACGACGCCATTGGCGAGGCCCTGGCGAGCACCGCGACCGTGCTCAGCGAACGCCACGGCAGTGACCCAACCCGATGGAAGTACGGCGACGTGCATCCCGTCACCTGGCGTCACAACCTCGGCCGAGACCCCGAGCGCGCCGCTCGCTTCAACGTGGGCGACTTCCCCAAAGGCGGCGACGGCAACACGCCGAACAACGCCACAGGACTGATCAACAAGCCGGCCGACCACGGCGTCAGCTATCGCCAGATCTTCGATCTGTCCAATCTCAACGGGGCGCGAATCGTCCTACCGCCGGGCAACTCTGGCCGTCCCGACAGCCCGCACTACAACGACCACATCCACAAGTGGCTCGAGATGGAGTACTTCCCGCTCTACATCGAGTGGGACGACATCGAGGCCCACAGCGAGGGCAGCCTGACGCTGAGTCCCAGCTAGGGCGCGACTGTCTCGACGCTGGCGCGCAGGATGGCCAAACCGCGCTCAAGCTCCGCGTCTTCGATCGTCAGCGGGGGCATCAGCTTGACCACGTCCGAGGCTGAGCCTCCGGAGGTCTCCATCAGCAGGCCGCGCTCAAACGCTGCAGCGCAGATCCTCGACGCCAGACCCTCGATCGGCGTGTGCAGGCCCTGCAGGAACCCGCGTCCGCGAACCGTCGCCCGCATCGACTCGTGCTCGGCCGCGATCGACGCCAGCTCCGCTCGAATCATCGCCGACTTGCGATGCACATCCTCCGCGAGCGAGTCATCCACCCACCAGTTCAGCGCTTCAGTTGCCGTCACGAACGCCGCATTGTTGCCGCGGAACGTCCCGTTGTGCTCGCCCGGCGACCAGACGTCGAGATCGGGTCGAATCAGCGTCAGCGACATCGGTAGGCCGCTGCCCGAGATCGACTTGGACAGGCAGATCAGATCAGGCTGAATCCCGGCCGGCTCGAAGGAAAAAAATGTCCCCGTCCGACCGCATCCGGCCTGGATGTCGTCCACGATTAGCAGGACCTCGTGCCGCTTGCAGCACTCCGCCAACCGCTGCAGCCAGCCAACATCTGCGCTGTGCAACCCGCCTTCGCCTTGCACTGTCTCGACAATCACGCCCGCCACCGACGTACCGTCGTCGGCCAGCATCGCGTCCAGCACCGAAACGCTGTCGACATCCGCGCCAAGTTCGCCGTCGTACGGAGCGGTGATCTGGTGTTCCAGGGGGATCCCCGCCGACTCCCGCTTGACCACGTTGCCGCTCAACGCCAACGCGCCCAGGGTCATCCCGTGAAAGGCGTTGGTGAACGAGACGATGTCCTGCCGTCCCGTCACCTTGCGCGCCAGCTTGAGCGATGCTTCCACCGCGTTCGTCCCGGTCGGGCCCGGGAACATCACCTTGTACGACATCCCGCGCGGCTTAAGAATCACGTCGTTGAATCGCTCGAGGAAATCGCGCTTGGCGGTTGTCGCCATGTCCAGCGAGTGGACGATCCCCTGCGACCGCAGATATCGAGTCAGCGCCTCGATCATCGCGTTGTCGTTGTGCCCGTAGTTCAGACCGCCGGCGCCGCAAAAGAAATCGAGATACTCCCGCCCGGCTTCGTCCCACAGCGACGCACCGTGCGCCCGCGACCAGACCGCCGGCCAGGCCCGCACATACGACCGGACCTCGGATTCCAACTCCTCGAACGCTTCAAGTCCGCTCATCGCAGAGACCCCGGAGACCATCCACGACCCTCACAATCAGGCGCCCCGCCGGAAGCCACTACCTCCACTATGCCCGATTTCGAGGCCAACGTCCTGCGCTGCTCTGTCATTGATTGCTAACAGTGACTGTTGTGCGAGTGATGAGCGTGCTGACTCGACCCGAGCGCCGTGTCACGTTCACAGTGGTCCGGCGGTGGCACATCGAGACCAGGGTTGCGGTCGGAAAACCCCCACGGTTTCATGCCGAAGCCGGCCCGCTGGACCGGCATCACTGGCCAGTCCTCGGGTCGGACGAGGTGATTCATGCCGACCGTGTACCAGAGCACGATGTCGGCCTGCTCGAGCGGGCGATTCTCGGCAACCCACGCTGGAATCCCAAGTCCTGGCTCGCTCTGTGCGGGATAGTCGCCGGCCGGAAAGCGCTGCGCCGGTTCGTAGGCCGTCACCCAGAGCTGCTTGCGCGCGAACGCAGCCCGCTGCGCGATCATCGACTGCTCGCCCGCCATCATCGAAACCGTGGCGCCGGGTGTGAGCACATAGGCTGTCGGCTCCCCGATCGGATTGCTGATCGAGTCGTTCGCGATCCGCCAGTGGCGAGCCGCGGCGGATTCGACTTCTCGACCGCTCTGCGACTCGTCGCGGATCGGGGTCGCCTGCGCCGTGAAGGCGTTGTGGTAGGGATTCTCCGGACCCGGCGGCAACGGCACGGTGTCAACCTCGTAGACCGTGTTCTGGGGTCCGTCGACCTCCATGTCCAGCCTGAAACTGAGGAAGTGCTGATGATGTACACCGGCCAACCGCGGACCGATCCTGTGGCGCGTGACCTGTGGGTCGTCGTCTTCGATGGCCATCGTCTGGATGATGCCGGTCGCTTTGACTTCGTGCTCCCATGAACCATCCTGGTAGAAGTACCAGTAGAAGCCGTAGTCATAGTTGTCGACCGTGGCGATCGTCGAGATCACCAGCCGCCGCGAGCGCCGCAGCCAGGATTGAGTCCCGCGTTCGTCGGGATGCCGATAGGTGTGCTTCCAGAGCAACCCGGCATCCTCTTCGTGGATGCAAATCGCGTTCGTAATTGTCCTCGCGCCACCGCGTTCGTCGGTGACGACACCGTCGAGGTACACAATCTCACCCAGACAGTCGCAGCCAAGCTCCAGCGAGTTGACCAACCGTCCGATGCCGCACTCACCCGAGTCGAATGCGTTCTTGAAGTAGTGCCCGACCGAAGCGTCTCCGTAGGGCACGACCATTTCGGCCAATGACGCGCGATAACAGATCGGCCGCAATCGGCCGCTGTCTTCGTATCCGATCTTGTGCAGCACCAGTCCCTCGCGCGGATGCAGGGAAACGCGCATCTGCCACTTCTGCCACTTGAGCAGGTGACCCTCAAGCGTGAACGACGGTCCGTCAGGTTGGACGATGTCGAGCGGTTTCAAATCTTCTCGAGGCGGTCCGCCGTGGTCGTGGTCGAAGCGGAGCGATGAGATCGCCGGCGCTGGTGACAGTTCGTCGACCACTTCGAGCACACAATCCGCGGCCAGGTCGACGATCGCGATAAGGCCCTCGACCGGCCTCCCGTAGGCGTTGTCCTCCGGTTCGTCGCGCAGGTAGACGATGCCCTTGAGGATGCGGTGCTCCATCTCCCAACGGGAGCCGAAGTTGCCGGTCGGCCAGAGGTGGATAAAGGACAGATCGATCTGCTCGTCGCTGAGTCCGCGACCGCGCATCGCCGAGCGCCAACCGTCGTCCGCGCGAATCGTCGCGTCTGCCCGTTCGTATTCCTCGAATAATGCCGGTGGCTGCACATCCGCACGCTCGGTGACCGATGTCACGACACCCGCTTCAAGGTCGGCGACCACCTCTGTGGTCAGGCCCGTCCCGATGTCGATGCAGACGGCCTCTGCGCAGCGCGGCGTTGCCTCGGCGCCCTTCCGTGGTTCGAGGGCGGCGACCAGGAGAAAGCGCAAGGAATCCGGCGAGCCGAGGTGCTCGCTGATGATCGTCGATGCGCGAACGATCTCATCTGCCGACAGCGGGTCGAGGAAATGCGTCCCCGTTGCAGCTTCCGTGACCACCGCCGCTCCTAGCTGTGACCGTTGTGGCCAACGTGGTTCGAGTGCTCGTGGCCCTCATGCTCCATGTCGTGCGCGCAGTGGTCGGGAGCCGGCAGGTCGAGTGCCGGGTTATGGCTGAAGAAGCCCGACGGGCGCAGCTTGAATCCGCTGCGATGCACCGGCGCGACCGGCCAGTCCTCGGGCACCACGATGTGATTCATCCCCACCGTGTACCAGAGCACGACATCCTCGTCCGCGATCTCGCGGTCGGCCGCGACCCAGGCGGGTATGCCCTCGCCCGGCAGACTCTGATTCGGGTAGTTGCCCGCGGGATAAAACTCCGAATCGTCGTAAGGCGTCACCCAGAGCTGCTTCTGGGTGAAGCCGGCGCGACCACGGACTGCCGCCTCTGGACCGGCCATCATTGCGACCGTCTCGCCGGGGACCAACAGGTAGGCCGGCGCATGGCCGACGTGATTGACCTTGTTCGTGTTGGCGATCCGCCAGTGACGCGCCGAAGCCGCGTTGACCACGCCCTCGCCATCGGTCTCGCTCAGCAGCGGCTTCGCAACCGCCGTGAACGCGTTATTGTGGGGATTCTCCGGACCCGCCGGCAGCGGCTGCGTGTCGACCTGGTAGACGGTGTTCGTCCCACCGTCGACCTCCATGTCCATCCGGAAGCAGAGGAAGTGCTGATGGATCGGCGCGGCCAGACCGGGCGCGATCATGTGACGCGTGATCTGCGGGTCGTCGGGGTCGGCGGCGATCGTCTGCACGATCCCGGTCGCCTTGACCTCTTGCTCCCACGAGCCGTCCGGGTAGAACGTCCAGTAGAAGCCGTAGTCGTAGTTGCCAACCGTGGCGATCGCCGACACCACCAGCCGCCGCGTACGCCGCACCTCGGAGACCGGGATGTCGTTCTCGACTCGAGTGTGCTTCCAGTTGATGCCGAAGTCTTCCTCGTGGATGCAGACCGCGTTCTTGATCGTGCGCGAACCGCCGAACTCGTTCGTCACATAACCGTCCAGGTAGACGATTTCGCCGAGGCAGTCGCAACCCAGCTCGAGCGAGTTGCTCAGCCGGCCCAGCCCGCCAACCTCGCCCGAGTCGAACGCGTTCTTGAAGTACTGCGTAGGCGATGCGTCGCCGTAAGGCACGACCATCTCGGTCATCGACGCCCGGTAACAGATCGGCCGCAACTCGCCGTCGTCGTTGTAGGCGATCTGGTGCAGGACCAGACCCTCGCGCGGATGCAGCGAGACGCGCATCTGCCACTTCTGCCAGGACAGCAGATGGCCGTCGAGGGTGAACGAGACGCCGTCCGGCTGGACGATGTCGAGCGCCTGCAGGCCCTCGCGCGGCGCGATGTCGTTGTAGCGGTAGTCGAGCGAGGTCTCCGGCGCCGGCGGACCGGGCTCGTCGACGACGTCGATCACCTTGTTCGCGACCAGGTCGACCACGGCCATCACATGCTCGATTGGCCGCCCGTACCCGTTCGACTCCTCCGAATCGCGCAGGTACGAGATCGCCTTGAGCGTGCGGTGCTCGTTCTCCCAGGCGGTGCCGAAGTTGCCGCCCGGCCAGGGGTCGATCTGGATCAGCTCGATCTGCTCATCGCTGAACCCGCGGGACTTCATCGCCGCCAGCCAGCGAGAGTCCGAGCGAACCGCCTCCACCGCCCGCCCAAACTCCTCCATCAACGGAAACGGCTGCTGCCCCTCCAGAGGAGTCCAGCGAACCACCGACTCCGAGCCCAGGTCAACCACGCACTCGACCGAGTCCCCGGTCGTGATGTCATGCAGCAGGACCAGAGCCCGCCGTTCAATCGCGTCCCCCTCCGAAAATCCGCGAACCACATCCTTGGCCGGCTCGTCCAGAGCCACTAGGGGAAATCGCCACCCATCCCGAGCCTCGTGCGAGGAGGCAATCTGAGAAGCCGCCGAAATCTCATCAGCGGTCAAGGGGTCAAGCGGATGGCTAACGCCAACCAGTGTCGTAGGTCGTGTCTCGGTAACCATGCGGAGCGATCCTCCCGTTTCGGATGCGGTATGCATCGAGGTTAACAGAGCGGCGTCGGCGGCGGATGGCTCCGACGAAACGTGTTCCGAACTGCTAGACTGATATAGGCCTCTTAGAGAATGACTCACAGCAATTGGACAGGGACATGATGGACAGAAACGATCGAACCGCAGTGAGAGTGTTGCGTGAGAAGGCTCGTTCACTTAGCCCCGCGATTCATGCGCAGACTACAAGCGCCATACAGGATCTCGAGGAGTTGGTACGTCTGCTGGAAGAACAGAGAACACTGGAAGGAGCAGCAGTATCCCTTGAAGGCGCTGCTCATCAGCCGCAGCAGTCAGCGGAGCGGGGCTTCATAGGCATCCGCGACCCTCTGGTACGGGCAGAGAGAGCGCTCCGCGAACTCCGGTCCGTTGAACGACAAAGGGAACTCGAGCGAGACATTACGCGACGCCACCCAGCCTCAGGAAAGCCGAGAGTGCGGAGAAAACTTGTCGGCGATGGAGCCGAGCAGGTGGACATCGTGAAGGAGGCCGCCGCGTTCGCATCTGCGCATGAAGGCACCATTCCCTTGCACGAATTCGCCGAGCACGTGCTGACGCTTGCTCCCGACAGGTACAGAAACACGGCAACAGCCCAGGCATCTCTGTACTACCACCTTGGAAAGAGTGAGCGGTTCACGAAGGCGGGACCCAGCATGTTCCGAATGCTGGACGGAGAGCCGATACCGAGTCGCGAGGAAGCGCCGGCAGATTCTTCGAGTGCTGCAGGGCCTCCAACGAAGGTCGAATCTGGCGATCTGCCATTCGAGTGAAATGCGAGAGACACGAAAAGTCGAAAACGAAACTGACGGGCAAGGCCCGCGCCTGTAGCTCATTCCCCCTGGTGAGTTCGTAAACAGGTACTAGCGTCTACAGGGAAGCAAAATGAGCGACCTCGTGGGAGATCGCTCAGAGGACGCGGCTCCGGGGCTGTGCTTGCAAACCTAGCCCCCGCGCTGCAGCCATGGCAAGTCTAGTCCGATGGTCTTGACGCCTCAAGGTCTCCGTTCTCTGATGCGATTTCACGACTCGCACCCTCTGCATGAACGGGGATTTCAGTGAATAGTCCGTTTTCCGCAACCCTGCGGTTCAAGGTCTCAGAGCTGGCCTCTTACGCCAGTTGTGACCGCTGCATTCAAAGATTCTGGCGCGATGGCGAAGACCTCGCCGCGGCCGACCACCGAGGCAAGCGCACGCGCACTCGCTACCGAGCTAATCGCGCCTTCGCTGGCCTCTCGTCTCTTGATGTGAGCGCTCAGCTCCCGTTGGGAACGTTTCAGAGCGCGGCTCTTCGCCTGTCGACAGAGCCGTTCACCTTGGGTTCGTATCCCGAGCCGGTTGTGGTTTCGGGTGAGCTTCCAGTGCCTCTCAAGTTGGCAACCGGAGGGTTCGCCCTGATTAGGCCGTCGACCGCCACGCGAAGCGAGTTCAGTTCCCTGTTTGTTGCGAGGCAGCTACATGCCTACGCTCTCTTGGCTGAGGACCCCAAGAATGTTCAGCGCGGGGTACATCCGATTGCGCAGCTCTGGGTCGCATGGTGCAGGCGGTCCGGGGATTCCGTACATGTACAACTCTGCGAGCGAATAGCTCGAGATGACGATTGGTTTCTATCGGATCTGACCAGAATCACAGATCTAATCGGTACAGCTGCTAACGCGCCGCCCTCCGTTCACTGCACCCGCTGCACCTGACGGCCTTCGCCGATTCGCAGTGCTGTTTGGAGGAATCTTCCTCCGTAGAGCCGGAAACCAAAATAGGGCGGGCCGATTGGCCCGCCCTCGGGAGTTACTCTCCTTGTTCCTGGCTATTCGGGGCAGAACTCTGAGACCAGTTGGGCGGCGAACTGTTGCGCCAGCGCGCAGGCCTGGGCCCTCCAGTTCGGCGGGAAGTTGCTGATGTAGGCCTGGTTCAGGACCACGGGGCGAATCAGCATTGTGGTCGTCGCCTGGGCCTGGGCTGCCGACAGGCTTAGCAGCGCGCGGGCGGCAGGATTCACGTCGATGTTCTTCAGCGCCAGCAGCACGTGCGTCGCCTGCTCCTGAGAGCCATCAGCGATGGCGAACAAGAGCGCGCCGTCGTCGACGAGGAACGGCGCTGCCACTGCAGCCCCAATCACTCCGACCTTGGCCTCGCTACGGATAGCAGCCACAGTTCCCGTGGCCGTCTGGGCCAGCGCCCCATTGAGGACCACGACGCCCTCGGCCTGGCTCGCCATGATGGCGGCCGCGATCTCGCGGCCCGCAGCGATGTGAGAGGCCCGATCGGTCAGATCGCCGGCAGTGATCCTGACGCGCTCGACCGAGCCGCCGTAGCTGGATTCAAGGCCGTCGCAGCGATCCCTTAGTCCGATGTTCACCGGCTCGTGTAGCACGCAGAGGACGGTGCCGGTCACTCCAGCGGCATTGAACTCGCCGCCGGCCAACGCACCCGCAACTCGGTCATTCAGACCGTAGTGGACCGTCGATCCGACAAGCCCGGCGACTTCCGCGCCGGAGTTGAAAGTAATCAGGAAGGCGCTGCCGCGGACCGCTACCAGCGAATCGCGCAAACCGTCTGGGTCAGGAATCGTCGTGGCGATGGCAAGCGCGCCACGCTTCACGCAGTCGTCGATCGCGGCGGCGTGCGCGGCCACGTCCGGCTCGCCCTTTACCTCCACGTTGGTCAGCCCAAGCGCCGCGGCACTGCCGAGCGCCGTCTGGTTGAATGCGAACCAGAAGGGATCGGTATCCGCTCCGTGGTGAACCACGCAGTACGGCTCGCCTGGACCGTCGCCCGACGGCATCGATCCGTGCGGCATCGCGCCGTCCGACATCGCCGGCCCGACGCCCACGCTCACCGGCGACGACGCCCGCCACTCGCCGCTCACGCCGGGCGGCAGGAAGCGCGCCGTGGGAAGTTGTCGATCGCCCCAGCCGCCGTCGGCCTCGCGTTGCTGCACGGCCACTTCCACGCGGCCGTCGTCGTGCCGCTGTACCGCGACTCGTACTTCCGTCTCGCCGCTCTGCGCGGCATACACCGCGCCGGCAACGATCCCAATCGCGCCCAGGAGGACCAGACAGCACAATCGCCACTTATCTCGCAACATGTCGTCTCCCAATGTCGGTTGAACGTGATGATCCACATAACTTACAGGAGATCATCATCGAAGGAAGACTAAGTCCCCTGAATCGGACACGCAAAATCCAGAACGGGTCACTAGCGAACCCGGGGGCCAATCTCGCCTGCTGGGGACGACTGGAAGGTTAAACGGTCGAGGGCGGGCCCCATGGCCCGCCCTCCGTTCTTGCCGCTCTTTGACGCGGGAGCTACTCGCAGAACCCTGAGACCGCTGCCGCCGAGAACTGCTTGGCCAGCGCGCAGGCTTGGACCCTCCAGTCGGGCGGGAAGTTGCTGATGTAGTCCTGGTTTAGCACAATCGGACGTATCAGCATGGTCGTCGTCGCCTGCGCCTGACTCGCCGACAGGGTCAGCAGCGCGCGTGCGCCGGGATTCGCGTCAACGTTCTTCAGCGCCAGCAGCACGTGAGTCGCCTGTTCCTGCGACCCGTCGGCGATGGCGAACAGCAGGTCGCCCTCGTCAACCAGGAACGGCGCCGCCACCGCCGCCCCGATCACGCCGACCTTGGCCTCGCTACCGATAGCGGCCACGGTTCCGGTGGCCGTCTGGGCCAGCGCGCCGTTGAGGACCAGGACGCCCGCAGCCTCGTTCGCCATGATCGCGCCGGCGATCTCGGCGCCCGCTTGCCTGTGGTAGGCCAGATCAATCAAGTCCCCAGCGCTCAGATTGACGCGCTCGACCGAGCCGCCGTAACTGTCCTCCAGCCCGTCACAGCGGTCGTTGAGGCCGATGTTCACCTCTTCGTGGATGACGCAGAGCACGGTCCCCGTCACACCCGCGGCGTTGAACTCGCCGCCGGCGAGCGATCCGGCTGTCCGGTCGTCCAGCCCGTAGTGCACCGTCGAGCCCACCAGACCGGCAACATCCGCGCCGGAGTTGAAGGTGATCAGGAACGCGCTGCCACGAGCCGCCGTCAGCGCATCTTGCAGGCCGGCCAGGTCCGGAATCGTCGAGGCGATGCCAAGCGCGCCGCGCTCGACGCAATCCGTGATCGCAGCAGCGTGCGCCGCCACGTCCGGCTCGCCCGACACTTCGACATTGGTCAAGCCCAGCGCCAGGGCGCTGCCGCGCGCCGCCTGATTGAACGCGAACCAGAACGGATCAGTGTCAGCCCCATGGTGTATGACGCAGTACAACTCCGCCGTGCCGTCCGACGGCATCGACGCCTCCGGCATCGGCTCGCCCATCATGTCATCGGCCGCATGCGCCTCGCCGACGCTCACCGGCGTCGACACGCGCCATTCCCCAGTGACATCAGCCGGCAGGAATCGAGCTGGAGGAAGCTCCCGCTCGCCCCAACCGCCGTTTGCGTCGCGTTGCTGGACCGCAACCTCCACGCGGCCGTCGTCGTGCCGCTGAACCGCGACCCGAACCTCCGTATCCCCGTGATGGACCGCGTAGACGCCCCCGGCAATGATGCCGATCACCGCAATCAACGCAAGGCTTAACAGCCTCCATTTGTTCCCGAGCATGTCGCCGCCTTCCAATGAATGGCTTCACTCATTGCCGTTCTTAACTTGGAACAGGCTAGTGGCAGTTCGGGAACACGCAAAAGGGCACGGGGAGAATCCCCGTGCCCTTTGATTGCGATCGGGCTGTCTGGGGGTCAGTTGACCCTAGACCGCCTCGATGATCGTGCTGATGCCCATGCCGGCGCCGATGCACTGCGTGGCCAGACCGTACTGGCCGCCCGAGCGCTTGAGCTCACGAGCGACCGTGGTGACCAGGCGGGTGCCGGTGGCGCCCAGCGGGTGACCGATGGCCAGCGAGCCGCCGTTGACGTTCACGTTCTCCATCGGGATGCCCAGTTCCTGGACCGACGGAATCACCTGAGCGGCGAAGGCTTCGTTGAACTCGACACGGTCGATCTGCGAAGCGTCCACGCCCGCGTGGGCCAGCGCCTTGCGAGTCGCCGGGATCGGACCCAGACCCATGACCTGCGGCTTGACCCCGCCAACGCCGAAGCCGGCGATCCGGGCCAGCGGCTCGAGACCGAGCTCGTCCGCCTTGCGCTCGCTCATCAACAGCGCCGCGGTGAAGCCGTCGTTGGTCGGGCAGCTGTTGCCCGCCGTGATTCGGATCTCGCTCTGCGTGTGCGAGACGGTGCCGCGCACCGTGCGCAGACCACTCAGACCCTCGAAGTTCGTGCCCGGGCGGTAGCCCTCGTCAACGGTCACGACGGTCTTCTCGCCGCGCTCGTCGAGCAGCAGGTTGCCTTCTTCGTCGAAGACGGGCCGCTCGACCTCGATCGGGACGATTTCGCCCTCGTAGAAGCCGGAGGCCAGCGCCTCGCCGTACTTGCGGTGCGACTCGACCGCGAACTCGTCCAGCGTCTCGCGCGAGATGTCGTACATCTCGGCCACGTTCTGGGCGGTCTGCAACATCGAGGTCACGGGCGACGAGTCGAGGATCGCGTCCGGAATCGGCACGCTGAAGTCGAGCCCGTGGTCGTGCGCAAGGTTGCGCTGGGTCTCGTTCATGTTGTGCCGGTCCGAGTTGAACTCGGTGATCCGGTTCGGTTCCGCGCCGCCGCCGCCACCAAGCTGGCGGCCCATGCGCTCGACGCCGAGCGCCACGCCGACGTCAATCGCGCCGACCATGATCTCCTGCGCCACGCGGTGCATGGTCTCCATCGAGGAGCCGCACTGGCGGTTGGAGTCGAAGGTGCAGACGGACTCGGGCAGGCCGGCCAGTCGCACGATGTGGTTCGCGCCGATGCCGGCGAGCTCAGCCACGCCGCCGACGCAGCCCATGCCCACGTCCTCAATCTCGGTCGGGGAAAGCTGCGGGTAGCGGCCCAGCAACTCCTGGAGCACCTGGACGCCAATGGTGTCCAGCCGTGTCGCCGTAAACGCGCCGCGTCCGCCACGGGTGAAGGCGGAACGCACGCCGTCAACGATGACGACATTCTGCATTTCCATCGTTCAGTTTCCTCTCTGTAAGGCGCGCATGCGCCCCGTCGCTGTGGTTCAGTCGGCAGTGTAGCGAATGCCCGGCGAATTCGAGTACGCCGGTTAGGAACCGAAGATCGACGCCACCGTACAGCTGAAGCCAGGCAGGACATCGATGCCGTCCAACTGCTCATCTTCGGCAACGGTCTCGACGGGCTGCCCGGACCGATGCACTTCCACACTGCGAGTTTCCGGTTGCACCACCCAGACCAGCCGCACGCCAAAACTCAACCACATCCGCGCTTTGTTGAAGACGTTGTCCGCGTCATCGTTGGGCGAGACGATCTCGACGACCAGGTCGGGCACGACATCCGAGTAGGTAGTAATCCGCTCGCCTAAGGGCATGCGATCGGCAGAAATGAAACCGATGTCCGGTTCCCGCACCGTGTCCGGCGCGCGCTCCAACCGGACGCCGGAGTCAGAGCCGATCAGACGGCCGAGTCGCTGAGGAGCAATGAAGTTCCCAAGATGCCGACCCAGTTCCATCACGATCTCGCCATGCTCAACTCCTGTGGACATGGTTTCGCACAGCGCCCCCTGAATCAGCTCGCCGCGCACACCTTCGCTGTGCAGGCGCAGCAGGTCGTCGGCTGTCAGCAGATTGGTCTCGGTGGTCATTCCGTCACGCGCTCTCCGACGATCAGGCTACCGTTCCGCACTGGTCGTCGCGAAGAATGGCCAAACACCGCTGCGCCGGACTCCCTGAGAAGCCCGGCGCGGCGGTTGGTCTTCCGATGGCCCTGAGGTCTACACCTCGAAGTTGTAGACCTTCATCGCGTTGCGCTGCAGCACGTTGAGCAGGTCCTCCTCGGGCAGCACGCTCAGCACTTCTTCGACGTGCTCCTTCGGGTTGCGCGCAACCGAGTTCGGGCCCGGCGACATCGAGGTCGGGTGCGGGAAGTCGGTCTCAAACATGAAGTTCTCGGAACCGAGATTCTCGATCGCTTTGACGACCGACTCTTCCTCGAACCAGAAGCAGCCGTAGCACTGGCGCTTGAAGTACTCGGATGGGAGCAGGTCCATCTCGGGGTGCTCCTCGAAACAGCCGGAGTTCTTCCACTGCCAGTCCATCGCCTCGAGCAGGTACGGAATCCAGCCGACGCCCGACTCAACCGAGACAAACTTCAGCTCCGGGAAGCGGTGGCACATGCCCGACAGGATGATGTCGAGGATCGCATTCGAATTGTCCAGGAACAGCTTGACGGTCGACTTCGCATACGCCGCCTGGCGGCCGTTGTCGACCGTCACGTTGCGCAACTCGGTCAGGTCGCCCGAGCCGATGTGGAAGTTGATCGACAAACCCATGTCCTGAGCCTGGTGCCAGATCGGATCCCAGTGGTCCTCCGTGATCCGCGGCAGGTCGAAGGTATGCGGCTGATTGGTCATCAACACGCCGCGGTGACCTCGGTCATAGGCGCGCTGCATCTCGTCAACACAGGCCTGCACGTCCCAGAACGGCATCGCCATGATCGGGATAAACCGCTTCGGCTCCACCGAGGTCCACTCGACCAGGAAGTCGTTGTAAGCGCGGACGCAGTCGAGACGCAGCTCGTCATCGGTCATCTGCAGGAAGTTGCCCGAGCCGAAGCCGCCCACATTCGGGTAGACGACCTGGGCGTACATGCCGTACTCGTCCATCCGCTCGAGTCGTTCGCGGATTTCCCAGCTGCCGTGGTCGGCGTCCTTCAGGCTCGGCGGATGGTTCGGCGGCGGCGACTTCCAGCCGGCCATCGCAGCGCCGGCGGTGGGCATGAACTTCTTGCCGCCCATCACCCAGCGGTCCTCGTTGATCTCCGGGTCGAAGATCACGTGAGGCACGAGTTCGCCCCACTTCTTCGTCGAAATCCGGTCGGTCCACAGGGTCTCCGGTTCGGAGACGTGCGTGTCGGAGTCGATCACCTTGATCCGGTCGCAAATCATCTCAGCCATGGCGTTTCCCTTCCAGCGGGCGAGACCGTTTCAGATGTAATCAGGTTAGCAGTCGAGCCGAACTCCCTGATGCGTTGAGCAGTCCGACTCGCGAGCGTACCTTGACGGGTAGTTCGAGTATCCGAAACATATCTGCGTGGCCCTTCGAACCACCACAGCCGACCCAGCCGCTTCGCCCGACGATCAGCGTCCGCTCGGCATCGACCTCCCTCGCCGGACCAAGCGCCTGATCATCTTCGGCGCGCTGCTGGGCATGTTCATGGCCGCTCTCGAGCAGAGCGTGGTCAGCCCTGCCATGCCCCAGATCGTCTCCGATCTCGGCGGGCTCGAGCTGTACCCCTGGCTGATCCAGTCGTTCATCATGGCCCAGGTCGTCACGATCCCGATCGCCGGCACGCTCGGCGATATGTTCGGCCGCAAGCCGCTGCTACTCAGCGGTATGGCAATCTTCCTCGTTGGTTCCGCACTCTGCGGCTTCGCGCCCGGCATCTACGAGTTAATCGCCTTCCGCGCCGTCCAGGGCGTCGGTGCGGCGATCCTCATGACTTCCTCGTTCTCGGTCGTCGGCGACCTCTACGCCCCGGCCGAGCGGGGACGCTTCATCGGCCTGTTCGGCGGCGTGTTCGCGCTCTCGAGCCTGATCGGCGCGCCGATCGGCGGCGTCCTCACCGAGACCCTGTCCTGGCGCTGGGTCTTCTGGATCATGCTGATCCTCGGCCCTGTTGTGATCGCTGTCGTGGCGCTCAAGGTGCCCTGGCTGCGCCCGCCGAAGCGAGAGTTCAACGTCGATGTCGCCGGCGTACTGACCCTCTCGGTCACGCTGATCCCGGCGCTCATCTCCCTCAGCCTGGCCTCCCAGTGGGGCTGGTTCGCTCCGCAAACGCTCGGGCTGTTCGCAATGTCCGCGATCGCGCTCGTGCTCTTCATCCGCATCGAGCAGCGCGCCGAGCAACCAATCGTCCCCCTGCATCTGTTCCGCATTCACACCATCGCGACCGCCGCTGTGGTCAACTTCTTCATCGGCGTCGGCATGATGGGCGTCTTCGTCTACCTGCAGTTCTACCTGCAGGTCGGGATCGGCGTCGATGCCGCAACCGCCGGTCTGGTCATGGGACCGATGATCCTCGTCTCGGTTGCCGCCTCCGTCGTCTCCGGGCAGATCATGTCGCGCACCGGCCGCTACAAGATCCTCGCCGCGACCGGCTCGCTGATGATGCTCGGCTCGATGCTCCTGCTCTCGACCATGACTCGCGAGACCACCATCCCCGGCGTCCTCGGCCGCATGTTCCTCTTCGGCGCAGGCATGGGCCTGATGATGCCGGTCATGTCGATCGCCTCTCAGAACGCAGCGCCGCAGAAATTCCTCGGCATCGTCTCGGCCTTCACCCAGTTCTTCCAGCAGGTCGGCGGCGTGATTGGGATCGGAGTGATTGGCGCACTCTTCAACGCTCGCCTGGCCGGGGGACTCATGGAGCGACTCAGCCCCGATCTGGTCGATCGGATTCAACCGGAAAAGCTGGTCGATCCCCTGTTCCGAGAAGGATTGGTGGAAGACCTAGGACCCGAAGTCTGGTCAGTCGCTGAACCCCAGGTGCAGACGGCCGTAGCCACCGCCATCACCGACAACTTCCTCCTCGCCGCCGCCATCGTCTTCATTTCTGTGCTCGCGATCCTGAGAATGAAGGAAATCCGCCTCCGCAGCGCCGAACTACCGCCCGCTGTCAGCATCGAACGCCCGGACTCGGCGCCCGCGTCCGTCCCCCTCCCGTCCCCGCCGCCGAGCGGGGACCTGCTCCTGCTCAACGGTGCCATTGAGGTATTCGACTTGGAACTGCGTCAACAGTCCGCGCCGCAAGCACGGCCGGGGTCCTATGAGGGTGGCCGAGAAGCTGTGCGGTCTTTGCGCCGCTCCATCCTTGCCGCTGTGATGATTGGCGCCGGTGTCGGGCTGGCGCTGTTGCTTGTCTATCCTCGCTACCGAGACCGTTAGTCATCGGTCGCAACTCCTAAGCGGTCCAGTTCACTGACGATCCGTTGTCTACCAAGTTCAATCTCGGCGGCCGAAAGTCGAATACTTCTCGGTTTCCACGCTTGAATCTCCTCCCAGAGATCAGCAAACGCTATCGATGTGATCAATCCTGCAGCATCATCCTGACTGACAGCCGCTAGGAGAGCCTCAGAAAACGCGTCCCTATCATTTGACCAACTGTGAGCTCCGACGATATAGCCAGCCCCATCAATGCGATCCCCAATCGTCAATGAGGCCTGTAACAGCGGATAGGGAATCTCGTAGCCCTTGATGTCTGAGTCCCAACGACTGGAACCCGGATGCGACAGGAAGTCACGTCGCGACACAACATCCCTCAGCTCATCGAGAGCTTCCGACAATATCTGCGTGCTCTGTGCGAAAGGCGAGCCGATGGCTGACAGCAGTTTGTCGCAGGAGGGGTCGAGCTCCACCGCGAGTTCCAGATCCGAACAGATCAATTCTATGCGCTGTGCCGCAACTCCAGCCTTTGCCCACCCAATACGGTTGTGGACCGGGTTGCCATCGGCCAAAATTTCGTGGAGTCCGTTCAAGCGAACTCCTGCATCGATGGGGTCATCGATGTTGAAGACATCGTCCATCGTCGCTGGCTGATCTACTTGCATTGCCGCCTGCGTCTGAATCTCTGACTGGACAACGTCATCACCTTCTGGCGACTGCTGCGCCAGTTCTTGAACGGGCGCAACGCTTGGAGGTCCGGGACATTCGCAGCTGCACGCGGCGAACAAGAGGCCCAGGAGCGCCACGACTAGAGCCGTGAACGTCAAGATTGCGATCCGTGCCGAAACCATGCACAGGTCTCCACTTCCTTGCGAAGAGTTGCTCGCGCAAAGCCGCTATGGGCTTGGTAGGTGCTAGATGCTGTTTGTTAGTCGCCAAACTCCGACGCCACCACCGCGAACGCCTCCTCCGACGCCTCCAGCGTGTGCGCGACATCATCGTCGCTCAACGCCGTCGAGAGGAACCCGTTGTGGACAGGATGCAGGTAGACACCCCGTTCCGCCAGTTCCGCCGAAAATCGATAGGCGCGCGGCACGTCCCGCGTCGAGAAATCGTCCCCGTCGAACAGCATCAGCGGGATCGACACCGGACCGGTCTGACGGATGCCGACGCCGTGCGCATCGGCGGCCCGCTGCCAGCCATTGCGCAGCGCGGTGCCGACCCGCTCCAGGTGGGCAATGCCGTCGGTTTCCAGCATCGTCTCAATCGTCGCCTGCGCCGCCGCCATCGGCGCGCCGGTGAACCAATATGACCCGGTCGCAAAGGTCTTGGCCACTGCTTCGCTCAGACTCTCTCGACCCATCAGCGCCGAAATCGGGTGACCGTTGCCAATCGCCTTGCAATACGCGCTCAGATCGGGGTCGACCCCAAGCGGAGCCCAGCTTCCGGCCATGTCGATCCGGAACCCACCCCGCACGTCGTCCAGAATCAGCACCATGCCGTTGGCGTCGCAAAGCTCGCGGACGCCCCGGGCAAACTCAAGCGTCGGCAGCTCCTGGTCGATGCCGACGTCGTGCTTGAACGCCGAAACGATGATCGCGGCCGCGTCGCCTTCCGCAGCGTCGACGGCGGCCCGTACCGACTCCAGGTCGTTGTACTCGTACTCGATCGTGCCATCGGTCTGGGCGTACATGTCCTCGGGGTTCATCCAGGCCGGCGAGGCGCCGTGATAGCCGCCGTGCGCGCGCACGATCGTGCCGCGCGCGGTGGCACTGCGAGCCACCGACGCCGCGTACACCGTCGCATCAGTGCCGTTCTTGGCCATCCAGGCCCAGTCCGCCCATGGCGTGATCTCGACCAGCAACTCGGCCAGTTCGACCATCTTCGGCGAGGGACCATTGAAGCAGTCGCCCGCGCCCTGCGCCTCGGCCGCAGCCTCATCGACCGCCGGATGCTGGTACCCCAGCAGGATCGGTCCGTACGCGCACAGGTAGTCGATGTACTCGTTGCCGTCGACATCCCACAGATGCGAGCCCTCGCCGCGGGCGAAGAACTGCGGGAAGTTCTTCGGCAAAATCGCCGCGTTCTGGTGGCCGTACATGCCGTTCGGAATCACAGCGCTCGCCCGCTCGCGCAGCGCTCCGTCGGCCGATCGTGATCGTTCAGTCGTCATCTCGTCCCTCACTCACTCGGAGATCCGTATCGCGACGCAGTCTAGGCCCGCCTCTACCCTGCGTTCATGTCCAAAGCCCGCCACCCCTTCCCGGAGTATGAGGAACATCCGCTCGTCGAAGGGGCGCGAGAGCTACAACCGATGATCCGCGCCTGCGCGAACGAGATCGAAGCGCGCGGCAGCGTCTCGTCCAGCCTGATCGACGCCATCACCGACCGCGGACTGTTCCGCCTCAACATCCCCACGCGCAGCTACGGCGAGCAGGCTCATCCGCTGGTCGTCTTCCACGCAATCGAGGCGCTCGCTCACGCCGACGCCTCCACAGCCTGGGTCGTCATGATCGCCAGCGAGGTCTCGCTCCTCGCGGCCTGGCTGCCCAACGCCGTCCTCAGTCAGATGATCGGCGGCGAGGAGCCCGGCGGCCCCCGCTGCCGCATCGTCGGATCCTCACGCGTGATGACGACCGCAGCCCCGGATGTCTCCGGTTATCGCCTCAGCGGTCGCCTGAACTTCGTCAGCGGCGTCGAGCACGCGACCCACATCGTCGCGACCTTCATCGACTTCGACGATCAGGTCCGCTTCGCCCTCCTGCCGCAACGCGCCGGAACCGTCATCGAGACCTGGGACGCCATGGGTCTGCAGGGCACCGGCAGCCACGATTGGGAACTCCAGGACGCCTTCGTCCAGCAGGGACACACCTGGGCCGCGCTCGATCCACCCGCGGCAGACGGCCCGCACTGGCGAGTCCCCGACCGCTCGCTCGTTGCCTGGATCGCCAACGCCGGCCACGCCGTCGGCACGGCTCAGGGCGCACTCGACGATCTGGCCCAACACGCATCCGAGTCGACCACCGGCGATTCGGCTCCCCTCCGCGATCGAGAGACGTTCCGCCTCGAGTACGCCCGGGCCCAGGCCGAAGTCTCATCCGCCCGATCCTTCGTCCAGGAAGCCTGGATCCGGGCCTGGCCGTTGGTCGAACGCGGCCAACCCGATCTGGCGCTCCTCGGTCGCTGCCGACTCGCCAACGTCCATGCCGTTCATTCTTGCGCCGACGCCGTTGAACGCCTCTTCCGCGCCGGCGGAACCAACGCCGCCCGGCGCGGCTGGACCCTCGAACGCCGCTGGCGAGACCTGCAGACTGCACGCCAACACGGAGCTGCCCTGGACTGGAACCTTGACGCCGGCGTACGCGCCCAGCTCGGCATGGAGCCCCGCCGCGCTCGTTAGGTCAAGGCTCCGAACGCGCGGTGGCGGGAAATCTGTAAGTGTGGCTTACCATGGCCGCAGTCTGTGTGGCGAGCGGGCTCGTGTTCCCGTTCGACATCCGTCGCGTTCGTTTGGGAGTCGCATGGCCGGACCGTTGGAGGGGATCGTCGTACTTGACCTGACCCGTACGGTCACGGGTCCGTATGCGACCAAGTTGTTGGCCGACTACGGGGCGAGGGTGATCAAGGCAGAGCCGCGCGGCGGCGATCCCTCGCGCCGCTTCGGTCCCTTCCCCAACAACGAGCACAACCTCGAGGCCTCCGGCATCTTCATGCACCTCAACACCAACAAGCAGTCGATCGTGCTCGACCCCCACACCGACGATGGCGCAGCCACCGTCAGACGCCTCGCCCAACTGGTCGATGTGGTCGTCGAAGACCTGCAACCCGGCGAGCCCGAAGCCGCCGGCTGGGGTTGGGAGATCCTGCACTCGATCAACCCGCGCCTGATCCTCTGCTCCATCACGCCATTCGGACAGAGCGGCCCCTACCGCGACTACCGAGGATCCGAACTCACCATGCAGGCCATCGGCGGTCCCCTCCACGCGACCGGCGCAGCCGACCGCGAGCCGATCAAGCTCGCCGGGCATTACGCCAGCTACCACGCCGGCGCGACCGCTGCCTTCGCCATCCTCCTCGCCCACAAGCGCGTCTCAACCGACCGCATGGCTGGCGACTGGATCGATATCTCCCTTTATCGCTGCCAGGCCGGCTGCCGCGACCGACGCACGATCCAGTTGCTCGCCGCCGAATACAGCGGCGTCGCACCGGGACGCGCAATACCCGAGCGCCGACTCGTCGGCTTCGGCATCTATCCCTGCGCCGACGGTTTCGTCAACATCATGGGCGCGGGCAATCGTCTGCCCAGGCTCGTGCGCTGGATCGGCCGCGAGGATCTGCTCGAAGACGACGACTATCTGTCCGGGCCCCGACCCGGCTCCGGCTTCGGCGCTCGGGTCGATCAGGCCGTGGACTCGTATCTCGCCGACAAGAAGAAGATCGATGTCGTGGCGGAGGCGCAGGCGCAAGGGCTGCTCGCCGGCGCGGTCATGACCGTCGCCGACGTCCTCGACGACCCGCAGCTCGCCGCCCGCGACTGGTGGCATCGCATCACCCACTGGCACGGCACCGAGTTGCCCTACCCGGGCTTCCCTTTCCGCATGTCCGAGTCCCCACCTAATCCGCCGAAACGCTCGCCCAGACTCGGCGAGCATTCACGCGTCGTCCTCGACCTCACCCCGCCCGACCCGATCGAAAACCTCCGCCATCCCCTCCCGCATGGACCCTCGAGCTCGCTGCATCTGCCCCTCGAGGGCCTGCGCGTCGCCGCGATCACCGTCGTCTGGGCCGGACCCCACGTGACCCAACTGCTGGCCGAGTGGGGCGCCGACGTGATCAATGTCGAGCCCGTCAACCGAATGCAGCCCTACACGCGCGGCGCAGAGAACGTCCCGACCCGCGACGCCATGCTCCGCGGCGCGGAGATCGGCGTCCAGCCCCAGTACCCCGATTCCGAGCCGGGCGACGATCCGTGGAACCGCTTCGCCTCGTTCAACTCCCACGCACGCAACAAGCGCTCGATGACCTGCGACATCATGTCGCCCGAAGGTAAAGAAGCGTTCCTCAAGCTGATCGAACAGTGCGACGTGTTGGTCGAGAACAACGTGCCGACCACCATTGACAAGGCGGGCATCGGCTGGGAAGAACTGCGCAAGATCAATCCCCGGCTCATCATGCTGCGCATGCCGGCCTTCGGACTCGAGGGACCGTACGCCTCCTACCGCGCCTTCGGTCTGCACGTCGAGGCGATGGTCGGCCACACTCACCTGCGCGGATATCCCGACCGTGGACCTGAGGCCATCGGCGAGACGCTCGCCAGCGACGGCATGTCTGGCATTCAAGGCGCGGTCGCCGTCCTCATGGCCTTGCGCCACCGCGAACAGACCGGCCAGGGCCAGATGATCGAAATGCCGCTCAACGAGGGCTTCATCCCCACGCTCGCCGAGTACCTCTTCCAGCGCTCCATGAACGGCGACAACCCGCCGTCGCAAGGCAACAGCCATCAGTATCACGCTCCCTACGGCGTCTACCCCTGTCGCGGCGACGATCAGTGGATCGCCATTGATGTCGCCTCCGACGCCGAGTTCGTCGCCCTCTGCGACGCGCTCGCCGCTGGACCCGGCGAAGCGTCAGTGCAATCCAACCTCGCGCACGCGCCGCTCGACACCCGCTTCTCCCACGCCGAAGCGCGCAAGGCCAACTCGGCGGTGCTGGACTCCCTGATCTCCGAGGAGACCATCGTTTGGAACAAGGAAGACCTCTTCCACAAGCTCCAGCTCGCTGGTATCTGCGCCGCCCCCTTGAACGATCCGTTCGACGCCCTGTCCGATCGGCATCTGCGCGAGGTCGGCTTCTTCGAGCAGATGGACGTCGATGGAGTCGGCACGCATCGCTATCCCGGTCTCACCTTCACCATGAGCCGAACCCCGAATCAACTCCGCACGCCGCCGCCCAAGCTGGGCGAGCACAACCGTGAGATCTACTGTGATCTGCTCCGCTACTCCGAGGATCAGCTCGCGGAGTTGGAGCGCAGTGGCCTAGTCGGGACCGCATATCCCGACCATCTCCTGCCCCCGCATCTCCGACGAACCACCGCGACCAACGACAAGGAATCATGACCATGAGCGCGCCCAGACTCGAACCGCAAACCTTCGACACCCTCACCGACGACCAACGCGTTCTCTGGGACAACATCACGACCGGTCCGCGCGGCAACCCCGACCGAGAACACGGCGGTTTGGCCGGACCCGACGACGCGCTGATCGGACCCTTCAACGCGCTCTTCCAGTCGCCCGACGTCGGCGACGCAATCCAGAAGCTCGGCGCCTCGATTCGCTACGGCACGTCCTTGCCCGCCGATCTACTTGAGGTCGCGATCTGCACGATGGGCGGTCACTGGAGGGCCAACTTCGAGTTCTGGGCCCACGCCCGGCTGGCCCAGAGCGCCGGTGTCTCCGAGGGCGCAATCGACGCCATACGAGACGGTGAACAGCCCTTCTTCGGCGACGAGCGCCAGCAGGCGGTCTACCGGTTCGGCCGCGACCTGATCGAGAACCAGCGCGTCTCCGACGAAACCTACGAAACCCTCAAGGACATGCTCGGCGAGCGCGGAGTCTTCGAGGTCGCCTCCGTCATGGGCTACTACGCACTCGTCTCCATCGGCCTCAACACCTTCAACGTCGCAATGCCCCCCGGCGTCGAAGCCCCCTTCTCCGACTAGGCCCAGCCCGTTCAGGCCCCGAATCCAACGAGTCCCCAGCCCCTAGCTCCGAACCCCTCTCCCCCCGCGCTAGCGGGGGGATATGCCGAAGGCAGAGGGGGGCTCCGGCTAGACGGCGATCCCCCGTGGATTCTCCCTGCAAACCGTCTCTACCCCGAGTACTCCACCGCCGGTTGACGCCTCAACTGCACGAACGAACTCCCAACCACCAGCAGCACGACTCCAACAAGCACCTCGTATCCCAGCGACTCCCCCGGGATCGCCCAGCTAAAGATCACGCCGAAGATCGGCGCGAACAGCATCGTCGCCGACACCTGCGACGGGAAATGCCGCTTCACCAACCACGTATTGCCGATGAACCCGAATCCTCCGATTACGACGCCCTGGTACAGCAGCGCGATGATGAACTCGTTGGTCCAGGAGATTCCGCCTGACTCGAGGAACAGGCCCGCTAGCCCGAAGATCAGCACGGCCGCCACGGACTGCGTCATCAGCAGTCGGGCAGGATGGATGCTCTGTGAGAAGTGCGAGAGATACACCTGTCGCGCCGCCAGCAGCGAAGCCGAGATCACCGTCATCAGATCGCCCCAGACCGTCGCCCCTGGCGCGCTGAAGCCCCCGACGAACACGACCACCACGCCCGCATACGCGACCAGCAACCCCGCCGTCCGCCGCATCGACATCCGATCGCCGGGCACGAACAGGTGGCCCAGCACCGCCGTCCACAGCGGGAACGAGAAAATCAGCACCGACGCGTGGCCCGAGCTCGTGTTGTCGGCGCCCACGTACATCAGCATCGTCTGCACCACGAACAGCACCCCGAGGCCATAGAGCGGTCGCAACTCGCTGCGAGTCGGGCGTAGCGGCGTCCGTGTGACAATCGCGTAGCCGATCACAACCACGCCGCCCAGCGCCATCCGAATCGCACTGAGCCTGAGAGGTCCGACCCCCTCCTCCAGTCCCGCCTTGATCGCCGCCGGCTGTCCGCCCCAGAGCAGAACCAGCAGCATCGCCAGCGCCCCGGCCCGCAGCGTCAGCGGCCGGCGAACCTCCAACCCCGAAGCCAGATCCGATGACGTGGTGGACACACCGAGAAGATACAAGCGCCTCCGCTCATCCCTGTCCGTCCCGAGACCCCCGCGAAGGCGGGGGGTGAGGGCCCTCCGCCTAATCCATCCGCCACGCCCGCACCGCCGTGACCGGCGCAAGATGCGAACGGATCAAGCTCCAGTGCGCACCGGCGTCGTTCGATGCGTACAGCTCGCCCCCGCTGGAGCCCATGTACAGACCAAGCGGATCGCCACCGTCCTGCCCCAGCGCCTGCCGGAAAATGCCCTGGTGGAATCCCGACTGCGGCAGCCCGGCCGACAGCCGCTCCCACGTCTCCCCGGCGTCCGACGTCCGGTAGACCCCCAGCGAGCCGTCGCGCGGCATTCGCGACTGATCGGAATCGAGCGGAATGTAGTAGCACACGTCCGGATCACTCGGGTCAATCGCCGAAGCAAAGCCGAACTCCCCCGGCAGTCCCTCCCCGACCTCGATCCAACTCTCGCCGTCGTCATCCGAGCGATATTGACCGAAATGTCCCTGCTGCCAGATCCGACCGCGTTGTTTCGGATGGGCAAACATCGAGTGAACGCAGGGCGCCATGTGCTGCAGATCGGGAGGCATGTGATCGGAGCGAATCCCCGAGTTCCGAGACTCCCAGCTCTCCCCGCCGTCGTAGGACGCGAAGATTCCGGTGGCCGAGCCGCCAACGACCAGCCGATCGGGGTCGTTCTGGTCCACATTCAGGTGGTGAAACATCAACCCCGCCGCACCCGGCATCCAGTACTCCGAGAACGGGTGACTGGACAGCGACTCGATCTCGCGCCAACTCGCGCCGTCATCGTCCGACTGGAATAGCGCGGCGGGCATGACGCCGGCGAACAAGAGACCGTCCCGCGCCCCGGGCTCAATCGTCCAGACGCTCTCCAGCGAGCGCTCGCCGTCGGCAAAGGCCGGCGTCCCCGCCTCGCGCCACGTCGCGCCGTCATCGTCGGAACGGTGCAGCCGAGCGCCCCATTGCTCGTGATGCGCTGCGCACCAGATCGCCCCGCTCCGCGGGTCGCGAACGGTATAGTCGATCACCCAGCCCGAGAACTGAAGCCCAGACCACTCCCATTCGGACCGACCGGCCGAACTCCGTCCAATCAGAAGGCCCTTCCGCGTACTGACCAACAGACCCGTTTCAGCCATGTGTGCAGCCATGTGTACTCCTGAGTTCGTGTGGTTCCTCACCAGTGCCGCCCGAAACAGCCGGCAGAATGTGGATTCGATCGCCGTCGCTCACCGGATCGGAAAGTCGGTCCCGATCCGCGATCTGCTCGTCGTTGATGAAGATGTTGACATGCCGTCTCAGACGCCGCGCATCGTCGAGCACGAACCTGTCCAGCCCCGGGTGCAGGCGGACCAGATCATCGATCACCTCGCGCGCACTCTCGCCCGACACCGCGACCGTCGCAGGCGCTTCGACATGAACACGCAATCCTCGCGCCAGATGTACCTCGATGCCCATCATCACCTTTCCGAACCAGTCCGAGCTTAGTACACTTGTCCGAGATTGGGCATCATCTGTGAGCCCTCCTCACGATGCCTATCCTCTCCTTGACGTAACGGGAGGTCGATCATGGTTGAAGTAGTCGCTGTAGATCACATCGTCCTGCGCGTCTCCGACGTGCAGCGCTCGCTGGATTGGTACACCAGCAAACTCGGTCTCGAACCGGTCCGCGCCGAGGAGTGGCGAGCCGGCTACTGCCCCTTCCCCTCCGTACGCGTCTCGAGCGAAACGATCATCGACCTCATCGACGGAAACGTCGACCACGACGCTCGAAACCTCGACCACTTCTGCGTCGTCGTCACACCGCAGAGCATGGACGAAGTCCGCCGCTCCGCCGACTTCGACATCGTCCGGGATCCCGACTTCGCCCTCTTCGGCGCCCGAGGCATGGCCGACGGACTCTACATCCGCGACCCCGACGGCAACGAGATCGAACTCCGTGCCTATCCCGGCGATTAGCCCATGCTGCGATAGCCTGACCACCGACAACCTCTGACCAAAGGAGCTTGCGATGTCAGCACACAGCGCCGACGCCAAAGCGTTGGAGATGGGACTCGACCTGTCCACCAATCCGCCGCTGGCCAACTATGTGCCGGCGGTCAGGACCGGCAACCTCGTCTACCTCTCCGGGCACGGACCCTTCCAGGACGGCGAGCTGATCCGCGGCAAGCTCGGCGCAGACCTCGACGTTGACGCCGGCTATCAGGCCGCCCGCGCCGTCATGGTCCAGCTCCTCGGCTCGCTCCGAGCCGAGATCGGCTCCCTCGACCGCGTCTCGCGCATCGTCAAGCTGCTCTGCATGGTCAACTGCACCCCCGACTTCGGCAACCATCCCGGCGTCGCCAACGGAGCCTCCGACCTCCTCGTCGAACTCTTCGGCGAAAGCGGCCGCCACGCCCGCTCCGCCGTCGGCATGCAATCCCTCCCCATGGGCATGTCCGTCGAAATCGAAATGATCGTCGAAATCGAATAGCGACCTCTCTCCCCCCGCTCTCCGACGGAGAGATCTCCAGAGATTCCCTCTCCCCGAGGGAGAGGGCTAGGGTGAGGGCCTGGCCCCCACCGTTTGAAAGGCCACCAACATGCGACTCGGAATCCTCGCCGGATTCGACGCCAACTGGCAAGACACCCTTGAGAAAATCAAAATCGCCGAAGATCTCGGCTACGAGATGGTCTCCACCGGCGAGGCCTGGGGACACTCCGTCCTCCCCTGGCTCACCGTGATCGCCGCCAACACCTCAAGGGTGCAGATCGGCACCGGCATCCTCAACACCTTCTCCCGTTCGCCCGCCGCCATCGCCCAGGAGTTCGCCACGCTGGAAACCATCTCCGGCGGACGCATGGTCTGCGGACTCGGCTCCTCCGGCAACCTCGTCATCGAGGGCTTCCACGGCGTCGAGTTCGACCGACCCCTGCGCCGCATCCGCGAGTACACCGAGATCATCAAGATGCTGCTCAGCGGCCAGCGCCTTCAGTACGAGGGCGAGATCTACACCCTCCAACGAGGCTTCCGCCTGCTCGGCTACGAACCCGTGCGCGAGGACATGCCCGTCTGGATCGCCGCCATCACCCCCCGCTCGATCCAACAGACCGGCGAGATCGCCGACGGCATCTACCCGATCCACTGGCCCAGGCGCGCCTTCGAGCCGCTCAAGCGCCAGCTCGGCGGTGCATCGCGCGACGCCGGCCGCCCCGAGGACTCCGTCACCGTCGCCCCCTTCACCAACGTCTACGTCACCGGCGAGGGCGACGACGAGCAGGTCTGGCGCAACGCCCGACAGCCGCTCTTCCACTACACCAACCGCATGGGCTCTTTCTACTGGCAGATGCTCTCGCGCTCCGGCTACGAGTCCGAGATCAACGAATCCCGCGCCGCCTGGGCCGACCGCGACTCCGAAGGCGCGCTCATGGCCTTCTCCGAGAGCATGGTTCGCGAGATCCAGGTCATCGGACCGATCGAGTCAGTCCCCGAGCAACTCCAGGCCCGCTCCGACGCCGGCGCCGACCTCCAGATGATCCCCCTACCCGCCGGCGACACTATGGATGTCGGCCGCCGCCTCGAGCAATACGTGGGCAGCTAGGACTCAACGATGTCCGAGAAGCAGATCGCCATCGAAGTCGTCTACTGCGCCGACTGCGGCTACTGGCCCCGAACCTCCTGGATGCTCGGAGAGCTGATGAGCGACATCCAGCACCTGGTCTCGGACGTCAAACTGGTCCCCGACACCAAGGGCCTCTTCGAGTGGTCCGTCAACGGAGACCTCGTCTTCAGCAAAGCCGCCATGGGCCGCTTCCCCGACATGGACGAACTCCGAGAACTCGTCTACGGCTACCTCGATTAGGGCGATTGGTGATGGTGGAGAAGGCCGATGGAGTCATCTTTCCGTCGCCAGGGCCTGCGCATCTTGTTGCTGGCGCTGGGCGGGATCCTCGTTTCACTGGCCGTCGTCTATCACGCAAGCGGATCTGAACGGGTCGCTGCGTGGTGCTTTGACTACGCGAGTTTGCAATGGCTGGGATACTCAGAGGGAGTCCCTGGCAGTGTGTCTCAGGACGTCTTGACAGATTGCCTGGAAGCTTCAGCAGACCAAGAAAGCGCCTTTCGATTGGGAACTAAGTAGTTGACTCCACGTGGTCAGCGTGCGACACTGCGCGCATCATGGTCACGCAGGCACTCCCGAACCGAATTCTCTTCCACGGCGACAACCTCGACTTCCTCAGCGGGCTCAGCGATGAGAGCGTCCAGCTCGCCGTCACATCGCCACCATACAACCTCGGCAAGGCCTATGAGCAGCGCTCATCGCTTGATGCCTATCTCGACGCGCAATCGAGTGTGATCGCGGAATGCGTCCGCACTCTCCGTCCCCAAGGCTCGCTCTGCTGGCAAGTCGGCAACTACGTGAACAACGGCGAGATCGTCCCGCTCGATATCGCGCTCTGGCCGATCTTCCAGTCTCACGGCTTGCAGCTCCGCAATCGGATCATCTGGCACTACGGCCACGGCTTGCATGCCAGCAAGCGGCTCTCGGGCCGGTATGAGACGATCAACTGGTGGACGAAGAGTGCCGATTACACCTGGCATCTTGACCCGATCCGCGTGCCGTCCAAGTATCCGAACAAGCGGCACTTCAAAGGGCCGAAGGCCGGGCAACTGTCGGGCAACCCCCGCGGCAAGAATCCGAGCGACGTTTGGGAGATTCCCAACGTCAAGAACAACCACATCGAGAAGACGGTTCACCCCTGCCAGTTCCCGGTAGAGCTGGTCGAGCGGTTGGTGCTCTCGATGACGGATCCGGGCGATATCGTGCTTGACCCGTACATGGGAGTTGGCTCCTCGCTGATCGCCGCGCTCAAACATGAGCGCGAGGCCTACGGTTGCGACATTGAGCAGGAATACGTCGATATCGCACGCCAGCGAATCGCAGAGCTTGAAGCTGGCACATTACGCACGCGGCCAATGGGCAAGCCGGTGTACGACCCGACGCGGCCAAACGGCGGTCACTGATGCAGATCGGAGCCACTTACTCCCACCTGAACGGTGAGGAGTACTTGCTGGTGCACAGACCAGCTCTCCACGCGGAAGTGTTAGAAGTGATCGGCTCAGTGGACGCCGACTCTCTGCGTACGAAGAGATCGCGGGAGCGGGGCATGGTGGGCCGGATGCTGTTCTCTCCGCCAGCGCTGAATCAGGCCTTCAAACTCGGGTTCGTCAAACGCGGTTGGCAAGACCGACGGATCCAATTCTGGGTGACCAGCGACGAGCGGCTAGTGCGTGGGATTCACAGTCTCCCAGCAAATGAGCAGCGAGCCCAGATTCAAGCTGCGGGCTTGGAGCCGATCTTCTCGTACAACCAAATCGACTTCGTGAAGGAGCGCGTTGCGGTCGAAGTCCAGTTCGGCAAGTACGCCTTCGTCGCGCACGATCTCTTCGTCAAGCACCTTCACTTCTACGTCTCGGACGCGATCGACGTCGGGATCGAGATTCTGCCGATGAAGACGATGGAGCGCGAGATGTCGAGCGGAGTTCCGTACTACGAGCGCGATTTAGTCAATGTCCTGCGCCAGGGACGTGGCGTGCCAGCCGTTCCTCTGTGGATGATCGGCGTCGAACCGTAGATCCAATAGGAGAAGGAGAACATGATGTCTCATCACGTAGACGACGAAGGCAGAGAGCGATACGAGATTGGGGTTCAGAGGGTTGGTATCAGCATGGATGAATCAAGCGAGGGATTCTTGCTGACGATCAAGGCGAGTCGCTTGGGCGTTCGAGGCGCCGGTCCGATGTCTCTGGAGTTTCAACTGAATCAGAAGCAGGCGGAGCATCTGCGGAAGGCTCTTCGTGCTGGGATTCAGTTGGCCCGTGTTCAATCGTCACCGTGGCCCGGATCGGCTCCGGGAGCGTGAACCAGATAGTTCCGTTCACGTCCACCTCCTTATGATTCTCTGCCCCATACGCTAGCACTCTGTCGGTGAACTGATCGAGCTCAGGAACGTTGGTCATGCCGTCAACTCCCTGTATGTGATCCGAGTTGTGAACGCGTGGTCAGCGAACGCGGCCAGCCGGTCCAGCGTGTGAATCCTGACGTTGCCCTCGTTGAGCCGGAACATCGCCTCGTGGACGTAGCGCTCAAGGTGCTTGACAGAGACGGAGTGCCAGGTTCCGTGAATGCTGCGCTTGAGCACAGCCCACATCGACTCGGCCGAGTTGATGTGCACATCGCCGGGGCCGACGTACTCGCCGAGCGAGTGAGCGACGGTTCCGCGCAGGTAGTCCGGCAAGTCGTTGTAGCCACCGTGCTCGTCCGTGTAGATCGTCGCGCCTGGCTTGACGTGCTGCTCAATCTCAGCTCGCAGCGTCGCCATATCGGTTCCGGCGACGGGATGCGCAATCGAGCGACCGCCGCGTTCGCGCATGCCGAGCACCGCCGTCTTGCCAGCAGTTCCGCGTCCGGCCTTCAGCTTCTTGTGAGCGTGCTTGTTCTTTTCGAGGCCACCGATGTAAGCCTCATCGACTTCGACGATCCCGTCGAGCTGATCGTCATCGCCGCCGCAAGCCTCGCGCAGCCGCTGGAGCATGAACCAGGCCGTCTTCTGCTGCACGCCAATCTCTTTGGCGAGCTGCAACGAGGAGACGCCTTTGCGGGCCGTGACGACGATGTACATCGCGTACAGCCATTTGTTGAGCGGCACGTGCGAGCGCTCGAAGATGGTCCCGGTTCGAACCGTGAATTCCTTGTCGCAGTCGCGGCAACGGTAGTAACCGATGCGCTTGCCACCGCGTTTGGTGATCTGCTCGCCGCTGTCGCAGTGCGGGCAGATGGGGCCGTTCGGCCATCGCCTGCCCTCGAAGTACAGCCGTGCGGCTTCCGCGTCGGGGTACATCTGGAAGAGTTGGTAAGTGCTGATCGTGGACTTGCTCATCACCGATCTCCTTATGAGTAGATAGTATCGGCTATTCCACGTGGAGTCAACTACTTAGTTCCCTTTCGATTTAGAGGTCAGCTCGTTCCTGGTGGTGCGTTGCTTGACTTAGGAGACACCTCCCTCTTTTGGCCGTTCGAATTCACCCGCGATACCAACGTTCTCATTACTGCGTTCGACGATTGAGTGATCTTCGGCGACACCTGCGACAGAAGAATCGAGGTTTCAGGAGGAGTCACGACAACGGTCGCTCCCGGATACCCCTGCATAGGCCGGGAGCGGATCAGCGTTGATCCCAGGACCGTGAGCGAAGTGGACTTCACAATCTATGTTACTCGCCGTCAGTTCATCGTCGATGCGTCGGAGGGTTGGTACCACATCCACATCGATAGAAGTGGAGCATCTGGCGATCCAACTCCTCGCGGATGGATCCAGCTACGTAGCAGTGGAAGTGGCGTGTGGGTCAGCGCTGATCGCGAGATCGTCGACGGAACTCACCATTTCATCCACGAACCGGTCGTAGGGACCATCGGCGACCGGCAGCAATATCGGGCTTATGATTGGGAAACTCGAATCGCACAGGAGCTCATACCGTTGTCGTTTAACCACTCTGCGTACTTCCTGCTACCGGATTGGGATGCCTATTGGGCGGAAGTCCGTCGATGGATTGCGGCAATAGTCGATGACTTGTATCGCGGAAACATTGAACCGGTAGAACTGCATGTGCTGGATATCGTTGGCTGGGAAGCGTACGCCTCCGGACGCACCATCTATACCTCGTATGCCAGCGCAAACACGATCCTGCACGAACTCGCTCATGTGCTGGCAGGGACCGAAAATGGCCATAACGAAGAGTTCACAGCGATGGTGCTCATGGTTTGGGACCGCTATGTCCCTAGCTTCGACACCGAGCGCGCGCTGCAACTCGCCGATCGATACTCGGTGCGCGTGGGGAATCCTCCCGACGTACTACCGGTCTCCCGCAGAACTACTATCGTGCGTGAGCTGTTCGCCAAGGTACCGCCTCCGCTCCCGTCCGACGACTCGCGAATCGATGCGGCGGACTTGCTGCTCCGAGTCGAGCTCGAACTGGGCCAGTCTTACTCCGGTATCGACGATCTGAACGTCGCCACATCGGAGTTCGCGCCGTCCTGCCGGGTCGAAAGCAGTCACTCGGATGGCACGACCTACTTCTCCTGGTTCGGTCCCAGAGCGGAATTCTCCGTGAACCCCGGAGGAGAATGGAATGGACTTGAACTGGTCGGCTACTCAAACGCGAAGACCGGTGAGCGGGGAGTGCAAGTCACGGGCACTCCGACAGTCGCAGGCCGGGTCTTAGTCAGAGTCACCACCAAATGCCCAGGAGGCCGATCACAGGAACCACGATTCGTCGGCTACTCCGAGGTCATCGTGATTGATCCGAACGACGAGTAGCCAGCAGGAAGCGGCCCAGAGACTCGCTACTCTGATCCGCGAAACATCAAGGTCCACTCCATCGGAGCCTCCCCATGTCCGACACCATCGAAGTCCTCAGCCCTCTCGCCCACGTCGCCGTCCGTGAGGCAACCGCCGCCCCCCGCCCGCTCTCCCTCGACGGCCTCCGACCCGGCATCCTCGAGAACCGCAAGGCCAACGCCCGGCTCCTCATGGAGACCATGGTCGAGCGCCTCGGCGAACGCCACGACCTCGGCGACCTCGTCGTCGGCAGCAAGCCGGTCGGCGGCCCGCCCTCCGATTCCACCATCGACGCCCTGCGCAATGGCGCCGACTTCCTTCTCATTGGAAGCTGCGATTGAGGCAGCTGCACGACGTGGAGTGTCCACGCCTCCGTCCTCTTCGAAGACATGGGAATCCCCACCGTCACGGTCGGCACCTCCGCCTTCACCGACCTGCTCCAGCTCGAAGCCGAGCAGCGCGGCCTGCCTGATCTCGATCGCCTGATCGTGCCGCATCCGCTCGGCGGCCTGCGTCCCGAGCGCGTCCGAGCCCGCATCGACGACGCCGTCCTCGACCGCCTGGAAGCCGCCCTGCTCGGACAGGGAGACAACTCGTGACGGTCGGTGCCACAGCACAAGGCCGTGAGGCCGACCGATTCACGTTGCCCTCCGACCTCTTCGACTTCTCCCAGGAATGCCAGCGTCGAGGCTGGTCCGACGGACTCCCCCTCATTCCGCCGACCGCCGACCGCGTAGACGCGATGGTTCAGTCCTCAGGCCGAGACCCCCTCGAAGTCCTGGGCGTCCTCGCTCCCCGCCAGGGCGAAGCCACGGTCGAGGCGATCGCGATCAATGCCGTCATGGCCGGCTGCCGACCGCAGCAGTTCCCGGTCGTCCTCGCCGCTGTCGAGGCCATCGCCCAGCCACCCTTCAACCTCGACGGCATCAACGCCACCACGCACCCTTGCGCCGTCTTCATCCTCGCCTCCGGCCCCGCCGCGCGAACCGCCGGCATCCACGGCGGCTCCGGCTGCTTCGGACCCACCTTCCCATCCAACGCGACCATCGGCCGCGCTGTTCGCCTGGTCCAGCTCAACGTCGCCGGTGCGACGCCAGGTCGCGGCGATCGGGCGACCCAGGGCACCCCGGCCAAGTTCGCCTTCTGCGCCACCGAGCGCGAGGATGCCTCGCCCTGGCCGCCCTTCCACACCACCCGCGAACTCAACGCCGAGGACAGTTGCGTCACGACCTGGGCCTGCGAGGGTCCGCACAATATCCAGGACCACGGCAGCAACACCGCCGCCGGCATCCTCCAGACCGTCGCCGGCGCCATGGGTCAGGCCGGCTCGAACAACATCCTCGGTAAGGGCGAACCCGTCCTCGCCTTCGGTCCCGAGCATGCCGAAACCGTCGCCTCCGAGGGCTGGACCCGAGAGGCCATCCAGGAATATCTCTGGGAGAACGCCCGCTACCCGGCAAGCAAACTGAGCGAGGAGTTCCTCGAGTCAGTCAACATCCGCATGGCCGGCGGCGTCCTGGCCGAGCACGACGCCGATGAATGGCTCCCGATCACCGACAAGCCCGAAGAGATCCACATCATCGTCGCCGGAGGCCCCGGCAAGCACTCCTGCTGGATGCCCACCTTCGGAGGCATGACCCGCCCCGTCACCGTCCCGCTCTGAGTCCTCTAATCAGCGAACCCCGCAGTCCGCTCGCCGCGATGAAACTCCGCCAGCTTCGTGAACAGATCGTTGAAGATCGGATCCCGACGCACATACTGAGCCTCGGAAAACGCCGCCAGCGGCGCGTCGTCCGGCGGCGCCACCCACTTCATCTCCGCTGACAGCATCGGTCGCCCCACGCTTCGAGTCGGCACCCACGATGGACTAATCACGTACCCGGTCGCCGACAGGTCCCAGATCTCCTTCGAGCGCCCCGGATACTGCTCGTTGTGATCGCGGAAAATCTCGGCCAGATACTCCCCGATCGCCCCCTGCGGACGCACGTACGCATCCAGCTCCGCCGTGCTCGTCAACAGGTGTGAAGCGGCGCCGTAACAGGGGATATGCACCAGTGGCGCACCGCTGGCGAACACCGTCCGCGCCGCGACCGGGTCCTGGTACAGGTTGAACTCCCTCGCGTCCTCGCGATGCTGCGGCTGTCCACCCAACCAGACAATCACGATCCGCCCGGCAATGTAGGGAGCAGAGTTGAGCGCCGAGGCAATGTTGGTGAGCGCGCCGATCGCCACCACCCAGAGCGGTCCCTGCCTCGGCTCCATCGCCCGCTGGATCAGATCGTCCGAAGCAGCATTGTTGACCGAGCCGACATCCTCCGACAGAAATCGATCCGCCCCGCGATGCACCCGTCCGCTGCCGTCAACCCCCAGTCGCTCGAGCAGGCGATGAATCTCGGCGTCGGACTCGTCCAGCCCCCGCGCGGGCGAGTCTCCCTGGCGCAGAAACAGCGTCGCGTACATCGCCTCCAACTGCAGCCGGTCCTGCGACAGCAGCGCATGCACCACGGCGAACTGGTCGTCAATTTCGTTGGCCGTATCCGTATCCAGCACCATCGGTACGCGGCTCGGCGGCGATGGAGGGATGAGGATGTGATGTTGCATGGCGTCAGAGTACGGGGAACAAGAACTCACTCTCCATCGGGGAGAGGGGATAAGAGAGGTTCTAGGCTGTGACCAGTGCGATTTCCCCCTGAGAGGATTTGACGATGAAATTTGGTGTCTTCATCTTCGCAACCGACCTCGCCATGGATCCAGCCGACCTGGCGGTCGCCGCAGAAGAACGCGGCTTCGAATCGCTCTTCGTGCCCGAGCACGTCCACATGCCGGTCGACCGCGAAACCCAATTCCCACGCTCAGAAGACGGCTCCCTGCCCGAGGAGTACCGCCGAATCCACGACCCCTTCGTTGCCCTCGGCGCGGCCGCCGGCGCCACCTCCACAATTCGTCTCGGCACCGGCATCTGCCTGGTCACCGAACACGAGCCAATCGCTCTGGCCAAGCAGATCGCCTCGCTCGACATGATCTCGGGCGGCCGCTTCGACTTCGGCATCGGTGCAGGTTGGCTGGCCGAGGAGATGGAGCCGTTCGGCGTCCGCTTCCAGGACCGTTGGAAGGTCACCGAACAACGGATCGCGGCAATGAAGGAGATGTGGACCCAGGAGGAGGCCGAGTATCACTCGGAGTTCGTCGACATCCCCAAGACCTACGTGATTCCCAAACCGGTCCAGTCGCCAAATCCCCCGATCCTGATCGGCGCCGGCAGCAAGTGGGCGCGGCAGCGCGTGGTCGACTGGGCCGACGGCTGGCTGCCCAACATCACCGCCCCGGGCTTCGTCGAGCGCGGCATCCAGGACATCCAGTCCCGCGCCCACGAGGCCGGCCGAGACTTCGACGAAATCTCGATCAACGTCTTCGGCGGAGACGACGACCAGATCGCCGAGTACGAGCGAATGGGCGTCGACCGCCTCATCTTCCGCCTCCCCCACGCGGACGCAGACGAGGTTGTACCCGAACTCGATCGTCTGGCCGCGCTGATTGCGTAGTGGGCGGACGAAGGCCCTCCGACTCCTTCTCCCTGAGGGAGAGGGCTGGGGTGAGGGCCCCGACTACGGCCGCTACTTGTACCGACGCCCCCGCTGATCCACGCTGCGGTCGCCCCGGTACTCATACATCGGCACCCCGTAGCCGCAGGAGGTCTGCGTGCAATCGACGCTGATCTCGATCACCTGCCGCTCCGGTGTCGGCATCTCGACCGCGCGCAGTGCCTCTGCTTGCTCGGCCAGCACCGAGTCTTCCAGCGGCTTCGCCACCGCGTGGCCGTACAGACGCACAATCGCAGCGTCCTCGTCAAACGAGGTCACCATCACCGTGATCGGACCGCCCGCGGCGGTATGCCGCGCCGTCTCGTTGCCGCTGCCGCGATAGTCGAAGTAGGCAATCGTATGCCGGTCGATGACCTGCAGGTCGGCCGCGCCCTTCGGCGACAGGTTCACCGGACCCTCGCCATTCGGACCCTCCCCGAACGTGGGGTCGGCGGACGCGACAAAGAACACCTTCGCATTGCGGATCAAGTCCGCCTGCTCGTCGGTGATGTGATCGATCATCGGCATCGGTACTATCGCTTTCGCTTGCGTCGGTCCTGACGTGTCTGGCTCGTCTTGCGGTAGGTGCGACCAAGGAACCGCGCCGCCCCGCGGAACGTGGACTCAGCCTCCTTCGAGGCTTGCTTCATCAGCCGCTGAGTGTCTGCCTGCTTCGGCTGCATCGCCTCGATCAACTCCTCGAAATGTTGCTGATCGGACTCGGCCAATTGCATGAACCAGGCTGCCGTCGCGCTCGGTCCGGCGGTCTGCAGTTCGAGGAACACGCCGGTCAGCGCGTTGATCGTCTCATCGTTCCCGCGCAACCGAGGCCAGAGCTGCTCGTACGCGCTCGGCTGAGACTGCTTGAACGGACCGGCGAGCCAGATCAGGAAGCGGCGGCGGTCTTCGTCGCGCGTCTGCTGACCGGTCAAGCGCTGTGCCAGCTGTGAGGCCACTTGCGGTCCCGCGGAACCGGCGATGACCCGCGCCGCCTGTCGAATCAGAAAGTGAGACATGAACTCACGATACTGAAGCGCGGCTCACAACCGAGCATTCCACGAGGTCCATGTCGCCCGGGTCAGTCGTCGGACATCGCCCCGTTCAAGCGAGGCGGTGACAATATCCCAGTTGCCCCCGTCGTGAAGCTGATATGCGATCGTGTCGATCTCCAGGGGGTGTGGCGCGGGCGCGCCGGCCGGCGAGGGCAGATACGAGATGTCCGTCATCGAATCATCCTGGTGGATGATCATCAGCTGAGCGTTGCGGATGAAGATGACGTCGCCGTCAGCACGAATGCAAGGCGACTCATCCGACGGGTTCTGCGTCCGCTGCCTGAGACTGCCGGCGTCAACATTGAGCTCCCAGATCCCTCGCCTCTTGAAGACGATTGTGCGCCCATCAGGAGACCACTGAGGCTGATCGGCGTCTCGCAGCACCGTCCGCTCCGTGCCGTCCGACTCGCGGACGTGCAGGTCTCGATTGCGCGTGAATGCCAGTTGGCCGGACGGCGACCAGGTCGGGTGAGCCGCGTCATTCACTAGAACCGAACGCCTCCGGCCGTCAGGCGACACCGCCTCAATCCGGTGATTCCGCTCAACCGCGATGCACTCGCCATCCGGCGACCAGGCAGGATTGTCGGCCGTCGACCCGCTCGTCAACCGAGTCGCCTGCCCGCCCGTGGCAGGCATCGTGTAGAGGTCCCAGCCCTCTGCCCGGTTGCTGAGGAACGCAATCGAGTTCCCATCCGGCGACCAGGTCGGCGACATCCCGTTCTCGGCAGAGATTAGTTCCATGTGCGATACGGTAAATCCCGTGGACGGTATCCGACACTTCACAGTGACCACATTCGTCTCCATGGACGGTGCGACGCTGCTGCACTGGCACCGTAAAGTTGGACTCTGGCTGCCGCCCGGCGGCCACGTTGAGCCGAATGAGGATCCCATGCAGGCCGCGCGTCGCGAGGCACTGGAGGAGACGGGCATCGCGGTGCAGATCTTGCCGACGGCGAAATCGTTTGCATATGACGACCCACCGCAACTGTCCGCACCGGCGACGATCATGGTGGAGCCGATCCGTTCATTCGGCGGCGAGGACGCGCATCACCACATCGACATGATCTACTTCTCGAAACCGGTGGCCGCGATTCGTCCTGATCCGCCCGGTACAAGCTGGCGATGGATCGGCAGGCAACAACTGGAAGATGATGCGCCGATGACGCTCAAGGGCGTCTCGGCGCGAATCTCGGAGGATGTGCGGATCCTGGGGATGGCGGCAATCGATCATGTAGCAACGTTCGAGGAGACCAACGCGTGATTTCAGCGCAGATGATCCGGGAGGAAGCGGACACGATTCGTCGTTCATTGGCGCGCCGTCGTGAGCAAGCTCCGCTTGACGAGGCGATCAACGCCGACGAGCAGCGGCGCATAGTGCTCGTTGAACTTGAAGAGCTCCGCGCGGAACGCAACAATGCCGGCCGCGCTATCGGCAAGGCCAAAGACAGCGACGAACGCCAGCGACTGATCGCCGCGCAACGCGAATCGGCGGCGAGGATCGACGAGCTGGAGGAGCAGCTGCGCGAAGTCGAATCGTCGATGAATGCCTTGCTGGCCGAGATCCCCAATGTGGTCGACGAAGCGACTCCCGACGGCGATGACGAGGAATCAAACGTCGTGATCCGCGAGTGGGGCGAACGGCGACGCTTTGACTTTGAGCCGAAGCCGCACTGGGAGATTGGCGAACAACTGGGAATCATTGACATCGAACGTGCCGCCGCGATGTCCGGCTCTCGGATGTACGCGTTGCGTGGGGCGGGCGCCCGCCTCCAGCGCGCACTGATCGGCTGGTTCCTCGATTGCCACGGCGAGTCGGGTTACGAGGAGTGCTACGTCCCGGCGATGGTCCGAGAGGATGCTATGCGCGCCTCAGGTCAGCTGCCGAAGTTTCGCGACAACCTCTACCGCGACGAAGAGGAGGACTACTACTTCGTCCCCACGGCCGAGGTCCCACTAACCAACATGCACGCGGGCGAGATCCTCTCCGAAGACCAGCTGCCGATTCGATACGCAGCACACACACCATGCTTTCGGCGCGAGAAGACCAGCGCGGGCCGTGACGTGCGCGGAATCAAGCGAGTGCATCAGTTTGAGAAAGTGGAGATGTACCAGTTCACTACCCCGGAGGCGTCACCGTCTGCGTTAGACGAGATGCTGGCTTCGGCGGAGTCGCTGCTCAGGGGTCTGGAGCTGGAGTACCGAGTACTGCAGATTTGCAGCGGCGACCTCGGATTTAGCGCCTCGGTGAGCTATGACCTGGAGATATGGGCGCCGGGCGCTCAAGAGTGGCTGGAGGTGTCCAGCATCTCCAACTGCACGGACTTCCAGGCTCGGCGTGCAAACGTTCGCTATCGGCCCGCTGGCAAGAAGGGCACGCGATTCGTGCATACGTTGAACGGTTCCGGTTTGGCCTTGCCACGTGCAATTGCCGCCCTCCTGGAGAACGGTCAGCAGTCGGACGGCTCGGTCATCCTGCCTGAAGTGTTGGCTTCGCGGATGGGTTCGCGTGTCATCGCTTGACGAGTATCTGGCCGCGAACCGGGCTCGCTGGGACGAGTCGGTCGCGATCCACGCCGCTTCGGAGTTCTACGGCGTCGATCGCTTCCTGGCGGGCGAGTCAACGTTGCTTGCGCTGGATATCGACGAAGTCGGCGATGTCGAGGGGAAGTCGCTGCTGCATCTCCAGTGTCACTTCGGCCTCGACACGCTGTCGTGGGCTCGGTTGGGAGCGGAGGTCGTCGGCGTGGACTTCGCGCCGTCGGCCGTACAGACCGCATCTGAGATTGCCAGGCGCGCCGGTCTGCGAGCTGAATTCGTCGAGTCGGAGCTGTATGCGTCGGCCAATGCTCTGGCCGATCACCTGGGGACCTTCGACATCGTCTACGTGAACCTGGGCGCCCTGTGCTGGTTGCCCGACATTGCCGGCTGGGCCCGCGTCTGCGCGGGATTCCTGCGCGATGGAGGCATCCTCTACGTGCGAGATGTCCATCCGGTGACCCAGTCCCTGGACGACGAAGCGGCTGCCGGAGACCTGCGTTTGCGGTATCCGTACTTTGAGCAGTCTCAACCGCAGCACTGGGCCGGCGGCGAGGACTATGCAGATGATTCTGCCTCGCTCGAGCATCACGACTCGTACGAGTGGAATCACAGCCTGGGTGAGATTGTGACGGCGGTGATCGACGCTGGTCTGCAGGTCGAGTTCCTGCATGAGCAGGAGTGGACGGTCTACCGGGCGTTGCCCTGGCTGGTCGAGACGGGACGCGGCATCTGGCGGCTGCCCGACCGCGATAGCCAAGCGGACCGTCGGCTGCCGCTGATGTTCTCGCTGCGAGCGACCAAGGGTGTCAATCAACGCTTCCCATCGGCTCCTCCTTCCAGGTGAAGAAGGGACCGCCGATCTTCACGTGTACCGGCTCGGTAAACGTTGGATGCGTGGCCAGTGTGAGTTGATGCCTTGCGCGCCCTCCCAGGGCGAGCTTTGCTCGCACGTCGTCGGGACCACGCCACGAGTCTTCGCCAGCGCGAGTGGCGTGCCAGTGGTCGCGATCCGTGTATTGCGTGAGCAGGACCACCATGTCGCAGGGCTCGGTGACCTCGTCATTCGGATGGGGCTCCTCGGCGCGGAACATACCCAGGATGCGGGCGCCGGCAGCTTCTATCGCCGGCCATATCTCTTCGCGGCTGAGTCGTTCGAACTCGTCGAACGAGTCCTTCTGAATCCAAAACCTGCGCATCACGACCAGCATGGGTTGCCTCCTGTTCAGCGCGTAGCATTATGGCGCACAGCGCCAAAGAGCTCGCACGAAGCAAGGGAAGTCTCGTGAGCATCCTCAGTCGACTGTTTCGGCGCGGGCCCGACGCCGAGGCGACGCATGCGGTGATCGATATGCTCGCCAAGCGCAACGTCAGCGGTCAGCCTGCGGCGGAGGGCCAGGCGATTGTCAGCGAGCTGTCGTTCCCCAGGGGCACACGCGCATTGGCGGTGATCGATCTGGAGGTCGGCCAGGCGCCGTTGCGGCATGTGATCGCCTCGCGCATCGGCGGCGACGCGGCCGGTCACTCGGGTCGCATTACGGTGACGGGGATTCACGTGACGCTGGACAGACGGGCGCTACCCGAGCAGTGGCCGTCCCGGTGGGCCACCGCGATCCATGCGCAGCCGGACACCGCTCGCGACGGCGTCGGCGAGGTGCGCGAATTTGCCTGGCGTCCGCTGGACGCGACGGGCGCGGGGGCGTCTGAGGTGGTCGAACTGCTTGCCGGGAACGAGCGGGTAGCCCGATGGGTGAGCAGCGCACTGCGAGAGCCGGGGATCATTCAGGTCGAAGTGGTGCCGTCCGCGTCGCTGGTGCGGGTGGCGGCGCATCGAACCGGCGAGGGACTGCCGTACCCGACAACTGTCGATGCGGTTGTCACGGTGGCGCGCGCCATCGCGGGGGCCGCGTAAGAACCTCAACATGGAGAGATGATGGCGGAGGGGGAGGGATTCGAACCCCCGAGACGCTTGCACGCCTAACGGTTTTCAAGACCGCCGCCTTCGTCCGCTCGGCCACCCCTCCGCGGGATTCAGCGTACAGGTGAGCAGTGGGCTCGAGGGAGCCCCCCACTGTCACGCTGTGACATCTCCCCCCGCTGCGCGGGGGGAGAAATGAGAAAGGCCGCGTCTCCCCCCGCAGCGGGGGGAGATGGGAGCGGGCTAGAAGCTGGTCAGGACGGTTCGGGCGACCTCGCCGGCCTTCATTGCTCGGAAGGCCTCGTTGATGTCCTCCAGCGGCGCGGTGACGCTGACCATTTCGTCCAGCATCAGCCGGCCCTGACGGTAGTAGTCGACCAGGTTGGGCATGTCGGTGCGGAAGCGGTTGCTGCCCATGCTCGAGCCCTGCAGGACCTTCTCGGAGAGCAATTCGTGCGCCGGAATCTCCAGCGTTTGTCCGAGCGGGACCATGCCGATAATCGTGGCCACGCCGCCGCGCTTGATCGCAGCGAAGCATTGTTCGGCCACGGACTTGAGGCCGATCGCTTCGAAGCTGAAGTCGACGCCCTCGCCGTCGGTCATGTCCTGGATCTGGGCGACCGGGTCGCCGGTGGAAGCGTCGACCGAGTGAGTTGCGCCGAGTTCGCGAGCCAGCGCAAGCTTGTGCTCGTGCAGGTCGACCGCGATGATCTGCTTGGCGCCGGCGATGCGCGCTCCCTGAATCGCGGACAGACCGACACCGCCAGCGCCGAAGACCGCGACCGTGCTGCCATGATGCACTTTGGCGGTATTCATCGCCGCGCCGGCGCCCGTCATGACGCCGCAACCGATCAGTGCGGCCTTGTCCAGGGGCATCTCGTCATCGACGTAGACGAGCGCGTTCTCGTGGACCAGCGTGTACTCGGCGTATGTGGAGAGGTTGGCGAATTGTGCGACCGGGTTGCCGTTCCAGGAAAGACGCGGGTCTTCATCCGGTCGGCGCTGGGTCTCCGGGCTGCGGCAGAGGTTGGGTCGTCCGCTGAGGCAGTATGAGCAATTGCCGCAGAAGACCGACAGGCACATGATTACGTGGTCGCCTGACTTGAACTGTTGAACCAGATCTCCGACCTCTTCGACGACGCCGGCCGCCTCGTGTCCGAGGATGCCGGGCGCCTGGAAGGGGTACAGCCCTTCGACGAAGTGCAGGTCAGAGTGGCAAACGCCCGAGGCGGCCGTCTTGACCAGCACCTCACGCGGGCCGGGCTTGGAAACGTCTACGTCCTCGATCGTCAAATCCTGATTCGGGCCGTGGAAGACTGCGGCTTTCATCGCGACATCCTTTCTGGGCACGGCGCAGAACAATTGGCGTGGGCGCGCCGTTGCGCAGCGCAGTCTAGGGGATGCTGAAGGGCGCTTGCGGAATGGCCGATCAGGGTTCGTTCGTGGGGCGTGAGTTGGGCCGTTCGGGGGCGACTTTCAGGTTTTCGGCAACTTTTTTTTTCGGCCTGAACCAGACGGGATACGAGACGATCTTCAATGTATTGCTGGAGATCGTCTGTTCGGCGCTTTCAGGTTTTTTCAGCTTTTTCAGGTTTCCTCGGCGATCGAGGGCGTCCGATCCGTTCGGGAATGTTCGGGTTTGTTCGGCAGCGTTCGGCGTGGTTGGAACGGTGTTCGTGGTGTTGGGAGTGCTGAGAACGGGCATGGCTGCTCCTTTGCTCGGGACCGCGCGACTGAGAGGGATTGATGGTATACGTACATCAGTTCTATGGTTGTGTTGGGGTTTACGGAGGAAGTAGGGGAGTGGGGACGGGGAGGGCGTGGAGTATTGGGATTGCGATGTGGTGCCGGGAGAGGGGCTCGAACCCACACGGCCGTGAGGCCAGCGGATTTTAAGTCCGCCGCGTCTGCCAATTCCGCCATCCCGGCACGGCGTGATGTGACGATATCGAAGATTCAACGTTTGGTCGTGAAGCTGATCGAACGGCCGTCGGTGCTGAGCGAAATGTCCCCGCTTACCGCCGTGACCAGCGCGGTCGCGCCGATCCGGTCCAGATTGGCCATCACTTCGGCGTGCGGATGGCCATGCGGGTTGCGTAGTCCGGCGCTGACGACGGCAATGGTGGGACGGACGGTGTCCAGGAAGAGGCTGGCCGAAGAGAAGCGGCTGCCCTGGTGCGACACCTTGAGCACGTCCGCTCCGATGTCACATGGGCGAACGGAGCGAATGCAGGCACCTCGTACCAGGTCGAGCTCCTGTTGTGCGTTGATGTCGCCAGTGAAGAGGAACACCGCATCGCCGTAACTGGCTCGCAAGACGGTGGAGGTGGCGTTGGGATCGGCGAGATAGCTCTCGGGTAGTCCCGCAACGGGAGGCCAGAGCAAGTCAAGCACGAGGTCGGAGCGTCCCGTGACGACAATACGTTGCCCGGGTTCGGCCGCGATCGTGGGGATATCGCGCTGTTTCGCGAGTCCGATCAATCCCTGACCGAACCGCGTCGCGTTGAAGTAGCGATTGACCACCAGGTGGCCGATGTCGTAGTGCTCGAGGATCGGCCACAACGCCTCTCCATGGTCCGATTGTGGATGCGTGATCACCACTATCTCGATCGAGCGTGCTCCATCGGGGAGGTGCTCGCGCAACGCGGCGAGGATGGAGTCCGCGCGCTCGCCCGTGTCAATCAGGACGGAGCGTCCTTCAGGCGTGACCAACAGGGTGGCGTCGCCCTGTCCGACATCGAGGAAATGTACGCGCAGGCGCTCTTCGCCACCGCTGAGGACGGAAAGCCAGAGCGCGGCCGCGAGGGCCGAGGCTGCTGCACCTACGGCAACCGGCATCAGGTGCGATCGCAAGTGAGGAATGAACTCAAGATGCAACGGGACTGTGCGCCAGAGCCGAATCGCAGGCCGGCCGCCTGCAGGTCTGCGATACCAGCGCGCGACTCGCTCCCTGTGTGGTCGCCAAGCGGCGACGAGGACGGCGGCGTAGATCAACAGCAGGTGCCAGTGATTGAAGCCCTGAACGGGGACGCCGGCGCCGGGAGCGTGCGCCGCCTGCTCGGTTACGAATGTCAGCCAGCGCAGCGGCAGCCAGGCGAACGGCCAGGCGAGCGCGAGCGCAGCGCTCTCGGAGGCCAGACCAATGACAGCAGTGGCGGCCGAGCCGAGCAGCATCCAACTGAACAAGGGTGTGACCAGCACGTTGGCCGGCAGCCCGATCAATGCCGCACGCTCGAAATGCAGGATGATCAGCGGCATCGTGGCCAGCCCGGCCACGAAAGTCACAAGCGCCGCGTCGCGAATTGATGCGGCCGCGCCCTGTTCTCCGCTGAGAAATCCTTGCGACAGTAGCGGCATCAGCAGGACGATGCCGAGGGTGCCGGCGAGGGTCAGTTGGAATGACAGGTCCAGCAGAATGTGGGGCTCCAGCCCAACCAGGATTCCGGCTGAAGCTGCGACCGCATAGAACGCGGATGAGCCGCGACCCAACAGATGGGCGGTGGCGAACACGATCGCCATCCACATGGCTCGCTGTACCGGTGGGTCGGGTCCGATCAGCGCGCCGTAGGACAACGCGGCGAGGATGGCCAGCAGGGCAGCCGATCTGCGCCCCAGGAGCCAGGCCGACGCCGCCATCACGATCGCCGTGAGCAGCGTGAGATTGCTGCCGGAGATGACAATCAGATGAGAAAGCGATGTGTCGTTGAGGTCGTTGCGCAGCGCCGGATCGATGGCGTCGCGGCGTCCAGTGATCATCCCCTGCGCGATGCCGGAGAGCGGCGGAGGCAAGGCGTCGCGCAAACTCTGGTTCAGGGCGTTGCGAACGTCCGCTGCCATCGACTGCCACCAGGACAGCCGATCGGTCCTGATTACCTGAACGCTGCCGGGCCTCGCGCTTGCCGATGCTGCAACTCGCTGATTTGCCAGCCACCTGAGATAGTCGTCGTCGCTGCCACCGACCGGGGCGATCGTAGCGCTCAGAGTGATCTCGTCGCCGCGCTCAATCTGGATCGGTTCGGGGATTTGCAGTCGGACACGGTCGCGAACTGACCGGTGCTCTGAACCAAGAGAGACGGTGGTTGCGTCGAGCAGCAGGCTTAGACCGTCGGACCGAAAGACCGGGTCGTCGGCAACCACTCCCCTGAGCCGCACCACCTGCGCGGAGAGGTCGACCCATGCGATGCTGTCGGGCTCGAATGAGGTTGACTCGGCGCGCCAGAAACCGGCCCCGACCAGCGTCGGTGAGATCACAAGCAGGACAACATTCACGCGCCAGAATCTCGACGTCCGGGGAGCCGCGGACGCCGAAGCGAACGCCGCGATGGTCGCCGCGGCGGTCGCTGCTGCCGCGATCCATGGGTCGGCGTCGAGGAGCGCGAGCACTGCGCCGGCCGTGAACGCCAGCGTCCAGAGCGGCAACGGCGGCTGGTACGACGGCCCGAACCGCGTCCGATGCAACGGGAGCGACCTAGTCAAAGGTGACATATACGGCCGCCTGCTCGGCGATGGCTGCGAGCTGCGTGGGGCGAAGGATGCCTCGATCCACCAGGTCGGCGAGCGAAGTGAACCTGGATCGTTCGCGTGAGACGATGATCGCCCTGGCTCGAGTTTCACCGAGCCCGGGCAGCGTGGCCAGTTCAGCGGCCGTCGCCGTGTTCAGATCGATGAGGCTGGGCGCAGAGGTCGTTGGCAGCTCGACCGATTTCACGATCAGAGGAGGATCTGCCTTCAACTGCTGATCTGCGATTGCTGCCAGACCCGCTAGAGCCGCGATCACCGCGAGAACCAACGGGGCGAAGACAATTGCTCTGCGGACAGACCAAATGGCTCGTAGACAGCTTGCCCGGCTTTCGGCGTCATCGCGTCTCGGCGGGCGGACTTCCGACCAGATTGACATGGAGCGCTTCAGATCGGTTCTGGATGCCTGGGACGGATAGACATTAAACGAAGGAGGTAGCAAAAGTGAATCTCGTGACGGGTACAGTTGGATCTGAGAGGTGGTCGGGGCATGTCTCGCTCGGTGTTGACAGTGGCTGATCTCTCCGCCACCGAGATTGGTGAGGTCCTGGATCTTGCGCTGCAGACGAAGGCCGGTGAGAACTCCTGCCCCAGGTCGCTCGAAGGCAAGACCGCGCTGTTGATTTTTCAGAAGCCTTCGCTGCGAACTCGCGTGTCGTTCGAGTTGGCGGTCGACAACCTCGGTGGTCGCGCCCTGTATCTCTCGCCGCCTGAGGTCGGAATTGGCGAACGCGAATCGCCGGAGGATGTTGGCGGCGTCGCAGGGCGCTACTGCGATCTGATCGTGTGTCGCACGTTCGATCAGAGCAATCTGGAACGCCTTGCGGCCGCGTCGGGCGTGCCGATTGTGAATGCACTGAGCGACTGGGAGCATCCCTGCCAGGCCCTGGCCGATGTGCTGACGATTCGCGAGCATGGAGGAACCGCAGGCCGAACACTGGCCTACGTCGGCGACGGCAACAATGTGGCTCGGTCGCTGGCGATTGCGGCGGCGGGCGAGGGCATGGATGTGCGGATCGCTTCGCCCTCGGGCTACGAACTTGATGAGGCCAGCATCACGGTTGCATCGCAACGGGCGGTAGGCTCCGGTGGCTCTGTGACTGCCATTGGCAATCCGGATGAGGCGGTCGATGGCGCAGATGTGGTCTACACCGATACGTGGACATCGATGGGTCAGGAGCTTGAGGCAAAACAGCGGCTGGAGGCATTTGACGGGTACCAGGTCGACGTTGACCTAGTTGGCAAGGCCTCGCCGGACGCCTGTGTGATGCACTGCCTTCCGGCGCATCGCGGCGAAGAGATCACCGACGACGTGCTGGACGGTCCGCGGTCGATCGTCCTCGATCAGGCAGAGAATCGTCTGCACGCTCAGCAGGCGTTGCTGGCCTGGCTGTTTGGCTAGTCCTATGGAGGGGCAGCCGTTCGCCTAGCATGGCGAGCGTCGAATCTGGTCTGGACCTCGATAGAGAACAGAGGCTGATGTCGTGGACAGTCTGATCAACGACATTCAGGTGGCGTTCGGCGACTTCAGCTGGACCAACGCGCTCGAGGTCACGGCGATCGCCGTCGTGTTCTACGCCGGCCTGCGATTGCTGCGCGGTACGACGGCGATGTCAGTCGTGCGCGGCATGGTCCTGGTCGTGGTGGCGATCATCGTGATCGGTCGGGTTGTGGACTCGGTCGTACTGAACTGGATCGTCGACAACGCGCTGGCAGTCCTGTTAATCCTCGTGCTGCTCGTGTTTCAGCCCGAGTTCCGTCGGGCCTTTGAGCACGTTGGACGAGCGGGAGGGTTGAGGCACTGGGGTAGCCGCGGACAGCCGTATCGCTCGCTGATTCCGATGACCGCGGCGGTGGCGTACCGCCTGTCTCAGAAGGGCGTGGGCGGCCTGTTCGTCTTCGAACGTGACACCGGACTGGAAGAGTTGGCGGAGGCAGGCGTCAGGCTCGGCGCGGCGCCGACGCCCGATTTGTTGGAGAGTATCTTCTGGCCCGGCTCGCCACTGCACGACGGCGCGGTGCTGTTGCGCCCATCGGAGGTTGTCGCGGCTGCCGTGATCCTGCCGTCACCGCCCGGAGACTTTGCCACTCGCGGGCAGAACAATGACCAGTTCGGCGGGCATCTGGGTACCCGCCATCGGGCTGCCCTGACGATCTCCGAAGAGACGGACGCTATTGCAGTAGTGATATCGGAGGAGACCGGGGTCATCTCCTTGTCGGCCGGTGGTCTGCTCTCACCGCCGTTGACCGCGTCGGAGCTTGAAGGGGCGCTGTCCAGGCATCTGCACTCCCGCCGCTGGGGCGATCGCCTGGGAGTGCCGTTCATGGGACGAACGTCGGGACCAGGTCAGGGCGCGCCGACAACTGCCGGCGGAGACGCAACGGGGTCATAGGTGCGACGCGCGGCGCAAGAAGCGACGCTGCTGGCCACGGTGATCGTGTTGGCGCTCGCGGTCTGGTTCGTGATTGCCGATGCGGAGAATCGAGAGATCGAAGAGCGCCTTGGTTTCTCACTGCAGGTGGAGGTTCAGGGTCTCGCCTCCAACCTCGTGGTTGCCGGGGAGCCATTGCCGGTGACGGTGACCGTCGTTGGCCGTGAAGATGACCTTGAGGCGGCCCGACCCGAACACTTTCTCGCGACGGTTTCCCTGAGGAATCGGGCCGCTGGTCGGCACAGCCTCCCGGTCCGGGTCGAGGCGGTGGAGGGCGATGTGCGAGTGCGCGCAGTGCAGCCCGAGACGGTGGTCGTCATCCTGCAGGAGACCGTCGAGCGTGAGGTGCCGGTCGTGGTCGAACCGTCAAACTTTCCGCAGATCGGATTCCGTGTCGGAACGCCCGAGGTGAGGCCAGAGACAGCGATCGTGTCGGGCATCGCTTCAGAGGTCGATGCAGTCGATTCCGTAGTCGCGCGACTCGATCTGGGAGGGGCAGAAGCATCCGTCGAACGCGATGTCATCCTCGAGGCGCGTACTGCCGCCGGCGGCGCCGTGACACAGGTCGTGGTGAATCCCCGAGTCGCCAACGTGCGCGTTCCGATCGTTCAGGAGGTCTTCAGACGGACGGCATCGATCTTGCCGGATGTGACTGGCACACCCGCTGACGGTTACAGAGTCCGAACGGTGCGCGCGACCCCTGCAACGGTCGAAGTCCTGGTCTCAGTTGACGTGCTTGACGATGAGGTCGAGGTTAAGACGGTGCCGCTCGATATCTCCGGCATGGACTCCAACCTGGTGACGATCGCCGGGCTGGTCTTCGGTGATGACGCGCCCGCAGCCAGCGATACGGAGACCTCGGTACGGGTCGTCGTGGTGATTGAGCCGGTGATCACGACAGTCACACTCCCGGTCGAGGTACAGACTGACGGGGTGGCCGAGGATCTGCGGTTGGCCGTAGCGAGTCCGACAAGCGTGAACGTGACCCTCCGGGGTCCGGTCTCGATCGTTTCGGAGTTGGCCGGTCCACTTTCGCCGATTGTGGTGGACCTGAGCGACTACGGCATCGGGCGGCATCGAATCGACCTACGCTGGAACGCGCCGATTGGCCTGGAGTTGTTGGAGCTGTCTCCGGATCGAATGATCGTCACCCTGGCGGCACTGCCCCGCCCCGCGCCTCCCCCGGTTGAGCAGGAGGACGGCGAGGAGGGCGAAACAGACGACGAAGTCCAGGGCGAGGCCGGCGACGAGACATCATCGGAGGGCGAGACTGACTCGTCAGAGGAGGGGGCAGATGAGTGACGAAGGTACCGGATCGCTGCCGCAGGTCGACGTGCGCGCAGTGCCCGGGAACGTACTGCCAACCGTCGCCATTGTCGGCCGGCCCAACGTGGGGAAGTCGACGTTGTTCAATCGCCTCGTCCGACGGCGACAGGCCATCGTTCGCGGCGAGCCAGGCACGACCAGGGATCGCAACTACGCCGACACCGAGTGGCGGGGCCAGCACTTCTCCGTGATCGATACCGGGGGGCTGTTGGGTGAACAGCTCACCGGCCCCTTCGCGACGTCGGTCGCCGAACAGGTCGCACAGGCGATGTCCGAGGCGGACGCCATCGTCCTGGTGGTCGATGTGCAAGCGGGACCGCTTCCCGCGGATGAGGATGTGGCGGCATTGCTGCGCGAGGCGGTGCAGCCGGTCATGGTCTGCGCCAACAAGGCGGACAACGATCTGCTCGCCGCTGCGGCCGCGCAGTTCTTCAGCCTCGGCCTCGGCGAACCGGTCGCGATCTCTGCGCATCACGGTCGTTGGATCGACGATCTGCTCGATCGTGTCACCGCCAATCTCGCCGTCACAGAACCGATCGACGCCGACGATGTCGCTTGTCGGCTGGCGATCGTCGGTCGTCCGAATGTGGGCAAATCGTCACTGGTCAACGCACTGCTTCGAGACGAGCGCATGATCGTCTCGGAAGTTCCCGGTACAACGAGGGACGCGGTAGACACAATGCTGAGTTTCGGCGGCGAGCGAGTCTCACTGGTCGACACGGCTGGTATCAGGCGCCCGGGAAGGGTCGCGCCGGGCATCGAGCGAGCGTCCGTCCGCCGAGCTGGCGCCGCCGTGCGCCGCGCTGACGTGTCGGCGGTCGTGATTGATGCCTTCGAGGGAGTCACTTCGCAGGATCTGCATGTCCTGGGTATGGCCATGGACGACGGCTCGGGCATCGTGATTGTGATGAACAAATCGGATCTCGTCGACGAGCAGGACGGATTGCGCAACAGCCGAGAGCGGCAACTGGCGGGCCGGGCGCGGTTCGTCAGCTGGGCGCCGATTGTCTGGATCTCGGCCCTCAACGGTGAAGCGGTTGACAGCGTCGTCGCTGCGGCTTTGCATGTTGCCGAAGCGCGCCGCCAGCGGATTCCTACGCCGCGGTTGAACGCCATGCTGCGTCAGGCGCAGGTCGAACGGCCTCCCGCCACGTATCGGGGCAAGCGGATTCGCTTCTACTACGGCGTGCAGACCGACTTCGCGCCACCGACCTTCACGTTCTTCGTCAACTATCCGGACGCCGTTCACTTTTCCTATGAGCGATTCCTGATGGGACGAATTCGGCGCACCTTCGGATTCGACGGCACGCCGCTACGCTGCGTCTTGCGCGGTCGGGATCCGGCCGAGTCGGACGACGGAGGCGGTCGACGTGGTTGAGGCCTGGATCGTCGGCGGAGTCATCGGCTACCTGCTCGGCTCCATTCCGACCGGACTCTGGATCGGACAATGGCGGGGCGGCAGTGATATCCGCGCCTCCGGCAGCGGTCGGATCGGCGCGACGAACACCTTTCGAGCGCTCGGGATTCGATGGTCGGTCACTGTGCTGGTGCTCGATGCGCTCAAGGGCGCGTTGCCGATCCTGATCGTGATGGCGGTCTGGGACAGCCCGACCGGAGAAGTCGTGGGCGGTCTCGCAGCGGTCGTCGGGCACCAGTTCCCGCTGTTTGCAGGATTTCGAGGCGGCCGGGGGGCGGCGACGGCGCTGGGCGGAATGATCGCGATTATGCCGATGGGGGCTCTGTTCGCTCTGGGGTCGGCTATTCCGATCCTGCTGCGCATCAGGGTGATGTCACTGGCGACTCTAACCGGGGCGACATCGGCTGCGGTTGGCATCTCGCTGTTGGCCGCATTCGGCGCCGCGCCCGACGCATACATCGGCTACGCCGTGGGTACCTGGGCGCTGGTCTTTTGGGGTCACAAGGACAACCTGGAGCGACTGGCAGCCGGTACGGAGCGCGTGCTGTCGATGGGCAGGTCGACGTAATGCGGGTCATGGTCGTCGGCGCGACGTCGTGGGGCTGCACCCTGGCGTCCTGCGCCGACCGGGCGGGCAACGAGACGATTGTTCTGTGCCGCACGGATGAGGAAGCCGCTGAACTGGCTGCCGCGCGGGAGCATCGACGATTGCTGCCGGGCGTTCCGCTGCCGGAAAGCTTGATCTTCACGGCCGATGCTTCGGGTTCACCTCCGCCTGTCGTGATCTGGGCGACGCCGTCGCAGCGGCTACGAGAGAACCTGCGTAGCGTCCTGCCGATGCTTACGCCGGGCGACACGGTGCATGCGTCGGCGGCCAAGGGCCTGGAGAAAGGCTCGCATCTGCGCATGACAGAGGTCATGAGCCAGGAACTGGACCTGACCGGGCGGGAGGCGAGAGTTGGCGCGGTATCGGGGCCGAACATCGCCCGAGAAGTCGCGCGCGGCTTGCCCGCGACCACCGTGGTGGCAGCTGAGGGTCCGCAAGACCGTGAGCGGCTGCAACAGGCCTTGAACTCATCCGCCTTCCGTGTCTACACCAATGAAGATGTGGTTGGCGTTGAGATCGGCGGAGCGCTGAAGAACGTGATCGCGATTGCGGTCGGCACCGCGACGGGATTGGATGTGGGCGACAATGCGCGCGCGGCGTTGATGACGCGTGGCCTGTCCGAGATTGCCCGCCTGGGCGTGGCCATGGGGGCTTCGCCATCGACGTTTGCCGGACTGGCGGGCCTGGGGGATCTGTTAGCCACCGCCAGCAGCCCTCGATCGCGCAATCGAACCCTGGGCGAGAAGATCGGCGGTGGCATGGCGCTGGCCGAGGCGATGGCGGATAACCCGCACGTGGTCGAAGGCGTCGAGACCACGCGCGTCGTGCTGGAGGTGGCCGAGGCGCTCGATGTCCAGATGCCCATCGCCCAAGTGGTCTCGAGAGTGTTGTTCGAAGGCCTGGAGGCCCGCGAAGCGATCCGGGTGCTCATGGAGCGCGCCCCAACCGTGGAAGGCTGATGTCGCAGCAGACCGGACACGACGACGAAGCCGAGCCGGTCGATGGACTGCGCCGGGTGATCGGCGCGATCACATCGGGCGTGGTCGAACTGGATCCCGAGGATCTGCACGCGGTCTCGCGGCTCGCTGCCGGGTCAGACGACGTGGTCCGCGAACAGCTTGGTGAACTCAATTCGGCGGAGCGATTCGCGCTGCTCGACCGTCTCCGCGATGTCGGCGCTGAGTTTGGCGGTTACGACTTCACGGTTTTCTTTGGAGCGATGCTCACGGACGAAGACGCATCTGTGCGGACGATGGCGGTCAGTGGGCTGGCTCTGTGCGAGACGGCCGGGGCGACAGTGGCGCTGTTGGCCACTGCACGTTCCGATGAAGAGGAAACCGGAGTGCGGCGCGAAGCGGTGACGGCGCTCGGTGAGGTGGCCATGCGAGTGGAGTTGGGTTGGGCCGCGAGCGAAGATGCGGGCGAAGTCGTCGGCGCGCTGCGCACGATCGTTGAGGACGAGAGAGAGGATGAGGGGTTGAGAGCCTCAGCGTTGTCTGGAATCGGCGTGATTTCCGAGTCCTGGGTGACGGGGCTGATCGAGGATGCGTTCGATAGCGATGCGGCCGCTCTGCACCTGGGGGCGGTACAGGCGATGGGGCGCAATGCGGATGTCTACTGGCTGCCGGTGTTGGAAGGTTCACTGGTCGCGGAGGACGAGGATGAACGAATCGCGGCGGTGCAGGCGATCGGCGAGATCGGCTCGGAGGACGGCGCTCCGATGTTGCTGGAGCTGTTCGACGATCCCTCGGCCTCCGAGGAACTGATCCGCGCGGCCGTCGCCGCGCTCGGCGAGATCGGCAGCGAGGACGCGGTCGAGGAACTGGAGCGATTGCGAACCCATCCGGATCCGACCGTGCGCGAGACCGCGCAAGCGGCGCTCGAGGAGGCGACGTGGCTCGATCAACTGGACGATCCTTCCGACGGCCGCGATCCCCTCGGCTGGACGAACGAGTAGGTGCGCTGCGTGGAGGAATGATCCGTGTGCGAAGGCGCGGAGCCAGTTGGCGGCCCTCTGATAGATTGAAATTCATGAGTTCGAATTGACGAGGAGCTGAGGCGTGCGGAGTACAGGTGAGCGCCGACGACGAAACGGAAATCGACGAACCACACGGTCAGCAAAGTCCATTCGCAAGGGGATTGCCGTCAGCGCGGGGGGCGTGGTGTGGCGCGAGACCGACACCGACGGTGAGGTCGAGGTTGTACTGGTGCAGACCCCGCAGCGGCGATGGTCGCTGCCCAAGGGGACGCCGGAGAACGGCGAGAAGCTGCCCGATACGGCGTTGCGCGAGGTTTCGGAAGAGACCGGGCTGCAGGTTCAGCTGGATGAGAAGATCGGGGTGATGCGCTACTCGTTCTTCGGAGAGGAAGCACGGATTGACAAGGCGGTCCACTTCTGGCTGATGCAGGCAACCGGCGGGTCGTTCGAGCATCACGACGACGAGCACATCGACGTGCGTTGGGTTGGGTTGGGCGACGCGATGCGGATGGTCAGCTATCCGAACACGGCGTCGCTGTTGGAGGACGCGGCGGCCATGTTGGATCGGCGGGTCGGGCCTGCACAGGTCTGACCAGCGTCGTAGCCTACGGCAGTCGTCAGTTGCGGCGGAGCAGCCCGGGAGTCGCGTCGTGGTCACGAGTCCGGCCGATGTTGTCGCTGAAGGCAAGCTGGTGCTGTTGCGACGCAAGCGTCTGGGAGACGCGGAGCTGGACTGGATCTGGCGGACCGACGCAGAACTGGCCGAACTTGATGCGGCGACGGTCAGCCCGCTGACGTTTGAGCAGTACCGCAACCAGTACGCCTGGCAGCTTCGATCGACGCCGGTCTATCGCTCGACGTTTGCGGTCGAAACAATCGAGGATCCGCGCCATATCGGCAACGTGATGTACTACAACACCGACTTCCAACGTCGGGAGACGGAGCTTGGCATCCTGCTAGGCGATCGTACCTGCTGGAACGGTGGGTATGGTCGCGAAGCGGTGAGGTTGTTGATAGACCATGTGTTCACGAATACATCGTTGACGCGGATCTACCTGCACACGTTGGACTGGAACGTGCGGGCGCAGCGATCGTTTGCCGCGGCGGGATTCGAAGACTGCGGTCGAGTGCGGCGCGGCCGACACCGATTCCACCAGATGCACGTGTTGCGAGAGTGGTTCTGGGATCGGGAGTACCAACGGCGCGGGGCGCGTTGACGGACGAGGGAGACGCCCCCACCGCCCCTCCTGGGCACCTCCCCCAGAGGGGGAGGTCTTGAGCGGCGGGGGAGGTTCCTGGTTAGCCGCGGCTGGGGAGGACGACGGTGCCGGTGCCGGGGGTGCTGACGGAACCGTCGGCGCGGACGCCCTCGACGCTGAGCTCAACGAAGTTGCGCTCGCCTTCGGTGTACTTGCGGGTGACGGTGCCACGCAGGGTGAACTTCTTCTCCTGCGCCGACTCGCGGCCCTGGGCGGCGGGGTCCATGCCGCGGTAGGAGCACTGCACGCGCTTAACCTGGCCCTCGGGACCGGCGAAGCGCCAGAGCAACTCACCGAGGAAGGCGTGCTTGAGCGCGCCGTGGACGATGATGTCTTCGAGGCCGGTGTCCTGCGCGTAGCTTGTGTCGTAGTGAATCTGGTAGAAGTCGCCGGAGCCGGCGGCCCACTGGACGAGCTGCTGGCTGGTAGGGCTCTTCTCGAGTTCAGGGATGCTGTCGCCGACGTCGATGTCTTCGAAGTAGATCTGGTCGGGCACTGCGTCTGTCATCTGTGCGCTCCTTGCGTCTGGTTTTGGATTGTAGCTGGTGCGCCGCTTCGGGGCGGATGCGCTCCTGCGCCGGACCCTCACCCTCACCCTCTCCCAGAGGGAGAGGGGATGTGGGGGTGTTGCTTAGTCGCCCGGACGCGGGTAGGAGATGCCTGTGCCGCGTGAGATGGCGACGACCGCGCCGTTCTGGTTGGTGTAGGTGGTCTCCGACACCTGGATCAGCATCGGTACGCCGAGGGCGCCGCTCCAGCGCTCGTTGAGCGAAGCCAGGGCGGTCGCGGAGGTGAGCGTGTCGCCGGCGCAGATTTGCTCGCCGGTGTACTCAATGTCTGTGCCGCCGTTGAGCACGAGTGGGTAGGGCGAGCGGAAGCCACCGGAGCCGCGACGGCCGCCGAAGGTGGGGTCGGAATCGGCCGGGTTGTAGATCGGGGTGCCGAGGTAGCCCGGAGGCGCCGGCAGGCTGCGGAAGCCGCGGTCGCGCGCGACCGCTTCGTCGTAGAAGGCCGGATCGACGTAGCCGACCGAGCGGGCGAACATGCGCACGCTGGTGGTGGTCAGTTCGCTGACCGTTTCTTCGCCCTTGACGCCGATCATGGCGCGCATCTCGTCGGTGATGACCGACTCAAACTGTTGATCTGCCATTGGACTCCTCCCTTGTTCGTCAGGTGGGTTCGCGATGTGTGTAATGGACGGATCGAAGTTTAGCTGCCGCTGGCGGTTGCTCCGACAATCCTGAACTTGGGGGCGCGCGAGGGGACGGCGAACTCTTCGCCGGTGGCCATGTCGACGGCGCAGAAGTTGCCGGTCTTGAGCTCGCGGACGAGGTCCTGCCAGGTCTCGATCGAGTCGGTCTCGAACCAGGTGGCGACCTTGCCAATGTCGTGGACGGCGTGGGAGTCGGTCCCGGCGGTGCCGTTCATACCCGAGGCAGCGGCCAGATCGGCGGAGAATCGGTTCTCTCGCTCCTTGCCGCGGCCGTTGAGGATCTCGAGCGCGATGACATGTTCCATGGCCATGCTGTTGAGTGCGCGCTGAACCGCGATTTCCCAGTCCTCGGGATCGTCCTTCCAGGCGATCTGGCGACGATAGGGGTGGGCGAAGACGAGCGCGCCGCCGCGCTCGTAGACATGCTGGGCCAGGCGCTCAACGCGGTGCATGCCGAAGACGTACTTCTCCATGCCCCAGGCGAGGATGTGGCCGGGGTCGGTCGAGACTTCACAGCCGGGAATGATGATGATGCCGACTTCCTCGGCGATCTTCTGTACCTCGTCGTGCGGCCAGAGGGCGTCGTGCTCGGTGAAGGAGATGGCGTCGAGGCCTGCCTCCTTGGCGCGAGTGGCGAGATCCCTGGGGTCGAGCACGGAGTCGTGCGAGCGCGGCCACGTGTGGTTGTGAAGGTCAATCAGCATGTAGGCATCTAACTGGTGTTAGCTCAATGGTGATCGCTAACTGCTGTTAGCTGGGCGAGTGTCATGGTATCACCCGTCTGGATGAGCTCCGGGAGGGGGCACGGCAAGGCCGGGGTCGGCTGATCTCCCCTCTCAGAAAAAAACGCGCGGGAAAAGAAGAAATGAGGTTGGCGGTTACAAGGGGTCGTCGTCTTCGTCGTGTGGTTGCTCGTCCTGTGCGAGGCCCCCCTCTGTCTCTACGAGACATCTCCCCCCGCCGTAGGCGGGGGGAGAGGGGAACGCGTAGGTGGCGTCGTGGAGGTGGCGGAGTTTGTGTTGGGCGACTTCGTAGGGGTCGGTGGCGAGGTACATCTTGAGGTTTTGGCGGGCTTTGTCGGTGGGGCGGTAGAGTTCCCGGGCGACGGTGTCGAGGGCCTTGAGCCGGATGTAGCCGGGGAGGGAGCTGTTGGCTCGGCGCCAGAGGCGGTCGATGCGGGCTCGGAAGTGGTAGGGGTTGGGCATGGTTGGGGTGCTCCTTGATTCGATATGGACGTATGTTCTGATTGTAGTGTGGTTTGGTTGGGGTTGGGGATGTGGTTGTGTTGCCGGGTGACAGAGGGGGCCCTCACCCCGAGGGGACCCCTCACCCGCTTCGCGGGAGCTCCCCTTCGGAAGGGGAGCAAATTCGGATCGCGTCTGGCGTTGGGACCTATCGAGACGCCTCCTCCCAAATTTCTCCCCCGTTCCAAGGGGGAGATGTCGCATAGCGACAGAGGGGGTTCCCTCGCCGGCGAGTCCTCTCGCTCGGGAGGCCTGCACGTAAATCAGTCATCGGTGGGATTCGATCGGTTTCGATGCTTGCTGACCGGATAGGCGGATGGATTCCCGCCTGCGCGGGGGCGACCTGGAGGGGAGCGGCTGGAGAGGGGAGGGTTCTCGGCCCCCGCCTGCGCGGGGGCGACTTCAGTGGTGGGGGAGCCCTCACCCCGGCCCTCTCCCAGAGGGAGAGGGAGAGGGAGTGGGAGCGAGGCCCCCGCCTGCGCGGGGGCGACTTGGAGTTGCGCGGGGGCGACCTTGAACTGGGCGGGGACTGGTTTGAGTTCTGCGGGGCGAGTTCGCGTTCAGTGGCGGCGGGTTCCGGGGGGCGATTGAGTGAGTTGAAGCTGGTGCATATACTCCCTCAGAGTCACCTGCCGTCGTCGGCGGGGGCTTGAGTCCCTCATCGAGTGCGGGGCAGGCCAGAGCGGGGTCGTCCAGATGGAGAATGTGCTGGAGCAGTACGGGCACCTCGGCATCCTGCTGATCTTTGCCGCGTTGTTCCCTTCGCTCCCGCTGATCGCCTCGTGGGCGATGTTCAAGTTCGGTCTGCGTCCGCGGTTGCCCAATGCGGTCAAGTCGGACACCTACGAGTGCGGGGTCGAGACCGAGGGTCCGACCTGGGTCCAGTTCAACTTCCGCTACTACCTGGTCGCGCTGATTTTCGTGCTCTTCGACGTCGAGGTGATCTTTCTCTTCCCGCTGGCCGTGGCGCTGGATTCCGTTGTCGTGACGGGACTGGTGGCGGCGCTGATCTTCATCGCGGTGCTGTTCCTGGGGCTGGTCTACGAATGGCGCCGACAGGCGCTGGAGTGGCGCTGACGTGACCAGCCAATACGACGCCACCGCAGCGATGGAGATCGTCAACGCAGACGCGCCGGGCGCGGCCTGCGTCGAGGACGGCGTCCTGTACCTCGAACCCTCGGAAGTGGCCGGCGCGGTGCAGACGCTGCGTGATTCAGAGGAGAGCGACCTGGTGTTTCTCTCCAATCTGACCGCCGTTGATCGCGAGCTTCACTTCGAGGTGGTGTACCACCTGCAGTCGCTGGACCGGAATCACCTGCTCCAGGTCAAGGCGCGGGTGACCGATCGGGAAGATCCGGCGCTGCCGTCCTTGACCGGCGTTTACCACGGCGCTCACTTGCAGGAGCGCGAGGTCTACGACCTGTTCGGGATCCGCTTCGAGGGGCACCCCGATCTTCGGCGCATGTTCCTCTGGGACGGGTTCCCGGGCTATCCGCTGCGCAAGGATTTCCTGCAGATGCCGGGCCAGGTGCGGGCCGGATTGCCCGGCTTCCCGCACGAGAGCGAAGAGAACGCGTGGCCCGTTCCGGGTAGCGTGCCTCAGCGGCCTCAGCATCCCAACGACCCGCAGCCGGAGGGTGACCTGGTCGTCTCGGAAGAAGGCGAGGAATCGTCGTGATGCGTGGGAATGACGGCCGGGGAGCGGGTCCCCGCTCGGGGGCGGGGACGGGATCCCCGTTCGTGCACGGGCATTGGCAGGTGGCGGCATGACGACTGCGGATGACACCCGTCTTGCGATGCAGGGGACGATCGAGGCCCTGACGACCGGCGACGGTTCGGAACCGGTCGTGGTCAATCTCGGTCCCCAGCATCCGTCGACGCACGGCGTGTTTCGGCTGAAGGTGACGCTGGACGGGGAGATCGTGCAGGACGCGGAGATGCGGATCGGGTATCTGCACCGCTCGATGGAGAAACTGGCCGAGGAACGCACCTACACGCAGAACATTCCCTTCACCGACCGGATTGACTACCTGGCGGCGATGTCGAACAACCTGGCCTACTGCCTGGCAGCCGAGGAGTTGCTCGGCGTGGAGGTTCCGCCTCGGGCGAACGCGATCCGGGTGATGTTCGCCGAGTTGCAGCGGGTGGCTTCGCACGCGATGGCGAACGGCACGTTCATCAACGACTGCGGCGCCTGGCACACGCCGTTGTTCCACATGTTCCGCGACCGCGAGCGGGTGCTGGACATGTTCGAGATGACCTGCGGCGCGCGGCTGACGACGAACTACATGCGGATCGGCGGGGTCGCCTTCGATCTACCCGATGAGCTCTTGCCGACGCTGGAGCAGTTCCTGGCCGACATGCCGGAGAACATCGCGAACTACGAGGCGCTGCTGCTGGAGAATGAGATTCTTCATGCGCGGGCACGGGGGATCGGTGTGATTTCGCCGGAGATGGCGATCAATTCGTCGCTGTCAGGTCCGGTGCTGCGGGCGACGGGTGTGCCGTGGGATCTGCGCAAGGCGAATCCGTACTGCGGCTACGAGGACTACGAGTTCGACGTGCCGGTCGGCGAGCAGGGCGACTGCTTCGACCGATTCCTGGTGCGGATGGCCGAGGTCAAGGAGAGCTTGCGGATCCTGCGCCAGGTGGTGGACAACCTGCCGGACGGTCCGTGGCTGGCCGACGTGCCGCTGCACGCGCGACCTGAGCCAGGCGAGTCGTACGCGCGGGTTGAATCGCCGCGCGGCGAACTGGGTTTCTACCTGGTCTCGGACGGAGGACCTGCACCGTACCGGTTCCACTGCCGGCCGCCGTCGCTGATCAATCTTTCGGCGCTGAAGGAGATGTCGATCGGCGGTACGCTGGCGGACGCGATCGTGACGTTGGGTTCGATTGACATCGTGGTGGGGGAGATCGATCGATGACCGATCCCGCCGGCCTGGTCAGCGTTCTCGGCTCCACGTTGGGGGCCTGGTACGACTTCCGCGACCTGAACAACCTGCAGCGGTTGATCACGGAGTGGATCGCCGATTGGGGTCCGGACTGGCTGGCGTCGATCATCGCGGGCGTGCTGGGGACGCTGGGGATCCTGGGCGTGATCGGTCCGACGCTGCTGATCCTGATCTGGGTGGAGCGCAAGGTGATCGCGCGCTTCCAGCAGCGCTACGGGCCGAATCGGGTTGGTCCCAAGGGACTGCTGCAGCCCGTGGCGGACGCGGTCAAGCTGATCCTGAAGGAACAACTCGCGCCGCGTGCGGCGGACAAGCTGATCTTCTTCCTGCCGCCGGTGTTGATCTTCGTGCCCGGCGTGCTGATCTGGGGCGTGCTGCCCTTCGGTCCGCGGATGTCGGTGGCCGATCTCAACGTCGGCGTGCTGTTCCTGCTGGCGGTGTCCGGTACGACGGTGCTGGTGATCTTCATGGCGGGCTGGTCGTCGAACAACAAGTACGCGTTGTTCGGGGCGATGCGGGCGGTGGCGATGTCGATTTCGTACGAGGTGCCGATGGTGCTGGCGCTGCTGACGCTGGTGGTGTTCTCGGGCACGATGTCGATCAACGGGATCGTGCAGTGGCAACAGCAGGAGGATGTGATCTTCATCCTGTTGTTCCCCCTCTCGGCGATCGCGTTCTTCTTCGCGGCGTCGGCGGAACTGAACCGGACGCCGGCAGATATCTCGGAGGCGGAGTCGGAGATTGTGGCGGGCTACCACACCGAGTACTCGGGGATGCGATTCGGGCTGTTCTACGCGGTCGAGCTCGGCAACACGCTGGTCGTGTCGGCGTTCATTGCGACGTTCTTCCTGGGCGGGTGGTGGTTGTGGGGCCTGGATCAGTGGGTGCCGAGCTGGATCATCCTGCTGGTCAAGACTGGAGCGGTGTACTTCCTGCTGATCTGGACTCGGGGCACGCTGCCTCGATTGCGGGTTGACCAACTGATGGGCTTCTGCTGGAAGGCGCTGGTGCCGGCGACGCTGTTGTTTGTGGTGGTGGCGTTCGTCGAGCGGACGCTATTGATTTCGGAGGGCTGGGACACGACCGTGGCGCTTCCGGTGATGGCGGTGATCAACATTGCCCTGACGCTGGGCGCGATCGTCCTGTTTGCGCGCGTTTCACGACCGGCTCCGTTGCGGCGTCCGGCTCGGATCCGGATGGCCGGCGCGCAGATTGGTGGTCTGAGAGCTGCCCGCCAGGTTGCCTCGCGGACAGAGGAACCGCAGTTGCAGGTGGGTGGTGACTAGGTCATGAGCGACTTCGGTTTCCACCTGGCGTTCTGGTCGCTTGGGGCGATGACGATCGGCGGCGCGTCGATGATCCTGATCAGCCGCAACCTGATTCACGCGGTGATCTGGCTGGTGATGTCGATGCTCGGCGTGGCAGGACTGTATCTGACGCTGTCGGCGGATTTCATCGCGGTGGTGCAGGTGTTGATCTATGTGGGGGCGATTTCGGTGTTGATGCTGTTCGCAATCATGCTGACGCCTCGGGCGGAACGGGATAACTCGCAGAACATCAAGACGGCGGGTCCGGCCGGGTTGGTGGTGCTGATGGTGATGATCGCGACGATGTGGGTGGCGATTGATACGGATTGGGGCGCGGTTCGTGAGGCGGCTCTGACGGAGCAGGCTCGCCTGATCGGGGAGAGTCTGATCAAGCATTACATCCTGCCGTTTGAGATCGGGGCGGTGCTGTTGACGGCGGCGCTGGTGGGCGCGATTGCGCTGGCTCGGCAGGACGATGAGGACGCGGCGATCCACGCGGCGTCGCTGCAGGCGGAGCTGGAGGGCGAAGGCGCGGTGGATCCGGTTGATGTGGTCGATCCGCCGATCGCTGCGGACGCCTCGGATTCGGAGGCGTCCTCGTGACTATTGGGATCGAGCACTACCTGACGCTGGGGGCGTTGCTGTTCTGCATCGGCTTCTTCATTGCGTGGTCGAAGAAGAATGCGATCGGGGTGTTGATCGGCGTCGAGCTGATGCTGAACGCGGTGAACCTGACGCTGGTGGCGTTCTCGCGCTTCGGTTCGGCGGAGGTGGCGCTGTCGACGCAGGTGTTCGTCGTGTTCATCATTGCGGTGGCGGCGGCGGAAGTGGCGGTCGGGCTGGCGCTGGCGCTTGTGGTTTATCGCAACCGGCAGACGATCTCTGTCGACCGCACGACGTTGTTGAGGGGTTGACGCGCCATGTGGGCACCCTTGATGACCGCGTCGAATCGCTACGTGGCTGAGACGCTGCGGGAGTTGCTCTTTGCCGAGGGCGTGTCGGTGCGGTTCGTGGTTGAGCCGGATCGCAAGGATGAGGGTGATTTCGCGCCGGTGATCCTGATGGTGCCGGACTCGAAGACGCACGTGGCTCGGGAAATCCTGGGGAAGGTGTAGCGGCGTGCCCGAGACCATCTTCTGGGTGATCCTGTTTCTGCCGCTGACTGCGTTCGTGTTGGCCGGCATTTCGGCGGTCAACCAGCACCTGCAACGACAGATTCCGGAATGGGATCCGAACTACCCGCGGTCGTGGAAGCCGATTGCGGACCAGTTCTGCGGTCCGCGCCTGGCTTCGACTCCGCTGATCATTGCGCTCGCGGTTGCATTCCTGCTGGCGGTGATCAACCTGATCGATTCGATCGGGTTGCGGGGTCTGCCATTGGGGATCGGTACGCACGAGCTGTTCACGGCGGGCGAGTTGGTGGTCAACGTCGGGATACGGATCGACGGTCTGACCTCGGTGATGTTGGTGGTGGTGACCGGGGTGTCGCTGTTGGTGCAGGTGTACTCAACCGGCTACATGGACGGCGACCACGGGTACCGTCGCTACTTCGCCTTCATGGCGCTGTTCACGACATCGATGCTGGGTCTGGTGCTGGCCGACAACCTGCTGATGCTGTTTGCCTTCTGGGAGCTGGTCGGTCTGACCTCGTACCTGCTGATCGGGTTCTGGTTCCATCGTCCGGCAGCCGCGGCGGCGGCGAAGAAGGCGTTCCTGGTCACGCGATTGGGCGACCTGGGGATGCTGGCGGCGATGATCCTGATCTTCAGCAAGACGGGGACGCTGGATATCGCGTCGATCAATGCGCTGGCCGACAGCGGGGCCGAGGCGGGGATGTTCGCGTTCAACGGACTGCTGATCGGGCAGACGGCGATGACGCTGTTCGGGCTGGGACTGATTGCGGGCGCGGTGGGCAAGTCGGCGCAGTTCCCGCTGCACATCTGGCTGCCGGACGCGATGGAGGGCCCGACGCCGGTCTCGGCGCTGGTGCACTCGGCGACGATGGTCGCGGCCGGCGTCTACCTGCTGGCGCGCTTCTTCCCGGTGATTCACGCCTCGTCGACGGCGTCGGATCTGATTGCCTGGATTGGCGCGGGGACCGCCCTGGGAGCGGCGATCCTGGCGATGGTTCAGGTTGATATCAAGCGGGTGCTTGCGTATTCGACGATCTCACAGCTTGCGTACATGATGTTCGCGATCGGGGTGGGCGGCTATGCGGCGGCGGTGTTCCACCTGATGACGCACGCGTTCTTCAAGGCGATGCTGTTCCTCGGGTCGGGCTCGGTGAATCACTCGACGAACACGTTCGACATGCGCAGGATGGGCGGTCTGCGGACGCTGATGCCGATCACGTTCGGGACCTTCATCATCGGCACGCTGGCCTTGGCGGGAATCGTGCCGCTGTCGGGGTTCTGGTCGAAGGACGAGATCCTGATCGAGGCCTGGGAGAACAACAAGGGCGTGTTCGTGCTGGGTCTGCTGGCTGCGGGGCTGACGGCGGCTTACATGGTGCGCGCGGTGTACATGACGTTCTTCGGCGAGTACCGCGGCGGCGAGGAAGTCGCGCCGGGCGAGCACGGCAACGAGGATCCGTCCCACCCTCACGAGTCGCCTCGGAGCATGACGACGCCGCTGATCATTCTGGCGGTGATCTCTGTGCTGGCCGGATTCCTGACGTTCGGCGGCGAGTTCCAGACCTGGGTCTACGGCGCGTTGCCGGATCCGCATGCGGGGAAGTTCCACTGGAGCTGGGGCATCTTCCTGGGCTCGACGGCGCTTGCGGTCGGGGCGGGATTTGTCGCGTACTGGTTCATGCGCAACCGTGAGCGAGTGCGCAGCTGGGGTGTTGGGGGAATCTGGCCGATTCCAGAGGCGCAGAAGTTTGCGACGGAGCTGTTCTATCTCGACTCGCTGGCTGAGAACCTGCTGGCCCGGCGAGTCTTCTACGGCTGGATTGCCCGATCGTCTGCTTGGTTCGACGCGGCCGTCGTTGACGGCGTGGTCAACCGCGCCTGGCGGGAGGGCCTGACGATTTCCAACGGCGCCCGGTTCGTGCAGAACGGCTGGGTGCAGGCGGGCACACTTTCGATTGGACTCGGCGGCATGATCATCTGGATCGCCGTCGTGCTGTTCTAGGAGCGATAGATGGATCCGGGCTTCCCCGTGCTGTCGCTGCTGATTTTCCTGCCTCTCGCGGGTGTCTTGCTGATTGCCCTGCTGCCGGGTCGACATACGCGGACGGAGTGGCTGGTCCAGAACGCTCCGGGCCAACCTGTGGACTACCCGAAGTGGATCGCGCTGGGCATCGCGTTGGCGACGCTGATCATTGCGCTGGTGATGTTCATCATCTTCGACCGGTCGGTCTCGGGCTTCCAGTTCGTGGACGAGTTCGACTGGATCTCCGCCGAGGCGGTCGGCTTCAACGTCACCTACGCCTTCGGCGTTGACGGATTGTCGATGCCGCTGGTCTTCCTGACGGCCTTCCTGACGGTCGTGGGGGTGTTGGTCTCGTGGCGGATTGACCTGCGGACGAAGGAGTACTTCGCCTGGCTGCTGGTGCTCGAGACGTCGGTGCTGGGCGTGTTTACCTCGCTTGACCTGATCTTCTTCTTCCTCTTCTGGGAGCTCGAGCTGGTGCCGATGTTCCTGCTGATTTCGATCTGGGGCAGCGGCAACCGCAACTACTCGGCGCTCAAGTTCGTGCTCTACACAGTCTTCGGCTCGGCCTTCATGCTGGCCGGATTCCTGGCGATGGGCGTCGCGGCGGACACGTTCGACATCCGCGAGATTCGGCAGGATGCGCTGACGGCCGCGTTCCTACCAGCTCCGGTGATCTTCGCGTTCATTCTGATCGCGTTCTCGATCAAGCTGCCGGTGGTGCCGCTGCATACCTGGCTGCCCGACGCGCATACGGACGCGCCAACCGCGGTGTCGGTGATCCTGGCGGGCGTACTGCTGAAGATGGGCGGCTACGGGATTTTGCGCCTGCTCTTCACGCTGATGCCAGATGTCGGGGCCGACGCCGATCTCGCCCTGGCGATTATCGGGGTGGTTTCGATCGTGTACGGCGCGATTGTGACGATCAGACAAACGGACTTGAAGCGGCTGATCGCGTATTCCTCCGTGTCGCATATGGGGTTTGTGTTGTTGGGCGTGTCCGCGCTCGGAGTGACGGGGATGAGCGGCGCGGCGATGCAGCTTGTGACCCACGGCCTGATCACGGGGATGCTGTTTGTGATGGTCGGGCTGGTCTACGACCGCACGCATACGCGGCAGATCGCCGACATGCGGGGCCTGGCGCACTACATCCCGCTGCTCGGGATCGGCATGGTCTTCGCCGGACTGGCGGGGCTGGGATTGCCGGCGCTGGCCGGATTCGTGGCCGAGATCACGATCTTCCTGGGCGCGTTCGAATCGCAGACGGCGGCGGTCTCGGTGGCGCTGCTGGGCGTGCTGCTGGCCGCGGCCTACATCCTCTGGGCGCTGCAGCGGACGTTCTTCGGGCCCAAGGATGAGAAATGGTCACATCTGCCCGACGCCAACCACTGGAGCGAGTTCACGATCATCGGCGCGCTGATGGCGCTGATCGTGCTGCTCGGCGTGTACCCGTCGATCGTGATGGACCTGCTGGAGATGGGCGTTGAGCCGATCGTCGAGAACATCGAGACGTTTGTCTCGAGCGGGGCGGGAGGCGGCTGATGCTGAGCGACGTCAACCTGCTCGGTCCTGAGCTCGTCCTGCTGGTGGTGGGCGGCTTCCTGCTGATCGCGGACCTGTTCATCAAGGACCGGCGCATCCTGATGGGGGTGACGCTGGCGGCGCTGCTCGGCTCGATCCTCTATTCGGCGGTGCTGCTGACCGAGGGGCACGTCGGATCGCAGGGGTTCGGCGGGGTGCTGGTGGTGGACAAGTTCGCGATCTTCTTCCAGATCCTGCTGGCCGGAGCGGCGATGGCGGCGGTGCTGGTCTCGACCGAAACGATGCAGCGGACGCCGTCGCGTCGCGGCGAGTACCTGGCGCTGATCCTGTTCTCAACCGCCGGGCTGCAACTGCTGGCCGGGTCGCGCGACTTGATCATGATCTTCATCGCGTTGGAGCTCACCTCCATCTCGCAATACATCCTGGTCGGGTTCTACAAGGATCGCTGGGGGTCGGAGGGCGGACTGAAGTACCTGCTGACCGGCGCGGTGGCGTCGGCGGTGCTGCTCTATGGCATGGCGATCCTGCTTGGCCTGACCGGCTCGACGAACCTCTCGGAGATCGCCAACTACATCGCCTGGCAGGGCGACGGCAAGGAAGAGGCGCTGATGCTGGCGGCGGTCTTCCTGATCGCGGGATTCGGGTTCAAGGCGGCGGTTGCGCCGTTCCAGATGTGGGCGCCCGACGCGTACACCGGCGCGCCGACGCCGATTGCGGCGTATCTCTCGGTTGCTTCGAAGGCGGCGGCGTTCGCGATCCTGATCCGTGTCTTCTTCGAGGCGCTGGGCGACGACCTGCTGGCCGAGCACTGGAAGACGATCTTCGCCGTGCTGGCGACGATCTCGATGTTCGTGGGCAACTTCTTCGCGATCCGGCAGAACAACATCAAGCGGATGCTGGCGTACTCGTCGGTGGCGCAAGCCGGCACGTTGATGATCGGTCTGGCCGCGATCTCGGCGGACCGGGGCGAGCTGCTCGGGGCGAGCGGGATTCTCTTCTACCTGGCGGGCTACACGGTGACCAACCTGGCCGCGTTCACGGTGATCATCCTGATTGCCAACCAGAACGGCGGCAGCTACGACATTCGCTCGTACGCGGGCATGGGCAAGAAGTCGCCGTGGCTGTCAATCGTGCTGGCGTTCGCGCTGATCTCGTTGATCGGTCTGCCGCCGACGGCGGTGTTCTTCGGCAAGATCTACCTGTTTGAGACGGCCGTACAGAGCGGCCTGGCCTGGCTGGCGGTGATCGGCACGGTCAATACGTTGATCTCGGCTGCGTATTACCTGCGTCCGGTCAAGGCGATGTTCATCGATTCGGCCGACGACGAGGACGAGGCAGCGCCGCTTCCTCGCCCGTCGACCAGCGTGCTCGCCACGATGGGTCTGGTGACGGCGGGCGTGCTCGTGATCGGCCTGCACCCGGGCCTGTTGATTAATGCCGCCGAGGCGGCCGTGGCGGCCATATTCTCCTGATGTGACGGCCGAGCGGCATTTCGTAGACATCCAGGTTGATCCGGCCTTTGTCCACCGTGTGGATGTGGATGCTCTTGAGCGCTGCGTGCGAGCGACGCTGGCCTCGCGGAGACTGCGGATCGCACGCGTTGTCGCTATCCACGTGACCGATTCGCGGACCGTGCGCCGACTGAATCGACGGTTTCGCGGGGAGGACTCGACGACGGATGTCCTCTCGTTCAACACGGACTTCGAGGGTCTGCACCGACCTGACGGCTCGGCCGAACTGGGCGAGATCGTGATCGCGTTGCCGGTCGCCGCACGCGGCGCGCGGGAACGCGCGGTGACCCTGGCCGAAGAGTTGGCCCTGCTGACCGTGCATGGGACGTTGCATCTGCTCGGGTTCGACCACGAGGAGGCGGAGGAGGATCGGCAGATGAAGGAGCTGGAGCGGATAGCGCTCGGCAGGGCGGGACTCGAGTCGGCGGCGCGCGTTTGACATTCCGGACAGAGCGATAGATAATATGTTCTATCTTCAATACGTGATGGGAGACCTCGGAGGAGCGATGTGAGCGGAACGGTGCTGTATCGGAAGTGGCGACCGGCCGACTTCGATGAGGTCGTCGGCCAGGAGACGGTCGTGCGCACGCTCAAGAACGCGGTGGCGCAGGACAAGATTTCTCACGCCTATCTGTTTTGCGGGCCGCGGGGCACGGGTAAGACGACCACGGCGCGGATCCTGGCGCGGGCGATCAACGGTCGAGCGGCCTCGCCGGGCGTCCTGAGTTTCGGCGAAGCGGAAGACCTCGACCTGATTGAGATTGACGCTGCGTCGAACAGCGGGGTGGACGATGTTCGCGAACTGCGCTCGAAGGCGATCTATCAGCCGAACTCAGCGAGATTCAAGGTCTACCTGATTGACGAAGTGCATCGTCTGTCGAAGGCGGCCAGCGAAGCGCTGTTGAAGATTCTTGAAGAACCCCCTCCCCATGTGGTGTTCATCCTGGCGACGACGGATCCGGAGCAGCTCCCGGCGACGGTTCTGAGCCGCTGCCAGCGATTCGACTTCCGCCGAGTGAGCGTGGACGACATGGTCTCTCGGCTGCGGCAGATCGCGGAGTCGGAGGAGATTGAGATTCCCGACGAAGCGCTTCGGCTGATCAGTCGTGAAGCGACGGGATCGCTGCGGGACGGGGTGAATCTGCTTGACCAGGTCTGGGTGATGTGCGGTTCGTCGGTGACGCTGGAGGCGGCGCAGGAGGCGTTGGGATTGAGCCCGGACGCGCGGGCGATGGAGCTGGCCTCGGCGGCGTTGCGGGGGGAGCTGGTGGAGGGTCTCGGCGTGCTTTCGGCGGTGCAAGAGGACGCGATCGATTTTGGCCGATTCAAGCGACAGGTCGTGACGCATCTGCGGCACGCGCTGCTGACGCTGACTGGAGCGACGGGGACGTTGTCTCTCTCCGGGCCGGAGATGGAGCGTCTGGAGGAGGTCTGCCAGGGGGTGGAGGCGTCGGCGGCGGTGACGGCGCTGAAGGCCTTCTCGGAAGCGGATGTGCGTCGGGATCCGTATCAGCCGCTGCCGCTTGAGTTAGCGTTGGCGGCGATCGTCTACGGGCCGCCGGCCGCCGCGGCAACGGCGTCCGCGGCGCCAGCCCCTGCTCAGCGGCCGCAACGTCAGCAACGTCAACAGCGTCAACAGGGTCAGCAGGGTCAGCCGGGACAGCAGCGAGCGGACGGTGCGCGTCGGCAGCAGGGTCAGCGCCGTGAGCAGCAGGCGACGCGCAATCTGCCTCGGGTTTCGGGGCAGGGGCAGCGGTCGGTGAACGACGACGCGCCGAAACCAGAGCCGCCCGCGGCTGCGCGAACGCCTGAGCCGGCTGCCGGGTCGCGTGGCGGCGATGCGGCGACGGATCTGCTCGAACAGATTCGGACGGCGCTGCGGCGTCGGAACCAGGGTCTGATCGCGACGATGTTGAACGGCTCCTGCCGGATCATCGAGCAGGGCGAAGACACGGTGACGTTGGGATTCCTGCCGAACTATCAGCAGGTGCATATGCAGAAAGTGAGCGATGCGGCGTCGGATGTCGGGGCGGCGGCGTCGGAGGTGCTCAAGCGTCAGGTGTCGGTGCGCTGCGTGCCACTTGACGGTGCGACGACCGGGGGCGACGGGGATGGTCGCGGCGCAGATCGACCGACTGCGCAGCAGCCGAAAGAGGGGGTGATCCAGCGGGAGGCGAGGTCTCGGTTTGGGGCGAGGCCGTATCAGTCGAACTGAGCTGGTACTGAGCTGGCACTGAGTTGGCAAGGGGCTGGCTCTGGGCTGCCGCTGGGCCGGTGGGCGAGCGCGTAGACTGGAGAGAACAGGAGCCGGCGAAAGGGCAGGCGATGGCGAAGCGGAAGGGTGGGATGTTCCGCCCGGCTCGGTCGAACAAGGCGCGAGGTCAGGGCGTCGCGGGAGGCGGCGGCTTTTCTCCGGACATGGTGCGTCGGGCGCAGGAACTGCAGACGCAGTTGGCCGAGGCACAGGACGAACTGAAGGAGGCGACCGTGGAGGCGTCGGTCGGCGGAGGAGTGGTTTCGGTGACGCTGGGCGGCGATCACAAGTTGCGCGATGTGACGATTGATCCGGACGTCGTGGACCCGGACGACACGGAGATGCTGCAAGACCTGGTGCTCGCGGCGGTGAACGAGGCGCAGGATCGGCTGGAAGAGCTGCAGCAGGAGCGGATGTCGGGTTTGACGGACGGGTTGTCGCTGCCGGGCCTGCAGTAGGAGCCGTCGCAATGCAGCGCTCGCCGGCGACCGCGCCCACGATCGCGCGCCTGATCGAGGCGTTTCACCGACTGCCGGGGATCGGGCCGAAGAGCGCTCAACGATTGGCCTACCACGTCCTGAGAGCGCCGAGGGCGGAGGCGGAGGCGCTGGCGGAGGCGCTGCTCGAGGTCAAGGATTCGACGCGGCTGTGCGGGATCTGTCAGAACATCACCGATGCGGATCCGTGCGCGGTGTGTCTCGATCCGCAGCGTTCCGATGCGACGGTCTGCGTGGTCGAGGAACCGCTGGATGTGGCGGCGATCGAGCGTGCCGGGGTGCATCGCGGGCGGTATCACGTGCTGCACGGCGCGATCTCGCCGATGGACGGGGTTGGACCCGAGGACCTGAAGGTTCGGGAGTTGCTGACGCGACTGGGCGATGCGGCGGTTGAGGAAGTGATCCTGGCGATGAATCCGAACCTGGAGGGCGAGGCGACGGCGGGATACCTGTCCCGGGTGATCGGCGCGATGGGCGTGCGGATCACGCGGATCGCGCATGGATTGCCGGTCGGGGCCGATGTGGAGTACGCAGATGAACGGACCCTGCGGGCGGCGATGACGCATCGCGTCTCGATGGACCAGCAGGGAGACGACTGATGCCGCGGATTCGACCGATCCGGACGGAGGCGATCGTGCTGCGTCAGCGTCCGCTGGGCGACGCGGATCGGATTTGCGTGTTGTTCTCTCCGACGCGCGGTCGGATTGAGGCGGTGGCCAAGGGCGTGCGCAAGCCGTTGAGCAAGCTGGCCGGACACGTGGAACCGCTGAGCCGCGGGCAGTTCGGTCTGGCCCAGGGCCGGAACCTGGACGTGGTCACGGATGCATCGACGTTGGACTCCTGGCCGGCGCTGCACGACGACATGGATCGGATGACGGAGGCGCTGGCGTTGGCGGAGTTGGTCGACCGCTCGACCGATGTTGATGTTTCGTCGAGGCCGCTGTACGACGTCCTGCGTCACTCGTTGGACGAGCTTGCGTCGACGAAGTCGCCGCGGGCCGTGCGCTGGTGGTTTACGCTCCGGTTCCTCGATCAGCAGGGCTATCGGCCGGAACTTGAGGGTTGCGTACGCTGCCGCTCGGAGGTCGGACCGGAGGGCAACGGGTTCTCGGCGGCGGATGGGGGCGTGGTCTGTCCTCGCTGTCATGGGGCGGGAGTCGGGCGGCGACTGTCGTCGCCGGTGTTTCGCTTGTTACGCTATATGCGACGATCGTCGTGCGAAGCGACGGCGCAGGTGAACGTGGACGCCGACGCGTCGGCGGAACTGGAGCGTCACCTACGGTTGTCGCTTGAGCAGGCGCTTGAGAGTCGCCTGCGGTCGTCAGGCTTCGCGGAGGCGCTGGCCCGAGCGGAGATGGTTGGCCGCGACGCGACGTCGCGCGTGGTCGAGAGCGAGCGAGAGGAGCAGCAACGTGCCGCTATATGAGTATCTGTGTGAGGAATGCGCGGGGATTTTCGAGGTCGTGCGGCCGATTCGGGAGGCTCCGGAACCGCAGCCCTGTCCGGAATGCGACGACGAGTGCGAGCGCGTGATGCCGTCTTCGTTCTCGGCGTTCATCATGCGCCAGGGATATCCGCGGCGGATCCCGGACAAGGGCACGTACTGGCACCTGGGGCAGGAGGTCACGTACCTGCCGAAGAAGGCGCGCCCGTACGAGCACCCGCAGGTCACGAAGCAGCGCGAGAAGGAGCCGCTGGGAGCGCAGGACTATGCCGATCTGGTGGACCGGAAGATCCACGAGCGTCGGCTGGCGCGGGAGGATCGGCGCAAGGAGCGCGAGCTGAAGCGGGATCGAATGGCGAAGAAGGCGCCGGAGCGGAAGCCTCAGCCGCAGCCGATGAAGCGGGACTAGGGGCGGGGCACTCACCCCCCGCCTACGCGGGGGCAGGCTCTCACCCTCTCCCAGAGGGTGAGGGAACCGGAGTGGGGTGATGTGCAGGGGGCCCTCACCCCAACCCTCTCCCGCAGGGAGCGGATGTCAGAAATCGCGTTGGGTGACGAACTCGGCGATGGCGGTGAGTTCTTCTCGGGGTCCGGTTGTGGGGGCGGCGTGAAGCGCGGCGAGACCGCGGTGGCGCCATTCATCGACTGTTTCCATACAGCGCTCGACGATTGAGGACTGACGCGCGGCATCGAGGGCGCGGTCGAGGCATTCGGCGCGGTCGTTGTCGTCCCTGGCATCGAGGAAGCGGTTGATGGGGTTGTCCTCGGGGTCGTCCTCCATCAGGACGATGGCGGGCAAGGTGAGGGTGCCAGCGGAGAGGTCGCCGCCGACCGGTTTGCCGAGCTGCTCCTCGGTGCCGCAGAAATCAAGGATGTCGTCGACGATCTGGAAGGCCATGCCGATCGAGCGGCCGTACTCGCGGAGTGAGTCGATGGTGTCGGCGTCGCAGGCGGACATCATTGCGCCGCCGGCCCCGGCGGTGGCGAAGAGCGAGGCGGTCTTGCCGTGGATGCGGCGGTAGTAGTCGCGCATGGTGCCGGAGTCGGCATCGAAGGCGGAGACGTCCTGAGCGAGTTCGCCCTTGGCCATGACCATGAGGGTGTCGGCGAAGAGGCGAATGACGCCGATGTGGCCGGTGCGCGCCACCAGCTCGGCGGCGTGGGCGAACATGTAATCGCCGAGCATCACCGAAGCAGGATTGCCGAACGTGGCGTTGGCGGTGACATGACCGCGGCGGGTGTCGGCGGAGTCGATCACGTCGTCGTGGACGAGGGTGGCGGTGTGGAGCAACTCGATGGAGGCGGCGAGGGGAATCTGGGTGTCGGCGTCGTAGTCGCCGAAACCGCCGCAGAGGAGGGATATTGCGGGTCGGAGGCGCTTGCCTCCGCGTGAGAGAACCTGGTTGAGCATCGCCTCGAGGGGGAGGAAGTCGGATTGAGCGACGAGGGAGAGCGTGTCTTCAACGATGGCCAGGTCGTCTGCGATTGGTTCGTAGAGTCGGTCGAGGGTGGTCATCGGGAACTAGCGTACTCTGGCCTCTGATCGGTGTGGAACGCGGGAGGAAATCGAGATGCCAAAGCAAGAAATGGGACGAGTGACGGAAGTGCCGTTGAGCGATGTGTTCGAAAACGAGCCGCACGACTTCACGCCGTGGCTTTACGAGAATCTCAGTCTGTTGGGTGATGCTCTAAACCTCGATCTGATCCCATCGGAGAGAGAAGGCGCGGTTGGCACACTGTCCGTTGACATTGTGGCGGAGTCGGACTTCGGCACTGTAGTGATCGAGAATCAACTGGGGAAGACTGATCACGGGCACTTGGGTCAGTTGCTCAGTTACGCTGCCGGTCGCGAAGCGGAGATCTTGGTCTGGGTCGCGCCAACGTTCAAGGACGAGCATCGAGCCGCAATCGACTGGCTCAACCGCTGGACACCAGAGGACATCGAAACTTATGGGGTCGAAGTACGGGCCATCCGGATTGATGATTCACCCCCCGCGCCGCAGTTTCGAGCGGTCGCCTTTCCGAACAACTGGTCACGTCGGGTACGGTCACACAGTGCGGAGCCCCAGATGAGCGATGAAGAGTGGGATAGGCGAGTCGAGTTTTTCAGCACCCTTGCTGCCCGCGCACTCGAACGGGGTCTCACTAACTCGACTGGCTTCAGCTCGGTAGCGAAGTCCAAGTCTTTCAGCTGTCGCGTTGATGAAGCGGGGTTGAAGTACTGGATTGATCTGCGCACGACTGGGGTAACGACCGTAACACTCGACGTTAGGACCGGCGAGATCGATCGAAACAACGCCATTATCAACGGACTCGAGCAAGAGAAGGCGGCAATCGAAAAGGAGTTGGGCTTCCGCCCTGACTTCTTTGCGCCGGATCCTGACGGACCTCATGGGCGCATCGCTGGAAGGGTGATGACATTCCGCGATGCGTCAATCAATGATTCACCAGATCGAATTGAAGAAACGCTGGAGTGGTGTTTGGAGGGACTGGCCGGGTTCCAGCGAGTGCTGGAACCTCGCCTCCGTGCGATTATCGACGAGCTAGATTCTGAAGCACCGAAGGGCGTTGAAGGCACTCTGCTCGGCGACGGAATCGATTGACTCGTCCCGGACCTCAGCGATTTGCTCGGCGGTGAACCGAACATTGGCAGGTTCGTTGCGCTTCCCGCGACGCGGCTGAGGACTCAAGTAGGGGCAGTCGGTTTCGATGACGATGGCGTTGAGGGGGAGGGATTTGGCGGCGTCTCGGAGGGCGTTGTTCTTGGGGTAGGTGACGGGGCCGGCGAATGAGATGAGGAAGCCGAGGTCGTGGTAGCGGTAGGCGAGGCTGACGTCACCTGAGAAGCAGTGGATGACTCCAAGCGGCCCCCCTCTGTCCCTACGGGACATCCCCGCATCGTGGTGCGGGGCGAGCTCCTGCCGCGGAGCGGGGGGAGAGGGGGAGTGAGGCGATGGCATCTCCCCCGTCGGAGCGGGGGGAGAGTGGGAATCTATCCATTCCTTGAGGACTCTGTAGGTCTCTTCGTGGGCGTCTCGGGAGTGGATGACGACGGGGAGGTTGAGGGTGTCGGCGAGGGTGAGTTGGGCCTCGAAGGCGGCGTACTGGTCGGCGTGGGGGGAGAGGTTTCGGTAGAAGTCGAGGCCGATTTCTCCGATGGCGACGACTTGATTGCTCTGGGCCATGCGGGTGAACTCGGCTGCGGTGTGGTCGTCCCAGTCCTTGGCGTCGTGCGGGTGGACGCCGATCGTGGCGTAGACGTTGTCGTGCTTCTCGGCGACGGCGAGGGCGTTTCGGCTGTCTTCGAGCGAGCAGCCGATGGTGACGATTCGATCGACTCCTGCATCCGAGGCGCGGGCCATGACGTCGGGCAGGTCGTCGCCGATCCAGGGGTCGTGGAGGTGTGCGTGGGTGTCGAAGAACACTAGTGATCCCAAGATTTCAGCGTCGCACCGAGCGGGTCCCCGCGCCGAGGCGGGGACGGGTCACACCGGTTCTACGTTCCGAGGCGGGCCTCTTCTTCGTCGACGATGGAGGGTTCGAGCTTCTTGAAGAGCGGTTGGGGTTTCTGGAGCTGAGCGCCGGGTCGGAGGGCGTGCATCTGCCAGCCGAGTTCGTCGATCGTGCCTTCGGTGTTGAGCATTTCGTGGAGGCGCTGGCAACTGAACGGCAGGTAGGGCGCGAGCGCGGTGCGCAGGGCGGCAATCACGTTCAGCGCCGTGTAGAGACTGCGGGCGGCGGCCTGTTTGTCGGTCTTGACTGCTTGCCAGGGCGCGGTCTGGTCGAGGTAGCGGTTGGCTTCCTGGGCGAGCGCGAAGGCCTGCTGGATGCCGTGTCGAAGGTGGACGGCCTCGATCGACTGCCCGACCTGTTCCAGTCCGGACTGGGCGCGGTCAAGCATTCGGGTGGCGTCGCGGTCGAGCGGGCCGGGGTCGGGGACCTGGGCGTCGAAGTGGCGGTTGATCAACGAGAGCACGCGGTTGACCAGGTTCCCCCAGGTGGCGACGAGCTCGTCGTTGTTGCGGCGCAGGAACTCGGACCAGGAGAAATCGGAGTCGGCGGTTTCGGGCATCTGCGCGGCGAGGGCGTAGCGGAGCGGATCGGGGTCGTAGCGGGTCAGGTAGTCGTTGACCCAGACGGCCCAACGCTGGGAGGTGCTGGCCTTGGAGCCGCTCATGGTGATGTACTGGTTGGCCGGCACGTCGTAGGGCAGGTTGTAGCCGCCGGCGCCGAGCAGGATGGCGGGCCAGATGATGGTGTGGAAGGGGACGTTGTCCTTGCCGATGAAGTTGTAGATGCGGGCGTCGCCGGATTGCCAGAAGTCGCGCCAGGCCTCGGCGTCGCCGTTGGTCCTGGCCCACTCGACGGTCGCGGAGAGGTAGCCGATCACGGCCTCGAACCAGACGTAGATGCGCTTGTCCTCCCAGCCGTCCAGCGGCACGGGGACGCCCCATTCGATGTCCCGGGTGATGGCGCGGTCCTGGAGACCCTCGCGCAGCATGCCCCGGGAGAAGTTGAGCACGTGGGTGCGCCAGAAATCCTTGTCGTCGTCGAGCCACTCTGCAAGCTGTTCCTCAAATGCGGTCAGGCGGAGGAAGTAGTGCTCCGAGCTGCGCAGCTTGGGAATGGCGCCGGTGTTGCGCGAGCGGGGATTGATCAGGTCGATGGCGTCGAGCTGGCGACCGCAGGTGTCGCACTGGTCGCCGCGGGCGCTCTTGTCGTCACAGTGCGGGCACTCGCCCTCGATGTAGCGGTCGGGCAGGAAGCGCTTCGCTTCGGGGTCGTAGAACAGATCCTGGGTCTGCTTGTAGAGGTAGTCGTGCTCGAGCAGCGCGTTGAACAGGCCGTGGACGACTTCCTCGTGGTTGTCGGTCATGGTCGTGGTGAAGGTGTCGAAGGAGATGCCCATGCCGTCCCACGTGTCGAGGATGGACTGGTGGTACTCGGCGACGACCTCGCCGGGGGTGCGGCCCTCGTCGTCGGCGCGGACGGTGATCGGGGTGCCGTGGGCATCGGAGCCGGAAACCATGGCGACGCGATTGCCGCGGATGCGGTGATAGCGGGCGAAGATGTCGGCCGGCAGGTAGGCGCCGCCGAGTTGTCCGTGGTGGATGGGGCCGTTGGCATAGGGCCAGGCCACGCAGACGAGGATGTTGTCGCTCATGGTCGGTTGGGGAGGTTCGGTTTCAGGCAGCTCAAGATTTTGAGTCGTTGGATGGTCTGTTTTTAGGTTACGCCGTTATCGGGTTTGGAATGTCATCGCTGCGGGTCGAAGGGCCAGAGCGCGTAAACCTCGCGTCGAGGCCGACCGGAGAGCTGGGCCACGTGTCGTGCTGCCTGGGATCGCGATGCGCCCTGCGATGCGGCATCGGCGAGGGCGCCGGCGATTTCGGCGTCGGTCCAGCGAGGTTGAGCGGAGCCTCGGGGAATGAGGAGGATGGTGAACTCCCCTCGTGGTTCGGGGAAGGCGTCGAGTGCCTCTGACGGCGTGCCTCGCCAGATCTGTTCGTGCAGCTTGGTGAGTTCTCTGCCGACGACCAGGCGGGCATCGGGCATGGTGTCGGCGATGTCGCGAAGGGTGGCGAGGAGTCGTCTGGGCGATTCGAAGATGAGTGTTTCCTGGCCTCGCTCGGCGATCTTGTGGATGGCATCGCGGCGTTCGCCCTGCTTGCGGGGTAGGAATCCGTGCAGCGCGACGTGGGGTGAATCGGATCCGCCGACCGACCAGAGCGCGATCGATGCGGCGGGACCGGGGATCGGGATGACCTTGAGGTCGGCGTTGACGGCTGCGGCGACCAGGTTTCGGCCGGGGTCGGAGACTCCCGGTGTGCCGGCGTCGGAGATCAGGGCGACGGACTCGCCGTTATCGATTCGTTGGATGAGGCGTTGCGCGTCGGGGCCGTGGTCGTGGTAGGGGAGGACGGGCGTGTCGATCTCGAAATGGCGGAGGAGGGTGAGCGCGACCGGGACGTGCTCGGCGGCGATCAGGTCGACCTCGCGCAGGATTCTGAGGGCGCGGATGGTGATGTCTTCGAGATTGCCGATCGGGGTGGCGACGACGTAGAGGATGCCGGGTTGTTCGGACACAATGGCGATCCGCGTCGTTGTTCGGTTGTTTACCAACCGTTGGCGGGGTGTCGAGTATCTTATGCATACTGAAGCGGGCAGGACAGGCGGTCGGACACGTGCTTGCTTGCACGGGACATCGGCGTCGAAGCGAACGAGCGCGGCCATGTGCCGCGCTCATGCGTTTAACGCCTGATGAGCCGGGCGCCGTCTGAGCGACCAGCCGAACAGGGGGAAACCGATGACGACGTTGACACAGCGCGAACCGCTGACCCCCGGCCAGGAGCTGGTGCAAGGGGCGTACGAGTCCGGGCTGGAGCCGATGCGCCATCCGCGGCGCAAGTCGCTGCAGGAGGCCTACGGCTTCGACGACGTGGCGATCGTGCCCGGCGTGCTCACGATCAATCCCGAAGTGACGGATGTCTCTACCGAGATCGCCGGCCAGCTGCTGGAGATGCCGATCCTGGCAGCGGCGATGGACGCGGTCGTCGATCCGCATTTCGCGATTGAGGTCGGTCGCCGGGGCGGGTTAGGGGTGCTGAATCTGGAGGGTCTGCAGTGCCGGTTCGACGATCCGGTTGAGGTGCTGGAGGAGGTTGCGGCGAGCGACACGGAAACGGCGACCGAGATTTTGCAGCGCGCATACACGACGCCAATCCGCGACGAGCTGGTTGGTCGACGGGTGCAGGAGATCAAGGATGGCGGCGTGGCGGCCGCGGTATCGGTGACGCCGCCGAACGCCAAGCGACTTGCGCCTGCGGTGAAGGAAGCTGCGCCCGACGTGTTCGTGGTTCAGTCGACGGTGACGACGGCGCGGCATCTGTCGCGTTCCGAGCGCGGGCTGATTCTGAGCGAGCTGATCTCGGAGCTCGGGATTCCGACACTGGTCGGGAACACGGTCGGGTTTGACGCCTCGTTGGAGTTGATGGAAGAGGGGATTGCCGGGTTGCTGGTCGGCGTCGGGCCTGGTGCGGCTTGCACGTCGCGCGAGGTGCTGGGCATCGGCGTGCCTCAGGTATCGGCGACGATCGAGTGCGCTTACGCGCGCGACGTGTACTACGAGCGGACCGGTCGCTATGTGCCGATCATCACCGACGGCGGGATTCGGACCGGTGGAGACTTCTGCAAGGCGCTGGTCTCGGGGGCGGACGCCGTGATGATTGGCTCGCCGTTCGCGGGGGCGATGGAAGCGCCGGGTCGGGGATTCCACTGGGGCATGGCGACGCCGCATGCGGAGCTGCCGCGTGGGGTTCGCGTGCATGTCGGTCAGCACACGACGCTGGATCGGCTGCTGTTTGGGCCGACCTCGCGGACGGACGGCACCGAGAACCTGATCGGGGCGTTGCGGACATGCATGGGGAGCGTGGGGGCTCAGACGATTCGTGATCTGCAGCAGTCGGAGATGGTGATTGCCCCGGCGATCAAGACCGAAGGCAAGCGGTATCAGATGATGCGGGACTAGCGGTCTCAGTCGTATCGCGCTGTTGGTCCTGGCCTTCGAGTTCGGAAGGGCCCTCACCCTAACCCTCTCCCTCAGGGAGAGGGGATGGGAACGAGCATTGCGCTTGCGACGAGAGTGCCGCTCATGTTGAGATACCCGCGGCAAGCGCGGGCATGACGTGAGTCTTCACAGCGCCTCGTAGAAGAGGTCCAGGAGGCGGCGGGTGTGGCGGTGTTGCCAGCCGCCTCTTCCCTGGTTCATGACATAACCCCAGCCGACTCGGGCATCGGGATCGGCGAAGGCGAGCGAGCCGCCTCCGCCGAAGTGTCCGAAGGTTCGTGGATTGGGGCCGAGCGGGCGCTCGGCCATGGTCATCTGGAAGCCGGAGGCGAAGCGGGTCGGTCGACCGAGGATGCGGTCGACGCCGTAGACCTGCTCGGCCGACATTCGCTCCATTGTGGCGGGGTCGAGGATGTGGACGCCGTCGAGTTGGCCGTCGGTGGCGAGGGCGCCGAAGAGCCGGGCGAGGCCGCGAGCGGCTCCGTGTCCGGTGGTGGATGGGAACTCGGCGGCGCGGTACTCGCGGGTGTTCTGGGAGCCGGGTCCGCTGGGGATGTGCGGCGGGTTGCGTCCGCCGAGTGTCTGCAGGGCGCTGGGTGGAGCGCGGCGGAAGTCGGGGGGTTGCTGGACCGGGAGCATGTCGGCGGTGCGAAGGTCGTGTACGGGCTTGGTGCCGAAATGGAAATCGAGCCTGATTGGCTGGCTGAGGTCGCGCTGTAGATGATCGCCGATTGAGACTCCGGTGATGCGGCGGATGACCTCGCCGATCAGGAAGCCCTGGGTGTTGGAGTGATAGCCATGACCGTCGCCCGGCGGCCACCAGGGTTCCTGTTCGGCGAGGGCGGTGGTCATCAGATTCCAGTCGAGGAACGCTCCGGGCGGGAGTGGTCGGCGAATGGCGGCGAGGCCGCTCTGGTGGGTGAGGATCCAGCGGAAGGGGATGTCGGCCTTGCCGTTCTGGGCGAACTCGGGCCAGTAGGCGGCGACGCGTCGGTCGATATCGAGCTCGCCTCGTTCGGCCATGCGCCAGGAGAGGATGGCGCAGATGGCCTTGCCGACGGAGTAGCAGCAGACGAGTGTGTTCTCGGCCCAGGGTCTGGTGTGTCTGGCGTCGGTCCAGCCTCCGTAGAGGTCGATGACGAGCTCACCGTTGAGGGTGACGGCGAGAGCTGCGCCTGTTTCGGAGCGGTCGACGAAGTTCTGCTGGAACTGTTCGCGGACTGCGACGAAGCGAGGGTCGCAGTAGCCCTTGACGGGCGCATCTGCGGGTGATGGCAGGGGGTCGTCCGGCTGGGTCATCCGGCGATGATGCGAACGGCTCTTGGCTGCTGGGAAACGTCGTCGAGGACGGTGATCTCGGCGTTGGGGAGCATCTGCGCGGCGGCATCGGCGATGGCGGATTCCTGCCCCGGGTCGACCTCGAGGACGGCGATCCCATTGGGGTGGAGGCGGGATGGGAGCTGGGTGATCAGGCGGAGGATGAGTTCGGTGCCCCTCGTGCCCGGCGTGAGCGCGACTCGCGGTTCGTGTTCGGCGACCTCTGGTTCGAGGTCGTCGAGGCGGCCTTCGGGGATGTAAGGGAGGTTGGCGACGACACAGTGGAACGGTCCGGGCAGCGGGGTGAGGAGGTCTCCCTGGACGAAGGCGGCTTTTGGGCGCCTGAGCAGACGCTCGGCGTTGTCGCGAGCGACGAGCAGGGCGTCGCGTGAGACGTCGCTGCAGATCAGGCTGACGCCTCGGCGGTGCCGGGCCAGGGCGATGCCCACGGCCCCGGAGCCTGCGCCGACGTCGGCGACCTGGGCGGTGCGGATTCGCGCCTGGCGCATGTGGTCGAGCGCGGCGTCGACGAGCAACTCGGATTCGGGCCGGGGAATGAGCACATCGGGGGTGACGCGGAACTCGAGACGGTAGAACTCGCGGGTGCCTGTGATGTAGGCGAGCGGCTTGCGCGATGTGCGTTCGGCGACGGCCGCCTGGAATCGTTCCAGTGCGGCGGGGTCGACCTCGTCGGTGAGGGAGGCGTAGAGCTGCGCACGAGTGAGTCCGGTGGCGTGTCTGAGCAGGACTTCGGCCTCAAAGCGGGCGTCGTCGATTTCTGCGCTCTCCAGATCGGCCGCGCCGGAGAGCCAGATGTCGCGGAGGATCGCCGGAGTGGTCATCAGGACGCTTCCGCCAGGAGGCGCGCCTCTTCGGCCGTGGCGGCGGCGTCGATCAGCGGATCGAGATGGCCATCGAGCATGCCGTCGAGGTCGTGGCGTGTGAGGCCGATGCGGTGGTCGGTGACTCGGTTCTCGGGGAAGTTGTAGGTGCGGATCTTCTCGGAGCGGTCGCCGGAGCCGACCTGAGAGCGGCGGAAGTCGGCTCGTTCCCGCTCCGCCGCCATGCGCTGCTGTTCGTAGAGGCGGGCGCGCAGGACGGACATCGCCTTGATCTTGTTCTTGAGCTGGGAGCGCTCATCGGTGCAGGTGACGACGATACCGCTGGGCTCGTGGGTGAGCCGAACGCCGGTCTGGACCTTGTTCACGTTCTGGCCGCCGGCGCCGCCGGAGTGGAACAGATCGAGGCGGATGTCGGAGTCATCGAGGTCGACATCGACCTCTTCCGCTTCGGGCATCACGGCGACGGTGGCGGTTGAGGTGTGAATCCGACCCTGCGCTTCGGTTTCGGGGACGCGTTGGACGCGGTGCACGCCGGACTCGTACTTGAGCCGCGAGAATGCGCCACTGCCTTCGATCTGGCAGATGACTTCCTTGAAGCCGCCCATGGCATTCTCGGAGGCGCTGAGCACGTCGGTCTGCCAGCGGCGGCCCTCGGCATAGCGGACGTAGGCGCGGAGCAGGTCGGCGGCCCAGAGGCCGGCCTCGTCGCCGCCTGCGCCGGCGCGGATTTCGACGATCACGTTGCGTTCGTCGTTCGGGTCGGTGGGCAAGAGCGCGCGCCGGGCGTCGGATTCCAACTGTTCGATCCGCGTGCGAAGATCGGTGACCTCGGCCTGGGCGAACTCGCGCATTTCCTCGTCGTCTGCTTCTTCGAGGACCTCTTGCGCCTGTTCGAGTTCGTCGGTCGCGGCGCGGTACTCGTTGAGCAGCGCGATCTTGGCCTGTAGCGAGGCGTGTTCCCGGGCGAGGGTCTGGAGGCGCGAGGGATTGCCGGACGTGGCGGGATCGGCCATTTCGTTCTCGATCTCCTCGAAGCGCTTGCCGACGTCTTCAAGTCGAGACCACATGGCCGAGGTGTCTGTTGCGGGGCTCGCAGGCATGGCGATCCTCACTCCTGTGGCGGAGTATATGCAAGGTTGCCGAGTTCTCTGATCTCCATGGTGACGCGATCGAGCTCGACCTCGCGCTGTTCGGAGGACTGGAGGTCGCGGATTGTGACGCGGCCTTCAGCGAGGTCGCGGGCGCCGGCGATGACGGCGAACCGAGCGCCAACGCGGTTGGCCTGGCGCAGTTGGGCCTTGAGCGAGCGTCCACCGAAGGCGAGCGTGGCGGCGATGCCGCTGCGCCGGAGGTCGCCGGCGATCCTTGAAGCGGCGAGGTCGGCGCCTTCTCCGAGGGCGGCAATCAGCACCTCGGTGCCAGTGCTGTCATCGGGTGCAAGACCCTGATCGCGCAGGTGGTGGGCCACGCGCTCGATGCCCATCCCAAAGCCGATGCCGGGGGTCGGCGGTCCGCCGATCTGTTCGATCAGACCGTCGTAGCGGCCGCCGGCCAGCACCGTGACCTGGGAGCCCGCGATGTCGGCCGGGACGATCTCAAAGACGGTGTGGGTGTAGTAGTCGAGACCGCGCACGAGCGTCGGTTGTTCCTCATAGGGGATGTCGAACGCCTCGAGATGCGACTTGACCGACTCGTAGTAGGCGGCAGACTCGGGCCGCAGGTGGTCAGTGATGAGCGGGGCGCCAGCCTGGTAGGGCTTCGTCCGTTCATCCTTGCTGTCGAGCAGCCGCATCGGGGCTCGCTCCCAGCGGGCGCGATCGTCGGGGGCAATGTTGTCGAGGTGGGGCTCGAAGTGGGCCTTGAGCAGCGGGACGTAGGCGCGGCGATCCTCGGTGTCGCCGATGCTGTTTAGCAGGATCTTGAGGTCGGTGAGGCCCAGCGATTGGGCGACCCGCCAACCGAGATCGATGACCTCGGCGTCGAGTGCGGGGTCGCGCACGCCGATGGCTTCGACGCCGAACTGTGTGTGCTGGCGGAAGCGGCCGGCCTGCGGGCGCTCGTAGCGGAAGATGGGCAGGTGATAGGCGAGCTTGACAGGCTGGGTCTGGTTGGCCATGCCGTGTTGCAGGTAGGCGCGGCAGACGGAGGCGGTGCCTTCGGGCCGTAGGGCGAGTCGATCGCCGCCGCGGTCCTCGAAGATGTACATCTCTTTTTCGACGATGTCGGTGCCCTCGCCGACGCCGCGGGCGAAGAGTTCGGCCTGCTCGAAGGTGGGCGGCTCGATGAATCCGAATCCGGCCAGTCTCGCCTGTTCGCGGGCATGATTGAGGATGTGCGCGTGGATTGCGTAGTCCTCGGGCAGCAGGTCGCGAGTCCCGCGCGGGGTCTGGAACTGTCGGTTGCCGGAGCTGGTCATGTTCGATCCTCACACGTCATCGTACAGACGCGCCTGGAATTGACGCCTTGGTCATACGGCGTCGGCAGGTAAACGATTTCGCTTTGTATGATCGAGTTATGGCAACGCAGACCGTGCCGGCGGAAGTTGTCGATCTGACGAAGCACCCGACAATCGACGTGTTGGTCGATGTGTTGGAACAGTATCTCGCGCCGGTGGATCGGGACCAGGTGCTCTCGGCGTACGAGTACGCCAAGGAGAAGCACGAGGGGCATCTGCGTCGTTCCGGGCATCCGTACATAGAGCATCCTCTCGCGGCCGCGGTGACGTGCGCCGAGTTGCAGCTCGACGTGCCGGCATTGCAGGCGGCGTTGCTGCACGACGTGATGGAGGACTGCGGGGTGACGCGCTCGCAGCTCGTCAACGAGTTTGGTGTCGATGTCGCCAAACTTGTCGATGGGGCGTCGAAGCTGTCTGCGCTTCAGCTTCCACGGGTGACGGGCACGATCGACCGCGAGGTCCAGGCCGAGAATCTGCGCAAGATGTTCGTCGCGATGGCGGACGACGTGCGGGTTGTGATTGTCAAGCTGGCGGACCGGCTGCACAACATGCGCACGCTCGACGTGATGCGTCCGGAGCAGCAGGTGCGGATCTCGCGGGAGACGATGGAGATCTATGCGCCGCTGGCGGCGCGGCTGGGAATCTGGCAGATCCGGGCTCAGCTAGAGGATCTGGCGTTCAAGTACCTGGAGCCGGAGGACTATCGGCGAATCTCCGAGTTGGTCGCTTCGCGGCGCCAGACGCGTGAGCGCTATCTGGGCCAGATTCGCGTGCAACTGGAGAATGCGCTGGAGGGAGCGGGGCTGAGCGCGCAGGTTCGCGGACGGGTCAAGCATCTGTTCTCGATCCACGAGAAGATCAAGAAGTATTCGGCGCAGGGGAAGTCGTTCGACGACATCTACGACCTGCTCGCGCTGCGAGTGTTGACCGACAGCACCAGCGATTGCTACGCGGTGCTGGGCGTTGTGCATGGACTGTGGCGTCCGCTGCCAGGCGAGTTCGACGACTACATCGCGAGCCCTCGACCGAGCGGATATCAGTCGCTGCATACGACGGCGTTCTGGTCGGCGTCTCATGCTGTCGAAGTCCAGATTCGGACACACGAGATGGACCAGGAGGCGGAGTACGGCGTCGCGGTTCACTGGGCGTACAAGGAGAACCGCCACAACGCGATGAACGACCGCGAGCGGATGTCGTGGCTGCGTCAGCTCGTGGAGTGGCAGGGCGAACTCGCGGGGGCGGACGACTTCCTCGAGACGTTGCGCTCGGATGTGTTCCAGGACCAGGTCTTCGTGCATACGCCCAAGGGCGAGATCCTGGCGCTGAGGACCGGAGCCACACCGCTCGATTTCGCCTTCCGGATTCACACCGATGTCGGCTATCAGTGCGTGGGGGCGAAGGTGAACGGGCGACTGGCGCGCCTCTCGACTCCGTTAGAGAACGGCGACGTGGTCGAGATCGTGACCAGCCGCACGGCGCGCGGTCCGAGTCGCGACTGGCTCAATCCGGCGCTCGGCTATGTGACGACGCAGCACGCGCGGACCAAGATTCGGCAGTGGTTCAATCGGCAGGCGCGGACGGAGAATATTGCGCGGGGGCGGGACGAACTTGACCGCGAGTTGCGCCGGCTGAGCCTGCGACTGTCAAAGGTCGAGTCGGAGGTGATGGAGGCGACGCGGGCGAAGTCGATGGATGATGCGCTGGCGATGATCGGGGCGGGCGATATCACGGCCCACGCTGTGGCGCTTAAGGCGGCGGCTGCGGACGAAGAGGAAGTGGTCAACGCGGCGGAGGTCGAGGTCGTTGAACCGGCGGTCGCTCCGAGCGCGGATGCCGTGCACGTGCTGGGCGGGTCGAACATGCTGACGCGGCTCGCGCCTTGCTGTTCGCCGCAGCTTGGCGAGGCGATCACCGGGTTCATCACGCGCAGCCGCGGTGTGACGATTCATCGCAGCGAGTGTCCGAACATCCTGGCGGTGGGTGAGGACGAGCGAATCGTGCCGGTCCGCTGGAACACGTTCCGAGGCATGACGGAGGCGCGGCTCGAGGTCGTGGGGTGGGATCGCGTGGGACTGGCGCGCGACGTGGCTGCGATCTGCGCCGACGAGAACGTGAACATGGTCTCGTTCGTGACAGGTGAACCAGATCGCGGTGCGGTGACGCTGACGTTCACGGTGGAGGTCAGCGGTCTGCGGCAGCTCCAACGGGTGATGTCAAAGCTCGATGGGGTGCACGGGGTGATGAGCGTGGATCGCGAGCACTAGCAGCGCTCGCTTCAGGGCTTGAGCGCTGCAACCAACCGATCGATGTCGGACTCGGGCGTGTAGAAGTGGGGCGACGCGCGCAGGCGTCCGAAGCGGACGGCGGTGATGATTCCCGAATCCTGGAGTCGTTCCCAGGTCTCGTCGACCGTTTCCTTCGCGGCGAGTTCCTGCGGTGGATCGAAGATGACGATGCCGCTGCGTTCCGAGTCGCCCCAGGGTGAGAAGACGGTACAGCCGGCGTCCTTCAGCGCGTCGCGCAGATAGGACGTTACTGCGTCCAGCTGGGCCCAGACGTTGTCGATGCCGATGTTGAGCAGGTGTCGGACCGAGGCTCGCAATCCGAGCATGGTGGCGGTTGGCGTGGCGCCGGGCTCGAATCGTGATGCGGTCGGCGAGAGGATCAGTTGCTCGTTACCGGCGGCCAGGCCGCCGTCCATGCTGTTTGCTCCCAGGACAGGAGGGATGAGCCCGTCGATGAGCTCCTCGCGGATGTAGAGGATGCCGGAGCCGGTCGGGCCGAGCAGCCACTTGTGGCCCCCGGCGGCGAGGATGTCGACGTCGTCCTCGGCGACGTTGACGGGCAGCGCGCCGGCCGACTGGATGGCGTCGACCGAGAGCAGGCCGCCGACTGCGTGCACGGCGTCGGCGATGGGTCGGAGATTGGAGCGGAAGCCGCTGCCCCATTGCACGTGCGAGATGCCGACCAGCCTGGTTCGCTCGTTGACGGCCGAGATGATGTCCTCGGTTGGTATGCGGCCGTCTTCCTGCTGGTAGACAATGTCCAACTCGACGCCGCGTTGCTGCAGCATGTTGTAGAAGTGGCGATTCGATGGATACTCGGCGTCGGTAACGAGGACGCGGTCTCCGTCCTGCAGATTCAAGGCGCCGGCCGAGACAGATACTCCTGTGGCGGTATTGGGGACGAATGCGATCTCGTCGGGGCTGCGGGCGCCGATCAACTCGGCCGAGACGGCGCGAAAGTCGTCCATGTCCTCCATCCAGGTCGAGCCGAAGTAGCCGGCGCGTCCGGCCTGGTCGGCGTAGTCGTGGACGGCCTGGGCGACATCGGCGGGCAGCGGCGAGACACCTGCGTGGTTGAAGAAGGCGAGGCCGCTGTCGAGGACGGGGTACGTGTTGGTGGTCATGGTTGGCTCTCCAAACGACAGAGTACAGACAGGCGGTGAGGGAACGGGGAGCGAAGAGGTTGCGCTGTGACGAATGCGTGTTCTATGATGTCCTACGGACAAGAACACACGTTTCGTCGATGTGTTCTATCGAACCCGAAGGGTAAGACGGACATGCATACGCGAGTCAACAGCGGCGCGGTTATCGGCCTGGACGGAGCGCCAATTTGCGTGGAGGTGGACATCTCGGCGGGCATGCCCAAGACGACTATCGTCGGCCTGCCCGACGCGGCGGTCGACGAGGCACGGGAGCGGGTGCGTTCGGCGATCCGCAACGCCGGCGCCGGATTCCCGACCAAGCGTGTGACGGTCAATCTCGCGCCGGCACACATCCGCAAGGAAGGCGCGGGTTACGACCTGCCGATCGCGGTAGGGATGCTGGTCGCCACGGGTCAGGTCTGCGAGTCGGCGGTCCAGGACACGCTGTTTCTGGGAGAGCTCGCGCTTGACGGTGAGTTGCGTCACGTGCGCGGCGTGCTGTCGGTGGCAGCGGCTGCGAGGGACGCTTCGGTTCGGCGGATCGTGGTACCGAAGGTCGATGCCGAGGAGGCGTCGTTGATCGACGGGATCGAGGTCGTGGCGGTCGACTCGTTGCGGGACTGGATCGAACTGGCGACGGAGGAGCGGCCGCTGTCGGAGGCTATCTGGCCGGCCACAAATCCGACGGATGACGATCCGGGATCGGCGTACGACGGCCATGACTTCTCGGACGTCCGTGGACAGGAACATGTCAAGCGGGCATTGGAAGTCGCGGCGGCGGGCGGTCACAACCTGCTGATGTGCGGTCCGCCGGGCGCGGGCAAGACGCTGCTGGCCTCGTGTCTGCCAGGCATCTTGCCGCCGTTGACGTCTCAGGAAGCGCTCGAGGTGACCAAGATCGCGTCGGTCGCCGGGATGACCGGTGGGAACCGGCTGATCCGCGAACGACCGTTTCGGGCGCCGCATCACACGATCTCGAACGCCGGTCTGGTCGGTGGCGGGCAGCGTCTGCGGCCGGGCGAGGTGACGATGGCGCACCGGGGCGTGCTCTTCCTGGACGAGTTGCCGGAGTTCTCGGTTCGGGCGCTGGAAACGATGCGCCAGCCGCTGGAGGATCGGCACATCACGATCTCGCGGGCGCACGGGAGCGTGACGTATCCGGCGGACATCTGTCTCGTCGCGGCGATGAACCCGTGTCCGTGCGGGAACTTCGGGACGGAGCAGCATTGCACCTGCTCGGACGGGGCGGTGTACCGCTATCAGCGCCGGATCTCGGGGCCGGTGCTGGATCGCATCGACCTGTTCGTCGATGTGCCGAGGGTCGAGGTGCATAAGCTCATGGAGTCATCAAATGGCGCTGCGCCGCCGAGCGCGGAGCCGTCGTCGGACGTTCGTCAGCGCGTCGTGTCCGCTCGACGCGTGCAGCAGCAGCGGTTCGGGGAGTGCGGGCCCAATGCCAATGCGTCGCTCTCGGCCCGCGAGGTCAATCGATTTTGCTACGACCAGCTTGACGATCGGGCGAGGACGCTGATCCAGGAGGCGGTCGACCGGCTCAGCCTGTCGGCGCGTGGTTTTCACCGAGTGCTCAAGGTGGCGCGAACGATTTCCGACCTGGCTGAGTCCGAGGTGATCACCGCTCAGCATGTGGCGGAGGCGGTCCAATACCGAAGAAGGTCGAAGCTCGCGTAGGCGAACAGGTGTGGATACAAGTTTGCTGCCCGTTCACCGCGTGTTCCAGAGAGGTTTACGGCTCGTTCCGTTCCCGTTAATCCGCGGCGCCGGTTGCGCTTCATAGTCTGCGTTGAGCAGCTCGAAGAGCCATCATGCAGCACAGCGGGAAAGGGATTGAGGCACATGGACACAGACAAGACATCGGGCGGATTTGCGCCACTGAACTGGATATCGCGCAAGGCGAGGTCGGCGTACCACTGTGAGATTTCGTGCGACGACGCTTGCTTCCAGCCGGCTCCGAACCGGAGCGGCAACGAACCGTTCGCGGCGATTCTGAACCGGCGGATATCGCGGCGCTCGCTGGTGAAGGCAACCATTACCGGGGCGCCGCTGCTGGCGCTGAGCACGTCGCCGCTGAGCTCGCAGATTTTCGGCTCGGCCCCGCTGACGAACAAGGCCGACGCGGCGTTCAGCACGGTTGGCCTGGAGAGCATCCCTCACGACAACGAGGATGTGATCAACACGGCGGATGGGTACAGCTCGAACGTCATCATCCGCTGGGGCGATGGCGTCACTCCGGGCGCACCGGAGTTCAGCCTGGATGGTCAAACGGCCGAGGCGGCGGCCAAGCAGTTCGGCTTCAACTGCGACTACAACGGCTTTTTCCCGCTGTTGCCAGGACAGAGCGAGCGCGGTCTGCTCGGCGTTAACCACGAGTACACCAGCGGCGTCGACATGTTCCCCGGCTACGACGCGGAGAACGTCACCGCCGAGCAGGCGGCGATCGAGATTGCCTCGCACGGGATGTCGGTGGTCGAAGTATCGCGCGGTGACGACGGGTCGTGGTCATACAACCCGTCGTCTTCGCACAACTTCCGGCTTACGGGTGAGACGCCGATGATGTTGACCGGGCCGGGCGCGCGCAGCGTCTACACGATCACGAAGGCCGACCCGACCGGCGCCGACGTGCTGGGCATGTTGAACAACTGCGCCGGTGGTCGCACACCCTGGGGCACGATCCTGACGGCGGAGGAGAACTTCAACCAGTACTTCGCGAACGCCGGCGAGGAAACCCGAGCCGCGCGGTACGGGATTCCCCCGGGCGCGTCGCGACGACACTGGGAAGACTTCCATGACCGCTTCGACCTAGACATGGAGCCGAACGAGCCGAATCGGTTCGGATACCTGGTCGAGATCGACCCGTACGACCCGACGTTTACGCCTCGCAAGCACACCGCGATGGGCCGGTTCAAGCACGAGGCAGCGACGGTGACGCTGTCCGACGATGGCCGGGCGGTGGTCTACTCCGGAGATGACGAGCGGTTCGACTACGTCTACAAGTTCATCAGCAATGATCGATACAACATCTTCAGCCGCTCGGCGAACCTCGACCTGCTGTCCTCGGGCACGCTCTACGTGGCGAGGTTCAACGACGACGGCAGCGGTGAGTGGCTACCGCTGGTCGCCGGCAGCGGCTCACTGTACACGTGGACCAACGCCGGGATCGCCAGCTTCACTCGTCTGGCCGCGGATGCCGTCGGCGCGACTCCGATGGATCGGCCCGAGGACATCGAGGTCAACCCGGTCAACCATCGCGTCTACATCGCGCTGACGAACAACACCAAGCGCGCGTCAGACGCGGTTGACGGCGCCAACCCCCGCGGTCCGAACACGCACGGACACATCCTCGAGCTGACCGAGAACGGAGGCGACGCGGCCTCGCGGCGGTTCACCTGGGACATCTTCATCCTCTGCGGCGACCCGTCCGACTCGGAGCAGGAGACGTACTTCGCCGGCTTCGACAAGAGCGAGCTCGACTCGATCTCGGCGCCGGACAACCTGGCGGTCGACGCCAACGGCAACCTGTGGATTTCGACCGACGGTCAGCCGAGCAAGCTCGGACAAGCGGACTCAATCTACGTGGTGCCCACGGCCGGCCCGGAGCGCGGCCGGATACGGCGGTTCATGACCGGGGTGCCGGGCGGCGAGTTGGCCGGCCCGGAGTTCACACCCGACTTCGGCACCCTGTTCGTCAGTGTGCAACACCCGGGCGAGGGCGACGGACTCGACGAGCCGTCCAGCACGTTCCCCGACGGGGACTTCCCGCGGCCGAGCGTGGTCGCGGCGTACAAGAACGACGGCGGGGTGGTCGGCACCTAGGTCCGACGCGACCGACCAGCGCGACGAAGCAGCGCCGTTCCGGTATGGGCGGTGCTGCCTGGGGTGCGGCGTTGTGACCGATCGTCGGTGATATCGTGACCACTCGGCCCCCGTAGCTCAGGGGATAGAGCACCGGCCTCCGGAGCCGGGTGCGTAGGTTCGAATCCTACCGGGGGCGCCACTGCGGCTGTTCTCAGTCAGTTCTCCAAGTGATGAGCATCCCGTTCGATGGCGTGCGCCACCTGAGCCGGTACTCCTGACTTCGATCGAACAGGTCATCGATGTGCGGGCGAATGCGTTCGCCGGCGGGATGTCCGGCCGGCAGTCCGAGTTCGTCCAGCGCCATGCGAACGGCGTCATCGTCGTCAGTGACCCTCATCGCCGGCCAGGTGAAGGGCTCATCGACGATCTGAACGTCGGGAACGATTCCGAGTTCCCAGATCACCGGCAACAGTTCGCGAAAGCCGGGCGACGGTTCTTCCGGTTCGCCGAATGCGACCTCGAACAGTTCGGCGTTCACGTTCGGCGGAGGCACGGTCCAGGTGAAGATGATGACCCGGCGGCGCGCGGCGTCGTGGAGCGCACGGACGAAGGCTTCGATGTCGGAGATGAAGTAGGTGACATCGGCGGTGATGACGAGGTCGGCGTGGACTGTCTCTTCGGTCGGCCAACGCGACGGCAAGACCGTCGCGTTGTCGATGCCGAAGTCGGCGACCGCGAGTCGAAACTGCTCGCGCATGGCGTCCGACGGTTCGACGTTGAGCAGCGACGCGGCGCGCAGGGCGAACGGCAGTCCGATCCGGCCGGCTCCTCCGCCGACTTCGATGACCTCGTGGTCTGACTCGACATAACGCAACCCCGCCGTCAACAGCGGTTCGGGTTCGCGATGCGGATCGAAGCGATAGCCGGGCGCGTAGCGCTGCCAATAGGACTCGTCGAATGGATTGTTGAGCCGTTGCTGTTGGCGCGCGCGCGCGAGCACCATCTCGTTGTAGCGTTCAGCAGGATCCATGTGGGGCTCGCCTCAATTCGCTGCTGGCGGTTGGCTGCCATCGGACGGCGTCGTCATAACGTGGGGCGGTGATAGCGTAGGTCTTTGGATGCCACCCGTCTGAACCCGGCATCGGAAGGGACGCTCGGTGTCGCAGCGAGGTCGCAGCGCTCGAACACGTCCCCAGCGGCTGGCGCGTCGACGGGCCGCCTCGCAAGGGTTTGACCGAGGAGGGGTTCGGCGCTCGAGGATCTTTTCCCGTCCTGTGATCGCCACGGTGGGCCTGGTGTTGGCCGTCACGTTAATCGCCAGCCTGGCCGTCGTGGCGTTCGACAGCGGCGGCCCGGCGCCGACGACCGATCCGCCGCCTGTCCGTCGGACGGGTTCCGAGGTGGACATCGGGGCGGTCGAGGGTAAGCCTCAATGGGACCGGCCGCCCGAGTTCAGCCTGGCCGACGGCGTGGACTACCGCGCGGAGATTGAGTTGGAAGGCGGCGAGATCGTCGTGCTCGACCTGTACGAGGGGCTCGCGCCGGAACACGTGAACAACTTCGTGTTCCTGGTCCGGGAAGGCTTTTTCGACGAGTTGACGTTCCACCGCGTGGTACCGGGCTTCGTTGCGCAGGCGGGCGATCCGACGGCGACGGGCACGGGCAGCGCCGGCTATACGCTGCACGACGAGCCGCTACACGAGGGCAACGAGGACGCGCTGTCGGTGACGCCGATCGGCGTCGTATCGATGGCGCGCAGCGGGCTGGGCGCGTCTTCGTCGCAGTTTTTCATCAAGCTGGGCGACCAGGCTCACCTGGATGAACAGGGCTTTACGGCCTTTGGGGTGGTGACGTCGGGGCTCGATCTGCTGTATGCGTTCGACTCGCGGGACCCCGCGAATGTGCCTCCGCCGCCCGCCGGGCCGCGGATTGTCGAGATTCGGATTATCGAGCAATAGCAAGCGTCGATGACGGTTGCCCAGGGAAACAGAGGTTTGGGATGGCCAGTTACAACAAGCGACCCGAGATGGCGCTCGAGGAGGGCGTCGCCTACAGCGCGACTATTGAGATGGCAGACGGCGGCAAGATCGAACTCGAGCTGTGGCCGGACAAGGCACCGGAGCACGTGAACTCGTTCGTGTTCCTTGCGCGTGAGGGGTTCTACGACGGGGTGACGTTCCACCGGATCATCAGCGGGTTCATGGCGCAGGGAGGCGATCCGACCGGCACGGGGACCGGCGGTCCGGGCTACAACGTGCCGGCGGAGTTCAACGACACCGCGCACGTTGAGGGCGTGCTCTCGATGGCTCGGGCGCAGGATCCAAACTCGGCGGGCAGCCAGTTCTTCATCTGCAACGCCGACGCGACGTTCCTCGACCGCCAGTACACCGCCTTTGGCAAGGTCACGTCGGGAATGGACGTGGTGCACGCGTTCCCGGAGCGCGATCCGCAGCAGGCGCGCGAGCCGGGGCCGGCGATGAAGTCGGTGACGATCAGCGAGTCCTAGTCAGCGAAGAACGGGCGCCATGTCGTCTCAGCCGCCGCAGATTCCGCCGATCCCGCCAGTCGCGGTGGTGCTGCGCGTGGTCTCGATCCTGGGGATGGGCCTGACGTTCTCGGGTTGCGTGTTGGCGATGGTCGCTGCCGAATGGTGGTGGGCGATCGGCACCGGGATCGCGTTCGTGCCCTTCATGCTGATGATGGGCATCGTCGACCGGCTGATCCCGGACGTGTCGGAGTGGGCGGCGGAGAATACGCCGCCCAATGATCGCGAGTCCTGAGGGGGGGAATGCCCCCCTCTGCCTTCGGCATCTCCCCCCGCTCTGCGGGGGGAGAGCTGGTGTTTTGAAAACCCAGACGTTTAGTCGTCGATGCGGGCGGTGGCGGAGCCTTTGACGACTTCGGCGCCGTCCTGGTTGACCGTGGAGACGGAGAGGTCGACGAGGCTGACGCCGTCTTCCTCGCGGATGTCTTCGATCGTGGCGGTGGCGGTCAGGCTGTCGCCGGGCCAGACCTGGGCGACGAAGCGGACGCCGTACTTGGTCAGGCGTCCATCGCCGACGTAGTTGGTCAGCATCTTGCCAGTCAGGCCCATGCTGAGCATGCCGTGGGCGAAGACCGTCGGGTAGCCGGCAACCTGAGTGGTGAAGATCTCGTCGGTGTGCAGCGGATTGTAGTCGCCGGAAGCGCCGGCGTACTGGATGATCTGGGTGCGGGTGAGGTTGTCCACGACCTGCTCGCTGTGCTGGTCGCCGACGCTGAGATTCGTTTTGCTGAGCGGCATCGTTGGCTCTTTCCTGCTGGTGCTTCTCGGTTGCGACCGCTACTCGACGACGCGAGAGGTCTGGACGCCGACGGAGCGGGCGGTCACGACGAGGACGCCGTCCTGGTTGTAGTACTCGGTGATCGACTCGTTGAAACTGAGCGAGCCGCCGCGGCGGCCTTCTCGAGTCCAGCTGTTGCCGGGCTTGTCGACGGCCTTGAGCACGTCACCGGGTTGGATCGGGGCGTGGTACTCGTAGTGCTGCTCGGCGTGGAAGCCGGTGCCTCCACTGCCGCCGGATGATTCGCGCTTGATGCCGGTCGGTTCCTTGCCGGAGCCGAACCAGGGCTCTCCGACTACCGGTCGGAGGACGTAGCCGTCGGTGAATTGGGCCGAGGCCTGGACGAAGGTCGGTGGCGGGATGACGTGGCCGGGCTCGGTATCGGCCGCGGCGTCGGCGCTGTGGTAGACCGGGTTGTTGTCGCCGATCGAACGGGCGAAGAGCATGATGTGCCCGGCCTCAACCGGGAAGTGGTCGGTTGCCACTGGCGGGTCCTTTCGAAGCGTCCTGGAGCGTACGGGCGATAGCTTAACGGACACTGTCGTGAGCATCGAATGAACGGTCGGTTGCGATGACGAAACCGTTTGCCGAGTTGCGAGTCGTGGAGTTGGCAGGATCGCACGCCGGTTCGTTCAGCGGGAAGATGTTCGCCGACTACGGCGCGCAGGTGGTCAAGATCGTCCCACCGGATGGCGACCCGTTGATCCATCACGGCGAGATGCTGAAGTCGCACGCGCTGGGCGACGCGGAGGTCGGGTCGATCTGGGCGTACTGCAACACGTCGAAGCAGATAGTCGGGGCTGAACCGGTCTCATCGGGAGTCAAGGAACTGATCTCTGGCGCCGACGTGGTGATCGAAAGCAGCGCGCCGGATCCGCTCGTTCCTACGACCGCCGAACTTGACGCTTCCCGTCTTGTGCGGGTGTATCTCTCGCCGTTTGGACTCGAAGGGCCGTGGTCGGATCGGCGATCGAACGTGTTCACCGACGACGCTGCCGGCGGGCACATGTACCTGAACGGCGAGCCGGGCCGACATCCGTTCCGACGCCATGGTCGACACACGGAGTATTCGGCGGGGATGTATGGGTTCATCGGGGCTCTGGCGGCGCTTATTGCGCGTGAGTCGACCGGCCTCGGGCAGACGGTTGAGGTATCGCATCTCGAAGCGATGGTGGCGATGCATCAGCACACGACGACGATGTGGACGCACGCGGGACACATCCTCAAGCGAGACGGCAACGCGCAGCCGGGCATGTGGCATCCGGCCGGCGTCTACGAGTGCGCCGACGGCTTTATCTTCCTCGGCCATGCGACGGGGACGAAGTTGGAGCCGTTTCTCCAGGCCGGCGGCATGGGTCACGTGTTCGACGACCCGCGTTTCGCCACGAACGAGTCGCGAGGCCGGCACAAGCGTGAGTTCGATGCTGCGTTGCGCCCGTGGCTGATGTCGCACACATCGCAGGAGCTCTGCGAGCTCGGCGAGGCCACGTTTTCGCCGATGGGCCCAGTCTGGAGCACGCACGAATTCCTCGCGGACCCGCACATGGCCGCGCGCGGGTTCTTCGTCCCGCTGGACGCAGATCACGGCGCGGAACTGATTCCGCGCGGGCCGTTCCGACTGGGAGCCGACCTGGCCGGTGGTTCACCTCGACCGCCGAGGCGCGTGACGTTGGACGAGCTAGCGGAACCGCGTGATTGGGGAACTCCTCAGACCAACGGTCGAGGTCTGCAGGACGGCCCGCTCTCGGGGCTGCGAATCCTTGATTTGACGCGAGTCTGGGCCGGTCCGATTGCCGGTCGGCTGCTCGGTGATCTCGGAGCGGACGTGATCCATATCGAGTCGCCATGGAACCGCGGGCCGCTGGAGGTCTCGGAGGACCTCGCCGAGCTCACGCATCTGTACCCAGACAACGAGCTGGGCGAGCGCCATTGGAATCGGAGCGGTGGATTCAACAAGTTGGCCCGAAACAAGAAAGGGCTGTCGCTCGACCTGTCGACGAGTCGGGGTCAGCAACTGTTCCGCGAGCTGATTGGCGTGTCGGACGTCATCCTGGAGAACTTTTCGCCGCGCGTGTTCCCGCAATGGGGCCTCGACTGGGATTCGCTGCGAGCAATCAATCCGGCGATCATTCACACGTCGATGCCCGGTTACGGCGCCAGCGGTCCCGGCGCCAATCGTGTTGCGCTGGGACCCGTGATTGAAGCGGCGACGGGGATGACGATGATGGCGGGCTACGCCGACGGGATCCCGTTCCGCTCGGGCGTGGCCTGGCCGGACCCGGTGTCTGGGATGAGCGCGGTCGCCGGCACGCTGGTCGGACTCTGGCATCGGCTGTCGTCGAACGGCGAAGCTCAGCGCGTCGAGACGGCGATGATCGAGTCGATGGGATCGTTCGCGGGTGATGAGCTGCTAACGGCTCAGGTCGTTGGCCAGCCGCCGCCTCGACGCGGCAATCGTGAACAGGGCGTCGCTCCGCAAGGCGTGTACCGATGTCTCGGCGACGACCGCTGGCTCGCGATCTCGGTCAGCTCGGACGCCGAATGGCAGTCACTCTGCCGGGTGGCGGAGCTGCCGCACGAGTGGCTGGGGTGGGAGCTGTGGGAGCGGGAGGCGCGGCAGGACGAGATTGATGCCGCGTTGAATATCTGGAGCCGCTCGATCGCACCGACCGACGCGACATTGCGGCTCCAGGCAGCGGGCGTGATCGCCGCCGGCCTGGCCGACGCGCGGGACTTGCTAGAGTCGGAGCATCTTGCGGCGAGGGAGTTCTGGGCAGAGGTCGGCGGAATCGACATGGGCGTGCTGCGGTACCCGGGATGCCCGATTCGGCTCAGCGATACGCCCGTGACGTACCGCCGCGGCGCTCCCGGGTTGGGCGAGCACAACGTCGATGTGCTGACGGAGGTGCTGGGGATGACCGAGTGGGAGGTTGGCGAGTTGCTGGCCGACGGGGTGCTCGCGGATCGTCCGCCCAGCCTGTCGGCGATGACGAAGCCGCGACTGTGACACCATCGTATGGTCGGGGTGGGCGGATTTGAACCGCCGGCCTCACGGCCCCAAACCGTGCGCTCTGCCAAGCTGAGCTACACCCCGGTTGTGCCCACTCTATGGGCTTGGACGCCTCAATCGACCTGCAGCGCGCCGATCAAGTCCGAAACATCCGTCACGCCGTTGTCGCGGCAGTACTCGATCAGTTCTTCCAACACCCGAATTGAGGCGTAGGGATCGCGGAACGACGCGGTGCCCACCTGTATCGCGCTCGCGCCCGCGAGCAGGAACTCAACCGCATCGCGGCCGTCGACGATGCCGCCGCAGCCGATCACAGGAATCTCGACGGCGCGGGCCGTCTCCCACACCAGGCGCAGTGCGAGCGGTTTGATCGCGGGCCCGGTGAGGCCGGCGACCGGACGGTTGGTTCGTGGCCGGCGCGTGTTGACGTCGATGCTCATGCCGACGAAGGAGTTGGCCACGCAGAGCGCATCCGCTCCGGCCTCCTCGCAGGCTCGGGCGACGACGCTGATGTCGGTGACGTCGGGCGTGAGCTTGGCGATCACCGGAAGCGTGGTCGAGGTGACGACCGCCTCGACGACGCGCGCTGCGGCGGCGGGATCGCGGCCGAAGGCGACGCCGCCAACGTCGAGATTTGGACAGGAGATATTGACCTCGAGGCCGGCCACGCCGGGGGCGCCGTCGAGCACCTGGGCGAGGCGGTCGAACTCGTCGACCGTGTCGCCCAGCATGTTGACCACCACCGGCACATCCCAGGTCTCCCAGACCGTTGCGACCTCGCTCAACAGCTTGCGTACACCAATGTTCTGGAAGCCGATGCTGTTCAGCATGCCCGCGGGCGTCTCGACGATCCGCGGCGTTGGATTGCCGCGGCGCGGCTTGAGCGTGACGCCCTTTGAGAGGATGCCGCCGAGCCGGTTGATGTCGAACAGCCGGGCAAACTCGAGGCCATTGCTCGACGTGCCCGAGGCGGTCATGACGGGGTTGCGGAGGATCAGTTCACGCTTTGCGCCGGGGGCCAGGTCGACGCTGAGGTTGGGCATCGACGAGCGAGACGGCACGGCTGTCGCGCGTGCTGTTCCGGCGATGGGGGTGGGCATACGGGCTCCTTCCACGCATGGTAGGGCGCGGGAGCCCTCACCCCCCGCCTACGCGGGGGCAGGCTCCAACCCTCTCCCAGGGGGAGAGGGGATCGGAGGGAGAGGTGACCAGAGAGGAATCAGTAGGGGTTGGCGTGAATGGACGCTAGTTGTCGCTCTCGGCGCTTCGGCGGCGCTTGGAGATGCCCATGTCGTTCCAGCGCGAGCGGCCCTCCTGGCGGTCCCAGATCGAGTCCTCGGAGGAGTTGCGGAACTCCTTGGTCTCGCCACAGCTGCAGACACCCATGGACATCGGCCCGTTGGGGGCGTCGATCACCCAGTGGTGAATGTGAGTGGGCGCTTCGGTCTTCAGACGAGTCTTGGACGGCATTCAGTGAACCTTCCTGGGACTGGGTAGCCGGGCTGAGGACGCAACCCGCGCTCTGGCAGACCCATGTGAGCAGGACGCTACGTTTGCAAACTTGGCCAGGCAATACACCATGCGACAGACGTTTCGCGCGCTTGTAAAGTGGAATACGCGGCTGTAAGTACTTGACGGCACGGAGCTCGATCAGGTTCCCAGGTTGCGCATTCGGAGCGTTTCGGGCTCCGATACCTCGCTGATGTCACGTCCGATCCGGGGTCGATAGCGGAGGTCCGGGATGGCTTTGGGGTACGATGCAAACAGCACGGACTGACTCCGCCGCCGAAGCGGGCATGAGATCAAGCTCACATACAGACATTGAATCTGCACCAAGACGACTCGGCAATCGACACTCCCGGCCCGGATGGGCTGACTTCTCGCCGGCGCCACGCCGGAGTCCAAGCCTGTATTCACCGTACCCCGATCTGCCGGATCGGGGAGTGAGGTAGCTGTGGTCTGGCGGCGGCTGACGAGTCGAGGCGACGGTCGGGACGGGAACGGGGACGGCATGGCCCTGAGCGACGAAGCAGTACGCGACGCCCTGCGGACGGTACGCGATCCGCAGCTGGGGCGAGACCTGATCTCGCTCCGAATGTTCGGTGGATCGGTGATCGATGGCGGTTCGGTCACCGTGCATCTGACACTGCCGATGCATGGCTATCCCTCGGAGGAAGAGCTGAAGGATCGAATCTCCAACGCACTGGCGAAGGTCGGGGCCGATGCGGTGGACTTCGATATTCGGATCGATGTGCCGTCCTGGCAGGGGAACGGGCAGCAGGCCGCGATCGGCGGAGTGAAGAACATCATCGCGGTGGCATCGAACAAGGGCGGTGTGGGCAAGTCGACGATTGCGACCAACCTGGCGGTGGCGTTGGCGCACTCGGGCGCGTCGGTCGGGCTGGTCGACGCCGACGCGACCGGTCCCAACCTGCCCACGATGTTCGGCCTGCCCAGCGGATACCAGGCCGAGAGCGACAGAGGTCTACATCCGGTCGAGCGCTACGGAGTGAGGGTCGTCTCGCTGGGCTTCCTGATCCCGCCGGGGGCGGCGGTGGTCTGGCGGGGGCCGATGATCGGTTCGGCGATCCGGCAGTTGCTGCACGATGTCGAGTGGGGCGAGATCGACTACCTGCTGATCGACCTGCCGCCGGGCACGAGCGACGCGTCGATGTCGATGGCGCAGGAAGCGCCGATTGCCGGAGCGGTGGTCGTTTCGACGCCGCAACAAGTGGCGCTGGAGGACGCAAGCAAGGCGGTGACAATGTTCGAGAAGCTCGACGTGCCGGTGTTTGGCATCGTGGAGAACATGTCCTACTTCATCACGCCGGATACCGGTCAACGGCTGGAGATCTTTGGACATGGCGGCGCACGAGACGCCGCGGACGATCTGGAAATTGACTTCCTGGGCGAGGTGCCCCTGGCGACCGAGGTCCGCGCGGGCGGCGACGACGGCAAGCCGATCGTCGCGTTCGATGCGGAGAACCCGGCGGCCGAGGCGTTCGCCGCGATTGCGACCAGAGTCGCAGTCAAAGCGGCGGCATCGGCGCTGTTGCAAGCGCCGACGATCCCCGTCCTATGAACGGAAAGCTAGGTAATGGCAAGATTCTTGAGGCGAGCCGCATCGACTGAGGGCTCCGCCGACGAACAGAACGGACAACGCACGAAGCCGGCGGCGAACGACGCAACGCCGGAGCAGGACTCACAGAAGCGGCCGGCGATGAACTCGCTGGTCGAAGCTCCGACGAGAGCGCCGTCGCGGCGCGGATCGAGGCGCCGAGCCTCGGGCGCGAACGGTTCCAACACGCCGGCGACGCCGGCCCCGACCGCGAACAAGCCCTCCGGGCGTCGCGGCTCGCGCCGTGGCGCGCAGGACAAGCAACCGACCGACCCGACGGAGAAGATGCTGGTACTGCTCGAGCGTCAGACCGCGTTGCTGGAGCAACAGGGGCAGACGATCGAGCGGCTGGCCGAGTCGCAGTCGTTGCTGACCGAGACGCTGCTGGGGCAGCGCGGCGAGGACGCGATACCGGCGCGCATCGAAGTGCTGCCGAGACTGGCGATCTTCGTCGACGTGCCGAACATCCTGTATGGCGCGGAGTCGTCGGGCGTGCGCCTCAACTGGGGCAAGGTCGCCGACTTCCTGTCGCACGGACGGACACTGGTGCGGGCGATCGCATATGCGCCGATCTCGGACGATCCGACGGCGAGGACGGAGAACGAACGCTTTGTCGTTCCATTCCTCGACCACGGCTATCGGATCGCGACGAAGCCGCTGAAGCGGTTCACCGGAGGTTCGGTCAAGGCCAACTTCGACGTCGAACTGGCGATCGATGTGCTGACGATGTCGGACCGGGTGGACGTGATCGTGCTGGTCTCGGGAGACGGCGACTTCCGTCGCCTAGTCGAGATCGTCGGGGCACGCGGCGTCCGGGTCGAGGTGATGGCATTCGGCAAGAGCACATCGTCCGACCTGCGACAGGTCGCAGACCGTTACATCGACATCGCGCAGTACGCCGACCAGTTGCGGGACTGAGCGACTACTCGGCGGCGAAGTAACGCGCGCCGTTGCGTCGAGCGGCTCGGCCGAGGCCGGGGAACGTGAAGTGGCCTGAGGCGATCAGCGCGTTTTCGGCCTCGATCTGGTCGAACAGCTTGTGTCGGCTGGCGGTTGAATCGGTCGTGTTGACGTCTGCGCCTGGGCACCAGTCGGTCTCGGTGAGTTGCACGAGGTGGTGCGCGGCGTCGCCGAGCACGTACGCCTTCTCGTCTCCACTGCTGACCGCGAAGGAGACATGTCCAGGTGTGTGGCCCGGCGTCGGCACAGTGATCACCTCGGACGTGAGGGCGTGCTCGCCCTCGACGAAGTCGACCAACCCGGCGTCAACGATCGGTCCGAGCACGTTGTCGTAGCCGGCGCCCTGCTTCAGTTCGTCACTGCTGGTCCAGTAGTCCCACTCGGCCTGCTGGATGAGGTGCCGGGCGTTGGGGAACTGGGGCACGGGCGTGCCGTCGTTGTCCCAGGTGTTCCAGCCGGTGTGGTCGAAGTGCAGGTGCGAGAAGGCGACGATATCGATGTCGTCGGGCGGCACGCCGGCCTCCTCCATCACCGCGGGCAGGGCGGCCGGTTCCTTGAGCGGCATCGGCGCCGGGCGTCCGCCGATGCCCGAGTCGACCAGGATCGTGGTGCCCTGGGAGATCACCAGCCAGGCGCCGAGATTCAGGGTGATCTGGCCGTTGTCGTCAAGCAGGTCTCGGTAGTTGTCCCAGTCGGAATCCTCGGTCTGGTCGAAGAATGCGGTAGGAGGCAACGTGGCCCATGAGTCCTGGACCGCGATGAGCGTCGCGCCGCCAACTTCAACCTTGTGAAACAGTCCCATGGTCGCCACCTCTCTAGTGCAAGCGTTTATGCCGTGTGCGCTGGGGAGGCTAACCGATTAGCGGGACTCGCCTTCATTTCCGAGGCGATACGCCTCGTCGAGCAACTCGATCGCGTGGGTCGAGCGTGGCATCATACGGCGCTCGTCGTCGAAACGGGCGATACCGGCATCGAGCTGGAGCATGCAGCCGGGGTTGGCGGTGCATACTTGCTCGGCGTTTGTGGCGAGGACATCTTCCATTTTTTCCGCGAGCACGCGCTGGGAGATCTCGCTCTGCACGACTGAGTAGATGCCCGCCGATCCGCAGCACTTGTCGGGCTTGCGCATCTCGCTGAGCGTCAGACCGGGAATGCTGCGCAGGACCTCTCGAGGCGCGCTGCGAACGTTCTGCGCGTGCGAGAGGTGGCAGGAGTCCTGGTAGGTGACGGTTCGCTCGATTCGCCCGTGGGGCGACTCGAATCCGATCTCGACGAGGTACTCGTGCACGTCGCGGACGCGGGCCGCGAACGCGGCGGCGCGTTCCTTGTAGTCGGGGTCGTTGCGCAGCAGGTGACCGTACTCCTTGAGATGTGAGCCGCACCCGGCGGCGTTGATCAGGATCGCGTCGGGCAGATCGTCGGACTCGGGCGTGAACGCGTCGATGTTTCGTTTCGCGAGCTCTCGGGCGGCCTCAACGTCGCCGCCGTGGGCGTGCAGTGCACCGCAGCAGACCTGGGCGTCAGGCGCATCGACCGCGATGCCGTTGCGCGTGAAGACCCTGACGGTCGCGCGATGCGTCTCGGGATAGGCGAGGGGCATCATGCATCCGGTGACCAGGGCGGCGCGGCCCCTGACCGGGTGTGTCGGCCTGACGTTCCCGGCTTCGTTGGTGGCGTAGAACGGTTTATCGGCGACGGGCGAGAGTTCGTCGATGTCGGCGAGTCTCGGCGCGAATCGTCGCAGGAGTCCGGTTCGGCGGACAACCGCCTGCAGTCCGGTGCGCTGGTAGAGCATCAGACCGTATCCGGCCAGACGCATGCGTCGCGGGTAGGGAAACAGCCCGCGCATGATCAGTCTCCAGATGATCCGCTGGCGTCGAGGCCACTTGTCGTGAGCGAACGCTTCGGCTCGGGTGGCTTCCATCAGGCGTCCATAGGGGACCTTGGAGGGACATGCGGTCTCGCATGCTCGACATTGCAGGCATTGGTCGAAGTGCTGTTGGACTCTCGGCGACCACTCGATCCTGCCGCTGTCGAGGCCGCGCATCAGCGCGATTCGACCTCGGGGAGAGTCGGTCTCGACGCCGAGGTCGTGGTAGGTCGGACAGGCGTTGAGGCAGAAGCCGCAGTGAACGCAGAGACCGAGTTCGGCGGCGTCAGGGCGATCTTCCGTGAGCCAGATCGTTTCGCTTGGCGGCGGTGGAGACGCGATGCTCATGGATGCAGCTTAGATTCCGTCCACGTAGCGGCCGGGATTGAGCAGCGACTGCGGATCGAATTCGCGCTTGATGTTGTGCATCAGTCGTGCGCCCGGTCCGGCAGGGCCCCAGACGTTGATGGTCTCCTTGAGTTCGGTCGGAGCGGTCTCGACGGTCAGCCGAGCCTGCAGCGGTCCGAGTTGTCGGCGCAAGCGGTCGATGGTCTCGGCGTCAATCGAGGGAATCTCGAGAAACATCAACCCAGAGTCCGCGGCCGCAATCCAGGATGAAGCTTCCGGCAACTGTTGGCTAAGGATCTGTTGCGCGTTGCCGAGATTGCCCGGCGGAAGACCGACTCGCAGTCTCACGTGGCGATTGTCGGTCTGCAGTTCGAGGTCGGCGACCGCCTGCCAGGTTTCGACGATCGCGCTCGTGGTCCGCTCGGGGCCGTCGAGTCCGCTCTGGCGCACTGCGGCGAGTGCCTGGGACAGCACCTCGGAGGCGGCGGACTCCAGGCCGTTGGCGCGCAGCAGCAGGGATGGCTGGTCGTGCAGGATTTTGGCGCCCAGGCCTCGGGCGTCGGCAGCTGCGTCGGGAGACAGGACGACGCAACCATTGAGGAACGGCGCGGCCTGCGCGGCTGCGTGCGCCGCGCCTAGCGCGGCTTCGAACGAGGGTGCGTTGAGCGCGACGATCTGGTCGCTGGCTGGGTGCGGACGGAGCTTGAAGGTGAGTTCAACGATGATCCCGAGCGTGCCCAGTGAGCCGGCGAAGAGCTTGGGCAGGTCGTAGCCGCTCACGTTCTTGACGACGCGTCCGCCGCCCTTCACTGGCGTACCGTCGGCCTTGACCATCCGCATCCCGATGAGCCAGTCGCGGGGACCGCCGAACGAGTTTCTGCGGAGCCCGCCTCGGCCCACGGCGCAGATTCCGCCGAGCGTGGCGCGCTCGAATCGCGGATGATCGAGCGGCAGAAACTGCCCGTTTACGGCGAGCAGTCGTTGCAGATCGGCAAGCGTCATGCCAGCTTCGACGGTGATCGTGAAGTCGTCGGGCTCGTACTCGACCACTCGATTGAGGCCCGTCAGGTCGAGCGCGAGATCGTATCGGTTCGGCGGCATGCCCAGGTCGAGCATGGTCCGACCGCCGACCGGAACGACGGCGAGGTCTTGACTCATCGCCTGGGTCTGCACGTCCTCGACGTGGGCGATCGTGTCAGCCCTGATCGCAGCCCGCGGAGTGCGCCGGTCGACTTCGTAACGTTGGAGCCGAGCGGTGTCGGTGTCGACGTCGTCGAAGAGAGTCTCGATCTCTGAGGCGCCAGCGGCCTCAGCGTCCGCCATCGCGGATTTCCGGCCTCGAGCGGTGGCTCATACGAACGCCTTGGGGCCAAACTTGGCGATCTGGTGCTGCGCGTGCTGGTGACCGGCCTCGCCGCAACCGTGGCCCTTGGGGAAGATCTTGCAGGGGTTAAAGTTCTCGGTTGGCCCGAAGGCGGCTCGCAGCGACTTCATCGTGTCCATGTCGGCTTCAGTGAAGATCCAGGGGAGGTAGTCGCGCTTTTCCAGACCGACGCCGTGTTCACCAGTGATCGCGCCACCGGCGTCGACGCAGAGACGCATGATCTCGCCGCCGGCGTCGAGCACACGCTCCGTCGCTCCGGGCTCGAGCTCGTCGAAGAGGAGGCAGGGATGGAGATTGCCGTCGCCGGCGTGGAACATGTTGGCTACCGGCAGACGGTAGCGTTCGGCAATCTCGTAGACGCCGTCAAGCACGTCGGGCAGTTTTGTCCGAGGGACGACGCCGTCGAGCAGGTAGTAGTTGGGCATGATCTGTCCGAGCGCGCCGATCGCGCCTTTGCGGCCTGCCCAGAGATGTTCGCGTTCCTCGGGGTCGGTGGCCGAGCGGACCTCGCGTGGCTCGAAGCGGTTGAGGATGCCTTCGACGCGCGCGCCCTCTGCCTCGACCTGAGATTCGGGTCCGTCTACCTCGACCAGCAACACGGCCTCGGCGTCGAGCGGGAATCCGGTGTTGAGCACCGGTTCGACCGCGGCGATCGTCATCTTGTCAATCATTTCGAGGGCCGCGGGCACGATGCCCGAAGCGACCACGGCTGAGACCGCGTTCGACGCCTGGCGGACGCTGTCGTAGACGGCGAGCATCGTGCGCACGGCGGTCGGTCGCGGCACTAACCGGACCAGCACCTGCGTGACGATACCGACGGTGCCTTCGGAGCCGACTACGCAGCCGACGAGGTCGTAGCCCGGTTCGTCTCGGGTCTCGTGACCGATCCACTGGACCTCGCCGTCGGCAGTCACCAGTTCCAGGGCCAGCACGTGGTTGGTCGTGGTGCCCCAGGCGAGCGTGTGCGGTCCGCCGGCGTTTTCGGCGACGTTGCCGCCGATGGTGCAGGCGCGTTGCGAGCTGGGGTCGGGCGCGTACGCGAGTCCGTGACGTTCGGCTTCGGCGCCGAGGTCGAGGTTGACGACGCCCGGCTGAACCAGCGCCGTCTTGTTCTCGGGGTCGACGTGGAGGATGTTTCGCATCCGGTTCATGCCGATGATCACGCCACCCTTGACGGCGAGCGCGCCACCGCTCAGGCCGGTGCCGGCGCCTCGGGGCGTAACGGGCGCGTCGTACCTGTTGGCGATCTTGATCAGGTTGACGACATCGTCGGTGTTTGCAGGCAACGCGATTACGTCCGGGTTGCCGCGGTCAATCGTTCCGTCGTACTCGTAGACGAGCAGGTCGTCGTCGTGCCAGACGACCGCCTGCTCGCCGATCGCGTCGATCAAGTCCTGGACCATCGGGGTTGGGGTCTTCATGGTTCGATGATAGTGGGCTGACTAGTGCTGACTAGTGCTTCCAGCGCCGGTCGAGGAAGTCGACAACGGCCTCGTTGAAGCGTTGCGGTTGTTCGAGGTAGAGCGAGTGCCCGGCCTCGGGCACCACGACGAATTCCGAACCGTCCATGGCGCGATGCGAGGCTTCCATCGCCCGCCAGGGAATGATGCGATCGTGTTCGCCGACGATGTACAGCATTGGCATAGCGAATTGGCGCAGCAGTGGCATTGACGATCCGCGCCAGGTAGCGAGACCCGGAGTCGGTGCGAGAAACGTTGACGGCCGCCTGGGGTTCCAACCGTTCATTCGCCGATAGAGCCAGGTGAGTTGCGGGTCGTTTTGCTCGGTTGACGGCGCCAACGCGCGCTGGCGCAGGGTCTGGCCCGCGACGGTCTTGTAGTGCGCGGCCTGGATCTCGCGGACTTCGTCGTTAACCGCTCCGGCCAGCGTGCCGGAGAGGATCAGCGCTTCGATGCGTCCCGGGAAGATCAGCGCGAATGGGGTCGCCGTCCGGCCGCCCATCGAGTGAGCGATCATCGCGAACCGCTCGATCTTCAGATGCTCCAGGAGCGCGTGCAGATCGTGGGGGAAGGCTCGACGACCCGGACCGCCGGGGACATCGCGGCTGAGTCCGAAGGCGCGGTGATCGAAGGTGATGGTGTAGTAGTGCTCGCTGAAGACCGGGACGTTGCGCCACCAGACGAGATGGTTGCCGCCTGCTCCGTGCGCGAGGATCAACGGGGGCGCGCTCGGATCGCCGTGCGCTTCGTAGTAGAGATCGATCTCGTTGCAGCGGAGATAGGGCACAGTATGTTCAGCGGGTTCAGGCGCCGCTCGAGGCCTGGTCTTGGGCCTGGGCTGCCTCGAGCACCAACTCGACGCAACGCTCCGCCGTGAGGCGCTTGTTGCCCTCGCGGTCGGAGTCCCAGACCTGGCGCTCGGCGTGGACTCGATCGCCCGGTCCGACGCAAGCGATCCAGACGGTGCCGACCGGGCGCGAGTCTGAGCCCCCGGTTGGACCGGTGATGCCGGTTTCGGCGATGCCGATGTCGGCATTCAGCGTGTCTCTGACGCCGCGGGCCATGGCGACCGCCGCCTCCTCGGAAACGGAGCCGTGCTCGCGCAAGAGGTCTCGCGAGACGCCGATGAGGTCGATCTTTGGATAGTTGTGGTAGGGCGACGCGCCGCCGATCCAGACTTTCGAACAGCCGGGAATGTCGGTGATCCAGTGACCGATCAGGCCGCCGGTGTCGGTCTCGGCGGTCGCGAGCGTGAGTTCTCGTTCCGAGAGCGTGTCGATCAATCGCTGCGCGATCGGTTCGGCCACCTTGCTCGACTCTCCCCTAATCCTCGTTGCCGGTTGAGCGATCCCAGGCGAACATCAGGATCAGGATGAAGGTGACGAGCACGATGAACGGGGCGAGCAGGATGGAGAATTCGTACCATTCCTCGCGGTCGAAGTTGTTGACGCCGGTGCCGCCTTCGTCGGGCTCGGCCTGCTGGGGCAGGCTGAGTTCGGCCTGGACGGGCGCCGCGTCGGCCGCGAGGAGGTCGCCGCCGTCTGAGAACACGGGTTGGATCGCGGCGATCGCGATCAATGCGAGGGCGGCGGCCAGCGAGATTCGCGCCATCGGCTTGATGATTGCTCGCAATGCCTCTCGCATGGTCTTCCCCTCCACTGGCTTGCTCTCGTGGCCGCCCGTATAGGTTATTCGAGCGCGCCCTCTCGCGCGAGGGCGTCGATCTTGTCCTGGTCGTATCCCAGCATGCGGCTGAGCACGTAGTCCGTGTCCTCGCCCAGCCTTGGCGCGGGCGAGACGATCTCGGCCGGCGTCGCCGACAGCTTCCAGGGCGGCGGCAGAACGTGCCGCAACGCGGTCTCCGGCGGTCGGACGCTGACGGCGCCGCCGCGTGACTGAAAGTTCTCGGAGTGGTGGATGTCGCTGCCCCAGACCGACGCGGCCGCTGGAACGCCGGCGGCGCGCAGAGTCTCCGCAGTCTCCACCGCGGATTGTTCGGAGGTCCAGGCTTCGATCATCGGCTTCAGTTCATCGCGGTGTTTCCAGCGCTTGAGCCCCGTGCGGAATCTTGGGTCTTCGCGCAGGTGGTCGAGGCCGCTGCATTCGCACAACGAATTCCACTCTTGATCGTTGCGACAAGCGATCGCGATCCATCCCGATTTCGCGCCCTTGTGGTCGTCGGTGTAGGCCTCGGGCGCGCGCATCGAGGCGCAGCGGAAGACATCGTGCGGCGCGTAGGCGCGATGTCCGTTGCCCAGCCGATCGCCGTCGCTGCCGAGCAAATCGACGTGCAGGAACTCCTCGGCGATGTGCATCCCGATCGCTTCGGAGGACGACGCGTCGATGAACTGACCCCGGCCGGTTCGCTCGCGGTAGTGGAATCCGGCGAGCATCGCCATGGCGGCGGCGGTGCCGGCACGGAGATCGATGGAGCCGCCCATCATGACGGGCGGTTCCTGCGGTTCGCCGGTGAGGTAGGAGAGCCCGCTCATCGCGGCGAAGGTCGGGGCGTATCCGGTGTAGTTGCGCTCAGGTCCCGTCGCCCCAAGGGCCGAGGCGGAGAGCATGACGATCTCAGGATTCTCCTTGCGCAGGTCGTCGTAGCCGAGCCCGAGTTTCTCGAGGATGCCCGGGCGGAAGTTGTCGATCGCGCCGTCGGCGGTGCGGGCGAGGTCTCGGATGACCTGCTTCGCGCCTTCCAGCTTGAGATTGAGCTGGATCGAGTACTTGTTCAGGTTGACTTCGTTGAACATCGGGGCCTGGTTGACGCCGCCCTTGAATGAGCCCATGGCGAGGGAGCGCTGTCGCGAGTGATCGATCCGCGTTATGGATTCGATCTTGATCAGCTCGGCGCCGAGCAGCGCGAGCTGCATCGCGCCGTACGGTCCGGCCCAGGCCCAGGTGAAGTCGATGATGCGCTTGCCCGAGAGCGGTCCTGATCGAGTTGCGGCGCGCAAGCGACCGTGATGTCCGTTCTGACCGTTCTGCTGGCTCTGTCCGTTTGTCGTTGTGGTCATCCGATGACTCCGGCTCGTCGGGCTTGTGCGGGCGTCCAGGGTGAGAGATGCGGTCGCGTGACGTCGGCGCTCGACGATCCCAATAGCGGGGCCGACGAACGCGGGGCGCGTTCCGATCCGGTCCATTGGGCGGCGAACTGCGGATAGCGGCTGCTCGGCGCGACCGGGTGGTCGAGCACGTCGAAGAAACCGCGCACGCGTTCCTGTTCCGAGTTCATGACCTCGGATGGACGCATCACGGGTCCGGCCGGCGCGCTGTTGGATTGCAGCGCACGGAAGACCTCGTCGCGCGTTCGAGCGCGAGCCCACTCCTCGATCGCGTCGCTGGCCTCTTCGCCGAGTTGCATTCGATCAATCAGGTTGCCGTCTGCGTCGAACGCCCAGGCTGGGTCCCCCATGGCTGTGATCAGTCCGGCCCACTGATGCGATTGGGGGGTGACGGCGATGAGGTGACCGTCCGAGCACTCGAGGCGACCGCCAAAGGCGCTGCCGCCCTTGGTCGGTGGCCGCGGCGGCGGTCCGCCGTCGTTGTGCGCGATCGAGATATCGACGCGGTCCATGTTCATCATGGCGTCGGTCGAGGCGACATCGACGATCTGTCCGTGGCCGTAGCGCTCGCGGGCGATCAGCGCGGCCCAGATGGCGAGGGCGAGGGCGGTGCCGCCGTCGGCCTCATGCACCTTGGCTCCGGCCATCAGGGGAGCTCCAGTGTTCGCTCCGAGGTTGCGCCTCACTCCGGCGGCCGAGCCCGAGGCGTGCGCTCGCGTGAGCGCGGTTGACGGCCACCCCGCCGCGCTGCCGACCAGGCCGAACGGCGTGACCGCGGCAACGATCAGCCTCGGATAGCGTTCGCGCAGATCGTCGGGATTGAGATCGAGCGCGGCCAGCCGAGCTGGTGTGCGGTCGGTAACGAGTATGTCGGTGGCTGCGACGAGCTCCTGTAGCACCCGTCGACCGGCCGTGGTGTCCAGATCGAGCACCACGCTCTGCTTGGATGTGTTGTATGCCAGCCAGGTCGTCGAGGTCTCGCGATGTGGCGACGGCTCGGCGAACGGCGCCATGCGACGCGCCATGTCTCCGTCGGGCGCCTCGATCTTGAGCGTCTCGGCGCCGGCATCGGCCAACAGCTTGGAGGCGAATGGGCCCGCGACCTCCTCGGCAAGCTCAACGACTCGTAAGCCATCGAGCAGCGGAGGGCCGAGTTGAGGTCGGGCAATGGCAGGGTCAAGGGAATCGGTGGTCATTCGCAGACAGTCTAGAACGGAGTCGTGGCTGCTCATAGACTGCCAGCGATGAGCGAGCACACCAACGGCGAGCACGGTTCCGACGATCCGGGCCCGTACGCGGGCGTGCGCGTGCTGGAGCTGGCGGAGGGCATCTCCGGACCGTTCGCCGGTCGCTGGCTGGCTGCGCTCGGCGCCGACGTGGTCAAGGTTGAACGCACCACTGGCGATCCCTCGCGCGCGTTCGGACCCTGGCCCGACGACCTGCCCGACGACGAGACCAGCGGCTTGTTCCTCTATCTGAACGGGGACAAGCGGTCGGTGACCCTGAACCTGGAGACGTCGGACGGCCGCGAGATCCTGCGGGAACTGGCTGAGTCGGCGGAGATTGTGATCGAATCGTTCGAGCCCGGCTACCTGGCGGAGCGCGGACTGGGTTACGAGGAGCTGTCGAAGGACAATCCTGCGATGGTGATGATTTCGATCACACCCTTCGGTCAAACCGGGCCGAACGCGAACCTGCCCGCGACCGAGCTGACCCTCTACGCAGCCAGCGGTCAGATGTGGCTGACGGGTCATCCGGCTCGAACGCCGTTGAAGAACGGTGGATCGCAGCCGTCCTATCAGGCCGGGCTGAATGCGTTCGCCGCGGTTTCGTCGGCCTACTATGGCGCGGTGATCCATGAGCAAGGTTCGTACATCGACCTGTCGATGCAGGAGACGTACGCGGCGATGGCCGAAGCGTTCCACAACCGCGCGTCGCAGCTGGGGATCGAGACGCAGCGCGGAGGTAACTTCCTGAACGCACTCTGGGGCATCTACGAGATCTCCGACGGATACGGCGGCATCTGCGCCCTGCCGCGCAACTATCCCGGGTTCGCGACGGCGGTTGGCCTGCCCGAGCTGCAGGATGAACGGTTCTCCGATCCCGGCAACCGCCTAATCAACAACGATGAACTGATGGCGATCCTGTATGGCTGGTTCAGCGGGCAGACGCGACAGGGCCTGATGGAGAAGGGCATCGAGCATCGCGTGCCGTTCGGCTTTGTCGCGACGTTCGAAGACCTGGCCAACTCTGAGCACATGCAGGAGCGCAACTTCTTCGCACAGCGCGACGACGAGCGAGCGGGTCAGTTGACCTACCCGGGCCGGCTCTGGCTGAGTAACGAGCACGAGTGGAAGATGGGCGCCGCGCCGACGTTGGGCGAGCACAACGTGGAAATCATCCATGGCGAGCTGGGCTACGAACGCGAGGACCTCGTCCGCCTGCGGGAACTGGATGCGATCTGATGTTTGATCCGGGCCGTCCGCTGAGCGGCGTGCGCGTCGCCGACCTGACGATGATCTGGGCCGGCCCGTACGCGGCCAAGATCCTCGCCGACCAGGGCGCTGAGGTGATCAAGATCGAGTCGCCGCGCGCCTGGGACAACATCCGGACCCTGATCCCTCCGCCGGTTGCCCTGGGCGAACGTTGGTGGAACACCAACTTCTACCTGCACGAGTACAGCCGCAACAAGAAGTCACTGACACTCGATCTGGGCTCGGAAGCGGGCAAGCAAGTCTTCGCGAAGCTGCTGCCTCATTGCGACGTCGTGATCGAGAACTACCGCACCGACGTGATGGACAATCTCGGTCTGACCTACGACTGGCTGCGCCAGCAGAAGGACGACATCATCGTGGTCGGCATGGCCGGCTTCGGCAAGACGGGTCCGGAGAAGGACGCTGTTGGCTACGGCCCGATCATCGAGATGATGAGCGGCATGACCTCGACCTCGGGCTACGGCGACGACGGCGTGCCTTACAAGAGCGGCATCTCCTACGGCGACCCGATCGCCGGAATCTGCGCGGCGGCGGCGGTCGCGACGGCGCTGATTCAGCGCAAGCGGACGGGCAAGGGTCAGTACATCGACCTCGCGCAGCGGGAAGTGATGTCGGCGCTGTTGGGCGAGTTCTACATGGACTGGTCGATGAACCAGCGCCTGCCCGAGCACATGGGGACCGGACACGACTGGCTGTCGCCGCACAACGTGTATCCCTGCGCCGGGGACGACGAATGGATCGCGATCTGCGTGCGGACCGACGGCGAGTGGGAGGGTCTGAAGCGGGCGATGGGCTCGCCGGAGTGGGGCGAGCGCCCCGAGTTCTCCGATCAGATTCTGCGCTGGGAACACCGCGCGGAACTTGACGAACTGGTGGGCACGTGGACATCGACGAAGGCCAAGACCGATGTCTTCGCCGCGCTGCATGCCGAGCGAATTCCGTCCTCGCCGGTCTGGAAGATGCTTGAAGTGATCCGCGAGCCGCACCTGAAGGCCAGGGGATTCTACGAGCCGCTGCGGCATCCCGAGGTGGGCATCTGGTCGGTGCACGGCTGGTTATGGCGCAGCGACGGCGCCGGGCCCTGCATTCTCGCTCCCGCCCCTGAGTTCGGCCAGCACAACGACGAGGTGTTGGGCGGACTGCTCGGCATGTCGCCTGAAGAGCGAGCGCGGCTTGAAGCGGACGGCATCATCGCCACACAGCCCGAGGGCGTCCCGCTCGCCTCAGAGATGGCGCCTACGCCTTCGATGCTCTGACGATCTCCGCCGACTCCAGCGCCGCCCGGAACCAGGCCACCTGCTCTTCCACGCTGCGCCCGACCGCCTGCGTCCAGGTCTCGGACGCATCCAGTCGTTTGCTGATTTCCACAACGTCGTCATGCCAGTGCCAGGATTTGCCGATCGGGGCCGGAACTGCGATCCGCAACGGGTGTTCGTCCTCAGGTAGCCAGAAGTGGGCGTACCAGCCGTGCCGGCGAACGATGCCGGCTTGCATCAGCAGGACGTAGGTCGTCCGCTCGTCAGGCGCCTCGTATTCGTCGTCCGGAGCGCACCGCAGGAGGAAGTTGAAGATCGAGAACTGTCCCGAGCGGGCGCCGGTTCGCAACTGGCCGATGGCGCACAGACCGTCGGCGATCGCCAGCAGCAACGCCGCGTGATCCAGAGGCAGGCGCGCCTCTTCGAGCGAGCTCGGCTGTTCGCGATTGCCCCTATTGCCGGTGGAACTCATCGAGGGTGGCGCGCAGGCCGCGCTCCTTGATCGATCGATTGATCGCCAGCACGGGATCGGAGAAGTGCGCGATCGCGTCGATCTCGACTCCGCTCATCATCGCCTCGCGGAAGCCCTGGACCTCCTGGGTGCGGTTGATCGCCTTCTTTTGCAATATCAGGATTTCCTTCGGCGTCCTGGCGACCCACTCGACGTAATCGTCGACGAACTGATCCAGTTCGTCGGCCGGTAGCGCACGATTAAACAGGCCGATCTCGGCTGCTTCGCGGCCGGAGATCATGCTGCCGACGGGGAAGAAGAACTCCTTGGCCCGCTTGGCACCGACCTGCCAGGCCCAGTACGAGGCGACGAAGCCAGCTCCCAACGGGAGCTGCGGTGCGCCGACGCGGGCGTCCTCGGCCACGAACGTGACGTCGCAGATGGTCGCCATCTGAGTACCGCCGGCGAGACAGTGGCCGTGCACCCTGGCGATCACTGGCAAACGCAGGTCCCAGATCCTTAGCCAGTTACGACTCAGTTCTTCGAGTCCGTCGCGGTCGCGTGCGATGGCCGACGACTGGCTGGCGGCCACGCCTGAGCCTCCGGTCAAGTCGTAGCCGGCGCTGAAGGCGCGGCCCGCGCCGGACACGAGCGCCACGTGGATTGCGTCGTCGCGCTCGGCCTCGACCAGGACCTCGATCAGCTCTCGCTGGAGCTGACGGGAGATGGCGTTGAGTTTTTCCGGTCGGTTGAGCGTGACGCGGGCGACGCGTCCGACCCGTTCGATGGCGATGGTTTCAGGCATGGACACTTCCGCTGGACGGAATCGCTGCGAGTTCCGTGGATCTCCGCCATCGTATTAGCTTGCAGCGGACATGCGCCTAGACTGCAGTCGGAGTTTGCCATGACCTCTAGAAGAACCTCCGGCTCCGATCGGTCCAATGAAGCGCTCGACTTGCTATTGAATGTGGTGCTCTTCCGCGGGATGCCGCGACCGATGCTCCTGGACCTGGCATCCAAGCTGCGACCGGTTCGTTACCGGGCGCACACCGACATCTTCCACGAGGGCGACGAAGGCGCGACGCTCTACATCGTGCTCAAAGGGGCCGTGAAGATATTCATCCCCTCGCTCGATGGCCGAGAGGTCGTGCTCGCCGTGCACCGGAAGTACGACTTGCTCGGCGAGATGTCGTTGCTCGACGATTTTCCGCGATCCGCCTCGGCCACGACGATCGAGGACACGGAGGCCGTCAGTCTGAGCCGGCACGACTTCCTCTCCGTGCTCGACCGACATCCCGAGGCGCAACGCGCGATCATCGACGTGCTGGTTGCCCGGTTGCGAGCGACCAACCAGTCGATCCAGGACGCATACCTGCTGGACGTTCCCGGTCGGCTGGCGCGCCGCCTGCTCTCGATCGCGGAGGAGCACGGAGAAGAGACCGACGACGGGATCGACATCGGCCTGCGCGTCTCGCAGCAGGAGTTGGCGAACATGATCGGCGCGTCTCGAGTGGCGGTGAACAAACAACTCCAGCAGTGGCGCAAGCAGAACATCGTTGACGTGAACCGACAGCGGGTGACGATTCTCAACCCCGCGGAGCTGGAACGGGAATTCTCCCTGACGCAGTAGCGCCAACTTCGTACTCTCCCGCCTCAACCAGCCCGAACAGCGCAGCAAAGGGTGCTCAATGACTGAACCGCTGAGTGAAGCACAACTGGCAGACTTGCGAGCCTGGCCGTCGCCGGCGATCGCGAATGCGATCGAGACGTTCGATGTCCAGAGCCGCGCGACCGGATTCATGACACCGGATATCGTCTGCCGATTCCCCGACATGGATCCGATCGTGGGGTATGCCGCGACGTGCAAGATCCGCGCATCGATTCCGCCCGGCGACGATCCGGAGACGAAGGCCGCACCGGACTGGTGGGCGCATATCGAGTCGATCCCCGAGCCTCGGATCATCGTGATCCAGGACCTCGATCAGCCGCCGATCGGCTCCTTCTGGGGCGAGGTGAACGGGAACATCCACAAGGCGCTCGGAGCGATCGGGCTGATCACGGACGGCGGCGTGCGCGACCTCGACGAAGTCGAAGAGATCGGATTCCAGTTCCTCTCGAAGGAGATCCTGGTCTCGCATGCGTACGTGCACATCGTCGAGATCGGCCAGCCGGTCACGGTCGGCGGCATGACGGTGCATCCGGGCGATCTGCTGCATGCCGACAAGCATGGCGTGAGCGGAATCCCGCACGACATCGCGCCCGAGGTCGCCGCCGCGGCGCAAGCCGTCGAAGATCGGGAGCGCGTGATCATCAACTTCGCGAAGTCGGATGACTTCACGCGGCAGGGTCTGCTCAACGTCATGCAGGGCCGAGCACCCTACGCCGACAACGAGTAGGTCGGGAGTAGACCGCGGCCTCCGTCACGACGGGCTCATCTTCGACCGGCGGCAGGCGTCGGACGGTTCTCCGTCGCCGCGAAGCGGGCATGTTCGCCCCCTTCGCCTCGCGCGACTTCCGCGTCCTCTGGCTGGCGATCTTCCTGCGCTCCGGGGCACTCTGGCTCGATCAGGTCGCCCGACCGGTTCTGATCACCGAACTCACTGACTCCGCCTTCCTGCTCGGCGCCGTGCTGGCTGCGCGAATGGCGCCCAACCTTGTGCTGGGCCTGGTCGCCGGAGCGGTCGTCGATCGATATCCGCGCCGAATCGTGCTGGTCGCGTCGCAAGCCGGTAACGTTCTGGCGACCGGGGCGCTGTTCGCGCTCCTGCTGTTCGACCTTGCCGAAGCGTGGCACGTGATTGCACTCGCAGCGGCCGCCGGTGTCAACATTGCGTTCTTCCAGCCGGCTCGCCAGGCGATTCTGCCCTCGATGGTGCCTGAGTCGGCGCTTCGGTCCGCGGTGGCGTTGTCTCAGACCGCCAACACCTCGATGCGCATCGGCGGGGCGTTGCTGGCCGGTCTGCTGCTTCACTTCGCCGACTTCGTCTGGATCTACGGGGCCATGACCGGCATTTATGTCGGAGCCGTGGTCTGCACCTCGCTGATACGGACACGGGGCGCGGCAGGGGCATCTGCCGCCAGAGCCGGGGGGTCGTTACTGCGACAGACCCTGGCTGGCGTTCGCTGGGCGTTCGAGGCGCGCTGGCCGCTGGCCGTGCTGCTGATCTCGATCGTGATGTTCATCTTCCTCGTGCCCTATCAGGGTGTGTTCGTGCCGCTGATGGTCCTGGACGTGCTCGGCGAACCCAAGTCATGGGTTGGCTATCTGATTGCCATAGGCGGCGTCGGCGCGGCGGGAGGCTCGCTATTGCTCGCCGGCTGGCGTACGATCCCGGCGCCAGGCCGCCTGATGGCCGCGTTGCTGCTTGCATCCGGACTCGCGCTGGCCGTCATGTCGGGAGCTCCGCATCTTGTTGTCGTCGGAATCTGCGTCTTCGTCGCTGCCGCCTGCTCGACCAATGTCATGTCGCTGGCCAACCTCACGCTGCTCGCCCAGGCGACGGAGGGGATGGCCGGGCGCGCCGTCAGCCTGATGAACATCGCGAGGGGAATGATCCTCGTCGGCGCCTTGCTCACCGGCGGCCTCGCCGACCTGCTCGGCGCGAGGACCGGACTGCTAACCATGGGCGTTTGCCTCGCCGTCTGCGCCGTCATCCTGCTCGCGACACCACTCGCGAGGCGCGTTTCGGAAGACGAGCCCACAGCGACCTAGATTCACTGTCCGGTGCCGCTGGCTCCCCGGTCTGCCCTGAGCGGACGGGCCTGAGCTCATAGAATGATCTGCAATGTGTGAGGATCGACACGTTTGGCGGGCTCTTTTGCCTGCCGGCAGCCGAGCAGCTTTGTGAGTTCTGATTCCGACGGCCAATCGACTGCCCCTTCCGGGAGGCGGTTGTTCGGGTTGGTCCACGGCGAGACGTTTGCGCCGTTCGGCTATCGCGACTTCCGCGTGCTGTGGCTGATGGTGTTCGTTCGCTCCGCCGCGCTCTGGTTGGAGACCGTCGCGCGACCGGTACTAATCGTTGAGTTGACCGGCTCCGCCTTCCTGCTGGGTGTGGTGTTGGCTGCGTACATGGCGCCCACGCTCGTGTTGGCTCCGATCGCCGGGATCATCATCGATCGCTTCCCGCATCGCCGTGTCCTCGTCGGTGCGCTCACGGCCAACATCGTGTCCTCGGGTCTGTTGTTCCTCCTGTTGTTGCTGGATCTGGCGGAAGGCTGGCAGGTCATCGTCCTCGCCGTCGTGTCGGGCTCCAGCACGGGATTCTTCCACCCGACGCGTCGGGCGATGCTCCCCCACATGGTCGAGCAGCTGCACCTGCGGTCGGCGATGGCTCTCTCTCAGACCGGTCAAACGTCGATGAGGATCGGCGGCGCGCTCCTGGCGGGTCTGCTGCTCATGTTCGCCGACTTCACCTGGATCTTCGGACTGATGACCGTCTTGAACCTGGCCTCGGCGATCATGGTGATTCTGATTCGGACACGGGAAGAACCGCACCAGCCCGATCCGGACGCCGCACGTTCGCTGTGGCGAACTTTCACGGCCGGGGCCAAGTGGGCGATAGAAGCGCGCTGGCCCGTTGCCGTGATCGGTATCTCGGCAGTGCTGTTCATTTTCCTGCAGCCCTACGAGGGCGTGATGGTCCCGCTGATCGTGATCGAGGAGCTGGACCAGCACCGATCGTGGGTTGGCTATCTCGTCGCAGTGGGCGGCGTCGGAGCAACCCTCGGATCGGTCGTAATCGCATCGATGCGGGAGATCCGATCGCCGAACGCCATGATGCTGGGCATCATTGTGATCGGCGGTATCGCGCTGACCGTGTTGTCGCAGGCTCCGCACCTGGCGGTGGTGGCGTTTTGTGTGTTCTTCGGCAGCGCCTGCGTCAACAACATGGTGTCGGTGGCCAATCTGGCGCTGCTGGCCCACGCACCTCAGCACATGCGCGGCCAGGCGTTGACCCTGATGAACCTCGTGCTGGGCACAATCCTGATCGGCGCGCTACTGGCCGGAACCCTGGCCGATTCGATCGGAGCGCGCTGGGGACTGCTGATAATGGGCGCCTGCCTGCTCGGCTGCGCGCTGCTGGCGCTCTCGACGCCGCGGGTGCGCTGGTGGCTGTGGAGGCGGCAGATGTACGCCGATGTCTCGAGAGAGGATTGGCTGCGAGTGTCGCAGGACGACCGCTAGCCGCAGCCGGCGCTCAGCGGGGTCGTCGGCCAGGCTTTGGCAGTCGTCTCGAGTTCGAGGCGACGCCAGCTCCGCTGAACCGTGATCGTGATCTCGTCGCCGGGCGTGATTGAAGCGAGGACGTCGACCAGCTCGTCGACGGTGTCTGCCGATTGGTCGTTGATCGCAATCAGCTGGTCGCCAGCGCGTACGTCGGCCAGGTCGGCGGCCGAGTCGCAGTAGACGTCCTCGATCCGGATCCGACCCGTCGACTGATCGAGCGAAACGCCGAGGAACGTGCGCTCGACGTCTCGGCCGTCGAGCATTGTGGGAAGCGATCGCAACAGCGTCTCGACGCTGACCGCGAATCCGATGCCGGAAGAGGAGCGGACGCTGCTCTCGATTTGCGTCGGGATGCCGACCACGCGGCCGCGACCGTCAACGAGCATCCCGCCGGAGTTGCCGGGATTGAGCGCCGCATCGGTCTGGATCATGGCGCGCAGGGGTTCCCAGGCCTGCGGTCGGTTGCCGCGCTGGCGGTCCAGGGCGGAGACAATACCCACGGTCAAAGTGTTGGGCAGCCCGAACGGCGCGCCCAGAGCGCCCACCGGGTCCCCAACACGAACCTCATCGATGCTGGCAAAGAGCGGCACCGTGATTGCGACTCCGGCAGGGTCGACCTTGAGCAAGGCGAGATCGTTGCCGACATCCCTGGCGACGAGGTCTGCGTCGAGGTCTCGGCCCTGTTGCGTGCGAACACGCACGTCCTCGCCGTCTGCGACGACGTGGAGGTTGGTGATTATGTGACCGTTCTTGCTGACGAAGAAGCCGGATCCTGTGCCCCTGTCAGTCGTGACCGATACCAGGGAGGGGACGGCCCTCGCGTAGATCGCAGACCAGTCCACCGTGGTCGTGGTGGGTTCAGCGAACGTCGGCGGGAAGGTGGGCGCCTCGGGCGAGCGCAGCTCGCCAGAGAGCAGCGCCGGCTCGGTGCGAATCTCCGCGGCGCTGTGCGCCGGCTCGGCGGGTGGCCGCTCGTCGAGCGCGAGGAATGCCGCCGCTGTGATGGCGGCGGCGACCGCGGCAGAGAGGATTGAGATTCTGAGGGCGTTGCGTCGGCTCATGCTTCGGTCTCCATCGCGCCCAAGGTATGCCGCAACGGTGCGTTCAGCCTTCCGTCATTCGGGCCCTGCGAGAACTTCGATCAGAACGCTTACACGCCCTTCAGGAAGGATGGCGAGCCGCTGAAAGGCCGCCTCCGAGAGGTCGACGTGGTTGTGGCCCAGCAGACCGGTGTCCTGGATGATCACGTCCACGTAACGCTCGTCTCGCCAGATCCGCAGCCTCGTGCCGCAAGGCCAGGTGACCGCTGCAGCGATAGCCGGATCGAACGGATCATATCGATTGTGCGGCGGGCAGAACATCGGACCGCCGGCCAGAGACGGGTGATAGTAGGTGATCTCGCCGGGGACGACCCGAGAGGCGAGGTCGGCGGGAACAATGCCGGCGGCCGGATTCCAGCGAGCGCCGGCGACCCGCATCCGCAGCCAGACTGCGTCGCCGGGATGAAGCACGGCGAACAGTTGTTGGGCCGACTCGCCCGGCGCGTACGAGATCCATTGCTGGTACTCGGAGTTCCAGCGAAGCGCCTCCGCGACGGGACCAAACGGCTCCGTCCCGAGCGCCGTCCAGACCGGCTCGTGCAGACCCGACCAGCCCACGAACGACCAGCCGACCGGCAACCCCGTCGGCTCCGGAAGCGGTCCGCGGAATCCCGGCTGCCGCCAGACGGCGTCGGAGTTCAGCAGCATCAGCAGCGGCTGACCGTGTCGGAGAACGCCGATGCTATTGACCGGCGTGTTTGGGGCGTACGATGTCCATCTCTGACTCTCGATGTCCCATCCATGGGCAATCTTCAGCGGGAGCGACCCGACCGCTTCGTGGATCGGCGTGTCTGGTCCGCACCAGGTGTGTCCGTTCCATCCGGCGAGAAGCGAGATTTCGTCAGTTTCTCGCGCGAGCGTCGGGAGTCGCGGTCCAACGGCGGCCGCAATAGCGCCGACCGCGGCGGCGCGCATCAAGGTGCGGCGGGTGAAGCTCCGAGTCATCGCTTCGATTGCCGGGCTTGCCAGCCGCGAAACGCGAACATGGCGACCGACGTGGCGACCGCGACATTGAGGCTGTCGATGTTGCCGACTACGGGCAGCTCGAGCTGCAGCGCGGCGGCGTCAATGAAGTGCTGCGGCAAGCCGTCACCCTCGTTGCCCGCGACGATCAGCGGACGCTCAGGCCACTCCGCCTCCCAGATCGGTCGGGCCTCTTCTCCTTGCTGCAGCGCGACGATTTCGAAGCCCTGGTCGTGGGCAAGTTCGAGGCACGCGGCGGGCGACTCAATGGTGACGACCGGCAGCCACCAGTCGGTGCCCTTGGTTGAAGGTCGGTAGTAGAAATCGCGGCCGATAATCCAGACCGCCTCTGCACCCGCCGCCTCGGCGCTGCGGATCAGCGTGCCCATGTTGACGCCGTAGGAGAAGTTGAACGCGGCAACGGCAAACGAACGCGGTCGAGGAGGCGGCGCATCCCGATAGGGCAATCCGAACGGTCGAACCGACGACCGCGTGCGGTCCGCTGCTTCCGGCGGTCGGGCGGCGATTGCCTCAAGAGCGCGTGCTGCGCGATTGCGGATTGTTTCGTCCGAATCCTCCAGCAGGCGCTTGAGCAACGGTTCGGCGGGCGCACCGATCGCCGCCAACGCGACGCAAGCCGCTCGCCGCGACTTGCGAGCCCCGGTCTCGAGTACGGGATCGAGCTGTCGGCAGACCTCGTCCGGGTCGAGCCGCGGCAGCAGCGTCATCGACCGCCGCCGCATCCGCTTGTTCGGGGAGAGCAATGCAGGGAGGAGGGCGGCGACGACCTCGTCGGGCGGCCCCAGTTGCAAGGCAATCCGAGCTTCGCCGCGGGGGAATCCATGGTTCGTGTTCAGCGCGACCTTGACGGTTCGTTCGATCCACCCAGGGGAACGGGATTCGGCGTCGGCGCGGACTTCGAGCCCGGCGTCGTAGGCGGCCTGCTCGTCGCGGTCGAGGTCAGGGATGGAATCGAGATCGGCGGTGCGGGCCTTAGGCTGTGTCACTGGGGGTCATGGTATGCCGGCACGCGGTTTCTCGGTGCGTCTTTACTTTCCGGATGGCGACCCACAGGGTCTCAAAGTGGTCGAGCGTCCGGGATGGACTGGTCAAGGCATCGCATTTCCTCGTCTCTTGCTGGCTAAAGCGCGGGCCCGCGACGAAGTGAACCGCACGGGCGTCTACGTGCTGTGGGAGCGCGATGATCGCGTGGACTCTCCGAGGATCTACATCGGACAATCAGACAATGTCATGACTCGATTACTGAGTCATGACTCCGAGAAGGACTTCTGGACGGACGCGGCAGCCTTTACTAGCAAAGACAGCGCATTCAACAGCGCACACGCGAGGTTCATCGAATCTGAACTGATTCGGATCGCCAAAGACCGTGGCAGGTCCGACCTTCAGAATCGAAACGAACCTTCCGCTCCAATCATCTCAGAGGCTGACAGCGCGGACGCGTATCGCTCTATTGACGACATGCTGACCTGCATCGAGGTGCTCGGCGTGACAGCATTTCGCTCATCAACTCACGTTCCACCGAACGATGATTTACGAGAGCAACTCTTCTTCCTTGACGTCAGAGGCATCAAGGCGAGTGCTCGGGTCGAGAGTCCCAATGAGTTCCTGGTATTAAAGGGCTCGCAGGCCCATGGGGCACCAGTGCCCTCATTTCTGACTCGGCCAGAGTTCCGTGGCGAAGTCTCCAGGCGACAATCGTTGATCGATGACAAGGTCTTCGTAGAAGATGGAGACCACTATGTCCTCAGCCGTGACTACGTTTTCTCCTCACCGTCCGCGGCGACCAGTGCGCTAACAGGACGCGCACCCACTCCTTATCGCGAGTGGAGAACCAAAGGTGGTCGAACCCTTGGAAACGTGGTGCGGGGAGATGACGAATGACGCTTCGCGAGATCGAGATTGAGGCTGAGCCGATTGACGTGTTCGAGGCGACCCTTGAGGTGCTGGAGATGGCCGTCACCGAGGGCGCCTTCAAGGAAATCGTGAGCGAGTCGCCCCGCCACTACGCGATCAACTGGTCCACTGCGCTGACCGGAGCTCGGTACGACTTCCGCGTCGAGCGGGCGGGTGGCGGCATGACCCGCGCCGAGGCGGTGCTTGAGTTCTCGGGCTTCCTGGGGCCGTTGCTCACACTGATTCGCGGGGCCGGCAATGGACCGCACCTGGAGCAGATCCTGGGCGACATCAAGGGCCTGGCGGAGTCGGAGGAGTTCTACGACGACGAGGGCGAGGACGTCGATGACGACGAAGAAGCTGAGGAAGGCGAGTAGGTCGGCTGCTAGCCTCGCGGCGTACTTCCCCAGCGATGAACAGGAGGGGACATGCAGTTGAGTGGGCTTGGCGACAAGGTCGCAGTGGTCACAGGTGCCGGTCGAATGCGCAGCATTGGTCGGCCGATCGCGGTCGAACTGGCGAGGCAGGGCTGCGACATCGTGCTGACTGGCACGGGACGCGCTCCCGAGAACTATCCCGACGACGAGAAGGCCGCCGGTTGGCGCGACATCGATTCGGTCGCCGACGAGGTACGCGCGGAGGGTCGGCGTGCGCTGCCGCTCGTGTCCGACGTGGCCGACTATGAAGCGGTCGAGGACCTGCTCGACACCACGTTGTCCGAGTTTGGTCGGGTCGACTTCGTGATCAACAACGCCGGAGCCGCGCGTGGCTCGGACCGAGTGCCCGTGGTCGAGCTCGACCCGGAGCTCTGGCGAGTCGTGCTGGATGTGAATCTCAACGGCGCGTTCTACATGAGCCAGGTCTTTGGACGGAAGCTGATTGAGCAGGGCGAGGGCGGCGTGATCATCAACATCTCATCGATCGCCGGCAAGATGTTGGGGCCGAACACGGCGGCCTATGCGTCGTCAAAGGCCGGATTGCAGGCATTGACGGCTTCGATGGCGCAGGAAATCGGGCAGCACGGCGTTCGGGTGAACGCGATCTGTCCCGGCATTATCGACACGTCGCGCATGGACGACATGGGCAGGGGCGAGTTCTGGCAGCGCGCAATCGACACGCGCATTCCGATGGGCCGCGCCGGCGAGGGTGAGGACATCGCCTACATCACGGCATTCCTTTGCTCGGCCCAGGGCGAGTGGATTACGGGCCAGTCGTACAATGTCGACGGCGGGACCTGCGTCCAGCACTAGTCCCTCGAGACCGAGCGCGAACCAAACAGCACGAGACACCTGACAGGGGTAGATACATGGCGGATTACGAGTTCATCAAGTACGAGCAAGACGGCAACATTGTCACGATCACCATCAACCGGCCCGAGCGGATGAACTCGATTCACCCGCCGACGACGGAAGAACTGTCGGACGCCTGGAACACCTTCGCCGCGGACGATTCTGCCTGGGTTGGAATCCTGACCGGCGCCGGCGAGCGGGCGTTCTCCGCAGGCAACGACCTGAAGTACACGGCCGAGATGTCGCGGATGCCGGCCAACGAGCGGCCGAGCTTCGCTCCGGTGCGCGGCGGATTCGGTGGGATTACTGCCGATTGGGAGTGCCCGAAGCCGATGATTGCTGCGGTCAACGGCTTCGCGCTGGGCGGCGGCTGCGAGATGGCGATGGCCTGCGACATCATCATCGCGGCCGATCACGCGCGCCTTGGCCTGCCCGAGCCGCGTGTGGGTCTGATGGCCGGCGCGGGCGGCGTCCACCGTCTGCCGCGTCACATCCCGCTCAAGATCGCGATGGGCTACATGCTGACCGGTAACCACATCCCGGCTCCCGTCGCGCACCAGTGGGGTCTGGTCAATGAGGTCGTGCCGGCGGCGGAGCTGATGGACACGGCCAAACGTTGGGCCAGCGAGATCCTGCTCTGCGCTCCGATCTCGGTGCGCGCCTCCAAGGAAGCCGCCTACAAGGGCCTCGACCTTCCGCTACCCGCCGCCCTGACGCACAGCTTCCACCAGCAGCGGATTATGGGTCAGTCCGAAGACCTGATCGAGGGTCCGCGGGCCTTCGCGGAGAAGCGCACGCCGAACTGGAAGGGCCGCTAACCGCCCGGACGCCAGGGCGGGTTGTCCGACAGTTCCGCCATCCGACGGCCGGAGTCCGGCACGTCGTGGCTCAGTTTGCGACCGTACTCCTCGGCCCAGTCGGGCGGAAGGACCTGTTGAACCTCGTGCCAGCGGATCGGCTGCGCTCGGGTGTTGCGTGCGGCATCGGTGACGTCGGCGAGCCAGATCGCCATGTCGCCGCCGTCCATGTAGTTGACCACCTCACACGTCATCCAGCCGAGCACGCCGTCGAGTATCGGCAAGCCGCTCCCATGCTCGAACCATTCGAGCCCGTCGAACTTGTCGACTTCCGTCTGGGAGCGGAAGCCCCAGTGCCGCACCCACTGCCACTGCTCGCGGGCCATGACGTGGACCGCCAGGTGTCCCGAAGCTTCGATCAGCGAGTTGGTGTGGTTACGCTTCTGGACCTGGACGAGAACCCGAGGCTGCGCCGGCACGATTGAGGCTGCGAACGCTCCGACCGCGATCTGTCCGCCGCGAGCGCCGTCGTGAGCTGAGGTAACGAGGGTCAACGGCGACCACATCAAAGTCAGTAGCGACGGAGCGTCGGAGAGCGGCATGAGGGGAGGCTAACGCTCCGTGGACGCGGGCTGGGTCTGGCGTCGCTGTCGGCGTTGCCGCCACCAGACCCAGAGCACCGGCAGAGCAAAGAACGCGATGATCGCCAGCAGCGCACCGAGCAGGAGTTCGCGGTTCCGTTCCAGCACCGCGTCGCCGAGCACGGCGGCGAGAATCAGGATTGGCGACGAAGCGAGCACTGAGATCACGATGTATGTGGGAAATCGCATCTGCGTCAGGCCGGCCGCGTACGAGACGTAGTCAACCCCGGCGATTGGAAACAATCGCAGCACTATCAGCAGACGAATGCCGAGTCGATCTCCGAGTTCGTCGATCTTGTCCAGCGCCCGCTGCGATGTCAGCCTCCCCAAGGCGGGGCGGCCGAGCCGGCGCGCGATCCAGAAGCAGACAGTCGAACCGATCGCAGTCGCGGTGATCGTGTACACGAATCCCAGCACGGGACCGAACACGGCCGCGGCGATCAGCGGCATCGGCGCGGTCGGCAAGGGCGCAAACAGCATCGATGCGGCGAAGATCACGATGTAGACGACGGGACCCCAGACGCCGAAGCCGTCGATCCATTCCTCGATCTCGGATTGATCCCAGGGAAACCAGCGTTCGTAGGCGAGATAGGCGCCGATCAGCGCTGCCACGATGGCAATGCCGAGCAGGAGCAGGAGCAATGCCCGCCCGCGCGTGATCCGCCAGTTCTGCATGTGGTCACTCTAGTTTGAACATGGCTTCTGGCAGCACGGCAATGACGGGTAGGATCGTTGCGCTAGTGTCGAAAGCAGGGTCTTGAGGAGGCATGACATGAGTGGGACGACGGCGATCGATCGGGAGTTCTTCGCGAAGCATGCGTTGTCCGCGCAGCGGGCCGAGGAGGCGCGAACGATCTTCCCCGGCGGCGTCACCCATGACGCACGGCACTTCGAACCATTCGGCATCGTCGTCGACCGTGCGATCGGCCCGCGCAAGTGGGACGTCGACGGCAACGAATACATCGACTACGTGATGGGCCACGGGGCGCTGCTATTCGGTCATAGCCATCCTTATCTCGTCGAAGCAGTCTCGGCGCAGGTCGCGAGGGGTACGCACCTGGGCGGCTCCAGCGACCTGGAGCGTCGCTGGGCACAAGCGATCCAACGTCTGATTCCGAGCGCCGAAAAGGTCAGGTTCACGTCGTCGGGTACCGAAGCGACGATGATGGCCGTCCGCCTGGCTCGGGCGGCGACAGGTCGCGACCGATTGCTACGTCTGCGCAACCACTTCCACGGCTGGAACGACAGCGTTTTCGCCGCCGGTCGCACCTCGGCCGGCAACATCGCCGCGAATGGCCAACCCGATGCCATGCAGAGCCTGATCTCAGTGTTCGATCAGACTGACCTCACGGGCATCGCTGCTGCGCTGGCGAGCGAAGAGTACGCCGCAGTCATTCTTGAACCGACGGGCTACTCATGGGGCACCTGTCCGCTGGATCCGTCGGTGCCGAGAGAGTTGCGAGAGCTGACCGATCGCCACGGGGCGCTGTTGATCTTCGACGAGGTTGTGACCGGGTTCCGCATGAGTCGGGGCGGGGCACAGGAACGAATCGGCGTGCGTCCCGATCTGACGACGCTGGCCAAGATCCTTGCCGGTGGTCTGCCGGGCGGGGCGGTCGTTGGGCGTGCGGACTTGCTCGACCAGATCAGTTTCGATGCTGGCGGCGGACGCGTCGCGCACCCGGGGACGTTCAACGCGAATCCGCTCTCTGCTGTCGCCGGGGAGCGAGCCCTGCGGGCCGTAGCGGAAGAGGATCCGAACTCGATCGCCAACGAGCGCGCGGCGCAGCTCGCTCGCGGTCTCAACCACACGCTGGTCGAGTCAGAGGCGCCGGGATGCGCGTGGGCCGATACGTCCCTGGTGCACATCATCCTGGGCCAGGACATTGAGCGGCCCGATGATGGTGTGACCTGGGACTGGGACCAACACGGCGGCGCACAGCCGACTCTGCCGACCACCACGAGTGAGGTGCTCTGGCCGTTCCGGCGGGCGTTGTTGAATCAGGGCGTCGATCTGATGGGTATGGGCGCGATCGTGTCGTGTGTGCATACAGAGGCGGACATCGATTCGACGATCGACAGCTTTGGCGCGGCGTTGTCCGACTTGCGGCGGGAAGAGGTCCTTTAGGCCCTCGGCACCGAATCGCTCATCAGGTAGGCCTGTAACGAAAGCGCTAGCGTAGGGACGGTCTTTGTGCGAATATTCACGTAGTATCCGCACAGATGCCCGCAATTGCATTGACCTTGGCAGTCAATGCCCAGGAATCGATAGACGTTAACGATATGACGCCTGGCCACTATCCGAACCGAGCGAGCCGGACAGACTACTTGGGTCTGCACGACCCGGAGAGTTTCCGCGATGCGTGCGGTACGGGATTCGTCGCTCGGCTGGACGGTGTGGCCACGCATCGGCTCGTCGAGCAGGCCGTCGAAGGCGTCGTCAGCCTGACCCATCGGGGAGCGGTCAACGCCGATCCGGACACTGGAGACGGGGCTGGCGTCACGATTTCCATTCCCTACGCCATCCTGCAGGACGACCTGGCGCGGCTCGGCCATGCGGACTTGCCGGATGATGATCTAGCGCTGGCGATGGTCTTCTTGCCCATGGACGAAGACGCGGCATCGCGTGGGCGTGCGGTGCTTGAGCAGGCGCTCTCGCGAACAGGTCTGAACGTGCTCGGCTGGCGCGTCGTGCCGACCGATCCTTCCGTGCTCGGAACCTGGGCGCTACGTGAGGCTCCGTGCATTGAGCAGTTGCTGATCGCTCGCCCGGCCGGTATCGGAGAGGACGAGTTCGGACGCCGGCTGTACCTGGCACGACGTCGTGCCGACGCCGAGTACCAGGCACTGCGTGGCGCCGAGTCGGAGGATCCGGCAGCCGGGACATACATCGTCTCGATGTCGACCCGGACGGTCGTCTACAAGGGCCTGATGGTGGCGCCGCAGCTGAGTCGGTTCTACCCCGATCTGACCAACCCGGAGACCGTCACGGCGGTCGCCCTCTTCCACCAGCGCTACGCGACCAACACCTTGCCGAACTGGAAGATCGCGCAGCCGTTCCGCTACATCGCGCATAACGGTGAGATCAATACGTTGCTTGGCAACCGCCTGTGGATGCAGGCGCGCGGTCCGGCGCTGCAGTCCGATGTCTGGGGCGAAACCGTCTCCGAGTTGCACCCGGTGTTGGGCGAGGTGGGTTCGGACTCGCAGGCATTTGACGAGGCGTTCGAACTGTTGGTGGCTTCGGGCCGTGGTCCGCTGCACGCGATGATGATGTTGATTCCCGAGGCCTGGGAACAGCTCGAGGACATGGATCCCGAGTTGCACGGCTTCTACGAATACCACGCTTGCCTCTCGGAGCCGTGGGACGGTCCGGCCGCCATGGCATTCACCGATGGCAAAATCGCCGCGGCGGCGATGGATCGCAACGGCCTGCGCCCCGCGCGCTACCAGGTCACAAGAAGCGGCTTGGTCGTGATGGGCTCGGAGGTCGGGCTGATTGAACTGGATCAGTCCGAGATTATCGAGTCAGGTCGGCTCGGCCCCGGACAGATGGTCGCGGTCGACACTGAGCGGCACGAGATCCTGCGGAACGACGAGATCAAGCGGCGCGTCTCTTCGCAGATGCCGTACTCGCGCTGGGTACGCCAGTACATGGGCAGACTGCAGCGGGTCGGCGGCATCGATGCTTCGCTGATTCCTCAACCGGACGAGGGTGAGTTGCTGTCGCGGCAGATCCTGCACGGATTTAGCAGGGAAGAGATCGAGTATGTGTTGAAGCCAATGGCCCGGCAGGCGAAAGAGCCGGTCGGTTCGATGGGCGACGACACGCCGCTCTCAGTACTGCACGATCCTGCCCGACCGCTGTACACGTACTTCAAGCAGAAGTTCGCCCAGGTCACCAATCCGCCGATCGACTCAATCCGCGAGCGCAACGTCATGTCGCTTGATACCTGGTTGGGGCGTCGACAGTCGCTGCTCGAGGAGGCGCCCGAGGCTGCCCGTCTGGTGCATCTCGGATCTCCACTGTTGCTGAGTGACGAACTGCGCGCATTGCTCAACTTCAAGCAGCCTGGATTCTCGGCCGCCGTGATCGACGCGTCGTTCCCTGTTGAGGACGGTCCCCTGGGCGTTGAAGCTGCGCTCGACGCGCTCTGCGACCACGTCGACAATGCGATCGAGGATGGCCACTCGCTGATCCTGTTGACCGACGAAGACATCGGTCAGGATCGTGCCCCGATTCCGATGCTGTTGGCCGTCTCCACGGTTCATCATCACCTGATTGCGAGCGGACAGCGACTCTCGGCGTCGATCGTGGCCAACTGCGGCGATGCCCGTGATGTTCACCAGATTTCGTGTCTGATTGGTTTCGGCGCCGATGCCGTGCATCCGTACCTCGCCTTGCAGACATTGAACTCGCTCCACGCCGAAGGCGAGTTCGACGAAATGGATGCCGACGAAGTAATCGAGCGCTACGTGCAAGCGGTCGACGCGGGCATCCTCAAGATCATGTCGAAGATGGGCATCGCGGCGCGAGCCTCGTATCACGGTGCGCAGATTTTCGAGGCTCTGGGTATCGGCCAGGAGGTCGTCGAGCGATCGTTCCCCGGTACGCTCTCGCGGATCGGCGGGGTCGGTTTCGCCGAGATTGGCGCCGACGCCCTGTCGCGCCACGAGCAAGCGTATCCGGCCGACGGGCTGGACGCCGGCGGTTGGTACCGCTATCGGCGCAACGCCGACTACCACGCGAACGAACCGCCGATCTGGCGGGCATTGCACAAGACGGTGCAGGGCGGAGGCGCAGAGGAATACGCGACCTACGCCGAACGGGCAAACAGTCGCCAGCCGACGGCGCTGCGCGACATGCTCGACTTCAGTTCGGATCGCAGTCCGATTGCGCTCGATGAGGTTGAGCCGCACGATGCGATTACGCCTCGGTTCAGCACCGGCGCGATGTCGCTGGGTGCTCTGAGTCCGGAGACGCACGAGGATATCGCCCGCGCGATGAACGAGTTGGGAGCGGCGTCGAATACCGGCGAGGGTGGCGAAGATCCGCGGCGATTCCGAGATTCCGGGGACAAGTCAGACGCCAACTCGCACATCAAACAGATCGCCTCCGGGCGCTTCGGCGTAACGCCGGCATACCTCGGCAGCGCCGAAGAGATCGAGATCAAAATCGCACAGGGCTCGAAACCGGGCGAGGGCGGCCAGTTGCCGGGCCACAAGGTGACCGCATACATCGCCATGCTGCGGCACTCGACGCCGGGCGTCGAGCTCATCTCACCTCCGCCCCACCACGACATCTACTCGATCGAGGATCTGTCCCAGCTGATCTACGACTTGAAGATCGCGAATCCAAGGGCTCGCGTCTGCGTGAAGCTGGTTGCCTGCGAGGGTGTCGGGACGATTGCCACCGGCGTGGCCAAGGCGTATGCGGATGTGGTGCACATTTCCGGTGCCGATGGCGGCACCGGCGCATCGCCGCTCTCCTCAGTGAAGTACGCCGGCGCGCCCTGGGAGCTGGGCGTCAAGGAGGCTCACGAGGCGCTCGTCGTCAACGGGTTGCGCGGGCGGATTCGGCTGCGCACCGATGGCGGGTTCCACACCGGCCGGGATGTCGTGATTGCGGCGATGCTGGGCGCCGAAGCGTATGGCTTCGGTACCGCGGCGCTCGTGGCGCTGGGCTGCAAGATGGCTCGGCAGTGCCACCTGAACACGTGTCCGGTCGGCGTCGCGACCCAACGCGAAGACCTACGGGCGAAGTACTTCGGCAAGCCGCAGATGTTGATCGACTTCCTCCTGCACGTCGCCGAGGAAGTGCGGGTCATACTCGCCGAGCTGGGGTATCGATCGATTGGGGAGGTCATCGGCCGATCGGATTTGTTGAAGCAGATACCTCCGCGATCGGGGGAGCGCGCGAAGCTGGTCGACCTGACCAAACTGCTCGCTCCGATTGAGGCTGACCCCTCGCTGCCGCGCATGCGCATCCAGGAGCGCAACGATCGCCGCGATGACCTGCGGCTCGATGACGATTTGCTGGAGATCCTGGAGCCGCACATTCAGCAGAGCGAACACATCTCGGCCAAGTTCGGGATCACAAACAAGCATCGCACGGTCGGCGCCCGGATTTCCGGTCGGATTGCTCAGCAGTACGGCGATCTCGGGATGCAGCGCGGCACGATCGAACTGCATTTCAGCGGCTCGGCCGGTCAGTCGTTTGGCGCATTCCTGGTTCGCGGCATGCGTCTCTATCTGCGCGGCGAAGCGAACGACTATGTGGGCAAGGGCATGGCCGGCGGGATGATCTCGGTGGCTCCCGAAGAGGGCGCCGGGTTCCGAGGCCGTGACGCGGTCCTCGTCGGCAACACGGTGCTCTATGGGGCGACAGGGGGCACGTTGTGGGTGGCGGGCCGAGCGGGCGAACGATTCGCCGTTCGTAACTCTGGCGCCCGGGCGGTCGTGGAAGGGGTCGGCGACCACGGTTGCGAGTACATGACCGGTGGCACGGTCGTGGTGCTCGGACCGGTCGGACGGAACTTCGCTGCCGGCATGAGCGGCGGCATTGCCTACGTCTGGGATGCCGATGGCACTCTGAAGCACTCAGTCAATCCGGCGATGGTTGATCTGGAACCCGTCGACGACGGCAACGATGCGGTGATGCTGGAAGAGATGATCGAAACGCATGCGGAACGGACGGGCAGCCCGTTTGCGAGAGAAATCCTCGAGAACTGGGACGTTGTGTCGCGTCAGATGATGAAGGTCATCCCGCGCGACTACAAACGCGTGCTGCGCGAGCGGGCGGAAGAGCAGGCCAAGGCACTGGCCACGCAGGAGTAGCCGCGTCGCGCTGCGGTTTGGACGCCGCTACCAGGGAATCAGATCGTGCAGGTTTCGCCGCTGCGGCTCGGTCGGCGTCAGTGACGGGTCAACTGCCAGGGCGATCCGGCGTCGCAGTAACGTCCATTGGTCCGGGGGCTCGGGTTCCGGCACCGGTACGCTCGCAACCCGCCAAGCGGAGCCAATCCTGATCGCGACAACCACGGCAATCACCATCGCTGCAGCCGGCGCCAGGATGCGCATCAGCTGCGGGTCAATGGTCGCTCGGGGGAGTTGTTGGTTCCACCGGGCGTGAATTGACTCGCGCCACTCGGCTCGGGGTGGCGCGGATTCGATCACCGGCTCCGCATCGACCGCAACCTCGGGTTCGCTGCCGTTCGCACCATTGACGAGCGGGTCGGGCACGACGGGTCCCCATCCGTCAAGCGCGAGCACGGTGCTTGTCGCCTGTTTCGCCGCTCCGTTGGGATCTGCGGGATGTTGGCCGTTGGGGGTGGTCATCGGTGCTCCGACTAACTGACTCTGTCGACCGGGTGTGGACGCTGTCGCGCCCATGAGGCGATCATTGGTACCGACTCAGGCAAACCGTCGACAGGTGAACCTCCGTTGGCAGCAACCTCGGCGCTGGTTGATGCCGCTGGTATGGGTGTCACTCTAGGACGTTCCGGAGGCGGTGTCGGCAAACTGGATGGCGGTTTACCCGAAGATGGAACAGGCGCGCCCGCAGGAGCACCGGGCATCGAGGGGGCGGCAGCGCCTGGCGGGCGGTTGGCGGCTGCCATCGCGCGGGCGTTGGCCATCATCTCCTCCTGGGTCTGGAATCTGACCCTGGGCAATACCACCGCAATGGCGAGCACGATTCCCATCACGATGGCGCCGTAGAGGAACACGTCGGTCACGGGCACGGCCAGCGCCTCGCGCGCGGTCTGGATCACGGCGTCGGCGGAACCGGGAGATTGTTGTTCGAGCTGCTGTCGGAATCCTTCAAGGGCCTCGGGGTTCAACAACACCTCAGGCCGCTCCTTGAGCTGATCGAAGCCGACCGGGAACGCCTTGGTCAACTGTGAGGAGAATCCCGAGACGATCATCGCGCCGAACAGCGAGATGCCCATCGCGGCGCCCATCTGGCGGAAGAACTGATTGGTCGCCGTGCCGGCGCCCAGTAGTCGGAATGGGAGCGAGTTCTGCATCAACAGGGAATACAGCGGCATCAGCGTGCCCATGGCGGCGCCCATGATGAACATGTAGAGGCGGGCCAGGTTGAGGTCGGAATCGACATTGAGCTGCGAGAGCATGAACAGCGCAAACGTCGCTCCGACGCCTCCGACGATCGCCAGAGGTTTGTAGCGTCCGGTGCGGGCGAGGATCTGTCCGGTGATGACGGAGGCGGGCACCACGCCGATGCTCATGGGTAGCGTGACGAGTCCGGAGTTGGTGGCCGAGATGCCCTGAGCGCCCTGGAGGAAGAAGGGCAAGTTGAACATGGCGCCCATCATCGCGATGCCGATCAGGAACATCACGACGGTGCAGAACATGTAGATCTTGTTCTGGAACATCGGCAGCGGCATGATGCCGTCGTCGCCCTTGCGTTTGGCCGTCTTCCACCAGACGAAGGCGGCGACGACGGCGATGATCAGGCAGGCGACGATGGGGGAATCGAGCCATCCGAACTGGTTGCCGCCCATCGAAAAGGCGAGCAGCAGCGGCGTCGCGGCGACAATCAGCAGTCCCGCGCCGAGCCAGTCGGTCGGCTGGCGGTTGGGATGCTGCGGCTTCTGCCTCGGCATGATCATGGTGATCGCCAGGAGGCCCAGGCCGCCAACGGGGATGTTGATGTAGAACACCCAGCGCCAGGAGAGTTCGTCGGTCAGGACGCCGCCGGCCAGCGGGCCGATGATGCTGGCCAGCGCGAAGGTGCCGCCGATGATGCCGGCCCAGCGGCCTCGCTCGGCTGGAGCGAAGTAGTCGCCCATCGTCGTGAACGCGTTGGCCATGATGAAGGCCGCACCGAAGCCCTGCAAGAGGCGGAAGCCAATCAGCTCCCACATCGATCCGGATGCGCCACAGAGAGCGGATGCGATAAGGAAGATGACGATGCCGGCGAGCAGGTACGGCTTGCGCCCGTGGACATCGGAGAGTTTGCCGATGATTGGAACGATGACGGTCGAGCCGAGCAGATAGGAAGTTGCGGGCCAGGCGAAGAGGTCAAGGCCGCCGAGGTCGCCGACGGCCTTGGGGGCGGCCACGCTCCAGATCGTCTGATCAAGGGCTGCCAGGAAGAGCGCCAACATGACGCAGATCATGATGAGCACCTTGCGGCGCTCGGGCAGCAACCAGCCCGGAGGAACCTCACCCATGCCCGGCATGCCGGGCGGCGGACCGCTGCTCGGGTTTGCCTGTGGTCCTGAGGGCGCGCCAGCTCGACCGTTGGGAGGTTGTGGCGGCCCCGCGGACATTACATCACCTCAGGATCGGGCGGCCAGGGCGCCAACACGCCCTGGCGTTCTGCCTCGGAGGTTAGCAATGTGAAGGTGCGATCAATGTCGGCCAGGTCTTGCTCGCTGAAGTTGCGGAAGATCCTCCAGATCACGGCGCGTTTGCGGGCATCCAGTTCGGTAATCACCCGGTGCCCGCGTTCGGTCAGGAAGATGCGCACGCGCCGACGGTCGGAGTCGTCGCGTTCGCGCCTGACCAGCTTCTGCTTGTCGGCCAGACGGTCGATGATGCCCGTCGCCGTGGACGGCCGGACCTTGAGCTGGGTCGCGACGGCCCCGGCCGGCGTGCCGGGCACCGCCTGCAGCATGTAGAGGACGCGAAGCTGAGACATCGTCAGCCCGAGTTCCTCCCAGACTTCCAGGCGGTTGGGATCGAAGATCCCCGCCGCTCGACCGTAGTTGTCGAGAATCTTCTCGATGACCGCATCGATTTCGGCATTGACCATCGTCATGATGAAGCGCCTTCGTGTACCGGGGCCGGGAATGGAGTTCCGCGCTGTTCACCCAGCGCGATCAACTGTTCGATGGTCTCGTCGTCGAGGGGGATGCCATTGACCGAGCGGTCCGCCCTGGCGATTTCTTCCGGATCGCCTGGAATCACGACACGTTCCACGCCGTCAACTGGCGGTACCTCACGGATCGCGTCGGCCATTTCCTTCATGCTCGACTTGAACTCGTCGGGATCACAGAACAGGTCGATTCGCCAGGCGGCGAACCACTGTCCCTGGATCAGATTCTGGCCGCGCGGGGCGAATAGCCCGGAACCGTCGCCCGAGAGCACGCCGGACATGATGTCAACCATCAAGCCGAGCCCGTAGCCCTTGTGCGAGCTGGTCGTCAGCGTCGAGCCGAGTGGAAGCAAGGCGCCGTTCTTGCGCATCACGAACGGGTCGTCGCTGTGGCTGCCGTCCTCGTCGACGGCCCAACCCTGGGGCAGCGGCTTGCCTTGCCGTCCCGCGATCTCCAGCTTTCCGCCGGCGACTGCCGTTGTCGCGATATCCAGCCGGAACGGAGTGCCGTCGCTGATCGGCGCAGCCATCGCGATCGGATTCGTCCCGAACACTCGCCCCTTGCCGCCCGCCGCCATGGCGATCGGCGGCACGTTGCACATCGCCATGCCGATCAGGTCGTGTTCGACCGCCATGTGCGCGTAGTATCCGGCGGCGCCGAAGTGCCGACCGTTGCGCACGGTGACCATCGCCATGCCGCTGGTCGTTGCCTTGTCGATACAGGTCGACATCGCCTTCTGGCAGACGATCGTGCCGAAGCCGCCATCGCCGTCCCAGGCTGCCGAGACGGGGCTCTCGCGCAACACTTTGATTTCAGGTGTCGGATTGACTACGCCCGACTCGAACCCGGGGGCATAGCCGATGTGCCAGGGCAGATGGGCAATACCGTGCGACTCGATTCCGACGAGGTCTGCATCGATCAGGACATCGGCGCCGATGTTGGCATCGTCGGCAGGTACGCCGTACGACTGCAGGACGGCAGTAGTGAAGCCGCGCAAGTCGTCGGCGTCGAACCGCTGGCGGGTCTCGGGTCCATCGAACCCGGTCCAGGCCACGGAACTAGTCCTGACCGTAGCTGCGAACGGTGCGCAAGCCCTGGGCAGACGCCTGGGCCATGAACTGCCCGTCGCTGCCCGAAGGGATGTAGAGCCAGCCTTCCTCGGCGCGCCGCTTTGCTTCGACCGGGCCGGAGGTGAAGATACCCGGCGCGACTCGGTTGTCGATTCGCTGCGACGCGGCCAGCACCTCGGCGCATGCGGCGATGTGGTCCGGGTGCGGGTTGTCGGGCCGGACAGGGATGCCCATCGACTTGGCGAGGTCGGCAGGTCCGATGCAAGTCGCGTCGATGCCGGGCACCGAGAGGATTTCGTCGATCCGCTCGACCGCCTCGATGGTCTCGATCTGAATGATGCAGGCGATCTCGTTGTTGGCTTCGTCGCCGTAGTCCGGGCCGCCGTAGAGGAAGCCTCGGTACGCGCCAAAGCCTCGCAGTCCGTCGGGCGGGTACCGGCAGGCAGCGACGGCCTGCTCCGCTTCGGCGCGGTTATTGACCCAGGGAATGACGACACCGTAGGCGCCGCCGTCGAGGATCCGTTTGATGATCACCGGGTCGTTCCATTGCGCCCGGGCCATAGGGACCGTGTCGGTGGTCGAGATGGCCTGGAACATCTGAATCATGGTCTGCAGGTCGACGGGAGAGTGCTCACCGTCAACTACGAGCCAGTCCCAACCCTGGTGGGCCATGGATTCAGCGGCGAGCGGCGAGCAGGTACCGAGCCAAGCGCCGAAGGAGGGCTCGCCAGCGGCCCACTGTCGTTTCACGGTGTTCGGTCGCATTGGGTGCCTCCGACATCGGAAGAGTTACTGTCATGGGGGTTACACAAGAGCGTACACGATGAACTGAAGGTTTCGTCTATGGCGACTCGTCCCGTCATGGTCTCCTGGTCGTCGGGAAAGGACTCAGCGTGGGCGCTGCATATCCTGCGCCAACAGCCTGGTCAGTACGACGTTCGCGGTATCTTCACGACGGTCACGCCGCACTTCGAGCGCGTCGCCATACAGGCGACACCGCGCCGGGTTCTACGAGTTCATGCCGAGCGCCTGGGCCTGCCGCTGTACGAGATTCCGATCCCCTATCCATGTCCAAACGAGGCTTACGAAGCCGCAATGACGCAGTTTCTCCAGCGGGTTCGAGATCTGCCGCCCGACCTTACCGCCGACACGTTCGCCTTCGGCGACCTCTTTCTCGCGGACATTCGTGAGTACCGGGAGACGAACCTCGAGGGCACGGGTTTCGAGGCGATCTTCCCGGTCTGGGGTATGCCGACCGACGAGCTGGCTCAGACCATGTTGAGCTCGGGTTTGAGGGCAATCGTGACTGCCGTGAGCCCGACGTCGAAACTCGATCGCAGCTTCGCCGGTCGCTGGTTCGACCAGTCGTTCCTGGACGACCTGCCCGAAGGCACGGATCCACTCGGCGAGAACGGCGAGTTTCACACGTGCGTCATTGATGGTCCGATGTTTGACCGGCCGATTGCGGCGGGTCCCGGCGAGATCGTAGGCCGTCCGGTTAGCCGCAACCACGACGGTTCCGGCGGAACCGTGACCGCCTGGTATGCGGACGTGGAGTTGCTCAAGGATTAGCGGTCCGGGTGCGGTGTCAGTGAGACCTTGTCGAGCACGGCCTTGTTCACGACGGAACGCGGCAAGTAACCCTGCAGCACATCGGCGGCCGCTTCACCGACTCGCTGGAGCAGGAGTGGCATCGAGGCCTCGGAGTAGAAGGCGGAGTGGGGGGTGGCGACGACGTTGTCGAACTCCAGCAACGGGTGGTCCTTGTGTACGGGTTCCGGGTCCCAGACATCAACCCCGGCGCCCGCAATCTGCCCGTTCTTGAGCGCGTCGTAGAGCGCTTGCTCGCTCACGACGCCTCCGCGGCACGTGGTGATCAGGTACGCCGTCGGCTTCATCAGCGCCAACTGTTCGGCTCCGACGATTCCTCTGGTCTCAGGGCTCAAGGGAGGATGGACGGACACGTAGTCGGCTTGCATCACCTCTTCCAGCGACGTCAGCCGAACCCCTGCGGCCTCGGCAACGGCCGGGTCCTGGTAGGGGTCGTAGGCGATTACATCCAACCCGAACGCCTGGGCACGAATCGCAGCCTGCTGCGCGATATGGCCAAACGCGACCAGGCCCAGCGTCTCACCGTAGAGCGACCCGGACGGCCCGAGCGGGACGCGCTCTCCTGAGCGCGCGGCGTCGTTGTGGGCGATCAGCTTGCGATTGAGCGCCAGCAGCAGCGAAATCGCGTGCGTGGCGACCTCGTTGATGCAGTAGTCGGTGATGTTGCAGACGACGATGTCGTAGTCGACTGCGGTCTGCCAGTCGATGTTGTCGAAGCCAATGCCGTAGCGCACCACGACCTTGAGGTCGGGCGCGGCGTCGAAGATGTCCTTGCCAACGTGGCGATAGCCGCAGATGATTCCGTCGGCGTCGGCGACGTTCGAGGGGATGTCCTCCTGCTGTTCCAGGCTCAGAGCGACCAGTTCCGCGTCGGCCCTGGCCAGTTGCTCAGCTTCGGCCACGTGCGGCTGCCGCTCCGGGCGCGAATCGATGTGGTACACCTTGAACTTCGCCATCGAGAACTCCTCCAACGCACTATGTGGCTACAGCCAGGTTTGAATTCGGGATCGCGGCACAGCGGGGATGACCGTCTTCAGCCGCCGGCCGTCAGGAGTGAGCGTAAACGACATCTGCTTTCCGGGCTCCAGTTCCGGATGCAGGATGCGATTGATCAGCCGAAACGACTCGAAGCGGATGAGGGAGAGTCGCACCTGCTGTTCATTCGCGGTCGGGCGTGAGACGAGCACGGCGTCGACCAGTTCGTCGAAGGAGGCCTGCTCAACGAGCAGCAGGTGCTGCACGATGAGCTGCTCCACGACGTCGAGCTCGATCTCGATCGGTTCGGGGCGGAGTCGCTGCTTGAGCGCGGTCCGAGCCTTCGCGAGTTGGGACCTGAACGACATTTCAGGCGCTGAGGTAGGCGGCGATATCAGGACCACCCTCGGTGAGCACGACGCCGGCCTCCGCGAGCAGCGCAGTCTGGTCCTCGGGAATGCCCAACCACTCTTGCAGCACGGCGCAGGTGTCCTGTGCGAACGCTGGGGCATATCCGTAGACGCGACCCGGCGTGCGCGACAGTTTGAGCGGCGATGCCGCCATCGTGACGTCGCCGGCGATCGGGTGATGGACGGTCGTAATCATCTCGCGAGCGGCGATCTGCTCCTGGCGGACCGCCTGGCCGATCGTGTTGAGCGGGCCGATCGGGATGTTGTACGGCTCCAGAGTCGTGACCCAGTAGTCGGTCGTCTGTCTTCGCGTGGCTTCGAACAGCAACGGCTCCAACTCTGCGTGGTTTTCGGTTCGTTTGAACGAAGTCTCGAAGCGTGGATCACCGACCAACTCCGGCAAGCCCAGCTCGGCGCAGAACAGCTCCCACTGATTCTCGACACCCCAGGAGAGCGCCACGACCATCCAACCATCAGCCGTCGGGAACGCCTGGAACGGGGTTGCCGACGGATGGCGGGTTCCGAGCGGTCCGGGTTCCTTGCCGGTGGAGAAGTAGCGCGCCACCGCGTTTTCGAGGATCGAGATCTGGCAGTCGAGCATCGAAATGTCGACCGATTGGCCCTGTCCACTGAGATCCCGTTCTCGCAGGGCGGCGAGGATGCCGATAGCGGTGTAGAAGCCGCCGCAAATGTCGCCAATCGACGTGCCCGGCCTGGCCGGAGGCTCGTCGGGGTAGCCGGTGATGCTCATCACACCGCCCATGCCCTGGACGATGATGTCGAGCGCCGGCTTGTTGCGCAGCGGTCCCGTCTGCCCGAAGCCTGAAGTGGAGGCGAAGATCAGGCGCGGGTTGCGCTCCAGCAACGCATCGGGACCGATGCCGAGCTTGTCCATCACACCCGGCGTGAAGTTCTCCATCACCACGTCTGCTTGGTCGACGAGGCGAAGGAAGAGGTCGCGGCCTTCGTCGCTGCGCAGGTTGATCGAGATGCTGCGCTTGCCCCGGTTGACCGACTGGAAGTACATGGATTCGTTGTTGACGAACGGTCCGGTCGTTCGAGCCACATCGCCGTGTGGAGGTCGTTCGACCTTGACCACCTCCGCGCCGAGGTCGCAGAGGATCATCGCCGCGTAGGGTCCAGCCAGGACCCAGGTCAGGTCGAGCACGCGGACGCCCGCGAGCGGCCCGTTTGGATGGACATTGTTCGTCATATCGGCTCCTAGACGTCCCCGATGCTGGGATCGGACAGTTCGATGTCCGCCACGACCCACTCGAGCGGCTCGCCAGCCGCGAGATGGGCCAAGTTGGTGAGGAAGAACTCGGCGGTGCGCATGTACGACGAATCGACGTGGCAGGAATCATGGGGCGTGATCCGGCAGTTGGGCAGGTCCCAGAGCGGCGAATCGGGAGTCAGAGGCTCGAGCGGCGCGACATCGAGGACTGCGCCGCCAATACGACCGGACTTCAGAGCCGAACCGAGTGCATCGACATCGACGACCCGGCCGCGGGCGACGTTGATCAGCAGCGCGTGGGGTCGCATGGCGGTGAGGGCGTCGGCGTCGATCAGGTTCAGTGTCTCGTCGGTGAGTGGGCAGCAGAGCACGACATAATCACTGGCGGCAAGCAGGTCGTGGAGGCGGTCGGGAGGGAAGTGCTGGTCGAGATTGGCGTCGTTCGGTTGTCGGCGCTTGGTTGCGAGCGTTCGCATGCCGAAGGCCTTTGCGAGTTTGGCGCAGGCTTCTCCGATTCCTCCGTAGCCGACGATGCCCAGGGTCTGGCCAGCGAGTTCGACCGACTCGAGCGGCGTCCACGCGCGCTCGGCCTGGTTGGAGGCGTGCTTCGGCAACCGCTTGATGTGACTGAGGATGTAGGCGAAGACGTACTCGGCGATCGGCCCGGCGTGGACCCCGGGCGCGTTGGTCACGATCGAACCAGACTCAAGCAGCGTGGCGTAAACGGTGTGATCGACCCCGGTGCTGGCGGTCTGAAGCCAGGCTGGAGGCGAGTGCTCGAGCAACTCGACGATGGCGCCGACCGAGTTGGCGAGGTAGTAGAGGTCCTCTGAGAAGAAGAAGGCGTCGAGCCCCGCAGGATCGCTCGACCAGGATCCATCGGTGTCAAGCAGCACGATGTCGGCGTCGGGGGCGATCTCGAGCAGCCGGGCGCCGGCGCGCTGATTGAGTTCGGTAGTCACGCCGACACGCAAGGTCGGGTTGGCCATGGCGCCTCCGCGGGTGTTGGGCCACTCTGGCGGTCGAGTCCTAGCGGTAGGGTAGTGGCGTTCATGAGCCAGTCGCCCAACCCGCAGAGGCACCTGCTGGTGAGGCGCCGCGAGCGTCTCCCTCGAGTCCTGTATTCGCGACCGTTCAGACGAGTCTTCGCGGGCTGGTGGATCGCCGCGGCCGCGTCGATGTCGTCGTTTGCCGCGGTCACATTCTTCAATCCGGTCCTCGGCGCGATCACTCCGGATCTGCAGGCCGAATACGGCTGGAGCACGGCCTCGATCGGTTTGACGATGGTGATCGGCGGTGTGGGCGGTGGCGTGATCGCGACCTTCGTCGGGCCGATCGCCGATCGTCACGGGGCGCGCTGGTTGCTGTTTGGATCGGTTGGGCTGGTGGCCGGGCTGCTGGTGGCGCTTGGCTTCATCTCCGAACTCTGGCAGTTTCTTCTGATCTGGGGAGTGGGCCGCGGGATCACGGTGGCGGTGATCGACATTGCGGTCGTGGTGGTGATCGCGAACTGGTTCATCCAACGGCGCGGGTCAGCGATGGGCCTAACGATGGTGGGTACGCGGGGCGGGATGATGATCTTCCCGCTGGTCATCTCGGCCGGCCTCTGGCTCGGCGGCCTGCGCGAGGCCTTCATCCTGATGGCGGTGCTGGTGGTCGTCGTCGGTTGGCTGCCGTCACTGATCCTGAGACGCCGACCCGAGGATGTGGGCCTGCGGCCGGACGGCCGTCGATCCAGAGCGTCGATTGCATCGTCGGAGGCGAACCCCGTCCTGTCTTCGGATCCGGACTGGACGGTCCGCGAGGCGATGCGTACGCGGGCGTTCTGGCTGCTGCTGTTCGGCACGACAATTCTGATGGCGGTCAGCGGGTCGGTGAACTTCACCTTCGTTTCGCATATGACCCAGAACGGCATCGACGCCGATACCGCGCGCAGCGCGCTGGCCTTGTGGGCGGGAATGGGGATCATCGGCGGCGTGCTCGGTGGCGAGCTGCGGCAGCGTCTGGCCGTTCGCTACTCCCTGCCCCTGGTCATCCTGATCACGACCAGCGCGCTGATCTGGTTCGTGCTGACCGACAGCGTCTGGATGGCGTTCGTCTTCGCGGTCTGGCACGGACTGGCGTTCGGCGCGCAACTGCCGCTTAATCGAATCTCGTTCCCGGACTACTTCGGCCGCTACTCGGTGGGGCGGATCCGCTCCGTGACCGCGCCGCCGCAGCTCTTGATCAATGCGTTCGGACCGTTCGTCTCCGGGTTGGTGATTGACAGCCGCGGATCGTACGACCTGATCTATGTGGTGTTTGTCGGGCTGCTACTGAGCGCGGCCGTGAGCGTGTTGCTGGCCCGGCATCCGGAGGCGCCGGTGCGGATGAGCGCGTGACCCGGAGCGCGGACAAGCGAAGGGGCGGCCCACGCGTACCGTCGCAGGGGCCGCCCCTACAGGTTTGGTCGGCGATTGGGGTCAGGCGTTCGAGAGGATGATCGTTCCTGCGGAGGCGAACATGCCGCCGGGGCCGTGAGCCATGCTGACGTTGACGTCGGGAACCTGGCGGTCGCCGCATTCGCCTCGGAGCTGGCGGACCGATTCGATGATGGCGAACATGCCGTACATACCGGTGTGGCAGTAGGAGAGGCCGCCGCCGTTGGTGTTCATCGGGAAGTCTCCGCCTGGGCCGGACTTGTAGATGACCTCGCCGTCGGGACCGGTCCTGGTCTCGGCGAAGAACGGACCGCCCTCGCCCTTGGGCACGAAGCCGAGGTCCTCGGCGGCCATCAGCGGGGTGAAGGTGAAGGCGTCGTAGAACATGCAGTGGTCGATGTCCTGCGGGCCGAGGCCGGCGCTCTTGTAGGCGGCCTCGCCGGAGATGCGGTAGCCGTCGGCGGTGGTGTGGTCGCGCATTTGCGAGACCATCCAGTGCGCCGCCGCCTCGCCCGCGCCGAGTACGTAGACGGGGTCCTTGGCGAAGTCCCTGGCGCGCTCTTCCGAGACGAGCACGAGCGCTCCGCCGCCGTCGGCGACGACACAGCAGTCGAGCAGGTTGAACGGGTAGCAGATCATCCGCGAGTTGAGCACGTCCTGTGGGGTGATTGGCCCGCCGCCGCGTTCCGGAGCGCGGCGGTGGATGCCCATCATCGCCATGGGGTTGAGGTTGGCCCAGGCGCGGGTCGCGGCTGCAATGTGCGCGAGATGTTCCTTGGTCGTGCCGTACTCGTGGAAGTGGCGCAGCACGGGAATGGAGAACGTGGTCGGTGCGCCGCCGATAGCGAAGGGCGCTTCGTACTGTCCGCCGGGCGAGGCGGAGCCGCCGCCGCGCGGCATGTCGACGCCGGAGCGTCCGCTCTCGCCGTGGGTGACGAGCGCGACATCGCAGTAGCCGGCCATGATCGCGGCGACGGCATGGCGGACGTGGATCATGAACGAGCAGCCGCCGACCGAGGTGCCGTCGACGTAGCGGGGCTGAATGCCGAGGTACTCGGCGACTTCATTGGGGATGGCGCCGGCGCAGAGCAGGCCGTCGACGTCGGCCAGCGACATGCCGGCGTCGTCGAGGGCGTTCCTGGCCGACTCGGCGTGCAAGGCGAGCCGAGACATGTGGGGAAGCTGTCCCAAGTCGTCGGTCTCGGCGGCGCCGACGATCGCGACCTTGTGTCGAATCTGATCCATGAGTGATCTCCGTTTCGGCGATGATTGTCAGGAAGGTGAGCCGATTAGCGCTCAGACGGGCTTGAACTTGGGCAGCGTGACGTCGTCGGTCACGTCGTCGTAGACGATCTCGACGTCCATATCGACCTCGGTCGCGTAGGGATCGTCGATGATCAGATTCGACATCATGCGCGGACCCTCTTCAAGCTCGATGACGGCGATCACGTAGGGCGGCGGGTTGTCTTCGGTGTTGTACGGAGGAATCGGCTGATGCGAGATGACAAAGGTATGTACCTTGCCCTTGCCCGATGCCTCGGTCCAGTCAATGTCCCAGCTAAAGCAGCCGGGTTCTGGGCAGAATGGACGCGGGTAGAAGAACGGGCCGCATGGGTCGCAGGTCGGCAGCATCAGTTTGTGCTCTTTGAGACCGTCCCAATAGGGCTGCGATTCAGGGGTTGGCGTGGGCAGCCTGCCGGCGTAGTCGGCCATCCTGTGCTCCTTCACGTGTAATCGAGGTTGTCCACAGCGATGCTACACGACGTCCCTGAGCGTCAGCGCGGAGACGACTCCCGGTCGATCCACGACTGTTCCAATTCCGCCTTGCGTGCGGTCCAGGCCGGTTCGGAGTTTCTGCGTTGCCGGGCCATCTCGGCCATCACGACGGCCGCCGCGACCGAGACATTGAGCGACTGCACGAACCCGACCATGGGAACGATGATCCCACCATCGGCCAGGCCGACCATCTCGGCCGAGCAACCTGCGTGTTCATTGCCCAGCACGATTGCCGATGGGCCGAGAAAATCGACGCTGAGATAATCTTCCGCATCTTCGGTCAGCTGGGTGGCGTAGACCGTGATTCCCTCAGACTTGAGCGCCGACACGCACTCCTCGGCCGACCCGTACCGATCAATCTGGAGCCATTTTTCGACCCTGGCCGCGACCCCGCCGGAAATCTCGGGGAAGACCTGGTTGTTGTAGACGAGCGCAATTCGACCAACTCCGAAGGCGTCGCAGCTACGCAGAATCGCGGAGGCGTTGTGCGCGTCGTGGATGTTCTCCAGCACGACGACCAGATCGTCGTGACGACGGTCGAGGACTTCCCGCATCCGGGCGAGTCGGCGTTCGGTGATTGGCCGCTGCGGATGTTCGGCGGGTCGAGGTGAATTGCTCAATCACGCGGCCGTTTCAGGTTTTCGCCGAATTTTTTTTCGGACGGGAGGGCCGTCGATCTCCAGCGTGTTGCTGATGATCGTGCATTCGGACTTTCAGGTTTTTTCAGGTTTCGTTCGGGTACCTGCAGTCGCATCCTGTTCGGCTTTGTTCGACTGGGTTCGATTTGGTGCGGACGTTGGCCGATCCTGGTTGGTCATGGTTGGGTGTTGTGCGTCTGTGGTCGGGTGGGGGGATAGGGTCACGGGCTGTCGCTTTCGAGCGGTTGTCTACGATTGAGGAGCGTCATCGTATCAGCACATGTGTGCGACACAAAGGGGCGGCGTTGCCTGGGCAACAGATCGTGGTCGCGTTGATAACGGTGCAGGGGCGAGGAGCCCCCCTCTGCCTTCGGCATCTCCCCCCGCAAAGCGGGGGGAGAGGGGATCCCGGGGAGCGGGGGATCAGACGGCGCACTCGCCTTCGCCGCGCTGGAGGATGTAGATGTCCTGGCGGTCCCAGTCGATGAACATGGGGAGGGTGTCGGCGGAGAACTCGGGCGGGAGGGTGAGATCGGTGAGGGTTTCCTGGATAGGACTCAGACCGACTCGGTCGACCCAATTGCTGAACAGCTCCTGAGCGTCTTCGCGGTCTGAGTGATAGAGGTCGATCACGCGCTCGACGGCGTCGGGGACGCGCTTGGCCGGGATGCGGACCTTGGGCACGAGCGTGCCCAGCCGCATCTCCTCAGTGCGGTAGGTGCCGGCGACGAACATGTGGTAGGCGGGAATCTGGCGGTTTCCGACCTTGATGGCGGCGCCGTGGAAGCCGATATCGGCGATGTGGTGCTGACCGCAACTGTTGGGGCAGCCGCTCATGTGGATGCGCATCTTACGGGTGACCGGGTCGTCGATGTCCATCTCGCGGACGCGCTCCTGGACGGCCCGGTTGAGGCCCATGGACGAGGTGATGCCGAGCTTGCAGCTATCGGTACCGGGGCAGGAAACGACGTCCTCGATTTCCTGAGCGTCGGGGGCGCCCATGCCGAGCTCGTCGAGTTCCTTCCAGACCGCGTAGACGGCCTCGTTGGGAATCCAGCGAAGGACGACGTTCTGCTGCGGGGTCGTGCGGGCGCGTTCGCGTCCGTACTTGCGGAGGATCTGGGCCAAGCGGCGGAACTGCTCCGGTGTCAGGTCGCCCTGGTCGATTGAGGCTTCGACCGCGGAGTAGCCGGGCTGCACCTGCGATCGGACGTTGGTGGCGAGGAAGCGTTCGAAGCGAGCGGCATCGCCGTTGGGGGACGGGAGCTCGACCGCGATGTCGCGGGCGTCGGACTCTTCGTCGTCGATGTAGAGCAGTTCCTCGAGCGGCGGCGTCTCGGCCGACCAGCCTTTCTTGAGCTCTTCGTCGACCATTCCGCGGAAGGCTTCCTCGCCGACGCGGTGGACGAGGAACTTGAGGCGTGCCTTGAGGATGTTCTTGCGCAACTCGTCGGCGGCGTTGAAGATTCGGATTACGGCCTCGGAGAGGGTGAGGAACTCGGACGTCGGGACGAACTCGGTCAGGGTGACGGCTTCCTTGGGCATGGTCGAGAGCCCGCCGCCGACCATCACGCGGAACCCGCGCACTTCCTCGCCGTCGATCACGCGGACCTGCGAGAAGAATGCAAGGTCGTGGATCGCGGCGATGGCGGAGTCGGCCTCGCGGCCGGTGAAGTAGACCTTGAACTTGCGGGGCAGGAGCTGGGTGATCGAGTTGCGCACCCAGTAGCGGACAAATGCGCCGGCGTAGGGCGTGGGGTCGAAGACCTCGTCCTCGGAGATGCCGGCCCAGGGATCGGCGGTGACGTTGCGGACGGTGTTGCCGCAGGCTTCGCGGGAGGAGAGTCCGACCTTGCCGAGCACGCGGAGCATGTCGGGCATCTGGTCGAGCGGGACGAAGTGGACCTGAATGTTCTGGCGGGTGGTGATGTGGCCCTTACGCAGGGGGGCGAAGGTCTCGCAGATCTCCGCGAGGCCGTCGAGCTGATCGGAGGTGACGCCGCCCATGGGCAGCTTGATCCGGTTCATGTGCACATCGGGCTGGCGCTGGCCGTAGACGCCCTGGCGCAGTCGATAGAGCATGAACTCGACCTCGTCGCGCTGTTGCTCGCGGAACGCGGTCGCTTCGGTCTGGAAGTCGTCGAGTTCGTCGTCCCAGATGGGGATCACGACGCCCGGCGTGTCTGTTCTGTTAGCGGCCATACCGTAGTACTCCAACTATGTTTGTCAGCTTTTAGTCTATCAGCGAAGGATCCAGTTCCACGCGGCGAGAGATGCGTCCGACAGCGGCGCGGGCGCGGATCTGGGGGAGCGATTCGCGACCATCGGAGGTCCGTGCTCCGGCCCGAATGACATGGCGCAGGAGCGGCTCGGCTTCGCCGGGCACTGGGCGATCGAATTTTGTAATCAGGTCGTGGTCGGCGAGTCGCCAGACTTGCTTGCGGTGTCCGATGCTGGGTTTGCCGGGCGAGCGCTTTGCTACGGGTCTGCCCTCGTATTCGACCATCTTGTAGGCGCTGTCCAACGTTGCTGCATCTGGCGGGGCGACGATGTTGGTGCCGCAGGCGTAGACGTCGATCGGGGCGTTCGAGGCGATTAGCTCCGCGATCTGATGTTCGTCGAGTCCGCCGCTGGCGACGATGCGCACGTCTGACAGGCCGGCTGAATCGAGCATGATGCGAGCCTGCCAGGCTTCATCGCGGAAGTCCCCGGAATCGATACGGATCGCCGCGAGGGAACCATCGCCGTGTTGCTTCGCGGTTCTGATGGCGTTGATCAGACCGTCCCGGGTATCGAACGTGTCGACCAGCAGGGTGGTTGCCGGATAGCGGGTAACGAACGCATCGAAGGCGGTGGCCTCGTCGCCTTCTGCGAGGACGAAGCTGTGCGCCATGGTTCCGGTCGTCGGGATGCCGTATCGATGGCCCGCCTCGACGGACGAGGTCGCCTCGAATCCGGCGATCCAGGTGGCTCGCGACGCTTCGATCGCCGCCTCCGAACCGTGTGCTCGTCGGCCGCCGAATTCGATGACCGGACGCCCTGCGGCGGCGTCGACCGCGCGTGCGGCCTTGCTGGCGACCAGAGTCGGGTATGCGACCTGATTGATGATCGCGGTTTCGACGATTTGCGCCTCGGGCAGCGGTGCGATGACCTGCACGAGCGGCTCGTCGGGATAGACGACCGTGCCTTCGGGAGGCGCCCAGACATCACCGCTGAAGCGCAGATCGCGCAATCGGTCGATGAAGCTGCGATCGAACTGTGGGAGCGAGTGGATGAAATCCAGATCGTCTTCGGTGAACTGCAGCGCCTCGAGGAAGTTGAGCGCGCGCTCAAGGCCGGCGGCGATCAGGTAGTCCCAGTTTTTCGGCAGTTTGCGGACGGTGAGCTCGAACACGGCTTCGCCGGTCATGCCGCGCTCGTAGTAGAGCTGCGCCATTGTGAGTTCGTAGAGGTCGACGAAGAGGGCGGAGGGCGTGGTCACTGATCGAACGCTATTCGATCAGCGCGCCAGACTCAGCCATGGCGGTCAACGCGGCGTCGCCGTCGCCGGGCTCGAGGTTCACCGCGGCCACGCCGATCCGCGGCACCAGCACCTCGAAGCCGAGGCGGCAGGCATCAAGCACGGTCTCCTTGACGCAGTAGTCGGTGGCCAGTCCGACGACGACGCAGCGCTCGATCTCCGCATCCAGGAGGAGCTCTTCGAGTTCGGTCGGATGTTGGTCGCCGCTATGCGGATCGCGAGTGGTGAAGCCCGAGTAGCCGTCGTTGCCGTCAACGCCCTTGCGCACGGTCGGTCCGGCGTCTGCGGTCAGTTCGGCGTGGAATTGCGCGCCCCAGGTTCCGCCGACGCAGTGGACTGGCCAGATGCCGCCGTCTTTCGCGAAGTGCGGCGTGTCGGGTGGATGCCAGTCCTGCGTGTAGACGACGACGGCGCCGGCCCTGCTCGCGCTAGCGATTTCTGCGTTGGCGTTGGAGATGACGGTGTCTGCGCCCGAGACGAAGAGTGAGCCGTTGGGATGGGCGAAGTCGTTCTGGACATCGACGACGATGAGCGCCGTTTGCGGGTCGTAGGCAGGCACTGGAGTGTGTCAGAGGAGGGGGTTGGAGGCGACGACCGGATTCGAACCGGTGATAAGGGTTTTGCAGACCCCTGCCTTACCACTTGGCCACGTCGCCCTTTGCGCAGATACGCGTGCACAGGTGAGATGTACTGGAGCGGAAGAAGGGATTCGAACCCTCGACCTTCTCCTTGGCAAGGAGACGCGCTACCGCTGCGCCACTTCCGCTCGTCGAGGACATTGTAGCCGTCCGATGGATGTGTGGCGGGACGGCGGTGTCCGCAGGTTGGTGCCGAGGAAGAGACTCGAACTCTTACGCTCGCAATGAGCACAGCGCCCTCAACGCTGCGTGTCTACCAGTTCCACCACCTCGGCAAAGAAGGTTGGATGCTCTGGCAGGGGTGGCAGGACTCGAACCCGCGACCTACGGTTTTGGAGACCGTTGCTCTGCCAAACTGAGCTACACCCCTCCGTAGGGAACGAGCATAGCAGGTAAGCGGGGCGCCTCGGGGTGCAGATAGCGCGTGATGTATTCGTGATGTCGTCGTGACGACCTCATGATTTACCTATGCTGCAGCAGACCACGCACGAGACAGCGAGCCGGGAGGACTGGAACCATGGTGGACATGCAAGCCGAAATGGACGACGACGTCCTCGTCCTGATGCCGACGGGCAGGATTGACGGCGCCACGGCGAAGGCCTACGAAGAAGACCTGATCGCGCGAATCGACAATGGTCAGAGCAAGATTCTGATGAGCTGCGAGGCGGTGGACTACATTTCGTCGGCGGGCCTGCGGGTGCTGTTGATGACGTCGAGGCGGGCCGAGAAAGCGGCCGGCAAGCTGGTCCTGTGCGGTGTGCGCGAGCCAGTGCTCGATGTGTTCAAGTACTCGGGATTCGCCGAGATCATCTCGATCCACGGAGATCGCGACACTGCTCTGGAGGCGTTCTAGCCGCTGCTTCCGTCGCCCTCGCGGCGGAGCGCTGACTGGATGCGCTCCGGGTAGTCACCCACGATCCCAGTGGCGCCCAACTCTATGCAGCGCTGGATGTCTGCCGGTTCGTTGACCGTCCAGACGAACGCCGCCAGGCCGTGCGCCCGGCAGGCGGCGACATTCCCCTCCGTCAACCCTGAGGCGTGCATCGAAATCCCGTCCAGACCGTGCTTCGCGGCGATTTGCCAGATATCGGGGGTCGGCGAGAGGCAGAGGTGGGAGACTCGACTCCGGTGAGGCGCGCGCTTTGCCAGCTCGATTATGGTCTCGGAATCGAAACTCCAGAGCCAGCTCCAGGGCAAGGCGTCGGCCCGTTCGATCTCGGCGAGGACTGCGTCGGCGAGTGCGGCGATATCATCGCCCGGCGTCACTTTGAGCTCGACGACGAAGAGCAATCGGCCATCAACGAGGGAGAGCGCGTCGCGCAGGGTCGGGATGCGTTCGCCGTCACCGGCGTCGAACTGCCGGAGGTCACTCAAGGTCGTATCCGCGATCCGCCCGATGGCGTCGGTGGTGCGCTCGAGTTGATCGTCGTGAATCAGCACGGGCACACCGTCGGCGCAGAGGCGGACATCGATCTCGACGCCGTCGCAGCCCATGTCCAACGCTCGGCGGATACCGGCCAGCGTGTTCTCGGGCGCGTGACCCATTGTTGTCCGGTGAGCGATCACCAGCGGGGTATCGTGAGACATCGGCGAGCTCGTTTGCGGTGGCTCGGGGGGAGACGGCGGGAATGCGCAACGAGGATATCGCCGGCACATTTGACGCGAGCGGTCGGGGCTACGAGTCCTCCGCCTTGGAGTTGATCAACCTTGCGGCCGCCGAGTTGGTCGAGCGCCTCAATCTGACTTCCGGCGATGACTTCGTCGACCTGGGCTGCGGAGCCGGGGCCCTGATGGCTCAGGCTGAACCCAGACTGGGGCAGGGCAGCGCAGTCGGGATTGACCTCTCGCGCGTCCAGCTCGAGTTGGCGCGCGAGCGGTTTCGTCTTTCGCCAATCCAGCCGCGGTTCGTTCAGGAAGATGCGGCGGCCAACGGCTTGCGCAATCGCTCGGCCGATGCGGTTGGGCTGGGCCTGGTCTTGCCTTACGCCGACCGGCCGCAACAGTTGCTGAAGGAGGCGACGCGGCTGACCCGGCTGGGCGGGCGGGTTGCGGCGACGGTTATCGGTTCGCCGTTCTTCGGCGGTCCCGGCACGAGGCTGCTGGGTCTGTTGGAGCGGCGCGGGGTGGCATGGCCGGAGGTGGAGCTGCAGTACGACCCGCGTGAAGCGGTGCGGTTGGCGTTGCTCTGCGAGGTCGAGGATCGGCGTTTGGACGATGTCACGATCGAGGAGATCGAGCGTGAGTTCTGGTGGGACGACTTCGACGCGTGGTGGCGAATGCTGAAGCTGTTCGGATTTCTCCCCCAAGGCCGGGAGCGAGTTATGGACTCGATTGGTCGCGATATGAGCGAAGATGATCGGGTCGTTGACGCGGACGGCAAGGTGCGTTGCGCCGTGCGGATCTGGTTGTTGTCGGCGACCGTACGCGAAGGAGATCCCTGGGTATGACAGCGAAACGCCGAATCTCAGTCAACCTGCCCTGGAATCCTGATTTCGTCGATACATTCCTCGCCCGCGCGCGATTGGCGGATGACATCGGGATCGACACGATCAGCGTGCTCGAGGGCTACGGTCACGACGCGTTCACCGGCATGGCGCTGCTGGCCCACGAGACGTCCAATGTGCGCATCGCGTCTTCGATCGTGAACGTCTTTTCGCGGACACCGGCGACGCTGACTCAGAGTTTCGGCACCATCGACCAGCTGTCGGGCGGTCGCGTCGTGGTCGGACTGGGCGCCAGCGCGCCGGGCGCGATCGAGCGATTTCACGGCGTCACGTTCGAGCGTCCCTTCGCTCGGATTCGGGAGACCATCGAGTTGATCCGGCTCTACTGGTCGCGCGAGCGATTCAGCTACGACGGCCCGACGATCAGCGTCGAGCGAGCGCTGGTCAGCGGCATGGTTCCTGTCCAGTCGACGCCGCCGATTCACCTCGCCACGCTGAATCCAACCTCAGTACGAATGACTGCCGAGTTGGCCGACGGCTGGATGCCCACGTGGATACCCAACGACCGCGTGGCGGACTCGGTCGGGCAGGTGAAACAGTGGTCGGTCGATGCCGGTCGTTCGGCGGATGTGGTTGAGGTGCGGTCCCCCGGTTCGGCGACCTTGCTGCCCGATGCGTCCAGGCAGGCTGAGATCGACCGCGGATTCGCCCAGGGGCTCGCCTTCTTCGCGGTGCGCAACGGTCCGGGCTACTTCCGCCAGTTTGAGCGCCAGGGTTTTGCGGAAGAGGTCGCGGCGATGCGTGAAGCGTGGCAGTCGGACGGCGTTGGCGCGGCGACCGAGATTGCGATGGAGATCGCTCCGCGGTTCTCGATGCGCGGTTCGTTGGACGATTGCGCCGACTACCTGGACGAGCAATCGTCGTTCGGCGTTGATCTGCACCAGGTCTCGGTCGACAGCGAGGATGATCAGGTCTGGGCGGACGCTCTTTCCCGGCTTGTCGGGTAACGTTCACTGAGGAATCGAACAACCCGACGTCGGATTTCACGACGAGATTGGAAGGGATGACCAATGGCCGACACGAGCCTGGCCGCCGCGCTGGCGAAGTTCACCGATCGCGTGCTGCGCTGGACGGCGCAATCGATGGAGGACTTGAGTCAGGAAGAGGTCCACTTCCGCACCTACGACGGTCAGAACTGCATCGGATTTGAGGCCTGGCACATCGCGCGCACCGCCGACAATCTGATTCACTTCGCCTTCGAGCGGGAGCAGCCGATCTGGATGTCGAAGAATCTCTTCGAGGAATGGGGTCTGCCCAAGGTCGACCAGGGCACCGGGACGAGCTACGACGAAGTTTCCAGCTGGGTCTTCCCGGACGGTCCGACTATCGCCAGCTACCTGAACGACGTCGCCGACGTGATTGTGCCCCGCATCGCCGACATGACGCCGGAGTACCTCGACTCGATCACGCGGATCGTTCCGCAGGGTGAACTGGCCAAATGGGAGATCATCGGACAGGTGATCATCAACCATTCAAACAACCACCTTGGCCAGATCAACGTCGGACGCTCGATGCAGGGCAAAGAGGGACTCGGCTTCTAGCCCGAGCCGGTTGGAGCCAACCATGCCCGACACGGGCGACATACCACTGGTCTCGCCGCTCTCACTCAGCGAGCAGGTCACCGCGACTCGCTCCGGCGAGTTGTCGTTGCAGGATCTAATCGCGCAGACTCTGAAGCGGCTCGATGAGGTCAATCCGTTGGTGAGGGCCATGCTGCCCGATCCTCGGCAGCGCGAGCGTCTGTCGTCCGAGGCCGCGGGGTTGATGGAGCAATGGCCCTCGGTGGACGATCGTCCCCCGTTGTACGGGGCGATGCTGGCGGTGAAGGACATCTTCAACGTCGACCGCATGCCGACCCGCGCGGGCTCGGCGGTGCCGCCGGAGTCGTTTAGCGGTCCCGAGGCGGACGTGGTGGCTCGACTGCGCGCCGCAGGAGCGCTCGTCCTGGGCAAGGCCGTGACGACAGAGTTCGCCTTCTTTGCCTCGGGAGCGACGGCCAATCCACATAACCGCGATCACACGCCGGGCGGGTCGAGCAGCGGATCGGCGGCGGCGGTCGCGGCGGGAATCGCTCCATTGGCGCTGGGGTCGCAGACTGTCGGCTCGGTGATTCGTCCGGCGACGTTCTGCGGCGTGGTGGGCTTCAAACCGTCGTACGACCGCATTCCGACCGGCGGAACGCTCTACTACTCACCGTCGGTGGACACGATCGGCTACTTCGTCAGCTCGGTCGCCGACGCGATCCTCGTGGCGTCGACGATCTTGCTCGGCTGGCGCGAGCGCGAGGATGCGGAAGCCGCTGCCCCGCGGATCGGCGTGCCGACCGGCGCCTTCCTCGAACAGGCGGGTCCGGAGATGCACGGCGCGCTTGAAGATGCCGCCACCAAGCTGCGCGACGCCGGTATGAGCGTCGAACCGACGCCGACACTGCACGACATCGCCGAGATCAACGTCCGCCACCGCCATATGACGACATACGAGTTTGCCGAGACGCACGACGAGCGGTATGCGAGATACGGCGCGATGTTCCGGCCCGAGAGCGCTCGGCTGTACGAAGAAGGCAAACGGATCTCAACGGCCGATGCCGAGGCTGGGCGAGCCAGTCGGATCGCCCTGCGCCAACGCCTGCACGAGCGCATGGACCGCGCCGGGATCGACGCCTGGCTCGCGCCGTCGGCGGTAGGACCGGCGACCGAAGGTCTGGGCTCGACGGGTGAGCCGGCGATGAATCTGCCCTGGACGCACGCCGGAATGCCGGTCATCAACCTGCCGTTCGGGGAGTCCGGAGGTCTGCCGCTCGGTCTTTCGCTGGTTGGTCGGTTCGGTCACGACGAGACGTTGCTGGGTCAGGCGGCGATCGTGGAGTCGACGCTCGCTGGTTAGCGGCGGCATGGGTGTGAACAGGGGTTGGACGGGCGGGGCGCCAGCCCATAGGCGTGACGGGTGCTAAGTTCCTGAGAGGACTGGACGGGAGGCTGATGAAGGTCTGAAAGCGCGTCACGGCCCGTGATCACCACCAGGGCGTCGTGAAGGCCTTGCGGACAGGCCACTGAGAGCACACAGTCCGCCTAGATCGATTTCTCAATGTCCCGGTTCTTCAAAGGGGCGCTCGGCGCCCTCATGGCGTTGTCGCTGTCGGCTGCCCTGGTCGTCGGCTGTTCCGACGACGACCAACAGCAACAGCAGACTCAATCGCAGCAACAACAGACTGCGGCTGCAGAGCAACAGGCTCAGGACCAGCAGCAGGAACGCGAAGCGGCTGCGCCGTCGCGAGCAGCGACGACGCAACAGCAGCAGCAGGAACAACAAACCCAACCACAGGCGGTGTCCGCTGAGCCGCTGAACGTCGTGGTCTCGACGCAGGTGATCGCGGACTGGGTCCGCCAGATCGGAGGCGACCGGGTCAACGTGCGCGCGCTGGTCCCGGCGGGAGCGGACGCGCACATCCTTGAGCTGACCGTGTCGGACATCCGCGCGATCGCGGACGCCGACATCGTGATCATCAACGGAGCGGGACTCGAATCGGCCTATATCGATGTGATCGAGGAGAATGCCACGTACGTTCTCGACCTGGCTGAAGCGATCGAAGAGGCCGGACATGAGCTGTTGGCGTTCGGCGCGCTCATGGGCGAGGACGAGCACGGTCACGACGACGAGGAGATGCACGAGGACGAGCACGGGGAGGCTCACGCCGTCGGTCGATTGATCGTCGCGGACGCGCTGGAAGCGCACCTCTCGGTCATCGATCTGTCGACCGAGGAAGTGAACAGTGGCCTATTCGAGATTGCCGCGCCGCGCGCTCGCGTGCTGCCGAGTCCGACGCACCGTTACGGCGTCGTCCTCGCTCGCGGTCCCGAAGACGGCGACGATCGAGTGCACATCTTCGACGGCGGCGTCTACCTCGTCGAGCATGGAGACCACTACGACCTGGTCACCGAGCCCGTTTCCCGGCACTCGCTCGAGATTGTCGAAGAGAACCCGATTCACTACGTCAACAGCCACGGCTGGACGGCGATCTTCGCCGACACCAGCGGTCATGTAATCCTGATCAACGAACACGACCTTTCTACGACCCAGGGCGACTACGAACCGATCGTGCTCGAGGCCGGGCCGCAGCACGGCGCGGCGTTGGTTATGACGGATGACCACGTGGTCGTCACGACCAAGAATCCCGACGACCCTGAGGATGTGTTGCCTGTTGGCGTCGAGGTGCGCACGTTCGACGACGAAGTGGTCTACGACGCCAGCAATCGTTCCTGCCCGGGCATGCACGGCGAGGGGCACAACGAGCACGGGGCAGCCTTTGGCTGCATCGGCGGGGTGCTCTTCTTCCACGCGCACGACGGCGAGTACGAGCACGAGTTCATCGACAATCCAGCTGAGATGCGCGAGGATTCGCGGATTGGCTCCGTCTACGGCCATCACCACGTCGAGCACTTTTTCGGCAAGGCCTCCTACTTCGACGGTCAAGGCTTCGCCGACGACGGCATCTGGCTGATCGATGTCGTTCACCTCGAGATGCGGCAGGTGTTCAGCGAGCCGAGCTTCAGCGTGGCGTTCGCGAGCGACGGCGAGATCTTCTACGTGCTCGGAGCTGACGGAGTGCTGCACGCGCTCGACGCGCACGATGGCGAACTGCTCGAGACCGCGAAGCTGGTCGAACCGGGCGAGGCCGGGCGGCCGGCAATCATCGTCGTTGGCGACATGATGTACGTCGCGGACCCGAACAGCGGTCATGTGCTGGGGGTCCATCTCACACACATGGAGATCGAAGAGGAGTGGCACGTCGGCGGCGCGCCGTCGAGCCTGGCCTTCGTCGGTGTGACCGACAGCGACGGGGCTCCCCATGCCGATCACGACGAAGATGAAGAGGACGAGCACGGTCACGAAGAGGACGAGCACGAAGAGGATGAGCACGGACACGAGGAGGACGAACACGAAGAGGATGAGCACGGACACGAGGACGACGAACACGAAGAGGAGGGCGATGATCACGGACACCACCATCACGGCTCCGAGGATCCGCACTTCTGGTTCGACGCCGATCTCGCCTCCGTCGCCATCGCGGCGATTGCCGATGAACTGAGCGCCCTGAACCCGGACGACGCGGACGTCTTCAGCGACCGCCTTGACCTCTATCTCGCCGAGATTGAGGCAGCGGACGCCGAGGCGCGCGCGTTGATCGAGAGCGTGCCGGCTAATCAGCGTCTGTTGGTCACGTTCCACGACGCATTCGCCTACTTTGCGCGTCGCTACGGCCTGGAGATCGTGGGATTCCTGATCGAAGGACCGGAGCAGGGGATCAGCGCCGAATCGATTGCCCAGCTGATTGAGCTGATCGAACATGAAGGCGTGGAAACGGTGTTCCACGAGCCGCAGTTCGACTCTTCATCGCTCGATACGGTCGCGTCGGAGACCGGCGCCCATCGGGGCATCATCTGGTCGCAGCCGACCGAGGAGAACCCAACCTATCTCGGCATCCTGCTTGGAAACGCGCGGGCGATCGCCGAGCAATAGATCGGGCTGCCGCCACAAACGAGCTCGGGGTCTGGAGGGCGATGACCGACGAGGTCATCGCCTCCAGGCCGAGTTCGACGGCCTGGCAAACAATGGTTCGATTGTCGATGAAGGTCGGCGCCGCAGATTCGCTGCTGGTCCCCCCGGGAGGAATCGAACCTCCGCGCGCGGTTTAGGAAACCGGTGCTCTATCCCCTGAGCTACGGGGGGTGGGTCTGAGTGTATGCCTCGCAGAGCGTTGACCTTCGTGCTCTGTTTCCTATTCTGCATGCAGAATCCGGACCACACCGCGGAGTTCCTTCCATGCCGATGTACGAGTACTACTGCCGCACCTGCAACGAGAAGTTCACCAAGCTGCGGCCGATGAGCGCGGCCGCAGAACCGTACGAATGCCACTGCGGCGAGGTGGCGCAGAAGGTACTGACGGCGGCGGTTGTGACCGTCGCCGGAGAGTTCTCTCAGATGGAAGCGGCGGAGCAGATGCCCTCAGGGGGCGGCTGCGCCTGCGGTCGCGGCTCCTGTGGGTGCGGCGGCGGCGGGATGGGCGGGCTCAACTAGCGATTTGTACGCGCGCAGAGCGCGCGATTCCCTCTTATCTATCAATCAGCGTTTAGGACCACAGATGAACAGCAGCATCAGGCTCCTGGTTGCGGGAGTTCTGCTCGCCGGCGCCGTCGTCGCGGCAGTACTGGCCAGCGGAATCGTGCAGCTCGACTTTGCCGCATCAGGCAACCACGGGGACGGCGAGATCGACGTGCGGGTCCAGGCTCGGCAGACCGATGACGGGCGCGTCGAGGTGCGGGCGCAGTCCAGCGTCGACGGTAGTGATTGGCTGAGTCACACGCCCGATGCCCGATTCCTTCCCGGAGACCCCGACCCTGGGCGCTGGTACTCCAGCAACACGTTCAGCGTCAGCGGGCATGTCGAGGAACCGGATGTCTCGGAGCCTGCGAGGTACACGCAGTTCTACGTCGCCGAGGCGATCAGCCGATATGAGCGCGACGGTCGGGACGCAATGCTGGCCTACTACAACTCGCCCGAGAGCGTGGACGGGCAGTGGTACATGTTCATCTTCGATGAGGATGACGTGCTGGTCGCCAATCGCAACCCGGACCTGGTTGGCAACACGGCCGCCGAAGCCAGTGGCCCCGATGGATATCCGGTCGGGCACATGGTGGTTGCCGTTGCCAGCGCCGACGGGGCCTGGGTCGACTACCAGTTCAACAATCCGGCCCTGGGTCGCGTTCAGATCAAACACTCCTGGGTGGTGCGACACGATGGTCTGATCTTCGGGTCGGGCTGGTACGAGGATGGTCCGTCGAAGATTCACGCTCCCGGCGCATTCACCCAGTCTTACGTGGAGCGAGCGCTGGAGTTGTACCGGGTGCTGGGGCGCGAGGCGACGTTTGAGTACTACAACTCGCCGGAGAGCATCGACGGCGAATGGTACCTCTTCATCCACAGCGTGGACGGCACCCGCCTGGTGAACGGCGCTCGTGCCGAGCGTCCCGGGTGGCTGGGCAGCAACCTGCACGGAACGGGCATTGATGTCACGGGATACGACTACACCGCCGACACGCTGGCCATCGACCCGAGCGGTTGGATCTCATACGTCTTCCCCAATCCCGACGCCGAGCTGCACTACCAGCGCAAGCACAGCTGGATCGTGCGGCAGGATGGCCTGGTGATTGGCTCGGGCTGGTACGACCGCAACTACGACCTCTCCGAGGAGGATCCGGCCAGTTACGCGAGGGCTCTGGTGCAGACCGCGATCGATCGTTACGAGGCCGAGGGGCGGGAAGCGGCGGTCGATTACTACAGCTCGTCGGAGAGCGTGGACGGTGAGTGGTATGTGATCATCATCGGCTCGGACGGCACGCGGCTCGCGCATCCATTCCTGCCGCTGGGTGAGAACATCCTCGATGGCGGCCCGGACGTCACGGGCTACGACTTTCGGGCGGACATCGTCGCGGTCGAGGATCGCGGTTGGGTGAGCTACGTGTTCGAGAATCCGGACACCGGAGAGCAGGGGCGGAAGCACACCTGGATTGTGCGCCACGATGGATTGCTGTTCGCCGCAGGGTGGTATGAACCGGGCGCCTACGAAGCGCCGGACTCCTGATTGCGATTGAGCCGACTTCCTCGACGCTGCCGCCACAGATGAGTGGCTGACAACGCGCCTACGGCGACGACGAAGATCAGTGTCACGCCGCCTATCAGTAGCGTCGTGTCGAAGAAGAAGCGCTGGGGAAAGAGCTGGATCAAGCCGTCGCGCGAGCTCAGTTGCCACAGATCGTTGGTGAAGAACAGCAGGTGGAAGTTGCGGAACGCGGAGTCGAATCCGCTGATTCCGATGATCCCCAGGACGACCACCAATAGCGCAACGACCCCGCAGGCCGACAGCGTCGAACGGGCCAACGCGGACATCGCGTCGCCTCGATTGCGCCAGGCCGTCAGCGCCACGAAGGCAATGATGAACCCCAGCGCCGCCCAGCCGGCGTCGAATGTGCGAGCCATCAGTCGCTTGACGTCGACCATGTGCAGGATCTCTCGCTCGCTGTAGAACGGCGTCCCCGACCCCTCGACGTCCAGGCGTTCCTCGTCGTTGGTCAGGTAATCGCGAGTTTCCTTCGCGACCCTGAGCACTTCGTCCTGGGTCAGGCCGGTCCGACCCGTGGCGTCATAGCGCTCAAAGCCCCGCTCCCACCATGAGGCCGATGTGGTCGCATAGCGAACAGTAAATGCGACCGGCAGCGTGAAGAGCGCGATGGCCAACGCGACTTCAGCGAGCGCGCGACCGATCCGGCGCGAGGCGTGTCGGGCGATACGATTCATATGTCGAGTAGAGCGTATCGAGCCGCGGAGTCTCCGATGATGCAGCGACTGTCCAGAATCATCGAAGTCGCCGGACTTGAGGACGAAGCGAACCTGGTCGTCACTCGAACATCGACCGAACCGCCGGTCACGACCGGGGTGTTGCTGCTGCTGCTCGATGACCTGTCAGGCCTGTCCGATGCGCTGAGGCACTATCCACGCGAACATTCGCTTCGGGTAGTAGGCCAGGACGAGGCGATACGCCGGTCAACCGCCGATGCGGTCCTGGACGGCAGCTGCGCCGGCATCACCGCCGTGATCCTCGATCCGATCGATCTGTCGGACGTCAGGGAGGCGCCGGACGGAGTGCGCGGCGTCATGGACCGCCTGCGCGACCCGGTTGATGGCTGTCCCTGGGATAACGCGCAAACTCACGAGAGTCTGCGGCCTCACCTGCTGGAGGAGACCTACGAGGTGCTGGAGGCGATCGCATCAGGCGACCCGGCCGAACTCTGCGAGGAGCTGGGCGACCTTATGATGCAGGTCGTGCTGCACGCGAAGTTGGCCGAGCAGGCGGGGACCTTCACCCTCGACGACGTTTCCGAGAGCATCCGCGCCAAGCTGGTGCGGCGTCACCCGCACGTGTTCGGCGACGGCACCGCCAACACGCCGAAGCTGGTGGAGGGCGCGTGGGAGCGGCTCAAAGCGCGCGAACGCCCCAATCGAGAATCCGTACTCGACGGCGTGCCACAGACATTGCCGGCCCTGGCCCGCGCCCAATCCATCCTCGGGCGCGCGGAGCGAAACGGATTCGCCCGCGAGCCGAACGATTCGCACGAGCTGGGCGAGCGCTTGCTCAATCTCGTGCAGGAAGCGCGTGACGCAGATCTATCGGCCGAAGACGCGCTCCGGGACGCGCTGGGAGCATTTGAGAAGGGCATCCGGCAGGAGGAAGCGGGGCAGCGCGCAGGGTCCTAGGCGCGCGTGAGGTTCGCCATTGACGCGAGCAGCCGTTTCACACCGGTTTCGGCGAACCGCACGGTCACCTCGGCATCGCGGCCAATCGTTCGTAACGAGATCACGACGCCGTGGCCGAAGATTTCGTGTGACACTTCGTCGCCCTCGTTGAGTCCCACGGAGGGGGCGGCTTCCGGTTCGGGCTCGAAGCTGTCGAAATCGTCCCAGCGCACGGTGCGATTGCGGGCCGGCCGCACGTCGGCGCCGACCTGGGCCTGCTGGCGCTGATGGCGTTGGAGTAGGTCCTCCGGGATGTCGGCGAGGAATCTCGAGGGCGGGTTGTGTCCTGAGCGTCCCTGGTAGGCGCGACGGAACGCGTGCAGCAGGTGCAGCTCGCGCATCGCACGGGTCATGCCGACATAACAGAGGCGGCGTTCCTCCTGGAGTTGTGATGGATCGTCCATGGCGAGTTGATGCGGTAGCAGGTACTCCTCCATGCCGACCATGAAAACGACGGGAAACTCCAGCCCTTTGGCCTGATGCAGGGTGATCAGCGTGACCGCGTCGGGAGGACCGTCCGGCAGGTCGTCGACATCGGCGACGAGCGCCACATCCTCAAGAAAGGCGTCCAGGGCAGCTCCGGGCGCGATCTCTGAGTAGTTCTCGGTGACGGTGATTAACTCCTGGACATTTTCCCAGCGGCTCTCTGCCTCCGTCTCGCTGTCCGCCTGGCGCACGAGCCACTCTCGATAGTGGGTCTTGACGAGGATTTCGCGAAGCACATCGGAGAGCGGCTCCCGCGATGCGTGCAGCCGGGCATCCTCGATCAACGTGACGAATTCCCGGAGCGAGCCCGCCGCGCGACGCGAGATCTCCGGCGGCGTGAGGTATCCGCCGAGCGCGTCGCTGTGGAGCCCGGCGGCCGCCTGCGCCGCCTGATACGCCGAGCGGGCGTGGGTCGATGCCCAGTCCGTCAACGTCTCGATCGTCCTAGCGCCGACACCGCGTGTGGGGACGTTGACAACCCGCGCAAACGCCACTGCGTCCGCCGGATTACGCACCAGTCGCAGATAGGCCAGCAAGTCCCGCACCTCGCGACGGTCGTAGAACCGGGTCGCTCCCACGAGTCTGTAGGGAATCCCGTGCTGCACCAGCGACTCCTCGATCGCGCGGGATTGCGCGTTGGTGCGGTAGAGCACTGCGGCGTCGCCGGGTCGTACCGATCCGTCTCGCAATCCCTGCTCGACGTAGGCCGCGATGTATTCCGCCTCGTCCGATTCGCTGTAAGCCTCGTGCAGTCTCGGCAGCGGGCCGTCGTCGTTCTCGGTAACCAGACGCCGCCTGATCCGGTCAGCAGCGCGGTCGATGACGGCGTTGGCCGCGTCGAGGATCTGCTGCGTGGAGCGGTAGTTGTCGTTGAGCTGTACCTCGGTGGCGTCGCGATGGTCGCGGACGAAGTAGTTGAGATTGCGGATGTCGGCCGAGCGCCAGGAGTAGATCGACTGGTCGGGATCACCAACGACGGTCAGGTTGCCGCTGCCAGCCGACCAAGCTCGGGCCAACTGGTACTGGATCGTTGACGTGTCCTGGAACTCGTCTACCAGGACGTGATCGAAGCGATCTTCATACAACTGGCGCACGTTCTCCTGTTCGAACATCTCCAGCGTCTTGAGCAGGAGGTCGTCGAAGTCCAGGGCTGCGGCATCGGCCAGCGAGGCCGCGTAGCGTTCCCAGACCCGCGCCGCGATTTCATCGAAGTAGGACCCGGTCGAGGTTGCAAACTCGGCTAGCGTGTCGCCTTCTGACTTGGCCCTGGAGATGCGACTCAGTACGGCACGTGGCGGGTACTGCTTGGGGTCGATTTGCAGATCCTTCAGGGCCGCTCGCACCACCTGCGCCTGGTCGTCGCTGTCGAAGATGACGAAGTTGCGCGGTACGCCGATCTCCTGACCGTGAGATCGCAGCATGCGCACGCAGATGCGGTGGAAGGTGCCCAGCCAGACGCGGTCTGCGTCGTCGGTTCCGATTAACGCTTCGAGCCTCGAGCGCATCTCACGCGCGGCGCGGTTCGTGAACGTGACAGCCAGGATTCGCCACGGAGGCGTGCCCTGCTCGATCAGCCACCCAATTCGATGGGTGATCACTCGTGTTTTGCCCGAGCCCGGACCTGCAATGACCAGCAATGGGCCGTGTGGATGGGTGACGGCCGCTCGCTGCGCGTCATTGAGGTGATCGAGGTCGAGCGTTGCGCGCTGGCGGTTGGTGTCGGGCGCGGCGGATTCAGTCATCGAAGCGAGCATACCGGCGGGATCGACGTATAGTGGCGAGAGCGGGGTGTAGCAGAGGCGTTCCATGCTCGACGGAGTGGGCATTTCCTGGCCCGGCGGTTCTCCCGAAAACACCGGTCTGATTCTCGCGCTGATCGTCGGTGCGTACTTTGTGGTGCTCTGGTTTTCGGCGGTGGTCTGGACGGCGCGCGACATTCACCAACGCACCCCCGAACCGATGGCCCAGTTGGTCTTCACGTTGATCGTGCTGGTCTTCAATTTTCCCGGTCTCGTGGTCTATCGCGTGTTGCGTCCGCCGTTGACCTTGCAAGAGGCCGAGGAGCACCGGCTGGAATCGAGCGCGTTGCTGCGCGAACTCGAACAGACACTGCCCTGTCCTCGATGCGGCGGCGAAATCGCGGAGGACTACCTCGCCTGCCCGCGTTGTGCGCTTCCGTTGCGACTCTCCTGCGCGTCTTGCGAGAGAGTGCTCGACCCCGATTGGCAGATCTGTCCCTGGTGTACGGCGGAGATTCCGAAGCTCCGCCATGAACCGGCGCCGCCAGCTCCGGGCGCTCCAGCCGCTTCCCCGCCCCGTGATATTGTCGCCGAAGCCGAGAGCCCGGCCGCTCCGCCAACCACTTCGGGGGCGACACATGTCCAGTCTTCGAGAATCCCGACTCTCGATTAACGGCGTCGCTGGACTCGTCACGTATGCCGGCGCGTCCGAGGACGAGGAAGCCGTCGTCTGCCTGCACGGCGTTCCCGGATCGGGACGCGACTTTCAGTGGCTGCTGCCCGAGATGGCGAAGATTACGCGCTCCGTCGCGTTTGATCTGCCCGGTTTCGGGCGAGCCGACAAGCCGGACGATTTTCCGTACTCGATCGAGGGCTACCAAACCTGGTTAGCGCCGGCGATCGATGCGCTTGGGATCAAGCGCGTTCATCTGGTGCTGCATAGCTTCCACAGCCAGACCGGGTTGATGTGGGCGGCGATGAACCCGGACAAGTGCCGCTCGATCACGATCCTCGATGGTGGCGTGCTTGAGGACTACCGGGGCAACCTGGTGGCCAACATCTGGCGCAAGAAGCATGCTGGGGAGATTCTTCAGTTCATCACGACTCGCCGGCTGTTCAAGCTGTTCATGCGGTTGGGCAATCCTCGCGGATTGAACCCGCAGTGGCTTGATGAATTGATCACCGAGGACGACCGCGCCACGCGTCGCGTGACGCTGGAGCTTTACCGCAACACCAACTTCGACGACGCGAAGATCCTGCGTCTAGCGCTCTCGCCGCGCGACATCCCGACCCTCGTGATCTTCGGCCGCAAGGATCCGTTCATCAGCTGGCGATACGCCGAGCGTCAGCGTGAGACCTTCGCGAATGCGGAGATTCACGTCTGGGACGACTGCGGCCACTTTCCCCACGTCCAGCATCCAGAGCGGACAGCGGAGAACGTGACCGCGTTTCTTCGAACCGTGGTCGGGGCGACGAGCGAGTCGAGCTAGTCGGTCGCTCCCAGCTCGACGGCGAGGTTGGCCGTCTTTTTCGTCTGTTCGAAGCGCTCCATCTGCTCGCGGGCGCGCTCTTCCGCGCCCTCGTGGTGGAAGTCGGATTCGCTCTGCGTTTCGCTGGCGACGACGTCGAATCCGTAGGGTCCGTAGACCGGAATGTCATCGTCGGAGAGTTCCGCCATCATCTCGTTGCGCTCGGCTTTTCGTTTGAACGCTTCCTCGATGTACGGCGCGAGCTCTTCCTGCTTCTTCGCTTCGCGCTCCGCCTCGAACTCCTTGAACTCGGGCATCACGTCGCGTGCGAAGGTCTCGAGTGAGTCGCAGATGTGCTCGTGGCGGTTGTTGCCCGCTTGCTGGATAAAGACCGACTGGTCGACGCCGCACTCGGAGAAGATGCGTAGGTGCTCGCGCAGTTCGTCGGGTGTGCCGATGCCACCCTCGCCGCCCTGCGGTGGCCAGGTGTCGCGGACCTGCTCCCAGGCCTTCCAGATGTTGGTCCGGCCGGGCTTGTGCATGCCGGCGGCGTAGTGGTGACCGAGCGCGAACTGGAAGAAGCGGAAGCCATCTCCGCCGCGAGCTTCGGCCTCGGCGGCGTCGGGGTGCACAGAGAACGAGGAGACCATGGCGATGTTCGCATTGACCGAGTGGCCGATTGGTACGCACTCGGTCTTGATCGTCTCGTAGTAGTCGTTGACCCAGTGCTCGGCCTCGGCCGGGTCGATGAAAGCGAAGGTGAGCGCGCCGATGCCGAGCTTGGCTGCCAGGTGAATCGTGTCACGGTTGGAGCAGGCGACCCAGAGCGGCGGGTGCGGTTTCTGTACCGGCTTGGGCACGACGTTGCGCGTCGGCATCGAGAAGTACTGGCCCTCGTAACCCGGGTACGGGTTCATGGCCAGCATGTTGGCGACCTGCTCAACCGTCTCGAGCCACATCGAGCGCCGCTCTTCCGGATTGATCCGGTAGCCCTCGAGCTCAGCCCGGGAGGCGGACTCGCCGGTGCCGAAGTCGACGCGGCCGTTGGAGACGAGGTCGAGTGTGGCGATCCGCTCGGCCACGCGAGCGGGATGGTTGTAGCCCGGCGGCATCAGGACGATGCCGTGTCCGAGGCGGATGTTCTTGGTTCGCTGCGACGCGGCCGCTAGGAAGACCTCGGGCGCCGAGGAGTGGGAGTATTCCTCGAGAAAGTGGTGCTCGACCTCCCATGCGTGGTCGATGCCGAGATTGTCGGCGAGCTCGACCTGATCGAGTGCGTCCTGGAAGAGTTGCTGTTCCTGTCCCTCGCCCCATGGCTTGGGCAGTTGGTGTTCGTAGAAGATTCCGAATTTCATGCGGGCTCCGTTCGTGTCGAGTTCCCTTGAAGTCTACGAGACGACCACGATTTCCTTGCCCTGGAGGATGACGGTCGCCGCCGCGTCGATCAGCGGCGGGAAGGGGTCGCCCGGTTCGTCCGAGGGCGGCAAGGCCTTGGCTGCGGCGTCCGCGTCGGTGTACCAGAGCTCCGCGACGCCGTCCCAGGGACCGCCTTCAGCGCCGTGGTTGGCGTGAGAGGTCGTGTAGCGCAGGCAGCGGCCCTCGGCGCGAGCGATGTTGTTGCGGACGCGAGGCGAGTGTCCATCGGTCCAGGCGGCGAAGAGTTGCTCGCGCGTCACGCCGTCGCCCTTCTTGACGAACGCGACCCATTTGCAGGCATCCTCGGGCGTTTCCGAGTCGACGATGATGTTCTCGGTCGTGAACAATCCGTCGGTGGTCGGCTCGATCATGTCGCCGAAGCCGTCGATGCCGCGTAGCCCGCCGCGATCTTCACCGAATGCCTCGTTGAAGTGCTCGAAGTTGCGGAACCAGAGTTCGGCGACGCCGTCGTAGGGCATCTCATCGGTCGTGGGAGGTCCGCCGAGCGTGCCGGGGCTGTCGAAGAACGTGACGCAATACCGCACCGGCTTGGCCAGATTGGCCACGTGCGGCGCGTGAACGCAGCGCCAGAACTCGAAGAACGACTCACGCTCGACGCCTTGCTTGCGCGAAACAGGGACGATCCATTTCAACATGATCTGCTCGATTCCAGTGGGAACGATCCGCTCAACTCTGGGCGGATTCTAGGCGTTCGGCGACTTCACGGGCACGTCGGGCCTGCAGACGTGCGATCTCGCCGCAGGCTCCGGTGTAGGTCGCCGGATCCAGCAGGTGGTCCAGCTCTTCCTCGCTCAGATGGCGACGGACTTCCTCGTCTCCGACCAGCAGGTCGCGGAATGAGACGTCTTGCACAGCGGCGTCCTGGGCGTGCTCGTAGACAATGTCGTGAGCGCGCTGTCGGCCAAGCTGCTCGCCGAGGGCGAGCATGATCCGCTCGCTCATGATCAAACCCCCGGAGAGATTGAGGTTCTCTCTCATGCGTTCCGGCTTGACGTCGATGCCGTCGAACAGCAGCGTCAACCGCGCGAGGATGTCTCCGACCAGCTCGATTGAGCCGTGCACCACGCGCTCGACCATGACGCTGGTCGAACCGTCGGCCTCGTGCTCGGTGCGCATCGCATCGAGGGCGAGTGGGAAGAGCGTCGTGACCTGCGCTGCGGCGGCACGGATGTCCTGCGAGAGCTTGGGATTGCGTTTCTGCGGCATCGTGCTGCTGCCGACGGTGCCGGGCGGTACCGGCTCCTCGATCTCGCCGAACTCGGGCTTCATCAATGTGTATGTCTCGTCGGCGATCTTGCGGCAGGTTGCGGCCAGCATGGCGAGGATGGCGGCGTACTCGGCGTGGTGGTCGTGGCTGGTGCGACCGGGAACCGGCATTGGCAGCAGCCCGAGATGCCTGGCCATGCCTTCGTGCACCGCCAGGCCCGGCGCTCCGAACGATGCCAGTGTGCCGGCCGCGCCGCCCAGCATGGCAACGAAGACGCGTGGTTCGGCGCTGCGCAGCCGCTCGACGTGTCGGCAGAGTTCGTCGATCCAGGCGCCGACCTTGTAACCGAACGTCGCCGGGACGGCGTGTTGACCATGGGTGCGCCCGGCGCAGGGATCGTCGGCATGGCGCTCCGCAAGCGGTGCGAGCAGCGACAGTACCTGACCGATCTGACCGAGGATGATCTCGTGGGCGGCGCGAAGCTGGATGATGTCGCCGGTCTGGGTGATGTTCTGGGTTGTCGCCCCCCAGTGCACGTAGCCGCCGACCTCGTCGCCGAGGATGCGATCCAGCTCCCAGATCAGCGGGACCAGCGGATGCGCCGTGACGGCCAGTCCGGCCTCGATGTTGTCGATGTCGAGCAGCTCGAGGCGGCAATGGTCGGCGATTTCGACCGCGGCGTCGGCGGGAATCATGTTCAGTTCCGCTTCGGCGCGCGCGAGCGCGGCTTCGACGTCGAGCCAGGCTTGCCAGCGAGCTTCGCGAGTGAACAGGGCGCGGATCCCGGGATCGGGAACCCTGGCGGCGGTCGGTCGGTGCTGCATGGACGACTCCTTTGAAATCGGCGCGGCGAAGCGCAGTGACGGGTAGGATCGGACTGCAAGCTAACGAAGGGGACGAATATGGTTGCGCCGCTTGAGGGGATTCGTGTGATTGAGGTTGCGAACTGGCTGGCGGCGCCTTCGGCGGCGGCTCTGATGGCGGATCTGGGTGCGGATGTCGTCAAGGTCGAGAATCCCGTCGGCGATCCCTGGCACAGCTTCATGATGGCGAGCCGGAAGCCGGACTTCGACTCGGACGTTGATGTGGATGCGCCTTACGAGCTTGACAATCGCGGCAAGCGCGGTGTGGCGCTCTCGCTGGAAGCTCCGGGCGGCAGCGATGTCGTGAAGCGAATGATCGCCGAGGCGGACATCTTCATCACTAACCTCACCGCGCCTCGCATCGCCCGCTATGACCTTTCCTGGGAATCGCTCAAGGAGGTCAATCCTCGACTGATCTATGTCGTGCTGACCGGTTACGGCACGCGCGGTCCCGACAACGCGATGATGGCGTTCGATCACTCCGCGTTCTGGGGACGTTCCGGAATCATGAGCCTGATGGGTGATCCGGACGGCTCGCCGATGCCCTGCCGGCCTGGCCAGGGAGACCACACCACTTCGCTCAACCTGCTCTCCGGGACGCTCGCGGCGCTCCGGTTGCGAGACCTGTCGGACGAGGGTCAGTACGTGGAAGTCACGCTGCAACGCACCGGCGTCTGGACGATCGGCGCCGATATCGCGCCATCGTTGATCCTGCAAGACCAGCCGTCGCGTATCGACCGGGTCATGCCGGGCAACCCGCTATTCAACCACTACGAGACCGCCGACGGTCGCTGGTTGATGCTGATCATGCCGACCCCCGACCGTCACTGGATTCCGACTTGCCGCGCCATGGGACAAGCTGATTGGATGCAAGACGATCGCTTCTCGACGCTCATGGGGCGGAGGGAACACACCGCGGAACTGACGGGCGCCATGCGCGAGGTGTTCAGTTCAAAGACGCTGGCGGAATGGACGCCCCTGCTCAACGCCGAAGCACTGACGTGGGCGCCGGTTGCTGAGCTGCCCGAAGTGATCCACGACCCGCAGATGGAAGCAATGAACGCCTGGACTGAGATCGATGGTCCAGAAGGACCGTTCCGGACGTTGAACACGCCGTTCGACATTGCCGGGGCGGATGTCGGGCCGCGCGGACCGGCTCCGAAGACGGGACAGCATACGCACGAAGTGTTGCAAGAGCTGGGACTGTCGGACGACGAGTTGGCAGACCTGGCCGCCAGTGGCGCGCTCGGCTGAACAATGGCAGGTCGTGGCCGGACGGTGGATCGTGAGTGAAGAACTCGACCTCATCGTCAATGCGGTCCGCCGCTTTGTCCGGCGGGAACTCTGGCTGCAGGAGAAGCGCGTCGAACCCAATGCGCCGCGACTCCCTGCCGACGTCCATGAGCAACTCCTGGCCCGGGCCGCCGAACTCGGCATCGCACACTTGATGGCGCCGCCGGCGGCTGACGTCGGCCCCGGCAACGTGCTCTCCGACACCGACCGCCTGCGGATTGCGGAGGAGCTGTCGCAACACCGGGCCGGAGTGCTCAATCCGGCCTACGGGTTGTTCGATCCCGATCCACCCCCGCAGCTCTACGCCGCCGCTGACGAGCAGAAACAGAGATTTCTCGCGCCCCTGCTGAACCGCGATGCGACATGCTTTCGAGGACTCGAAGATCCCGATCTCGAGCATTTGCCGACGGACGGAGTTCGCATTCGCGCTCAGAAGCATCCGCGAGGCTGGATGCTCGACGGCACAAAATTGTTCGTGGCGGACGCATCAGACGCGGCGTTCGGCATCGTCTACGCCAACACCGAAGAGGTTCCGGGCGAGCGGAGCGGGGTCTCCGCGATCCTCGTCGAAACAGACCGCGAGGGATTTCAGCACTGGCGTCGCTGGCCAACGATCGCGACCGGTCGCGACACGATGGAACTCAATCTCTCCGCGGTCAAGGTGCCTGAGTCGAATCTGCTCGGTAAACCGGGTCAGGGACCGTCATTCGCGAACGATCTCGTGATGCGGCGTCGACTGTTTACGGCAGCGCACGTCACCGGGATCGCGTCTGCGGCGCAGGACATGTGCCGCAGCGTCGTCTGGTCGCGGCGGGAGCGCGGCCTGCCGCTGGCGCAGGGGGAACGCGCGAAGCTCGCGCTCGCCGACAACGAGATCGCCGTTTCCGCTTCACGGGCCATGTACCTGCGGGGCTCCGACCCGGTCGAGGCTGTTGGGTTAGAGGCGACCGCGTTCGCGACGAGTGCGGCGGTCGACGTGGTCGAGCGCGCGATGTCCCTACACGGCGCCGCCGCTGGTTCGGCCGATCTTCCCCTCGAACGCTGGGCGAGAGAACTCCGTTGGCTCCAGCTCGGAACCGGGAGTACCGATCACGATCGCCTGGCCGTCGCGCAACGGCTGCTGTCGACGTTCAAGAAGTAGATTCGGGCAGCGGATCGAGCGCCGCGGAGGCGATCACTTCAAGCCCGCGTGGAGTGATCGGCGGGTTGTGCAGAGGACCTCGGACGTCGCGGTAGTAGCGCTCCAGCGGCTCGGACCGGTGCAGCGAGATGCCGCCAACCAGCCTCATACAGCGATCGACGACATCGACGGCGGAATCGCTGGTGTGCAGCTTCGCTGCAGCGACGCGAGGCCCAATACTGCTTCTTGACTCGGCGTCGAGCGTGTCCCAGGCCGAGGCGGTTTCGTGGAGCAAGGCACGGGCAGTCATGATTCGCAGATCGATCTCGCCGACCTGCGCTCTCACGGTAGGCAGACTTCCAATCACGCCCGGAGCGCCGCCGGGGCGGCGATTGCGGGCGAACTCGACCGTGTAGTCGCGAGCCGCTTCGGCGACGCCGAGCGACGCGGCCGAGACCAGCAGCGCGAACCAGGCGAAATCGCCGTGCCGCTGTCCGGACCTGGCCGGATCCTGCTTGACCAGGAACTCGTCGTCGGTGACGGCGATGTTCTCGTACCAGACGTCGTGCGAACCGGTCGAGCGCAATCCGACGACGTCCCAAGTTTCTTCAATGCGCAAGCCGGGCGAGTCTCGATGTACCGCGACCCGCGCGAGCATGCCCGAGCCGTCCTCGAGTGCGCAATAGGTTAGGAACCAGGTCAGGTCGGGGGCCAGGGTGGTGAACGACTTACGCCCGTTGATCCGCCAGCGACCGGGTCCGTCTGGGGTCAATGCCGTTTGTGGTCGGCCGCCGCCCTGCGGCGAGCCGAGCTCCGGTTCCGACGCGACCTGATTGCAGAGCGCGCCTTCTTGCACCACAGAACGAAAAATGCGATCGCGGAGTTGTGCGGGCCAGTTCAGGTTCGAACGCTCGGAACCGACCGACATCAGGTGCATGCCGCACGAGAAGGCAAGCGCCATGTCGATCTTGGCGAGCGCGGTCTGCGCCGCGACGAGGTCCGCGAGGGAACATTCTCCGCCGCCGTACTCGCGGGGGATTGGGGCCGCGATCCAGCCAATCTCGCGCAAGAGATCGAACGACGCGAATGGAAATCCAGCGTCACGGTCGCGCGCCGCTGCCTGCTGCGATAGAAACTCTGCGTGTGGTGCGAGCCGCTCGATCAGCTCCCGCCCGGCCTTATGCGTCGGCGGAAGCGGTGGCATCGAGAGCTCGGGATCGGGGGATTAGAGGACGTCGCGCAGGCGCTTCAGCGCGCGCACGCGAACCTTGCCGCGGTCGAGTGCGGGCCGCGCGGCGATAGTGATGGTCTCACCGGTAGCGGGATTGCGTCCTTCGCGCTCGGGGCGGGCCGTCTGGGCGACAATGTCGACCTTGAGCAGCCCGGCGACGGTGACGGAGCCAGGACCATCGACCGCCAGGTCTTCCAGGACGACCTCGGCTAGGGCGTCGAGCACCTCATTCACATCTCGGCTAGCGATATCCGTTTTCGCTTCGATTGCCTTCGCCATCTGCGCCTTGGTCTTGGGCTTCGCGTCTGCCATGTTCACCCTCGATTCACGCTTGGTCGTGGTTGCCACATACAGTCTCGACTGTTTGCATAGTGTTATGGCCAATCCCTCAAGGGGCAAGACGCCGCGGAACGTTTCTCTCCCGCAGGTACAGTTCAACCATGACTTCTATCAGGACCGTCTCAGTCACCGTTGAGTTGGCGGAGTACATCGAAGAAGCGTCGACGAGGGAAGACGAAGTCTGGCGCCGGCTTCGAGAAGAGACGTCGAGCATGCCCGCCGGCGGTATGCAAATCGGCGCTGATCAGGCTCGTCTGCTTGGCTGGCTCGTGCGCCTGACTGGGGCGCGTCGCGCCCTCGAGATCGGCACCTTCACCGGTGCATCGGCGCTGGCTGTGGCGCAGGCTCTTCCTGAGGACGGTCGGCTCGTGGCTTGTGATCTGAGCGATGAGTGGACATCGATCGCGCGCCGCTACTGGTCCGAAGCCGGTGTCCGTCACAAGATCGATCTGCGGCTGGGGCCGGCGCTCGACACGCTCGCGCAGTTGCGTGGCGAAGGAGCCGGCTTCTTCGACTTCGCGTTCATCGACGCAGACAAGGAGCCGATCTGGAGCTACCTCGAAGGCGTACTGGCGCTGCTGCGCGGCGGGGGACTCATCGCCGTCGACAACACGCTGTGGGGCGGAGAAGTCGCAGATCGCGATGCCAGAGATCCGGACACGCGGGCGATCGATGCTTTCAACCGGCGCGTGACAGACGATCCACGAGTCGATTCCGTGCAACTCACCGTCGGCGACGGCGTCACGTTGCTGAGGAAGCTCTAAGCGAGCACCTGGGTCGGGACGTTGGCCGAGACGAGCTCGATCGCGGTGGCCAGCTTCCGCTCACCAATGAATGCGGAGTTTCCGTACAGCGGCCCGATCGATTCGACCGCTTGCAGCGTGGTCTGCGATGTGGTGATCAGGGCAAACGACTCGCGTTCCGCGCGCTGGGCTACGTAGGGCAAGGTTGGCTCGCCGCCGGCGAGGATCAGGCAGAGCGGCTCGTAGTCGAGGGCGCCCAGCGCGATGTCGATCCGGTCGTGCCTAGTGATCAGGGTCTTGTCCGGGTACTTGCGGAAGTAGTCCATGCCTTCGTGGGCGCTGACCGGACCGATCACCAAGTCCCGCGCCGCCTCGTCGAACAGGTCTTCCTCGCCGGAAAGCTCACCCTCTACGGCGGGAGCGATGTCACGTACTGTGGGCGCCGCGAGCTGTCGATCCTGCGGAATGGCGGCGATGGCGTTGCCACCGAGTTCTGCGATCCGAGCCGCCGCCGCAGGCCCGCCATGCTCCGCCACGCCGTTCACAACCACCGCATCGGGCTGTATCTCGGACAGTGCGCGAGCAACCGTGTCGTCGTCGGCCTCGCCATGTCGAACGACGAGTACGGTTCGATCGGCGTCAACCCCTGCTGCCGAGGATGCCTCAATCAGCACGTGCTCCGTGTCGTTCGGGATGTCGGACACGGCGACGGGCTCTGCAGCCGTGCGTACGCCGCTGACTCGCGAGAACTGGCGGGCGTCGGATGCGGCGGAATCGCCGTCGTCCACTCGCGCGAGTCTGACTGTTGCGCCACTCGCTCGCAGCGCGGCCGCGAGCCCCGCGGCAACAACCGACTTGCCGTCTCGCGCGAGCGTGGAGGTGACAAGGATGCGGGCCACGGGAGACTCCGGTTCCTGATATCTGCTCACGCAAAGGTTAGTCGCAGCTCTGACTATGCGCAGGGTTCAAGCGACCGGCTATCGCTGTCGCGCTGGCTAGACTGACCTCACAGGTCCGTACGGACGGCGAGCGAGGAGCCGAACATGGTGGAATCCCATGGCAACGGCGGAGAGGTCTGGCCGCCGCCCGCGCCGGATTCGCCCGGGGCGCGCCGCCGCCGGCCGCCGCCGGAACGTCATGCGCACTGGATCGACCACGACAACCGGGCGAACGAACCGCGCGAGGATGCGCCGCGTCTGCTCTGGTGGATCCTGGCGGGTCTGCTGATTTTCGGCGTTTTCTCCGTGCTGATCAGGATGTTCCTGGTTCTCTAGACGGCATGCTTCGGTATCTTGACTGGCAGCGTTCGTCCACGTCTGTAACGCGGCGTGAGATGGTTCGAGTTGGGCAGATCGGAGGAGCGGAATGACGACTGAGGTCTCGGACACGTTGTTGGGCGGGGTGCGAGTACTGGATCTTGCGACATCGAGATCGGAAATGGCCGGTCGCGTGCTGGCAGACATGGGCGCCGAGGTGATCAAGGTCGAGCCGCCCTGGGGCACGCCGTCGCGCAATCTGGCTCCGTTTAGCGACGAGGAACCGGCTCGCTCGCTCTATTGGGCCGCGATGGGGCTGGGCAAGCGCAGCGTGATCATCGACCTCGACAACGAACAGGGTCGTGCCGACTTCCGGGCATTGCTCGGCACTGCCGATGTGCTGATCGAGTCGTTCGATCCAGGGACGATGGCCGACTGGGGGTTGAGCTACGACGATGTCAACGGGGAGCATCCCGATCTGATCTATGTCTCCGTCACGCCCTACGGGCAGGACGGGCCGTGGGCCGACCGGCCGGCGACCGAACTGACGATTGAATCGGCCGGCGGCCTGGTCGGCCTGCAGGGCGAAGGCGACCGTCCGCCGGTGCCGGTGGGGTTTCCACAGGCGGCCATCCATGCCGGAGTACAGGCCGCAGCCGACACGGCGATCGCGCTGCGCGAGCGTGACCTGTCGGGACGGGGACAGCACCTGGATGTGTCGATGCAGGCGGCGATCGTGTGGACGCTGATGCACGCCACCGGCTTTCCGCCCAACACCGGCGGAGACCCTCCCGGCACATGCGCGGACCGCGCCGTGGGTGTCCTGGAGGGCCCCGCTGTGTTCCCCATCCATCCGTGCGCGGACGGTTACATCACGTTCAGCATCGTCCCCGGCGGACTGGGTCTGCGGCACTCGACCAAAGTGATGAAGTGGATCGCCGAATCCGGCGAGTTGAGCGGTGAACTCGAAGGAGCCGACATTGACGAATGGGCCGCCGATCTCGGTCGCGCTGCCATGGAGGATCCGGCAGAAGCAGGTCGGATGATGGCGCTCGCCAATGAAGCGCTGCACAGCTTCGTGGCGAAGCGGACGATGGCCGAGTGTTACGCGCGAGCCGTGAAGGACGGCTTCATGCTGGCTCCGCTCTACACGGTCGAAGATATCGCCGCCGACAAGCACCTCGAAGCGCGCGACTACTGGGTGGAGCTGGAAGGCAAACGCTACCCCGGACCCTTCGCCAAGCTGTCCGAGACCCCCCTACAACTGGTCCGTCCGGCTCCGACGCTGGGACAGGACCAGCACCTGTTGGCCGACATTGGACGAGCGCCGAAGCGAGCGGCGCGGACACCGATCTCGTCCAACGGCGTGCGCGGCGTTGACGGCGGCGCGCTGTCCGGCGTCAAGATCGCCGATTTCGCCTGGGTCGGTGTCGGGCCACTGATCTCGAAGTCGATGGCCGATCATGGCGCAACGGTGGTCCACATCGAATCGGCGACGCGGCCCGACGTGCTGCGTTTGGCGCCGCCGTTCAAGGACAACCAGCCCGGGCTCGACCGCGCGCAGTTCATGGCCAACTTCAACTCGTCCAAACTCGGCATCGCGCTCCGGCTCGACACCGAGCAGGGTCTGAGCTATGCCAGACAACTGGTCGACTGGGCAGACGTCGTAGTGGAATCATTCACGCCCGGCACGCTGAAGCGCTTCGGTCTCGACTACGCCACGCTGAGCCAGGAGCGTCCTGAGATCATCATGCTTTCCACCTGCTTGCGAGGTCAGTGGGGTCCCGAGTCCAGTTACGCAGGATTTGGGTTGCAGGGCGCCTGCCTGTCCGGCCTGCACAGGATCACCGGATGGCCGGACCGACAGCCGGCCGGCACGTGGGGTGCGTACACCGACTTCATCAACCCTCGCTTTGGTTCCGGCACGCTCGCCGCGGCGATCCGCTATCGCGACCTCACGGGCAAGGGCCAGTACATCGATCTCGCACAGACCGAGGCGGGGATCCACTTCAACGCCCCGCTGTTGCTCGACTACATCGAGAACGGGCGAGTCGCCGATGCTCCGGGCCATGGTTCGCTATACGCCGCACCCAACGGCGTCTTCCGCGTCGGCGACGAGGAACGCTACGTGGCGATCGCGACCGAAACCGCTGAGCAGTGGCAGGCGCTGCGAGATGCGGCGGACCTCGAGAACTGGTCAGGAAGCGAGTACGACGATCTTTCGACCCGGATCGCAGCGAAGGCCGACATCGAGACAGCGATTGCCGGCTGGTGCGCGCCGCAGACCGCCGACGCAGTCGTGGAAGCGCTCACCGCCGCCGGCGTGCCCGCTTCGATAGTCGAGTGGCCCTCGGACTTGTACGAGGATCCACAACTCACGCATCGCGAGTTCTTCGTCACGCTCGACCATTCGGTGATGGGCCCGACCCCATACGACGGTCTGGTCACCAGGTTCTCCGGCGGGACGGCCCGGCTGCGACGCGCCGCTCCGGCGATCGGCGAGCACACGCACTACGTGCTTTCGGAGATCCTTTCGGTGCCGGACGATGAGATCAGCGAGGCGCTCGTCGCGGGCGCTTTGCAATAGGGGCAGTAGGGGGCGATAGCCGCATGTGGAGAACGGATTTCGCTCGAACATCAAGTAAACTGCGCGCGAAGGCCCGCAGTTTCGATCACGGGTTGGTTCAACAGTCGGCGCGCATGTCCAGTCCATGCGCAGGGAAGGACAAGAGAGATGGGTAACCGCACAATGCGCGGGGAAGTAGCCATTATCGGCGTCGGTGAGACGACGTACTACAAGCGGGGACGCTCGCCGGATGCGGAGTTCAAGCTGGTGATCGAGGCCATCCTCAAGGCCAGCGCCGACGCCGGGATTGACCCGCGTGAGATTGACGGCTTTGCCTCGTACTCGAACGACCGCAACGACCCGTCGCGGATCGCGGCGGCGCTCGACATCGAGGACCTGCGCTTCTCCAACATGGAGTGGGGCGGCGGCGGCGGCGGCGGATCGGCCGCCTGCGCCCACGCAGCGTCGGCGGTGGCGACTGGACTGGCCGACACCGTGGTCGTCTTCCGCGGTCTGGCGCAGGGGCAGTTTGGACGCTTTGGCCAGGGCGCTCGCGTGCCGCATGTGCGTGGCGACCAGGCCTACACGGCGCCGTACGGACTGATGTCGCCAGCGCAGTCGTTCGCCATGCGTATCCACCGACTGTACGAGGACCACGGGATCACGCAGGACACGCTCAAAGCGTGCTCGCTGGCGTCGTACCACCACGCGCAGAACAATCCGCGCGCGGTCATGTACGGGCGACCGTTGACTCCCGAGGACTACGACCAGTCCCGCTGGATCGTTGAGCCCTTCCACCTGTTCGACTGCTGCCAGGAGAACGACGGCGCAGCGGCGATGATCTTCGTCTCGGCCGATCGGGCCAAGGACTACGCCAAGACGCCGGTCTACTTCCTCGGCGGCGCGGTCGGCTCGGGCAATCGGGCCGGCTCGGGTTCGCACAACGCGACCGACTATGCGACGTCCAACTTCAAGACGGTGGCGCCGCGCATGTACGACATGGCGCAGGTCAAGCCGGAAGAGGTCGACGTAGCACAGGTCTACGAGAACTTCACCGGCGGCGTCGTGATGAGCATCATCGAACACGGGCTGACAAGCTACGAAGAGGCCAACGAGTTCATCACGTTCGACAACCTGATCGCGCCGAGCGGCAAGATGCCGATCAACACGAGCGGCGGCAACCTGGCCGAGTGCTACATGCACGGTCTGGAGCTGAACATTGAGGCCGTGCGTCAGGTACGCGGCGAGTCCTGCAACCAGGTCGACGACGTGAACGTGTCACTGGTCGCGTCGGGTCCGATGGTGACCCCGGTCTCCGACATGATCGTCGGTTCTGAGGCGGTGCTCTAATGGCGAATCCAGCCAGGTACTACCTCGGCGAGGGTATGCCCGCGCCTGCTCCCGCCGTTGACGGGCTCGACACCGAATATTGGGAGGGCCTCAAGCGGCACAAGTTGTTTGTCCAGCACTGCCACACGTGCGACCGTCCCCAGTTTGGCCCCGAGTGGGTCTGCCACATTTGCCACAGCTTCGATCTGGGCTGGCGAGAGGTTGAGGGGAACGGACGCATCTACTCGTGGGAGCGAGTCTGGCACCCGGTCCATCCCGCGCTGCAAGACTCGTGCCCCTACCTCGTTGTCCTGGTCGAACTACCCAACCACGAGAACGTCCGCATGGTCGGCAACCTCGTCGGGGACCCGATGCAGACAGTCGAGATCGGCGCGGAAGTTCGCCCGGTGTTCGAGGATCACGAGGGCAGCGACGAGGTCGAGCCGTTCACCCTGGTCCACTGGGAAGTGGTCTCTTAAGGAAGCTGCTAGCCGGTATTGCGCAGGCCGGCGGCGACGCCGTTGACGCTGCGCAGAATGGCTTCGAGTGTGTCGGCGTACTCGGGATCGCCCTCCGGTAGATCGCGGATCCGGCTGAGCAGCTCCACCTGCAGGAAGCTCAACGCGTCTACGTACGGGTTGCGCAGGTCGATTGAACGCTGCAAGACCGGAGTACCGTCGAGCAGCCGCTCCTGGTCGGACAGTCGATTCACCATCCGTACCGTTCTCTGGTACTCCTCGCTGAGGCGCCCAAAGGTACTGAGGTCGCGGTTGCCGTCTCCAAGCGTGCGGGCGTAGTGTTCCGCGACATCGAAGTCGGCCTTGGCCAGCACCATTTCGACGTTTGAGAGCAGCGTGGTGAAGAACGGCCAGTGGTCGCGCATGTCGCGCAGCAGCGACTCGCCGGCCTGCCCATGCTTCTGAACGAACTGTTCCAGTGCCGTGCCGACGCCCATCCAACCGGTGATCACGTGGCGCGTCTGCATCCAGGCGAACACCCAGGGGATGGCTCTCAGCGATGTCAGGCTGGCGTCGGATCCGGGGCGGAAGGTCGGCCGAGAGCCGATCGCGAGATTGCCCAGCATCCCGATCGGTGTGACTCGCTGGAAGTACGCATGCAGATCGGCGTCGTCTACGACCTGCGAGCGATACGCGCGTTCGGCACTCTCGGCCAGCTCATCCATCACTGCGTGATAGCGCTCGCGCTCGGCATCCGGGGCGTCGCTGTGATCGTGATCAAAGCGCTTGACGACCGCAGCGGCGAGCGTCTGCTCGAGATTCCACGTTGCCAGTCCGGGCATCCCGTACGTGAACTGGATCATCTCGCCTTGCTCGGTGAACTTGATCCCGCCCTCGGTCGTGTGCGGGGGCAGGGCGAGAATCGCGTCGTGGGACGGTCCGCCGCCACGACTGACCGTCCCGCCCCGACCGTGGAAGAACATCAAGTCGATGCCCGCCTCGCGGGCGACCTCGTGCATTGCGTCCTGGGCTCGATACAGGCCCCAGAGCGAGGGCAACACACCGGCATCCTTGGCCGAGTCCGAATATCCGACCATCACCTCCTGCAGATCGCCGTGCGCCTTCAGGTGCCGTCGATATGCGCCGTGTTTGAACAACGAGCGCAGGACCGACGGGCCGAGGTCTAGGTCGGGAACACGCTCGAACAGCGGCGCGATACGTATGCCACCTCCGGGAGCGCGAAGCCCAATGTCGTTGAGGCCCGCCTGTCTGGCGACCAGCACCGGCGCGAGCACGTCGGCGGCCGTCGAAGCCATCGAGACGATGCACGTCTGCACGGCTTCCTCGCCACAGATTCGCTGGATCCGTCGAGCGGTACGGAACCGACGCAGCGTGTCATCGTCATGAGTCGACATCGCGTGGCCGACCGGGAAGTAGTCCCGATCGAGCTCGCCGGCCAGGAATTCTTCCTGCTGATCCGGACTCAACTGCAGGTAGCTGCCGCCGGGCGGCTGGATGTCGAGTCCCTTCAGTACCGCATCGGCCGCGGCGTGGAACTGCGCGGCGTGGTCGCGGATGTCGAGCGTGGCCAGGTGGAAACCGAACGACTTCGCCCGATCGATGAGCGGCTGCACGACCGTTTCGGCCCCGGAGTCGGCGCCGTGCAGTCGTAAGCTCTCCGCGATCGCTTCCAGGTCCTCGACATAATCGCCGACGGAATCGTAGGGAACGCCGTCCGGCTCGGTTGTGGTCAATCTCGAGTCGTGGATACTTGCCGCGCGGGTGTCGAGCAGGGCGTAGTCGGCCTCGAGCGTTGCCTGAAGTCGCGCCGCCATGTAGCGAATTTTGTGTCGATATCGCTCTGCGGCGTTGCGACGCTCGAGGCGGTCGTGTACTCGCGGCATTCGGCGCGCGTCGCGTTGCAGTGAGTCCTCCAGGCGCGAAGACGCCGCAACCCGTCGTACCGAATGGGGCAGCATCGAATCCATGGCACGAACCGCGCCGAGGTGTAAGCGCAACACGGTTGCCCGCATCGTCAGTGCGGTCTGCCAGGTCAGGTCCGGTGTCACATTCGGATTGCCGTCGGCGTCGCCGCCCATCCATGAACCAAGCAAGATTGGCGCCGGGGCGTCCTCGGGCTGCACGCCGGTGGCTCGGCGGAAGCGACGGGTGACCTCCGGAACGGCGTCCCAGAGCGTGGTCTCAAACGTCCGCAGCAACAGGCGTGACTCCTCGAGCACGGTAGGCCGCCGGTAGCGCAAGTGATCCGCTTGCCAGAGCCCCTCGATGTGCATGCGCAGAGCGGAGTCGATCTCCTCCAACTCCGAGGGAATCGCCTGTTCACGCTCCAGCAGCAGCCGATGCACGTCCTGCAGCGTGCCGAGCATGGTCAGCCTTTGCGACTCGGTCGGATGAGCGGTGAAGACCGGTTGCAGGTGTATGCCGGATGCCTGAGAGCGAATGGTGTCCTCGTTGACGCCTTGCGAGAGCAGCTGCTCGACCACCGCCGGGATCGATCGCGGCGCCGCATGCGAATTGGACGAGCGCAGCCGTCGCCGCCGAATGCGGTGAGTCTCTTCAGCCGTGTTCGTGAGCAGGAAGTAGGTGAGGAAGGCGTTGCCAACCTCCGCCGCCAACCACAGCGGCCAGCTCTTCACGAGCTTCGCGATCTCGGCCGTGAGCTGGGGTTCGGGCTCTCGCCGCACTCCGCGACGCCGCTGAGCGAGGCCTCTCAGCTCTTCGACGGCGTTGAAGACTTCCTCGCCGTCAACCCGACGAATCGTGTTGCCCAGTTGACTGCTGAGCAGGCGCACGTCTGCGGCCAGCGGGGCATCGACCAGACGTCGGTCGGTGCTGGCTCGCTGAGCCGCTTCAATCGTGGTGCGGGCGGATGGACGAGTGCGTTCTGCCAACGCTGTTCCTCCGTTGTCGGCTCCGCCGGAAGACCTGATCTTGACGCTCGCATACGATGATTGCAGGTTTGCAGCGAGGGAGGGGCAACGATGAGTCAAGATTTGATCGAACCGCGTATCGCGCCATACGGCGCATGGGAATCGCCGGTCGCAACGGAGTTGCTGACGGCTGGAGCATTGCGATTCGACGAGCTCGATGTCGACGGCGACGACATCTACTGGGTCGAGTCGCGCCCGGATGAGCAAGGCCGCTACGCCGCGATGCGCTACTCGGCGGAAGGCGAACTGAGCGAGGTCACCACAGCGGACTACAGCGCCAGAACCCTCGTTCACGAGTACGGCGGCGGCTCGTTCGCCGTCTCGAACGGTGCGGGCTACTTCTCCAACTTCGCGGATCAGCGCTTGTACCGGCGTCCGGTTGACGGATCGGAAGAACCGACGCCGTTGACGCCTGAGCTTCCGCTGCGCTACGCCGACGCCGCCGTCGACGACACGCGCGGACGCCTGATCTGCGTCGTCGAGGACCATCGTCGCGAGGGCCTGGAGGCTGAGAACTACCTGGCGTCGATTCCCACCGACGGAAGCGCGGCCGAGGCGGACGACATCGTACGGCTGCACGAGGGCTTCGACTTCTGCTCGTCGCCGAGACTGAGCCCCGACGGTCGCCGACTGGCGTGGGTCTGCTGGAATCATCCCAACATGCCCTGGGACGCTACGGAACTGTGGTTGGCGGAGGTCGCGACGAATGGCGCCCTGCTCTCGCCGCGGCGAATCGCGGGCGACGCACGCGGAGATGTCTCGATTATCGAACCGCAGTGGGGCACCGACGGCACGCTGTACTGCGTGTCCGACGAATCGGGCTGGTGGAACATCCAGCGTTGGGACGGCAGCCAACTCGTTCCGGTGCTTCCGATGGAGGCGGAGTTCGGCCAGCCACAGTGGGAATTCTCAATGTCGACCTACGCGGTGATGGACAAGTGTTGCCTCGTCGCGCAGTACGGCAACGCCGACGGCCGGCGAATCGGGGCGATCGACCTCGAAGAGGGTGAACTGAGAGCGCTCGAGACCCCGTTCAACACCTTCGGTTACTTCACCGCAGCCTGCGGACCGCGTGTGATCTGTGCCGCAGCCGGACCGGACGTCGGCGCGGCGCTCGTCGCGATCAACGTTGACAACGGCGAGATTGAGACGCTTCGCGCTTCGGCGTCGCCCGACATTGACCGCGCCTACTTCTCGACCGCCGAGGCCATCGACTATCCGACCACAGGCGGGAAGACATCCCATGCCTACTACTACGCGCCGCGCAATCCGGACTTCAGGGCCCCAGACGGCGAACTGCCGCCGTTGGTCACGTTCATCCACGGCGGCCCGACCAGCGCCACGAGTCCCGGATTCAACCTGGCGATCCAGTACTGGACCACGCGAGGATTCGCGGTGGTCGATGTCGACTACCGAGGCTCAACCGGCTACGGCACCGAATACCGTCGGGAACTGAATGGGCGCTGGGGCATCGTCGATCGCGAAGATTGCGAGGCGGCTGCCAGGTTCCTGGTCGAACGCGGCGATGTCGATCCGTCGCGACTGGCCATTCGAGGCGGCTCAGCCGGCGGCTACACCACGCTGGGTGCACTCACCTTCGGTGATGTGTTCACCGCGGGCGCGTCCTACTACGGCGTCTCCGACGTCGCCGCACTGGCGGAAGACACTCACAAGTTTGAGTCTCGGTACCTCGACTCGTTGATCGGTCCATATCCCGAACGAGCAGAACTCTACGAACAGCGTTCGCCGATTCACGCGGTTGACCGCCTTTCGTGTCCAATCATTTTCCTGCAGGGACTGGAGGACAAGATCGTCCCGCCTAACCAGGCGGAGCGGATGGTTGACGCGCTGCGCAAGAAAGGGCTGCCGGTCGCCTACATCGCGTTTGAGGGCGAGCAGCACGGCTTCCGCCAGGCGGCCAACATCCAGCGCGCGACCGAGGCGGAGCTTGACTTCTACGGCCGCATCTTCGGCTTCTCGCCGGCCGGCGACATCGAACCGGTCCAGATCGAGAACCTCTAGATGGCCGAGATTCACGAACTCTCGGCCCGAGAGTTGCGGGCCGGGTACCAGGCTCGAACCTGCTCGCCGGAGGAGGTCGTGGAAGCGATTTTCGAGCGTATCGATACGCTCGAGCCGTCGCTGCATGCGTTTATCAGTCAGACTCGAGAATCTGCGCTCGAGCAGGCGCGCGTCGCCACCCGGGCGTGGAGCTCGCGAGATGGGAAGCCGCCGCCGCCGTTGCTCGGCATACCGATCACGGTGAAAGATCTCGTCGACGTTCAGGGGGTTCCCACGACGATGGGATCGCTCGTGACCGACCACCAGCCAGCGCTACGCGACGAGTTGTTTGTCGAACGGCTGCGGAACGCAGGTGCGGTCTTCCTCGGGAAGACCAACACGTCCGAGTTCGGACTGGCCGCGCAGACCATGAATCGGCTGGGGCAAGCGACGGCGAATCCGTGGAACCGGGAGCGGACGGCCGGAGGTTCAAGCGGTGGAGCGGCAGCGGCCTGCTCCGCCGGCTTCGGCCCGCTGCATCACGGCACTGACGGCGGCGGGTCGGTCCGAGTTCCGGCGGCCTACTGCGGAGTGATCGGCTTCAAGCCGAGCGGTCGGAGGATTCCCCGCCGGACTCGGGGCGCGGGCATGTCGCAGATTTCCACGGACGGCGTCCTGGCGCGAACGGTTGCCGATGTCGCGCTGATGCACGATGTGATGGTCGGACCACACCCTGCTGACCCTGTGTCCGTTCGTGCGCCTGGCGGTCGGTTGAGCGACGTCTCGAAGCCGGAACGGCTTGATGGACTGCGGATTGGACTCACGAGCCAGCTGGGATGGCCGACGCCGTGCGAGCCGCTGATCGCGAGCCGCGTCGAGGCGGCGGCGGCAATGTTGCGCAAGGCCGGCGCCTCGGTGTCGCCTGCGTCACCCAATATCTCGGACCCCAACGAGATCTTTCCGACGCTCTCCGCCGTCGGTGCGGCTGCGAACTACGGCGACATGTGCGTGGGACGAGACGAAGAGCTCAGCGATTACACCCTGGGCAGTCTCAGGCGAGGACGCTCACTGAGCGGCGTCCGCGTCGCCGAAGCCTATGCAGCTCTCGACAGGCTCAATCGAGCGATGGACGCGTGGTTCGACGACTTCGATCTTCTGCTGACTCCGACCAGTGCCATCGCGGCGCATCAACAGGGGGCGGTGATTGACGAAATCGCCGGCAGATCGGTCACGCCCTGGACGATCTCGATTCTCTACACGCCACTGGCCAACCTGATCCAGGCCCCGGCGATCGCAATACCGGCCGGCCTGGACTCGGACGGCCTTCCCGTCTCGGTGCAACTCGTGGCCAGGGAGGGCAACGACGCGACCGTCATCCGCTGTGCGGCCATGTTGGAAGCTGCAGGGTTGAACGAGGCTAGTCCTCTAGCACCAGTGTGACCGGCGCGTGGTCGGACGGCTTGTCGCCGTCGCCCTCCATCTGCCGCTCCTCGACATCGATCTCGACCGCCACCGCGCGTTCGACCAACGGCTCGCTGATCAGGTGGTGGTCGATGCGCAATCCCTTGTCCTGCTGCACGCCGCCGGTGCGATAGTCCCACCATGTATAGACGCCGGCTGATTCGTCGAACAGGCGCAGTGCGTCGGTCAGTCCCCAGTCGACGAGGGCATTCAGCCGTTCCCGCTCTGCTGTCGAACACAGGATCCGCTCGTGCCAGAACTCGGGGTCGTTCACGTCGCGGTCATCGAAGGTGATGTTGTAATCGCCGGTCAGCACTAGCTCCCCTGCCGAGTCTTGTCCGTCGAGCCAGGAGCGCAGCCGGTCGAACCAGTCCAGCTTGTACTGATACATATCGTGGCCGACCTCTCGCCCGTTCGGGCAGTAGAGGCTGACCACTCGCATCCCGTTGACCTCGGCGGCGATGCCGCGGGACTGGTCGTCGTCCGGCCAGGGCACTGCCTCCTCGACCCAATCGGGGTAGTCCAGCGAGGCGATCGCGACGCCGTTGTAGGACTTCTGGCCGTGCAGGACGACGTTGTAGCCGAGCGCGTCGAAGCCGTCGAAGGGGAACTGCTCCTCGGTGCACTTGAGCTCCTGCAGGCAGAGGACGTCAGGCTGATGCTGGTCGAGCCAGTTGAGCACGCGATCCTCGCGGGCGCGGATCGAGTTCACATTCCAGGTGGTGATCTTCACTTCGCGCTCCTTTCGCGAACTCTCTCATAGGCATGATGAAGGATGATGCCCGCGGCGACATTGACGTTCAAGGAGTCCACGGCGTCGGCGATTGGCACGGCCACGCGGGAGTCGATGACGGGTTCCAGCTCGGGGCTGATCCCCGAGCCTTCATTGCCGAAGAGCCAGACGATCCTGGCCGGCAGTTGCTGCGAGTGCAGCGAGTCACCGCCCTGCTCAGCAGCAAGCACGCTGGCCCCGGCATCGCGTAATGTCGCAATGTCGTCGATCAGATCGGCAGAGCGCGCAATCGTCACGTGGAACCAGGCGCCGGTGGCCGCCCTAGTCACGCGGGGATGGGTGGGATCGGCGCACCTGGCACCGACCAGCACGGAGTCGACCCCGAAGGCTGCGGCCGAGCGGATGATCCCGCCGACATTGCCGGCGTCCTGGATGCCGTCGAGCGCGACGACCTGCCAGGGATCCTTCCCCGGCGCCTCGAACCCCCTCAACTCGTTCCTGATGAGCGCGAAATGACCCTGTGGAGTACGCGTGTCGGACAGACGCTCGGCGTCGGCGCGTGTGAGCGATGTGACCGGCACCGGGACGCCGCGCCAACGCTCCGGCAGGGTTGACAGCACCTCGACGATTGGCGCGCCGGCGTCGATCGCGTCGCGGACGATTTTCTCGCCATCGATCAGGAAGCGCCCCTGCTCGCGGCGTTCGCGGGCGGTCTTGAGCATTTGCAGCTGGCGCAGGCGGGCGCGCGTGAGCCGCTGGACTGGTTCCTCGTTGCTCACCGAGCCCCCCTCTGCCTGCGGCATCTCCCCCCGCGGAGCGGGGGAGAGGGGAGAGATGTTGTGACTAGCCGCCGTTGAACTCGGCCTTGATCGCGGCGTAGCTGTCCAGCAGCGGGATGACGGTGCTCGCGTCCGCCGGGGGCAGGCCGAAGATGATCCGCTGGAAGCCGATGTCGATCAGATCCTGCACCTGCTCCGGATTCGGTCCGACTCCGAAGACGGTGCAATCGATCGTGTCCATGTCGCGCTCGGCGCGGTCGGCGGCGGCTTTGAGCTGTTCCATGTCGGCTCGCATGTCGCCACGCAAGGCGATCGGCAACCAGCCGTCGCAGTAGTCGACGACGCGGTCGAAGGCCCACTTCGACTGGGCCCCGAGCAGGATCGGCACGTCCCCGTCGACGGGCTTGGGGTAGCTCCAAACCGGGTCGAAGTCGATAAACTCACCGTGGTACTCGGGCTCGTCTTTCGACCAGAGCTCGCGCCAGGCGAGGACGATCTCGCGCGTCACCTTCCAGCGATCCTTGAAGTTCCAGCCGTGATTCTCCAACTCCTCGGCGTTCCAGCCGGCGCCGATGCCGAGGATCAGGCGGCCGCCGGAGATCATGTCCAGCGAGGCGGCCGACTTGGCCGCGACGAGCACGTCATGCTCCGGGACGAGCAGGATTCCCGTGCCGACCTTAATCGTGTCAGTGGCGGCTGCCGCGGCCATCAGCGAGACGAACGGGTCGTGGGTGTGCCAGTATTCCTGGGGCAGGTCACCGCCGCCGGGCCAGGGCGAGATTCGCGAGGTCGGAATGTGGGTGTGCTCGGGGAACCAGAGTGATTCGAAGCCTCGCGCTTCCACTTCACGCGCCAGCTCGGGCGGCTGAATCGCGTAGTCGGTCGGGAACATCGATACGCCGAAGTCGGTCATCCTCTGTCCTGTCTGTTGGTCTGAAACGGTTCGCGATTGAGGATATCGCCTGCAGCGTTGTTCGCTGGGATGGTGGGAGATTGGAGTCCGGGCACGGCGGGGCCGGAGGTGGGTGATCCTCTGCGACAGAAAAAAACGCGCGGGAACAGAGAGGGGGTTGGCGGCTACAAGGGGTCGTCGTCTTCCTCGGCCGAGTCCTGGGCTTGGGGGGAGCCCCCCTCTGTCTCTACGAGACATCTCCCCCCACTGGAAGCGGGGGGAGAGGGAGAGGCGGAGGGGTGGTCGTGGAGGTCTCGGAGGAGGTGGCGGGCGACATCGAAGGGGTCCGTGGCGAAGTACATGTGTTGATTGAGCCGGGCGCGCTCGTTGGGGGCGTAGAGTTCGCGGACGATGGTGTCGAGCGCCTTGACGCGAATATAGCCCGGGTTGTGTTCGCCGGAACGTCGCCAGAGGTTGTCGATTCTGGCGCGGAGGTAGAAGGGGTTTGGCATGGAAGTGTTCCTACTGGGTCTCGATAGTACGTGTGTTCTGATGATAACAAGGAACGATGTCGGGCGTGGCTCCCCTCTGTCACTACGTGACATCTCCCCCCGCTGGAAGCGGGGGGAGAGGGAAGGAAGCGGGGGGAGGGGAGTGTCCCGCTGCGTCGACGGGAACGTGGGACTAGATCGTCAGGCCGCCGAGACCGAGGAGTCCGCGTGCGTGTTCGACTTCGCCTACGTGGCGGAAGCCGTGGTAGAGGAGCATTCCGGTGAGCGCCTGCCAGATCGACATGGGCGGCGTCGGACGGATGACGAGCTCCTCTGAGAGGTCACTCTCGGTCAGGGTCGAGACCCATTCTCGGGTGACGACCCAGACTCCTTGCTGGTACGTGAGCCAGGCGTCGACGTCGTTGAGCAGGACAGCGTCTGCTTCCGCTTTCGTCATGCCTGTGCCCTGAGAGGTGCGGTGCAGGCCGAAATGCTGGTCCCATTCGCCGTCTAGCCAGACTGTGGGGCGACGGTGGACGACCCAGTTGACGATGTTGTCCTCGGTTCGCACGTAGTGCCAGAGCGAAAAGAACGCGCTGACTCCTTCGTCGGCGGGCCGGGTGTTCCACTGGTCGGCGGTCATGTCGGGGACGGCGCCGTCGAGCATGGCGTGCATGCCGTCGAGGCCTTCCTGGATGACTTCCAGCTGTGAGAGCGGCATGATTGGCATCCTCAATCTTGTCGGGACGTTGCTGATCATATCCTGAGGCCAGAGCGAGGAGTCCCCCATGGCGAAGCAGGTCGCGGCCGGCGAATACCAGGAAGTGCTGCGGCACGGGACAATGTCGGTGGGCTTGTACACGCCGCAGGAGGTGGACAAGCAGAGTCCGCACGACCAGGACGAGGTGTACATCGTCGCCTCGGGCACGGGGGTGTTCGCGTTGGGCGAGGAGCGCATGACGTGCGGTCCGGGGGACACGTTCTTCGTCGGCGCCGGCGCGCGCCATCGGTTCGAGGAGTTCAGCGACGACCTGGCGGTCTGGGTGGTCTTCTACGGGCCGGAGGGCGGCGAGCACGCCCACGGCGCCGGATGACGAACGTGCCTTAGTACACGCCGCCGAGCTTTTCGTGGTCCCAGCTGTAGACGCGGGTTGGGTTGATGCGGACGACGGCTCGCTTGGAGGCCTGGCGGACTCTCTGTTCGTCGTCCATGGGGGTCGAGGGGCGGCCCTGGGCGTTGGGGTTTCGCTTCTCGCCGGTGGCGTCCTGGACGGCCATGACGAGCTGGGGGTCGTTCTCGATTACGTCGGCCTCGCCTTCGATGACGAGGCCCTTGATCTTTGAGTACTCGACGCCGGACTCCAGCATGACCGTGATTCGCGGGTCGCGCTTGAGGTTGAGCACCTTCTGCGCCTTGGCGTAGGTGGTGAAGTGGATCTTGTCGTCGATGACGCCGTACCACATGGCGACCATGTGGGGGAATCCGTTGTTGCCGTTGGAGGCGACCTGCAGGGTCCAGCCGGTCTCGATGAACTCTTTGGCTTCCTCGTCGGTCATGGCGATCATGTTGCGTCGGCTGGGCATGGGTGCTCCGATTCTCGATTTCGTGACGATGGCAGTGTAGAGGCGACGGGCGGAATGCCCCCCTCTGCCTTCGGCATCTCCCCCCGCGAAGCGGGGGGAGATCGGAGCAAGGGGGGAGGTTTGATTGCTAGGGGCGGGTCATTTCCTCGGGGCGGACCCACTCGGCGAACTGTTCTTCGGTGAGGAGGCCGAGTTCGAGGCCTGCGGAGAGCAGGGTTCCGTCGTCGGCGTGGGCCTTCTTGGCGATGGCAGCGGCGTTGTCGTAGCCGATGTGCGGATTGAGCGCGGTGACGAGCATGAGCGAGGAACGCATCAGCTCATCGATCCGGCCGTAGTTGGGCTCGATCCCGACGACGCAGTTGTCGGTGAAGGAGACGGCGGCGTCGCCGAGGAGCTTGATGCTCTGCAGGTTGTTGAAGGCCATGACCGGCTTGAACACGTTGAGCTCGAAGTGTCCGTTGGAGCCGCCGACGGAGACCGCGACGGCATTGCCCATGACCTGCGCGCAGACCATGGTGAGCGCCTCGGACTGGGTCGGGTTGACCTTGCCTGGCATGATCGACGAGCCGGGCTCGTTGGCCGGCAGCACCAGCTCGCCCAGACCGGCGCGCGGGCCGGAACCGAGCATGCGCACATCGTTGGCGATCTTCATCAATGAGACGGCGATGGTGTTGAGCACACCGGCGAGTTCCACCTGGGCGTCGTGAGCGGCCAGCGCTTCGAACTTGTTCGGCGCGGTGACGAAGGGGAGTCCGGTGAAGTCGGCGATTTCCTCGGCGACCTTGACCGCGTAGTCGGGGTGCGAGTTGATCCCGGTACCAACGGCGGTGCCGCCGAGGGCCAGCTCGTAGAGGCGCGGGAGCGTCTGCTCGGCGCGCTCGATGCCGTAGGCGACCTGCTGGACGTAACCGCTGAATTCCTGTCCCAGGGTTAGGGGGACGGCGTCCATGACGTGGGTGCGGCCGATCTTGACGATGCTGGTCCACTCCTCGGCCTTGGCCTGGAGGGCGCCGTGAAGGTGGCGGAGGCTGGGGATCAGATGATGGACAGTTTGTTCGGCGGTCGCGATCGCCATCGCGCCGGGGAAGACGTCGTTGGACGACTGCGACATGTTGACGTGGTCGTTGGGGTGGACCGGTGACTTGGAGCCGATCTCTCCGCCAAGCAGTTCAATCGCGCGGTTCGAGATCACCTCGTTGGCGTTCATGTTCGACTGCGTGCCGGAGCCGGTCTGCCAGACGACGAGCGGGAAATGATCGTCGAGGTTGCCGTCGATCACCTGTTGGCCGGCCGAACGGATCGCGTCGGCGAGTTCGGCATCCAGCCGGCCGAGCTTCTGATTGGCGCTGGCCGAGGCGTGCTTGACGATGCCCATCGCTCGCAGGATCGAGCGGGGCATACGCTCGCCGCCGATCTTGAAGTTCTCCAGCGAGCGCTGCGTCTGCGCGCCCCAGTAGCGGTCGGCGGGAACTTCGATCGTTCCCATCGTGTCGGATTCGACTCGGATCTCGGTCATTGTTCGGTCCTTGGTTCTTGCCGGTCGTCGGCGCCCCCCTCTGTCCCTGCGGGACATCTCGCCCCGCGAAGCGGGGGGAGAGGGGGATCAGTTGCTGAGGCGGGCCATGTCGTCGACGAGGCCCTGGACGGCGTCGGCGGAGTGCTTGAGCTGGGCCTGCTCTTCGCCGGTCAGTTCGATTTCGAGGATCTTCTCGATGCCGTTCGCGCCGAGGACGACGGGCACGCCGATGAAGAGGCCGTCGACGCCGTACTCGCCTTCGAGCAGGGCGGCGCAGGGGAGGATGCGGCGTTTGTCGAGCGCGATGGCGTCAACCATTTGGGCGACGGCGGCGGAGGGCGCGTAGAAGGCGGAGCCCGTCTTGAGCAGGTTGACGATCTCAGCGCCGCCGTCTCGGGTTCGCTGGATGATCTGATCGAGCTGCTCCTGGGGCAGCAACTTCGTGATTGGGATGCCGGCGGCGGTGGTGTAGGAGGCGAGCGGGACCATCGTGTCGCCGTGACCGCCGAGGACGAAGGCGTTGATGTCTTCGACCGAGACGTTGATGGCCTCGGCGAGGAAGGAGCGATAGCGGGCGGTGTCGAGGATGCCGGCCATGCCGACAACGCGGGAGCTGGGGATACCCGCTGCGTCGAAGGCGACGTGGCACATCGCGTCGAGCGGGTTGGAGACGACGACGATGGTGGCGTTCGGAGACTCGGCGATGGCGTCGCGGGTGACCGAATCGACGATGCCCATATTGATTTGCAGCAGGTCGTCGCGCGACATGCCGGGCTTGCGGGCCACACCTGAGGTGATCACGATGATGTCGGAGTTGGCGGTCGGACCGTAGCCGGTGGCCCCGGTGATGCAGGAATCGACTCCGACGACCGGCGACGCTTCGTACATATCGAGCGCCTTGCCCTGGGGCAGGCCGTCGACGATGTCGACCAGGACGATGTCGGCGTACCCGCGCTCGGCGAGTCGCTGAGCGGTGGTCGCGCCGACGTTTCCGGCTCCGATAACGGTCACCTTCGTTCGCATAACTCTGGACCTTTCCGGGCACGGGCGTCCGCGCCCGTGGGGGAGTGATGGGACTGTGCCTATTGTTATCCGATGGAGGCGTTTGGGTCTGCTACCTGCGCGGCTGAGACGAGCGCTCGCGTTGCTCGCGATCGGTGCCCCCCTCTGCCTGCGGCATCTCCCCCCGCGAAGCGGGGGGAGAAAGGATGGGGATGTTCGACCTCGCTGCGGTCTGTGAGGGAGACCAAGCCTGGTTACTGGGAGGCGGCGATCTTGTTCAGGGCGCTGCCGGCCTGGAACCAGGTGACCTGCTCGTCGGTGTAGCTGTGGTTGACGGATACCTCGTCCGACGAGCCGTCGACGTGGTCGATGCGCAGCGTCAGGGGCCGGCCCGGGGCGAAATCGGAGAGACCGAGGACGCTCAAGCGGTCAAGCTGTGTGACGAGGTCGTAATGCGCCGGGTCGCTGAAGGTCAGGGCGAGGATGCCCTGCTTTTTCAGGTTGGTCTCGGCAATCCGGGCGAAGGAGCGGGCTATTACGACGTACCCGCCGCTCCAGCGAATCTCCATCGAGGCGTGCTCACGGCTGGAGCCTTCTCCGTAGTTCTCGTCGCCAACCGCGACCCAACGGATGCCGGCGTCCTTGTACGCGCGCGCGACGTCGCTGACGGACTCTTCGTGCTGACCGGAGATCTGGTTCAAGGTCGTGCCGGTGCCTCCGCTGAACGCGTTGACGCCGCCGCTGAACAGGTTGCCGGAGATGTTCTCGAGATGCCCGCGGAAGCGCAGCCACGAGCCCGCCGGCGAGATGTGGTCAGTGGTCGTCTTGCCCTGGGTCTTGAGCAGCAGCGACATGAAGGTGTAGTCGTTGCCGTCCCAGGCCTCGAACGGAGTCAGCCGTTGGAGGCGGTCACTCTCGGGGCTGACGATGACGTCAACGCCGCTGCCGTCCTCAGGTGGAGCGATGAATCCTTCGTCGCCAGAGTCAAAGCCGTCGGTTGGCAGTTCGTCGCCGGTTGGGGCCGAGAAGCGGAACTCACCACCGCCCGTGGCGATGGCGTCCGAGCGAGGGTCAAAGCCCATCTCGCCGGCGAAGGCGGTGGCCACGACGAGTTCGGGCGAGCCGATGAAGGCGAGGGTGTTGCGATTGGCGTCGTTGCGGCCGGGGAAGTTGCGATTGAACGAGGTGACGATCGTGTTCTGCTCGTCGCCTTCGAGGTCCTCCCGCTTCCACTGTCCGATGCACGGACCGCACGCGTTGGCGAGAACGGTCGCGCCGGCCGACTCGAAGGCCTCGATCTGACCGTCGCGGTGAATTGTCGCGCGGATCTGTTCGGAGCCCGGGGTCACCAGGAGCGGCGCTCGCAACTCGAGGCCGGCTTCCGCGGCTTGACGGGCGATGTTTGCGGCGCGGCTCATGTCCTCGTACGAGGAGTTGGTGCAGGATCCGATCAGGGCGTTGGTCACGTTGAGTGGGTAGCTCTGACCTTCCATGAAGTCGCGAATTTCGGCGACCGTGTTGCGCAGGTCGGGGGTGTGCGGGCCGACCCAGGCAGGTTCGAGTTCGCTCAGATTGATTTCGATCACGCGATCGAAGATCTCGTGGCGGGCGTCCTCGACTCCGTCGTCGGCGCGAAGGTGCTCGGCATTGGCTTCAGCCAGCTCGGCGATTTCGGCGCGGCCCGTGCTGCGCAGGTAGTCGGCTGTTCGCGAGTCGAAGGGGAAGAGCGAAGTGGTCGCGCCGATCTCGGCACCCATGTTGGTCACCGTGCCGCGACCGGTGGCGCTCATGGATTCGAGTCCCGGCCCGAAGTACTCGACGATCGCGCCGGTACCGCCCTTGACGGTGAGCTCGTCGGCGACGCGCAAGATGACGTCCTTGGGCGCGGTCCAGCCGTCCAACTCGCCGGTCAGGTGGACCCCGATCAGCTTCGGCATCGTGACGCCCCAACCGAGGCCGGCCATCACGTCGACCGCGTCGGCTCCGCCGACACCGATCGCGATCATGCCCATGCCACCGGCGTTGGGCGTGTGCGAGTCGGTACCGATCATCATGCCGCCGGGAAAGGCGTAGTTCTCGAACACGACCTGGTGGATGATGCCCGATCCGGGCTTCCAGAATCCAGCGCCGTAGCGCGCGGCGGCGCTGCGCAGGAACTCATAGACCTCTTCGTTCTCGGTCACGGCCACCTGAAGGTCGGTGTCGGCGCCGACGCGGGCCTGGATCAAGTGGTCGCAGTGCACGGTCGTCGGCACGACGACTCGCTGGAGTCCGGCGAGCTCGAACTGGAGCAGCGCCATCTGAGCGGTGGCGTCCTGTAAGGCGACACGGTCGGGCTGGAGCGAGGCGTGGTCGACGCCGCGCTCGATCGGTTGATTCTGTGGGTCGACGAAGTGGCCGAAGAGGATCTTCTCGGTCAGCGTCAGCGGGCGGTCAACTCGTTCCCGTCCGACGGCAATGCCGTCGCGGAGCGTTGCGTACGCAGCGTCGATGCGCTGGAGGGCGTCGGGTTCGATAGCCATGGCGGGATCCAGTTCGGTACTGACGATCAGACGTTGGGAACGGCGCAGTGTTACTCAGCGAGGGTTACTCAGAGGGGGATGTTCCCGTGCTTCTTGGGCGGCGAGGTGTCGACCTTGTCGGCGAGCATGTCGAGGGCTCGGAAGATGGCGGTACGGGTGTCGCGGGGGTGGATCACGTCATCGACGAATCCGAGTTCGGCCGCCTGGTAAGGGCGGTAGAACTCTGCCTCGTACTCGGCGATCAGCTTGGCTCGTTCGGCGGTCGGGTCGTCGGCAGCGGCGATTCGGCGCCGGTGGATGATATTGACTGCGCCGTCGGAGCCGGTCACTGCGATCTGCGCCGTCGGCCAGGCGAGGTTGACATCGGAACGCAGGTGCTTGCTGCTCATCACGACGTAGGCGCCGCCGATCGACTTGCGCAGCGTGACCGCCACCTTGGGCACCGTCGCTTCTGCGTAGGCGTAGAGCAGCTTGGCCCCGTGGGCGATGATTCCGCCGTACTCCTGCTGCGTTCCCGGCAGGAAGCCCGGCACGTCGACGAGGGTGACAATCGGAATGTTGAAGCAGTCGCAGAAGCGGACGAATCGGGCCGCCTTGCGCGAAGCGTCAATGTCGAGCACGCCGGCCAGCGTGTCCGGGTCGTTGGCCACGATGCCGACGCCGTAACCGCCCATGTGAGCGAAGCCAATCGCCACGTTGCGCGCCCACTGGGCCTGGATCTCCATGAACTGGCCATTGTCGACGAGCTCGCGGATCACGCTGCGAATGTCGTAGGGACGAGTGGAGTCGGCGGGGACGATGTCGACGAGGCTGTCGAGCTTGCGCTCGGGCGAATCGCCGGTATCGGTCCAGCGCGGATCCTCCATGTTGTTCTGGGGCAAGAAGGTCAAGAGTTGGCGCACGCTGTTGAGCGTGGCCTCTTCACCGGGAATGCAGAAGTGAGCTACGCCGGTCCTGGTGGCGTGGGTCAATGCGCCGCCCAGCTCCTCGTGGGTGACCTCTTCGCCCGAAACCGCCCGGATCACGTCGGGACCGGTGATGTACATCTGGCCGGTGCCCTGGACCATGAAGATGAAGTCCATGATCGCCGGCGAGTAGACTCCGCCGCCCGCTGCGGGTCCGGCGCAGACCGCGATCTGCGGCACCAGTCCGGAGGAGAGCGTGTTGCGCAGGAAGATCTCGCCGTAACCGCGCAGCGATGTGACGCCTTCCTGGATCCGAGCGCCGCCTCCGTCGTTGATCGCGACGATCGGCGCGCCGACCTTCATCGAGAGGTCCTGGATCTTGACGATCTTCTCGGCTGCAGCTTCGGAGACCGAGCCGCCGAACAGGGTGAAATCCTGGGCATAGGCGAAGACGGTTCGGCCGTCCACGGTGCCATGGCCCACAACGACGGCGTCGCCTTCGGGTCGGTTGTTCTCAAGACCGAACCCTGTCCCGCGATGCTTGACGAACGGATCGATCTCGGTGAAGGAACCGGCGTCAAAGAGGATGTCGAGACGCTCGCGGGCGCTGAGTTTGCCGCGACCGTGCTGGCGTTCGAGTGCGGCTGCGCGCGATTCCTGAGCGTTCCCGTTCAGTCGGCGTTCGGCGACTTCCTGTAGGAGGAAATCGATCCCGCGCTGCGAAGGTTGCTGAGCAGGTTCTGAGACCATGTATCACCCGTCAACCGGTCTCTTGAGAGACCCGATTCGTCGCCGCCTCGCAGTGGTTGAGGCTACTACAGGGGGTATGGCGCGGACAATCAATGGATAACACGGTCGAATTGGCGCCGAGACCTATCCCGGCGGCTCCGTGGGCCCGGATTGCTCGGCTTCCTGCTCCGGTTGCTCGGCTGGCGGAGGGATGATCAACGCCTGCCCGATCTGCAGGTTCGCCGCCTGTGCCTCGGTGAGGCCGTTGTAGTTCATCAGGTCGACCCAGGTGTATCCGAAGGCGAAGGCGATGTCGGCCAGGGTGTCGCCTGCCTGGACGATGTAGATCTCGCCCGGCAAACGCTGCGGCTCATCCGAGACGCCCTCGTCATCCGTGGCCGCGGGGTTTGCGGCACCGCAACCTCCCTCGCGGATTGGGATACGCAGCTCCTGGCCGACGTCGAGCGCGTCGACGTCGACGATGTTGTTGAGCCGCTGGACCTCTTCGACCGTGAGGCAGAAGCGAGTGGCGATGGTCGCTAGTGTGTCGCCAGGCTGGACCACATAGATCGTCTCGGTGATGGGCGCGCGCTCTTCGGTCACTTCATCGACGAACAGGTAGGGCGCAGGCAGGGGGTCGGGCAGCGCTTCGACGGGGATGTCCTCGCGGACCATGTTCGGTTCCGCCTGGCGAACCGTCTCCGGGACCTCCGTCGGGGCCGCTTCGCTCTCACAGGCGGCGACCGCAACGACGAGCAGTGCAAGTGCGAAGAGGGTTCGAACGCGATTCACACCTCTAGTGTCGCACGGCGATTTGCCTATGGCGTCCGTTCCGTGCAGGGAACGCTCGGAGTGATCGAACTGCCGGCCCGCAAGAGCAAGCAACCGAGCATGGCGTGGTTGAAGCGCGAAATGTCCTCGAAGACCTCTTCGTTGAAGTTGTCGAGGTTGTCGGAGGGAACATGCAGGATCGCGCCCGGGGCGAAGACGAACACCACGGGAACGCCGTCCTGCGCGAAGCTGGCGTGATCCGAGCCAACCTCCATCGGCAAGCGTCCCAGCCCGGCTGGAATCTGCACCTCGCCGGCGATCAAATCTGCGAGGCCGCTGAGTTCGGCGGAGACGACAATGCGATACGGGGGCCGGCCGTCACCAATGGCGTCCAGGTTCAGCATCGCCGTCACTTCGGCCAGCTCACCGTCTGCGCGGAGCGCTCGAACGTACGCCGCCGAGCCGTGCAGCCCCATCTCCTCGGCGCCGAAGGCGACGAAACACAGTTCCGACGAGCTCGGATGTCCGGCCCAGAGCTCCCCGAAGGCCAACGTCAGGGCCGTTCCCGAGGCGTTGTCGTTGGCGCCATCGACGGCGGGCACAGTGTCGTAGTGCCCGCCGACCACCACACGGCACTCGCCGTCTGGCTTGCGAGCGATCACATTCTGCGACGCGCCGGTCAGCGGTTGCGCCTCAGGCACGGTCAGCGATTGGCCCAATCGAAGACGTAGCCGGCTGCCGTCGTCGCCTCTGATCAGCAGGACGGGAATCTCGCTCGTGTACGCACCAAACGTGCCCGTGGCTCCTCGGATCACTGTGTTGTCGACAATGATCAACGCGACAGCACCGGCTGCCTGGGCATTGGCTGCCTTGACTCGAAACTCGATCCGGCCGCGAACGACGATGGCGATCTTGCCGTTCACGTCGACGCTCGCGAAGTCCGCTTCCTCGCCCACTCCTGGTACATCGACGAGTGTGCCGGTCGCCACGCCGGTGCCCGAGTTCGGGAATCGGAAGCCGTAGAGGCTGCTGTTCTCCGCGAGATCGATGCGCGAGAACGACGCCATGACCCGATAGCCGAACTCCTGGATCTCCACTTCGTAGCCGAGACTCTCGAACTCGTCGGCGATCCAGGCTGCGGCCGCTTGTTCCTCGTCCGTTCCCGTCGCTCGGGGACCGAGATCCTCAACCAGCCTGGTCAGGTAGTCGATCGCTACCTCGAAGTCGAACTCGGGAGCGTCCGGTCCGGACGGTTCCGGCATTGTGAAGTCAGGTTCGTCTTGCTGAGGTTCCTGCTGCTCGGATGACGAGACTGCATCGGGGTGCGGCTCCTGCTCGGCCGGTTGATCTCCTGCTAAGGGTTGAGCGGTCTGCTGCGGCTGGGGCTCTTGTGCTTCCTGGTTGAGGCCGTGCTCGTCCTGAGGCTGCTGCGACTGCGGCTGTTGTTCAGCGTCGGTTGGACGCGCCTGCTGGGCTTGCTCGGAATCCGCGCAGGACGCGAGGAATAAGGCGAAAGAGAGAAGAAGGACGGCGGTGAACCAACGCACCGTGCGGCTTAGCGGTTGCGGCGGAAGAATCTTCGCAGCGGGTTGGTATCGCTCTGTTCGTAGCTGATGTAGCGATCGCGCCAATAGCCGCCCCGGGGCTGGTTGGCCTGACGGTTGCCGCCGCGCGAGGTCCAGAACAGCCCGATCAGGAAGACGACGATGCCGACGATCGCAAGCCAGAGGCCGCCGCCGCGCAGTACCAGGCCGACGATCAGCAGCGCTGCGCCGAGCAGCAGCAAGTGGTTGGGGGTCAGCGCCGCGGCCCGGCTCACCAGTCCAGACCCGAACCGCTGCAGTGCGATCCTGATCGGCCCCGGTCGCCGTGACTGGCGTCTGCGCCAATCGAAATCCTCGATGTTCGAGAGCACTTCTTCTACATCGCGTTCGAGCCGGTCAGAACCGTCCGACATGTTCGCTCCTCCGCTGCCCGTTGCCCTCAGTTTAGCGCCGAATCCTAGGGCGAGGCAGGCTCGCCCCAGCCACCGCCGCCGGGAGTTTCGAGGCGAATGATGTCGCCCGGCTCGACGTTGACGGTGATCTTGCCGGGCAGCCTGCGCCTCGAACGAGTGCCGTCCTCTCCCGTGATCTCGAGGCTGTTCCGACCCGAGGAACCGTCCCCGCCGCCTTGCGCGCCCCATGGTTGTTGGGTGCGCCGCTCGGTGATCAGCGTGACCTGGGCCGACCCGAGGAACTCGGTGCGCCGAACCAAACCGTGACCGCCGCGGTTGCGCCCGCGGCCGCCCGAACGCGGACGAATGCTGTTCTCGACCACCCGCAGCGGATAGGCGAGTTCAAGCGCCTCGGCCGGCGTGTTGAGGGTGTTGGTCATGTGCGAGTGTGCGGCGTCGAGGCCGGGGCTGTCGGGGCCCCCGCCAAGGCCGCCGCCTGAGGTCTCGTAGTAGGCCCAGGGCTGTCCGTTGCGCGGATCGGTCCCGCCTGCGGTGAGGTTGTTCATGGTGCCCGAAGACGCGGCGGGCATGCGCTCGGGCAAGAGCTGATTAAACGCGCCCCAGACGGTGTCGACGATTCGCTGCGAGGTCTCGACGTTGCCGGCGGCGACCGCGACCGGCGTCTGCGCCGCGACGATCGAGCGCTCGGGCAGGGTGAAGGTGATCGGCCGGAACAGCCCCGAGTTCATGGGCGTATCGGGCGGCAACAAACAGCGGATGACGTAGTAGCAGGCGGACCGCGTGACCGGCGCGACCGCATTGATCGACGCGGCCCGCTGCGGCGCCGTGCCGGAGAAGTCGAAATGCGCGCGATCCTCGTCCAGGGTCAGCCTCAGCCTGATCGGTACGGGTTCCGGCGTATGGCCGTCGTCGTCCAGCGAGTCCGCAAAGCTCCAGACGCCGTGGGGCAGCTCGCGCAGGGCCGCTCGCGTCAGTCGCTCTCCGTAGTCGAGCAGGGCCTCGGTCGTCTGCTTGTATCCGCTGTCGCCGTACTCGGCATGCAGGTCGGCGATACGCCGTTCTCCGAGGCGCTGGGCGGCGATCTGGGCGTTGAAATCGCCGCGACGCTCGTCGGGTGTGCGCACGTTGCGCAGGATCAGTTCCATCGCCTCTTCGACGAGTTCCCCCTGTCGATAGAGGCGGATGGGCGGTATCACGAGACCTTCCTGGATCAGCTCTCGAGCGACCGGCATCGATCCGGGCGCCATCCCGCCGATGTCGGCCTGATGCGCGCGGCTGGCGACATAACCGATCGGTTCGTCGCTTTCGCCGGCCCCGTGGGCGAAGACCGGCGAGACCATCGTCACGTCCGGCAGATGGGTCCCGCCGAGGAACGGATCGTTGAGGATCGCAAGATCGCCCGGCCGCCAGGGCTCGAGTCGCTCGACGGCGCGCACGGATTCCGGCATCGCTCCCAGGTGAACGGGAATATGGGCGGCCTGCGCCAATAGCTGACCGTGGTGATCAAAGACCGCGCAGGAGAAATCGGCCCGCTCCTTGATGTTCGGCGAGAGCGCCGTATGGCGCAGGGCCGCGCCCATTTCTTCGGCGATCGAACTGACCAGGGAGTCGAAGATAGCCAGTCGCGCAGGGTCAATATCGGCGGTGGTCATGTCCGTCGCGCGCCCTGGTCTCGTTTCAAGAGAAGGCTCCCCGTCGACAACGGGCTCGCCGACCATTCCGGGGGCACGGTGACCGTCGTGTCGACCTGGGTAATGATCGCCGGACCGGAGACTGAGTCATGCACCGATCCCCTGGATATCACCCTGGTTGATCGTTGTTGGTCCCAGGTGACATCGACGGTGCGCGATTCGGAACCAGCCGGCGCGGAGGCGCCTCCGAGATCCCCCCGGTAACCCTCGTGTCGAGCCTTGGCGCGAGCGGTGACGACCTCGACCGGAGTGTCGGCGTTGGAAAACCCGAAGCGCTCGACGTGGGCCGCGTGGAAGGCGTCCCTCACCGATTGGGCGTCGTGTCCCTCATTCAGTGACACCGTGAGTTCGTGTGATTGTCCGAGGTAGCGCAGGTCGGCCGCGAACTCGATCTGCACGTGCGAGTCGTAGCCATCCTCGCCGATCGCCGCTCGTGCCTGCTCGGCGATCAGCAAACACGCTTCGTCAAGTCGACCGACACTCCCCGCATCGTCCGGACCGATGGTCAGATGCAGTCCCTGCTCGGCGTCTCGGGTGATGTCGGAGATCAGCATGCCGGCCGCCGAGAGGACGCCGGGCGATGGCGGAACCAGGACCTGTGGGATGCCCAGCGCGTCGGCCAGGTCGCAGGCGTGGAGCGGTCCCGCGCCGCCGAACGCGACGAGGGTGAAATTGGCCGGATCGTAGCCGCGCTCAACCGAGATCACGCGCAACGCGCGTGCCATGTTGGCGTTGACGACATCGATGACGGCCCGGGCGGCGCTGTCGACCGAACCGAACGGTCCCGCGATCGTGCTGATTGCCTGGCGGGAGCGCTGCACATCGAGGGCGACGGTCCCGCCGAGCTGTTGCTCCGGGCGCAGACGTCCCAGGACGGTGTGGGCGTCGGTGACCGTGGGCAGCGTGCCCCGACCGTAGGCTGCGGGACCCGGATCCGCGCCCGCCGATTGCGGGCCGACACGCAGCGCGCCGCCCGGATCGAACCAGGCGATCGAGCCTCCGCCGGCTCCGACCGTGTGCAGGTCGACAGCAGGCGTGCGAATCGGCATGTCGTCCACGACGAGGTCGGTGCGCTCCAGCAAACGACCCGGGCAAAGCGCGACATCGGCCGAAGTGCCGCCCATGTCGAAGGTCATCGCCTGCGGAAATCCGTCGGATTCGGCGGCCGCGAATGCTCCCGCGACACCGCCGGCAGGTCCCGAGAGCACGGTCCGCACCGCATTGCGGCCGGCCGAGCCGGCCGAAAGCGAGCCGCCGTTCGATTGCATGATTCGCAGCCTCACCACGCCGTCGCTGCGATCCTCGAGTTTCGATTCGAGTGAGTCCAGGTAGCGCGTCATCACCGGTGCGAGGTAGGCGTTCGCTGTCGTCGTGCTCATCCGCTCGAACTCGCGATGCTGCGGCAGCACTTCGTAGGAGGGCGAGACGTCGAAGCCGCGTGATCGGGCGCGCTCGGCGGCCGCCTGTTCGTGCTGCGGATTGATGAAGCTGAAGAGGAAGCAAATCGCGACGCTTCGAGCTCGAGTTCGGGCGATGCGATCGAGCACTGCGTCCAGCTGGTCCAGATCGAGCGGGGTGATGACGGTACCGTCGGCCGCGATGCGCTCGTCGACCTCGTAGCGCAGGCGGCGGGGCACTAGCGGGGCGTGGCGTTGCGGATGCAGCGCGTACAGATCGGGCCGCGCCTGCCGTCCGATGACCAGGGTGTCTCGGAACCCCGTTGTGGTGATCAGCGCGGTCGGAGCGCCGGTCCGCGTCAGCAACGTGTTGGTTGCGACCGTTGAACCATGCACAACTTCTTCGGGAGTCCAGCCGAACTCGGTGAGCCCGTTGATGATCGCGCGTCCCGGATCATCGGGTGTCGAGGGTCGCTTGGCGATTTCGATGGCCCCGTCGCGCAGGAAGACGAAGTCGGTAAAGGTGCCGCCGACATCGACGCCCAAGAGACGGTCGGGAGATTGCGCCATCGTGGCGACAGTGTACGGCGAGTGTTTGGATTGCTTGACTGCCTGGGAATGCCGTCATAGCGTCATTTCGTACACGCTCAAGACCCTGAGTGGTCGCCTGAGATGGATGGACGACGATGTCTGACGCTGCCGAGTTGGTCCTGCAAGCGGAGAGCCGCAGCGTGCTAGGCAAGAAGGTCAAGCGCTTGCGCCGCGACGACCTGGTTCCCGCGAACCTCTATGGACGCGGCCAGGAGTCGCACGCGATTCAGGCGTCGATGAACGAGATTCGCCGAGTGTTCTCGGCGGTCGACCGCAATGCCGTGGTCTCGATGTCGATCGACGGCGCCAGCGACACGATTCCCGTCGTCCTGCGCGACATTCAGCGTCATCCGGTTACCCGTCGGCTGCTGCACCTCGACTTCTACCAGGTTGACCTGACGCGGGCGATCCACTCCGAGGCGCGGTTGCTGCTGATCGGTGACTCCGAAGCGGTCACCAAGGGCGGAACCGTCGTCCAGTCGCTCGAGCATCTCGTGCTGGAAGCGCTGCCGACCGACATGCCCTCGGTGATTGAGGTCGACATCTCCGTACTCGAGGACTTCGGTCACTCGGTCCTGGTCCGCGACCTGGAACTTCCAGATGGCGTCATCGCGTTGACCGACGAAGCCGTCGCGGTGGCGACCGCGCTGGCGCCGCGTGTCGCCGAGGAAGACGAGGAAGAAGAAATCGACGAACTCCTGGACGAAGAGGGCGTCGAGGGCGAAGAAGCCGAGGAAGAGGCCGACGAGGAGTAGTCCGCTACGCGTTCCCTCGAACGCGGTCGCCCCGCAGTTGGCCGCAAGCCGCAGCGATATCGCTGCCTTGCTCAACGCGCACCGTCGCCGGCACCCCGCGCTCCTGGAGTGCCTTCTGGAAGCCCAGCGTCGCTCGTCGCGATGGTCGGCTTCCGACCACGCCAGGCGAAGGATTCAGCGGAATCAGGTTGACATGGGCGCGGATGCCCCGAATGCGCTCCGCCAGTCGCCGAGCATGAGCCCGACTGTCGTTGACGCCGTTGAGCAGCACGTACTCGAACGTCACCCGACCACCGGTCTGCCGATTGTGCTCGCGAACCGCTGACACGATGTCGTCGACGGACGCGCCCGGGACAGGAACCAGCTCCCGTCGCAGCTTCTGATCGGGCGCATGGAGCGAGACTGCCAGATTGACGGTCGGATGATCGCTTGCCAGTCGCCTGATGTTTTGTGGGATCCCGACTGTCGAGACCGTGATCCGTCTCGGCGAGAGCCCGAACCCATCAGGGTCCGTGAGACGGCTGATCGCCTCGCTGACGTTCGAGTAGTTGGCCAGCGGTTCGCCCATACCCATGAACACGACGTGCGTCAGTTCTCGTCCCTCATCGCGGGCCCATTGACGCGCCAGCACGCCCTGGCGCAGGATCTCACCGGCAGTGAGCTGTCGTCGAAGCCCTTGCAGTCCAGTTGCGCAAAACACGCAACCCATCGCGCAACCGGCCTGCGACGACAGGCACACTGTGTCTCGCGGCCGCGATCGAATCAGCACGGTCTCGATCAGTTCGCCGTCGGCCAGAGGTAGGAGCGCCTTGCTGGTGGAACCGTCGCTGGAGGTCTGGACCTCCAGCGGCTCTCGACTGGGAGTCGTCATTTCGGACAGCTGCTCGCGCAGCGCCGCCGGGAGATCGGTCATCTCCAGCGGATCGACGTTGCCGCGCTGATAGATCTGGCGCCAGACTTGCCGGGCGCGGAAGCTCGGCTGACCGAGCGACTCGATCAGTTCGCCGAGAGCGTCGCGATCGAGGTCCAGCAGTTCGAGCGGCTCAGCCACTGGACTGGCCGAACCGCTGGCCGACCAGGTCTCGGGCCCCTCGCACGAACTCCTCGGCGCTCAGTTCTCGCTTGCCGGCGCGCTGCAACCGCTCGATCGCCAGCACACCGTCACCGGTCGCGACATTGATCGTTTCGACAGCATCGACCACCTCGCCGGGCTCGCGCTGCACATCCTGACGCACGCTCGATGCCTGCGTGATACGAACCGTGGTGTTCCCGAGACTCGTCGCGGCCGCCGGCCAGGGCGTGTAGGCGCGGACGTGTCGCGCGATCTCATCCGCCGAAGCGGTCCAGTCAATCAATCCCTGCTGTTTCCGCACCCGTCTCGCCCGCGTGGCGAGGCTCGGGTCCTGCGGCTTCGGGTCAGTCTTGTCGGCGAGCCAGTCCGGGATGGTTTCCATGAGCAGGTCGGCTCCCATGCGGGCGAGCCGATCACTCAGTTGTCCGGCGTGTTCGGCAGGATCGATGCTCGTCGCTCGCTGGCGCAGGATGTCGCCGGTGTCTTCGGTTTCATCGACCAGCATGATCGTGACGCCCGTCTCGTCGTCGCCATGCAGGATGGCGGCCGAAATCGGCGAAGCGCCGCGCCAGCGAGGCAGGAGCGACGCATGGACGTTGAGCGTTCCCTGCGCGGGAAGATCCAGGATCTCCAACGGGATGATCTGCCCGTACGCAGCCACGATTTGGAGTGTTGGGCGCAGACTCGCGATCCGTGCGATCGCGGCGCGGTCGCGCAGCCTCTCGGGCTGCAGAGCCGGAATCCCGTACGCCGTAGCGAGTTCTTTGACCGGCGGCGGACGCAGCGACCGGCCCCGTCCGGCCCGAGCATCCGGCTGTGTGACGACGGCAACCGGCCGGTACGGACTGTCGATCAGCGCCTGCAGCGTGGGTACTGCGAAGTCCGGCGATCCGTAGAAGAGGACTCGCGGGGAATCGGACATGTCTCTGCCGGGAGTTGTCGAGAGCGATCAGACCTGGGTCGCGGCGATGCTGAGTCCGACGAAGACCAGCATCAGGACGATGGTCCCGCGAAACAGCGAGCGCTCGAGGCCGCGGCGGGTGCGGTACGAGGACTCGGCCCCGACGCCGCCGAAGATGTTCCCCAGTCCCGCGCCCTTGGCCTGCAGGATCACAGCCGCGATCACGGTCAGTGCGACCAGGATCTGGATGACGTTGAGAACTTCTGAAATGCCCACGGCTCTGTTGTACCCGAGTTCTCTCGTATGCGGTTATTCCGGAATCGTCACACGCTGCGGACGCCGAGGTCGGACGCCGGCCTCGCGGCCTTCATGGTATGCGGTCATGATCGCATCGGCGAGCTTGCCGCTGTCATGCCGGTAGCGGTTGCCGGTATCGACGATGTCCGCTTCGATGATTCGCAAGGTATGCGCGAGATCCGCCTGGTCGCCTCGATCCTCGACCCGCACAGGCTCAGACTTCCAGCCCCGCGGCAGTCGCGCCCTGCTGTTGCTGTTCGCGACCACGGCGTCAAACGGCAGTCCGCCGATGTGGTCGGCGATTACGCGGACATGATCCTGGACACTGAAATGGTCGGTCTCGCCATGTTGGGTGGCGACGTTGGAGACGTACAACTTCATCGCGTCCGACTCCTGGAACGCGATCCGCAGATCGGGCACCAGCAGGTTGGGCAGGACAGAGGTGAACAGGGAGCCGGGACCGACCACGATCAGGTCGGCGTTACGGATCGCGTTCAGCGTCTCCGGGTAGGCGGGCGGGTGAAGCGGTTCGAGATTCAGCTGCGCGATCCGCTGGCCGGCTTCCGTGATTGATGATTCGCCGCGGATCTTCTCCCCGTCGGCGGTCATGGCGGCCAGGCGGATGTTCTCCAGCGTCGACGGCAGGATCTTGCCGCGCACCGCGAGCACTCGGCCGGTCTCGTGGATCGCCTCCTCCATCGAGCCCGCCACGTCGGACATCGCCACGATGAACAGGTTGCCGAACGAGTGACCCTCGAGGCCGTTGCCAGAACCCTCGGGGAATCGGTACTGGAACAGGCGCGTCATCAGCGGCTCGGCATCCGCCAGCGCGGCAATGCAGTTGCGCAGATCGCCGGGGGGAATGATCCCGAGATCACGTCTCAGCCGGCCCGACGAGCCGCCGTCGTCGCCGACGCTCACCACTGCCGAGAGGTTGTCCGTGTAGGCCTTGAGCCCTCTCAGCAAGACCGACAGCCCGGTCCCGCCGCCCATGCAGACGATGCGGATACCACGGCCGGCGAAGCGTTGGCGGTGGAGCAGGTCAACCAGCGGTTCCTCGGCGCCCGTCCGGCTGTCGGAGGAGCGGGCGGCGACGACCAGTCCCGAAGTGAACTTGCCAATCCCGATGCCGACGCAGAGGATGGCCAGACCCAGCAGCACCGCGCCGCGAACCGCGTAGGGCAGGAACTGGAGCGTGATGTAGTAGAACGCGCCTGGCAGCGTGACGGTCAGGTAGAGCTCGCGCGCCAGGAAGGAGACGCCGAGCCCCAGCAAGGCCATGCCGAACAGCAGCAGCACGAACCAGCGCTTGATCCCGATGCCGGGCGCAAGCCACTTGCGCAGGTGCCACTCTGGACGTGTGCCGTTCCCGCCGGAGGTGTCTGTGCGGACTCCATCTCCTCGGCGCAGGCGGAACATAACGCCACTATAGTGCCGCTTGCAGAGAAAGCGGTAGCGTGGTCGCTGCAGATCGACTCCACATCCCATCTGGCCTCCGGCCAGCTAGACAGGCAATCTGCAATGGAACAGCGACGATTTGGCAACAGCGATCTCGTCACTTCGACGATCGGCTTCGGCACGTGGGAGATGAGCACGACGATGTACGGCCACATCGATACCGGCGAGGCCTCGGATGCGGTCAACATGGCGATCGACCGCGGCATCACGCTCTTCGACACGGCCGAGGTCTACGGACCGGGCCACTCGGAGGAGCTGCTGGCGAAGGCGCTGGGTTCGCGGCGCAACGACGTCGTGCTGGTGACCAAGGTCGGCTTCGACTACGACGACACGCCCCAGGTGATCGGTCTGAACTCGAAGAAGGACCACATCATCGAGCACACCGAGGGCTGTCTGCGTCGGCTGGAGACCGACTACGTGGATCTGATGCTGATCCACTGGCCCGACTACAACACACCCGTCGAGGAGACGATGGAGGGCCTCGAGGAGCTGAAGCAGGCCGGCAAGGTCCGCGAATATGGCGTGTCGAACTACAACATCGACATGCTCGAAGAGTGCAAGCAGCACGGCTCGATCGTCGCCAACCAGGTCGGCTACCACATGTTCGATCGACGGATGGAGTCGCGCGTACTGCCCTGGTGCATGGCCAATGATGTTGGCTTCATGGCCTACGGCACACTGGCGTTCGGCCTGCTGACCGGCGCCTTCCAGCCAGACCACCAGTTTGAAGAGGGCGACTGGCGCGCCAACGGCATAGCCTTCGACCTGCCGCTCTTCCAGCGCGAGCACTTTACGAAGGAGGTGGAGATCGCCAACCGCCTCGCTGAACTGGCCGACGGCTACGGCAAGACCGGTGCCCAGCTGGCCATCGCCTGGGTGCTGGACCATCCCGGCGTGACGACGGCCCTCGTCGGCATGCGCAACGAGCGCGAGCTTGAAGAGAACGTCGCCGCCTCCGACTGGAAGCTGACGGAGGAGATTCGAGGAGCGATCAACGACATCTTCTACGATGTCGGGGTCGAGACGTACCAAAACACGCGGCAGGTCCAGAACATCGGGGGCGCAACTGGCCGGCCCGCCAGCCGCTAGGCGCTCACAGTTGACTACGGAAAGAGACCAACAATGGAAGAACGACGATTCGGCAACAGCGACCTGGTCACCTCAGCGGTCGGCTTCGGCACCTGGGAGATGAGCACGACGATGTACGGCCACATCGACGTGGATGAGGCCGCACAGGCCGTGAACATGGCCATCGATCGCGGGATCACGCTGTTCGACACCGCTGAGGTCTACGGGCCGTATCACTCCGAAGAACTCCTGGCCAAGGCGCTCGGTAATCGACGCAATGAGGTCGTGCTGGTCACCAAAGTCGGCTTCGACTACGACGAACAACCGCAGGTCATCGGTCTGAACTCGACGCGGGAGAACGTCATCGAGCACACCGAGGGCTGCCTGCGCCGGCTCAACACCGACTACGTCGACCTGATGCTGATCCACTGGCCGGACCATGACACCCCGTTCGACGAAACCATGGAAGCTCTGGAGCAGCTCAAACAGAGCGGCAAGATTCGCCACTACGGCGTCTCGAACTTCAACATCGACATGATGGAGGAGTGCCAGCGCCACGGGACGATCGTCGCCAACCAGGTTGGCTATCACATGTTCGACCGGCGGATGGAATCGCGCGTGCTGCCCTGGTGCATGGCCAACGGTGTGGGCTTCATGTCCTACGGCTCGCTGGCATTCGGTCTGCTGACCGCCGCATTTGGGCCCGAGCATGAGTTTGGCGAGGGAGACTGGCGGGCCAACGGCGTCGCCTTCAACCTGCCACTGTTCGAGCGCGAACGCTTCCGCCAGGAGGTCGAGATTGCCAACCGTCTGGCCGAACTGGCCGACGGCTACGGCAAGACCTGCGCGCAGCTCGGGATCGCCTGGGTGCTTGACCACCCGGGCGTCACCTGTGCCCTGGTCGGCATGCGCAACGAGCGGGAGCTCGAGGAGAACGTCGCCGCCACCGACTGGAAACTGACGGAAGAGATCCGCAGCGGGATCAACGAGATCTTTGACGACGTCGGGGTGCCCACCTACCAGAACCTCGACCAGGTCGTCCACGTCGCTCGAGCCACCGGAGCCCGCCGCAACCTCCGCGAGTAGCGGCCCTTCTCCGCTCTCACCGCTCCCTTCTGCCTCTGGCCCCTCTCCCTCCGGAGAGGGCTAGGGTGAGGGTCGTGGATCGGACAACGGGAAGGACGCAACCATGGAACAACGACGATTCGGCAACACGGACCTGGTGGCCTCGGCGGTGGGCTTCGGCACCTGGGAGATGAGCACCACGATGTACGGCCACATCGATGTCGATGAGGCCGCCCGCGCCGTCAACATGGCGATCGACCGCGGGATCACGCTGTTCGACACGGCCGAGGTCTACGGCCCGTATCACTCCGAGGAGTTGTTGGCCAAGGCGCTGGGCAATCGGCGCGACGACATCGTCCTTGTGACCAAGGTTGGGTTCGATTACGACGACACGCCCAAGGTGATTGGGCGCAACTCGAAAAAGGGCCACATCATTCAGCACACCGAGGACTGCCTGAGGCGGCTCAACACCGATTTCGTCGACCTGATGCTGATCCACTGGCCCGATCACGACACGCCGATCGAGGAGACGATGGAGGGCCTCGAGGAGCTCAAGCAAAGCGGCAAGATTCGCGAGTACGGCGTCTCGAACTTCAACATCGACATGATGGAGGAGTGCGAGCGGTACGGCCACATCGCCGCCAACCAGGTCGGTTACAACATGTACGACCGGCGGATGGAATCGCGCGTGCTGCCGTGGTGCCTGGCCAACGGGGTCGGCTACATGGCGTACGGTTCGCTCGGCTTTGGCTTGCTGACCGGCGCCTTCACTCCCGAGACGACGTTCGAGGAGGGCGACTGGCGACGCAGCGGCATGGCCTTCAACCTGCCGCTGTTCCAGGAAGAGCACTTCCGCAAGGAGGTCGAAGTCACTAACCGCCTGGTCGAGCTCGCGGACGGGTACAACAAGACCGTCGCCCAGCTTGCCCTCGCCTGGGTCCTCGACCATCCCGCTGTCTCCTGCGCGCTCGTCGGCATGAGAAACGAGCGTGAACTCGAGGAAAACGTCGCCGCCACCGACTGGAAACTGAACGAAGAGATCCGAACCGGAATCAACGAAATCTTCGACGAGGTCGGAGTGCCGACCTACCAGAACGCCCCTCAGGCGATCTGAGGCGCGACGGGGAAGGCGCGGATCGATGGAACAGCGACGATTTGGCAACACGGACCTCGTCTCCTCGGCGGTCGGCTTCGGGACCTGGGAGATGAGCACCAACATGTACGGCCACATCGACGTGGACGAGGCGTCGAAAGCCGTCAATATGGCGATCGACCGCGGGATCACCCTGTTCGATACGGCGGAGGGGTACGGCCCGTACCTGTCGGAGGAGTTGCTCGCGAAAGCACTGGGCAATCGGCGCAACGAGATCATCCTCGTGACCAAGGTTGGTTTCGACTATGACGACACACCGACGATGACAGGCCTGAACTCGTCGAAGCGCAACGTCATCGAACATGCAGAAGGTTGCCTCAGGCGTCTGAACACCGACTTCCTCGATCTGCTGCTCATCCACTGGCCCGACTTCGACACACCGATCGAAGAGACGATGGAAGGCCTCGAAGAGCTCAAACAAAGCGGCAAGATTCGCCACTACGGCGTCTCCAACTACGACATCGACTTGATGCAGGAATGCGAGCAGTACGGGCACATCACGGCGAACCAAATCGGCTATCACATGTTTGATCGCCGGATGGAGGCTCGGGTGTTGCCCTGGTGTATGGCCAATGGCGTCGGGTTCATGTCATACGGATCGCTGGCGTTTGGCCTGTTGACCGGGGCATTCTCGCCCGACCACACATTCGAGGAGGGTGATTGGCGTCGTAACGAGATCGCCTTCAACCTGCCCCTGTTCGAGCGCGAACACTTCAGGCGCGAGGTTGAGGTCTGCGGACGCCTGGCCGAGCTGGCCGACGGCTACGGCAAGACGGTCGCCCAGCTCGCTCTCGCCTGGGTGCTTGATCATCCCGGCGTGTCATGCGCCCTGGTCGGGATGAGGAATGAGCGGGAGCTGGAGGAGAACGTCGCTGCAACCGACTGGAAGCTGACCGAGGAGATTCGCAGCGGCATCAATCAGGTGTTCGACGAGGTCGGCGTACCGACCTACCAGAACACGCCGCAGATCGTGCACAATCCTCGCGTCGCCGCGATGCGGCGGTAGGGGCGCTGCTAGTCACTCAGCGCGGAGACCAACAAGTCCGACGCCTGGGCCGGGTTTGCCTGGCCGCGGGAGTGGCGCATGACCTGGCCGACCAGGTACTTGAGCGCGGCTTCTTTACCCGAGCGGTAGTCGTTGACCGCGTCGGGATTGTCCCCGATGACCTGGTTGATGATCGGTGTGAGCGCGTCTTCTCCGCTGATCTGGGTGAGGCCTTTGGCCTTGACGATCCTGGCGGGGTCGTCGCCGGTTTCGTACATCGACTCGAACACCGTCCTCGCCTGGCTGCGCGAGATGTCGCCGCCGGCGATCAGGCCAACCAGTTCGGCGACGTGCTCGGGTCGGATCGGCTGGTCCTCGACATCGGGATGCGACGGATCCTTGTTGATCTGTGCAAACAGATCGCCGGTGATCCAATTGGCTGCTTCGCGAGCGTTGGCGGGGTCCTTGAGTTTCGCAATGGTCTGGTCGAAGTAGTCCGCTCGAGACGGTTCTTCTGTCAGCAGGTTGGCTTCGAAATCTCCGAGGCCGTACTCCGACTGGAAGCGAGCTCGACGTTCGTCCGGCAGCTCCGGCAACTGACTGCGCAGCGCCTCGACCTCGTCACTGGTGATCGAGAGCGGCGGCAGGTCGGGCTCGGGGAAGTAGCGGTAGTCGTGCGCCTCTTCCTTGGAGCGCTGCGACAGCGTGACCTGTCGGTCCTCATCCCAACCTCGAGTCTCCTGGTCGATCGTGCCGCCCGAGCGCAGCACCTCGGCCTGGCGCTTGACCTCGTGTTGCAGGGCGCTGTGGACGCCGCGGAACGAGTTCATGTTCTTGATCTCGACCTTGGCGCCCAACTCGGTCGAACCGACCGGTCGCAGGGAGATGTTCGCGTCGCAGCGGAAGGAACCCTTCTCCATGTCGGCGGTCGAGACGCCGAGGTAGCGCAGGATCTGACGTAGCTGGACGAGGTAGGTGCGCGCCTCGTCCGGCGAGCGCATGTCCGGCTCGGAGACGATCTCCATCAGCGGCACGCCCGAGCGGTTGACATCAACGAGCGAATATCGCTCGCCCGCCTCGTTCTCGCGGTGCAGCAGTCGGGCGGTGTCTTCCTCAAGATGGACACGCGTGATGCCGACTCGCCGCTTGCCCAGATCTTTGGTCTCGACATCCATCCAGCCGCCCTCGGACAGCGGCATGTCGTACTGCGAGATCTGATAGCCCTTCATCAGGTCGGGATAGGGGTAGTTCTTGCGGTCGAACTTGGATAACTCGGGGATAGTCATGTTGAGCGCGAGCGCCGTGCGTATCGTCCACTCGACCGCGGTCTTGTTGATCACCGGCAGCGTGCCGGGCATGCCCAGGCAGAGCGGACAGACGTCGGTGTTTGGCTCGTCAAAGAGATACTGGGTCGGGCAGCGGCAGAACATTTTGCTCTTCGTGCGCAGCTGACAGTGGACCTCGAGGCCAATGACGGTTTCGTATTCGGTGCCGGCTTCGGGTGTGGTGTCGGCGGTCATGGAGGTCAGTGTAGACCCGACCTGCTGTTAGTCTGCGGGAAGCAATGCGCCGCGCGGGAGCGGCGTCGGGGATGTGTGCGCTGCATGAGTACTGATGTCTATTCGCCGCGAGCCGGTCTCTCGGATGTAACGACGGAGATTCGCCCGCTGCGGATGCTGCACACGTCCGATGTGCACCTGGGCGCATACACGTCGCAGCCGTGGAAGACCGAACGGGACGGCTCAGAGTCGCTCGAGCCGGCGCTGAACGCCTTCAAGCACGTGCTCGAACTCGGTGTCGAGGCCGACGTGGACGTCGTCGCGATCGCCGGCGATTTCTTCGACCATGTCAGGGTGAAGCGGCCGTACGTCGAGGCCACTGGAGAGCTGATGGAGGCCGTCGGCCGACCCGTCGTGGTGTTGCCCGGCAACCACGATCCGCACATGCCAGACGGCATTTACCAGAAGTTCGAGGACGCGTTTCCGTCGAACGTGCACATCATCGCATCGGCGGAAGGCGAGTTGATCCTGCTTGAGGAGCACGGCGTTCAGTTCTGGGGACAGGCGCACGAGAGCTACAACGACTTCTCGCCGGCGTCGGCCAGTCCGGCCTGGGCAAACGGCCCTGAGTACTACATCTGGCGCGTGGCGATGGCGCACGGTTACTACGTGGGCACCGGGGAATCGCGCTATTCGTACCAGATTCACTCGTCGGAGATTGCGGAACTCGATGCGGACTATGTGGCGCTGGGTCACATCGATGTCCACGAAGGCGTCGGCGACGGGACGATCCCGGCCTACTATCCGGGCGCTCCGCGGCACTCGGGCGGCGCCACGATCGTCGATTTCAGCGCCGAGGGCGTAGTCGTCCGGCACGAACTGCATGACGGCGCGGATAGCGATCCGCAGACTGCGAATCCGATGCTGGCTGCCCGCCTGCACTAGGTCTTCGCGTTCAACCTGGAGTTGGGAGTTGCTGTGGCGTACAGAGCATTCGTGGTGAACAAGGATGATGACGATTTCAGCGCGTCTGTCCTGACACTGGACGAGTCATCGCTGCCCGAAGGTGATGTCACGGTCGCGGTGGAGTGGTCGGACCTGAACTACAAGGACGGACTCGCCTGCACGCCCAATGGTCGAGTCGTGTTCAAGTACCCGATGACCATCGGGATCGACTTCGCCGGGACCGTGCTTGAGTCGTCCGACGCGCGTTACTCCGAGGGCGACTCCGTGGTCGCGACGGGCTACGACCTGGGCACCGCACACGCCGGCGGCTACGCCGAGCGCGTCCGCGTACCCGCCGACTGGCTGGCGCCGCTGCCCGACGGCATGAACTCGGAAGAGGCGATGACGCTGGGCACGGCCGGCATCACGGCAGCGATGTCGGTCGACGTGATCGAGAAGGGCGGCGTCGGACCGGATGCGGGACCGGTGATCGTGACCGGGGCCACCGGCGGCGTGGGATCGACGGCCGTCGCAATGTTGTCCGCACGCGGCTACGAAGTCCATGCGAGCACGGGCAAATCCTCAGAGCACGACTTCCTGCGCGCGCTGGGAGCAAGCGAGATCCTCGAGCGTGAAGAACTGGCGGCCGAATCTCGCCGACCGATCGAGCGTGAGCGCTGGGCGGCCGGCGTCGACCCGGTCGGCGGTTCGACGACCGCATCGATCCTCCGACAGACGAAGTACGGAGGGGTTGTCGCGCTGTCAGGATTGACCGGCGGCGTCGGCGTGGAAACGAACGTGATGCCGTTCATCTTGCGCGGCGTGTCGTTGGTCGGTATCGAGTCTGTCTTCTGGCCGAGCGAGGATCGACCGCGACTCTGGGCGCGCATGGCGGAAGACTTCCGCGACCGCGACCTGCTCGACCTCGTCGAGGCTCGGATCGGGCTGGAAGAGGTGCCGGAGGCGGCCTCGAAGATTCTCGCCGGCGGCGTCCGAGGCCGCATCCTCGTGCGGCCCGCGTAACTGGATCGATTCTGGAGGATTGACATGCAGATTGGCATCTTCATCGGCGGCGCCGGTCCCGCGCCGAGCGTGCAGAACATCGTCGAGCAGGCTCAGCGAGCCGAGGCAGCCGGTTTTTCGACCTTCGGCATGGCCAATATCTTCTCTCATGACGCAATGGGCGCATTGACGCTCGCCGGAGCGCAGACCGAGCGGATCGAGCTGATGACGGCCGTCGTGCCGACCTACCCGCGACATCCTCACGCCATGGCGCAGCAGGCCTTGACCGTGCAAGCAGCGGCCGGCGGCAAGCGCTTCGTGATGGGCATCGGCCTGTCGCACAAGATCGTGATCGAGGGCATGTTCGGCTACTCGTTCGATCGGCCGGCGCGGCACATGAAGGAGTACCTCGATGTCCTGCTGCCGCTTCTGAACGGTGAGCCGGTCCAGACCGACGGCGAGCACTACCGAGGCCAGGTCAGCCTGGACGTGCCCGACGCCGAGAAACCGGTCTCGTGCATGTTGGCCGCCATGGGTCCGGCCATGCTCCGGCTGGCCGGCGCGCGCACCGATGGCACGATCCTCTGGATGACAGCGGCCGGCGTGGTCGAGTCCTACATCGCGCCGACAATGAACGCCGCGGCCGACGAAGCGGGACGTCCGCATCCCCGCATCGTGGTCGGATTGCCGGTCATGCTGAGCTCCGATGTTGATGCCGCCCGAGCGACCGCGGCTGAGCAGTTCGCCAACTACGAACGCCTGCCCTCATACCGCTCGATGCTGGACAAGCAGGGCGCCGCCCATCCCGAAGATGTGGCTGTTCTCGGAACCGAGGAACAGATCGAGACCCAGCTGCGGCAACTCAAGGACGCCGGCACGACGGACTTTGTTGGTGTGGTGTTCGGTTCTGAGGATGAACGGTCGCGAACGGAAGAGTTCCTGGGCTCGCTCGCGCCGACGCTCTGATCAGGCGCTCGGGTTGAGCCGGATCACTTCGATCCGGCGCGGACGGGCATTCTCTTCGTATTGGTGGAATGGCGGCCAGACTTCAGCCGCCGCCGACCACAGACGCTCGCGCTCGTCGCCCTCGACGAACTCAGCCTCGACGGGGTGACGCTTGCGATCGACGAACACCCATGCGTGGGGATTGGCGCGAAGATTGTGGACCCAGGCCGGGTGCTTCGGAGCACCGCCGACTGAGCCGATGATCACCCAGTTATCTCCGTCGGGAAAGTAGAACAGGACCGCGTCGCGCAGGTCGCCGGAGTTCGCGCCGACCGTGCGCAGCATCAACGAATTGATGTAGGGAACGCCCTCGTTCCACGTGATCATGCGAGCAGCGATTGAATAGCCCGTCAATCGAACGGACAGCTCCTCCATCGGCCGCATCAGGCCGAGGCGAGTGAGCAGGTTGACGACGTCTTGCCACATGTTCGAGGTCCGTAGTGACTACTCGATGTAGTCGCGCAGTCGGGTGGCGCGGGTGGGGTGACGGAGCTGGCGTAGTGCCTTGGCCTCTATCTGACGGATGCGCTCGCGGGTCACGTCGAAGTCGCGGCCTACCTCCTCGAGCGTGCGCGCGCGACCGTCGCCGAGCCCGAAGCGCAACTCGAGCACCTGGCGTTCGCGCGGCGACAGCGAACCGAGCACGGCGCTGACGGTTTCCTTGAGCAGCTGTTGGCCGGCCGCCGCGTCGGGCGCGACCATCTTCTCGTCCTCAACGAAGTCGCCGAGGTGGCTGTCGTCTTCTTCCCCGATCGGCGTCTCGAGCGAAACCGGTTCCTGTGAGACCTTGATGATCTCTCGGACGCGCTGCGCGTCGACGCCCATGCCCTGGCCGATTTCCTCGTACGTCGGCTCACGGCCCAGTTCCTGGACGAGCCGTCGCGAGACGCGGACCTGCTTGTTGATCGTCTCGACCATATGCACGGGAATCCGGATCGTGCGGGCCTGATCCGCAATCGCGCGCGTGATCGCCTGACGAATCCACCAGGTGGCATAAGTCGAGAACTTGTAGCCCTTGCGGTAGTCGAACTTCTCGACCGCGCGGACCAGGCCGATGTTGCCTTCCTGGATCAGATCCAGCATCGACATTCCGCGACCGATGTACTTCTTCGCGACCGAGACGACGAGCCGCAGGTTGGCTTCGGTCAGTCGCTTCTCGGAGAGGTAGGCGTCTTCCTTCAGCACGCCGACGTGACGCTCGCAACGCAGGCTGATCGGCTCGAGCCTGGAATCCAGATCGGAGGGACAAGGAATCAGCTCGTCCACGCCGCCGGCGGTGCGCAGCAGGTGGCGGACATGCCGCTGGTCAAAGATGTGAGTCACGACCGAGACCTGCACCAGGCGCTCCTCGGCCCGAGCTTCGTCGTACTCTTCGTCGACCGGCTGGAAGCGATTGATCAACGCCTCGCGCAAGTCCGGGTCCATCTCCTGGTCGACCCGGTCTCGGAAGTCGGCATCCTTGGTCAGGTCGAAGAGCGACAGTTCCGACTTGCCGATCTCCTCCGCGATGATGGCGATTTCGGGCAGCAACGATTCAAGCTGCAGCAGCAGGAAGATGGTGATCTCAATGGCGGTTGGCCAGCGACCGTTGAGGATGCGCCATTCTTCCTCGAAGTCGCGGATCCAGTTGCCTTCCTCCATCTGGCGGGAGAGATGACGCTCATCCTGCGCGGTGAGCAGGTTCACGCGTCCGATTTCGCGCAGATACATACGCACCGGATCGTCGACGCCTTCGGCCTCCTCGTGAACGCTCTGGCGGCCTTCCTTGCGCATCTCGATGATGCGGCGGGAGCTGACTTCCTTGCTCCGCCCGTAGAGGTCGACCGAGGGTGTCGGCGGCGGGGCCGGCTCCGACTTGCCCTTGCCGCGACCGCGACCGCGGGACTTGCCGCCCCGGCCTCGGCGACCGGTCTGCTTGGGCTTGGGCTCCGGCTTGGGCTGCAGCGGCCGATCGAGGACGCCGAGCAGCTCACCCAGCGAGGTGACCTCTTCCTCGGACTCCTCGCCGGTCAGCGTGAAGCTGGCCACCGAGGCATGGGAGATCTGGCGCTCCTCGTGCATCTTGGCCTGGTTGCGACGTTCGGCCGCCTTCTTCGGTGTTGGCGCCGCCTTGGTTGACTTCTTCGTGGTTCGCTTCGGTTGCTCGGCCAGGTTGATCGTTCGGCGACCGGCGGGCATCGAGAACTCGTCGACCGGAGCAGTGAGTGCTCGGACGCGTGCTTCCTCTTCGGACTTGGCGACTGCTCGAGGCTTGCGCTGTCCCGGCGCTTCTGCGGTCACTCGGCGATCGCCGAGCTGATCGCGCACCAGTTGGCGAAGATTGCCGACGAGGTGAGCTGTGACATCCGCCTCGCGCGCGCGGACCGCTAGAACGTCGGCAGTTGCGACCGGCGAAGACTTCTTGCGACCGCCCGAACCCTTGCCGACTACTGGTCCCGCGCCGTTGGCATTGGAGCTCGCGGCTGGACTCGACTTCGCGTCGGTCGGAGACCCAGTCGTTGGCGGAGCGACTTCCGCTGTTGCACCGGCGGCGGCCTTTCGAGCGATCACCATGGTTGTGGTCCCTTCTCAGCTGGTCCCCGTACGTCGGAGCATGTGTTCAGCATCAATCCGCCCGCGTACGGGAGGCTTGATGCAGATTCCTGGCTTCGTCTCTGGCGTGTACGACTGTTCCTGCGGCCTCTTCGAGGTCGGGATCGCAAAGCTCACTGTTGTCCAGGAGCACGGCAGCGCGAGCGAGCTCGTCGGCGCCGAGTTCGCGTTCGTGCTCACCAATCTCAAGGTTTTTCAGGCGAAGGCCCTCTTTGCTGCGATTCCTGCGAATGCGATTGGCGGCATCCTCGACGGCCGCGCTGGCTTCCGCGTCACTGTAGGGCGGAAGATGCTTCGCGTCACGTAACAATTGCGAGATTCTCTCCGCAGAGTCTGTCAAGTGGTCAGCCCAAGACGTTTCGGGCGATTCGATCCTCGCGATGAGGATCGCGCGATCCTCGGAGTCATCGATCAATTCGAGGACTCCATGGTCAATGCGGTCGCAGGCAGACACGTGTCTGAGCGCTACCTGCACGATGAACGTCTGTTGGCGGTCTCGCTGGCGGCCGGTTTCACGCGCGGCCGGCGACATCGAGCCGTTCCGGGACGGACTGGGGGCGGAGTATCGCGTTAGCAGCGATGTCGGGTCCACTCGTGCCCAGGCAGCGACGCGACGGACATACTCCTCGCGCATCACGGCGTGACCGATCGTGCGGATCGTGGGCATCAGATAGTCGATGAAGTCGGCTCGCCCTCGCGGGCTGTCCAGGTCGTGGCGGCCCCTCGCATGATCGACGAGCCAGTCGAGGAAGGTCGGAGCGGTCTCGACGAGCCGTTGCCAGAGTTCGGGCTCGGATCGAATCAGGTCGTCCGGATCCCGGCCCTCGGGCAAGGGAATGATCCTGATGTCATTGGAGAGCTGATTCTGTAGGACGCCGACGCGGTGGAGGTCGGTCGCGACGCGCTGCTCTGCGCCAATCGCCTGCCGTGCGGTATCAATGCCGCGGCGCGCCGCTGCCTGGCCGGCGGCGTCCGGGTCGAGCGCCAGACGGACATCGCTCGCGAGCGGCTTGATGAGACCAATCTGCGTCTCCGTCAAGGCGGTGCCCATCGAGGCGACGGCGTTCGGGCTGCCGTACTCGTGTGCGCTGATCACATCCGTGTAGCCCTCGACGATGATCACCGATCCGGATTCACGGATGGCCGAGCGAGCCAGGTCGAGACCGTAGAGCAAGTCCCGCTTGCGGAAGAGGTCGGATTCGGGCGTGTTGATGTACTTGGCCGGCTCGTCGATCAGGGTGCGGCCACCGAACCCCACAGTCTCTCCGCGTGCACTGCGGATTGGGAAGATCAGTCGGTCGCGGAATCGATCGCGGGGGCCGTTCTCAGTGTTCAAGATGAGACCAGCCGCCTCGGCATCGTCAGCTCGATGGCCGCGGGCCGAGAGGTGGTGGGCCAAGGCGTCGGGCGCCGAGCCGGCCAGGCCCAGGTTGAAGCGCTGCGCGGCATCCGTCGAAATCCCCCGCTCGCGCAGATAGTCCTGCGCCTCGCGCCCTGTCGACCCGTCCTGCAGCTGCGCGCGCCAGAAGTGCAGCGCCGCGTCGTTGGCGCGGATCAGGCGTTGCCGCTGCTCGTCTCTCTGCGCCTGCTCGGGCGTCCGCGGCCGGAGCTGGACGCCGGCGCGCTGGGCCAGACGCTGCAGCGCTTCACGGAAGTCGACGTTGTGCCGCTTCATTTCCCAGCTGAAGATGTCGCCGCCTTCGGAGCATGCGCCGAAGCAGTGCCAGGTCTGGCGGTCGGGATTGACAATGAACGAGGGCGTCTTCTCGGCGTGGAAGGGACAGGGAGCCTTGAAGGAGGAGCCGCTCCGCTTGAGCTGGACCTCGGCGGCGATCAGGTCGACGATATCGACCTTCGCCTTGATCTCCTCGGCTACCGACATACGCAGCAACCCGGCAGGCGAGTGACGAGGGACCGAGAGGGCATACGGCAAATTTACGTTGATGCGGAACTTTTATCAATATTCGCGAAGGCGAAATATCGAAACGATTGCCTAGCCGGGTATCTGGAACGTGATCCGATTGTTGTCCAGTTCCTCTTCGACCGAGTCGCCGCCCACGACGACGGTGATGTTCACGGTCCCGGAATGGGGCTGCAGGCTGGTGAGGATCTCGGTGTCCCCGGGGCCAAGCGCCTGCGCGTCGCCGTCGCGGCGCGAGATTGTCTCCAGCTGTTCCCCGGATTGATCGGTGATCACGATGAAGAACGTCTCAGCCGTTCCGGCGCCACTGTTGATGACGGTCATCAGGATGTAGCCGTCGTTGGTGGCCTGAACATCAAGGAACGTGAGGTCAGGACTCGGCCCGGCCGGCTCGGGCTGACCCTGCGACTCTTGCTGGTCGGCTTGGTCGTCTTGCCCGCGTTCAGGCTGATCTTCCGGCGGTCCGGTCAGCGTGATCGACAACCGGTTGTTGCTGGTGTCGGTGTCGACCAGAGCCTCAAGCAATACAAATGCCTCGACGTCAACGGCCGGTTCGAGGTCAAGGTCGAGCGGGATCGTCCGTAGCGCATCCGACTCAATGCCAAGTGTCACGGCAGCGCTGGCCAGTTCGGCCCCGTCGCGGGCGTCGACCACGGTGATCACGACGTCGGTGCGCTCGATGTCGACCGTGCTCTGGTTCTTGATTGACACGTTGAGCCGTTGGCGATCATCCTCGGCCTGGCGCGCCGTCACGATCGCCAGGTCGATTTGGTCGCCGGCCGGCGGCTCGTCGTCCTGCTGGAGTTCGTCGCTCCGGTCATCGCCGCCATCGGCAACGGCGACGACGCGAATCATGATCCGGTCGTCGTAGCGCTCATCGTCAGGAGTGAACACCACCAGTTGCAGCTCGTACGAGCCGGAGCTCGTGATCCAGCGCTCGACATCGGTGATGCGCTCGCTATAGTCCCCGGGGGCGTGACCTTCAGAGGAGTGGATCAGGACCGAACTGCCGAGCGTGTTGTCGGGCGCGACCGGCGTGATGTAGAGAAGCGCGCTGGCCACGGCGCCGACGTTTCGAGCGGCCAGTTTGACATCGATCGAGAGGTCCGAATCAAGGGTGAACCGTTGGCCGTCCTGGGGCGATTCGATCCTTGCCTCTCCAACGCCGACTGTTGCATCTTCCTCTGAAGAATCCGACTCGGGCTCTGGCCCCGCTTCGTCTTGCGCTTCCCGGGTCGGCGCCGAACCGTCCTGAGGGACGAGCAACACGGGGATGGTTTCGGATTCCTGCCTTCCACTCGCGTCGATGGCCACGATCGTGACTTCGACTTCGCCGGTGTTGGATGGCGTCCATATGAAGGCGGCGATGTACTGTCCATCCTCATTTCGCACCGGCGTCACCGAAGCGACGAACTCTCCGTTGACCAACATGTCGAATCGCTCGATTGGCTGGTTGCCGGTCGCCGAAATCGCGATATGTATCTCAGTTCCCGAGAGAAACCGTTGGAGCGGAGCGATGCCCAACACCTGGACCCGCAGCGCGGCGGCGACTCGCGCCTGGTCGTCAGTCACTTCGACCTTGATGGTGCGCACAGACTCCACGCCCTGATCGTCGAGCGCGACGACCGTGATGTCCGCGAAGCCGAGGCGTTCCGGCGTCCAGACGAATGAACCAATCCAGGTGCCCCGATCGGCCGAGTAGGCGGGCAGCGTCGAGAAGATTGAGATCTCGTCAACGAACAACTCAAGTGTGGTGATTGGGTTGCCCGACGAGATCGTGACCGTGATGCTGAGCGGCTCGTTGAGCAGGACGAGTTCGCCCTCGTCGATCGAGAGGACCATGACCGGCGCATCCGGTTCGCCGGTATCGAGCAGGTCGAGGCGGCTGATGACAATGACGACGGCAGCGACGATGCCACCGATGACCATGAGGATCGCGATGGAACCGACCCGACTGCCCATTCGTCTCCAGCCGCCTGCCTATTGGACCGACGCCCAAGTTCTGTCGGACAGGCTCGCCGTCACTCTATATCGCGGCGGGGCCGAGGCTAGCGACGTTGACGTTGAGCTTCGGCGTTGGCGACCAGACGGCGGGTCTGCTCGATCACATCGGGGGTCACAGATATCGAGGTGATCCCCCAGTCAACAAGACGCTGAGCGAGGTCGGGATGTTCCGAAGGACCCTGGCCGCAGACCGAGACGGTGATCCCGCGTCGCTTGGCGGTAGTGATCACGTGCTCGATGGCCTTGAGTACCGCCGGGTTGCGTTCGTCGAAGGTATCGGCAAAGCGCTCGGAGTCTCGGTCGATGCCGAGCGTGAGTTGGGTCAGGTCGTTGGAACCGATTGATACGCCATCGATACCGCAGTCGATGAACTCGTCGAGCAGCCAGACGTTGGACGGCACCTCTACCATCATCCAAAGCTGGAATCCGCCCGGCGTATCGGCGTGGCGTTCGAGCCCGTACTCATCGACCTGCTGCACAACCTGGTCCATTTCGTCCGGTGTGCGGACGAAGGGAATCATCAGGTGCAGATTGGTGTGGTCCTCGCGGACGTGCTCTAGCGCGCGCAGTTCCAACTCAAACAGGTCGGGCTCGCGGATGTATCGCGCGGCGCCGCGATAGCCGATCATCGGGTTCTCTTCGTCCGGCTCGTAGATTCCGCCGCCGGTCAAGTTGGCGTATTCGTTCGTCTTGAAGTCGGTGGCGCGGTAGACGACCGGGCGCGGATCGAAGGCGGACGCAATCTTACGCATGCCCTCTGCCAGCCGGCGTACGTATTCGTCCTGGCGACCGGTATTGATGAAGTTACGGGGGTGCTCGCCAAGACGGGCGATGATGAACTCGGCCCGCAACAGGCCCACACCGTCAACGTCGCGGTCGGCGACCCGGTCCGCGATCTCGGGTTCGGCGAGGTTGACGTACAGCTTGGTCTCGGTCGCAATCGGGGCGTACAGCTCATCCTCACGGTCGTGCCACCAGTCGAGCAGTTCGGTCAGGACGCCGTCGTAGATCAACCCGTTGGCGCCGTCGACCGTGACCTCGCGACCCTCTGCCAGTTTGGCAGCGCCGGATGCTCCGACGACACATGGCACTCCGAGTTCGCGCGAGATGATCGCCGCGTGACAGGTTCGCCCGCCGCGCTCGGTGATGATCGCCGCGGCGCGCTTCATGGCCGGAACGAAGTCGGGCGTGGTCATTTCCGCGACCAGCACATCGCCCTCGCCGATGCTGGCGGTCTCTCGCGCGTCGACGATGACCCGAATCTTCCCCGTGGCTATTCCCGGCGACGCGGGCGAGCCGTCAAGGATCGGCTCCGCGCTCGGAGTCGGCGCGGGGTTTTCTCCGTTGGTCCTGGCAGGCGGCGCGACCGTCGTGATCGGACGCGTCTGGAGCAGGTAGAACTGGCCGTCCGCCCATCCCCACTCGATGTCCTGAGGCGAACCGTAATGCGACTCGATCCGCTTGCCGATCGCGCATAGTGCGACGACCTGTTCGTCATCCAGCTTCGGCTCGGATCCCTCGGCCTCGGACAGTTCCTGCCAGACGTTCGGGCCGTGTACCGGGTCGATCAGTCCGTCGGGTGAGCGGACGAGTCTTCGATCCTGCATGAATATCTGGCGCTCGAGGATGCTCCCGGCGGCCTTGTCTACCTCGAAATGATCCGGTGAGACCAGCCCTCCGACGACAGCCTCGCCAAGCCCGAATGCCGCTTCGATGACGACCCGGTTGGCATCGTTGGTCATCGGATCGACGGTGAACATTACTCCCGAGGATTGGCTCTGGACCATGCGTTGCACCGGTACCGCCAGGTCCACGTCGAGGTGGCCCCAGCCGGCCTGCTCTCGATAGAAGATGGCCCTCGGCTCGAAGAGCGAGGCCCAACAGCGTTGCACCGCCTCGACGACGTTGACTCCGCCTTCAATGTTCAGGAACGTGGCCTGCTGACCGGCGAACGACGCCTCGGCCAGATCCTCGGCCGTTGCTGAGCTGCGGACCGCCACAGGGCCTTCGCCGAGTTGCCCGTAGGCCGCGGTGATCTCTTCCTGCATCTGGGCGGGCATTTCGGCCTGCTCGATCGCATGCTGCACGGCATCGGCGACTCTGTTGAGCTGCTCGTCATCGTCTACGTTGAGGCCGCGAAGCAGGCGCCGGAGCGTGTGACTCAGACCGCTGTCATCGATGAACTGGCGATAGGCGTGGGTCGTGACCACGAATCCCGGCGGAACGGGGATGTTGGCCTGGGTGAGTTCGCCCAGGTTCGCTCCCTTGCCACCGACGAGCGAGACATCATCCCGTCCGACTTCGGCGAACCAGACGATGTGGCTGGAGTCTGAGGTCATAGAGGAAGCCCGCGAGTGCTGGTTGGGACGTTCACGGCTCGCGCGCGCAGGATATCACCGCGTTCAGGATTCGCGCGGTTCGCCGGACGCAGTCGATTTGTCGAACCGAGATCACTCGACCGTCACCGTCTTGGCGAGATTGCGCGGCTGGTCGATGTCGAGTCCGCGCGAGAGGGCGATGTGATAGGCGAGCAACTGGATCACCGGCGTTAAGGCGAACGGTGTCAGCAAGGGTGGCGCTGGTGGGACGCCGATGAAGTCGTCAACCATCGTGGCCAACTCATCGTCTCCCTCATCGCCGACGGCGATCACCGGCGCTCGGCGCGCCCTGACCTGCTGGATCGCCGACATCATCTTGTCGAACAACGGCCCTCGCGGGGCCAATGCGATCACCGGGAAGCTGCCGTCGAGCAGAGCGATTGGCCCGTGCTTCATCTCGCCGGCGGCGTAGCCCTCGGCGTGGACGTACGAGAGCTCCTTGCACTTCAGGGCTGCTTCCATCGCCAGTGGGTACTCAATGCCACGGCCAAGGACCAGGAAGTTGGTCGCCGAGTTGTGCCGTTGCGCAATCTCCGCGCAGCGCGCCGCTTGCCCGATGCCGCGGTCGACCAGCGACGGCGCTGTGAGCAGTTGTTCCAGTGCATCGGCGAAATCGGCCTCGCTCAAGCTGCCGCGCGCCCGACCGAGTCGACAGGCGAGCAAGTACAGCGCGGCGAGAGAACCGGCAAACGTCTTGGTCGAGGCCACGCCGACCTCCGGCCCGCAGCGGATCAGGATCGACGCATCTGCCATGCGTGTGGCTTCAGAGCCGTCCACGTTGGTTATGGCGATCTGTGGCGCGCCCCAACGTGCGCGCACGTGGCTCATGGCGCCCAGCGTGTCGATCGTCTCTCCGGACTGGGTGACCGAGACAACCAGCGTCGACGGTCCGAGCAGCGGTGCGCGGAAGCGAAACTCCGACGCGTTGTCGAAGTCGGCGGGAACTCCGGCGATCTGCTCGATCCACCAGCGACCGATCATGGCCGCGTGCAGAGACGTGCCCATGCCGATCACCAGCACGCGCTCGATTCCCCGCAGCGTCTCGTCCCTGAGGGCCAGGTCGTCGGCCAATGCACTGGGTGGATCCACTCTGGCTCGGCCGCGAATCGTATCCGACAGCGCGCGCGGCTGCTCATGAATCTCTTTGAGCATGAAGTGGCGATACGGCCCACGGGCGATCGCTACTGGATCGAGGTCGACCTGCAACGGGGTGGGCCGGAATGCTTCTCGCTCAGCGCCCTGAATCGTCACTCCGTCGGCGTCGATCGTGGCGATGTCACCGTCTTCGAGGTGATGAACCGTGGTCGTGTGAGCGAGCAGGGCCGGCAGATCGCTGGCGATGAACATCTCGCCCTCGCCGTAGCCAATCACGATTCCGCCGGCCGAACCCTTGCGCGCTGCGTAGATTCGACCGGGATGGCGGCGGGAGACGGCGGCAATCGCGTTCGCGCCGCGCAAACGGCTGAGTGCCGAGATCAGCGCGTCTTCAATGGATCGACCCACGGCCAGCTCTCGGGAGATGAGTTCCGGGATGACTTCCGTGTCGGTGTCCGACTGCCAATCGCGACCCGCCAGCTCCAACTCGTCATGCAGCTCAGCCTTGAGTTCACGGTAGTTTTCGACGATTCCGTTCTGCACCACAATCACGTCCCCGTTCGACGAGGCGTGAGGATGGGCGTTGCGGTCCGAGGGCTCGCCGTGGGTGGCCCAGCGGGTGTGTCCGATGCCAACGCCGCCCGACGGCATGCGTTCGATTGAGGCCTCAAGGTCGCGCAGCTTGCCCTGCCGCTTGAGCACCGCCAGCGCGCCGTCGTGATCGATGACGGCAATTCCCGATGAGTCGTAGCCGCGGTACTCCAGGCGCTGAAGTCCTTCGAGCAGAATGGGTCCGGCCGACTGACGACCGACATAGCCGACGATTCCACACATACGAAGCCCTACGTCTGCCCCACCACCGGCGTCGTCCAGCTACGACCGTTCGATCGTTCGTTGGCCCCGGGCTGCCTGCTCCCGGAACCTCGCTGGTCGGCGCCCTCGACGATCAACTCTAGGAGTTCCGACAGCGTATAGACGAACGAGACCGGACGATTGAGGCCAACTTCCAGCTCCTGCGGCGTCAGATCATCGAGGAACTTCGCGCCGAAGTAGTCGAGCGATGCGCGCGGCAGAAAGACGTGCTGTGGCAGGTCGACCGCTGCAAGCGCCGCGAGGAAGTCCCGGCCCGGGATCAGCCCGCTGACATTGACCCGCGAACCGAACAGCGAATTCTCGATCGGCACGATCGTGAAGTCGATACCGGTCAGTGCAGCAGCTTCTTCACAAAGCGACTGAAGGGTTGGTGCGATCAGAGTCCCGCAGGCGATCAACGCGGAAGCTGCGGAAACGTGGAGCCGTCCCTCGCGTAGCTTGCCTCGGGTCTTGCGCCAATCGTCGATCAGCGTGCGCGTCATCCCGATCCCGTTCTCCCATTGCGGGAAGCCGTCGTAACGCCGGGTCGATGGGATCTGAGCCTCGGCGGTCAGATAAAACTCGTCACTGGGAAACACCACAGAGGAGCCGCGCTCTGTCCGGGCCAATCGCTGCCAGCGACGCAGTTGCTTGACGACTCGTTTGGCCTCCAACGGGCTGTGAGCGCGCATGCCTTCGTCGCTGATTCGTTGCTCACCCTCGAGCGACGAGCCGACGGGTACGACGCCGATCGAAGTAACGTTCTCCTGGCGCAAGAGGTCGGACACTGTCTGGTCGAGCGCGTCGCCGTCGTTGACGCCGGGGCAGAGCACGACCTGCGTGTGCGCCTCGATCCGCATATCAGCCAAGCGGTGCAATTGCTCCAGAATGTCGGGAGCATTGCGGTTGCCGAGCAGTTGGCGGCGCAGTTCGAGGTCGGTGGCGTGCACGCTGACATGCAGCGGACTGAGCCGCTGTTCCTCGAGGCGAACCCAGTCGTCGTCTGAGAGATTGGTCAAGGTGACGAAGTTGCCGTGTAGGAAAGACAGCCGATAATCGTCGTCCTTGATGTAGAGCGGGCGTCGTAGTCCCTTGGGCAACCCCTTGAGGAAACAGAAGAAGCACTTGTTGTTGCAGATCCGAGTGCCGTCAAATGCGTCGTCCTCGAACTCGATACCGAGCGGTTCGTCGGTCGGTTTTTCGAACTCCACCATCGCGAGTTCGCCATCGTGGACCACCTCTAGCTCGACGAAATTGTCGGTCGTCTGGAAGCGGTAGTCCACGGGGTCGCGAACCGATTGGCCGTTAACTGCGAGCACCTGGTCGCCGGGCCGCAGACCGGCTTCGTCGGCCAGGGATTTTGGCTCCACGGCGCTGATGGCGCCGGCGGGAACAGCGGCGCGGCGCGGTCGTGTCATCGGTTGCTGCGCGGTTCTGGAATCGACTAGGCGGTGGCCGAAGCGAGCTGATCGATCTCTTCGATGCGGGCCACGACGGCGTCAATAGAGAAGTCGGGTGTCGACGCGCCCGCGGTCACACCGATGTCCTCATGATCGTCGAACCACTCCGGCTTGAGTTCGTTCGCGGTCTCGACGTGGTATGTCTCGATGCCGTTGGCGCGCGAGAGCTCGGCCAGGTGTCGGGTGTTGGCTGAGTTGTGACCGCCGACGACAATCATCAAGTCGACATCCTCGGTCAGGTCGCGAGTCGCGGCCTGCTGCGAGGTGGTGGCGTTGCAGAGCACGTTGACGACGCGAATCTCGGTGATCTGATCGATCCGCGCCCGCATCAGGTTGGAGACGAATGCGGCGAAGCGCTCGGGCGTGTGCGTCGTTTGCGAGATGACGCCGATCTTCGCAGGCAGATAGTCGGGGAGTTCTTCGAGCGACTCGTCCTTGACCACGATCCCACGACCCCGGCACCAGCCGAGCACCCCTTTGACCTCCGGATGGGTCGGGTCGCCGAAGATGACGACCGTGAAGCCTCGCTCGGCCAGATTCCTGGCGGCGCGCTGCGAGCGTGAGACGAACTGGCAGGTCGTGTCGATCACCCGCAGCCCGCGCGCCTCAATGTCTCGCACGACGGTTTCGCCGACTCCGTGCGCTGTGATTGCGACCGTGTCGGTTTCCACTTCGTCGGCGGAGCGATCGTTCTTGACCATGATCCCGGTGTGCTCAAGCTCGGCGACCACCTGAGGATTGTGGACGACCTGGCCGAGCGTGGTGACCCTCGTCCCGTTTGCAGCGGCCTCCTTCATCATGTCGACGGCGCGACGGACGCCGAAGCAGAAGCCCATGTCGCTCGCGCGGTGAATTTTCATGCTGCTGCTCCTGGTCTGTCTGTGCGGGACCGGTCGGAGTCATCACCCCGGTCGACGTGGTCGTCAACCAAGTGTGCATATACGCCACGATAGGCGGGGGGTAGCTGTTCGGCAATGGCGCGCATGATCGCTGTGTGCGCCTCCTCTACGTCTTCGCGAGTAATCCTACGACCTTTGGGCTTGACCACGAAGGGCTGTGACGCGGTCATGCGGACCCTGGTTCTCGCGACGAGCGCCCGCCAACCGGCTCGCATTCTCTCAGAACCGGTGATGCCGACGGCCACAACCGGCGCCTCCGTCCGCAACGCAAGCAACGCAGTGCCGGAATGGGCGTGCATCAGCCCTCCGGTGTCGGAGCGGTGGCCCTCCGGGAACATGCCAACCACCGCCCCCTCGCGCAACAGGCGCTCCGCCTCGCGAATCGCCAGCCGGTCGCCGGCGCCGCGACGCACCGGGAACGCTCCGGACAGCGCGAACAGGTAGCCGAGGACCGGCTCCTTCTGGAATAGCTCGACCTTCGCCATGTATCTGGGCGAGCGGGGATAGATCGCGGACGCCATCATCGCCGGATCGGCGGACGAGACATGGTTGGAGGCGATGATCACGCCGCCCTTGGGAATTCGTTCGAAGTAGAGCCACTGGCATTGGACGATTCGCATGAAGGCCAGGCGCGCGAAGAACCCGGCCACCAGAAACCAGACCCGCGAGGCGTTCGGCATGCCGGTCATACCGATATCCGCCAACGCCTTGTACTCGCCAAAGACCAGGCGCGTCAGCTGACGGGTCACCCAGCGATAGGTTCGTCGCCGCATTCCTCAGCCTTCCTCGGACGTGGCGATGCCCGCTGATCTAGCGATGCCATCGACGAGTTCCGGCATGCGCTCGCGGATGATCGCTTCGGCCGCATCGACGGACTGGTCGAGCGACAGCTCGGAGGTGTCGAGGAAGACCGCGTCTGCCGCGACGACCAGGGGCGAGGTGCGTCTGCCGCTGTCGCGAGCGTCTCGGCGCTGCGTCGCTCTCAGTACGCTCGCCTCGTCGGCGCCGTTCTGCTGCTCCGCGGCCCGCCGTCTCGCGCGTACTTCCTGGCTGGCATCAAGGAAAATCTTGACCGGAGCATCGGGCAGGACAACGGTGCCGATGTCACGTCCGACGACGACCATGCAGCCTTCCGCGGCCTGTGCCTGTTGAATCTCAACCATCAGCGTTCGAACACCGGCGATCGCGGCCACCGTCGGCACACCCGATTCGACCGCCGTGTCGCGAAGGTGTGGTGTGGCGTTGTCGCCATCGACATACACGTCCAACTCCACCGATTCGCCCGACGCGGCGGGCAATAGCGTGAACTCCGAATCGCGGATCAACTCGGTGACGGTTTCTTCCTCGTCCAGGTGCACGCCGCGGCGTTGGGCTTGCCAGGTCGCGGCGCGGTACATGATGCCCGTATCGAACAGTCTCCAGCCCAACCGGTTCGCCAGCTCGCGGCCTACCGTCGTCTTGCCGGATGCCACCGGCCCATCAATCGCGACAACGAGGTGTTGGCAACTTCTACCTGCCGCGCTGGTCATAGCGTCATGGTAGTGGCCGACAAGGCAGCGCTCAGTTTGTCAGGCGTCGTCTGAAATCCCCGCTGCGCGTCGCAACAGCCTGATTTCGCGTCGGCTGAGCGGACGCACAGCGCCGACCTCCAGGTCGCGCAACAGCAATGGGCCGAAGCGAACTCGCCGCAGCGTGACGACCGGGTGGCCGATGGCGGCGCACAGGCGCCGTAGCTCGCGCTTCCTCCCGGTGTGCAACGACAGCGTGATCCACGAGGTCGATCGACGGTCGCGCAGCATCCGGCCCGGACGCCGCGAGCGTGCAGGTTTCGCCTGAAGGTGTTCGCCTTCGTCGTCAATGCCTGCGTGCATGGCGTCGAGCGACTCATCGGTCGGCGAACCAATCACCTCAGCCAGGTACACGCGCTGGACCTCGGCCGACGGATGCAGCAGGGTGCCGATCAACGGTCCGTCATTGGACAGCAAGATCAGCCCTTCGCTCTCGAGGTCAAGCCGTCCCACCGGCACACAGCGCGGAGCGTTTCCAGGCAGGAAATCGACAACCGTCCGCCGGCCGCGGTCGTCGCGAGCGGTCGAGAGCACACCTCGCGGCTTGTTGAGGGCGTAGTAGCGGAGCGGCTCGGCCAACGGAAGCGGTTCGCCATCAAGCGTGATTCGCTGGTTCCCGGGGTCGACTCTGAGCGACAGATCGGTCGTGACCCGGCCGTCAATGGCTACGCGTCGTTCGCGGACATAGACTTCCGCGCCACGACGCGAAGCGATGCCGCTTCTTGCGATCGCGACGGCGATGCGAACGCGGTCGGTTTCAGTCATACACGTTGATTGTCGCCGGTTTGATCCTGTTCGTCTGGTTCCGACGGTTCTGTTGGTGGACCGGAATACCTCGCGCCGCTGTCTGGCTCCACCTTCGCCTCAGGCTCGGGTTGCCAGCGGCGCACGATCAGCGTCAGGATCACACCGATCAACGCGAAGCTGACAATCATCCAGGCGTTGAGCCCTTGCTCCGGCGGTTCCGTGACCAGCGGCAGTCGCTCGCCTTCCGGAGCCGATGGCTTGACACTCGCAGAGCGGAACGCGTCGTCGAGCAACGCGGTCACCTCTGGTGCGCCGGGAGAAGCAACGGCCGTCACGACCCAGCGTGCGGGCTCCAACGCGAGGGAGAGTCCCTGGCCGGGCGACGGCACCTGGGCGGTGCCGTAGCGGATGCTGGACTGCGTATCGCCCTGTGGATCCCGGAGTTCGATGATGTCGGCGTCATTGTTCATGCCGTTGCCGATTCGGTCGACAACCAGTACCGGCGCCGCAGCGTCAACGGCGAGCGTCGAGACGACCAGGTAGGACCGCGCAGGGATCGTTCCGGAGAGAGGAGTGCGACGCGTCGAATCGCCGATGGTCCAGCCGGTCAGCTCGATCGATTGATCGGACGGGTTGTGAATCTCGACCCATTCCGCCTCTCCTGGCAGAGGCGCGGGTAACAATTCGGTGATGCGCAGCCTGGACGACTCGATGCGCGAATCAGTGGGTTGAGGTGCTTCGCTTGATTGCTCGGCCGGCGTGGTTCGGGTGTCCTCCGCAGCGCCCTGGTGCGCGTCGCCAGCCTCTCCCTGGTCCGTGGCAGTGTTCGAGTCTTGAGGCTTGCCCGCCGTGGTGACTTCCCCCGGGGATGGATCTGCGAGCGTGGGCGCCGCGCTCGCAGCCGAGCGATGGATAGCCTGTTCCGGCGTCGGCGCTTTGACATTGGCATGGGTGCGGTCGTTACCCCAGCTAATGGCGCTGACGACCTCGCCATCCGGATTGATGAGCGTCAACCGATCGCCTGTGTTGGCCAGACCGTTGCCGATTCGTCCGTCGCCAATGGTGAACGAAGGCTCTGCTGCAGCTTCCGCTGAGCCCGCGACCACCACCGACGATTGAGGAGGAACCACGAAGTTGTCGAGGGGATCGGCGGAGCGATTGTCAGCAATCGTCCAACCGGCGAGGTCAACCGCAACGTCGCTCGAGTTGGTGATCTCGAACCATTCGAAGGCAGCGTCGTTGCGGCCCTGTCCAGCGGCGGGGTAAACCTCGCTAATCCATACGGCATGTTGGTCCGATTCCTGTTGCGCCGAGCTCCCCCGTGCGAGGCGCTCCGAGCCACCGAGGACATTCTGATAGGTCAACGAATGCCGCCGACGTTGGTCGCCGACGATCGTTCGGTTCATGTCGTGGGAACGTTCATGCCAGGGAATTCTGGGATGCACGCGAGCCAGCGGGTTGAAGTGAATCTCTTCTGCCCCATCCGGCAGATCCAGCTCATGGAATGTCCTGTCGTCGCCCCAACTTGCAGTCGCGAGCCAGTTGCCATTCGCGTCGCGGAGCACGAAGTGTCCGCCCTGACGACTGAGTCCACCGCCGATCTCGCCGTCGGGCTCGGTGATGGTGTACAGGTCGCCGGGGTTGATCCGCACCGAGGGGACGCGCACCGAGGATGAGCCAACCGTCAGCTGCCAGTTGACGGTCCGCAGCGGCCGATCAGAGATGTTGCGGATCGACACCGACTCGGGGCGCTCTTCCGACTGGTCGAGTCGCGCTGAGACGATACGCACCTGGGTATCGGGCCGCGGATGGGCGTGACGCTCGGGTCGGGGGCCGATCAGCTCGCGCGTACGCCACGGCGTCGGTTCGTCCGACATGCGTTGACCTGCATCGTGCCTGCGGATAATCGATGTTCCCGCATCTGGTGGATCCATATGCTGCGGCATCCGTACATCGCCCCAGCTCACGGCGTCGTATCGGACGCCGTACGGATCAACCAGCGCGACGCGGTCGCCGGCATTGCGCAACCCCGTACCGATCCGCGCTGTGTCCAGGATGACCAGCGTCTTCCCGGCCGGGACAGCCAGGATCGCCGAACGGCCGACCACGACGACGCTGGCTCCTCCGGCAATGGAGAGGTCGGGCAGCGATGCGATCGCCTGAGAGTCTTCGATGGTCCAGCCGTTCAGATCAACGGTCCATCGCTCCGGATTATGAATCTCGACCCATTCATGAGCCTCGGTTGAGACATCGGACGTGACGGCGACGGCATAGACCTCGCTGATGATCAGGCGCGGGGTCAAGGACGCCGAAACCGAACGGGGATGGTTTGCAAGCAAGAACGAACTCGAGATGAGGGTGAGGGCGGCTAGCAGTTCAAGAAACGACCGTGACCTTGCGCCGAACCGTGGTCTGCTCTTCGACAAGAATCGTTTGCTTGTGCTGCGGCGCCGGGGCGATGATCTGCCGCGCGGAATCGATCAACGCTGGTGCAGCATAGCGAGCGGTGAACTCCGCGACGGCCGCCGCAGCGATCAGTCCGGCCGCGCTGCGCAGTGCCGGCAGGAACGGCGCCAGGTCCTCGCGGATCGCCGGCAGCAGCGCGTTCGGGCGAGGTTCGATGATCGTGGGCGTGAGCACGGGAGGCTCGGGATCGGTCATATGGCGATCATATAGTTATTGGACTATGCACGTGAACAGATCATTCACAGCATTACCTTTACATAACGGCTTGTTCTTCTATGTGAGCTCCATTGCCTGCTCGACCTGGGCCGTGATCTCGGTTCCTACGCCGCGGGCATCGGTATCCGGCAGTTGGGCGGCTCCGCCGGCGAGCGACTCGAGCGACTGCAGGATGAAGTTCGGCTCGCGACTGGCGCCGGCCTCGCGAATCGCGTGAAACAGAGGCGTTTCCAACTCCGAGTCGACTTCGTGGGCTTCCCAGAGTGCATCAAATGCGGGCCCTCTGATCGGATACTGCGCCCAAGTGACCGTTGGCCCGCGGTCGAGCTCGGTCGTGACTCGCTGCAGGACCATGCCTGAACGTTCGGCCCGCTCTCGGATGAGCTCGTGGATGACCTGTTGCCAGGTGCCGATCGGTCCATCAGGCAAGGCAGGGTGGAGGTTGAGGCAAGGCAGCCGCTCGCAGATGACGTCCGTGATGACGAGCATGTAGCCGGCCAGCAGGCCGAGGTCCGGAGCGTGTTCCTGAATCCGTTCGTAGAGATGATCGTCGAAATCGCGTCGCCACGACGCCAGTCCCGCGGACGGATCCGAGATCGCGCCATGGACCCGCTTGCGCCATTCGCCCGAGCTGCTGGCGATGATCGGAATGCCCGCTTGTTCCGCATCGTCGAGGAAGGCATCGGTGTTAGCCCACTGCCCGCGCTCGCGATTGCAGACGACACAGACGATCTCGGCGTCCAGCCGACCGGCGTCGATGGCCGACTGGGCGGCGTTGAGCAGCTTGCGCGAACTGGTGCCCTTGGCTGTCGCGAACCAGGCGATGCGCAGCGTCATCGGGCGCGCCTCAGGTTTCTTCGCGTAACGTCTCGATGCGCAGTTCGGCCTCGCTGAGCAGCCGTTGCGCGCGTTCACTCAGCTTGACGCCGCGCTCGTAGGCGTCGACGGCCTCATCGAGGGGCAGACCGCCGTCTTCCAGCTCGGTCAGCACATCTTCGAGATCCTGGACGATCTCCTCATAGGATCGTTCGGTGTCATCGGGCATGTGGTCCCTCCTCAGCGGGACGGGCTCGTGATGTGGTCTGGGCGGCGACGTTGCCATCCGCGAACTGGATCGAGATGGTCTGTTGCCGGCTCAGGTCGGCCGCTGCCGTCACGACTTGCCCGGTCTCGTCAGAAACGATGGCGTAGCCGCGCTCCAGGGTCGCCAGCGGGTTGAGCGCGCTCAGCCTGGACACGGCGGCGGAGTGATGGGCTCTCAGCAGGGCCAGTTGTCGTTCGATCGCCTGATCGAGGTCTCGACTGCGGCGGTTGAGTTCGATGCGCATCGTGGGTGGGTGCGGGGCAGCGCGGTCGAGCCGTTCGCGGTTGAGCGACGTGCGCTGCGAGAGATTCACGATTCGGCCGTCGATCTGCTGGTCAGCGGCCTGGCGCAGTCCGGCGACGCGGGCGGCTTCCTCGGCCCGGTCCGGGACGGCGATCTCGGCGGCTGCGGACGGCGTCGGCGCGCGGCGGTCGGCGACATGATCCGCGATGGTGACATCTGTTTCGTGTCCGACCGCAGAAATGACTGGGACGTCGCTGGCGAAGATCGCGCGAGCGACCGCTTCCTCGTTGTAGGCCCACAGATCCTCGGGCGATCCGCCGCCACGGGCCACGATGATCACATCGGGCTCGTCAACAGTCAACGGGTTGAGACGCTGGATCGCTTCGGCGATGGACTCGGCGGCGCCGGCGCCCTGGGTGAGGCAGGGCGAGAGGATGAGCGACGTCAGCGGCCAGCGGCGCGTCAGCACCTGTTGGATGTCGTGCCAGACGGCGCCGCTGGGCGACGTCACCACGCCGATTCGGCGGGGATACGACGGTAACGGTCGCTTGCGCTCGGGGTTGAACAGGCCTTCCGCGTTGAGATTGCGGAAGAGGCGCTCGAACTCGGCCTGGAGAACGCCCTCTCCGATTGGGCGCAGGTCGTCGACGATGATCTGCAGCGAGCCACGCGGGAGGTAGATGTCGGCGCTGCCATGGACGAGCACCTGATCGCCTTGCTCCACGGCCATCCCCCGGTTCTCGCGCCGAAAGAAGGCGCAGGAGAGGGCGGCGTCGGACCTGCCGCCTTGCTCGGCGTCGGCAAGATCGAAGTAGTAGTGGCCGGCGCCGGAACGATTGAAGCTGCGGACTTCGCCCTCGATCCATACGTCGTTGAGCTCAGGGTCGGCTTTGAGCTGGGTTCTGATGTGCCGGGCGACTTCGCCGACGGGGCGGGATTTTGGAGTGGCGGCAGCCTGCGCCGTGGGTTGGGGCTGCGGATTGTCCCAGTCGATGCGCTGTTGCTGGGCGCGACGGACGTTGAAGCCGGTGGGTGGGCGTTTGGGCATTGGCGGTGTTGGCGGGCGGCCCCCTCCTCCGCTTCGCGGCACCTCCCCCGGAGGGGGAGGTCTTTGGTCCTCAGGCGCGTTCGAGGTATTGGCCGGAGCGGGTGTCGACTTTGACGGTGTCACCGGGGCTGATGAACAGTGGGACGTTGACCGTCAGTCCGGTTTCGAGCGTGGCCGTCTTGGTTGCACCGGTGGCAGTGTCGCCCTTGACGCCGGGATCGGACTCGGCCACGACCAACGGAACGGCGGCCGGCAGTTCAACGGCGACCGGATTCTCACCGACGATCAGGACCTCGGCCTCGGCGTTCTCGGCCAGGTAGTTGATGGCGTCGCCGACGATGTCGAGCGAGAGCGGCTCCTGCTCGTAGGTGTCCGTGTTCATGAAGTAGAGCAGGTCGCCGTCGCGGTAGAGGTACTGCATCGTCTGATGCTCGGTACGGATGCGGCGGAACTTCGTCCCGGCCTGGAAGGTTCGCTCGATCGTGTGACCGCCGCGGATGTCGCGCAGCTTGAGTCGTGCCTGAGCGGAGCCGCGGCCGACCTTGATGTGCTCCCAGTCGACGATCTGGTACTCATTGCCGTCGAGTTCGATCACGAATCCGCGCTTGAGGTCGCCGGTGGAGATCATCTTCTGCCTGTCAGTTGCGTTCGCTGGTGTTCGGTGTGGTTCGGCTGCGTTCGATGACGGACGACGTTGTCGCGCAGGCTAGACGGGCTAGGCGGGCATGCGCAGTTTCGGCGTGCCGGTGAACGAGTGAAAGCCGTCGTCGTCGAGCAGGCCCATGTCCTCGATCCGGATGCCGCCCCATTCGGGCAGATAGATGCCGGGCTCGATCGTGATCACCATTCCGGATTCGAGCGTGTCCCTGGAGGTCATACCGAGGTAGGGGTTCTCGTGGATCTGTAGCCCGACACCATGGCCGAGGCCGTGGCCGAACTGGTCGCCGTAGCCGGCATCGCTGATCACCTGTCGGGCGAGCTGGTCCGCGTCCCTGGCCGACATGCCGGGCTCGACCATCTCGGCGGCCGTCTCGTGGGCGGCGAGCACGATGTCGTAGATGCGGGGAAAGGTGTCGTCGTGGTCGCCGAGGACGATGGTGCGCGTCATGTCGGCGCAATAGCCCTGGTAGCGCGCGCCCATATCGATCACGATCGGCTGTCCTTCGCAGATCGCTTCGTCACGCGGTCGGGCATGAGGTCGGGCGCCCCACGGTCCGGCGGCGACGATCGATTCGAAGGCCATTCCCTCGGCGCCGTGGGATCGGGCGTACTGCTCGATCTCCCAGGAAACCTGCTGTTCGGTCCAGCCCGGTTGCATGGTGCGTTGGACGTGGGCGAACGCGTCGTCGGTGAGCGCGACGGCCCGGCGGAGCAGGGACAACTCAGCCTCGTCCTTCAACGCACGCACCTGCTCGACGATCTGATCGGTCTGGACGAGCGCAGGACGTTGGCTGGCGGGCAGCTTGGCGTTCACATCGCGGAGCTGCTTGTGAGCGGCGACGGTGACATCGTTCGATTCGAAGCCGAGTCGTCCTCGTCCCAACGGCCGGGCGAGCTCGCCCCACCACTTCTCGATGCCGCCGTTCATGTTGACGATCTCGAAGTCGGGCGACTCCTGGGCTGCTTGCTCGAGGTAACGAAAATCCGTCGCAAGTTTCGGTGAAACTGTCTCGTCGGCCGGAATCAGCAGCCAGCCATTCGAACCGGTAAAACCCGAGGCGTAGCGCCGATTGTGAGCATTGGTCACCAACAACGCGTCGACGTTGGCCTGTTCGAGTCGTTGGCGGATGCGGTCGAGTCGAGTGCTGGGAGCGGTCATGAGTCGGGCTGCGCGTCCTCGGACTCTGAGGGACGGCCGTTGCGCTCCTGCAGCATGGGCACGAGCGCGTCCAGCGCCGCCAGATAGCCGCGCCAGCCCAGACCGGCCACCACGCCGTCCATGATCGGCGCGGTAACCAGGTGGTGTCGAAACTCCTCGCGCGCATGGACATTGGAGAGGTGAACCTCCATCTTCCCGCCGGGGAAGGCCTCAAGCGCGTCGCGCAGCGAGTACCCGTAGTGCGACAGTGCGCCAGGATTGATGATCAGGCCGTCGGCCGAACGCTCCTGCTGGATGAAATCAATGATCGCGCCCTCGTGGTTTGACTGATACGGACGGATCGTCACACCCCACTCCTCGGCGCGCTTGCCGACCAGGTCTTCGATGTCGGCCAGCGTCTGCGAGCCGTATATCTCGGGTTGACGTTGACCGAGGATGTTCAGATTGGGTCCCGAAATGAGCAGGACTTTCATTCTTGGTCGTCCTCATCACGGCTGCGTCGTTCGCGAAGGAGTGCCGCGATGCCGTCAAGCGCTTGTTCAACGGTGTCGCGGCGTGCGGCGTCGCTGACGTGGGTGTAGATCTGCGTCGTTGACACGGAGGAGTGACCGAGCAGTTCCTGGACCACGCGAACGTCGGCGCCTCCATCGAGCATATGAGTGGCGAAAGAGTGTCGCAACAGATGCGGATGCACATCCGCGGGCAGGCCGGCACGCTCGGCGTACCGCCTGACGCTGATCTGTACGGCGCGGGTCGAGAGCGGCCCACCGAAGCGATTCAGCCAGAGCCAGTCTGCCGACCGCTCGGACCGCAGCGGCGGTCGTCCGTCGCGCAGGTAGCGTCCCAGCCAGTGATACGCCGAGCGACCCAAGAGGGCGACCCGTTCCTTGTCGCCCTTGCCGCGAACGATGAAGGCATTGTGATCGGCGTCATAATCAATGGTCCGCATGCTGCTCAGCTCGGAGACTCGCAGGCCGGCTCCGTACAGGATCTCGAGGATCGCTCGATCGCGCAGCCCGGCCGGCGTCGAAGTGTCGGGCGCGGCGAGCAAGGCATCCACCTGTTGCTCGCTCAGCACGCCCGGCAGTCGAGAGGTGGTCCTGGGCGTCGCCGCCAGTACGAGCGGATCGCGTTCGAGTTCGTTTGTTCGAGTCAGATATCGCGTGAACGAACGGATCGTCGACGCCCGGCGCCGCACGGAGGCTTCGGCCACGCAGTCGGCTTGTAGTTCCGCGAGGTACTCGCGGTAGTCGCCTCGGCTGAGATCGGCCAGATTGGCTTGCCGCACCTCCAACCAGAGCAGAAATCCGGTGATGTCGGAGCGATAGTTGCGGATCGTGTTGGGCGACAGGCCGCGTCCGTGTTCGAGCAGCGAGAGATAGCGCTCGAGCGAGTCCAGATGGTGCTGAGAGATCGTCCCGGTGCTCACGAGTTCACTCTAGGACGATGAGGCGTCGCTCAGGATCGACGTCGGCCTCGGCGCGGTCCGCCCCGGACGCGACCGCGGCGCTGCGGCCGGGGCTCGGCCAAGAGTTCCAGCGCCCGCTCGATCTCGATCGTCTCGAGGTCATCCTCTGGTTTCAGGTTTCGGCGCTCGTCGCCGCTCTGAACGTATGGGCCGTAGCGTCCCGGCCTGACGCTGACCTCTTCCCCCGACTCGGGGTGAACGCCAAGCGACTTCGGCCAGCGCAGCCAGTCGATGGCGTGCTCCAGGTTGACGTCGGAGAGTTCCATGTCCTTCGGCACCGAAGCACGGCGCGGCTTCGGTTGACCCTTGCGGGGACGACCGCTGGTTTCTCCGACCTGGACAAATGGGCCGAAACGGCCGTTGAGCAGCCAGACGTCGTCATCGTAGTCGGGATGGTGGCCGAGCTTGCGCGGCAGCTGGAGTGTCGTCTCCAGCAGCTCGTCGGCGCCGACCAGCGTCAAATCTGCGGGGGCAAGGTCGGGAGGCAGCGGAGCGGTGCGCATGTTGTCGCCGATGCCGCGTCTGAGGAAGGACGAACCGTTGCGAATGCGCACCTGAACATCCTCGGGACCCACCTGATCGTCTCCATCGAGGTCAAGAGCAAGCCCCTCGTTCGTCAGATTGAGCGCCCAGAAGGGAATCGTGTCGATCTTTTCGGCCACGCGGCCCTTGAGTCCGTTTTCGGCGTCGTCATCACCGAAGTAGAAGGCGCGCAGGTGCTCCCCCGCCCGAGCCTCGCCCCGCGCGATCTGGTCGAGTGTGTCTTCCATGTCGGCGGTGAACTCGGCGTTGACAAGGTCGGCGAAGTGCTGGGTCAAGAGGTCGGTCACGCCGAAGCCGAGGAACGTGGGTACGAGCGTCCGGCCGCTGCGGCTGACGTAGTTGCGATCGGTCAGCGTCTTGATGATCGCTGCATAGGTACTGGGTCGACCGAGTCCATCGTCTTCGAGTTTCTTGACCAGCGAAGCCTCGGTGTAGCGCGGCGGCGGCTGAGACTCGCTGCGTTTCGGTTCGAAGCTGACCAGCTTCGTGGAGGACCCTTCCGAGACGTCGGGCAACAGTTGCTGTCCGTCGCCCCGAGGCGGCAGCACCTCGTACCAGCCCGGGAAGAGCACGACCTGTCCGTTCGCGATCATGAGGGCCGGATCATCGGCCGGCCGTGCGGGCAACGCGGCTTGAACCTCGATACGAGTGCGTTCGACCCTGGCGTCGGCCATCTGACAGGCGACCGCTCGACGCCAGATCAGGTCGTAGAGGGCGAAGTCGTCGCCGTCGAGCACGCCGCGCAGCGATTGCGGCGTTCGCGAGATTTCCGTCGGCCGAATCGCCTCGTGCGCCTCCTGCGCGTTGCGAGAACGGGTCTTGTAGGTGCGGAACTGGTGGTAGTCGTCGCCGTAGGTCGTCTTGATGAAGTCAGCCGCCTGCGCCAGCGCCTGGTTTGAGAGCGTGACCGAATCGGTTCGCATGTACGTGATCAGGCCAACGCGCTCGGCGCCGAGATCGACGCCCTGGTATAGCCGCTGCGCAGCGGCCATCGCCCGCGCGGCGCCCATGCCGAGCCGGTTCGACGCAGCCTGTTGCATGGTCGAGGTCGTGAACGGCGGCGCCGGTCGGATGCGCGCCTGGGTCTTGTTGACGGCACTCACGACCCACTCAGCGTCGAGCAGAGGCTGGCGCAGATCTTCGAGGGTCTCCGCTGTTTCCCAGCGCTTGTCGGTCGCTGCGAGCTGTCCGGTGGCCGGATCGAAGTCGGAGGTCTGGCTCGCCAGCTCCGCTCCCCCGAGCGAGTGCAGGCGCGCGTTGAGCTGTTGATCGTCGATCTCGAAATCGCCGTTCGCTCCCCAGTACTCGGCGCTGACGAAGGCCATCCGTTCGCGCTCGCGCTCGACGAGGAAGCGCAGTGCGACGCTCTGAACGCGACCGGCGGACGTGCCCTGCCCGAGCTTGCGCCAGAGCACCGGACTCAGCGAGTAGCCGTAGAGCCGATCGAGGATCCGGCGTGATTCCTGGGCTTCGACGAGGCTCTCGTCGATTCCACGCGGAGACTCAAGTGCCCGCTCAATCGCAGTCGGCGTGATCTCGTGGAAGACGATGCGCTCGTATGGCACCTTCGGCTTGAGCACCTCAACCAGATGCCAGCCGATCGCCTCGCCTTCGCGGTCCTCGTCGGTGGCGAGTAATACCCGATCGACCTGCTTGAGTTCCTTGCGCAGGCGAGTGACATGCTTCTTCGATTCGCCCGGCACGATGTAGTACGGCTGGAACCCATGATCGACGTCAACGGCCAGATCGGCCCACGGCTGACCCTTGATCTTGGCTGGCCGTTCCGCTGCCCGCCGCGGCAAGTCGCGGACATGTCCAAAGCAGGCGGTGACGACATAATCGTCGTCGAGGAAACGGGAGATCGTATCGGCCTTGGCCCCCGACTCGACGATGACCAGCGTCTTCCTCGCCTCTGACTCGGTGTCCGAACCGGCGGCGCTAGCGTCGGGCATAGGTCATCGGTCCTAACTGGTGGATCAGTCCCTTGAGTTCCAACGTGGCCATTGCGGCCGCAGTTTCCTGCACCGGCTGCTGCAGCATGCGCGAAAGCTCGTCGACGTGGATCGGTTCGTGGCCGATGCGCTCGAGCAGGGCGGCCTCCGTCGGATCCTCGGGCAGCTGCTCGGCAAGTTCGGCCTGACGCTCGATGGGTCCCACATTGAGTTCCTCGAGCACGTCGTCCGCAACGGTCACGAGCTTACCCAACCCTCGCTTGATGACGTTGTTGGCGCCGGTGGATTGTTCCGAGGTGATCGGACCCGGCACCGCGAAGACCTCGCGCCCCTGATCGAGGGCCGACGTTACGGTATGCCACGTGCCCGACTTTTCGCCCGCCTCGGTGACCAGCGTGCCCAACGTGATTCCCGCAATGATCCGGTTGCGGCGGGGAAAGAAACGGGCGTCGGGACGCGTCCCGAGCGGGTACTCGCTGAGCAATGCGCCTCCGCTATCAAGAATTCCGGAGGCCAGACCCTTGTGTTCCGGGGGATACACACGGTCGAGCCCGCTGGCGACGACGGCAACCGTTCGCCCTCCATGTTCGAGCGTCGTCTCGTGCGCAATCCCGTCCACGCCGCGGGCGAGACCCGACACGATGGTCAATCCGGCGTTGGCGAGTTCAGCCGTCAATGTGCGCGTGACCTGGATGCCGTAGGGCGTCGGTCGGCGCGTACCCACGATCGCCAGCGACCACTCGTCGCGATCCATCAACGCCCCCCGCACGTAGAGCAGCGGCGGTGGATCGGCGATCTCCCTCAGGCGGCGCGGGTACTCTGGATCGTCAGGCGACAGCGCGGAGACACCGGACTCCTGCATGCGCAGGTACGCCTCCTGAGGATCGAGGGTCGCTCTGGTGGTCTCCAGTTCCTCGATCGTGCGCTGATCGAGACCCGCCTCTCGTAGGCCGCTGCGATCCGCGCCCCAGGCCTCCTCTAGGTCTTCGAAGAAGCGCTCCAGCGCATTCAGCCGCGCGGGTCCGATGCCGGTGACGTGGGAAAACGCCACGCGGAAGGCAGCGTCGGAGTGACGGTCGTCGGAGTGTTGTGACACGGGCGCTCACGTTAGTGCGAGATGGCTTTGCTGTCAGCCGGCGCTGACTCGTGGGTTACAGCGCGCATTTGTACCACACGTCGCCCGTTCATGCGCTCGACGAAGACGGACAGGGTGCCCAGTTGTACCTCGTCGCCGACCTCGGGGATGCGCCCCAGCCGGTCGAACACGAGCCCGGCCACCGTGTCGTAGTCGGTGGTCTCGATGCGCCCACCAATCTGTTCGAGAGCGGCGAGCGGCGCGCGTCCGTCCAGGATCAGCGCCCCGTCAACCATTCGAGCGCCCTCGTCGTCGGCGCCGGCCGGGTCATACTCGTCGGCGATTTCGCCGACGATCTCCTCGAGCACATCTTCCAACGTGATCAGCCCCGCGGTACCGCCATACTCGTCCAGCACAACCGCCATATGCACTCGCGATCCGCGCAACTCGTGGAGCAAATCGTCGATCAGCTTGGACTCGGGCACGAAGATCGGCTCGCGGCCGATCTCGGATATGGCTCGCTCGTGTTCCTTGAGCATCTCGGCCAACAGGTCCTTGGCGTAGACGATTCCGGTGATGTTGTCGATCGTGTCCTCGTAGATCGGCACACGGGAGTATCCGTGTTCGAGCAGGAAGTTGGCGGCTTCGGTCAGCGCGATGTCGGAGCGCAGCGCGGCGATGTCCGGGCGTGGTGTCATTGCTTCGCGGACGATCCGATCCCCAATGGTCATGATTCCGCGGATCATCTCGCGCTCATCTTCCGCGATCGTCTCGTGTTCCTGCTCGATCAACACCTCGATGTCGGTCGGTTGCGGCGCGACTTCAGTGTGCCGCCGCCCGAGTCCGGTGACGAGACGCGCCGGAGCCTCGAGAATCGCGGCGGGGATGAGGAAGACGGCGTCGAGCAGATCGATCACGGGGACGAAGTTCATGGCGAAGCCCTCCGGCCAGGTGGCGGCCAGGCGACGCGGTACCGAGTGAATCAACGCGGCGACGATCGCGGAGACCAGGCCGGTGATGACCAGCGACTCCCACTGGAAGCCGGTCTCGCGGATGATGATGTAGAAGATTGCAGTGAACCCGCTGGCGACGGCGACCGTGCGACCGACCGCGAACGAGCCCAGCGCCCGTTCCCGGTCAGCGGTAATCCGGGTCAGCCGGTTGGCCCGCCGGCTGTCGGGCTGACGGCTGGCGAGCAGCCGGGCTCGAGATCGCGGCAACGAGATCACGCCGGCTTCCGCGATGGCCTCGAGCACGAGCAGCGCCACGGCGAGGATGAGAACGACGAGGGCGATGATCGAACTCTCGCTCATTGGTCATCCTTGGCTGTGCCGCGCGTGCGTCGCGATGACGTCACACGGGCCGGATGCCCGACGGCGTTGGCGCCGTCCGGTACGTCCCTCTTGACCACCGCCGCTGCGCCGGTCCGGGCTCGATTGCCGATGCGAACTGGAGCGATCAACATCGTGTCGGAGCCGATGAACGCATCCTCCCCGATGATCGTGCGCTGCTTGAGCTGTCCGTCGAAGTTGCAGGTGATCGCGCCCGCGCCGATGTTCGTTCGTGCGCCGACATCGGCGTCTCCCAGGTAGCAGAAGTGGCCGACCTGGACTCCCTCACGGAGATGGGCCTGCTTCAGCTCGGCGTGAGTACCGATGTGGACATTGGACTCGATCTCGCAACCTGGTCGAATCGTGGTGTAGGGGCCGACCTCCACCGAATCGCACAGCGTGGAGTCCCGAATCGTGCAGGACTCGACAACGCAGTCCTTGCCGATCTTCACACCCTCAATGATCGCATTCGGACCGACCCGCGAACCCTCGCCGATGACGCTTCTGCCTCGAATGTGTGTGCCCGGCTCGATCGTGGCGCCCGACTCGATCTCGGCCTGTGCGTCAATCCAGGTCGCTTGCGGATCTCGAATGTGGACGCCCGAATCGAGCAGTTGGTTGAGTATGCGAGTGCGCATGACCGCTTCCGCCGCGGCGGCGTCAGGCGGCGTTTCGACGTTCAGACGGATGTCGCCGACCGGGACCTCGACAGCGCAGGCGCTCCCTCCTGCGACGGCAACCGGGATGGCGTCGGTGGCGTAGGCTTCACCGTCCTCGGTTGCGCCGGCCACGATTCGCTCCAGCTCGGGCCAGAGGAAGTCGGCACGGAACAGGTAGAAGCCGAGATTGACCTCCCGGATGCAGCGTTCCTCCTCGCTGGCGTTTCGCCATTCCACGATTCTGCTCAGGCCACCGCCCGCGCCTCGGACGATACGTCCCATCCGGGCGGGTTCTTCCATCGCTGCAGTCGCGATCGTCGCGTCTGCGCCAGTCGACGCAAGCAGGGGGCGCAGATGACCGGCCGTCAACAACGGCAGGTCGCCGTTGACAACAAGCACGTGCGACGTCGCTACCACGTCCCGCGCCGCGAGAACAGCGTCAGCAGTACCTCGCGCCTGCTGCTGAACCGCGAACGTCAACGCAACGCAGCCGGAGTCGTCGGCGACCACGTTTCGAACGATGTCGCCGTCCTCATCTGGTGGAACCACGACGACGGCGCGTCTGATGCCGGCCTCGGCGAGGGCGTGGAGTACGTGCGCGGCCATTGCGCGGCCGCAGATCGGATAGGCAGGCTTGGGTACGCTCGAGCGCAGGCGTTGGCCCCGTCCCGCGGCCAGCACGATGGCGGTGATCTGCGCGGACAATTCAGGTTCTGGCGGATCGTCGTCGGAACTCAATCGGGGCTCCGATTCCAGCGGACCGGTGCAGTAACGCTAGGTAGCCAGTTTACGGACTGTCAACCGATGGCATGGCCCGGTTGATTCAACCTCATTCGGCTGACCCGCCGCTGCGTATACTCGAATCCTGCGAGCCGCCCGTTGCGCGGACCGGCTTGAGCGTGCGTGGATCAATCTCCAAGGCGGCTGCCCAGCTATGGACGCACAGACCATTCGCCAGACCTTCACAGACTTTTTCGTGCAGCGAGACCATCTCGCCGTGGCATCGGCGCCGCTGACGGCGCCCGGCGACCCGACCTTGCTGTTCACGAGCGCCGGCATGGTGCCGTTCAAGCCCTACTTCCTCGGTGAATCGCAGCCGCCGCATCATCGCTTGACCTCGATCCAGAAGTGCTTCCGCACGACCGACATTGACGAAGTGGGCGATGCGTCGCATCTGACCATGTTCGAGATGCTCGGCAACTTTTCGCTCGGCGATTACTTCAAGGCCGAGGCGCAGGTCTGGGCCTGGGAGCTCGTGACGGATGTGATCGGGATCGAACCGGAGCGGCTGGTCGCCACGGTGTTCACCGACGACGATTTCGCCTACGACCAGTGGAAGAAGATCGGCCTGCCCGACTCGAAGATCTACCGCTACGGCGCCGATCAGGGCAACTTCTGGGCTGCCGGACCGACCGGTCCCTGCGGTCCCTGCTCCGAACTGCACTACGACATGCGACCCGGCTATCGCGAGGGCACCGGCCCTGCCGAGGCCGAGGAGAAGTGGCTGGAGATCTGGAATCTCGTCTTCATGCAGTGGACGAGGTTCGACGACGGCACACGCGAAGACCTGCCTGCCCAGAGCATCGACACCGGCGCCGGCCTCGAGCGCTGGGCGATGATGCTCCAGGACAAGGACAACCTGTACGACACCGACCTATTCGTTCCGCTGCTCGACTACATCGGCGGACGCTGCGACCTCGAGTACCACAGCGCCGACGAATCACAGCGCCGCGCGATGCGAGTCGTGGCCGAGCATGGCCGGGCCATGACCTTCCTGATCGCCGACGGCGCAATCCCCGGCAACGAAGGTCGTGGCTACGTCCTGCGCCGCCTGATTCGCCGAGCCCTGTACATGGCCGACTCGATCGGCATTCGCGACGACCTGCTCTCCGACCTGGCCATCCGGGTGCGCGAAGTGATGGCCGCCTGGTACCCCGAGTTGGACGAGCATGCGTCACTCGTTGCGAATGTGCTCGACCAGGAAGAGCACAGATTCCGACGCACCCTGTCGACCGGCCGATCGTTGCTCGAGGGTCGGATTGCCGAACTGGATTCCGGGACGATTCGTGGACGCGACGCATTCGAGCTGTACGACACCTATGGACTGCCCTTCGAGGTGACCGCTGAGGTTGCGCGAGAACACAGCGCGCTCGACGACGAGGAGCGCGTCCGCACCGAGTTTGAGTCGGCCCTCGAGGAGCAGCGAGAGCGATCCCGTCAGCAGGCGACCTTCGCCTACGACGAGGAGTCGGGCCAATACGCGGAACTGGAAGTCGCAACGGCGTTCACGGGCTACGACTCGATCGAGGCCGAGGCCGAAGTCGTCGCCATCGTGTCCGATGGTGAACGCGTGGCGCGCGCTTCGGTTGGCGAAGATGTGAGCGTCGTGCTCGACCGCACGCCGTTCTACCCGGAGGGCGGCGGACAAGTCGGCGACGCGGGCTGGCTACGCGCTGAGAACCTGCAGGTCGAGATCGAGGACACTCGCGGCTTCGGCGATGTCATCGCCCACGCGGGCAAGGTGACATCCGGCGGCATCGCTGTCGGCGATCGCCTCACCGCCACCGTGAGCCGAGCGCGCCGGGCAGACGCGGCCCGCAACCACACGGCGACCCACCTGCTCCATGCCGCGCTGCGCCAGGTGCTCGGCGACCACGTCCGCCAAGCTGGGTCCCTGGTCGCACCCGACCACTTGCGTTTCGATTACACCCAGCCCGAGGCGCCCTCGCCGGCCGATCTGCGCACAGTCCAGCAGCTCGTGCAGGAACGAATCCGCGACAACATTCCCGTGGCGACCAGTGAGATGTCCTACGACGACGCGCTCAAGACCGGCGCAATGGCGATCTTCGGAGAAAAGTACGAGACGGCTGTGCGCGTTGTCGAGATCTGCGATCCTGCGCCGCACGTGCACGACTGTTTCTCCAAGGAGCTCTGCGGCGGAACCCACGCACCGGCGACCGGATTCGTCGGCGCCTTCCAGATCATCTCCGAGGGCAGCGTTGGCGCCGGGCTGCGCCGCATCGAGGCGCTCACCGGGGCAGCAGCGTCGGCCTGGACCGACGGCCGGCTCGATGCCCTCTCGGACATTGCCTCCTTCGTTAAGGCCACTCCGGACACCGCCGGCGATCGAATCGCCCAGTTACAGGCCGAGGCCACCGAGCTGAGGCGTCGACTACAGGCGGTCGAGGCCAAGACCGGCGCAACCGTCGCCGAGGAACTGGCCGCCGCGGCAGTCCAGGTCGGCCCGGTCTCCGTGACCTCGGGAGTCGTGGCGGTCGAGTCTGCGGACGCGCTCCGTCGCGCAGGCGACGAGGTGCGCCGACGGATGACGGAGAGCGGCCGCGACGGCGTGATCGTGCTCGGCGCAGTGGCCAACGATCGACCGCTGTTCGTCGCGATGGCAACTGAAGGCGCAGTCCGCGAGGGGATCAACTCTGGCAAGTTGATCGGCGGGATTGCCCGGATCGCCGGGGGCGGCGGTGGTGGAGCGCCCGACATGGCCCAGGCCGGAGGGCGAGATGCCGACAAGCTCGACGATGCGTTGGCCGCTGTGACCGACGCGGTCCGGGAGCAGCTTGGATAGGGCGCGTTCATGTCGCGCACGACGGATGGTTGCGCGGTAGGGATCGACCCGGGCGAGCGCTGGGTCGGCGTGGCTCGGGCTGGACTCGATTCAACCCTCGCCTTGCCGGTGGGAACACTGGACCGCAGCGCCGGTGACGGGGCAACCGTGCAAGCCCTGCGCGATCTGCTGGGCGGCGAACAGGTATCCGCTCTCGTGATCGGAGTTCCGTTGCGCGCTGACGGGCGCGAGGACGTTCAGGCGCGGGCGTTTCGCGAATTCGGCGAGGCGCTGGCGTTCGCACTCGGTGCGACGTGCGTGGCGCAAGACGAACGCTTTTCCAGCCACATCGAAACAGAGACCAGCCTCGCGGCGAACGTAGACCGCGGCCGCAAGGCGCGCTCGCCCGGTCGCAGGAGCGTCCAACGCCAACGTCGTGAGCGTGAGCGATCCCACGCCGCCGCCGCGGCGCGGATCCTCCAACGTTGGCTTGACAGCGAACAGGGCAGACGCGCGCAGGCGCGCGTGGATGCTGAGATCTGATGACCAACTCGCGCTGGCGCTTGGCCGTGGCGACCCTGGTGCTGGTGGTTGCCGTCCTGGCCGCTGCCACCGCGACGGTGGCCGTATCGAGGACTCCTTCCGAGCGGTTGCTCACGGAGTTGGACCCCGGGGCCGCTGAACCGACCTACGGCCCTTCCTCGGTCTCAATCGCCCTCGGCGACTCCGCGGCCTCAATCGCGCGTCGACTTGAAGCGGCCGACGCGATCGGCTCTCACACTCGCTTTGAGCTGCTGGCCTCCCTGCTCGGCTGGGAATCACGGCTCGAGCCCGGCGACTACACGTTCGAGGCCGGGCTGACGACGTTTGAGATCCTCAGACGCATACACTCAGGGGAGACTTCACCGCTGCGCGTGGTGATCCCGGAGGGGTTGAGGCTCGAGCAGGTGACGGAACGGCTCACACGGTCCAACGTGGTCAACGCCGGTGCGTTCCGGGCGGCGTTGGACACCGTTTCCGATGAGCTCGGTGCCGGCTCACTGGCGGCCAATCGACCGCCTGGCGCGTCTCTCGAGGGTTACCTCTTCCCCAGCGCCTACTCCTTCCCGCTCGACGGTTCCGAGGAAGATGTCATCCGGCTGATGCTCGCGCGATTCGACGATTCGCTCACCCAGCCGCTGCGGCGACAGATCGACGCCTCCGGTCGCTCGCTGCACGAAATCCTGATCATTGCGTCGATCATTGAACGAGAAGTGATCGAAGACGCTGAACGCGCACTGGTGTCGGCGGTGATCTGGAATCGACTCGACGCCGGCATGCTGTTGCAGATGGACTCCACCGTGCAATACGCCGTCGGCACGGAGGGAGACTGGTGGAAGCAGGAGCTGACGGTGGCTGACCTTCGGCTCGAGTCGCCCTACAACACCTACCGATCGGCCGGTCTGCCGCCGACGCCAATCGCTTCGCCCGGTCTGGCATCGATCGAGGCAGCCGCAAGTCCGGCGAACGTGCCCTACCTGTTTTTCTTTGCCAAGGGCGATGGAACCCATGCCTTCGCGGTCACGTTCGAGGAACACCAGGCCAACATCGAGCGCTATCGCGGAGCTTCGAGATGACGCTACGCGTCGGAGTCATCGGCCATCCCGTGGCGCACAGCATTTCGCCGCGCTTTCAGCAGGCCGGATTCGACGCGTCCGGTCTCGATGCCCGTTACGACGCGTGGGATCTCGAGCCCGCTGAACTGGAAGGCTTCATCGACGATCTGCGTCGCGAGGATGCCCTCGGCGCAAACATCACGATCCCGTACAAAGAGGCCGCTCTGCGTCACATGGACGGGCTGCACGAGACGGCTCGGTTCGTCGGCGCGATCAACACGATTGTCAACAACGACGGCCATCTGCAGGGCTACAACACGGATGTGACCGGCTTCCAGCGGTCGTTGGCCGAGGCCGGTTTCGATCCAGCGGGCGCTCGAGCAGTGCTCTGGGGCGCCGGCGGCGCGGCCCGAGCGGTGGCCTGGGCACTGATCTGGCGTGGCGTCGAGAGCCTGACCATCATCAATCGCACCGGCGTTCGCGGGGGACGGCTGCGGCACGATCTCGCCTCGGCGTCGGCCGGCGTGTCCTTGCGCTCAATGGGTGCCGACGAGGACGCTGTGGCGGACGCACTCCTGAGCTGCGACCTCGTCGTGCAGTGCACATCGGTGGGGCTCCACGGGAGCGCGACCGATGGACAGATCCCCATCGATCTTGCCAAGCTGTCGAACGAGGCGTTCGTGGCAGACCTGATCGCCAATCCGGTCGAAACGCCGCTGGTCAAGGCGGCGCGCGCGTCGGGCAGAGGAGCGCTCGGCGGTCTGCCCATGCTGGTCTACCAGGGAGCCGCGGCGTTTGAGCTCTGGACCGAGCGTGAAGCGCCGGTCGAAGTGATGCTGGCCGAGGCCGAAGCGGCGATGACGGGATCCGGGGTATGAGCGAGGGAGTGACGATCGGCTTCGCCTTGATCGCGGCGTTCTTCGGCGCCGTAGGACTGCTGTTGTTCAAGGAAGCGAGGACCCACCGATTCTGGCGTCAGCTCGTGGCTCAGAACGATATGGAAGCGATCCAGGGAATCCTCGACCAGGAAATCGAACACTGGCGAACCCAGCGTCCGCCCAAGGATGTCAGCGCAAACGTCTGGGCCGGCGTGCAGGGCCTCAACCTGGTCGGAGCCTCGGCCCGCCACGTCCGCGTCAGTACATCGGCGGACGCCGAATTCGGGACCGTCGACGGACAGCGTGAACAAATCGCATCGTCGCTCGACACCGCGTACTCCACGGCCTTGCGGCTGGTTGAGATGATCTTCTACGACATCCCCAACTTCCGCCCCAATCACGTCCGGGTCGATGTCTACACCACGTTCCGCGACGCCGAGGGCCAGGCCGGCGCGCTGCCGATCCTCTGTGTCGAGGCCGATCGCTCCGCCGCGATGAGCCTCGATTGGAATCTCCCGCCCGGTGTGTTGGCTCGGGAGTTTGAGACGATCGCTAATCGTGCCCCGACCGGCGAACCGCGTCCCATCGAACTGCCTCCCGACCGCTTCGCCGATATGGTGACGGAGACGACCGACGCCGACGCCGAGAAGCAGGGGAACGACTGATGGGCAGTCTGCGCTGGTTCACCGCGGGCGAATCGCACGGACCCGGCCTGACCGTGATCGTCGACGGCGTGCCGTCTGGGCTCCCGCTGTCGGAGGCACAGATTCGCGCGCAGCTTGCGCGTCGTCAGAAGGGCTACGGGCGCGGCGGCCGGATGAAGATCGAGACCGACTACGCGCACATTCGCGGCGGCGTGCGTCAGGGTCGAACGATGGGTAGCCCCGTCGCACTCTGGATCGAGAACCGTGACTTCGACAAGGGCCTGGGCCCCGATAAGCGGCCCTGGCGAGAGACGATGTCGCTTGAATCGGTCGATCCGCCTCCTACCCGGGTCACGCGAGTCCGACCCGGTCACGCCGACCTCACCGCTTCGCTGAAGTACGGATACGATGACGTTCGCGACTCCCTCGAGCGAGCCTCGGCCCGGGAGAGCGCCGCGCGCGTCGGCGCCGGCGCCGTCGCGCGGCGGCTGTGCGAAGAGCTGGGCTGCTCGTTCCATAGCCACGTCGTCCAGATCGGCGGCGTAGCCCTCGATCCGGACGCAGAGGTCGATTGGGATGCGGTTGAGGAGTCGCCCGTCAGATGTACCGACGCCGCTGTGACCCAGGCGATGATCGATGCGATCAACGCCGCCAAGCAGGAAGGCGACACGCTGGGCGGCACGCTGGAGGCGAGAGTCGCCGGCGTGCCGTTCGGACTGGGCTCGCATGTGCAGTGGGATCGCAAGTTGAGCGGCCGGATCGGCCAGGCAATTCTCTCGATGAACGCGTTCAAGGGCGTGGAAATCGGTGACGGCTTCACTGGCGCAGCATTGACGGGACGCGGCTATCACGACGTCGTGTTGCCGCAGGACGCCTGGGGCGACCATCCCTGGCGTAGGCGTTCCAATCATGCCGGCGGCATCGAGGGCGGAATCTCAAACGGCGAAGACCTCGTCGTACGGGTCGCCGTGAAACCGATCGCCACGCTGGCGCATCCCCTGCCCTCCGCCGACCTGACCACCGGAGAGCGCGTTGAAGCGCACTATGAGCGCTCCGATGTCTGCGTCGTGCCGGCTGCCGGTGTGATCGTCGAGGCGATGTTGGCGCTCGTCCTCGCCGACGCGATCCTGGAGAAATTCGGAGGCGATTCGCTGCCGGAGACGCGGCGAAACATGGAGGCATTCCTCCAGACGGCGGTTCCGCGCGGAGAGTGGCCGTGAGTCTGCCCGCGGAACTCAAGCGCATCGTCCTGATCGGATTCAGCGCGACGGGCAAGTCGATCCTCGCGCCATTCATCGCCCATCGGCTCGGCTGGCAGGTCGTGGACCTTGACGTCGAGATCGAACGAACTGCCGGTCGCACGATTCCCGGCATCTTTGAGTCGGAAGGCGAGAGCGGATTCCGTCTGCGTGAGCATCAGGCCGTCCGAGGCGCGGCATCCCGAAACGGCGTTGTCATCGCGACCGGCGGCGGGGTCTGGCTCAGCGCTGACAACCGCTCGGTACTGGCCGATGGTGGCTTTGTCGTCACGCTGGAGGCGCGCTCGGCGACCATCCTGGCCCGTTACGCGGCGGCCGAGCAGGGCACGACCGAGGTCCGCCCCATGTTGGCCGGCGCAGACCCTCGACGCCGCGTCGAGACGCTCAAGGCGGCGAGGCAGCCCTTCTACGCGATGTCGGACCTCACCGTCCATACCGACGACATCGAGATCGGCGAAGCGGTCGAGCAGGTCGTCGATGCGGTGAACCAGCGAGCCGCAGCGGTCGTCCACTCGGACACCAGGCTGCGCGAGATGCGCAATGGTCCGGGGATCGATCCGCCGCCAATCAGCGATTTCGGACCCGACGTCGGCTGCGTCGTTGAAGCTGGCTCGGCCAGATATCCCGTCTACTGCGCCTGGGGCCTGCTGGATCGCTCCGGCGACGTACTGGACCGCCTCGGTCTGGGCGGCCGAGTGTTCATGATTGCCGATCAGGCGGTGATCGATTCGCACGGCGTGACCGCCCTGAGGTCGCTGGAGCGGACAGGTCGCACGGTGTTCTCGTACGCGGTGCCTTCGGGTGAGGCGAGCAAGTCACTTTCGTCGCTGGACTCGCTCTACGGCTGGCTTTCGACCCACCGCGCCGAACGCAGAGATGTCATCTTCGCCCTTGGCGGAGGCGTCACCACGGACCTCGCCGGGACAGCCGCCGCGACCTACCTGCGCGGCATGCCGCTGGTTCACGCACCGACGACCGTGCTGGGCATGGTCGACGCCGCGATTGGCGGTAAGGTCGCTATCGACCTGCCGTCGGGCAAGAACCTGGTCGGCGCGTTCTACCAACCCCGCGCGGTGCTGGCCGACGCGGCGACGCTCGCCACGCTTCCGCCGCGTGAGCTGCGCTCCGGATTCGCCGAGGTGATCAAGCACGGCTTCATCCGCGACGAACCGATGCTCGACCTGCTGGACGACTCCGCGGATGCCCTCCTCGATCCCGCATCCGCCGCGAGCGACGAATCACACCGTCGGTTGCTGGTTGACATCATCACGCGCAATCAGGCGATCAAGGCCGCCGTGGTCTCGGCCGACGAGCGCGAGTCCGATCTCCGGGCGATTCTCAACTACGGGCACACCCTCGGACACGCGATCGAGGCCGTCACCGGCTACAGCACCGTCCTGCACGGCGAGGCGGTGGCGATGGGAATGGTCGCGGTCGCCGAGATGGGCTGTTCGCTGGGGTTGATCGACGAGGCAGTGGTCGGCAGGCATCGACGATTGATCGAACGCTTCGGCCTGCCAACCCGGAGTCCGCAGGGACTCGGACGAGCTGAGATCGTCGAGGCGATGTCCCGCGACAAGAAGGTGGTCGGGGGCAAGCAGCGCTGGGTGCTGCTGGAGAGCGTGGGCTCGCCGATCGTGCGTGACGACGTGCCGCCCGACATCGTGTCCGACGCAATCGATGCGGTAGTAGGCGCCTCCTGATGGAGCGAATGACCGTCCGCCTGCGCGGGCGGGTCCAGATGGTCGGATATCGGATGTTCTCCGAGGTCACGGCCGACCGCATCGGCGGAATCAGTGGCACCGTGTGCAACCTGCCGGACGGCTCCACCGTGGAAGTGGTGGCGGAGGGGCGCCGTGAGTCACTGGAAGAGTTCTTGGACGAACTCAAAATCGGTCCGCCGCACGCGCTGGTCAGAGACGTCAACGTCGAATGGGGAATCGCCAGCAGCGAATTCCGCGGCTTCGTGACGATCCTCTAGCGGGCCTCTAGCGGGCCCCTAGCAGCCGTCGCTCAGTCGGCGGCAGCCTCCGCGCTTGGCGTGGCGAACGACTTGCCACTCGCCCGCTCGACGCGGATGTCAAGGTGCTTGAGTCCGCGCAGAACGATGTTCTGCTTGTACTCGGGCGTGCGGGTGCCGAAGCGAATGTCGTCGAACCGTTCAAGCAACGCCTCGAACGCGATCTTGCCCTCGAGGCGCGCCAGCGGAGCGCCGAGGCAGTGGTGAATGCCTCGGCCGAAGGAGATGTTGCCGGCGTCTTCGCGGGTGATGTCCAGCGTCTCCGGGTCGCTGAACTCCTCCGGGTCGCGATTCGCTCCGCCGATCAGCAGCGAAATCGGCCGTCCGGGACTGAGCGTGTGGCGGTCGAGCTGGAACTCGTCCAGGACCGTGCGTCCGTCGACCTGCACGGGCGAGTCGTAGCGCAACAGCTCCTCGATCGCGTTGTCGATTAACTCCGGGCGTTCCCTGAGCAACTCCATCTGCTCGGGATGCTCGAGCAGCGCCTTGAGGCCGTTGCCGATCAGGTTGGTCGTCGTCTCGTTGCCGGCGACCAAGAGCAGTCGCAGCGTGACGATCATCTCGTCTTCCGTGAGCTTGTCGCCTTCCTCCTCAGCCTCAATCAGGCGCGAGACGAGGTCATCCCCGGGATTCTTGCGGTGCTCGGCGACGATGCCCCGGAAGTACTCGTCGAACAACTGGCCGGTTTCGAAGACCACGGACAGTTCGTCGGCGGTCAGATTGGGCTCCAGCACCCGCGCGAACTTGTCGGACCACTCCTTGAACTGCTGTCGATCTGCTGTCGGAACGCCGATCATCTCCGCGATCACGACGGTCGGCAGTAGAGCGGCCAGATTCGCCATCAGGTCGAACTCATTCTCGCCTCCGACCTCGTCGAGCAGGCCGTGCGCCGTCTCGCGGATGTGGTCTTCCATCTTGGCGACCTGGCGCGGCGTGAAGGCTCGACTGACCAGGCCTCGAAGCCGTGTGTGGTCGGGCGGATCGAGCGACAGCATCGACGGCTGCAGTTCGTTTTCGATCCGTTCGCCGATCCCGCGTCGATTGCGCGTGCCGACCGGTCCGCGCCGATTGGAGAACACCTTGAAGTTGCGCAGTACTGCGTCAACGTCGTCGTACTTTGAGACAACCAGCGCGCCGGTCAATGGGCTGGGATGGAACGGGTCGCGTTCCCTGAGTTCCTTGTAGGTGGGATATGGATTGGCGATGAAGTCCGGATCCAGCGGATACCAGACAACCCCAGACTGGATTCGCTCCTGCGCCAGCTTTGCCTTGATGTAGACGGGAGCGATGACTGATCGGATTGCGGTTGCGAGTGGCATGTTCGGCTCGATTCAATCGTGGTGCGGCGCGTGACCTAGTCGAGCGGGTGATCCCAGTCGACCATGATCACATCGCACTCCTCGCCAGCGTGGATGCGTTCTCGGTCCTCTGGACAGACAGCGTACCCATTGGCAAGCGCCATCGATGTCAATACCCCACTGCCCTGCGGACCGGTCAGGCGCGCGTGCCAGCGGCCGTCCTGGTCAAGATCGAGGATCGCCCGCGCGTACACGCGACGCCAATCGGTATTGACGATGTCCTCCTCGGCAATCGCTTTCACGATTGGGCGTGGTTGCGGCTCCCGCCCCATCATCTTGTAGATCGCCATCCGGCCGAACAGCTCGAACGCCAGCAACGACGAGACGGGGTTGCCGGGCAGTCCGATATGCGGCACACGCCGACCGTTCGGACCTTCGAACTCGCCAAATGCCAGTGGTTTGCCCGGCTTCATCTTGACGGTCCAGAAGTCGATCGCTCCCTCGCGAGCCAGCACTTCCTTGACGACGTCAAAGTCGCCGCGTGAGACGCCGGCCGAGGTGATGACAAGGTCGCAGGATTCCAGCGCCTCGTTGATCTTCGCCGTCAGCGCCGGAATTGTGTCTTGCGCGATCCCAAATCGCTTCGGCTCGCCGCCGTACTGCGTAACCAGCGCGCTCAGTCCGTATGAGTTTGAGTCGTAGATCTTGCCGGGCGCAGGGGCGTCTCCCGGGCTCAGCAGCTCGTCGCCGGTTGAGAGGATCGCCACCCGCGGTCGTCGGACGACCTCGACATCGCCGACGCCCAGCGAGGCGAGAACCGCCACCTCAGGACCACGCAGCACGGTCCCGGCGTTCAGTACCTGTTGACCATGGCGGACGTCTTCCCCGCGGCGGCGGATGTTGTTTCCTGGACCGGCGGCCTTGAGTATCCCGACATCCTCGATGACTTCGTGCTCTTGCCCCGGCGCTCGCAGGCCGTACTCGTCTGTCTCCTCGAACGGAACGATCGTGTCGGCGCCGTCGGGCATCGGCGCTCCCGTCATGATCCGCACGGCTTCGCCCGCGCCGACGGAGTCCTCGTAGAGGTAGCCCGCGGCAAGCTCGCCAATCACGCGCAGGCGGACCGGAGTCGACTCTGTCGCACCGTCGGTGCTCGCCGATTGCACGGCGTATCCGTCCATGGCCGTGTTGTCGTGCGGCGGGATGTCGAAAGGCGCGCTGATGTCGGTCGCCAGCACCTGCCCGACCGCCTCATCGATGGCTCGGGTTTCCGCGGGCAGCCGCCGGCAGAACGAGAGAATGCGGTCGACCGCATCCTCGACGGGAAGCATGTCAACCGGCGGCTCGGTCGAGCGCGCCGAGGTGTTCTGCGACGTCATATTGCAGCTGCTGTTCCAGGTCAGACTTGAATCGTCAGACAGGTCGTGGTGCGCTTGACTCCGGCGACGGTTTGGATTGAATCGGTGATACAACTCCCGAGGCGTTCGAGGTTCTCCGCTTCGACCAGGCAGATGACGTCGAACGGGCCGGTGACCAGTTCGACTGTCTTGATTTCACCCTCGCTGTGTGTGATTTCACCCAGCGAGAGCGCTACCTGCTTGGCCGTGCCGACTTCTGTCTCGATCAGGATGTAACTCTTCACTGCCATGTCGATAGCTCCAGAACCTCGGATTGCGGGCGCGACCGTGAGAATGGGACAAGTTTACTATCCGCGCCGTGCCACTCGAAGAGGTGGACAGGTACGATACGGGGCGTACGACTGAGTTTCTGTGGTGGGAATGACGCTGTGGTCGATCTTGAGGCGTTGGAAGCGGAGGCGCGGGCGTCGCTCGCTGACGCGGGCGACGAACCAACCCTCGACGCCTGGCGAGTGGAGTGGCTCGGTCGGCGGGGACGACTGACCTCGGTCTTGCGGAGTGTCCGAGAACTCCCGGCCGACGAACGACCGATCATTGGCGCGGGCGCGAACAGGCTCAAGGGCGCACTCGAGGACGCAGTCTCCGCCCGCCGAGCCGAGCTGCTCGCCGCGGCGGACCAGGGAACCTCGATCGATGTCACCTTGCCAGGCCGCCGCCCGCCGCTCGGCTCACTGCATCCGATCACGCTGACCCGACGCATGATGGAGCGCACCTTCCGTGATATGGGATTCGACGTAGTTGAAGGGCCAGATGTTGAGTTGGAGGAGTACAACTTCGACCGATTGCGTATTCCCGCCGGTCATCCTGCTCGGGACATGTGGGACACGATCTGGATCGCCGACGACGAGTCCGGTGGCCCGCGTCAACTGCTGCGTACGCACACCTCCCCGATGCAGATTCGCTACCTCGAACGTCGCAAGCCGCCGATTCGAGTGATCGTTCCCGGCACCTGCTACCGCTACGAAGCAACGGACGCGACCCACGAGTGGATGCTGACCCAGATCGAGGGACTCGTGATCGACCGGGATCTCTCCTTCGCGCACCTCAAGGGAACGCTGGAGGCGTTTGTCCGGCGTATGTTCGGGGCCGATATCGAGACCCGATTCCGCTGCGACTATTTCCCCTTCGTCGAGCCCGGCGCCGAGCTCGGCGTGCGCTGGCATGGCGACTGGCTGGAGGTCCTCGGCTGCGGCATGGTCCATCCCGAGATCATCGAGGACGCCGGTCTCGACCCCCAGCAGTACACCGGATTCGCCTTCGGCATGGGCGTCGAACGGGTGGCCATGCTGCGCTACGGCGTCCGTGACATCCGCCACTTCTATCGCAACGACGTGCGCTTCCTGCGTCAGTTCGAGGGGCGTCGCTGATGGACGTTCCGCTCAAGTGGTTGGCGCAGTACGTCGACTGGGACATGTCGGTCGAGGAACTGGCGCACCGTCTCAGCATGGCCGGCGCCGAGGTCGAGGCGATCAAACGCAGCGGCGGCGAGTGGGAACAGGTCGTCGTCGGACGAGTCGCCGCAGTCGACCAGCATCCCAACGCCGACCGATTGCACCTGGCCACTGTCGACTTCGGCGCAGACGAGCCGCTGCAAGTGGTCTGCGGGGCCCCGAACCTGGCTCAGGGCCAGACGATCGCCTTCGCACAGGTCGGCGCGCACTTGATTGATCCCAGCACGCGCGAGCCGCGCCGACTCCGCAAGGGCAAGATTCGCGGCATCACCTCGCTCGGAATGGTCTGCTCGGAACGAGAGCTCGGCCTCTCGGACGAGCACGAGGGCATCCTCGTGCTCGACACCGATGCTGCGTTGGGCACGCCGCTCGCGGATGTACTCGGCGATGTCGTGCTCGATATCAAGCCGACGCCGAATCGACCGGACCACTTCTCCATCCTCGGCCTTGCGCGTGAAGTAGCCGCGCTGACACGCAGCGCTGTCCGTGAGCCGTCCGCTACGTACCCGGAATCAACGGTCTCCGCCCGCGAACGTACGAGCGTCGAGATCGAGGACGCCGAAGGCTGCCCTCGGTACACGGCGATCCTGATTGACGGCGTGACTGTCGGACCGTCGCCCGAGTGGATGCAGGACGCGCTGTCGTCCGCGGGAATGCGGCCGATTAACAACATCGTCGATGTCACCAACTACGTCATGTTGGAGTGGGGACAGCCCCTGCACGCATTCGACTATGAGATCCTTCACGAAGGGCGGATCGTCGTGCGCCGCGCCCGACCGGCCGAACGGATCGAACTGCTCGACGGTTCGGAGTTGAAACTGGAGACGGACGATCTCGTCATCGCCGACGCCGATCGAGCCGTGGCGCTCGCCGGCATAATGGGCGGCGCGGACTCGGAAATCTCGGATTCGACCACCACCGTCCTGCTGGAGACGGCGAACTTCCAGGAATCTTCGATTCGTCGCAGCCGCGCACGGCATACCGAGGGCGGTACCGAGGCAAGCCGCAGGTTCGAGAAGTCGCTCAACCCTGAACTCGCCGAACTCGCGGCCCGTCGGGCGGCCGCGTTGATCGTCGAAACCGCCGGGGGTAAAGCATTCGCCGGAATCGTCGATACCTACCCGGGCAAAGCGCACACGCCGCAGGTCGTCGTCCCGCAGCGGCGGATTAGCCAGATCCTCTCCGTTCAGCCGAGCGTCGAAGAGGTGCGCGGCATCCTTTCCGCTCTGGGCATCTCGAATCGCTGGCTGCCGCCCGATCGGTTCGCCGTCAGCTGCCCGCCCTGGCGTTCGGATATCGCTGTCCCGGACGACGTCGTCGAAGAGGTCGGCCGCGTCCTCGGATACGACAATCTGCCCTCGGAACCGCTGCCCGGCGCGGTCCCGGATCCTGACATCGATCGGGAGCGAGATCTGGGCGAGCGCATCCGCGACGTCCTGACGGGCCTTGGCTTGCGCGAGATCATCACCTACGTGACGGTTCAGGAGTCTGAGTTGTCCCTGACCGCCTCCGAAGCGACCTCGGAAACGTCCTCGGTCAGGCTGCAGAACCCCATGAACGCGGCGCAAGACCGCCTGCGCACCAGCCTGCGCCCGCGCGGACTCGAGACCTTCGCGTCCAATCAACGAGAGGCTCGTGGCGGGCTCGGCATCTACGAGGTCGGCAAGACCTTCAAGGCGCGACCCGGTCGACAACCGATCGAAGAGCGGGTGGTGCTGGCGCTGGTCGGTGGCGAGGCGCCCGCTTCCGTACACGGCGAGGCCGCCAGACCGCTCGACTTCTACGACGCCAAGGGCGTGCTCGAGCAGCTCGCGGCCGGCCTCGATGTTGAACTCGGCCTGCAGGGCGGCGCTGATGACGCGGCGCTGGTCGGCGGAGAGTCGGCTCAAATCACAGCGCGCGGCAAACCGGTCGGAGTCCTGGGCAAGCTGATGCCGAGCCTCGCTGGTCAGTTCGGGATCGAAGGCGATGTCTTCGCGCTGGAGCTGTCGGTTGCGGCACTCGCGCCGGTGCTCCGCGAATCGGAGACGGTGCCTTCGCCATCGATCTATCCCGCGGCCGTCGAGGATCTGGCCTTGATCGTGGATCGCGACGCCGCCGCTGGCGAGCTCGCCGCCGCAATCGGGGGCAATGGGCTGGTCGAAGCCATCGATCTGTTCGACATCTACGAGGGTGATCAGATCCCGGCCGGGAAGAAGTCGTTGGCCTTCCGCGTGTACTACCGGTCGCCCGATCGGACGCTGACCGACCGCGATGTTGAGAAGGCGCGTCGGGGAATCGTGCGACGCCTGGAGTCGCAGTTCAAGGCGACGCTGCGAGACTCATAGACGTACACTTGGCATAAGCCGTCAGTCTCTCTGTTCCCTGCTTGTCGTACCCGATTCTTCGCCAACGAATGGTGTTGGCACTCTCTGCCACAGAGTGCCAGAATTGGAGTCGAAGACGAACGACGTGGAAGGAACCGCTCATGACGTACGTGCATCCGAACCTGTCCGAGAACTATGGCAGCGCCTTTGAGCTGGGCGACCTGACCCACCGGCTGAACGACGCGACTGACCACTTGCAGCTCGCCGCAACCCTCTACGACGCCACCGCCCTGCCGCCCATCGAGCTGCGGCGGGTCATGCGGGCCATGGCCCGACGCGAGGGCGCCGCGTCGTGGGAAGCGGCGCACGAGCTCGTTGTCCGGCGACTGCGCGCGTTCCTGCAGCTCAACATGGAAGACGCTCGCGTCGCAGCCCGCGCCTTTGCCGACGCCCACATCGATTTGCCCGATGAGTGGCGCGAGCGCAACCGCGAGATCGAGTTCGACGTGATCAAGAATGCGCTGCACATGCGCGAGTTCATCGCCCTGACGCACATCCTGCCGTGGCTCAAGGATCAGGACACCGGCGCGTGGCTCGCAGACCATCTGCCCGAGGCGGACGCAGCCGATCTCGCGTTCGACGCCAGCGAGACTCCAGCGTTGTCAACAGGCTCCTGAACGGCGCAGCCGCACAGCCATACGAAAGCCCGGCAGCCCGTCGCGGGCGCCGGGCTTTGTTGTGTCCAGTAGGTGCGGGACGCTCAGCCGGCGTTGGCCTGCTTGACCACGGCGCTGAACCCGTCCGGGTCATGCAGCGCCATCTCGGCCAGGACCTTGCGGTCGATCTCGATACCCGCCTGCTTCAGCGAGTGGATCAGACGGCTGTACGTCGTGCCGTTCAGCCGCGCGGCGGCATTGATCCGCTGAATCCAGATCCGGCGCATGTCGCCCTTGCGCTCGCGACGGTGTGCGTAGGCATACGAGAGCGCGTGGAGTCGGGACTCAGAGGCTCGCCGATACAGGCGATGGCGCACGCCATGATGCCCCTTGGTCTGCTTCAGAACCTTCTTGTGTCGCCGACGTTCTCGCGGGCCGCCCTTGACTCGTGGCATGACTCGGAATCCTGTTCTGCGCTGCGCTGCGGACGATCGCTAGGGCGAGCCGTACGGCAGCAGGCGCTTGACCCGCTTCTGGTCACCGGAACGCTTGACTTCGTGCATCCGGCCCTGCGCACGCAGCGTGCGCTTGTGCTTCTTCTGCTTGTTGTGGCCGCGATAGCCCTTCATCCGCAGCACCTTGCCGGTGCGCGTAACGCGGAATCGCTTGGCGGCTCCCTTGTGGGTCTTCATCTTCGGCATCGGTGAGCGTCTCCAGCACAGCTGCGCATGATCAGCGACGCAGCCGCGCGTCTCCTCAGCGTAGGAGCAAATCGCACTGAGTCCAATCAGACCGAGCACACACTGAACGCGCGATCAGACAGGCAACGTTTGTCCGCGGCCCGCCCGATGCGGGCTAGCCGCCTAGCTCGCCGCTTCGCTGGCCGCCTCGGCCGGCGTCTCGTCCCGCTCGGCCTCCACTGCCGCCTTCGCGTCCGCGATCGCCTTGGCTTTGACCTTGTCCTCGGCCACGATGATCGACATGAACCGGCCCTCGGTCGAGATCGGCTTCTCGATGATCGTCGGAACCTCGTTCTGCTCGAGCGTGTCGAGCATCTCCTGGATCCGCTCCTGTCCGATGTCCCGGTGCGTGATCTCGCGGCCGCGGAAGGTGATCGAAATCTTGACCTTGTCGCCGTTGCGCAGCAGTCGCGCCGCTGTCCGACCCTTGGCCTCCATGTCGTGCCTGCCGATGTTCGGACGCATCTTGATCTGATGCAGGGCCGAGCCCTTCTGTCGGCGGCGACCTTCGCGTTCACGCTTCGACTGTTCGTACTTGAAACGGCCGTAGTCGAGCATCTTGGCGACCGGCGGTCGTGCGTTGGGCGCGACCTCAACCAGATCCAGCCCCTGCGCGCGCGCCAGGTCCAGGGCCTGAACCGTCGGCATAATCCCGAGCTGTTCGCCTTCGGCCCCGATCACCCGCACCTCTCGAATGCGAATCGCTTCGTTGACGCGCTGCTCTTTCTGTTCTCGTTGATCCTTGACTGCCAGGGCAAATCTCCTTCGCTGCGAGCCGGTCCGTCGTTGGCTCCGTTGAGGCAGATAGTAGGTCTGCCGGCGCGCGGTTTCAAACCGCGCCGGTCTGCATCCGTTCGCTTACGCCGAATCCGTGTCGATCACCAGCATGGGATCGCCCTGATCGACCGCATCGCCCGCCTCCACGTCCACCTGTGCGATCGTCCCGGCCGCCGGCGAGCGAATCTCATTGTTCATCTTCATCGCCACGATCACGAGCAGCGGATCGCCCTCTTCCACCTGATCGCCCGGGCCAACCAGGACCTCGGTCACCTGACCGGTCATCGGCGCGAGCAGCCGCACTTCGCCTTCGATCACCGGGCCGGAGTGACTCAGTACGCCGGCGCTGCGTTCAATCTCGGCCGAGTAGCGGTCGGGCCCAATAAACAGCTCAAGCGTCATGCCGTCTCGGCGGATCGCCAGCGGCGTGCTCTCTCCGTCGATCCAGAGCCGGAACAGCGTGCTGTCGTCGAGCGACTCCAGCTCGAGCGAGTACTTCTCCCCGCCAAAGTCGGCGAGATAGGTTCCATTGCCGTCGTCGTCGATGGCAACTTCCTGCAGCCCGCCCTGCACGATTAGCCGGTAGTTCTTCGCCATCCCTGCTCCACGGGGAATCGTCGACCGCGCGCGGACTGAGCCCAGGCTCGCCGTTGCGGTTGCGGTCCATTGCGTTCCAGATCGGCCCGCTCGCCCTGCGTGTGGAAGAACAGCGCTGCGGCCAGCGCGGCCTCCACCCCATGCGCCGGACGGTCATCCGGATTGAGGATTTCGTTCTCTTCCACGTACAACGTGTGGATCTCTCCGTCGCGGAACCTGTCGTCATCCATCAATGCCTGATGAAACGGAATCGACGTGCTCACGCCAATCACCAGGTACTCGCCCAGCGCCCGCTTCATCCGTCGGATGCACTGATCCCGCGTCTCGCCCCAGGTGATCAGCTTGCCGATCAGCGAGTCGTAGTGCGGACTGACCCCGACTCCGCGCGCAAGCATCGAGTCGAGCCGGACACCCGGGCCATCGGCCTCGCGGAACCAGGCGATCGGTCCGACCGAGGGAGTAAAACCGTTGTACGGGTCCTCCGCTGTGATCCGACATTCCATCGCCCAACCGCGGATCGGGCGTTCCGCCGCCGTGTAGCCAAGCGGGAATCCACCGGCGATCCTGAGTTGGTCCTGCACCAGATCCACGCCGCGGACCAGCTCCGTCACCGGATGCTCGACCTGCAGCCGGGTGTTCATCTCCAGGAAGGCGAAGTTGCGTCCGTCCGGTGCATCGGCGTCATCCCAGACCAGGAACTCCACCGTACCCGTCGACGTGTACGAACAGGCACGGGCTGCGTTGGTCGCTGCCTCCTCCATCCGCGCCCGCAACTGCGGCGACATGCCCGGCGCGGGCGACTCCTCAACCAGCTTTTGCCGCCTCCGCTGGGCCGAGCAGTCGCGCTCGCCCAAACAGACAATGTTGCCGCGCGTGTCGGCCACGACCTGAATCTCAATGTGCCGGGCCGGCCGCAGGAGCTTTTCGACAAACACGGCTCCATCGCCGAACGCCGTGATCGCTTCCTCTTGCGCCTGCTGTACCGCCCGATCAATCTCACCGGCCGATTCGACGATTCGAATTCCCCGCCCGCCGCCACCGGCAGCCGCCTTGATCACGACCGGATAACCGATCTCATCGGCCATCTGCCGCGCTTCGGAGGGATCGACAAGGGGGTCGATCGCGCCCGGGATGATCGGAACACCCGCCTGCTTCATCGTTCGTCGCGACTCGATCTTGTCGCCCATCAGCTCGATCGCCTCCGGCGACGGCCCGACGAACACAATGCCCTGCTCGCGGCAGGCGCGAGCGAAGTTCGCATTCTCCGAGAGGAAGCCGTATCCAGGGTGGATCGCATCCGCCCCTGTCTGCTTGGCCGCGTTGATCACCGCTTCGATCGACAGGTAACTCTCAGCCGGGGCCGGTCCGCCGATGCGCACCGATTCGTCCGCCATGCGGACGTGTCTCGCCCGCCGGTCGGCGTCGGAGAACACAGCCACTGTCTCGATCCCCAGGTCGCGCGCCCCCCGAATCACGCGGACGGCGATCTCGCCGCGATTCGCGATCAGGAGCTTCTTAAACGGGCGCTGGTAGTCGGTCATCCGCTGCCTTCTGGGGTTCCTAACCGTGCACGCAAATCCCGGCGACGCTCGCCATTGTGCTCATGCAAGCGGCCGTATGGATCATACCCGCCGAGATACGAGGAGAGTATCCAATGCGCGACGCGGATCAGGAGGGCTCGATCGCCCGCGAGCGATACTGATCGCTCAACATCTTGCGAATCTCCGCCAGCGGCATCGCTCCCAGGTCCTCGCCGTTGCGCACTCGCACGGCCGCCGATCGCGACTCCACCTCACGGTCGCCGATGACCAGCATGTAGGGAGTCTTGCGCCGCTGGCCGTTGCGGATCTTGGCCTGCATTCGTTCGTTGCCGTCGTCCACGTCAACCCGCAAACCGGCCTGCCTCAGATCGGCCGCAACCTCGTGTGCCCAATCGAGGTGGCGGTCCGCGATTGGAATGCAGCGCGCCTGGGTCGGAGCCAGCCAGAGCGGGAACGCCCCGGCGTAGTGCTCGATCAAAATGCCCAGGAAGCGCTCGAACGACCCATGAATCGCTCGATGAATGACGACCGGCGTCCGTCGCTCTCCGTCGTCAGCCACGTACACGCAGCCCAACCGAGCCGGTTGGATCAGGTCCAGCTGAATCGTTGAGAGTTGCCACTCCCGACCCATCACGTCGGAGACGAACAGGTCTGCCTTGGGCCCGTAGAACGCGGCCTCCCCCTCATGCTCCACATAATCGATCTCGGCCTGATCGAGCGCGTTGCGCAGAGCCGACACCGCGGTGCGCCACGCCTCCGGATCATCGACGTACTTACCGCCCTCGCCGGGCAGCGACAGCTCGTAGCGGAAGTTCGGCATGCCATACGTGCGGAACAGCGTCTGAACCAGCTCCAGCACTCGAGCGACCTCGTCCGAGATCTGTTCGGGCGTGATGAAGATGTGACAATCGTCCTGGGTCAACGAGCGCACCCGCGTCAGCCCCGACAACTGACCGGACTTCTCGTAGCGATACAGCGTCGTGTACTCGGCGTAGCGCAGCGGCAACTCGCGATAGGAATGCAACGAGTTGTTGTAGAGCATCATGTGCACCGGACAGTTCATCGGCTTGAGGAAGTAGGCGTCGCCCTCGTCTCCGGGCTCGACCTCGTCCGGGTGTTCGTGCATCGCGGGGAACATGACATCGGAATAGTTGTCCAGGTGGCCCGAGCGGCGGAACAGTTCTCCTCTCGCGAGGTGCCCCGTCCAGACCTCGCGGTAACCGCGCGCGTCCTGCAACTCGCGGATTAGCCGCTCCATCTCCTGCCGAATGATCGCCCCATCCGGTAGCAGCAAGGGAACCCCGGCCCCCACCAGTTCCGAGAAGGCAAACAGGTCCAACTCACGGCCCAGTCGACGGTGATCCCGACGCTGCGCCTCCTCGATTCGAGCAAAGTGCGCGTCCAGCTCCTCACGCGTTGGGAACAGCGCGCCGTAGACCCGCTGCAGTTGCGGACGTTTTTCATCGCCCCGCCAGTACGCGCCGGCAACGTTGGTCAGCCGAAACGGGCCGATCTGCTTAGTTGACTCAACATGCCCGCCTCGACAGAGGTCGGTGAATTCTGCGTGCGTGCAGATTCCCACCTGCTCCGAGTCGGCCGAGAACTGGTCGAGCAACTCCTGCTTGAAGGGCTGGTCACCGAACCGTTCGCGCGCCTCGGCGACCGGAATCTCGTCCCAGACGAACCGGTGATTGCGGCGGATTTCCTTCCGCATTCGCTTCTGGATCTCCGAGAGGTCCTCCGGAGTCAGCGGGCGCGGCAGATCGAAGTCGTAGTAGAAGCCGGTGTCGATCGGTGGACCGATGCCAATCTTGCCGTCGGGGAACATCTGCAGCACAACCTGGGCCAGCACGTGCGCAGCCGAGTGCCGCATTCGCTGCAGCCACTCGGCATCGTCGACATCGCCTCGGCCCGCAACGGCGACGGCGGCGGCTTCGTCCGCATCCGTGACCGCGCCCGAGTCGTACGGGTCGTCTGCCATCCGCCTGCCATCAGCGCTGGCTCTGCGCAAATCGCAGGGCGATTTGCCGCTGAGAATCCTGTCGGGAAAATGGTGGGCGATACTGGACTTGAACCAGTGACCTCTGCGATGTCAACGCAGCGCTCTAGCCAACTGAGCTAACCGCCCGCACCTGTCCGGTGTCGATTCATCGTATGCCTCGCCCGTCGGCTTGGTCAACGAACCGCAACGTCGACCGCGTCATCAGCCCCGCGCGAAACACACCGGCGCCAGCGTCTACAATTGCTGTCAACTCGTTGACGTTCCACGTCTCGTTGGCTAGCTTGCAGGCCAAGCCGACACGGGACCGGCGACGAACGACTGAACACTGAGCGGGTTTGGGGACGCAACGTTGAGCCAGCCAGCCACCCGGCATGGGAGCCGTGCAGTCCGTGTAAGATTGGGAGACGCCCCGGCACAACCGGTGTCGGGTGCGACCCGTGCGCGGGGGCCGCTAGCTCAATTGGCAGAGCAGCTGACTCTTAATCAGCAGGTTCGGGGTTCGAGTCCCTGGCGGCTCACCAGATACACCAATGGATTCAGCAATTTGTCAGCCCCTTCGCACCTCTCGCCTGAGGCAGCCGGCCCGCCGGCTGCCTTCGCGCGCGCAGGGGAAGTGTCGGAATTGGCAGACGAGCATGATTTAGGATCATGTGCCGCAAGGCGTAGGAGTTCGAGTCTCCTCTTCCCCACCAACGCTCGCTCGGCCCTGAACCGGTCGGTCGTGTTGCGAACATTGGAACCACAGGCGTCGCTAAAGGAGTGCTCTTATGGCTGACCCGCTTTTGAGTGTCCAGAACCTCTCCACCAGTTTCTTCACCTCTGAAGGAGTCGTGCGGGCGGTCAACGACGTCTCCTACGACCTGATGCCCGGTCAGACCCTCGGTCTGGTCGGTGAATCCGGTTCCGGCAAGAGCGTCTCCGCCCTCTCCTTGCTCCGCCTGATCCCGAACCCCCCTGGCAAGATCGTCAATGGCGAGGTCTGGTTCGACGGCGAAGAGCTGATGAGCGTCGATGACTCCCGCATGCGTGAGATCCGCGGCAACGACATCGCCATGGTCTTCCAGGAGCCGATGACCTCGCTCAATCCCGTCTTGACCATCGGCCGCCAGCTGACCGAGGCAATCGAACTGCACATGGGCCTCGGTCGAAACCAGGCCAATGAGCGCGCGGTCGAGCTGCTCAACATGGTGGGCATCCCGGCCGCCGAGCAGCGCCTCTTCGACTTTCCTCACCAGTTCTCGGGCGGCATGCGCCAGCGCGTGATGATCGCGATGGCGCTCTCCTGCGACCCAAAGCTCCTGCTCGCCGACGAGCCAACGACCGCACTCGACGTGACCATCCAGGCTCAGGTGCTTGAAGTCATGGCCCGACTGAGCCGCGAGCTCGGTACCGCCGTCATCGTCATCACTCACAACCTCGGTGTGGTCGCCCGCTACGCGGACCGCGTGAACGTCATGTACGGCGGACGAATCGTCGAGAGCGGCGACGCAACGGAAATCTATGCGCGCCCCAAGCATGCCTACACGCTGGGGCTGCTTGAATCCGTGCCACGACTTGACGCCCGAACTGGCCGCCTGATCCCGATTGAGGGAACACCGCCCGACCTGACCAATCTGCCCGACGGCTGCTCGTTTGCACCGCGCTGCCGGTTCGTGACCGATCAGTGCACCGCCGAGCGGCCCGAACTGGTCGAATTCGCCCCCGGTCACCTCGTGGCCTGTTGGAACTCGGAAGCCGTAGCCGCCGAGGCCGACGCGATCCTCGCCAGCGCGCACACCGAGGAAATCCTGGAAGAGGAGACGGCCAATGTCTGAGAACGAACAACCCGACGTCGTTGAAGAGCCCCAGGCGCAGGATGAAGCTGCCGCCGGGACGATGACGCCCGAACAGATGCGCGCCGCTGCGGCCGCCTCTGTCGGTCAGGCCGCCGCAGCCGTCGCCGATTACACCGGTGGCGGCCGGACCGAGCCGCACGACAACACCCTGCTCGAGGTCAGCGACCTCAAGATGTACTTCCCGGTCACGGCGGGCTTGCTGCTCAAGCGCAAGGTCGCCGACATCAAGGCCGTCGACGGCATCTCGTTCGCCGTCCGCGAAGGCGAGACCCTCGGGCTCGTGGGTGAGTCTGGTTGTGGCAAGTCCACGACCGGCCGCGCCATCCTGCAGCTCTATCGTCCCACTGCCGGCCAGGTGTTCATGTCCGAGCCGCAGTACACATCGCATATCGGCGCCGACGAGAACGGCGCTGAGGAAACGACCGCTCCCGCCCTTGGCGACGGAGGTCCGGTTGACCTGACGACGCTCGCCGGCCGCAACCTGCGCGCCTACCGGCGTCAGATGCAGATGATCTTCCAGGACCCTTACGCCTCCCTCAACCCCCGCATGAGCGTCGGCAGCATCGTCTCCGAGCCCATGGTGATTCACGGCCTGCAGCGGGGTCGCCGCAAGGAGCGTGTGCGCGAACTGCTTGAGACCGTCGGTCTCAACCCCTACTTCGCCAGCCGCTACCCCCACGAGTTCTCAGGCGGCCAGCGCCAGCGCATCGGCATCGCTCGCGCGCTCGCGGTGGAGCCCGCGTTCATCGTCTGCGACGAGCCCGTCTCGGCGCTCGACGTGTCGATTCAGGCGCAGATCATCAACCTGCTCGAGGACCTGCAGGCCGACTTCGGTCTGACCTACCTGTTCATCGCCCACGATCTCTCGGTTGTGCGTCACATCTCGCACCGAATCGCGGTGATGTACCTCGGCAAGATCGTCGAGCTGGCCCAGTCCGACCGCCTCTACGAGAATCCGCTGCACCCCTACACGCAGGCGTTGATCTCCGCTGTCCCCATCCCCGACCCGGCGATGGAACGGCGGCGTGAGCGCCTGATCCTCACGGGCGACGTGCCCAACCCGATCGCGCCGCCGCCGGGCTGCAACTTCCACACCCGTTGTCCGATCGCCATCGACATCTGCCGTGAGGAAGACCCCGAATGGCGTGAGATCGTCGAAGACCACTTCGTCCGCTGCCATCGCGTGTAGCGATCCCAGGCGGACACATCCTGTGAAACGGGGCCATTTGGCCCCGTTTCGCATATCTCGCACACGGTGCGCGGCCGCCTGACTGATACGATCCGGCGAGATGGACCCTGCTCGCATCCGCAACTTCTGCATCGTCGCTCACATCGACCACGGCAAGTCGACCCTGTCCGACCGACTGATGGAGGTGACCGCCACGGTCGATCGGCGCGACATGTCCGATCAGTTGCTCGATTCCATGGACCTGGAGCGCGAAAAGGGAATCACGATCAAGGCCCGCGCGGTCAGGATGGACTATCAATCACCGACCGACGGCGCGCATCGCCTGCACCTGATCGACACCCCCGGCCACGTCGACTTCTCCTACGAAGTGTCCCGCAGCCTCGCGGCCGCCGAGGGCGCGCTGCTGGTCGTCGACGCCGTTGAAGGCATCCAGGCCCAGACCCTGGCCAACGTCTACCTCGCCATGGAGCAGGACCTCACCCTGATCCCCGTGATCAACAAGATCGACCTCGACGTCGCTCGACCCGAGGCGATCACCTCGGAACTGGTCGACATCATCGGATTCGGGCGCGACGAAATCCTCTACGTCTCGGCCAAGACCGGCGCAGGCATTGACGAGCTGCTGGAAGCCATCGTCGATCGAATTCCCCCGCCCACCGGCGAAGCGAACGACCCGCTTCGCGCGCTGATCTTCGACTCGGAGTACGACCCCTACAAGGGCGTCATCGCCCACGTGCGCGTTGTCGACGGCGACGCCAGGGGGCAGACGCCGCTCCGCTTGTCCGCCACCAATCGCCGCTTCGAAGCGATGGAGGTCGGCAGTTTCTCGCCCGACTTGCGGCGCCTCGACTCGCTGTCTGCGGGCGACGTCGGCTACGTCGCCACCGGCCTCAAAGACGTTGCCGACGTCCGCGTCGGCGACACGATGACCACCGGCGGACGCAACCAGCCCGATCCCTTGCCCGGCTACCGGGAACCCAAGGCGATGGTCTTCGCCGGTCTCTACCCGGCCAACTCGGCCGACTACCAGGAACTCTCCGACGCACTCGACAAGCTGAGACTGTCCGATAGTTCGATCCAATACCAGCCGGAATCCTCGGCCGCGCTCGGCTTTGGTTATCGCATGGGATTCCTGGGCCTGTTGCACATGGAGATCGTCCAGGAACGGTTGGAACGCGAGTACGGCCTCGAACTTGTCTTCACGGCCCCCTCGGTCGAGTACGAGGTCGAAGGCGTCGACGGCCAGGTGAGGTTGATCGAGAATCCCTCCGACCTGCCCGCACCCAATCACGTGGCCGAGATTCGCGAACCGTGGGTGCGAATCTCAATCATCGCGCCGCACGATTACGTGGGTCCGGTCATGGAGACGGTCACCGCGCGGCGCGGCGTCTTCGACCACATGGAGTATCTGCAGCGCACGAGTCAGCCAAACGGCGCCGGAGACAACGCGCCCGCGACCAGCGAGATCCGCGTCCTGCTCGAGTACGAACTGCCGCTCTCCGAAATCCTGACCGACTTCTATGACGAGCTGAAGTCGAGAACGCGCGGATACGCCAGCCTTGACTACTCGCTGATCGGCTACCGACCCGCCAAGCTGGTCAAGCTCGACCTCTTGATCAATGGCGAGCCGGTCGACGCGCTCTCCGCAATCGTGCACTCGGACGCCGCCGCCACCCAGGGGCGCGAACTGGCCGATCGCCTGCGTCGGCTAATCCCAAGGCAGCTGTTCGACGTCCCGATCCAGGCGGCCGTCGGTGGCAGAGTCGTCGCGCGCGAGACCGTGCGCGCCATGCGCAAGAATGTGACCGCCAAGTGCTACGGCGGAGACATCACCCGCAAGCGCAAACTGCTCGCCCGACAGGCCGAGGGCAAGAAGCGACTCAAGCGCGTCGGCAACGTCGAAATCCCCCAGGAAGCGTTCCTGGCTGTGCTCCAGCTCGGCAAGAACTAGGCCCGATCAGGATGCTTCGGCGGGAGTCGCCACCGCGCCGTTGCCGGCCGTAACGCTTGACGCCTCCACGTCGTCTTCTCCCTCGTCCTCGTTGACCTCTTCCTCTTCGACCTCTTCCTCCAGGGAAACCTCCAGCACACCGGCGGTTTCCGCGATCGAGCGCCGAACCTCCTCCAGCACCTCCGGCTCATCGGCGGCTTCGCTCGCGAACGTCACCAGTTCGTAGAGTGCTTCGACCGGAATCAGCGCGTAGCCGTAGGTCTCGCACGCCTCGACCAGCGCCTTGGGGAACGGCTCCCGTCGAATTCGGGGATCCGTCTGGCGATGTCCATTGGCGACGATGATCCCCTTGGGACGGGCTCGACGGCGCAGGTAGTGCTCCTCCACTCGCTGTTGCAGGCTCAAGTACAGACGATCGCTGACCGCGCCCGTGGTGGACGCCAGCTCGAGCAGCGCGATCTCGGATCCGTCGCGGATCTCAGCCTCCCCACCCGTGCCCGCGACCGAGTAGCCAAGCACGCGGAACGCATCATGGACGGTCTCGCGGAACGACGCATTCTCGCTCTGCCAGAGCATGCCCTCAAAGCGGCTCGAATCGACAACCAGCGTCTGAGCCTCCTTGACCCGGCGTTCGGCCTGCTTCAGCTCCGCCTCCGCCTGGGCCAACTCGTCTCGCGCCGCCGAGGCTTCGGGCGTGTCATATCGCCGGACCCAGACAGGCTCGGTCGACAGATCAGGCTCCTCGACGAGGCGCTCGATCATCTCCAGCAGCGACGCACTGAACGCCTTGCGCTGCGTCGATGCCAGGTTGTCCGTCGGCGGCAGCGCCACGATCCGCCCGGGACCAACGCGGAACTCCGCCGCCACCGCCGCGCCGCCGATCGATCGTCCAACGATCTCAGCCTTGCTCGACGCAGGCAGATCGAAGATGGCGCGGTAGCGAATTCGATTGGAGAGATCTTCGAGGAAACCGCCCACCGGGTGTTGCGCAGCCGCAACCTGCACGTCCTTGCCGTCGCCCGGTCGCAGCGTCGGCCACTTGAACGGATCGCCCTCGGGCGTCGGGATGAGCGAGTACCGGTTGAGCCCTGGGAACGAAGCGATTCCGGGATGCCGAACGTTCGGATAGACGAACAGCACCAGGACCCCACCGTTGTCCAGCAGCTGGCGAAACTCCAACTGACGCAGCTCAAGCAGTTCTGACAGACCGAAATGAAACGCGCCCGACTCGCCGGCGCTGACTGCTCGGCCGTCGGCCGCTTTGGCCTTGAGCGTGCTCGCGGATATCCCCTCGATCTGCTCCGAGACCGCCTGCATATCGATGATGCATGCGTCGTAGTCGTAGATGGACGGAGCGTTGGCGATTGAGTGGTTATCAACGCTGGGACTGGGCACGGGACAACCAATAGAGATGATTCGCACCGGCTGCCCCCTCACAAGCTCACAATGCGGGCCGTGCTTCTGAGTTTACTCCGACCGGAGTTCTCTGCCGCTGGTGATAGAATTATGGTCGGTCGTGCTAGATGGGGAGCTAGCGGTGCCCTGTACCCGCAATCCGCTCTAGCGGGGTTGAATTCCTGGGTTGAGGGCGGCGACATGAGACCTACCGACGCCAAGCAGTGATGAAGTCTGGGTCCCGCGCGGCGGCCCGCCGTGAACCCCGTCAGGTCCGAGAGGAAGCAGCGGTAAGCGGTTGACAGGTCGGGTGACGCGGGAGTGCCTGGGCGGAGCCGGCTAGCGGAGGCAAGCTCATGGCGGCGTTCGAAGCCGGGTGCACGACCACACCTGCCTGCTTTCTCGCACCATGCATCACTCGAGGCGCAGCATGAGCGGACGCCGACGGCGAGCCCGCCTGGGCCAACACTTCCTCCGCGACGATCACGTCCTCGACCGGATCGTCGAGGCAGTGCCCCAACGGCCGCAACCGATCCTGGAAGTCGGCGCCGGCGACGGCGTCCTGACCGAGCGCCTGGCGCACCTCGGACGCCCACTGGCTTCCGTCGAGCTCGACGAGGGCATGGCCTTCCGCGCTCGGCGTCGACTGGCCAACCACGCGTCCGACGCCCGCACGGTCGTGATCGAACAGGACGTGCTCGAGGTCGACCCCGCCGAGGCGCTCGCGACTGTCGCAGCGAGTCCGCCATACGGCGTGGTCGGCAACATCCCGTACGCGATCACCGCTCCAATCTTCCGCAAGTTCCTCGAGCAGGAGGCGCAACCTCCAGACTGGATGCTGGTCATGATCCAGCACGAGGTCGCCCAGCGAGTCACGGCCCGTCCGGGTCGCCTCTCGCTGATGGGCGTATCCGTCCAGTTCTATGCCCACGCCGAGCTCCTGTTTCCCGTCGAGCGAGAGGCGTTCGATCCGCCGCCCCAGGTGCGCTCAGCCGTAGTCATGCTGCGCATACGCGATCAGCCGGCGGTCGAGGTCCCGAGCATCGAGCGATTCTTCGAAGTCGTTCGCGGAGGATTCCGCAGTCCCAGAAAACAGCTGCACAATGCGCTTGCGCAGGGCGTCTGGTTACCTCCCGGCGGCGCCGACGAGTGGCTCACCGCCTGCGACATCGATCCGGCGCGCCGCCCCGCAACCCTGACCCTCCAGGAGTGGGCGAGACTCGCCTGGTGGCGCGATCAGCACATCTCCCATTACGCCTCCGAGCACGCCGAGCGGGCCAAATGACCACGTGGATCACCAGGGCGGCCGCCAAGCTCAACCTGACGCTCGAAGTGATCGGCAAGCGCGACGACGGCTTTCACGACCTCGCCTCGATCGCGATCTCGCTTGACCTGGCGGACGAGGTGCGCCTCACCCCAACGAACTCCGCCAGGGAGATCTCTTACCGCTCAGATGCCGGCCGACCAATGTCAATCGAGACCGACGATGACATCGTGGGTCGTGCCTGGGACGCACTGGATGAACATGTCGCCCTGCCGTCCGGAGCCTCAATCGAGGTCGTCAAGCGCATACCAGTGACCGCCGGACTTGGCGGCGGTTCGACTGACGCCGCCGCATTTCTGCGACTCGCGCGCGCAGCCTGGCGCTTGCCGCTGACCGACGAGGAACTGTGCCAGATTGGATCTCAAGTCGGTTCCGATGTTCCGGCCTGCCTCGTCGGCGGAACCGTGCGCATGTTCGGCCGCGGAGAACGAGTCGAGCCGCTCTTCATCCCCTCTGGCATGCTCGACGATTGGTCGCTGTTGCTGCATCGTCCGGAGATTCCGGTCCCGGCCAACAAAACCGCGACCATGTATCGCTCGCTGCGTTCGTCCGACCTCCGACGCGGGGATGCGACCGAAGCACTGACCGCGAGCATCGCGACCGGCAGGCCGCCGACGCAGGACCACTGCGTGAACTCGTTCGATCGCCCCGCACGCGAGGTGATGCAGGGCTTGACAGACGCTTGGCGCCGGATGGGCGCGGCGCTCGCTGCCTCGGCGCGTGAGTTGGGAGAGGAACCGGTCGTGCCGTTGCTGGCCGGAGCGGGACCCACAATCTTCGCCCTGCTCTCGCCTCACGCCGCAGCCGGGGCCGCCAGGCAGTTGCAGCGTTCCAGCGGCTTCACGGCCACAGCCAGGCCCTTGAGCCGGTCCGAGGCGACCGAATTCTGGACCGTCTAGTCATGGAAGCCGTCGCCGCGCTCTTCTCCGGGTTCGTCGCCGGCGCGGCCGTCGGTGTCCTTGCCCTGGGCATCTTTGGGCCGCTGCTCGTCAACGTCCCCACGACCAACTGGCTCCGCCGCCAGTTCCCGGACCCGTCCAACTGGGTCATGGTCAGTCTCGGCGCCGCTCTCGTCGTGCAGGCCGGTTGCGCCGTGCTGGGCCTGCTGTTGGGCGTGCTCTTCCTCAATCTGGCCGACGGCGGCACGAACGGTCTCGGGAGTCCCTCGTGGCAGTTCACGGCAGGCATCATCGCCTGCATCGCGCTGCTCACGCTCGGAGCCGTTGCCTGGCAACGCTGGCTCTGGCGTCGATTCGCCCTGACCGCCTTGCTCGCCGCGGGATGTTACGGCTGGATGCTCCCGCATCTGGCCTCCGCCTGACCGGCCGGGAAATCCCCGGATCGGTGCGTATACTCAGTTCAGCAACCCACTTCGCCTTGGACCTGGAGACCACGTGGATCCTCAGTCGATGCCCGGCACGATTCTGGACGGACACATACACACCGTTCGTGGAGCAGCCGATTCCGCGCTGCAGCCGGATGAGTTGCTCGAGGAAGCCAAACGGATCGGTCTCACCGGCGTCAACCTGTCTGAACACGATCGCGTCTGGGAGCGATACGACTGGAACCGGTTCAATGAGGAGCTGGTTGACGCGGGTATCTACCTCAACGCGGGCATGGAAGTCTCCACCGACCTCGGCCATATCGTCGTCTTCGGGATCGACCAGTACTACCCCGGTATTCGCTCCGCTGAGCGGCTGCGCGAGGTATGCGACGAGATCGGCGCATTCATGTCGGTCGCCCATCCCTTCCGCCACTTCTTCGACCCGGTTACCTTCCGCCGCAAGGGAGAAGAGCCGTTCTCGATGACCCCGCATGAGGCCGCCGAAAAGATGCACGTCTTCCAGGTCGTGCACGGGATCGAGGTCGGCAACGGCGGCAACACGAGGCGCGAGAACCTGTTCGCCCTCGAAGTCGCCCGTATCCTCGGCAAACCAGTCACCGGCGGCTCCGACGCGCACTCCACCTCGGGTATCGGCAGCTACACGACCGTCTTCCCGGAGCGCCTCACTTGCCGCGAACACACCGTGCAACTGCTGCACGACGGCGCAACCACCTGTTACGAAGGTCTCAACATCAACGAGTTTCGCCCGTTCGGACCCTGTTCCGACGACGAAGCTCCGTAGTACCAACTGAACGCAACTGGCACGGGGCGTGTCTGACCGGATCTACGCCGCCATCGACCTGGAAATGACAGGTCTCAAGCCCGGCCTCGATGAGATCATCGAAGTCGGCATCGTCCGCTGCACCCCCGAACAGGTACTCGACCGCTGGAGCACCCTGGTGCGCCCGCTCGAGATGCCGCCGCTGCGCGTGCAGCGCATCACTGGCATCTCGCCGTCGATGCTCATCGACGCCCCGGCCTGGAACGAAGTCGAGTCCCGGCTTCGCGAGTTGATCGAAGATGCCACGCTGATTGGTCACAACGTGCCCTTCGACGAACGGTTTCTCGAAGCCGCCGGCGTCGAACTCTCCCGACCCTCGATCGACACCCTGCCGCTCGCCCAGATCGTTGATCCGGCCGCCCCCTCGCATCGCCTCGGCGATCTCTGCAGCCGATATGACATCCAGGTCGACGCAGCCCATCGAGCCCTCGCCGACGCCGAAGCCGCCCGCCAGGTCTTGCTCGAACTGGGCAATCGATTCGCCCGCCTCCCGACGCTGGCCCAGGCTGCCCTCGCGGAGCTCAGTAGCAACGCGTCGGCCTTCTGGATGCCCGGGCGGGTCATCCGAGACTGGTCAATCGAGGCCGCCGACCGAGCGTCAGCTCAGTCCCAATCACCCAGCGAATCAACGAGCCCGCACGGACTGGCGCCCGTCGACCTGCCGCGCGGATCACTGGAGGATCTCGTTCGCGCCGCATTCGACTCGGCCGACGATCTCGACTTCGAGCAGCGCGACGAGCAACGCGCCATGGCGCTCGACGTGGCCAACACGCTTCAGTACGGCGGGGCACAGATCGTCGAGGCCGGCACCGGCACCGGCAAGTCGCTCGCCTATCTCGTGCCCGCGGCGCTCTGGTCGCTCAAGACCGGCAGCGCCGTCATCGTCAGCACGCACACGATCAACCTGCAGCAACAACTGGAAGGCAAGGACGTCGAGTTCGCTCGTCGCCTCATCGCCGGCGTCTCGACCGAAGCCGCCGAGGCGCTCAAGGCCACCGTCGTCAAGGGTCGCGACAACTACCTCTGCCAGCAGAGCCTCGATCGCGAACTCGGACGGGTCGCCGACTGGGACGATCCGGTGCTGCTGGCCCGCGCCGCAGTCTGGAGGACCTTGTCCCGGCGCGGCGACCGCTCCGAACTCCGAATCCCCGCGCCCATGCTCTCCCGCTGGGACCAACTGTCAGCGCGCAATACCGCCTGCCTCTCCGATCGCACCTGCCGCTACGCGATGAACGGCACCTGCTTCCTGCTCCAGGTTCAGCGACAGGCAGCCGCCTCCCACATCGTGATCGCCAACCACGCCCTGCTCGTCCGCGCGCTGACCAGCGGCGCCATCACCATGCCGGAAGCCCCTGTCGTGATCGTCGACGAATCGCACGCCCTCGAAGACGTCGCCACCGACCAACTCACTCGCCAGATGAGCGAGGCATGGATCAACGAACCGTTACAGCGAGGCGCCGAAGGACCGGATGCCCTTGTGCGCCGCGCCGCACACGTCGGTCTGACCGCCGAGTCCCAGCGCCTCACAATGCAAGCCGCCCAATCGGAGCAAGCCGTCGGCCGCTTCTACGAACGACTCGCCGCATACGCTTCGGAGAACGCCGAAGGCGGCACGGGCAACGAATATCGCGTCATCCTGAGTCCCGGCAGCCGCAACAGTCGAGCCTGGTCCGAGCTCGAACTCCTCTGGGAAGACACCAAGGCGACGTTGAGCGCTTGCGCAGGTGCCATCGAAGGCATCGCAGACGCCGGCGCGGAGCAGGCCAGGGAATCGCAGGGCGACGAGGAACGCGACTTCACCTCCGTCAGCCTGGAGGCGCGCAATCTGCTCGACGACTTCAATGCGCGAACGGAACAGCTCTCGCAAACCGTCCTGGAACAATCCTCTGAGGAAGTTGCCTGGGTCACTCGCGAGCACCGCAAGTCCGGCGAGGCGAGCATTCAGGCAGCGCCGCTCAGCGTCGCACCTCACCTGCAACCGCTCTGGAACGACCTGCATGCAACCGTGCTCACCGGCGCCACCCTCGCCACCAGCGCAAAGGAAGACTCCGCCTTCGCCTACCTGCGCGAACGGCTCGGCGTCGAAGATGCGTCCGAAGCGCAATACGGATCTCCATTCGACTACGAGCGAAACTGCCGGATCTATCTCCCCACCGATGCGCTCGACGCCGATGACCACGAACACAACGAATCCGTCGCCAGGGCGGTTCGCATCCTCGCCGAGGCCGCGGGCGGTCGCACCATGGTCCTCTTCCGCTCCTACAGCGCCATGAACCAGGTCCATCGGCGAGTCCAGAACGAGCTCGAACAGGCCGGACTCGTGCTGCTTCGGCAGGGTCGCGACGGAGCCGCTGCGACCATCGTCGAGGCCCTGCGCAACGATCCAAAGCTCGTCGTCTTCGGCGTCGCCGCGCTCTGGACCGGCGTCGACATCCCCGGCGATGCACTCTCCCTCTTGATCATGACCCGGCTCCCGTTTGTCCCGCCTACCGACCCGGTGCTCAGGGCGCGAGGCGAGCAATACGACAACGAATTCATGGAGTTCTCGCTGCCGGCCGCCATCCTGCAGTTCCGGCAGGGCATCGGCCGGCTCATCCGAACCCAATCGGACCGTGGAGCCGCAGTCATCCTCGACGGTCGAGTCACCAGCCGTCGTTACGGCCGACACTTCATCGATGCGCTCCCGCCGGCGCCGGTCATTCGCGAACCGCTCAACCGAGTCGCGGAAGACCTCAAGCAATTCCTGCCTGCGGTCGGAGGCGGCCCGTGATTTTCGCGGCCAACTGGCCGCAGACCGTTCGCGGCGCGCGCGCAACCATCCATCGCTTTGGAGCGGAACGAGTCCACGCCGAGTGGCTCGCCGAGGCCGCCCAGGCAATCGCCGGTCGAGCCGAACCATGCCTGATCGACCACCGCCTCGACGACGGCGACCAGGGCTGGTGGATACACGGCGATGATCAGATCGTCGGCGCGTTGTGCGGCCGCCTCATCAAGTTGGCGGACGGCACGGATACCCTCGCCCTGGTCTGGACCTGGCTCGCGATTGACGCCCGCTGGCGTGCCTACGGTTACGGAGGCGCATCCGTGCCCCTGCTCGAACAGGCCGCCGAGCTGGCCGGCGCGCAGATCGCGTTGTCGCCCCTGCCGCCCGACAATGGAGTGGCGCTCTACTTCTGGTTACGCTTGGGCTACACGCCGCTGCGCGACGTCGCCGTCCGCCCTGAGGATTGGCCCACGGGTCTCCCGAGCGACGCGCTCTGGATGCAACGCCGAATCGCCCAGCGAACAACGTAGCGACCACGTTAGCGACCACTCCGTCCACTTCATCTGCAATCCGAGGAGTCCACGATGTCCCTGGTGCTTCCTGACGAGATTCACGAGCGGGTCAACGCCGCGCTCGACGAAGGCTTCCCCCTCTCAATGATGGCCGTCAGCGCCGACTCACTCCCTGTCGTCAGTTTCCGCGGCAGCACCCAGACGTTCGGCGACGACGCCCTGGCCATCTGGGTGCGAGGCGAGACCTCGTCCACGCTCGCGGCAATCGCTCAGAATCCCAACGTCGCGGTGATCTACACCAACATGCCGGCGCGCAAGTTCTACATCTTCCGCGGACAGGCGGCCGTGACCACTGATCCCGCGGACCGCGACCGCATCTGGGAAGGTCAGCACGACCTTGAGAAACAGCGCGACATGGAGCGAACCGGTACAGCCGTCGTCATCCGACTCGACTCCGTGCAGGGCAGCGGCGTCAACCTGACCCGCGACTAGCGCTCACCGTCGCGCCGTCGCTGCAAGGATCGCCTGAACAGTCGCCCGCCGCCCAGTCCCGCCATCAGCACGCCCACCCACAGCACGATCTGCTCCACCAGGCCGCCGAAGTCCGAGAAGGCCCATCCCAGCCAGATCCCCAGCCCCATCGCCGCCACGACCCCCGCCGTCGGCAGCCACCAGCGACGTGTGTTCTCGACCCGTTCCTTGCGCGAATCGTCAATCGACACCTGTGGTTGCGAAGCGGTCGCGCTGCCGCGGCGTCGGCGTCGGCGGGGTCGCTGACGAGGCATCTCAACGACGCCGCCGGGCGAGATCGCGTGCCGTCGCGCCGCCGCTCGCTCGGCGCGCTCGGGGCTTGGACGGCGCGGCTGTGCGCTCCGCTGCGGGGGGCTCATCGACCTCAGACCGCGACTCGCCGGCCTGTTCGGCCAGGCAGTTGCGACACGCGAACTGCAGCGCCATGACCTCGTCGTCGATCCACACATCGCCGCAGTCAGGTCCGGTCGCCGTCGTCGTCAGGCGCAGATGAAAAAATTCGCCGCAGCGATAACAGTCTGAGCGAGCTTCAGGTCCGGCCGCCTCGCCGCAAACAACACACGGCCACGTGCCCTCGGAGACGGAAGCGTCGGTACTCATCGCGACAATCGTATCCGCTGTTTCAACCGAGCAACAGCCGAGCGATCGTCGGGGTCGAGCTCGCCATCCCACACCAGTGCTTCGATCTCCCTGATCGTTTCCCCCACGCCCGGTCCGGCCGGCATCCCGAGCGCAATCAGAGCGGACGGTGAGATCGGAGAGCGCACCTCCGACCGGCCAATCAGATACCCGGACACCGCAGCCCCCGAACGGCCGTCCCATAGCTCCGCAGCCGCTTCAAGCGCCGGATCGGCAACGGCGCTCAGCATGTCTGCAACCCGCGATGGCCGCCGAATGTTGCCCAGGCTCCTCCGTCTGCCCCGCAGCCACACACCCGCGTCGAAAGCGTCGCGCTCCGCTCGCCGCGTCGCCGCCGACTTCGGCAGCCAGTCCGAAACCGCGGGATCGTCCGTCAGCAGGCCCACGCCGGCCCAGAACATCTCAGCCGACCGGCACGCGCGGAGCGCAGCCGCCGGCAACGTCCATCGTGGCTCGCGCGATTGAGGGATCTTCAATCTCCGGGCAACCCGTAGCGCCGACGAGGGGTCCGGCTCCTCCAACAGCAGCCGCCACGCATCGCCGAAGCGCTCCGCCGTCAGCGCTGCGAGATGATGACCGTCTCGCGCCGCATCGCCGGCCGTCCGTCGCTCGATCGTCGCGCCGATGCGCGACGCATAGCGTGCAGCCCGGATCAGTCGGGTTGGGTCGTCTCGAAACGATTCCCGATGCAACGTCCTGATCCGCCGCCGCGCCAGGTCGCCGATACCGCCGAACGGGTCGAGCAACGCGCCGGCCTGATCGCCCGTCAACGCCAACGCCATCGCATTGATCGAGAAATCCCGCCGAGCCAGATCCACATCGATTGGCGCGGCCGATACCGACGGCAGCGCCCCGGCGGACGAATATCGCTCGCTCCTCGCCAGGGCAAGGTCAATCCGCGTGTGGTCGACAAGAGTCGCGCTCGCCGTGCCGAAACGCTCGTGGAAAACCGGTCTCTCGGCCGCGGCCCCCGCGAGCAGCGGGACGTATCGTTCAGGATCGCCTTCGATCGCCAGATCGATATCCAGCGGGTTCGCGTCCAGGTCGTCCGAGCCCACCAGCAGGTCTCGAACCAGGCCTCCGACCACGAACAGCGACTCGTCGCGCTCAGATGCGAAATGACATAACGTATGAAGCAGTGTCTCGGCGGCAGGAGATCGCCGACGTATCGACTGGAGCACTCGCTCCGTCAGTTCGTGGGTATGCAGCGTGTCCGAGATTGACCGACCCCGTTCATCTGCAACCACGCTATTGGAGGCGTTGCAGGACCGTCTCCAATACCGGTTCGCTGACGACCGGTGCCTGAGGCAGGCGCTGATCCATCGCTCATATCTCAACGAGGCCGCCGAGGCCGACCTGGAATCCAACGAACGTCTCGAGTTCCTTGGCGACGCCGTCCTGGGCGCCGTCGTGGCCCGCCGGCTCTATCTCATCTTCCCCGAAGCCGCAGAGGGCTGGCTGACCGTCGCCCGCTCGCAGCTGGTGCGCAACGAGACCCTGGGACGGATCGGTCGCGAGATCGGTCTGGGCCCATGCCTGCTCATGGGAGCAGGCATCTCCAACGATGGCGCGCGAGACCGCCTCAGCGTATTGAGCCGCTCTCTCGAAGCCGTCTTCGGCGCAGTCTGGCTCGACGGTGGCGATGCCGCTGCCACCGATGTCATCCTGCGCCTGCTGGCCCCGAATCTGGATTCGCTCTCAGAGGACGATGTCGAACCCGACTCGAAGTCTCAACTCCAGCAGCTCGTCCAGGCCCAGGACGGTGCACAGCCCACCTACGCAATCGTGGAAGAGACCGGACCGCCGCACGACCGCTCGTTTCGCGCCATAGTCGAAGTGCAAGGTCGCGCGCTGGCCGAGGGCGTGGGGCGCAGCAAGCAAGCGGCCGAGATGGACGCCGCCGGCCATGCCCTGGCGATGCTCGAGGAGCAGACCGTATGACACGACTCCGGGCGGTCGATCTGCATGGCTACAAGTCGTTTGCCGCCCGAACGTCGCTGCAATTCGACGACCCTGTCACAGCGATCGTCGGTCCCAACGGTTCCGGCAAGTCAAACGTCATGGACGCCCTCCGCTGGGCGATCGGCGCAGGCTCGGGCCGCGCATTGCGTACCAGGCGGGCCGAGGACGTTGTCTTCTCGGGAGGCCGAGACCGCGCCGCCAGCGGATTCGCCGAGGTGCGCGTCCAGTTCGACAACAGCGACCGTTGGCTCGAACTCGACGCCGCCGAGGTCGAAATCGTCCGTCGCGTCCACCGCGACGGCCAATCGGAGATCCGAGTCAACGGCCGAGTCGGCCGTCTCAGGGATGTGCAGGACATGTTCCGCAACAGCGGCCTCGGCTCGGGCGGCTTCGCCCTGATGAGCCAGGGCCTCGTTGACGAGATGCTTCGTCTGCGGCCGCACGAGCGACGCCAGGCGATCGAGGAAGTCGGCGGCGTTCGCCAGCATCGCCACCAGATGGAGGAGTCTCGCCGCCGCCGGCTCCGCGCCCGGGAACATCTCGAACGCGCTCGCCTGCTGCGCGATGAACTCGCGCCAAGACTGAGGAGTCTCGAGCGCTCCGCCCGCCGAGCTCGCCGACTCGGGGAACTCCAGCACCAGCTCGAGGAAGCCCAACGCCGCTACTTCGCTGCTGCTGCAGCCGAGTCGGAGCATGACTTGCTCCTGCGGCACGATGCCGCGCAGTCGGCCGAGGCAGCCAGAGCGGACGCCGAGCGCCGTCGAGACGACGCGACTAACGCCCTCGCAGCAATCGAGCGCGAAGCCGCGCTCGCGCGTCGCACCGTGGACGAGTCCGCAGCCAGGTTGAGCGCTGCCAGAGCGCAACTGCGAACACTGGAACACCAACAGGAACTCGATCAGCAGCAGCGTTCCTGGCTCAGTCGAGAGGTCTCCGATCTGTCCGCCCGCCTGGGCCGCGAGCCGGGCGTTTCGTCCGCCATCGACCTCGAAACCACGCAGGCGGCCCTGGCCAACATCAACCGCTCCCTCTCCGAGTCCAGGAACCGCCGCGATCAGCTCGAACGCGATCAGGCCATCGCATCCACGCGCCATCAACGCGCTCTGTCCGACGAGAGCATCGCCCGCAGCGACGCAAAGCGACTGGTCCGCCGTTGGAAGGCCGCCGCCGTGCAGGCGCATCTCACGGCTGGCGATGTCGCCGACGCTGAGCGCTGCGCTCGCAGTTCACAAACGGCGTACCAGTCATCCGAGCGGGCACTCGAGCGCTCGCATCGAGAGTTCGCGGATGCTCGAGAAGGACTCGACGAGCAACAGCGGAAGCGCACATCGCTCACTCGCCGCATGGACCAGACCAACGCTCAGATCGAGGCGCTCCGGCAGCGTCTCACGCCCACCGACACCCTCCGCAAGATCGTGCACGAACGACTCAACGACCCGGCCCGCGCCGACGCCATCTTCGGCGAGTTGCTGGACGCCACGCTTCACGACAGCCTCGACGGGGCCATCAATGCCGCCCGGCTGGGCCTCGAAGCTGACGCCGGGCGCGTATCCGCCATCCATGCCGGTCGCGTCACCGAGCTGGTCGATTCCCTGATCGCCGCCGTCGATTTCGTCGACGGAATCGACGCCGCCCGGCAAGCCGCCGCCGGCGGACGAACCGCGATCACTCCCGCCGGGATCGTGGTCAGACCCGACGGCCTCGTGCAGGCCGGTGGTTCAAAGCCCGGCGCAAGACGACTGGTCAGCCAGTTAAGCGAACTCCGGTCCGAGCGAGACCAGATCAATACCGAGCTGGAAGCGCTGACCGCCGAGAGCCAGGCCGGAACACCGCTCAGCGAGCTCGAGGCCGCGCTCGCCGCCGCCAGCGCCGAACTCGACGAACAACGATCCACAGCATCCGAAGCGGCGGCCGAGCTCGAAGCCGCCAATCGCCGCCGCTCAGCGACCATGGCCGAACGCCGCACCGTCCGATCCGCCGCGGCCCAGCTACGCTCGAAGCTCGAACAGGCGAGACGACAACTGCAACAGACCACCGACGCGCTGCAAGAAGCTCGCTCGCGAAGCCCCATCGACATCAGCGCACTGGAGCAGGAGCGCGACCGCCTCGCCGCCGAACTCGCGGAAGCGAGAGCCCAGCACACGGCCCGAGAACGAACCCGATCCGACCGCGCCCGACTGTCCTCCTTGAGACGAGAACTCGAAGTCGTCGAATCGAACATCCGTCAACGTGAACCGGAGTTGGAGCGCGCCGCTTCCACCGCCTCCGATTCCGACAAACTCGAAACCGCTCGAGAGCACCTTGACCTCCTCAACGACCGCCGCACGCAAGCCGCCGCCGAGATCGAGGGCACGCAGCAAGCTCGCCTGAACGCCGAGCGACAGGCCATCGAAGCCGCAGCCGCCTTGCGCGAGGCCGAGTCCGCGCGTGCACGGCTCGCCGCCGACGCCGCGGCAGAAGGCATTGACCTCAACGCGTTGCATCACGCCGCGCAGGCGGCCTTCGAGCTCAACGGCGCCGCCCATCACACTGGCAACGGATCGGGCAATGGATCAGGCAATGGATCCGGCAACGGAGCGTCGCCCGCCGTCCTGCGTGCTCCGAGCGCCGTCGCCGTCGCCGCTCCAAGCGTGGCAGAGCTCCACGCCTCCGTCACCGAGGCCAGGGCCAAACTCCAGCGTCTCGGACCGGTCGATCCCGGCGCCGCGCACGAGTTCGAGTCCGAGCAGGCTCGCTGGCAGGGCATCGAGACCCAGATCGCCGACCTCGAAGACACGGAAGCGTCCCTGCGCCAGGCCGAGTACGACCTGGAGCAACTGATCGAAAGCCGCTTCCGCGAAGCCTGCCGCCAGGTCGACGAGGCGTTCCAGCGCTACTTCCAGCTCATGTTCCGAGGCGGCAAAGCCCAGCTGGTACTGACCGAGGAATCGATCGGCGCCGACGAGGAAGCGGAATCAACCGAACAGCGCCGACGACTCGGCGTCGACATCAAGGCGCAGCCGCCCGGCAAGCGCGTCTCGGCGCTCGGCCTGCTCTCCGGCGGCGAGCGCGCCCTGACCGCCATTGCCCTCCTCTTCGCGCTGCTCGAGGTGCGACCCGCCCCCTTCTGCATCCTCGACGAGGTCGACGCAGCCCTCGACGAGGCCAATGTCGAGCGCTTCGTCACCGCGCTCCAGGAGCGCGCCGCGAAGACCCAGTTCGTGCTCATCACGCACAACCGACGCACCATCGAACAGGCCCACAGCATCTACGGCGTCACCATGGGCGCCGCAGGCGTCAGTCGACTCCTCAGCGTCCGCGTCGACGAGCTACCCCGCCGCGACGCCTGACAAGGTGCGATCCTCGACCTAACGTCTCCCGCCGGCCCTGCCCTAACCTGATCCTCATGGACTTCGTACACGCCGTCTGGACGCCCGCCGGCAGCGGTCCGCATCCCACGTTGGTCGCCCTCCACGGACACGGTGCGCATTGCCAGGACCTCGCCCCGCTCGCTCCCATGCTGGCCGAAGGAAAACTGCAAGTCATCTGCCCGCAGGCCGAGTTCCGCCTCGAGGGCGCGGGCTACTCCTACGGACCCATGTTCACCTGGATGCAGCGCGGTCCCAACGACCGTCCCCTCGACGGTGAACTCGAGCGCGTCGCCGCCGCGCTCTCCGCCTTCATCGACTCAGCCTCCGAGCGCTACAACGTCGATACGGAACGCGTCGCGCTGTTGGGCTTCTCCCAGGGCGGCTCACTGGCATATCGGCTGGCGCTCAGCGAACCGCACCGCTGGCGCGGCGCTGCGATGCTCTCCACCTGGCTCTCCGACGAAGCGGCCGACGATGTCCACATCAACGCCCCCGACCTGCCGCTCCTCGTCCAGCACGGAACCAATGATCCGCTCGTCGAGATAGACCGCGGCCGCAACTCCCGTGATCGACTCCAGGCGATGCGCATGAATCTTGACTACCGCGAATACCCGATGCAGCACGAGATCGGCCGCCAGAGCATGCACGATCTCTCCGCCTGGCTGGCCGAGTGCCTGCTCCGTGACGGATCGGACAGCTGATGGTCAGCCTGTTCCGCCGTCTCCGGCGCGACGCCGACGCTCAGTCGGACGACGTTGACGCGCAGGAAGTCCGCGAGGAGTATCGCCGCAGCGTCGCCAACACCAGGCAAGGCCAGCTCGGAGCGCTCAGGCGCGTCTTCACCCGCACCCGCGTCGACGAGGACTTTTGGGAGGAACTCGAAGAAACGCTCATCCTCGGAGACGTGGGCGGAGCCACCTCGGCGCAATGGGTGGAAGAGCTCCGCGAGGAATCGCGCGGCCTCGACGCCTCATCCATTCGACAGTTGCTGCGAGAGCGAATGATCGACGGACTCGAGCGTCCGCGGACCGACGGTGCGCTGTGGCAAGCGCGGAACGGCGCCGGCTCCCCCGAGCTGCCTCACGTCGTCCTGGTCGTCGGAGTCAACGGCGCTGGCAAAACCACCTCGATCGCCAAACTCGCCCACGCCTATCAGCAAGAGGGCAAGTCCGTCGTCCTCGCAGCCGCCGACACCTTCCGCGCCGCCGCAATCGAGCAACTACAGACCTGGGGCGAACGAATCGACGCGCCCGTCGTCGCGCATCAGCAAGGCGCCGACCCCGGCGCCGTCGCCTACGACGCCATCGAGTCCGCGCTCGCCAGGCAGGCCGATGTCGTGCTCATCGACACCGCCGGTCGTCTCCAGACGCAGCGAAACCTCATGGCCGAACTGGGCAAGGTCCGCCGAGTCGTCGAGTCGCGGCACGCCGGCGCGCCTCACGAGGTCCTGCTCGTGATCGACGCCACCAGCGGACAGAACGGCCTCAGCCAGGCACGTCAGTTCTCGCAGGCCACCGGCATCACCGCCGTCTGCCTCGCCAAGCTCGACGGTACCAGTAAGGGCGGCATCGTCTTCGCCATCGCCGAGGAACTCGGCATCCCCGTACGCTTCGCCGGCACCGGCGAACAACTCGGCGACATCGCGCCATTCGACGCAGAAGCGTTCGTCGACGCGCTGCTCGACGACGAGTAGTCTCGACATAACTTGAGGAGCTGGAAGTGTTGAGCCAACTGCTGAACATGGGCCCGCGCCGACTGTTCGCCATCAGCCTCGTGCTCGGCGGCGCCCTGCTCGCCATACTCTTGGTCGTCCTCTGGCAGCTCGGAGTCTTCGACAGTCCGCCGCCGCCGGCCGCCTTGCAATCGGCGGTCGAATCGATCCGCCAGGAAGAACAAGAGCAGGCGGCTGAGGTTGAACAGCAAGCCGACGCCAGCGCCGAGGATTCCGCACAGGAGCCGGCGGCCGCTCAACAGCAGGGCGCCGCCGACCCTCAGGGCGAACCCGCTCAACAGCAAGCCGCACCGTCCCAGGACCAACCGGCACAGGCTGAACAGCAGCAGTCGGCCGACGCCTATGGCTACGGCTCACAGCAGCAAGAACAGGAACAGCCGCAGCAAGCCGAACAACAGTCCGCCCAGCAGCGGGTCCAGCAACAGGCCCAACAACAAGCCCAACAACACACGGAGCAGCAGTCCGCCCAGGACTCAGAACAGCAGCAGGTAATGACGCCTGAGGATCCCGCGCTGCAGGATCTCGCCGGCACCTGGACCATCTCCGACCGTGGCGTCTCCTTCGTCGGTTACCGCATCGGCGAGGAACTGGCCAACATCGGCACCGCGACCGCGGTTGGCCGCACCAGCGACATCGTGGCCACGCTCGAGTTCGACGGTGTCATGATCTCCGCAGTGACCATCGAAGCCGATCTGCGCACCTTGAAGAGCGATCAGGGCTTCCGCGACAGCGCCCTCCGCACCCGAGGCCTCGAATCCGACACCTATCCCTTCGCCAGCTTCGTCCTGCTCGAGCCGATTCCCATCGACGCGCTGCCCGTCGGAGACGAGACCCTCAACGTCACCGTCAACGGGACCCTCGATCTGCACGGCGTCACCAACCCGGTCAGCATCGCGCTGCAGGGCCAGTACGTGGACGGACTCGTCGTCGTCGCAGGCTCAACCGAAATCGTCCTCACTGACTACGACATCGAAGCCCCCACCGGCTTCCGAGTCCTCTCAATCGACGAAGTCGGAATCATGGAGTTCGAGCTCGTCTTCGAGCGCACCCCGTAGGGCCACTCCTTCCCACCCGCAATCACCCAAAGTCGGCCCCGTTCAGACGGGACCACGTGGCGCGTACCTCGCCACTCCGTGAAAGGACTCACTTCCGCTGTCCCCTCTCCCCCCGCTTCGCGGGGGGAGATGCCGAAGGCAGAGGGGGGCACCACCCTGACGGAGGCGACGCTGGAGCCCTCCCAGCGCTCTGCTAGCGGACCCACTCCCCCTGCACTCGACCGTTATGTCGACGCCACGGCCCTGACGCCAACATAACCTGCATAGTGCGATCATCAAGTCCGATCCGACCCCTCCCGAAGCGTCGCCAGATCGAACTTGAGATTGCCGAACGAGTCCTGCTCCACGTTGGCAATCTCCCCCTCCGCGTCCAGGTGACCGATGATCTGAAACAGGTCAAGCCGCCGCAGGTCCTCGTCCGAGTGCTCCATCAGCATCGTCACCGATATCCGTTCGCGCCGACCTAGCCGCTGGGCCTCAACCAGTAGCGCCCGGCGAACCGTCGCGACGTCGGCCAACGTCGCCTCTTCCGCTTGCGTCGCTTCACGCACCTCGTTCAGCGCCGAGAGCCTCCGCTTCAACCCATCAAACAGTCCCATGATCAAACTCCCCATGATCGAAAATCATGTCTCTCGCCTGTCCCTCAGCCAGCGCGGCCCTGATGATCGCGAGCCCGTCGGCATGCCCGCCCTCAAGGCCTGCCAACCGAACGTCAACGCATTCGGCCAGGCGCCACAGCGTCGTCAGCAACCTTGCCGCCGCCAACCAGTCGGCATCCGTAGCCGGCAGCTCGTCGAGTGGGGCGAATCCATGCGCGAGGATGACCGCCCGCTTGCCATCCATCGCGTCGGACTCCGCCCCGAACTCCTCGATCACCGCTTCGAACTCATGCTCCGCATGCTCAAGCTCACTCCTCGCGAGCCGCACGGTCCCGTGGACGATCCGCGAGTCGACATCGTACGGTCGCTCGTTGGCGGCCGCGTAACCGTGCCGCAGGGCTGCGTCGAGGTCGCCAAGCAGGATCGCTGCCCACGCCCGTTCAGCCTCGTTATGTCGACGCGCGCTCGCTGCATGTCGCCGAATCTCGCCGGTCGCTGCCCCCGCCCGCAACAGCGCTTCAGCCTGCGAAAGGTGCTCTGCCGCCTCTGCCGCCCTTGCCGCCTTTGCCGCGACGCCGGCCTGCGGTCGTCTCCAGGGCAGTCGATCCAGCAGGCTCATCGGTCGATCTCCACCGAATTGATAGCGTAGTGGCGTGAGTTCAGCGGCCCCGATCCGGCACATCATTCACGCCGACATGGACGCCTTCTTCGCGTCCGTCGAGCAACGCGATCGACCCGAGCTGCGCGGCAAGCCGGTGCTCGTCGGCGGTTCCCCGCAGAGTCGCGGCGTCGTCGCCGCAGCCTCGTACGAGTCGCGCGTCTACGGCTGCCGCTCGGCAATGCCCATGCGCACCGCGGTCCGGCTCTGCCCGCACGCCGAGATCGTGCGGCCCCGCTTCTCCCGCTACCGCGAGGTCTCCGCTCAGGTGATGTCGATCCTGCGCGACGTCTCTCCCCTGGTCGAGCCGCTCTCAGTCGACGAAGCGTTCGTCGATGTCACCCAACGAGTTGAGGACGGCGCTACCCCGGCCGAAGTCGGCCAGTGGATTCGCGATCGCGTCAAGCGCGAGACTCAGCTCACGGTCTCCTGCGGCGTCTCGACCAGCAAGTCGGTGGCCAAGATCGCGTCCGATCGTCAGAAGCCCGACGGCTTGACCGTCGTCGCGCCGGGCGGCGAGGCAGCCTTTCTCGCCCCGCTCCCAATCTCCGACCTCTGGGGCGTCGGCCCGAAGACCTCCGATCGTCTCCGCGCCGCCGGCATCGAGACCATTGGCGACCTCTCCCAACAGCCGCTGCCCTGGCTGATCGACCGGTTCGGCTCGCGCGGCGAGTGGTTCTGGCAACTCGCCCGAGGTATCGACGACCGCGACGTCTCGCTCGAGCGCGAAACCAAGTCGATCTCCTCCGAGACCACCTTCGCCGAGGACGTGGGCGATCAGGCAAAGCTGCGGACCGTGGTGTCGGACCAAGCCGCCGGCGTCGCCAGGCGCCTGACGGAGCAGGGCTTCCGCGCCCGCACCGTGCAGATCAAACTCCGCCTGTCTGACTTCACCACCTTCACCCGCCAGCGGACCCTCTCCAGTCCCACGACCGACCGCGACACCATTGAACACACGGCGCTGGCGCTCCTCAGCGAACAGCTCTCGCCGGTGCGCCGATTCCGCCTGGTCGGCGTCGGCGTCTCGGGCCTCGAACACCGCCCCGTCGCGTCCCAGCTCTCGTTCTTCGACCGCTCCGGCCAGCCGGCAGCCGAACCTCCCCAATCGACGGCCCGGCGCGAGCGCCAGCGCGCGGTCGACGATGCAGTCCGAGATCTGAACCAGAAGTACGGCAGCGATATCGTGCACTTCGGCCCCCAATCGAGCGGCCCACAATCGGGCTCAAACAGGAGGACGCCATGATGCATCCGCGCGACGCGGCCGTCGTTTCGTTCGACTGCTACGGCACCCTCATCGACTGGCAATCCGGAGCCAGAGCGGCAATCGACTCGATGCCAGAACTCGCCGGCGTGGATCGCGAGGCGCTCGTCGCCCGGCGGATTGAAGTGGAGCTCGAAGTCGAGCACGAGTACTACCGCCCATACGACGAAGTGCTCGCCATCTCCATCCAGCGAACCGCTGCGGATTTCGGCGTCGACCTGAGCGCCGAGTCCGCTCAGGCCTTCGCCGATTCCATCGCCAACTGGCCGCCCTTCCCCGATGCCGGCGGCTTCCTCCGCCGACTGGCAACAGTCGGCACACCGCTGGCCATCCTCTCCAACGTCACCAGGACTAGCCTCGACGTCAGCGTCCGCAAGCTCGGCGGCGACTTCGACCAATGCGTCACCGCCGAAGACGTACAGAGCTACAAGCCCGACCACGACCACTGGAACGCCCTCTACGAATCCCGCGCCATCACGGCCGATCAGCAACTCCACATCGGCGGATCCATCGCCCACGACATCCGGCCGGCCTCCGAGCTCGGCGCCACAACGGTCTGGGTCCGCCGTGCGCATGAGCCAATCCCGGACGACGTCTGCCCCGACCTGATCGTCCAGTCCCTCGCCGAACTCGGCGACTACTGGCGTCTGTTCTACACGCGATAGCATCAACGGCGCAGGAGGCAAGCCATGCAACTGACGCGCATGTACCAGGGCGATGACGGCACGTCCCATTTCGAGGACATCGAGATCGCGCTCAAGGAGTTCGATGTCGGTGCGTTCACTCGCAACCTGCGCCCCGATCACATGTCATTCCGCATCTCCGAACCCGGTCTGGTCAACGACTGGCACAATGCCTCGGCGAAGACGATGATCATCGTGATTCAGGGTTCGGTGCAGACCGAGGTTTCAAGCGGCGACGTGCGCAGCTTCGGTCCCGGCGAGATCTGCTACGCCGAAGACGTCGAAGGCCCCGGTCACCTGACGACCGATCTGGAAGGCCCCCGCCTCAGCCTGATGGTCTTCCTGCCCGACGACTTTGATGTCCACCGTTGGGCGCGTTCGTTCGACGACTAGCCAGCCCTCTGGAGGGAATCCAATGGAAATCACCCGCGTCTACACCGGCGATGACGGCGAATCCCACTTCGAAACCATCGACATCCCCCTCAAAGAGAGTCGTTACGGAGGCCTGTCCGACATGTTCGAAGCCGAAGGCATCACCTTCCGCACCACGCCCGTCGGCGGCGAGCTCGACTTCCACAACGCCCCGCGCCGACAGTTCGTCGTCACCCTCAGCGGAACCGTCGAGATCGAGGTCGGCGATGGTTCCAAGGTCCAACTCCACGGTGGAGACATCCTCCTTGCCGACGATGTCACCGGCCGAGGTCACATCACCCGAGATCTCGAAGGCCCCCGTCGCAGCCTCTTCATCCCCCTCCCCAACGACTTCGACGTAGACACCCTCCGCGCCTAAACCCTCTCCCCGTCTGATCCCCTCTCCCCTCGCGCCAGCGGGGGGAGATGCCGCAGGCAGAGGGGGGCTCCCACCACATCTGACTACCCCTCCAAGGCCCCCTACCCCTCCACCTGACCGCTCCACCGCCAGTAGTGATCGAACGCCGCGATCGTCAACGCGTGCGTGATTAGCTTGTCGTTTACCAGACCGGCGATCTCCGACAACGGCACCGTCGTCACCTCGATCGCCTCGCTCGACGTCCCCACCACGTGATCGTCGTCAACGACACGAGAGACATCCTGCGCCAGGTACGACCAGCAGCGATTCTCCTGCAGCGCCGGATTCGGATGCACCCAGCCCAGTTCAACCGCATCTGGTGAGTGATACCCCGACTCCTCGAACATCTCGCGCATCGCCGCTTCCTTCGGCGACTCGCCCGGATCGACGATCCCGCCCGGGATCTCCAGCGTCAGCTCTCGCGTCCCGTGTCGGAACTGCTTGACGAACACGACCTCCCGCTCCGGCGTGATCGGCATGATGTTGACCCAGTCGGGAAACTCGAAGATGAAGAACCGATGCTCCCGCCCCGACGTCGGATGGCGCGAGATGTCCTTGCGCAGCTTGAAGAATCTGAAGTCCTCGATGATCTCCGAGCTCAACCTGCGCCAGTCATCGATGCTGCTCATGTCGCCGCGTTGATCACCCGGGCGTACGTCTCGATCTTCAGGAACGAGTCCAGCCCGGCGTCCTTGAACTGCACCTCGAGGTTATCCAGCAGCGTCGCCTTGTACCCGTCAACATCGATCCCCAGCGCTGCCACATCCCCCTTGATCCGGCGAAGCCCCAACGCCACCGCCCCCGCTAGCAACAGCTGGCTCTGCCAGATGTAGAACCGCCCGGCGTTCGGCAGCCGATCAATCAGCCGCGGCAGGATCGTGTGCAGAAAGTTCACATGCCGAACCTCGTCGCGCAGGATCAAACGGAAGATCTCTTTGGCCAGCGGATCGACATCGTCGACTTCCAGCGCCTGTTGCAGGAACAACGCGGCGAAGTTCTCGCTGAACAGCGTCGACGTCAGCCAGTTCTCGACCCGATAGATACCCCACGACGCCATCCCACCAAAGCGCTCGATCAGGAACGCCTCCGGCTTCGAGATGTAACCGTGTCCGTCCACCTCGGTCAGATAACGGTCCAGCACGTACACGTGACGCGCCTCGTCCTGGCACTGCGCCGCGAGGTACAGGTTCAATGCCGGATCGCGGACCTGGTGCGTCGCCTGGCTCATCATCACCTGGATCGTGTCCAGACCCATCACCTCGAGCCCGTGAAACACATTCATCATCCGCAGCCACGGACCGCGACGCGATTCCGGAATCACCGAGCCGCCCGCCCAGTCCACGTCGCGGTCCGCGTTCCACAGCCGATCGCTCTGCTGCCGGAACAGCGTCCGGAACGCATCCGCCTGCTCGGCGCTGCGATGCGGTCGGACGGCGTTGGGCGATCGTTTCATCTCAACTCAGCCCTGACCCCTCGTTTGCCCGATCATACCCACCGCCCCATGCTGCCGTGCCCCGTCGATCTCGTCATCAACCGCAGGCTGATCGTATACTGCGCGCATGGCCGACGAGGGATTCGACCTGGAAGAGACGCTGCGCGCGCTGCGCGAAGCCGATGTCGTCGTCATCGGCTTCGGTTGGTTGCAGGAGCGACTCCTGATCGACGGTCGACGCAACGATTCCGAGGGTCCCTACATTCGAGTCGTCGAGCCCGTCCGCTCACCCCAGGACCGAATCCGCGAACTTAGAAAGCTCCGACCCAGCTTCGACGACCCCGAGTCGTTCGTCTTCTTCCCCTGGGCCGGTCGCGTCGATTCGTTCGTCGAAGCGGAACTGTTCGAGCGAATCCTGGAACGCTGCGCCGGCGATCCGACTGCAGAGGACGACGCCCGCGCCGCGCTGGGTCGCCTCTACGAACTCGATCGCGAGGACATCAGGCAAGCGATTTCCGGTGGCGACAAGTACCACACCCTCTACGAGCGCACATCCTGATCCTCAGTTCGAACTCCGCGTCTTCTCGTTCCACGTTATGTCAAAGTTAGCTAGTGTGTCCTGTTTGTCATAGGCTGCGCGCACCTGTGTATCCCCGTGGACAAGGCGGAAAACGTGGCCGAGCGTAGAACCAGGGCTCGCAGCCAGGCTGCGACAGCCGATCAGCCGGTCGTCAGCGTGTCGCCTGAGCCTGAGGAATGCTCTCACTCCTGGGAGATCGACCGGCCCAAGCAGCAGGTCTCGCACGGCCGCTGCTCCAAGTGCGGCGCCGAAAAAGACTTCCTCAACTACGGCGAAGAACTGCGAATGCCCTTCGGCCGCCGCCGCCGCTCCTGACCGAACCCCCTAGGGCGGCGCTGCCGTCACCTCGACCCGCACCGCGATAATCCGCTCCGTCCCGTAGAAGGCAAGCTGCTCGAACGCCGCCGGGCTCAACTGCAAGTCCGTGTTCGACGACTCGGTGCCCCGCACCACCACCATCGCCACCGATCCAACCACCTGCTCCTGCTCGTCGTCACTTAGCACCGTGGCGCCCGGCAATCGGGTCAATCTCAGCGTCGTACCAACAGGCCAGCGGGCGGTGAACACCGTCGCCGGCTCGCTCGGATCGTAGGCCGCGCCGTCGGCCAGCGAGCGCGGAATCCCCGATGGCACCGGCTCCGCCGTGACCCGCTCAGCGACGATCTCCGCGCCTCCCACCTGCGCAGGCGTCACCTGCTGGGCCGACACCGTCGGCTCGATCAATGCGATCGCAACGCTGCTCTGCTGAGGCTGCGAGGTCTGTTGGCCGGAGGCTGCCGATTCGGTTGAATCCGGTTCCGCGGCGGCCGAATCCACAGCCCCGGACTGCTGATCGTCCGTCGCAACCGCTGCCGACGACTGCTCGGCAACGCTCGTATCCTCCGACTGAGCATCCTCCGGGTCAACGGATGCCGTGGATTCCTCCTCCGGACCGTCCGCCTCGACCGCCTCCACGGCCTGTTCAACCTCAGCCGCCGGCGCGTCGTCCTCCTCCAGCAACAGCGTGACCCCGAAGTACACCGCCACGCCAATCCCGCCGACGATCGCGAGGGCAAGCAGAGCGCCCAGCGCCCCTCTGAGTCTCGGGCCCAGAGGCGGACGTTCGTTTGGCAGGCGCAGGCGTTGACTCGAATACTGCCTGAAGTCGTTGGCGCCTCGCACTCGGACTTGAGGACTTGAGAAGTCGCGGGCGCCGCGCGGCTCCATCGAGTGGTGACTCATACAGGCAGAGTATGCCATCAACCAGAATCTGCGGTAACTGCGAAGCTCCCGCCACCGGCCTGCCTCCGCCCCCGGCTCGGTAGGATGATCCCATGGCTGCCAACATCGAGACCAGGCACATCCGTTGCCCGAACTGTTCGAAGTCTCTCGATGTCGGCGTGCCGCCCGATACCGGCCGCACGCGGCGAGTCGTCACCCGCTGCAAAAGCTGCAACTACGATCTGGTCGTCTCTCGAGGCAAGAACGACGACGAGCCGCTGCGCATCAGGGCCTGCATGCGCTGGGACGTGACCTGCCCCTACTGCAAGGAACAGACCGTCGCCCGAGTCCCACCCAAAGGCCTGCTCAGGCGCAAGGAAACCGCCCCCTGCCGTCACTGTCGCAAGCCCCTCATCGTCGAACGTCGAGAAGAAGGACAGCTCGTCCTCCGAGCCCACCGAGGCATCCTCGAAGGAACCGTCCTCTAGAGACCCCAACAACCCAAAGTCGGCCCGCCAAGCAAATCAAGCCCGGCGCCCCCCAACAATTCAAAGTCGGCCCCGCGCAGGCGGGGCCCCGTACCGCTCACCCAGTCCCCTCTCCCTCTGGGAGAGGGCTAGGGTGAGGGTTCCCTCCCGTTCCCCTCTCCCCCCGCGGAGCGGGGGGAGATGCCGAAGGCAGAGGGGGCAGGCCCCAACCCTCCCTCGACTCAAACGAGGCAACCTCCCGAACGGATGTAACCATTGCTACGAAAGTCAGCCTCACGCTGATCCTCGCGCGCGCGCCCCACTCATCTACCTAGTGACCAACTCGGCTCCCGATACTACAGTGCATGAATACAAATTCCTGGCCCCGGCTGACGCCATGTGGGTATGTGGGCCTCAGAAAGAGCGGGACAATGAGCGACTACGACCAGCGCGCCATCGAGATGCATCGTGAATGGGGCGGCAAGGTCGACTACGCGTCGAAGGTCACCGTCGAAAACCACGACGACCTCTCCGTTGTCTACACCCCCGGTGTCGCCGCGCCCTGCCTCGAAATCGCCCGCGACCCGTCGCTCGCCCGCGTCATGACCGGTGTCGGTAACCTCGTCGCCGTCATCACCGACGGCTCCGCCGTCCTCGGACTGGGCGATATCGGCCCGCAGGCCGCGCTGCCGGTGATGGAAGGCAAGTGTGTCCTCTTCCGCAACTTCGCCGGCGTCGACGCGATCCCCATCGCCCTCGCCGTTCGCGAAGTCGACGACATCGTCGCCTCGATCGAAGCCATCGCCCCCTCGCTCGGCGGCATCAACCTCGAGGACATCTCCGCTCCCCGCTGCTTCGAGATCGAGCAGCGATTGCACGACTCGCTTGACATCCCCGTCATGCACGACGACCAGCACGGCACGGCCGTCGTCGCACTCGCTGGCGTGATCAACGCCCTGCGCCTCACGAACCGCGACTTCAAGGACATTCGCACCGTCATCCTCGGAGCCGGCGCCAGCGGTATCGCTTGCGGCGCCATCCTCCGCGAGATGGGCTGCGAGGACATCTCACTGATCGACTCCAAGGGCCTGCTGACCATCGACCGCGAAGACCTCAACCCCTGGAAGCAGGTCGCCGCCCAGTGGTGCGAGCACAGCAACAACCCGGATGGCAGCATCCCCCAGACCTCTCAGGTGATGCGTGGGAGCGACCTCTTCCTCGGCCTGGCGGGCCCCGGCCTGGTCACTGTTGCCGATGTCGCCTCGATGAACGACAACTCCATGGTCTTCGCCATGGCCAACCCCACACCCGAGATCATGCCCGACGAGGCGGCCGAGGCCGGCGCTGCGATCATCGCCACCGGCCGCTCCGACTTCGCCAATCAAATCAACAACGCCCTCGGCTTCCCTGGTATGTTCCGCGGACTGCTCGACGGTGGCATCCCCAAGATCGAGGACGAGCACAAGATTGCCGCAGCCCAGGCCATCGCCGACTTCGTGCAGGACCCGACGCCCGACCGCATCGTGCCGAGCATCTTCGAGGAAGGTCTCGCCTACAAGGTCGCCGACGCCGTCCAGGCCGCCGGCTAGCCCATCTCCCGCCGAACCGGGGAAGCTAGTCCACGCGCAATTCACCTGAAGCGGATATCCCCTTCATACTGAAGTGTTGGGATGCCCGTACACATCCAGCGCCTGAGCCAGCGCTGCCCGCGCGCCGAGCAGCGGCGCATACCCCAGCGTCACCCGCGCCCTTGAGTCATCGATCAGATGCGGGCGGCCGGTAATCGCCGTGTACGCGTCGACGTCCTCCGGTTCCGGGAGTACCCACCCCGATAGCCGCATCGCATCCAGCCCCCGGGCGACGAAGTACGGAGCGTTCCAGAACCGCGCCTCGACCCCTCGCAACTGACACGCTTCCAGCGCAAGTTCCCGCCACGTCGTATGCGCCGAGGCGACATGGAAGACCTGATCGACCGACTCCTCCGTCTGGCTCAGCATCGCCCACACAGAGCGCCCCAGATCGGCTGCCGCGAGAATCGACACCGGCGCCGCTCCCCCCGCAACCAGCGCCGCCCGAGGTCGAGAGATGAAGTGCCGAAGCACCTTCATCACCGTGCTGTCGCCCTCGCCGATCAGCGGCGCAGGTCTCAGAATCGACAGCGGCACGCGCCGTCGATACGTCCGCGCCACCCGCTCGGCTGCGACCCGGCTCTGCAGCGCCGGCCCGATTGGCCGAGGCACCCAGCTCTCGGTCACCGGCCAGGGAGGTAGCCGTCGCCCGTAGGTCTCGGTCGTCGAGACGAACACCACCTGCTCAATCTCCCGCTGCCGGCAAGCGTCCAGCAGAGCCGTAGTGGCATGAACATTCGCCTCCGTGTAGGCCGAGCCAGAGTGGCCGCGCTCGGTCAACGACGACGCGTGAACCACATGAGTGGCGCCGCCGATCACCGACTCGAGATCGCCTGCCGACTCGATGTCTAGCAGCATCAACTCCAGATCATGCCGTCGCAGCTCGCTCGCAATCGCGGAACCGACCGGTTGGTCGTGCCCCGTCAGTGCGACTCGCATCGTTGCCATATCCGAGTCCTTCTGGTCAACGGACGGCTGCTAGCCTCGCCCCCGAATCAATAGTGCATCAAAAGCCTACGAGTTGGGATTGAGGAGGAGCGGATGCCCACGTTGACACGACCGAACTGCGACATCTTCTACGAGGAGACCGGAGACGGTCCGGCCATCGTCTTCGCTCACGGCGCCGGAGGCAATCATCTCTCCTGGTGGCAACAGGTGCCCGTCTTCGCCTCGAGCTATCGCTGCATCGCTTTCGACCACCGCGGCTGGGGTCGCAGCATCGCCACTGGCGGACCGGGACCCGCCGCCTTCGTCGATGACTTGATCGCTCTCATGGATGAGTTGCGAATCGAAAAGGCCGCACTAGTAGCGCAATCGATGGGCGGCTGGAGTTGTCTCGGCGCCGCCGTACAAGCTCCGCATCGCGTCGCCGCCCTGGTCATGGCCGACACCCTCGGCGGCCTGATGAACGAGGAGATCCAACCGGTGTGGGAAGAATCCCGGGCGGCCTTACGCGAACAGGGCCTTGAGGCGCTGGCCTTCGACCAGGGCCTGCGCAAGAGGGATCCCGCCCTGGCGTTCCTCTACGAAGAGATTATGTCGATGAATCCGCCGAGGGATCCGGCGCTCCTGGGAGCGCTGGGCGCGTTGGCGCCGAACCCCGACGCGGTAGCAAACCTGCCAATGCCGATCCTCTGGGTCGTCGGCGGTAACGACCCGTTGGTTCCGCCCGCCGCGATGCGCGCCGCTCAGGCGCACGTGCCCGGCTCGCAGTACTACGAGATTCCCGCCACTGGCCACAGCGTCTACTTCGAACGCGCCGAGGAGTTCAACGGCCAACTCAACCGCTTCTTGGTCGACGCCGGATGGGGAACAGGGATCTAAACACTCGAGCAGCCGGCACGCAGGTGGCTACCCGTATGGCGACCACGTCAGCTCCAACGCCTGTTGCAGTGCTTGCTCCTCATACGCGAGCGATGGGTCCCAGAGCATGAATCCGATGCCGCCCGCAGCAGCCGTCGCGGCGATCTGAGCATGCACCTGCTCCGCGTAGTAGGGCAGTCCGCGCGACCCGTAGTCGTGGAAGTCCTGTAACCACGGCCGGACCAACGCCGTCCCGTGTGGTCGAGCTCGGTCGACGGTCGCCTCCACGTTGATCCGCACCACCGGACCGGGATGCGCAGGCGGGTAGGCAAAGCCCAGCGAGCCGGCGTGCCAGCCGCTCGGATACACCATCGGAGAGATGTAGTCGAGATACTGCGCCAGCCCTTCGACCGATTGCCCGATCCCCTGGTCGTTACCCGCTGTGGACACGACGCCGAACGTGTCGAACGACACCGCGACGCCGGCGAGATGCAACGCCTCGCTCGCCTCCTGAGCGAATCGTGTGATCGCCGCCACTCGATCCGCCTCGGTTCGGTCGATCCGTTCCCGCAGCCCGTTCTCGTACGGCAAGCGCACGTAGTCATACTGGATCTCTTCGACGTAGTCTGCCGCAGCAACGCCGATCTCGACGTTGTACGCGCGGGCGCCGGACGTGTAGGCCGATGACCAGGTGCTCCCCATACCGTCGAAGAACAGACCGCCGTTGACATGGTGAAGCGCGTTATCTGTGAACCACCACGGGTACGTGTTATCGAGGAACGTCACGACCCGGCCAATCCGGTAGACCCCCTTGTTCTGCAGCTCCTCGAGGAATGCTGCGACGGAACTCCCATCCCGCGACGCGCCGATCCGCTCAACCGTCGGCGTCGCAGCAATCGAGAAGACCTGCCCCGTCTCGTCCTTGAGGTCAACGACCACAGCGTTGATCAGGTTGCGATCCACCAGGTCATGCGCCCACGCCTGGACCGCGGGCTTGGTCACCTCTCCGAACGGGATGTAGATCGCACGCACCACGAGGCTGCGCAATACGATGACCGTCCGGTCGTAGTAGATCGGCCGCTTCACGGTGTCGTAACCGGGCTGGACGATGGAAAGCGAGCCCGTTCTCTGCTCCGCCGAGAACTCAAAGCGTCCGCTGGTGTCCGTGCGTACCAGCGCGTTGCCGGTCGAAACTCGAGCCTCCGAGGCAGGACGCAAGCGACCGCGATCCCACACGTAGACGCGACCGCTAAGGCTGTTCGAGTACGTGGCCGCCGTGATGGCGGTGGATTCCGCGCTGTTGACCTCCTCCTCGCCGGGCTCTTCGGCATCGGCGACTCGAAGGGCGGCGCCGGCCAGGAACGCGGTCAATACGACCGTTGCCAGAAGGAAGAGTCTGAGAAGTCGGGCCGTCCGCAGTCCATCAATGAAGAGCACCTTATGCGCCTAACTTCACTCGGAAGCCCCCATTCCGCCATTAACATAGTACACATAACAGATCGACCGCATTACACGCACTCCTCACGAATCATTGATATCGCCGCTGGTAACGCTGGCGGCTCCGTCTGCAGGTGCTAACAGCCCGTCACGCTCCGATCCTCGGCCGCCGCCTTGAGGTTGCGCAGCCCTTGCGCCGCCGCAGCCTCGATCGGACGGATCCCGCGCCCGAAGAGGAACACGTTGCTCAGTCGCCAGCGCCAGCCGATTGGGCGGATCCGATCGGCGACCATGCAACCATCGCCGCGCCGCTCGATCCGGTAGGCGTGTTGAACACGGAATCCAATACCCATGCTAACGTCGAGCAACAGTTCCCGCCCGCGCGACTCCGATAACACCGTCGCCTGACCCTCGTCCACGCCGAGCTGCGCCTCCGCTCGCAGGAGGTCCCACACACGCTGAGGGGCCGCGTCGATCTCGATCGGCTCAATCATCTGGTGACAGCTCTCTGACAAGGTCTTGCACTTGTCGCAGATCCGCGCAGCGAGTCACGCCCGGCGGATACCTGAGATCTCGGTTCCGCGGCCATTCCACCAATCCGCTCTTCACCCCGTTCCTCGCCAGCAGCGCCACAGTGGCCGCGTCGTCGTCGACATGCAGTGTCGCGCCGCTCGCTCGTAGATAGGCCTCTTTGTACCGAGCAGACCCCAACGCTGAAGCGTTCATGACGAGTTCGTCCACCAGCTCGGCAAAGCCATGTCGGATCAGCCATGCCTGCGTTTGCCGCCGACCTCGCTCATGTCGTCCTGTGAGTACGATCACCCGCCCTCGCTCCGACGCGCAGCGCACCGCGTCCAGGGCGCCTGGCCGTGGCGGACGAAGCACGTAGCGGACGCGATACCACGTCTCTGTGAGCAGGCGGTCGATCCATGTGATGTCGGGAACCGGAGGCAACTCGGCGTCGACGGCCCGCTCAAGTGACACATTGCGGTTGATCGCCGGATTCCAGCCAAAGGGCGGTTCGGCTAACACGCCGTCGAGATCGAACGACCACAGGTTCGGCATCAGCTCGTCACGCGAGGCCATGTTCGACGTACCAGGCCATCGTTTGCTTCAACCCAACCGCAAGCGGCGTCGTTGCGCGCCAACCGGTATCGGCCGTCAGCGACGATGCATCGCAGATCCAGGCGCGCTGTCGCATTTCAATCACCCGGGTCCGATCCAGCAACGGCACACCGTTGCTGAGCGCCGACCAGTACTCAAGGCAACGGGCGAATCCATGAAACGCCCCACCCGGTAGCGACGGGATCCAGAGATTCCTGCCTGCCACCTGACCCAGACCCGTCAGCATGTCGTTCCAGGAGAACGGCCCTTCCTCGCTGCGAGGCTCATATTGAGCCAGCTCCTGCGGAGGCGAGCGCAGCACTGCCCCCACAGCTTCGGCCAGGTCGGGGCCGTAGACGACATCGATCAGATTGCTGCCGTCCTCAAGCCGCACGCAGAAGCCGCGCTGTGCCATCCAGAAGAATGCCTGCAACCCGGTATCAGCCGGTCCATAGACCGCCGGCGGTCTGATGATCGTGATCGAGAACTGCCCGCGATGTTCGAGCAGCGCCTCTTCCCCGGCCGCCTTCGAACGGCCGTAGGCCGAGACGGGATGTAGCGGCGTCTCCGGCGATTCCGGCTCGAGTCCGGGAGCCGGACCCCTCGCGGCAATCGACGACACATAGACAAAGCGCTCAACCCCGGCATTGGCCGCCGCCTCCGCGAGGCCTTTGGTTCCCGCTTTGTTCGCGTGCATGAAATCGCCCTGCTGGACCGCCCGCAAGACGGCAGCCGCATGCACAACTGCGTCCACGCCCTGACAGGCCGAGTGCAGTGTCTCAGGCTGACGCAGGTCGCCGACGGCTCGTTCGAGCTCGAGGTCATCAACAAACGAGGTGTCGCTGGTTGGCCGCACCAGAAGGCGCAATTCGTGGCCCTCGGCAGCCAGAACGCGAGCGACGTGTCCGCCGACGAAGCCGCTGCCTCCGGTCAGCAGCACCCGCACGACGCGCTACTCGATCACGCCGTGGCGGCGTCCGGCCTCCGCGAATACCTGCAGTGCACGCTCGAGCTGTTCGTCCGTGTGCGTAGCGATGTAAGAGGTTCGAAGGATCGCCTGGCCGCGCGGCACCGCCGGCGCAATCACCGCATTCGTATAGACGCCGTTGCTCAACAGATCTCGCCAGAAGGCGGCGGTTCGCACCTCGTCGCCGACACGAATCGGGATGATCGGCGTGGCCGAGTTGGCCACGTCGAATCCGAGCGCCGCAAGCTCGCGCCGCATGCGCGCGCCGATCTCCTGGACCCGCTTGACTCTCCAGTGCTCCTCGTCGATCAACCGCAACGCCGCCAGCGCAGCGGCAGCCGAAGCCGGCGGCAGCGCGGCGGTGAAGAGCATCGGCCGCGAGAAGTGGCGGATGTATTCAATCACCATCCGCGGTCCGGCGCAGAATCCGCCGACCGAGGCCAGCGTCTTACTGAACGTTCCGATCGTCAGATCGTCCGGTTCCTCCAGCTCGAAGTGCGAACGGGTTCCCCGACCACGCGGTCCGACGGTACCGATCGCGTGTGCGTCGTCAACCAGCATCCGTGTGTTGTGCTTGCGGCACACCTCGCGCAGCTCGGGCAGCGGCGCCAGGTCCCCGCCCATCGAATACGCCCCGTCGATCAGCACCAACCTCGGTTGTTCCGGCGCCAGGTTCGACAGCACCCGGTCGAGATGCTTGGGGTCGTTGTGTTGGAATCTCGTGTACTTGCCCAGCGCCAGGCCGGCGGCGTCGTAGATCGAGGCATGAACATCGCGATCCAGGACAGACACCCCATGTCGGTCGACCAGCGCCGACACCGCTCCAAGGTTGGCCAGGTAGCCGGTCGAGAACACGATGGCGGTCTCGGCGCCGAGAAAGTCCGCAAGCGCCTCCTCGAGCTCAAGATGAATCGGGCTGGTGCCATTGAGCAGGCGCGAGCCGGTCATTGACGGCCCGTACCGCTCGAGCGCCTCATGCGCCGCCTGCAGCACAGCCGGATGACGCGTCAGCCCCAGGTAGTTGTTGGAGCCCAACATCACCACCCGCTTGCCGTCGACCACCGCCTCCGGTCCTTCGTTCAACTCAATCGGCTGAAAGAATGGGTACAGACCTGCCGCCCGGGCCTGGTCGGCGAGCTGGAAGTGAGAGACCCGCTCAAAAATGTCCGACGAACCCACCTCGCGCTGGTGTCCGTCCATCTCCTCCATGCGCAGGCCGGCGGCCTCCGCTAACTCACTCAGCGACGGCGTGTCCGACTGCGTCTGCGTCATCGAGTGACACTCCCCCTCGCGCCGGCGCTCCACTCCGTAGCGAAACGTGGCGAGCCGCACCTTTCCAGCGAGTGTACGCGACCAGCGTCGACGGCCTGCTGACCGCGTGTGCCGAGCTTGGGCTAGAGTGAGCCTGTCGATGCTTCGGCGGCGAGGCCACGACCACCATGCGACTCGATATCAAGCCTGCTGCCGCGTTCGCCGGCGCCGCCTTCCTGCTCCTGCTGATCCTCCACCTCACCTGGCCCGGACACGGCCTCTGGCTGCTCGTCCTTGGCGTCATGCTGGCAATCACGGCAACCGCGTTGTGGTTCCAGGCCCGCACGACAACCCTGGGCTTCCAGTCCTCGCGACAACAACGCGCGCCGTTCGCAGATGTCGGCGCATACGGACTCAGCGGCGCACGCGTCCAGGCGCTCCGCCAACACCAGACAGGCGTGCCGCTCGCGGCGGTCGTGGCGCCTGTGGCGGCCCTCTCGATCCTGCTCTTCATCGGCGGAGCGATCGGCTCGAGCGAGTCTCCGACGCCCGAGGCGGTCAGCACGATTCAGCACGACGTCGCGGCCATAGACCGTAGCGGCGACACCGAAATGCAGACTCCTGAGGTCCAGCCGCCGACCGCGCATCAGACACAGCAGACGCGGCCCACCACGACCGTGACCGCAGTCACGACAACCACCTCGACAACCACCTCGGCAACGCCGGACCCCGCAGCGGACACCACATCGCAGTCATCCGCGCCGATCAAGCCGATTGTCGTGCAGGCTCCCAAACCGGCATCCGCGGCGGATGAAGAGGCGGAGGTCGAACAGATCGACCCCAGGGCCCTCACCGCGATCGAGTACACCGTCGAAGAAGGCGACACCCTCTACGACATCGCTGAGCGCTACGACTCGACCGTTGAGGCGATCATGGATCTGAACAAACTCGACGCCTACAGCTTCATTCACCCCGGCGACGTGCTGCTCATCCCTCAGGTCGACGACGAAGCGGAAGAGTCCTAGCCGCGCGGCCAATCAGCCGTGTAGCGCAACCTTGGTCAGCTGGGCGGCACGCGCCTGCTCGTCGGCGTGGTACGAACTGCGAACCATCGGGCCCGATTCCACGTGCCGAAATCCCAGCGACAGCGCTTCCTCGCGAATCTCGTCGAACTCCTCAGGCCGAACGTAGCGCGCGACCGGCAAGTGCTTGTCCGACGGGCGAAGGTACTGGCCCACGGTCAACAGATCGACCTGTGACCGTCGCAGATCTGCGAGCAGCTCCGACACCTCGTCCCGCTCCTCGCCGAGACCGAGCATGAAACCGGTCTTCGTCGGTATGTGTGGCGCCCAATCGGAGGCACGCTGCAAGAGTTCAAGAGAGCGTTCATATCGCGCCTGGAAACGGACGCGCGGGTACAGGCGCGCGACGGTCTCCACATTGTGATTCAGCACGGTCGGTCTAGCCGCGAGAACCGTCTCCAGCGCCTGCCGGTCACCGACGAAGTCAGGGATCAGCACCTCGACCGCCGTCTCTGGTCGCGCCCGTCGGATCAGCTCGATGCACGAGGCGAAGATCTGCGCGCCGCCGTCGGTGACGTCGTCGCGATTGACCGAAGTGATGACGACGTACGAGAGGTTCAGGCGTTCGACCGCTTCCGCCAACCGTCGCGGTTCTGTCCAGTCGATCGGCCCCGGCTTACCGGATGTCACGGCGCAGAATCCGCAGGCGCGCGTGCATGTGTCCCCGAGGATCATGAATGTCGCCGTGCCTCGATTGAAGCACTCGCCGATGTTGGGGCAGCGCGCCTCCTGGCAAACGGTGTTCAGCGTCTCATCGCGCAAGAGCTGCACGACCTCCGTGTAGCGTTCCCCGGCGGGAAACTGGGCGCGGATCCAGGACGGCTTACGTTCGCGCAGGGTCGTCATGGCAGACCGCCGATGTCGGCTGTCGGCGACAGTCTCAACTGAAACACCTCGGCAACGGCTCGCTCCACTGCCGGCACGCACGTTGCAACGCTGATCCGTTCGCCGGTCTCGTGCGACAGGGAGGTTGCGACGCTTCCCTCGACCCCGCAGGCGCGAATGCCGTCGAACCAGGAGAGGTCGACATCACAGTTCAAAGCCAGACCATGACGGGAAACACCCGATTGCAGGCGGACACCGACGCTGGCAAGCTTGCGATTGTCAATCCACACGCCCGGCCGTCCTCGAACTCGGTCCGCGTCCACGCCGAACTGTGCTGCCGCCTCGATCGCAACCTGCTCCAGGCCGCGAACGTAGCCGGCAATGCCAATGCCCCGTTCGCGTAAGCGCAGGATCGGCCAGACGATCAGTTGTCCGGGACCGTGAAACGTCACATCTCCGCCCCGATCGGTGTCAACGATCGGAGCCTCGAGCGCGGCGAGAACGTGCTCACGTCCGCCACGACGACCCTGCGTGTAAACGGGCGGATGCTCCAGCAGCGCAACAACTTCCGGCAGTGTGCCTAGTGCCACCGAGGCGGCCCGATCCGCCTGCCATGCCAGCGCGGAGCCGTACTCGACCGGACCCGGATGAGCTATCTGGACGATCTTCGAGTGCTCCAACCGGGGCGCGTCGCGCTCCAGAACTGCCCCCTGATGGCGTCGAGACATAGCGTTCCCAGGTCGGTTTCCGTTTGTTTAAGTCTATAGAGCGGCCAGTCTCGCGACGGGCAGGCCGCGTCGTGTTGACTAGACTGAAAAAACGATGACAACCTCCGAGTCTCCCTGGCAGTCGGCGCTGGCCCGCGTCCCAGACGCCGCCGGAGCGGATGATTGGCTCGAAACCAACGACTGGATCGACTCGCTGAGGGACGTCGCGCGACGTCGTGGACCAGAGCGAGTCTCGCGCCTGCTGCAGACCCTGCAGATCGAGGCGCAGCGCTCCGGCATCCGGCTGCCGGTCACATCGCAAACGCCATACGTCAACACGATCCCCATCGAAAAGCAGCCCCCGTATCCCGGTGAACTCAACATCGAACGCCGGATCAAGTCGATTATTCGCTGGAACGCCATGGCGATGGTCGTCGAGGCGAACCAGATCAATCACGGCATCGGCGGCCACATTTCGACCTACGCCTCGGCTGCGACGCTATACGAGGTCGGCTTCAACCACTTCTTCCGCGGCCAGGACCACCCATCGGGCGGAGACTTGGTCTACTTCCAGGGGCACTCGGCGCCCGGCATCTATGCGCGCGGTTATGTCGAACGGCGACTCTCTCCCGACCGCCTGCACAAGTTCCGACAGGAACTGTCCGGCGGACTGCCTTCCTACCCGCACCCGTGGTTGATGGATGACTACTGGCAGTTCCCAACAGTCTCAATGGGGCTCGGACCGATCCAGGCGATCTACCAGGCGCGCTTTATTCGCTACCTCGAGAACCGCGACTTGCTTCCCCCGACCGACCGCAAGGTCTGGTGCTTCCTCGGCGACGGCGAGACCGACGAACCGGAATCGCTCGGCTCGATCGCGCTCGCCTCTCGCGAGGAACTGGACAACCTGATCTTCGTCGTCAACTGCAACCTCCAACGCCTCGACGGTCCCGTACGCGGCAACGGACAGATCATTCAGGAACTCGAGGCCGTCTTCCGCGGTGTCGGCTGGAATGTGATCAAGGTCATCTGGGGCTCGGAGTGGGACCAACTCCTGGCGCGGGACGAACACGGCTTGCTCGTACAGCGAATGGGCGAAGTCGTTGACGGCGAGTATCAGAAGTACACCGTCGCCGGAGGCAGCTACATCCGCAAGCATTTCTGGGGCGTCGATCCTCGACTGCTGCGTATGGTCGACGACATCTCGGACGACGAACTCTGGCGAATGAGATTGGGCGGGCACGACCCGCTCAAGGTCCACGCGGCCTACAACGCCGCCGTCAACCATCGCGGCGCGCCGACCGTGATTCTGGCCCGGACGATCAAGGGCTACGGATTGGGTGAGGCCGGCGAGGGTCGCAACATCACGCATCAGCAGAAGGAACTCAACGAGCGCGAGCTCATGCAGTTTCGCGACCGCTTCGCGATCCCGTTGTCGGACGCCGAGGTCGTCGGAGCACCGCTATACCGGCCGGCGAGCGAGAGTCGAGAGGCCAACTACATCGCCGAGCGCAAGACGACCCTCGGCGGCCACGTTCCCGAGCGCCGCTCGCCGAAGTCGAATCTGACCGCGCCGCCCGACGAAACGTTCTCTGAGTTCCACGAGGGCACGGGCGAGCGCGAAGCCTCGACCACGATGGGCTTCGTCCGGATGCTCAGCCGCATGATGCGCGACCGCGAACTCGGCCAGCACATCGTCCCAATCGTGCCCGACGAATCCCGCACGTTCGGTATGGAAGGCATGTTCCGCGAGTTCGGCATCTACGCGTCGACCGGCCAGCTCTACGAGCCCGTCGACTCCGATCGGCTCCTCTTCTACAAGGAGTCGCGCGACGGTCAGATCCTTGAGGAAGGGATCACCGAAGCCGGAGCGATGTGTTCGTTCATGGCCGGAGGCATGGCCTACTCCTCGCTCAAGGTGCCGATGATCCCGTTCTTCATCTTCTACTCGATGTTCGGACTTCAGCGCTTCGGTGACCTGGCCTTCGCCGCCGGCGACGCACACACCCGCGGATTCCTCATCGGCGCCACCGCCGGCCGCACGACGCTCCACGGTGAAGGACTACAGCACCAGGACGGCCACAGCCACGTCCTCGCCTCGACGATCCCCAATCTCGTCGCCTACGACCCGGCATACGCCTACGAGATTGCCGTCATCGTCCAGGACGGCATTCGCCGCATGCACGACGAAGACGAGAGCATCTTCTACTACATCACGGTCGAAAACGAGTCCTACGTGCAACCTCCAATGCCCGAGTCGGAGATTGTCCGCGAGGGCATCCTGCGCGGCATCTATCCGCTCGTGCCCTGCGAAGCTCCACAGATTCGGTTGTTCGGCAGCGGTCCGATTCTCAACGAGGTCCGCCGTGCTCAGCAAATCCTGCGCGACGACTTCGACGTCCGCGCCGACGTCTGGGCGGTGACGTCATACACGGAACTGAGACGTGAAGCGCTGCAGACCGATCGCTGGAATCGCCTGCATCCGTTCGAGGAGCGGCGCGCGTCCTGGCTCGAGTCCTCCCTCGACGGCTGCGATGCCCCGATCGTCGCGGCAACCGACTACACCGCCTCACTACCCGACCTGGTCGCCCGTTGGCTGCCGGGTCCATTGACCGCCCTCGGGACCGACGGCTTCGGCCGGTCCGACACCCGGGAAGCCCTGCGTGACTTCTTCGAGGTAGACGCCAATCACGTCGCCTGGTCCGCGCTGAGCGCCTTGGCCCGACGTGACGAGATCGACGGCGACCTGCTGCTCAGGGCTCGCGAGACGCTGGGAATCGACCCGGCTCGTCCCGACCCGATGCTGCGCTAGGGATTCAACATGACGACTACCGCATCAGGCGCCGGCGTTGTTCTCCTGCCCGACCTGGGCGAAGACATCGAAGAGGCGGATGTCCTTCAGGTCTACGTGAGCATCGGCGATGAGATCGTCCTGGAGCAGCCGATCGCCGAAATCGAGACCGAGAAAGCTACCCTCGACCTGCCCTCGCCGGTCGCAGGAACCGTCACCGAGATACATGTCCGAACCGGCGACACGATCCGCCCGGGCGATCCTGTCCTCACCGTCGATTCGGCCCCCACACCTGCTCCGTCGCCCGCCCCGCCGTCTGCCCCGCCGCCGTCACCCGTTCAAGAGACCCCGGCGCAACCGGCCGCCAACTCGTCATCCCCGCCGCAGGCTGACCCAATGCCGCAGGCTGACCCAACACCTCCGGCAGAGCCGGAGCCGGCTGCAGCTCCCACGCCAAAAGTCGATCGCGACCATCCGGCGCCCATCCTGCGCGTCCCCCCCGCGGCGCCCGCGCCGCTGGTCGAGGGCGACCTCGAGTCCCGGCCCGTGTTCGCCTCACCGTCGGTGAGACGATTCGCGCGCGAAATCGGCGTCGATATTCGCACGGTGCCCGGCAGTGGACCGGGCGGCAGGATTGACCAGGCCGACGTCAAGCGTCACGCACGAGAGACGCCGTCCCAGGCTCCGGACCAGGGACACTCGGCGCGTTCCCCCGGGCCGCTGCCCGACTTCTCTGAGTTCGGCGCCGTCGAGCGACTTCCCATGAGCCGCCTGCGTCGCACGATCAAGCGCAACATGACCGTCTCCTGGCACGAAGTACCGCACGTCACGCTGTTCCACACGGCCGACGTGACGGAGCTGGAGCAGGTCCGCCGCGATTACCGCGACCGCGCGGAAGAGGCCGGCGGACGTCTGACCATCACCGCGATCCTGCTCAAGATCACCGCCGCAGCGCTCCTCGCGCACCCGCATGTCAACAGTTCAATCGACGTTGAGAGCGATGAACTCATCCTCAAGAAGTACGTCAACGTCGGCGTGGCCGTTGACACGCCCCGGGGATTGGTCGTGCCGGTAATCCGTGACGTCGACAAGAAGAACATCGTCGAGCTCTCCGTCGAGTTGACCGACATCTCCGAACGCGCTCGCTCGGGAGACCTGGGGCTTCAGGACTTCCGCGGCAGCAGTTTCACCTTGACCAATCTTGGCGGCATGGGAACCGGTCATTTCACGCCCATCATCCACCACCCGAACACGGCGATCCTGGGCATCGGCCGAGCCGAGCGACGCCCCGAATGGTCCGACGCACTGGATGGCTGGGAACCACGCAGCATCCTGCCAATGTCGTTCACCTTCGATCACCGAGTCATGGACGGCGCCGACGGAGCCCGGTTCATGACCTGGATCGCCGATGTCATCCGCCAGCCGCTCGTGCTGGCGCTCGGGGGATAACCCGTGTCCACCGCCGACGCACCCGCCGACGGCGGATTACATCTTGCCAACGGCGAATTCCATCTCGTCGTGCTCGGGGCAGGGCCGGGCGGCTATCCGGCCGCCTTTCACGCAGCCGAACGTGGCATCGAAGTCACCTTGATCGACACCCGTCCCCAACCCGGTGGCATCTGCCTCTACGAGGGCTGCATTCCCTCCAAGGCGCTGCTCCACGTGGCCAAGTTGCTGCGCGAGGCGCGGCACGCCTCCGAGTGGGGCATCAACTTCGGCGAGCCGGCCATCGACGTCGACGCCCTGCGCGACTGGAAGGATGGCGTCGTCCGCAAGATGACCAATGGCCTCGGTCTGCTCCGACGGCAGCACAACGTCCGCTACCAGCAGGGCTACGGACGCATCCGCGACGCGGGCCAGCTCAACGTCGAGTCCAACGGCGAGGTCGTACCGGTCGACTTCGACGCCCTCATCGTCGCCACCGGTTCGACACCGGTCGTCCCGCGTGCTCTTCAGGTCGAGTCGGACCGCATCATGGATTCGACAGACGCATTGAACCTGACCGAAGTGCCCGAGTCTCTCCTCGTAATCGGCGGCGGATACATCGGCCTCGAGTTGGGAACGGTCTACGCCGAACTTGGTTCCCAGGTGACGGTCGTCGAGGCGCTGCCGCAAATCCTCACCGGTGTCGAGCGCGACCTGGTGCGGATCCTCGAGCGCAGCCTGCGTTCGAGATTGGAGTCGATCAGGGTCGACACGGCCGTCGTTTCCTTGTCCGAAGTCGAGGACGGCATCGAAGCAGTGATCGCCGACAAGGAAGGGGTCGAAACGACCGAACGCTTCGACCGCGTGCTGATCGCCACCGGACGCCGACCCAACAGCGCGGGACTCGGGTTGCACCGAACCGAGGCCCACGTTGACGCCAATGGCTTCATCGTCACCGACCAGCAACGACGCACAGCAGAGCCCTCAATCTTCGCCATCGGCGATGTCGCCGGCGAACCGATGTTGGCGCATAAGGCGACCGCCGAGGCATCCGTCGCGGTCGAGGCGATCGTCGGTGAGCCCTCCGCGTTCCGTCCCCTCGCCGTGCCCGCAGTCATCTTCACCGACCCGGAGATCGCCTGGTGCGGACTCACCCAGGCAGAAGCCACCGCACTCGACATTGAGGCGTCAACGGTCAGCTTCCCGTGGGCTGCGCTGGGACGCGCCTCGGCCTCCGGGCGCAACGACGGTCTCACCCGACTGGTGATCGAACGCGGCTCCGAGCGTGTGCTCGGCATGCAGGTCGTCGGACCCGGCGCCGGGGAGCTCATCGGCGAAGGCGTGCTGGCCGTCGAGCTCGGCGCGCGCGCCTCCGACCTGGCGGAGTCCATCCATGCGCATCCAACGCTGAACGAATCGATCATGGAGGCCGCACAGGTCTTCTTCGGCCGCAGTCCCCACTATCTCACGCGGCGTCGCTGAGGCTGACAACATGCTGATCGAGCTCGGCGGACAAACGCTCGACGCCACTGACCGTTGCCACGTGATGGGCATCCTCAATGTCGCGACCGATTCCCCGGTGACGGATTCAATCGTCGCCGTTGGCGACGCGCCTCGACGCGCAGCCGAGTTGCGAAATGCGGGCGCATCGATCATTGATGTCGGCGCTCAATCAACCCGCACCGGAGCGGCGGAGATCTCCTCTGACGAAGAGATCGCGCGCGTCTCCCCGGTCGTTGAGTCGCTGGTCGCGGAGGGCCATCTCGTCTCGGTCGATACCTGGACGGCCGCGGTCGCCCGGGCCGCGGTCGACGCCGGCGCCCATCTGATCAACGACATTACCGGCGCAGACCCGGACACGGTGCAGGTCGCCGTCGAGACCGGCACCCCGATCGCCGTGATGCACATGCGCGGCCGACCGCAGCGTCATCGCGAAGTGACCCACGAGTACGAAGATGTCACGGTCGAGGTCCGCGAGTATCTCGGTAGCCGGGCGAGCGAAATCACGGCTGCTGGCGCGCCGCAGGTCTGGATCGACCCCGGCTTTCAGTTCGGACGTGGACTTCAGGACAACCTGCGTCTGCTTCTCGATCTGCCCAACCTCGCCCGGCTTGGACACCCGGTCCTGATCTCGGCCTCGCGCAAAGGCTTCCTGGCCGAGATGCTGGGACACGGCGAGCTGCGATCCCATGACGCGCAGGCGAAGCCAGGCATGATCGAGGCGACGATCGCGTTCAACGCGCTCGCCGCCTGGATGGGCGCGCATGTGGTGCGCGTACACGACGTGCAGGAGGTCGCCTGGGCGCTCAGCGTCTCCGCCGCCGCGCGAGCAATACACCGAGCCGAAGGCGCGGTAAACTCGATTCGATGATCCTGCGCACGAGGAGATGACGCCATGCCCGTCTATACCTATCGCTGCGAGAAGTGCAGCGAGAATTTCGAGAAGATCCGTCCCATGTCGCGCGCGTCGGAGCCCCATCCCTGTCCGACCTGCGACGCGGAAGCAGAGCGAGTGGTCTCAGGCATCTTCGAGAACAACTCGACCAAGAACCGCTCCGCCAATTTCCCCAAGCGCAAGCGCTACACCAACTGGTAAGCGCTCCTGTCACCATTCCAGCGTCCGGAGAATCGCATGACTCAGCGTCCGCCCGACCCGATTCCGTTCCCGCGCGACCGAGTCCAACCCAGAGACCCTCGTGGTGCGCCTCCGCCCCCACAACAACAGCAGCAACCGTCAGGACCGATCATCTACTCGGCCTCCGGTCAACCGATGCGTCGGGTGCAACAACAGCCGGCCGCGCCTCCACCGCAGCAGCCCGTCCCGCTTCGGCGAACCCCGCCTCCTGCGCAGCCTGACGAATCAACCGAGTCGTCCGAACCGCAAGAGCCGGACGGCCTTCACGGCCACGTCGCCGCCGTCATCGATGCGACCGACGCTACCTTCACCCGAGACGTGATCGAGCGTTCGCACGAGTTGCCGGTCGTGGTCGACTGCTGGGCGCCCTGGTGCGGCCCCTGTCGCGTCCTCGGTCCGATCCTGGAAAAGCTCGCCTACGAGCGAGACGGCCAGGTCCAACTCGTCAAGGTCAACACGGACGAAAACCCCCAGGTCGCACAGGCGCTCCAGGTGGAAGGCATCCCTGCCGTCTTCGCCTTCGTCGGTGGACAGCTCGTCAATAAGTTCGTCGGGGCCGTCCCAGAGGAACAGGTCCGATCCTTCTACGACTCCCTCATCCCTTCCGAGGCCGACATCAAGGCGGCCGAGGGTTACCGGATGATGCAGGAGAATCAGATCCCGATCGCCAGGCTCCACTTCGAGGCCGCCTTGGAGGAAGATCCAAACCACGAGCCGGCCGGAGTTGGACTCGCAGCCATCCTGGTGCGCATGGGTGAAAACGAACGCGGCGCCGAACTCGCCCGTCGCTGGCCCAATCATCCCATGAGCAAGAGCGTGCTGACCTCGATGGAGCTGACGGCCGCACTCGACGGCTACGAGGCCGACGAGATTCGCCACACCGCCGCGGCAAATCCGGATGACCCGATGGCTCGATATCGTCACGGTTGCCTGCTCGCGGTCGAGAGCCAGTGGATGCAGGCCCTCGACGAGATGCTCGAGTCGGTCAGGATCGACAAATCGGCCGGCGATGAGGCAGCCAGAAAGACGCTGCTCGGAATCTTCTCAATGCTCGGAGACGATCAACCAGTCGTCGTCGAATATCGCAAGCGCCTGGGCCGCCTGCTCTTCTGATCCCAGTCCGCCCACCGCGGCCGAATCCCGGGACGCACTCTTTCTCCCCCCGCTCCGTGGGGGGAGATGCCGCAGGCAGAGGGGGGCTCCTCTGCCCGAATAGCCTCAATCCCAGCTCACCAGCCAGTGTCCAGTTCGTCCCAGAGTCGAACGCGAAATCCCTGCGCGTGGTCCCATCCCGAATTCCCTCTCCCTGAGGGAGAGGGTTAGGGTGAGGGCCCTCGCCTACGCCTCGTCCTCTTCCGAACCCCGCGTGTACCACTCGCGAGTCCGCCACCACGGCATCGGGGTTTCGTCGTCGATCGGCTTCGCCCGATTGCGAATCGCCCAGATGAAGATCACCACCGTCGCGCCAACGAAGCAGAACGGAATGAACAGCGAGGTCGCAAGCGTCTCGTCCGAGACGTGAATCGAATCCTCCTCGTCCCCGCCCGCCTCGGCGATTTGCATCGGCTCACTCAAGGCGTACTCACCCGCCGCGACCGCTCCCAGCGTCAACGCGCTCAAGCCTCCGACCAGCACCAGAGCAAGGACGAACCGTCGAAGCTGAGCCATTCGATCACACCCCTCAACCGTTCTACCGATCGGCTTTGCCATAGTGTCGCGCCATCCTGCGACAGCGTCAATCGATTCCCCGATCAACGCTAAACTACGGACATGCACCCACCGACCAAATTCTCACTGCTCGACGCCGATGGCCAGGAGATGCAGTTTCCGCCCAGGGGTCCGATCCTGCTCGCCCTGGTCAAAGAAGACTGCGACACCTGCAACCTGACGCTCCCCTTGCTCGAGGCCGTGCATCGAGACACCGACGACGGCCTCGATGTCTGGGTCGCCGTCCAGAAGACCGACGACATCCCCGTCCTCAAGGAACGTCACGACCTGACCATGCCCTTGCTCGACGACGACGCCCTCGACCTCTCCTACGAGACCGACATCGACACGGTCCCAACCCTGTTCCTCTACGACGAAGAGCAGAACTGCACATTGCAAACCTTCGGATTCGACAAGCACGAGTGGCGCGAGATCGCGGGCGAATCGATGACCCTGGCCGGGCGCCCTGGCGTCGAGACCTCCATTGACTGGGAGTCGCTGCCCGAGCAACGACCCGGCTGCGGCGCCCGCAACTATGAGCCCGGCGTCTACGAGCGCCTGCAGGCGATCAAGAGCGGCGATCTGCTCTCCCGCCTCGTCGATCTCGCCTCGTCCGACGACATCCACGACTTCATGTACGACCAGGGCTACACCGACGGCTTCCCCGTCGTACCGCCGACCCGCGAGCGAGTCTGGAAGATGCTCCAGGGCACGACCCGCGACCCGCAGGATGAGGTCGCGATCGTCCCGCCCAACCTGGCCCCCATCACCGTCGAGAAGGTCGCCATCAACGCCGTCATGGCCGGCGCCAAGCCCGAGTATTTGCCGTCGATCATCGCCTTGGTCGAGGTCGCCTGCACCGAGAGCTTCAACATCCACGGCGTTCTGGCCACAACCATGGGTGCCACCCCCGTCGGTATCTTCAACGGCCCGATCCGCGACCGCATCGGCATGAACTATCTGCACGGAGCGCTCGGCTCAGGCAACCGAGCCAACGCCGCCATTGGCCGAGCCCTGCGCCTCTGCGCGCGCAACGTCGGCGGCAGTGTCCCCGGCGGCACCGATCGCGCCACCCAGGGCGGCCCGCATCGCCTCACGATGAACTTCGCCGAGAACGAAGACGCCAGTCCCTGGGACTCGCTCGCCGTCGAGTACGGCTTCGAGCCAACCGACGACGTCGCCACGCTCATGGCGATGTCCGGCGGACCGGCCACCATCGCCGACGAGCGTTCCCGCGACGGCCGTGGCATGGCCGGAACTCTGGCTGCCTCGATGAGCGCCATGCAGGACCCCAAATCACCCATGGTCGACACGTTGGTCGTGCTCTCGCCCGACCACGCCGGCATCTTCGGACGCTCCGGCTGGTCCAAGGACGATGTCCGCGAGTGCATCATGGAGGAGACGGCCATCCCGCTGAAACACCGCCTGCGCTCCGACGACGCCGGCGCAGGACTGCCGCCGTCCGTTGTTGAGCGCTTCGGCGGCGAGGCGGCGCTCGACCGGCCGGTGCCGAAGTTTGCCGACAAGTCCAACATCATCCTCGTCGTCGCCGGCTCTTCCGCCGCGAAGTTCTCGACGATCCTCGGGGGCTGGGCGACCGGGGTCTACTCCACGCCGACCAGCGCGAACATCGGCCCCAACGGTGCGCTGTCAATCCGCAGTAGGGGCGGATCCAAAATGGACAAGCGCCAGTCGGGCGGACGCGACCTGGGAGCCTTCGAACCGAGCTTCCGTGAGACCGGTACGAGCGATGTGGAAGAGTAGACTGCGTTAGACACACGGCGCGCCGCAACCCTGCAGACGGCGCGTTGATGGAGAGGTCCAATGGTTACCCAGATCCTTGACCCAACCGACGAACGAGTGCCGATCAAGCGGCAACTCACGCCGCGCCCCGAGGCGCTGCATGGCACCATCGCCCTGCTCGACATCTCCAAGCCGCGCGGCGATGTCTTCCTCGACCGGCTCGAGCAACTCCTGCACGAGCGCGCCCCAGGCGTCGAGACCCGGCGTTTCATGAAGCCGACCGTCGCCAAGCCGGCCCCGCAGCCAATCAAAGATGCGATCCTGGAGGAGTGCGACTTCGTCATCGAAGCGCTCGCTGATTGAGGATCCTGCACGACGTGCAGTGTGCACGACACCGTTTTCTTCGAACTGCAGGGCAAGCCCAGTGTTTTCGTCGCCACCTCTGAGTTCATCAAGGCCGCCAGCCACCAGGCCGAACGCCTCGGACTCGAAGAGGTCCGCCGAGTCTTCATCCCGCATCCGATGCAGGACCGCACGGACACCGAGATGCACGAACACGCCGAGCGCTTCGTCGACGAAATCCTCGACACCCTGATGGCCCCCGTCGAGTAGCTACGGGCCCATCAACGCGAGCGATCCCGTGCTCCGTTTTCTCCCCCCGCGAAGCGGGGGGAGATGCCGAAGGCAGAGGGGGCTCCCCACTCACCGACAAGGCACAGCCGTGTCCTCCGACTCCGTCACGCGAATCATCGAAATCGCCGACCACGACGACGTCTACGAGTTCATGTTCTCGCAGGGCATCACCGACGGCCTGCCCGTCGTCCCACCCACCCGCGAGCGAGTCGACCGCATGCTGGCCTCCGCTCCCGAGCACTGGAACGACCCACAGAAGGTCGCCGCCACGCTGCCGCCCAACATGGCCCCGATGACCGTCGAAAAGGCGGCCATCAACGCCGTCATGGCCGGCTGCAAGCCCGAGTACTTCCCCACCGTGCTGGCCTCGGTCGAGGCCGCCGCCGGCGGACAGTTCCCGCTCCACGGGTCGATCGCCACGACCGCCGGCCTCGCTCCGATGATGCTCGTCAACGGACCCGTCCGCGAACAGATCGGTATGAACTGGGGACTCAACGCGCTCGGCCAGGGCAACCGAGCCAATTCGACCCTCGGTCGAGCCCTCCGACTCATGCTGCGCAACATCGGCGGCGCCGTCCCCGGAGAGATCGAGCAGGCCATCCAGGGCGGCGGCCACAAGTGGACCCTCAGCTACGCCGAGGACGAGGACTACTCCCCCTGGGACCCGTTCCATGTCGAGTATGGCTACGAGCCCGATGACAGCGTCGTCTCGCTCATCCCGATCACCGGCGGCCCGAGGGTCTGCATCGATCAGTACAGTCGCAACGCCCGCTCGCTGACCGGCTCGATCGCCATGGCCTTCCAGCAGGTGCTCAAGCCCCGCGGACAGGTCACACCCTCGATGTTCGTGATCAGCCCCGAACACGCGGACGTCTATCGCGCCAGCGGTTGGACCAAGGACAACTTCCGCGAAGCGATCATGGAATTCACCGCGCTCCCGCTGCGCGAACGCCTCGCCTCCCCCACCATGGGCGGTGGAATCGGCGAGTACCTGCCGGAGAAGTATGGCCTGACCGAAGAAGACCTTGACAGGCCGCTGTCCAAGGTCGCCGACCCATCGTTCATCGCCATCACCGTCGCCGGCAGCCACGCCGGCAAGTGGACCAGCATCTACCAGGGCATCTTCGGCGACGGCAATCCCACCGCTCCTCCGCCCACATTCGTGCCCCCCTCCGCCCTCGTCCGCTCCTGATTCTCTATGAGCCGGCTGCTCTCACGAACCATCGACATCGCCCAGCACGACGATGTCTATGAGTTCATGTTCGACCACGGAATCACCGACGGGCTCCCGCTCGTTCCACCGACACAACAACGGGTCGAGCGAATGCTGACCGGAACCGATCGCTCGCCATCTGAAGTGATCGGCAACATTCCGCCCAGCTACGCCCCGGCCACCGTCGAGAAGATCGCGATCAACGCCGTAGCCGCCGGAGCCAGGCCCGAGTATCTGCCCGTCATCCTCGCCGCCGTCAAAGCCGCCGCCGGCGGCCGCTTCCCGCTCCACGGCACGATCGCCAGCACCGACGGCATCGCGCCGATGATGATCGTCAACGGACCAATCCGCCAGCAAATCGCAATGAACTGGGGACTCAACGCGCTCGGCCAGGGCAATCGCGCCAACATGACCATCGGCCGAGCCCTGCGCCTGGTCTTCCGCAACATCGGCGGAGCCAGAGAAGGAGAGATCGATCAAACCGTCCAGGGCGGCGCACACAAGTTCACGCTCACGTTCGCCGAACACGAGGATGCCTCTCCCTGGCCGCCTCTGCACGTCGAACACGGCTACGACCCCAACGACAGCGTCGTCACGCTCATCCCCGTCATCGGAGGACCCCGACTCTGCATCGACGAGTACAGCCGCACTGCCCGCGCCCTCGTCGGCTCGATCGCGATGGGATTCCAGCGCATCTTCAGCCCCAACGGACAGATCGGGCCGTCGATGCTCGTGGTCAGCCCGGAGCACGCCGACGTGTTTCGCCGCGACCGCTGGTCCAAGGACGACATCCGCGAGGCGATGATGGAACGGACGGCGCTCCCGATTCGCGAGCGCCTCGCGACCGATCGCGTGGGCGGAGGCATCTCCGAGCCAACCTTGCGCAGAGAAGGAATCGGTCCGCAAGACCTGGACCAGCCGATGTCGAAAGTGTCTGACCCATCTCACATCCAAATCGCCGTCGCAGGAGCGACCGCCGGCAAACGGACCGGAATCTATCCCGGCATCGTCAGACGCATGGACCCCGAGCACATGGATCGCTACACCCCTGTCTCCGCAACGATCGAGGCGATGTGAGTCAGCCCTCCCTCGAACAGGACCATCTCTCGGCCCTGCGGACGCGCCTGGCGAGCCATCCCCAGGTCACCGTCGACGTGCACGGCCGCCGATTGCTCCTCCGCTCCCGCCACGGGCTGTTCTCGGCCCGCTCGCTGGACGACGGCACGGATCTGTTGCTGCGCGAGTTGGAAGCAATGACGCCCGTAGACCGCGTGCTGGATTTGGGCTGCGGCTACGGAGCGCTCGGCCTCACGCTCGCGGTCCGCTGGCCCGCCTCTAGGGTGGATCTGGTCGACACCGACATTCGCGCAGTCGAAGCCACCGCCGAAAACATCACACACAACAACCTGGACAACGCGACGGCAACCTTGAGCGACGGAATCAGCGACCTTCGCCAACACGCGTCAACCTACGACCTGGTCGTCTCCAATCTCCCCGCTCAGGCAGGCAACGACGCCATCGACCTGTTGCTGCTCGACGCCCACGACGCCTTGAAGGACGGAGGCTCCCTCGCTCTCGTCGCCGTCAATGGCCTCCGCCGATACCTCCAGCGTCGACTCGCCGACATCTTCGGCAAGCAGCACGTCCGGAAAGTGCATCAGGGACCGCGACACGCCGTGCTCGAAGCCGCGAAACTACAAACATGAGCGCCAGCCCGCCTGCCTCGCGTCCCGGCATGATGGAGCCGCTCCGCCTGCGCGAGTTCCGGCTGCTGCTAACCGGTTTCATCGTCGGTCAGTCGATGATGCCGCTCCAGTTCGTCGCCTCAATCGCCTGGATCCAGCTCGTCGCGCCCGACGACATCGAGATCCTCATGGTCGGCGCGATCGGCACAATTCGCGGCATCGGCATGATCGGCTTCGGCCTCTTCGGCGGTGCGCTGGCCGACCGATTCGATCGACGTCGCCTGTTGATGGTCACCCAGGCGATCGCTTTCATCAGCAACATCTTGATCGCGGTCATGATTTGGACCGGTTCGGGCGGCACGACCGACATCATCATCTTCTTCGCACTCACCATCGTCGCCTCCGCCGCACACGCGATCGATGGACCCACCAGAAACGCGATCACCCCGGAAATCCTCGGGCCGCGCCTCACGCCGTCGGGCATCGCCCTGAACGCCGCCGCGATGCAGTTCGCCATGCCCGTCGCCATCTTCGCTTCAGGCCTGATGATCGACCATCTCGGCCACGGCGCGGTCTTCGCAGTCTCCTCCTTCGGACACCTCGGCGAGGTCCTCATCCTCGCCATGATGGCCTACCGCACCGTCTTCTCGGCGGCTCACATGGCGAGCCGCGGCCAGGGACCCGGACAGGCCATTCGCGACATTCGCGACGGATTCCGGTACGCGCGCTCCAAATCGGTCGTCCTCTGGACGGTGATAATCGTCGTCCTGATGATGTCGTTGATCATGCCACCCACCGGCACCCTCGGCCCCCAGTGGGTCACCACCGTCGTCGGAGCAACTTGGTCCGAGTTCAGCTACATCGCCGTCTTCTGGGGCGGCGGCGCGATGATCGCCTCCCTCTTCCTCGTGCGTTTCTCGTGGATCGAGCGCAAGGGAATGATCACCGCCATCGGCGTGATCGTAATGGCGCTCGGATTCGTCGTCTTCGTCAACCCACCGAGCGTGATCAACGCCATGATGGGCAACCTGATGCTCGGCGTCGGCATGTCGATCGCGATGGTCTCCGCCAACGCCACCCTCGCCCACGAGACGCCGAACGAGATGCGCGGAAGAATCATGGGCCTAATCTTCCTCGGTATGGGCATCGCCCAGGCCGTCGGCCTGCCGCTCGGCGCCGTCGCCCAGAGCCTGACCATGGAGACGCTGTTCCCGCCGATGTCGTTCGCCGTGCTCGCGATCCTCGTCGCGATCATCATCCTGCGGCCGGTCATCCTTCGTGCCCGCGTCCCGCAGCACCCACCGGAACCGATCGCACAGGCAGTCAATTCCGGCCGAACGGTACTCAACGGAGCCGCCACCTTCATCCTCCGCTCCGCCCCAAACAAAGCCCGCTCTTGACAGTCCTCCTCCGCGAGGAGACCTGCGCATAAACCAACCAAAGTCGGCCCCGCGAAGGCGGGGCCACGCAGCGCCTGTCTGCCAGCGACGCCCCGCGTGGGCGGGCGGTGAGCGCCCTTTCTCTCCCCTCCCTCCTCTCTCCCCCCGCCGTCAGGCGGGGGGAGATGTCACGTAGTGACAGAGGGGGGCTCCCTGCCTGCTTCGTTTCCTGATACTATCAGAACACCAGTACTATCCAACCCCCAGGAGCATTCCTCATGCCCAACCCCTACCACTTCCGAGCCAACATGGATCGGCTCTGGCGCCAGGCCAACAGCGGCTCCGCCTACAAGCAACTCAACGCCCTCGACACCCTCGTCCGCGAAATGCACGCCCCCAACGAGCGAGCACGCCGCAACTACCAGGTCTACCTCGCCACCGACCCCTACGAAGTCGCCCGCCACCTCCTCCGAGACCTCCACGACCACACCGCCCCAGTCGGCCCCACCTCCGGGAGCTCCTTCTGTCCCCCTCTCCCTCTGGGAGAGGGCTGGGGTGAGGGTTCCCCCACCCATGCAGAGGAAGCACCACCCGAAGAAGACGACGACCCCTTGTAATCGCCAACCCTCTCTCTTTTTTTCATGCGCGTTTTTTTCTCAGCCGGGATCAACCGAACCCCCGGCCCCGCCGTGCCCGCCCCCAACCCTGCGATAACATTCAATCGAGTCATCACCGTCAGGCCGTCGCGCCTCCCAGGGAGCTACCCACATGGAATATCGATTCAGCGACAAGGCCCTCGCCTTCGAGTCCGAAGTCAACGAGTTCCTCGACCAGGAATGGACGCCCGATCTCCGCGCCACCATCGGCGACCCCACCACCGACACCATGACCGAAGAGCGAGGCTTTCGCCGCTTGCTGGCCGATCGCGGCTGGCTCACCATGTCCTGGCCGGCCGAGTACGGCGGGCAGGAACGCTCGCTCGAGGAGCAGTACCTCTTCTGGGAGGCAATGAACTACGCCGGCGCGCCCCAGGCGACCGTCGCCACGCAGCAGGTCGGACCGACCCTGATGCGCTTCGGCACCGACGAGCAACAGGAACGCTTCCTCCCGCCGATCGCCCGTGGCGAAGTCGAATTCGCCCTCGGCTACACCGAGCCCGACGCCGGTTCCGACCTCGCCTCCCTCCAGCTCCGCGCCGTCAAGGACGGCGACGACTACATCCTCAACGGCATCAAGCGCTTCACCTCCGGCGCCCACCGCAGCGAGTACGTTTGGCTCGCCACTCGCACCGACCCCGACGCGCCCAAGCACCGCGGCGTCTCCATGATGCTGGTCGACATGCAGTCCGCCGGAATTACCGTCAAGCCACTCTGGACGATGGCCGGCTATCGAACCAACGAGGTCTACTTCGAGGACGTCCGCGTCCCGACGAACGTGCTCGTCGGCGAGGAAAACCGAGGCTGGTACTACGCCGCCCACGCCCTCGACCGCGAGCGCATCTCGATCTTTACCGTCTCCTCGGTCCGCGCCGTATACGACCGTCTGATGGACTGGGCCACATCCGACACCCCGATGGGTCGCCCAATCGACGACGCCGGCATCAAGGGCACGATGGCCGATTTCAAAGTCCAGCTCGAAGTGCTCCAGCACCTCAGCTACCGCATCCTCGACATGCTCAAACGCGAGGAATCGCCCAACTACGAGGCCAGCCAGGTCAAGATCTTCTCGACCGAGATGATGCAGCGCCTGCAGAACTTCTCGCTCCACGCCATGGGCCTCTACGGCCAACTCAACGGCAACGACGAACGCGCGCCCATCGAAGGCTCAGCGGAAAACGGTTACCTGGCCGCAGTCATGCCGACCTTCGGAGCCGGCGGCAACGAACTCCAACGAAACATCATCGCCCAGCGAGGCTTCGGCCTGCCCCGCGCCTGAGCGTCCCCTCCGCCCTCTGGTCCCCTCTCCCTGAGGGAGAGGGTTAGGGTGAGGGCCCCATCTCCCGGAAGAAGCGCTACACACCCTCGCGCAACGCGCGCATGTGCGCCTCCTGCTCGACAAGCCACCGCCGAGAGTTCGGCGCAATTCCCTCGGGCAACTGAGGCAGCGCCTCCTGCAGCCAGCGCAAGTCCCTCGGAGTGTCCAGATCGAACGCCCAGACGTCAATCGATGCTGTCCGAAACGGAACACCGGCTTCACCGGCCGACGCCGCCGATTGCTCGTGCGCCCTCGCCGACGAAGGACCGAACAGCGGCGCAATGACATCGGGCGGCCGCAGCAACAGACCGTTGGTGCCACCGTCGTACGCGGGCGCCACCACCACGGCTGGACCATCAGGCGCGGTCGCCACCATCAGATCGATCGCGTCCGGCGTAATCAGCGGCACGTCCGCCGGCACGACCAGCAGCGCCCCGGCATCCCTGAACGTGTTCTGGGCGAACGCCACCGCACGGTTGTACCCCAGTCGCAGGTTCGTCTGGTCGAGGAACTCGACGTCAAGTCGCGCGGCTTCGTCGCGTGCGGCCGCATCGCGAGACGCGATCGCCACTCGATCAACGGAGTCGGCCTCCAGCAACGACGCCACGACATCGTCCAGCATCGCTCTGACAAGGCTGTTGCGCTCCTCAGTGTCGAGCAGCGCCGCCAGGCGGCGTTTCCCCGCCGGCAGCCCTCGCACCGGGACGACGGCAACTAGCTCAGTCGATCTAGACGGCATCGAGCGCCGCCCTCACTGTTCCGGACGCCAGCGACATCTTGGCTTCGACATCCGTCATCAACGTCGGCATCACCACCACCCGCATCTCCGTCTCAGATTCAATCTCCGACGCCAATCTCGCATCTGCTTCGTCAAGGATGAAGACATCGGCCAGCTCCCCATAGATCCGCGCCACGCCGAGCGCCGAGACATCGTGTCCGAGCGACCGCAGGATGTCCCCGGCAGGACCTTTGACCGCCTGGCCGCCAATGATCGGACTGACGGCCGCTACCGGCGCCTTGCTCTGACCCAACGCCTCCCGCACGCCGCCCACGCTGAGCAGCGGGTCGATACTCAGGAACGGATTGGACGGTGCAATCACGATCACGTCGGCGTCGCGGATGGCGTCCAGCACGAAAGGCGCAGGCGACGCCGAGTCCGATCCATCGAAGCGCAGCGAACGTACGGCGTCCGACGCGCGACGCCGTACGAAGTAGTCCTGGAACGCAAGCTCACCGGCGTCAGTACCCACCACGGTGCGAAGTCGGTCGTCGGTGACTGGAGTGATACGACAGTCCAATCCGAGCCGCTGAGTCAGATCACGAGTGATCTCAGACAGGGGATCACCCTGCGACAGGCGATGGGTTCGGTAGAGATGTGTGGCCAGGTCAAGGTCGCCGATCATGAACCAGTCCGGGCCGCCGAGTTCCGACAGCCGATCGAGGGTTCGCCTCGACTCGGCTCTGAGCCCCCATCCGGTCTCGGGATTGACGAGGTCGGCGAGCGTGTAGGTCACCGTGTCGAGGTCGGGCGAGATGTGCAGTCCGGCCCACTCCATGTCATCGCCCACATTGACAATCGCTGTCACGTCTTGCGGCGCCATCACGCGCACAAGTCCATCGAGGAAGCGGGCCGCCCCGACGCCGCCGGCCAGCACCGAGACGCGGGTCACTCGTCGTGCTCCGGATGGCCGGCGAGAGTCAGCGTCAGATCGAGGTCACCGTCGTCGCGCTGCTGAATCGCTACCCGTCCTTCGTCGGCAACCAGATCCACGTCCAGCACCTCGCCCACAACGGCGGCTGTGTCCGACTCAAACCCGATCACCATGTACTCGCCGTCGAGCCCAAGACTCAGCTCTGCCTCCTTGAGATCGCCGTCTCTGCCGATCACCAGTCGAAGCGCCGCGTCTGCGCGCTCATTGTCGCCAACGATCTCAAGATGGCGGCTGCCGTCGAGTTGTCGTTCGTCTTCCACGACGGTGGTGACCATTGCAATCCGTCTCACACGAGGATCGTACTACCGACACTGGATAATCAGACATTGACCCACGCGCTTCTTGGCGGGACGCTTCACAGACATGCTCATCGACATGCACACCCACACCTCGGTCTACTCGACCGACAGCAATCTCTTGCCGCACGAGGCGCTCGCCCGCGGCGCCGAGCGGGGTCTTGATGGTGTGATCCTGACCGAGCACGATGTCGTCTGGCCTGCTGAGCGCGCAGCGCGACTGTCCGAACAGGTCGGCATTCTCGTCCTTCCCGGCGTCGAGGTCACCACCGAGCTCGGCCACATCCTTGTCTATGGTCTGACGGAACTGACTCCGCGCATCACCGACTCGAAGCGGCTGCGTGCGCTCTGCGACGAACAGCACGCATTGATGTACCTGGCTCACCCTGCGCGCGATCCTGGACTGCGCGTTCCGCGCGCAGCCATGGAACTGTTCGATGGTGTCGAGGGATTGAACGGCTGCGACGGACCACTCCAGAATCAAAGCGCGTCATCGCGTGGACGATCCAGGCCGCTCCCGCCGATCGGCGGCAGCGATTCTCACGCGCTGCACGAGGTTGCCACCGCCGCCACCGAATTCGCGGTAGACATCGAAACCCTCGACGACTTGATGGCTGCGTTACGCAGCGGCGACTACCGACCGACGGCCCTGCCCTACTAAGCTCAGGGCGAGGAGCAACTTGCGTGGGCCGATTCGAGCCGCTCCCGACCGATCCCTATCGACAACCATCCGAACTGTTCGGTGCCATTTGCGCTGCCTGTCGCCAGGACACGAGATTGGGCGTCAAGTTCTGCACCTCCTGCAACGTGCTCCGCTCCGACGCCGAATACGGGCACTCGCCCCGATATGCGGCGTCGAGACTGAGCCGCTTCATGGGTGCGTTGGCGGATGGGCTAATCCCGAGCGTCATCGGTCTTGTGCTCGGACTCGCAAGCCTTGGCGGCGTGTTGGAGCTCGAACTGTGGCTCGGCTCGGTGATTTGGCTCGCCTGGTTCGCCTTCCTGGCTGGGCGCGGTCAAACGCCGGGCAAACAAATCGTCTCAACGCAGGTGATTCGCACCAACGGCTCGCCGGCCACTCGCGGGCGGATGTGGGCTAGAGAGGTCGGCTATCGCGTCGTGATCAACGCGCCGATTCTGATTCTCAGCTCCCTCTACCCAGACTCCGTCGCCAGTAACCTCATCGTCCTCGCTATCGCGGTAATCGTCGTCGCTGACGGCGTGGCCATCTTCTTCAACCCGGACCGCCAAACACTTCACGACCGGATCTTCGGAACCCTTGTGATCAGCGTCCGCGCGGTTCCCCAGACCAGCGCGGAGCTCCGAGCCCTGTGATCGGGTCGACGCCACGCACGTTCGTCCTCGAATGCGACGTCTGCCATCGGCCATCGGGACCGGGCGCCTACTTCTGTGCCAGTTGCGATGTGCTCAACATCGATTCCGAACGTCGGGCCTACGCGGCAACCCGTTGGTCGCGGCTCGGCGCGTTCACCTTGGACTACTTGATCATCTGGCTCACGGCCGGAGTCGGTTGGTTGATCTGGCTGGCAATCGTGGCCCCTCGCGGACAATCACCGGGCAAGTCACTGCTGGGTCTGCACATCGTACGTGCGGACGCACGTTCCGCCGCCGCTGGATACGTCTGGCTGCGCGAGTTCGGCTGGGACGCAGCAATCGGCGTCGTTTGCGTCGGTCTGCTCGTCCTGCTCGGCGCCGTGGCCAGTTCGGTCGGCGAATTGTTGCTGCTCTGGTTCTGGCTGACGGTCGTCTTCTGGGCATTCTCTTTCCTTGACGCCGCCTGGCTGCTGTGGGACCGCGACCGGCAAACGCTGCACGACAAGGTTCTGGGCACGCTGGTTGTCGAACTGGCGCGGCAGCCTCGCTGAGCCGCCGCCTGTCCTAACCTCGTGGCGGAAGGCCATGATGTCCCCGCCACGAACGAGCGCGCTGCGCGCGGAACACTGTCCGATCTGCGAGGAGTACCCCGGCGTCGGCGCATTCTGCAGCGCGTGCGGCGTGCTCAGCTCGCATCCGACCTCCGGTGACTATGCCGCACCGTATCTGCGCCGCCTCGGCTGCGAGTTGCTCGATCTCCTGATCTTCCTCTTGCTACCGTTCTGGTTGTACTGGATGTGGTTCACAGCCCGGGACGGCCAGTCTCCCGCCAAATCGCTGCTCGCCATGTACGTCATCCACGAGTCGGGCCAACCGATTACTCCTCGACGGATGTGGGTCCGAGAACTGCTGATTAAGCGCCTCGTGCTTGGCTTGATCGGCTACGCCATCAGCCTGCTTGGTCCGATCATCAACGCCGGCTGGATCCTGATGAATCCCGATCGCCAGTGCATTCACGACCGCATGGTGGGAACGCTCGTCGTGGTTCGTCGCGAGGCGCCCCAGCTCGCTGCGTCCCGGCGGCAGCAAGATCTAGACGACATCGCCATGCCGCCGCCCGCCCCGCGGGGGCCACGGGTGAAGCCGCCACCGCCCGCCTCGATACCGGCGCCTGCAGCGAACGCTGAACAGCCGCAACCGGCTCAGCCGGTCAGGATTTCCCCAACGTCGCCGGAGCTCGAAGCGCTGGAACGCGACAAGCCGACGCTGTCTCAGACCGAGTATGAGCGTCGCCGACGGGCGCTGATCCGGCAGCTCGAGGAGTCGTCCTGACGCTTATGAGCATCCCGATGTCGCGCCACAGTTCATACAGCGGAAGCATGAGCCGGAGCGCACCATGATCGAGCCGCACTCCGCACAGGGCGGCGCGTCAAGCTGATTCTGGAAACCGGTGGCGGAGGCGTCGTCGATGAGCGGCAATGTCGCCGCGATCACCGGAGTGACCGGTGCGGGTCCGGCATCCTCATCGGCCAGTTTGACCTCTTCCGGCGACATCGCCATCTGACCCTGTTTCGCAATCGCGTCCGACGTCTCACCGGCCAGATACTTCGTGCCCATCCAGCGGAAGACGTAGTCGAGGATCGAGTCGGCGTGGGGGATGTCCTTCGACCGTGTCCAGCCGCTGGGCTCGAAGCGCATGTGCGCAAATTTCTTGACCAGCGTCGACAGCGGCACGCCCGACTGCAGTGCGACCGATGTCAACGTCCCCACGGCGTCCATCAAGCCGGAGACGGCCGAACCTTCCTTCGAGATATGAACGAAGACCTCGCCCGGCTTGCCGTCGGCGAACTCGCCGATCGTCATGTAGCCCTCGTGTTCGCCGATCGTGAACTTGTGCGTCAGCGCCTTGCGCTCGTCGGGCAGTCGATGTCGTCGATATGCCGGTGGCGACTGCGCACTCTCCAGCACGATCGGTTCGTCGCTGGGCAGCGAGGGTCCAGGCTCATAGACCGCCGCCTCTTCCGCGACCGCGCTTCGCTCGCCGGTCTCCAGTGGCTGGATACGTTTGGAGTTGTCACGGTAGATCGCGACCGCCTTCACACCCAGCTTCCAGGCGTCAACGTAGGTCTGCATAATCTCGTCGACGTTGGTGTGCTCCGGCACGTTGACCGTCTTCGAGACCGCGCCCGAGAGGAACGGCTGGACCGCGCCCAGCATGCGGATGTGACCAAGCGGCGCAATGCTGCGCTGCCCGTTCTGCGCCTTGAAGGCGCAGTCGAAGATCGCCAGGTGTTCGGTGATGAGCTCTGCCGCACCTTCGATCGTGCCGGTCTCGTCGATGTGCGAACCGATTCGTTCGATGGCGTCGTCCGCGTAGCCAAGGCGTCGCAACGCGGCCGGGACCGTGCGGTTGACGATCTTGAAGTAACCACCGCCAGACAGGTTCTTGAACTTGACCAGCGAGATGTCCGGTTCCACGCCGGTGGTGTCACAGTCCATCATGAACGCGATTGTCCCGGTCGGAGCCAGGACGGTCGCTTGTGCGTTGCGGTAGCCGTGCGCCTCGCCGAGGCTGACTGCTTGACGCCAGGCGTCCTCGGCTGCGGCTCGTACGGCGGGCGGGACGCTCTCGAGACCCTCGATCCGGCCGACAGCCGCCTGGTGCTTGCGCATCACGCGCAGGAACGGGTCGCGGTTGGGAGCGTATCCACTGAACGGACCAATGCGCTCAGCCATCCGCGCCGACTGCAGGTACGCCTCGCCGGTCATCAGCGCCGTCACTGCGGCGGCCAACGCGCGACCGTGTACCGAGTCATACGGCAATCCACGAGCCATCAGCAGCGCGCCGAGGTTCGTGTAGCCAAGCCCGAGCGGTCGGTACTTCTCCGAGTTGTCCCCAATCAGCGGGGACGGATACGACGCATTGGAGACGAGGATCTCCTGCGCCGTGATCATCACCCGGCAGGCGTGACGGTACGACTCGACATCGAACTCGTGAGTCTCCAGGTCGTAGAACTTGAGCAGGTTCAGCGACGCGAGGTTGCAGGCCGTGTCGTCCAGGAACATGTACTCCGAGCACGGGTTCGACGCGTAGATCCGGTCCGTGTTCGAGCACGTGTGCCAGTCATTGATCACCGTGTCGAACTGCATCCCCGGGTCGCCGCACTGGTGCGTCGCCGCCGAAATCGCGCGCAGGATCTCGCGAGCCGGGATCTGCTCCACGACCTCGCCGGTCACGACCTCGCGCGTCGCCCACGTGCCGTTCGCCTCAACCGCCTGCATGAACTCGTCAGCAACTCGGACCGAGTGGTTCGCGTTCTGGAAAGAAACCGACGAGTACGCGTCGCCGTTGAGCGAGCCGTCATAGCCGGCGTCGATCAGCGCCCAGGCCTTCCGCTCTTCATCCGCCTTGCAGCCGATGAACTCCAGGACATCCGGGTGGTCGGCGTCGAGAATGATCATCTTGGCCGCGCGGCGCGTCTTGCCGCCCGACTTGATCACGTTGGCGAACGCGTCGTAGCCGCGCATGAACGAGACCGGACCGGACGCCTTGCCGCCGCCGGTCAACGATTCCTTGCTGGAGCGCAGCGTCGAGAGATTGGAGCCCGTGCCGCTGCCCCATTTGAACAGCAACGCCTCGCGCTTCGCCAGATCCATGATCGACTCCATCGTGTCTTCGACGGAGTTGATGAAGCAGGCCGAGCATTGCGGCGTCTCTTCGATCCCCACGTTGAACCAGACCGGCGAGTTGAACGCGGCGTACTGGTTGATGAGCAGGTAGCGCAGCTCCTGTGAGAACGCCGAGGCCGCGGCGCCGTCGCTGAAGTATCCACCCTCGCGCCCCCAGCGCGTGATCGTCTCGACAACGCGGTCAACGAGCGTCTTCATCGAGGACTCGCGCTGCGGCGTGCCCGCTTCGCCCCAGAAGTACTTCGAGGCGACGATGTTGGTGGCGGTCTGCGACCAGAACGAGGGCGTCTCGATGTCGGTCTGCTCGAAGATCGTGTCGCCGGTGTCCGACGTAATCGCGGCGGTGCGGTAGGTCCACTCGATTTGGGCATAGACATCTTCGCCCGGCTGGGTGAAATGCCTGCGAATCAACGGCTCGCGCACGACGCGGGCGGCAGGGGGCAGGGCGGCAAGATCCTCGGCGGTGGCCTCCGTAGAAGCAGCGGCGATCCCGTCATCCGCAATGTCGGAGTGCTCGTCTGCGCGTGTCATTTCCTGTACCCTTCGCTTACCAGATTAGTACGCCCGTTCCCATATTGGAATCGGTACGAGTGCCGTGAGCATCACTGCTTATGTCTTCATCGCAAGGTGCGATGGGCAACGAGGCTACTCCTTGCAGCTCAACTGATCAACTGTGTGAGCCGTTGGACATTTCTCGATCGATGAGTATAGCGACTCTACTACTCGTTCGCGCATCCACATTCCGCCGCGAGTGAGGCCTCCGACCATTTCGCCAAGCACGGGTAAACTAGTTCCACCGGCCGACCCGCCTGGCCGGCTGCCCACATCTCCACAGAAAGCGTTGAGTACGTGGACGCTCCCATTCACCTGCCGCTCCTGCCCTGCGGCATCGGTTCTACCCGACACACCGACGCAGCCACAGCGGTAACAGAGGTGCTTGAGGACTATTGGCGTCTTCCCTTCTGGCCGCAACTGCCGAATCGCATGCCCGAAGAGTTGATGATCCCGCAAACCGGTCTCTCCTTGCCGGGCGCATCGTGGGACGGCGAGGTGCTCACCTGGTCGGGTGAAATCTCCGACACGGATCTCGCCAACGCCGACCTGCCGCCAAGAGATCGCGCCGCCGGCCTGTACGAGCTGCTGGAGCGGCTTCCCGACGTCCCCGACGAACGCAAGTCCAGCGTGGTCAAGGGACAGATCATCGGGCCAGTGACGCTGTCGCGATGGTCGCGAGACCGGAGCGGTCGCTCGCCGCATGAAGACCCGGAGTCGCTGCAACGGCTCGGAGCCTGGCTGGGCGCCGCTGCGGCGCAGCAGGCGCAGGCGTTTCAACGCCTCGGTTACCAGGCCATCATTCTCTTTGACGAGCCCGAACTGGCGTCGGTCGGCGAGCCGACGATTCCGCTTCCCTGGCGCGAGGTCACGCCGGTGCTTCGAGCCGCGATCGAGCCGGTGCAACGCCTCGGTGCCCTGGCCGGGTTCCACTGCTGCGCATCCCCGAACTGGACCAGGATCCTCGACGCTCGTCCCAACCTGATCCACTTTGACGCGCGCGAAGGTCACGTCGAAGACGTGATCGAACATCACCGCGCGGTTCGCGAGCACGTCGCCCGCGGAGGTTATCTGGGTTGGGGCCTGTGGCCTACCGATGGCATGGGGCCCATGCCGTTCGACTCGAAGGACATGCAGTACTTCCTGGCCAACAAGGCGCGCGATCTCTCATTCGTTGACGCGTCGGTCGGACTGATCTTCAAGCGCTCGATGCTCACCGGCGTGTGCGGTGGTGCGGGCCTCGATGAGACAACCGAGCGGCAGGTTGCTCGTGATCTCGAAGAACTGTCGATGGGGATTCGCCATCGTTACTGGATCGCCGCGACGACCGATGTCGATCCGGACGCGCCGCTGACCTGACGGGGAAGTCCGTCAGTCGCTTGAGCGGTAGCGCTCCAGGAACTCAAGCATCAGACGGTTGACGTCTTCGGCGCCCTCCTGTTGGACCCAGTGTCCGCAATCGGGCAGGTACATCAGCTCGAACGGGCCGGCAAACAGACCGTCCATATCTTCGGTGAGTTCTTTGCCCAGGGCGGTGTCACGTTCTCCCCAGATCAGCAGTGTCGGAGCGCCGATCTTCGGGAACTCCGAAGCCGCTGCGGCGCTGGGACCGAAGACGCCGTCCAGCACCTGGGCGAGGCCGGGGAACTGGCTGCCTAGGCGCGCGCGTGATTCCTTCACCCCGGCTCGAACCGCCGAGCGATAGAAGTTCAGCGGCCCACTCAGCCCGTTGCGCGCCGCGGCGCGCCGATACTCCTGCATGACCTCCGCCGGAAACGCCTCAGGATGAGCCGCCGTGTCACGGAACACCCAGCCGACACGCTCGTAGTTGTTGGTCGCCAGCCAGCGCTCCGGCAGCATCGGGATCTGGAACACGAACATGTACCAGGAGCGTCCAATCTGGCGAAAGTTCGGAGCCCCGCCAAAGGCATCGGCCATTCGTTCGGGATGAGGAGCGTTCATCACGATCAGCCGCTCGACGGACGAGGCATACTCCATCGCAAACTGCCAGGCGACTGCACCGCCCCAGTCGTGGCCAACGATGATCGCGCGTTCCCGTCCGCAGTGCGAAATCAACTGCTGAATGTCTGCCGTGAGCAGGTCCATCCGATAATCGTCGATCTGCTTCGGGGCGTCCGAGAGGTTATAGCCACGCAGGTCCGGAGCGATCACCCAGTACCCGGCCGCAGCGAGTGCCGGCATTTGCAGACGCCACGACCACCAGAACTCGGGGAACCCGTGCAGCAGGATGACCAGCGGTGCAGCGTCGAGCTCGCCCTCGGGCCGCACCTCTGCGTAGTGCAGCCTGATGCCCGCAGCGCCGTCCGCGAAGCCGTGAGTCCACGCGCCCGGCGGCTCCGATTCCGTTGAAGGGTCGCTCATTGCGAGGATGCTCCGGCTGGTTGCGGGACAAGGAAATCGAGCATCGCCGCCGTCACTTCAGCCGGTCGTTCCTGCTGCACCCAGTGACCGGCGTCGTCGATCAGCGTTGTCCGCAGGTCGTCAACCAGTTCGGCTGCCTCCTCCATGAACGGCAATCGAACCGCTGGATCCTCTTTGCCCCAGATGAACTGGGTCGGACAGGTAATCCGTTCGTTGCGATCCGGCCAGGTCAGGAACCAGTCCGGCCAGTAGATCGAGCGGTAGTACTTCATCGCCGAGGACAGCGCCTTCGGCTGCTTGAGCGCCTCGGCGAACACAGCGATGTCTTCGTCGGTGAATGCGTCGTTGGCCGCCGCCACGCCGGAGAAGATCTGCCTCGTGGTTGCGTCGACATCAGCCCAGTTGCGGCGTTCGGCCAAACCCGGAACCTGCATCATGAGTGCATATGTGTTGTTCGGGTAGTTGCGTCGTCCCCAGTACCACGAGCGAATCAGCGGCGCGTTCATCACGACGAGACGGTCGCACGCCGCCGCGTAGTCGATCGGGAACTGCAGGGCGATGACCCCGCCCCAGTCGTGGCCGACTACTGTCGCCGATTGCTCGCCCAGGGCGCGAATCAGTCCGCGAACGTCCTTGGTCAGGTTCTTGATGTCGTATCCGCCGCGCGGTTTGTCGGAGAGGTTGTAGCCCCTCAGGTCGGGCGCCACGACGCGAAAACCAGCCTCTGCCAGCGGGCCGATCTGGAAGCGCCAGGAGTACCAGTGCTCGGGAAAACCATGTAGCAACAACACCAGCGGGCCTTCGCCCTGCGTCACATAGTGCAGTCGCACGCCGTTCGTGTCGGCGTAGTCGTGCGTCCATCCGGTCGGATCGAATCCGGCTTCTGCAGCGCTCATGAAGACACCTCCGCCTCAAGCGGCCACAACGCGCTACTCGAGGATGACAGCTAGTTCAGCCAGGCCAGCGGATTGACCGCTTCGCCATTGACGATGATCTCAAAGTGTAGATGCGCGCCTGACGAATTCCCTGTGTTGCCCACAGTCCCCACGTAGTTGCCCGCTTCGACCCACTGACCCTCGCGCACATTGATGATGTCCAGGTGCGCGTATCGCGACCGATATCCGCCGCCATGGTCGATCTCCACCCAGTTGCCATACGAAGGATCCCATGTCGCCACCGAGACCACGCCCGCGGCCGCGGCGCCAACGAGCTCGCCCACAGGCGCGATGTAATCCACGCCAGTGTGGTAGCCGATCGCGTTGCCCCTCGGGCTGCCGAAGTAGTCGCTGATCTTGTCGTATCTCAGGTAGAGGACAAACTGCGGTTCCGTCCAGGTTGCCGTCGGTTGGCTGGGGCTGGCCGTCGATGTGACTGGCGTCGCGACCGAAGCTGAACCATGGACCAACAACAGCCGCTGTCCGACGAAGATCTGTTGAGGACTCGAAATTTCGTTGGCCGGATAACCCAGGGTGGCGTCGCGGTCCGCCAGATATCTGTCCATCAACACATCGAACGTGTCGCCGGGCTGCACGGTGTAGACCAGGCCGTTGACCGGCGGCAGTTGCAGTAGCTGGCCCGGAGTCAGGAGGTGCGGGTTGTAGATGTCCCAGTTGTTGAACAGAACGGTTGCTTCTTCCAGGCCGAAACGCTCCGCAATGCTGCTCGCGGTGTCCCCAGGCTGCACCTCGTAGCTGAACGACACGGGAAGCTGGGCCCCCGCGTGGAGCCCGAGGTACTCGCGGATGCGCGACGCCGGGTCATCAGCGGACGCCGGAGCGGCGACCTCCGATTCGGCTGTCGCGGACGCAGCCTGTTCGCTGGCGGCCGCAGCGGCGGTAGCTGTTGATTCGGACGAATCGCGGCCCGTCGCTGCGGTCGGCGGCGCGACCGCGGTCTGCGTGCTTGCGGGCGACACCGATTCCCGACCTGATGGAGCCGGTGGGTCGACCAAGGTCGACGTGGTGGACTCGCTCGCCGCGACGGCGGGTTCGGTCGCCGTGTTGGCCGGTGACACAACGGTGCCTTGCGTAGCGGTGGCGGCCTCGGTCGAGTCGACGCTCACCGGTGACGGCAGCACGATTGCGGTGTCCCGTCCCGGAGAGATGCGGATGTCGAACACCACCGCCGCCATCGCAACCAACGCCGCCGCGACGACAATCATCAACGACCATTGCTGCCCGCCATCCGCCGGACGCCTCCGCGGACTCTCGACCAGCACCCAACCGCCGAATCGGCTGTTGGCCAATGGCTGGGCGATCCTCGACATCGACTACTCCCAGCGGCCTACGCACAGGTCCGGAGCGGCTTCGTTACGTCGGTAGTTTAGCCGAGAACGGAGCTCGTGGCGGCGCGTGACAACCTCGATCAAATCAGTTACCATGACGACGGTTGGGAACGGAGAGGAGGAATCGATGCGCAAGCTGAACATTCACCTCGTTTACGGAGTACTTCAAGTCGATCGTCCTGGCTCCCGTTAGGGAGCCTGAAGCACACAGGATGATGCGCCCCCGGCAGGGGGCGTTGTCATATCTGAGAGACCGCCACACATGTCCCCCCAGCCCGATCCGCGAGACCAGCACCAGGACTCGATCGAGCGAGCGGCCGGACTGCTCGCACAGTCTCGCTACTGCATCGCTCTCACTGGTGCCGGGATCTCCGCCGAATCCGGGATCCCCACCTTTCGAGGCAAGGACGGCCTCTGGACCAAGCACGGCGAGCCGCCGCTGAATCAGTACGAACAGTTTTCCGCCGATCCAGCCGCGTGGTGGCAGAGCGTCGCCGAGCGTCGGCGCAACCCCGACGAACTCACCGCGACGATCGCCGAGGCGGAACCGAACGACGCACACTACGCGATGGCCGAACTCGAGCGCATCGGTGTGCTCAAGCACATCATCACCCAGAACGTCGACGGCCTACATCGAGCCGCCGGCGCCGCCAGCCTGACGGAGATTCACGGCTGCTCGACGCTGCTCCGCTGCATCGCCTGCAACTCGCGCTCTCCGTTCGACGAGATCCCTGAGATCTTCCCACCGCGTTGTGATCACTGCGGCGGCATCGTCAAGACCGACACCGTCATGTTCGGAGAACCGATTCCGCCCGACTGCCTGCAGCGCTGCTATCAGGAGTCGTCCAAAGCGGACTGCGTGATTCTCGTCGGCACGACGGCCGTTGTGTCGCCTGCCGCAGACTTCGCCTTCGCCGTCGGCCAGCGTGGTCATCCGATGATCGAAGTCAATCTCGATCCCACAGTCATTACCCAATACTGCGCCGTTGCGATTCACGACAAGGCGGGCGAGTTGATGTCTCGGATTGTTGCTGAAGTGAAGCGCATACAGGCGGCCGAATCGAACTGATTCCACTGACCTGGTACGTATACTCGCAGCATGACCACCACACCCCAACTTGGCATCAACTGGGACGATGTGACGGCGGAGATCACGTCTGTCTTGCGCGACTATCTGCGGATCAACACGTCCAACCCGCCCGGTAATGAGCAGGCCGCAGCCGAGTTTCTCGCGCCGATCCTCGAGGCCGAGGGCTACGAGTGCGAATACGTACAGGCCGGCCCTGGACGGGTATCGATGCGAACCCGTCTGCACGGCACGGGTGAGCAACGCCCCCTGATGCTCCTCAACCACACCGACGTGGTGCCGGTCCAGGAGGAATTCTGGGACGTGGACCCGTTTGCAGCGGTTGAACAGGACGGCATGCTCTGGGGTCGCGGCGCGCTCGATATGAAGGGCATGGGCACGCTCGAACTGCTCGTCATGTTGCTGTTCAGGCGTCTGAATCTCACCCCCAATCGCGACATCGTTTTCCTCGCCGTGGCGGACGAGGAGGCAGGTTCGTCGTTCGGCATGGAGTGGCTCGACCAGAATGAGCCGGAATGGATCACCGAGCCCGAGTTCGCGCTCAACGAGGGCGGGATGGGTGCGCTGAACATGCTCGGCTCGAATCGGCCTGTGTTCGCCTGTTCGCCCTCGGAGAAGTCGCCACTCTGGCTCAAACTTCGAGCCGAAGGTCAGCCGGGCCACGGCTCGACGCCACACGGCGATAACGCGGTCGAGCGACTCGTTCGAGCGCTCTTCGCCGTTCAGAACTGGGATCGCGCGGTCACCGTGCAACCGCACACCGCCGAGGCCATCCAGCGGATGCGCGACGCGAACGCCTGGGGCGGTGCGTCGCCCAGCTTCAGCAAACTCTGCCAGACCTACCCGGCCTTTGCGGCCGTCACGCGGGACACCATCTCCAACACCGGCGCCACAAGCGGGATCAAACACAACGTGATCCCTGCCGATGCCGAAGCCACGCTCGATTGCCGCCTGTTGCCGGGCGAATCCTACGACGACTTCATCAAGAGCATGCGCGACGTGATTGACGACGCAAAGGTAAACGTCGAGGTCGTCTTTGGCAGCATGGGACCGTCAAGCAGCTTCGAGACTGAGATGGTCAGCGTGATCGAGGACGTGGTACGAGAGCAAGTCGAAGGCGCGCTGGTCATTCCATCAACCTGTGTTGGATTCACCGACTCCCGCGTCCTGCGACGTCACGGCGTTCACTCGTACGGGTTTGTCCCCACGTTGATGGATGCCTCACTCGCCTCCGGAGTCCACGGACACAACGAGCGGACGCCGATCGAAGGCCTGAACACCGGCATCCAGATCCTCTTCGAGGTCGTCCGGCGCTTCACCAACGCCCAACAACTGTAGGCAGGCAATCCGGCAGGACCACGAACAGCCGGCAGCAGGGAGCCAAACCGTGCGACATCCGCAGCTGGACGGTCAGTGGGCATTGATTCTCGGCGCATCCTCCGGGTTTGGCGGTACGACGGCAGTGGCGTTGGCTGAGGCAGGCATGAACATCGCCGGAGTTCACCTTGATCGGCGGTCGACGATGGCCAATGTGGACCGAATCGTCGGCGAGATCGAGTCGCACGGACGTCAGGCCGTGTTTCACAATCTGAACGCCGCCGACGCTGCCAAGCGAGGGGACATGCTGGATGCCCTGCGCGAGCAGCTCGACGCCGATGGTGGGCCGAGTTCGGTGCGTATCCTGTTGCATTCGCTCGCCTTCGGCACCCTCGGTCCATACATCGGTGAGAAGGCAGATCGACCAATCACGCAGCGGCAGATGGAGATGACCCTGGACGTGATGGCCAACTCGGTTGTGTACTGGACCCAGGACATGGTCTCCCGCGGCCTGCTCAGCGCCGGCAGCAAGATCTACGGAATGACCTCCGGTGGCGACCTGCGTGTGATCCCCCAGTACGGCGCGGTATCGGCGGCCAAGGCTGCGTTGGCCGCGCATCTGAGGCAGCTCGCCGTAGAGCTCGCGCACCAGGGGATCGCCGCCAACGCGATCAAGGCGGGCATCACGCACACACCGGCACTCGAGAAGATTCCGGCCGGCATGCAACTGCTCGACTTCGCCCAGAATCACAATCCGTCGGGACGGGTGACCGAGCCCGATGACATCGCCAGGGCGATCATCGCCCTGAGCCTCGACGACTCCAACTGGGTCACGGGAAACACGATCAACGTTGACGGCGGTGAGGACATCACCGTGCTCTAGGGGCACGCAGCGTTGTCAGAGCGTTCGTGGCCGGAACGAGACCAACCCGCTGCTAAACTGACCGCGAATTTGCGAGGAGTTTCACATGAGCGATCCGATCAGGGGACAGACGGCGATCTGCGGCCTCGGCATCACCGAGATGGGCAAGGTCTACGGACACGACGCCTCATGGTTCGCGGGTGAGTCAATCAAGCTGGCCATCGAAGACGCAGGTCTGCAGAAAGACGACATTGACGGATTGCTTGTCAACCCCGGGATCACCGGCGCCTTCGGCACCGGGATCAGCATTCCGTTGCAGGGTTACCTCGGACTGCGCAATCTGCGCCTGCTCAATCACATGAATTCCTTCGGTGCGACCGCGTCGGCGATGGTCCAGTATGCCGCCTTCGCCGTGCATCACGGGATGGCCAACTATGTCGCCTGCATCTTCTCCGATGCCCCGCTGCAACAGGGCGGCTCGGCCGGAGCCGCCTACGGCGGAGCCGGGCGTCGCGGACCCAGCGGCATGGCATCACTGATGCCCGCCTTCGGCTTCTACGGCGCAAACACGTCATACGCGCTCGCCGCCCGACGATACATGGAGCGCTACGGCGTCACCAACAACGATCTCGGCCGCGTCTCGGTGACCCAGCGTCGCTACGCCGTCGACAACCCCCACGCCACGATGCGCCAGCCGCTGACGCTCGAGGACTATCACAACTCCCGCTGGATCGTGGAGCCGTTCCACCTGCTCGACTGCTGCCTCGTCTCCAATGGCGCGGTCTGCACGATCGTCACCACCGCCGAGCGTGCTCGTGACCTCAAGTCGTCTCCCGCCTACGTCTGGGGCATGGGCCAAGGGCACCCCGGCAACTTCCCGCACGCCGAAGTCGAGGTCGGCACCACCTCAGGCGCCACGATCGCCGGCGAGACCGCGTACAGGATGGCCGGCGTCGGTCCTGAGGACGTCGACATCTGCGAGTTTTACGATTGCTACACGTACACCGTCCTGCGCACGATCGAGGACTACGGCCTGGCCAAGCCCGGCGAGGCGATCGGCCTCTACCCCGAGGATCCCGCCGACCCTGAGGCGGAACTGCCAACGATCAATACCGGCGGCGGGCAGCTCTCGTCCTACTACATGTGGGGTATGACTCCGATCTCAGAGGGCGTGATCCAGGCTCGCGGATCGGGTGGCGAGCGCCAGATCGAGAAGAACGATATCGTTCTCTGCTCGGGCAACGGCGGCACGCTCGACACCCACGGCACGCTCATTCTCTCACCCAACGCCAACTAGGACGTCAAGCACATGGCCTACGAAAAGCCGCTTCCCAATCCCGACGAGAACACGCAGCCATTCTTCGACGGCCTCAAGGAGCACAGGCTGCTGCTTCAGTACTTCCCCTCGGCCGACCACTACCAGTACCCGTACAGCGACCGCTGCTACAAGGACTGGTCCACCGACTGGGAATGGCGCGAGTCCGCCGGCAACGGCGAGGTCTACACCTGGGTGCGCATGCACCAGCTCTACCACCCATCCTGGAAGGCAGAGATTCCCTACACGCTCGCTGTCGTGCAACTCGACGAAGGCCCGCGGATGCACACGAACCTGGTCAACGTGCCGGTCGAGGACGTACATGTCGGTCTGCGCGTGAAAGTCGTCTTCGATGATGTGACCGACGAATTCACCCTGCCGAAGTTCGAGCCGGTCTGAGCGCACCCCAGTAGATGACCGGATCTGAGCCCAACACGCGTCCACCGCTCGACGGCGTACGCGTGGTCGACTTCACGTGGATCGTCGCCGGGCCCACCTGCACCCGGTTGCTGGGCGACCTCGGCGCAGAGGTTATCCGCGTCGAGAACGAACAAACCCTCGACTCGATCCGGTTCGGTCGACCGCATCCCAACGGGTTCGACCCGCCCGACTCGGGCGCCATGTTCAACTGGCTCAATCGCAACAAGCGCTCGATCACCGTCAACGCCCGGCATCCCGATGGTCTCGACCTGATCAAGCGGCTGATTCGTGTCTCGGATGTCGTCGTCGAAAACTACTCATCCCGCATCCTCGAGAACTGGGGCCTGAGCTACGAAGAGCAGAAGGCGGAAAATCCGCGCATCATCTACGTTTCACTCTCGGGCTTCGGGCACTCCGGACCGCAGCGCGACTACTCGACCTGGGGACCGACCGCCCAGGCATTGAGCGGTCTGACGGCGATGTCGGGGTTGCCCGAGGCGCCGGAGCCCGCCGGCTGGGGCTATTCATACCTCGATCACATGGCCGGCTTCACCGCAGCCGCAGCGATCACTGCTGCGCTGAAACATCGCCGCGATTCCGGCCGCGGACAGTGGATCGATCTTTCACAGGTTGAGACCGGCATGGCCCTGACCGGTCCGGCAACGCTCGACTTCACGGTCAATGGACGCCCCTACCGTGAGACCGGCAACCCGCCCGGCAATCGCTCGGTCTGGCCGCAAGCCGCGCCCCACAACACCTATCCGACCGCCGGCGACGACAATTGGATCATGATCACCTGCACCTCCGACGCCGAGTGGGAGGCGTTTTGCGAAGTCAGCGATCATCCGCACTGGCGTACCGACCGCCGCTTCGCCACCCTGCCCGCTCGTCTACGCCACGAAGACGAACTCGACGAACAGATCGGCTCCTGGACCGCCGGACAGGATGGTCGCGCCCTGATGCAGCGCTTGCAAGCCGCAGACGTACCCGCGGGCGTGGTCCAAAATGGCGTCGACCTGGTCATCGGCGATCCGCAGATGAAAGCGCGAGAGTGGACCGTCACGCGCGACCACCCGGTGATCGGCGAGCATCTGACCGACGGTCTGCAAATCCAATTCTCCCGCACGCCGGCCCATCGTGACCGACCTGGACCCCCGCTTGGAGAGGCCAACCGCTACGTCTTTGCTGAACTCCTCGGCCTCACCGACGAACGCATCACCGAGCTGCAAATGAATGGCGCAATGGGCTAGCCATGGGAGCGCTCGACGGCGTCACGGTGCTCGATTGTTCCGACCCGAAGGGGCATTTCGCCGGCAAACTGCTCGCTGGCCTTGGCGCCGACGTCATCAAGATCGAACCGCCCGGCGGAGATGTCGGACGTACCTACGGCCCGTTCCTCGACGACCAACCCGGACCAGAGCGCAGCCTCTATTGGTGGCACTACGCCGCCGGCAAACGCTCGGTGGTGCTCGACCTCCATAGCTCCGACGGGATTGAGCTCTTCCTCGAGCTGGCGGCGCAATCCGATGTCGTGCTCGAGTCCTGTCAGCCCGGTCGCGACCGGCCATTTGATCCCGTCGCTCTTTCCGACCACTACCAGGGGTTGATCGTCATCAGTCTCACGCCCTTCGGCCAGACCGGCCCGTGGCGCGACCACGCCTGGTCCGACGCGGTCGGGCTCGCGCTCGGAGGACCGATGGGGAGTTGCGGTTACGACAACATCCCCGGTGCGCCACCGATCAGGCCGACAGAACATCACGCTGCTCATATCGCCGGCTACTTCGCCGCGACCGCCGCCTGCACCGCGCTCTACGAGGGCCAGCAAAGCGGTCTCGGGCAACACATCGATGTCTCCATGCACGAGTGCATGGGCTTTACGATCGAATCCTCGGCGCCCTGGGCGCTCTACGAGCAGCACCCGCTGATCCGCCAGGCCGGACGCCACGCTGGTCCTCAGCCGACAGAGCCCTGGCAATACCCGACCGCAGACGGACGACTGATTAACATCTTCGGCATGCCCCGCTCGGAGGCGAGTTGGCTGGCGCTGGTCGCATTCATCCAGGAACGCGGAATGGGAGAGAATCTGTCCGACCTCGAGCTGCTGGACGGCCGCAAGCGTCAGCTGGGACTGCAACAGCCCACGGTGGCTAGCATGCTCTCCGACATCGCCGAGTTCATTGCCGCAAACGAGGCCGAGGAGATATACGCTGGCGCACAGGCCGCCGGCGCTGCCTGGAGCACGATCCGCACTCCTGACGAGTGCCTGGCCGACGAACACTGGCACGCTCGCGGGTTCTTCGTCGACGTCGAGCATGAGGAGCGCAACAGGACCGTGACCTTCCCCGGCGCCCCATACATTCTGAGCGAGACGCCGTGGACTCACGGTCGACGCGCACCGCTGCTCGGTGAGCACACCCGCGAAATCCTCTGCGGTCAACTCGGCTTGAGCGACGAAGAGCTGGGCCCACTGATCGCCGCAGGAGTCGCGCAATGAGCAACCAACCAGCCCGCCGCCGTCGTCGCCGACGACCACGGCGACCGACCGGATCGTCGGGCGAGTCCGAGGTCGGCCGCCGCTCGGATCAGGAGAGTGGCTCCGAGTCGACGGAACGAGGACGAGGCGGCGGACGACGATCCGGATCGCAGGCCGAGCAGCCACAACGCCGCACCACGATCTTCGGCATGCCGCGCATGACGGTGGCCTTGCTCGGCGGCCTGCTCGTTGCCATGATCGCCGTCTTCGCCATGCAGCTCATCTTCCCGCCCGACGATGTAGTCGAAGTCGAGGGTGTTCAGAGCTTCCCCGACCAGGGCCGCCGGCATCTCGGCGAAGACGAGACCTTCGACGCCTACAACTCGTTCCCGCCCACTTCAGGTCCCCAACAAGCCGAGGGCGCCGAGGCCGATGTCTACCTGCCCGACGATGAGTTCATCCCGCAGCCGGCCGAGATGCTGCCGTTGCTCGAACGCGGCGGCGTGGTCGTCTACTACGACCCGGAGGTCTACGACAGCGCCGATGATCCCAGCGGTTTGCTCGGCGCGATGCAGAGCCTGCGGCAGTTCCGGGAACGACTGGCCGTCGTTCCGCTTGAAGGGCTCGCCACCGAGCACGAAGGGGTGACGATCGTCGCCGCCGCCTGGAGAACGCTGTTGCGTGTCGCCGACTGGGACGCCGAAGGCGACAAACAACTCGCTGCCTTCCTGCAGAACGCCCCCGAGGGCTACTACGATCGCTATCGCCTGGAACGCGGCGACACCACCGTCTCTGCCGGGACATCAGAATGAAACTCTTCTTCACCGCCCTCGTTGCACCGCTGCTACTCGCAATGGGACTATCGGCGTGTGGTGGCGGTGGTTCCGGTGACATTGCCGTCACCGGCGATATCTACGACCATCCCAAGCTTGAGCTCTACGACAACGAGCACACGACCGCAGAGCAAGTTCACCTCGTCGGCAACCAGACGGCCGACTACACCGTTCTCCCTCCGTATGGTGAAGAACACTCGCCGAGGCCGCTCGCCTGCGGCATCTACAGCGCAACACCGACGTTCGAGATGGTCGTCCACGCCATGGAACACGGCGCGGTGGCCGTGTGGTACACGCCCGCGTCGCTCGACCGGGATGATCTCGACACGCTGACGGAGATATCCGCCGACCATCTCAACGGCAACGACTACGTGATCCAGGCCCCGTACGGCGGGCTCGACTCGGCGATCATGCTCGTCGCCTGGGGCGTGCGGCTGCCGCTGGAGGAACTGAACGTCGATCTGATCGAGCAGTTCTTCGACGAGTTCCACGACGAAGCGCCCGAGCCGCTCGCGGCCGGCGGCTGTGCAACCGCGCGTTAGCGACTCGCCTATCTACGCTTAGACTCTCAAGCGTGCCAACGTCGACCACACATCCCCTTGACCCCATCTTCTTCCCAAGAGGCGTAGCCGTCGTCGGCGCCTCGCGCGGCAGTCGCGGCAATCGAGGTCCCGGAGGCTGGCTGCAATCGCTCAAGGACGCCGGACAACCCAACATCTATCCCGTCAACCCGAAGGCTGACGAGATCGAAGGCCTGCCGGCGTACGCGCGGCTGACCGACATTCCCGGTCCGGTCGACCACGTGATCAGCGCGATTCCCGCGGCGTATGTGCTCGAGATGCTTGAAGACGCCTCCGTCAAAGGCGTCCGCTCGATTCACCTCTTCACCGCCGGCTTCGCCGAAACCGGTATCGCCGACCGCCTTGAGCTACAGCACCATCTCAAAGCGCGGGCCGATGAACTGGGAATCCGACTGATCGGTCCCAACTGCCTGGGCCTCTATGTGCCCGAGGGCAAAGTGTCGTTCTCTCAGCAATTGCCGACCGATTCCGGTCCGGTCGCATTCTTCTCGCAATCCGGCACGAACGCGAGCGACGCCACGTACAACGGCGCATTGCGCGGGCTTCGGTTCTCCAAGGTCGTCTCGTTCGGCAACGCCATCGACGTCTCAGCCGCCGAGTTGATCGAGTACGCCGATCACGATCCCAATACCGAGATCATCGGCGCCTACATTGAAGGCATGCCCGATGCGCGAGACTTCTTCCAGTCGTTGCGCAGCGCCGCCGGAAGCAAGCCGGTCGCCATCCTCAAGGGCGGGCTGCTTCCCTCAGGCGGCCGGGCGACACAGTCGCACACCGCATCCCTGGCAGGTTCCGGAGAACTCTGGGCCGCCGCTGCGCGACAGACGAATGCGGTGCTCGTTCACAGCATGCAGGAGATGGTCGACGTGCTGGTCGGGTGGCGCTTCCGCGCCGTTCCTGCCGGTCCGCGAATCGGACTCGTGGTCGGCGGCGGAGGAGTCTCCGTGCAGGGCGCCGACGATGTCGAACGCGAAGGCCTCCAGCTGCCCGCGCTCAGCGAGCACACGCTCAATCGCCTCGCCGAAGTCACGCCGGTCGCCGGTACCGGCATCCGCAACCCGGTCGACACCATGTCCCTCTGGGACGGCGAACGGATTCGTCCCACTGTGGACGCGGTGGCCGAAGATCCGAGCATCGACGCGATCATTGTTCAGGTCGGGATGAACTGGGGAGTCGGCTTCTTCGGCAACGAGGAACTTGACACGAGACAGAACATGATCGCCGAGATCGCCGAAGCGCGCGAACGACATGGCATCGCGATTGCGATGGTCGTGCCGATCAGCATTGATCACCGTCACGGCCAGTCCAACGCCAGGTTGGCGCGTATGATCTCCGACGCCGGACTTCCGCTGTACTACAACATCCGCGATGCCGCCCGCGCCATGAGGCGGCTCCTTACCTGGGAAACTCGCCACACAGAGAGACTGGCCGAAAGAGCACAATCATGAGCAACCAGACGACCGACATCTACGAGGTCATGCAGACGCAACGGGCGATCCGCCGCTGGACCGACGAGCCGGTCGAACGCGAGACAATTGAGCGAATCATCCAGGCCGGGTGCTGGGCGCCCAGCGGCAGCAACTCGCAACCCTGGGGGTTCCTGGTGGTCACCGACGACGGCATCCGCGAGCGACTGGCTGCCGCGATTCGCGAGATGTTCAGCTCACGTTTCAGCGGCGACATGCCCAATCCCGACGACATTGAAGATGCGACCACGCGTCGAATGATGCGCGGCGCGTTCAATCTGTTCGACAACTTCGCTGCCGCGCCGGTCTGGATCATTCCTTGCCTGGTCCGCGTGCAGTCGCCGGCGCCCGAAGGACTGTTGGCCGGCAGCAGCATCTACCCCAGCATCCAGAACATGATGCTCGCCGCCCGCGCCGAGGGCCTGGGGACCGTCCTCACGACTCCGCAGGACGGGATCATGGACCAACTCCGAGCCGAGCTCAACATCCCGGAGAACGCGACTCCGGTTGCGATGATTCCGATGGGTCATCCCAACGCCAACTTCGGCCCCGTCACACGCAAACCATTGGACGAGTTCCTGCATTGGAACGGCTGGAACGACTGACCGCCGACCATGCCTCCCATCCGACGCAAGTTCTCGATCCGCCGGGCGAATGCGCATCTTCGCGAGGTCGACCCCACGCTTGCACGCCTGATCGACGAGCACGGCGTGTACCCGCACCGACCCTCCAACGACCCCTGGTCGGCCCTCGTCCGGTCCATCCTCTTCCAGCAGCTCGCCGGCGCGGCGGCATCGGCGATCCAGCGCAAGTGGTACGGGTTCTACGGCGACGAGGAAGCTACGCCGACACCGGAGCAGATCCTGGCCACGTCCGACGAGGACTTCCGCGCCTGCGGCATCTCTCGCCAGAAGATGTCCTACTTCCGCGACCTCGCGCTGCACACCTCCGACGGTCGGCTCAAGCTCACGCGACTGAACCGCATGTCCGACGATGACGTCATCGAGGCTCTGACTGCGGTCAAGGGGGTCGGCGAGTGGACCGCCCACATGCACCTGATGTTCCACCTTGGCCGCCCCGACATCCTGCCGGTGGGCGATCTTGGCGTGCGCAAGGGGATGCAGCTCGCCTACGGTCTCGCCGATACGCCCACGCCGAAGGAAGCCGTCGATATCGGCGCGAAGTGGGCTCCCTATCGCTCCGTCGGCAGCTGGTACATGTGGCGCGCCGCCGACACGTTCACCCCGGACCAGTCCCTCTAAGGAGCTCGGACATGCCCGAATCGTCGCGCGACCAACTCATCGGCTTCATCGGCACCGGCAACATCGGCAACCCGATGGCCCGCAATCTGATCGAGGCGGGTCATCAGCTCGTGGTTTACGACCTTCGCCCGGAGGTCATGGAAGGCCTGCTGGAGCTAGGCGCTGACTCTGCCGAGAGCTGCGCTGAGGTGGCCTCCCGTTGCTCGATTGTCTTCAGCTCATTGCCCGGTCCGCCCGAGATCGAAGCGGCGATCACAAGCGCCGACGGCATCCTGGCCGGCGCTTCCAGTGGTGACATTCACGTCGACCTGAGCAGCAATTCGATCACGACCGTCCGCCGGTTGGCCCAACTCGAGTCCGATGTCGGGGTGAGTTACATCGACGCCCCCGTCACCGGTGGAGTCCCCGGCGCCGAGGCCGGCACGCTGACCGTCCTCGGCAGCGGCGACGCCGATGCGTTCGAGCGTGTCCGCCCGCTGCTCCAACACATCGGCTCCAACATCTTTCACCTCGGAGAAGCCGGTGCCGGCTGCCTGTTCAAGCTGCTCAACAACGTGATCATCCTCTGCGGCAATCAGATCGTGCAAGAAGCGCTCGTCCTCGGCGTCAAAGCTGGTCTGGATCCTGAAGACCTGGTCGAGAAGCTGCGCCTCGGCACTGCGAGGCCGTACATGGGCCTCGCTCCCTACCTGCTGGGCAAGCGGTTCGACAACCCGTCATTCACGCTTCGTCTCGCCGAGAAGGACGTCTCCCTGGCGATCGAGGCGGCTCGGGCCAACCAGGTGCCGATGCCCGTCGCCAATGCCGCGCACCAGACCTATCTCCGGGCGCTGAGCGCCGGACTTGGCGAGCAGTCATTCCTCGCCACCCTGCAGGCGATCGAGGCGGCGGCCGGGACCGAAATCCCTACCATCCAGATTGAAGGCGGCAGAGCTTCGCTCTAGCGCCAACCTTGAGAAAGTGGCGCGCTGAATGACAGACTCCTCCCGCGATCAGCTCGTTGGCTTCATCGGCACCGGCAACATCGGCAATCCGATGGCGCGTCAACTGATTCGTGGCGGGCGTCAGCTCGTCGTCTTCGATCTGCGACCGGAGGTGATGGAGAACCTGCTCGAACTCGGGGCCGAACCGGCCGCGAGCGCTGCCGAGGTGGCCTCGCGTTGCTCGGTCGTCTTCAGTTCGCTGCCCGGTCCGCCTCAGATCGAGGCGGCCACCGCGGGTTCGGAAGGCATCCTCGCCGGCGCCTCGCCCGGAGACGTCCACGTAGACCTCAGCACCAATTCACTCCGGGGCGTGCAACGAATCGTCCAACTCGAAACCGATGCCGGCATCGTCCACATCGATGCGCCCGTCACGGGCGGCGTCGTGCGCGCTGGCGAAGGCACCCTGACCGTTTACGGCAGCGGCGAAACCGAGGCGTTCGAGCGCGTTCGTCCGCTGCTCGAACACATCGGCACGAACGTGTTCCACCTCGGCGAGGCGGGAATGGGCTGCCTCTACAAGCTGGTCAACAACGTGATCGTGCTGAGCGGCCACATGATTGTGCATGAGGCCTTGGTGCTGGGAGCCAAGGCAGGTCTCGACATGCGCGACCTGGTCGAGAAGCTGCGGCTCGGCACCGCGCGGCCCTACATGTTCACGGTCGATGACTTGCTGGCCAAGCAATGGGAGAACCCCACGTCAGAGGGGTTCATCGCCGAGAAGGACATCGCCCTCGCGCTGGAACTGGCACGAGAGCATCAAGTCCCGATGCCGGTCGCCAATGCGACCCATCAGACGTATCTGGCGATGCTGGCCGCGGGATTCGGAGAGCTGCATCACTACTCCGCCCAGGACGTCGTCGAGGCAGCCGCCGGAATCGAGATCCCACCGATCCATCTCGACGGCGGATAAGTCCGGCGCTGACCACTACCACGCATCCACCGGATGCTTCTTGACCGCCGACAACGGCGCCCGCGGCGTCATCTTCAGCATGGAGATCAGCACGTCTCGAGTCTCGTCGGGCGGGATTATGTCGTCGAATTCGTAGCGGCGGCCCGCGTTGATCGCCGAGTTTCGCTCGCGCATCTCGGTCGCCCACTCATCGCGAATCCGTTTCGCCTCTGCCGGATCCCGCTGCTCGACCTCCCGGATCTCATCGCGATTGACCAGCAGGGACGCCCCTTCCAGCCCCATGCCGCCCGACTCAGCCGTCGGCCAGGCCAGGCGAATGTCGCGCGGCGCGTACGAGTTGCCCATCGCCGCCGGACCGAGGCCGTACGCCTTGCGCAGCTGCACCGTGTAGAGCGGCACCGTCCGATTCTGGTGCGCGATGATCGGGCGCGCATGATGCCGCGCGATCCCGGCTTCCTCCGCCGGCCGCCCGACCATATAGCCCGGATTGTCGACCAGCGAGACCATCGCAATCTCGTGCGCATCGCAGAGTTGGATGAATCGGGCGATCTTGTCTGAGGCGTTGGAATCGATTGCTCCGGCGATCACCGACAGCGGCTGATTCGCGATGATCCCAACCGACCGACCGCCCAAGCGCGCCAGCGCCGTGATCAACTGCGGCGCCCAGGTCGGACGCAACTCGAACACGGTGTCGCGATCCATGATCGCGCGGATCACTCTGCGCATGTCATATGCCCGACGTCGGTTCGACGGGACGATCCCGCGGATTCGTTCAGCCCACGGGTCGGGCTCACCGTCTGGCAGGTCGTAGAGGAAGTAGCGCAGATATCGTCCGGCCGCGTCGATCGCTTCCGCCTCGCTCTCGACCATCCGGTCGATTCCGCCCACCCGGTCATGCATTTCCGCCGGTCCGATTTCATCGGGCGTCAGCTTCAAGCCCATTGCCCCTTCGACCAGCGGCGGACCGCCCATCCCGATCGCCGAATCTCGCGTTGCCACGATGAAGTCGGACAGTCCGGCAATCGAGGCGTTTCCAGCGAACGATCGACCCGACACGACCGACACCGTCGGAACCCAACCGGAGAGCACCGCCATGCCGTCGAAGGTGCCCCAGCGACCGGTCAGGCCGCGTTGGGATCCGGCGAGATCGTGCGCTCGCGCGCCTCCGCCGTCGGCGAACGTGATCAACGGCCAACGGCGATCGTGGACCAGCTCGAGCAGCCGATCGAACTTGCCGTGATTCAGCGCCGTCTGCGTGCCGCCCTGGACCGTGTAGTCGTATGAGGCGATGCCAACCGGATGCCCGTCGACCGTGCCGAACCCCTGCACCAGGCCGTCCGCCGGCCCGCTGATCGACTTGTTCGCGGGGATCGCGAGCACGCCGTACTCAACGAAGCTGTCTTCGTCCAGCACCATCGCAATTCGCTCGCGCGCGGTGAACTTGTCCTTCGCGTGCACTCTCGCGACCGCTTCGGGGCGGGCGTCATCCATCGCCCGTGCGCGCGCGTCGATCACTTCCTGGATGATGTCTTCGTCCATTGGACTTCCCCACTCCGCTGATACCCTCCGCATACGGTATCTGCTCACCTGTGCAACTCAGTCCAAACCCTGACTTGGAGTCCCCACATGGCGTCGAACATTGATCTGGTCGGGCCAATCGTCCGCGAGATTCAACGCCGCTCGCTCGACGAATCCGACGCGTTCTGGTCGGAGGCGGCCTCGCGCATTCCCTGGTTCCGCGAGTGGGACGAGGTCTTCGAGTGGACGCCGGAAGAGATTCCCGCGTTCCGTTGGTTCATTGGTGGCGAGACCAATCTCGCCTATGCCTGCCTCGACGCGCAGGTCGACAACGGGAATGGCGGGCGCGCGGCGCTGATCGCACTGGACGAGAACGGCGTACAGCGCGTCTTCACATACGCCCAACTGTTGAAGCAGGTCGAGCGCATGGCGGCCTCGCTGCGTGCGATCGGGATCGAGCGCGGTGACCGCGTCGCCGTCTACATGCCGACCAACTTCGAGGCCATCGCCCTGATGCTCGCCTGCGCGCGTATCGGCGCGGTGCATCTCGTCATCTTCGCCGGCTTTGGCGCCGGCGCGATCGCCGAGCGGATCAAGCTGGCCGAGACCAAGGCAATCTTCTGCACCGATTCCACCTACCGGCGCGGGCGCAACGTACCGCTCGACCACTTCGTCCGCGGCGCACTCGAGAACGAAGGCGCCGACGAGTTCGTCGAGACCGTTGTCGTTGAACGGCGACTGCCGGACAGTCCCAACATCGGTGGCGACAAGGAGCTGAGCTGGGAGGAGTTCCTTGCCGGCGGTGAGGGCGGCGACGGTTCGTGGACGGCGATGGAAGCCAACGATCCCGCCTACATCCTGGCGACATCGGGGACGACGGCGCGTCCGAAGCTCTGCGTGCACACCCACGGCGGATATCCGGTGTGGGTTGCGAGCATGGCGGACTGGGTCTTCGACATCCAGCCCGAGGACGTCTGGTGGGCGACCTCGGATATCGGCTGGGTGGTTGGACACTCGTACATCGTCTACGGCCCGCTGCTGGCCGGGGCAACGACGATCGCCTTTGAGGGCGCGCTCGACCATCCCGACGTCGGCACGTTCTACCGGATCATCGAAGACCACGGCGTGACCGGGATGTTCACCTCGCCGACCGCCATCCGGCTGCTCATGCGGTCCGGTACCGAACCGGCCGAATCGGTCGATATGACCTCTCTGACTCGCGTATTCTCCGCCGGCGAGGTGCTCAATCCTCCGGCCTGGGAGTGGTTCCAGCACGAGATCTTCGGCGACGAGATCCCGGTGCTCGATCACATGTGGCAGACCGAGACCGGCGGGCCGATCATCGGCAATCCCTACGGCATCCAGATGCTGCCGATCAAGCCCGGCTCGGCGGGTATTCGGCTGCCGGGGATTGAGGGCGCGGTGCTCGACACGGACGGGGCCGAACTGGCTGCCGACGACAAGGGCATCTTCGCTATCACGAGGCCGTTCCCCGGTCTGACTGCGCGGCTCTGGGGCGAACCGGAGCGTTACCAGACGGACTACTGGGGTAAGGTGCCCGGTCGACAGGTCTACTTCACCGGCGACGCGACGTCGGTCGACGAGGACGGGTACGTCTGGTTCTCGGGACGGGCCGACGAGATCATCAAGATCGCGGCGCACCGGATCGGGACGATCGAGGTGGAGTCTGCGATTCTGCGTCATCCGGGGGCTGCCGAGGCGGGAGTCACCGGCCGACCGGACGAGCTGCGGGGGGAAGTGATCTCCGCGTTTGTGGTTCTAAAGGCGGGCTTCGAGCCGGGCCACGAGTTGAAGGCCGAGATCCTCCAGACGATTCGCGGCGAACTCGGTCCGGTCGCCGTCATCGGCGAACTCAACTTCGTCGACGCTCTGCCGAAGACGCGCTCGGGCAAGATCATGCGCCGGGTGCTCAAGGCTGTGACGCTCGACACCGACCCGGGCGACATCTCGACGATCGAGGACGAGGGTTCGGTCGGCGACGCCCGCTCCGCCTGGGAACAGATGAAGGCCAGCATTCGCTAGAGGTTCAGAGCTTCTGCCATGGCATCGCTGATCCGAACCGACACGCTGGCCTCGACGTTCACAGAGTTCAAGGCCGGCCGCTCCGACCGGCTGCTCGAACGATGGGAACAGCGGACCAACATCCCGCTGCTGATCCTGGCGGCCGCGATGCTGCCGCTGATTGTGCTGCCCTTGCTCACGCACCTGGAAGCGCATGTCGAGCGCACGTTCACGTACGCCGAGTGGGGCATCTGGGCGGTCTTTGCCTTCGATCTGGTTGCGCGCCTGTGGCTGGCTGAGAACCGCAAGCTCTTCCTGCGGCGCAACTGGATTGACGTCCTGATTGTCGCCGTGCCGTTCCTGCGACCGCTGCGGCTGCTGCGCGCCGTGGTCTTCGTGGCCCGGATCTGGTCACTGCTCGACCGTCGCGGGGTGCGAGGCACGGTGGTGCTGGCGGTGGCGGTCATGTTCGGTGCGACCGCTGCGATCTGGGGCGCAGAGCACGGACAGGGCGGCGAGGTCCAAAGTTGGGATACGGCGTTGTGGTGGACGCTGCACACGATGGCGACCGGGGACGGCGTGCGCGAGGCGACGACGGTGCTCGGCCGGATCGTGGGCGCGATTGTGACGCTGCTGGGCTTCGCCCTCCTGGGTATGGTCACCGCCACGATCGCCGCGTGGTTCGTCGAACAGGGCCAGGACGTCGAGCAGGAACAGATCCTCGAAGAGCTGAAGACCGTGCAGGAAGAGTTGAAGGCGCTGCGAGAGGAGATCGGCCGGCGGGACCGGGTGACCGACTAGACGACTAGAAGGGGCGGCCGATTTCTTCTCCGATCTTGCGGAGTCGCTCGACGCGTTGTTCCGTGGGCGGGTGGGTTGAGAAGAACTTGCCGGCTCCGCCTGCGAGGGGATTGACGATGAACATGTGGTTGGCGGCCTCGGCGGTCTTCATCTCCTCGGCGGCGTAACGCGATTCGGGCGTCCTGACGCCCTGCTCGAGTTTGACCAGGGCATAGGCGAGGGCTTCTGGGTCGCCGCAGCGGCGGGCGCCGGTGTCGTCCGCCTTGAGCTCTCGTTGACGGCTGACGGCCATCTGGATCATTCCAGCAATGATCGGCGCGATGATCGCCACGATCAGTGCCCCCGCGAGGTGACCGGCGCCGCCGCCCCCACCGTCTCGACTGCCCATGCCTCCAAACATGAAGCCCATGAACAGCGCAAACTGAGCGATCATCGCGATGAATGAGATAACCATCGCCATCGAGGCGACGATGGTCGACCAGAGGGTGTCGCGGTTGGTCACGTGAGCCAGTTCGTGGGCCATGACGCCTGCGAGTTCTCGCTGGGTGAGGAGTCCCATCACGCCGGTGGTCGCAGCGACGGCCGAGTGCTTTGGGTGCCGGCCGGTGGCGAAGGCGTTGGGGATCGGTGTGTCGATCACGTAGACCGACGGGATGTGGCGGGGGCAGTCGCCGGAGCGGCAGTGTCCGGTACAGCGGGCTTCTAGATGTTCGAGGGTGAACTGCGAGAGCAATTCTTCCTTGAACGGCATCTTGGCCTGGCAGGCGGCGCGCTCGACGATGCGGAAGAGGTCGGGGGCCTCGGCGGCGGTGACCAGTTGGCCACCCATCATCTTGGGCACCATCGAGTGGGAGTTGTAGTAGCTGTAGAGGTTGATGCCCAGGGCGATGACGGCCATGACGATCAGCCCGATCTCGCCAGCCACAGCCAGTCCGACGACCATCATCAGGCCGGCCATCAGGACCACGAGGAACATCGTGCGTAATCCGTACACGATCCGACTCCCCCCAAAACACCATCAAGGTTGCCGATTGGATGCGGCTGTTACGTCGAGATCGTACCATCGTGAGAGACCGATCGAACCGACCGCCGCTGTTGCCTTGCCGTTGTTGGGAGCCTGCCATGCCGATCTATGAATATGCCTGTCGAGCCTGCGGCAAGGAGTGGGAGCACTTCGCGCGCAAGATCGACGCACCGGCTCCGGACTGCGACGAGTGCGAATCCGGGGGGCAGGTCGAGCGGTTGATCGCGCGGTCGGCCTTCATCAAGGATGAGAAGACGAAGATGCGTGAGATGCATCCCAAGTACGCGAAGATGGTCGACGCGGCCTGGGACAAGGCGGCGCGCAATGATCCGCTGAGCAAGACACGATTCGCGCCGCTGGTCGATTCGGGCAAACGCGTCCAGGACATGACCTAGCCGGCGGCTTCGGGGACCCTCACCCCAGGCCTCTCCCAGAGGGAGAGGGGGCCGGAAGGGGAGGGAGGCGGAGGGGGATTGGTTAGCCGGCGGCTTCGGTGTAGATGGGGGGTTCCTGTTCGCTGGGGTGGGTGAGTTGGTGGATGGAATCGAGGATTTCCTCTTGCGGCCGGCCCTTGAGTTGGTGGTAGCGCTGGACGGCTTCTCGGATCAGGGCGTCGGTTTCGTCGGGTTCGGGGGTTTCGGGGGTTTCGGTGGGCGTTTTTTCTTCTGAGGCCTCGGATGGGACGATCTCCTGCTCTGGACTGGAGATCGTGGAGTTGTGGTGGTCAATTTTAGTTAGTTTCGGCATGGTTTCTGCAGGTTCCTGTGGTTCGACGGCCAGATCCTCGAACAGCTCGGGCTGGTCGACTCGCTGTTCGGCTCGGCGGTGGACGTCGTGGACGGTGCGGCGGATTTCGCGGGAGAGGCTGTTGAACTGGGTCTCGCGGGCGTCGCGGGCGCGGAGGTAGTCGACCGGCGTGAGACGGTCGGCGTTGTGGTCGACGGGGTCGTGTCCGAGGGCCATGACAAGCCGGGACTGGAGCAGTTGCAGCGACTGGAGGAGGAGGTCGTCGGCCGCGGCGGCGGCGAGCTGGCTCCAGTGGGTTTCGACCAGCTGGAGGTCGGAGCGGACGGTGGCGCGGGAGACGTTGAGGGCGAGGGCGATCTTCTGCTGGTCGAATCCGCGCTGGCTGAGGAGGTGGATGCTGAGGGCGCGGCGTCGTCGTTTGGGCGGGATGGACATGGTGGGCTTTCTTGCTACATGGCACAGGTGTTCGGTTGACTATAGCGAATGGGTGTTCGGTGTTGGTGTGTTGTGGTTGTCGGAGGGGGGAACCCTCACCCCAGCCCTCTCCCAGAGGGAGAGGGGGTCAGAGGGGAGGGGATCAGGGGGAGCGGGGCCCCGCCTTCGCGGGGCCGACTTTGATTAGTTTGCCGGGGGTGGTTCGAAGACGGCTCCGGCTTCGATGCTGTGGGCGGTGGCCCAGTCCTGGGCGGGTTGACGGTCTCGGCCTACGGCGAGGGTGGTGACCCTGAGGGATTGGCCGTCTCCGCAGACGATGGTCATGCCGGTGCTGTCGATCGCGGCGACTTCGCCGGCTGCGCCGCCGGTGTGATCGGAACGGGTGGAGCCGAGCAGCGTGACCCGCTCACCTCCGACGACGCTCCAGGCGCCCGGGGCGCGGTCGGAGCCGCGGATGAAGTTGTGGACGGTCTGGGCGTCCTGGGACCAGTCGATGCGGGCGATGTCGCCTTCCCATGGGCCTTCGTAGGTCATGTCCGCTTCGTTCTGGACGTGGCGCGGGGCCTGGCCGGCCTCGACGAGCTTGACCGCCTCGGACATGGTCTCGACGCCGAGCGGGAAGAGGTGGTCGCGGTAGACCTCGTTGATCGTCGAGTCCGGTCCGATCGGGCACGAGCGCTGCAGCAGAATGGGACCCGTATCGATGCCCTCGTCGACCCAGAAGATCGTGACCCCGGTCATCGTGTCGCCCTGCACGATGGCATGGTTGATCGCCGAACGGCCGCGATGCCTGGGCAGGATTGACGGGTGGTACTGGATCGTGTTGAGGGGCGGGAAGTCGAGGACGCGGCTGGGGATGATCTGGGTGACGAAGGCCATCACGTTGAGGTCTGGTTTGGTGGCTTCGTACTGTGCGACGACCTCTTCGTCAACGACGCCTCGGCGCTGCCAGCGACGCGGCTGCACCAGTGTGATACCGGCGTCTCGGGCTGCCTGCGCGAGCGGGTCCGGTCGGCCGCCCTCACGCTCGGGCGGCGTGAAGACGCCGACGATCTCGTGGCCGTCCTCGACCAGTCGCTCAAAGACCGCTGCCCCGAAGGGCGCCTGTCCGATCAGCGCGATACGCATGCTGCAGTCCTCTCGTCTTTCTGGTCGGCGAAGCCGTGCGGCGCTACTCGGATATCCGCCAGATTCGCGGCCGCTTGTTGGCGATGATGTCGTCGAATGTGGTGATCGAGATTCTCTGGAGTGCGATCTTAATCAGGGCCGGAGCTCGCAGGTCGGGTCCAAAGAAGTCGTCGACGGCGTAGGGAAAGTGGGGAGCGACGTCGGCGATGGTGTCGTGATCCTCGGTGACTTCGGCGATACCGGCGAGGTTGAGGTGGCGGAAGTCGACGGTCCAGTGAAGGATCTCGACCAGTTCGTTGTCTCTGATCTGGTCGAGCTTCGGCGTTCTGACGGAGGTGAGCACGTAGGCATGAAGTCCGACGTAGGCCGGGGCGACGGGTCTGACGTGCGGTTGCAGTCCCTGGGTTGTCGCCAACAGCCCGATCGGAGCGCTCTCGATGACCTCGAGCGCCTCTGGCCAGAAGTCGGGCGCGCCGGGGGCGGCGCTGACCGTCGGGTCCTCTTGTTGGGCCACGGAGCCTCCAGAACGCGAGCCAGCCGCGGGTGCGACGAACCTGAGCGCAGATTAAGCCTAATCGAGGGCAGCAGCGTTGCCGGGTTCGACCTCGTCGATGTGTCCATCGCGCATGAGAAAGAGCCTGCCGGCGCGCCGGGCGATTTCGAGGTTGTGCGTGACCATGACGATTGTCTGTCCGGCGCGGTTGAGGTCTTCGAGCAACTGGACGATCTCGCGGCCGGTCTGGGAATCGAGGTTCCCGGTCGGTTCGTCGGCCAGGATGACATCGGGCTCGTTGGCGAGCGCCCGTGCGATGGCGACGCGCTGACGCTCGCCGCCGGAGAGCTGCAGCGGCCGATGCTGCATGCGCTCGGCCAGGCCAACGTCGGCGAGGAGTTGCTCCGCCCGCTTGCGGCGTTTGCGGCGGGGGAAGCCGGCGAGGGCGAGGGCGATCTCCACGTTTTGGCGCGCGGTGAGCATCTGGAGGAGGTTGAAGGCCTGGAAGACGAATCCGAGGGTGCCGAGTCGGAGCGCGGCGCGTTGCTCTCGGCCGAGGTGTTGCGCGGGCCGGTTGCGGACTCGAACTTCGCCGGCGGTCGGAGAATCAACGAGTCCGAGGAGTTGCAACAGGGTCGACTTGCCCGATCCGGACGGTCCGGCGATGGCGATGAAGTCGCCCTTGTGGATGTCAAGGTCGAGCGGTCGCAGGGCGTGGATGGTCTGCTGGCCGAGCCGATAGATGCGCTCGAGGTTGCGGGCGGAGAGCAGCGGGGGCGGGTTCGCGCCGGACTCGGGCCGTGGGGGAGGCTGCCTTGCCGTCATCCGTGCGGCCTCACTCGTAGCGCAGGGCGATGATCGGATCGACCTGCACGGCGCGCCAGGCGGGCATCAACGCGGCAATCATGGAGCAGAGGCTGAGGATTCCGGCGGCGCCGTACTCGATTTCGCGCGAGCGCAGTCCGGCAGCGTCGGGACCGAGCGCCTTGCTGATCACGACACGCGACATCGGAACGCCGACCATCGATCCGGCAATCGCGAACCCGGCCGACTCGGAGAGGATGAGGGAGAGCAATGCACGGCGCGGCGCGCCGATTGCGCGCAGGGTCCCGAGTTCACGTGTGCGTTCGAGGACCGAGACGAACATGACGATGGCGATCAGCAGCGCGGCCACGGAGACGGAGGTCCAGCGGACGACGTCGAACAGCTGGTTGACGCGATCAAGGAGTTTGCGGGCGTTCTCGACGAGTTGGCGGTCGGAGATGACCATCAGTTCCTCGTGCTCCGACTCGATCATCTGCTGCAGCGGGTCGATGTCCGAGGCTCGCTTGGGCGAGACGAGCAGCGCGGTCACCGAGTCGGGGGTTTGCAGCACGCACTGGGCGTGTTCGAGGGGGACGAGGACGGCGGAGCGGAGCAACTGATTGGTCTCGGGCTCGATGATTCCCTGCACCTCGAATTCGGCGCCGCGCACGGAGATCTTGCTGCCGAGGGCGGCCAGTGCGATCGGTCCGACCGGAGACGGAACCTCGGTCGTCGCGGTGGCGACGCGGGCAAAGTGACGCGCGGCGAGCACGCCGAGGATCGCGGGTGGCGCGGGGTTGGTCCCGTTCTGCTCGGGAAAGCTGCAGCGTCCGGCGATTGCCGCGGCCCCGTTGAGGAAGACGTCCTCCTTGCCCTCCTCGATACCGACGAGCAGCGCCTCGGGCGGCGCGGTTGGATATGGCGGCGGGGCGAGGGCGGCGAAGGAGACCATGGTGGAGCGGTCGCGATCCACGGCGGGCCGGGTGATCACCTCGGTGGCTTCGTCCATGGAGATGGTGGAGGAGATCGGCGGCCACTCGATGCCGGAGAGTCCGGTGAGGCCGCGCGACTGGACGAAGAGGATTCCGGTGAAGCGCTGGACCTGGAGATCGAGGTCGTCGGTGATGAAGCGCATCACGGTGGTGACGACGATGTAGAGATTGACGCACACGCCGAAGCCGAGGACGGTGAGGGCTGATCGGAGCTTCTTGGTCAGCAGCTGTTGGATCGCCAGGGTGAGCATGTGCGTCTCCCGCCAAGAGTGAGCTTAGCGCTGAAACCGCACGCGATCGGCCCACGTTCGGGCGACTAGTTGCCGACGAAGATGCCTCCGTCGGGGTGGAGGATCTGGCCGGTGATGTAGCCGGCCTGGTCGCTGAGGAGGAAGAGCGCGGCCTCGGCGATGTCGGACGGTTCTCCGAGGCGATTGAGGGGGATGCTCTCGATTCGCCTCTGGCGTCGTTCTTCGTCGGTGGTGACGGCGAGCGTCATCGGCGTATCGATCAGGCCCGGCGCGACGGTGTTCACGCGGATGCCGGCGGGTGCGAGCTCGAGGGCGATGCAGCGGGTCAGCATCCAGACGCCGGTCTTGGAGACGCAGTAGTCGGCCATGCCGCGAATCGGGGCCTTGGCCGCGCCTGAGGAGATGTTGACGATTGCGCCGCCCTGATCCTGCTCGAGCATGACTCTGGCGACGGCGCGGTTCGTCAACATGACGCCGGTCAGGTTGACGGCGAGGACTTTCTCCCAGTATTCGACCGGCTTGTGGATCACATGGCGATGGGAGCCACCGAGCAGGGGCTCGCCCTCGGTGACCTCGCCGGAGACGTAGCCGGCGTGGGAGATTCCGGCGGCGGCGATGCAGAGGTCGAGTCGACCGAAGTGGTCGAGCGCGGCCTGGGCCATCGCGTCGCAATCGGCCTCGCGGGTGACATCGACGCCGACGTAGACAGCCTGTCCGCCGGCCTCTTCCACCAGGGCGACGGTTTCCCCGCCGCGCTCGTCGTCGGGCAGGCCGGCGACGATGACCGAGGCTCCTTCGCGGGCGAGGCGAATGGAGGACTCGCGTCCCATGCCGCTGGCTCCGCCGGTGACGACGGCCACTTTGCCCGCGAAGCGGTTCATGGATTGCTCTGGAGGCAGCGGCATGGTTCAACTCCTCGACTGGGGGTCGTTCGCCGACCGGCGGGGTCGCGGACAAGATACCGGTTCGGGTTACTCGTTCCGCTTACTCGTTCCGAAGGGCGGCGATGGGGTCGACGATGGTGGCTCGCCAGGCGGGGTAGATGCCGCTGAGGAAGCCGATGCCGGCGGCGACGCCGAATGCGGCGAAGATGCTCCATGCCTGGATGACGGTGGTCAGCTGCTCTTCGCCGAAGGACTGGCCATCAACCAATAGTGAGACTCCGACGCCAATGGCGATGCCGGCGACTCCTCCGATAACGCTGAGGGCCAGCGCCTCGGTGACGAACTGGAGGATGATGTCTCGCGCGGTCGCGCCGACGGCGCGGCGGATGCCGATCTCGCGGGTGCGCTCGGTGACTGAGACGAGCATGATGTTCATGACGCCGATGCCGCCGACGAGCAGCGAGATACCGGCGACGCTGCCGAGCAAGATGGAGAGGGTGCGAGCGACATCGCCGGCGGCCTCGAGCAGTTCGTCCTGGGATTCGACGGTGAAGCGGGGTTCGGCGTCGCCGTGGCGGAGGAGGAGGAGCTCCTCGACCTGGGTCTTGATCCGTTCGGTGTCGGCGTTGTCCACGGTCTGGATGGCGATGCCGGTGACGCGGATATCGCCTTCGGGCGTGTAGAAGAACTGGCGGAAGCGGTTGGCGAGGCCGGTGGCGCCGACAAAGATCTGGCGGTTGACGACGTTCGCGCCGTCCTGCCCCACGTGCTCCATGACGCCGATTGTGGTGAAGGGGATGGTGACCTGCCCGCCGAAGAAGGAGATGCGCATCTCCTGGCCGATGGGATCGGATTCGTCGAACAGCGCCTCGGCCATGTCCGCGCCGAGAACGGCGACGAGTTCGGCACCGTCGTCGTGAGCGGGCGCGATGAAGACGCCGTTGGCGACCTCGACATCGACCACGCCGGCGTAGTTGGACCAGGTGAAGACGACCTCAGCGGCGACGTCGTTGGTTCCCGCGATTGCCTGACCATTGCCCTGCAAATGGGCGGCGACATCGGTGATCTCGGGATCGTTGTTGGCCAGAATGGCTTGCGAGTCGCCGTAGGTGAGGATGTTGAGCGCTCCGGCGCCACCGCCGGCGCCGGCGGTGACGCTCGGTTCGACGAAGATCAGATTGAGTCCCAGGCCTTGAATCTGCTCCGTGATGCCCTTCTGGGTTCCCTGTCCAACGGCGATGAGGGCGATGACGGAACTGACGCCGATGATCAGGCCGAGCAAGGTCAGCGCGCTGCGCAGGCGGTTGCTGATGATCGCGCGAATGGCGATGCGGAGCGCATCGAGGACGCTCATGCCGTCGTCTGTTCCATGCCCTCGGTCGGGCCCTCGGTGCGAGGGGCGCCGCTGTCATCGGTGATGCGTCCGTCGCGCATTCGGATTGTGCGCTGGGCGTAGTCGGCAACCTCCTGTTCATGGGTGACCAGGATGACCGTCAGTCCATGCCGCTCGACGAGGTCGCTGAGCAGTTCCATGACCTCGTGCCCGGTGGCGGTATCGAGCGCTCCGGTGGGCTCGTCGGCCAGCACGACGAGCGGGTCGACGACCAGGGAGCGAGCGATCGCCACGCGCTGTTGCTCCCCACCGGAGAGTTGTGTCGGGCGGTGGCCGATGCGTTGAGCCAGACCGACCCGGACCAGCGCCTCAGCGGCACGGCGTCGACGGTCGCGGACGCCCTGGTAAATCAACGGCAGTTCGACCTGTTCCAGCGCGCTCAGACGGGGGAGCAGGCTGTAGGACTGGAAGACGAAGCCGAAGGTGCTGCCGCGCAGACGCGCGCGGGTCTGGTCATCGAGTTGGGAGACATCCTGGTCGGAGAAGAGATAGCGTCCGCCGGTTGGACGGTCGAGCATGCCGATGATGTTCATCATCGTGCTCTTGCCGGAACCGGATTGGCCCATGATGGCGAGGAACTCGCCACGTTGGATTTCCAGGCTGACGTCGTCCAGCGCGCGCAGCTCGGTGCCGCCGGTTGAGTAGATCCTGGTGACGTGTTCGAGCCGGATCACGATTGACCGCTTCCTCAGCCCGCGCCGAGCAACACGGCAGCGTAGGCGATTCCTTCCGTGTCGACCCCGAGGACCAGCGTCTGGCCCGCTTCGAGGCCATCGAGAATCTCGACGCGCTCGCCGTCGGATTCGCCGACCTGGACGGCGACGCGTTCCCAGCCCTGGAGATTGTCACTGGGCACTGCGACGAAGAACTCGCCGTCGATCTGGCGCACGGCGGAGACAATGACCTGGACGGTTTGCTCGCGGATCTCGGTGAGGAAGGTCACGTTCGAGGTCATGCCGGGCGCGGGCAATGGCACCTCGATCGCTCCGGTTTCTTCGAACTCGGCGAGGCGTCGCTCGTAGGTGAGGAAGGTGTTGCGAATCTGCGCCTTGAACTGGGCCGGAATGTCGAATTCATCGGGCAGGACCACGCCCTCGGGAATGGGTTCGTCAAAGACCAGGATGCGGAGGAGTTCGAGGATGGTCAGGTCGGGCGGCAGCGTTACCTGGGCTTCGAAGGCGTCGAGCAGCGCTTTGGCCTGCGGCGCCTCGAACGGATTGGGGACGCCACCGCTGGCGCCTTCTCCACCAACTGTGACTGCGCCCTGTCCGCCGATGGCGGCGAGTTCCTGTTCGACATCGGAGAGTTCGTCGGGCGTGAGAATGCGGGCCTCGACCGCGTAGGTCACCACTCCGGATTCGACCGTCGGTACTCGGCTGAGCGTGTCGAGCATGACGGCGTAGCGGGTCTCCTCAATGGCGTCGAACGTCGCGACGCCGGCCTGGCCTTCGAGCAGTTGGAACCACTCCGCTTCGGTGACGGAGAGCTCGATCACGATCCGGTCGCGTGTGTTTAGGACGAAGGCGACTTCGCTGGACCCGACGAGGTCGCCGGGCTCGACGTTGACTTCTTCAATGACGCCATCGAAGGGCGCCTCGATGAGCAGATCCTGTTGGGTCGAGAGCGCCTGCTCGAGCGAGATCTCGGCCAGCCGAACGTTTTGTTGCTGCTGTGCGATCGTGGTTGCGGTGGGTCCGGCCATGAGTTCGTCGTGATCCGCCTGAGCTTCCTTGAGCACCGACTCGGCGCTGGCCAGGGCCAGTTGGGCCTCGAGGATGTCCTCATCGGTCGGCGGGGCGAGCAGCTCTTCGAGGCGAGCCTCGGCGGCGTGGCGATTGGCGGTCGCAGCGGCTACGGTCTGCTGGGCCTGGTAGAGGTCGCTCGGGTCGACATCGCCGAGCAGGTCATTGAGCGCCGCCTGGGCGGCGACCAATCCTGCGCCCGCGGCGGCGACGGCCTGCTCGGCCTGGAACACGTCGTTCTCATCCGGCGGCTGATGCAGGTCCTCGCGTTGCGACTCGGCCGCGATGAGTCCGGCCGTTGCGGCGACGACGGCCTGCTCGGCCTGGAAGATGTCCTCTTCGGTTGGCGGGTTCAACAGCTCATCAAGCCTGGCTGTGGCGGCGTCGTGTGCGGCCTTCGCCGCGGCGACTGCTTCGGTGGCCTGCTCGACCGCCTGCGGGTCCGGTCCGTCGGTCAGGTCGGCCAGACGGACCTCTGCCGCGATCAGGTTGGAGGAGGCGCTCTCGAATGAGTTGACCGCCGTCTCCCATGCGCGCTGCGCATTGATCAGGGCGCGGGACCGCCGTTCGAGGGTCGCGCCGCTGTTGTCCGTCTTGGTCTCGAGCAGCTCGATCTCCGACTCGGGGAGCGGCGGGTCGCTATCGCAGATTTCGGGGAGGACGACGATGTCGTCGCAGAAGCGCTCGTGCGCGTCTTGCAACGCGTCTTCGGCGTTGTCGACGGCCTGCTCGGCCTCGGTGACGGGATTTCGCGCTTGAACGGCAGCCGCGCGGGCCGATTCGATCTCGGCAATGTCGGGTTCGTCAGTCAGGGTTTCGAGGGTCTGCTCGGCGCTGACCAACTGCGAGGCCGCGGCGGCTACCGCCTGTTCCGCCGACGCGAGCTCGGCGGCGGAGGGTTCGCTCTTGAGCTCTTGCAGTGCTTGCTGTGCGTTGGAGAGTTGTGAGGCCGCATTGGCGACCGCCTGGTCAGCGGAGGCGAGTTCGGTCGCGGTTGGCTGATCGGTCAGATCGGTCAGCGCTTCTTCGGCTGTGGAGAGCTGGGCGGCGGCGTTGGCGACGCTTTGCCGAGCCCTGGCCAGGTCGCCGGGATCGACCGCGGCCGTCAGCTCGTCCAAGGCCTGCTCGGCGCTGGAGAGCTGTGTGGCCGCGTTGGCCAATGCCTGTTGCGCCGATTCGATCTCACTCGCGTCGGGCGGGTCGTCGATCTGTTCGAGCTCGAGCGTGGCGCTCACGACCTGGGCCTTTGCGGTGGCGAGGGCGCGTTCGGACGCGGCGATCTGAGAAGCAGCCGGGCTCTCGAGCAGTTCTTCGAGTCGCAAGCGAGCGAGCTCGAGCTGCACCTCGGCCGTCTCGACCTGGCGCCTGATGTCACTGTCCTCCAGTCGGGCAATGATGTCGCCGCGAGAGACCTGATCGCCAACCTCGACGTCGACCGAATCCACCTCACCGCTGATGTTGAATCTCAAGGACGAGGTCTGAGCGGCCGCGGCGGAGCCGGACAGTTCAACGGACGAAGTGAGCCGTCCGAGGAAGGCGCGGGTCGTCTCGGGCTCCGAGACCTCGACGACTTCTTCGGATCGGGTGAAGTACCAGGCCAACACTGCGATGACGGCGATCGCAGCAATCAACAGCAGCAGCAGGGCGATCCGTCGGCGCGGTCGGCGGCCGCCTCGGAGCAGTGCGTCGATATCAACGTCTTGTGTGCTCACGACTGCTCCGCAGGTTCAACGATCCTCAGTTCAGACGATGCAGAAACGCTCATCCACAGGAGCGGACGCTACGGCCAGAGGGTAAGGGGGAGGTCAGGGTCGTGTCATGTTCTGTCAAATTGGTGGGACGTCCGACTAGCCGGTGAAGATGCCGCCGTCGGGGTGGAGGATCTGACCGGTGATGTAACTGGCGTGGTCGCTGAGCAGGAACAGCGACGCCTCGGCGATGTCTTCGGCTTCGCCGAGACGGCCCAGCGGGACGAAGCGCTCGAAGGCGGCGCGGCGTTCCTCATCCTGAGAGAGGCCCATCGCCATCGGGGTATCGATCACGCCGGGCGCGACCGTGTTGACGCGGATGTTGTGCGGCGCGAGCTCGAGCGCGATACAGCGGGTCAGCATCCAGACGCCGGTCTTGGAGACGGAGTACTCGGCCGAGCCGGGCATCGGGATCTTGGCGGCTCCGGAGGAGATGTTGACGATTGCGCCGCCGTCGCCCTGGTCGATCATGCGTCTGGCGACGGCGCGATTGGTGAGCATGACGCCTGTGAGATTGACCGCGAGGACCTTCTCCCAGAACTCGACCGGTTTGTTGATGATGTGTCCGGCGGTTCGGTCGGCCGCAAGGTCTTCTTCGGAGACTTCGCCGGAGACGTAGCGCGCGTGCAAGATCCCGGCAGCGGCGATGCAGAGGTCGAGGCGGCCGAATTCGTCGACGGTCGCCTGGGCGGCGGCGTCGCAATCGGCCTCGCTCGAGACGTCAGCGCCGACGTAGATGGCTTGTCCGCCATCGTCTGTGATTTGCCTGACGACATCGGCGCCACGAGGATCGTCGGGGAGTCCAACCACCGCAACGGCTGCGCCTTCGCGCGCCAGGCGGATCGACGCCTCGGCGCCCATGCCGGATGCGCCGCCGGTGACCAGTGCGACGTTGCCCTGAAAGCGGGCGAATCCTGCCTCGGCCATTCTCGTGGTCCGTTTCTAGACGCCGTTGACCTCTTGCGGGTAGCGCCAGGGCGCCTCCGGTTGCTCGGCGTCCTCATCGAGGGTCCATTGCGGAAGCGAGAGGCCGTCGGCGACATCGGCGAAGACCATGCGCATTCGCGAGCCGATGCCGACCTGCTTGACCAGCTCGGGTCCGGCGAAGTTGCCGTCGGCGTCGACCAGATTGCCAGCCACGCGTAGGGCTTCGTGCTCGGTCGGTTCGCCGGCCTGCGTATCGAGTTCGACCAGCAGGATCATGTATGGGGCGCGCTCGCGGAAGGCGGGTTGGATGGCGTGGTGGACCTCGCCATAGGAATGGACCGTGCCGCGGGCGTCTACGGGGACCCACACCATCTCGCGGCTCGAGCACCACGGACAGGCGGTGCCCGGCGGGTAGCGCAACAGGTCGCACTCGGGGTCGACGCAGCGCTGCAGGTGGAAGTCATGGTCGGCGCAGTGCTGGAAGTAGGCCAGGTTCTCCTGGTCGAGGTCGAGAACGGTGAGGGTCATTCCCAGGTAATCGCCCTGCGGCATGGTTGGCTCCTGTTCGGTTTCGTCGTCGTTGCTGAGTTCCGCTCTAGCCCTTGCGCATGATCAGCGAGGAACCGGTACCGGGCATCGCCCAGCCGAGGTTCTGCGTGATCTCCAGGTTGGGAACCTGGCGGCAGCCGCCGCCCTCCTCAGGCGGGGCGTAGTTGTAGCTGTGGATGCGCTTGTCGTTCTCGTCCTTCGGGCAGTAGCAATCGACCTCGCCGCGGAGCTGGCGCACGTTCTCGATGATCATGTTCATCCCGTGCGTGTAGCCCTCGCAGAGGTGGCCGCCGGATGTGTTGTTCGGCCGTTCACCGCCGAGGCGCATGATGCCCGACGAGACGTAGTCGCCGCCCTCGCCCTTCTTGCAGAAGCCGTAGTCCTCGAGCTGGAGCATCGAGGTGAAGGTGAAGGCGTCGTAGGCGCCGGTGCACTGGATGTCTTCGGGGCCTACGCCGGCGTTGCGGTAGATGAGGTCCTTGATGTAGTAGCCGGCGACGGTCGAGATTGGTCCGTGCTGGAAGTGCATGTCGATGCGCGGCTTGCAGACGCGACCGGCGACACCGAGGATTCGCGCGGGAAGCTGCTTGTAGTCGTAGGCCTTGTCGACCGATGTGACGATCAGCGCAGTGGCGTTGTCGGTCTCGACGCAGCAGTCGAGCAGGTGCAGGGGCTTGCAGATCATGCGTGAGTTGACCACGTCCTCGACGGTCACGCGCTGCTTGTAGTAGGCCTTGGGGTTGTTGGAGGCGTGCTCGGAGTGGATCACCTTGACCATGGCGACCTGTTCGGGGGTGGTGCCGTAGTCGTACATGTGGCGCATGAAGGTCGGGGAGAAGTTCTGTCCGGCGCTGAACCAGCCGTAGGCGGCGGCGTGCAGGGCGTCGCCGCCGACTGGCACGGAGGCTCGGGCGCCGGTGCCGCCGATGCGTACCTGGGAGTAGCCGTTCATGGAGCGGAAGACGACGACGGTCTCGCACATGCCGGCTTCGATCGCACCGATGGCCAGACCGATTAAGGCCTCCGAAGATGAGCCGCCGCCCTGGACGTCCATGTAGAAGTTGAGCCTGATGCCGAGGTCGCCGGCGAGCATCGGCGACGCGGTGGAGTCGTTGCCGGAGTAGGACATCATGCCGTCGATCTCGGAGGCAGGGATGCCGGCGTCGTCCATGGCGTTCTTGATCGCCCAGGTGCCGAGGGCGCGGGTGGTCATGCCCGAACCACGGGTGTAGGTCGTCTCGCCGACGCCGATGATGGCGTACTTGTCGCGCAGATACTTGCCTGCCGTCGCGTCAATGTCGGTCGTCACCGCCTGCTCCTCTCAAGGACATCACGTCGAGTCCGCCGTTGCTGTCAATATCGGGCGGAACGTGGGCAGTCTAGGACAGGGGCAAGGAAGGTAGACCTATCCTGCTGAGAGCCAAGACGAGATGCAACTCCGCCCGACAGGAACAACACATGACCGACGCTCTGACCGACGCCCAGGTGAAGGAAGCCGCAGATTTTCTCGATGAGGCCACCGCGAACGGATTGCCGTTGCCCGCGATTCCGGAGTCCTGCCGCCCCGAGACGGCGGCCGATGGCGGGCGAATCTACTGGGAACGCTGGTCGCGGAACCCGACGTCGGCTGTTGCGTGGAAAGCGGCGGTGATCGATGGCGACATGGTGCTGGCGCCGTTCTTCGAGGGGATGGTGATGGATTCGCCGGCCTCGATCCCCGGCGACACGTTCGTGAGCTGCATCCTCGAGGCCGAGGTCGCGTTCCGCGTGGGTCGGGATTTTGCGCCGAGCGACGGCGGCCACAGCGAGGACGACGTGCTCGGCGCGGTATCGAACGCGTACATCGTGATCGAAGCGCCCAATAGCCGCTTTGACGGCGGGGCGGGGATGCCGAGCATGGCCGCCGATGGTGTGGGAAACCAGGCGCTGATCATCGGTCCTGAAATCGACGACTGGCAGTCGAAGGAACTCGTGGCGCTGGACTGCGAGATCCTGATTGACGGTGAGTCGGTGGCAGAGGGGCGCGACGGTCGTCCGAATCCGACAGAGATATTGGTCGCGACGGTGAACGAGATCAACAACCGCGGGATGACCGTGTCGGCGGGCGAGGTGATTACGACGGGTGCGGCTGCGGTCTTCGTCCCGGGGCTCGCCGGTCAGGAAGTGACGATCCGCTTCCCCGGCATCGGCGATGTGGGATTGAGTTTGACCTAGGGGAGGCCCCCCTCTGCCTGCGGCATCTCCCCCCGCGGAGCGGGGGGAGAAGGGATCGGGTGGTAACTTCCCACGCGGAGCGCGGGAGAGGGGATGCGGGGGTTAGTCTAGGCGGCCGATGGCGTCGACTTTCCAGAGGCCTTCCACTTCGACCCACTGGGTGTAGATGGTGCCTTCGCCGTCGTCGCCGCGGAAGGTGATGTGCAGCAGGTGGTCGCCCTGGTCGGCGATCTCGTATTCGTCCGAGCCCTCGGCCGAGTCCGGCTGGGCCTGGAGCGCCATTGCCTGTCCAATTCCGACGGGCGTGAACATCGGCATCAGAGCGGCGATGTTGTTGGCGACCAAGTCCTGGGCGAACTGATCGGCGACCTGCAAGAGGTCAGCGGCATCGGCCATTGGCGATTCTCCTGTGGCCGCGTAAGCGGCTCGTACGCAGTTGGTTCGCGTCTTGACCCGGACCCGAAACTGGGCCGGAATGAACGCTCAGCTTACAGCGAGGCGGGATAGGCTGAGTCGGAACCGCGCCGCGTCTGAACCGACCCGCCGAAGCTGGAGGCGATGATGAGCAACCGTCCGATTGGCATCGATATCGAGGCCGCGCCGCAGAAGGGCGTCGCGGCTGAGGTCAGCGGCCAGGCGATCATCGCGGCCAGGGACGTACACAAGACGTATGCGGGTGCGGGCGAACCGGTTCACGCGCTGCGCCGGGTGACGCTCTCGGTTGCGCGCGGCGAGATGGTCACGATCATGGGACCGTCGGGCTGCGGCAAAACCACGCTGCTCAACTGCCTGTCGGGGCTGGAGACAATCGAGCGCGGCGAGATTTTCGTCGAGGGCCGCAGCATTCACGACATGCCCGACAACGAGCGCACCGATCACCGGGCACGTCGGATGGGCTTCGTCTTCCAGTTCTACAACCTGCTTCCGGTGCTTTCGTCGGTTGAGAACGTTGAGCTCCCGCTGTTGCTTGGCGGGGTGGGACAACGCGAGTCACGGGAGCGGGCGATGGCTGCGTTGGAGAACGTCGGACTGGCCGATTGGGCGGCGCACCGACCGGCTCAGCTTTCGGGGGGCCAGCGGCAGCGCGTCACGATTGCGCGCGCGCTGGTCAATGACCCGGCGATCGTGTGGGGCGATGAGCCGACCGGCGATCTGGATTCGACCAATGCCAACCAGATCATGGAACTGCTGGAAGACCTGAATCAGCGCAATCAGCAGACGTTCGTGATCGTTACCCACGACGAGAACATCGGGCGGCGGGCGAATCGCACGATTCACATGCGAGACGGGTTGATCGAAGGGGAGACGGTGCACCGCGAGCTCGGCAGCTAGTCGACGGATCGCGAGCGGCTGTGTGGTCTGAAGGCTGAGGCAAGGACAACATGGAAGAACTGTTTGGCCTACCCACGATCCGGCTGATGTGGATTGTCGTCGCCATTGCCGGCGTGGCGGCCGCCGTGATCGCCTTCATCTTCTTCAAGCGCCCAATCCTGGTGCGCATGGGGCTGCGCAACATTCCTCGCCGCCGAGCGCAGACCGTGTTGGTGACGATGGGGCTGACACTGGCGACGATCATCGTCACAATCGCGTTTTCGACGGGTGACTCGCTTGCCGTCAGCGTGCGCAACCTGGCGCTTGACAGTCTGGAACGGATCGACCATTTCATCACGGAAGAGGAGACCGACGAGTCCTCGGAGACTGGAAGCGGGATCCCGAACCAGGTGCTCCTCGATCTACAGACTCACTTTGAAAGCGACGATCGGATTGATGCGATCTTCGGCTCGCGGTTCGATCTGGTGCCAATCGAACATCCCGAGGCTGGACAGATTGAGCCTCAGTTCTTCCTGGTCGGCGTTGACCCGCAGACCGTCGACCGTCTTGACGCCGTCCGCGACGAGGACGGCGACCTGCTTCGCCTGAGCGAGGTCGGCGCCAACGAGATCGTGATTAACGAGCGCGCCGCTCTCGAGTTGGATGCGGAACCCGGCGACCAGATTCGGCTGTACGTGCTGGGCGCCGCTCGAGAGTTCACCGTCGCCGCCATCGGCCGCGACGCCGTCCTGACCGGCAACCTCGAAGCGGGTGGATCAGGCGGGCTGTTGCCGCTCGACGCCTATCAGAACCTGTTGGGCCCACGACTGTCAGCGCCCGACCACTGGGACTCGATCCTGGTGAGCGGAGCGGGCGGTGTGGAAGCGCCGATCGAGTTCTCGGACGCGCTCGATCGCGACCTCGAAGCCGCGATTAGAGGACTTGAGCGCCAGAATCCGCAACTGTACCTGAGCAACGGGCTGTCGCGGTTTGCCAGCGACGCCGTCAAGGCAGACAGCTTGGCAGACGCCGAACTGATCGCCAGTGTCTTCACCTCTCTGTTCCTGTTCATGGGTTCGTTCTCAGTGGCCGCGGGCATCCTGCTGATCTTCCTGATCTTCGCGATGCTGGCCGAAGAGCGGAAGCCCGAGATGGGTATCGCGCGCGCCGTCGGCATGCAGCGCAATGACCTGATCCAAATGTTCATCTCCGAGGGCATGGTCTACAACATGGGCGCTGCGGTGGTCGGCGTCGTGCTGGGACTGCTGTTTGCGATCGGCTTGATTGCGGCGCTGAACCAGGGCTTTGAGAGCTTCGGCTTCCAGTTCACCTGGACGGTCACGATCAAGAGCCTGGTGATCTCTGCCTGCATCGGGATCGTGATCACGTTCATCACGGTCGTCTTCTCGAGCTTCCGGGCTTCACGGCTGAACATCGTTGCCGCGATTCGCGACATACCCGAAGCTCAGTACGAGGAGACGTTCCCGCTGACTCCATGGCGAGTGGCGAGGAACATCCTGGGCGTGTTCACGACGGCGATTGGCCTGGTTCTGTTGCTCACCACGCCGTTGACTCTGGTGCTGGGAGCGCCGATCGCATTGGTGCTGAACCTGATGGGCAGCCGCTCGGCTCGGAGGCTGATCCCGTGGGTGGTGTTGTTTGGCTGGCGCGTCTTGCGCTGGAATCCGCAGTGGTGGGTGCTGTTCCTCATTGGCGGACTTTACGTGCTCGACCTGGGTCTGGGGCAAGAGAGCTTCTTCCTCTACATGACCGGCGTATCGCTGACCCCGCTGGGCATCGTGATGGGTCTGAACAAGCTCCGGCTTGGCGGCCGGCGGATCAATCAGCGGCTGCTCTACACCGTCGGGGCCGGGTTCGTGATGTTCCTCTGGTTCATCCCCAACGACTGGCATGAGGGGTTCTTCGACAACAATCTCAATGGCGGACCGGAACTGTTCGTGCTTGCCGGGACGATGCTCACGGCAGCGGGCACACTGCTGCTGGTGTTCAACCTGGACCTGATCGTAGAAGGGGTTCGACGGGCCGTGGGCGGCATCGGCCGGCTGGCGCCGGTGATTCGCACGGCCGCCGCCTATCCGGCGGCGGCCCGATACCGGACGGGCATGACGATCGCGATGATCGCGTTGATCACATTTGCACTCGTCAATTTCAGCACGATCAATGCGTCATTCAGTCAGGCGTTCACCGGCAGCGACACGGCCGGCGGATTTGAGGTGCTCGCGTTTAACACCGATGTCAACGCCATCTCCGACATTCGCGCAGGACTGGCGGACGCCGGTGCGGATGCAGTGCTCGACGACATCGAGGACGCCGGCCGGATCGAAGCCGGGCCCGAGCGAGGCACCCGGGCGATCACTGTGCTCAGCGAGCGTTGGGATGCCGTGGAGGAACGGCACATTGTGGATAGTGACGGCAACATCCGCCTGGTCGAGAGCGACTTGTCTGAAGTCGACATCGATGACCGCGACGCCGTCGTGATCGGCGGCATCAACCAGGATTTCGTTGACGGTCAAGAAGTGAAGCTACAGGCCATCTCGTATCGCTATGAGGACGAGCGGGCCGTCTGGTCGGCGTTGCGCAATGGGGAGATGGTTGCCGTGGCGACCGTCGATGCCATCGACGGCGCGTTCGGCTTCGTTGAGACCGATCTCGACCCTTGGTCCGTCCCGGACAGCGTTACGGACGAGGCGACGCTGTTGCCGCGCATCGTCGTCGAAGTGGGCCTGGGCGAGAACGCCAGACAGGTGGAAGTGATCGCCATTCTTGAGCGAATCAGCGGCGCGTTCGTCGATCTGGATGGCGAAGAGGGCGGCTTGCCGACCCTGCTGCTGCCGGAATCGGTTGCGCTCCAGGTGATCGGCGAAGCTGAGACGACTCGCCACTACATCTCGACCCGGGATGGCGCCGACACGCTCGATGTTGCGCAGGGCATCGAGCGCGAGCTCCGCATCTTCGCGGTCGACATCCAGGGCGAGCTGCAGCGCCAACAGAGCACGCAGTCATCAATTCTGGCGCTGTTCCAGGGTTTCATCGGCATCGGACTGGTGGCGGGACTCGCCGCGCTCGGAGTGATCGCCCTGCGGGCGGTCGTTGAGCGGCGGCAACAGATCGGCGTTCTGCGAGCGATCGGCTTCCAGTCGCGGCTGGTCGGTTTTGAACTGCTATTGGAGATGGGATTCATTGCGCTGCTGGGGCTCGGGCTTGGAACGGCGCTGGCGCTTGGGCTCGCCTGGCGGCTGTTCGCCGAGGGGACCTTTGGCGAAATCTCGATGTATGTGCCGTTGGGCACGATCCTGCCGATGCTGATTGGCGCGTTTCTGGCCTCGCTGGTGCTGACATACTTCCCTGCAAGACAGGCGGCTCGGACCACGATTGCGGAGGCGTTGAGATATGAGTGATGAATCGGACGGGCTGGATTTGCTGCGAGAACTCGCGTTTGGCTACGACCGGGACTTCCCGTTCAACGCAGACACGGCGCCGGCGGGCGAGGGCGGAGGGATGCAGGTCGAGCGGTTCGAGATCACGTCGCGATACGAGGAGCGGGTGTCGGGTTTGCTGCTCCAGCCGGCTGACGCTGAGGGTCCCCGGCCATTAGTCCTCGTTGGTCATCCGGGCACATTGGACAAGTCGAGTGACTACGTGCTCTGGCCGGCCGAACAGTGGGTTGGTCGAGGCGCGATCTGCGCCACGATCGACCAGGCCGGTCATGGCGAGCGAGCGAAGCGGCCGGTCGGCATGGAGGACTTCCAGAAGTGGCCGATGCGACGGCTGGATCAGTCCATACAGACGGTGGTCGACTGGATGCGCGTGCTCGATTACCTGTCGGAGCGACCGGAGGTGGACGCCGAACGGGTCGGCTTCGTCGGCTTCTCAATGGGCGGGATGCGCGGCGCGCCGTTCGTGGGACTGGACGAGCGCGTGAAGGCGGCGTCGTTCTGCATCTCCGGCGCCAGCACGCTCTCAGGAAGGGGCGGGAGCGCGGGCGCACTGGCGAACCGGCTGACCGATCCGGGTATCTACGCTCCGATGATGGCTGGTCGGGCGATCCAGGTGGTGGCGGGTGAGCGCGACGACCTGATCACGCCCGAGGCTACCCAGCGATTCTTCGACCAGCTCTCGGAGCCTCGGGAGTTGGTCTGGCTGCCGTGCGGTCACTGGGACTTCATGCCCCAGGGGATTCGGCCGGTCGGGCCGTTCCTCGAACGGCAGCTTGGGTTCGGCGACGGCTAGCTGAAGACGCCCGAGGCGGTCAGCTCGGCGACTTGGTCGGGCGTGTAGTCGAGGACTTCGGTGGCGACCTCGTACGTGTGCTCGCCGAACAACGGGGCCGGTGACGCGAGGTAACCCGGCGTCCGGTGGAGCTTGACGATCGGGCCGTCGTAGAGCGAGATGTCGGTCTCGGGATGGTCGAGATACTCGTAGAAGCCACGTTCGGCCAGGTGCTCGTCGTGCTCGCACATGTCCTCGCCGTCGTGCACGAGCGAGGCGGCGACGCCGACCGATTGCAGATGAATCGCCAAGGAGGCGGCGTCGAACGATGCGGTCCAGTCGGAGATCATCGCGTTCAGATTGTCTTCGTGGCGGCGGCGGCCGAGCAGGGTCGCGAAGCGATCGTCTGCGGTGAACGGTGCGCCCTCGGCGACGGCGCACAGCGATTCCCATTGAGCGTCGTCGCCGACCGCGATGGCGATCCAGCGCTCGCGGCTGGAGGGATCGTCGGCGCAGCGGAAGATGCCGTGTGGACACATCCAGCTCGACCGATTGCCCTTGCGTTGCTGGGTTACGCCGTTGGCGGTGTAGTCGAGCAACGCGGGACCCATGGTGGCGGAGACAGACTCGATCTGGGCGAGCTCGATGCGCTGACCCTGGCCGGTGCGTCGGCGGTGTCGGAGGGCGGCGAGGATGGCGACGACGGTGTGGCCGGGGTTGACGACGTAGTCGGGGAAGTTGGTGCCCACGCCGACCGGCATGCGGTCGGGATCGCCGGACAGGTGTGAGATGCCGGTGATCGGGGTGAGCACGGCTCCGAATCCGGCGAAGTCGCGATATGGGCCCCAGAGCCCGAGCATCGGCTGGTAGGCGGCGATGATGTCGGGCTTGACCTCGCAGAGCTCCTCGTAGGTCAGACCCCAGCGCTCGAACATGCGGGGGGTCAGGTTGGAAACGAAGATGTCGGAACGTTCGATTAGCCGGTAGGCGACGTCGCGCGAGCCCTCGACCGACATGTTGAGCAGGAACGAGCGCTTGTCGGCGTTGAAGTTGTTGAAGTAAGCGCAGACGTTGTGTCCGGTCTTGCCGGGTTTGATCGGTTCGCCGTGGCGCAGGCCGTCGATCCTCGCCTCCGATTCGACGCGGATCACGTCAGCGCCGAAGTCGGCGAGGGTGCGCGCGGCGATCGGCCCGACCCCGAACCAGGAGAAGTCGGCGACCCTGATGCCTTCGAGTGGTCTCGCGCCGTTTGGGGATGTCATACCGCGCCCTCTCCGGCGAAGGCGATCAGGTCTTCGGCGGGGATGCCGACCTCGTCGACCCAGATCTCCTGGTTGTGTTCGCCGATCTGGGGCGCGGCTCGGCGGATCGCGGCGGGCGTCTCAGAGAGGCGATAGGGCGGTCCGGGGAGGCGTAGCTGAGCGTCGGGTTGGCCGAGCGTGGTCGGTTGGTTCAGCTCCAGCCACCACTCTCGGGCCGCGAGATGGGGGCTCTCGCCGAGGTCGGCCGGCGTGGCTACCTGGCCGATGAGCAGTCTGCGCGACTGACCTTCCTCGTATACCTCCAGTGTCGTCTTGCTCTCGTAGAACTTGCTGATTACTTCTTGAGCGCGGTTGAGCGTTGTCGCGTGTTTGGCCTGTTCTTCCTCTTCGAGCAGGATCCTCAGATCGAAGTTGGCGAACGTTTCGAGGTAGGCAGGTTCGGTCAAATCTTCCGCGAGTCCGTGTTCGTCCATCCACTGGATCACTTCCGACCATGGTGCGCCAAAGCCGGGAATGCCGACCATCGAGAAGATGTAGCCGTCGCTGGTCTTGTAGGTGCCGATTCCGGGCAGACGCCGGGTCTCGCCGACCCGCTGTCTCGACGTGCCCAGGAAGTCGTATTGGAGGTGGGCGGTCTCCTGGCAGATCGAGAGCGCTTCCTGGATTGAGGTCTCGACGCGCTGGCCCTCGCCCGTCGCTTCGGCCTGCAAGAGCGCCAACAGCGCTCCCTGGGCCGCGGAGATGCCGGCCACGATGTAGCCCTGGTTGCCGGCGATTCGCATTGGCGAGCCGTCCGGGTAGCCGGCCAGCGTGGCGATACCGGCGGCCGCCTGGGCGACGATGTCGGTGACTTCCCAGCCCGCCTTGGGACCGTCGAGGCCGAAGCCGGTGATCGAGACCCAGATCAGCGCCGGTTGGGCTTCCATGTAGGCCTCGGGATCGACACCAAGCTCAAGAAGCTCGGCTCGTTCGGCGCCGGTCCAGGACTCGATCACAATGTCGGCAGTGTTGACCAGTTCACCGAGGAGCCAGCGTCCGTCGAACTGGCCCAGGTCGAGCGTTACGGAGCGTTTGTTTGCGTTGAAGTACCAGAAGCAAAGGGAGGTCTCGCGGCCCGGGATGCCCTGCCAGAACGGTGCGCGGCCACGGGAGGGGTCGCCGCCGACGGGTTCGACCTTGATCACGTCGGCGCCGAGGTCGGCGAGGAGCTTGCCGCAGTACCAGCCCATCTCGGAGGTGAGGTCGAGGATGCGGACGCCGTCGAGTGCTCCAGGGGTCATGGTGAGTAGCGTAGCCGTGGTTTGTGCGGACAGGAGACGGCTCAGGGCCGCTCAGCTCAGGCTTCATCGTTCGTCAACGCCGCGTACGCGGGAATGACGGCGGCAGGTAAGGATGCCCGGAAGAGGTCTACGCGCCGACGGCGACTCTGACGTTGGCGGGGAGGCGGGAGGTGAAGACTTCGACGGCTTCTCGGACCATTTCTTCGAGGACTTCGGCGGCGGGGCGGAGTTCGTTGAGGAGGCCGGAAATTTGGCCGGCGGCGTTCATGAGGAGGTCTTCTCGTTCTCCCTGCTTGGCGGCTTCGGCGATGTCGGCGATGAGGAGGCCCTGCAGGCCCATGGGGAGAGCCTGCGTGCCGGAGTCTTCCCAGGCTTCGATGAGTTCGTTGGTGATGTTGCGCATGGTCTTGCCCGAGTAGAGGCGGGTGACGCGGGTGTCCTCGTCGTTGGCGGCGAGGATGCGGCGCTTGCGGAACTCGTCGAGATTGGCCTCCTGGGTTGGGATGAAGACCGTGCCGCACCAGACGCCGACGCAGCCCATAGCGAGGGCGGCGGCGAGACCGCGACCGTCGCCGATGCCTCCGGCGGCGATGACGGGCTTGGGCGCGATGGCATCGAGCACCTGGGGGAGGAGGGCCATCGTGCCGATGCGGCCGGTGTGGCCGCCGGCCTCGTGACCCTGGGCGACGACGATGTCGGCGTTGCCCTCGTGGACGCGGCGGGCGTTCTTGACATTGCCGACCAGGGAGATGACTTTGCCATTGGCCTCGTGGACCTGGTCGACGAAGGGCGCCGGGTTGCCGAGTCCGGTGGCGAGGACGGGAACCTGCATTCCGGTGATGGTGTCGACCTGGTCCTGCGGGGTGAAGCGCGGGGTGCGGACGTCGGCGCGGGGCGCCTGGACGTCGGGCAGTTCGAGGTTGACGCGGATGTCGCCCATGACGTCCTTGTGCTCATCGGGCAGGAGGTCGCGCGGATCCTTCGGCCGCTCGCGACCGCTGGGTCGACGCGCGACGTTGGAGGGGACGAGGATGTCTACGCCGAAGGGACGGTCGGTGAGGTCCTGGATGCGGCGAATCTGGGCTTCGAGGCGGTCGGGCGGGAATCCGGCCGCACCGAGCACGCCGAGACCGCCGGCGTTGGAAATGGCCGCCACGAGTTCGGGGCCGGCGACGCCACCCTGTCCGCCGCCGACGGTCGGGCCCATGCCGGCGAGGGCGATGGGATATTCGATGTCGAGCAGGTCGCACATTTCGGTGTGGAGGATGGGTTGAGTCATGATTCACCAGCCGTTCAGAGGGATGTAGTGAGGTCGTCGTCTGCCCTGTTCCCGCATTGTTCCTGTGTTGACCCACGCGGTCAATGTCGGGCGACTCGCTGCTGAGGGATGGGGGGCGTGAGTAAGATGAACGTATGGTGATTCGCGCTGCGCTTGGGACGGCGACCGCGCTGGCGTCGCGACTCTGGGCGCGGATACGCAAGCCGCTCCTGTTCATCGTGGGCAGCCTGATTCTGTTGATCCTTGTGATCGTGGTATTGCAATCCGGATTGGGCGTGGATAGCGAGGACACCATTACGGACAGTCATCGGCCGGAGATCGTGGGAGGTGAGTGAGATGCCCAGACCATCGGAGGCGTTGATGAACGAGGCCGGAGAGTGGATCGCCGAGCAGCTCTCGGAGGAGGGGCTGATGGTGACGAGCGGGTTCGTCGACCTGGTGCTGGACATGGAGTGGACCGCAATCGAGGAAGGCGTCGATCCCGATGCTCGCGGACCCGTTGTTGATGCGGTGATGGCGAAGATGGCGGAGGAGAACGTTCACGTGGGGCCTCCTCCCGACACGTTGTCGACGGATGGCATCGATACGTCGCAGATTCGACCGGTTCCGCGGCAGTTTGTGGAGCAGGTGCTGAGCTGGGAGGACGATTTCCTGGGGTTCGCGGGCGTCCGGCGCGCAGACGTCGCCGGCTGAGGACGGACAGCAGTCATGGTTGGCATGTTCGGGACGCGTCACACAGTCACGATCGAGCCGTCGGGACTGACGGTTGACGTTCCCGACGGAGAACGGCTGATGCAGGCGGCGCGGGACGCCGGGTTCTGGTGGCCCAACCAATGCGACATGCAGTGCCGCTGTACCGGATGCTTCGTGACGATCGTGTCGGGGGCGGAGCACCTTTCGGAGATGGGCCGCGCCGAGGCGGAAGCGCTGATTAACCAGCGCGGGCGGAACGCGCTCGAGAATCCGGTGCGTCTGGCGTGTCAGCTGGGGGTGTACGGCGATGTCACAGTGCGCAAGACCGGGGTCCGTTCCGGTTAGTCGGTGGTGGGAGTCTGGATCATGCAGGGCATTCACGGGATTGATCTGGCCCGGCTGGAGGCGTTCGTCGAAGTGGCGGCGGCGCGGTCGTTCTCGCGGGCTGCCGAACGCCTGAATCTGACGCAACCGACGGTTTCCGCTCGCATCGCCCAGATGGAATCGCAGCTTGGGGTTGGGTTGTTTGAACGTCTGGGTCGGCGGGTGCGTCTGACCGATGCGGGACGTGTGCTGTTGCCGCACGCGCAGCGCACGCTTCAAGCGGCGCGGGATGCTGCCGAAGCGGTGCATGCGCTGCGTGCCGGAGGCGGTGGGAGCCTCGTGATCGGGACCGCGCCGACGGTCGGCACCTACGTGCTGCCGGGACTGTTGCAACGCTACGCGGCGGCGCAGCCGAACGTGGAGATCTCGATCCGCACCGGACGCAGCCAGGAGGTATCGCAGATGGTGCTGGACGACGAGGTGCAGATTGGCTTCGAGCGCGAGCTCGGTCATGCGGAGATCGAGTCGGTGCCGCTCTACGAGGACGACATCGTGCTGCTGGCGAGCCGCAATCATCCGCTTGCGGCGCAGGGACCGATCTCACCGGCTGAGATTGCCAATGAAGCGGTGATCTTCTTCGACACCGGCAGCAGCTATCACGCGATCAGCCAGGCCGTGTTCCATAACTCGGGCGTTGCACCGAGGCACTCAATTGACGTCGACAGCCTGGAAATGGCGAAGCGGCTCGTCTTGCGGGCTTTAGGGCTGGCGTTCCTGCCCAAGGTCGCAGTTGAGGAGGAGCTGCGCCGCGGTGAGCTGGCTCCGATCGAGATTGAGTCGGCGATGCCGATTCGACGCAGCATCGCCGTGATCCGGCGTCGGCGTCGGTCGCTCAGCGATGCGGCGCTGTCGTTCCTGAGCCTGGTCGGTCATGTCTTCGGAGTCGAGGTGATGCCGGAGATTCGTCAACCGGGCCGAGGCTCGCGGGGACGCGTGCCGGCTTCGCCCTAGGTTTCCACAGCTATTTCTTCGCGGCTAGTTTTCCACCACTAGTTTTTCAACGGGGGCAGGGGCGGCAGCTCGGGTTCGTCTCGCAGCGCCTTGAGCATGTCTACGTCGGCCTTGCCCGGGCCGCCGCCCTCGTATCCGGGGACTTCCAGCAACCACGCTGCCTTGCGCAGCACTCGATTCCTGACCATGCGCCGGAAGGCCTTGAGGCCGATCGAGCCCTGGCCAATGTTCTCGTGACGGTCCTTGCCGGAGCCCAGTTCGGTCTTCGAGTCGTTGGCGTGGATCGCGAGCAGGTTGTCGGCGCCGATTTCGCGCTGAAACTCGTCGATGGTGTCCTTGAGTCCTGCGATCGTGGCGACGTTGTATCCGGCCGCGTGGGCGTGGCAGGTATCGAGGCAGATGCGCACCCGAGGATGGTCGACGGCGTTCATGATGGCGGAGATCTCTGGGAACGTAGACCCGACGGATCGTCCGGCCCCGGCGTTGTTCTCAATGAGCAAGAGCGCATCGTCGGGGGTGCGTTCGAGCGCCTCCGACATGCCGGCCGCAATGCGGGGCAAGGCGTGATCGAAACCCGAGCCCATGTGTGAGCCGACGTGGAAGATCACTCCGTCGGCGCCAATCCGGGAGGCGAGGTCGAGTTCGGCGGTCAAGGTGTCAATCGACTTGCGCAGAAGTTCGTCGTCCGGAGAGGCGAGGTTGATCAGGTAGACGGCATGAATGTAGGACGACTTCAGTTTGGCGTCGCGGAACTTCTGGCGGTACGCCTCGGTGTCTTCGTCGGGATGATGCTTACGCCGCCACATCTGCGGGGCGGCGCCGAAGATTTGAAACGACTCTGCGCCGACGTCGAGAGCGCGCTCAACGGCCTTGTCGATCCGTCCGGCCGACGAGACATGCGCGCCGAGGCTCGGAGTTCGCGCCATGATCAGAGGCCGACCGCCCTGGCTGCACGTTCTGCCGCTCGTCGCAGCGGTTTGGCGTACGCGGCGTCGAGGACGGCCTGTCTCAATTCATGCTCGTCGACCGGGCCGGTCAGCTGGACCGTGGCCTGGGCGCTCTCGAGGTCGCAAGACGCGGACTCGACGCCGTCGAGCTGAGTGAGCGAGTTGGTCACACGATTGGCGCAGACACCGCAGAAGAGTCCCTCGATTTGCAGCGTGGCTCCCGGTTCGTCCAACGCGGTGACGCGGGAGTCGGGCGCTCTGAGCAGCCGGTGCGGTTTGATCCAGGGCATGTCGCTAGCTTATCGACTCTGCCAGTCGAGGTAGCGCCGCACTGCGCGGGCGCAGGCTTCGATGCTCTGGTAGCAGGCGATACCCCGCTCGTTGAGGCGGCGCTGGAGGTCGAGGCCGCGCTCGAAGCCGGTGTTGGTGCGGGGCTGTCGGATGACGACCGCGAGCGGCTTGCTCAGCTTGGTGGCGACATCGGCGAGGTCGTTCGCCATCCGTTCGGCGAAGTTGTCGCGGCGTGAGCCAGGTCCGCCGCTGTCTGCGCCGGTGTGCACCATCAGCCAGTCGATGCTGGGGTCATCGGCGACGGCCGTCAGCGCCGTCTCGATCTTGTCGCCCTCGAACATGAAGCCGGCATCGAGCGGGTTGCGAATCGAGGTGCCGGCGACAGGCGTGAACTCGCGCAGCACCTGCTGGGTTGCCTGGTTGAACCAGGGGACGGGGATGTGGTTGCGATCGCAGATGTCTGCGGCCAGTACGGAGACGCCTCCTCCGCCGCCCAGCACGGCGCAACGCGGACCGGACACGTTGGGTAGCCGCTCGATGGTCACCGCCATGTCGAGCAGTTCCTCGATGCTGTTGGCCGGGATGAAGCGTCCCTGCCGCTGTACGGCGCTCCAGATCTGCGCTGATCCTGCAAGCGAGCCGGTGTGGGACGAGGCAGCGCGAGAGCCGGCCTCGGTCAGACCGCCTTTGAGCACGACCAGCGGCTTGCCCGACTGAGACATCTGCTTCGCCACATCGAGGAAGCGGCGGCCGTTGCGGATGCCTTCGAGATAGGCGAGGACGATGTCGGTGTCGCTGTCGTTGGCGAGGAATTCGAGGAAGTGCGACTCGTTGAGGTCGGAGGCGTTGCCGAACGAGGCGATGTTCGAGAACGTGATGCCTCGGCGAACGCCTTCGCCGACGACCTCGGACGCGTTCATGCCGGACTGCGAGAGCATTCCGACCCGGCCGGGAGTGGTGGCGCCCTCTTCCATCCAGGAGACGCCGCCGCGGGTGGAGTGAACGCCCATGCAGTTGGGTCCGATCAGGCGGATACCGGCCTCGCGAAGCTTGCGCAGCACCTCTGTTTCGAGGTCGGCGCGCTCAGCGCTGCCGGTTTCGCCGAAGCCTGCGGTAAACAGGTGGATCACCTTGACGCCCTTGGCGATCGCGTCGTCGACGAGGCCGAGGATCGCCGAGGCTGGGACAGCCGAGATCAGCGAATCGACTGGTCCGGGAATCTCCGACAGTGATTTGTACAGCGGCGTTCCGTCGTCGAGCTCGCCGCCGCGTGGGTTCAGGCAATAGACGTTCGGCACTCGGTCGAGCTTGCGAATGCCGCGCAGGAACATCTGGCCGCCGCCCCAGCCGGTCGTTCGCGGCGAGACGCCGGCGATTGCGACGGATCGCGGAGCGAACGCCGTCGCCAGGGCGGTCTGGGCGTCGGCTTCATTGGCTGCGGAGCTGGCAATCAGGGTCATGTGAAGACTCTCCAGATGGGCGCGGGAGTAGCGTATCAAGCGATATGGATTGCACCGAACGAACGATTTCTTCAAGCCTCGGGCCGATTGCCGTGCGTTGGCATCCGGGCGCGAATGGGACGCAGCACGGCGCGGTGATTTGCGTGGGCGGCTTCGACGGCGGCTTTGACGGACCCGCCGAGGGAATCTATGCGGATCTCGCCGAGGCGCTGCCCGAGATCGGTATTGGCGTGCTGCGCCTGGACTTCCGGATCAAGACGTCGCCGGGGCCAATCGATGACGGCACCTTCGACGTGCTGGCCGGCGTCGGCTGGCTGGAGGAACAGGGCATTGAGCGAGTCGCGTTGATTGGCCACTCGTACGGCGGAGCGATCGTGATTCGGGCGGCTGCACGTTCGGGCCTGGTCGTCGGGACGTGTGCGCTTTCCACGCAGACCATGGGCATCGAGCCGGACGAGGTGCGCTCGCTGGCTCCGCGACCGCTTCTCCTCGTGCACGGCGGGGCCGATTGGCGCCTGCCGCCGCGGCTGTCGGAATGGGTCTACTCGATCGCGGGCGAGGGCCGGGAGCTGCACATCCTGGACGGCGCGACGCACTCGTTGCGCCAGCGGCGAGAAGAGCTCTGGTTGCTGTTGGTCGGCTGGCTCGATCGCGTGGTGCCTGCCGAGGACTGAGCGATTAGAGCGGTGGCTTCTGCTAGAGCGGGGGCTTCTGCCAGCCGCCGAGGTCGGTCTCCAGCGCCGCGGCCAGCGCGAGGGTGACGTCCTCGCGCCAGGGATCGGCCAGCACCTGGATGCCGATTGGCAGTCCGTCGCTTGACGTCCCACAGCGCAAGGCGGTGCCCGGCCAACCGGCGATGTTGTACGGGCCGGTGTAGAACATGGTTCGCAGTTCTTTGCTGTAGGTCGCGCCGTGCTCGGGCGCCGCGCGGGCCGCGACCGGGGCGATGATTGCGTCGTACGGCTGGATGAACTGCAGCATCTGGCTGCGGAACTGGTCCTGATACTCGAGCGATTCGGTGAACTCACCCGTTGAGGTCGGCTCGATCGCGTCGAAGCCCTTCTTGAGGAACTCGGACTCCTCCTCCGTGCCCCACTTCTCGAGCATGCGCTGCACCCAGGCGCGGCCATCGCCGCCGCCGACGCGCGGCCACATGTCAACGAACTCGGCCAGCGCGGGCGGTGTGTCCTGCTGAACCGAGGCGACACGCTCCGCCACCGCGGTCACTGCCGCGTCGAGCACCGCGCGGGTGTCTTCGTCGGGCTCGAGGTAGCCGTCGACATCCGAGTACCAGGCGATGTTGAGACTGCTCAAATCGACATCGGCCGAGTCGCGCAGCGGGACCGGGTGGATGAACGGATCGATACCGTCCGGGCCAGCGATGATTGGCAGGGCCAGTTCGAGGTCCTCGACGTAGCGGCACATCGGTCCGATCGTGGTCCAGGCGTCGAGCGCGCCCATGCCCCAGGGCACGATGTGTCCGGTGCGCGGTACCCGACCAGCGGTCGGCTTGATCCCACAGATGCCGCTGAAGTGCGAGGGCAGGCGGATGCTGCCGCCGGTGTCGCTGCCCATGTCGAGCGGGGAGCCGCCGGCGCTGACGATGGCCGCCGCGCCGCCGCTTGAACCGCCTGGGGTTCGCTCGGCATTGAACGGGTTTCGGGTCTGGCCGTAGATCAGGTTGTCGGTCTCTCCGGAGAGCGTCAGTTCGGGCGTGTTGGTCTTGCCCATCAGGATGGCGCCGGCTGCGCGCAGGCGGGCGGCGACGGTGGAGTCGGCGTCGGGGACGAACTCCTTGCGACCGAGGGTGCCGCCTGTGGTGATGACGCCTTCGGTGTCGTGGGAGTCCTTCAGGGTGATGGGGACGCCGTGCAGCGGTCCGAGCTGATCGCCGCGGGCGATGGCAGCGTCGGCTTGCGCGGCCTCGGCTCGAGCGCGGTCGGAGCAGAGGGCGACCACCGCGTTGAGCGTGGGATTGACCTCTTCGATCCGCGCCAGATGCGCTTCGAGGACCTCGGACGAGGAGACCTCCCGCTCGCGGATTGCGCGGGTGATCTCGGTGAGGGATGAGAAGGTGTCGACCATCTGGCGTGCTCCTGCCGGTTGGCGGAAGACGCCGGGGTTGGGGTCAGCGCCCTTTGAACTCGGCGGGGCGCTTTTCGGCGAAGGCGGTGGTGCCCTCGCGCGCGTCTTCCGTGACCATGATTTCAGAATAGAGTTGCGACTCGAGGCCCATGCCCTCGGCGAATCCGGATTGCAGCAACACGCCTTCATATGCGGCGCGCTTGGAGGCGCGCACTGCGAGCGGCGCGTTGGAAGCGATCTCTTCCGCCCACTCCCTTGCCGTGGGCAGCAAGTCCTCGGGCGTGGTGACGGCGTTGGCCAATCCGATCCGGTGCGCCTCGCGAGCGTCGAAGTGGTTGGCTCGCAGGAGGAGTTCGAGCGCCTTGCCAAAGGGTACGTAACGGGCCAGGCGTTGCACCTGTCCGCCGCCGGGCAGCAGGCCGCGCCTCGGGGCCATCGACCCGATGCGGGCGGTGTCGCTCATGATGCGCAGGTCGCAGGACAACGCGAGCGCGAATCCTCCGGCCAGACACCAGCCATTGATGGCGGCGATGACCGGCTTCCAGGTGTTGTCCGGGCCCCAACTCGACAGACCGGCCGAGTTGGATGATTCAGTCTCAGCTTTCGACGTCGATCTGGCGGCCCGATCGATTTCATCATTGTGGGCGTCGGGACGGGTCAGGTCACGGCCGGCGCAGAACGCTCGACCGGCTCCCGTGATGATTGCCACGTGCAGGTCGTCGCTGCGGTCGAACTCGAACCAGAACTCGCCGAGCTGCCGCGACATCTGCGGGTTGATCGCGTTCATGCGCTCGGGTCGATCGAGCGTGACGGTTGCGATCCTGCCTTCGGTCTCGATGCGAACGGTCATGGCGAATCAGCCGCCCGCCACAGCGGGGACGATCGATACCTCGTCGCCCTGGCTCAGGACGGTATGCAGGCCCTCGAGGAAGCGCACGTCTTCGCCGTTGACGAAGAGGTTGACAAAGCGGCGGATCTCGCCGTCCTCGTCAACGATTCGCTCGCCAATGCCGGGGAACTGGCGCTCAAGGTCCAGGACCAGATGCTGCAAGGTCTCTCCCGCCGCCTCAACGACATCGCGTTCGGATGTGAGGGAACGCAACGGGGTGGGAATACGCACGGACACGCTCATCGACTGAGCTCGATTCCATCTGCCAAGCTTCGTTTGGCTTCGTTTGGATAGAGGTTAGCGTGGGTAGCCGGATGCGTCTGCGCAGGCCGATGCAGTCGCAGCCACTATTCCTCGGGCTGCTCGGCTTCCCAGAGGACCTGACAGGGGCCGCAGACCAGCGCGGAAATCACTTCGCGTCCGCCATCTGAGGCGAGATCGACCGTTTCGTATTCGATTTCTGTTTCTACACCGCAGTCGGGGCAAAGCGGGCGTAACACGTAATCGAAGTCGCCTGATGTGACCGAGCTGCGATGGACGAGGGTATCGATATCGACCCATTCATCGAACGGGATGGCGCGGACGGCGAAGCTGGCCAGGTCGGCCGAGATGTCGGCCGCCATGCCGGGATCCGGGGAGTCGCCAGGCGATCGGCCGCCACCGCGTGTGCTCATATGGGCAGTGTAGGTCTGCCGGGGATGTTCGTGAGCTAGCGGCGTGCGTACATCGAGCGGAGCGCGCTGTCGGCGTCGTTGTCGCTCCAGCTCTCTCTGTTGCTGCCGCGACGACCGCTAAAGATGTCCGAGTTATTGACACGTTTGTCCTCGGGAATGGAATTGTAGAACTCACGTCGTGAGTTACAACGTGGACAGTGTCCGACCGAGGATGCGCCGTCGGGTGAATCGATCAACCAGTTGTGCACACACTCGCGAGGGGCAGCGACGCCCTGGGCTACAGCGGTAACCATGTGGAAGCTTCCCAGGAGCAGCACCGCCGCCGGCGGTCTGTGCGCAGATTGTACTTGACGTAGCAACTGCGACTGCAGTTACCGTGACGGGTTTTGTTTAATCTGTCAACGCTGTATAAATGTTCGTCTTATGTCTAGTAACCGTACAATTGTACTAAATGTACGTTCGATATGAGCGTATTGTTGAAATGTCTACGCGATTAACTTGTTTCATGGCGAGGCGTCCATGGATTTGATGAACTCTAGCGCTCCTTCGGGATGGGCATGGAAGTCGCGCGGGGCGTCGATGATGTGGCGCACGATGCCCTGGGGGTCGATTACGTAGGTGATTCGCGAGGTGATGCCGCGCTCCTCGTTGAGAATTCCCCAGGCGTTGCCGGTCTTGCCCCAGGGGAAGTCGCCCAACAGAGGGAACTCGAGGCCGAGCTCGATGGCGTAGGCGCCGGCAGCGAAGGGGGAATCGACCGAGATGCCCAGAACCTGGGCGCCCGCCTCCTGGAACTCGCCATGGAGCTCCTGGAAGCGGCTCAGTTCGTTTGTTCAACCGCCGGTGAAGGCGAGGACGTACCAGGCCAGGACGACGGTCTGGCCGCGATAGTCGGAGAGAGTGTGCTCCTTGCGGTCGCCGTCCATCAAGGTGAAGTCCGGGGCGGCCTGTCCGATCTCGACTGCCATGGGAGCGCTCCTACTCTACCGGCCGCTTTACGGTGCGCGAGTCGCGCGGCGGTGCGCTAGTCGCGCGGCGATGGTGATGCGTTGTCGCCACTGCTGCAAATGGTAGTCGCTGGGTATACTTCGCCCATGGCTAACGGCGCCGAGTACGACCTGGGCGTGGCGGAGGTGCTGGAGGCGGAGGCGATTGGCCCGCCCGGACAGCGCCGCTTCCGTCTGCGCGTTACGGCGGGCGATACGACGGCTTCGATCTGGTGCGAGAAGACGCAGGTCAGCGCGCTCTCCGAAGCGATCCAACAGGTGCTCGCGCGGCATCGGCGTGCGAGCGACGGCCGGCGCCCGCCGTCGCGGCCGTTGGAACCGTTTCCCGATCGCGCCACGCATGACTTTCTCGCCGGCCGGATTGCGCTCGGCTACGACGAGGACGCGGACACGATCACGCTGTTCGCCACGGATGTCGAGAGCGGCGGCGCAGATCCGATGCCCACCCTGCGAGTCGACCTCGACCGGCGGGTCGCGCGGCTGTTCACCGTACAGGCGGAGGAGACGGTGGCCGGCGGACGTCCAAGCTGCCCGTTGTGCAAGCAGCCGCTCGAGGGAGCGGAGCATCTCTGTCCGCGGACGAATGGGCACTCGGAGGACGCGCTCGCCGAGATCGGGCCACCGGATTTCTAGGCCCGGAGTCGCGCGTTGTCGGTCTACGAGGGTGCAGGATCGCGTGACTGGCTAACGGCCCGTCCGGCGCCTCAGCATTCCGCCTTGCTGCGCACGGTGGCGCGGGTCGCGTCGGGCATTCCCCCGCGGCGCCCGCCCCTGTGGACGGTGCAGTTCCTGTTTTCGCTGTTCGGCACGGCGTCGTTCTTCGCCTGTTTCTTCTACCTGACCACGACGCTGCCTCGCGAGATGACCGATCTGGGGTTCAACCTGTTCGAAATCGGTCTCGTGGTGGGGGGCTACGCGGCGATTCCGATCTTCCTGCGGCCGTTTGTCGGCCGCTGGAGCGACGGCGGCCATCGGATCAGGCAGATGCGCCTGGCGCTGTTGGCCTTCGTCGGGTCGTTCATCCTGATGATCTTCACGGACAACCTGTGGGCGCTGTTCGCATTGCGCTGCGTGCAGGGAGTCGGGATGGCCTGCTATCCGACATCGGCCGGCTCATTGGTGGCCGAGATTGTGCCTCCAACGCGGCGTGGGGAAGGGCTGGGGTTCTTCGGGCTGTCGACCAGCTTCTCGCAGACGCTGGCCCCGGTCGGCGGCGGCGCGATCGCTTTCGTCGCGGGATTCGAGGGCGTGCTGATTCTTGGCGCAGCGACGGCCGTGCTGTCTCTGGTGATCACGTTCTTCCAGCGCGAGCCGGCAGCGCACCCCGGCGGTCACCGACCGGTTTCGATCAAGTCACTGATTCCGGCGCGCGCGGTCTTCCCGATGCTGGTCTTCCTCAGCGTGACGCTTGGGTTTTCGGTGGCGGCTGCATTCCTGGAGCCACTGGCCGATCAGCCGCATCGCAATCTGGGCTTCGTGGCGCTGTTCTTTATGTTCAGCGGCGTCGGCGCGATGCTTTCGAGACCGTTGGCGGGCCGAATCTCCGATCGGATCGGGCGAGTGCCCGTGATCATCCCCGGATTGATTGCGACGTGCGCGGGCATGGCGTTGGTGGCACAATCGGAGACAGCGGCGATGTTATGGGTCGCCGGCTTACTGACGGGGATCGGCATGGGCGGCGCACATACCGGGCTGTTGGCTCTGGCGGTGGACCGGGTCTCGTCCACACAGCGAGGCGGGGCCACGGCCACGTTCCAGTTGGCCTGGGACGTGGGCGGATTCGCTTCGTTCCTGATCGGGATTGTCGGCGCGTTCTTCAATGTTGAGATGATCTTCTGGGTTGCCGCGCTGGGCGCGTTGGTTGCGTTGGCAGGACTCCTGCTGGGACGGGTGATGGGTTGGACGCGGGCGGCTCCGCCGACGCTCGAACCGCTCGGTGCCGGCGCTCCTGCGGGAGGCGGGTGATGATCGGTGGCGCACTGGACTCGTCCCCCGGAAGGAACTGAACTCCGCGAACTGGAGCGCGAGAGTCGCAGCCAGGGTCTGCCGAGTCGAGGCTGGTACGCGGCGGCGTTCGCGGCGGGCATCTTGCTGGTCTGCATGCTGGGGTTTTCGACCGACCTGTTCGATTCCGGACCGACCACTGCTGACGTCAGCAAGGCGTACCGAGAGGGATTTGACCGGGGTGCGGCGGCGGCCGAGGCGTACTGGGAGGATGAGATCGACGACCGTTGGTGGGAGGGCTACAAGAAGGGCCAGGCATCGGAGACGAGCATGGCTCCTGTGATTGTCAACGCCGTGCGCGAGGGCTTCAGCTGGCAAGCCGGCTACGAGGCGGGTCTGGAATCACAGGACATCGATATCGACGAGCGGTATCGGACCGGGTGGATGGAGGGTTACCGGAACGGCTGGGCCCGGGTGACAGGCGAAGCGACGGGCGCTCGCTTTGTCCCCCATCCTCCCGGGCCTGGATACGCAAGCCGGGTGCGCTGGCGCGAAGGCGGAGGTGAACCGTGAAACGCAGGTTCGCACTCACACTGGTCCTGTCTTTCGCCGGGGGCATTCTGCTGACCGCGGCTATCGGCGGCGCGCTGGGCATCTTTGATCGCGGGCCGAGCGAGCTCGATGTGAGCGACGCGCGCGAGCGTGGCTGGTCGGAAGCGGAGGCGGAGGTCGGCCTGGGCAAGGATGAGGCAGCGGCGGCACGTGAAGAGGAGGGCTTCCAGCGAGGTCGCGAGGCAGCGGAATGGCTTTCGCTGGACCGACTGCCCAATCCCGACGGCTGGTTCGCCGGTGTCGAAGCCGGACGCAAGCAGCTTGAGGCGGTGGCCCAAGAGGCGTTTGAAGCCGGAATCGAGGAGGGTGAGCGGATGGGGCGCGAAGAGGCGCTGCTGATGATCCGAATGTCAGGCGAGGGAGAGGCCGGCGAACACGAAGGCGATGCCTCCGCAGGCGACCAGTAGCCTCATGCGTCGGGCGTGTGGCGGCCCCACTGATTCCAGTGGACGATCTCTTCGAGGGGGACTCTCGGCGCTGGTTTGAAGGTCTCGCCGGTGAAGTAGGCCATCGGGAGCAGCACGGCCTGGGTGACGTCTGCGGGAATGCCGAGCAACTCCTGCGAGAGTGACTCGTCGCGTAGATGCAGCGTGGTCCAAGCCATGCCGATCCCGCGCGAGCGGGCGGCCAGCATGAACGACCAGGCGCCGGGAATGATCGATCCATAGGTCGCGGCCTGGGCCATGTGTCCGGCGTGCTCGACGCGGCCGCTGATGCAGGCGATGAGCAAGGCTGGGCAGCGATGCATTTCATTGGCGAGATAGGTGGCTGATTTGGTCACGCCATCAGCTGCAGCCGCTCGTGAGTCACCATCCGGCCAGCGCGGTCCCTCGTCCGCTCGTGCCGCGCTGAGTTCCATGAAGCTGTCGCGGTAGATTCTGGCGATTCCGGCGATCTTCTCGGGATCGGTGACGACCATCCACTGCCACTGCTGCGAGTTGGATGCGGTCGGCGCCTGCAAGGCGATCTCAAGGCATTCGGTAATCACCTCCGGTTCGATCGGCCGGTCGAAGTCGAGCCGCAGTCGGACCGAACGGGTGGTGGTCAGGACGTAGTCGGAGTCAAGAGTTGTCACGGTGTGTGTCTTCCTGCATGTTCCTGCGTGTCGTTTGCGAGCGTGGTTCAGGCACTCAGTTGGCTGATTCGCCGGATCTGAATCCGTTCCGGCACGGTCTTGCCGTAGCGTCGCACCAGGCCAGCCATGACGTTGCCCGGACCCAACGTGATGTAGCGTCGCACGCCCCGGGCGTGAAGCGTCTCGAGGGCCGACAGCCACTCGACCGGCCGCACGTACTGCGCGCTGAGCTCGTCGCGTAGCTGCCGCGGTGAGTCGATGAGCTGGCCGCAATGGTTGCCAATGATCGGGGTGAACTCGTCAGCGATTGGCAGCGCTGCGATCAGCTCCCGATTCTGTCTGTCGGAGCGCTCAAACGACGGCGTATGGAATGCGCCGGCGACTCGCAACTGTACGGCCTGGCCGTCGTACTCGGGAGCCAACGCGGTGGCGCGGTCCAGTGCCTGGAACGAGCCGCCAACGACGGTCTGGTCAGGTGCGTTGTGATTGGCCAATGCGGCTCCAGACTGTAGCGCGATCGCCTCGGCGGCCTGTCGTCCGGCGCCGACGAGCGCCAGCAATCCGCCGGGCATCTCCGTGCAGTCGCGATCCATGTTCAAGCCGCACTGCCAGGCAAAGCTCAGGGTCGTTTCGAGGTCGACGGCGCCGGAGAGGGCGATCGCAGAGTTCATCCCGCTTGAGTGTCCGGTGATGTATGCAAGCGGTCCGATCCGTTCGGCCACGCTCGCGTGCTCGGCGACGGCCCAGGCGATCAGATATGGCTGCAGCAACGACGGTTGTCGCAGCGCCAGCTCGTCCGACTGGTCATGGCTGAGCCCCAGGCGCCAGAGGTCGCAGCCCGTGATCGACGAAGCCAGTGCGAATGCTCGCTGGCCGGCGGCTGGGAGTTCTGTGAACGTGGCGGCCAGGTCGGTCACGCCGCCTGCGCGCTGCGCGCCTTGTCCCGGACAGATCAGGACGGTGTTCGCCTCTAGGCTCACGGTTGCAGCGTACGAGCTTGGTGTGTCGCGCGGACTGAACCGGTCGGCTGCCTATATGCGGTGATCGGGCCCCATGTCGGTGAGTTCGATGATGTTGCCGTCGGGGTCGGTGCAGAAGGCGGCCCAGATGCCGTCGAGATCGCGCTGGTTCGGCTCCATCATGATGCTCACGCCGTCGCCGCGCAGGCGCTCAACCTCGGAGTGGAAGTCTTCGGTCGGGATGTAGAGCGCGAAGTGCGGGCCGATTCCTTCGACGTCCTGGTCCATTTCGCGCTGCATCAGGTGCAACTGCAACGAGCCGACTTCGTACCAGGCGCCGGGAAAGCCGAAGTCGGGCCGGTCGATCTCACCAAGTCCCAGTTGCTCCCCGTAGAACTGTTTGGACGCATCGACGTTGGAAACGCAAATGGCGACGTGACTGTATCCGGCGACTGCGGGCATGATGGCCTCCTTCGACTTCCCGTGGATCGGGCTGATCGCTGTAATTTGAGTGCGATGATACAGGTCAAGAATAACGTTGACAGCAGGACGGGGCCGTCGGCGCGGAGAGGTTTGGGCTGATGTCAGAACTTCGATGGGAGCCGCCATCGAGCGGCGATTCAGGCCAGCGCGCATTCGTTCCGGACACAGGTGATGGCGGCGGCGGTCCCAGCCGCTGGTCCATTCTGTTGTTGGTCTTCGTGATGATCGGTGCGGCGTTTGCACTGGGCGTCGGCGCCATGCGGGTGATCGACGCCGAAGACGATTACGGCAGGCTGCTGCGCAGTTCACGGGACGGATCCTCACCAGGCGCCGTTCCGGCGGTTGTACAACCGTCAGACGATGGTGATGAGGACGATGACGCGGTGGCGGTCCCGGACGGTCGGTTGTCCCGCTTCGCGCTGCTAGATGAAATCGTGGAGGTGCTGGACAAGGACTTCGTCGAGCCGGCGAGATTCGAGGCGCTCGACGCCCGCCAGGCGGCGATCGACGGCATTTTGACTGCACTGGACGACCCGCACACGGTGTTTATCGACGCCGAGCGCTATCGGCTGGCCAGCGAAGACATCGGCGGCTCGTTTGAAGGAATCGGCGCGACCGTGAACTCGGTGGACGGAGCGATCGTGATCGTTCGTCCGTTCCGCAACTCACCGGCGCAACAGGCGGGCATCCGACCGGGTGACATCATCCTTGAAGTGGACGGGGAGTCGACGGAGGGATGGAGCCTCGAGCAAGCGGTCGCCGTGATTCGCGGTCCCAAGGGGACCGATGTCGAGCTGCTTGTTCGCCACTCCGACGGCGAGGAGGAGCTGATCGTCGTGACGCGTGATCGGATTGTGGTGCCGAGCGTCGAGTCGCTGCCGATCAGCGATCGCGCGGGGAACCCTGTTGCCGACATTGGCTACATCCTGATCTCCCAGTTCACCGAGGAGACGCGAGGGGAGTTGCTCGAGTTGCTTGATTCGGCTCGCAACGCGGGTCTGGAGAAGCTGATCGTGGACGTGCGGGGCAATCCGGGGGGTCTGCTGCGGGCGACCGTTGAGACGACCGGCGAGTTTATGGACGAAGGCGTGGTCTTGCGCCAGATCAATCGCGACGGCGAGGAAGAGGTATTCAACGACCGCGCCGGCGGAGCGGGCCTTGACCTCGAGCTGGTGATCCTGATCAACGAGCACAGCGCGTCGGGCGCCGAGGTGATGGCGGCTGCGCTGCGCGACCATGGTCGGGCTGTGCTGATCGGCGTGACCACGACAGGCAAAGGCACGGTCAACGTGCCGCGCCGCCTGTCGGACGGCAGCGTCCTGTATGTCAGCATCGCCCGCTACCTGACTCCCAACAACGCGCAGGTTGAGGGGGTCGGTATCGCGCCGGACATCGAGATTGCGATCCCGGACACGGGTTTCGAGGCCGGACAGGACATCCAGTTGTACGTCGCGATCGAATACCTGCGAGGCGAGTACAACCCGTCGGGTTCGAGCGGTTCGACCGAATCCGAGCCCCGCGACGTTGCGAGCGACGAACAGGATTCGCAGCCGCAGCAGAACTCAGGGCAAGACTCAGAGGAGTAGTCTGCGAACCAGTTGATCGCCAGGGACGCAAGGCGTCTTGGGGAGGGAACTCGTTATGACGACTTCAGGTGACGGCTGGGTGCGGCCGGAACTGATCTGCGAGACGGATTGGCTCGCGGAGCACATCGACGACGATGACGTCGTGGTCCTGGACTGCGATCGGCTGGACGCGTATCTCCGCCTGCACATCCCCGGGGCGGTGTGGTCGCTGTCGCGCTACTGGAAGACGGATCCACGCGACGACTCGCAGATTTACGGCATGTCCGATCCCGAAGCGTGGGCCGGACTCGTGGGCCGGATGGGCATCACTCCGGATACGACGGTCGTGGCTTATGACGGATCGGGCTCGCTCTACGCAGCCCGCGTGTGGTGGACGTTTGATCGCTTTGGCCACACCAACTTCAAGATTTTGCACGGCGGGCTGGACAAGTGGTACGCCGAGGGGCGTCCGCTGTCGCGGGACAACTATCGCCCGCAGGCGGTTGAGTACCCCACGCCTGCAGCGCCGCATGACGACTCGATTTGCCGGCTGGACGACATCCCGGGCGCACTTGAGGACGAGAACCATGTGTTCTGGGATGTGCGCTCGGATGGCGAATGGACTGGCGCGAACAAGCGCGGCACGCAACGTGGCGGACGGATCCCCGGCGCCGTGCATCTGGAGTGGCTGCACACGCTCGACAGCCCGGTGCGGACGCTGAAGCCGCCGGCCGAGCTGCGCGCGATGCTCGCCGACCTCGGGATTACGCCGGAGAAGACGGTCACCACGTATTGACAGGGCGGCATCCGTGCGGCGCACGGATACTGGCTCCTGCAACTGCTCGGCTACAACCAGAGCCGAAACTACGACGCCTCCTGGCACGAGTACGGCAACGCGCTAGACCAGCCAATCGAGACGCCGGACGATTAGCCCTCGAGCACGGCGGCCAGGGCCGCCTCGACCTCGGCCAGGGGAGCGAAGGCTTCGAAGCGGGCAACGACGATGCCGTCGGCGTTGACGACGAAGGTCCACTCGTCGGTGTGCAGACCCCATTCCTCAAGGAGCGGGGTCTCGATCGGCTCCTCGCCGAAACGCACCTGCTCGGGGTTTTCGTAGAGGTCGACGTGGATGTAGTTGGCCTGGTCGCCGAAGAGGGTGCGCACTTCCGACAGCACCTCGGCCTGCGGTCCGCAGAAGGCGTTGGTGCAGAAGCCGGGCGAGGCGAAGACCACGACGAACGGTTTGGCCGCGTCGACAGCGTCGGCGAGGGAGATGATGTAGAGGCCGGGATCGGGCTCGTCGCCGGTCGAGAGGTCGGAGATGTTGGGCACGTCGAGCAGGGTGCGGCTGGCCGATGCCGGCGCCGCGTCGCCGACCGACGGCGCCAGGGTGTCGAGCGGGATGTCGACTGCGATCCCGACGTCGGTGAAGCCGTCCGCGGACGGGATATGCAGGATCAGGTTCCAGCGGCCCACTGTCGCGAAGTCGACCGCGGTGACATGGAACCCGCGAACGCCGTCGGGGAAGCGTGAGAACCGAGCCACCACCTCTTCCATCTCGCCCGGAGCATCTGCCGGCACGACCGTGATTCTCATGGCCGGCGACTCGACCAGGCCCTCCGGCCCCTCAATCACAATCGAGATGCGGTGGATCCCCGGCGACAGGTCGGGGGTGCCGAGGGCGATCGTGTAGCCCTGTTCGGAGACGTAGACGGGGTAGCCGGAATCGCGCAGCAGCTGCAGCCTGGGGCTGAGGTCGTCATAGTTGGCCTCGGTGAGGATGCCGACCGACATGCCCGGCGACATACCGCCCATGCCGTCGTCGTCCTGTTGCTGTTCCTGCATTGCGTCGCCCTGAGACTGCTGCTCCTGAGCAGCCTCGGCAACCATCTGTTGTTGCTGCGCTTGTTCGGCCGGTTCGGCGGCTCGCTCGGTTGTGCGTTGCGGCGCCGTGGCGGTGGTGGAGCCGGAACTGGTCGTGCCTGCTGAAGACGAATCTGCTGCGGCCGCCGTCTGCTCCTGTTGAGTCTGCTGTTGCTGCTCTTGCTGCTGGTCATCGGACGTTGTGGCGCAGGCCGTCAACATCAGGACGGTCGCGGCCGCGAGCGCCGACAGTACCAGCGGTCGCCGCCAGCGGCTCAGCCGCGGATTGCTACGAAGTGAAGCCATGGAACCCCTCGCTCGATCGGTCCTCGTGTACCGGTCCAGACATGTCAACGCTACTCGCCGCCGACGTATGAGCCGAACGTGAACGCAAAGATTCGGAATTGGTCTGAGTTGGAACTCAGTTTCAGCTCATGCTCCGACCACTCGGGCAGGAACACGAGGCGGTACAGGTCATTCTCGGTCACGCGGATGTAGGAACGCCCCTCGTCGTCCCACTGGATGTGGGAGCCGGCCTCGTCGCGCTGCAGCCAGTTCCCGTCCAGTTCGACGTAGACGTTGAACGGCTCGCCGTCCTCGGCGACGGTCAGGACGACGTTGGCCGTCCGGCCGCGGACCAGGAGGGCGATGTAATCCTCAAGGTCATTCGTCTCTCGGGCATGGACGATCGACTCGCGATCAGTCTCCCAGACCCCCTGCAGGTACCACAGGTTGTGTTGGCGCTGCGCGGACGGGATATCGGTGTAGAAGGTGGGGATTCCAGGACCGGCCAGGAAATAGGCTTCCTGTCCGGCGTAGGGACCGCCCCCGCCGTTGTTCCGACTCCAGCCGGCGTACAGTTCTCGGGTTTGCCGACCGGGCGTGGCGCCTCTGGTCGGCACCGCGACATCAACGCCGAAAGGGACGTCGGACAAGTCCTTGCCCACTGCCTCGAGCGCCGCCCGAATGGCCACTTCGGTTTCTTCGTAGTCGCCCTCGCCGATGTGGTCGTAGCGGACACCCATGGGCGATCCGTCTGGGGTCGGTCCGATCAGGAACTTCCGGGGCCACCATCCGCGGCGTCCCTGCAGCGCGCGCCAGGTCTGGTAGTCATTGTCGATGGCGACGAGATACTCGATGTCATGCTCGGCAATCGCGGTGCGGACGTTCTCAACCCGCTCCTCAAACGCGAACTCGGGCGTATGCACGCCGATGATGACGAGACCGTGGTCGCGGTACTTCTGGTCCCAGGACGTCAGGAACGGCAGGGTCCGCACGCAGTTGATGCAGGTGTAGGTCCAGAAATCGATCAGAACGACATTGCCCTTGGCCAGTTCGAGTGCGATCAAGGTTTCCTCGCCGTTCAGCCAGCCGTTCAGGCCCGTCAGCTCCGGCGCGGTCGCCTGGGCGCGGATCTCTTCCGCTCGCAAGGTCAGCTGGTCCCGTTGGGGCGGATCGGCAGATTGGGCGGTCTGCTCTTGCTCCTGTTCCGCTTCCGGCTGCGCCTCTGACTGCGACTGTTCAGGCTGCTCTTGCTGGACCGATTGAGCCTCCGCCTGCTGCTCAGGCGCGTCCGCTTGCGCCTGCCCTGCGGACGACTGAGGCTCGCCCTGCTGCTGGCCTTGTTGCCGGCCTTGCTGCTGTTCGTGCTGCTGATCGCTTGATGTGGTGTCCGCCGCTGCCTGCGCTTGCTCGGCCTCCTGCTGCTGTTCGACCGAACCTCCCGTGCTGCTCCGCTCCTGCTGATCCGTGTCTCGTGACCTGATCTCGACCGTCTGTTGTTGTCCCGGTTCGGCCGGCTGATCTTGCTCCACCGCTTGCGCGGCTGCCTGCTGCTCTGGGTCGTCTTCCGACGCGCAGGCGAATGCGAGCGCACTGAAGAAGACGAGGAGGGCGCCGACGGCGAGGGTGCGGAGTGATGTCATGCGACAGATCGTACTCGGAAACTGGCAAATCGAAGGTGACGCACTACACGTCGCCGTTGGACCAGGCGCTGATCAGCGTGTGCGCGATTGCCATCGGTCCAGGCAGCGAGAGCGAGCCGTCGGGCAATCCCGGCTGCCCGAGCTGCGCGGCCGGCTTGGACAGCGACTCGTCGATCTCGCTGCGAGTGAACCACTGGACGTCGTCCATCTCCCAATCGTCGTAGTTGATGTCCGACGTGCCTGCGTCGGCGTGGCAGCCGATCATGAGCGAGGATGGGAACGGCCAGGGTTGAGAGGAGTGATAGCGGACGTTGACAGCCTCGATGCCCGATTCCTCGGCCACCTCACGGCGCACAGCGTCTTCGATCGACTCGCCGTGATCGATGAAGCCGGCCAGCGCAGAGAACATGCCGGGCGGCCATGAGGCCTGGCGTCCGAGCAAGCAACGGTCGCGCTCGCGGTCGATCACCACGGTGATCACGACCGGGTCGGTGCGCGGGAAGTGTTCGGCCGGACAGGTGGTGCACTTGCGCGAGATACCGCCCTGAATGGCCGCCGTCGGGTCGCCGCAGACGGCGCAGAACCGATGACGTTCGTGCCAGTCGAGAAAGGCCCGCGCTTGCGCAGC
>JAJDTU010000014.1 GCA_022826965.1 Dehalococcoidia bacterium | reverse complement strand
CACCCACGCGGCGTTGCTGCGTCAGGCTTTCGCCCATTGCGCAAGATTCCTCGCTGCTGCCTCCCGTAGGAGTCTGGGCCGTGTCTCAGTCCCAGTCTGGCTGATCATCCTCTCAGACCAGCTACCGATCGTCGCCTTGGTAGGCCGTTACCCCACCAACCAGCTAATCGGACGCAGGCTCCTCCCAAGGCGCCGGAGCATTTCCCCACCGGGCTGAACCGGTGGGCGTATGGGGCATTAGCCCGCGTTTCCACGGGTTGTTCCCCTCCTCGGGACAGATCACCTACGCGTTACTCAGCCGTTTGCCACTCAGTCACCCCCGCCGAAGCGAGGGGCTTCGTTCGACTTGCATGCGTAAGGCACGCCGCCAGCGTTTATCCTGAGCCAGGATCAAACTCTCCATTGGATCAGCCGATCGAGTCGGCTGCAAAGGTAGAGATTGTTCGGACATCGCCGCCATTCTTCCGCCCGAAGGCGTCGAAACGGCGCGATTCCGGACTTGGGGGGCTCCCCAAGCACACTGGACTTCCGCTCTCCAATTGTTAAGGCCTGGCCGATGCGGGGCGACTGGCGCTTGACCATCTGGTGCGCCCTGCATTTGCGCAGACGTCAATAGTAGCCCGGCGCGATCCGCGATGTCAACCAGCGACATCCTGCGGTGGACACGGTGGAGCAAGTGCAATTGTGCCCCTCGCCACAGTCAGGTTATGTCGACCAGACAGCTCCACTACGCCATGGCCATGCAGAATCACCTGCAGCGCCGCAGCGGTGCGCTCCGCCGTCAACGTGATGCCCTGCTCGGCGCAGAACGCCCTGATCACGCGCACCTGGAGTTGCCCGGGGAGCGCGAGGAACTGGCGACGGGCGAGTTTGCCGCTCGCTCCACGGAGCTGCTGCAGGGTCTGGCTGCCGACCAGCTCCAGGAGCTCGCGATCGGCCCCGACCGACTTCGCCAGCTCGGCCAGTCGTTCCGAGATGTTGGGATTGAAGGACTCGAGCATGGGCAGCAACGACTGCCTCACCCGGTTTCGGGTATAGATCGGCTCGTCGTTGGACGGATCGTCGACCGGCGTCACACCGTAGGCGTCACAGACGGCCACGGTTTCGGCTCTGGTCACGTCCAGCAGCGGACGGGCCAGACGCACGCCGTCGCCCAGATCGCGGACTTGAGGCATCCCACTCAGGCCGTCGAGGCCTGAGCCGCGGATCATGTGCAGCAGGACCGTCTCCGCCTGGTCGTCCCGGGTGTGGGCGACGACAATGGCCGGCGCACCACAGTCCAGCGCCAGCTGCTTCAACGCTCGATAACGAACCGCGCGAGCCGCTGCCTCGAGGCCTCCGGAAGCACGTTCAGCCTCCGACGGCGCGTCCGCTTCGGCCACGTGGTATGGCACGCCGACCAGATCGGCGAGCTCCCGGCTGGACGATCGAAACGTCTGGCGCACTGAATCCGACTGAATCAGGTGATCGACATGTGCAGCGCGCACGCTCCAACCGTGCCGGGCGGTGGTGTCGGCGAGCAGCAGCAGCATTGCCGAAGAGTCTGCGCCTCCCGACACCGCAGCAATCAAGGGACGCTCGTATCCGACGCCGAGTAGCTCAACCACGCCTCGCGCGGCGCGGCGTCCGATTTCGCGGATTGCACGGTCGCTTGGGTGCATCACCGGACGCTCCGGGCGCGGGACCTACTGGGCGTCCTCCGGGAGGAGATTGGCCCACCAGGGAGAGCTGTTGATTTCGAGCTGACCGCGGTGCGGCGCATGAACAGCGAAGGACTCCTCGCCGGGACGGACCATACCGAGATCCTCGCGTGCGATGCGTTCGATGTAGGCATCGGAATCCAACCAGGCGACCAGCGCGGCGAGCTGATCCGCGTCGCGCCGTAGCTCCTCGATCTCCGCTGTTGTGCTGGCGATGCGGTCGTCGAGGCTGTTGGCCTGGACGAGTCCTTCGACTCCACTAAAGACAACGAAACCCACCAGCAACAACGAGCCGACGAATGCGATCCGGCGAACGATCCAGGGCAACGCCGCTGGCCTGGGTTCGGTCCGGCGCCTGGGCGCGGTCGAGGTTTCAGCCGAGGTGTCGTCCATGCTGCGCGAGCTGCGCCGCCGCCGTAGGCACTGTACACCTCTGCGATCGGCTACAGGCCGGCGACGTGATGCCGATCGTTGAGGCGCTCCAGGGCCGGCGTGCCATCGTCGATACGAAACGAGGTGATCGCAGCCAACGACGTGTCGATTCGACGCCAGGCGTCGAGCGGCATGGCGAGGGCGTGGACAGCCAGCAGTTTGACGACGAAGTTGTGCGTCACGATCAGGCCGGCTCCGTCGGCGGGATCAGCGACGAGCGCATCGAAGACGCCGTGAGATCTGTGGTAGACATCGGCGAGCGATTCGCCTCCCGGCATGGTGACGTTGATCGAATCGTCACTGCGCCAGGCATCGAGGAACTTGCCATACCGTGCGCGGGCAACGGGCCACTCGAGGCCTTCCATGTCGCCGACATCAAGCTCCAGCAGATCGTGGCAGGCCACCGCTTCGACACCGTGCGACTCGGCGATCGCCTCGGCGAGCAGTCTCGCTCGGGAGAGCGGACTGGTTATGACGCGAGTGATCTCCTGGTCTCGCAGCGCCGCCACGGTCGCGTCCATCTGGCGCAGTCCAAGCTCGGTCGGCGGGGAGTCGGTGCGTCCGAGGCCGACGCCGGCTTTGTTCGCTTCCGACTCCACGTGACGCAGGAGCAGTATCCGCTTCATGCCGTCACCGGCTCCGCAGCCAACTCGATGGCCGTGCGATGAATGCGCGTCGGTTCCTCGGCCGCGCCGAGGGCGAGTGTGACCTGCTCCGGGCGTCCGGCGCCGCGCTCATCGTTGCGCAGCCTCATGTCCAACCGAGCCGTCCCTTCCTGCACACCCAACAGCTCGATTGCGAGGATCAGCGGGCGCAGGTCGTAGGACTTCGTGTCTTTGCCGCGTCGGTGACTCCAGGGGATCTCGTCACGAGCGAGCAAGTCGTCAATCGCCCGCCGCCACGCTTCGGGCGAGCGCCGGTCAGGCACTTCAACCTCGTAGCAGGCCGCGCGGAGCATCGACTGCAGAGATGCCTGCTTCAGCGCCCCCTCGCGGATATCGATGATCTGGAGTCCGGGTGTGAGCTCTGCCGACAGATCACGCATCGTTGACTGCAAGTCGACCCGGCTAGTGAGCAGGAGGTCGAGGATCTCCGCTTCCGAGGTCGCCCCGACGGCTAGCGGCGCGGCCAGGGCGATCTTGGGCCTCGGTGAGAAGCCCCGCGATGTCGCAAGCGGCAGATCGGCTCGTTTGCAGACCCGTTCCCAGACCCGCATCAGGTCGAGATGCGAGACGTACTTCAAGGGACCCTCGGCCGCGAAGCGAATCTGTAGGCGCTGGACGGCGTCGGACTGACTCATGATCCGGCCAGCCAGGCCGCCGCGGCGGTGTGCGGGTCTGCGACGCGCGAGGCGACGTTATTGGCCAATCGGTTCAGGCGTTCCTCGCCCGCTTCGGTGTGCAGCTGGTTGAGCACGTTGGCTCGGGCCAACGCGGTGATCTGCTGGCGCGCTCGTTCGAGCTCGGCCGACTCCAGCCTGCCCGACGACTGCAACTCGTCGAAGTGCGCGTCGCAGGCTGCGACCAGCTTGTCGGTTCCTTCGCCCTGCGTCGCGACGACCCTGACGACGGGCGGATCCCAGCCGCGGTCGGGATTGAGCGAGAGCAACGCTTTAAGCGCCGAGACCATCCGGTCGGCGCCCGGCAAGTCGGACTTGTTCACGGCGAGCACGTCGGCGATCTCCATGATCCCGGCCTTCAGCGTCTGCACTTCGTCGCCCATGTTGGGGGTGTTGACGAGGACCGTCGTCTGCGCGGCGCCGGCGATGTCGACCTCGTCCTGTCCCGCGCCGACGGTCTCGATCAGGATCACATCCTTGCCGTAGGCGTCGAGTACGTGAACCACGTCCTGCGTCGCCGCCGAGAGGCCTCCGAGCGCTCCCCGAGACGCGAGCGAGCGGATGAAGACGTCTGGGTCGGAATAGAGCTCCGTCATTCGCACGCGGTCGCCGAGGATGGCGCCCATGGTGTAGGGAGACGACGGATCGATGGCGACGATGCCGACGCTCTGGCCGCGCTGTCGGAACGCCTTGGCCAGTTCGTTGGTCACGGTGCTCTTGCCGGCGCCGGGCGACCCGGTCAGGCCGATCGTGCGGGCGCGGCCGCTGCGCGGGTAGAGGGCGCTGAGCATGTCGCGCCCGCGCTGGTCGCCACTTTCGACCCAGCTCAGAACTCGCGCCAGCGCGCGTCGATCCTTGGCCAGCATCCGCTGCTCAAGTTCGGCCAGTCGGCCTGTGAGTTGCGCGTTCGCAGGGGGAACCGTCTCAGTCGTCACGAACGGTCGAGTTCGGGCACGTGGGCACGCACGTACTCGGCGATGTCGCCGGTGTGCGCACCGGGTCCGAAGACGGCGGAGAAGCCCGTCTCCTTGAGCGCGTCCGCATCCTCGTCGGGAATGATGCCGCCGCCGAGGAACAGCGTGTTATCGGGAGTGATGCCGCGCTGGCGGCAGGCGTCGACCACGCGCGGGAACAACTCGAGGTGAGCCCCCGAGAGCACCGAGAGCGCAACCACGTGGACGTCTTCCTGGAGGGCCGCCTCGGCGATCATGTCCGGAGTCTGCCGAATGCCCGTGTAGATCACTTCCATGCCGGCGTCGCGCAGGGCCCGGGCGACAATCTTCGCGCCCCGATCGTGTCCATCGAGTCCCGGCTTCGCGACCAGGACGCGGATCTGTTCAACAGCAGTATCGGCCATAGCATCACCTCACCGAGTGTGGATCGGCTTCAGCTTAGAAGGTCCGCCCGTCTGGTTCAGCCGATCTTGGCAATAGACTTCGCGGGAACCGGACACGAACCCGTATCCCGTAGGGGTAAGCCGATGGACCAGACCGTCTTCCAGCAAGTGACGTTTCCACTCAGTGTGTTACTCGGGCAGATCAAGACCGGACATATTGGCCTGCCCGACATCCAGCGTCCTTTCGTCTGGAAGAATGTCAAGGTACGGGACCTGCTCGACTCGATGTACCGGGGCTACCCAGTCGGCTACCTCCTGCTCTGGCAGACTGGTGTCGAACCTACCAATCGCACCATCGGCGGCGACCAGAAACAGGTCGCCCCGTCGCTCGTGATCGTCGATGGCCAGCAGCGCCTGACCTCGCTGTACGCAGTTTTCACCGGCGAGGAGGTGGTTCGCAGCGACTTCTCGCGCGAACGGATTCGCATCGCGTTCAACCCGCTCAACGGCCGCTTCGACGTCGCCAGCGCCGCGACGGACAACGACCGCTCGTTCGTTTCTGACATCACTCCCCTGCTGAGCGGCCAACGGAATCTGATTGCCACCTTCAATGACTACATCACTCGCCTCGAAAAGGCTCGCCCGGTGTCCGACGTAGACAGAGGGGCGGCTGAGGAAGCGTTGGGAAGGTTGCAGGGACTTTCGACCTTCCCGCTAACCGCGTTGCAGCTCGCCAGCAACGTCCAGGAAGAACACGTGGCGGAGGTATTTGTCAGGATCAACAGCACGGGCAAGCCACTCAATCAAGCCGACTTCATCCTCACCCTGATGTCCGTCTTCTGGGACGAAGGAAGAACCGCGCTAGAGGAGTTTGCGCGACTTTCGAAGCAGCCCAACATCACCGAGCCATCGCCGTTCAATCCCTTCATCGAGCCAACACCGGATCGGCTGCTGCGCGTTGGGGTCGGGCTCGCGTTCCGTCGGGCTCGCCTCGAGTATGTCTATTCGATCCTGCGCGGCAAAGACGTAGATTCGGGGGAGTTCTCTGAGGATCTCCGCGACGAGCAGTTCAAGCTCCTGCAGACAGCCCAGGAGAAGACGCTCAACCTCACGTACTGGCACGACTTCCTGCAGTGCCTCACCCAGGCCGGCTACCGAAGCAAGCGGATGATCAATTCCGAGACGGCGCTGTTCTTCGCATACACGCTATACCTGATTGGCCGCACGGAGTTGCAGGTCGCACCGAAGACTCTCCGCAACGCTGTCGCACGTTGGTTCTTCATGTCCTCCCTGACCGGGCGGTACACAGGATCGCCCGAGTCGGCGATGGAGTCAGATCTTGCCATGCTCCGGACTGCCAAGACGCCAGCGGAGTTCCTGGGTGCGCTCCAGAATGCCAGTGACATTGCACTCACCAACGACTTCTGGAGCGTAACGCTGCCCAACGAACTGGCGACATCATCAGGACGTAGTCCATCGCTGACCGCGTACCATGCCGCGCAGGTTCTGCTAAACGCGCCGGTACTCTTTTCGGATACGAATGTTTCGGACTGGCTGGATCCATTCGTCAAGCCGGCCAAGTCGATTGAGCGACATCATCTCTTCCCGAAGACGCACCTGTCCACACTTGGCGTGACTGAGAGGCGAGATACGAACCAGATCGCCAACTACGCGTACGTCGAGTGGACGGACAACATCAAGATTGGAGCCGCGCCCCCCGTTGAATACGTCCCTCAGTTTGAAAGGGCGTTGCAAGGGGCAGCAGTCAGCGAAACGACGCTGCACCGGATGTATCGGCTGCACGCACTGCCGATCGGATGGCAGATGATGGAATACAAGGAGTTCTTGGCGGCCAGACGGGAACTCATGGCGGCGCTGATCAGAGAAGGATTTGAGCGGATTGGAACGCTTGAGCCGTCGCCAGCAATCGCGCAGCCTGTCCTCAACATCCAAGCGCTCGTCGCTGGCGGTGAGGGCGACGATGTCGAGTTCAAATCTACGCTGCGGACGAACCTTCACACGGGGACGAGAGACTCCGCGATGGAACACGCGGTCGTCAAGACGATCGCAGGATTCCTCAACCTGAAAGGTGGAACGCTCATCATCGGAGTTCATGACGATGGGACTGCGGTCGGTGTCGAAGCAGACGAGTTTGGATCCGAGGACAAGATGAATCTGCACCTGACAAATCTTGTCAATTCGCAACTTGGCGAATCAGTCTGGGCCAACATCCACGCGAACTTCGAGGACTTTGGCTCGGCTCGAGTGATGACCGTTCGATGCGAGCCTGTCAGTCAACCGGTGTATGACAAGGCGAAGCGACTGTTCGTCAGAACCGGGCACGCCACACATGAGTTGTCAGCTCAGGAAGCAGTCCTGTTCGTCCACGAGCGATTCGACTGAGCAGCATTCGGGTCCCGTCCTTTTGGCCTATGCCTCAGACAGGCGCAGCCGTGCACCATAAGTGTGCTTGGGCGAAATGAACGCGCCGGCGTTGGCGTCGGTGACCGTCCAGCCCAGGTCGCGCAGGTGGTCGACGGTCGCTGCCGCGTCGCGGACCGTGAGGGCGAGCATGAACATCCCCTCGCCCGACGTCTCCAGTTTGCGCGGTAACGGCCCGCCGCTGCCCTCGAACGGGCGCACGAGTTCAACGTCGGTAGCGCCGAGCCTCAGGAACTGCGCCTCAAGGCCGAGCGCCTCCGACTCGATGTGGCGGTCGACGCTGAAACCGAATCGTTCGGTCCACTCGTCGACGACGGGAGCAATCTCGTTGACGGCGATCGTCATGTGGTGCAATGCATGCGGATACGGGCCTTCCGCGGGCCCGTCGTGGACGGGCGCGTCGTCGGGCGGTTGGGCCAGCTCGATCAGCACGCCATGATTGGAACGCGGGTGGATGAAGCCGATCATGCCGGCCAGGCCCTCGCGCGGCTCGGTGTCGATCATGGTCATGCCGTTGGCTTCAGCGGTTCGCAGCTCGTTGGCCACGTTATTCGTGCCGAGGCAGAGGTGGTGGAATCCTTCGCCGTTGGTCTCGAGAAACTTGGCGATGCCCGTTCCCTCACGGATCGGCTGGAGCAGTTCGATCTCGGAGTTGTCCAACGGGAAGACGATGCCGCGCACGCCCTGGTCCTCGACGACCCGGTCCACCGCTTTGGTCAGACCAAACGTGTCGCGCCAGAGTTCGGCTGCCTTGTCCGCATCGCGGACGACCATGCCGATGTGGTGCAGGTGAGTCAGGGTCATGTCGCTCCCCATTCGCTCCGGGACGTTGAGTCAGGCGTCGCTGCGGGCTGCGCCGAATCGGACCTGTAACTCACGCCGATGTTCGCGGTCATGTTCCAACGCTACGCCGAGCAGAATCCGAGCCGGATTGCCGGGCGTGTTGAGGTCGACGTCAGGAACGCGTTCCACCAGCGTCGCGGTGCGCTCCCGCAAGTCTCTCAGTGCTCGGACCAGCGCCGGCAGACGCCGATCGCCAAGTGACGCGACGGCAGCCTCGTTGGTTGAATCAATCCGGCGTGTCGGAAAGTCAAGCAATGATGGAAACGCTCCGCCGAGGTGTTCCTCGATTGCCGCCCGCTCCTCCGCCTCCCAGAACAAGCGATGCGCCGCCACCCCGTTCGGCGACCACGCGTCATCCGACAACGGGTCGTGAACCAAGTCCTCGGGCACCGCAGACAGGGCGGTGAGGAGCAACTCACGCTCGGCCTGCCACCAATAGCGCAGACGCTGCGCGTCCGACCAGCCGTTGTCGGAGCGACCCTCGGGGTCGCCCGCCGACCCTCGTCCAACTACTCGTCTTCCGAAAGGCACCTTGCCGTCCCTAAACGACGATTCGCTCGCGGTACTCGCCCCAGACCTCGCGCAGTGCGTCCGAGATCTCGCCCAACGTAGCCGACTGCTTGACGGCATCCAACATCAACGGGACCAGGTTCTCGTCGGTCGAAGCGGCCTGTTGGATCGCATCGAGTGAGCCGCTCACTGCCGAGCCATCCCGACTGTCGCGCAGGCGCTCAAGCTTCTCGACCTGGCGCTCTCGCACCGAGGGATCGACGCGAACGATCTCCACATCCGTTTCCTCGTCGGTTTCGAAGCGGTTCACGCCTACGATCACGCGTCCCTGTTTGCCGGCCGCGCGGTCTCCCGCGCGCGCCGCCTCGGATTCCGTCTCTACCTCGCGCTGGAACTGCGAGGAAGCCTCGAGAATCTCAGCCTGTTGGTAGCCCTGTTCGATCGCCGCAACCGCCCCTCCGAGCGCGTCGATCTGTTCGATGTAGTTGCGCGCTTCTTCCTCAAGTTGGTCGGTGGTCTGCTCGATGTAGTACGAGCCGCCAAGCGGGTCGATGACATCTGCGACGCCCGATTCATAGCCAATCACCTGCTGGGTCCGCAGCGCGACCTCGACCGCGTGTTCGGATGGCAGGCCCAGGGCCTCGTCGAGCGAATTCGTATGCAGCGACTGGGTTCCGCCCAGCACGGCGGCGAGCGCCTGCAGGGTCGTGCGGATGACGTTGTTGTCGGGCTGTTGAGCGGTCAGCGTCACGCCGCCGGTCTGGGTGTGGAAGCGCAGCATCTGCGCGCGTTGGTTCTCGGAGCCGAAGCGATCCCTGGCGATGCCGGCCCAGAGCCGCCGTGCAGCGCGGAACTTGCCGATCTCTTCGAGGAAGTTGCTGTGACAGGCGAAGAAAAATGAGAGTCGCGGTCCGAAGCTGTCGAACTCCAGACCCTGCTCAAGCGCCGCCTCGACGTACGCGATCGCGTTGGCCAGCGTAAATCCAATCTCCTGCGCCGCCGTGCAGCCGGCCTCGCGCATGTGATAACCCGAAATCGAGATCGTGTTCCAGCGCGGCACTTCACGGGTGCAGTAGTCGAAGCTGTCGGTGATCAGGCGCATCGACGCCTGTGGCGGGTAGATGTACGTTCCGCGAGCGATGTATTCCTTCAGGATGTCGTTCTGAACGGTGCCGCCAATCTTGTCGCGGCCAACGCCCTGCTCCTCCGCAACCGCCGCATAGAGCGACAGCAAAATGTTCGCAGTCGAGTTGATCGTCATCGACGTGGTCACACGGTCGAGCGGAATCTGGTCGAAGAGCGTCCGCATGTCTTCAATCGAGTCGATCGCGACACCCACCTTGCCCACTTCGCCCTCCGACATGTTCGCGTCGGAGTCGTAGCCGATCTGTGTGGGCAGGTCGAAGGCGACCGACAGACCGGTCTGACCCTGGTCAAGCAGGAACCGGTAGCGGCGGTTGGACGCTTCGGCGTCCTCCTGCCCGGCATATTGACGCATCGTCCAGAGTCGGCCGCGATACATCGTCGGCTGGATGCCTCGGGTGTAGGGATACTCGCCCGGCAGCGGGCCCAGCTCACCGTTGTCGCCGTTCACATAGATCGGGTCAAGCGGATCTCCGGATGATCGCCGAAACTCCTCGCGGCGCTCGGGGAACCGACCGGTTGCTTTGGCGTAGGGCCCGTCCAACCAATCCTGGAGTTTCGAGGACATCACAACGCTCCCTCCGCGATCGCGGATACTCAGAGGCTACGTAGACCCCGTCAGCGGGTCAACGCCGCCAAGTCAGGTCGGACCTCGCGATTCCAGGAGATGCTGCCCGCATCCTCGCGTTGACGATCCAATGGAGCCCGGATACTGTGAGTCACAGAAACCGTATAACTGCGGGCTGGAGTGCTGGCAATGAGAAACATCACAGTCTCCGTCGACGACGAGACCTACCGCCAGGCTCGCATCCGAGCGGCCGAGCTGGACACCTCCGTCTCGGCGCTCGTACGCGAGTACCTGCAGAGCCTTTCCGACGCCGGCCCCGGGTCCCAGAAACGGGAGACCGCGTCCGAGCGTCGCATGCGCGGGCTACACGAAGTAAGGGAGCAGATACGTCGCAACAGTCCGAACTTCCGCGTGGCCGACAACGTCCCGCGGGAGCAATTGTACGACCGCCATGCGCCTGACTGACACAAACGTACTCCTGTACGCCGCCAGTCTGCACCCTGCCGAGGAAGTCAAGAGCCGGATCGCCCTGGATCTGCTCGAACGAAACGATCTGTGCCTCTCCGTACAGGTCCTCCAGGAGTTCTACTATCAGGCCACTCGACCATCACGTCATGGTCGTCTCACCCACCAGGATGCGCTGGAATTCCTGGACAAGTTGAACGCGTTTCCCGCACAGAGTCTCGATCGAGCGCTGTTTGCGTCTGCCCTGGACATCTGCCAGCGCTTCCAACTCTCCTATTGGGACGCCGCCATTCTGGCCGCCGCACAGGCAATGGACTGCGATGCGGTCTACTCGGAAGACCTCAGCGACCAACAGGACTACGGCGGTCTGCGCGTGATCAATCCGTTCACCGCAATCAGCAGTTGAACCGCCGCCTGAGACTCTCGATTCGACCATCAACGGCCTCATGCCAGGCATCGGGAGTCAACGCGACCGTTCCGGTGTCGCCGACGAAGGCGCTGCTGACAAGCAAGTCGGCATCCACGTCCCTGAGGACCGTCAGGCTCTCGACCAGCGCTGCCGCATCGCTTTCAAGCTCCGGGTACACCGCAGTCGCCCAGCCTCCGGACACCGGCACGATTGTGTCGCCGGTAAACAGGTAGGTCTTGCCGTGCGGCGACTCGTAGCGCAGCGTCACGCTGCCCGGCGTGTGCCCGGGCGTGTGCAAAACCTCGACACCCGCCAGCGCTGGGTCGCTGCAACCCGGGGCGATGGACAGATCGGCTTGGGCCTGATCGCGAATCGCGTGAGCGTCGGCGTCGTGATACGCGAGCCGCGAAGCGAACCGCTCGCGAACCGTGTGCAGGGCGGGGCTTGCTTCGTCCCGGTGACTCAACACCTGGACCGAGACGCCGCCCAGGTGCTCGATCGCCTGGAGATCGTCTTCCTGGTCCTCGCCGAGGTTGTAGATCAGCAGATTGCCCGAGGGCTTGATCAGCAGATACGCCCGTGTCGACACACCATCGGCGACGGCGCGCGGCGATGTCTGCCAGAGGTCTGGTTCGAGCTGTTCCATGTCTGGCTCCGATCCCCGCTTCGCTATTCGTTGCAGCGAGCATAGGCCGTGTGACAGCCGGAACCTTGTCAATCTCCCACGCGATTGGTAAGCCAATGGCATGCGAATCGAGATCGGTCAATGGCAGGTCAGAAGCTTCCACCCCGACGACGCCGAAGCGCTGGCCCGCAACGCCAACAACCGCAACGTGTCGCGCAACATGCGCGACACGTTCCCCTACCCCTATGAGCTCTCGAACGCCCACGAGTGGATCGAGTTTGCGACCACACAGTCGCCCGAGACCAACCTCGCGATCGCCAACGACACGGATTTGATCGGCGGCATCGGGATCACGCTCCAGTCCGACGTCAATCGACGCTCGGCCGAGATCGGCTACTGGCTGGGCGAGCCGCACTGGGGTCAGGGCATCGCGACCGCTGCGCTGAAGGCGACCTCGGATTGGGCCTTTTCCGAGTTTGACCTGGTCAGGTTGTACGGCGAGGTCTTTGAGTGGAACCCGGCCTCGGGCCGAGTATTGGAGAAAGCCGGATACGAACTCGAGGGGCGACTACGCAAGAGCATCGTCAAGGACGGCCGGGTGATCGATGCCTTGCTCTATGCGATGGTTCGAGACTAGCCGCGCCTACTCCCCGAGACGCTCTCGCAGTCCTTCTTCGTGTTCGACTTGCTCCGGGGACATGGCGTCGCCGAAGTCCTCATACTCGTAGAACGGGCGAATCTCGATCTCGCTCGGTCCCGGCATCGGGTTGGGCGCTCGTTTGGCCCATTCGACGGCCTCTTCGAGATCCTTGACCTCCCAGATCCAGAATCCCGCAACCAACTCGTTGGTGACGCCGAAGGGGCCGTCGATCACGGTGCGCGAATCGCCGTCGAACGCGACGCGCTTGCCGGCGGACGTCGGCTTCAGGCCCTCACCCGTCTGCATAATGCCGGCATTGACGAGTTCCTCGTTGAAGGAGCCCATCGCGTCGAACATCTCGGTCGTGGGCATGACGCCCGCTTCGCTATCTTCGGTCGCCTTGACCAACACCATGACGCGCATATCGATCTCCCCCGATTTCCGGACGGACGCTCTCTGTCCACTGGAATGGTGGGCGATGGAGGACTCGAACCTCCGACCTCCCGGGTGTAAACCGGACGCTCTAGCCACCTGAGCTAATCGCCCACTGCGCCTCGCTCTGAGCTTACTGCTGAGTCTCGATGACGCCCTGGAGATTGTCGGCGGCGAGGTCGAAGAGGTCGCGGAAGGTGTCGAAGAGGGTCGTGGCGGTTTGCATCCCGTCCGCGTTGCCGGCTTCGAGCGCGTCGCGGACCAGCGGACCGGCCGCATTGGCAATCTGCGCCATCGAATCCGAGACGCGTTCGTGCAGGTCACTCCATCGCTCCGGCGGCGCGAGGGCCGCAACCTGCTCGGAGAGATCGGACCAGGCGCGAGTCTGCGCCTGCATGTTGCGCTGCCAGCCGGGATCGGTCAGCACCTGAGGCTGCTCGCGCCAGCGCTCGATCAGTTCGGCCGCTGCAGCGTAGTTGGCTCGCGCGGAATCGAGAATGTTGATCGCCGCTTCGCTGTAGTCCGCGGGCACCCCTTCCTGTTCCGCCGCTCCGACATCCTCGCCGATCAACTGACCGACCAGCTCGCGCAGCGTCTCGAGGTCGACGATGCCAACGCGCAGCTCCTTGATGATCCCGTCGGCGCCGATGAAGTAGGTGGTCGGACGGCCGACCAGCGGGTACGGCCCGTCGGTCATCGACTTGGTCGGGTCGAGCAGGACGAGATACGTCACCCCGGTGACCTCATAGGCGAACTCACGCGCCGTGGCCAGGTCCTCGCCATCGTTGACGCCAACGAAGGTCACCCTGCCCAGCGCCTCCTGATTGACGAGTTCGAACTCGGGCATCTCCTCGATGCACGGCTCGCACCAGCTCGCCCAGAAATTGAGCACGATCGGCCCGCCGATCTCGGAGAGCCGGTGAGGATTGCCTTCAAGGTCCAGCAGCCGGAAATCGGGCGCGAGCGCACCCTTGTCCGAGGCGTCGCCGTCGCGCTCCAGGTAACCGAGGCGTGTCTCTTCCTCAAGTTGCGCGATGCGCGCATCAATATCGGCCGACGAACCTTGCTCGTCGCGTTCCGCACGTGCCTCTTCCAGCTCAACGAGTTGCGCGGCGTACTCGGCGCTGGCGCCCTCGGTGGCGTCGCCGCCGCCGCGTCCGAGGAAAATCGGCGCGACGATCGCCGTGGCAATCGCGGCAACGACCAGGATTCGGTTGATGGCGTCGCGCCGCGAATAGGGCCTGCGGAGGAAGGTGAACAGCACGTAGGACTGTTGCTTCTGGCGCAGTCGGCTGAGGAAGTTGTCGGCCATCGCTCAATCCTCCCTGTCCTGTTGCCAACAGCAGCGCCCTCCGGACCCTGTCAGTTGTTCTCGACTGTTGGCCCGTCGATGGCCCTGACTCCTTGCCCACTGGCGGCCGCGCTGGACGCCTGGTTCCAGAGCGTGGCCGGATCGCTCGTCAGCGGATCGAATCCGGCATGATCGAGTACCAACCAGCCTCCAGCTTGAATCTCGCTCTCGAGTTGGCCTGCGCTCCATCCAGCGTATCCCGAGTAGATCCGCAGATCGCGGACGACGCCGACCAGGTCGCTGGGCTGTGCGCTCAGGTTGACGATTCCCAGTTCCTGGCCAGCTTCCGTGATTGACAGTGTGAACCAGCTCTGTTCGGAGTCGAACGGACCGTCCGGTCGAGCGAGCCCGATCGCCGCTGTTCGCTCGACCGGGCCGCCCTGGAAGATGACCGCCGGTTGCGCGGCCAGCTCGATCCAATCGGGGACTACGTCGGCGATGGCCACGGCGGTGGGTCGGTTGAGGACGACGCCCAGCGTGCCTTCTTGTTGTTCGAGGATCAGGACGACCGTGCGAAAGAAGTTCGGATCGGCCAGATGGCGCGAGGCGACCAGGAGTTGACCGGATAGCGAGAAGTCCGGATCGTTGGGACGCCACTCGATCGCCACGGGCCTTGCCCTTCGATTCGGTCGGCCTCGGATATCTGCGTCAGAGTATGCGATTGGTCAGGCTCAGGCCGGGCCCGGAGCTTTGACGACAACGGCGCTGCCCGATAGTGTGCGATACCCTGAGAAAACGTGGCAGCGTAGCTCAGTTGGCAGAGCAGGGGACTCATAAGCCCCGTGTCGCAGGTTCGAGTCCTGCCGCTGCTACCACCAGCACCTCGGGGTGCGTCAATCGACGTGCAATCGAGTGGGGCGATTAGCTCAGCTGGCTAGAGCGTTCGGTTCACATCCGAGAGGCCGCAGGTTCAAGTCCTGCATCGCCCACCAGCAGACGATCAGCGGATACGCTTGGGGAGGTTGGCCGTCAATTGGAGTGATGCGGGGCCTGAGAGGCCCCGGCTCGTTGCCGACGTGGCGAAACTGGCAGACGCGCTACGTTCAGGGCGTAGTGGGCTTAAGCCCGTGGGGGTTCGAATCCCTCCGTCGGCACCAACGCTCCAATCATTCCAACCACGACTCAAGCCGATTTCGATGCGCCCGTAGCTCAGCGGATTAGAGCGCTGCCCTGCGGAGGCAGAGGTCGCAGGTTCAAGTCCTGCCGGGCGCGCCACCACTCACACCCGCTCCCCCGATACCTCACTTCCTCCTCCCCTTCGCCCCGCACTCGCTCCCCGATGCCCCGCACTTGATGCGCGGCCCAGACCTCCCCTCAGTCATCGCTTCGCTAATCTGAATCCGTGACCACCAAGGCGGCCCGTTCCTCACGCGACCAGACCCGCGCCCAGCTCCAGGCACAGGTCTCTGCGATGCCGGCGAAGCCCGGGGTCTACACGTTCCGCGACGCCAATGGCCGGGTGATTTACATCGGCAAGGCGGCCAATCTCAAGTCCAGAGTGCGCAGTTACTTCGGTTCGCCGCGTTCGCTCGAGGGCAAGACGCGCATCCTCGCATCACGGATCGCGCAGCTCGAGTACGTCACGACTCACACGGAGCAGGACGCCCTCCATCTCGAGGCGACGCTGGTCAAGCGGCACCAGCCGTTTTTCAACGTCAGGCTCAAAGACGACAAGCACTATCCGTATCTCAAGATCGACGTTGACGCTCCCTGGCCGAGGGTCACCATCACCCGTCGCGCGACCAAAGACGGCAGCCGCTATTTCGGACCCTACGCATCGGCCAAGTCGGTGCGGACGACGCTCGATCTGGTCAAGAAACTCTTCCCCTGGCGCTCTTGCGACAAGGAGATCACGGGCTCGGATCCACGCCCGTGCCTCGAGTACTACATCCGCCGCTGCATCGCCCCCTGCACTTCGTTCTGCACGCCGGACGAGTACAAGGAGGTCATCGACCAGACCATGCTCTTCCTCGACGGCAAGAGCGAGACCGTGGTCAAACAGCTCAAGACCGCCATGACCGACGCGGCGGAGGAGTTGAACTTCGAGCGAGCCGCCCAACTGCGCGACCAGATCGCCTCCGTCGAGCGGGTCACCGAAACACAACTCACCGCCGACACGGCGGCAGCGGAGATCGATGTCTTCGGGCTGGCGGTCGACGGCGACGAAGCCGTCGTCCAGGTGCTCTTCATTCGCGGCCAGAACATGGCCGGATCGGACCACTTCAACCTCGCAGGAGTCAAGGATGAGTCGGCGGGTTCGGTGATCTCATCGTTCCTGCGTCAGCATTACGAGGGCGGCCTGCAGCCGCCCAGGCTGGTCCTGATCCCGGACGAGCTCGAGGACCTGGGTCTGCTCCAGGATTGGCTCTCCGACAAGCGCGGGACGCGGGTCGAGGTCCGGCATCCGAAGCGCGGAGACAAGCGCCGACTCGTGGCCATGGCGACGGAGAACGCATCGGAGACGCTGGCCATGTCTCGAGTTCGTTGGATGGCCGATCGCGGTCGCACCGACGCGGCACTGGCCGAGCTCGAAGAGGCGCTCAGCCTGCCGACGCCGCCGAAGCGGATCGAGTGCTACGACATCTCGAACACCCAGGGCTCGAACGTCGTCGCCTCCATGGTTGTGTTCCTCGACGGCCAACCGGCGACCAGCGAGTATCGGCGCTTTCGGATCAAGACGGTCGACACCAGCGACGGTCCGAACGACTTCGCGTCGATGGCGGAGGTGATCCAGCGTCGGTTCAAACGACTGGGGGAGGAGCGACGCGCAGAGCGAGCCAAAGGCTTCGATGTGCCCGACGAACCGTCGTCTTCGAATGCCGATGCTGACGATCAGTCCGACTCCGAAGGCTGGGGCGCTATCCCCGACCTCGTCATCGTCGACGGAGGCAAGGGACAGGTTTCGGCCGCCCATGACGTGATGCGCAACCTCGCCGTTGACGACATCCCGCTCGCCGGCCTGGCCAAGCGTGACGAGTTGCTGTTCCAGGTGGATTCATCAGATCCGGTCCGCCTCGACCGTCGCTCGCAGGGGCTCTACCTCGTGCAGCGCATCCGAGACGAAGCGCACCGCTTCGCCATTTCCTACCACCGCCGCCTCCGAGCCCGGCAAACATCGCAGAGCACGCTCGACCGGATCAAGGGCATCGGACCCCGCCGCAAGAAGGCCCTGCTGCGCAAGTTCGGCTCGCTGCAGGCAATCCGCGACGCCGACGTGACCGAGATCGCCTCAACGCCGGGTATGACGCAGCGCCTGGCCGAGCAGCTCAAACTGGAATTGTAGTCAGACCAGCCGCGCGGCCTGCGGAATCGCATCGCGGCCGGCGTACTGCGCCCGCTCGCCAAGTTCCTCCGCGATCCGGAGCAGCCGGTTGTACTTCGCCGTCCGCTCGCCGCGGGCCGGCGCGCCTGTCTTGATCAGGCCTGCGTTGGTCGCGACGCAGAGATCGGCGATCGTCGTGTCCTCCGTCTCGCCCGAGCGATGGCTGATGATTGCCGTCCAACTAGCTTCCTGCGCCACTCGAACCGCTTCGAGCGTTTCGGTCAGCGTGCCAATCTGGTTGACCTTGATCAAGATGCTGTTGGCGGCGTTCAGCTCGATGGCTCTCCGCAAACGCTGTGGACTGGTGACGAGCAGGTCGTCGCCGACGGTCTGGGCCAGCCCGCCGATGCGGGCGGTCAATGTTTGCCAGCCGTCCCAATCGTCCTCGTGCATGCCGTCTTCAATCGAAACGATTGGATATCGCTCGCACCAGTCGCCCCAGAGCGCAACCATCTCGTCGCTTGACAGCGATCGCCGCTCGGTGTGCAGCTCGTAACGCCCATTGGACCAGAGTTCGCTGGCGGCCGGGTCCAGCGCGATCGCGATCTCGCGTCCAGGCTCATAATCCGAAGCGCGAATCGCATCAATGATCAGGTCGAGCGCTGACTCATTGCTCGCCAGCGACGGCGCGAACCCGCCCTCATCGCCGAGGCCTGTGGCCAATCCTTGCGATCGCAGCTCGGAGGCCAGGGCGTGGTAGACCTCGACCACCATGCGCAAGCCCTCGGCAAACGTCGGGGCGCCGATGGGTGCGATCATGAACTCCTGGAAGTCGGCCCCGTTGTCGGCGTGCGCGCCGCCATTGAGGATGTTCGCCAGCGGTACAGGCAGCACCACGGCGTCGTCCCCGCCAATGAATCGATAGAGCGGCTGGCCGGCTGATTGCGCCGCAGCCCTGGCGGTCGCCATCGAGACGGCAAGCAAGGCGTTGGCCCCAAGCCGCGACTTCTGTTCGCTGCCGTCAAGCGCGATCAGAGCCTCGTCGACGGCGACCTGGTCGGACGCGTCGTGCCCGTTGAGCGCCGCGTCGATCTCATCGTTGATCGACGCGACCGCGTCCCGCACTCCGCGTCCGCCATACCGTTCAGGATCACCATCGCGTCGCTCGACAGCCTCGTGCGATCCGGTACTCGCTCCCGAGGGAACCGCGGCGCGGCCGACCGAGCCCTCTGCCAGCTCAACGTCGGCCTCTACCGTGGGGTTGCCGCGCGAATCGAGGATCTCCCGGGCACGGATGGATGCAATCCTGGTCGACGCCACGTTCGCCTCCGGTCAGGCTTGGACGCGCCGGCCCCTCTGACGAAGTTGGACTAGCTGGCGCGCGGATGTGCCCGATCGTAGACGTCCCGCAGATGCTCGTCGGTCAACTGGGTGTAGAGCTGCGTGGTCGAGATGTTGGCGTGACCCATCAGCTCCTGGACGTTGCGCAGCGGAGCCGCGCCGCGCAGCAGGTGCGTCGCGAAACTGTGGCGCAGCGTGTGCGGCGTCACGCCGGAAATGCCGGCCTCCTGGGCGTAGTGCTTGATGATCAGCCAGACACCCTGCCTCGTCAGTCGCTCGCCCCGCCGATTGATGAACAGCGCAACCTCGCGCCGCCCGCGAGCGAGCTTGGGCCGCGCCTCCTGCAGGTAGTGATGCAGCGCCGCTACGGCGGCTGAGTGAATCGGGATCAGGCGCTCGCGTCGTCCTTTGCCGACGCAGCGCACCGACGCCCGCTGACCCTGCAACTCGATCGACGAGAGGTCGAGCGAGACAAACTCGGAGACGCGCATGCCGGTGGCGTAGAGCATCTCGAGCATCGCCTGATCGCGAGCCGCCTCCGGCGTGTTCCAGCGGCCGGGCTGCTCGAGCAGCGCGTCGACCTCCTGGACGGTCAATGTGCGCGGCAGGCTGCGGCCGACGCGGGGCGAACTGAGTTGCTCGGCGGGGTTGACGTCGATAATGCTCTCGCCATGGAGGTAGCTGAACAAGCTCTTGACCGCCGCGACCTTGCGGGCAACAGTCGCCGCGGCGTACTGCTGCTCTCGAAGGTGAACGATGTACTCCTGCAGCTGCTCGGCGTCGATCTCTTCGATCGGAGTCGTGGCGGAGGGATCATCTGCGTGCAGCTTCGCGTGCTGTTCGACGAAGTAGGCCCGCAGCTGGGCCAGATCGTTGCGATACGCCGAGATCGTGTTCGCCGAGGCCCCCCGCTCGGCGGCCATGTAGGTGAGAAACTGCTGGATTTCATGTTCCATGTCGCTGGGCTGCCCCTTCGTGGTCCGATGTGTTGTTCGGTCTGCTGGTCCTGGAGGCGCCGACGACACGTATCGGCGCTGGATCCGCTCTAGCAAGCGCTTGCCAGAACACGCGTGGCCGATCGGTAATCGCAGTTATCAGTTATTCCACGTAACGCTCCGTCAACAGAACTCGGCGCCGACACGCAACAGAAGCACCTGCGATAACCTTGCGACGTGCCCCCCTCGACCACGCCCAATTCCGATGTCGGCCAACTCAGCAGCGCGCGTCACGAGCGGCTCCGAGATTGGTGGGACGGCGGTTCCGGCGGAGCGCTGGTCTACAACGAGCTCAGGCGAGTCCCTGCCGAGCGCTGGACGGCCGAGCTGGATCGACTGCCGGAGGACGACGGTCCGGAGCCGGTCCCGCCGCCCGATCGACCTCCTGCCCGAGTCGTCGACCTGCCCGAGGTGTTGGCGCTGCGGGCCCTGCTCATGGACCGCCGCGTCGCCTTCGATACGGTCGAGCGCTGGATCCGCGCGCTGACGCAGTCAACTCGCATGCTTGACTACGAGCGGCCGCTGGTCTGGAGCGCGGATCACGTTGCGACCCGGCTGGTGCAGATCGCAAATGGCGGCGAGGGCAGCACCTGGTCAACGATCGAGGTCGTGCGAGAACTGTGGTCCTGGCATCCGGATCGTCCCTACGTCGAGGCTCAGAGCGAGCGCCTGCTCTCCTGGCTTGAAGCGCTGCTGGCCTCCCGAGACGCGGGAACCTGATTGCGATGACCGTCGAGCCGAGTGGAGCGCCTGACCCGCCCAGGCAGCGAATCTCACCGATCACATTCCCATCTGCCACCCCGGAGCTGCTGAAGCCTCGCGACGAGGAGCCGCAGGCCCGCCGCGACGCCTTTCGCGAGACTGCCTTCGCGCTGTCGCTGGATCTGCGCTGGCTGCAGGACGCGTTCGCGCTCCAGCGAACGATCGTCGAGCAGTCTTATGGATCGTCGTTCCGGAACCGGCGTTATGCCTCCGCGTTGTTGTTCTGGTCACGCGTGTATGCCGGGGGGCTTGAGGCCCGCTCTCTGACGGCTCGGGCTTGCTACTCGGCCGCGCTGCCGTTGCTGCGGGCGACGATGGAGTGGCTCGGCGCGGAACAGGCGGTCGTCGGTGAAGAGCAGATCGAGTTCGAAGCCTGGCTGCGCGAGGCGTGGTCCAACAATGCCGAACATCACGCGACCGAGATCGGTATGGGCCAGTACATGGCCGGACAGCAGATCGCGATGGCGCCCGAGACCGCAGACGCGTATCGTGCCGTCTCTGAGCTGTCCCGCCCGCACTTCGGGGCGTCGGCCCTGCTCGGCGCGGATGGCTCGCACGACAAGCGGTTCCTCGTCAACTGGGCCGACGAAGCATTCCATCTCGGCTGGGCCCAACTGCTGCTTGGCTGGCAAATCACAATCCAGGACCGGCAATGCCGATTCGCCGTCGGCAGCGGACTGTTCGGCGTCGAGTCCGAGGATCGTCAGGAGTACCAGCGGCTGCACCGCCAGAGCCAGGCGATCCTCGACGATCCGCGGCGCTGCCGGGGACAATGGATCATTGACCAGGGGCGGCAGCGCCTGATGATCGACAACTTTCGGCGGCAACCGTCGGGCGCGCCGAAGCGCGTTCTGCTCTGATCCTGCAGCGACGGATGCTCGCGATACCCACGATCGACCGCTGAATGCTTGAGCGCACTGCGTTGCTCTGCGATCCTGCGGGGGAACTGATCAATCCCTACACACTCAGGAGACCTTCGTGACGACGAACATTGGCATCAACGGCTTCGGCCGAATCGGTCGGCAGGTGCTCAAGGGCATGCTCGACTTCCATGGCGATGACCTCAAGGTCGTGGCGATCAACGACCTGACAGACTCGGAGACCAACGCGCACCTGTTCAAGTACGACACCAACTACGGCCGCTACCCGGGCGACGTCGATGTGGTCGACGGCGACCTCGTTATCGACGGGCAGCGGATCGCGGTCATATCTGAGCGTGACCCAGGGCAGATTCCCTGGGGCGACTACGGCGTGGAGATCGTGGTCGAGAGCACAGGCATCTTCACGGATGCGGAACGAGCACGCGGGCACCTGAACCACGGGCCGTCCAAGGTCGTGATCTCGGCGCCGGCGAAGAACGAAGACCTGACGATCGTGCTCGGGGTCAACGACGACGCCTACGACCCGGCCTCGCACCACGTCGTCTCGAACGCCTCCTGCACCACCAACTGCCTCGCGCCGATGGCCAAGGTGCTCGACGACACCGTCGGCATCAAGAGCGGGATCATGTCGACGATTCACGCCTACACCAACGACCAGGCCATCCTCGACACCGTCCACAGTGACCTGCGCCGCGCCCGCGCGGCGGCGATGAATATCATCCCGACCACCACCGGCGCCGCCAAGGCGGTCGGACTGGTGCTCCCGCACCTCAACGGCAAGCTCAACGGCATGGCGTATCGCGTGCCGACCAGCACCGTCTCGGTCGTCGACCTCGTGATTGACGCCGAACGCGCCACCGATGCGGAAGAACTCAACACCGCCTTCGAGAAGGCCGCCACCGATCTCGAATCGCCTCTGCACGGCATCCTCGACTACACCGATGAGCCGCTGGTGAGCAGCGACTTCAAGGGTTCGCCCGCCTCGTCGATCATCGACGCGCTCTCGACCATGGTGCTGGAAGGCACCCAGGTCAAGGTCGTGAGCTGGTACGACAACGAGTGGGGCTACAGCGTTCGCGTCGGCGACCTCTGCGTCCGCATGGCCGAGGCCGGGTTGTCGTAGAGCCTGCACAGGCGCTCACCCTGCCCCTCTCGCTCATGGGGAGGCAATCGAGCTTCTGGTCGGTACCCTGCTGGTTCCCTCTCGCGCTGGGAGAGGGTTAGGGTGAGGACACACCTGTTATGGCCATGTTTGATGCATTGAGTGGCAAACTACAGGGCGTCTTCGCGACGCTTGGCCGGCGTGGCGCCATCTCGGAGAAGGACCTCGAGGCCGCCCTGCGGGAAGTCCGATTGGCGCTGCTTGAGGCCGACGTCAACTACAAGGTCGCCCGCGACTTCATCAAGGCGGTGCGCGGCAGAGCCAACACCGACGAGGTGATGCGCTCACCCACGCCGCTCAATCGCATCGTCGAGATCATCAACGAGGAACTGATCTCACTGCTTGGCACCGAGTCACCGAGTCTGCATCGAGCTTCGCAAGGGCCGACCATCATCCTCATGGTCGGCTTGCAGGGCTCCGGTAAGACGACGACCTCGGCCAAGCTCGCGTTGCGAGCGCGAAAGTCCGGCGATCGTCCCCTGTTGATCGCGGCGGATGTGTATCGACCCGCGGCGATCGATCAGCTGCAGGCGCTGGGTCGGCAGCTCGACATCGAGGTCTTCGAACTCGGCTCTGATGAACGCCCCGCCAGGATCATTGAGCAGGGATTGGAACGCGCCGAACAGATCGGCGCCGGCACGGTGATCGTTGATACAGCCGGCCGACTACACATCGACGAAGACATGATGACCGAAATCACGGAGTTGCAGGAGCGCTTCGAACCCACTGAAGTCCTGCTCGTTGCCGATGCAATGTCGGGTCAGGACGCCGTGAATGCGGCTTCAGCGTTCGACGAAGCCCTGGGCATCACCGGTGTGGTGCTCTCGAAGATGGACGGCGATGCCCGTGGTGGGGCAGCGCTATCGATTCGCGCGGTCACCGGTGCGCCGATCAAGTTTCTCGGCATCGGCGAGCGACCTGACGCTCTGGAACCGTTCCACCCGGATCGGCTCGCCAGCCGCATCCTCGGCCGCGGCGACATGTCAACCCTGGTTGAACGCGCATCGGAAGAGTTCGGCGAACAGGACGCCAAGGTCTGGCGGCGACGGTTGCAAGACGGCGAGTTCGACCTTGAGGACTTCATCGAGCAGATCGGCAAGGTGCGCCAGATGGGCCCGATCTCGCAGATCGTGAGCATGATTCCGGGCCTGAGCTCGATCAAGGACCAGATTCAGGTTGACGAGATCGACGACGACTTCTTCATGCACTTCGAAGCGATCGTGCTCTCAATGACGCCCGAAGAGCGGCGCAAGCCGGACATGATCAACGGTTCGCGGCGGCGGCGGATTGCCAAAGGGAGCGGGACATCGCCGCAGGAAGTCAATCAGTTGCTGAATCAGTTCAAGCAAGCCAAAGGGATCATGAAGGACATCGCCTCGGGCCGCACGCCGGGCATGCCCAGCCCCAGGGCAGCGATCGGGCGTCGCTAGCGAGACAGCGCCAACAGCCGGATCGGTCTAGGCTGGATGCAACGCGTGAATTGAGAAGCAGGCAGATCTGAGCACATGCTGAAAATTCGACTCGCCCGTCACGGGCGCAAGGGGCGGCCCTTCTATCGAGTGGTCGTCCAGGATTCGCGCAAGCCGCGAGACGGGCGCTTCGTCGAGAGCCTTGGCCATTACGACCCCCTGAGCGACCCGGCAACGTTCGAGGTCGACGGCGAGCGTGTCAAACACTGGCTCTCGCACGGCGCTCAGCCGAGCGAGACGGTGCATCGCTTCCTCGCCAAGGAGGGCCTGATCGAGCCTTGGCAACCCAAGCCGCGCAGCAAGCGAGCGGACGCCAAGCGGGCCGCCGCCGCAACTGCCGAATAGTCGAGCGACGCGATGGAAGACTTCATCGAATACGTGGCCAAGTGGATGGTCGACGACCCTGACGCCGTTAGCGTGCAACGCGTGGAGAACGGCGACCACGTCGCCATTCAGCTCAATGTGCACGAGGACGATATGGGACGGATCATCGGTCGCGAAGGACGCCTGGCGATGGCCATGCGCACGCTGCTCTCGGTGGCCGGTCACGCTCGCGCGGTGGATACCTCTCTCGACATTCGCTGACGCAATCAATGCCTCGACGGCTGGGACAACGCCAACCTGAAGACCGCATGCCGCGCGAGGGCTTCCGCGCCGTTGGCCTGATCGAGCGCCCGCGAGGACTCAAAGGCGAACTCAAGGCGCTCCCCCTGACTGACTTCCCGGAACGTTTCGAGCCGGGCGGGCGGGTGTTCATCGGCGGCGAGCCTCGACGCGTGGCGCGCTGTACCTGGCAGAAGGGGCGCGTGTATCTGTACTTTGACGGGATCAGTGATCGAGAATCGGCCGAAGCGCTGCGCAACGAACTGATCGAAGTCCCGGACGGCGAGCGTCCCGAGACGGAGGAGCCGTTCTGGTACGTCGACGAAATCGAGGGGCTGCAGGTCCTGACTCGCGACGGCGACCGGCTGGGGTCGGTTCGCGAAGTCCTGCGCACCGGGGCAAACGATGTCTACATCGTGGATCGCGGCGAACTGCGGGATGTGCTGGTGCCGGCGCTCAGCGATGTCGTTGTCGAGATTGACCTCGAAGCAGGCCTGATGACCGTCGATCTGCCGGACGGCCTGATCGTCGATGATGGAGCGGTTGATTGAACGGCAGTCCGAGCGGCCTGTACGCTGGGGAGGCTGGAGACCTGCGTGGGGATATAGCTCAGCTGGGAGAGCGCGTCGTTCGCAACGACGAGGCCGGGGGTTCGAGTCCCCCTATCTCCACCA
>JAJDTU010000013.1 GCA_022826965.1 Dehalococcoidia bacterium | reverse complement strand
GCCGCGACCGGCCGCGGCTCCCGCGGCCGCGGCTCCCGCGGCCGGGGCAGCGCCGTCGGCGGCTCCGGCACAGGACGACCGACCGCCGGCACCACCGCCGCCGGAGTTGCCGACGATCCCCGACGCCGAAGAAGACCCCGAAGGCCGCGCCGCCGCGCAGGCCGAGCGCGTACGCCTCGGCCGCGAACTCGCGGCCGCTCGACGCGCGCAGTTGCGCGGCGACTAACGGGATACGAAGGAGAAGACCGCGTGGTCCAGCAAACCTTCGAAGGTGAAGTACTGACTGAGCCCGTCGTCGTCGAGCGCGAGTTCGAGACCGTCGACATGAACATCAACATCGGGCCTCAGCACCCGGTGACGCACGGCGTGTTCCGGATGGTGCTGACGGTCGACGGGGAGATCGTCAAGGACGCGATTCCCTACATCGGCTACATGCACCGGGGCGGCGAGAAGCTGTCGGAGAACCTCGACTATCGGGGCGCGCTGGGCTACCAGGACCGCACCGACTACCTGGCTGCGTTCAACTCCGAATGGGTCTACGTGAACGCGGTTGAGCGGCTGGCGGGGATCGAGATCCCCGAGCGGGCCGAGTATGTCCGGCTGATCCTGGCGGAGTTCAACCGCCTGCTCTCGCACTTCATGTTCATGGGCGCGTTCGGCACGGACGTGGGCTACTTCGGCACCGCGTTCACCTGGACGTTCAAGGAGCGCGAGCGGATCCAGGACCTGTTCGAGGCCGTTTGCGGCGACCGGATCATGTACAACTACTTCCGCGTCGGCGGTCTCGCGTGGGAGCCGCATGAGACCTTCATCGAGGACTCGCACTGGGTGCTCGACCAGGTTGAGGTCGGGATCTCGGACGTCGACGAGCTGATGACCGACAACGAGGTCTTCGTCGCGCGCTGCCGCGACGTGGGCGCGATGACGGCAGATGAGGCGATTTCCTACGGCGTCACGGGGCCGATGCTGCGAGCCTCGGGCGTGCCTTTCGACCTGCGCGTCGACGAACCCTATTCGATCTACGACCGCTTCCACTGGGAGATTCCGGTGGGCGAGCGGGGCGATGTCTACGATCGCTATCTCGTGCGGCTCGAGGAGATGCGGCAGTCGGTGACGATCCTGCGCCAGGCGCTCGAGCAGATGCCGACGTCGGGCCCGATCGAGCCGGAGCGGATGCCGGCGCGTCTGCGCCCGGCGCCCGGCGAGATCTATATGCGGCAGGAGAATCCGCGGGGCGAATACGGGATCTACATGGTCTCGGACGGGACGGACAAGCCGTGGCGGGTGAAGATGCGTTCGCCATGCTTCCACAACCTCTCGTCGCTCAAGCCGCAGGTGATCAACACCTATCTCGCCGACGCCGTCGTGGCGCTCGGCTCGATCGACATCGTGCTCTGCGAGGTCGATCGCTAATGCGGACTGAACAAGAGGTTTGCCAGGCACCCCCTTCAGCCTTCGGCAGCTCCCCCCAGAGGGGGGAGCGAGCGGGTGGGCCGATGGGCGTAAGCGGGATCGCGTGTAACCTGCGTGAGCAGCGCCAACAGCCAGCGGGGATGCGCTAAATGGTCTTGAGCGAGTTCGCCGGCGTCAGCATGCCCGATTGGCTTGATGCGATTTTGCGCATCATCTTCATCGTCGCGCTGATGACGATCATGGCGTTCGCGCTGATCTATGGCGAGCGCAAGATTCTGGCCCGATTCCAGGCCCGGGTCGGGCCGACGCGGACCGGCCCAATCGGGACGCTGCAGTCGATTGCCGACGCACTCAAGCTGATCACCAAAGAAGATGTGCGGCCGATCACGGCGGATCGCTGGGCGTTCGAGCTTGCGCCGTACATGGCGTTCGTGCCGGTCTTCCTGGTCTTCGTGCCGATGCCGTTCACGGAGACGTGGTTCATCCGCGATCTCAATCTCGGTCTGCTTTTCGTCTTTGCGGTGCTCGGACTGAACATCGTTGGGGTCGTGATGGCCGCGTGGGGCTCGGACAACAAGTACGCCCTGCTGGGCGGTGTGAGAGCTGCGGCACAGGCGATCTCGTATGAGATTCCGATGCTGCTGATCGTGGTCGCGGTGGTGATGGTTGCGGCGGGACGACTCGCGGTCGACGGCGACGCCTCGGCCGCCGGCTCGATCAATTCGATCGTCGGCGATCAGACGACGACGCCATACATCCTGCTGCAACCGCTGGGCTTCTTCATCTTCATCATCGGGATGCTGGCGGAGCTGCATCGCCCGCCGTTTGACATGCCAATCGCGGAGTCGGAAGTGGTCGGCGGTTACTTCGTCGAGTACTCCGGCATGCGCTGGGGGCTGTTCTTCCTGGCTGAGTACACCGCACTATTCCTGCTGGTGGTGCTCGCTTCTTCGCTGTTCCTGGGCGGCTGGAACTGGCCGTTCGGCGCGGACGTCGGGCTTGGCCTGCAGATCGTGCTGACCCTTGTCAAAACGACCGTGATGATTGTGCTCGTGATCGGTTCGCGGGCGCTCTTCCCACGTCTACGGATTGACCAGTTGATGTCTTTCTCGTGGAAGGTGCTGCTGCCCTTCGCGATCGTCCAGGTGATCGCCAACGGGATCATCCTGAGCTACGGCGGCGCCGACTGGGTCGTGGGGATCGTCTCGTTCGGCCTGCTGGTCGCGCTGGGCGGATTGGTCTACTACATCATGCGGCGCAAGCAGGGCGAAGGCGCCCGCACCGTACAAACGACGCCGGCGACGCCGCGCGTGATTACCGCACCCGAAGTCACCCCGGTCGAGGCCGGCGGCGACTAGGCGTTGAGCGGATAGAGACAGGTAGAGGAGGCGGAGTTTCGTGGAGGACGGTGTAACCGCAACTCAGGTCGTGTTCTGGATCCTGGCTGTGGTCATGCTGGTCTCCGCGATCGGCGTGATCACGGCCGGCAACATCGTCTACGCGGCGCTGTTCTTCATTGCCGCGCTGGCCGGTGTGGCCGGGATTTACCTGATCCTGACCGTCGAGTTCATCGCGCTGGTGCAGTTGCTGATCTACGGTTCGGCGGTCGTGATCCTGATCCTCTTCGCGCTCATGCTGACCAGAGCGCGGGAGCGTCCACAGGCGCTGTTCGGGAGGTCGCGTCCGCTCGGGATCGCCGCGGCGCTCGGTCTGATGGCCGCGCTGATCGGCGGGATTGTGGCCACGACCTGGACGACTCCGGAATCGTCCTCGGCGATTCAACCGGTTGGACTGCAGACAATCGGCGACGCCATCTTCACGATCTGGATCGTGCCGTTCATCATCGTCGGCGTGCTGCTGTCGATTGCGCTGGACGGCGCGATCATGCTCGCCTCACCTGACGAGGACGACAACTGATGCCCGCACTGGAGCACATCCTTGTCGTCAACGCGATCCTCTTTGCCATCGGCGCGATGGGTGTTCTGACGCGGCGCAACGCGGTGCTGATCCTGCTCTCGGTCGAGCTGATGCTGAATGCGGTGTCGCTGAACATGGTCGCGTTCGCTGTCTACGGACACGTCGACTTCGGCAACATCACAGGGATCGTGTTCGCCTTCTTCATCATCGTGATCGCGGCGGCCGAGGTTGCGCTGGCGCTGGGCATCGTGGTGCGGACGTTCCGCAACCGGGCCACCGCGAACGTCGACGAAGTGAATCTCCTCAAGTGGTAAGCGGGAGCATGCATCGATGATCTGGGCTGACCACGCATGGATTTTGCCGGCGATCCCGGCCATCTCCTTTGTCGTGCTGTTCCTGTTCGGTCGCAAGCTGCCGCGCGGCGGCGACTTCATCTCGGTGGGCGCGGCGCTGGCCGTGTTCGTGCTGTTCTTCTTCGTGCTCGAGTCGCATCTCGACTGGCTGGGCGCCGGTCTGGGCGGGATCCGCAACGTCGGCACCGACTGGATCAATTTCGACAGTTTTGTCGTACGGCTGGGCTTTACGGTCGATTCGATCGCGATGGTGATGGTCTTCGTGGTCGCGACCGTGGCATTGATGGTCAACATCTATTCGACCAACTACCTGCGCCACCATGGACGGCCGGAGCCGCGCTACTGGTGGTACTTCGCGGTGCTCTCGCTGTTCGTAGCGATGATGCTGACGCTGGTGCTGGCCGACAACCTGTTGCTGATGTTTGTCGCTTGGGAGGGCGTGGGGCTCTGCTCGTTCCTGCTGATTGGCTTTTACTACGAGCGCCGTTCGGCGGTCGAGGCGGCGAAGAAGGCGTTCGTCACGACGCGACTCGGCGATGTGGGCCTGTTCATCGGCATCGTCCTGTTCTGGCGGGCGACCGGCTCGTTCCAGATTTCCGACATCATCGCCGCCGCGGAGGCGGGGCGTGTCAACGACCTGCCGCAGGTGATGGGCGACGGCTATCTGACGCTCTCAACGCTGATGCTGTTTCTGGGCGCGGCGGGCAAGTCGGCGCAGGTGCCGTTCCACGTCTGGCTGCCGGACGCGATGGAAGGTCCGACGCCGGTGTCGGCCCTGATCCACGCGGCCACGATGGTCGTGGCCGGGGTCTACCTGGTGGCGCGGCTGCTGCCGGTCTTCGAGGTGACGCCGGGCGCCTCCAACGTGGTGCTCGCGGTTGGACTGATTACGGCGCTGTTGGCCGGGATGATGGCGCTGGCGCAGAACGACATCAAGCGGGTTCTCGCATACTCCACTGTGTCGCAGCTGGGATTCATGTTCGTCGCCCTGGGGGTCGGCGCGGTTGGCATTGCCATGTTCCATCTGCTGACGCATGCCTTCTTCAAAGCGTGTCTCTTCCTTGGCTCGGGGTCCGTGATCCACATGACGGAGGAGCAGGATGCGCGCAAGCTGGGCGGCCTGTGGTGGCGGATGCCGGTGACGGCGTCGACGTTCATCATTTCGTCCATCGCGCTGGCAGGGATTCCGCCGCTGTCCGGGTTCTTCTCCAAGGACGAGATCTTCGTAGCGACGCTCGGCGGCGCGAACACGGCGGTCGCGATCCTGCTCGGGGTGGCCGCCTTCCTGTCGGCGCTGTACATGGCGCGGCTGGTGATCATCACGTTCTTCGGACCGCCCAAGGACATCGCCGTGATCAGGCGTGCGCGCGAGGCGGATCCGACGATCCTGATTCCGCTCGTGTTCCTCACCGTGCTCACGTTCCTGATTGGCTTCGTGGCCTTCGACCAGGTCGGAGATGCGCTCGGCTTCCCGGGTGGGATCAACAACTACGTCTACTTCCCCGAGCCGCATGACTTCCACTTCTCGGACTCGATCGCTGCGGTGACCGGCACGGTCTCGCTGCTTGGCTTCCTGACCGCGTGGTGGTTCTTCTGGGGGCGCAACTCGCACCGGGCCCAGGCGGTTCGCGAGTTCCAGCCGCGGCTGGCGGCGGTGATCGAGAACAAGTTCTACTTCGACGAGGCGTACCAGTGGGGAATCGATCGCGCGATGCTTCCGCTGGCGCGGATCGTGGCCTGGTTCGACCGGATGATTGTCAACGACACGGGGATCAACGCTCCGGCAGACGCGACGCGTTACGCCGCCTACTGGCTGCGCTACCACGTCACCGGACGGATACCCGACTACGCGCTGCTGATGGTGGTCGGCGTCGCCCTGGCGGGCGGGCTGGCGTTCCTGCTGCGCGGATAGCGAACGAGATAGAGAGAGGCATACAGCGTGGACGCAGGTGAAGCTCTCCTGCTGCTCGTGCTGATTCCCGGGGCGGCGATGCTGCTCACGATCCTCGTGCCTTCGCGGCATGCGAATGTCGTGCGCTGGATCGCGCTGATCGCCACGACCGCCACGCTGATCGACTCGATCTGGATCTTCGCCGTCTACGACTTCGCGCAGGGCGGCTACCAGTTCGATCTGCAGTACCCGTGGATTGAGAACATCGGCTTCCTGGGCGAGAACGGTATCTCGCTGCACCTGGCCGTGGACGGTATCGCGGCGCCGATGGTGTTGCTGAACGGGCTGGTTGGCTTTGCCGGAGTGCTGGTGTCGTGGAAGATCACGCACCGGGTCAAGGACTTCTTCATCCTCTTCATGGCGCTGTTCACCGGCGTATACGGGGTGTACATCGGGCAGGACCTGTTCTTCTGGTTCTTCGCGTACGAGCTGGCCGTGCTGCCGATGTACCTGCTGATCGTGATCTGGGGCTCGACGAACAAGGAATACGGCGCGATGAAGCTGACCATGGTGCTGGTCGGCGGCTCGGTGCTGATCTTCGTCGGCATCTTCGCGGTCTTCGCGGAGGCCGGGGCAGGTACCTTCGACATGGCGGTGCTGCGCGATATCGAGTTCGGACGCGGCTTCGCCAACACGTTCTTCCCATTCTTCATGATCGGGTGCGGAGTGCTGGCGGGTCTGTTCCCGTTCCATACGTGGTCGCCGGACGGTCACGTGGCGGCTCCGACGGCGGTCTCGATGCTGCACGCGGGTGTGTTGATGAAGCTGGGCGCGTTTGGCGTGATCCGGCTGGGGATGGAGATTCTGCCGGCCGGGACCGACTTCTGGATGCCCGTGTTGCTCGTGCTGGGCGGCGTGGCCGCCGTGTACGGCGCGATCTCGGCGATTCACCAGACCGACCTCAAGTTTGTGATCGGGTATTCGTCGGTCTCGCATATGGGTTTCGTGTTGATGGGTCTGGGGACGATGAACAACATTGGCGTCAATGGGGCCGTGCTGCAGATGTTCTCTCACGGGGTGATGACGGCCCTCTTCTTCGCGATGGTTGGCGGACTCTATGACCAGGCGCATACCAGGGATATCCGCGTGTTCGGCGGACTGGTGCGCAAGATGCCGCTGTTCGTGATCTTCTTCGGTATTGCGGGATTGACGTCGCTCGGCTTACCGGGCCTGTCGGGATTCGTGGCCGAGTTCCACATTTTCGTCGGTACGATCGACACGTTCCCGCTGTTTGCGGCGCTGGGCATCCTCTCGGCCGCTCTGACGGCGATCTACGTGCTGCGGCTGATGGGCCGGGCGGCGCTGGGTCCGTTCAATCCGCGCTGGGACAATCTCAAAGAGCTCACGCGCTGGGAGATTGCCGCAGCGATCGTGCTGATCGCGCCGATTATCGCGATGGGAATCTGGCCCGACCCGTTCATTGACCGGATCGCGCCAACGGTGGCGGAACTGCCTGGAGTTGATCAGATTGGCGGACTGTTCACGCTCAGTTCGCTGACCGGACGGTGACACTGATGGACCTCGAATATCAGCTGATCATCCCCGAATTCGTCATGGCCGGCCTGGCCGTGGTCGTGATCGCGGCTGCGCTGATGTTCCGCCAGGTCGACCAGAAGTGGTTCGGCTACTTCACGGCGGCCGGTCTGGCGGTGATCGCGATCGTGACCGCGGTCGCGTACTGGAACACCAACGACGACTTCGGCACGGTGCTCGCGGTTGACCACTTCACGGTGCTGTTCCGCGTGTTCTTCCTCGGGATCGCATTCTTCACGGTGATGGCGGCGGTGCAGTTCGCCGGAGACCGGCTGAAGAATCACGCCGAGTTCTATGGGCTGATCGTCTTCGCGACGCTGGGGATGATGCTGCTGGCGGCGTCTCGCGAGCTGCTGACGGCATACCTCTCGCTGGAGCTGCTCTCGTTCAGCTTCTACATCCTGGTCGGCTTCAACAAGCTGAATCCGTTCTCCAACGAGGGTTCGCTGAAGTACATGCTGCTGGGCGCGTTCTCGTCGGCGCTGATGTTGTACGGGATCTCGCTGATTTACGGGGTGACCGGGACGACGACGTACTCGGCGATCGGGCCGGACGTTGTCGAAGGCACGCGCAATATCGCCGACCAACTCGCCTCGTTCGCGGGCGGAAGTGGGGGCGTCGACCCCGACGCGACGCGACCGGGTCTGCTGATCGGGCTCGTGTTGATCACCGCGGGTCTGGGTTTCAAGGTGTCGGCCGTTCCGTTCCACCAGTGGACGCCGGACGCGTACCAGGGCGCGCCGCTGCCGATCACGGCGTTCCTGAGCGCGGGCGGCAAGGCGGCGGCCTTCGCGTTCTTCCTGCGGCTGTTCTCCGAAGCGTTCCTGCCGGCGGCGGCCGAGTGGGTCTGGTTCGTCGGCATCCTGGCTGCCGTGACGATGATCGTCGGCAACCTGATGGCGCTGCAGCAGACCAACTTCAAACGGCTGATGGCCTATTCGTCGATCTCTCAGGTCGGATATCTGTTGGTTGGGATCGTCGCACTGAACGCGGCCGATATCGGCCAATCGCAGGACGCCGCCTCGGCGCTGGTGCTGCATCTGATCGGCTACGTGACGACCAATATCGCCGTGTTCGCGGCGATCATCGCGTTCTACAACCGCACCGGGCGTGACGACATCATCGACCTGCGCGGCCTGGCCGAGCGTCAACCGTTCCTCGCGTTCTCAATCGCGGCCGCGCTGTTCTCGTTGGCCGGGATGCCTTTGTTCGCCGGCTTTGCGACCAAGTTCATCATCTTCCAGGCGGCGTTCAACAACGGGTTCCTCTGGTTGGGGGCGATCGGCGTGACGGTTTCGTTCGTTTCGCTCTACTACTACCTGATGGTGATCAAGCAGATGTACCTGTACGAGCCGGAGGGCTCGGACCGGGCCCGCTTCCACGTCTCGCGGCCGCTGGCCGGGGCGCTGGTGGTGCTGGTCGCCGGGGTACTGTTCATCGGCCTGTACCCGACGCCGTTGTTCGACGTGATCCACAGCTCGACCGAGGGTCTGTTCGAGCAGGCAGCGGCGCTGTCGGCCTCGGTGGTCGGGAACTAGCGCCGGTTCACTTGCCTCGGCTCGGATTCGATCAGATCGTCAGACTTGCGACGAGAGACAGATGCGACTTCATACACTTTCCCGACGGCTGAACGCGACGTTTCGAGGGTCGGACGTCGAAAACCGGGTGAGACGGTTCGATGAGCGCGTCGACCGGGTCGGTGCGAGCGACGTCAGCGAGACGGGCTATGACCACGCGGAGACGGTGCGGGAGTACTACGACCTGTGCAGCGAGTTCATGGTGTTCGGTTGGAGCGAGTCGCTGCATTTTGCCCCGCTCTCGCCCCGTGAGAGTCTGGAAGAGTCCCAGATTCGGCATCAGCGACAGATCATCGAGAGCCTGGAGCTGGAGCCCGGGATGAGGGTCATTGATGTTGGCTGCGGCATCGGTGGCCCGATGCGCCGAGTGGTTCGCGAGGCGGGCGTTCGCGTGCTTGGGGTGAATATCAATGAACACCAGTTGGAGCGGGCGAGGTCGCTCCATGCCGAGGCGGGGATCGGCGACCAGGTCGATTATCTCGCTGCGAGTTTCATGGATATGGGCGCGATCGCAGATGACACGTTCGACCGCGGTTACGCGATCGAATCGACCTGCCATGCGCCGGACAAGGTGGGCGCGTTCGCCGAGATCTACCGGGTGCTGAAACCCGGGGCTCTGTTCTGGGGTCAGGAGATGTGTTTGACGAACCGATTCGATCCGGACGACCCCGGGCACCAGACGATCAAGCGGGAACTGATGCGCGGGATCGCGCTCAAGGAGATCGCGACGACGAGCGAGGTGGACGAGGCGCTTGAGACGGCAGGGTTTGAAGTGATCGAGGGGCGCGATCAGGCGGTCGGGCAGGAGGGCGCGAGCACGCCGTGGTATCTGCCGATGCAGAGCATGGGCGGCACACGGGGAGGCGCGTTGCACCGGATCCCGATGGGCCGAGGTCTGCTGATTGGGGCAACTCGGGTGGCCTCGATGTTCGGGATCTTCCCGAAGGGATCGGCGGACGTGATCAGTTTCATGGATCGCACAGGGAAGGCGTATGTCGCGGGCGGTGAGACCGGGATTTTCACACCGCTCTACTGCTTCCTGGCGCGGAAGCCTCTGTAGGCGGTCCCGGGGCGGCTAGAGGACCGCGAGGTAGCGGCGCAGTTCGTAGTCGGTCACTTGCGAGCGGTACTCGTCCCACTCGAGACGCTTGTTTTGCAGCACGGTCGACCAGACGTATTCGCCGAGGACGTTCCTCATCAGGTCGGACTTCGAGAACGCCTCGATCGCCCGTCCCTGTGTCGTGGGCATTTCGAGGATGTCGCGAGCTGCCCGCTGGGCCTGCGTGAGTTCGAAGACGTTGTCCTCGGCGGCCGGCGGCGGAGCCAGACCTTCGTCGATGCCGCGTAGACCGGCCGCGAGGAAAGCCGAGAAGGCCAGGTAGGGATTGGTGGCGGAGTCGGCGCCGCGATACTCGAGCCGGGTCGAATCGGAATCGGCGGGATCGTACTCGGGGATGCGCACCAGGTCGGACTGGTTTGCGTGCGACCAGGTCAGGTACACAGGCGCTTCCGTCCCGGGGGCGAGGCGCTTGTAGCTGTTGGACCACTGGTTGGTGATCAGAGTGAACTGCGGCGTGTAGGCGAGCAGGCCGGCGAGGAAGGAGCGCGCGATCTCGGAGAGGCCGCCGCCCGCTTCGTAGAACAGGTTCTGCTCGTGGTCCCAGAGGGAGAGGTAGACGTGCATGCCGGAGCCGTTGACGCCATTGAGCGGCTTGGGCATGAAGGTCGCGTGGACGCCCTGCTTGATCGCGACCTCTTTGACGACCAGTCGGGTGGTCATGACCTGGTCGGCCATGGTCAGCGCGTCGGTGTAGCGCAGGTCGATCTCATGTTGCGAGGGGGCGGCTTCGTGATGGGAGGACTCGACGCCGATGCCCATCTCCTCGAGGGTGAGCACCGTCTCGCGGCGCAGGTCGGTGGCCGTGTCGAGGGGCGAGAGGTCGAAGTAGCCGCCGGAGTCGAGCGGTGAGGGGTCGTCTGGGGCGCGGAAGTAGAAGTACTCGATCTGGGGGGCGACGTAGAAGGTGTAGCCGCGCTGCTGGGCGGACTCGAGCTGACGTCGCAGGACGCGTCGCGGGTCGCCCTCGAACGGCTCGCCGTTGCGCCGGTGGATGTCGCAGATCATCCGCGCGACGCGGTGTTGCTGCGGGCGCCAGGGCAGGACGACGAAGGTGTCCGGATCGGGCAGGGCGACCATGTCCGATTCGTCGTGTCGGGCGAAGCCTTCGATCGATGCGCCGTCGAACTCGACGCCCTTTTCGAGGGCGCTGGGCAGCTCGTCGATCGTGATCGCGACCGATTTGAGCTGGCCGAGGAGGTCCGTGAACCAGAGGCGGACGAAGCGAACGTCGTGTTCACGGCACGCGTTGAGAACGTGCTGGTGCTCGCTGGGTGGAGCATTGAGGTCGCCGTTGAGGGTCGTCATGGTGCTTGCGGCTCGACGTTTGCCCCTGATGGGGAAGCGGTTGGCCCCCCTCTGCATTCGGCATCTCCCCCCGCGGAGCGGGGGGAGAGTGATTGATTCCTGTCGGCATCTCCCCCCGTGGAGCGGGACGAGAGTGATCGGTTCCTGTCGGCGTCTCCTCCTCGACGAGCGGGGGGAGAGAGAAGCTGTCGGGTCTTGCCGTCTCTTTCGTTGAGCAGGGGAGCGCCCCTCGCCCTCTCCCCGAGGGAGAGGGGACCGGATCCTAGATGTGGTAGTAGTGGAAGAACTCGGCTGCGACCGGGTGCATGAAGACGTCACGCGCTTCGGTCAGCTTGAAGTCCTGGTACTCGTCGATCAGGTCCTGGGTGAAGACGCCGCCTTCCATGAGGAAGGCGTGATCGGCGGCGAGGGCCTCGAGCGAACCCTCAAGCGAATGCGGCACCGAGGGGATGCCGGCGGCCTCTTCCGCGCTCAGCTCGTAGATGTCGGTGTCGACCGGGTCGTCCGGCTCGATCCGGTTCCTGATGCCGTCGAGACCGGCCATGAGCATCGCCGAGAAGGCGAGGTAGGTGTTGGCCGAGGCGTCGGGCGGGCGGAACTCGATGCGCTTGCTGTTGGGCGAGGTCTCGTAGGTGGGAATGCGGACTGCGGCCGAGCGGTTGCGCTGCGAGAAGGCGAGGTAGATCGGCGCTTCGAAGCCCGGGACCAGTCGCTTGTAGGAGTTGGTCGTAGGGGCACAGAAGGCGAGCAAGGCGGAGCCGTGCTTGAGCAGACCGCCGATGTAGTGGCGGGCTGTGTCGGAGAGCTCGGCGTAGCGGCCGGCCTCGTAGAAGAGCGGCGCGCCGTCCTTCCACAGGGACTGGTGGCAGTGCATGCCGGTGCCGTTGTCGCCGTAGAGCGGCTTGGGCATGAAGGTGGCCGACTTGCCGTGGGCCTTGGCCACGTTGCGGACGATGTGCTTGTACCACTGGGTCTCGTCGGCTTTGTTGCGCAAGGTGTTGAAGCGGGTGGCGATTTCGCCCTGGCCGCCGGTCGCGACCTCGTGGTGGTGGACTTCCAGCTCCATTCCCACCTCTTCCATCGCGTCGGCCATCTCCCAACGGATATCGCTGAGCGTGTCGAACGGCGCGGTCGGCGAGTAGCCCTGCTTGGGCGGGATCTTGTAGCCGAGGTTGCTCTCGTCTTCGTCGCGGCCGCTGTTCCAGTCGGCCTCGTCGGACTCGACGACGTAGAAGGCCTGGTTGATCGACATCTGGAACTGGACGTGGTCGAACATGAAGAATTCGAGCTCGGGTCCGAAGAAGGCCTGGTCGGCGATGCCGGAGTCGATCATGTGCTGTTCGGCCTTGGTCGCGACGTAGCGGGGGTCGCGACTGTAGCGGTCGCCGGTGACGGGGTCGTGGACGTCGCAGATGAACTTGAGCGTGGGCACGTTCTCGGTCGGGTCGATGTGGGCGGAGTCGAGGTCGGGGCGCAGGAGCATGTCCGACTCGTCGATGCTCTGGAAGCCGCGCAGCGAGGAGCCGTCGAAGCCCTGGCCGCGGTTGACCAGGTCCTCGTCGACCTTGGAAGCGGGGATGCTGAAGTGCTGCCAGCGGCCGATCAGGTCGGTGACCAACAGGTCGACGCGGCGGATGCCCTGATCCTGGATCAGCGCCTGGATGTCGCCAAGGGTTGCCATGGGCTATGCCTCTCTATGCTCTGCGCGGTGGGGTGGGGGCCGGTTGGAGTGGCGCCGGTTGGGTGGCACGGGGGCACTGCCGCCTGCCGCGCAAGATCGATGATTGCTGGGAATCATCCTATGGCCAGCTGTTGGCGAGTCCGGCGCCGTTGAGTTACACCTGAGTTACGCCGTCCGGAGGCAGGGCGGCGGGCGGTGTTCTGTATCGCGGTTATCGGTTTTGACAAGACTGGTTAGCGGATGGGGAGGGCAAAGCGATACCCGACGTTGCGCACGGTCTCGACGTAGCGTTGTCCGCCGGCTTCGAGCTTGGAGCGCAGCCGGCGGATATGGACGTCAACCGTGCGGGAGCCGCCGTAGTAGTTGTAGCCCCAGACCCGGTTGAGCAAGGTCTCCCTGGTGAACACCTGTTGGTTGTGGGTCATGAGGAAGCGCAAGAGCTCGAACTCCTTGAAGGTGAGCGAGACGGAGCGTCCGCCCTCGAAGACCTGGTAGTTCGAGGTGTCGACGACGAGGTCGCCCGCTTCGAGGGTGTTGCGGGTGAGCGCTCTGCCGTGGCGCCAGAGCACGAGTTGGACCCTGGCGATCAGTTCGGCCTCGTGCACCGGCGCGAGGATGAAGTCGTCGAGTTCCTGGGTCGGGCCGAGGAGGTGCGTGTCGGTGGGGCGCAGGACTGCGAGGCGCATGGCGTCGGGCCAGGCCTGCACTTCGGAGGGCCTGGAGACCGGGACGGCATGGCGCCAGTCGAGCAGCAAGACGTCGGGGGCGGCTGCGGGGTCGGGCTCGTTGCCTTCGGCCGGTGCGAAGCGCATGACCTGCAGGCCCTCGCGCTCGAGACCTGGCTGGAGGGGAGCGACGAAGTCGTCGTCGAGTGTTGAAATGGTCAGTCGGAACATGGTTAGACCATAGAGCAGAGGCGATCTACTTCGGCGTCTCTATTGAAATGGTCGATATATCTGCGCATTTTCAATCGACCGGCGCTGCGGGTGAAGTGGTAGAACACGGGATTGCACGAATGTGGCCGAGTTGCTGGCGAGTGCGCCGGCTGTCGGGGGTGAGATACGCTCTGACCCAGGTTCCTGCCGGCGTAGCTCAGAGGTAGAGCAACGGTTTCGTAAACCGTAGGCCGAGGGTTCGAATCCCCCCGCCGGCTCCAGTACGCCTTAACTCGCTGCCTGGCCGGGCAGCGGCTCCGATGTCTCTTCGAATTCTTCGATCCCGCCGCGTTGCTGGAGGTGGGAGATCGGCACCGCGGGCATGGTGGTGATCTCGCCTCGAATACGAGCGGCGAAGGCGATCGACCAACGCGCGGCGGCGTCATTGTCGGGTGCGTCGATGATGCAGGTGAAATCGTACGGCCCGAGGACCGCGTAGATGCCGAGGGCGCTGACGCCAGGCACCATCACACCGCGTTCGGCATCGAGCGGCGCTTGCGGATTGGCCAGGGTCTGGTCGATGCCTTCGGTCGACAGCCGCACCAGCAGGATGTATTGCATGAGGCCTCTCGATTCTCTGTCGCGACGCCAATCGACGCTTCGATGTGGCCAGTATCGCGCCTCCGACGGGGTGTCGTGCGGGGTTCCCGACCCCTGTTTGATCGGCGGTTCGTCTCTGATCGTGGGATACACTCCGATCACAATCCCCTGCGCAATGTGAGGGCTGAGACGTCAGGCCAAACGCCGATGAGCCGTGTCGTGACAGCGACGGGAGCCGAGATGACCCTACTGAAGCCGACCAACCATCTGCGCCGCCGCGGATTCTGGCTGTTCACGCTCCTGATCGCTGCCGCGCTGGTTCTGAGCGCTTGCGATCTTGTCGGTGACGACTCCGACGATGAGGATCAGCAACAACAGGCCCAGGAGCAGCAGGCCGAGCAGGCGGAACCGGCTGCGGCGGCGCCGGCGGCCAGGCCGGCCGCACAGCCGCCCGAGGCAGAGGGACCCGAGCCTCCGCCGGAGGCCGAAGGCGGCGGCGAGGGCGCGAACGCGTACAGCATCGTCTTTCCCAGTCTCGCGTTCGTGATGACGCCGAACGGCGCGGCGACGGGGCTGGTGATCGCCGAGGGGTACGTCATCGTTGACGAACGGGCGCTCGGCGGAGCGATGGCGGCCAATGTGCTGCTGTCCAACGGCGAAACACTGACCGATCTTGCGGTCGTGGGGCGCGATCAGTTCACAGGTCTCGCGTACCTGGGTCCGCTCGACCCTAACTTCGTGCGGCGATTGCCCGGCGCCCGCATGGGCGACGGCGAAGGCATCCGACCGGGCTCATCGGTATTCGCCATTGGTTACGCAGTGGGCGACGGGCCCGATTCTCTGCCGTCCGTGTACTCGGGGGTGTTGAGCGGGGTTGACGAGTGGGAGGCCGGCCAGCGCACGTTCCTGCGGACCGATGCCCGGCCACCGGGCGCCAGCGCGGGGATGGTCATGGTCGACGGCGCCGGGACAGTGATCGGGATTGCTCCGGCTTCGTTGGTCGGATTGGGCTGGTACGTTTCGACCGGCGATCTCGCGCGCAGTTTGCCCCCGGCGGCCATCGTTCCGGCCCGCACGCTGGATCCGAACTCGGCGTCGATGGAACACACGTTGAGCATCGGGCCGTTGCAGCACTCGACATCGCTCTACATCGGGGACGAGCTTACCGGCGAGACGATTTCGCTGTCGATCTCGGCGACCGAACCGGCGCTGTTGCAACTGATTGACGCGAACGGGGAGGTGTTGCAGGACTCGAACCTGATCGAGGGCGCGACGATCATCAGCGTGGCGCCCGACACGGTCGGTCCCTACCGCCTGGCGATCGTTCCGTTGCGGACGATGGGTGTGAGTGAGCAAGCTGCGGAGGAGAGCGAGGAAGCGTCGGAGGCGATGCCGGCCGATCGGGTCTATCGGATTACGTCCAGCGCGGAGCTGATGTCGATCGCGGAAGTCGATGAGATGACCCCCCTGGCGATGAACACGCCGTTCGTGGGGACGATCGACATCGCAGGCGACCAGGACAGCTTTGACCTGGCGGTGCGGGCGGACGGCGTCTACGAGGTTCACGTGCAGAGCCTGCTGTTCGACACCGTGCTGTTCGTCGAGGGCGCCGGCGTGGACGGTATCGACGACGACACCGGCGGCGGGCCGTTCGGCACCGATTCGGCGCTGACGCTCGCTCCGCAGGAGGACGGCATCGTGCGGTTGACGGTCAAGGACTACGCCGATGCAGGCACCGGCGCGTACGTGTTGACGGTCACCCAGATCGCCGGCGAGCCGCCGGCGGAAGAGGCGGCGATGGAGGCGGAGGCTGAGACGGGCGTCTCCGCCAGCCTGCCGAGCCCGAGCGCGGACCTGAGTCTGCGCGGCGAAATCACGGAGGCTGGTCTGGTTCCGACCCTGATTGGCATCGGAGGCGAACTGGATGAGAACAACGCGCTGATCATCCCGGACGCAGACGGCATCTTCGAGGTCGTCGTTTCGGTGCTTGGCACGGACGGCAGTACGGCCCGACTGTTCGTGCTCGACGCGGAGGATCAGATCGTGGTGTCGGGCCGGGTGATCCTGAGCTGCGAGACGGCGGCGCCGTGTCTTGCGAGCGCGGTGTTCATCACGCCGGAAGACGATCCCAGTCCACCCGGCAAGTGGCGGATCCTGCTGCAGCCGGAAGGCGCGGCCTCAGGCATCACCGACTGGCAGATTGAAGTCCACCTCTACGAGGGCATGGGAGAAGCTGCCGAGGAAGAGGCCGACGAAGGCTAGTGTCCAGCTGGTTGCCAGGGATTGGCGCTCGCCGGCATCTCAGGGCGCGCTGACCATGCTCAGTGCAACGTGGATTTCTGCGGCCTCGGCGTAGGGCGGACCGCTGCGGCTTCAGCGTAGGGCCGACTTCTGCGGCCGGGCCAAGACCATGTGCAGTGCGACTCCGAGCATGCGCCGGACGCGGGTGCGCACCGGAATCGGTGGGTCGATCGTCAGGTCCGGCAGAATCGTGTCGAGCCACCTGGGTATGTACCAGTTGATCGGGCCTGCCACCTGCATGAAGGCGGGCACCAGGACGAGCCGCACGAGCGTGGCGTCGATGAAGATCGCGAAGGCCATGCCCATGCCGAACTCTTTGACCGCACGCTCGTCGCCGAAGAAGGCGAAGCTGCCGAACACGGCGATGAGGATGGCGGCGGCAGCCGTGATCACCCGCGCCGATGCGCCGATGCCGAAGGCGACCGACTCGCCCGAGTCTTTGGTCTCCAGCCAGTGCTCTCGGATCCGGGAGAGCAGGAAAATCTCGTAGTCCATTGAGAGCCCGAAGAGGATCGCGAACATGAACATGGGGATGAAGGACTCGATCGGGCCGGTTCGATCGAGTCCGATCAGCGAGAGTCCCCATCCCCACTGGAAGATGGCGACGGTGAACCCGAGCGCTGCTCCGATGGCCAGCATGTTGAGGACGGCGGCCTTGAGGGGAACGACGATCGATCGGAAGGCCATCATCAGCAGCAGGATTGAGACGCCGATCACGATCACGAAAAAGAAGGGCAGGCGGGAGATCATCTTGGCGGTGACGTCTTCGTAGGCCGCGACTGCACCGGCGATGTAGATCGTGGTGAGAGGCACCGCATCGGCGAGTGCGACCGGCACGGCGCTCTCGCGAAGCCGGCCCACCAGTTGGCGAGATTCAGCCTCCTGTGGCGCACTGGTCGGGATAATCGGGATCAGAGCGGTTTCGCCGTTGGCGGAGATATCGGGCGGCAGGACGGCCGCGACGCCGTCGGTGGCTGCCACAGCGCGAGCGACGGCTTGCAGGTCGGCGGGGGTGAGTCGTTGGTTCGTGTTGTCGACGACGGCAAAGAGTGCGCCGTTGGAGCCCGGGCCGAAGGCATCGGCAATCAGGTCGTAGGCGCGGCGCGAGGTGTAGGAGTCAGGACGGTTGCCGTCGTCGGACACACCGAGTTCCATGGTGAAGGCGGGAATCGTGAGGGCAATCAGCACCGCCGAGGCCAGCAACAGGTAGAGCAGGGCGCGGCGCTCGATGCGGCGGGAGAATCTGTACCAGCGGCCGTGTTCTCCTCCTGCGGTGTAGTGCAATCCGGGAATTGAGAACCGATCGATCCGCCGACCGATGACTACGAGCATCGCGGGGAGCAGCGAAATCGCGACCAGCATTTCGAGCAGCACGACCATGGCGGCGGCCAGGCCCAGGTTGGCAATCAGCGGGATGCCGATCGCGAACAGACCCAGGAGCGAGACGACGACGATCGAACCGGCGAAGGCCACGGCGCGGCCGGCGGTGGTGATCGAGGCTCGGGCCGCCTCGCGCGGGTCGAGCCCGGCTGCGAGCTGTTCTCGGAAGCGAGCGATTACGAAGAGCGCGTAGTCGATGCCGACGCCGATTCCCAACATTGCGCCGAACGTGGGAGCGATCGTGGAGATATCGAGGGTGGCAGCGGCGATCAGGATGCCGACGGTGCCGAGGGCGAGGCCGACGAGCGCGGAGACGATCGGCATGCCGGAGGCGAAGACCGAGCCGAAGCCGATGATCAGGATGACCGCTGCGGCCGCGAGTCCGACCAGCTCCGCCGTGCCGGGCGGCTCGGTTTCGTATTCGCGCACCGGCTCGCCGCCGAAGTCGATCTGCAGGGAGTCGGAGCGCAGGGTCTCGCCCTGTTCGATGACGGCGCCGATGTTCTCGGCATCCAGGTCACTGGACAGCTTGCCGAACGCGACACGGACGATTGCCGTTCGGCCATCCGGCGAGACACTGCCGGGCCGCTGGTCCGGCAGATCAACGCGAGCGACCTCGTCGACGCTGCTCGCATGGCGGGCGAACGACCGCATGGCGGCTTGTGCTTCGGCGCCGTCGACGCGTCCGTCGGGCGTGTGGAAGACGGCCATCAGTTCGGAGCCGGAGCGGGCGGGGTAGCGCTCGGAGAGCAGATCGAACGCGGCCTGGGACTCGGTGCCGGGAACGGTGAAGGAGTCGGTGAGCGTGCCGCCGAAGTTGCGCACCGCCACAACGGCCACCACGACCAGGACGATCCACATGAGGACGACGCGCCACGGATGTTCCGCGACGAATGCCGACCAGCGTTCCATCCAGCAGACCCCCGGGCTGTTCGCTTGCCGCGGGCAAGCGTATCTGGGAAGCCACTCAGGTGGTGAGTCGGCGCCTACGAAAGAATGGAATCAATAGAAGCGGGACCGGCGCCCATCAAGATCAAGCTTATACAGGCAAAGACCATGAGTACATCAAGTTCGTAACCCTGTTTGTCGGACGAACCCTGGAAAGGCAGTCCCTCTTTGAACTTGTTGACGTAGGTGGCGACCATCATGTTGATCGCGAGCGGGATGGCGATCCAGGGTACGAGCAGTCCGGCCAGGAGGAGCAGGCCACCGACCAGCTCGATTGTCGCGACGCCGGGCCCGGCGAGCTTCGGGAACGGCACCCCGAGAGACTCGAGCCATCCGGAGAATCCGCCGATCCCACGCCGGAACTTGCCCAGGCCGGCGTCGATGAAGATGACACCCAGCACGATGCGCAGCGGGATCGGGGCCCAATCGATGATCTCGGCACCGAACGGAGCCGCCAGCCAGTCGCCAACATCCATGGTTCACTCCGCTCCGACAACGCGTGGATCGGGGCTGAGACAGCCCTGAATTAAGCTGGATTCTAGTTGAGCCGACAACCGATCTGAGTCGCATGAACGAAGGAGTGCAGTCATGGGCAAGTTCGCGGACGCGATCCGTGATCGGCGTAAGGGTGGTCAGCGGCGGCTGGGGTTTGGCGCCGCGTCCGAGGAGCGCCAGCCGACGATGCTGGTCGGGACGATTGGCGTCGTCGAGGGGGCAGACTTTTGTCTCGCGCTGAACGACGACGACCGCGCGGCGGCGGCGTCATCCGACATTGCGGTCTGGGGCACGCGACTTGACGCGCTGACGACCGACCAGGTTGGCGCGGCCAAAGAGAGCGGCGCGGCTTTCGTTTCCTTCGACCTGGATGGCGCGCGCGCCGACGCGATGCTGGATGAGGACGTGGACTACGTCATCAGGCTGGGTGATCTGCGGCTTGACGAGGCGGATGCGCGCGCGCTGGGCAGTCTGCGGCCTGCGGAGCTGGCGGTTGAGGTTGAGTTCCCGGTCGGACTGGGCGCAATCCTGGAACTGCGTCGGCTGGCGTTGCTGACCTCTGCGCCGATCGGCGTGAAGTGCCCGACCGACATCTCGGCCGGCGATATCGAGTCGCTGCGGGACTCGGGCGTGGCGGTGTTCGTGCTCGATCGTGGTGTCTCAGCGGACGATGTTGCTGCCGTCAAGCAGCGAATCGCCGATTTGCCGGAGCGAAAGCCGAAGCGCAATGAGGACGCTCAGCCGCTGATCCCGACGATGCGCCAGGGCGGGGACGAGGGTGCTGGGGACGACTAGCAGGTCGGTCAGTCCCTGAAGACGCTGCGATTGGTGGGTTCGAGCGAGCTTCGCGAGTTGCCGGTGGCCATGCGCAGGAAGTAGATCAGTCCGCCGGCGACGGCGATCCCGATCAGGATGGCGATGGTCCAGAGCACCAGCGCCTGGCTGGACTTGGCTGCGGCGGCCGCCTCGACCGGGTCGCCGTCGATGGGGCCCAGGGTGTGGTCGACGCTGAAGTTGTAGGACGAGGCGACATCAAGGCTCTCGCCATCGCCGAGCAGCCTCACGCGGTAATGCACGTCGAGGGTGCCGTCGCCTTCGGCATGGATCGGGACAACCAGCGTGCGCTGGCTGTAGGTGGAGATGCTGGGGTGACCGTCGTCGATGCGGTGACCGTGGCTATCGGTGACCTCGACGTGGTGAACACCCCTCACCTGGGCGAGCGGGCGGTCGAACGTGAGGACGAGCTGGTGCGGCGCCTCGGCGACGGTCGAGCCTTGTTCGGGCTCTTCCTGGATCAGGTAGTCGCTCGCGCTCGTGGGGCTGAGCAGGGCCAGTGTCGTGGCCGCGAGCAGGGCGCCGACCAAGGCCAGCAATGCTGCGAGGGTTCGAGGGCGGAAGCTCATGTATGACTCTCCGACACTGATCCTACGAACGGATCGCGTTGCCGACAAGGTCAGGCCTAGAGGTCGAGCACGATTCTGGGCACTCGAGCGGTGATGCTGGTGAAGATCTCGTAGGGGATGGTACCCAAATGACGTGCGAGGTCCCAGGCGCTGATCGAGTCCTGGCCGTCGTGTCCGATGATCGTCGCGATGTCTCCGACAGTCGCTTGGGGGATGTCGGTGAGGTCGATCATCGTGGAGTCCATGCAGATTGCACCGCGGATCGACGCGCGTTGACCGGCGACGAGCAGTTCGCCGCCGGGCGAGAGCGCGCGACGCAAGCCGTCGGCGTAGCCGGCTCCGATGACACCAATCCGTGAGTCGCGTTCGGCCGTCCAGAGGCCGCCGTATGACACGGAATCTCCGCGGCGGACATTGCGAATGGAGAGGAGCCGAGTGCGCCAGGAGAGCACTGGTCGCAGCTGTTTGGCCTGTGGATGGCCGAGCGCCGGAGCGGGATCCATCCCGTAGAGCGCGATGCCGGTGCGGACGAAGTCCAGCGCGGTCTCAGGGAGGTTGAAGGTCGCGGCCGACGCCGCGGCATGACGCAGCGGCGCGCCGATGCGGTCGGCAGCGCGCTGAAACCGACGGAAGGCGTCGAGGGTGTCGATCGGGTCGGGATTTCCGGCGTCGGGGAAATGGGTGAAGACCGCCTCGAGGGTGAGGCGCGGCCGGCTGCGCACCGCATCGGCGAGCGCATCTGCCTCATCGGGTGGGCGGCCGTAGCGTTGCATCCCGGCGTCGAGGTTGAGGTGTACGCGGATGTTGGCGTCCTCCTGGCACGCAGCGTCGGAGAGGCGGGCGGCCGTCTCCTCGGAGTCGACGACGGAAGCAATGTTGAGTTTGGCGACGGCCGGTGGGTCGGCTTTGAGCACGGGTCCCAGGCAGACGATGTCGGCATCGATGCCGGCCTGGCGGAGCTCGACGGCCTCGTTGACGGTGAAGACGCACAGACGCGATGCGCCGGCGTCGATGGCGGCGCGGGCGATTGGGATGGCTCCGTGGCCGTAGGCATCGGCCTTGACGACCGCTGCGAGCTCGGCCGGGGCCGCTAGGCGCCTGAGGATGCCGACGTTGTAGCTCAGCGCGGTGAGGTCGATCTCGGCCCAACTCGTGGATGTGGTCGCAGGCATAGACGAGTCCGATGGCCGTGACATGGGGGTACAGTGTGGGCAGGCGTCGGCGGGGCTTCCGGGATCGTTGTGATACTAGCCGTACCGGCTGACGCTGCCCGACTTCCTCGTAGCGGCTTGCTCCACTTGATTGCGCTGTTCTGTTGCGCCTCGGTGCTGGTCGTTGGCTGCTCCGGGGGCGACGAAGAGCAGGTCGAGGAGGAAGCGCCTGCGCCGCAAGAAGAGAGCCGCCCGCCGCCTGCGGCGCAGCCGGCCGCGACAGCAGGGCAAGACCAGGCCGAACCCAGTCCGACTGAGCGCGCGCGGACCGATCCCGTGGCGCTGCTGGTGTCCGAAGCGGCCGCCCTCGAGCACAACGGCTACTGGGAGCAGGCGCTGGCGGTCCGCGATTCTGCGATCGCGGCGGGCGAAGCGCTGAGCGCTGAGGCACTGACCTCGCTGAGGTTGGATCGTGTGCGTCTGTTGTTGCGCCTTGAGCGTCCGGCCGACGCGCAGCAGGCGCTCGCGGAGATTGACGGGCTTTTGAGCGCTGACGCGACGCGCCGGCATGCGCTGTTACGCGCTCGGTCTGCGCTGATACTTGCGCAACCGGATGGCGCGGTCGCGGCGATGAGTGAGTATGTCAACTCGGACAGTCCCGCGTGGGCAGTGATTGCCCTTGAGATCGCGAGGACGCTGCGAGGGGCCGGTCGCGGGGACGAGGCGATTGACTGGGCGGAGCGGGCGTTGGGCGGCGCGCTGCCGGCGCAGGATCGGCTGCGCGCCATCCATCTCGCGGCGACGGAACTGGATATCGCGGGCGAGCAGGAGCGGGCCCTCGCTCGCTATGACGAACTGCGCCGCGAGTCGCCGTGGCGCGACGATCAGGCTGCGGCGCTGAGTCGGATGGGTGCGCTGGAGAGAGATCGGGGGAATCTCGAGGCGGCGCAGGCGGCGTGGTTCACGCTCGTCAACGACTACCGAGAGTATGCGGAGAGTTCGGAGGCGCTCGGACTGCTGCTCGACTCCGGCGCGGAGGTCGATCAACTGACGATCGGGATCATCCGCTTCCACGAGCAGCGCTATGTGGATGCCCGCAACGCAATGCTGAACGTGCTGGGCTCGTCGGGCGAACTGAGCGAGCAGGTCGCCGGCGAGTTCTACATCGCCGCGATTCATCAGCGGAACGACGACGCGGCCAGCGCTGCACTCGGATATGCGGCGGTGATCGGTCGTGATGCGTCGGATCCGCTGGCGGCAGAGTCGGCCATGCGGTTGGCCGATTTCGCCATCGCGGCGGGCGACCAACTCACGGCGGAGGAGCACTGGCGACGGGTGATGCATGAGCATCCGGGGTACGAGCGCGCGCCCGAGGCGGCGCGGCGTTGGGCGTCGTTGGCGACGGCGCGGGGTCAGTGGTTGGACGCGGCTCAGCGCTTCCGCGATGCCGCCAACAGCGGGGCCGACTTCTGGGGCGACCGGGTGCGACAGGAGTTGTTGCTCTGGTCGGCGTTGATGCATCGCGAGGCCGGCGATCTGGAGACTGGGCTCGACCTGGCCGAGAAGGTGGTGGAAGTCAATCCTGTCGGGTACTACGCGTTGCGCGCGGCCCAGGTGTTCGAGCTGGGGACGATCGAGTTGATGGACCTGTCGACCGACGAATGGTTGGCGCGTCTGACCGGAGAGGCAAACCCGTCTGAGCTCGACATCGGCACCCTGTCGCACTGGCAGGCTGCGCGAGACCTGCGGCTCGGGGGGTTCGATGAGCTCGCGGATCGGATGCTGCTCGCACTGATCGAGGAGCTCGCGGGCGATCCGTGGGCGCTCAGCGCTGCTGCTGAGTACCTGTCGGAGCGAGGGGAAGTCTCCGCGTCGGCCAGAGCGGCGGAGCGCGTGTTGGGGGTTTTCGGGTTGGACTGGACCGATGCACCTCCCGCGTTGCTGCGGCTGGCGTATCCGCAGCCCTGGCCCGACGTGATGAGGTTGCATGCGACGGCAGAGGGCGTGGATCCGCTGCTGCTCTGGTCGCTGATTCGGCGCGAGAGCCTTTACGATTCGGACGCGCGGGGACTGGCAGGCGAGGTGGGCCTGACGCAGGTGATCCCGTTGACCGGCTCGGACATCGCCGCGGGGCTGGGAATCGAGTATCAGCACGACGACCTGGTCCGGCCCGAACTGGCGATCCGCTTCGGCGCGTGGTACCTGAAGCGCCAACTGGAGGGATTCTCGGACGAGCCGGCGATGGCGCTGGCGGCCTACAACGCCGGTCCGGGCAATGCCGCCCGCTGGGAGGATGCGGCGGCGCTGGCCGGAGCGGACGGATTCCTAGCGGCGCTGGATTTCAACTCGACTAGAATGTATGTTCAGTATGTGATCGAGACGTTGGCCGTGTACCGCGCGCTGGCGGAGGCCGGCCCATGAAGGTTCGACGCCTGAGTGCCGATCTACGCAGTCCAGGCAACGCCGCCGGAATCCGGGGCTGGCGTATACTGAGCAGTACTTGTCCTACTGCTCCGCGTCGACAGGGCCCGTGTGTCCCGTGATGTGTCGAGGGAGATGATGCCGAAACGCACCTACCAACCGAAACGGATTCCGCGCAGGCGGGAACATGGATTCCTCAAGCGAATGTCAAGCCGAGGGGGACGCGCCGTGATCAAGCGTCGCCGAGCCCGCGGCCGGCGGCGGTTGACCGTCGTCTGAGTACGTTTCGATCCGAATCCATGTTGGACCGCGCGCTCAGGCCGCGTGAAGCACCAACGAACGATGCGTGGTGATCAGCGACTACGACGGAAGTCGGACTTCGATGCCGTGTTCCGAGAAGGCATCTCGCGCTCGAGCGGGGTGCTGGCGGTGCGAGCCCGGCAACGAGACGCCGATTCGGCTGAGCTTCCCTGTCGGTTCGGGTTCGCCGTGAGTAAGCGCATGGGCGGGGCGGTAGTGAGGAACCGAATCCGTCGGCGGCTACGCGCGTCGGTGCGTCAACTGAACGACGAGGGCGCCTGTCGCGGTCTGGATGTCGTGGTGATCGCGCGTCAAGGGGCAGCGGAGGCTGATTTCGCGCGGCTGGATGACACGCTCCAGCGACTGATTAGACATACGGCCAATCGGCTTACCGGCGGGCGAGCGGCGGGTGACCACCCTCTGGACCGCGAGATACGAGGTGCGTCGTGAAGCGGGCGGAACTCGCTATTCGCGCGCAATCTCTGAGCCGACTTCCCAGCCGGCTGACGATTCTGCTGTTGCTCGGGTATCAGGCGGTGCTGTCGCCGCTGTTCGCGGCGCTTGGATCGCAGTGCCGATTCGAGCCCTCGTGCTCGCAGTACACGATCGATGCGGTCCGGGCGCGCGGCGCGTTGGTGGGCATGGGCCTGGGAATCTGGCGGGTACTGCGTTGCAATCCGTTCAACTCGGGCGGATACGATCCGGCGCCAACGGTCCAAGAGACAAGTCGTGTTCAGGATGTTTCACGTGAAACAATCTGACCGCTCAGCTCGCCGCCGCTGGCTTCGGGTGCCGATTGTCGCGGTGCTCCTGCTTGTGATTCCCGTGCTTGTCGCCTGCGACGTCGCCGATCAACCGGACGGTTGGGCTGCGCCGACGCCCGACCCCGTTGAACCGGAAACGCAGTTGCTTGCTCCGACCGGAGAGAAGACGGTGGTCGCACTGCGCCTGGTGGACGGCAACTTCGGCGCGGCCGCCTGGCAGTTCCCCGACGATGACGGGAACTTCCCGGGCCTTGACGTCGAGATTGAACCGGAAGCCTTCTACGCCGACCCGGTCTGGGTGGAATCGACCGATGAATGGCTGTTGGCGGGTTACTCGGACGGCGTGCTCTACGCGGTGCGACGCGACGGCGAATCGGCGCGCATTGTGTTTGACAGCGAGGCGCGTCTGGTGGCCGACCTAGTCGTCGACGGCGCGCGGGTATACCTGGCCGATACCGCGTACCGGGTCTATGCGGTGGACATCGAGCAGCCGGGCGAACCGGTCTGGACGTGGAGCGGGGATTCGGAACTGCAGATCTGGGGTGGACCGGCATTGGTCGACACGGATCGCGGCCGGCTGCTCGTCGTGGCCGGGTTGGATGGCCGCGTCACGGCCATCAATGTCGACGGTCCCCAGGCAGGTACGGAAGCCTGGCAGATCGAGATTGAGAGCGGGATCGCCGGCGCGGTCAGCGCCTCGGACGGGTTGGTCTACGTCGGCGGCCTGGACCGATCGTTGTACGGACTGGACGCGGCGACCGGCGGACTGGTCTGGGAGGCGCAGGCGTCGCACTGGCTTTGGGGCACTCCGTTGATCCACGACGGGGTGATGTACGTCACGGATCTGCGCGGGAACGTCTACGCCTTCGACACGCGCACCGGAGCGAAGCGCTGGTTGGAACCGTTTGGGGCCGACGATCGAATTCGCGCGCAACCGCTCCTGGTCGAGCGGGAGGACGGAAGCGGGGACGGGATCCTCGTACTGGTGGCTCGCGGCGGGATGATTCATCAACTCAACGCGGCGGACGGCTCGCTGCTGAGGCAGTTCCGCCTCGAGGGGGCGAAGGACCTGATGGCGAACGCGATCCTGCGCGAGGACCGGATCCTGGTCAGCGACGAGGACGGCTCGCTCTATGCCGTGTTGCTTGGCGCGAATCAGGCCGTGAAGCTGTATCCGCAGAACTAACTGACGATGGACATACTCGACTTCATCTGGAATGACATCCTGATCGGCCCGATCATGAACGGGCTGATCGTGATTGCCCACGCGGTCGATGACAACTACGGCGTCGCAATCATCCTGTTCACGCTGATCGTGCGCGTGGTGACCTACCCGTTGACCCTTCGGCAGCTGCGGGCGACTCGCGGGATGCAGGAGATGCAGCCGCGGATGCAGGAGATCCAGAAGAAGTACAAGGATCCGAAACGCCGCCAGGAAGAGTTGATGAAGGTCTACCGCGAGGCGGGCTTCAATCCGCTCGGTTGTCTCTGGCCATTGCTCGTGCAGATGCCGATCTGGATCGCGCTCTACCAGGTATTGAGGCGGACGCTGGGCGATACGCCGGAACAGCTGTTGCGCCTGTCGAGCGACCTATACGACTGGGCGTACATCACGTCGGCGATCCCGATCAACCGGGATTTCCTGTTCTGGGACCTGGGCTCTTCCTCGCTGGAGCAGTCATTGCCGCTCGCGATCATGGTCGGCGCCACGGCGTACATCCAGCAAAAGGTCTCGACCGCGCGGATGGGTCCACGGGATGAGCGGTCCGAGTCGATGAACCGCACGATGCTCTGGATGATGCCGTTCATGTTCGGCTTTTTCACGCTGCAGGTGCCGGCCGGGCTGGGGCTCTACTGGCTGGTGACCTCGATCTTCACGATTCTGACGTCCTACTACTACTACTTCTACCGCCAGGGTCTGAAGTGGTCGTGGAAGTGGCTGCTGTCGTCCGAACCGCTGCCGGTCCCCGCCGCGGCAGCAGCGGCAGCAGGCGGCGGCACGGTGACCATCGAGGCAGACGCGGAGTCGGTCGACGACCCCGCGCCGGCTACGCCGGATGGGCAAGAAGCACCAGAGCAGCAGGAACGTCCGCAACGACGGCAAACAAGCGCGGCACGTCGCCGCCGGCAACGACGCCGGCGGGCGAACAGGTCGCGATGAGAGGGATGTAGCGGGCCAGTCGCCGGCGCAGTGAGCGAGCGAACGGCGCGGTCCGACATCCGCAACAGTTGGAGAAGTGGCCATGGCGAACAGGGATGCGATCGAACAGGCAGGACGGACCGTGGACGATGCGGTCCAGGCGGCGTTGCGCAGGCTCGGAATGAGTCGCGCGCAGGTCGACGTCGAGGTGTTGCAGGAGGGCCGGACAGGAATTCTGGGCATCGGACACGCGCAGTCGCTGGTCCGGGTCACGCCCCGGGGCAGCGATCGAGGTTCGCGCAGCGGTTCCGACGCGCCGGCGCTGCCGCGAATCGATGACTATTCCGATCTGACGGAGATCGAGGGCGGCACGCAGTCCGAGGTCGCGTCGCGCAGCGGTCGATCCGGTGGCGGCAGACGTTCAGGCGGTCGGCGCACGGTGGTCCAACCCACAGCACCGGGATCTACGTCCGGTTCGGACAGCCAGCAGAGCGTTCAGCCCGATCATCGCTCTCGATCGAGGCCGGCATCGGCGCCACCCGCTTCCGGAGGCCGCCGTGATCGAGGTCGCGCGCGACAGGGCAACCGTCGCAGGGGCCGAAGCCGCGACGAAGCGCGCGACCGGCAACCGGCGCGCGCGCCGATTGGGCCGTTCGAGTTGCTCGCCGATCCGGACTTCGAGCCGAACGAGGATCCTCGCCAGTTCGCGGTCGAGGTGTTGACCGATGTCGCCCACCAGCTGGGCTTCGATGTCCAGGTCACGGCGCGGGATCCGGAGACCCCGATGGACGGCCTGGGACACGCGGTGGCGGTGCTCGACGTGGCGCCGGTGGGCGACGAAGACCTGGGTTTGTTGATTGGCCGGCACGGCGCGCACGTGGCCGCGCTGCAATACGTGGTCAACGTGATCGTGAGCCGCGCGCTCGACGGCAACAATCCGGTCACGGTGGATGTCGACGGCTACCGACGGCGGCGCGAAACGGCGCTGGTGGAGATGGCTCAGCGAGCGGCGGCTGAGGTCCGAGAGCAAGGCGAGCCGGTCACACTGGGCGTGATGCCTGCCGCCGAGCGTCGGATCATCCATTTGCAACTGCAGGATGACCCGGAACTGAAGACGGAGTCACAGGGAGAAGGCTCGTCGCGGCGGGTACGAATTCTGTACCGTGACGACTAGTCGCCGCCAGGCGACGTAACGGGTTGACCCATTATCCTCGGCGTACAGCCGATGGAGGCGCATTGACGTGGATTTGCCGTGAGTGTGGTCGCGGTCGCGAACCAGAAGGGCGGCGTCGGCAAGACGACGACCACGGTCAATCTGGCGGCGGCGGCGGCAGAGATGGGTCGGCGCACGCTGGTGATCGATGCCGACGCGCAGGCGAACGCGACGTCCGCCCTCGGGGCCGACGCCTCGGGCGCTCACATCTACGACGCGCTGTTGGGTGAGATTCCGCTGAAGCAGTGCATCGTCCCGACCGCCTGGGCGGCGCTCGACGTGGCTCCGTCCTCGATGGATCTGGTTGCGGCCGAGCTCGAGTTGGCCGGTCAGCCGCAGCGCGAGTACGTTCTGCGCGGCGCGTTGTCGGCGGTGGCCGAGACGTACGACCTGGTCCTGATCGATTGCGGTCCGTCGCTAGGACTGATGACGTTGAATGCGCTGGTCGCCTCGGACGCGGCGATTGCGCCGGTGCAGTGCGAGTACCTCGCGTTGGAGGGCCTGTCGGCGTTGCTCGAGACGATCCGGCGAGTGCAGATGCATCTTCATCCCGGTTTGCAACTGCTTGGGGTCGTGGCGACCATGTATGACGGGCGCACCCGACTGTCGCAGGATGTGGCGGCGCAGCTGCGATCGCATATCAGTTCGACGTTTGATACGATCATCCCGCGGTCGATTCGGCTGTCCGAGGCGCCGAGCCACCAGCGACCGATCATTGACTACGCGCCCCGGTCTCGTGGTGCAGAGGCGTATCGGGAGCTGGCGGGTGAGTTGTTGGTTCGCCTCTCGGAGCTGCCCTCGTCGAGCTTGTATGCGAACCGTGTAGGGGATGGAGCGCTGACATGACGACGCCGGGGTCCAATTCTGGGTCGGGGACTCACGAGAACGGTGCGCCGCAGGCAGGCCGGCCATGGAGCACGCCGCCAGCGCGTCGAGGCCTCGGTCGCGGGCTGGACTCCTTGATTCCGAGCTCTTCGAACGTGGCGGATGGCCAAGCGCGGGCGCCGATCGGCTCGATCTCGGCGAATCCGGCGCAGCCTCGACAGGGCTTCGACCAGAATCAACTCGAGGAACTCGCTTCGAGTATCCGCGAGCACGGCATCCTGCAACCGCTGCTGGTGCGGCCCAATGACTCCGGTGGGTATGAGCTGATCGCGGGCGAGCGGCGCTGGCGCGCGGCGGGCCTCGCGGGTATGCAGATGGTCCCGATCGTGGTGCAGGAAGACGCGAGCGACGACGAGCACGAGAGTCTGACTCTGGCCCTGGTCGAGAACGTGCAGCGAACGGATCTGAATCCGATCGAATTGGCCAGGGCATTCGATCAACTGGCTGACGCCGGATGGACGCAGCAGCGGATCGCCACGCAGGTCGGCAAGAGCCGGGCGTCGGTTGCCAACCTGGTGCGCCTGCTGCAGTTGCCCGATTCGGTGCAGGCGTTGCTCGCTGCGGGATCGCTCAGCGAAGGTCACGGTCGCGCGCTGTTGCCCGCGCCGATGTCGGAGCGTCCCTCATTGGCCGAACGAGCGGTCGAGCGCGGCTGGACGGTGCGTCAGCTTGAGGATGCTGTTCGCAAGCTGGCCGAGCGTGAGCAGGAGCGGAGGTCGGAAACGGGCGATGAGTCGGCGCTCGTCCTGGGCGCGTCGCGGCGACTTGAAGCTGCGCTGGGCACGAAGGTGGAGGTCCGTGTGGGCCGTAACGGTTCGGGTCCCGGTGGTCGGATCGTGGTGCACTGGTACGACGAGGAGCAACTCGACGCGTTGACGACGCAGATCAGCGGCGCCCAGCTTGAAGACGAAGAAGACACCGAGTCATTCGGCATCTGAGACGGCTACTCGGACGGGGTCGAGTCCTCGTCGGGCTGGTTGACGGCGCGCCGTGAGCGACGCCGCCGGCGGCGAGAACGCCGACCATCGCCTTCGGGTCTCTGCAACGGCGCATTGGTCTCGTCCGACGCCGCATCGGACTGTTGCTGGTTGACGACTTGCGCCTTGCGCCGCCTCCGTCTTCTCGAGGGTCGCTTGCTCGAAGTCTCTCCGGTCGCTTCTTGTGGTTGTCCTGACTGCGTTGAGGCGGGCTCGTCGTTTCGGCCGTCGGACGGGGTCTCCGCTCTTGACCTGCGAGATCGGCGGCGCTTGCGTCGCTGCCCCGGTCCGCGCTCCGTGTCGGTCGATTCAGTGCCCGGCGGCGGAGCGGCGGCTTCGCGCAGCGCCGCGGCCCGTTCCTCGTCCTCTTTGCGGTAGCGTTCGGCATCGACGAGAGCCTGATTGGGAGCGTCCTCGGTACGGACGGCGAGGCCGATTTCGTCGGCCGGCACGTCGACGCGCTGCGAATGATCGTCGAGTGCGATGGTCACCTTTTGCTGGAGCACGTTGAGTTTGATCACCTTGCCCATGCCGGCGGGTGTGCTGACGCGCTTGCCGACGCGAGGCAGCGAGCCGCGCATCTCCCGGTAGACCTCGTGCTCGAATGTCAGGCAGCAGAGCAGGCGGCCGCAGACACCGGAGATGCTGTCGGGATTGAGCGAGAGATCCTGGTCCTTGGCCACCCGAATGCCGACGTGCGGGAAGTCGGTCATCCAGCTCGAGCAGCAGAGGCGCAGTCCGCAGATGTCGTAGCCGTCGACCAAGCTGGCGCGTTCTCTTTGGTTGGCCTGTTGCATGTGCAGGCGGACGTCGTACTTGTCTTGGACGTCATCCAGCATCTGGCGAAAGTCGACATGTTCGGGCGCCTGGAACCAGGCCGTGCCCCGGTCACCGTCCAGGCTCAGCTCGATTGCAACCGGATAGAGGCCGAGATCTTCCTTCACCGCTGTTGAGCGCATGTCCTGCAGGATCTGATCAGCGCGCTCGGCCTGCTGTGAGGCGCGCTCGCGGTCCTCCCCGTCTGCGATCCGGACGATCGGGCGGACATCACCGGGGATCTCCCGCGTCGGTGCATCGTCGTCGGGGACGGTGACGACACGGGCGAGTTGGTCTCCGCGGGCTCGGTTGACGACGACGTAGTCGCCCGTGAAGACACGGCCGCGCGGCGCCGAAAAGTGGTAGATGCGGGAGGCTTCGCGGATGCGGATGCCGATGATGACGCGTTCGTCCTCGGCAGACGGTGGATCGGACGTACAGGCGGGTTCGTCCGCCGGCGTCTCTGATGTGGTCTGAGTAGTTGAACCGTCGTCGGATTCGTGATTCATGGGGACTCCCTGGGGGCGGGGATGTTGAGTAGGAGCACATCAAGCGCGAGTCGGGCATTGACGCCTCGTCGGACAAGGGCGCGAGTGCGTTGAATCATCTCCAGAAACTGGCTGAGCTCAGGTTGATCGTACAGGGCCGCGATCCGCTGGATGCGTTCGCGTTGTGAGATGTGGATCAGGCCGTCAGCCTGGTCGGTCTGTTGCAACCAGAGATCGCGCCACCAGTCGGTCCAGGCCTCGAGGATGAGTTCGACGTTGGCGACGCTCTGAGGCGTCGCCGCGCGGCCAACCAGCTGCTCCGACCAGTTCAGACGCTCGGCCCGATCTGACTCGGCGATGCGCACGGCGTCATCGATTTGCGCCGCGCGCAGCGTGACGGGGTCGCCCTCGCGCAGGTTGACTTGCAGCCAGCCCGGCCGCCCTCGCGCGAGACGACCGAGTTCGGCGCGACGCTCGGGGTCGTCCGGCAGGCTGACCTGCTCGGTTTCCGACCAGCGGTCGATCCAGGCGTCGAGTTGCTTTGGCGGCAACGGGGCGAGGGTGAGCGCTCGGCATCTTGAGCGGATCGTCTCGGGCAGCAACTCTTGCTGAGCCGTGATGAGAATGAAGTGGACGCTGTCGGGCGGTTCTTCCAGTGTTTTGAGGAACGCATCAGAGGCGGCGGGGTGAAACACGTCGGCCGGATCGATGATGATGACTCGCTGTTTGGCTTCAAAAGGAGTCAGTGTGACGATGCGCTCAAGCCGGCGGATCGCGCAGATGGGAATGATGGTCTCGCGCGCATGGCGGTTGTCGTGCTCCCGGTTCTCGCAGAGCTGCCCGGGACGCACCACTTCGATATCGACATGCTGAGGATCGAGCGACGGTTGCGCGGGGTCGTGTAGGCGGCGACAGTTGCGGCACTCGCGGCAAGGACCGTCACTACGTTGCTCGACCGATTCGCAGAGCATCGCTTGCGCTGTGCGAATCGCGAGGTCACGCTTGCCTACGCCGCTTGGACCGGCGATCAGCAGCGCATGAGGCATGCGGCCCGATCCGAGCATCGCGGTGAGGGTTCGGCCAGCCAGGGATGCGGCGTGCGGCCCCCAGTCACCAACGGTCTGCGCAGAGGCTGTCATCAGAGTTCAAGATGTAGCAGATCGTCGAGCGTCTGGCGTCGGCGGACGAGACGCGCGTCGCCGTCGTTGACCATCACGACCGCCGGACGGAGCGAGAGATTGTAGTTGCTTTCCATTGCAATCTGGTACGCGCCGCTGGCGGGAATGGCGATCAGCTCGCCCAGTTGCAGGGCGGGCAGTTGTGCGTCGCGAACGAGGACATCGCCGGACTCGCAGAATTTGCCGGCAATGGTCGCCACCAAGCCGGGGACGGTGTTCATCTGCTCGGCCGCGGCGGCCTCGTACTTCGAGTCATACATGGCGGGACGGATGTTGTCGGACATGCCGCCGTCGACCGTGACGTAGTCGCGTGTGTCGGGGATGTGCTTGCGGCTGACGACGGAGTAGAGCGCGAGGCCGGCGCGGCCGACGACCGAGCGTCCCGGTTCGATGTGGACATCGGGCATTGGCAATCCATGGGTATCGCAGGCGGTATGGATCGCTTCAGCGATCTGTACGGCATAGCTCTCGGTTGCGGGCGCTACGCGGTCGGCGGTGTAGGTCAGTGCCATACCGCCGCCTGGCGAGAACTCGCGCCATTCGTAGCCGTGCCGTTGCTTCATCTCGGCCGCGAACTCGCCGATCGTGGCGATCCCATCTGCGTAGGGCTCGACGTTGAACAGCGGCGAGCCGAGGTGGATGTGGAAGCCGGTGACGTCCAGGAAAGGCGCCTCGAGCGCTCGGACGAGAGCCGCTTCGGCCTGACCAGAGGGCAGTGGGAAGCCGAACTTGCTGTCGCGCAGGCCGGTGGTGGTCTTGGCGTGGGTCTGGGCGTCGACGCCGGGGGTGATGCGCAGCATGATTCGCTGCTCGCTGGCGCGTTCGCGCGTGAGTTGGTCGAGCACCGTCAGTTCGTCGTCGTTGTCGACGATGATTCGTCCGACGCCGGCATCAAGGGCATATTCGAGCTCATGCGGCGTCTTGCCGTTGCCGTGGAAGGCGACGTGTTCCGGATCCATGCCGCCGGCGATGGCGACGTGCAGTTCGCCCGCGGACACCACGTCGAGGCCGAAGCCTTCCTCGACCAGCAGCGCGGTCAAGGCCGGGCTGAGCCAGGCCTTGCCCGCGTAATGCGCGCGAGCGCCGGGCAGATGCGCCTGGAAGTCGCGCAGGTACTGGCGACAGATCTGTCGAATCGTGTGCTCGTCGTAGACATAGAGCGGCGTGCCGAAGGCAGCGGCGAGGTCGCGCACGCTGCAGCCACCGATTTGCAGCACGCCGGTGATATTGGCTCGAGCGGTCAGGGGGAGCACGTCTGCAAGCGCGTCGATCGGTGCTTGGTTGGTCATTGATGAACCTGTCGGCTGGCTAGACTGCTGGAGGAACGGCTGACTGATGGGAGCTCGTCATGAGTATGGAACTGCACGCGGAATCGCGTCTGTTGCGAGTGTATTCGCGGGTGGTGGTGATGCAGATGTCGTGGGGCCCGTTCGAGAACAACGCATTTGTGCTGGTTGACAAAGGTACGGGCGATGCGGCGATCATCGACGCGGTCGCGCAGCACGAGCTGGTGATAGCCGGTGTCGAGCAGTCGGGCGCCAATCCCAAGATGGTGCTGTTCACGCACTCGCATCCCGACCACATCAAGTCGTACCACGAGTTGCGTGAGTGGTTGGGACCAAACGTCCCGTACTACATGCACACCTCGGACACCGTGGCGGACGAGCAACACGCCTGGCTGGAGACCGATCTCGAGATTGACATTCACCTCGAGGGCGGCGAGACGATCCTGCTCGGCGACAACGAGCTTGAGGTGTTGCACACTCCCGGTCATACGACCGGCTCGGTCTCGTATTACATCGCCGATCCCGATGACCCGTATTGCGTGGTCGGCGACACGCTGTTCCCCGGCGGGCCGGGCAATACGCGCGGAGTGCCGCAGGTGACCCAGGAGGTGCGCTCGATTGTGACCCAGCTCTACCCGCTGCCTGAGGACACGCTGACGTTCAACGGCCACGGGGATGACACGACGATTGGCGCTTCGATCGACGAATTCGTCCAGGGCGCGATGGGGCACTCGATCGTGCGCGACGACGCGTCGGGCGACACGACCTGGGGCGTGGAGTAGTGGTGGCCGCAGCGGACAACGGGGACGGCACGCCTCAGATTACGGTTCTGGACAACGGACTTCGGGTGCTCTGCGCGCCGATGGCGTCGGCGCGTTCGGCGTCGGTTTCGCTCTATGTCGGAGCGGGCTCTCAGTACGAACGCGACGAACTCGCCGGTGTTTCTCACATGGTCGAGCACTGCGTGTTCAAGGGCTCCGAGCTGCATCCGTCGGCGGCCGATATCTCAACCGCGATTGAGGGCGTCGGTGGTTACATCAATGCGGGCACCGATCGGGAGCTGACGGTCTACTACGCCAAGGTGCCTGGTCCCGACTGGGCGACCGCCGTCGATGTTATCGTCGACATGGTGTCGCGGCCCAGGTTCGAGCGTGAGGAGCTGGAGAAGGAACGCTCGGTCATTCTCGAAGAACTGGCGCAGGTGGAGGACTCTCCCTATCAGCTGGTGGCCGAGTTGTTGTCGGAAGTGATGTGGCGGGGAACGCCGCTGGGGCGCGACATCGCCGGCACACCGGAGTCAGTGCAGTCGATTCCGTACGAGGAAGCGGTCTCCTACTGGCGGTCGCAGTATTCGCCGGGCAATGCGCTGGTGTCGGTGGCGGGCGAGATCGATTCAGACGCGGTATTGGCTCGAATCTCGGAGTTGACTGCGAACTGGTCGCCGGCCGAGCCCGAAGAACCGCGGGACGCCCCGCTGTGCGGCGATGGAGATCGCGTCTCGGTTCGGATCAAGGACACGGAGCAAGCACAGATCAGCATCGGTTTGCCGGCGCTGCCGTCCCGGCATCCCGATCGTCACGCGCTGGGACTACTGACCGCAATGCTGGGCGACGGAATGAGTTCACGACTGTTCCTCAAGGTCCGGGAGCAGTTAGGACTGGCGTACGATGTTCATGCATCGCTGGCGCTGTTGCGGGACTCGGGCGTGTTGCAGGTGTCAATGGGCGTCGATCCCGAGAACGTGGAAGAGGCGTTACGGGCGACGCTGGGCGAGTTGTCGCGCATGCGTGGCGGGGTGCCGGAGGAGGAGTTGCGGCGTGCTCGGCGGTTGGCCGCCGGCCGGATGCTGATGGGAATGGAGGATTCACGGGCGGTATCAGCCTGGAATGGGGGCCAGGCGCTGCTGCATGATGAGGTCAAATCGGTCGAAGAAGTGAACGAGCGGTACCAGGCCGTCACAGGTGAGGACATCGAGCGGTTGGCAAACGAGTACCTGCGCGAGGACGAGTTGCGGTTGGCGGTGGTCGGACCGTCGGGCGAGGCTGAGCGCTTGCAGGAGTTGTTGCGGTTCTGATACGGGAGCGTTAGTCGACCTGATGGAGGAGGGCTCGGAGGTGGTTGATTTCGCCGGCGTGGTAGACGTCGTGTACGGCGATGGCATCGAGGATGCGGCGGGTTTCCCACTCTTCGCCCCAGTAGGTGGGGCGCTTGGCGACGAGTTCGCCGTCGTCGTGTAGATCGTTGACGGCCTGGATCACCTGGGTGTGGGCCGCTTCGAGCCAGTCGAGAAGATCCTCGAACGACGCCTCACTAACGGGCTCCTCCTGATCCCAGGTGTTCCAGAACGTGGCGGTGGCGTCGCCGAAGGCGTGATTGGCGTGCATGAACTTGACCGCCGCGCAATGGATGATCAGGTCTCGCATTGTGCGGCCGCCGCCGGGCACGACCTCATCCAGGTCGTCGGTGGTGACCGAGGAGAGATTCTGGATCAGGGAGTGTTCTTTCTTTTCCTGGAATGATTGATCGAGGCTCCAAATGAGATGTTCGAGAACTTCTCGGGACATGACGTTGTCGGCCTCTTTCTCCCTACAAGACGCTGATGAGTTCTTCAGATGGGGCGCGGCGTTTGGCGATGAGGTCGCCGAGCTTGAGTTCGCAGAGTTGTGCGGCGTGTTCCATGCCGCAGACGTTGCAGCCGTCGCGGCAGTCGGCGATGGTGAGTTCCTTCCAGGTGCGCTGCCATTCCTTGCGCAGGAAGGCCTCGGAGACGCCGGAGGCGATGTGCATCCAAGGGAAGCGCTCCCAGGGGTCGCGCTCACGGTGGCAGTAGAAGGCGGGGTCGAGGCCCTCCTGGGCCATGGCGTCCCACCAGAGGTCCTCGCGGAGGTGCTCGCTCCAGGCGTCGAAACGGGCGCCGTTGCGCCAGGCGGTCTCGATCACGGGCGCGAGTCGGCGGTCGCCGCGTGAGAGGACGCCTTCGAGAATCGATTCCTGGGGGTCGTTCCAGCTCAGGTCGAGGCGGGCTTTGCGGGTGCGTTGCTTGAGCAGTTGGTGCTTGGGTTCGAGTTCGGCCGGGGTTTCCTGTCGGGCCCACTGGAAGGGCGCGTGCGCCTTGGGTACGTGATTCGAGGTGGAGACTCGCACGCGAACGCGGTTGCCGACGATTTGACGACCGATCTGGCGGACTTGGGAGGCCCAGTCGACGATGCCTTCGACGTCGGACATCGTCTCGGTGGGCAGGCCGACCATGAAGTAGAGCTTGATCGAGGTCCAGCCCTGCTCGAAGGCGTTGCGCGCGGCGTCGAGCAGGTCCTGCTCGTCGACGACCTTGCTGACGGCGTTGCGCAACCGCTGCGAACCGGCCTCGGGGGCGAAGGTCATGGAGTGTTTCTTGCGCGGCGAGCAGAGCAGGGCGACATCGACGCTGAAGCTGTCGACGCGGGTCGAGGGCAGCGAGATGCCGATGTTGTCGCCGAACTCGGTGCGCAGGGCGCGGACGATGGCCTTGATCTGTGAGTGGTCGGTGGAGGAGAGGGAGACGAGCGAGAGGTCGTCGAACCCGGTGTTGCGGAAGAGTTCCTTCGCTCCGGCGACCACTTCCTCCGGGGTCCGCTCGCGCAGGGGGCGGTAAATCATGCCGGCCTGGCAGAACCGGCAGCCCTGGGTGCAGCCGCGCTGGATCTCGATGCCGGCGCGGTCGTGGACGGTCTGGAGGTAGGGGACAATCGGTTTGGTCAGGATCGGCGGGAGTCCCTGGAGGAACCGCTTGATGACGGGGACGGAGGCCGCGTCGTCGGTGGCGAAGACCTCGGCCGGCGTTCCGTCGGCCTCGTAGCGCCACTCGTAGAAGCGGGGGACGTAGACGCCGGGAGTTCTTGCGAGGGCGCGGAGCAAGTCGAGACGGGATGCGCCCTGGGTCTTTGCCTTGTGGATGAGGTCGTTGATTTCGAGGATGACGTCTTCGGCCTCGCCGAGGACGAAGGCGTCGATGAATGGCGCGAGCGGCTCGGGGACGAGCGCGCCGGAGCCTCCGGCGAGGATGATCGGGTCGTCCTCGGTTCGGTCGAGGCTGCGGATCGGGATGCCGGAGAGGTCGAGCATCTCGAGGATGTTGGTGTAGGTGAGCTCGTAAGAGAGCGAGAAGCCGAGGGCGTCGAAGTCGCGCAGGCCACGGCGGGTCTCGAGTGAGAAGAGCGGTTGGCCGCGGCTGCGGAGGCTGTCGGCCATGTCCGGCCAGGGCGTGTAGCAGCGCTCGGCGAGCGTGTCGTCGGTGTGGTTGAGGATGTCGTAGAGGATGGCGAGGCCGCCGTTGGACTGGCCGATGTCGTAGAGGTCCGGGTAGATCAGGGCCCAGCGGACGTTGCGCTCGTTCCAGTCGTGCTCGATGACGTTCCACTCGCCGCCGACGTAGCGGGCGGGCTTGGAGACGCCGCGCAGGAGGGGATCGATGTCGATGCTGGGCATTGCGGGACTCGCTGGAGCTTTCCACAATCGCGAATGGTGGTTTCACGCTACCAGAGAGCAGGATCGGTGGCTGTGGGGTGGCCGCGCCGCGCCCGCGGGGGAGCGTGGGAGCGATGCGGCTGCAAGTGAAGGTACGACGCTGGAGAATCCTGTATGATTGGAGGTGCGCAGGAATGCGCCCGGATTTATTGGGCGGTTGACCGCTCTGGACTGATTGGCGGCCGCATGGCCGCCATTTTCTTTGCTGGGGGCTGTCGTGACGGAGGCAGCGTTTCGGTTCTGGGACTGGTTGATCCAGCCGGTCACCTGGATACGGCAGGGGATCTGGCGTTCGCTGTCGACGCTAGAGATCCTGCTGGGCGGGTTTGGACTGGTTGCCGCGCTGGTTGCGGCGTCGCTGCTGTCGACGGTGTTGGACAACCTGCCCGGTGCGGCAGGGCACTTCGCTCCGATCGGCGTGGCGATTCTGCTCGCACCGATCGGCATCGGGGTCGCGCTGGGTCGCCGTGCCGAGGTTGAGCGGTTCGTGAACACGGTCCGAGGGCGGGCGGAGTCCGTGACGCTGAGCCGTCCGCCTGCGCCATCCGAAGTGATCCTCGATACCTCGGCGATCATTGATGGGCGGATCGCCGAGGTGGCGAGCAGTGGTTTCATCCTGGCAAACGTCGTGGTGCCGCGTTTCGTGCTCGATGAACTGCGGCGCGTGGCGGATAGCTCGGACTCGCTGAGACGCGGCCGCGGCCGGGCGGGACTGGAGTTGCTGACGCTGCTGCAGTCGGATGCAGCGGTGGGCGCGGAAGTTGTGGACGACGGCTCGACGGAATCGGACGGCGATGTGGACGCTCGCCTGGTGCGGATGGCCGTCGAGCGGGGCGCGGCGTTGGCGCTGACGGATGCGAACCTGGCTCGGGTGGCGGAACTGGAGGGCGTGCGAACGTTGAACCTCAACGTGCTGGCGAATGCGGTCAAGACCAATGTCTTGCCCGGCGAACCATTGACGGTCGAGGTGATCGAACGGGGCCGGGGAGAGGACCAGGGCGTGGGATATCTCGCGGACGGGACGATGGTGGTAGTCGAGGAGGGAGCAGACGTAATCGGTGAGATGCGTTCGCTGGTGGTCAAGCGAGTGATCCAGACGCAGGCGGGACGGATGGTCTTCGCGCAACTGGCTGCGGAAGAGGAGATCGGGTGAGAGTGGGAGCGATCATCCTGGCGGCCGGCAGCAGCCGTCGGATGGGGGGCGGAGACAAGTTGTTGGCAGACCTGGCCGGACGTCCTGTGCTGAGCTGGAGCGTGGCTGCGTTCCAGGATTGCGACGCGGTCGACGACATCGTGGTGGTGACGTCGGAGGCGAATCGGTCGGCGGTGGCGGAACTCTGCCGCGGGTATGACAAGGTCCGCGCTCTGGTGACGGGCGGCAACGAGCGGCAGGATTCGGTTGGGGCCGGACTCTCGGCGCTGCGAAGCGTCGGAATCGTGGCCGTGCACGACGGCGCCCGCCCGTTGATCACGGCGCGAGGCATCGCCGGCTGCGTCGAACGGGCGCGGGATGGGGCCGGAGTGATCGCCGGTGAGCGAGTGGTCGACACGATCAAGGTGGTCAACGACGGTGAGCAGATCGAGGCGACGCCGGATCGTTCCACCCTTCGGGCCGTGGCGACTCCGCAGGTGTTTCGTGCGGAGACGCTGCGGCGCGCTCACGAACAGGCGCGGCGAGACGGAGTAACGGCCACCGACGACGCTGCGCTGGTGGAACGACTGGGCGAGTCGGTGGTGGTGCATGACGTGGGAGCGCCCAACCCGAAGATCACGACGCCGTCGGATCTGATGGTCGCGGAGGCGTTACTCGGTACGACGTTCGAGGTGCGAACCGGGATCGGTATCGATTTCCATCGCTTCACGCCGGATCGGAAACTCGTTCTGGGTGGCGTCACGGTTCCCCAGTCAGCGGGTCTGGCGGGGCACTCGGACGCCGATGTCCTGACCCATGCGATCATCGATGCGCTGCTTGGTGGCGGGGGACTGGGGGATATCGGCGCTCACTTCGGAACGTCGGAACCCGAATGGGAGGGTGCGAGTTCGATCGCGATGTTGCCGACGGTTCTGGAACGGCTAGCGTCGGTCGGCGCGAGTCCGCAGTCGGTTGATGCCACCGTGATAGCTGAACGGCCGCGGCTCCGGCCCCACATCGAGGCGATGCGGCGCGAGTTGGCGGGGGCGCTGGGGATCGGCGCGTCGGCAGTCAACGTCGCAGCGACGACGGCGGAAGGGATGGGGGCGCTCGGGCGCGGCGAAGGGATTGCCGCCCATGCAGTGGCGACGCTGCGCGTGCGACGCCCGCATCGCAAGGACGTATAGCAAGGACGTATAGGCTGCGGATATGGCGCTTCTGGCACGGCTTGTTGGTTGGTACAACTCGTTTGTCGACGACACGTGGGCGGACATCCAGTTCGCGATGGAGCGTGACCCGGCAGCGACCAACTGGATTGAGGTCTTGCTCGCATATCCCGGCATACATGCATTGATGCTGCACCGGGCGTCGGGCGCGTTGCTTCGGCTGAGCGTCCCGGTACTGCCGCGGTTTCTGTCGCACCTTGGGCGGAACATGACCGGGATCGAGATCCACCCGGGCGCGCAGATCGCCTCGCCGTGTTTGATTGACCACGGCATGGGTGTGGTGATCGGGGAGACGGCGCGACTCGGTCAGCGGTGCCACCTACACCAGGGGGTCACGCTGGGCGGAACATCGACATTGCGCAAGCAGCGCCATCCGATGTTCGGCGCCGACGTGCTGGTGGGCGCCGGGGCTTCGATCATCGGCGCGGTCTCGATCGGTACCGGAGCGCGAATCGGCGCGGGGGCGGTCGTGGTGTCGAATGTGCCGCCGCACTCGACGGTGGTCGGCGTGCCCGGCCACGTGGTGGCCTACTACGACCCGGGTGACGACACAGTGTTGCGTCTGCCGGACCCGGAACATGACCGGATTGAGTCGCTCGAGTTGTCGGTGTCAGAGTTGCGGATGGAGCTCCGGCGGCTGCGAGAGCAGGTGGATGACGCGGGTGATCAGCCCGGAGAGACGGCAGCGGGGTAGGCAGGCGTCGTCGGCCCTGACCCTCTCCCTCTGGGGGAGGAGACTGAAGGATGTGGGGGATGGGGAGATCGCGCAACGGTTGATTAGGCTTTGGTTGATAGCCGTTCCCTGAATTGATTCCGCTTGGGGGTTGGTCCGTGAAGCTGTACAACACGCTGACTCGTCGTAAACAGCCGTTCGAGCCGCTGGACGATCCGATCTCGATGTACGTCTGCGGGATCACCCCGTACGACGATGCGCATCTGGGCCACGCGATGTCGATCATCATCTTCGACACGCTTCGGCGGTTCCTGGAATGGCGCGGACGGCGGGTGCGGCTGGTTTACAACTTCACGGATGTCGACGACAAGCTCATCGCTCGGGCGGCGCAGGAAGGGATTTCGGTCTCGGAACTGGCGGAACGGCAGATTTCGTCGTTCATGGGCGAGTGGCGCGAGTTGGGCATCGCGCCGGCCGATGTGCATCCCCGGGCGACCGAGGAGATCCCGCAGATGCTGGATCTGATCGGCGGTCTGATTGAGCAGGGGAAGGCCTATCCGGCGGGCGGGGACGTGTATTTCCGGGTTCGGGAGATGCCGGGCTACGGAAAGCTGTCGGGCCGGTCATTGGACGACATGATCTCGGCCGAGCCGACCGACATCGGGGTCGAGAAGGAACACGCCATGGACTTCACGCTATGGAAGGGCGCGAAGCCGGGCGAGCCGCAATGGGAGAGTCCGTGGGGTCCGGGTCGTCCCGGCTGGCACATCGAGTGTTCGGCGATGTCGATTCGCTACCTGGGCGAACAGATCGACCTGCACGGCGGTGGAATGGACCTGATCTTCCCGCACCACGAGAACGAGATCGCGCAGTCGGAGGGTTTCTCGGGGCTGGATCCGTTCGTGCGCCACTGGATGCACAACGCGATGATGCAGGTCGGCGGGGAGAAGATGTCGAAGTCGACCGGCAGGATCGTGGCGCTGCGCGAGGGTCTGGATCGATATGGCGCGGACGGTCTGCGGATGTTCGTGCTGGGCGGGCACTATCGCTCGCCGCTGACGTACTCGGACGAATCGTTATCCGCTGCGGCGCGCGGGGCGGAGCGGTTGCGGACGGCGGCGACGCTTCCGCTCGTCGACGGAGACGGTGAGGTCGACCCGACCGAGGCTCGGGAGACGTTTATCGCGTCGCTGGAGGACGATTTGAACACACCGCAGGCGCTGGCGGTGTTGTTCGACCTGGCGCGCGAGGTCAATCGCGCCCGTTCCGATGAGCGGCCAGCCGGGTTGGCCCGGGACGCCCTGCTCGAGTTGGGGGGCGTGCTGGGCCTCGGTTTCGCCGGTGTGTCGGCGAGCGGTGAATCGGACGCGGGGCCGTTTATCGACTTGCTCGTCTCGATCCGACAGGAGTTGCGCGGGGCGAGGCAGTATGAGCTGGCTGACACGGTGCGTGATCGTCTGACTGAGCTGGGCGTTGCACTGGAGGACACGCGCGACGGCACGCGCTGGCGCCGGGTCCAGCCCGAGCCTGAGGAGGCTGAGGAGGAGCCCGGCACCGAGTCGCTGGTTGAGAGCGCGTTGCGGTTTTAGGACCTAGTCGTCGCGGCGAACGACGATGCGTCCTCGCTGCCTGAAGGCGGCGAACGAGATCAGGACCACGGCGAGCGACGCGAGCCCGGCCCAGAGGCCGGTGAGGTTGCCTGAGTCGGCGAGGCCGCCGCTACCGGTGTAGGGGAATGCCTTGGTCGGCTCACAGGGAACGATCTCGATGTGGGGCGGGATCGATGCCCCGAACTGTGCGAGCAGGTCGAGCGCTTCGGCCGGCGAGTAGGACTCGCCGAGGACATCGACGCTGATCAGTCGGTTGCCTTCGCCGACATGAATGGTGATGTCGACGACCTGGCCGCTGGCGCTCACCGATTCCTCGTAGGTACCGGGATCGAGGTTTAGACAGAGCTCGGGAGCCTTGCCTTCACCCATCTCCCCGTTGCCGGCGGCTTCGCATTCGATGAATGAAACGCCTTCGGGCAGCGCGTAGGCGTCTTCGCCGGTGAAGATTTCCAGCATGGCGGCTGGCGGGATCGACTGGCCGCCGGGCTCGGTGAACGCGGTCACACGGCCGCCTTCTCCGACGGTGACTGTGAATGAGACCTCGCCTTCACGGTCCTGGGATGGAGCGGTGAAGGTGTGGTCTCCGGGCGGGAGTGAGATACAAACGGACGGTCCGCCGGGCTGGGCGGAGACCGGTTGCATGGAGGCGAGGCCGATCGCGCCGGCCACCAGTGCCGCTGCAACGGCGGCAATCAAGAAGCGTGTCACGGGAGTCCCTTACGTAGCGTTTGGAATGATGAATCAACGCCTTTGCAGGATAGATAGTGAGTTGACCTCGTCAAGTGCAAGAAACTGTTGGACGGTGGAAATCGGTCTAGGATCGAGGCAGGCCCAGGTGGCGCAATTGGCAGCGCAGCCGATTTGTAATCGGCAGGTTGGGGGTTCGAATCCCCCCTTGGGCTCCACCTTGCCTCGACCTGTTTGCGTGCTGGTGAACAGAGACTGACGCTCTGCGGTGCTGCTCGGTGGATGTGCGGACGGGTGGGATGGGAGTAAGATGAGAGGAGTGTCGGGGTGGGTGAGTGGCTAATACCACCGGTCTGTAAAACCGGCGCCGAAAGGCTTCGCAGGTTCGAATCCTGCCCCCGGCACCAGCATCGTCAGCAAAGATGGCCCGCCGCGGCACGGTGAAGTGTTGTCGGCGGCTCTGGTATTGGAACGGGCCCGCATAGCTCAGTCGGTAGAGCGCGTTCTTGGTAAGAACGAGGTCTCCAGTTCAAGTCTGGATGCGGGCTCCATCCGCCGCCACCAGGTAGACAGCGGCCAGCTACAGGGAGAACGACACGATGGCGCGACAGGTGTACGAGCGAACCAAGCCGCACGTGAATGTGGGCACGATTGGTCACGTGGATCACGGCAAGACGACGTTGACGGCGGCGATTACGAAGGTCCTGGCGATGTCGAACGAGAACGTGGCGTTCTCGAGCTTCGACTCGATTGACAAGGCGCCGGAGGAGCGGGCGCGGGGCATCACGATCGCGATCGCGCACGTGGAGTACGAGACCGAGGCGCGGCACTACGCGCACATCGACGCACCGGGTCACGCCGACTACATCAAGAACATGATCACCGGCGCGGCGCAGATGGACGGCGCGATCCTGGTGGTGGCGGCGCCTGACGGTCCGATGCCGCAGACGCGCGAGCACATTCTGCTGGCGCGCCAGGTGGGCGTGCCGAGGATGGTGGTTTACCTGAACAAGGTCGACCAGATGGACGACGAGGAGTTGTTGGACCTGGTCGAGCTCGAGGTGCGTGAGCTCTTGAGCGACTACGAGTTCCCGGGCGACGACATTCCCGTGATTCGCGGTTCGGCCTTGCACGCGCTGGAGTCGGCCGCGAGCGACCAGTCGTCGGACGAGTACGCCTCGATCCTGGAGCTGATGGAGGCGGTGGACGAGTACGTGCCGACCCCGCCACGGCCGGTGGAGCAACCATTCCTGATGCCGATCGAGGACGTATTCGGGATCAAGGGTCGCGGCACCGTGGCGACGGGCCGGATTGAGCGCGGCGTGGTGAACAGCGGCGAAGAGATCGAGATCGTTGGGATCAAGGACACGCAAACGACCGTGGTCACCGGGGTCGAGATGTTCAAGAAGACGCTGCCCACCGGCGAGGCCGGAGACAACGTAGGTTGTCTGCTCAGGGGCATCGACCGCGAAGAGATCACGCGCGGCCAGGTCTTGGCGGCCCCCGGCTCGATCACGCCGCACACGGCCTTCTCCGCCGAGGTCTACATCCTCTCGAAGGAAGAGGGCGGGCGTCACAGTCCCTTCTTCCCCGGTTACCGACCGCAGTTCTACATCCGCACGACCGACGTGACCGGCGAGATTGGCCTGCCGACGGGGGTGGAGATGGCGATGCCCGGCGACAACGTGCAGATGAGCGTGCGCCTGATTTCGCCGATTGCGCTGGAGGAGGGGCTGCGCTTCGCGATTCGCGAGGGCGGCCGCACCGTCGGCGCCGGCGCGGTCACGTCGATCCTGGAATAGCGCGGGAGCGGTCGTTCGTGCGAAGATGGTGGTAATCCGCCGACTCGGTGCGTCCACTCGGCGATTGAGGAAGGAATCTGGCCATGGCAAAGGGTGATCGCGTGTTCATCACGATGCGCTGCCGCGAGTGCCAGTCGCACACGTACCACACCACGAAGAACCGGCGAAACGACGCCGACCGTTTGGAGTTGACCAAATACTGCCCGCATTGCCGCGGGCGACGTGCCTACCGGGAGACGCGGTGATCCGTGGCGAGATCTCGAGATAGCCGTCGACGACGGGGACGTCGAGGCGGACAGCCGCGCGCGGCCTCCGCAGCCACGCCGCGTCCGACTCGTCAACGCGCGCCTCGACCAGAGGTTGAGGCGCCGGCTCCTGGCGATGCGATTGACGGCTCAGGCGGGGTCGCCGAAGCTGCGGCGTTGCCGGCGCGGCCACGACGCGAAATCGGGGCGTCGCGACCGACTACATCGGACGCGCCACGGGTCCAGAGCCTGTTCTACCGACTGACGCATCCGCGGGCAATCCTGGCGATCATCGATGAGCTACGCAAGGTCGTCTGGCCCTCACGCCAAGAGACGGCGAACCTGACGGTCGTCGTACTGGTCGTGGCGATTGCCGTTGGTATCTTCCTGGGCGCGATCGACTTCGGACTGAATCGCGTGGTTGAGGAAACGTTGCTGCCCTGATGACGACCTCAAGAGACACACCAGAAACAGAATCGACGACAGAGTCGAGTGGCGCCGGGTTCGGGCGCAGCGAGATTTCCGCAGCGGAGCGAGAGTTGCAGGAGATCCTGGCGACGGCGCGAGCGCTGGGAATCGAGACCGAGACCGAGCCCGACGAAGCGGAGATCGATACGACGGCTGCCGAGGCGCTCGTGGAGTTGGGCCTGGATCGTCCGGTTGAGGAGGAACCCACTCCGATCGCTTCCTTCCTCCGTGGGGAAGAAAGCGACGAGGCCGACCCGGAGCCGTCGGTGTCGCTGGAGGGCATCCAGGAGACCGACGCCGCCTGGTTCGCGATCAACACGTACACAGGTCACGAGAACCGGGTCAGGGACGCGCTGGACCTGCGCATCCGCAACATGGACGCGGAGGACCAGTTCGTCGAACTCACGCCCGAACGGGCTGGCGCCGCGAAGAAGGGCATGGCCGATAAGCGGTTCGTGCTGGTACCGACGCAGCAGGAGGTCGAGATTCGGGGCGGGAAACGGCGTGAGGTCGAGCGCAAGTTGCTGCCCGGCTACGTCCTGCTCCAGATTCGCGTCAACCAGGGGACCGGCGAACCCTCGGACCAGTCCTGGCATGTCGTCAACGGCACGGCCGGCGTGACGGGATTCGTAGGTACGCGCGAGGATCAACGCGATCATGCGCGGCCCCTGCCTCCGGCACAGGTGGCGAAAATCATCGGCCAGACCCAGGTTGAGGAGCCGCGGGTGCGCGTAGGCTTCGCGGTCAACGATTCCGTGCGGCTGACCGAGGGTCCGTTCGTCGACATGGTGGCCGAGGTCGAAGAGATCAACGTGGAGAAGGGGAAGGTCCGGGTGCGCATCTCGATGTTCGGTCGCGAGACGCCGCTGGAGTTGGACTTCGACCAGGTGGAGAAGCAATAGGGCCAGCAAACAGACCCCAGTAGGCTGGAAACTTGCGATTCAGCGCCGGCGGCCACGCGCCGTTGGCGAGTTAGGGAGAAGGCTGGATGGCGAAGCGTGTACGAGCAGTGTTGACGCTGCAACTGGAGGCGGGCAAGGCGAGCCCCGCACCGCCGGTGGGCCCGGCGCTTGGGCAGCACGGCGTGGGCATCATGGAGTTCGTCAAGAGCTACAACGAGCGCACTGCGTCGAACGCGGGCGAGCTGATCCCGGCGCAGATCACGGTGTACGAAGATCGATCGTTCACCTTTGAGTTGAGGACGCCGCCGGCCTCGGATCTGATTCGTCGAGCCGCCGGGCTGGAGAAGGGCGCGTCTGAGCCAAGGCGTGAGGTGGCCGGCTCGATCACGTCGGACCAGGTGCGGGCAATCGCGGAACAGAAGATGCAAGATCTGAATGCCAACGACATCGAGGCGGCCATGCGGATGGTGGCCGGAACGGCCCGTTCGATGGGCGTGGAAGTCGAGGCCTAGTGATGCCGAAGCACGGAAAGCGCTACCGAAATGCGCTGGACTTGTACAGCAGAGAGGCGCATTACCCGCCGAGCGAGGCGGTCGCGCTGGTCAAGCAGATGGCGACGGCAACGTTCGACGAGACGATCGAGCTGCACATCCGCACGGGGCTCGACGTGCGTCACGCCGACCAGCAGTTGCGCGGCACGGCGAGACTGCCCCATGGACTGGGTAAGGAAGTCCGCGTGGCCGTCTTTGCGGAGGGCGACGCGGCGACGGCAGCCACTGACGCCGGCGCCGAGATCGTGGGCGCGGATGACCTGATCGAGCAGGTGCAGGGTGGTTTCACCGACTTTGACGTCGCGGTCGCGCAGCGCGATCTAATGGGCAAGGTTGGCCGACTGGGACGAGTCCTGGGGCCGCGCGGTCTGATGCCCAATCCCCGCGCCGGGACGGTGGTCGATCGAAACGATATCGGCAAGGCAGTGACGGAGGCGAAGGCGGGGCGGGTCGAGTTTCGTACGGACCGTGAGGCGTCGGTGCATGTGCCGTTGGGCAAGGCGAGCTTCGGCGAGGACCAATTGCTGGACAACCTTGCGACGATGGTCTCGGAGATCGTGAAGGCCAGGCCGTCGGGCACGAAGGGCAGCTACATCCGCTCGCTGAGCATCGCCTCAACGATGGGCCCGGGTGTCAAGCTGGAGCAGCAGTCGGCCCTGGCAATGAGAGCGGATTAACGATCCGGCTGACGTAGAAACGGGTCGTGGACTAGGCTGGGATCGAACGAACGGAATCAACGCCGCCCGAGACCGCTGGCGGACCCGAGACGAATCGGGCCTGAAACGTCCAGCGCAGGCAGCAACCGGTGGATCGCCCGCAGTGAGCGGGCTCGCGTGTGGTTGCAGGTCTGGTGGTCGAAGCGGGCTGGGGCGGCTGAAGTGACGGACCGGCAAATGGTCGGGAGGCGGTATGGCAACTGAACGCAAACGGGAACAGGTGGCGCTACTCGAAGAGCGCCTCGGTCGTGCCTCGATCACGATCGGGATTGACTACCGCGGCCTGAGCGTCAAGGACATGCAGGACCTGCGGCGCGGGATCCGGGCGGAAGCACCGGAGACCGAGTTGCGGGTGATCAAGAACACCCTATGGCGACGAGCAGCCGAAGGGCTCGGTCATCCCGCCGCCGCCGATCTGGCGGAGGAATCGACCGCTTTGCTATTCGGCTTTGGCGACCTGACGGAGGCGCCGAGGGCGTTGCAGAAGTACACGACCGGCGCGCGACTCGAACTGCCGATTCGGGGGGTGTTCGTCGAGGGTGAACTTCAGGACGGGTCGCAGGTTGCGGCGCTAGCCGATGTCCCCAGCCGACCTGAGCTGATGGCCAAGGTGGCGGGCGGGTTGAACAGCCCCATTTCCGGTCTCGCCGGCGTCCTGAGCGCGGTCTTCCGCGATGTCGCGGCGATCGTTGAGGCGCGCGCCGAGCAGTTGGAATCAGCTGAATCGGAAGCCGAGTAACGCGAACAGAGCCGAGAGACCATTCGCGGCGAATCAGTCGGAATCAGGCGGTCTGAAGGACCGAGATTGAGTGGAGACACACATGTCGAAGGTTGACGAAGCGTTTGAGCTGATCAGCGCAATGACGATTCTCGAGGCGCGTGACCTGGTCAAGCGGATCGAGGAAGAGTTCGGCGTCACCGCTGCGGCCCCGGTCGCGGTGGCGGCGGCTGCCGGTAACGGCGCGACGGCGGCGGCCGAAGTGGCCGAGGAGCAGACCGAGTTCGACGTCGTGCTGCAAGCGTTCGGCGACAAGAAGATCAACGTGATCAAGGCGGTTCGGGCCGTGACCGAACTGGGCCTGCGCGAGGCGAAGGAATTCGTCGAGTCCGCACCGCAGACGGTCAAGGAAGGCATCACGAAGGAAGAGGCCGAGGCAGTCAAGGCCTCACTCGAGGAAGCCGGCGCGACCGTCGAGTTGAGATAGCGAATCTCCGCCCGGATTCACGGCGCGACCGACCCTGGTTCCGGCCAGGTTTGGCCCGCTTGAGGCGCGCTCCGCTGCCGTCACGTTGCGCTATCGTTAACCCGGTTTTGCAGTTCCGCGACGATTTGGGTCGGGCGGGCTGTGTCCGGGGGTTGCGATGGCGCTTGACAACCCGGTTCTCGAGTTTGGTACCCGGCGGATGTGGCGCAATTCGCGTGTCATCGAACTGACTGTTGTGGTCGGACTGACGCTGGCGGTCGTGGCGGTCGCAGCGACATGGGGTGACTCGTCATCGGCTCCTCAGCGTGATTCGGTGACGTCAATCGAGCCCGAGCCGGTGATCGCAAGCGAATCTTCATCCCAGACGGCGGGACCACTATCCCCAGCGCAAACTGCGCAGGCGACCACTGAAATGACTGAAACGCTGCCTGCTTCCGTGGCGTCCACGGCCGGAGGGACCGGGCAGCAGCCGACCGTCCCGACACAGACAGGCATCGTCCCCGGTCGCCCCGATCCTCTCGATCCAGCGCTTCCCTATTCGTTTGAGCGCTACCAGGTCCAGCGCGGAGAGTCGCTGTTCAGCATCGCTTCGGCGAGGGGACTCTCGATTTCCGATCTAGTGCGCTGGAACTGGCACTTGCGCGAGGATTCGGTGCTGATTCGCGGGGAGTGGATCTGGATTCCAGAGTGGCATGTGCCTATCGTGGCGGACGAGTCCGGCTCGACAACCGAGGAGGGGAAGAGCGGTCGTGGTGGAGGGTAGGCTCCGCGATCTGGCCGGCACGCAGGCGCCCGACGAGGAACGGGCCCGCCGTGCGATCTTGCGCTCGATGCTGATCTGGACGCCGGCGTTTGGCCTGTTGACCGTTGGCGCGGTCTACATGATGGTCGAAGCCCTGGGCGGAAACGGCGGCTCGTGGTTTGGCTTCTCGTTGTTCGCCTTAATCGGCGTGCTCTCCGGCTTCTCGGCGCTGTCGGCATTTCGGGACTGGTTCAGCGAGCCAATCGAGACGACCGGCCAGGTGGCGCGCAAGTGGCGCAAGTTCGACCTGCTGATCTTCTTCCGCGCGCACTATGTGCTGGTCGCGAGGCGAGTCTTCCGCGTGCCGCGGCTGGTGTTCGACGAAATGCCCGAACCGGGCGGCTGGATCTATCTGAACCACTACCCACATACGAACGCGCTGGTCGCATGGCGTCCGCTGGGTGAGGACGAACGACCGAGGAGTGAAGAGGAAGCGGCCGAAGAAGCCGAACGCGAGGCGGCAACGGTGGAGGATGCCTGGGAGGAGCGGCGGCAGGAACGCGAGCGGGAAGCCGCGGCCGGCCGCGAGCGGGTCGAGCTGCCCAGCTTCGGCGACAGTCGCGACGAGTGACCGGGTGCGAGATCCGCTAGCCGAACTCGAAGCGGAGTGGGCGGCTGCGGACGCCGAGCAAGCTCGGCGGTCTGAGCAGGCCGAGGGTGATCGCGAGCCGCCGGTTCCGGCGCCGCGCGCGGCCAAGAAGCGGCGCAAGGGAATCGACGGACTGGCGCCGGAGGATCAACCACGGGAACGGCTGATGCGTCTGGGTCCGGCGTCGTTGTCGAACACCGAGTTGCTCGCAGTCTTGCTGAGCACGGGCGACCAGGAAACGAACGTGTTGGAGAAATCGCGAGAACTCCTCGCGGATCGTGGTTTGGTCGGCCTCCTGCGCTCTGATCTGCGCGATCTGATGCGGGTCACCGGGCTGGGTCCCGCCAAGGTGACGCGGGTCAAGGCGGCGGTCGAACTCGCTGCGCGGGGCTTGGCCGACGACGAATGGCCGGCCCGGGAGCCGTTTCGCTCCGGTCGCCAGGTGTTCGAGCGCTATCGCGCTCTGTTGGGCGATCTGATCCACGAGGAGGTCTGGGTCCTGGTGCTGGACCAACAGCACTGCCTGATTCGCGAGGAGCGGCTGTACAAGGGCATGGTGCATGGCGCGGCCGTGCGGGTGGCGGAGCTGTTGCGACCCGTCATCGTGCATCAGGGTCCGGCGATGATCGTGGTGCATAATCATCCCTCGGGCTCCTCGGCTCCGTCGGCGGCGGATCGGCAAATGACGTCCGAGCTCGCTCAAGCGGCGCAGACCATGGGGATCGAGCTGTTGGACCACGTGATTGTGACCCGATCCAGTTTTGCCTCGATGGGACAAATGGGCTTGCTGACGGGCTCGTCCACCGATCAAGCCGCTACGGCGTCCGACGGATCGGCGAGTGCCCGCTACCGCGCCTGAGCTGTCGGCGCGGCTGATGCTCGTGTGTACAGTGGTCTGGTGGACGGTTCCGCGCTGTTTCTCGGACTGAATGTGCTCGACCTTGTGATCGTGGCGGTCGCGGTGGGGATCGGTTTCTGGGGTTGGCAGATGGGCATCCTGCGAGCCAGCGTGGCGCTGGCGGCGATCGTTGTCGGCGTGGTCGTGGCGGGGCTGTACCACGAGCGGGTCTTCGTCGACCTCGCGATCGCGGAAGCGCCATCGGGGGGGATGAAGGCGGCAAGCTTCTTCTTGATCCTGACGCTGGTAGCGGTCGGCGGATACATCCTCGGCACGTTCCTGCGCGGCGTGGCCTCCGTGCTGTTGTTGGGCTGGGCCGATCGGGCGGCCGGCGGTCTATTCGGAGTGCTCTTCGGCCTCCTGCTTGTGCAGGCGACGTTTGCGATGTTGGTATATGCAGAACTGAGCCACGTGGACGGCGTGGTCGGACAGTCGGCGATCGGGATCGCGATGCTCGACAACGCGCCGGTGGTCCGGGCGCTGCTGCCGTCGGAGTTTGATCTGGCGATCCAGGGCTTCGCATCGGAAGTGGATGCGCTGCGCTCGTCGGTTGACCAGGTCGGCGGAGCTGTCGGCGGCGGTTGATTGTCGTCCAGTGGCCGCCGAACGGCCTGCAAACGTTCAAGGACGCGGTCCGGTGGTACCATCACCTCGGAGCGATGTCGGTTCTGAACAAATCGGTGCTGGTGTTGAATCAGAACTACGAGCCGTTGCACGTGTGCAACGTGCGACGTGCGGTAGTGCTGGTTGAGCGTGGCAAGGCCGAAGTGATCGATCGTCTCGACCGGGCCAAGGCCCTGCTGCGGACCGTGAGCGGCGAGTACGACGTGCCCTCGGTAATCCGCATGGTCTATTTCATCCGCCGTCCGCGGCCGGTGATGCGATTGTCGCGCCGCGAGGTGTTCAATCGCGACCGGTTTATGTGTCAGTACTGCGGCCGGCGGACGGCGCTCAAGGATCTCACGCTCGATCATGTGGTGCCTCGCTTCCGCGGCGGCAGGCACACATGGGAGAACCTTGTCTCGGCCTGTCGCGGCTGCAACCATCGCAAGGCCGGCCGGACGCCGCGCGAGGCGCGGATGACCTTGCGATCCAAGCCGAGACGACCGAGGGTGACGCCGGTCAACTTGTTCGGTCAATACCTCGAAAGTCAACCGGGATGGGCGGCGTTCATTCCGGGGGCGGACCCGCCGGCCGTGGTCAACGCCTAAGCGGGCTGGCAGGCGCGGCAGAACGAGGTGATCCTGCGGTTTGGCGAGACTTCGGATATCGCACTGGCGCACCGCGGACAGGGCTGACCGCCTTTGCGGTGCACGTTGAGGAAATCTCTCGGCTTGCGATCAATCTTCTGACCGATCTCCTCGGCGGCGATCTCCGCTGCCCAGTTCAATGTTTCGTGCATTGCTCGGTAGAGGCGGGCGCGCCGCTCGTCGTCGAGGGTCGAGATCTTGGTGAACGGGTGGATACCGGCGTTGAAGAGGACCTCGTCGGAGTAGGCGTTGCCGATGCCGGCGATGAATTTGGCGTTGACGAGCGCGTTCTTGACCTGACCGCGGTACCGCTTGAGCCGCTGCAGGAACGCAGCTTCGTCCAGTTCCGGGTCCAACGCGTCGGGACCCTGTTCATTGAGGACCGGCACCCGATCGAGGTCTTCAGCGTCGACGAGGTAGACCTTGCCGAGGTAGCGCTCGTCGATGTAACGGATGCCCAGTTCCTCATCGCCCTGGTCCTGGTCGTGTTGAAACTTGAGCGTGAAGCAGGTGCGGGCGTGTGATTTCCTGGTCCCATCGGGACCGGAGATCCACTGGAAGCGGCCGTTGAGCATTGGATTCACGGCGAGCACGCTGTCGCGGTTGGTGTGGAAGAGCAGGAACTTGCCGGTTCGCTCAACGGAGCGGAACTGCGCGCCGAGTAGACCCGCCTCGAAGTCTTCGCGCGGTAGGCGGATGACGATGGGTTTCTGGATGTCGATGTCGGTGATCGTCCGCCCAGCGAGGCGTTCGGTGAGGACTCGGGCGATGTGTTGCAGTTCGGGAATCTCAGGCATGTCGAGGGGCCGTCGTCAGGGTCGGGGAGCCTTGGGATAGCTGCCGATGATGCGGAGTTGTTCGAGATCGGGTTCCATCCGCTGGAGGGCGTCGGCGAGCGCGGGGTCGTTGCGATGGCCGTCGCAATCGATCAGGAAGAGGTACGTTCCGAGGCGCTCGCGGGCTGGTCGCGACTCGATCCGCGTGAGGTTGATATCGGCGTCGGCGAAGTGCTGGAGTACCCGGAGCAGGGCGCCTGGTCGGTTGGCCGTGCTGAAGAGGATGGTCGACTTGTCGTCGCCGGTCGGCGCGCGATCGCGGTGAGCGAGGACGACGAAACGCGTCGCGTTACGGTGATCGTCTTCAATGCCTATCTCGAGAATGCGGGCGTTGTGCAACTGCGCCGCGCGTCGCGGCGCGATGGCGGCGGTGAAGTCGCCGAGCTCGACGGCGCGGCCCACGGCCTGCGCTGTCGACAGCGTGGCTTCGGTGCGGGCGTCGGGGAAGCGCCGATTGAGATATCGCTGGCATTGACCGAGCGCCTGGGGATGCGAGTAGATCGCTCGGATCTCCGACATGTCTGCGTTCGGCGCGACGATCAGGCAATGTTCGATCGGGATGATGAGTTCGTCGCAGATGTTGAGATCGAGTTGGTGGATGAGCAGGTCATGGGTCTCGCCGACGGCGCCGGCGAGCGAGTTCTCGAACGGCACGACGGCAACATCGACCTCGCCCCGGGCGGCGGCCTCGGCCGAAGCGGTGATGCTGGGAAACGGGACGAACTCCGAGCGTGCGTGTTCGCTGGCGAAGAGGACGGCCGCCTGCTCGGTGAAGGTGCCCGGCGGTCCGAGGTACGCGATGCGGATCAGGTCGGTCTTGGCGTCGGACATCTGGCTACGTTTCTCCGGTCAACGCGGCTCGTAGACCCGACTCATGCTGAGGCTGGGTCACCGCAATGACGATGTCGCCTGGCTGGATCATGGTGTTCGGTCCGGGAATCTCCGGCTCGTCGTCGTCGCGGACAATGAGGGCCAGCACGGTGTGCGAGGGCAGGTTGAGATCGCGTACCTGACATCCGACCGCCGGGGCAAGCTGCGGAATCACGAGTTCAGCCAGGACGAAGGCGGAGGACCTGAGCTGGGTGAGTCGTGAGAGCCCGGCGCTGACCTCTTGCTCGATCGCGCTGACGATTGCGGTGGTGGCGGAGATCGTGTTGTGGAAGCCCAGGCTGCGGAAGATGCGCTCGTTGCGCGGGTCATTGATTCGGGCGATCACCTTGGGCACGTTGAAGCGCGTCTGGGCTGTCTGTGCGACGGCCAGGTTGACCTGATCGCGGCCGGTGCAGGCGACGACGACGTCGGCGCGGGTCATGCCGGCCGCCCGCTGGACGTGAATCTCAGCGCCGTCGCCGAGCAGGGCGACCTCGCCGAGCTCGTTGTTGAGCGACCAGGCGGTGTTGCCGTCGCGCTCAACGATGCAGACCTCGTGGCCCATCTCGATCAGGTCGCGGGCCGCGCCGCGACCTACCTTGCCGCCGCCGACGAGAATGACGTACATGACTAGGTGGCCGCCCGATTCGATTCGTCTTCGCCGAAGGCGGCTTCGCGCACCATCTGATCGAGGATGGTCGTGGGGTTGACGACGTTAATCCCGAGTTGGCGATAGACCTCCGCACGCTCCGGGTCGTAGATGCGTGCCACAACTCTGGGTGCGTTGTGGATGTGTTTGGCGACTTGCACGGCCATCGCGTTGCGATTGTCGCCGTTGGCCAGGGCGAGGAAGACCTCGGCGCGCTGGACGCCGGCAGCCTGCTGTACTTCAACGTCTTCCCCGGCTCCGACAATGGTCGAGCCGCGAAAGCCCTCTTCAAGCCAGTTGAACGCGGCGGCGTCGATATCGATCACCGTGACCTGGTGTCCCTCGCGGTCAAGTTCCTGGGCGAGTGTGGACCCCAGTCGTCCGCAGCCCATGATGACGACACGCATGGCGATCGGGACCGTTTCCGTTGCGGCTCAGCGTCCCACGAACTCGTGGGGGACCGGCGGTGCGTGGCTCAGCGCGGGTTCTCGGACGACGACGACTTCGCAGGGCGCGTGGGAAAGGATGTAATCGGCGGTGTGGCCGAGGTCGATGCCCGCGCCCGAACCGCGCACCAGCGCGGTTTGCTCGCCGCCGCCGCCGAACACGGTGTTGGCGTGGGAGACGCCGAGTACGAGCAGATCAATCTGTTCGGTCGCCGCAAGATCGACTACGGCGGGCCCGGCGTTGCGGGCTTGCAGCAGTATCGCCTCGCATGTGACCTTGGCCTGTTTCGCGGCGGCTTCCGCCTCAGCGAGGCAAGCCTCGCCCTGGGCCGACTGCTGCGGCAGATCGCAGTCGACCGGATAGGCGCGATCGACTTCGACCACGTAGATCGGCATGACCCGCGACTTGCGCCGGTCGATTCTGGCCAGGTGGAGGGCGACATCCAATCCTCTGCGAGCTTCCCGCGAGCGATCGAACGGAACAAGGACGGAGATGCCGGCCATTTGCGTAGCGTATTCGCTGACCCGCGCTCATGCGTACACGAGCGGTGAGGTCAATAGGCGTACTTCGGTTGTTCCCGTACGACGTGCGAACCGTGGTCATCCAATTGTTCGAGCCAGGCGTGCAGTCGACCGTTCTCGATTTCGATGAACCCCAGCGTGCCCAGTCTGGTGTCGAGATTGCGCGGATACATGGGACTGCCCGGGTTGATCAGCAGCACCCCGCGGATCGTTTCGATCGATGCGACATGGGTGTCACCGTGGACGACGACGTGCTGTGGCGCGCCGAAGTAGTGTTCCATCATCGATTCCACGGTGCGGTACGGCGGCCACTCGGGCAGGGCCATGTCATGGGTGAGACCGAAGCGGAAGCCCTCGAACTCCAGCGACCAGGCCTCGCGCAAGCGTGGGTCTTCCGGTTGGACCGGGCGTCCGCCGGAGCCGTCGTCGCCGTTGCCGCGCGCGACGTAGATCGGCGCGACCTGCTCCAGCTTGTCGATCAGGCCGATGTCGTGGATATCGCCGCCGTGCAACAGGACATCGGCGGTCTTGATCCGATCCCAGAGTTGGGGCCAGAGTTCGGTGCCGGCTTCGGGGACGTGGGTGTCGGAGATCAGACCGATGCGCATGATTGGTAGCCTAGCGTGACCTGCAGCGCGCTCGTCCCCACGTGAGATGCGCGCTGCTCACGGAACGGCGGAGCAGGGAGTAGGGCGTGCTCGCACGACGGGTTGAGCGGCTCGCGAATGAGGGCTGGTTGCGATGGCTGGTCCTTGCCGGGCTGGTTGCCCTGGCGATGATCGCGGCCTACATCTGTCGCGTCGACGAGGACGTGTCGTTTCAGGCAGGCACGGGCGTCCTGCCGCCCACAGATATTCGCGTGGCCATGATCACACATGGCGGAATTGGCGATCCGTTCTGGGATGAGGTCGCGGCCGGAGCATTCGCTGCCCAGCGAGAGTTCGGAATCGAGTTGTTGTACGACGGCGACGGCAACGTCAACGAGCAGGTGCGGCTGGTCGACAACGCGGTGGCGCTGGGTTATGACGTGCTGATCGTCTCGCTGGCCGATCCGGATGCCCTGGAAGAGTCGATCCGTTCAGCAGTCGCTGCGGGCCTGCTGGTCATGTCGATCAACTCAGGCGAGGAACGCGGTCGTGAGTTCGGCGCGGTCACGCACTTTGGCCAGCCTGATGGCGTCGCGGGGCTGGGCGCCGGAGAACGTCTCGTGCTGGCCGGGGTGAGCAAACTGTTGTGTGTGATCCATGAGGCGGGCAACGTGGGACTGGAATCGCGCTGCGCGAACGCCGGGTTGGCAATGGAGGCGGCCGGCGGCTCAATGCAACGCCTGTTTGTGACGGGCACGGCGGATCGCGTCTCGACAACCGGCGAGATCGCCAATCTTCTGCAGGCGGATCCAAGCATCGATGGCATCCTCGCGCTCAATTCGAGCATCGCAGAGCTCGCGATGTCGGCGATTGAATCGTCGGGATCGTCCGCGAGACTGGCAACGTTCGACGTGTCGCCGGCCATTCTTGAAGCGATCGAAGCCGGTGAAGTCCTGTTCGCTGTGGATCAGCAGGCGTACCTGCAGGGCTTCCTGCCGATCGCATTTGCCTACTTCCGCTCCCTCGACAGCGATGCAGAGACGCGTGGGATCCTGGCCGGGCTCGAGCGATGGGCGGCGTCGGGGCGTTTGGTCACCGGACCTGGATTTGTCGACAAGTCGAATGTCCGGCGGTTCCCGCAGTTGGGTGGTGATTGATGCGGCGCCTGCGGTTGCCGGTCTTGGTTCTGACGTTGTGCGCGGTCGGCGTGGTCGTTGCCGGCTGTGCGGAGGCGGCTCGGGAACGGCTTGGACTTGGTCTGGCGCCGCCGATGTCGGTGGCGATGATCGTGCATGGCGCGGACGGCGATCCATTCTGGGAGGAACTCCGGGCCGGCGCAGAAGACGCCGCCAGAGCATTCGACGTGAATCTCTACTGGCGTTCGACTCCCGACAGCGAACAACGGGTTCGATTGATCGACGAGGCCGTGCAGCAAGGATTCGACGTGCTGGTCGTGACCTTGTCCGATCCTGAAGCATTGTCCGAGGTGGTCCGCGACGCTGTCGTGATTGGCGTGACGGTGTTCGTGGTTAATGTCGGGGACACTGCCGGAGCCGAACTGGGCGTGGACTCGTATTTTGGCCAGGTGGAAACTGTCGCAGGATTGGCAGTCGGCGACCGCCTCGCCGAGGGTGGATCGTCCCATCTGCTTTGCGTTCGACATGAGGCGACCAACGTGGCACTGGAAACGCGCTGCAATCGGGCTGGATCCAGAACAGGGCAATGGACCGACTTGGTCGTTGATCCAAACGACGGGGTGGAGGATCGGATCAGTTCGGCGTTGACGAACGATCCGACCATCGATGCGGTCCTCACAATGAACACGCTGGTCATGAACGCAGCCTCGTCTGCGATTGAGGAAGTCCGAGCATCACGACCGGAAGGCAGGCCGGTGTTGCACGCCGTGTTCGAGTTGAACGATGAGGTGTTGGATGCCATCGAGGACGGACGGGTCGAGTTCGCCGTGGATCAGCAACCGTATCTGCAGGGCTATCTGCCCGTGGCGTACGCTCGCCTGATCCAGTACTCGGAGCTGACCCAGGGCGATGAGCTAGCCGACGCGATGCTGCAATGGATCGCAGGTCGCGGCGTGTTGTTGGGGCCGGGATTCGTCGACATCAACAACGTGCAGCGCGTACGCGAGGCGACGCACCGGACCGGCGCGAGCGTGGTCGCCGGCGATCAGTCGAACGAGTAATCTGCGAGCATCCGCCGAGGGAAAGGCGTATCGGTGTCACTGTTGCAGCTACCCGCGTTTGGCAAGGAACGGCCGTGGGTGCGAACGGCGGTGTTGCGTCCGGAGCTGGGATCTCTGGTGGCGGCGGCGTTGCTATTCATTTTCTTCAGCATCGCGAGCTCGGGCGCGATGGTGGAGATTCCGACGATCGCTCGGGTGCTCGATACCGCCTGGCCGTACGGGATCATTGCCGTCGCCGTTGGACTATTGATGATCAGCGGCGAGTTCGACCTTTCGGCCGGTGTGATGGTCGGAACGGCCGGGGCGTTGCTGGGGATCATGGCGACCGAATGGGGGATGAACCTCTGGCTGGCACTCGTGCTCTCGCTGGGGATCTGTCTCGCGCTGGGGCTGTGGAACGGCGTGCTGGTGGTCTGGACGGGCCTGCCCTCGTTCGTGGTTACCCTCGGCACCTTCTTCGGGCTGCGCGGTGCGAACGTCGCACTGTCGAAGTACTTCACCGGTGATGCGCTGATCGAGAACATTGACGAGGCGGCCGGATTCGACTCGCTGCACGCGATCGTGGCGACGGTGTTCGGTACGGCTCCATCGGATTTCCGCATCTCGCTGCTCTGGTGGGGCGGCTTCACGCTGATCGCAACATGGATCCTGTGGCGGACCAAGATCGGCAACTGGATCTTCGCGACCGGCGGCGATCGCGAGGCGGCGCGCGCCGTCGGGGTTCCGGTCAACGGCACGAAGATCGGCCTGTTCATGTTGACTGCCGGCGCGGCGTGGTTCGTCGGGGTCAGCAACGCCGTGCGCTACACGTCGGTGCAGGCTGGTCAGGGCGTGGGCGCGGAGTTCTTCTACATCATTGCGGCCGTGGTGGGCGGCTGTCGCATGGCCGGCGGCTACGGATCTGCGGTCGGTCCGGCGATCGGCGCGTTGATCTGGGGCATCGCGTTCGTCGGGATCCCGCACGCCGGTTGGAACTCCGACTGGCGCTGGGCCTTCCTGGGCGTGCTGCTGCTGGTGTCGACGCTGATCAATCACGTCGTCGGCGAGCGCGTGCGCACGGTGCGTTCCGGCTAGACGTCTGATATCGGCGAGTTGGAGCATGACATGACAACCGAGCAGATGACCGGACAAGACGAAAGCGCGGCGCCGCCGTCTGACCGACAGGATGTGCCGGTCATGGAGGTGCGCGGGCTTGGTCGGCAGTTCGGGGCGGTGACGGCGCTGCAGGATGTCAATGTCGCGCTGCGCGCAGGTGAGGTGACCTGCGTCGTCGGAGACAACGGGGCCGGCAAATCGGTCTTCATCAAAATGCTCTGCGGCCTGATTCGGCCCAGCGAAGGGGAAATCCTGCTCGACGGCACACCGACCGAGTTCGGTTCGCCCCGCCAGGCGCGCTCGCAGGGGATTGTGGCGGTCTATCAGGATCTGGCGATTTCGCCGTTGATGTCGCTGTGGCGCAATTTCTTCATGGGCGCGGAGCCGGTCAAGGGCTGGGGAATATTCCAGCGCTTCGATGTCGCCTACGCCAAGGAGGCGATGCAGTCCGAGCTGGAGAAGCTGGGTGTTGATCTGGGCGATCCCGATCGCGCGGCGCACACGCTGTCGGGCGGAGAGCGCCAGGGTCTCGCCATCGCTCGGGCGCTGTACTACGGCGCGCGCGTGTTGATTCTCGACGAGCCCACGTCGGCGCTGGGCGTGCGCCAATCGGGCGCCGTGCTTCGACTGATTCGCCGCGCGGCGCAGCGCGGGACGGCCGTCGTCCTGGTCACGCCGAAGCCACAGCATGCGTTCTGGGTGGGCGACCGATTCCTGGTCTTCCAGCGCGGGCGCTTGATTGAGGATCGGCGCAGCGAAACGCTGACGCTCGAGAGCCTGTCGTATCTCATGGCCGGCGGAGGCGAGGTGGACGAGTTGGAGACTGCGATTGCGACCGCGTAGGGCCCGGGTAGCGGACCGTTGCTGCGCGATAGACTGCATTCGAGCGGGCGTGGCATCGTTGATGCAACCGCCCCGGTGCGAGTTCTGAAGCGAGGACGGTGAGTGGGAACCCGTTCGGACTCAAGCGCGGAATGGGGTCGATGAGCGACTTGACGTCGGCGCTGCATAGCGACGATCTGGCGGCGCTACTGACCACGCTGCCGGAGGGCATTCACCGAGCAGTCGTTGAACACGGCGACGAGGACAATCTGCTGGAGATTGTCCTCGACCTCGGACGGTCGCCGTATGCGCGGTTCCTGGAGGATGAGCTCGAACTGCGAGAGTCGGAGGTGACCGAGGCGGAACTCCAGATGGTGATGTCGGGGTTGGGCGATTTCGGCAAAGACAACCGTGCCGGCATCCCGAGGACGTTGCATCGCATCGCCTGCATTCGTAACCGGCGGCAGGATGTCGTCGGCCTGACCATGCGCGTCGGCCGGGCCGTGTCCGGGTCGGTCTCGATGATCGAGGACTTTGTCCAGGCCGGGGCCTCAATCCTGCTGCTGGGGCGCCCGGGGGTCGGTAAGACGACGATTCTGCGGGAAGCGGCGCGGGTGTTAGCCGAGCAGGGGAAACGTGTGATCATCGTTGACACTTCGAACGAGATCGGCGGAGATGGAGACATCCCGCACTCCGGCATCGGACGGGCCCGTCGGATGCAGGTGGAGCGGCCCGAGTTGCAGCACTCGGTGATGGTCGAGGCGGTTGAGAATCACATGCCCGAGGTGATCGTGATCGACGAGATCGGCACCGAGCTGGAAGCGCAGGCTGCGCGGACCATTGCCGAGCGCGGCGTACAACTGGTCGCCACGGCGCATGGCAACACGCTGGCCAACCTGATGCTCAATCCGACGCTTGTAGATCTGATCGGTGGGATTCAGACGGTGACGCTCTCGGACGAGGAAGCGCGCCGCCGCGGCACTCGCAAATCGGTACTTGAGCGCAAGGCGCCGCCGACCTTCGAGGCGCTCGTCGAGATCCAGTCGTTCACCCGCGTGGCGCTGCACTCGGACATCGGAACGACCGTCGACGCATTGTTGCGCGGCGAATCGGTCGCCGCCGAGATCCGAGAAGTGGACGACGATGGTGCGGTCCACACGTCGACGGATTCCGTCGATGCCATGGTCTCCGATGATTCCTGGACGGGATTCGAGGCATCAACGAACGACTTCCTCTCACGGACATTCGGAGCGCAGACGGGTTCCCGCAGCGGACCGTCGTTCGGCAACGGCTCGGCCCACGAGGCTCCGCTGAGACGACGGACCGCCTCACGCGCGCGGACGGCGTCGAATGGTCCGCATCAGAAGATCTATCCGTTGGGGGTGTCGCTGTCGCGGCTGCGCGAAGCGATCCGTGAGACGGGCGCGAACGTCTCAATCGCGGAGCGCGTAGAGGAGGCGGACGTACTGTTGACCCTGCGGACGGCATTCCGGCGTCGGCCGCCGGAGTTGCGGCTGGCCGAGTCGCGACGATTGCCGGTCGTGGTGCTGAAGCACAATACGGTGCTGCAAATGGAGAAGAGCCTGCGCGCCCTTGCGAAAGGCTCGGCGCCGAACGACGCCGTGACGGCTGCACTGTCGGAAGCTGAAGAGGCGATTTCGCAGATTCATTCTGGTCGCCAGTCGGCGGTCGATTTGACGCCGCAGAACCCCTACATCCGCAAGCTGCAACATCAACTGGCGAGCGATCAGGCGCTGGAGTCGGTGAGCAAGGGTCGGGAACCGTATCGCCGGGTACGCATTCATGGCGGCTGAGCGGGGGACAGGAGCCCTTCTCACCGTCGAAGGCGGGGACGGCGCCGGCAAGACCACGCTTGCCCGATCGTTGGCGGAGCTGCTCACGGCGGCCGGACACTCGGTTCACTTGACCTTTGAGCCGGGCGGAACCCTATTGGGTACACGTCTCCGATCGCTCGTGCTCGATCCGGAACTGGAGATGAGCGACTGGGTCGAGACCTGGCTGTTCCTGGCGGCGCGAGCATCGCACGTTCACGATGTCCTGTTGCCTGCACTCAAGGCCGGGGAACTGGTGCTGAGTGATCGCTACACGGACTCGACCCTGGCCTACCAGGGATACGGCCGCGGGCTGGACCTCGGCCGATTGCGCAGGCTGAATCTGGAAGCGACGGCGGGCCTTTCACCGGACTTGACGCTGCTATTGGACATATCGCCAGAGGCGGGCCTGGCCCGGACCCGCGCGCGATCGTCCGAGGGCGACCGAATCGGGGATGCGGATTTGGCGTTCCACAGACGAGTCAATGCGGGATTCCGCTCGCTCGCTTCCGAGGACGCGGAACGCATTCGCACCGTTGACGCCTCGCGCGATGCAGCCGATGTGTTGACAGATGCGTTGCAGATTGTGAATCACTGGTTGGATGGACGCCGAAGCGCCTCATAGAATGTTCGCCGATGACTACTGAAACATGGCCGGAACGCTCCGAAGCGATTGAGCCCCTCGGTCCCGTAACGGTGCGAGTGCCCGCCTCTTCGGCCAACCTTGGCACCGGTTTCGACGCGGCAGGCGTGGCGTTGCAGCGGTACGTGACCGTGACGGTGTCAATCGCCTCAGGTATCGAAGGAGAACGTTCGCCGATGTCGCGGCATGTGCGCAAGGCGGTGCGCGAGGTCTATCGCGAGCTCGACAAGCTTCGGCCCGACGCCGAGGACATCGAAGTCGCGGTTGAGGCCGAGTTTCCGCTCGGTCGGGGGCTGGGCGCCAGCGCGGCCTGTCGCGGGGCGGGGCTGGTCGCCGCGAACGCCTTGCTGGGCCATCCCCTGTCGGAACATCGGGTGCTGGAAATCGGCTCAGACCTTGAAGGACACGCCGACAACATGGCGCCGGCGCTATTCGGCGGATGCCAGATTGTGGCGATGAACGGGCGATCGGTGACCCGGGTATCGCTGCCGGTTGCCGACGGCGTTTGCTTCGTGGGCTTTACACCCAGCTTCAACATGTCGACGAAGAAGGGTCGGAAGTTGTTGCCGGACGAGCTGTCGCGCAAGGATGCGGTGCACAACTCCTGCCGCTCGGCGCTGCTGGTCGCGGCGCTGACGACCGGTTCGTGGGAGGCGATGAAGACAGCGGTCGACGACCGCTTACATCAGATTCCGCGCTCGAAGTTGTTCCCAACGATGTTCGAGCTGTTCGAGGCAGCGGAATCGGCCGGCGCCTATGCCGCCTATTTGTCGGGCGGAGGCTCGACCTTGATGGCGTTGACGAGCGAGGATCGGGCGGAACATGTGCGCGAGGCCTGGATCTCGGCGGCGGCCGAGCGGGGCATCAGGGGCGAGGGGTTCGTGACCGGGATCGATGCCGGCGGGGCTCAGGTTCTGTGACGGTCGTACAGAAATACGGCGGCACGTCGGTCGGCTCGGTAGAACGCTTGCGGAATGTCGCACATCGCGTGGCGTCGCGTGCGATCGACGGCGAACAGGTCGCGGTCGTCGTTTCGGCGATGGGTAAGACCACTGACGATCTGCTGGCCCTGGCGCGCGACGTGAATCCTCGACCGCCGCGACGTGAAACCGATCTGCTGATGGCGACCGGCGAGATGGTCTCGAGCGCACTGTTGGCAATGGCGCTCGGCGACCTGGGCTGTCCGGCCGTGGCGTTGACGGGCGCGCAGGCCGGTGTGTTTACCGACGAAACATTCGGCCGCGCCCGGATTCGCGGGATCGATACCTGGCGGATCGAAGAGGAGTTCTCGGCCGGCAACGTGGTCGTGGTGGCGGGGTTCCAGGGACAGAGCCCGCAGGGCGACTACGTGACGCTGGGCCGGGGCGGCTCGGATACGTCGGCGGTGGCGCTCGGCGCGGCACTGAACGCGTCGCAGGTTGAGATCTACACGGACGTGCAAGGGATCTACACGACCGATCCGCGAATCGAACCGAAGGCGCGTTGCCTGAAGGACATCGCGGCCGAGGAGATGCTGGAGGCGGCGCAGCAGGGCGCCGGCGTGATGCACCCGCGGGCGGTCGAGCTCGGATTGCTGTACGACATGCCGATCCTGGTGGCCTCGTCGCAAGCGGAGTTCGGCTCCGGCGGCGGGACCATCATTCGCAGGGAGGTCCAGATGGAGCCCGAGAACAGGGTGCGCACAATCGCGCTCGACCGCGACGTTGCCTCGGTGACCTTGCGTCACGTGCCCGATCGGCCGGGCATTGCGGCGCAGATATTCGGACCATTAGCCGACGCGGGGATATCGGTGGACACGATCGTCCAGAACGCGTCGGAACTGCAACTCACCGATCTGACGTTCACGGTGACCGACGACGACTGGGAACGAACGCAGGAGATCAGCAAACCGCTCGCCGGCGATCTGGGCGCGGCCAACGTGCTGTTTGATCGCGACCTCGTGAAGGTGTCGTTGATCGGAACCGGGATGCAGTCCGGCCCGGGCTATGCGGCCACCATGTTCCGCTCGCTCTCGGAGGCGGGGATCAACATCGAACTGATCACGACATCGGAGATCCGGATCACCTGTCTGGTCAGGGCGGATCGGGGGGACGAAGCGGTGCGAGTGCTGCACTCGGCCTTCGAGTTGGATCAAGAGGTCTAGCAGTCAGGGTTGTCTCAATGGGATACTGTCGGGGCAGCGCTGGCGGCTACCGGTTTCGGTCTGTCGGATTGAGGTCAGAAGGGCGACCACAGGGTTCGCCCCAACGTGCGGCCCTCGCGGAAATTGGAACAGCTATTCTGTATGAGTCGTCGACGTGGCGCCTTGGCAATGAGCAAATGTGGCATCCACATTCCACGTCCGGTCTGTTGGCAAGTGGATGTGTTCGGACTCCAAGATCGCGCGGCTTCAATCTCTACTGAGTGATCCACCGGAGCGAGGATGAAGCCTGATGTTCGCTCATCTGCATACGCACACCGAGTACTCGGAGTTGGATGGGCTATCGAAGATCCCGGCGCTGGTGGCTCGGGCCAAAGGCTTGGGTCAGGATTCCCTGGCGATTACCGACCATGGGAACCTCTACGGCGCGGTCGAGTTCTACCAGGCCTGTGAGAGCGAGAACATTCGGCCGATCCTCGGAATGGAGGCGTACGTCGCGCCGGGCATCCGCACGGACCGCTCGGACGGGCGCGAGGCGGCGTCCAACTCCTTTCACCTGGTCTTGTTGGCTCAGAACCAGGTCGGTTGGCGCAACCTGGTCCAGCTTTCGACGCGGGGGCACCTTGAAGGCTTCTACTACCGGCCGCGGATCGACCGCGAGCTGCTTTCCAAGTACTCCGAGGGAATCATCGCGCTCTCCGGCTGTCCGTCTTCGGAGCTGCAACGAGCGCTGATGCGTGAGGACTTCCAGGAGGCGCAGCGGATCGTCGAGTGGTACCGCGAGGTCTTCGACGACCGCTACTACTTCGAGATCCAGCGGCACGACGCATTACCGCAGTTCGAGCCCTTGCTGGAGCACACGGTCGGCATGGCTCGCGACCTCGAGGTACCCCTGGTCGCCACGCAGGACGCGCACTACTGCGAGCCCGGCGATCATGATGCGCATGATCTGCTGCTCTGCATCGGCACCAACGCGGTTCGCACCGACGAGAAGCGCTTCCGCTTTGACGGGGAGGACTTCTACCTCACCTCCGAGCAGTACATGCTGGACAACTTCAGCGACTTGCAAGAGGCCGTGACGAACACGCAGCTCGTGGCGGAACGCTGCGATGTCACGCTGGAGTTCGACCGTCTGCGCTTGCCGCAGCCCGATATCCCCAACGGCAAGACGGCCCTGGAACACCTCACTGATATCGCCTTTCGCGGCCTGGAGCAGCGCTACGGGACACCGCCGCCAACTCATCGCGATCGACTGGCGTACGAGCTGCACGTGATTGAGGAAACTGGGTTCGCCGAGTACTTCCTGATCGTGATGGATTTCGCCCACTTCGCCAAGAATCGGGGGATCGCCAGAGCGGTGCGTGGGTCGGCGGCGGCGAGCCTGGTCCTGTACTGCCTCGATATCACCGATATCGATCCGATGGAGTACGACCTGGTGTTTGAGCGTTTTCTCAACCTTGAGCGCCGGGAAATGCCCGATATCGACATGGACTTCGCCGACAACCGGCGCGATGAAGTCATCCGCTACGTCGCCGAGAAGTACGGGCATGATCGCGTGGCGCAGATCATCACATTCGGCACCTTGGGAGCGAAGGCGGCGATCCGCGACTCTGGTCGCGCGTTGGGGGTCCCACTGGGCGACACTGATCGTGTGGCCAGGATGGTGCCGAACCAGCTCAACATCTCGGTCGCGGATGCGATCAAACAGTCGCAGGACTTGCAGACCGTGCAGCAGGAAGATCCAACAGTCGCGGAGTTGCTGTCCTACGCTCAGCGGCTGAACGGAGTGGTGCGCAACACGTCGACGCATGCCGCGGGAGTTGTGATCTCGCAGGAGCCGCTCGCCGAAAACGTGCCGCTGCGACGACCGGTGAACGAGTCATCGGACGACGTCTTCATCCCGATGACGCAGTGGGGGATGGACGAGGTCGCGGCCGTCGGTCTGTTGAAGATGGATTTCCTCGGTCTCACGAATCTGACAATCCTTGAGGAAGCGGTGGCGCTGGTCCGCGAGCACGAGGGCGTTGAAGTCGACTATCTCAATCTGCCCGACGGCGATTCGGCGACGTACGAACGGTTGGCGACAGGCGACACCTTCGGCGTCTTCCAGCTTGAGTCGGGTGGGATGCGGCGGGTCGTGGAAGACCTGAAACCGACATCGATTCGAGACCTGGCCGCGTTGCTGGCGCTGTATCGCCCCGGGCCGATGGAGCACATCCCACGCTTTATCGAAAGCAAGCATGGCCGGGTCGGCGTGTCCTATCCGCACGACGATCTCGGCGAGATTCTCGACGATACGTATGGCGTGATCGTCTACCAGGATCAGGTGCTGCACATCGCGCGCAAGTTCGCCGGCTACACCCTGGGTCAGGCGGACATCATGCGCAAAGCGATGGGCAAGAAGATCGCGTCGGTGATGGAGGGCGAACGGGGCAACTTCACCAAAGGAGCACTGGCGAACGGTTACTCCGAGGGCGACGCGCAGACGATCTTCGAGCTGATCGAGCCGTTCGCCGGCTATGCATTCAACAAGGCGCACGCGGTGTCGTATGCGGCGATCGCGTATCAGACGGCCTGGTTCAAGGCGAACCACAAAGCGTCCTACATGGCGGCCGTGCTGCGCGCCGCCTCGGGCAACAGCGATCGCGTGCGCGAAGCGGCGGCGGAGTGCGGCCGGTTGGGGATTCCCCTATTGCTGCCCGACGTCAATCGCTCCGAAGCGACGTTCACGCTGGAGAAGATGGCCGACGGTCGAAGCGCGATTCGTTTTGGCCTGGGCACGATCAAGAACGTCGGTCGAGCGGCGGTCGAGCCGTTGATCGAGGAACGCAAGGAGAACGGTCCGATCGAGAGCGCGAGCGACCTGGCCGAGCGTTTGGATACGAAGTCGATGAACCGGCGGGCGCTGGAGGCGCTAGCCAAGGCGGGAGCGTTCGATTCGATCGAGTCGCGCGGCGCAATAGTCGCGGCCGCGGAGGACATTATCAAGCGGGCTCGGCGCGCGCAGGAGCTGCGCGACAGCGGTCAGACGTCGATGTTCGATCTGTTCGGCACGGAGGTTGAGACGCCGACACCGAGCGTCACACTCGAAGAAGACATGGACGCGACGCCGCATGAGCAGTTGAACTGGGAACGCGAGTTGCTGGGAGCGTACGTCTCCGAGCACCCACTGCAGGCGGCAACGCGGGCGCTGCAGGGTCGCGTCGACGCGCAACTCTCGGAGCTGACCGAGGACATGGTTGGTAACACGCAGACGGTCGCCGGACTGGTGGGCAGCGTGCGCTCGCTGACGACGCGGAAAGGCGATCCGTTCGCGGCGATCATGTTGGAAGATCTCTCCGGCACGGCCGAAATCACGGTCTGGCCGGATCAATGGGCGCGGACCCGGGAGCTCTGGCAGCCAAACCAGATCGTGATCGTGACGGTCAACATCAGGGCACGGATGGATCGGCTGACCCTGGCCGTGGAGTCGGTCGAGCCGTGGAGTGAGCAGATGTCCTCGGCGCCGGCACTGCAGACGCAGGCCGATGCCGCGGCCGCATCGGCGGCCCGGGTGACGGTCCCGCCGATCAAGCAGGCCCCGCCGCCGCCCTGGATGCTGAAGCCTCGTCAGCCGCTGCCGGCGCCGACCGAGCTCGCCGAGCCGACTGAGCCGATGCCGATGCCCGCCTCGGAGCCGGCCGGTGCTGCTGCCTCCGCTCTCTGGATCACGATCGACGAGTCGGGCGACGAAGCGGCTGATGTGGAACTGATGGAGCAGCTCGAGGGCGGGCTCAAGGCCATGAAGATGATGTACTCCGGCGAGAATGCCGTGTTCCTTCGGATTCGATCCGGCAAACGGACCGACGTACTGGTGCTGTCGGATGAGTGGCGCTTGCAGGCGACCGACCAAGTGGTCCAGACCATCTCGAACACGCTCAAGGACCGCGGCAGCGTGACCGTTGCGGATCCTCCACAGCAGTCGGTTCGCGCGGGCGACAGCGCGGCTGGGTTGTAGATGCGGTACGAACGTTCTACTGTGAACGCACGTGCGTTTGTGTCTTCATGTGTTTGGCGGTCTGCGGTGTATCGGTATGGTTGGTGGGTATGTCCGACGGATCGAGCGGAGCAATCTGATGAAGGTCGTGTTTTTCGAAGAGGTCGAGGGGACGGCACTGGTCGGAGAGGTCAAAGAGGTGAAGAACGGCTTCGCCCGCAACTTCCTGCTGCCGCGCGGCCTGGCCGGTCCCACGACCAAGAACAACCTGGTCCGCGCCGAGCGCCTGGCCCAGGCCGACGCCATCCGTCAGGAGAAGCTGGACGGCGAGGCGAGTCCCGTCGCGCTGGCGATCGCCGGAGCCGAGATGACGTTCCAGGCGCGGGTCGGCGAGCAAGGCCGGCTGTTCGGTTCGATCACGGCCCGCGATATCGCCGAACGGCTGACGGAGATCGCGTCGGAGGCGGTGCCGGGCGCGGCGATCGAGCATCGACAGGTGCTGTTGCCGCAGTCACTGCGCACGCTGGGCGCGGAGGACGTGCGGGTGCGCCTGACGCGCAATGTCTCGGCTCAGGTCCTGGTGATCGTCGAGCCCGACGCAGAAAGCGTGGACTTGAGCTTCGCCGAGGTCGTGGCGGAAGTCGACGAAGCGGAAGCAGCGGAGGCGGCAGCAGCCGACGACGGAGAAGAAGCAGAACAGGCGGAACGGGTCGAAGCCGTCGAGGCGTAGCGTCGCCGGTTCGCACTGCTCTCCGAGAGGGGGGCAGCCGTGGTCTCTAGCGATCCCGCATACGACGAGTTGACCGACGAGTTCGGCCAGAATGGTCGGACGCGTGCGGCGCCGAGAGGCGTGCCCCAGGACCAGGCCGCGGAGCAATCGGTCCTCGGCGCGATCCTCGCTGAGGCGGGCATCTACGAGCGACTGGCCGGGATGCTCGTCCCGGAAGATTTCATGGATCCGCGGCACCGCGCGATTTTCGCGGCGGTGTTGGCCGTCTTCGATCGCTACGAAGCGATCGACCAGATCACGGTGGCGGCGCAATTGGCCGCCGAGAATCGGTTGCCGGAGGCAGGTGGACAGGCATATCTGAACCAGCTTGTCTACGAGCTACCGGCGACCGTCGGCGCGGAGCACTACGCGCGACTGGTGCAGCGGGCGGCGACCTATCGCGACATGATCCGCGCCGCCGGTGAGATCGGCGAGCTGGCCTACGAAGCCGATCCCAACGTCGGCGAATCGCTGACCCGCGCGGTCGAGCTGCTCTACGGGATTCGCGGCGCTGATCGTCGGCAGGATTTTCGCTTGCTCCAGGATCTCCTGGGAGATGTCCTGAGTGACGGAACCGAGGAGGACTCGGGCGTCCAGGGGCCGACCCGTACCGGTTTCCAGGATCTCGACGCGCTGCTGAACGAAGGCATGCATGGCTCGGACCTGGTCGTGCTGGCGGCTCGTCCATCGGTGGGTAAGTCGGCGCTGGCGCTGACGATTGCTCGCAACGCGGCGCTCGGCCAGCAGCTGGCCGTGGCGATCTTCTCCCTCGAGATGTCAGCTGAGCAAGTGGCATCGAGGTTGGTCTCGGCCGAGTCGCGCGTGGAGAGCGGCCGGTTGCGCGTCGGTCGGCACACCGAGGAACAGGAAGGCCGCATCTCACGGGCCATTGGCCTGCTGAGCGGCGCCGAGATCCACATCGACGACACGGCCGGCCAGACCCTGGCCGAGATTCGCGCCAAGTCGCGAAATCTGCACACGAGACTGCAGGAGCAGGCGCATCGACGCGGCAGCGGGCAGAGCGGTCTGGGCCTGATCATCGTTGACCACATCCAGCTCGTGCATGGCTTCTCGCGAGCGCCGGCGGACACGAACCGGGTCAGCGAGATATCGCTGATTTCGCGAACCCTGAAAGAGATTGCGCGCGAGTTGCAGATCCCGATCCTGGCGCTGTCGCAACTCTCTCGAGCCGTGGAGCGGCGACATCCGCCGGTTCCGCAACTCTCGGACCTGCGCGAGAGCGGCTCGATCGAGCAGGACGCCGACGTGGTGGTCTTCATCTACCGCGAGGACATGTACGACCGCGACGAATATCAGGATGATCTGGTCGCCGACGCGACTCACGGCGGCCAGCACGAGGTGGCCCAGCTGCTGGTGGCGAAGCATCGGCACGGCGCGGTGGGTCGAGTCGATGTGCGCTTCGTGCCTGCAGTGGCCAAGTTCGAGGATTTCTACGCCCAGCCCGAACCAGGGATGGATGAGTTTTGATGACGTTCGACGGCTTCGCCTCTGGTGCGCCGGTGACGCCGCTGCCTCAGGCATTGCTGCGCGATCTGACCCCGTCGATGTCCGATCCGGCCGAGCTGATCGTGACCCTGTACGCGGTTGACGCGCTCTCCCGGGTGCGCCGCTACCCGCGCCGGCTGTCCAGCAAGGATCTGAGGGAGTCGCGCGCGATGATCGAGGCGTTGGCCAATATGTGCGGGCAGCGCGAGGTGGGCGACGCATTTGCAGCCGGACTCGACGCGGCCGTAGAGCGTGGCTCGCTGTTACGGGCGCGGGCGGTGCAAGACGGCGTCTGGACGGAATGGATTGCGCTCAACGACGCTGACGGCCGGCGGGCATTGGAGTCACCGTCGATGCTGCCGGCCTCGCAGCCGGTGTACGGCCGTGACCCCGTCCAGACTTCCGTTCCCGAGATCTGGCAGAGTGCGTTTGGAACGGCGATGCCGCCGATCCTCGCCGAAGAACTCAATGCGGCGGAATCGCGCTTCGGGTCCGAGTGGTTGCACGACGCGTTCGCGGAGGCAGCGGCCAACAACGTCCGTAACTGGCGATATGTCCAGGCCATCCTCGAGCGCTGGGACACTTCGGGTCGAGACAAGGAGGGCCGCGATGGCGGAGATGCAACGGCTCGGTCCGCTGCTGGCGGGCTGGAATCGTCGCGCTACCGACACCTCTTCCGAGAGTGATGCGGACGCGCTGGAACGCGACGAATCGCTCTGGACTCCGGACGGTGAACCGGGCTGCGAGATCTGCGGCGGAGCCGGCTACGTTCGCGTCTCACGGCCGATCGGCGACCCCGACTTCGGCCGGGTGCGGCCGTGCGAATGTCGCAGAGCGGAGGAGGAACTGCGAACCGCCGCGCGTCTGCAGCGGCTGAGCAATCTCGGTCCGCTGTCGGATGCTCGGCTGAGCGAAGAGGAAGCATCGCAGAATTCGGGGGCATCGGCGTGCGACTTCGCCGATGTCAGCGACGACGAACCGGGTTGGCTGCTCCTGATCGGCCCGCCCGGATCAGGGCGGACTCGCCTCTCGGCCGAGATGGCGAATCGACGGATTGCCGCCCGCCGTCCGGCGCTGTACTTTGTCGCCGCCGACCTGCTCGATCGGCTGCGGGCCGCGATGAACGCGCCCAGCGGCGGCGACCTCTCGTATGCGCTCCTGTTTGAGCACGTGCGCGACGCACCATTCCTGATCCTCGACGACCTCGACTGCATCTCGCCGACCGACTGGGCTCGGGAGAAGTTATTCCAACTGCTCAATCACCGGAGAAACAGTGGTTTGCGCACGGTACTGGTCGCGGAGGCGGCGGATCTCTCGGCGATTGGACTGCAGTCGTTCTTGACGCTGGACCTGTTGCGCCTGGAGCTGGGCCGGGCGCAGTCCGGCGGGCGGTATCGCGAGTTCGGCGGGATGACCGAGGATGTGCTCTCTCAGTACACCTTCGACGGATTCCGCGAGCAGGGACTCGGCGGCCGCGGGGACGCGGAGAATCTACCTGCGTCGAAGCGCGCGGTGATGGCTTGGACCGAAGAGCCAGGCGGTTGGTTGACATTGATCGGAGGCACGGGGGTTGGCAAGACTCACCTGGCGGCGGCGGCGGCGAACGATCGGCTCGCCGCCGGTGACAGCGTCTGTTTTGCCGTGGTTCCTGAGCTGCTTGATGCCTTGCGGGCGTCGTACCGCGACGAGGGCGAGGCATCGTTTGAGTCGATGTTCGCCCGACTCAAGGACGTCGACCTCCTGGTGCTCGACGACCTCGGCGCACATCAGCCGACCGAGTGGGCGAGCGAGAAGCTCTACCAACTCTGCGCATCCCGGTACTTGCGGCGCGCGCCAACCTTGATCACGACCAACGTGCCGCCCGAGAGCCTCGACCCACGGCTGGCATCCCGGCTGCTCGACAGCCAGCGGGGTGTGATCCATCACATCAAGGCGAAGGACTATCGCACAGACCAGCAGGCGGTGGTGATCACTCAGTCCCGGCGTCGACCTCGGCGGCGGGGGTGAGAGAACCCTCGATCCACTCCTCGCCGTCGGCCCAGACCTCTTTCTTCCAGATCGGAACGATGGCCTTGAGCCGGTCGATCCCGTAGTGGCAGGCCTCGATCCCCTCGCCGCGATGGGCTGAGGCGACCGCGACGGCGACCGAAGCCTCGCCGATCTCGAGACGCCCAATGCGGTGGTGCATGGCGATATCGAGCACATCCCATCGTTCCCGAATCTCGTCGGCAATCTGGCGCATGACCTTGGTGGCCATGGCCGGGTAGGCGTCGTACTCGAGGAAGTCGACGTCCCGGCCGAGGTTGTTGTTGCGGACGACGCCGAAAAAGAGCGATACGGCGCCGGCCTGGGGCGAGAGGACGAGGTCGTGTAGTTCCGTGGGGTCGAGCACATCGCGCGTGATCTTGAACAGCGCGTCGCCACCCGAACCTCCGCTGACCGGCGGGATCAGCGCGACTTCGTCGCATGAGGTGACAGGATGGTCGCCGGACACGTACTCGGCGTTGACGGCGAACATGATCGACTCGCGCATCCCACCGATCTGCGGAAATCGGTCGACGAACGCGTCCAAGACCAGCGACGCGGTCAGCGGCTGTGGCAGGTCGCAAAGTTCGATCTGGCGCGCGCCGCAGGTCTCGGCGAGGTTGGCGAAGAGTTGTACGGTGAGGCGCATGGACTCAGTCTATCGGCCGGTCGGTCTGGCACAGGATGTGTTCCGAGGTCTCGTTGACGTGCTGTTACCGCCGCATTGCGCCTCCTGCGGTGCGCCCGGGGAACTGCTCTGCAGCCCCTGCCGGGCGCTGATGGAGCGTGCCGACGGCAAGCGCTGCCGGCACTGTTGGCTGACGTCCGAGTCGCAGGTCTGCCGAGACTGCCTGTCCAGGCCATTGCCCCTGCGCGAGTTGCGCTCCGGATTCGTGTACGACGGACCGGCGCGCGCGGCCGTTCTGGCGCTGAAGCATCGCGGAGTCAAGGGACTGGCCCGCGTGCTGGTTGAGTTGGGCGGCGACATTCAGCCTGCAACCGACGTCGACGTGGTCGTGCCGATTCCCATTCCACTGTTGCGCAAGCGCCGACGAGTGGGAAACCAGGCCGAGCATCTGGCTCGAATCGTGGCCGAACGCACCGGGTTACCAATGGAACCGAACGCGTTGAGGAGGCGTGGCTGGTGGGGTCCGCGACAGGCCCAGGCGAGCTCGCGCGCGAATCGGCGGCAAATCGTGTTGAACGCGTTCGCTGCTGATGGGGTGCGGGTGAGGGACCGTGGTGTGTTGTTGGTAGATGACGTTTCGACCACGACCGCGACATTGTCCGAGGCAGCGCGGACGCTGCTCGGCGCCGGAGCGAGGGTGGTCGATGCCTGGACGGCGGCTCGGGCGGACTGAGATGTCGGGCAGTCGCCAATCCGAGTTTTGGCTTTGCCACCGCCCCTTCGGCGAACCGTGTGCCCCGGTTCGAATGCTGAACGACATGCGAGTGGCCGTGCTTCGAGACACGGCCGAGCGCGCCCTGGCTGCCGGATTCGACCGTGTGCGCGTCTTTGCCAGCGAGCCGATCGCCGATCTCGCGGTCGAACCGACTCGCGCGGATCAATCGATCGGCGACATCGTCGCGTCGGCGGCGCAGGAGGCGAGCGGCCCGGTCTGCTACGCCGGCTCCGGCATGCCGGCCATGTCCGTAGACGACTGGTCATCGGTGCGCGCCACGATCGAGGCCGGTGCGGCGACGGTGAATCGGATGTTCTCGTGCGACTGGATCGGCGTTCCGGATGGCCGCTTGCTGAGCCATGCGTCCGGCGAAGCGGTTGACAACCGATTCGCATTGTTGATCAGAGAGGCCGGTGATGTGCCGGTCGTGTCGTACGACCGGTCCGCGCGTTCGTTACTGGATATCGACACGCCCGCAGACGTCACGGTCTTGAAGGCTGCTGCGAGTGTGGGCTCGCTGGAGATCGGCCCCGCCACACGCGCGGCGCTCGCGCAGCAACCTGAGTTGGATGAACCGGTCCAGCTGGCGTTTCGGGTCTTCGACGTCATGACGCAGCGCGATGGCGAGCTCATGATCGCCGGACGCGTGAGCGGCTCGGATTGGGCGGCGGTGGATCGCGACACCTCCTGCCGGGTCAGGGTGTTGTCGGAGGAGCGCGGATTGCGATCCCGTCAACGTCGGGCTCGGTCTCTGCTGGGCGAACTGTATGAATGGGGCGGACCGGACGGGTTCTTGTTGGCGCTCGACGGTCTGGGCGATGCGATGTTCTGGGACACCCGCCCATTTCTGTCTCATCTCGGCTGGGATGTCTCACGCTGCGACCGATTCTGGGCGGACCTCGGCCGCTGGGACGAGATTGGGGATGAACGGCTGCGAGGACTGGTCTCGATGCTCCAGGACTCTGCAGTGATGCTGGGCGGTCATTCGCTGGTCAGCGGCGGCATGTTGGCCGCGATCGATGCCGCCTGGTCGCGTTCGGAGCTGGAGCGAGAGTTGTCTGGTTGACTTCGATTTCTTGACCGCGTGTAAGCTGAGATCGACTGTGGTTCGTGTGCTGCCGGGCGTCTGACCCGGCGGCGGCCCGATTCGCTCGGGTCTCCAGAACGCGAATGGGTGTGAGATGGCGCTGACGTTGGCCGGGGCTGCGCTGGATTCGGTGGACACCGAGATCGCTTCCGCAATCGAGCGCGAAGCGGGCAGGCAGAAGGACGGTCTCGAACTCATCGCATCGGAGAACTACCCGTCGGAAGCCGTGTTGGCGGCGATGGGCTCGGTCCTGACGAACAAGTACGCCGAGGGCTATCCCGGCCGCCGCTACTACGGCGGCTGCGAATTCGTTGATCTGGTCGAGGAGCTCGCGATCGAACGAGCGAAGTCGCTGTTCGGCGCGGAGCACGCAAACGTACAGGCGCACTCGGGTACGCAGGCGAACATTGCCGCGTACTTCGCCTTGCTATCGCCGGGCGACACGGCGATGGGCCTGGAACTCAATCACGGCGGCCACCTGACCCACGGTCTGCCGGTCAACATCTCCGGTCGCTGGTTCGAGTTTGTCTCCTACGGGGTCGACCAGGAGAGCGAGCGGATCGACTACGACGCAATGGCGGCGCAGGCCCGCGAGCATCGGCCGAAGGTGATTGTGGTAGGCGCGACCGCCTATCCGCGGGTCTACGATTTTGCTCGCGCGGCCGAGATCGCAGAGTCGGTCGAGGCTGTGCTGGTCGTCGACATGGCGCACGTGGCGGGCCTGGTCGCGGGCGGCGTACATCCGTCGCCAGTGCCGTACGCGCCGGTGATCACCACGACGACGCACAAGACGCTGCGCGGTCCGCGTTCGGCGTTGATCCTGACTAACGGCGAAATGGCGCGGCCGATCGATCGGGCGATCTTCCCGGGCACCTCGGGTGGGCCGCACATGCACACGATCGCGGCCAAGGCAGTGGCCCTGAAAGAGGCGGCCACGCCCGAGTTCGCAGCCTACGCAGCGCAGATCGTGTCCAACGCCAGGGCGCTCGCAGCGGGGCTGCAGGCCGAGGGCTGGCGGCTCGTCTCCGGCGGCACGGACAATCATCTGGTGCTGCTCGACGTGGGCAGCAAGGGCCTGACCGGCAAGGCGGCCGAGATGGCGCTGGACTCGGCCGGGATCACCGTGAACAAGAACACAATCCCCTACGACACCCGTCGTCCGACGGTGACCTCGGGCATCCGCATCGGGACGCCGGCCCTGACGACCCGCGGGATGTGCGAGGATGAGATGTCGCGGGTCGCGCGGCTGATCAGTCGAGTACTGGACCACATTGACGACGAAACTGAGCACGACCGCGTCCGCGCGGAAGTGCAGGAACTGGCGTCGGGCTTTCCGATTCCCGGCATTCAGAGTGTGACGAACTAGTTCTAGCCGACGCCGAGTCGGCGCGAACGGAGGAGCGATACGTGGGTACGGAATACGAGATCATGGTGGTGCTGCATCCGGACATCGTGGGCGAGCAAGTCGAAGAGCGAATGGCGCACCTGCGCGGCACGCTGACCGATCACGGCAACGACGTGACCGAGGTGATCGACTGGGGCCGACGGCGTCTGGCCTATCCGATCAAGCAGTCGTTCGAAGGTCACTACCTCATCGCCCATTTCGAAGGCGGCTCCGACGCCCGCCGCGATGACCTGGAACAGTCGTTGCTGATTGATGAGCAGGTGCTGCGTCATCTGATTGTGCGCCGCGACCACTAGCCTGCGGAGACTTAACGTCGGGGAGTGAACTCATGGCGGGACTGAACAAAGTGATGTTGATCGGCAATCTGGGTGCCGATCCTGAGTTGAGATTCACGGCCAACGGCGCCGCGGTCGCCAATTTCCGGATCGCATGCAGCCGGTCGTACACGGACCGAGACGGTCAGCGGCAGGAAGTGACCGAATGGGTGTCCATCGTCGCCTGGCAACGTCTGGCGGAACTGGTGGGCCAGTACCTCAGCAAGGGCCGCCCAGTGTATGTCGAGGGTCGATTGCAGACCCGGCAGTGGCAGGATCGCGAAGGCAACAACCGGTACACCACTGAGGTCGTTGCGAACGATATTCAGTTCCTCGGCGGTCGTGGTGGCGGTGGTGGCGGCGACTTCGATGGAGGCGGAGGCAATTGGGACGGTGGCCCGAGTGACATGGGCGGCGGCCCCGATGCGGGCGATTTGCCGTTTGAGTAAGCAGATTCTGCGCGCGCCCGGTTGGCGTGTGACGAACAACATCGTGGAGATTGATTGATGACGACTGAATCCGAACCGAACATCGAACCGGCGCCGGAGCCCGCACCGCGGATAACGCCGGCGCCTGAGTCGGGCGAACGCCTGCCGCAGATGATCGAACGTACGCGACGTCGTGGGCGTCGCCGCCGCGCGCCGATCTTCACGCCGCAGGAGGTCGCGACCATCGACTACAAGGATGTCGACCGCCTGAAGAAGCTGATTTCCGACCGCGGTCGGATCGAGCCACGGCGCAAGACGGGGTTGACGGCCAAGGACCAGCGCAAAGTCGCGCGGGAGATCAAGCGCGCGCGGCAAGTAGCGCTCCTGCCCTACACGGCTGAGCACATGCGCCAGACATCGCGCTTCCGCATGGTGACGAGGATGGCTCAGCGCGCGATGCGCGCCGAACTCGATGACGCTCCGCCGGAGGCTCCGGCCGAGGGAGGCGCCGAGGTGGATGCTCCGCCGGTCGAGGCTGCACCACAAGCCGAAGCTGCACCCCCGGTCGAGGCTGCCCCGCAGGCTGAAGCCGCACCGCCGGTCGAGGCCGTACCACCAGTCGAGGCTGCATCGCAAGCCGAGGTTGTACCTGATGGTGACGTAGCTGTTCAAGACGATGCCGCTGCAACTGAGGAGACGGCCTCGGTCGACGAAGCAGCTTCCGTGAGTGAGGAGTCCGACGCCTGATGCAGAAGTCGTTGGGGATTGGGTTGCTCGGACTCGGGGTCGTCGGACGAGGCGTCCTCGAGGCCCTGCAGGGCAATGCCCGGGCGTACGAGGCACGCTGCGGCCGCAGATTGGATGTCCGCGCCGCCGCCGTTCGCAACGTGGCCGCGCGTGCCGATCTGGCGGCTGGAGGACTTTCGCTGTCCGATGACCCGTTCGCTGTCGTGGCCCAAGACGACGTCGATGTCGTGGTGGAGTTGATGGGCGGCGAGACCCCCGCGGCGGATTGTATCGAGGCGGCGCTATCGGCCGGCAAGTCGGTAGTGACCGCCAACAAGGAAGTGATGGCGAAGCAAGGCCCGGCGCTGTTGGCGCTGGCCGAAGAGCGCGGAGTCGAACTCCGCTACGAGGCGAGCGTCGGAGGCGGAATCCCGATCATCGGGGTCCTGCAACGAGATCTGCAGGCCAATGATGTGTCGTCAGTCAGAGCGATCATCAACGGTACGACCAACTACATGATCACCGAGATGTCGCAGGAGGGGAAGGCCTACGCAGAGGCGTTGTCCGAGGCGCAGCGCCTCGGGTACGCCGAGGCCGACCCCACCAACGATGTGGACGGCATTGACGCCGCCTTCAAGCTGGCGATCCTGGCGTCGTTGGCGTTTCACTCGCGAGTCGGACCGGACGATGTGCATTGCGAGGGAATCCGCTCGCTCGAGGCGCGCGACTTCGTCCACGCCCGCGATCTGGGCTACGCCATCCGTATGCTGGCCACCGCTCGTCAGACCCCCGATGGGCTTGATCTCCGGGTGCATCCCACGCTGGTGCCGGTCTCCGATCCGATGGCTGCGGTCGAAGGTGTGCTGAACGCGGTGTCGGTCTCCGGAGACCTGATTGGTTCGGTGGTGCTCGAGGGTCCCGGCGCGGGCGCCGGCGCGACATCAAGCGCCGTGGTGGCGGACATTCTGGATGTCGGCAGCCGGCTCGCCTCGGGACAGGCGCCCCGACGCTTGCGACCCATCGACCCCTCGCCTCAACTCGTTCCGCTATCAAATCTCCGGGTGCGGACATATCTGCGGCTCGAAGTTCCCGATCGCGCGGGCGTACTGGCAGAATTGGGAGCGGTGTTCGCCGCCGAGGGCGTGAGCATCGCCTCCGTACTGCAGACGCCGCATCCGCAGCGCAGTCAGTCGGCGGACCTCATCGTCACGACTCACGTCTGCACCGATGGCGCTCTACAGCGGGTGTTGGACGGCTTGGAGCTCTCGGATTCGGTGATCGAGCTGGGTGTGCGGCTTCGGATTGAGGATGGCTGTGACAACGACTGATCCGGTAGAGGGCGTTGATACTCGCTGGCTGCGGATAGAAGAATCGATCGCGGGGCTGCGCAGTCAGACCGCTGAGCTGGCGCAATCGCACGTGCGCGACGAACGAGAACTGAGCGCCCTCGATCAACGCCTACGGGAACTTGAAGGCCGGGCGCTGACATTGGCGGCTGAGGTTGGCGTATCGCTGAGGCAACTGGAAGAAGTGCAAGCCCTCCGCGAGCGGCTCGGGCGCTTCGGTGGCGAACTGGATGAGAGCCGAGAGCTGTCGGAGACCTCGACCCGGCAATTGCGCCAGGATCTCGATGTTCAGCGCGAGACGGCAAACGACGCCCTGCGCCGACTCCAGGCGAGCGAGAAGTCGCTGAACGACCTGCGCGAGCGCTTGAGCGTCTTCGACGAGGCGATCCGTCGGGTCAACGCCGAAGGCGGCGAACTGACGCATCGGTTGTCGCAGATCGAGAACAGCCAGGTCGCACTCGGCGCGCGGATTTCTGCCAATGCCGACGGACTGCGCCGAGCCTCCGGCGAGAGCAGCGCGCTGGAAGGTCGGATCGACGCGCTCGAGCGTCAGTTGCACGGCGTGACCGAGCGGTTGGAGCTCTCCTATCAGAGCCTGCGTCGTGTGCAAGAGACCGCCGAGCAATGGGACGACTTGAAGAACAACGTCGACGCGTTGCGCGGCCGGATCGAGGAATCGTTGCAGGCGCTGGATGCCTCCAGAGCGATCGTGTCGTCTGTGCAACGCGGGTCGGAGGCGCTGGAGGAACGGATCGGCAACGTCGAGCGGATGAGCGAGCAGCTGCGCGCCCGCGATGCTCGTCGTGAGCGTGCCGTCGCCTCGCTGGGCGACCGGATCGAGGGCGTGTCCGCGCTCACCGCGCAAGAACAGGAACGCTTCGTGGCCCTGCAGGAACAGGTCCGACGGAGACAGATCGAGGAGCTGGAGCAGGAAATCCGAGAGTTGAAGTCGTACCTGCGAGTTCGCAGCGATGGCTAGCAGCACGGTCAGGACCGGTACATGGGCCGGTGGCGGAGTGCTCGAGCGCTATGCCGACTGGCTGCCGCTGACCGAATCGACGCCCTGCGTCACGCTGGGCGAGGGCAGCACGCCGCTGGTGCGCGCCGAGAGTCTCGAACGCGCGACCGGCGCGGACGAGGTCTGGCTGAAACTGGAGCTGTGCAACCCGACTGGCTCGTTCAAGGATCGCGGCATGGTGGTGGCGGTGGCGAAGGCGGTCGAGCAGGGGGCGACTGCTGTGCTCTGTGCATCAACGGGCAACACCAGCGCCTCCGCAGCGGCCTACGCCTCACGTTGCGGGTTGCGGGCTTTCGTGCTGGTTCCCGAGGGTCGGATTGCGCAGGGCAAGCTCGCCCAGGCCGCAGCGCACGGCGCGCGCGTGCTCGCGGTCGACGGCAACTTCGATGATGCGTTGCGGCTCGCGCAGGAGTTGACCGCTCGGCTGCCGCTTGCGTTGGTGAACTCAGTCAATCCCTACCGAATCGAAGGTCAGAAGACTGCCGCGATGGAGATCGTCGACGCGCTGGGCGATGCGCCCGATCTGCATTGCATTCCGGTCGGCAACGCCGGCAATATCACCGCCTATTGGCACGGGTACTGCGAGTACTTCCACGCCGAGCGGGCCTCGCAACGGCCGGCCATGCTTGGCGTTCAGGCCGCGGGCGCGGCGCCTCTGGTGCATGGACGACCCGTGGCGCGCCCCGAGACCATCGCGACCGCGATCAGGATCGGCGCGCCCGCGTCGTGGGATGGCGCCATCGAGGCGCGAGACGAGTCCGGTGGTTCGATCATCGCCACGACCGACGAACAGATCCTCGATGCATATCGGACACTTGCGAGCGAGGAAGGCATCTTCTGCGAACCGGCCTCGGCGGCTTCAGTGGCCGGGTTGCTCGCCCGGCACGGAGACGGTTCTCTCGCGGGCCGACGCGTGGTCTGCACGATCACGGGACACGGATTGAAGGACCCGGAGCGGGCGGTGGAGTCGATTCGCGCTGACGTGGTGGAGATCGGCTCGAACTTCGACGAAGCGGCGGAGGCGATTGAGGAGGGGCTGCGATGAGCGGTCGAGTCGATCGCGCAAGGGCGGAAGCCGCCGTCCGAGACCTGCTGCTGGCGCTGGGCGAGGACCCGGATCGCGAGGGTCTGCGCGAAACGCCGCGCCGGGTGGTGGCGGCGTACGAGGAGACGCTCGGCGGCCCGGATGTCAATATCCCGGAGCTGCTGTCGGTGGGCTTTGAAGAAGGCCACGACGAGATGGTCATCCTGCGCGATGTGCCCTTCTTCTCGATGTGCGAGCATCACCTGATGCCGTTCCATGGGATCGCCCATGTGGGCTACGTGCCCAATGGCCGCGTGGTTGGACTCTCCAAGCTGGCCCGCCTCGTCGATGCGATGGCTCGACGCCCGCAGTTGCAGGAACGGCTGACGGCGCAGATTGCCGACGTGCTGATGGACACGATTCAGCCGCAGGGCGCCGCGGTCGCCGTCGAGGCAGAGCATCTCTGCATGCAGATGCGCGGGATCAAGAAACCCGGCTCGCGCATGCTGACCTCGGCGATGCGCGGCAGTTTCCTTGAGCAGGAAGAGACGCGAGCAGAGTTCCTCTCGCTGGTTGGGACGCAGCGATTGTGAGTTTGGCTGTCGTCAGCGGGCAATACGCCGATCTGCGCGAGCGCTGGAGCGCACTTTGTCGAGCGGTCCCGGCGACGCCGTTCTCCACGCCGGAGTTCGGCGAGGCGTGGTGGTCGGTGTTCGGCGAATCCGCTTGCGGCGAACTGGAGCTGGTTGGGCTGGAGAATGGCACCGGCGAGCTGGTCGGCTTGGCCCCGCTCCGGCGCTGCGAGACGCATTGGACGTTCGCCGGCGACCACGAGGTGTCGGACTACCTCGGACCGGTGGCGCAGGCCGGCAAGGAGCGGGAGCTCGCCTCCGCTGTGCTGGATCGTCTTGAGGCGTCCGACGCGCAGACGGCGGAGTTCCGTGGGATCGAACCCGGTTCGAACTGGGCGAGCCTCTTCGGAACTGCGGTCGAGCGCGGCTGGCGGGTTGACGTCCAGCAGGAAGCCGTGTGTCCGACAGTCGAGATTGGCGGCGGTTGGGAGACATACCTGTCGAACCTGCGCCCGCGGGATCGGCGCGAGGTACGGCGCAAGCTGCGGCCGCTGCGCCAGCTTCGCGGGGCTGTGGAGTTCAAATCCGTCGAGAGCCCGCAACAGGTGGCGGCCTGGATGCCTGAGTTCATGTCGATGATGGCCGACTCGCGCGGCGACAAGGCGGTGTTCCTGACCGACGAGATGCGCTCCTTCTTCGAGCGCCTCAGCGCATCGCTGGCGGAAGCGGGTTGGTTGCGGCTGTATGTGATGTCAGTCTCGGGTGAGGCGGCGGCGATCGTGCTCTGCTTCGTCGCCCAGAATCAACTGCTGCTATACAACAGTGGCTACAGTCCCAAATTCCGTGACCTGTCGGCTGGATTGGCGTCCAAGGTGCTGTGCATCCGCGATGCGGTTGAGCGGGGGATGTCGAGCGTGAACTTCTTGCGTGGCGATGAGCCGTACAAGTATGAGTTGGGCGGCCGCGACGCCGTGGTCCGCCGCATCCAGCTCACCAGGGAGCTCGCAAGATGATGCGACCTCGACGGCGTCTGGCCGTGATGTCGACGCACACCTCGCCGCTGGCCAAAGCGGGCACGACCAAGGCCGGCGGCATGAACGTCTATGTGGCCGAGCTGTCACGCCAGCTTGTCGACCTGGGCTGGGAAGTCGACATCTTCACACGGCGCGACCACTCCGACGCGCCGTACGTCGAGGAGTTCGCGCCCGGTGCGCGGTTGTTTCAAGTCGATGCCGGCCCGCCGGTAGTGCTGCCGCCGATCGAAGTGGCCGCGCATGTCTCGGAGTTCACCGAGGGCGTGGCCCGGATTGCGGCCGGACGCGACGATTACGACCTCGTCCATTCCCACTATTGGGTGGCGGGACTCAGTGGCATCGAGCTGTCGCGGCGCTGGCAATGTCCGCACGCGGTGATGTTCCACACCCTGGGCGCGGTCAAGCAGATGTTCCAACAGCCGGAGCCGCCGTTCCGCCTCGCCGGTGAGCGGCAGGTGGTGGCTTGCTCCGACGTGATCATCGGCGCGACATCCCACGAGCGGGCATTCCTGATTGGGCAGTACGAAGCGGACGCATCGCGTGTCCGCGTCGTCCCTTGCGGTATCGATCTGTCGCGCTTCCATCCGTCTGGTGTCGAGGAATCCCGGCGCAGGGTGGCGACCGCCTTCCCCGAGCTGGGCCTGTTCCAGGGCCCCGGCATCCTCTTCGTCGGGCGACTCGAGGAGGCGAAGGGTGCCGACCTGCTGATTCAGGCGTTGCCGCTCATCAAGGCGCAACCCGACGCGCTGCTCTGGATCGCCGGTGGCGACGAGCGTGACAATGGCGAGCGCGCGCGGCTGCGCGGCCTCGCCAATGCTTGCGGCGTCGCCGAGCGCGTGCGATTCGTCAATGCCGTCGACAGAGAGCAATTGCCCGACCTGTACCGGGCCGCGGCGGTCTGCGCCGTGCCGTCTGCCTACGAGTCGTTCGGTCTGGTGGCGGTCGAAGCGATGGCCTCCGGCACGCCGCCGGTGGCGACCAGGGTTGGTGGGCTGGCAACCACGATCACGCACGGCAAGACCGGCCTGCTGGCGAATGATCGCCGACCCGAACACTTCGCCTCGGCAATCGAGCGCCTGCTCTCCGACGACACGCTGCGAAGTCGCATGGGCGCTGCCGCCGCGGCCGAGATGGCCGTGTTTTCCTGGAACAGCGTGGCCCGCAGTATTCTCGACGTGTACCAGGACCTGCTGAACGAGGCCGAGGTGGCAGGCTCGCAACGAGACTCCTGTTGCCCGGATTCGGTGGAGTCCCTGTTGGTGGCGGCGAGTTAGGGAACTGCGCCTCATCGAAGCAGATGGGAGCCCAAATGTCGGACGCCGAGGCTCCTGCGGAGGCGCGCCGCGCCCTGGTCGTGATGGCCCATCCGGACGACATCGAATTCACCTGCGGCGGAACGGTCGCCCAGTTGTCGGATGACGGCTGGGACGTGACATTCTGTCTCGTCACGAGCGGAGACAAGGGCACCAAGGATCCGATGCTCGGGCCCGCCGATCTTGGCGCCCTGCGCGAGGCGGAGCAGGAAGCGGCTGCCTCGGAACTGGGGATCAAGCGCTGCATCTTCTTGCGGGTCCCCGACGGCCACGTCGAAGACGGCTCCGAGTTTCGCGGACAGATGGTGCGCGTACTGCGCGAAGTCCGGCCCGAGCTGATGATCACCTGGGACGGCTATCGCGGGTTCAATCATCGCGACCACCGCACCGTCGGCATCGCGGCCCTCGATGCGGTCTTCCCGCTCTCTCGCAACGCCAACTCGTACGCCGAGCAGGTTGCGACCGGCGTCGAACCCGTGCGAGTCAACACGGTCCTGCTCGCCGGGAGCAATGAGCCGAACTACTTCGTTGACGTGTCCGACCAGCTCGACCGTCGAATCGACGCCCTGCTGCGCCATGCCTCGCAGGTCCAGGCGCCGAATCGCGACGAGATGGCGAAGCGGATGCGCAATCGCTCTGAGCAGGCCGCGCGGGCAGGCCGGATCCCGTGGTCGGAAGGATTCCGTCGATTGACCTTCGGCGAGGCCCGCGCCCCGCGTCGATCGGATGCGCTCAAGGCGGAGGCCAAGGCGAGAGCAGAGGCGGAGTCGTCGGAGCACTCGGAGACGAGCGATGGCTGAGGGCGCGCTGTTCCTGCTCTGGGCGAGCTTTGTCGCCGCTGGCTGCGCCGCGTTCGCGTCGGTGGTCTACGCGCTCCAGCCGCGCCTCCGTATTGCCTGGTCACCCAGACGGGTCGAGGCGACTGAGCCTTCTCTGTCTGTGCCCGAACCTGCGCCGGTTCGCTCGCCGACGCTGGGCGGCATCGCCACGCTGAGTGTCTGGACCGCAGCCGCGCTGGGCGTCACGGGCTTGGTGATGCGCTCGATCGCGCTGAATCACGCGCCATACAGCAACCTGTTCGAGTTCTCGATGTCGTTTGGTGTGGCCATTGTCCTGCTCTACGCCATCTTCGAGTTGCGCGCAGGTACGAGACTGGCCGGAGCGTTCGTGCTTCCCGTCGCCTGCGGGCTGTACGGATCGGCGCTGGCGTTCCCCAGCGGCGGGCAGGAAGTGCTGGTGCCGGCCCTGCAGAGTCCAACCCTGTTGACGATCCACGTAGCTCTGATGATCCTCTCGTACGCGGTCCTGGCGGTCGCGTTCGGCGGCGCGCTGATGCACCTGGTGCAGGGATTCCCGGCGCGGGTCGCCGCGCGCGGCGGCCGCTACGACTGGTTGCCCTCGGCCGAGCGCTCCGACGAGTTGACCTATCGCGCCGTGCTCGTCGGCTTCCCCCTGCTGGCAGCCGGCATCGCGCTGGGCGCGTTCTGGGCCAACGACGCCTGGGGCCGCTACTGGGGCTGGGATCCAAAGGAAACCGCCGCACTCGTGACCTGGCTGATCTTCGCGGTCTACATCCACGGTCGCGGCCTGCGCCAATTGCGCGGAGCGCGGAGCGCCTGGATCGTGGTGTTGGGTTTCTTCGCCGTGATGTTCACCTATCTGGGCGTCAACCTCTGGATCTCCGGTCTGCACTCCTACGCCGGGGTCTGACAGCCAGACAACACACACAATTCGGGTGTCGGTGCGCTGGGATTCTTGCAGGGTTGGCTTGAGTTGAGATATCGTTGAGCTTCACGCGCCTGCCGCGCAGGCGGTCGGGCGTGGGAAGGGTCGAGGCCGACCTGAGGTTGATGACCGCCGGCGCACCGCCGGCCCGATCAGCCAGCGGCTTTGACCCTGTATTCGTGCCAATGCACCCGTGAGCGCATAGGCTCGAAGCACGAGCGAGCGAGGAACGAGCAGCAGCGTGCCGACGATCAACCAGCTGGCCCGCAAGGGACGCAAGAAGTCCCGCAAGAAGGCGAAGGCGCCTGCCTTGCGCTTCCGCTACAACGCGTTGACCAGCCGCACCACCCAGGACAGCGGCTCTCCGCAAAAGCGCGGCGTCTGCACGGCGGTGCGCACAGTCACGCCGAAGAAGCCCAACTCCGCCCTGCGCAAGGTCTGCCGGGTACGGCTAACCAACGGGATCGAAGTGACCGCCTACATCCCCGGCGAAGGTCACACGCTGCAGGAGCACTCGATCGTACTGGTGCGCGGCGGACGTGTCCGCGATTTGCCCGGCGTTCGTTATCAGGTCGTACGCGGAGCGCTCGATGCGCTTGGCGTCGCCGAGCGAAAGCGGGGCCGTTCCAAGTACGGAACTCGCAAGACGGCAGGATTGACAACAGCGACCACCCACTAGCGGGTGGTCGTTTTAGTGTGGCGAGCCCCCTCGGCATCTGACGAGACGCGCTCGCGTTAGAGATGGATGAGACAACGTGCCGCGACGACGACGGCCCGATCGACACGAAATCCGCCCCGACGCGGTCTACGGATCGCAGCGGGTGCAGATGGTCATCAACCGCCTCATGAGGAACGGCAAGAAGGGCACCGCCGAGCGCATTGTCTACCGCGCCCTTGACATCCTCGAGGAGCGGGTGCGTCAGGATCCGCTTGAAGTCTTCGACCAGGCGTTGAACAACATCACGCCCGAGATGGAAGTGCGCCCGCGACGCGTCGGTGGCGCGACCTATCAGGTACCAGTCGAGATTCGCCACGACCGTCGCACCTCGCTCGGCATTCGCTGGCTCGTCACCGCCGCGCAGGGGCGCAAGGGCCGGCCCGCCCACCTCTCCCTCGCCGACGAGCTGCTTGACGCATACAGCAACAGTGGCGCCGCTGTGCGTCGCCGTGAAGAAACCCACCGGATGGCGGAAGCGAACCGCGCGTTTGCTCACTACCGCTGGTAGCGCGACGCGGGACGAGCGATTGAAGGAACGCCCAACGAGAGCTGACCCCTGGCCCCAGGTTGCCGACGCTCAACGTTGCGCGAAGCAGAGACCCGAAAGAACGACCAGAGAGCTGACCAGAGGACACGATCAACATGCCCGCTGACCCGCCCATCTCGTCGCTCAGGAATATCGGCGTCATTGCCCATATCGATGCCGGCAAGACCACCGTGACCGAACGGATCCTCTATTTCACCGGTCGCACCTACAAGATCGGCGAGGTGCACGAGGGTACCGCCGTAATGGACTTCATGGAGCAGGAGCGCGAGCGCGGCATCACGATCATGGCCGCGGCGACGTCTTGCGAGTGGAGTGACCACCGGATCAACATCATCGATACTCCGGGTCACGTCGACTTCACGGTCGAAGTGGAACGCTCGCTGCGAGTGCTGGATGGCGGCGTGGTCGTCTTCGATGCCGTCGCCGGGGTCGAGCCGCAGTCGGAGACGGTCTGGCGACAGGCCGACCGCTACGGTGTCCCCCGCATCTGCTTCGTCAACAAGATGGACCGGATCGGCGCCGACTACTGGCGCACCATGGAGATGATTCGCGACCGCCTGGGCATGATGCCCGTGCCCCTGCAGATTCCGATTGGCTCCGAAGACCAGTTTCAGGGCGTAATCGATCTGATTCGCGAACGCGCTTGGTTCTTCAGCTCCGACCGCGACGCTCCGCCGACCGAAGGCGACATTCCCGACGACTACGTCGCCGACGCCGGTCGCTGGCGCGAGACGATGATCGAAAGAATCGCCGAGTTCGACGAGCAAGTGATGATCTCGTACATCGAAGGCCACGAGCTCTCGGTCGACGAGATCGTCAAGGCAGTGAGGCGCGGGACGGTCGGGAACTCGTTTACGCCGGTCTTCTGCGGCTCGGCCTTGAAGAACGTCGGCGTCCAGCGCTTGTTGGACGGGATCGTCGACTACCTCCCGGCGCCGGATGAGGTACCGCCGGTCGAAGGCGTCGGTCACAACGGCCCCGAGATCCGCTTCGCCGATCGCGAAGAGCCGCTCACGGCACTCGCATTCAAGATCGTCACCGACCCCTACGTCGGCCGGATTGCCTACGTCCGCATCTATGCCGGCACGCTGAAGGCCGGCGATGGCGTCTACAACTCGTCTCGCGACGAGACCGAGCGAGTGGGGCGTCTGCTGCGCGTTCACGCGGATTCGCGCGAGGACATCGATCATGTGACCGCCGGTGACATCGCCGCGTTCGTCGGACCGAAACAGACCTTCACCGGCGACACGCTCTGCGACCGCAACGCGCCCGTGTTGCTGGACCAGATCTCCTTCCCCGAGCCGGTCGTTTCGATTGCGATCGAGGCGAAGAGCGCCGACGACCAGGATCGCCTCGGCGCTTCGCTGCGCAAGCTGGCCGAGGAAGACCCGACCTTCAAGGTCGAATACAACGACGAGACCGCTCAGACCGTGATTTCCGGGATGGGCGAGCTGCACCTGGAAGTGATTGCCGACCGACTGCGCCGCGAGTTCAACGTGATGTGCAACGTCGGTCGACCGCAGGTGTCGTATCGCGAGACCATCCGCCGAACATCCGAGGCGGAAGGCCGCTTTGTCCGCCAGACGGGCGGCCGGGGTCAATTCGGGCACGTCCTGCTGCGCGTCGAGCCGAACACACCGGGCGAGGGGTTTGAGTTCGAGGACGAGACGGCCGGCGGTGTCGTGCCGCAGCAGTACATCAGCTCGGTGCGCAAGGGCGTTGAGGACGCCATGCGCTCCGGTGTGGTCGGCGGGTTCCCCGTCGTTGACGTCAAGGTGGCATTGACCGACGGGTCCTATCACCAGGTGGACTCGAGCGAGATGGCGTTCGCCACCGCCGCCTCGATCGGATTCCGCGAGGCGCTGCGCAAGGCGGCGCCGATCCAGCTGGAGCCGATGATGCGCGTGGAGATTTCCACGCCGCCGGAGTACTTCGGCGAGGTCGCCGGCGACCTCTCCAGCCGCCGCGGTTCGGTCGTCGGCACGGAAGAACGCGGCGCGGCCCAGATCATCCAGGCGCAGATGCCCCTGGCCAACCTGTTCGGATACACCACGGCGCTGCGCTCAATGACGCAGGGCCGAGCCACGGCGAGCATCGAGTTCGACCACTACGAGGAAGTCCCGCAGAGCGTGCTCGCGGAAGCCCGCTAGCCGTTCGGCAGTCAACCACGCCAGGCAGCAACATCGAAAGAACGACAGGCAGGAGAACCGAAGATGGCGCGACAGGTATACGAACGAACCAAGCCGCACGTGAACGTGGGCACAATCGGCCACGTGGACCACGGCAAGACGACCTTGACCGCGGCGATCACCAAGACGCTGGCGATGCAGTCGGAGAACACCTCGTTTTCGAGTTTCGACTCGATCGACAAGGCGCCGGAGGAACGGGCGCGGGGCATCACGATCGCGATCGCGCACGTGGAGTACGAGACGGAAGCCCGGCACTACGCGCATATCGACGCACCGGGTCACGCCGACTACATCAAGAACATGATCACCGGCGCGGCGCAGATGGACGGCGCGATCCTGGTTGTGGCGGCTCCCGATGGACCAATGCCCCAGACGCGCGAGCACATTCTGTTGGCGCGCCAGGTGGGCGTGCCGCGCATGGTCGTCTACCTGAACAAGGTCGACCAGTTGGACGACGAGGAACTGCTCGACCTGGTCGAGCTCGAGGTGCGTGAGTTGCTCACCGATCAGGGCTTCGACGGCGACGACTGCCCGGTGATCCGCGGCGCGGCGCTGCACGCGCTGGAGTCGGACTCGACAGACCTCGAGGCGCAGGAGTACGAATCGATTCTCGAGTTGATGGAGGCGGTGGATGAGTACGTGCCGACACCGGCGCGGCCGACCGAGCAACCGTTCCTGATGCCGATCGAAGACGTGTTCGGGATCAAGGGTCGCGGCACCGTGGCCACGGGCCGGATCGAGCGCGGCGTGGTGAACAGCGGCGAAGAGATCGAGATCGTCGGGATCAAGGACACGCAGACGACCGTGGTCACCGGGGTCGAGATGTTCAAGAAGACGCTGCCCACCGGCGAGGCCGGAGACAACGTGGGTTGTCTGCTCAGGGGCATCGACCGCGAAGAGATCACGCGCGGCCAGGTCCTGGCGGCCCCCGGCTCGATCACGCCGCACACGGCCTTCTCCGCCGAGGTCTACATCCTCTCGAAGGAAGAGGGCGGCCGCCACAGTCCGTTCTTCCCCGGTTACCGACCGCAGTTCTACATCCGCACGACCGACGTGACCGGCGAGATCGGTCTGCCCGAAGGCGTGGAGATGGCGATGCCGGGCGACAACGTGCAGATGCAGGTGCGTTTGATCTCGCCGATTGCGCTGGAGGAGGGGCTGCGCTTCGCGATTCGCGAGGGCGGCCGCACCGTCGGCGCTGGCGCAGTCACGTCGATCCTCGAATAGCGCCGATCCGGAAACGTTGCAGGGCGGAAAGACGGCAATATGGCTCGGCAGAAGATACGCATCCGACTCAAGGCGTACGACCATCGGGTTCTCGATGAGTCGGCTGCGCAGATTCTCGACACCGCCGAGAAGACTGGCGCTGGTGTGGCCGGGCCGATTCCGCTGCCCACCGAGATTCGCAAGTACACGGTGATTCGCTCGCCGTTCGTCCACAAGGACGGACGCGAACAGTTCGAGATCCGCACCCACAAGCGGATCATCGACATCATTGAACCCACTGGCCGAACCGTCGATTCCCTGATGCGGCTGCAGCTGTCGTCTGGCGTCGACGTCGAAATCAAGCTCTAATCATGGCCATACCCGGACTCCTCGGCAAGAAGTTGGGCATGGTGCAGGTGATCGACGAGGCCGGGACGGTCGTGGGCTGCACCGTGCTCGAGGTCGGCCCCTGTCCCGTCACACAGATCATGACCGAATCGCGCGACGGCTACTCCGCCGTCCAGGTCGGCTACGGAGAAGCGCCCGCCTGGCGGATCAGCAAGGCCGAGCGTGGGCACACCGGCAACAACGGCCCGCTCAAGCACCTCGCAGTGTTCCCCGTGGAGGCGGATGACGTGGCCGACCTGGAAGTGGGCGCCGTCGTCAATGCGACCGAGGTGTTCTCGACCGGCGACCGCGTCGATGTGCAGGGCATTTCCAAGGGCAAGGGCTTCGCTGGAACCGTCAAGCGACACGGCTTCCGCGGCGGACCCCGGACCCATGGTCAGAGCGACCGGCACCGCGCGCCCGGCTCGGTCGGCGCGGGCACGACCCCGGGCCGCGTGCTCAAGGGCACTCGGATGGCGGGTCGAATGGGCGGCAAGACGACGACATCGATGAATCTTGAAGTGGTGGACGTCAACGCGGATCGGCATCTGGTCTTCATCAAGGGATCTGTGCCGGGCGCGACCAACGGTCTGGTTCGCATCCGACAGACTAAGCGGCGAGGCGGCAAGCGATGAAACTCCCGCTGATCGACGCACAGGGCAACTCGGCCGGCGAGATTGACGCAGACGACTCGGTCTTCGGGATTGAGCCGAATCTCGCGGTCGTACATCAGGCCGTGACGGCCCAACGCGCGAATGCGCGGCAGGGCAACGCCTCCACGCTCGATCGTTCCGCCATCCGCCAGGCGTCGAAGAAGACCGGTCGCCAGAAGGGTGGCGGTCGGGCTCGCATGGGGACGCCGTCCTCGCCGACGCGAATCGGCGGCGCCGTGGCCCACGGACCACACCCGCGCTCCTACCGCAAGCGACTCCCGAAGCGGATGCGTCGGCTGGCGATCCGCTCCATGCTCTCTCAGCGGGCCTCAGAGGGCGGTGTGGTCGTCGCCGCCTCGGACGTCGAGTTCGCGCCGAAGGCCTCGGCCATGTCGAAACTCTGCTCCGCGCTCGGTGTCGAGCGCAAGGCCCTGCTGGTCTCCGACGGAGTCGATCAAGACCTGGTCCTCGGCACGCGCAATCTTCCCAACGTCCAGGCGATGCCCGCGCAGACCCTCAGCAGCTACCTGATTCTCACGCACGACCAGCTGATCATGACCGAAGCCGCCGTGCGTCGCTGCGAGGCGCTGTGGGCGGTCGCAGCGGACGGCAGCGGCGAGGAGGACGGCGATGCCTAAGGACATTCATCCGTTCGCAGTCGTGCGTCAACCGATTATCACGGAGAAATCGACCGAACTGGCCGAGCAGGGCAAGTACGTGTTCGAAGTCGACCCGCGCGCGAACAAGCTGCAGATTCGCGAAGCGATCGAGATCGCGTTCTCGGTCCAGGTGCGCAAGGTCAACGTGATCAACGTGCGTGGCTCGACGCGGCGAATCGGTCGCGGGCGGCCGGGTCGCGAGCGCGACTGGAAGAAGGCGATCATCACGTTGGCCGAGGGCTACGAGATTCGCCTGTTCGAGGGGGTCTGACGTGCCGATCAAGAACTACAAGCCAACCTCCCCCGGACGCCGCAACTCCTCCGGACACACGTTCGAAGAGATCACGAAGAAGAAGCCCGAGAAGAGTCTGCTCGCCCCGCTGAAGAAGAAGTCGGGCCGCAACAACAAGGGCCGCATCACCGTCCGGCACCGCGGCGGCGGCCACAAGCGCCGTTACCGGATCATCGACTGGAAGCGCCGCGACCGCATCGGCATCGAAGGCCGGGTAGCGGCGATCGAGTACGACCCCAACCGCACCGCGCGGATCGCGTTGATCTTCTACACCGATGGAGAGAAGCGCTACATCATCGCGCCGAACGGATTGCAGGTGGACGACCGCGTCATGTCGGGGCCCGAGGCGCCGATCCGCGTCGGCAACGCCCTGCCCATGTCCGCGATCCCTAACGGCACGCAGGTGCACAACGTTGAACTGACCGAAGGCCGCGGGGCGCAGATGGTGCGCTCGGCCGGCGCCTCGGCGCAGATTATGGCCAAGGAAGGCGACTACGCCCTGCTGCGCTTGCCCTCCGGCGAGATGCGGCGCGTGCGTTCGGTCTGCTACGCCACGATCGGACAGGTCGGCAACGTCGAGCACTCCAACATCAAGCTCGGCAAAGCCGGTCGCAACCGGCATCGCGGTCGGCGACCGCAGGTGCGCGGCTCGGTCATGAACCCGGTCGACCACCCGCACGGTGGCGGCGAGGGCAAGGCGCCGATCGGTCTCCCCGGGCCGAAGTCCCCCTGGGGCTGGTACACGCTGGGCCGCCGTACGCGTGGCAAGAAGCAATCCGACAAGTACATCGTTCGCCGTCGCGGCCGACGGCGCTAAGGCAGAGATCAGAGGGTTTGCGCGATGTCTCGATCGACGAAAAAGGGTCCATACGTGGACCACAAATTGATGCAAAAGGTGCAGCGTGTGCGTGCCTCCGGCGCGCGCACCGTGATCCAGACCTGGGCCCGGCCCTCGACGATCGTCCCCGAAATGGTCGGCCTGACGATCGCCGTGCACGACGGCCGGCGTCACGTGCCGGTCTTCGTGACCGAGAACATGGTCGGTCACAAACTGGGCGAGTTCGCGCCCACGCGTACCTTCCGTGGCCACATCGGCCGCTCCGATCGCGGAACCCGGGTGCACTGATGCAAGTCCAGGCCAGCGCCAAGTTCGTTCGCACGTCACCGCGCAAGGTGCGCCTCGTGATGCAGGGCCTGCGCGGGATGCCGGTTGAGGATGCGCGGCTGCAGCTTCGCTTCACGCCCAAGCCAATCGCCCGCGACGTCGCGAAGGTGCTCGATTCCGCCGTCGCCAACGCCGAGAACAACTACGGGCTCGACGCTCGCGACCTGCACATCAAAGAGATTCACGCCGGCGACGGTCGCACCCTCCGGCGCTTCCGCGCCAAGGCGCGCGGTCGTGTGGGCCGCATTCTCAAGCGCACCGCGCATATCACCGTCGTCGTGTCCGACGGCCAGGACGCAGAGGACGGATAACCCCATGGGTCAGAAAGTTCACCCGACCAGCTTCCGCATCGGCACGATCTACGAGTGGCGCTCGCAGTGGTACTCCGACAAGCAGTACGCCGAGTTGCTGGCCGAAGACCGCAAGATTCGCGACTTCATCAACGACCGACTCAGCGAGGCGATGATTTCGCGCGTCGACATCGAGCGCAACGCCAACCAGCTCGGCGTCAAACTACACACCGCCAAGCCCGGCATCGTGATTGGCCGCGGCGGCCAGAACGTGGAAGAGCTGCGCCGCGACCTCGAGGCCTTGATCGCGCGGCCCATTCGTCTGCGCGTGGATGTCGCGGAGATTCGCGTACCTGAACTGGACGCGCAACTCGTCGCCCGCAACGTGGCCGAGCAGATGGAGCGGCGAATCGCCTTCCGCCGCGCAATCAAGCAGGCGGTTCAGCGAACGATGCAACGCGGAGCCGAGGGAGCCAAGATCATCATCTCGGGCCGCTTGGGCGGTGCCGAGATGTCGCGAAAGGCGCAGGAGATGTCCGGTCGCGTGCCGCTGCACACGCTGCGCGCCGACATCGACTACGGGTTCGCCGAGGCGAAGACGGTCTTCGGCCGAATCGGCGTCAAGGTCTGGATCTACAAGGGCGAGATTCTGCCCTTCGAGGCTGAGACCGAAGCGCCCGGCGGGCCGGCCCAGGCGATTGAGCCTCCGGTCGCCGGCGGACGGGGAGGTCGCTGATGCTTCAGCCCAGACGAGTCAAATGGCGCAAGCACCACCGCGGCCGACGCCGCGGAATGGCGCAGTCCGGCAACTCCGTTGCCTTCGGCGAGATCGGATTGCAATCGCTCGAGGCGGCCTGGATTGACGGTCGCCAGATCGAAGCGGCGCGCCGCGCGATCACCCACTACGTCAAGCGTGGCGGCAAGGTCTGGATCCGCGTCTTCCCCGACAAGTCCGTGACCCAGAAGCCGGCCGAGACCCGGATGGGCAAGGGCAAAGGCGCGCCCGAGAAGTGGGTCGCTGTGGTCAAGCCCGGCCGTGTGATATTCGAACTCGCGGGCGTGCCCGAGGCGGACGCGCGCGAGGCGCTGCGTCGCGCCAGCCACAAGCTGCCGGTTCGCACCCGGGTCGTCGTTCGCGAAGCCGAGGTGGTGTAGGCATGCCGAATCCTCTGGCCGACGAAGCCCGCTCAATGACCGACGTCGAGCTGGGCGAGGCGATCAACGAGGCCTACCGCGAGGTCTTCAATCTGCAATTCCAGATTGGCACGCGGCAGTTGCAGAATCCGATGGCGATGCGCCAGGCCAGGCGCCAGGTCGCGCGGCTGCGCACGATCCTGCGCGAACGACAGTTGGCCGAGGCCGCCGGCGCCCCGATCGAGCCGTTGGCCCGCGTGGTCGACACCGTTGAAGACGCCATCGACGAGGCCGACGCACCCGCCGAGGTCGACGAAGTCGAGCACGACGAAGCAGACAACAATGTTGAGCCCGAAGACGGCTCGGCGAGCGAGGAAGAGTAGCCGATGGCACGCAAACGACGTGTTGGAATCGCCGTCGCCGATGCGCGCCACAAGACCGTGTCGGTGCGCGTCGAACGTACGGTGCGCCACCCGCTCTACAAGAAAATCATGCGCCGTCGCAAGCGCTACCTGGTCCACGATGAGGGCAACGACTGCAGGATCGGCGACTCGGTCGTGATCGAGGAATGCCGTCCGCTCTCCAAGCGCAAGTCCTGGCGCGTGGTCGAGATCCTCGAACGGCGCGAGGTCGCCGACATTCAACCACAGGAGATTGGCGCCCCGTCGCTCGACGAGGCATCCACGGATGGTGAGGATTCGGAGTGATCCAGCAGGAATCCTCGCTGCGCGTCGCCGACAACTCGGGCGCCCGGGTGATCAAGTGCATCCGCGTCCTCGGCGGCACCAAGCGCCGCTACGCCTCCGTTGGCGACACGATCGTCGCCACGGTCAAACAGGCCGATCCGGGCCGCGAGATTCGCGCCGGACAGGTGGTGCGAGCGGTCATCGTTCGCGTGGCCAAGCAGTACCGCCGCGTTGACGGATCGTACATCCGCTTCGATGACAACGCGGCCGTGATCTTGGCCGCTGATGGGCAAAACCCGACCGGTACCCGCATCCTCGGCCCGGTCGCGCGCGAGCTGCGCGAGCGCGACTTCATGCGCATCGTGTCGCTGGCTCCGGAGGTGGTCTAGATGCGTCGAGTGCAACGCGACGACCTCGTCGAGATTCGCGCCGGCAAGGATCGCGGACGGCGCGGCCAGGTTCGACAGGTAATCCCGAGGAATAACCGCGTCATCGTGACCGGGATCAACATGGTCAAACGCCACATGCAGCCCACCCAGATGGGCGCTCCGGCGGGGATCATCGAGCGCGAGGCGCCCTTGCACGAATCGAAGGTCGCAGTGGTCTGCCCGATCTGTGACCGACCGTCTCGCGTCGGATTCCGTGAGCGCGCCGACGGTGTCAAGACGCGAGTCTGCCGCAGGTGCGATGGGGATATCGACTGATGACAACCAATGGTTCAACCGCCCAGGCGCCGCGCCTGAAGCAGCGTTTCAACGACGAGATCGCTCCTCGACTGTTTGAGGAGTTCAGCTACGGCAACGTGATGCAGGTTCCGCGCGTGGTGAAAGTCGTAGTCAACTCCGGCGTGGGCGAGTCCCTGGGTCCGGGCGGCGCGGCGATCCTCGAAAACTGCGTCTCCGACATGACCACGATCTGCGGGCAGAAGCCCGTCGTCAACAAGGCCAGGAAGTCAATCGCGAACTTCAAGCTGCGCGAAGGCAACAATGTTGGCGTGTCCTGCACGCTGCGCGGCGCGCGGATGTGGGAGTTCCTCGACCGCACGATCAACGCAGCGCTGCCGCGTATCCGCGACTTCCAGGGCGTGTCGCGAACCGCCTTCGACGGACGCGGCAACTACTCGCTCGGCATCCGCGAGCAGATTGTCTACCCCGAGATCGACTACGGCAGCGTCGACAAGGTTCGCGGGCTGCAGGTCAACATCATCACGACGGCTCGGACCGACGCAGAAGGCAGACGGTTGCTCGAACTGCTCGGGTTTCCCTTCGAGCGAAACCAGTGAGCGAAATCAGTGGACGGACTCGGTGAGAGAAGACATGAACAGCAGGAACGGTGCTAGCAGGCAGGATTCGCAATGCCAGTGACTGACCCCGTTGCCGACATGCTGACGCGCATTCGCAACGCGATTCACGCGGGTCATCCCCGCGTCGAAATCCCCGCGTCGAACATGAAGATTTCGATCGCCAACGTTTTGGCCGAGGAAGGCTTTATTCGCTCCTATCAGGTCAAGGATCGCGCCGGACGGGCCGGCCGCGACCTCGATGTCGAGTTGCTCTACGACGAGGCCGGCGCGTCCGTCGTCACCGGTCTCAAGCGGGTCTCACGTCCCGGTCTGCGCGTCTACGTGCAGAAGCGCGAGATACCGCGGCCCTACGGCGGCCTGGGCGTGGCGATCCTCACAACGCCTCGCGGTGTCATGACCGGCGCGCAGGCGCGACGAGAGAACGTGGGCGGAGAAGTGCTGTGCTTCGTTTGGTAACGAACCAGGAGAACACGATTGGAGCGGGACGATGAGTCGAGTCGGCCGTCTGCCCGTGCCGCTGCCGGCCGGGGTTGATGTCACGATCGAGCAGGGCCATGTCTCGGTCAAGGGACCGCGCGGTGAGCTGGATCAGCACGTTCACCCTGACCTGCATATCGCCTTGGGCGAGGGCGAGGTCGTGGTCACGCGACCCAGCGACCGCCGCGAGCACCGTTCCCAGCACGGACTGGCGCGGGCACTGATTCAGAACATGGTGACCGGCGTCTCTGAGGGCTGGTCCAAGACCCTGGAGATCCAGGGCACGGGTTACCGCGCTGAGATGGACGGCAACACGCTGGTCCTGCGCGTGGGCTACTCGCACCTGGTGCGCAAGGATCCGCCCGACGGGATTGAGTTTGCCGTCGAAGGCCAACTCGTTCACGTGCGCGGAGCGAACAAGCAGGTGGTCGGTCAGCAGGCAGCCGAGATTCGCGCGGTCCGCCCGCCCGAGCCCTACAAGGGCAAGGGCATTCGCTACCGCGGCGAGTGGGTCCGACGTAAGCAGGGCAAGAGCGCCATCGCCTAGGCCAGAGGCCTGGAACGTAAGCGCATGTCGATCTGGAGAAGATGAGATGACGACGATTCGCCGCAAGCGGCGCACCACGCGGGCCGCGCGTCAGCGTCGGCATCTCCGAGTGCGCAAACGGGTACACGGGACCGCGCTGCGTCCACGACTCTGCGTCTTCCGCTCGGCCAGGCACATCTACGGTCAGATCATCGACGACGACGCCGGCGTCACCCTCGCCAGCGCGTCTGATCTGGGCTCGAACGCCGCTGCTACGACCGAGGACGACGGGTCGGGTAAGCGCGCGAGCGCGCGAGCCGTCGGGCGACAGCTCGCACAGGTCGCGCGGGAAGCCGGCATTTCGACCGTCGTCTTCGACCGCGCCGGATACCAATACCACGGACGCGTTCGCGCGCTGGCCGAGGCCGCGCGTGATGGCGGGCTGGTCTTCTAGCAGCGCGGCCATCGGGAGCAGGAGCGAAGCATGGTGCAGCAACGAGACGGCGGACGAGGGCGGGGCCGCCGCCGCGATCGCGACGAACCGCAGGACGACATCATCGAGAAGGTCGTCTCGGTCTCTCGCGTGGCCAAGGTGGTCAAGGGCGGACGGCGATTCTCCTTTACCTCCGTGGTGGTCGTCGGCGACGGCAACGGCCGCGTCGGGATCGGCATCGGACGAGCCAACGAAGTGCCCGATGCAATTCGCAAGGGCTCAACCATCGCTCGACGCGAGATGATCAGCGTCCCGATTCGCAACGGCACGATCCCGCACCCGATCACGGCGCGATTCTGTGCGTCGCAGGTGTTGCTCAAGCCCGCCGCTCCCGGAACCGGTGTGATCGCCGGTGGCGGTGCGCGTGCCGTGCTGGAAGCTGTCGGCCTGCGCAACGTGCTCACCAAGTCGCTCGGCTCCAACAACGTGGTCAACGTGGTCCAGGCCACGCGCCGCGCATTGATGGAGCTGCGCGACCCCGTCCAGGTCCGCCGCGAGCGACTGCGCCTCGCGGGTCGGATTCCCGACGAACCCGCGGCAGCCCCGACCGCCGCGGATGTGGAAACGGAAGCCCCAAACGCGGGCGAAGCCGAACTCGCCGCGGCCGGAACGAACGAGTAGCGGCGCATGTCTCAGCTCAAGATCACCTACAGCAAATCGGCCATCGGTTATCGCTCCGACCAGGGCCACACCATCCGCTCGCTCGGCCTGCGCAAGCTGGGCCAGAGCACGGTCAAGGAAGACACACCGGACGTGCGCGGGATGATCAACAAGGTGTCCCACCTCGTCACCGTCACTGAAATCGAGGACGCCTAATGGTCCTGCGCTTGAACGATCTGAGCCCGCCTCCCGGCTCACGCAAACGGCGAAAGCGCGTCGGCCGGGGTAACGCTTCGGGCAAAGGCACCTACTCCGGACGCGGGCTCAAGGGCCAACTCTCACGTTCCGGCCGCGACTACAACTCCGTCTTCGAAGGCGGCGCGATGTCGATCATGCGCACGCTGCCCAGGCGAAAGGGCTTCAAGGCCCCGTTCCGTGTCGAAGCGCAGCCGATCAACGTGGTCGATCTGGAACGCCGATTCGCAGACGGTGATACGGTCGATGCAGACGCGCTCGTAGCTGCGGGTCTGCTGCGGCGTGCGACCCAGCGGTTCAAGGTGCTGGCCGGCGGCGAACTCGCCAGCGCACTGCATCTGCGCGTCGAGCGAATCTCTCCGGCCGCCGAAGCGAAGATCGTTGCCGCGGGCGGCAGCGTCGAGGTCATCAATGCAGAGAACGCAGACAGCAGCGGGGCCGACGAGGCCTAAGCTGCTGCAGGCGTTGGTCGACGCCTGGCGACAGCCGGACGTCCGCCAAAAGCTCGCGTTTACGCTCTCCATGCTGGTCATCTTCCGGCTGGTGGCGCACGTCCCCATTCCCGACATCAACAAGACCCAGCTCGAGAACGCGCTCGACAACAACCCCGTTCTCGGCTTCCTCAACCTCTTCTCCGGCGGCGGACTCGACAACCTCTCGATCGTCGCCCTCGGCGTCTATCCCTACATCACCGCCTCGATCGTCATGAACCTGATGCAGCCAATGGTCCCCAAGCTGCAGGCGCTGGCGCAGGAGGGCGAGTCGGGCCGCAACAAGATTCAGCTCTACACCTACTGGCTGGCCGTGCCGATGGCGTTGGTCCAGGGCTACGGTCAGTTGCTCCTCCTGGAGAACGCTCGCGCCATCACCGGGATCGGCTTCGGCGCCGACGAGTGGCTCCCCACGATCTCGGCCCTGGCCACCATGACCGCCGGCACCATGTTCCTGATCTGGCTCGGTGAGCTCATCACCGAGAAGGGCGTCGGCAACGGCATCTCGCTGATCATCTTCGCCGGCATCGTCGCCAGTTTCCCCACGCTGTTCAACTCCGTGCGCCTGTCCGACATTGGCTGGTCGGGCATCGCCGTCGTGATCGCGATTGCGATCGCCTTGGTCGCCCTGATCGTGTTCTTCCAGGAGGCGCAGCGGAGGATTCCCGTTCAATATGCCCGATCGGTCTTCAGAGGCGGGAGGATGTACCGCCAGAGCGGTCAGTCCTACATTCCCCTGCGGGTCAACTCCGCGGGCATGATCCCGCTGATCTTCGCCTTCTCGATCATCATCTTCCCCTCGGTGCTGGCCGGTTGGATTACCGGTGCCGCGGGCGAAGAGGCGCAGACCCAGGTGGCGGTCGAAGTCCCCTTCACGCGTGAGGATGTGGACGAGCCCCTGGCCACGCTGTTCCCCGACCTCGACACGTCCGGCGAGTTCGTCGTCAACGAGGGCATCATCGAGTGGAACCGCGAGGACGACACGTTCCAGGACGTGCTCGACCGGGTCAACTCCAACTCCGACTCCAACGTCCTGACCCAGGTCGAGACCACCGCTGACCCCATCTCCGGCGAAACCCTCTACGCCTGGCGCATCGACGCCAACGAGATATCCGAGGATCCGATCCGTCTGGCCGACCGGGCGGGCAACTTCATCGCCGTCTCCGAGATCAAGACGCACGAGGATCCCGTCGACAATCCGTTGACCCCCGATATCGCCGAAGGCCAAACCCTGGGTGAACGCCCCGGCTGGATCATTCGAGCGGCGGATTGGGTCCAGTTAAATCTGTCGCCCGGACGACCCGCGTATTGGGCGCTCTCGTTCGTGCTGGTCGTCGGCTTCACCTTCTTCTACACCTTCGTGACCTTCCAGCAGCAAAACCTGGCCGAGAACCTGCAGAAACAGGGTGGCTTCATCCCCGGCATTCGGCCCGGTCGGCCGACCCAGGACTACATCAATCGGGTGCTCGCGAGGATCACCTGGGCGGGAGCGCTGTTCCTCGGCTTTGTCGCGGTGGTACCGTTCCTCGCCACGGAGTTCATTCCCGACTCGACGGCGCTCACGATCTCCTCAACGGGCTTGCTGATCGTGGTCGGCGTCGCGCTCGACACGATGCGTCAGATTGAAGCACAGCTCTTGATGCGCAATTACGAAGGGTTCATTCGCTAGCCATGTCAGACACCGATGGCCAGACCATGTACGTCATCCTGCTCGGCCCGCCGGGAGCCGGCAAGGGCACCCAAGCGGTACAGACTGCCGAGCGCACCGGATTGCTCCATCTCTCCACCGGCGACATGTTCCGCGAGAACCTGCGCAACGGCACCGAGCTCGGCAACCTGGCCAAGACCTACATGGACAAGGGCGAACTGGTCCCCGACGACGTGACCATCCGCATGCTGCTGGAGCGCATCGGTCGCGACGACGCGAGGGTCGGTTGCCTCTTCGACGGCTTCCCGCGCACCGTCGAGCAGGCCAGAGCGCTGGATCTCGCGCTGAACGAACAGGGCAACGAGATCGCGGTGACGGTGCTGATCGACGTGTCCAATGACGAGATCACACGTCGGCTCGGCGGCCGCGTGAGCTGCGCCACCTGCGGCAGCGTGTTCCACAAGATCTTCAATCCGGTTGATTTCGACGACCCCTGCTGTGACACCATCGACATGATCCAGCGTGACGACGACAAACCCGAGGCGATCGCCAACCGCCTGCAGGTCTACGCCGACCAGACGGAACCGCTGGTGGCGTACTACACCGAGGCAGGCAAACTGAAGACGGTCAACGGCGAACAGCCTCCCGACGCCGTAGGCGTCGATTTGCTATCAGTGCTGGAGACAGCGACCAACTAGAGTCGGACTACGAGATGTCGAGCACACGACAACCGCGCCAGGTGATTCTCAAGACCGCGGCCGAAATTGAACAAATGCGACCGGCCGGTCAGATGGTCGGAGAGACGCTGGACGAACTGCGGGAGATGGTCAAGCCGGGCCGTAAGCTATCGGAGCTCGACCAGTACGTGATCGATAAATTCAAGCGCCTCGACGTGATTCCCACGTTCCTTGGCTACCAGGGCTTCCCGCACACGATCTGCGCTTCGGTCAACGAGGAGATCGTGCACGGGTTCGCGACCGAGCGTCAGTTGGAAGATGGGGACATTCTCTCGATCGACCTGGGCGCGACCATCGATGGCTGGGTCGGCGATTCGGCCAGGACGTTTGCCGTCGGCAGCATCTCAGAGGAGGCGCAACGGCTGCTGGATGTCACCCGCGAGTCACTCATGGCGGGAATATCGGTCGCGCGCATCGGCGTCCGCAAGGGCGATATCGGCGCAGCGATCCAGGAAGTGATAGAATCAGCGGGTTACGGAGTCGTCCGCGGCTACGTCGGGCATGGCGTGGGACGTGACATGCACGAACCACCGAGTATGCCCAACTACGGTCGTCCCGGTTCCGGCATGACCATGCGCCGCGGAATGGTCGTCGCGCTTGAGCCTATGGCGACAGTCGGCGATCCGGCCACCGCCGTGTTGGACGACGGCTGGACCGTCGTCACAGCCGATGGCAGCCTGTCGGCGCACTTCGAGCACACCGTCGCACTCCGAGAAGACGGACCGGCGGAAATCTTGACTCAGGCCTGAGACAGCACACGACGAGAGCGCAGACTACGGGGGTTCGGTGGCGAGAAATCGAAACAGCGGCGGTGGGCGGCGAGACCGGCGGACGCCGGCCCCCTCGCCTCCTCCCAAGCAGGACAAGATCGAAGTCGAGGGCGTGGTCAAGGAACTGCTGCCCAATGCCACCTTCAGGGTCGAGTTGCCCAACGGCCACGAGGTCCTCGCTCACCTGGCGGGCAAGATGCGGCAGCATCACATCCGCGTGCTCCGCGGCGACCGCGTGCTGGTCGAGTTGTCCGAGTACGACCTGACCCGCGGGCGCGTCGTCTATCGATTCAAGAGTTGACGCGGACGGCAAACCGCAGAGATCGCACCTCCGGTCCGCTACCCGACCTGAGGCGAGAGGAACCGACGGATGGCAAGAATCTCCGGTGTTGATGTTCCCGACAACAAGAAGGCGCCGTACGCGCTTCGATACATCTACGGGATCGGCGCCACGCGCGCCCAGGAGATCGTCGACAAAGCCAACATCGACCCCGAACAGCGCATCCGTGACCTGTCTGACACCGAGCTGTCGCGCATCCGCGAGGTCGTCGATCGCGACTACCTCGTCGAAGGTGACCTGCGTCGAGTCGTGCGCGGCAACATCCAACGTCTGATCGACATCAACTGCTACCGCGGCCAGCGGCATCGACGCAACCTGCCGATGCACGGCCAGCGCACCCGCACCAACGCCCGCACCAGGCGCGGCGCCAAGAAGACCGTCGCCGGTCGCCGACGAGCAGTCAAGCGTTAGTTCAACCGTGAAGATCACATTCGAGGGTCAGTACAGAGGGGAACGGGATGGCCAGTAGTCAACGACGAGAACGAGCCCGACGCCGCCGCGAGCGCAAGAACGTGCCTCACGGTCGCGCCTACATCCAGTCGACCTACAACAACACGATCATCACCATGACCGACCTGGCCGGCAATCCGGTCGCCTGGGCCTCGGCAGGCAGTACCGCGGCGACCCGCGGTTCACGCAAGGGCACGCCGTTTGCGGCCCAGCTCGCCGCAGAAGATGCCGCGCAAAAGGCGATGAGCCACGGCATGCGACAGGTCGATGTCTACGTCAAGGGGCCGGGCCAGGGCCGCGAGTCGGCCGTGCGTGCGTTGCAGGCCCAGGGTCTCACCCTGCTCTCCATCCGCGACGTCACCCCCATTCCTCACAACGGCTGCCGGCCGCGCAAGCGACGCCGCGTCTAGGACCTTCATCACCGCCCCTCGCGCTCCCGCGACCGACAGAGAGAACCGCCAATGGCTCGATACACCGGACCCGTTTGCCGCATCTGCCGTCGCGCCGGCGAGAAGCTGATGCTCAAGGGCGAACGTTGCGTAGGCCCCAAGTGCGCCATCGAGCGCCGCAACCAACCGCCCGGTCAGCGCTCCCCGCGCCGCCGCAAGATCTCCGACTACGGCGAGCAGGTCAAAGAGAAGCAGAAGGTGCGCAAGACCTACGGCGTGCTCGAGCGCCAGTTCCGCCGCATGTTCGCCGAGGCCAACCGCCGCCCCGGCGCAACCGGCGAGAACCTGCTGCAGATGCTCGAGCTGCGTTTCGACAATGTCGTCTACCGCCTTGGCATCGCCGAGTCGCGTGCCCAGGCGCGCCAGCTCGTGCGTCACGGTCACATCACCTTGAACGGCAAGAAAGCCGATATCCCCTCGATCGAGATGCGCATCGGCGACACCATTGGCTGGACCGACCGCGGCCGCAAGACCAGGTTCTACGAAAACGCACGCACCTGGCAGGGTTCACGCGAAGTGCCCGGCTGGCTGCGGATCGATCCGATTCAACTGGAAGGTGAACTCACTGCCGTACCCGCCCGTGAAGACCTAGACATGCGAGTCGACGAGAACGCCATCGTCGAGTACTACTCGCGATAAGTCCGGCGAGCCACACCCCCTACAGTCCCAGGGAGGGACGCGACAACGTGATCCTGGCTACCGAAACTCCCAAACTCTCGATCGAGGAAGAACGCGACGACTACGTCCGCCTCGCGGTCGAGCCGCTCACGCGAGGGTTCGCGCACACCGAGGGCAATGCCCTCCGACGCGTGTTGCTCAGCGGGATCCGCGGCGCGGCGATCACCGCCGTGCGGATCGACCAGGTCCAGCACGAGTTCTCGACGATTCCCGAAATGAAAGAGGACACGACCGAGTTCCTGCTCAACCTGCGCGAGATCCGCATTCATGCGATCGCCGATCGACCCGCCGAGATGCACCTCAACGTGAACGGCTCCGGCCAGATCACGGCCGGCGACATCCAGGTCCCGGGCGACTACAAGATCGTCAATCCCGAACTCTATCTCGCGACACTGGACGGTGACACAGGCAAGCTCGACGTCGTCATGGACGTCGAGACCGGGTTCGGCTTCCGACCCTCCGAACAGAACAAGAACGGCGAGCACCTCCTCGGTGTGATTCCGCTCGACGCGGTCTTCACCCCGGTGCGCAAGGTGTCCTATGAGGTCTTGCCCGCCTCCGGCGGTCGAGGCAGTGACTACGAGCAGCTCCTGATCGAGGTCTGGACCGACGGCACCATTTCTGGTGTCGATGCAGTCCAGGCCGCCGCCCGCTCGCTACGAACCGAGCTTGAACTGTTCGAGACGATGGGCCAACCCATCGCCGCACGGCAACTCCCGGCCCACGCGCGAGTCGGCGTGACCGCCGAACAGTACGACATGCCGATCGAAGAACTGCAGCTTTCCGTTCGAGCGCACAACTGCCTCAAGCGCAGCGGATTGATGCTCGTCGGTCAGATTCTCGAGAAGAGCGACGACGAACTGCTCACCTTGCGCAACTTCGGCGAAAAGTCGTACATCGAGCTGATCGACAAGCTGCTTGAGTTGAACCTGATCGACGACGATGACCCCCGCGTCCGCCGCGCCCGGGACGGCGTCTTCGCTCCCGCCAGCGAAGAGGTCCTCACGACCTTGCCGCCCGCGCCCGAGGAAGCGGCACCCGTGCCCTCATTGAGCTCGGCGCCGGCCGGAGACGCCGAAGCAGTCGGCGGCGGCGACGAAGATCCCGAGATCACCGGGTCGCTTGGAGCCGCCTTGCTTGAGGCCCTGCGCGAGGCCGGTAGTGGCGTCGAAGAGGAACGTTAGAAGCCAGCGGCCCGGCCGATAGCCGGGCCAATTCGGAGGAGTGGACGATGCGGCATCGAAAGAGCGGGCGCGGACTCAGCCGCAGCCGATCCCACCGTGCAGCCTTGGTGCGCAACCAGGTCACTGACTTGCTTCGTCACGAAGCGATCGTGACGACCGAAGCCAAAGCCAAGACGATCCGCCCGGTCGCCGAGCGCATGATCACGTTGGGTAAGCGCGGCGATCTGCACGCCCGCCGGCAGGCTGGTGCGGTCCTCACAGACCGCAAGGTGCTGCGCACGCTCTTCGACGACATCGCCCCGCGCTTCTCCGAGCGCAACGGCGGATACACGCGCATCATCAAGCTCGGTCCGCGTCGCGGCGACGGCGCGCTGATGGCGCACATCGAACTCGTCGAGCGGGCCGCTCCCGAGGTCGCTGAGGAAGCCGACGACGAGGCAGCGGAAGAATAGTCGCGGAAGCATGGGGGCGGACCAGGGCAATGAGCCAGCGTTGGGCGCTCTTACTGCAATACGACGGCACGGAGTTCGCAGGGTCGCAATGGCAGCCGAACCAACCAACAGTCCAGGGTGCCCTGCAATCGGCGCTCGCCGAGCTCACCGGGACGACATCGCCAGTCACGTTCGCGGGCCGAACCGACGCCGGCGTCCACGCGCTGGGTCAGACCGCCTCCTTCGCCAGCGAGCAATCACCCGAGCAGATGCCGGCGCACCGCTGGGTGCGCGGCCTCAATCACTTCCTGCCGTCGAGCGTCGCGGTGCAAGCCGCAGAGCCGGTAGCGGACGACTTCGATCCACGACGCGACGCGCGTTCGCGCACATACCTCTACCGGATTCGCCTCGCGAATCAGCGTCAACCGCTGTGGCGGGCCACGGCCTGGATCGTCCCGCCTCCGTTCTGTCTCGAGACCGCGCAACGTGGGCTGCAGGAACTGGTCGGCAACCGCGATTTCGCGCCGTTCACACCGCCGACCGAGGATCGTGCGACCCTGCGCACCCTGCGCGAAGCAACGCTCCAGGCCGACGGCGACACGCTGGTCTTCCGCTTTCGCGCCGACTCCTTCCTGCATCACCAGGTGCGGCGCATGGTCGGCGCGGTCGTCGAGCTGGCGACCCGCGGCCGCAGCCTCGACGAATTCCGGCAATCGCTCGATCGCGCGCTGCCGGGCTCGATGGGGCCGACCGCTCCCGCTTGCGGGCTGACCTTGTCCGAGGTCGAATACCTGCCCCCACTGTTCAAACGAGCTGTTCAATCAACCAACCAACCATCCTGCCATCGGGATCGTGAGGGAGTGTGAAGCATGTCGACAACCGTTCTCGGATCGCATCAGGTCCCCAAGGAGTGGCACGTGATCGACGCCGCCGACCGCCCCCTGGGACGCGTGGCAACCGAAATCGCGACGCTGCTGCGAGGCAAGCACAAGCCGGCGTTCCATCCGTCGCAAGACGTCGGCGATTACGTGGTCGTTGTCAATGCGAGCAAGGTCGCCGTCACCGGACGCAAACTTGAGCAGAAGATCTACTACCGGCACTCGGGCTACTTGGGCGGGCTCAAGGAGACCTCGCTCAAGGCGATGCTCGCCAAGCGACCCGAGCGCGTGATCGAGCACGCAGTCCGCGGGATGTTGCCCAAGAACCGGCTCGGACGCACGCAGTATCGACACCTCCGCGTCTACGCCGGTCCCGACCATCCGCACGCGGGCCAGCTGGCGGCAGTCGCCGCTGAGGGAGCGGAGTAACCGATGACCACCACAGCAGGCCACTACTACTACGGCCTCGGCCGCCGCAAGACATCGATTGCGCGGGTCAGGCTCTACCCCGGCAACGGCCAGATCACGATCAACGGCAAGAACGCCGATGAACTGTTCACTCGCCCCGAGCAGCGCCGCCTGATCGAGGAGCCGCTGCGACACACCGGTATGCAAAACAGCTTCTCTGCGGTGGTCCGCTGCACCGGCGGTGGCATAAACGGTTGGGCTGGTGCGATCCGACTCGGCATTGCCCGCGCCTTGCTGGCCAGCGATGAATCGTTGCGTCGACCGCTGCGCCAGGCCGGCATGCTGACCCGAGATCCGCGAGCCAAGGAACGCAAGAAGCCCGGTCTCAAGCGAGCTCGCAAGGCCCCCCAGTACACGAAGCGCTAGACCCCTGACGCTTGCCGATGCCGTGCCCGACTCGATTGGGCGCTCGTTCGACCCTCCAGGACGGCGGCGTTAGTCCGACAGGTTGGCGGCCGAGCGCAGGGCGTCGGCGTGGTGAGACTGTTCCCACGGCAGGTTGAGGTCGGGACGGCCAAAGTGACCGTACGCGGCGGTGGGCTGGTAGATCGGCCGCTTCAGGTTGAGGTGGTGAATGATCGCCGCCGGGCGCAGATCGAACTGTTCCATCACCAGCGACATCAGCTCCTCGTCGGGCAGCCGTCCCGTGCCGAAGCTCTGAAGCGCAACGCTGGTCGGCTCAGCCTTGCCGATCGCGTAACTGACCTGCAGTTCGACCCGCTCGGCCAGACCGGCCGTGACGACGTTTCGCGCGGCGTGCCGAGCGGCGTACGCAGCGCTGCGGTCGACCTTGGACGGGTCCTTGCCCGAAAACGCGCCGCCTCCGTGACGCGCCATACCACCGTACGTGTCGACGATGATCTTGCGCCCGGTCAGCCCCGCATCGGCCAGCGGTCCGCCCACAACGAAGTGCCCGGACGGATTGACGTAGACGTGCGTCCTCTCGTCGATCATGCCCTCGGGAATGACCGCATCGATCACGTGCTTGCGGATGATCTTCCCGATCTCCTCCTGGCCGACCTGTTCGCTGTGCTGCGTGCTCACGACGATCGCGTCGATGCGGTTCGGTCGCCCGTGGGCATACTCGACCGTGACCTGCGCCTTCCCGTCGGGGCGCAGCCAGTCGACCACACCGTCGGTCCGCGTCTTGCTCAGTTGGCGCGTCAGGCGATGCGCCAACTCGATCGGCAGCGGCATCAGGCTCTCGGTCTCGTCGCAGGCGAAACCGAACATCATGCCCTGATCGCCGGCCCCGTGCCGGTCGAACGGATCGTCGCCGCCGTGCGATGCTTCCCCGGCCAGACCGCGCACGCCGGCGTCGATATCGGGCGACTGCCGGTTGATCGAAACCAGCACCTTGCAGGTGTCGGCGTCGATCCCCCAAGAAGAGTCTGTGTAGCCGATCCGCCGCAGCGTGTTGCGCGCGATCTGCTCAATGTCAAGCGAAGCGCTCGTCGTGATCTCCCCGATCACAACGACAAGATCCGACGAGATCGCCGTCTCACACGCGACATGCGACTCAGGGTCAACCGCGAGGCAGGCGTCCAGCACCGCATCCGAGATCTGATCGCAGACCTTGTCCGGGTGACCCTCAGTCACCGACTCCGACGTCCAGAGGCCGGACACGGTCTGCACGTGGGCATGAGCGTTCGCGGATGAATCGGTCATGTGCCCTCGTCCCATGAACTCAGGTAGCGACGCTGTTCGTCGGTCAGTGCATCGAGTTCGACGCCCATGCTCGCCAGTTTGAGCCGCGCCACGCTCTGGTCAATCTCGCTCGGCACATCGTGGACACCCGCCTCGAGCGCCGGGTCCGCCTGGAGCAGATGCTCGACCGCCAGTGCCTGGTTCGCGAACGACATATCCATCACGCTGGCCGGATGACCCTCGGCGGCCGAGAGATTGACCAGCCGCCCGTCGGCCAGGACGAGCAGCTCTCGTCCGTCGGCCGTCGCGTGTGCGGTCACGTAAGGCTTCAACTCACGCTGTTGCTCCGTGATCTCCGAGAGCGCATCAAGGTTGATCTCGTGGTTGAAGTGCCCCGCATTGGCCATGATCGCGCCCGAGCGCATGCGCGCGAGGTGCGGCTCGTCGATCACATGGATGTCCCCGGTCGTCGTGATGAAGATGTCGCCTTCGGCCGCCGCCTCGGTCATCGGCATCACCCGAAAGCCGTCCATCACCGCTTCGAGCGCCCGCAACGGATCGACCTCGGTCACGATGACGTGTGCGCCAAGTCCGTCCGCTCTCGAGGCGACGCCGCGGCCGCACCAGCCGTAGCCGGCCACGACCACGGTCTTCCCCGCCAGCAAAATGTTAGTCGCCCGAATGATGCCGTCCAGCGCGCTCTGCCCGGTCCCGTAGCGGTTGTCGAAGAAGTGTTTTGTCGCCGCGTCGTTGACCGCCATGATCGGATAGGCCAGCGCCCCGTCGGCGGCCATCGCGCGCAGGCGGATCACCCCCGTCGTTGTCTCTTCACAGCCGCCGCGCACCGAATCGAGCGCATCACGGCGGTCACTGTGCAGCGTCGAGACGAGGTCCGCGCCGTCGTCAATCGTGATCTGCGGCTCTGTATCGATCGCCTGGTGAATGTGTTTGTAGTAGGTTTCGTTCGACTCGCCCTTGATCGCGAACACGCGAATCCCGGCCCGCTCGACCAGCGCCGCCGCGACGTCATCCTGCGTCGACAGCGGATTACTGGCGCAAAGTGTGACCTCCGCTCCGCCGGCCTGCAGCGCGAGCGCGAGGTTGGCGGTCTCCGATGTCACGTGCAGGCAGCCGGCGATGCGTAGACCGTCGAAGGGCCGCTCGGCCGCGAAGCGCTCGTGAATCTGAGCCATCACCGGCATCTCGCGCGAGGCCCAGGCGATGCGCTGCTCGCCGTACTCCGCGAGCCGGCTGTCGGCGATCTCGCTGCCCTGGCTCTTGACGCCCGTACTCACGTGCTGACGACCTCCCGCTCTCCGCCAGGGCCGCGGCGTCTCGCCGCCCATCGACGCAGTGCGGTAATCAGCGTACCCGTGTGTCGCGTTGCAGAGGCCTCAATGATCTCCCCAACCTGTCGGTAGCCCAGCTTCTGATACGCATGGACGGCCGGCGCGTTCTCCGGATCGACCGACAAGACGACTTCGTCGACCTGTTCGAGCAGCGCCGCCGTGACGGCCGATGTCGCCGTCGTCGCGTGCCCTCGGCCGCGGAACCTTGGGTGCGTGAACACATTGCCCAGAATCGCGATCCCGTGCGTTCGACCGATGGCGTGCGTCCCCGCCACAGCCACCAGCCGCTCGTTGTCGACCACCCCCCAGTAGCAACCCTCGGCGATGTGCTCTCTTCGATAGTGAGTCGGGTCGCCCTCGGCGTTGTACAGCCGATTGAGCAGCTGCACATGCGCTCCCAGCATCGGCTGCGCCGGGCGATTGCTCGGCCGGAAACTCTCGCGGGTCACCAACATCCGCGTCATCCGCGTGATCTGCCGGAATGTATAGGTCGTTTCCAGCGCCTCGACATGGTCCGGGTCGGCAATCGCGAACGTCGTCGGGAACCCCGGGTGCAACCCCAGAATCGCCCTGACACCGTCCGACGGTCCCGCCAACGTCGTGGCGTACCCCAGACCACCGCGAGAGTGGCAGACCAGCGCAACACCGTTCGGTGTGCTGCTCAGGTAAAACTCGGCCTCGGGCCACGCGTCGTCGTCAAGCTGGGCAAGCGCGTACGTCGCGTTGTAGCGGTCGGCCTGCAATCGCTCACCCAGGGCCCTGCGATCGTCCGCGCGCACGACCTCGACCATCGCGCGCGTGTCGCCCAGACGAAGCGAAAGTGCCATGGCGGCAACGTTAACGGCTTTGCGGGAGCCGCGTCGACAGCCCCGGTTCATCGATTGTTATCTGGGGGACTCGTTCCCGAATCAGATCGGGCGTCGATCGCAGGATGCCGTTGATGCCGAAGGCCTCGATCGCGAACGATGCGCAGGCGCAGCCCCAGACCGCAGCCTCAATCAGGTCGTGCCCGCGCGCCAGCGCGCTCAGCAGCGCGCCCGCGAACGTGTCTCCGGCGCCGGTCGGATCGGTGGCCCGTACGTTCGGCGCTGCCCCGATCCTCGTACGGCGGCCTCGCTCGAAGATCTCGACGCCCCGCGACGCCTTCTTGAGAATGAAGATCGACGGTCCCAACGCCTGGATCTCCCGCCAGGCAGCCGGCGGAAGTTCGGGGTCATCCTGATCACCGTTCCACTCGATCAGGTGCGCCGCCTCGAGCGTGTTGATCGAGACCAGGTCGGCCGCCCGGACCTGCTCGCGAAACTCATCACGGCGCTCGGCCACCTCGCGCTCGATCGTGTCGATGGCCACCAGTTCCGGTGCCGCCATCTGCTCGATCGCGCGCCGGTTCTGCTCCGGGTTGCCCGCCGTCAGCAAGACAAAGCGGGCCTCCCGAATCGGCTCGGCCACGACGATCGGATGGGTGTCGTAGACGCCCGCTCGCGTGTACAACGTCTCGCGGAAATCGCCGTCGGGCGAGTAGCGGCAACCCCAGCGAAAGTTGGGTCCAGTCGCGTGGACCACCCCGTCGAGGCGAACTCCCCGCTCAATCAACGGTTCCAGGAGCGCCGCGTCAAAGTCGTCACCGATCACGGAGATCGGAGCAACCTCGGCGAGCAACGATGCCGCCAGACTCGCGTAGACGGCCGAGCCGCCCAGCAACTGGTCGATGTCCCCCGCCTGGCTGTGAATCTCATCCAGCGCGATCGCCCCCACAACAGCCAGGTCGACCGTCACGACAGTCGGCCCTCGATCAGCAGCGAGTAGCGCTCCAGGATCTCCTCGGGGATTCGCCGCGAGTCGGTCATGATCGCCCCGAACAGCGCGCCCTCAGCCGTCGACGTCCAGTCGCCGGGAAGATTGAGCGCCACGTCGGCGACGATCCGCTGAGCGGACTGCACGTTCTGGGCGACGATCTCGGCCACGGCGGCGGCGCTCACGTCGGCTTCCGACTCGTGCCAGACGTCATAATCCGTGGCCGTCGCGAGCATCGCGTAAGCGATCTCCGCCTCGCGAGCGAGTTTCGCCTCCGGCACGGCCGTCATGCCGATGATCGATGCGTCCCACGAGCGATACATGTGTGACTCCGCCCTCGTGCTGAACAGCGGACCCTCCATCGCGATGTACGCGCCGCCGGCGTGAACCGTCTGGCCGACGCGGCCGGCGCTGTCCACGAGTCGCGCGCTGAGGTCGGCACAGAACGGATCGGCGAAGCCGACGTGCACAACGATCCCGTCGCCGAAAAAGGTCGTCGGCCGACCGCCCCGCGTGCGGTCGATGATCTGATCCGGAACGACCATGTGTCCCGGTACGATCTCCTGCTTGAGCGAACCGACCGCCGAGACGGCGAGGATGCCCTGAACGCCCAGCGCTTTCAGCGCCCAGATGTTGGCGCGCACCGGGATCTCGTGCGGCATCAGCCGATGGCCGACGCCGTGCCGAGGCAGGAACGCGACCCGCTTGCCGTGCAGCGAGCCAATCACGATCTCGTCGGAGCTCGGTCCAAACGGAGTGTCCGGCTGCCAGCGCTCGACATCTTCCAGGCCGGACATCTTGTAGAAGCCGGAACCGCCGATCACGGCCAGGAGAGCGGTTGGACGTTCGCTGGGCATATGGCAACCCTCGCTGAGCTCAGTAGATGAGCATTGACTCGACGGAGTGCGGCTCCAGCCGGTCGCGCCCGTTTAGCGCTTCAAGTTCCATCAGGAAGGCAATCTTGGCGATCTCTGCCTGCGCGTGAACGACGAGCTGTATCGCGGCCTCGGCGGTGCCGCCGGTCGCGAGCAGATCGTCGACCAGGGCGATGCGCGATCCGGCCACGATCGCGTCCGAATGCATCTCGATCGTCGCGGACCCGTACTCGAGGTCGTAGGAGCGCGAGATCGTGTCGGCCGGCAGCTTGCCCGCCTTGCGGATCGGGACAAACGGCAGGTTCAGACGTTGCGCGATCGGCGCACCGATGATGAACCCGCGCGACTCGATCCCGACGATCGCGTCAGCGTCCCGGCAATGTTCGGTCACCCAGTCCAGCGCCTGCGCAAACGCCGTAGGTTCAGCCAGCAATGGTGTGATGTCGCGAAACAGGATGCCCGGCTCCGGGAAGTCCGGTACGGCGCGAATGTACTGCGCCACCAGGTCGCTGGCGGTGGGCGTGTCGGTCATGGATTCAGCGTACAAGCGACCGCTGTCGTGAGTCGCCCTTCAGCATCTCCCCACATCCCCGTGCATCGCCGATTCGCTGATAGTCTGAGCCGAAGCGGTGCTGAGGCCGAGTGGAGTCCGTTTTGGACGATCCCCTGAACTGGACGGACGACGACCAGGAGCGTGCGCTGCGCGCCATCGCCCCCTGGTACGACCTCGATTTCGGTTCGCTCACCGACGACGTAGAGATGGTCCTCGAACTCGGTTCCCATGCAGAACGGGTCCTGGAACTGGGCGCGGGCAACGGACGAATCGCCGTGCCGCTGGCGGCGGCCGGCTGCCGAGTGACGGCGATCGATTCATCCGAAGCGATGCTTGCGGTCGGAGAAGCCCGTATGCGTGATGCCGGCGTCGACGTAATCCGCAGCGACATGCGTGACCTGTCAATCGGTGGGGCGTTCGACCTCGTCTGCTTCGGTCTATCGACCTTCCAGCATCTCCTCCGGCGCACCGATCAGCTCGCTGCCCTGCAATCGGCCCGACGACACCTCGCCGACAACGGCCGCCTGTTGATCGACTGGACCGCGCCCCGTCCTGACGATCTGGATCCCACCCCGTCCACCATGCAGCTCGAGTGGCTGCGCGAGGCGTCGACGGGCGAGCTGGTCACCAAGAGCGCAGCGCAGGAGCTGGCCCTCTATCGCTCCTGCGGCAGCGCACTCGACCGCGCCCTCGCGATCGCCTGGATCACCTACCAGTACGACGCAGTGAACGAATCGGGACTGCTGCGCCGCTCGCTCGCTCGCTTCCCCCTGCGCGTCAACCTCACCGCAGCTGAGATGGCCGGACTGCTGAATCAGTCAGGTCTGACGCCGATTCAGTGGTTTGGCTCCTGGCAGCTCGAAGAGGTCGGCGATGGAGATCGGCTGATCGTCCTGGCGGAGGCGGCCGGATGAAGCTCTGGAAGTTCGTGCTAGCCTTCGCCGTCATCTCGTTCGCGGGCCTGGTCGTCGCGTGCGGATCAAATCCGAACGAGCATGTCCAGTCAAACGAGTACTTCCGCCCGGCAGCGGCTGATCAACAGCAGCAGGCGGCCGCCGATTCGCAGCAGGCCGACGACCCACAGCAGCAGCGCCAGCGAACCCAGCGGCAAGAACAGGGCCAGGACGACCAGCAGGAGGCTGCATCCGAAGGCCGGTCCGACCAGCAGTCCGACCAGGACGAGGAATCCGCTGACCAGCCCGGCCAAGCGGACGACGAAGCTCAGGCTGAGCAGGACGCAGCCCCGCTCGAGACCTCCGAAGACGTCGTCCGACGCTACGCCAGCCCGACCTACGGCTACTCGCTCGAGTTGATCTGCTCCCCCTTCTGCGATGCCAGTTCCACCGGCATCGACCGCGTGATGTTCCGCTCCGAGAGCGGACGCGCGCTGATCAGCGTCGAGGTCTTCGAGGACGACGGAACCGAATCCGCGGAATTCCTCAGGTCCGCCCTCTCGCTCGGCGACAACGTCGAATTCACCGAGTTCGAAGAGACCGCAACGATCACCGGAGAACCGGCCGAGCGATTCGGCTGGGAGGAAGACCGTCGTGCCACCGGTGGGTTCCACGTTCGCTGGCACGCGATGCTGATTCGTGTCGATGATCTGGCGATCGTGCTGCGCGCCGGCTCCGTCATGGAGGACTACGACGGCGTGGTCTTCGCGCTCGAGCGGGCGATCGAATCGTTCATCCTGCCGCTCGAGATCGAAGGCCGCCCCGGACGCTACGAGCGATTCGACTTCACCATCTCCTACGACACCGCTGACTTCGCCCAGGAGTTCGGTCAACCGACCAATGCCCCGCCCAGCAACGAGGCGGGAATCTTCGTCCTGCAGACGACCACGGCGCTGAAGGCCGTCCTGACCTGGCAGGTGCTCGGCGAGGCCTTCTACGACGGCGACACGGCCATCTCCCAGTCGTTGCGAGACGCCCTCGGCATCGAGAACGTCTCTGGCTTCCGCGACGCAGCCGACGTAGATGGCACGCCCGCCCGCACAGGCGAGACCGAAACACAGTTCGGCGAAGGCACAATGATGATCCGCTCATTCGCCTGGTACTGCCGAGACGGTGGTCGCGAGTTCGTACTCCACGTCCTCGACCCGGACGATCCGGAATCCGTAGCATTACCGTTGATTGAGAGCTTCCGCTGCACGACCGAGGGTGTCCAGGAAGCGGCCGAGGACGCGGAATAGCGGAGCAACGTTGATGCAGCGATCGGCGCAGCGAGGAACCAGCCCGCGACCGATCACCGTCGCCCTCGATGCGATGGGCGGAGACAACGCGCCTGCCACCATCGTTCGCGGCGCGCTAAGCGCGGCCCGTGATGTCGACGTGGATATCATCCTGGTCGGACGCGGCCGGGAGATCCGCAGCTTGCTGCCCGCGGCCCAACGCAATCTCAGGATTCACGAGGCGTCCGAAGCGATCGCCATGGACGCGCCGCCCACCGCGGTACGGCGGATGCGAGACTCCTCCATCATGGTCGGACTCGGCCTGCTCGCCGACGGCGAGGCCGACGCGTTCCTGTCCTTCGGCAACACCGGCGCAGTGATGGCCGGTTCGCTCTTCTCGCTCGGCCGCGTGCCCGGAGTCGCAAGACCGGCGCTCGGCGCTCTGTTCCGAAACGGTCGTGGCACAACCTCGCTGCTGTTGGACGTCGGAGCGAACGTCGAGGCGCGGCCCCAGTATCTCTGCCAGTTCGCAACAATGGGTCGAGCCTACGTAGAACGAGTCCTGCGTCATCGCAACCCCAGCGTGGGCCTCTTGAACGTCGGCGAAGAGGAACTCAAGGGCACCAGCCTGCACCAGGAGACCTACCGCCTGCTCGAACGCCAGGAAGCGAACTTCGTCGGCAACATCGAGGCCAATCGGATGGTCGCCGGCGCAGCCGACGTGATCGTCTCGGACGGCTTCACCGGAAACGTCGCCGTGAAACTGACCGAGGGAGTGGCCGAACAACTCTTCGGCGAACTCAAGCGCAGCATCCAGTCGAGCATGCTGCACATGGCCGGCGCCTGGCTCATGCGCGGCGCGTTCCAGGGACTGCGAGCACACTGGGACTACGCCAAGGTCGGCTCGGCGCCACTGTTCGGGATTGATGGAGCGGTACTGGTCGGCCACGGCCGCGCCAACGCCGAAGCGGTGGCCAGCGGGATCAAGTCGGCCCGCAGCGTCGTCGAATCCGGCGTCGTCGACGCCATCCGCGACGCCGTCGCCGGGACCGCGCCCGTCGATGACGATTTCGAACCGTCGCCCCCCGAACGCAGCGACGGTCAGGTGAGCGACACTTGGCGCTACGAGCGCCGCTGAACCTCCACCTGAGTCCAACGCGATGCGATACATTTGATGGGTTCCCCCCGGACATATACGTACATCGCTTGGAGGACAGAGATGGCAAAGCCCCAGGAAGTGACGGACGGCAGCTTCCAGGCAGACGTCAAGGACAACGACCTGCCGGTGCTCGTGGATTTCTGGGCGCCCTGGTGCGGTCCCTGCCGCATGGTTGCGCCGATCGTCGACGAACTCTCCGACGAATACGACGGCCGCGTCGCGTTCTACAAGCTGAACACCGACGAAAACCCGGGCATCGCCACCGAGTACGGGATCCGCAGCATCCCCACCCTGCTCGTCTTCAAGGACGGCGAAGTGGCCGGTCAGATCGTCGGCTTCCGCCCCAAGAGCGACCTCGCCAAGCGACTCGACGAAGTCCTCGCCTGATCCGCGACAAACCCGCGATCCACACAACCACTCCCACGAACGGGTCCGACCGCGCAACCAACAGCGCCGTCGGACCGTTTCGCGTATCCTGCGCCCGTTACATCCCCACGAGAGGCGATTCACATGAAGGTCGGCGTTCACTTCAACTACCAGAACTACAGCGACTGGGACCGATTCGAGGCCCAGGCCGTCTCCGACAAGCCGCAGGTCAGCGACCAGCAGGTCTACGAGGAGGAAATCCACCTCGGCGGCCTCGTTGAGCCGCTGGGCTTCGACTCCTACTGGTGTATCGACCACCACTTCTCGCCCTACATCATGACCTCGGGCGCGATGCAAAATCTGACCTACTTCGCCGGTAAGACCGAGCGCATCGACTTCGGCACGATGGTGATCGTCCTCCCCTGGTACGACCCCGTCGCCATCACCGAGCAGATCACCGTGCTCGACAACATGCTCCAGGGCCGCAAGCTCACGCTCGGGCTCGGCCGTGGCGCAGCCAAGCGCGAGTTTGAAGCCTTCCGCTCGCCGATGGGCGAATCTCGCGACCGCTTCATGGAGTCGCTCGAGGTCGTGCGCAAGGGCCTGACCCAGGAATTCTTCTCCCACGAGGGCGACTTCTACACCATTCCCGAGACCACCATCCGCCCCCGCCCGCGCAACCCGCAGGCCCTGCTCGACTCGATGCGCGTCGCCTGGATTTCTCCCGAGACGCTCGAGATCGCCGCAAACGCCGGCCTCGGCATGCTCTTCACCAACTCGAAGAAGTGGGACGAGTACCAGGCCGACGTCAAGCGGTTCAACGAGATTCGCGTCTCCCAGGGCTGGGAACCGAAGCAGCCCACCGTCGTCGCCAACGTCGCCTGCTTCGACACCGAGGACGAAGCCTGGTCGGTCATTCTTGAGCACACCGGCAAGTTCCAGGAGAGCGTCGAGCGCCACTACCACTTCTCCGAATCCGCACGCTTCGCCGCGACCAAGGGCTACAAGTACTACGCCGAGTTCGGCAAGACCAACGAGAAGACAACCCCCGAGCAGCGCGCCCAGTTCGCGGCCATGCCGCAGGCCTGGGGCACGCCCGACCAGGTCATCGAGAAGCTCAAGCACATCCAGCAGGTGACCGCCGCGGAGGAGCTGATCATGAACTTCCGCATCTCCGGCGGCATGCCCGCCGAGACCGCCGAGCGCAGCATGCGCCTCTTCGCCTCCGACGTGCTGCCGGCGATCCACGAGCTCAAGGGCACCATGCCTGAGGAACTTTCGGGTCGCACCGCCGCCGAGCCGGTCCCGGCCGACTAGCCACATGTCCGCAGTCGAGCTGCCAGTCGACCTGCAAGGCACATGCGAACCGCGCTTCGGCGCGGTTCGCGCCGCGTTTGAGGCCAACTGGACCGACCACGACGAAGTCGGAGCATCGCTCTGCGTAATCGTCGGTGGAGAGACCGTCGTCGACCTCTGGGGCGGACACGCCGACGCCGAACGCGGCCGCGCTTGGCAGCGCGACACGATCGCCAACGTCTACTCCTCGACCAAGGGCATCGCGGCCGCCGCCGCGGCGATCCTCGTCGATCGCGGTCAACTCGATGTCGAGCGGCCGGTCGTTGACTACTGGCCCGAGTTCGGCCAGTCTGGCCAGGCCGGCAAGTCCGAGATCAAGGTCCGTCACCTGCTCACGCACGAGGCGGGCCTCGCCGGCGTGGACGAAGAGCTACCCGACGGCGCCGTGCTCGACTGGGACCACATGATCGGCGCGCTCGAACGCCAGCCGCCAATGTGGACCCCCGGCGAAGCCATGGGCTACCACGCCATCACCTACGGCTGGCTGGTCGGAGAGGTAATCCGCCGGATCGACGGCCGCACCTGCGGCGAGTTCGTCCGCGACGAAATCGCCCGACCGCTCGGTGTCGACTTCTTCATCGGCCTGCCCGAGTTCGAGGACGTGCGCACCGCAGACCTCCTCCCCGCTCCCGGCGCCGCCCCGATCGGCGTCAGCACGCAGGACAACCTGGCCACGCGGGCGCTCGGCCTCGCCGCGCCTCGACTCGCGGGCGCTGTCAACTCCCGCGAGTGGCGCGCCGCCGAACTGCCGGCCGCAAACGGCCACGGCAACGGCCGCTCGCTGGCCGCGATCTACTCCGCGCTCGCGCAGGGCGGCGCTGGGTTGCTCTCGAGTCAAGCAATCGACGCCTGCGCCGCAACCGAGCACGCTGCCTGCGAGGATATGGTCCTCGGATTCCTCGTCCGACGCTCCCTCGGCTTCATCCTCAGCACCGCCGGCGGCCGCTACGAGTGGGGACCCAATCCCAGCACATTCGGACACTCCGGCGCAGGCGGTTCGCTCGGCTTCGCCGACCCCGACGCCCAGATCGGCTTCGGCTACGTGATGAACCAGATGTCGGCCGGCCTCGGCGCCGATCCGCGCTGGAAACCAATGATCGACGCGGTCTACTCGAGCCTCTAGCGCTCGACCTTCAGGCCGCGAGCTGCCGCCCTCCCTGGTTCAGGTATCCGCGCAACTCCGCCAGCACCTGCTCGCGCCGCCCCTCCGTCCAACCCATCTCCCTGGCGATCTTGAGCGCCGGTTGACGCGTGCCCGAGGCGAACGGCCCGGATGCTTCGTGAAACGTGTTGATGTGCACTCGGGAGACTCCGGTCTCGAGGATCCGCTCGGCGAACGCACCGGCGTCGTTCAACGGCAGCAGCGGCGACACGTTGATCCGCGTCTTGAAGCCCTCCCGCGACAACCGACTGATCGCCTCGAACCGACGATCAATACTGGCGCATTGCGGTTCGAACAGCTTGCGCACCTCGTCTGAGTCGGTCGTGATGCTCATCGTGATGTTGAGGTGCTCGAACGTCTCGAACAGGTCGATGTCGCGCGTCACCAGCGGACTGCGCGACAGCACCGCCAGGCGCGCCCCGCGCTGAGCGAGGATCGGCAGCAGCGAGCGAGTCAGCTCCAGTCGCGCTTCAATCGGCTGATACGGATCCGTCGCGCTGCTCATCAGCACAGTCTTGCCATGCAGGTTCTGACGCGAGTTGCGCAGCTTGGCGATCGCATTCGTCTTAACCCGAACCCACTGTCCCCAGCGCTCCCGCTGCTCCTCCTCCGCCACAAAGAACGCCGCATAGCAGTACGTGCAGGCGAACGTGCAGCCCTGGTAAGGATTGATCACGAAATCCAGGTCGGCCAGCCGTCCGGTCGGCCGCGCAAGAATCGCCGATGAATCCGCATAGATGACATCGGCAGTCCCCTGAGTTCGTGGTCTGGCAGGCGCGGGGTTCGGGTCAAAGAGAGATAGCTGCAACATGACAATAGAGTACACATGTTCTCTATCTCAGTCAAGAACATATGTGTTTCGCCGTCCGCTCTTGAACTATGTACATGCCCCAACAAGGTCGGCCCCGCGAAGACGGGCCGGACAGCGCAGGCTGGGCCGGACAGCACCGAAATCGCGGTGGCGCCCCCGCCGACGCTCCGCTCTCCCATTCACCCTGGACCCCTGCAGGTCAGCCCATTCCCCTCTCCCCCCGCGCGAGCGGGGGAAGATGCCGCAGGCAGAGGGGGGCTCCCGCCAGATGTGAACCGCTAACGACGCGACGACCCTCCCAAACGGGAGGGTCGTCGAGCAAGGGGTGCCGTACGCGTGACTACCGAGCGCCCCGAATCAGCTGACCCGGACGCGCACCCGTCTCCTCACCGTGCCGGCTGATCACCTCACCGCTCACGATCGTCGCCACGTACCCGCGCGACTTCTGGATCAGACGCATCGCCTCGGTCGGCAGATCATGAACCGCCTGGGGCGGCTCCAACTGCAGGGCTTCGTAGTCAATCACGTTGACGTCGCCCTTCTTGCCGACCTCAAGCGTGCCTCGGTCGCCCAGGCCATACAGCTCCGCCGTGTCATTGGTCATCCGCTTGACCACCCACTCCAGCGGCAGCTTCTCGCCGCGGCTGCGGTCGCGCGACCAGTGAGTCAGCATGAACGTCGGCATCGACGCGTCGCAGATCACGCCACAGTGCGCGCCGCCGTCCGACAGTCCCATCGCCACGCGCGGGTGCATCATCATCTCGCGCGTCGCGTCGAGGTTGTTGTGCGCGTAGTTGAACAGCGGCGCGAACAGCACATTCTCGCCGTCGCCCTCGCTCAGGAAGTCGTACGCGAACTCCAGCGCCGTCTGGCCGGCCGCCTCCGAGCGCGCCGCGACCGACTCGTCCGCGGTCGGCTCGTAGTTGGGCGGGTCGGTCATCGGGTAGAGCTTGTTCCACATCACAAACCCGAGCGCCGCATCCGGTGCCTCGACCTCGGCGAGGATCTTCTCCTTGCGCTGCGGATCCCGCATCGCCTCCGCACGCCCCGCCCAGTCGAGCTCGTCCAGCTCGCGGTAGCTGGCCGAGTGGATGAACGGGTGCCGTCCCCGCAGCGTCAGCAGGATCGAGATGCCGCGCGCCGCCACCTGCGGATACAGTTCGGCGCCGTCCTCCAGCGCCTCGAGCGAGCGGTCGAGCGCATCGCGCCACGCCTCCGGCTCGTTGTCGAACTGGACCATCGCGAAGCTGACCGGTCGCTCGATCTCCGCCGAGAGCTTCCGCATCCAGGCGATCTCCAGCTCGGGCGCGTTGGCGTCGTCGCCGGTCACTCCGGCCGGAGCCACCTCGTAGATCCCGGTGCCGAGTTCTTTGAGCGCCTGACCGATCCCGAACAGCTCGTCCTCGGCGGCAAACGTGCCGGGCACCGGCTCGCCGTCGATCGCCCGGTGCGCCAGCGTCCGCGAGGTCGTGAAGCCCAGTGCGCCGGCCTGCAGACCTTCCTTGACGATCGACGCCATCTCCTGGATGTCTTCCGGGTTCGCGTCCTCATTGCGCGCCCCGCGGTCGCCCATCACGTAGGCCCGGACCGCCCCGTGCGGCACCTGCGTGCCGATATCGATCGCCTTGGGCAGCGTGTCAAGGAAGTCGAGGTACTCGGGGAACGATTCCCAGCCCCACTGCATCCCCTCGGCCAGCGCCGACCCGGGGATGTCCTCCACCCCCTCCATCAGCCCGATCAGCCAGTCGCGCCTGTTGGGCGCGGCCGGCGCAAACCCAACCCCGCAGTTGCCGAACACGACCGTCGTCACGCCGTGCCAGAACGACGGAGTCAGCAGCGGGTCCCAGGTGATCTGCCCGTCGAAGTGGGTGTGAATGTCGACGAAGCCGGGCGTAACCAGCAACCCCTCGGCGTCGATTTCCTCGCGCCCCAGGTCGTTCACTTCGCCAATGGCGGCCACAACGCCGTCGTCAATGGCAATATCGGCCTGGCGCGCCGCAGCGCCGGTGCCGTCAACAACGAGGCCGTTGCGAATCACAAGATCGTGCATGGTGGTTCCTTCAGATTGCGGGATACGGGTCGCGGTAGGCACAGTATGCCAGATCACGCAGCCCCCACTCCCGCTCCCACCCCCTCCACCAACACCGCCCCTCCCTCATCCCCTCGTACCCCCTCTCCCCCCACCGACGCCGCCCTCGCCCAACTCAAAGTCGCCCCCGCGCAGGCGGGGGCCGCCCCCTACGCCCACGTCCCCTCTTACTCCCTCTCCCTCTGGGAGAGGGCCGGGGTGAGGGTCCCTTCCCCCGCTCCCCTCTCCCCCCGCCGTCAGGCGGGGGGAGATGTCACGTAGTGACAGAGGGGGGCACGCCGCACCCCAAGGGCATCTCCCATCCGCCCCAAACCCCACTACAATCAGAACATACGTACACCTATGACACGAGGAGCCCCAACCATGCCCAACCCCTACCACCTCCGAGCCCGCATCGACCGACTCTGGCGCCGAGCCAACAGCTCCCTCCCCGGCTACATCCGGCTCAAGGCCCTCGACACCGTCGCCCGGGAACTCTACCGCCCCACCGACCGAGCCCGCCAAAACGTCAAGATGTACCTCGCCACCGACCCCTTCGAAGTCGCCCAACACAAACTCCGCCACCTCCATGACCACACCTCCCTGCTGCTCCCTCTCCCTCTGGGAGAGGGCCGGGGTGAGGGTTCCCCCGCACAACTCGAGCTCGCCCCCGCCGATCTCAGAGTCGCCCCCGCGAAGGCGGGGGCCCGACCCCAGGAAGACGAGCCTCCCGACGAAGACGACGACCCCTTGTAACCGCCAACCTCATCTCTATTTTCCCGCGCGTTTTTTTCCTGACGGGGATACATCATCCCCCGGCCCCGTCGCGCCCCCGCTCGGGAGCAACGGCCAGGAAGGGGAAGAGAGCGATGAACGTGAGCAAGCTGGCCAGACCCCAGCGCACCGGACTTCTCCCCTTGACCGCCGCCAGCCAGGCCGCCAGCGCCGCGTAGCCAACCCAGAGCACACCCCAGGTCCAACCGACCGTATCGGCGAAATCGGCCGGCCCGTCCGCATCCGATGACACCTCGGCCGTCGAGTTGGAACCCGTCGAGGACTCGACGTAGTTGATCGCCACAACGATCAGAGGAATCCAGATGGCGTACAGCAGCAGCGCAATCGCCAACCGATCGCGCTGCCACAGGCGGCGACGCAGTCCGGACATGCCGCTAGCGCTGGTGGACCAGGGGCTCGCCGGGGATGGGCGAACGGGCGTGCAGGACGTAGTCAGTGGTAATCGAACCGACGTAGAGGTCGCGCATGTCGTCGCCGCCCCAACTGACGTTGGTCGGGTTCTGCATGATCTCGCCGTCGAGGTCTTCGATCATCGTCACCACCTCGAGCTGCGGTGTGATTGCAACGACCTTGTTCGACATCACCAGCGTCACCCAGAGATTGCCCTCCTGGTCGAAGCCGCAGCCGTCGGTGAGGCCGAGCTCACCGCGCACTTCGGGCGAGAGAGGCTGCATGGCGTCGGCAAGGGCGATCGACTTGCCCAGCTGCGGGCCGTAGACCTCGGACTCGCCGAGCGTGCCGTCGGCGTGGATCGGGAAGCGCAGTACATGGCAGCCGCTCGTGGAGCAAACGTAGGCGTTCTCTTCGCGCGGGTCGAGCGTGATTCCGTTGGGAAACTCGACCTCGGTCGCGAGCATGGTCAGCGAGCCGTCCGTCTCGATCCGGAAGAGGAGGCCGTCGGGACCGCCGGCGGCGAGCGCGGCGTCTCCCGTGCGCGAAGTCGAGTGCGTGACCCAGATACGGCCCTGAGAATCGACGTGGGGATAGTTGGACATGACCAGCGGGATGCCGTCGATCTCATCGGCGAGGACTTCAACCTCGCCGGTGTCGACGTCGAGCCGCTGCACCGGGCCGCTCGCGCCGCCGCCGTCGAGTCCGCCGACGTTGGCGATGATGATCCGGCCTTCGAGGTCCATGTTGTTGCCGTTGGGCAACCCGCCCGCGTTGCCGACGCGGTTGAGCGTGCCATCGGGCAGGGCCTCGGCGGCTGCCGAGGCCTGGTCGGCTATCCAGACGCGGCCGTCGGGCGAGACGACGACATCCTCCGGTCGCTGGACGCCGACGCCGACTTTGCTGAGTTGGTCCTTGCGGATTGGTGTGAGGGGCATGGTGGTTTCTAGGTTGCAGCCTGTCTCGTTGCGCAAACTCACGCGGCGAGAGTCTAGCTGACGGGGAGGAAGTCGGTTGTACTCAAGCAACGATTGCGCAGCGCGCACGGCAGGCAGCGCGACGTCCGTGCTGGCCGACGGGCCGTCCATGCCGAATGACCGACAGGTATGGCCGTTAGCGCTGATGGACCAGCGGCTCCCCGGGAATCGGCGCGCGGGCGTGGACAACGTAGTTGCTGCGGATTGAGCCGATGTACAGGTCGCTCATGTCGTTGCCGCCCCAGCTGACGTTGGTCGGCGCCTGCATGATCTCTCCCTCGAGATCCTCGATCATCGTGACGACCTCGAACTGCGGCGTGATCGCGACGACCTTGTTGGACATGGGCAGGGTGACCCAGAGGTTGCCTTCCTGGTCGAAACCGCAGCCATCGGTCAGGCCCAGTTCGCCGCGCTGCTCAGCCGACAACGGGCGCATGGCGGCCAGGTCCGCGACCGTCTTACCCAGTTGAGGTCCGTAGACCTCGCGCTCGCCGAGCGAGCCGTCCTCGTTGATCGGGAAGCGCAGCACGTGGCAACCCAACGTCGAGCAGACGTAGGCGTTCTCTTCCTGTGGGTCGAGCGTGATGCCGTTGGCGAACAAGATTTCAGTCGCGAGCATCGTCAGCGAACCGTCGGTCTCGATGCGGAAGAGGAAGCCGTCAGGCTCGCCGGAGAATGCGTCGGCACCCGACTGCGACGTCGAGTGCGTCACCCAGATGCGCCCCTGCGAGTCGACGTGCGGGTAATTGGACGAGACCAGCGGGATCCCGTCGATCTGGTCGGCGAGGACTTCGATCTCGCCGCTCTCCACATCAAGGCGCTGGACCGGACCTCTGCCGCCCGGCGTCTCGAGTCCGCCGACATTGGCAATGACGATCCGGCCTTCGGCGTCCATGTTGATCCCGTTGGGCGTGCCGCCGGCATTGCCGACTCGGTTCAGCGTGCCATCGGGCAGCGCCTCGACGACGGCCGACTCGGGGTCGGCGAGCCAGACGCGTCCGTCTCGGGAGACGACGACATCTTCGGGTCGTTGGGCGCCGACGCCGACCTTGGTCAGTTGGTCCTTGCGGATTGGGGTGAGGGGCATGTGGTTGATCCTGTCTAGGAAACGACGTCGTCCCAGACGCCGACTTCGGGCCCGCGCCAGTCGTGCTCGACCCGCGGATTGTCGCCGAGCACCTGGATCGGTTTGGCGCCGGCGTCCCAGGCGGGGGCGTCGACGCCGGCACCGGCGGGGTTGCCGGTCTTGGCGAAGTTGAGCCACGTGTCCATCGTCAACTCAGAGAACGCGTCGGCGACAGGTCCGCTTCCGCAAAACTCGGGTGCGGCGTCGTGCGTCCCGAAGACGAAGGGCAGCTCGAGCGCATGGCAGGAACCCAGCGCCCCGTTCATGCCCGGAGACTTCCAGTCGAACAGGTAGGCATACGTCGGAGCACGCGAGGTCTGCGCGTCGGCGAGCCGGAGACCCGGGACGCGCAGCATGATGTCTCCGATCGCGGCCACGAAGATCTCGTCGGCCGAGTCGTCCTCGCCACGCTCGCGCCTGGCTGCTCGATACGTGCCATAGGCCGACTCCGGTTCCGGATGCATCATCCCGAACATCGCGGTTGCGGCCTCGTCGGTCATCGGTTCCGTCGGTCCCGCCGCGAGCAGCAGTTTCATCTCTTCATCGAGCGATCCGACCAGCGTCGCCACGCCGTCGGCCGAGCCGCTGCGGATGTGGTCGATCGGCAGTTGCGAGAGAAACACGCCATCGATCACGGGCTGGAACGGCATCTGCGGTGTGGCCGATGCGCCGGCGTCCGCCATGTCGGCTGCGGATTCTGCGCTCGCGAGGGGGTCAACGGCGACCGACGCCGCCAGGATGTCGGAAGCGTCCGCCGCCATCAACGCGTCGACATCCTCCGGCTCCACGCCGAGCGCCGCGCAGAACTTGAACGCAGTGCCGTTGGTCTCCTCAACGCTGAGCGCATTGTGCCCGGCGCCGCTCTGCGGGATCGCCTTCTGGAACAGCCCGGCCGCCTCGGGCGAGGCCATCAGCGAGGCGACGCTCATCCCGCCCGCCGACTCGCCGAAGATCGTCACGTTGCCCGGGTCCCCGCCGAAGTTGGCGATGTTCTGCTGCACCCACTTCAGCGCCGCGACCTGGTCGCGCATCCCGAAGTTGGTCTCGCCGAGCGCAGGCAGGTTCAGGAAGCCGAGCGCGCCGAGTCGGTAGTTGATCGTCACGATCACCACGTCCCCGCGCGACGCGAGGTTGGCGCCGTCGTAGTAGTCCTCGCTGCCCGAGCCGATCGTGAACGCGCCCCCGTGGATCCAGACCATGACCGGCCGCGCGCCGTCCAGACCGGGCGTCCAGACGTTGAGGTAGAGGCAGTCCTCGCTCTGCGGCTGCGGCGGGTCGGACACCGGCAGCAGAGCCTCCAGCATCTCGTTCGGCGCCTGCAGCGAGATTGGGCCGAACGACTTGGCCTCGCGCACGCCCTCCCAGGATTCGACTGGTTGCGGCGCTTTGAAGCGAAGCTCGCCAACCGGCGGCGCGGCGAATGGGACACCGCGGAACACGCAGAGTCCGTTCTCTTCCGATCCCTCGATCGTTCCGGCAGTGGTTTGCGCGATGGCGCTCATTGTTCGTCTCCTTCGTCGGTGTTGAAACTAAGTGAGGCTACATCTTTGGAGTCAGGCGTAGATGAAGTCGTCGGCGCCCGGACAGCGATCGATCAATACGCATTCGCCGCACCTGGGTCGCTGCTTGTGACAAACCCGGCGACCGTGGCGGATCAGCGTGACGTGGAAGTCGTAGTACTTGTCGGGCGGGAGCTGCGCCTCAAGCATGTCGTGCGCGGCAACCGCAGCAACCTTGGAGCCAATCAGACCAAGCCGCTGGGCAACACGGTGGACGTGAGTATCCACGGGCAGAGCTGGTCGGCCGAGCGAGAACAGCAGCACGCAGGCGGCCGTCTTGGGTCCCACCCCGGGCAGCTCGGTCAGCCACGCCTTCGCCTCATCAATCGGCATGTCCTCCAGCCGCGAGGCGTCCCAATCGCCCCCCAATCGATCCCGCAGCATGGCCAGCAGCGCCTGCATCCTCGGCGCCTTGGTCCGCGCCAGACCACCGGGACGGATCGTCTCCTCCAACTCCTCGACCGGCGCTTCGAGGACGGCATCCCAGTCGGGATAGCGCTTCAGAAGCTGCTGGAAAGCCCGCCCGGAGTTGGTGTCGGAGGTGTTCTGCGAGAGCAGGGTCAGCACCAACTCAGTCACCGGATCATTCGTCGCCCGCCAGGGCGTCAGCGGGGCCTCCCGGATCAACCGGTTGATAATCGCGGTCGGCCGCAGAGGCCTGGGAGTACGGCGTCGGCGAGGCATCAGGCACCTCCGCTCAGCGCACAAGCTAGGCGCGCGTTGAACGGCAACACCGACAGCTCATCTTCGTAAGTGCTCTCGCCGCGCATGACGCGAAAGAACGCTCGCCAGAGGTAGTTGACGTGCTTCGAAGCCGTCAGCGCCAACCAGGGCCAGGTCGTGACGCACCAGTAGTAGAGCCGAGAAATGGTCCGAGCGGCGTCCAGTTCGGGCTGAATCTCGCGGTTGACCGACCTGGTGTAGGCACCGGCAAGATCGTCGGCGGTCAACACCGCCTGAGCGGCGAGGTTAGCGGAGTGGACGGCGTAAGCGATCCCCTCAGCCGTGAACTCGTCGGCCAGACCGGCGGCATCCCCGAGCAGCAGCGCGCGCTCCGCGGCGACCGGTTCGAGGATCGAGCGCCGATACCGAATCGGGTGCCCTTGCACATTGATCACGTCGGCCTCTTCGAGTCCAAGCCGCCCGAGGTAGCGGTCGGTCTGCTTGCGAATCGAGCGGCCTCGCCTGGGGGCGGCAACAACACCGACGGAAAGCTTGCCGTCCTTGGGGAATACCCAGCCGTAGCCCCATGGTCGGTAGCCGACATCAACGTTGGCGGCCTGATGCCAGTGTTCAAGCGCCGCAGTAGGCGCGGCCACTTCGACTTCGTATGCGGCGCTGCGAGTCGGTGCAGCGTCGATACCCAGCCAACGTGAGGTCGGACCCGTGGCCCCGTCGGCCGCGAGGATGTATCGCGCCTTCACCGCTCCCGATGGAGTTTCGATGTCATAAGAGCCATCTAATTCTGAGATTGACTGAACCGAAGTCGCGTCGCGCACCGTTGCGCCCGATGCGGAGGCGAGATCGGTCAGGAACTGGTCAAAGCGGTCGCGCATCACCATCCACGCAAGCGGCCGCGCCGACGTCTTGCGAAACTGATGACTCCCGAAACGCGAGACATCGATCGTGTCGACACAGCCCTCGCTGACCAGCGAGATGTCGAGGTCATCCAGGAGTTGCAGCGTTCTGGCCGGGACTCCACCGCCGCAAGCCTTGTAACGGGGCAGCAATCGCTTCTCCAGCAGCAGGGTCGACGCCCCGGCGTCGCTCAGCCGTCGGGCGGCCGTCGCGCCGGCAGGGCCGGCTCCAATCACCACCGCATCCCAAACCGGCTGACCGTTCCTCGTCATGGTTGATCAGCGTATCGGGAGGGTTGGTTATACTTTGTGCGCCTGCGAGCAGGTCGCGGGATGGTGTGCAGAGACCCGAGGAGCCAAGCATGGACTATCAATTCACGGAAGCCGACAATGCGTTTCGCAGCGAGGTGGTGGACTTCATCGACAACAACTGGGTGCCGGCCTCCGGCCCGGAAGTCGAGGGCGATGACTCTCATTTCATAGCCGAGCGCGCATTCGAGAAGCGGGCGGCATCCAAGGGCTGGCTGACCATGGCCTGGCCGGAGGAGTACGGCGGCCGTGGAGCCAGCCACATCCAGCAGATGATCTATCGCGAAGAAGCCGCCTATCGCGGCGCGCCCGGTTCGGGCGGTCAGGGCATTTCGATGGTCGGCCCCTGTCTGATGTTGCACGGCACCGAGGAGCAGCGTCAGGAGCACCTGCCGCGGATCGCAAACGCCGAGTCCTACTGGGCCCAGGGCTTCTCCGAGCCCGGCAACGGCTCCGACCTCGCTGGCCTGCAGACCCGCGCCGTCCGCGACGGCGACGACTTCGTGATCAACGGGCAGAAGATCTGGACATCGGGCGCACACTACGCCGACTGGATCCACGTGCTTACCCGCACCGACCCCGAAGCGCCCAAGCACCGGGGTATCTCCTACTTCCTGCTCGACATGAACACGCCGGGCATCGAGGTGCGGCCATTGATCAACATGCTCGGCGAACACGGCTTCAACGAGGTCTACTTCACCGATGTGCGCGTGCCGGCGGCGAACATGATGGGCGAGTACAACCGCGGCTGGTACGTTGCCGCCACGTTGCTCGACTTCGAGCGCTCCGGCGTCGCATGGTCGGCGACCTCCCGCAAGAGCGTCGAGCTGATGTCCGAGTACGCGGCCGAGAAGCCGGGCCGGCGCGGCGGCGCCAAGCTGATCGACGATCCGGGCGTCCGCAACGGACTCGCCAACCTGATGATCGAGTCGGAGATTGCCAAACTGATCTCTTACCGGGTTGTCTGGATGCAGTCGCAAGAACTCGTCCCGAATCACGAGGCGTCAATGTCGAAGATGTTCGGCTCCGAGCTGGGCCAGCGCGTCTCTCGCTTCGGCGTCAACATGATGGGCCTGCACAGTCAGCGGATCGACCCCGACGATCCCGACGCCCCGCTCGCCGCCCGAATCGGCCGCTCCTACATGTCGTCCGTCCCCAGCACGATCGCGGCCGGCACGTCCGAGATTCAGCGCAACATCATCGCCACCCGAGGCCTGCAGCTTCCGAGGCAGTAGTCCTTCGTTCGCGAAGAGGCACGGACAGCAGCGGCCCCGAAGAGGCCGCTGCTGTGATCTCCAGCTACTCCGAACGCGCTCCCTTGAGCAAGTCGTTGACGTGCTCACGAACATGGCCGACCGCCACGCCCTCAAGAACGTCCAGCAGTGTGCCCTCAACCCCACCTGCTGACCGGGTCGGCTGCTTAAGCAGTTCCTCATCCGCTGCTCGAATGGCGTCGATCGTCTCCGCCCGATTGCGCCGGAACTCGGTCAACAGTTGCTCGACCGGCTGATCGTCTCGGCGCGCGACCTGCTTCGCGTTGTAGGCGTCCATGTCGAAACCGGCCCCGCCGCCCTGCGGGACAACCTCGCCCGACGCCCGCTGCTCGGCGCGCTCGATCAGTCGCGGATATGTCCACTCGATCGCGGCGATGTGGGCCAGCAACTGACGCGCATTCCAGCCCTGCTCGTAGACGCCGCGCTCGAACGCCTCATCGGGCAGTTGCGCGACCGCTTCCTGGAACTCCTCGCTGTCTTGTTGGAGTTCGGCAATTAGTTCTTCGCGGTTGGAAATCGTCATGCCTCGGGCCATTCCGCTTGCGTGAGTTCGATAGAGGCCTGCCAGAGCGCGTCTGCGGCCGAAGCGTCCGCGCCGTGTTGGTTCAGCTGCTGAATCTTGTGCCGGTGGAAGTAGGCGCCGGCATCATTTCGCTTGTCTGCGTCGCTCACCACATCGACAACCGGCGCCGCGCCCTTCTCGGCGCTGAGCAGAAACGGTTGGACCATGCGCCAGCCCACTCGCATCGGCCCCCGCAAGTCTCCATCGGCCCCAAGTTGAGTGCGGACCCCACCCGGGTGTACCGCGAACGATGCGAGTCCCGCCGCGTGATATCGCCGATGCAGCCCGCGCGTGAAGAGGACATTGGCCAGCTTGGAGATCGAGTACGGCTTGAAACCACCCCCGTTGCGTTCGAGCTGGAGATCGTCGAGCGGCATCGCGCCGGCACGCTTGTAGAGCGTGGAGGAGACGTTGACGATTCGCGCGTCTTCCGATTCCATCAGCCGCGAGAACAACAAGGACGCGAGCAGGAAGTGGCCGAAATGGTTGACCTGCATCGTCGTCTCAAGCCCGTCCTCCGTCAGGCTGCGGCTATTCAGGTTGACGCCGGCATTGTTGACGAGGACGTCGAGATGCTCGGTCCGCTCGAGCAGTTCAGCCGCCGCCCGTCGCACCGACGTGAATGAGGCGAGGTCGAGGTCGAGCAGTTCGACGGCGCTCGAACCGCTGTCCTTCTGGATCTGCGAGACGGCTGCCTGCCCTCGCTCGGGTGAACGAGCAGTGGCGAAGACATGCCACCCGCGGCGTGCCAGTTCGGTCGCGGCGGCCTGGCCAATCCCGCTGTTGGCTCCAGTGATCAATGCGACAGGCGGTTTGGCTGGGTTGTTCATCCGTCAAGTGTAAGAAACCCTTTGAGGGCGCCCGCTGCCAGGCGCCACACTCGGGTCGTTGCGGCTCACGCTCAAGGCCGGGAGTTAGGACAGGCTCCAGTCGGCGCCGGTGATTTCGTTGCTTGCGTCCCAGAGGCGCTCGGCGGCCTGGCGGTCGCTGGCTTGCGGTTGCTGCTGCGTGCGGGTGTGGCGGTCGAAGTACTCGCCGGCGTCTGCGCGTCTCGCCCGGTCGGTGACGAGCTCGACGACCGGCGCCGCCCCCTGCTCAGGACTTCGAAGCAGTGGTCGCGCGACGCGGAGCGCCGCGCGCATGGGAGCAGGGAAGTTCCGCATGAAACTGGTCGCCACGACGCCGGGATGGACGGAGAAGGCGGCCAGTCCACGGTCGTGCCTGCGTCGATGCAGTTCGTTGGTGAACAGGATGTTGGCCAGCTTGGTCGCGCAGTAGGGCCGGATTCCGCCCCAATAGTGCTCGAAGTTGAGGTCGTCCAGCGGCATCGCCTCAACGCGCTCGTAGACGCGCGAGCTGACGTTGACGACGCGTGCATCGTCCGACTCGAGCAGCGTCGGCAGCAGCAGCGAGGTGAGCAGGACGTGCGAGAAGTGATTCGTCTGCATCATCGTCTCGAGGCCGTCGCTGGTGACCCGTCGCTCGTTGAGGGTCAGACCAGCGTTGTTGACCAGCACGTCGAGCCGCTCAGTACGCCCCAACAGTTCATCGGCTGCGCGTCGGACGGAGGCAAACGCGGCAAGATCCAGTTCCAGCAGTTCAACGGCGATCGAGCCACTGTCCTTCTGGATCTGGGAGACGGCGGCCTGTCCTCGCTCGACCGAACGGGCGGCGGCGAACACGTGCCAGCCGCGCCGCGCCAGCTCGGTGGCGGCGGCTTGGCCGATGCCGCTGTTGGCTCCGGTGATCAGTACCACGGGCGGGGTTGATTGAGTACTCATCGATCCTCCCTGTGAAACCACGCCACTGCGTCGCTGAACGTGGCGTCCAGATCGGTCTGCGGCATCTGCAGTACCTCAATCGCTTTGCGGCAATCGAAGTACTGCCGTTGGCGAGCCAGCCTGACACCGGCAATGGTCGCCCGTGGCTGGTGTCCGGTCAAAGCGCTGATCAGGAATTCGTCGACGACTGCAGCCGCGAGCGCGACGGTTGACGGGATTGCAACCCGGGGCTGCGGCGAGCCACCGAACACCGCGGCACGTTCGATGATCTGGCGCAGCGTCAGATTGCCTCGCTGGTGGCCGAGAATGTAGCGCTCGCCCACGTGCCCCATCATGGCCGCCTTGACATGCCCAACCGCAATATCCGAGACGTGCACGATGTTCAGACCCGCTGTGCGGATGTAAGCCGGCATCGACCCACTCGCCGCATCTCGTATCAGCCGACCAGTGGGGGTGGGTTTCAGATCGAGCGGTCCGATTGGCGCGGTTGGCAGCACGCAGACGGCGGGTAACGACTCAGTCTTGACCAGGTCGTGGACAAGTCGCTCGCTCAGAATCTTGGTCTCTTCATAGGGTCCCGGAGCGTGTTCGACGGTGGCCCATTGCGACTCATCCGCCGGACGCGCCGGATCGCGCGGCGGACCGACCGCGGCCACCGACGATGTGTGCACGATCCGGTCGACCTGCGCCCGAAGCGCGGCCAGCATGAGTTCCCGGGTGCCTTCGACGTTGGCGCGATAGGCGTCGCGACGCGCCCGCCGGCTCAAGTCGTAGCGCGCTGCGACGTTGAATAGAGTGTCGACTCCCACAACAGCCTCCGCCAGTGAACCCGAGTCGGTCAGATCTCCGTAAACCCTCTCGACGTCGAGGCCGTCCAGGCTGCGCTGGTCGCTGTCCGGACGAACCATCGCCCGGACCTCCACGCCAGCGTCGAGCGCTGCGCGCACCACGTGAGCCCCGATGAAGCCGTTGGCTCCGGTGACCAGGGCGCGTTTCACTGCGACTCAGCGGTCGTTGTCTAGTTGACCTGAACAGGCGCGAGGGCGGGAATCAGCACAGTCAGCGCTCGCTCCAGCTCTTGCAACGCCGCGCGTCGTTGCAGACCTAACCCTGCCAGCTCGCGCAGCAGTTTCGGCCGCCGAATTGCGCCGAGCGTAATATCCATCGCGGTCGGCACGTCCCGCCGCCACTGACCGAACTCCACCGGAATGTCGTCGTCCAGCGCGTCGAGTACGACCCGGAGGGCGATAAAGGGCACGCTGGCCGAGGCGCACAACTCCGCCCACTCGCTGTCTTCCATCTGCACAATCTGTGCGCCCGACTCTGCCGCCGCCAGCTTCTCGGGGCGCGTGAACAGGACGCGAGGGGTGGTGATGCTGATTGCCGGGCGCCAGTAGAAATCGGCCTCGTTGAGTGTCCGCGATGCGCGCCGATAGAGCGGGCCGTCCAGTTCCCATCTGGCTTCGTCCGCCTGTCGCACAACTTGCTGCGGCAGCGTTAAGGCCGGACGCCGCATGTCGTTGGTCAGCCCTCCGGCCACCCCCACGCTCAGGATCGCGGTGATCTTGTCCGGATCGGTCGTTTCCAGCACCTGTTGGGCGGTATCTCGCGCCCGCTCCGGCCCGATGCCACTCGTGATCAGGCGTGTACGCCCGCGGCCGGCGATGGCTGCACCGCCACGAGCGGTTTGCGCTTCCCAGGGCAGTGCTGTGGCGACGATCAGCATGAACAGAGTGTTGCATACATTCGCCGTTTGGTCGCAGTCGTAGACTGTCTGAATCAGCCAGTGCCCCGGTGAACCCCTGAGAGTGCAGACGATGTACGAAACGCTCCTCTACGACCTGGAAGACGGCATTTGCACCATCACTTTGAATCGCCCCGAGTCGCTCAACGCGCTCAATGGGACGATGCTGACGGAGCTGCCCCTGGCCTGTGAGCAGGCCGCCGCTGACAACGACGTCCGTGTCGTGATCCTGACCGGCGCCGGGCGCTTGTTCTGCGCTGGCGGCGACCTCAAGGACACGGGGCGCGGCGACATCCGCAACCTTGAGCAGAGCATCTACAACCTGACTCATTCGGAGCGCACATCGATCCTGCTGCACCAGATGCCCAAGCCGACCATCGCCGCGATCAACGGCGGCGCAGCCGGCGCGGGCTGCTCGATCACCCTCGCCTGCGATCTGCGCTACATGTCGACCACGGCGTATCTCTACACCGCCTTCCTCAAGGTCGGATTCTCGGGCGACTTCGGCGGCACCTGGACGCTGCCGCGACTGGTGGGCATGGGCAAGGCGCGCGAGATGTACCTGCTGCCCGACCGTGTGCACCCGGAAGAGGCGCTGTCGCTCGGTCTGGCCAACGGCGTCTACGACCCGGAAGAGCTGATGCCCAACGTCCTGCAGGTCGCGGCGCAGTTGCGCGACTCGCATCCCGGCGCGATCGCACAGATCAAGAACAACCTCAACGACGCCTTCACGATTCCTCTCTCCGAAGCTGTTCGGCGCGAGGCGGACCGGATGCGCCGCGTGGGCGAGAGTGAGGATTCGATCGAGGCACGACGGGCGTTCGTTGAGAAACGGCGTCCCGTGTTCAAGGGCAGGTGAGTTGAACGGCCCGCAAGGGCCGACAGTCGGAGAGAGGTGCGCCATGTTGCGGATGCGGCAGATCTGTCTCGTCGCGGAAGATCTGGACATGATCGAGGCGCACCTGCGAGGCGTCTTCGGGCTGGAGGTCTGTCACCGCGACCCCGGCGTGGGCCGGTTCGGCCTGCACAACTTCCTCATGCCGATCGGCAACTCGTTCCTCGAAGTCGTCTCACCGATGATGCCCGGCACCGCCGGCGGGCGCTACCTGCGACGGCGCGGAGGCGACGGCGGCTACATGGTCATCATGCAGTGCAGCGACATTGCCGCGAGACGCGAGCACGTTGCCAACCTCAGCATCCGCTTGATCACGGACTCTGGCAACGATCAGACCGACGGGATCCAGCTCCACCCCAAGGATGTCCCCGGAGCGATCGCGGAGTTGCGCTGGAACACCGGCGACGACCAGCTCGACGGTCCCTGGAATCCCGCCGGCGACCACTGGCTGCCGGCCAAGCGTGAGCACGTGATCACCGCGATGACAGCGGCGGAGCTACAGAGCGACGACCCATCGGCAATGGCGGCTCGCTGGTCGGAAGTGCTGGAAGTCCCGACCGGCTCAGATGATGACGGTCACCCGACCGTCGCGCTGGATGACGCGACGCTTCGGTTCGTGGAGGCGTCGGACGGCCGGGGAGAAGGTCTGGGCGGCCTCGAAGTGGCGACGATCGATCGAGGGCACGTCGTTTCGACGGCGCGCCATCATGACCTTGAGGTGTCGGAGGACGAGTCGGTCGTGATGCTCTGCGGCGTCCGCTTCAAGCTCGTCTAGCGGATCGAACCAACGAAGCTACGCAGGCCGGCCTTGAGGTTGGTCGTGGCGTCGATCACCGCCGACGCCTCGTAGCCGGAGTGAACCATGCAGTCGACGCACTTCGGGTTGCCCGAGGCGACGCCGTACTTCTCCCATTCCGTCTCTTCGATCAGTTCCCTGAAGCTGTCAGCGTAGCCCTCATCCATCAAGTAACAGGGCTTCTGCCAGCCGAACACGGTGTACGTCGGGTTACCCCAGGGTGTGCAGTCGTACTCAATCTCCCCTTTGAGGAAGTCAAGGAACAGCTCGGAGTGGTTGAACTTCCAGTGCCTGGGCGGATCGTCGAGGATGTCGCGGAACAGTTCCTTGGTCTGGTTGCGAGCCAGGAAATGCTCCTGGTCCGGAGCCTTCTCGTAGGGGTAACCCGGCGAGATCATCAGCCCGTCGACGCCAATCTCCATCAGCTTGTCGAACATCATCCGGATCCGGTCGGGCTTGGCGCCCAGGAAGAAGGTGCTGTTCGTCGTCACCCGGAAGCCGCGCTCCTTGGCCGCCTCGATCGCGCGGATCGCGACATCCCAGATGCCGTCCCGACAAACTGAGTCGTCGTGGTCCTGCTCGTACCCGTCGACATGGACGGAGAACGTCAGGTAGGGATCAGGCTCGAAGTCCTGCAGCTTCCGCTCGAGCAGGATCGCATTGGTGCAGAGGTAAACGAATTTCTTGCGCTCGGTGAATCCCTTGGCGATCTCGACGATGTCCTTGTGGATCAACGGCTCGCCACCGGCGATGGCAACGACCGGAGCGCCGCACTCTTCGACGGCGTCCCAGCACTGCTGCGGCGAAAGACGCCGGCGCAGGATGTCCGTCGGATGTTGGATCTTGCCGCAACCGGCGCATTCGAGATTGCACTGCAGCAGCGGCTCGAGCATCAGCACGAGCGGGTAGCGCTCCGTCCGGCGAAGCTGCTGTCCAACGACGTACTTGCCAACCTGGATGGTCTGTCGTAACGGTGTGGCCATCAGTTGTCCACTCTATCTGGCGAGAGATTTGCTGTTCCCGCGAAGGCGCCTATCCCGACTTGGCGGCGCTTCGTATGCGTCGCGCAGGATTCTTGCACCTGCTGCAGTTTACAAGAGCTCGATCGCACGACGATACGCCTCGGGCGTGTTGAGGTTGAGCGTCACCAGCGGATCGTTCATCTCCAAGAAGATAGTGCGATCCGCGTGCCGGCGTCTGATTTGTCGAAGACCTTCCTCGCGTTCCGTTACATCTTGCAGTTCGGGAAGCAGTTGGGCGCGAAAGACTGGTGGATGTCCGTTTCGTCCCTCGCGCCTCGGCACGGCGATCAACGCATCCGTGGACAACACCAGCTCCTTGGCCAGCCAGGCGACGACCTCCGCTCTGGTCGGCTGATCCACCGACACGACCGCGACGGCGTCGACGGCGGGCGGAACGGCGCGTGCTCCGGCCCTGATCGACGAGGCGCGTCCGCGGCGCCACTGCTGGTTGGTCGTAATCTGCACCTCGGCGCGACCCGCTATGGCCTGGCGAACGCGGTTGGCGTGTGCGCCCAGCACGACGATCACCGGGCGGCACTGCGCCTCGAGCAACGTCTCGACCTGCGCGGCCACCAGCGTTTGACCCTGCCAGTCAAGCAGCTGCTTGGGTTCGACCATGCGCGTGGATTCACCGGCGGCGAGCAGAATGGCGGCTGGCATGCGGTTGGGCATCTTGTAAACGGTCGCGTAGGCGTCGGAACAGTCGTCGTACCGCGTCCTCGATCTGATTGACAGCGACGCCGTCGGTGAGGTCGCCGACGCCGTAGGGCTGTGCCTCCGAGCGAGCGGTCTGTGCGGCGAGATCGATGATGCGGTCGTTCAAGGTGCGGCCGCGCACGACAGACTCTATCTGTCGCGCCCGGATCGGGTACGGCGCGATGCCGACCAGCATCACTGCCGCATCGCCGTTGAGCGAAAGCCGGGCAGCTGCGCTGTAGGCGCGATCCGACTTGGCGGCGGCCATCGCGGAGTGCGCTCCGAGCGGCATCCTGGGGATCCGAAGCTCGACGGCCGGCGGAGCGCCTTCGCGCCCCTCGACATCGACGCCCCCGTCGCCCAGCAGGCGTTGGTCGACGCGCTCCGTCCCGCCATCCTCGAGGGCGAGTTGCGTATCCAGCACGATCAGCGCGGCGGCCAGGGCATTGTGTCGCGGATCCTCGAGGCAGATGCGGATCGTCGACACAGAATCGCCGATCGGAAACCAGTCGTTGAGTGCGTTCTCGCCCTTCGCCTGCAAATCGAGCACTGTCTGATGCAGCGGAAACCGACGTTCGTTCACGCGGAGCGGCCTACGGGGGTTGGGTTGGAATAGTTCGCCAGCGCCTTCTTCAGCGCCGCTGCGGCGAGCACCGAGCAATGGACTTTCGCCTTGGGCAAGCCGCCAACCGCATCGACAAAGTCCTGCCGCTTGAGTTGCGCCGCCTCTTCGACCGGCATCCCTGTGAGCACCACAGTTGCCATGCTGCTGGTCGCGATCGCGGCGGGACAGCCGCGAGTCTGGAAGCGGGCTTCGGCGATCGCATCGTTCTCAATCCGAAGCATCAGCTTCATGTGGTCGCCGCAGACCGGGTTGCGATCTTCACCGACCGCGTTGGCGTCGCTGAGCTCACCGGCGTTGCGCGGGTGTTGGAAGTGGTCGACAACAATGTCGCTGTAGGCGTGCAGGTCTGCGATTGGCATGGACTCAGTCTAATCAGGCGGGCGACCAGGACTGCTCTGAGCCAGGTCGATCAGCAGCCTCGCGATGACGCGCAATGAACGGCTTCGATCGTTCGGATTGAACCACTCGCGCACGCTGTGCTGATTGTCGGATCTGCCGCCCCAGCTTATCGCGATGCCCGGAACGCCGGCCGCGATGGCGGCGTTGGCGTCGGTCGAAGCGGCGATCAGGCGCGGCTGAAACGTCTCAGCCTCCAGCGCGCGAACAGCAGCCTGGACAAGATCGGACTCAATCGGCGTAACGCCGGCCGGCCGATCGCCGATCTGGGTGACGAGCGGTTCCTCGGCGCCTGCGCCACGGCGCCGCATCTCCTTCTGGTGGCCGAAACGGATGATCTCCTGCAGGTCGCTGTCCAGTTGCTCGAGTTGCGAGTGAGACTCGCTGCGCAGATCGATGTCCATCTGCGCGAGCTCGGGTATGGCGTTGACCGTCTCTCCGCCCCGAACCACGCCGACGTTGTACGTCGTGCGCGGACTGCGCGGAGTGCGGATGTCACCCAGACGATCAGCGGCTGCGGCGAGCGCGAAGGCCGGGTTGTATCGACCAAAATGAGCCCAACTATGGCCGCCGCTGCTACGGTAGCTCACGTTGTAGCGGCGTGACCCGATGCCGCGATGGACGATCGCCGCGGGGTCCGAGTGGTCGATGGTGATGAAGGCTCGCGCCGAGCGGCCCGGCTCGGAGTCGAAGAAGTGTCGCGCGCCCCGCAGGTCGCCGCGACCCTCCTCGCCGACCGTCGCCAGGAACAGCAGGTGTGCCGCGGCGGGCGTGTCCGCGAGAGTCCCGGCGATCGCCAACATCGCTGCCAGCCCGGCCGCCGCATCGGTGATGCCCGGAGCGTGGAACTCTCCCTCGGCGACGACTTCGTGCGACCGATACGGGTTTCGTTCGCCGGGACGGGCGACGACCACCGCCTGGTCGGGCCCGAACACCGTGTCGAGATGGGCGCTCAGCACAACCGGCTGACCTGTCGAGTTTGGATGGCGAGCAATGACGTTGCCCACATCGTCTCGCCGCGTTCGGAAGCCGAGCGTCTCGAACGCAGCGGCGACGTAGTCCGCACGAAGGCGCTCGCTGCCTGTTGGCGCGGCGATTTCGCAGAGCCTGATCTGCTCCTCCAGGATCTCGTGCTCAAGCGAATCAAAAGAGTGGAGCATCAGATGTCCAGACCGAGCGCCTCGAAGACCCGCTGATACTGATTGAGGTCGTTGGGCTGATAGAACGGAATCGCAAGCGTAATCGCGCCGCTCGGATCGGCGACAAAGGCCGCGCGCTGAGCGCGTTGGCCCGTCTCGTCAACGACGCCGAATGCTTCGGCCGCGCTCAGCTCGGTATCGGTGACGAGCGGGAACGGGAAGAGGTGTTCCTGGTCGAAGCGCAGCAGCTCATCCAGGGGGTCGGCCGAGATTGCCACGACCGACGCCTGCAGTTCGTTGAGCATCTCCTCGTCGTCGCGAAAGCTGCACAGTTGCTGCGTGCACAACGGCGTGTTCGCCTCGGTGTAGAAGAGGATCAGCAGCGGTCCGTCACCGAGATACTCGCGCAAGTGGAGATCGGTATCGGGGAGCTCGTCGCCCGGCTCGATCACGATGGCATCCATCCCGGCAAGGGCTTGATCGCGCCCTTGGTGAATCCCATTACGGCAATCCGACCGAGGCCGGCCGGATCGGTCAGTGTCTCGCTCGCACGGCGGGCGGAGAGATATGTGTTCGTGTCTGCGACCGATTCGGCGACTCCCGGCAGCACCGCCGCGCCGAGCTGATGCAACCACTCCGACTGACTGAGTCGTGGTAGTGGCGCCAGGTCGGACGCTTGCGCCGCCGCCTCTGCCTGATCGATGTCGACGTGGGTGGTGAGGTCCTGCTCTCCAGGATGGGCGTAGGGATCGTCGCCCGGCACGTGGTTGCGGAAGGTCATCAGCGTGCCATCGCGACGCCAGGACGCGTACAGCCGGTCACGCGAATAGCCGTAGTCGAACAACAGAAGCAGGCCGCGATCGTCAACGCACCTCGCCAGCGATGTGGTGATCGCACCTCGGTCGGGCGCGACTTCCACAATCTGGCCCTCACCGGGCGTGATTTCGCCTAGCGGCTCGAGCAGCGATGGTTCACTCACCGCGCCGACGGCGTCATGAAAGCCGTCGACCGTTGAGTGGTTCACGCGAAGCTCTCGCCACGCGCCGTCGATGAACTGCAGGCGGTGGACTGGAAGCGCATCCAACAGCTCGTTAGCGACAACGAGATGCTGGCAACCGGAGAGCTGGTTGATGCTGTGGACTCTGTTGACGCGGTGGATAACTCTCAGGCGGCTGTCCAGCGCCTGAGCCGCGTGGTCGTCAGGTTCGACCGTCGTGTATTGGATCGCCTCGGCGAGTCTGGGTGCTACGGCGCGAATGTGGCGCAGCATCGATTCGGCGAGCGAGCCCGTTCCAGGCCCCACCTCGGCGACGCGAAACGTAGCCGGACCGTCCAACTGGCGCCAGAGCTCGATGGCGACGTGCCCGACCGCGGCTCCGAACAGCGGATGGACTTCAGGGCTGGTGAGGAAATCGCCGTCTCGCCCGACAGTGGGTCGTCCGCGTCGGTAGTAACCGAGTTCGGGTTGGTAGAGGCAGGTCTTCATCCACTCCTGGAACGTCATCGGACCGCCTTGCCGGATGCGATCGGCGAGGATCCGGGCGAGTGGAGTGTCGAGCGTGGTCTGAGCCGCGGCGAGTGGATCGAAGGTGCTGGGGCCGCTCCGCGTCATGACTGCAGTATAGAAACGACCGCCCCGGTCATCGCCGGGGCGGTCGCTGGTTGGGACCGGATTGTAGCGCTCGAGCTACTCTCCCGGGACTCCGAGCACCGTCACGCTGATACGGCGGTCGCGCGACTCGTCGAGCTCGACCAGGAAGATGGACTGAAACTCGCCGATGTGCAGCTCACCGCTGAGCACGGGAATGGTCTCCGACGTGCCGAGCATCATGTGCTGGACGTGCGAGTGGCCGTTCTCGGGCTCGTTCTCGTGCATGTTGACGGTGCGGATCTCGAAGTCGTTGTGCCGGTAGTAGATGCCCGGCGGACCCCACGAAATCAACCGATCACGGAGGTCCTCGAGGAGCAGTGGTTCGTGCTCCTGCAAGATGATGGCAGCGGTCGTGTGCTGCGAGAACACCGAGACCTGTCCGAAGCCCACACCGGAGCGGCTGACGATTGCTCGCACCTCTTCGGTGATGTCACGAAACGACGGGCCGTCCTCGGTTCGGTAGGCGAGTTCGTCGTGTACGTGACGGAAGGCGTTGGCAGGCACTGCGCTATTCGTCACAGCCCCGTTGACACTGCGCAGGGCTGTCGCGTTGGCCATTCCCCTTTGGTTTCTCAGGCTGCGAGATGATCGAATGTCAGAAATGAATCCGGCGCCGACAGTTGCAGCATTCCCGACGGCCGCCATGTGTGAATATAGCGGATCGCGGCCGCCTCTGGTCGAGTCCGGAACATTCCGCGCACGCAAGCGCCAGTCGAAGCCGCCCGCCTATCCCGTCCCTTGGGCGATCCGTGTGCGCACCCGCTCGATGAAATCGGCTACTCGGTCCGCATCCGGAGCATTCCCGGCGTGCTCGTGGTACTGCTGGAGGTCGTCAAGCGCCTCGATGTACTGCCCGGTCTGGTAACACAGCAGCCCGCGATCGCGTCGATCCTCAAGCGACCATGGAGAGAGCGCCAGCAGGAAGTCGGTGGCCGCAATCGCGGAGACATAATCGCGCTTGCGCACGCCAGCGCCCTTGAGGTTGGTCAGGATGCGCTGCAGGATTTGCCGCTTCGTCACCGACGCCAGGAATGACTCCGGGTTTGGTCCTGCGCCCTGATTCGTCGCCCGCAATCGCTCGCTGAGCGCTTGACGGTCGATCTCGCGTCCGGCGTGGAACGGATCGAGGAAGTGCTCGACCTGCGATTCGGCATCCACGTACTTGATCAGAAAGTGGAACGGTGCGCCGACGCCGTGCAGTTCGAGGCCGATGCGTCGCGCCACTTCGATCATCACGACCGCGAGAGTGATCGGCATGCCGCGCTCGGTCTCGAGCGCCGAGTGCAGGCAACAGTTCAGCGGGTCATAGTACGTGTCGGTGTCGCCCCGAAACCGCTGCTCTTCGAACAGCACGCGGCAGAGCCGTTCCACCTGTTCCGCTTCACGACTGGGCCCGTCGCCGCGAGCCGCATCGGCGAGCTCGTCGAGCCGCCGCAGAGCGGACAGCTGATCAAAGTCCGGTTCAACGATCCGACCAATCAGAAAGCAGCAGAGATCCAGCCGAACGGCGCGCTCATTACCTCGGGCAAGGGTGCCAAACTGGCGCGCCAGGGTGATGCTGTCAAGTTTTACGAAACGTTGCGTTACATCCTCATCCATGAATCGAGGCTAACAGGCAAGAGACGCCCTCGAAGACCTATGATGACCGTAGGTCACACGGTTCAGAGCGAGGAGCGTGTTGGCTGAAATGGCTGAAGAAACGTCTGATCCCGACCCCGGCAAGCCGAAACGATCGGCTGCCAAGCGCCGCGCCAGAACACCACAACTGACGCGCGCGGGACAGCCGATTGACCGCCGCCAGCGACTGCGGATTCCACCGCATCACGTCACCAAACAGACTCCGCACGACCGCGTCCGTAACTGGGACGAGGTCTACTACGGCTACACCGCCGGTCCCGCGATGTTCGAGGCACAGCGCTGCATCCAGTGTCCGGCTGCTCCATGTACCGTGGCCTGTCCAATCGACAACGACATTCCGGGCGCGCTGGCCTACCTGGAGATCGGCAAGCTCGCCGATGCGGCGGCGGTGTTCCGCCGGACGTCCGAGATGCCCGAACTCTGCGGCCGCCTCTGCCCCCAGGAGGCGCTCTGCGAAGGCGTTTGCGTGGTGGGCAAGAACGCCAAGCCGGTCGCAATCGGCAAGCTCGAGGCGTTCCTCGGCGACTGGGATCGGCAGCAGCGCGGAGGCTTCCCGATTCCCCGGCCCGAGATTGAAACCGGTCAGCGAATAGCAGTCGTCGGCGCCGGACCCTCAGGCCTGGCCGTCGCCGAGCAGATGCGCAAGGCCGGTCATGAAGTGACGGTGTTCGAGGCCTGGCCCTCGGCCGGCGGCGTGCTGCGCTACGGGATCCCCAACTTCAAGTCGGCGAAACACATCGTCGACGAGAAGACCGAGGCCCTGCAGGCGGCCGGCGTCGAGTTCCGCTTCGAAACACGAGCCGGGGTCGACATCGGCTGGAGCGAACTCACGAAGTGGGATGCGGTGTTCTTGGCCCACGGAGCGAGCGTCGGCAAACAACTCGGGCTCGACGGAGAACGCCTGGCTCGGGTCTACAGCGCCACCGAGTTCCTGGTGCGGGCCAACCTGGACGACGAGATGCTGCCTGCGGCGCTGCGTAGCACGCCCGACATCGGCCGCAAGGTCGTGGTGGTCGGCGGCGGCGACACCTCAATGGACTGCGTCCGTTCTGCCGTGCGCCTGGGCGCCGACGAGGTGCGGCTGCTCTACCGCAGAACCGAGAACGAGATGATGGGCCGCGAAGAGGAACGCCGTCACGCGCGCGAGGAAGGCGTGATCTTCGAGTACTTGACGACGCCGGTCAGCCTGATCCGCGAGGACGGCAGGGTCGTCGGGGTCGAGTGCGTGCGGATGAGCCTGGGAGAACCTGACGAGAGCGGGCGTCGGCGCCCGCAGCCCGTGCCGGGCTCCGAGTTCGTGATCGACTGCGACTCGTTCGTGGTGGCCGTCGGCTATGACGTTGGGCGTGACGTCTACGGCGACTCGGGTATCGACGTCAACGACTGGGGCGAAGTGCTGGTCGACGAACAGGGACGAACCTCGCGACCAGGCGTCTTCGCCGGCGGCGACAACGTGATTGGCGCCGATCTCGTCGTGACCGCGTTACAGGGTGCGCACGCAGCGATTCCGGGCATGCTCTCCTACTTGGAAGAGTTGCAAGCCGAGCGCGCGTTCTCGATGGCGGCCGGCTAGCCGGCGCGCTATTCAGCCGGCGAGCACCCTGGTGCTCCGGGAATGTCCACCTCCGCAACGATCTCTTCGGCTGCGTTGCGGCAGAGGACGACCTCAGCATCTCGATCGTCGCGCGGGTTGCTGATCTGGTGGATGGCACGGGGCGGGACATAGAGAAAGTCGCCCGTCTCGACCTCGTGAACGTGCTCCAGCTGTTCGCCGTAAGACATCACGATCGGTCCCTGCAGGATGTACATGGCCGTCTCGCAGTTAACGTGCCAGTGCGGCGTCGAATACATCCCGGGGGGAATCTTCTGCCGGGTCATGAAGACCTCTTCGGATCCCGAAAGGTCTCCCGAGACGCCGAACTGAATTGCCATGCCGGAGCGGTGATCCGACCAATCGGCCTCGGCCCCGTTGGTCATCACAATGACGCCGTCCAGCGGCCCCTCGGTCTCGGCTTGTTGCTCCGTCATACCGTCCTCCACACAGGAATCGGTTCAGCCCAGCCAGATCGAGACTGACGATATCAGCAGGTTGCGATTCGGCTTCGCCGAGTGGGCCGAACGGACATCAACTGGGCGGGCCGATGCTGTGAGCCCAGTCATCCACCAGCCAATGGCCGGCGAGTTGAATCAGCTCGAATCGCAACCAGTCGCTTTCCGAGAGCTGGAAGTAGACCCGTCCGCGGGCAGGGTGCAGCACATCCCCGTATGACACTGACTGGAGGATTTCGCCGCCCAGGTCAATCGACTGGATCTTCTGGATGTCGCGACCGACGTCACCGGAATCGTCCCATCCCCAGATCGTCAGGGCCTCCGGTCCCGCCAGCGCGAGGATGGTCGCGGAGTCACCCTCGCGCAGCGCCTGCAGGAACGTCAGCGCCGCCGCGGCAAGGTCCGAGGCGACCGCTTCATTGACCGCGCTGGTCGGCAGGCCTTCCTCCGCGGTGATCCGGTACGCGCCGATCAATTGGCGCTGCCCTGCCTTGTTGGACGCGGGCCAGACTTCGACTCGCCACAATCCCGCTTCGTCGGCCGTGAAATACACCTCGGCGTCGAGTCCGTGGCCGCCGTCGTCATCGATCTGCAGGAGGTTGCCGTCCGGCCGGAACACCTGGGCGAACACGTCAACTCCGGTATCGCCGTCCACGAGCACGAAGATCTGCTGGCCTGCCTCCGCCTGGAACTCGAACACGTCCACATCGCCCGGCAGGTCGAGGCGGCCGTCGGCGCTGCTGCCCAGCGTGATGACGGCGTTGTCATCGTCCGCGCCGATGGTCAGCGTCTGCACCTGAATGATGAAATCGCCGAGGCTATTCGAATCGAACGGCTGGACGCGGATGAACTGAAGTCCCTCGACCGGCACCTGCGCGATGATCAGCGAATCCCGGTTAGTGGTCGAAAGGTCGTCGTTCACAGCGACTTCGGTGCCATCGGGCTGAAGCCATGTCACCACCGGATCCATGCCCGCCTTGCCATCGACGAATATTCGAAGCCAGGCGCCGGTCGCCGCCTCGAAGCGGAACGTGCGCTCGGTCTGATCGGGACTGATCGAGGAGGCGAACAGCTCGCCCTCAATCAGAACCTCGCGGTCGGGGTCGCTGACCGGTTCGTCCGTCTGCTCGGCCTGTTGAGTCGTTTGTTCTTGGGTCGGTTGGGGCTGCGCCTGTTGCTCTTGAGCCGCGGGTTCTGGCTCAGCGGCGCCCTCAACCTCTTGCTCCTGAGGTTGTGTCTGGGCGTCCCGCTCGGCCGCGTCGATCGGCTGAGCATCCTGCTCCTCGGCCTGCGCCGCCGATATCTGCTCCTGTTGCTGCTCAGCCTCCTCCGGCGCGTCATCACCGCAAGCCACCGCGAACAGGGAAATCGAGGCAATCAGCAAAATCAAAAGAGCAAGCGCGGCAGCGGTACGAGGGACGCGCTCAGAATCTGACAACATACGGAGTTCCTACTCCCGGCCGCCTCAGGTCCACTATACGAGCAATGACTGTGCGCGGCGTTCGGTTGTTGACGTGATTGAACGCAGATCGATCGCGCCGATATACTTGGTACAGCGTCTTCATTGACGACGGAGGAGCAGCCCATGGCGTACGACATCGTCGAGACCTGTATCGGCTGTACGGCCTGTACGAATCGTTGTCCGACCAACGCTATCTGGGGCGAGCGCAACACGATTCACTACATCGACCCGGCGCTGTGCATCGATTGCGGCGCCTGCGGCGCCGTCTGCCCGGTCGAATGCATCCTCGATGAAGACGGCGATATCTGCCGCAAGTTCGCCAAGAAGGAATGGCCCAAGGCCGAAGTCGACGCCGACAAATGCATCGGCTCCGGCTGCGAGATCTGCATCAATGTCTGCCCCTTCGACGCGCTCGAGCTCGACTTCACCGACGCTGCCTCCGACTTCTTCGGTCAGGCGGTCGTGATCGAGAAGAACTGCACCGGCTGCCGACTCTGCGAACAGTCCTGCGGCTGGGACGCCGTCCACATTTTCCCCCGCCGACCGATGCTCAAAAAGCTGCACTACCCGGACGACAAACCAACACCCGGCCAGGAGAAGTTCCTCCGCAGCCGCGCCTAAGGGTTTCCCGCCCCGCTCCGGAATGACTGCGCCATACTCGCGGCTGCCCCGGCTATCTCTGTGCGCTCAGCCGGAACGTAGCCGACGAGTCGCGTCCGTGCTCCTGGATTTCCCTCTCCCCCCGCTCGCGCGGGGGGAGATGCCGAAGGCAGAGGGGGGGCAGCGGGCACGTGCGCCGAGCCCGCCTCAGTCTCTGTCTTGGGTAACCCGACCTACCGATGGATCGCTTCGAGGAACGACCGATCAATCGCACGCTCGACGTCCACGTCATTCTCCAGCGCTCCGTACTCGAGCAACACGTCGGTCAGTGCGCGGAATTGCTGCTGTGTGAACCAGCCAACCCCGTTGGCCCGGGTCAGATCGCTGATCGCGTTTTCAATCTCCGTGTCGAGGATGAAGCGTTCGTGGACGAGATCCGGTTCGCGTTCCTCGCCGATGAAGGTCGCGGTGTCTTCGATCGCCGCTTCAGGATTCTCGACGGCGAATTCGAACGCCCGCACCGTCGCGCGCAGGAACCGCTCGAGTTTTTCGCGGTTCAGCTCATCCTCGAGGAATTCCTCGGTGACCAGGTAGACGACCCCGAGTGTAGGTACGCCGTCGTCCGCTGCTTCAAAGACCGTGATCTGCTGGTTCAGATTGCGCGTCAGCGTGTCGGGTTCGTTCGAGAGGAAGACCGGGTACACCTCGACTTGCTGCTCGACCAGGACCACCGGGTTGAATCCCACGTCGATCATGTTCATGTCGTCGGTCGTCAGGCCATGAGCGGCCAGCATCGCGTGGAATTCGGCCTGCACGATGCCCTTGAAGCCGACATCGCGCCCGGCGAAATCGGCGGGCGACTCAATGCCCGACGAATTCAGCACCGCGTAGCCGAAGTCGCCGCGCTGTCCGAAGAGCATGACCGCTACATACGGAGCTCCCGAGTTGGCACGGATCTGCAACATCTCAGATGCCGGCAGGGTGGTGATGTCGACCTCGCCCGCCAGCAACAGACTCTTGTGGCTGCCGGTGAAACCGGCGTGCTGGATGTCGACTTCAAGGTTCTCGTCGGCAAAGAACCCTTGCTCTTCTGCCACGTAGACGGCGACGAATGGCAGGTTCGCTTGAGCGACGAAGCCGCCCATGTACGTCATCGATAGGACCTCGTCGGAATCGTCGCTGGAACAGGCGACCCCGAGTCCCGCGGCCAGCGCAGCCACGGCAACGAGCACGATCAACAACGGTCGGCGAAGGGAAACAGAAAACAGAGGCATTGGTCCCAGGCTCCTAGGGCTGGTCGGACGCCGGGCGTTTCATTGTGTTCTACTGGGCCGGGCCGGCTAGCCGGAGCCGCTTCCATGGGGTTGCCACGGCGATAGCGACCGTCGTCAGCGTATGAATCAGGCAGGTATGGGGCAAGCGCAACTCGCCCCCGTGGCTACTCGTCGCCCTGCAGCCGTGTGGGGTCGCTCAACACCGCGGACTTGAACCACCACCCGTCGACCGCGTCGCGCCGGAACTCGGCAATCAGGCGATGCTCGCGTCGAACCTTCAGGTCGGTCCCGAGGTCTACGTCGTCGCCCTCGAGTTCGAGGATGAGTCCGTCGTTGGAAAACTTGATCACGACGGCGTCGGCCTGTTGCGGCGCCTGACGTTCGGGCAGGCGGTAGTCGGTGCGCTCGGACTCGTCGGACGTGGTCATGACTGCTCCCTGTACTGAGCCTAGGCCGCAGCGACGGGCTGGTCGAGACGCCAGGAGAACAGGCGCTCAGCCAGTACGACCGCCGTCGACAGCGTGACGCCGATCAGGGTCAGCATCAAGACGGCCGCGAAGACCTTCTCCAGCCGCAGATTGTTCTGTTCGATCCAGATCACCGCGCCGAGTCCGCCGTGTCCGGAGAGGAAGAACTCGGCGACCACGGCGCCGATCAACGACAGGGTGACCGAGATCTTCAGCGACGCGAACAGGTAGGGAATGGCCGCCGGGAGTCGCAGGTGGCGGAAGATCTCCCAGGTCGAGGCATCAACCGAGCGAAAGAAGTCATGCATGCGCGGATCGATGTCGCGAAATCCGGCGATCGCGTTGATCAACACGGGAAAGTACGTGATCAGCGCGGCGATCGCAATCTTCGGATTCCAGCCGTGGCCGAGCCAGATGATGAACAGCGGAATCAACGCCACGACCGGTGTGACCTTGACCATGATCGCGATCGGCAGGACGGCGCGCTCGAGGATGTTTGAATGGGCGACGCCCGCCGCCAGCAGCGTCGCCGCCGCCGTTCCGATCGCCAGACCGCCCAGCGATACGCCGAGCGTTTTCAGGCCTTCGGAGAAGTACAGCCCGAAATCGCTGAAGAAGTTCTCGATCACGGTCGTAGGTCGAGGCATCACCCAGATCGAGACGTCCGCGACTCGTACCCAGATCTCAACGGCCACAGCCAGTAGCAACAGCGCGATCAGCGGCGGCAGCACCCAGGCCAGCATCGGGCGAACGTCGGGCGGGGCGAGCGGAATACCACGCCTCGCTTGCGCGTCCAGGTGGTCCAGTTCTCGGAGGGGTTCGGAGACCATGATCGTGTTCAGGCGGCGTCGAGTGGGACGGCTGGCGTGGTCGGAGAGCGAAGCGCAGCGCGGACAATCGCGGTGTCGTTGACAAACCGGTCCGAGTGCTCATGCTCGGGTTGCCGCGGTCGAGGCGCGGTGATCGGTATGTCGGCGATGATCCGTCCCGGTCGAGGCGACATCACCAGCACCCGGTCCGCGACGGCCACGGCTTCCGGAACGGAGTGAGTGACAAAGATGGCCGAGCGAGGCGGGTCCGTCGGATCGTGGGAGATCCCCCACAACCGCTGCACTTCGTAACGCATCTGTTCCCGCGTGATTTCGTCGAGCGCGGCAAACGGCTCATCCAGCAGGAGCAACGGCGGGTCAATCGCCAGAGCGCGAGCCAGGGCAACTCGCTGTTGCATCCCGCCCGAGAGTTCGGCCGGTCGGTAGCGGCGGAACGCGGTCAGCCCAACTATGTCGATCAGTTCGTGGACATCGGTCGACGAGTGAGTCTCCCGTGGGTTCAGTTGCAGACCAAGCCGCACGTTGTCCTCGACGCTTCTCCAGGCCAGGAGGGCCGGTTCCTGGAAGACCAGGCCGAGGCGCTTGTGTCGCTGAGCATCCTTGGGCGTTTCGCCGAAGACCTGCACGTCGCCTCCGGAGACCGGTATCAGACCACCGATCATGCGCAGCAGCGAGGTCTTGCCGCAGCCCGAGGGTCCGACCAGTGCGGTGAACTCGCCGGCGCGAATCGTCAGCGTCGTCGGGCTGACAGCTTCCAGCGGATTGCCTTCCTTGGTTTGGTAGGTCAGCCGCGCCTCGCGCAGGCGCACCGCCGGCTCGGCATCCGGTTCGATCGGATGCTTGATGACCAGCGGCGCCGACGGGTTGCTCTGGGACGTCGATGTGGTCACGGCGTTTGTACCGGGTGGCATTAGCCTAGAACGCGTGCTTCTCGCGTCATGTGCGCGAACGAGTTTCAGTTTAGGCGTAGATCGGGAGTGGGTATGGCGACCATTGGCTTTATCGGCGGCACCGGGCCTGAGGGGTTGGGACTGGCGATGCGGCTCGCGATCGCGGGCGAGCGGGTGCTGATCGGCTCACGACGCATCGAGCGCGCGGAAGACGCAGCGCAGACGGTGCGTGAGGCCGTCACCGAGGCCGGCGGGACCGCCGACGCCGGCGGCGGCGTCAACCGAGACGTGGTCGAGCAGTCGGACGTAGTCATCGTCGTGGTGCCGTTCGACGGGCATGAAGCGACCCTGAACGACCTGCGCGACACAATCGGAGACAAGCTGGTCATTGACGCCGCCGTGCCGTTGACGATGGAAAACCGGGTGCCGGGTATCTCTGACGTTGAGCATGGCTCAGCGACCGAGCAGGCGCAGGCGCTCTTGCCGGATGCTCGGGTCGTGGGCGCGTTCCACAACCTCAGCGCGCGCAAGCTGCAGAAACTCTCCGACCCGATGGAAGGCGACGTCCTGATCACGGCCGACGACGCCGACGCCAAGCAGCAAGTCATCGACCTGGTCGGCAAGATGCCGGACCTGCGGCCGATCGATGCAGGACCGCTCTCGATGTCGAGGTTCGTCGAGGATCTGACCGCACTGATCATCGGCATGAATATGCGTTACAAGACCCAGGCAGCCGTCCGGATGGTTGGGATTGACTGATGGCCCCGCCATCGGAGTACCGGGTCTTCGCGGTCGGCGGCATCCCCGAGGTCGCCGAGGGCGACGACCTCGCCGAGTTGATTCACGACGCGCTGGTCGCCCAGGACACGCTGCTCGAAGCGGGTGATGTCCTCGTCGTCACCCAGAAGATCGTGTCCAAAGCTGAGGGCCGGGTCATCCCGCTCGACGACGTCACCGCAGGTCTGTTCGCCGAGGATTGGGCAAAGGACTGGGAGAAAGACCCGCGCGCGGTGGAGCTCGTGCTGCAGGAGTCCAAGCGAATCGTGCGCATGACGCGCGGCCTGATCCTGTCCGAAACGCGCCACGGCTGGGTGTGCGCCAACGCCGGCGTCGATCAGTCCAACGTCGGCGGCGGAGACGCCGTTGCGCTCTTGCCGATCGACTCATCCGCATCGGCGCTGGCCATTCGCCAGGGCCTGGTCGAACGGGGTCAGGTGGACGCGCCCGTCATCGTCTCGGACACGTTCGGCCGACCGTGGCGCAACGGCCTCACCAACGTCGCCATCGGAGTCAGCGGAATGAATCCGATTCGCTCCTACGTCGGTGAGGTCGATGCGGAGGGCTACGACCTGCGCGTGACCGAAATGGCGATCGTCGATGAGTTGGCCTCGGCCGCCGAGCCGGTGATGAACAAGCTCGACGCTGTGCCGGTCGCAGTCGTTCGAGGATTGAGCATCCCCATCGAGGAATACGACCATTCAACGCTCGTGCGTCCGGCCGAGATGGACCTCTTCAGATAGGACCAGACAGGAACAGATAGTGGCTGCTGCGTTCAGCATCGAAGCCGACTTCGACTGCTCCCTCGATCATCTCTGGTCGTTCGTCTCGCACGTGCCGAACCAGGATCACTGGGTGTTCGGCATGTCCGACTCCGAGGTCGTCGGCGGAGTAGAAATAGGCGTCGGGACCGAGGTCGTCGGCACCTCAACCGAACAGGGCAAGTCGCTTCGCGTCACGATGGTCGTGAAAGAGTACGACCCGCCATCGCGGATCTCATGGGAGAACAGCGACGGGCATACGCCGTTCGTTACCGTGATCACCTGCTCGGGCGACGAGACGACCTCCCGAATGACATACGAGGTCACCCTCTTTCCCAAGGCGCTGATGATGAAGGTCGTAATGGGTCCACTCCGACCGTTGGGCCGCATCATCGCCAACAAGATGCTCAGGGACGAGATCGCACTGCTGCGCCGCGCCCTGGGACTGGGAAGCTGATGGTCAGTCTCTCCGCCAGCGCGACGATCGAGATTGAGCGCGATCCCGCCGAGGTCTGGGCCTACGTTGCCGACGTGACCAACCAGGACCACTGGGTCGACGGCATGTCCGAGTCCGAAGTGCTCGGCGACGGACCAATCGGGCGTGGCACGCAGATTCGCGGCACCTACACGTATGGCGGAGGCTCGGCGCCCGTGCTCATGACGATCACCGAGGTTCGAGAGGGCCGGCAACTCTCAATCAACGCCTCCGAGGGCCCGTTCCCCTTCAGCGGCACGCTGACCCTCCAGCGCTCAGGTCCCTCAACAACCGTGACCAACTCGATGCAGGCCGGCAGCGATCACATCTTCACCTCGATCATGTTCACCGTGTTTCGGCCGCTGACGAAGCTGATGATGAGCCGCCAGATGAAGAAAGAGCTGGGACAGCTCAAGGCGATCCTCGAGTCGAGTGGCGCCTAGGGATTGCGCTCGTCGGTGAAGGCGACCTGAAAATCGTCGAACAACGCTCCGGCTTCCTCTGCGGCGCCGGTCGTGCGGTCGTGCGCCTCGAGGAATTCCCCTCGCTCACCTGCTTGCAGGGCACGGAACTGGGCGTTGTAGCCGCTGTGTAGCTGTGCGACTGCGGTCAGATACCGCCCGTGCCAGTCCTCGGCCTGTTCAGGTGGTTCGAGCTCGAACAGCGCGTCGCGGAAGCGTTCGATCGTCGGCAGGCCCTGACGCAGGTTCTCCCGATGCGTGCGGCAATCGCTGTTCTGCTCGACGCAGGCTTCCGCGACCTCCGGGGTAATGACCGTCTGGATCTCCACGGTGGCTCGGGCGACGAGGTTGCACAGCTGATCGAAGTAGCTGCCGCTTGGGTAATCGCAGGATCCATTGACGATCGGCCCCACCGGCGCGGGATCGCCCTCGAAGATGTCGAGTTCGCGGAGCAGGAACAGCGCGGCGATGAAGCCGATGATCGCTCCGACGATCGGGATCAGCAGCGACGATGAACGGCGCGCGCGCGTATCGCCGGAGCGCCGCCCTGAACCGCGTCTATAGGACATCGTCGAGGAACTCGCGTACGGCCTCGGTGAACGCCGCCGGCTGGTCTCCGGCGACGGAGTGGCCTGCCTCCGCGATCGTCACCAGCCGCACGCAGTCAACGCTGTCGGCGAACTCCTCGGCCTGTTCTCGCTTGAGCACGGGGCTCTTCTCGCCGTGCAGCAGCAGGGTTGGGACGCTCAGCGCTCGGGCCGTCTCCCAGATGCCGCTGCGCGCGTCCGCGACGCCGCGGAAGTCGGCCTCGCGGAACCGCACATCGAACATCTTGGCCATCTTGCCCTCGGGAGTCTCGCGAAGAGAAACCTCGAGCCGCTTGCGAATCCCCTCCTTTGAGCGGAAGGGATAGTACTTGTGCGTCATCTCGACCCACGCATCCAGCGAGTCCAGCTCATACGGCCCCGCCACAAACTGCCGAACCTGCTGCACGCCATCCACGCTCACGCCCGGCCCGACGTCAATCAGCACCAACGCGCGGAGCCGATCGGGATGCTGCGCGGCGAAGGTCATAGCGTTCATGACCCCCATCGAATGACCAAGAACGACCGGCCGCTCCAGATCTTGAGCATCGATGAACCCCCGGATGTCGTCGGCCATGTGATCGCGGGAGTAATCCGACAATTCGCTCGCTCGATCGGAGCGACCGTGTCCTCGCTGATCGAGCGCGTACCAGCGCAAACGGTCGGAGAGCGCGGGTGCGACCTCGTCGAACGAGTGACAGTTCAGCGCGAATCCGTGCAGCGCGACCGCGCTGACTTCGGCCTCACCGCCGTGGTCGAGGTAGTGCAGATCCAGCCCGTTGACGTTGACGGTCAGTCCATGGTTCATCGAAATGCCTGTCGCTGGGGCGCTTCGCAATAGCCGCTGCCTATAGACTACGCGCGCCATGAGCGAGCGCGGACCCACCCTCCGGTACGAGGTTCACGAGCGTCCTCCTCTGTTCATTGCGGCCGGGCTTGGACTCCAGAACGCGCTGTTCGTCATTTCCGGCGCCATCTTCCTGCCCATCCTGATGCGCTCGCTCGACATCGTCACCGTCGAGCAGGCGGCCTTCCTGGTCTCGGCAACCCTGCTCACAGCCGGTCTCTCGACCGCCGTGCAGGCCATACGCATCGGCCGCGTCGGCTCCGGCTACATGCTGTTCATGGGCACCTCCGGCGCCTTCTTCGCAGCGACCATGGACGCAATCGAACTGGCCGGTATCGGCTTCGTGGCGGCATTGGCGCTGATCGCGGCTCCGACCGAGTGGCTGATCGCCCATTTCTTCCGCGTGCTGCGCAACATCTTCACGCCCACCGTCGGCGGCGTCGTGGTCATGTCGGTGGCCGTGCTCGTGATACCGATTGCGCTCGATCAGTGGCAGGGCTCATTTGTCGAGGGCAAGCAAGGATCCTCCGAGTTCCTGTTGATCGGCGCGGTCGCTGCCCTGGTCATGGTCGCAATGATCGTCTGGGCGCCGCCGCGCTATCGCCTCTGGTCGCCCATCCTCGGTCTCGCGGCAGGATCGTTGACCGCGCTCGCCACTGGCGACTGGCACTTCACGCAGACGAGCGAAGCTGCGATCGTCGGCTTTCCGATCGGTGAGTGGGAAGCGCCGACCTTCCCCGGCTCGGCGGAGGCCTTCGCCGTGCTCGGCGCGTTCGTCATCGCAACGCTGGCCGGCACCTTCGAGACCGTCGGCGACGCGATAGCGGTGCAAAAGGTCTCGCAGCGCAATTTCCGCCGGATTGACTATGAATCCGTGCGCGGTTCGCTCAATGCCGACGCGGTCGGCAACGCGCTCGCGGGAATCATGTGTACCACGCCCAACACCACCTACTCGTCGCCGACTGGCATGATCCCGATCATCGGTGTGGGTTCGCGCTGGGTCGCGCTCTACGGTGCGGGGCTGATGGTCGTCATGGCCTTTTTCCCCGTGCTGACCGGTTTCGTCCTCGACCTGCCGCTCGCCGCAATCGGCGCGGTGACCTTCGTCACCATGCTGGTGCTCTTCGTGATGGGCTTGCAGCTCGCTGTCTCCGGCGGGATCAATGGCCGCACCACGCTGATCATCGGAGTCGCCTTCTGGGGCGGGTTCGCCGCCCAGAACGGCCTGTTCTTCATGGACAAGATTCCCCAGGCGCTGGAGCCGATCGCCGGCAATTCGATCTCGGCCTCATCCGTGTTGGCTGTCGTCCTGACCGCGCTCTTCCGCTTGACGCCGCGCCAGCGCTTCCGCTGGCGTGGACGCGCCGACGCCAGCGATTTGCCTGGCTTGCTGCAGTTCACGCAACAGTCGGCGCAGTCGATGCGTCTGCCGCTGCGCGCCGCGAATCAGTTGGAGCTGTGCCTCGAAGAGGTGTTCACATATCTGTCGGAGCAGGGCGATCCGGAGCGCACGATGCGAATCGAGGTCTCGCCCGACGACAGCGTGATCGACGTGATGGTCACCGACCGCTCCGAGGCGCGCGACGTGGAGATGCCCAACATTCCGCACGACCTCTTGCAAGCCGACAGCGACGAGTTGAGCGACCTGGGATTGGTCATTCTCAACCAGATGGCCTCGCGCGTGAATCACACGAAGATTTCGGATTGGCACTACATCAGCTTCGAAATCTCGAAATCGTCGGAGCTGGCGCCGCCGCCCGCGACGGTCGACCTCTGAGCGCACGGCCGTGAACTGGCTGGCTCTCCCCGATGATGAACTGCTGGCACAGTGCCGGCTCGAGCGCTTTCGCGTCTCGGGTCCGGGCGGCCAGCATCGCAACAAGACCGACTCGGCCGTGCGCCTCACCCACGAACCGAGCGGCGCGGTCGGATATGCAGCGGAGCGGCGCTCCCAACATCAGAATCGCGTAATGGCGTTGAGCCGGCTGCGGCGTGCAATCGCGCTCGAAGTGCGACGCGAAGTCGAACTCGGCATGTATCACCCGCCGGTCGCGTTGCAGCGCGTGCTACCGCGCTCAATCCGGACAGAAGTGCCGAGCCACGATCGGGTCGGACCTCGGCACCGCGAGTTCTGGACGGGCATCGGGCCGCTGCTCGATCTGTTCGAGGCTGTGGGTGGCTCGACCGCGGACTGCGCGGCGCTGGTCGGCTGCTCGTCGAATCAACTGACAAAACTGTTCGCCTCCGAGCCGCATCTGTGGGCGGCCGCCAATGACGTCCGCTCCAAGCGGGGACTTAGTCCACTGCGTCGATGATCGCGTCGGCCTCGATCTCGACGATCATCTCCGGGTCGACCAGACCGCTGACTTCGACCAACGTCGAGGTAGGAGGTGTCTCGGCAGAGGCGGAGCGGAGATGCTCGCCCATCGATGCGGCTTGCTCGATGTCGGTGATGTACATCCGAAGCCGGACCACATCCGCGAGCGTGCCGCCGAGATCTTCGATCGCCGTCTTGATGATCGCGAGGCAACGAGCCGTCTGCGCGCCGGCCCCGCCGGGAGTGACGCTGCCGTCGGCCTCGACTGCCGCCGTGCCGCTGACGTGAATCAAATTGCCAACCCTCAGCGCGCGGCAGTAGCCGAATCGGGCTTCGAAGGCGGGATTCGAGTGGGTCCGTTGTCGGTCCGTCATGGCCGATAATCCTGTTCTTCCAGCAGCGCCTCGGCGGCGGCCCGTCCGCTGCGGACCGCCGATTCCATCGTCGCCGGCCAACCCGTCGCAGTCCAGGCTCCGGCGAGCACAAGGTTGCGGATCGAGGTTCGCGGACGCAACCGATGTGCATTCATGCCCGGCTTCGGTCGGAACGTTGCCTCCGCCTCCTTCACAACCCGAGACGCCAGCAGTTTCGCGCCCGCCGTGCGCCGCAACGCCCGACGCACGGCGCGCTCCACCCGTTCCACAATCGCGTCCTGCGGCAGCTCGACCAGTTCGTGCGCCCCGCTCAGCGACACCGAAATCCAGTGCGGCGGAGTCGGCCAGCCGTGAATCTGCGAGCGATGAAAGATGAACTGGGCGTCCGGGTCGAGCACAGCGACGAAGTCGCGCCGCATCACCGGCCGATCCCACTGCATATGCACGTTGACGATCGGGCTGACCTCGTGCTGCGCCAGCCGCCAGAACGGTTCCCGCCGACGCCAGCCGGCCGGGATCATCTCAAACGCGTGTTTGGGCGGCAACGCAAGCACCACCGCGCTCACATCGAGCGACCCGTCCCGCCCGTAGTGCACGGTCCTCGCTTCGGCCTCTGACGCAACAATCCCCCGAACCGTGGTGTTCAACTCCATCCGGCAGCCCCGCTCGCCCAGCCGCCGATAGGCGGTCTCCGCCACCTCGCCCAGACCGCGCACGAACACGCCGATGTCCGCCGCCCGCGCATCACGGCTGAACCCTTCCTGAAACACCTGGATCGCCTGTGTCGCCGACACGTCCTTCGAGCGGTCATTGCATGTCGGCAGCACGATCAGATCCCAGAACCGATCGATCGCCCGCTCAGTCTGACGGTGCTCACGCAGCCAGTCTGCAAACGACTGCCGATCCAGCGCCATCCGCTCAAACTCGCTCATCCGCCGGATCGGCTCGATCGCCAGCGCCAGCCGAGCCTTCTCGCCGACGCTCAGGTGTTCATAGGTGACCAGCGAAGGAAACATGTGCAGCGGTGCCGGAAAGAGCTGTCGACCAAGCCGACCCAGTCCACGCAGTCCGCCGCCCGCAATCACGCTGACGCGATGCCCCTCGGAATCCGGGTCGATCACTGCGACTGCCAAATCGTCCTGGTAGCGCACGATGTCCGCGCAGCCGATTCGCTCCAGAAACGACTGGAACGCCGTGCAGCAACGCATCGTGATGTGCTGACCGTTATCGAGTACGACGTCGTGGTTCGGATCCTGAAACGAATACGCCTTGCCCCCGACGTAGGGCCGGCGCTCGAACAGCACCACCTCCCGGCCGGCGTCCGTCAGATCGAGCGCGGCGCTGAGCCCGGCGAGTCCACCGCCGATCACGGCGATCGGCCCGTTGTCGCGGTAATCGATCACGGTGGAGCTACCGAACGCGGGCGAAGTTCGGCAGCGCGCCCATCAACCAGAGCTCGAGCATCCGCACCACGCGACCGGCCTTCGACGGAGACACTCGCTGGCTGTAGACGTCGTATTCACGCGTCACGATGGCGTCGAGGATCATCCGGTAGACGCCCTGCAGTCCGTTGCAGCACGCGCGGCTGCGCGGCCCGTTCAGCAGCGGGATCAGCCGGTTGCCCTCGCCGTAGAAGGCGTAGGCGCGCTGGGCGTAGTCAGCCATCAGCTGGCGAAACTCGGCGCTGTAGACGCTGCCCAGGATGTCGTCCTCGGAGACTCCGTGCTGTGCCAGGTCCTCGCGGGCGAGGTAGATGCGCCCGCGCTCGGCATCTTCCTTGACGTCGCGCATGATGTTGGTGATCTGCAGCGCTTTACCCATCGCGACCGCCGAGTCGATCGCGAGCTCATTCTGTGCCCGGTCATAGCCGAAGATGCAGATGCAGATCAACCCGATCACAGACGCCGCGCGGTAACAGTACTGCTCGAGCTCTTCGAAGGTGTCGTAGCGCGTCTGCGTGAGGTCTTGTTCCATACCTCGTACGAGCTCGTCGAAGTGATCTCGCGGGATGTCGTAGCGGTCAACGGCATCCGCCAGCCCCGCGGCAAGCCAGCCTGGTTCCGCCTCGCCGCCCGAGTAGGCGGCGTGAAGCAGCGCATGCGCCTGGCTCAGAGCCGCGGCTCGTTCCTCCTGGGTCCCCGCATCGTCGACGGCATCATCGACCGTCCCCGCATACGCATAGGCCGCGTAGATCGCCTGCCGTTTCCGCTGCGGCAATGCCGAGAACGCGATGTAGAAATTCGTCGCCCGTCGGCGTGTGAACGCCTGGCACTCGCGGTAGGCATCGGAGACCTGCGGGTCGATTCGGCGTTGCATCGTGGCGTCAGCCTAGTTTGAGTCTCGCCGCAGCGCGCAACGCGAGCCAGGCACGAGTCGACTTGCACACCCGCGGCCTGCGGCTCAGCGTGTCGTAGTCCTGGCGTTCAATCGCCTTGAGCACGGCCCGTCCGCCGTCGGTGAACAGCCGCAAGTCAATTGCCAGTGCTCGCGGGACCTCTTCGATCAGGCGCTCGCCTTTGCGAAACCACGCCTCGGCACGGTCGACCTGGAAGCGCATCATCGTGCGGAAGTCGTCCGGACATTGTTTCTGCTCAATCCCCTCCGCAATCTCCGCCTCCGAGAGACCGAAGCGGCGGATGTCCTCGAGCGGCAGATAGATCCGCCCCGAGTCGAGAAAGTCGCGCCGCACATCCTGCCAGTGATTGGCGATCTGCAGCGCCGTGCAGGTCGCGTCGGAGAGATCGCGACGGTACTGGCCCTCCTCGGTCTCGGTATCGATGCCCCACAGGGCCAGGACCATCTCGCCGACAGGATTCGCCGAAAGGTCGCAGTAAGCGAGCACGTCCTGGAACGTCTCGTAACGGGTGTTGCGTTGATCGAGGCGGTTTGCCTCAATCAGGCGACGAAACGGGTCGGGGCGCAGCGGCTTCTCCCCAGCCACCTGTCGCAGGGCGACGTTGATCGGATGCTGTGGCTGCGAGCCGTCAAACGCGAGCTCGAGGTCGGCTTGCCACCGGTCCAGACGCTCCAGCCGTTCGGCCGGCGATCCGTCCGATTCGTCCCCGAGGTTGTCGGTGAAGCGGCAAAAGGCGTAGACCGCGAACATCGGCGCACGTAGCTCCCGTGGCAGGAACCAGCTGACCACGGTGAAGTTCTCGCCGTGCCGGCGCGTGTAGCGCCGACACCAGCGGAGCGCGTCGTCTGCGCTCCCCTCGAACGCGATGCTCTGGGGCGTCGTCGTCATCGCCGTCTGATGCCAGCCGCGTGTCTATTCCTTCTCGAGGTCCGCCGGGTCGAGGACGCGGAAGCCCACGCCCAGCTTGACCTGGAACCAGCCGATCTCGCCCTCCTGCATGGCACCGCGGATCTCGCGGACCTCAAACCAGTCCAGATTGCGCAGCGTTTCGCCGGCTCGTTCGATCGCGTTGCGAATCGCCTGGTCAACGCCGTCCGGCGAGGAGCCGACAAGCTCGACGATCTTGTATGTGTGGTCTCGGTGTTCTGCCATGATTTCCTCCATATCCTTCTACTTCTGGATTTACCCCGCTCCCAGTTCGAGATCAAGGATTTCGTAACACGCCCAACAGAGTTGCTTGCCCTGTAGCGGAATCAGCGTGAGGACGTACTGACCGCACTCCTTGCAGAGCAGGCGTTGCTTGGTGTCGAAGCGCATCACGACCAGGTCGTGCAATTCGCCGTCTGCCGAGGCGACGTGGCGGGTCAGCACCGCGTCCTCGACGAAGCCGAGACGCTCGAAGATCTTGCGCGCGCCGACCTGGTCCGGCGTCATCTGCGCGATGATCTTGGACACATCATCCGCCAGCGCGCCCTCGAAGGCCAGACCCAGCAGCACGTGCCCCAGCCCGAGACGGCGCGCGCTCACGTCAACCATGACGCGGATTTCAGCCACGTGTCGGGTCCAGCGCAGTCGACCGCGCTCGATCGTCGTGTAGCCGATGATCGCACCATTCTCCTCCGCGACGACCGTGCGAATTCGTCCCGCTTCGGTTTCGTGAATCCAGTCGCCGATATCGGCGACGTTGGTGATATCTCGTTCTTGGAAGAGCAGGTCCTCATTGGGTTGGCGACGGCCGAATTCGAGCAGGGCGTTGCCGTCGTTGGCGGCCAGATGCCGCAGCCGGATGGTACGTTCGCCACTGCGCAAATCGCGAGGCAGCTGGTGCATCTCAATGTCAACGTTGGTGTCTGATGACGTAGTCATGCCGCCCCCTCCCTGACTTGGTTCGCGCATCGGGCGATACCCGGTCGATGATCTGTCATGCTAACCGTTCCGCGCCGCCACCAACGCGACCCGGCAACCGTTCGGTCGTCGATCGTCCCCACCGCGGCTTGGCGCCGGCTAGCGCGGCGCGATCGCCCGTTCGTAGCGTCCCAGCGCCATCAGCGGGAAGTAGTGGCGGTACAGGTGATAGTTGATCATGAAATCGCCGGGGAATCCGGTGCCGGTGAACTCCGGTTCGTCCCACGTGCCGTCCTCGCGTTGGCGCCCAACGAGATATCGGATGCCGCGCGCGACCGACTCATGTTCCGCTTCGCCCGCCGCAATCAACGCCATCAGTGCCCACGCCGTTTGTGAGGGCGTCGATGGTCCCAGGCCCCGCAACGATGGATCCGCGTAGGTATCGCAGGATTCGCCCCAACCGCCGTCCTCAAGCTGGTGGCGAAAGAGCCACTCCACCGACTTGCGCACGGGTGCCGCCGACATCGGCTCACCCAGCGTCTTCAGGGCGGGCAGTGCCGCGCCCAGACCGTAGATGTAGTTGACCCCCCATCGACCCCACCATGAGCCATCCGGCTCCTGCAGTTCGTAGAGGAACCGCAAGCCGCGGCTGGCCGGTGGATACTGCCCGCTGTAACCGAGCTGGCCGATGTACTCCAGCGCATGTGCAGTCACATCGGCGGTCGGCGGATCGAGCAGTTCGCCGAAATCGGCAAACGGGATATCGGCGAGAAACGTCTTCTCGTTGTCGACATCGAACGCGCCCCAACCGCCGTTTGACGACTGCATCGAGAGCATCCAGTGCAACCCGCGGTCGAGCGCGAGTTGGCGCTCGGACTCCAGGCCAGGCAGCGGGATGCGCTCCAGCGCCATCATCACGACGGCCGTGTCGTCGACATCGGGATAGACATCGTTGTCGAATTCGAACGCCCAACCGCCCGGCGGCGTATCCGGGTTCTTGACCTGCCAGTCACCGCCCGCCAGCACCTGCTCCCGCAGCATCCACCGAGCCGCCCCCTGCAGCGCCGGATGCTGCGAATCGAGACCCGCGTCGAGCAGACCCAGCGCCGCCAGGCACGTATCCCAGACCGGAGACTGACAGCTCTCCGTCCACACATGCTCCCCCGACGACCCGTTTCGCCGCCAGGTGAACCGTTCGAATCCGGCCAATGCCCGTCTGATCACGGGATGGTCGAGCGAATAGCCCATCGCTCGCAGCGCCAGGATTGCGTAGACCCACGGCGGTTGAATCCCGCCCCAGCACCCATCCGCCTCCTGACGATCCAGCAACCAACGCTCCGAGAACGCCAGGGCCCGGTGCTCGAACGGCCTGATCCGGTTGCGGTCCAACAACCGAAGCAGCGAATCAAAGACATAAAGCGCACCCGCGGCCGAGAGTGGATTCTTCGGCGGCGGCACGGCAAAACGACGCCGGTCGGATGGCTTGACCCAGAGTTCTGGAACCCCCGCACCGGCCGGCAGCGCCGCCGTAGGTCTCAGGGTCATGATCACGGTGATGCCCACCACCGTGGCGCGCGCCCAGCTGGCGAACTCATAGAGGTTCACCGGCAGCCAGGACGGCAACAGGTTGATCCACGGCGGCATCGCCGGCAAGCGATCCCAGTCGAACTCCCCGAACAGAGCCAGCCAGATCTTCGTGAACACGCGGGCGCGGACGATACCGCCCTGTTTGAGGATCCACTCGCGGGCCCGGGCCATGTGCGGCGAGTCGGGATCGTCACCGGCCAGCTTGAGCGCGAAGTATGCCTCGACCGACGTGGAGACGTCCCCGGGGCCGTTCAGATACTGAGCCCAGAATCCCTCTGGCCGCTGTTGCGCCCGGATGTACCGCGCGATGCCGTCCCACTGCTGCCGGTCGGCGATGCCAAGGTGATGGGTCAGCAGCAGGTACTCGGCCGTGATCGACGCGTTCGACTCCAGTTCGCCCCACCAGTACCCGGCCGGGTCTTGCTCCTCGATCAGCCAGTCCGTGGCTCGCTTGATCGCGCGGCCCAGTGCCGCGTCGGGTACGTGCGCAGGCGAGACCGTCGTCATCGGCGACCCTCAGCGATCCCGTTCCAGCGTGAACAGCGCCAACTCTTCCAGGTCTGCCACCGCCTCCGCTCGAGGCTCGCCGGCGGCAAGCTCGCGACGGAACGCCTCGTACTCCTCACGCGCTGCACGGTCGGTAGCTGAGTCGGCGCCCACTTCGCTGAGCAGATCGTGTATCCAATCGACCTGTTCGTCCGCAAGATCGGCGCCGTTGCCCGCGAGTTCGCGGCCGTAGATCTCCGCGAGCTCGTGCCTCGCAGCCGACGGCGCATGATTCAACGCATAGAGGATCGGAAACGACTTCTTGCGTCGACGGATGTCGGCGTCGGTCGGCTTACCCAGCGCCTCGGGATCGGCCCAGATGCCCAACCAGTCGTCGCGCATCTGGAAGCACCGACCGAGGCGCTTGCCAGCGCGGTCCAGCGTGTCGGCCTGCTCCGCCGTCGCTCCCGCGAGCGTCGCCCCGATCGCCAGAGACACGCCCATCATCGCACCCGTTTTTCGTTCCACCATCGCCAGGTATTCGTCAACCTCGACATCCAGCCGTTGCTCGAAGGTCAGGTCCAGGTACTGACCCTCGATCATCAGCATCGTGGCCTGGTTCAGACGCCGAATCGATTCGACCACGGACTCGGCTGACGCCCCATGGATCAACGCCCGTCTCAGGGCCGCATCTGCGAGCTCGCGCATCAGATCGCCCGTATTGATCGCCTGCGCAACTCCCCAGACACGCCAGACCGTCGGCCGTCCCCGCCGCTCCGCATCCCCGTCCTGAACGTCGTCGTGCACAAGCGAGAAGTTGTGAACCATCTCGACGGCGGCCGCTCCGGAAGCGGCGCGACGCAGAGCGTCGGCGTCGCTGCTGATCGCTTCCGCGCCGAGCATGGTCAGCGCCGCGCGCGCTCCCTTCCCCGAAGCGTCGGCCCGACGACCCGCTTCATCCAGCCAGCCGAGCGCGTAGCGCGCCATGTCGTAGATCGGCAGGGCAACCTCAGGAAATGTCGCCCGCATCTCCTCCTGCACCAGGGCGTGATATCGCGTCAACGAGGACGGCGTGGCGCTCATCCTTGCTGCTCGTCGCTGGCGCACTCGCGGCAGCGTCCGTAGACGGCCCAGTGGTCCGGGTCGGCCTCAAAGCCAAACTCCGACTGCAGTTGAATCGCGAAGTCCGACAGGAAGGCGTGCGGCAGTTCGCTCAGCATGCCGCAGGCAGTGCAGACCAGGTGGTGATGCGGGCGCTCCGTTCGCCAACTGAAGGTGCGCTCCCCGCTACCGAGGTCGGTCTGCGAGACCAGGCCGAGGTCGCGCAACTGCGTCAGCGTGCGATACACCGTCGATGCGTTCAGCTCCGGTGCCTCCCGCCGGGCGAGCTCAAACACGTCCGAGGCCGTGATGTGCTGGTCCGAGTGGCGCAGCACGCTCAGCACCGCCAGACGTTGGCGGGTCACGCGCAGCTCCTTACTGCGCAGGAGATCTTCCGATTCGATCGTGCAGACCATCGTCCCCTCAGTCTGTTCGGCCTGTCGTTGCCGGAAGTCCCGGTGGGAAGAAGGCAATACTACCCGCCGACACGCGGCGCGGCGGCGCAGACCCATCCGTCGGAACGATGTACGAACCGTTCTGCGGACCAAACCCTCGGCGGCCGGAGCCGCCGTTCCCCAGCGCGAGGCCGGCAAATGTAATCCAGCGGCCGCAGGGACTAATGATCTGGTGCGAATGCGCGAACTGATCGTGGAAATTGAGCATCGTCGCGAATTCGGCCGATGGCTGGAAACGAGCCAGCCGTTCGCTGCCGATGTACTCGCCCTGGCGGTCGAGCTTGTACTTCGTCAAGGCGATCATTGTGCTCGAGGGTTGCGGTTCAAAGGCGTAGAGCGCACGCCCGTCCGGATCCCAGACGATACCGTTGATCGCCCGATCGATGATCGGCTGTTGCACGCCGGTGATCGGATCGAGGATCGTGAGCTCGCGGCCTTCCGCGTCGCCCGACGAGAGCGTCAGCACGGCCAGTCGATTGTCGCTGGGAGAGGCCACGAACGAGGCCGCGCCCGTCAGCTCCATCAACTCTTCATGCTCGCCGCCCTGGCCGATCTCGCTGCGTCGAGCGCCGACGATGATCGAGCCGCCGCCTGGTCGGGGCTTGGCGAAATACACGGCGGATCCATCTGGCGACCAGGCAGGCGAGCGAAAGCTCGGCCGCACGCGTTGAATCTGGATTGGGCCCTCGGACTCAGCCGTCAGATCGAACAGGATCAGTTGCGCCGCCCGATGAACGATCACCGCGCGACCATCCGGCGCCCAGGCGAAGTACAGCGGCGCGCCGTCGACCAGCCGACGCGGGCGACCCTGCCCGCTCGCCGCAACCAGGTTGACCGCCAGTCCGCTGCCCACGTTTGCGACAACGGCCAGCGCCCGCCCCGATGGTGCCCAGTTCACGTAGTGGGCCAGACCCGCAGCGATGACCTGCCGACCATCGCGTGGATTCTGGAAGATTGGTTCGGTCTCGCCGCCCTCGCCTGAGGTCCGCCAGAGCTCCAGTTTGGGGTCATCGCGACGCTGCGAAGACGCCGAGACGGCGATCTGTTCGCCGTTCGGCGACCACGACGGCCACATGAAGACCATGCCCTCCGCCTTCATGTCGAGACGCCGCTCGAGCTCGGCCGTCCAGTCCGCCCCCTCACCCGAGATGTGTGCGATCTGTAGCGAGGCGTCGTCCGTGATCAACGCGAGCGGCGTCGGCGTCATGTCACTCACTGTGTCGCCGCATCCGCGGTAGAGCCCGGGCGCGAGCGGATCGCGTCGACGCCCGCTTGTTGTTCCTCGTAGCGGGCCAGATCGAAGAGCACGGAGGACGCACGATTCAGGTAACGGATCGTCTCATCGTTCACGGGATGGCCGTGTCCCCGCAGACGAACCGTCTCACGCTCGGCCCGCCGTATCGTCGTCCGCGCCAGATCGAGCGCTGCCGACCCGGGAGAGCCTCCCGGCAGCACGAACTCGTTCGGCGGCGGCGCGAGTCGTTCCAGCTCGACCGCCCAGGCCTCGAGTTGCTCCACGTCCGAACTCTGGGTCGTGAAGTCGTCCGGGATCGGCTTACCCGGCGCGACCGCCAACTCAGCCATGATCAGATACAGCCGCCGCTGGATCCCAACCGCGATTTCGCGGGTCCGAGGGTCCGTCGACAGGGCGCGGCCAAGGCCCAGGGCCGATGAGGCCTCGTCAATCGCTCCGTACGCCTCGGGCTGCGGATGATCCTTCGCAATCCGTCCGCCGCCCCAGAGCGTCGTCGAGCCGTCGTCGCCTGAGCGCGTGTAATGCGGCATGGCCCAATTGTATCCGCGAGGCGATGGAATCTAGTCGATCGCTGCCGGTTGCAGTTCCGTCCACGCCCCCAGCAGCTCCGGAGTCGTGCTGATCCCCAGCACGATTCGCCCCTGCTGACGCGGCCGTCGATCGTCCACATAGCCAAGAAACTCGAACAGCGGGTCGCCCGCTGCATCGACGAGCCGCCACGTTTGATCGGGCGCGTTCGGATCGAGCAGCGGTGAATCGGCATCGTCCGGCAGCGCGATGACCCGCCCCTGGTCGACGCCGCAGCCGGCCGGAGCGAACCCCGTCCATTCGGCCTCGCTGAGAGCGGTCACCGAGGTCCACTCAGCGCCCGCAGATCGTTGAACCTGCAGCTCGCAGTGGTCGATGCGTCGTGACATGTGGATCTCCAGAGTGTGAGCAGTCAGCTGTCTTCAGCCTATTGATGCATCTCCGCAGCCGACTCAAGGTTGTCCGCCACCTCGTGGAAGGCTTCGAAGGCCCGCTGGTCGAACAGAACGAAACGTATCGTTCGGACGCTCTGGGCGCTGCCGGATCGCTCGTAGCAGACCGTGAGCATGATCTCAGCGGCCTGCGTGTAGTCGAAGCCGCCGACGCCCGTGCCCAGCGCGGGAAACGCGACCGAACTGATCCCCAGCTCCTCGGCCCGCTTGAGCGCGTTGGCCGTCGACGCGCGGATCTTGTCCGCCGACGTGTGCAGATCCTGCCCCATCGCCGCCGCGTGAATCACGTGACGACAGGAAAGGTTGCCGGATCCGGTCACGACCGCCTCACCGACCTCGATCGGGCCCTGGCGTATCGCTTCGTCCTCAATCTCGCGACCGCCGGCGCGGACGATCGCGCCCGCCGTCCCGGCGCCCATCCACAGGTGGTTGTTCGCCGCGTTCACGATCGCGTCAACCTCTTGCCTGGTGATGTCGCCCTGGACAATTTCGATCTTCGAGTCGGTCATGTCCCGCGCCTTAGTCCGCGATTCCCGCTCCACCATTCAACACGCACAGAGGCTACTCCTACTTGCCTACTTGATCGCCAGACCATTCGGTGGACTCCCCGTGCCGCCGCTCACGTTGAGCGGAGCCGCCGCGAAGAACGACTCATACACGCCGTCCGCTGCGCAGTCGTCGGCCAGCGCGTCGAGCGTGAACATCTCGCCAATCGCCATCCCGAACCGGCCGATGATCCAGTGGTGCAGGAAGCCGTCCGGATCGGCGAAGTTCGGCGGCGGCCACGCCTCAAGCGCCGGGTTGTCCGAACACACCGCCGACGGGTGGTGGTCAAAGATGTAAGCCGCCATCTCCTCCGAGCACCCAAGCCCCGGGAACGCGAGATTGGGCATCTGTGACAGTTCTTGCCGCTTCATGAAGTCGGTCTGCTCATACCACCCGATCCAGCCGATCCGGATCAGCAGCACATCCCCGTCACGCAGCTCAACCGCCTGCGCCGCGCGGCACGCCTCCACCTCGTCCGCCGATATCGGTCGGTACTCATCCATCGACAACGGCTGCCCTTGCGACTCGAACCAGCGCCCCAGGTCCAGCAACACTGCCCGCCCGGCGATCCCGCGCTGCGCCCAGTGCTCGATCCCCAGCTTCGGCGCGTCCCGATTCTCGAGCAGCCACTCATTCGTCACGCCGCCCCAGAAACCGTGCTCAAAGTCGCCCACATGCGTTAGAGCGTCCCACTGCGATGACTGCTGCGTGTAGAAGTTGTCCAGCACGTCATCCCCGTGGTGTCCAAACCCCGCCCGCCGCATCACCGTGTGCCGCACCGCCCCGCGGTTGTACAGCGGAGGACTCGGCAGCGACTGGTCCCAGTTCATCGGGAACATCTTGCCCTTGTTGATCAGCGACGCCGCCTGGACAATCCGCTCCGGCGTCTGCAGGTTGAACATCCCCACCTGGTCGTCGTCGCCAAACAACCCCCAGGCCGTCTTGGCCGGATTGCCCGACTTGTAGGGAAGCTGGTCGTACGTCGGAAGCGCGTCAGGAATGTCGGCCATCTCAGATCCAGGTTCAACAAGAACGAATTTGCAAGAAGTCTAGCCGTTCAGTCAACCAGACCCGGATACAGGATCTGCTTGATCTGACCCCGGAAATTGAACGTCCCCGACGGCATGAACTGGGTCAGGAAGATCACGATCATCTCCTCTGCCGGGTCGATCCAGAAGATCGTGCTCGCCGCGCCGCCCCAGTAGTACTCGCCGAGCGAGCCCACATTCTGCGTCCGCGGAATATCCACGATCATCGCGAACCCCAGACCAAACCCGACCCCGTCGTTCGCCGTCTCCGAGAAGCTGCCCAGCGCCCGCTCCGACAGGTCCTGACCGTCCGGCAGATGATTCATCGTCATCAGCTCGATCGTCTTCGGACCCAGCAGCCGAGCGCCATCCAGCTCGCCGCCGTTCAGCAACATCTGGCAGAAGCGGTGATAGTCGTGCGCCGTCGACACCAACCCGCCGCCGCCTGAGAAGAACGTCTGCGGCTCCCCGTAGTGACTGGTCGCCGGATCGTCCATCAATCGAAGACGCTTGTCCGGCCCGCGCTCGTAGTTCGCCGCAAACCGCTGGATCTTCTCCGCCGGCACATCGAACCCCGTATCCACCATCCCCAGCGGATCGAAGATCTGCTCCTGCAGATACTCGTCGAACCGCTGCCCCGAAATCACCTCGACCAGGTACCCGCACACATCCGTCGACACCCCGTAGTTCCACTGCTTCCCCGGCGAGAACTTCAGCGGCATCTCCGCCAGACGGTCGATCATTGACTGCAGATCCCGCCCCCGCATCGTCCCCGCCGAGTACACCTCGGTCCGCTCGTACGCCTGCTCCAGCGACCCCTCCATGAACCCGTACGTCAGACCGCTCTGGTGCGACAACACGTCGCGCATCGACATCGGACGCGCAGGCGCGCAGGTGTCCGTGACCGCTCCGTCAGGATCGGACATCACCTGCAGATCCCGCCACTGCGGGATGAACCGGCTCACCGGATCGGTCAGCTGAAACATGCCGCGCTCATGCAGCTGCATCAGAGCCACCGACGTGATCGGCTTCGTCATCGAGTAGAACCGGAAGATTGTATCCGTCGCCATCGGCGTCCCGCGCTCGCGATCCATCTGTCCCATCGCCGACAGATGAGCAATCTCCCCGCGCCGCGAGATCAGCGTCAGACAACCCGCAATCTTCTCCGGCTCGATGTACCGAGCCAGCAAGTGCCGGTCGAGCCGGGCCAGCGATTCAATCGAGATTCCGGTGCTGCCGACGGTTGTGGTCATCGTCCCTGTCGCTTTCGCTGGCCTGGTCGACGAGGCCCGAGTACACGATCTGTGAGATCTCGTCGCGGAACGGGTACGCGTCGCTGGGCATGAATTGGGTGAGGAAGATCACGATCAGGTCTTCGACCGGGTCGATCCAGAAGATCGTGCTGGCCGAGCCTTCCCAATAGTACTCGCCGACCGAGCCCGGCCTCTGCGTGCGCGTCCGATCCAGCACCACGGCAAACCCCAGCCCGAACCCGATCCCGTCATTCGCTGGATCGACCCATCTGCCCAGCGCCCGCGAAGTCAGCTCGCTGTTGTTTGGCAGATGATTCATCGTCATCAGTTCGACGGTCTTGCGACCGAGGATTCTGACCCCGTCAAGCTCGCCCCCATTGAGCATCATCTGACAGAACCGCCAATAATCGCGCCCCGTAGAGACCAGTCCACCGCCCCCGGAAAGGAACGTCGGTGGCTCGAGGAACTCATCCGCGCCGAACATGTCGGTCGCCTGCAGCCGACCCTCAGGATCCAGCTCGTAGTTGCTTGCCAGTCGCCGATGCTTGTCGGCGGGCACGTGAAAGCCGCTGTCCACCATGCCCAGCGGGTCGAAAACGTGCTCCCGCAGGTACTCGTCGAAGCCCTGCCCGGAGATGACCTCGACCAGGTGGCCGCAAACGTCGGTCGAGAGGCTGTAGTTCCAGTGGTCGCCCGGCGAGAACTTGAGCGGCAGCTCGGCCATCCGGTCAATCATCGACTGCAGGTCACGACCGCGCATCGTCCCCGCCCGGTATACCTGATGCTTGAAGTACCCGTCTTCAAGCGGTCCACCCTCGAACCCGTATGTCAGGCCCGACTGGTGCGAGAGCAGGTCGCGCATGCTCATCGGACGATCCGCGGGCCCGGTCTGGTAGTCCGGATACTCGCCGCCTGCCAGCACCTGCAAGTCGCGCCACTGCGGGATGAAGCGGCTGACCGGATCGGTGAGCTGGAACAACCCCCGCTCGTGCAGCTGCATCATCGCCACAGAGGTAATCGGCTTCGACATCGAATAGATCCGAAAAATCGAGTCCGCCCCCATCCGTCGCCCAACCTCCAGATCCATCATCCCCAGCGCCGACAGATGAACAACCTCCCCCCGATGCGCCACCAGCGTCACGCACCCCGCAATCTTCCCCCGCTCGATGTAGCGTTCGAGCAGATGTCGGTCTAGACGGGCCAGCACCGCGGTCTGGATCATCACCCAGAGACTACCGCCGTCCCGCCGATCCCCTCTCCCCCCCGCGCCAGCGGGGGGAGATGTCACGGAGTGACAGAGGGGGGCGCCCCCACAGTCGACAATCACCGGCCCCCCGCCCGCCTCCCCCGCCTGAACAGCCCTAGCCTGAGCGGCGCAGCACTGAACCCCCGGGAGGCTCCGCCATGCCCGTCATTGTCGAAACCACCGCCGGTCGACTCCAGGGAGCTGAGGAAGACGGCCTCAACGTCTTCCGAGGCATCCCCTACGCCGCGCCCCCAATCGACGACCTCCGCTTTCGCGCGCCCCAGCCTCATCCAGGTTGGGACGGGATCCGCGACGCCACCGAGTTCGGATCAATCTCACTCCAGGAAGGCATGGACGCCCTCGACGCCCTCCTCCCCTCCCCGCCCCAGCCCCAGAGCGAGGATTGCCTCTACCTCAACGTCTGGACACCCGGCCTCGACGACGCCTCCCGGCCCACCATGCTCTGGATCCACGGTGGAGCATTCACCCTCGGCTCCGGCAGCGAGCCGCTCTACTCGGGAGCAAACCTCGCGCAGCGCGGAGATGTCGTAGTCGTCACGATCAACTACCGACTTGGCGCTCTCGGATTCCTGCACGAGCCAACCCTAGGCGGCACCAACTTCGGAATGCGAGACATGCTCGCCGCCCTGCGCTGGGTCCAGGACAACATCGCCAACTTCGGCGGCGACCCCAATAACGTCACCATCTTCGGCGAATCCGCCGGCGGAGCCGCCGTCGCCTGCCTGCTCGTCTCGCCTGAAGCCCGGGGCCTGTTCCACCGAGCCATCGGCATGAGTACCGCTGGCGACCATGGCATCCTCTTCAACGGAACCCAGCCGACGACCGACCAGTTCTACGCCCGACTCGGCATCGACGACCCCAGCTCCGAGCAGCTACGCAGCCTGCCGGCGTCGGATCTGCTCGCAGCCCAGGCAGCCGTCGAAGCGGCCGCCTTCGAGGCGTTGGAGGAAATGTGGTCCGTGCGCCTGCCCTTCGGTCCGCTGGTCGACGGCTCCTTCCTTATCGAACCACCCCTCTCTACCGCCGCCGCAGCGAGCGCAGACCGCGCGATTCCGCTCCTCTCCGGCAACCCTGACGAGGAGATGAAGCTGATCAGGGCAATGATGCCCCCGGAAGTACTCAGTCAGTCCGACGTCATGACCCGACTCCAGCAAATCCCCGGCGGAGCCCAGCGCGTCTACGACGCCTACCGAACCGCTCGCGCCGGCCGCGGCGAACCCGCCGCGCCCGACGACATCCTCGACGCCGTCGCCAGCGATTTCCTCGAGATCATGCCCTCCCTCCGCTTCGCCGACTCCTGGTCTCGCGGCGCTGCGCCAACCTTCGGTTACACCCTCGACTGGAAGTCGCCGATGAACAACGGCGAGCTCGGGTCCTGCCACGCGCTTGACATCCCCTTCGCCTTCGGCACCCACGACCAGGCCTCCGACTTCGCTGGAGCCGGGCCCGCCGCCGACGCGCTGGCCGACACCATGATCGACATCTGGACCACCTTCGCCCGTACCGGCAACCCGTCGATTGATGGTCTCGATTGGCCGTCGTACGACACCGAATCCCGAGCACAAGTGATGCTCGGACCCGATCTCCGAGTCGAAACTGCATGGCGCGCCACAGAACGCGCTATCTGGGACGGGGTGTTCTAGCTACAGGCCCCGTCTATCGGGCGTACGTTTGGGATAGGCCGGTTCGCTCGAATACGCGCACGTCAGGCAGGAGGAGGGCGCAATGAGACAGTTGATGAATCTCACCAGGCGAATTTTGACATGGCTCTGGACGACCAGGAACGGCCGCATCACATTGGTCGGCCTGATCGCCGCCGCGATCCCGCTGCTGCTCTTGGTCGGTTGGCTCATCCGGCCCCTGTTCGTCGACACCGTCGTCGATGAAGCCTTCCCGCTTGGCGCAGACGCCACCATTCCCGAAGAACTGACCGAGGATGAGGCAACGGTCATGATGTCGGCCGCATCGAAACTCGAAATCGAAGTCGACGAATCGATGACCGACGCCATGTCCGCCGCGACCGCCTTCAAGACCGGCGCGTTCGTCGACGGCGACGCATTCCACCAGGGCCAAGGCAGCGCAACGATCTACCAGCTCGAGGACGGCTCCCACGTCCTCCGCTTCGAGGACTTCCGCGTGACCAACGGCCCCGCCCTCTTCGTCCTCGTCAGTCCGCATCCCAACCCCCAGGGCCGCGGAGACATCTCCGATGCCGGCTACACCGAACTCGCCAGGCTCAAGGGCAACGTCGGCAATCAGAACTACATCCTCCCCGCCGATCTCTCCCCCGACGAGATCAACTCGGTCATCATCTACTGCAAACCCTTCCGAGTCGTCTTCAGCACCGCCCCTCTCACCCCCAACTGACCCAGACCCCCCAACCCCTCTCTCCAGCTGGTCCCCTCCACTCCCCTCTCCCCCCGCGCCAGCGGGGGGAGATGCCGAAGGCAGAGGGGGGCACACTCCCCAGGCCCGCCGCCAACCCCTGAGTGCATCCCCTTCAGCCTCGCTGGCGCCCCGGTGTCGCCCGGTGTCATCGCTCCTGCCTAGCGGATACCCTGCCAGTCGTAATCGCGCATAGCCCGGATGGAGCAAACACATGGCAGCGATCATCCAGACAAAGGCAGGACGAGTTCACGGATCGTCGGAAGACGGTTTGAGCGTCTACCGAGGCATCCCGTTCGCAGCTCCTCCCGTCGGCGAGTTGCGATTCCGCGTCGCGCGCCCGCATCCCGGCTGGGACGACGTCCTCGACTGCGAGGCATTCCGCCCGATGGCGCCCCAGGTTCCGAATGAGGCGCTCGCTGCCCTCCTGGGCGATGCCCCGCAGGAGCAATCGGAAGACTGCCTCTTCCTCAACATCTGGACCCCGGGGACGGACGCCGCCGCTCGGCCCGTGATGGTCTGGATCCACGGCGGAGCGTTCACCATCGGTTCGGGCAGCGACGGCCTCTACGACGGGGCGATTCTGGCGTCGCGGGGAGACGTGGTGGTGGTGACGATCAGCTACCGGTTGGGTGCGTTGGGCTTCCTGCACCTGCCGGCGCTGGAGGAGTCGAACTTCGGCATGCGCGACCAGGTGGCGGCACTCCGCTGGGTCCGCGACAACATCGCCGACTTCGGCGGCGATCCGGCCAACATCACCATCTTCGGCGAGTCAGCCGGCGGCATGTCGGTCGCTTCGCTGATGGGCTCGCCCGAGGCGACCGGCCTGTTCCACAAGGCGATCCCCCAGTCCGGCGCAGGACATCACGGCATGGAAGACGGACAGGCGATCGCCAACGGCCGGCAGTTCTGCGAACTGCTGGGAGTCGATCCCGACGACGTCGATGCGCTGCGCGCGGCTTCCGTTGAGGACATGCTGGAGGCCCAGGCTCAACTCGAAGCGATGATGATGACCGATCTGGAGACGAGCGGCGAAGCCTCGATGCGGTTCCGCCCGGTGATCGACGGCGAGTTCCTCACCGAAATGCCGATCGACGCCGTCCGAGCCGGACAGGCCGCCGGCGTCGCGGCGCTCGTCGGCTGTCTGGACGAGGAGAACAAGCTGTTCACGGCGATGTTGCCCCAGGGGCCGCCCAACGAGGAAGACGCCGTCGCGCAGCTCGAGAACATGCACGGCGACGGCCGCCGCCTCTACGACATCTATCGCGCCGCCCGCGGTGCTCGCGGCGAATCAACCTCCGCCTACGAGATTCAGACCGCCGCAGGCGGCGACAAGTTGTTCCGCGTCCCCGCCCAGCGCCTGCTCGACGCGCAGTCGCAGCACAGCGACCAGACCTGGTGCTACCTCTTCGATTGGCAGTCGCCCATGCTCGACGGAGCCCTCGGCTCCTGTCACGCCCTCGACATCCCCTTCGTCTTCGGCACCCACAAGGTCGCCCCTGCGTTCGCGGGCGAAGGCGTCGCCGCCAACGCGCTGGCCGAACTCACCATGCACACCTGGCTCGCCTTCGCCAGAACCGGCAACCCGACGACCGACAACCTCCCCTGGCCCAAGTGGGACTCACAAACCCGCCGGACAGTCGTCCTCGGAGACTCCGCCAGGATCGAAGACGACTTCCGAGGCGAAGAAGTCGCCGCCTGGGAGGGCGTCCTGTAGGCGGGGTGACCGATCCCCCAACTCCTTTCTCCCCCCGCGAAGCGGGGGGAGATGCCGCAGGCAGAGGGGGGCTCGAACAACGCCTCTGACGACTTCCCTCCATCCCGCCAAACTGATGCGGTCCAGAGTCCTACGCAATAATCCTCCGCTCCCGCAAGTCAGTGATGTCTTCCTTGCTGTACCCCGCGCTGCCGACAATCGCGTCCGTATCCCGTCCCAGCGGCGGCGACGACCCCTGCGCCGCTGTCGGAGTCGCGCTCATCTTCAGCAGCGGCCCCACCTGACGCTGCGGCCCGGCCAGGTCGTGGTTCAGGTCCACGACCATCTCGTTGGCCTCGATCTGCGGATCATGCGCCAGTTCCTCCGGAAACCGGATCGGCCCGCTGGGAACCCCGTAGGCCTCGAATCGCTCGAGCCAGTACTCAGTCGTCTCTGATCGGACGTGCGCCTCGATGTCCCGCACCCGCGCCGTCGCCTCCGCCAGTTGCTCCGGATCGGTCGGATCCAGATTCGGGTCGGCAAAGCCCAGGAAGTCCGTCTCCAACGCTGACCGAACCTTCGCCCACAGCGATGCCGAGAGCGCCCCGATCGCGACCGCGCCGTCACGGGTCGCGAAGCAGCGGTAGTAGATGTTCAACGCCCCCTGTGCCCCGCGATCCTTGTAGACCTCCTGCAGCTCCGCGTACGCTGCCCCCTCCGCCCGCAGCTCATCGATCCTCGCCATCTTGGCGTCGGCCAGCGCGTCGGCTGCGGGCAGCTGCATCACGTTGCTGCCCTGCATCGCCAGAGCCGTGTTGAGCAGCGTGGTCTCCACCATCTGACCCTCGCCGGTCTGCTGACGGTGATAGAGCGCCGCGCAAACGCCCATCGCGATCACGATCCCGGTGCCGTAGTCGGCCACCGGAGCCGATACCGGCGACGGCGCGGTGCCGTTGTCGTCGAGCTTGCCGTCCAGCGCCATCAAGCCCGTCACCGCCTGCGCGACGATGTCGTAGCCGGGCCGCTGAGCCCACGGTCCCTGCCGCCCGAACGCCGTGTTGTCGACGTAGATCAGATCGGGCCGGATCGCCCGCAATGTGTCGTAGTCGAGCCCAAGCCGTGCGGCGACATCCGGTCGATAGTTGATCACGACGACATCGATCTCCGGGACCAGCTTGTGCACGATCGCCTGCGCCGCAGGATCGCGCAGGGCCAGCACCAGCGAGCGCTTGCCCCGGTTGAGCGACTGGAACCACTTCGATTCGCCCGGCATGAACTGCGAGAACTGCCGCCAGGCCTCACCCTCCGGAGGCTCGACCTTGATCACCTCGGCCCCCAGGTCCGAGAGGTTCTGGCAGCCGAACGGCCCCGCGATGATCTGAGAGAACTCGAGCACGCGAATGCCGCTCAACGGACCTCGATGGGGCGAGCCGTCGTGTGTGGTTGTCATGTTCGTTTACCCTTTCGCATGAGCGACTTTGGCAGCGGCCGTGTCCAGCCTGTCGAATGCCGCGCCCGGATAGAGGTGGGACGATGCAGGCAGTATCAAGCAGATTCGCGTTACGGGTTGCGGCGTTCGCGGCATGTTGCGCAGCCGTGGCGATGCTGACCACAGGCTGCGTGGACGACATTCCCGAGCAATCGGCAGGCGAGGTTCGCGTCGTCGAACCCACGGCCGCCCGCTTCACCGAGGCCGCCGAGGCTGCCGGGTTGACCTACGTCCAGCATGAGAAGAATGAACCCGGCACGTGCCTGTTCGACAACATGACCCGTGAGACCGAAGAAGAGCGAAGCGGCACGCTCTGCGATGCCGAGCGCATGACCGGCGGCGCTGCGGCCGGTGATTTCGACGGCGACGGCGCAACCGATCTCCTCGTCACACGCTTGGATGGTCACGACCTGCTCTTCCGCAATCGCGGGGACGGCACGTTTGAGGAGGTATCGGCTGAGGCGGGACTGGAACGCTGGAACCTGGCCACCAACGGCGCCGTCTGGGGCGACGTCGACAACGACGGCGACCTCGATCTCTTCGTCACCACCGTCGGCGACACCCGCCACTACCTCTTCATCAACGATGACGGCGTGTTCACCGAGCAGGGCATCGAGCGCGGGGTCGCCGTCGACACCGGTGACCGCCGAATCGGCTTCTCCGCCTCCTTCGGCGACTACGACCTCGACGGCTTCCTCGATCTGCACGTGACCGAATGGCGCCCCTCGCAGCTCGTCGGCGAAGCCGTCGCCGGCGTGCGCTTGCTGCGCAACCTTGGCGCTCAGGCGCCCGGCCATTTCGAGGACACAACCGAGCAAGCCGGCGTGCAGATGCAAGGCGTGATCTCGCAGACCCAGGCCCAACTGACCGAAGGCACGTTCGCCTTCGGTTCCACCTTCGTCGACCTCGACGGCGACGGCTGGCCCGAGCTGGCAGTCGCCTCTGACTTCGGCACCAGCCGCCTGTTCTGGAACAACCGCGACGGCACGTTCAGCGACGGCACCCTGGCGGCCGCCGTCGGCACCGCGCAGAACGCGATGGGCACCACCTTCGGCGACTACGACGCCGACGGAGACCTCGACTGGTTCGTCACCTCGATCTACTCGTTCCAGCGCGGCAGTCCCGGCGGAGACGAAGAGGGGACCAAGGACGGCAACCGCTTGTTCCGTAACGACGGCGGACGCCAATTCAGCGACGCAACCGACGACGCCAATGTTCGTGACGGCTCCTGGGGCTGGGGCGCGGCCTTCTTCGATGCCGACAACGACGGCGACCTCGACCTGACCATGACCAACGGCATGGAGATGATGCCCGGCTACCACGCCGACGCGATGCGGTTCTGGCAGAACGACGGTCGCGGTCAATACCGCAGCATGAGCACCGCGGCCGGTCTCGACGACATCGAGGACGGCAAGGGCCTGCTGATCTTCGATGCCGACAATGACGGCGACCTGGATGTCTTTGTGGTCAACAACGCGTCGCAACCGCGCTTCTATCGCAATGAATCGCGCGGCGCGGGATCCTGGCTCCGGGTCTCGCTCGAGGGCACGATCAGTAACCGCCAGGGACTGGGCGCGCGCGTATCGGTGTTCGCCCAGGGGCTGCCCGAACAGATTCGCGAGATGGGCGTCTCCAGCCACTTCCTCGGCCAGAGCGAGGACACCCTCCACTTCGGACTACGCACGTCCCGAAATGCCGACATCGTCATCCGTTGGCCGGCCAGCGGCCTGGTGACCACGCTCACCGACATTCCCGCCGATAGCTGGATTCGCGTAACCGAGGGCGAGGCCGGCTACGAGCTGGTCACTCCCCGATCATGACTCGGCGTTGACCTCGTTGATCAGGTGCATGAAGTGCTCGAGGTTGGCGATTCGGTCGCGGACTGTCTCCCCTTCGACCCCCGCTCGGAACGTGTTCACGCCGGCGTCGCGGTAGACCCGTAGCCGCTCCTTGATCTGCTCGTCGTTGCCGATCACGTTGATCTTGTACGCCAACTCGACCGGCACGCGCTCCCGGGCCAGGTCGCGTTCGCCGGAGATCCAGAGCCGCTGGACCTCCTTGGCCGCGTCTGCCCAGCCCTGGCGGCAGAACGCGTCGTTGTAGAAATTGGTCTTGGCCGAGCCCATCGCGCCCAGCGTGAAGGCGATTCCGCGCGCGTGTCGGGCTGCGTCCCGCTCCGGGTCGTCGCTGAACACGACGCCGCCGCCGGCCTCGAGGTCGATCTCGTCCATGCGGCGCCCGGTCCGTTCCGCCCCGACGCGGATGTCGTCGAAGAAGACATCGGCGGTCTCGGGCACAAACGAGGAAGCGAGCCAGCCGTCGGCAATCTCGCCGCACATCTGCAGACTCCGCGGTCCCAGCGAGGCCATGTAGATCGGCGGCGGCTCGATCGGCGGCGATCCCGATCGGATCGCCTTGCCCTCGCCGCCGGGCAGCGGCAGGGTGTAGTGCCAGCCGTCGTAAACGACGCGCTCGCCGTTGCAGACCATCCGCACGATCTCGGCCGTCTCTTTGAGCCGCGAGGTCGCCCGGGCGAACGGAACGCCGTGCCAGCCCTCAACCACCTGCGGTCCCGACGTGCCCAGGCCGAGCATGAAGCGACCGCCCGACATCGACTGCAGGCTCATCGCCGTCATACCGACCAGCGCCGGCGTGCGCGTGCCGCCCTGGATGATCCCGGTGCCGAGCTTGATCGTCTCCGTCTTGCCGGCCAGGTAGGCCAGCGGCGTGATCCCGTCGTAGCCCCACGCCTCGGCCGACCAGATCGAATAGACTCCCAGTTTCTCCGCCTCCTGCGCATACAGCGCAGCCGAGTCCCAGTCGTCAATCCGGTCGCGGTGCAGTCCGATGGCTACTCTCACGAGTCGTTCCTTCCTTCGCGCATCACGCGCAGAATCCCTCTCCTGGCGGAGAACCGCGCGCAATCTAATCAAAGTCGGCCCCGCGTAGGCGGGGCCCTGCAACGTTCCTGCCTGCGCGCCGCCCCTCCGATTCCCTCTCCCAGAAGGAGTCGGCCTCCGCTCAATCCGGTGCCCTCTCCCTGAGGGAGAGAGTCAGGATGAGGGCCCTCCCGGGTACCCCTCGCTCCCCTTGATCGCGTTCACCTGGTTCGCATGATCGATGTCGTGCACACGTTGGAAGATGAACCAGGCGCGGCCGTGTAGCTCCCCGAAGAATCCGTGCGGCGACGTTGGCTTGTACGACGGAGGCTCCGGCAGTCCGTCGATCACATTGGCGAAGATGCGCGAGTCGTCCAGCAACGCATTCACCAGGTCCGGGAAGGGCATATCGGCCTCGCGCTGGGCCGGGTCGACGGCGCCGATGCCCTGCGGCGTGGCGCTTGGCTCGCGTCCGTTGGAGAGATCGGTGACCAGGCTCGCGACCCGGCGCGAGCCGTCAAGCACATGCTGGGCGACCTCTTCGATGCTCCAGTCGTCCGGGGCCGGCTTCCAGGCGGCCTGCTCAGGCGTCACGCGGTTCAAGGTGTTCAGGAACTCGAGTCGTCCGGCGACGACCCGCGGCCACAGTTCCAGCCAGGAGTACTTCTCCCCCTGCGAGAGCATGTAGCCGGAGACGCGCTGGCGCTCGTCGTCTGCGATTGGTCGTTGTGGCATGTTCGTGCTCGCTAGCGGCCCTGGAACTCCGGGTCGCGCTTTTCCATGAAGGAGCGGACGCCCTCTTTGAAATCGTCGGATCGGAAGAGCGGCAGAAGCTGCAGGTAGATGTGGTCGACCGCGGCCTCGAACGGCTCGTCCATGCCCAGCCGCATCATCCGCTTGGTCGCCTGCACCGAGAGCGGCGCGTTGGCGGCGATTTCGTCGGCCAGTTCCATCGTGCGCGTCATCAGTTCCTCGTGCGGCACGATCTCGTTGACCAGTCCCACGTCGAGTGATTCCTGCGCGTCGAGCACTCGGCCGCGGAACGCGACCTCGGCGGCTCGCGCCCAGCCGAGCAGCCTCGGCAGGATCCAGGTGCCGCCCGACTCGGGCAGCACGCCGCGTTTGGCGAACACGGCGCCCATCTTGGCCTGGTCCGAGGCAATCCGGATGTCGGCCAGGAGAGCCATGTCCATGCCGTACCCGGCCGCCGCCCCGTTGACGGCGCAGATCACTGGCTTGTCCATCTTGTTGAGGACGACGGGAGGAGCGTCCCGCAGGTCGAACAACGAGTACCCGGGCGCGCCGACGTTGCTCTCGCCGGTCCCCTGCAGACGCTGCTGTTGGTCGACCAGGTCGAGGCCGGCGCAGAAGCCCCGTCCGGCGCCCGTCAGGACGATAACGCGGATGTTCGGCTCGCGTTGACAGGCGATCAATTGCGCCGAGAGCGCCTCGAGCATTTCGCTGGTGATCGCATTCAGGCGTTCCGGTCGGTTCAACGTGATGATCGCGACGTGCCCGCGCTCTTCATAGAGCAGCGTCTCGGTCGCGGGTGCGGTCAAGGTGGTCATTGGGCCTCCAGATCCTGTGTCGTCCTGAGTGTATACACACCCCCGACCGACGCCGCTGCCCTCCTCAGGTGCGCAGTGTCCGAGGCGGATCAGCCACCACCTTCTTTTTTCCCTCCCTCACCTCACCCCCACCCCCGCTCGTCCCGAGCGCCTGTCATCCACAACACAACCGCACTTGATATGCACAGCCGTTCGAGTATGGTGAGTTTCGGTGGGATAGAACGAAAGAGCGAGGTATACACCGTGAGGAGACCGATGAGTTACCGCGAAGCGATGTGCGACCTCTCGGACATCGCCAAGGACGGCCCCGCATACGTGCGGGTTAAGGCCCTGGTCACGATCGTCCGCGAGACGTCGCCAAACAACGCCCGTCACGGCGACGTGATGCGCGAGCTGGGCCTGGCCGACGAGCTGTCCGGCGCCTCGGACCGAATCCGCGGCTGCGCCAAGTGCGGACACGGCAACAAGGCGCTCGAGTCGTTGGACTTCTATGTCCAGGAGGGCGAGCGCGAGGAGCAGGAAGAAGACGCCGCCGCAGACAGCGAGGACCCCCACTGACCCCTGCCCCCTCCCTCTGCGAGTGGGTGGGGGCCCCGCTACCGATCACATTTCGTCCCTCAGTCGACAGCAACCGGTTCACGAGCGCCGGCGCTCGCAAACCTGTACTCGTCTTCGGCGTAATCGACCCGTACCGTGTCGCCTTCAGCGAAGTCGCCGGCGATCAGCAGCTTGCTCAGCGGGTTCTCGATCCGGCGTTGGAAGACACGGCGCAGCGGTCGAGCGCCGAAGGCGGGATCGTAGCCGTCTCTGGCGAGCTGTCGGCGTGCGGCGTCGGTCAGCTCGAAGCTGCGCCCCATCTCCGCGAGCCGGCCGCGTTCCTCGTTCGCGATCAGATCGACGATCTGCAGCAGTTCGTCCTCAGCCAGCGGATCGAAGACGACGATCTCGTCGACCCGGTTGAGGAACTCGGGCCGGAAGAAGTCGCGCAGCGCCTTCTCCGAGTCCTTGGCACGCTCGTCGTGGCTCGAGTTGAAGCCGATGCCGCCTTGCAGCCTCGCCGTCGTGCCAAGGTTGCTGGTCATGATCACGACCGTGTTGCGGAAGTCGACCGTGCGCCCCTGGCCGTCGGTGATCCGGCCGTCGTCGAGCACCTGCAGCAGCAGGTTGAAGACGTCCGGGTGGGCCTTCTCGATCTCGTCCAGCAGGACGACGCGGAAGGGCCGTCGGCGGACCAGTTCGGTCAGACCGCCGCCGTCGTCGTACCCGACGTAGCCCGGAGGCGCGCCGACGATCCGGCTCACGGTGTGACGCTCCTGGTACTCGGACATGTCGAGCCGGACCAGTGCGTCCTCGGTGTCGAACAGGTACTCCGCCAGCGCCTTGGCCAGCTCGGTCTTGCCGACCCCGGTCGGTCCGACGAAGATGAACGAGCCGATCGGCCGGGTCGGATCCTTGAGCCCCGCGCGAGCGCGGCGGATCGCGTCGGACACGACGCTGACGGCGTCGGACTGGCCGATCACCCGGTCGTGCAGCTCCTCCTCGATGTGCAGCAGACGCGCCTCGTCGTCTTCGAGCATCCGGCTGACCGGGATGCCGGTCATTTCGCCGATCAGTTCGGCGATATCGCGCTCGTGCACCGTGTCGCGCTGCTCGTGTTCGGCGTCCCAGTCCTCGCGGCTGGCTTGGACCTCCGATTGGATGCCGAGCAACTCCTGCTTGATCCGCGCGGCGGTCTCGTAGTCCTCGCGCTGCGCGGCGGCTTCCTGCTCCTGCTTCAGTTCATCGACCCGGCGGCGCAGCTCGACCACCCGGGTCGGCGGCGACTGGTTGTCGATCACGAGCCGCGAAGCGGCCTCATCGATCAGGTCGATCGCCTTGTCCGGCAGGTGGCGCTCGGTCAGGTAACGCTGCGAGAGCCGGACCGCCGCTTCGATCGCCTCGCCGCTGATTACAACTCCGTGGTGGGCCTCGTAGCGGGGCTTCAGCGCGTTGAGAATCTCGATCGTGTCCTCGGTCGACGGTTCGTCCAGATAGACGGGCGCGAAGCGCCGCTCGAGCGCCGCGTCCTTCTCGATGTGCCGGCGGTACTCGTCCAGCGTCGTCGCGCCGACGACACGCAGTTCGCCTCTCGCGAGCGGCGGCTTGAGCATGTTGGCGGCGTCGATCGCCCCTTCCGCCGCGCCCGCCCCGACCACGGTGTGCAGTTCGTCGATGAACAGGATGACCTGCCCCTCTGAATCGCGAACCTCGTCAATCACCGACTTGAGCCGCTCCTCGAACTCGCCGCGAAACTTGGCGCCGGCGAGCAGCACGCCCATATCGAGCGACATCAGGCGCTTGCCGCGCAGGGTGTCGGGCACATCGTCGGCCGCCATGCGCTGCGCCAGCGCCTCGGCGATTGCGGTCTTACCCACCCCGGCCTCGCCGATGATCACCGGATTGTTCTTGGTCCGCCGGTTGAGGATCTGCAAGACGCGCCGGATCTCGACGTCGCGGCCGATGACAGGGTCGAGCTTGCCTTCCGCCGCAAGCCGGGTGATGTCGGTGGCGTAGCGGTTGAGCGAGTCGTAGTGAGACTCGGCGTCCGGCTGGTCGACGCGCCGCGAGCCGCGGATCTGCTGGAGCGCCGAGTAGAGTCGCTCCGCCGTGATGCCGTGGGCGCGGACGATCTGCGCGGCCGGACCGCCGGAGTCGCCGGTCAGGGCGATCAACAGGTGCTCCACCCCGACGTATTCGTCGTTGAGGCGCTCGGCCTCGACGTTGGCCCGCTCAAGCAGTTGCACCACTCGCGGTGTGACCGTGAGCTGGACCACGTCGTAGCTGAGCTTGGGTGCGGCGTCGATCGCGGTGTCCGCGTCGGCCCGCAGGCGGGCGCGGTCGACGTTGAGCGCGTTGAGCAGGTCGCTCGCGAGCCCGTCCTCGACCCGCGCGATGCTGGCCAGCAGGTGCTCGACGTCCCACTGCGCATGCCGCTTCTCGCGCACGAGTTGCTGCGAGGCTTCGAGCAACTGCTGCGCCTGATTGGTGAACCGGTCTCGTCGCATCATCGTCGTCGCTCCGTTCTCGTGCCGTCGGGCTGGACGGCGGGAAGTTGTTGGTCGCGTACTCGTTGCAGCTCTCGCTTGAGCTGCCGGTTCTCGTGCTGCAGTTCGTCGATCTGTTGCCGCAGTCGAAGGATGATGTCGGCGCCGGCGAGGTTGACGCCGAGTTCGTCGATCAGCCGGCGGATCATCAGCAGGCGCTCGATGTCGTTCTGGCTGTACAGGCGTTGCCGGCCGGCGGTCCGCGCCGGGATGAGCAGGCCTTCGCGCTCGTAGGTGCGCAGCGTCTGCTGGTGGACGCCGACGAGCTGCGCGGCAATGCGGATCGTGTAGACGGGTTGGTCGGTCATCATGCTCCGCCTTCCAGGTCACGGAGTTGTTGGAAGAGTTCAATCTGTTCGGGTGTGAGCGGTTCCGGGAGTTGCAGAGAGACCTCGGCGAGGATGTCGCCCCGCCCCTCCCGCTTGAACCGCGGCATGCCCTGCCCCGTAAGCCGGAAGACGCGGCCGTTCTGGGTCCCGGCCGGGATCTTGAGCGCGAGACCGCCGCTCCCGCTCAGCGTCCGTACAACCGCTTCGCCGCCCAGCGCGGCCGTAACAATGGGGACATCGACGAACACGTGAACGTCGTCGCCGCGACGCTCGAAGACGGGGTCCTCGTCGACACCGATGATCAGGAAGAGGTCGCCGGGCTGTCCCTGCGCGGGATAGGGCGAGTCCTCGCCCTTGCCGGAGATCTTGATCCGCGAACCGCTATCGACGCCTGGCGGGATCGTGACCTCGATCCGCGAGCCGCCGGGTCGTTGGATCGTGCGGGTGGTGCCGCGGAACGCCTCGCGCAGCGAGACGCTGAGGTTGTGCTCGATGTCGCGGCCTCTGGTCGGCGCCTGAGGCGCGCGCGAGCCGCCGCGCGCACCGAAGAGGTTGCCGAACAGGTCGCCCAGATCCCCAAGATCAGATGTGTCGCCAAACTGCTCGCCGAAATCGAAGTGGATGTTGCCTTGCCGTGCGCCCGCTTGTCCGCCGAACGGTGGCCCCCCGCCGAATCCGCCGAATCCGCCAAACCCGCCGCGCTGGCGCTGCATCTCCTCCAGCTGCTCCGCGTGTTCCCACTGGTCGCCCCACCTGTTGTAGGCGGCGCGCTTGTCGGGATCGCCGAGCACGTCGTGCGCGGCGTTGACTTCCTTGAACCGCGCTTCGGCATCATGATCGCCACCTGTCACATCCGGGTGGAATTGACGGGCTAGTTTGCGGTATGCTGAACTAATGTCCTTATCGGAGGCGTCGCGCGGCACGCCGAGGATTTCGTAGAAGTCGCCGGGCATGTTTTCCTGTCCTTGATAGCTATGCTATCAGCTATTTGGGCTTGAATCCTGATATGTTTCGCAACATACGGAACTGATAGTTGATAAGTTGAGTGAGCCTATATAAGGTTTCATCAAGCGGTCGGATCAGCAAGCGGGCTGAGCCGACGACGAATGCTCAGAAAGGGACAAACAATGAGCAAGATCCTGATTCGCGATCCGTTTGCGGAGTTTGACAGCCTGTTCAACGCGCCATTTGGCAGGGCCTTTGGGCGTCGCCCACGTCGGACGTCGGCGCCTGCACCGGCCGGAGCGACGAGTTCATGGCAGTTGCCGGTCAACGTGTTCGACACCGAGGACGGCGTCGGCGTTGAGGCTTGGGTGCCGGGCTTCGAAGAGGACGAGATCGCGGTGACCGTCGACGACGGCCAGCTCCGCATCCACGCCGAGCGCGCGACCGACGAAGGGTCCGAAGGCGGCAACGGCGAAGATCGCAGGTACCGCCGGCGCGAAGTGACGCGCACCGTGCTCTCCCGCACGTTCCGGCTCGACCCGTCGTATGACGCTTCGAGGATCTCCGCCCACCTGAGCAACGGTGTGCTCGAACTCTCGCTGCCCAGGGGCGACGAGCCCGAGCCGCAGAAGATCGCAATCAACACCGGGCAGGTCAGCGAGGCAGTCGCCGAGGTCGTCGAGGAAGACTAGCGCGGAAGCGCAGGGCTCACGTCAACAAGCCCGGGTTCAAGATTGCTTGGCAGCAGCGAACATCGCTCCACGAGTGGCTCCCCGAAGCGGGGAGCCACCTTGGTTTAACCTGATCGCATGGTGCAACGGATGCTGGCCCTGGTGCCCGACGAACAGGCGCGTGCTCAGATCGACCTGGTTCGGGCGCTCTACGACCGTGAGCGAGTCGACGCCACGCCACCGCACATACCCGTCACCGACCAGTTCGACGACCACTACGGGCTCGAGGATCTACAGCAGATGCTCGAGGTCATCCTCGGCCTGTTCCATCCCTTCATGCTCGAACTGGGCGCGCCGCAATCGTGGTACGACGACGGCGAACACCTCCTGCAGATGGTCGCCGAGCAGGGCGCCGAAGACGCGCAGCGGATCTCATCAATCGTCTATCGCGACCTCTACCCCGAGCAGGCGCCCAACGCGCTGATCCGCTCGCGCTCGCCGCTGGAGCGGACCGCGCTCACCGTCGGACGCTTTCGGCGCGAGGCCGAGGCGCTGAGCGCGGCAGAGTCGCTGTCGGCCCAGAAGTACTTCCTGGTCGTGACCCACGTCGGGGTGTTCGATCAGGTCGAGCAGGCTGAAGGGCCGTCCGGCTGGTCGCTGCGACGATCGTTAGCGCTCGGTTCGATGATGGCGGACCTCTAGCCGGTCCAGGCCCGCTCGCTCTTGCTCGCTCTTCTGGTGGAGTAATCTGAGCGTGCCGACTCCGGATGCCCCCATCGAATCGGGGACAGATACATCGGGGATAGGCGTCAGCCGTGGAGGTGCGCGATGCCGGTCGTGACCGTATCCAGCCAGTACGGCGCGGGCGCGCGCGATGTCGCGCGGCGCCTGAGCCGCGAACTCGGCCTCGAATACATCGACCAGACGGTGTTGGTTGACGCCTCCCGACAGCTCGGTCGGACGGTGTCGGAGGTGGCCGAGAAAGACGAGCGGACGGACTCGCTGCGAGCCCGATTGGGGCACTTCCTGCAGCGCGCCCTGGAACGCTCGGCCGCGGGCGGGGCGATTGATCCGATGCTCGGTTCCGGCAACCTGGAGCTGATGCTCTCGCAGAGTTACCAGGAACTGACCGACAGTGGCTCCGGCGTCGTCGACGACCGCGCGATCCTGGCCACGACCTCGCAGATCATGGAGTCGATTGCGCAACGAGGCAACGTCGTGATCATCGGCCGCGGCAGCCAGATGGTGTTGCGAGAGATGCCCGACGCGACCCATGTACAGTTGGTCGCCGAACCGGCGGTCGCGCTCGCGCGGGTGCAGGAGTGGGAAGGCGTCGACGAGATTCAGGCGGCGCGCTCGATCGAAGAGTTCAACAAGGGCCGCGCCGCCTTCCACCAGAAGTTCTGGAAGGTCGATGTGTGGTCGCCGCTGCTCTACGACATGGTGATCAATACGACGCATCTGACGTACGTGCACGCTGCCGAGCTGATTGCCGAGGTCGTGGAGAAGAAGGCGGCGACGGCGGTCTGAGGCGGCCTAGGTCACCAGCGTGCGCAGGACATCTTCGGCGGCGATGAGTCTCGGCGCCATGCCGTAGGGGCCGTGGATTTGCAGGCCCTCGGCGTCGAGCGATTCGCGCGGGCCGATGGCGTCTCGATAGCTGGCCATGACCGGATGCTCCTCGCCGACAGCGTCGGCCAGCAGCTCCTCGGTTGAATCGCGCCAACGCATGAAATCTTCGGTGGTCGGTCCGATCGCGCGGATGTAGCGGGAACGTTCCAGCAGCGCTTCGATTTGATCGTTGAGGTTCATGGCGGGAAGTGTATCGCAGGCGCGTCAGCGGTCCGCCCACCGTTCCCCCAGCGTTCCTCCGTCGCGCCGCCCCGATCGTCCCAGCGAAGCAGCAGACCGCTGGACCTCCCGGCTCCGGGCCGTCGCCACGATGAATGGTCGATCTGTGCCGGCGTCGGCATACCCATCAGGACGCCGTCCTCTCGCGGATTCGAGTACAGATTGGAGCGCACGGCCTCGTCGTTGAAACCGCGGCTGCGGTAAAGCGACCTCGCGACCTCGTTGGACTCGCGTACTTCGAGCTGGATGAGCTCGCACTGCAGCCGTTGGGCGAGCCGGACCACGCAGTTGAGCAGCAGGGCGCCGAGTCCCCGTCCCTGTCGTTCCGGATCGACTGCAAACGTGCAGAGGTGCAGTTGATCGACCACGTGCCAGGTACCGAAGTAGCCGACGATCTGTTGTCGAGCATCGGCCAGCACGTAGAAGATGCTGATCGGCGACTGGGTCAATTCGCCGGCGAAGTAGCGGCGGCTCCAGCCCGACTCCCCGAATGCGCGTTGGTCCAGCTCTGCGACGTCATCGAGATCGTCGAGGGTCATCGGTCGGAGGAGGAGTTGGTCGGTCACGCTGATGGTCTTGCTCGGGCGCCCCTGATTGAGTCAGAGTAAGGCGGTGCGTTGCGGGCAACTGTGCACCTGCAGGGCCGCGACTATAATGCGGTCGAGTTATGAGTGAGTTTCAGCGGCGCACCGACGCCGGGGCGATGCAGACCAGCCGCCCGGTCGGGAGCCGAAATTGACCACCCTGAGCAGTGAAGTCGAGCCGCAGCGGCGGGTTCGCGTGCCGATCTCGATTCTGATCCTCGGCCGCGTCCTGCGCTTCGCCCTGCCCTACTGGAAGGGGTTGTCGGTCACGGCCGTCGCGATCCTGGCGACGGCGGCGTTCGCGATTGCGACGCCGGTGCTGTTGCGCTGGGCGATCGACATCGCGATCTCGACCAACATCGTTGACGGCGAAACGGTCATTGAGATCACCGGCTGGCTGGTACTCGTGGCCGGCCTGGCGCTGGTCGGCGCGGCCGTGCTGCGCGGGACCTCGATGTTTGTGCAGCGCTACCTGGCCGAGTGGGTTGGTCAGACGGTTGCCTACGACCTGCGCAACGCCATCTACCAGCGCCTGCAGACGCTCTCCTTCCGCTATCACGACGGGGCCGAGACCGGCCAGATCATGGTGCGCGCAACGCAGGACGTGGAAGTCGTGCGGATGTTCATCAACTTCGGCGGCGTGCAACTGTCGTTCACGCTCGTCTTGGGCGTCGGCACCCTGGTAATCATGCTGCTCATCAACTGGCCGCTGGCGCTGATGGTCTGGGGCATCATGATCCTGATCTCGGCGCGCTCGGCCTTTGTCGCGCGCCGGTTGCGCCCCATTTGGAACGACGTGCAGGAATCGCAGGCCCAGTTGGGCACGGTGCTGCAGGAGGCGTTGTCGGGAATTCGCGTCGTCAAGGCCTTCGGCCGTTCGGAGTTCGAGGGGCAGAAGTTCGGCCGCGCGGCGGGCTGGTTGCAGCAGCGCTCCTACGACGCGTCGATGGTCCAGGCCGTGAACATGCCGCTGATGACGATGCTGGGCGCCGCCGCGATCGTGCTGACAATCTGGTACGGCGGTCGCGAGGTTGTGAACGGCAACTTCACCGTGGGCGAACTCACGATGTTCCTGATGTTCCTGACCGTGCTGCAGATGCCGATTCGCGGGCTCGGCTGGATGGTCATGATGGTCCCGCGGGCGGCAACCGCCGGAGTGCGGATCTTTGAGATCCTCGATCAGGAATCGGAAGTCCAGGACGATCCGCTCGCGGTTGCTCCGCAGAATCCTCAGGGGCACATCAAATTCGACAAGGTCGGATTCGCCTACGACCCGCGTTCGCCGGTGCTCGGCAACATCGACTTCGAGGCCCGGCCGGGCGAGCTGATCGCCCTGTTGGGTTTGACCGGCAGCGGCAAGACCACGGTCGTCAATCTGATTCCACGCTTCTACGACGTCAGCGCCGGCCGAGTCACCTTCGACGATCAGGATGTGCGCGAATGGCCGTTGGAGGCATTGCGCCAGCAGGTCGCGATCGTCCAGCAGGAGGTGTTCCTGTTCGCCGCCACGCTCAAGGAGAACATCGCCTACGGCCGGCCCGACGCGACCGACGAGGAGATTGAAGCGGCCGCCAAGCTGGCGCGGATTCACAACTTCATCAATCGACTGCCCGAGCAATACGACACCTGGGTCGGGGAGCGCGGCGCCAACTTCTCGGGCGGCCAGAAGCAGCGGATCGCGATCGCGCGGGCGCTGCTGATGGATCCGCGGGTGCTGATCTTCGACGACTCGACGTCATCCGTGGATGCGGCGACCGAGTTCGAGATCCAGCAGGCGATGGCGGCGCTGATGCGAGGTCGCACGACATTCGTGATTGCTCACCGTCTGCGCTCGTTGCGTGAGGCAGATCAGATCCTCGTTCTTGACAAGGGCCGCATCGTTCAGCGAGGCAAGCACGACGAGTTGCTGGAGGAGGGCGGCCTGTACCGCGAGATTTACGAGTTGGAGCTGCGCGATCAGGAGTCGGCGCAAGCCCAGGCCGAGGAACCGGCGGAGGCGGCGGAGGAGGCGGAGGCGGCAGCCGCAGCGGGCGGGAGCGGGTAGATGGGCATGATGGGCGGCGGCATGGCCGGCGGTTGGAGCTCCAACCTGGGCGGGGGCGGGCATGGTCCGCGCAGCGGCTGGGCGAGTTCCGCCTCGATGGCCGACGGCTGGGACAAGGAATACGGCGCGCTCTACAACCCGCAGCTCGTGCGTCGCTTCGGCCGCTACATCGGCCCGCACAAGAAGCCGTTGGCCGCCGCGATCATCGCCAACGCGATCTTCGCGGTGGCGCAAAGCGTGCAGGTGCTGATCGTCTACGAAGCGTTGCAAGGCGCGCTCGACAACGGCGTGGTTGCGACGCTCGACCGCATCGCACTCCTGTTTGGGGTCGTGGTGTTGGTGTCGTGGGGCAGCGAATTCGTTCGTCAGTGGCTGATGGCCAATGTCGGCCATCCGATCCTGCGCAGGATGCGTCAGGACGTCTTCGACCACCTGATGCGTCTGGAGCATCGCTTCTACGACCGCGGCGAGGTCGGGGCGATTATGTCGCGCGTCACCTCCGACGTGCAGGTGTTGCAGGAGATGCTGACCTCCGGCGTGTTGACGGTGATCGGCGACATCTTTGGCCTGCTGATCATGATCGGTGTGTTCCTCTACATCGACTGGCAGATGGCGCTGGGCACCTTCACGATTCTGCCCGTCCTCGTTGTCTGCATGGCATTCTGGAGCCGGCGTGCGCGTCGCGCGTTCCTCGAGACTCGCGTGGCGATCGCGGCGGTGAACTCGACGCTGAATGAGGATCTGAACGGCGTGCGGGTGGTGCAGAGTCTGAACCGGGAGTCGGAGAACGCGCGACGATTCGACCGGATCAACAACTGGAATCTCCGCGCGACCCGGCGGGCGGGTCTGCTCTCGGCGGCAATTATGCCGCTGGTTGAGATCCTGATTGCCGTTGCGACCGCCATTGTCATCGCCATCGCGGTGGCTCGATTGACGAACGGCAGCCTCGAAGAGGCGGCCGGCGTGGCCGGGATCGTGGCGTTTGCGATCGGGATTCAGCGGTTCCTCGACCCGGTACGCGACCTGGTGCTGCAATACACGATGTTCCAGCGGGCGATGGCCGGCGCGGAGCGCGTGTTTGAAGTGCTCGACACCGACCCGGAGATCGAGGACTCAGACGAGGCGAGGGATCTGCCCGACATCGCCGGACACGTGCACTTCGACAACGTCTCGTTGGAGTACGTCGACGGCGTGCGAGTGTTGTTCGATCTCGATCTGGAAGTTCAGCCCGGCGAGACGGTCGCGCTGGTTGGCGAGACCGGCGCCGGCAAGACGTCGATCACCTCGTTGATCACGCGGAACTATGAAGTCACCGAAGGCGCGGTGCTGATCGACGGGCATGACGTCCGCGAGGTGACGCGGGCCTCGTTGGTGCAGCGAGTCGGTGTCGTGTTGCAGGATCCGTTCCTGTTCTCGGGTACGGTGCTGGACAACATTCTGTACGGGAACCTCGAGGCGACCCGCGAACAGGCGATCGCGGCGGCCAAGGTGGTTGGAGCTGACGAGTGGATCGAACGGCTGCCGCAGAGCTACGACACGCCGCTCGCGGAGCGGGCGCAGAACCTGTCAATTGGTCAGCGACAGCTGATCGCCTTTGCGCGGGCGATCCTGAGCGACCCGCGGATTCTGGTCCTCGACGAGGCGACGGCGAACGTTGACTCGCAGACGGAGGCGATGATCCAGCAGGCGATCGCCCGGGTGCTCACCGGCCGCACCGCGTTTGTGATTGCCCACCGGCTGTCGACGATTCGCTCGGTCGACCGGATCATCGTGCTGGAGTACGGGCGGATCCTCGAGCAGGGATCACACGACGACCTGCTGGCCCAGGATGGCCACTACGCCAGGCTGTACCGGATGATGTACGCGGAGCAGGAGTCGGTGGAGTTCGACGAGGACGCGGCGCTGGCGGTCTTGGACCGGATGCGGGAGCGGACAATTGCGAACGGTCGCAATGGCACGGCCGCATCTTCTGAGCCGGCCTTGGCGCTCGACTGAGGCCGGGACATCACCCTGCGGGGACGCGCTACCCGGAACCCGTCTCAAAGAGGGTCCCCTGGTCCGGGCTCGATGCCGTCGGAGTGAGGCCGAGGTGAATCCAGGCGGCGGGCATGGCGACTCGGCCGCGAGGGGTGCGGGCGAGGAAGCCGAGCTGGATCAGGTAGGGCTCGTAGACGTCCATGACCGTGTCCGCGTCTTCGGCCACCGCTGCGGCGAGGGTGTCGAGGCCGACCGGTCCGCCGTTGAAGCCCTCGATCAACGCGCGCAGGAGACCGCGATCATGCTCATCGAGGCCAAGTTCGTCCACGCGCAGGCCGCGCAGCGCCGCGTCGGCCACTGAGTCCGTGATGATGCCATCGGCACGGACCTCGGCGTAGTCGCGAACCCGCCTGAGTAGCCGGTTTGCGATTCTCGGGGTGCCTCGGGCGCGCTCTGCCAGGTTGCGGGCGCCGGCCGGTTCCAGTTCGACCTCCAGCGCTTCGGCCGAGCGAACGATGACCTGTTCGAGCTCCCCGGTGCTGTAGAAGTCGAGTCGCTGGACCATACCGAAGCGGTCTCGCAAGGGTGGAGAGATCATGGCGTACCGGGTCGTCGCGCCGATCAGGGTGAATGGCTTGACCGAGAGTTGGACGCTGCGCGCCGCCGGTCCGCTGCCGATCATCATGAACAGCCGGAAGTCCTCCATCGCCGAGTAGAGCACTTCCTCAGCGGAGCGCGGGACCCGGTGGATTTCGTCAATGAAGAGCACGTCGTGCGTCTGCATCGTGGTCAGGATGGCGGCGATGTCGCCGGCGCGTTGAATCGCCGGTCCGCTCGTCGGACGCAGGTTGACGCCGAGTTCTCGAGCGACGATCCGTGCGAGCGTGGTCTTACCCAGGCCGGGTGGTCCGTAGAGCAGCAGATGATCAAGCGCCTCGTCGCGCTGTTTGGCGGCGTCGACGGCGATGCGGATCGCCTCGTGGACACTGGATTGGCCGACAAAGTCGTCCAGTCGGGTCGGGCGCAAGGCGCGGTCATGGCTGTCGACCTCGGTCTCGGCCGAATCAATCACTCGTCCGGCCGCCGCGCCTTCCTCGCCGCCATTCTCCGGCGTCGTCATAGCGCCCGCCGCAGGAACGCGTTGCGGCTGGCGACCGCAAGCGGGTGAAGCGGCTGGCCGCTGTTCAGTTGGCTCGTCAGACGCCGCTCAAGGAACATCGCCGCGGCGGCGTAGAGGTCATGTTCAGCGGCCGCCGCGACCGCCATCAGGCCGGGGTCGTTGCGCGCCTTGCGCGGTTCAACCTTGTCGGCCAGGAACACGGCCAGCGACTCGAGCGAGTAGTCAGGGTGAGCCGTGGTGTGATACGTGATGGCCGACAGGATCTCGTCGTGATCGACCTGCATCGCCTCGCGCGCGTAGACCGCTGCGAGCGGACCGTGCAGGACGATCGGCGCCGCCAGTTCGTCTTCGGTGATCGGAACTGAGTAGCTGCGCGAGAGGGCAAGTAGCTCGGCGTCCTTGCAGTGGCGAAAGAGATCATGTCCCGCCGCAGCCGCTGCGCAGATGTCGCGGTCCAGTTCATGCACGGCGGCTAGATGCAGCGCGCCGCGTTCGACGCGGTTGGCGTGCTTCTGCAGCTTCTCCGGCCGGTCGGCCATGGCCTCGACGAATCGCCCCCGGATCGCTTCAGGATCGGTCAGGGTCGCGCTCATCGGCGTCCTCGGCGACGGTTCTCGGCGTCGGGCCGCTCAAGCTGGACGCCGATGAAGTCCGACACGGCATTGCCGACATCGAGCGCCTCGGCTTCGGTTGGGAAGCGACCGATACGCATCAGGTTGCCATTGGCGAAGGCAATGTGAGCGCTGTGCGAGCCGCTGAACTGGAGCAGGAGCGGCCGTGCGCGCTGCTCCTTCATCGTGATCGTCTCGACATCGTAGAGCTCGAAGCTCCAGTCCCGGTTGACGATCCAGAGCATCGACTGGTGGACGCGAGCCATGTCCTCGGAGAGGTCGAAATCCACTTCCAGCACATCGCCGCCCACCACGCCCAGAATGGCCCAGAGAATGCCGCCGCCAAAGTAGCCCGCGGCCGCGCCGATCATGATTACGCCGATCGGGTCGGAACCGCCGAACGCCGCGACGGCAATGACCGCCGTGATCACCGCAGGGATTCCGCCATACGCCCAGTTGGGCAGCGGTGACCAAAAGGTGCGGAGACGCAACGTATCCTGATTCGGATAGGAGAGGCGCACGATGGAAGAGCGCGTTCTGGGAGCGGCCGGCTCAGGACCGTCGGCCGGTCGTCGGCGTCGTCTGCGGGCCATGATCAGAGGCTATCCGATGCTCCGCTGGCCGGGACTCGCTCTGGCCGTCTTGGCCTGGGCGATGGCGGTGTCGCCCGCCGCTGCCCAGGAGCTCATCATGTCGGGGAGTCGCTACTCGGCGCCGCTGTGGGCCTGGATCGCGTCAATCGTTGTGGCGGTCGGGCTGGGTGTGATTGGATTTGGGATCGGGGTGTGGTTCCTACGCAAACGATCGCGGATCGAATCGTCGGAGTAGGCCGATAGACGTCCGAACATGGCGATGAATGCCCGCTGTCAAACGCGGGGCAATGAGAAAGGGCCGCCTGCCAGCGGCCCCGTCTCGTTGCTTCGCGACAGCTCCCGTGGGAGCAGCGCCTAGATCTCGAGCAGTTCGGCGACCTTCTCGCGGTGGTGGTCGGCGTCGCCCCACATCAGCTCGGCCATCTTCTGACGGCGGAAGTAAAGCTGGATGATGTACTCCTTGGTGAAGCCGATGCCGCCGTGGATCTGCTGCCCGTGCGCGACTACCCGGCGGGTCGCGTCGGAGCACCACGCCTTCGCCATCGCGACCTGCAGGTCGGCGTCGTCTTCGCCTTCGGTCACCGCCCAGGCGGCGCGGTACATGATGAAGCGCGAGCCGTCGACGTCGGTGATCATGTCCGCGGCTTTGTGCTGGATCGCCTGGAACGAACCGATCGGGCGGCCGAACTGGATCCGCTCCTTGGCGTAGTCAACCGAGATCTCGAAGTCGCGCTGGGCCAGACCAACGAGGTAGGCGCAGTAGGCGACCGTGAAGTAGCGCTTCGCGACTTCAATGATCGGCCAGATGTTGCCCTCTTCGCCGAGCAGGGCGTCGGAACCGACTCGGACGCCGTCCAGCTTGACCTCACACTGCTTGTCGGCGGCGATCGTCTGGAGAACGGTGGTGCTCAGGCCCTCGCTGCTGCGGGGGACGAGGAAGAGCGATACGCCTTCGTCGCCCTCGGAGCCAGCCGCGCGCGCCGCGACGAGAATCGTGTCGGCGACGTGCGCGTCGGGGATGAACAGCTTGGTGCCGTTCAGTACGTAGCCGTCGCCATCCGGCTCGCAGGTGGTCTCGATGCCGGAACTGTCGAAGCGGGCGGAAGGCTCGGTCAGGGCGAACGTCATCACGTGCTGCCCGGCCGCGACGGCGGTGCAGTACTGCTGCTTCTGCGCGTCGCTGCCGATCGCCTCGACGAAGCCGGCGGTGAGCACGGTGTTGATGAACGGTCCCGGGACCAGGGCGCGGCCGAACTCTTCCAGCAGCACGCACAGGTCGAGGAAGGAGAGCCCGGCGCCGCCGAGTTCTTCAGCCGTGATCAGGCCCATCCAGCCCTGGTTGGCCATGCCGTTCCAGAGGTCGTCGGTGTAGCCGCGTTCGTCCTCTTCCATGTCGCGCACGAGCTTCTCCGTGCACTCGTTGGTGAGGAAGTCGCGGGCGAAATTCTTCAGCAGTTCCTGTTCTTCGGTCAGTCCGAGGTCCATGTCATCCTCCGTGGCGGCTCACCGGCTTTCGATGGACCGCAGTAGTTGCAAGTGAAATGGGCACGCGCAAACGCGCAACGTTTCAGAGGCTATCGGAAAGGTCGGTATCGCGCCAGATTGATAGCTGATGCTTCAATCATCGACGGCCAACCGCAAACTGAATCGCGGACCATCGACCGCCCGATATTCTCAGACCGTGATGGTCGGGGCCATCGAGCGGGCGTTGCGCGGGCGGTTGGCTGCCTGTATCGCAGTCGCGGCGTTCGCGGCTCTGATCGCACTTGCCGTATCCGGGCCCTGGGCGCCGCGATCGGCCGTGGCCGAGACGTTCGATCCGATCGTCCGCACGGCCCAGATCGATGGTCCGTTGGACGTGGACTGGTTCGTCCTCTTCGCGCTGGCCGGGGAGACCTATTCGCTGACGCTCGAGCGCCACACGCTGCCCGCGGGGGAGATCACGATCTGGCAGCCGGCGAGCGACGAGTCCGAAGCTCGGATGGTCGCTCGGGCTCCTGGCTCTCCCCATCCGATGATCTGGACGGCGCCGAGCAGCGGCGCCTGGCGCGCTCGCGTGTCGGGCGTGAGAGGTTCGACCGGTTCCTACCGGCTGCGCATCCAGGGCCATTCCGACGCGGTCGGCTCGGATTTGGCTACCGCCAGGCTCGGCTCGTACGACGCAGCCGGTGTCCTGATCGAGCGCTCGCTGATCGACAATCCGGGCGACGTGGACTGGTTCGCTTTCGCGGTGGCGGCCGGGAATCGTTACGAGATCTGGTCAGTGCCGGGATCCGTGGCCGGTCTCTCGGCGAGCGTGAGAGAGCCGGAATCGACCGGCTTTGACGAGGTACAGACCAAGGGGCCTGCCTTCAGCGACATCCTCGAGCCGTCAAGGGACGGTCTGGCCATCATCGCCGTGCAGGCCAGAGAAACCTGGATGACTGGCAGCTACGCGTTTGGCATCACCCGACGGGGCACCGCGCCGGAGCGAGAGTTCGTTCTTCCGGAGCCGCAGCAGTCGAGACTTCGGATTGGGTCGATCGCGGCTGCAGGCTCGCCGGGCCTGGCGGAGTTCTCGTTCGAGGGCGAATGGGGGCCGCTGTCGCAACGCAGCGGACTGCGTGTCTGGATCGATACCGACCCGGACCCCGGTCAGGCGGACGAGTGGGAGTTCCTGCTGCGTTCGCTGGACGGGCGGAACTGGAGCCTATGGTCCTTCGAGAACCGCGAGTGGATTGAGCGTGGCTACGTGTCGGCTGATGGGTTCGACACGTTGGTGATGCGCTGGAGCGGTCGCACCGCCGATGAGCGGATTCGCTGGCAAGCGAGTGTGAAGAACTCCGACGGAACCTGGACGTTGTCGCGACCTCAGTGGTTGGATGTTCCTCACCCACCGCCGGCGTTGCCCACCCCGTGGGTCGCTCGCGAACGGACTGGAACGGAGGACCCTCGCTATCACGCGGAACTGAGAGCGGCGGGTGTCGTTGAGGAGCCGCCGGGCGACGCGCTGGTGGTGGTGCTCGATCCGGGCCACGGCGTCGATACGGGCGCCTGGGACAACGGGGTACTGGAGGCTGAGTCGAACTTGAGGTTCGCGCTTCGGATCGAGCAGCTGTTGGAAGCCAGGGGTGTGTACGTAGCCCTGACGCGACGCTCAGCCGGACGCCCGTACCTGAATCTCGACGAGGCTCTGTGGAGACCGGATTACCAGGCGCGGGCCGAGCTGGCACATCGAGCCAAGGCCGATCTGTTCGTCTCGATTCACTCCAACGCCAACTTCCGCCTGCCAATCAACGGTCTTGAGGCGTGGTATCTGCCTCGTTGGCACGGGGACGAAGCGAACCTTCGCCTCTCCGAGCTGCTGCTCGACCATCTGCAGCGCGGCCTGGCCGAGTACGGCTATCCAACCTCGACATTGGTCTATGACTCGAGTTGCTGGGAGATCATCAACAACACTTGCGATCCGATCTACGTGCTGGCCCCCTTTCTGCAAGTCGATGCGGACGCTGCGCGTCGGTGGGGATACGAACCGGCAGAGCTCGGGCTGTCCGAGGATCCCTTCGGATCAGCCGTCAACCACTGGCTCTGGCGGAATGACATCACCGTTGGCGAACCGCCGATCGATTTGATCGATCCGGACACACAAACAGGACCGGGGAAGATCATTCGCGGCAACCTGATGCCGACCGTGTTGTTGGAGCTTCTGTACGTAACGCACGAAGGGGACGCCCGAATCTTGAGAGATCCGGGCGCCCGCGAGGTCATTGCCCAGGCGATTGCGGACGGAATTCTGGAGTTTCTCGGCGTCGAGTAAGCAGCACGCGAGGTCGCCTTGCGTCGCGGTTCACTCGAATCTTGTAGCCGGCTGTGCAGAGTCCATCGTTGCGGTTGGTGCGATACACGTTGCGTGTGCTCGGCAAAACTTGTGATTCGGACCACAAGACTTAGCGCGCGCGCTCGGGCATATGGTCGGTTCCAGGTAGAGGCGCACGGTGTGCTTCACCACGCAACAGGGAGGTAGATGACATGACGCGCACGACAATGCCCCGGGCCAGCAACGTGACCGCAGTCCCTGACGTCCCCGACGCGCTGGTCGATCAGCAGCAGATCTTTCCCTACCTGACCTACGCCGACGCGCCGGCCGCGATCGATTGGCTCTGCCGCGTGTTCGGGTTCGAGCTCGCGAGCTCCTACCCGGTGGCGGACGGACGGATCGCTCACGCGGCGCTGTGCCATGAGGGGCTGTACATGATGCTCTCGTCCGAAATGGACCAGCTCGGCAACTGCGCTCCCGACGGCGAAGCTCGGGCGACCTCGCGGATTCACATCCACGTGCGCGACATCGAGGCACACTACCAGCGAGCCCTGCTGGAGGGCGCCACGATCGTCCAGGGCCTGCAGGACCATTTCTGGGGTCTGCGGTCCTACCACGCGCTCGACCCGGAAGGCTACCGCTGGAGTTTCTGTCAGCGGGTGCGTGAGGTTGCGCGCGAGGAGGTCGAGCGCCAGCTCCTGACCTGGTAGCCGCACCGCCGCACGATATGTCACGTCGCCCCGCGCTTGGCGGGGCGACTTGCTTTTCAGAACATATATGCGCTAACGTCGGATTCGTACGCGTTGACGGAGCGAGAGGCACGGATTCGATGTCGGACTCGGCAGAACTCGATCATCAGCGGATCGTTCCCTACCTGACCTACGCCGATGCGCACGCCGCGATCGACTGGCTCTGCCGGGTGTTCGGGTTCCACGAACTCCGCCGCATGGAGACCGGCGATGGCCGGATCGGACACGCGGCGCTCAGCTTCATGGGCGAACAGGTCATGATTTCCTCTGCCTTCGAAGAAGCCGGCACCAGATCGCCTCGGGAGCTGCCCGCTCTGCACCAACAGATCACCGTGTATGTCGACGACGTCGATGCGCACTTTACGCACGCGCAGGCGGAAGGCGCGGCCATATTGTCTGAGCCTGAAGACCAGTTCTGGGGCGACCGCACCTACTGGGTTCAGGACCTGGAAGGCCACCGTTGGACCTTCCAACAGCATCTGCGCGTTGTGCCCGACGAGGAATCGGCAGCGGCGATGCGGGAGATCGTGAGCGAGCGAGAGTAGGCGGGCGTGGCTTACGCCGTGCTGCGACGGCCTGGAACGAAAGGACGGGATGATGGTTCAGAACCCACCGGAGGGCAATCAGCGGGTGATTCCCTACCTGGCATACGCCGATGCGCCGGCCGCGATTGAATTTCTCTGTCGCGCCTACGGCTTCGAGGCCGGCGTTCAGATGGATATGGGCAACGGCGTGCTGGGACACGCTGAGTTACATCTGGACGACAACGTCGTCTTCCTGTCCACGGCGTTCGATGAGGTCGGCCTCGCCAGTCCCCGCAGCCTGACCGCCGTGCACAGCCAGGTGATGGTCTATGTGAACAACGTCGACGACCACTACGAGCACGCGAAGGCAGCCGGCGCCGAGATCGTCGAAGAGATCGCCGATCAGTTCTTCGGCGACCGGAACTATCGCACTGTCGATCCTGAGGGTCACCAGTGGATCTTCTCGCAGCACATCCGCGACGTCACACCGGAAGAGTTGGCGGCGGCTGTGGAGCAAATGGGTAGCGGCCAGGGCTGAGCCGCTGCTCATCCCAGCATCAGCAAACAGGAAAGGCGTCGACCATGGTTCAGAATCCACCCGATGGCAGCCAACGCATTTTGCCCTATCTCAACTATTCCGATCCCAAAGCGGCGATCGAGTTCCTGACTCACGCGTTTGGTTTCGAGCAGGGACTGCTGCTGGAAATGCCGGACGGCAACATCGGACACTGCGAGTTGCAGATGGGCGGCGAGACGCTGATGCTGGCGGGCGAGTTCGCCGAGGGCGGTCTGAGCAGCCCGAAGTCGCTGGGCGGCGTGCATGCGTCCGTCGTGGTCTACGTCGACGATCTGGACGCGCACTGCGAGCGGGCCCGGGAGGCCGGCGCGCAGATCGTGCAGGAACCCGAGGATCAGTTCTACGGCGACCGTACCTATCGGGCGCTCGATCCGGAAGGCGTCGGCTGGGACTTTCATCAGCACGTGCGCGATGTGACGCCGGAAGAGATGATGGCGGCGATGTCCGAGTCGCCAGCTGGAGAGTGAATCAATGACCGACCAACCAGATCTCTCCGCCGGACGCAGACAAGGAATCGTACCGGCGCTGTCGTACGACGACGCGCCCGCGATGATTGAGTTCCTCTGCCGCGCGTTCGGTTTCGTCGAGCGATTTCGTCTCGACATGCCGGACGGCAGCATTGGTCATGCCTCGCTGCTCAGCGGTGAGGACGAAGTGACGTTGGCGTCGGCCTATCCCGAAGGTGGCCTCGGCGGACCCAGCCGGCTCCCGCACCTGCACGCCAGCGTGATGGTCTACGTCGACGATGTCGATGCGCACCACGCTCGCGCCGTCGCCGAGGGCGCCACGATTCTGCAAGAGCCGGAGGACCAGTTCTTTGGCGACCGAACCTATCGCGCTGCCGACCCCGAAGGCGGACGATGGTGGTTCCACCAGGAGCTGCACGAGGTCACGGGCCATGAGATGCAGGCAGCGATAGACGCGATGGCTGAGGAGTAGCCGGAACCGGCGAGTCCGTTAACTCGGCTACTCCCCGTAGACCACCCGATGTGTGGTCTCGACTCGTACGACGACGCCCTGGGTCAAGTCGTAACCGTCGTTACGCTCGTCCGGGTACTTGTCCAGCTTCCAGTAGAGCGGCGTGAGTTCGTCGAGCATCTCGTGGCCCTGCACCGAGGTCAACGTCGCGCGTCCGCGTAGTTCCGTGTAGCGATAGGGGTTGGCTTCATCGTGAATGCTGACCGCGATCGCCGGATTGCGCTTCAGGTGCAGCGCCTTCAGCGTCGTCGGCATGGTCCAGAACTCGAGATCGTCCTCGCCGCCGCCTGAAGCCCGGCGGTGCCAGACGACCGACGAACGCGGCTGTCCCGTGGAGCTGACCGTCGCGATGTGGGCGAAGTGCGGCGGGCTGAGCAGGTCGGTACCCGGCTCCGGTGGATCAACCACGTCTTCAGGCACGAAGTCGAAGCTGACCGCGCGCTCGACCGAAACGGTCACGCCCCAGCCGTCGGCGCTTCCCTCCCCCTTGTTCGGGTAATCGGCGCCGATGTAGCTGCGGGAGATCTCGTCAACATCGTTCCAATCCGATCGGGCAGCGAGTGATGCGGTTCCGACGATCTCGAGGGCGCGATACGGATTTGCCGCGTCGTGAATCGAGATCGCGACCCGCGGCTCGCGCTGCATGTTGAGCGACTTGCGAAAGCGCTTGCCGGTGCTGAAGTAGACGGAGGCAACCGAGCCGTCGGCGTTGACCTGCTCGGGCCTGAACCAGACCGGTGACGACTGCGGCGAGCCGTCGCGGTTGACCGTCACCACGTGGGCGAAATGGGGCGCGCCGCAGAGGTCGGCGAATTCGACTGGAACGGATGCCATGGTCTTCTCCCAGGCAGGTACGGAGTCAGGAACCGGATTTAGCCGACTCGGTGGGTCGTCTCGATCCGAATCGCGACGCTCTCCATCTCGCTCACGTCCATCGGGAACTGGTCCAGCTTCCAATAGAGGCGAGTCAGCTCGTCGGCCATCTGACGGCCGTCGATTGGGGTGATGTGCGCTTGGCCGCGTAGCTCGGTGTAGCGGTAGGGGTCAACCTCGTCGTGAACGCTGACGGCGATAGCCGGGTTGTTGCGCAGGTGTCGGGTCTTGAGCGTTTCGGCGCCGGTCCAGAACTCGATGTCGTTCTCGCCGCCGCCTTCGGGACGCCGATGCCAGACCACGGACGAGCGGGGCTGACCGGTCGAGCTGACGGTCGCCACATGGGCGAAGTGGGGCGGGCTGAGCAGGTCGGAACCGGCTCCTGGAGCGTCGACCGAGGGCGGCTGTTCGCCGTCGTTGGGCAGGGTGACGCGGTCGATCTCGACCGTCACATGCCAGCCGGCGGGGTCGTCTCCCTTGTAGGGGTAGTCGGTTCCGAGATAGGTGTTGGAAATGGCGTCAAGCTCGTCCCACGATGTGCGGGGCCCCATCGAGGCCGTGCCAACGATCTCGAGCATCCGGTAGGGCTGATCGGCACCGTGGATTGAGAGCGCCACGCGCGGCTCGCGCTGCATGTTCAACGCCTTGCGATAGCGCAGGCCGGTCACAAAGAAGATCGACTCGACGGCGCCGTCGGCGGAAACGCGTTCAGGGCGGATCCAGATCGGCGAGGACTGCGGCGAGCCGTCGCGGTTGACGGTCACCAGGTGGGCAAAGTGCGGCGCGCCGACGAGGTCGGCGTGCTCGGCCGGGACTGAGGTCATGAATCGGTCCTTTACAAACGACAGAGGCGGGGTTTGGCCCCGCCTCTGTAACTGTGTCTCGACGCTCGGTATCTAGCGGCTCAGCGTCGCCGAGTATCCGCCGAAGCGGGCCTGACCCGGCATGGCGTGCTGCTCGACCTCGACGTTGACGACGGCAGGGAGGCCGGACTCCATCGCCCGCTCAATCGCGGGGCCGATCTCCTCGGGCTTGGTCACGTGCTCGCCGTGGCCGCCGAGGGCGACAGCAATGTCTTCGTAGCGCTGGCCGTAGCCGAGCGGTCGGCCCGGCGTGTCGTTCGTGCCCGCGGTCCAGCCGGCGTTGTTGGAGATCACGATCGTGCCCGGCAGGTTGTGCCGGACCATCGTGTCGATCTCCTGGACATTCATCAGGAACGAGCCGTCGCCGACGAATCCGATCACCTGTCGCTCGGGCGCGGCGGCCTTGGCGCCGAGCACGTAGGGCAGGCCAACGCCCATGCAGCCGTTGGGGCCGGGATTGAGCCGACCGCCCTCGGCGTAGGACGGGATGTACTGCCGCGCGAAGGCCAGGGTCGCGTTGCCGTCCACGCAGACGACCGCGTCGCGGTCCATGCGCTGCACGACCTCGTCGGCCAGGCGCAACGGGTGAATGGGCACGGTCGAGGAGTGGGCCTGCTCCAACGATTGTTGGCGGCGGTTGTCGTCGGATTCGCGCAGGTCGGCGACCCAGTCGGTCGGACCGTTGAGGCCGGCTTCTTTCGCGGCGGCGGTCAGCGCCACCAGTGCGCGCTTGGCGTCGGCGACCATGCCGACGGTCGCTTCCTTGTTGTGGCCAATCTCCGTGGGGTCGGTATCGACGTGGATCACCTTGAGGTCGGGCGCCCAGCGCGGCGGCAGGCCGGATCCGACGACGAAGTTCAGCCTCGTGCCCACGACGAGCGCGACGTCCGCCTCGCGGAAGGCCTTGGAGCGCGCAGCGATGAAGCAGAGGTCGTGGTCCTCGGGGACGACGCCGCGACCCTGCGGAGTGGTGTAGAAGGGAATGCCTGACGTCTCGACGAACTCGCGCAGCTCGGCCGAGGCGTCTGACCAGAAGATGCCGGTGCCGGTCAGGATGATCGGGCGCTGGGCATTGGACAGCAGCTCGATCGCTTCCTTGACCTGGTCGGGGTCGGCGCCGGGACGCGAGCGCGCGGCAGCGGCGTCGGGGAACCAGACGGTATCGTCATCCGATTGCTGGTAGAGCGTGTCGCCGGGCAGGTCGAGGTAGGTCGGTCCGGGCTTCGGTCCCTGTGCCTCGCGGTAGGCGAGATTGAAGAACTCCGGCATCCGCGCCGAGTGCGTCACGCGGCTGGCCCAGCGAGTGACCGGCACCGCCATCGCGAGCTGGTCGTACTCCTGGAAGTCGTCGCGCTCGAACGACGAGAATGCCGCCGCGCCGCCAAGGGCGACCATCGGCACGCCGTCGAGATAGGCGTTGGCGACACCGGTCAGCAGGTTGGTCGTGGCCGGTCCCGAGGCGGCCATGCACACACCGGGCAGGCGCTTGACGCGCGCGTAGCCGTGGGCCGCCATGGCTGCGCCCTGTTCGTGCCGGCAGTCGATCGTGCGGATGCCGTGCTCGGCAGCGAAACCGGCGGCCTCGATGATTGGCCCGCCCATGATGTAGAAGAGGTCCTCGACCCCCTCATTGACCATCTGTCGGGCCAGGAGCTCAGAACCCATCTGGTCTGGCATGTTGGTGTCCTCTCAATCTCCGCAGTGGGGAGTCAGCTCTAGTCAGGCACGTCGTAGCGGTGCAGGACCGGACGCGCGGTTGTGAACTCGCGGATTCCGGCCATGCCGGCCATCGCTTCGGACGTGCCGTGGGCGGTCAGATCTTCCTCCGTCGCCCAGTTCTCGAAGAGGATGTACTTCGTGTCGTCGTCGACCGAGCGAAACAGGTCGTAGTTGTTGCAGCCCGAGTCTTCCGCCTTGACCTTGGCCGTCGCTCCGGCCATGAACGCTTCGAACGCGTCGTTCTGGCCCTCGCCGATGGTGAATTCCACGGTCAAACCGATTGCCATATCCAACTCCATTCAGGTCGTTGCACGATGCGGCGTACACCGCATCCGATGTGGATGTTTACGGGCAACATGTTAGCGCTCGCCCCATCCTGTACTGGTACGGACACGACGTAGACTGCCGGCATGCTGGAATCGCTGCGCATGGACGGCAAGCGGGTAATCGTCACCGGAGCCGGGCGCGGCCTCGGCCGCCAGATGGCATTGCATCTGGCCGACGCCGGCGCCGATATCGTCTGCGCCGCCCGTACCCGGTCGCAGATCGCCGCGGTCGCCGCGGAAATCGAGGCCAGGGGCCGCCGAACATTGGTCATTCCGACCGATGTGAGCGACTCGGCGCAAGTCGACGCGATGGTCCAGCAAACAATCGACGAATGGGGAGGCTTTGAGGTGATGCTCGCCAACGCCGGCGCGAGCGGTCCGGCCTCGATGAAGCACGTCACCGAGATCACCGACGAAGACTGGCGCGAAACGGTCGATATCAACTTCTCCAGCGTCTTCTACAGCGCACGCGCGGCTGTTCGGCACTTCCTGGCCGAAGGCAAGCCAGGCAACATCATCACGGTCTCATCTGGAACGTCGTTGCGCGGCAGCGGTCCGCTCTTCTTCGTCGACGGCGCGGCCAAGGCGGGCGTGATCAACATGACACAGTCACTCGCCATTCAACTGGCGAAGGACCAGATCCGAGCGAACTGCATCGTCCCGGGCTTCATCGCACAGCAGACGCTCGAGGACGCCGAAGAGATCGAGGTCGCACGCAACCGGGGATCGAGAATCCCGGTCGGGCGAGTGGGAGAAGCCTGGGAGCTCGGACCGCTGGCCGTCTACCTGGCATCCGAGGCCTCCGCCTACATGACCGGCGAGGTATTCATCATCGACGGTGGTGGACTGGCCGGCGGGCTCGCGCCAACCGGCTGGGATGTGCAATCCGGGATTGGCGGCGTTCCGACATGAGCCTGCAGAATCCGGTTACCCCGCCGCAAGTGAGTGAAGGCCGGCTCCAGGGCTTCGACCTCGCCGGCCGGCGGGCGATCGTCTACGGCGCTGAGAAGCCGGTCGCGACGTCCATCGTCGAGGCCCTGCGCGAGGCCGGTGCGTCTGTCGGCGTGACCAGCGCGAACACGGACGGCACCTCGCTCTTCCGGCTCAAGAAGGCGGCAGGCGGCGGGCCCAACGAGGCGGTCGACCTGTCCAACGGCACCAACGTGCAGGTCGCAACACGCAAGATCAGCAAGGAGCTGGGCGGCGTGGACGTGGCGATTGTCGCGCCCAACCTCTATCACGCCGCGCCGATCCGCAAGACCCTCGATGCCGACATTCAGCGCGTGCTGATGGGCAACCTCGGGGGAACCTACGCTGCGTTCCGCAGTGCCACCAGAGAGCTGCGAGGCCGGCCGGGTCGGTTGATCGCGGTATTGGACGCCACGGCGGTGAGGGGGCTGAGCAATCTCAGCATCTACAGCGCGGCGCAATCCGGAGTCATCGGTCTGGTGCGCGCCCTCAGCCAGGAACTGGCCTCAACAGGCACGACCGTTAACGCGATCGTGGTCGGCTGGACCGATTCCACCCCGGGTCGCGGCCCCTCGGCAGTCGATGAGAACGTGTTGTTGCGCTTCATCCCGATGCGCCGCTTCGGCGAGCCGTCCGAAGCCGCACCCCTGGCTGTCTACCTCGCCTCCGAGGCGAGCGGCTTCATCACCGGCCAGACAATCCAGGTCGACGGCGGGGTGCTCAAACATCTCTGAGGCAGACTGCAGTCTCGGCTAGACTGGCGGCGCCCACAAACCGACATCTGGAGAGTCTCCATGACCGACTTTGAGAACATTCTGTACCGCGTCGAGGACCGCAAGGCGTACGTGACGCTGAACCGCCCCGAGAAACTGAACGCGCTCTCGATTGCCCTGCAAGACGAGTTGTCCCAGGCCATGTGGGAAGCCGACAACGACACCGGCGTTCACTGCGTCATCCTCAGCGGCGCCGGGCGTGCCTTCTCAGCCGGATACGACCTGACCGGCTCGACCCGCGACTCGCAGGAGACCTACGACAAGGTCTACCGGGGACGCGTCACGTTCGACGACGACACCTGGGGCATGGAGAAGGCGCAGCGCGCGCGGATGGCGATCTTCGACATGCACAAGCCGGTGATCGGAAAGGTGCACGGCTATTGCCTGGCCGGCGGCACCGACCTGGTGCTGCTGTCGGACATCATCATCGCCGCCGAGGACGCGGTGATTGGCTTCCCGCCGGTTCGCGCGATGGGTGCCCCGCCGGCGCACATGTGGCTCTACCACGGCGGCCCGCAGTTCGCCAAGCGCATGCTGCTGACCGGCGACAGTATCTCCGGGGCCGAGGCGGCACAGCGCGGGCTGGTCTACGACGCCGTACCAGCCGACAAGCTCGACGAGGAGGTCGAAGCGCTGGCCAACAAGATGGCGATGATCGACCACGAGCTGCTTTCCGCGAACAAACGGATCGTCAACCTCGGTCTCGAGATCATGGGCGCGCGCACCCTCCAGCGACTGGCCTCCGAGAACGACGCTCGGGCCCACCTCGCACCGGCGGTCCAGGAGTTCGGCAAGATGTCGCGAGAGAAGGGACTCAAGGCCGCGCTCGAATGGCGCGACAATCGCTTCGGCGACGGCCGCGGCTCGGCCGCTGCTCAGCAGCGCAAAGCTGCAGCGACCTAGCCACGATGGCCACGCCCGATCGATTCCGACTCGACGGTCAGGTCGTCCTGCTCACCGGAGCCGGACGCGGCCTGGGGCGCGCGATGGCGCTCTCGTACGCCGACGCCGGCGCAAGGCTTGCCGGTGCATCGCGGACGTTGTCCCAGCTCGAGGAGACCGCTGAGCTGGTCGCCGAACGCGGCGGTGAGGCCATCTCGATTGCCACCGATGTCACCGATGCCGAGGCGGTGGAGGCGATGGTCGCAGAGACGATCGACCGCTTCGGTCGCGTCGACATCCTCATGAACAACGCCGGCGGCGGCGCGGCGGGCGACGGCTCGCCGCTGGAACAGCTCACCGACGAGCAGTGGCGCTGGGGCATCGACATGAACCTCACGTCGCAGATGCTCTGCGCTCGCGCCGTGCTGCCCCACATGACCGAGCGCGGCTCCGGGGTGATCATCAACGTGGCCAGCGGCTTTGGATTGCGCGGCGGGCGCGACAACTGGATGTACGTTTCGGCCAAGGCCGGCGTGGTCAACTTCACTCGCTCCCTTGCCGTCAGCTATGGCCCGGCCGGCGTCCGCACCAACTGCATCGCGCCGGGCATCTTCCCGCATACGCCGCAGGCGCTCGAGCGCTGGCGCGGCGGTCGCTACATCCCGATAGGTAGGGTTGGCCTGGCCTGGGAGATGGGACCGCTGGCGGTCTTCCTCTCCTCCGACGCAGCGGCAGGGATCAGCGGCGAGACGATCGCGCAGGACGGCGGCGGACTGGCGATGATTGGACCGACTGGCTGGGCCCCGCGCGTGCGCCTGACCGAGCCGACCTGAGGGAGCAACGATGTCCGACTTCGTCCCGACTCCCAATCCCGAACAGCCTGAGGATCCGTTCCTGCTCAAGGGAAAGGCGGCGCTGGTCGTCGGCGCAGGCGATCCGCTGGGGCGGGCCGCAGCGGTCGCGTTGGCCGAGGCCGGTGCCGATGTGGCCGTGGCCAGTTTGCGAGCGGGCCCGCAAGAAGTGGTGAGGGTGAACTCCGTCGCCAACGAGATCTGGTCACTCGGTCGCGCCAACGCAGCGATCACCCTCGACGCCTCGAACCAGAACAGCGTCGACGCCGCGATCGCCCGCACGACCTCCGAGCTGGGCAGTCTGGACATTCTCGTGAACGCGGCCGATTTGCCCGTCGCGATTCCGGTCGACGAACTCTCTCCGGATGACTGGCACGCCGTGCTTGCCGCGAATCTGTTGGCTCCGGCGATGACCTCGAGCGCCGCCGGACGGGTAATGAAGCTCAACGGCTACGGGCGCATCATCAACATCGTCTCGGTGCTCGCCGCCCGAGGCGTGGCCAACACCTCCTCCTACGCCGCCGCCCATGCCGGCGTCCTGGCGTTAACGCGAGCCCTGTCGCAGGAGTGGGCGCGCTCCGGCATCACCGTCAATGCGCTGCAGGTCGGCATCTACGAGGGGCAACAGGGCTTCGGCGATAATCCCGAGGCCGTGCAGCAGCTCGCACGAATGCTGCCGGCCAAGGCCCTGGTCAAGCCGGAAGATGTCGGCGCGGCCGTCGTCGGTCTGGCCGCCGACTCCGGATTCATCACCGGCGAAACGATCGCCGTCGACGGCGCAGCAACCGCCCGCGTCTGAACCGTTCCCGGCTAGCCGCTCTTCAATAGCGACCTCGTCGCCGCCTCGATCCGTTCGCGCTCCGGAATACAGTCCAACCAGCGCTGAGGAATCGCCGATGCACCGTAGCGCGCGCCGAGCACCGCGCCGGCAACGGCGCCGTTGGTGTCGGTGTCGCCGCCGGCGTTCACGATTCTGATCAGTGCATCTTCCAGACCGTCATCGGTATCGAGGCACCAGAGCGCGGCCTGCATGCACAGGTAGGTATGGCCGCTCACCCGCTCCTCGGCGATTCGCTGTTCGATCGCGTCTGGAACGGCGAGTGTCCAGGCAATCAACTCGGCCGGCGCGCCGTCCTGCGAGGCGGCCAGGATCAGGTCGTCCCGACGCGGCGTCCGGCCCCGTACGAGCATCGCGATCGTCGCGTTGACGAGGATGCACGACCATTGCGCTCCCGGCGCGAAATGCGTGACCGCGCATGTGGCCGCCGTGTGCTCGATTAACCCGTCCGGATCGAGCGCGTGCCGGAGCGCCACCGGAGCGCAGCGCATCAGAGCGCCGTTGGGCTGGGTCTCGGGACTTCCGCGCTCCTGCCAGAACGCCCGCGCCGCGCCCGGGACGCCAAGACCGACTTCTAGGTAGTCAATCACGGTCGACGTCATAATCCCGATGCCGCGGCCGTTGTTGCTCCTCCACTTCACGAGCCGTTGGGCGAGTCCGGAAGATGGATCCGGATCGTGCGCCAGCGCTTCGGCCAGATCGACGGCCTGCGCGAGATCGTCGTCCATCGGACGATCGCGTTCACGTGGATCGATGTCGCGGAGGCCGTCGGGATAGGCGCGCTCGATTGTCGACCGACTGGCGCCCTCAACCGGCAGGCCCAGGAGGTTGCCGACCGCCAGCCCGAGGAGAATGCCTCTGGCTCGATCCTGATCGATGGGTTGTGGGGGAAGCGATCCCATCAACTCGGCAAGGTTCGGCGCCCTACGGACGATGCCATTGATGTTGCTTGTTGACATTGCCCTCGCAGCGTAGCCAGCCCACGACTCAATCGCCGCTGGTCGCCAGCTACCCTTAGCCCGAAACCGCGACGCTGAGGAATCGCCCATGACCTTGCCCAACGACGCTTGGGGACTGTCCCTGACAACTTCAGATGACGCAGCCGAGGCTTACCGCGAGGGCGTCGATCGAATGCTCTCCTACACGCTCGGCGTTGACGATGCCCTGGAACGCGCGATCGAGCTCGATCCGGGTTTCGCCCTGGCCCACGCCCAGCTTGGACTCTTCTACCTCTTCCGCGGCAACGGCAAACGAGCGGCCGAACTGGCCAATCAGGCGCACGACCTGGTCGCTGGGGCGACGCCGCGCGAACAACGTCACGTGGCCATCCTCGGCGCGACGGCCCGCGGCAAGGCTTCGCAGGCGCCGGCGCTGATCGATGAGCATCTGCGCGAGACCCCGCGCGACGCCCCGATCCTCATGCAATGGTTCGGCGCCAACTTCTACGGAGGCGGGGTCGAGAAGCGCGAGCGCATGCTGGACAAGTTCGACAGCCTCGCACCGGCCTACGGCGACGACTGGTGGTTCCTCAGCTGGCACGCGTTCGCCAACCACGAGATGGACGAGCTCGAACGAGCCCGGGAGCTGGTCCAACGTGCACTCGAGCTGCGTCGCCAGAACGGACAGGCGGCTCACGCGATGTCGCACGTGTTCTTCGAGGAGCACAACCTGACCGGCGGCGCCGACTTCCTTGGAGAATGGCTGACCGAGTTCCCCGAGCGCGCCGGCTTCTATCGTCATCTGACCTGGCACCAGGCGCTCTTCCTGCTCGCCAACGGCCGACGTTCCGATGCTCTGGCCCTGCACGACGACACGATTCGACCCGGAGCGGACGTACAGGGCGACGCCCTGGGCGGCGTGGCCGATGGAGCGTCGCTGCTCTGGCGCTGCCGCTTGCATGACACCGTCGCTGGCGCCAGTGGCGAGCACACCGACTGGCAGGCGATCGCAGATCTCGCTGAGTCCGCGTTCCCGCGCCCGGGTACGGCGTGGGTCGACGTTCACCGCGCGATGGCTCTGGCCGCCCTGGGCGACGGGATTGGCCTGGGCAAGCTGCTGGACGGATTGCAGGCAGCAGCGGATCGCGGACACACCACCGCCGCCTCTGTGGTCGCGCCGGTGGTCGAGGCGCTCTCGGCGTTTGCCCAGGGCGACTACGGGGCGGCCGCCTCGGGCCTTTCCGATGTCCGCGAACTGCTGGTCACGTTGGGCGGCTCCAACGCCCAGCGTGACGTCTTTGAAGAGACGCTGGTCGAGGCTCGGCTTCGAGCCGGCCAGACGGAGGAAGCGGCGGAGCTGCTCACCGAGCGCCTCGATCGCGGCGCGACCGCTCGCGACCTGTTCCGCTGGGGCCGGTTGCAAACGGCCAAGGGCGAGCTCGAAGAGGCCAAGGCCTCGTTCCGACGCGCGGCCGAGTTCTGGGCTGACGGCGACCCCGAAGCCCCGGAGATGCAGGCCCTGCACGAGGCCGCCGCGTGACCTCTCAGCCGTCCGTTCCGCGACCCGATGTGGTTGTCGAGGACGATGTCGACGCCGAACGCGCCAGCGAACTGGAAAAACGCTTTCACCTCTTCCTGCACGACTCCGACGACCACACCTACGAGTACGTGATCGAGATGCTGGGCGCCGTCTTCGGCTACTCGAAAGAGAAAGCGTTCGCCATCGCCTCGATGATCGACGGCCATGGGCGAGGCATCGTCGAGACGGCCGACTACGAGACGGTTCGCGGTCACCAGGATCAAATCCACAACTGGGGCCCCGACCCACGAATCCCGCATTGCGCCGGTTCTCTCTCCGCCACGATCGAGGAAGCGCCCTAGCCTGCCATCCGACTAACAGGAGCGACGCCATGGTCCGACTCAGCGATCTCCATCCCGAAGAAGCGGAACACATGCTGCAGCGCGCCGAGCAACTGCGGCGCCGCCAGTTCGACCATGACGCGACGCCATGGATCACGCCACGGCCGCTCACCGAGTCGAAGATCGCCCTCATCACGACCGCGGCGTTGCATCGCCGCGACGACCCGCCATTCCGCTTTGCCGACTCCGGCTATCGAATAATCCCGGACGACATCGACCGCAACGACTTGGTCCAGTCACACATCAGCGTCAACTTTGACCGCACCCACTACCAGCGCGACCTGAACGTCGTGCTCCCGCTCGACCGAATGCACGAACTCGCTGACGCCGGCGAAATCGGCGGCGTGTCGCCGATGCACTTCTCCATCCTCGGCGCGACCGAGGCGTTCCTGCTCGAGCCCTCGGCCGCTGAGATGGCCCAGCGCATGCGCGACCTCGGTGTTGACACCGCCCTACTGATCCCCGTTTGACCGGTGTGCACGGCCGCCGTCGGCGTGCTCTCGCACTTCCTCCAACGCCACGGAATCGCAACGACCAGCATCAGCCTGATCCGCGAACAGTCGGAAGCGGTCCATCCGCCACGCGCGCTCTGGGTGCCGTTCCCGCTGGGACGTCCGCTCGGCGTCGCCGACAACCCTGAGTTCCAGACCGACGTGCTGCGCAGCGCGCTCGGGTTGCTGGAGTCGGCGACGAAGCCGACTATCGTCGACTACACGCGCGAGGCGCCGGACGGCGGCGGCGACGGTCTCTGGGCTTGCGCAATTGAACTCCCGACCCCCGAAGTGAGCGAACTGGAGGCGTCGCTGCGCGCAGAGATCGACCTGCTCATGCCTCGATATCTCGAGGCGCGCCGTCGGCGAGGCCGCTCGACGTTCGGCATGAGCGGCGCCAAGCTCGAGCAGATCGATCAACTGGTGTCCTACGCAGTCGCCGTGGCGGAAGGCGGCGGCTTCGACCAGATCCCAGCGTCGGCAACGGGTCGGGACTGGACGCATCCGACGCCGATGTTGATCCGCTTCGTCGTCGAGGACCTCCGAGCCTTCTACCAGGAGTCGGTCACATCCGATGCCGATGCCGGCCCGCCTTCTCAACACGACATGCACGCCTGGATCTTCCGCGAGACCGCCCTCGGCCGCCTCATCATGCAGATTGCCCAGTTGATCACCGACGACGACGATCCGCGTCTGCTCTTCATCCGAGGCCTGCTCATCCCTGAAGGCTTCTGGGAGGGCGGACCAACCTTCGGAGGCCCGCCGCCGGGCGAAGACCCACGGGAGTTCCTCATCCGCAGCCGCAGATATCTCCAGGGCCAGGAAGCCTGAGCGAACCATTACCGCCGAGTGGCTAGCCTGAACACCCCACGAGTGGAGAAGAGCCATGGTCCGACTCAGTGATCTGCACCCAGAGGAAGCCGCGGGCATGCTCGCCGCCGCCCCTCGCTTCGGCGACATCGACCACGAGGCGACGCCATGGATTGACCCTCCGCCACTGGCCGAGTCGACGATCTGCCTCGTCACCTCCGCGGCCTTGCATCGCCGTGACGACGTCCCCTTCCGCTTCGGAGACTCCGGCTACCGGCTGATTCCCGACGACATCAATCCGGACGACTTGGTCCAATCACAGGTCAGCGTCAACTTCGACCGCACCCATTACCAGCGCGACATGAATGTGGTGCTGCCGATCGATCGCCTCCACGAACTCCACGAGGCGGGCGAAATCGGCGGCGTCTCTGCCATGCACTTCTCGGTACAGGGCGCGAGCCCGAATGCCAAGACCTTCGAGGCGTCGGCTGCGGATATGGCGAACCGGATGCGGGAACTGGGCGTCGATGCCGCCATGCTGGCCCCCGTTTGACCGGCCTGCACATCCACCGTCGGTGTGATCTCGCATTACCTCCAGCGCAACGGCATCTCCACCACGACCATCAGCCTCATTCGTGAACACACCGAGTACACGCGGCAGCCGCGTGCGCTCTGGGTGCCGTTCCCCCTCGGCCGACCGTTCGGCGTCGCCGACGACCCCGATTTCCAACGCGACGTCCTGCACAGCGCCCTGCGCCTGCTGGAGACGGCGACCGAGCCGACGATCGAGGACTACCCGCACGACGCACCCGACGGTGGCGGCGACGGAGTGTGGTCCTGCTCGATTCAGTTGCCCGAACCCGAAGTCAGCGACCTCGAAGCCGCGCTCCGATCCGAGGTCGACCTGCTGACTCCGTGGTACGAGGAGGCGCGCCGACGGCGCGGTCGCACCACGGTCGGGATCAGCGGGGCAAAACCGGAGGAAATCGACAAGGTGGTGTCGTTCATCGTCGCCATCGCCGAAGGCTCCGGCTTCAAGGAGATTCCCGCGTCGGCGCAAGGGCCGAACTGGAACCATACCTTCCCGATGCTGGTCCGATTCGTCGTCGAGGACCTGCGCGCCTTCTACCAGGAGGCGGTCACCTCACAGGAGGGCACCAAGCCGCCTTCGCAGCATGACATGCACTCCTGGATCTTCGAAAAGACCGCTCTGGGACAGGCCATCATCCAGATCGGCCACCAGATTGCCGCCGACGACGAGCAGAGACTGAAGATGATCCGAGGCCTGATCATTCCCGAAGGCTTCTGGAAGGGCGGAGTGAGCTGGGGAGAAACACCCTCGGGCGAAGAGCGGCTCAGCTTCATCATCCGCTCCCGCGCCTACCTCGCCGGCGAAGACGCATAGGCTCGCCCAACGGGCGGATTCCCGCTACGCTCCCCGCACCACATATCTGGTTGGACGGGGTGAACGGTAGTCGTGAGTGAGTCCGATCGTCTCCTCGGCGAACTCAAAGAATCCTACGGATATGACTCCTTCCGGCCCCAGCAACGGGAGACCATTGAGCACGTCATGGCGGGCGGCGACGCGCTCGTCCTGATGCCGACCGGCGGCGGCAAATCACTCTGTTACCAACTCCCGGCGATCCTCTCGGATGGGCTGACCGTCGTCGTCTCACCCCTGATCGCGCTGATGCACGATCAGGTCACCGCACTGCAGCGAGCCGGCGCGAACGCGCAATACCTGAACAGCACGCTGTCGCCGATGGAGATGTCGCAGGTCGAGCGATTGGTCGCCGACGGCTCGGTCAAGCTGCTCTACGTCGCGCCTGAGCGGGTCAACACCGACCGCTTCCGCGACCTCCTCGAGCGGCGCAACCCCAGCCTGATCGCGATCGACGAAGCGCACTGCATCTCCGAATGGGGACATGAGTTTCGTCCCGACTACCGCGTGCTGAGACGCTTGACCGAGGGCTTTGTCGATGTCCCCACTGTCGCCTGTACCGCGACCGCGACGCCTCAGGTCCAGCGCGACATCATCGACCAGCTCGACCGTCCCCGCATGCAGACCTACATCACCAGCTTCATGCGCGAGAACCTCACATTGCGCATCGTGCCCAAGCGTCGGGCCGTGGATCAGCTCGTTGCGCGGCTGAAGCGACTGTCCGCCGGCTCGGCCATCGTCTACTGTCTGTCGCGCAGGAACACGGAGAAGACCGCCGCAGATCTGCGCGGACGCGGAATTGCAGCCGAGTTCTATCACGCCGGCATGAACGGCGACGACCGGCACGCCGTCCAGGATCGATTCCTCAGCGGCGAGACGCCCGTCATCTGCGCCACGATCGCCTTTGGCATGGGCATCGATAAGCCGGACATCCGCCTGGTCGCGCATCTCGACATGCCCTCTTCCGTCGAGTCCTACTACCAGGAGACCGGCCGCGCTGGACGCGACGGCCAGCCGTCGGAGTGCCTGCTCTTCTACACCAAGGGCGTCTGGCATCAGCAGATGTTCTTCATCAGGCAGCTCACGGACGACGCGGAGCGCCAGCAACGCATCGATCGCCTGCGCACGATGATGAACTTCTGCGAGCAGTCGCAGTGCCGCTGGTCGAGAATCCTCCAGTACTTCGGCGAGCAGCCGGCATCGGCGCAGTGCGGTCACTGCGACAACTGCCTGGGCGAGGAGGCCAACGCGGTGGATGAAGGAACTCCCCGGCACGTCAATCGGGACGATCCCCCTGATCCGCCCGGGCAGGGCGAGCCCGCGCCGCTCACGGCTGAGGAGGATCGGCTGTACGAGGCGCTGCGCCAACGCCGCTCGGAGCTGGCCAGCCGCGACGCGACATCGGCCTACATCGTCGCCAGCAACCGCGAACTGGCCGACATCGCCCGTCGCCGACCGCGCACGATCGCAGAACTCATCGAGATCAAGGGCATCCGCCACCGCAAGGCAGCCAGATTCGGTCAAGAACTGCTCAACGTGGTCGCAGAACACTCCCCCGAGACGGCAGCCGTCGCCGCAGACCATCCCTCTGGTGAGACCCAGCTGGCTCTGGACGCTCCGCCCGAAACTCCGCCTGAGAGCTGGCAACAGCGATTCAACGCGCTCGCCGAATGGCGCTCGGAAACCAGCACCAGCGAAGCCTGCGAACCGTCGAGCCTGCTCTCGTTCGCGGCGATGCGCGAGATCGCCGAGCACACCCCCGCGTCGATCGAGGCGCTCGCCGCCGTCGACGGCGTCGGCTCGCTCGCAATCGATCGCTACGCGGACGAGTTGTCGGTCATCCTGGGCATCGCGCAGCCGGCGGTAGAACCGCCGACCTCAGAGGCCGCAGAAAGTTCCGAGCCACTCCAGAGCTGGCAGATCACCCTGGAGCTCTACGAGGACGGCCACACGCTCCTGGCCATCGCCGAGCGCCGCATGCTCTCCCCGGGGACCGTCGCCTCCCACCTGACCACCGCCCTGCGCAACGGATTCGACGTCGATCTCAAGCCGGCGCTCCCGTCGACGGAACAGATCCAGGCCGTCCGCCGAGAACTCGGCCGCGACCCCGATGCCAGCATCTCCGACATTCTCGACCGCCTCGACCACAGACTCTCCCACCCCGAACTCCAACTGACCATCGCCTACCTCAGACCGCCGGCAGCATTCCGGGACTGATCCAGTCACAACATCATGCGCCGCCAGCACGGGAGTCGCAACTCAACTCGTCCGCTCCCACGATCAGCTCGGCAATACCAGAGCAGGAGTCGCCGCCACTCGGCAGCTTCACAGAGTGACGCAGCTAAGCCCGAAGTCCGCTCCTACTACGGCCAGGCCGACAGCCAGCAGGCCGGTCACTACTGCGCACGTCAACGGTCCCGCCTCGGTCCGTAGATTGTTCAGGACCGCAACCGTCGCGAGAGCGACCAGCATCAACGCATAAAGAGTTAGCAACGACGCAGTTACGTGGTCGTCCGAGGTGAAAATGAGCCCAACGGAGACGGCACTGCTTGGCACCAGCCATAGCGGGTTCGTCTTGCTCAACAAAACGAAACCAACCTGCGGTGCCAGGAGGGAGAACACGAGTGGAGCGCGGTGGCACTCTTCACCGTTGCCCAACAAAGACTCGAAGAATGCGTAACCGAAGAGAGCAAAGAGAGCGGGGCCAGCGATCATTCCCGCCAGGATCGCCGTCACTCGGGGAAACAGCAGTACCCAGAAGAGCGGGAACGCAATCGCCAATGCCGTCCCCAACCAACGGGTGTATCCAAAGGAGTCGGGCCCGACGCCCGACTGAGGGTGTTGGCCAGACCAGATCAGGTAGGCACAGAGTCCAACGAGCGATGACGCCATTAGGAGCGGCAGTAAGGCGCCGAGCGCGGTTTCGCGAAGCATTCGAATCTGATCTGCGCGAGGCTGCAACCGCGCCGCAGCAACTGCCGCGACTGCGAAGGCTAAGAGTTCGACCCTGGCGAGCAACCGGTTTCCGCGATGACCACCCAACTCATCAAACGTGTTCTCCACACCGGAAAATGCAAGGAAATGCCCGTACGCGAACGCAGCTCCCAGCACGACCAGAATGAGACCGATCCAACCCGCCCGTTCAACCAATGGCCGTTCAGATTTCAAGTCCTGTTGAATCGCAGAGCCGCTTCCTGGCATCTCGATGGCTTTTCCCACGGATTCGGAGGTTGGCGCAGGACGCTTAGTCGGCGGTCACTGGGGCGGTGCCCGATTCCAGCGGCACGCCATCAACCAGGGTGAGCTTGGAGCCGAGCCTGGCTGGCACTTTCTGACCCGGCATCAGGATGCCGACCAGATTGCAAGGGTCGCTGGCAGCGACCGAGATATTCTCGTCGGTGGTCGCAGCGCGGCGGACGGCCCTGAGCTGGTCGAGCGCAGCCGGCAGCGCGAACTGTTCGCCCAGCAGACCCTGAATGAACCGGCCACCACGTATCTCCCCGCGCGCCTCGAGCCGGCGCAGCGCTCGTAACACGTCACGCCACTGGATCGTCAGGCTCTCGCGGGTCGCCAGTTCGCGCGACACGACGCCGTAGCGCTGGAGCAGGATCGTCGCGACACGCTCGGCCAGGTCGTCGGCCTCGATCGGATCGGTTGGCCCATCCATGGTCGGCGGCAGCGCCGCCCAACGGCCGGCCGGACCCTCGCCGATGAACACCCCGCCGCCGCCGTAGCGCGGACGCCGCGACGGACGGTTGGGCCGAATCAGTTGGCGTAGTCCCTGGAAACCGTCCGCATGCGCGAGTCCCGTGGCGACCAGCTCCCGCAGCCCGCCCTCGACGTCGGTGGCGAGCCGCCGCGTCCCGTCGACCAGCTCGTCGAAGAACAGCGCGCCACGCTCCTCCAGCAAGCGCAGAATCTGGCTGGCCGCTCCGCCCTCGGCGTGCAGTTGCTCGGCGACATCGGGCTGTGGCTCGGGCGCGTAGCGTCCGCGAGCAGCCGGCAGCGGCGCCGGGCGACGAACCGCCATGAGCAACGAGCGGAAGTCCCGCCGAAGCGCGAGCGCGATCGGCGTCGTCTTGGTCGGAGCCCGACGCGCCGAACGCGCGGTCAGACGCGCCCAGGCGACATCACCGGCGAGACAGAGTTCGTCCAACCAGGCCTCTCGGTAATCGCCGACCCGGGGCGCGATCAACTCCCGCTCCCAGGCCGCAGCCGGGGCCTCAAATCCCTGCAACTGTTCGATCACCGCACGCACGCCCGCTTTGCCCGACAGCCGCGTGTCCGGAGTCAGGTGCTGCCAGCGCAGGAGGAAGCGCAGATAGTGCTGGACAGTTACTGGTTCGATCTCGGCGCGTAGGCGGGCGATCGTGTAGCGGTGGATCCGGGCCAGCAGGCGACGGTCGCAATACTCCTCAGCGTCTTCCGAGCCGAGCGTCGGCGTGAAGTGGCCGCGCATGATCTCGCCGTAGGCCTCAAGTTGGGCGAGTCCGAATCCGCAGTCCTGCTCCGCAAGTCCGCAGCGCCGCGACAGATCCGCCGCGCTGATGGGGCCGGAGATCTCGAGGTGTCCCCGGACCAGTTTGAGCCGCGCATCCTCGCGGTCGGTCGGCAGGATCAGCGCCGACTCCGGCACGGTAAAACCCGGTTCAACCGCGTGGTCTGCAAAGAGTTGCCGGATCGATTCCAGGTGCTCGGCCGCAAACCACACCGTGCCGTCCGGTCCCTCAGCGCGAGCCGCGCGGCCGTCCGCCCGCAACTCGGCGAACATCAGCGGCGTGCCGGCGTCGGCCAGCACGGGCGAGACCGTCGACAACTCGCTCTCGCGCAGCGCGACCACCGAGAGCAACAACTCATGCAGTTCGTCCGCATCGCGGATCGGCGGGAAGGCTTCGTCCTGGACCCGCTCGATCGCGTCAATGTCGAGCTTGCCAAGATCCCGCTGTTCGTTCGGCAGCGTTCGGCGGGTCATCACGGCGCGCGCCCGGCGTTCCTCCAGCGGCGCGTCGTCGAGGAATCCGAACGGATTGATGTTGATGATGCTCTGCGCCATGCCCGACGGCGTGACCGTGTCGCGGGCATGCAGGCGGATCTCTCCGCGCTCGATTCGCTCCAGCACGCCAATCAGCCCGTCGGTGTCGACCGCTTCGTGCAGGCAGTCGTCCATCGTCTGGGCGATCAGCGGGTGGTTGGGCACCTCAAGCGGTCCGGCCAGGTTCTCCTGGCAGCCGACCTGCGCCGGGAACACGGCCGCGAGCAGGTCGTCGGCGATCATCCGCTGCAGGTACGGCGGCACTTCTTTGGCGCCGCGGCGTCGGGGCACGGCCAGCGCGCGAGTCGCCGCCCAGCGCCAGCGCGTGTTCCAGAACGGCGCGTAGAGCACGGCCTGGCGCAGCGACTGCTCGGCGTTGTCCGACTTCAGATACTCGAACGCCTCCTCGAGCGGGAATGACTGCGTCGGCCCGAGCGAAAGCAAAATGCCCTCCTCGTTCGCCGCCGCCTGCAGCTCGAAATCGAAGCGCACGCAGAAGCGCTTGCGTAGGGCCAGGCCCCAGGCTCGGTTGACGCCCGAGCCGAACGGCGCGTGCACGATCAACTGCTGTCCACCGGATTCGTCAAAGAAGCGCTCGAAGACGACGTCGGTGTCCGACGGCATCACCTGCAGCGACTCCTGTGTCTCGGCCAGGTACTCGACCATCTGCTCGGCGGCGATCGCCTGCATGTGACATTCGCGCTGCAGGTAGCGCGATGCCGACTCCGGATCGTCTGCCATGCCGCCGATCTCGCGCCGCAGCTCCCCGACCGCAGCAGACAGCTCGATACTGCGTCCCGGCGCCTCGCCCAACCAGAACGGGATCGTCGGTGGAGCGCCGTGCGCATCCTCGACCCGCACAATGCCCTTGTTCTCGACCCGTCGAATCCTCCACGACGTGCTGCCCAACAGAAAAATGTCGCCGGCCGCCGTTTCGATCGCAAAGTCCTCGTTGACCGTGCCGATGAACGCCCCTTCAGGCTCCTTGATCACGCGGTAGTCGCCGGTCTCCGGGATCGTCCCACCGTTGAGAATCGCCGTCATCCGAGCCGCTCGCCGAGGTTTGACGACGCCGTTGATCCGGTCGCGATGCAGCAGCGGATTGGAGCGCCCGCCCCCCTCTCCGATGCCGGTGGCGAGCATGTCGATCGTCTCGTCGAACGCCGACCGCTCCAACTCGGCATACGGAGCCGCCCGGCGCATCAGCCCGAATAGATCGTCTTCTTCCCACTCCTCCTCCGACGCCGTCTCGGCGACGATCTGCTGGGCCAGCACCTCGATCGGCGCATTCGGTTGACAGATGCGGTCGAGATCGCCGCGCTCCACCGCCCGCACCATCGCGGCGCATTCGATCAACTCATCCAGCGCCGTCGGGAACAGCGCCCCATGCGGAATCAGTCCCAGCGCGTGGCCCGAGCGCCCGACCCGCTGCAGGAACGTTGCAATCCGCCGCGGCGAGCCAATCTGGCAGACCAGGTCGACCGAACCGATATCAATCCCCAACTCCAGCGACGCCGTCGCCACCACCGCCTTCAGGTCGCCCGACTTGAGCCGCTGCTCCATCACGTGCCGCCGCTCCTTGGACAGCGACCCGTGGTGCCCCGAGACGTGCTCCTTGCCCACGCGGATGCCTAGCTCGTGCGCCACCCGCTCGGCCAGCGACCGCCGGTTGACGAAGATCAGCGTCGTCCGGTGCTGCAGGATCAGCTCCGCCAGCCGGTCGTACACCGCGCCCCAGTGCTCATGCGTCGCCAGCGCCTGCAATGGAGCGTCGGTCGTCTCGATCCAGAGCTTCAGTTCGCGCCGATGGCCCAGGTCGAGAATCCGGCAGGGCAATGGCCGCGCCGACTCGTCCAGCCCGGTCAGGAAGGAGGCGATCTCGGTCATCGGCTTCTGCGTCGCCGACAGCCCGATCCGGGTCGGTCGCTGCTCGGCCACATGATCCAGCCGTGCCAGCGTCAGCGACAGGTGCGAGCCCCGCTTGTCGCGCACCACGGCGTGAATCTCGTCCACGATGACGGTCCGCACCGTGCGCAGGATTTCCCGCGACCGCTTCGCCGTCAGCATCAGGTACAGCGACTCGGGCGTCGTAATCAAAATCTGAGGCGGCCGCTTGACGATCGCCTGCCGCTCGGCCTGCGTCGTATCGCCCGTCCGAAGCCCCATCCGGATCCGCGGCAGCTCGACGCCGCGCTCGTCCGCCAGTTGCCGGATCTCGGCCAGCGGCTCCTCGAGGTTGCGGCGGATGTCGTTCGACAGCGCCTTGAGCGGCGAGATATAGAGGATCCGCACCTCGTCGGGCAGGTTCCCACGTGCTTCAATGCCCTCACCCTCCCGGATCAACTCATCGATCCCGGCCAGGAACGCCGTCAACGTCTTGCCCGACCCCGTCGGAGCCGCAATCAGGCAGTCCTCCCCGCTCCGAATCGCAGGCCAGCCATCCTCCTGAGCAAACGTCGGCGCGCCAAACCGCCCCGAAAACCACTCCCGAACCATCGGATGGAAGTCATCGAGGACCGAAGCTGTCGCGTTAGTCTGGCTCATATGTTCCGCAGGCTAACGGAGTAAGCCGGAGGACAATCGAGCATCAGCCATCGATGGCCACCGTCCATAGTCGGCTCGACACTCGAGCCACCAACGATCGCGATTGTGGTTCGCGAAGGAAATTGCCCAGCGTTGCTCGAAGGGATGGAAGTCTTCATATTGGCCCGCGTATATGACCCGTTCATTCACCCACTCAGGGTCGAATTCAAAGGCGACTCTGCGAGCCCAGCCTCTGACAGGCACGCAGTCGCGTGTGTTGGCCAACCTCCACAGCAGCCGCGCGACTTCGCGTGGCGATTCTGGAGCAAACGGCTCTGGTCCTGCGATCGACGCTCGCAGCAGATGGACCACCTGCTCACTAGCTACCAGCCCCTCCGATGCCAAATCGATAGCCGTGTGAATCATTTTGAGCCGTTGCTCTGGATTTGCTAGAAGACCTAGGAAAGAAGCAGCTCGAGGACAGCTTTGTTCCCAGGAGCTTGGATACTCCAGCATGTAGCTCAGGATTGCAGTGGAATTCTCAGGAGTTCCCAGAGACTCTTTGACACTCTGCCCAAACAGGGCTCGAAGCCGCGCCGGACTTGGCGTGAGTTTGTTCAGCTCTTCCAAGAGCAACTCTCCGAGTCGGTCTGGATCCTTGGCGTCAACGCTTGCCCAAATGTCCGCCTGCGACTCTGATCGCATGTCGATGAGATCTGGGACTGTCAGCCCATCATTGGGAGCCCGATGCGTTTTGTCTTCCGCAAGTTTTAGCCCCACAGCCCCTAGATTGGTCCGCAGTTCAGCGAAGCATTCGAAAACTAGTCGCGGAGTGCCTGCGGCCAAGACATAGTCGTCACTCCATCGAGCGACGTCAACCTGTGGAAAGCGAGCGAAGCTCAAGTCTGAGTCTCTGAGAACGATGTTCGCAATCCACCCAGAGGTCTCTGGGTTGATCGGCAAGCCATCGAGCCCAGTATCGCCAGCGCACTTTCTTAGGGCGAGGCCAACGTGCATTCCGATGTCCCTCAACCCCATCAGGGCAAACGCTCGGACTACTGCTTCGGGCGTGATTTCGTGATAGCATTTTCGTACATCAGTACGAACTCCTGCAGTGTATGTTCTTCGCTTCATTTTGCCGAGCCGCTTGCGGTAACGCCCGTGCATGGAACCGGGATTTGCGGTCGATAACGCTCTAGCGCCATTTGTGGATTCGGGAAGCAAGTCAAGCCGACCTGCGAGTGCGTGATCAGATTGCGCCTCGATCAGCAGGTCGGCCGCCGGGTGCAGCAGTGTTCGCAAGTGGAGTTCCGCGAATGGATTGGCTAGCACCATGTGCCGCAGGCTGCGGTCGTGCTTGCGGGTTCCCCACACTACCCCGTACGGATTCTGAAAGTATTGCTCCTCGGATAGGGCGAGAAGCCGATGTAGGTCAGGTGGGCGTTTGAGTAGCCAGCGGAGGTCCGCGTACTCACCTGGATCCGGCATCTGCTGATCTCGGAAATTCGCGACACTTAGGAATGCTCGGACGTTCTGCAGAAACTCCTCTAGGGTCATGTCTCAATCCTTATAGCAAGATGACTTTGACGGGCAGCTCGATCACTTCTCCTGATGGCGTTACTGAAACACTGCCTACTCGTTCCACCATTTTCGCGATTTGGTGAAGCCTGCGTTGGCAGATCGTTCGCAGGGAGCGCATAAACTGTCAACTGGACCTCAATCTTCGAGCGAATCAGAGGCAGATGTGACCAACCAGATCAACTGGCAGCCCGCATTCGACGAAGCCCTCGACTACTTCGTCAACTACCTGCAAATCAACACCACCAATCCTCCCGGCAACGAGAAGCCGGCCGCCCGCTGGATCGGCAAAATCCTCTCCGAGGCCGGCATGGAGGTCGAATACGTCGAGATCCAGCCCGAGCGCGAGGCGATCTTCGCCTGGCTGCGCGGCGACGGCTCCAAGAAGCCGATGATGCTCTGCAACCACCTCGACGTGGTCCCGGTCGAGGAGGAGTACTGGACCAAGCCCGCCTTCGAGGGCTACATCGAGGACGGCAAGGTCTATGGCCGTGGCGCAGTCGACATGAAGGGCTGCGGGATCATGCACCTGATGACGATGCTGCTGCTCCAGCGCACCGAAGCCCCCTTAACCCGTGACCTCGTCTTCTGCGGCGTGCCGGACGAGGAAGCCGGTTCGGTCTGGGGAATGGAGTGGCTCTGCAAGAACCGCCCTGACCTGGTCGACGTCGAGTTCGAGCTCTCCGAAGGCGGCTCAGGCTCGACCCAACTGATGGGGCAGGAAGCCAACATCTTCTCCGTCGCCACCAACGAGAAGGACATCTGCTGGCTCAAGCTGACCTCAATCGGCACGCCGGGACACGGCTCGCGGCCGCACTACGACAACTCCGCCGTGCACCTCGTCAACGCGCTGCAGAAGCTCGCCGCCTGGGAGCGTCCCGTCACGATCACGCCCTCCACCCAGGTCTGGCTCGACCGTCTGATTGAGGAAGGCCACATCCCGCCGGTCAAGAACGCGGAAGAGTTGGCCGCACACGTCATCGATCACCCGGGCACCCACGCCATGTTCATCAACACGCTCAACGTCACGATGATCAACAGCGGGATCAAAGCCAACGTCATTCCGGCCAAATCCGAGGCCGTGATCGACTGCCGACTGCTTCCGGGCCAGGACCGCGAGGACTGGCGCCAGCAGGTCATCGGCGTGATTGACGACGACCGGATCGAGGTCGAGTTCTCGGGCTGGGATCAGGAACAGCCGGTCGAGGTCGATTGGGACACCGAGCTCTACCGGACGATCGAGTCAGTGGTCAACGAGGCGGTCGAGGACGCCACCGTCGTGCCCTCAACCTGCGTCGGCGGCACCGACAACCGCTTCCTCCGCCAGCAAGGCATCCCCGCCTACGGCTTCATCCCCGTCCTGCTCAGTCCCGAAGAAGCCGCCGGCTTCCACGGCAACGATGAGCACATGACCATCGAAAACTTCAATATGGGAGTCGAACTCACCTACGAGATCGTCCGCCGCATGGTGACGTAGGCGGCTGGAAACGCGCACTGCATCTTTTCTCCCCCGCGGAGCGGGGGAGATGTCGCGCAGCGACAGAGGGGGCTCCGGGCGACGCGACGACTGAGGGGGCATTGCGTTCTGATCCCCTCTCCCTGAGGGAGAGGGCTAGAGCCTGCCCCCGCGAAGGCGGGGGGTGAGGGCCGCCGCCGTTACTGCAGCTTCGAGTACGGCAGCGGATTCAGGAAGTAGATCGCCTCCTCCGGCGCGTGCTCTCGCAGCGGGCCAACGATCTCCTTGAGCGAATCGCCCGCCCGATACTCCATCATCCCGCTCGGCCCATGCGGCATGATCCAGAGATCCGTCAATTCACCCGTCCGACCGATCCTCGAGGCGTAGGCGGTCGCGAGCTGCATCGCCCCCGCGTCCTCCAACGTGTCGACCAGCCCACCGATCGTCTTAATCGCGGGCAGGAGGCCGCCGGTTGCGGTCTGCAGGACCGCGAGCATGTACTGACGCGGTTGATCCGGGTTCGCGTCCAGCGCCGCCTGCAGCCGCTCTTCAGTGCCGTAGGAGACCGTGTTAGCGAACTTCGTAATCTCCTCGATCTCGATTTCGCCACGCAGCTTGTCAACCGCCGACCAGAGCGCTGTGTCCTGACCGAGCGAGTTGAGGCACTCCTCCGCGTGGGCCATGCTCTCGTAGCGGTGGATCGACAGGTCCCAGCCCATCTCACCGCCGGTCACCTTCCACGCGCCGAACAGGTCGATCCCGTGGCGCTCCATGGCTGGCATCACAGTGTCGGCGTAGAAGTCGACAAACAGGTCGAACGCAGTATTGGTGATTGGCTTGATGCGGTGTCGGACTTCTAGAAAGACGGCCATTGTGATCTCCTGATCTGTCAGATCGTGTGCGCGAAGGCTAACGGGCACGACCGGAGATTCCCAATTCCGCTCTCCCCCCGCGAAGCGGGGGGAGATGCCGCAGGCAGAGGGGGGCGCCTCCTAGAGACTCGGCGCCAGCGCCGCGATGAACTCCCGAGTGCGCTGACGTTCCTCGGCATCGACGCCCTCGAACGCGGCGTAGAAATCGGTCACGCCGATCTCCCGCCAGCGCAAGAGCTCGCGCTCGACCTCCTCCTCGCTGCCCACGATCGACACGCCCGCCGGATCGTCTGCGCCCGAACCCTGGATCACTCGTTGATACGAGGGCAGCGTGTTGTACATCTCGTACGCCTTGGAAATGCGCTGGCGCGTCCCGTCGGGGTCGGCGGTCACCGAAATCGGAACGCCCGCGATCACGCGAGGCTCAGGCTTGCCCGCCTCGCGCGCCGCGCCGCCCATCTCCGGGATCACCACCTCCTCAATCCACTTCGGCCCGCACAGCCAGAGCGCCGTGCCGTCGGCTAGGCGACCGGTCACGCGCAGCATCTGCGGTCCCAGCGCAGCCACGATCACCGGCGGCGCTTCGCAGTCGGGCAGTTCCACCTGCGAGTGAACCTCGAAGGCTTCGCCCTGGTGATGCACAACCTCGCCGCGCATCAACGGGACCAAAATCTCCAGGTACTCGCGCATGTGCCGAACGACGTTGCTGAAATCGAGCCCCCAGGAGTCCGCAATCACCACCTCGTGCGAAAGTCCGAGACCGAGCGTGAAGCGCCCGCCCGCCGCCGCATTGACGGCCAGCGCCTGCTGCGCCATCGCCACCGGGTGACGCGTGTACGTCGGAATCACGTAGGTCCCCAGTTCGATCTCCGACGTCTCGCCCGCCGCCAGCGCCAACACGGTCATCGCGTCGTGCGCCATCGAGGGCAGGAACGCGCCGGCGAAGCCGTCGGTCTCCAGTTGTTTCACCGCTTCAATCTTGCCGGCCAGCGTGGTCGCGTTGGGCGGAGCGAGGACGCGCATCGGGAACTCCTCAGGATTCTGATTGGAATGTGATCGGTCTGGTCGCAGTATCGCCCACAAAAGTCGTTACCCTGCGCGGCGACACGGTTTCAACTAGAAGGACTGACAACAATGGCATCGGAAGAACTGCAGAAGGTACTCGCCCTGATGGCGGAGCGACCGCTCGGCGCCGGCAATCCCACGCTCGAGGAGATGCGCGCTGGCATGGAGGCGGGATCATTCCCTGCCACCGACGCCGCGACCGTGACGCCGGTCGAAGCCAACGGCGTCCCGGGCGAGTGGGTCACGGTCCCCGAGTCGGACCCGAACCGGCGGCTGCTCTACGTGCACGGCGGCGGCTACGTGATCGGCTCGGCCGTCACGCACAGACGCCTCTGCGAGGACATCGCTCGCGCCGGCGGCTGCTCAGTGCTCAACCTCGACTACCGCCTCGCGCCCGAGCATCCCTTCCCCGCCGCGGTCGAGGACGCGATCGAGGGGCTCAAGTTCATCCAGTCCAACGGCCCGGACGGTGAAGGCGCGGCGCAGTCGACCTTCGTCGCCGGCGACTCGGCCGGCGGCGGACTCACGATTGCGACGCTGCTCACGGCTCGCGAGCAGGGCGTCGATCAGCCCAACGCCGCGATCGGCATCTCGGCCTGGACCGATCTGGCCATCACCGGTGAAACGATTCAGACCCGCGCCGACGCCGACCCGCTGATCACAGACCCGGCAATGGTGGAGGGCATGGCGTCCCAGTATCTCGGCGGTGCGGACGCCGAAGACCCGCTTGCCTCACCGCTCTATGCCGACTACGCCGGACTGCCGCCGTTGCTGCTCCAGGTCGGCGACGCGGAAGTGCTGCTCGCCGATACGACCCGCGTGACCGAGAAGGCCCGCGCGGCCGGCGTCGACGTGGTCGAAGAAGTTTGGGACGAGATGTTCCACGTCTGGCACCAGTTCGCGCCAATGCTGCCCGAGGGTCAGGAAGCCGTCAATCGGATCGGCGAGTTCATCAACCAGCACGCCTGACGTCCCACGCCGAAGGCTCGGTCGGAACGGAATCGGAAGATGGCATCGGCGGAACTGAAGCAGGTCCTCGAACTCATCGCCGCCCGGCCTGCCCTCAAGGGAAATCCCACGCTCGATGAGATGCGCGCGAACATGGAGGCGCATGCCTTCCCGGTGACCGAGGCGGCCAAAGTGACGCCGGTTGAGGCGAACGGCGTGCCGGGCGAGTGGGTCGTCGTGGCCGAGTCGGACCCCAACTGTCGCGTGCTCTACTTCCATGGCGGCGGTTATGTGTTCGGCTCCGCGCTGACCCATCGGCGACTCTGCGAAGACATCGCTCGCGCGGGCCGCTGCGCGGTCCTCAACCTGGACTACCGCCTCGCGCCCGAGCATCCCTTCCCCGCCGCCGTCGAGGACGCCATTGAGGGTCTCAGGTTCATCCGCGCGCACGGGCCCGACGGCCAAGCCGAGGCCGAGTCGACATTCGTCGCCGGAGACTCGGCCGGCGGAGGCCTGACGCTCGCCACATTGTTGGCGGCTCGCGACCAGGGCATCGAACGGCCCCAGGCCGCAGTCGCGATCTCCCCCTGGACGGATCTCGCGAACACGGGAGAATCGGTCACCTCCCTCCCCGATGACGACCCGCAGAAGAACAGCGTGCCGATGCTCGACAACCTCGCCCTTCAATATCTCGGCGGCGCCGACCCCGAGAACCCGCTCGCCTCACCGCTCTACGCCGACTTCGCCGGACTGCCCCCACTGCTGATGCAGGTCGGCGGCGCAGAGATGCTGCTCTCCGATACGACCAGGGCCGCAGAACGCGCCCGCTCAGCCGGCGTCGACGTGGTCGAGGAAGTCTGGGACGAGATGTTCCACGTGTGGCACCAATACGCGCCGATGCTGCCTGAAGGCCAACAGGCCGTCGAGCGAATCGGCGAGTTCATCAACCAACACGCGTAGCCGGATCAGCCCGTCCGGCCGTCAAGGGAGCAAGCCATGCCATCGGAGCAGTACCAGCAGGTCGTCGAGGCGATGCAGGCGCAGGCCGCCAGCATGATCGCAGGCGAGCTCAGCGTCGAGCAGCAACGCGCAGCGATGGAAGAGGGCTTCAGCTTCCCGCTCCAGGACGACATCTCGCTCACCGCGGTCGACGTCAACGGGGTGCTCGGTGAGTGGACGGTGTTGCCCGAGTCCGATCCCAATCGCCGCCTGCTCTACGTGCATGGCGGAGGCTATGTCCTCGGCTCGATCGGCACGCACCGTCGCCTCGTCGCGGACATCTGCCGCGCCGCAGGCTGCGTCGCGCTCAACCTCGGCTACCGCCTGGCTCCGGAACACCCGTACCCCGCCGCCGTTGACGATGCGATCACCGGGCTCGAATACATCTGGGCTAACGGACCGGTTGAGGCGGGCGAGGCCACCGCAGTGTTCGTCGGCGGCGACTCGGCCGGCGGCGGCCTCATGTTGGCCACCCTGCTCGCCGCCCGCGAGCGCGGCGTGCGCATGCCCACCGGCGGCATCGGACTCTCCGCCTGGGCCGACCTCGCCGCCGGACCCGACGAGCTGTCCGCCTTCGGACTCGAAGACCCGACCATTCCCGACAACACCGTCGCCATCACGGCCTCGCAGGGCTGGGCCGCAATGTACGCAGCCGACGCGGATCGCAGCGATCCGTTGCTCTCCCCGGTCTTCGCCGACTACGACGGCATCTGTCCCCTCCTCCTGCAGGCCGGATCCGTCGAGATGATCTGTCGCGACACGGAGCGAGTCGCTGCACGCGCACGGGATGCGGGAGTCGAGGTCGTTGAGGAGATCTGGGACGACATGTTCCACGTCTGGCAGGGCTTCGCTCCCATGCTCCCCGAGGGCCAGCAGGCCATCGACCACATCGGCGAATGGATCCGCCAGCGCGCGTAGCGGACCGCGTTCGGCTCGGCGTTCGGCTCGGCGACCACCCACCTGGTCCAGCAAAGCGTCACACCCCCGCGGCTTCGATGGTCCGAGCCGGGCACCCATAGTCTGCCGTCATCTGTGTGTCGGCTCTGTGTGCCGACCTCTGATACCGTGCCGAAGCTGTGATGCTCAAGCAGATGCTGGCCGTACGTTGATCCAACTACCCGCTGGATCAGGTTCGCTCGTCGACAGAGTCCGCTCGTACAGTGCGAACGATCTGGTCGGCGACCTGCTCGGTAGCTCGGCAACGGCCATTATCACGCTGCCGATGGCGTTGGCGCTGGGCGTCGCGATCACCGCGACCTCCGGGGATGCCCCCGGCGTCGGAGCGCTCGCAGGACTGTGGGGCGCGGTCGCGGTCGGCTTCTTTGCGGCGGTCTTCGGCGGCACCCGCGGCCTCATCTCCGCCCCATCCGCGCCGATGGCCGTGGCGATGATGGCCGTCGTCAGCCATTACACCCTGGCCGAGGCGTTCACCGTCGCGATCATGGCCGGCCTCATCCAGATCGCGATGGGCGCGCTACGACTCGGACGATTCGTCGCCTACACCCCCTACGCCGTGATCTCCGGCGTGGTCTCTGGTGTCGGATCGATCATCGTCGTCCTGCACGTCGCCCCCTTCTTCGGCTCTGAGGTCGCGTCCAACGGGTTGCTGTCGGCAATCGGAGCCTGGCCGCAGGTGCTCCAGGACATCAATGTCGAAGCCTCCGCATTGGGTCTGATCACCCTGCTGGTGACGATCTTCTGGCCGGCTCGATTACGCAAGGTCGTCCCCGCCATCCTGGCTGCGCTGCTTATCGGCACAGTGCTCGGCGTCGTCTGGCTGACCGACGCGCCGACAATTGGCGATGTGCCATCCGGCTTACCCAGCCTGAACTGGCCGATCCTCTCAGGCGACTTCCTCGTCAACGCGATCGAGTCGGCCCTGATCATGGCCTTGATCGGCGCCCTCGCCAGCCTGCTCTGTTGCCCGGTCGCCGATTCGATGACCCGCGAGGTCAGCGATCCAAATCGCGAGCTGATCGGACAGGGTCTCGGCAACGCCGTCGCCGGTGCGATCGGCGGCTTGCCCGGTGGCGGCGTCATGCTGATGACCGCGGCCAATATTCGCGCCGGCGGGCGCTCGCCGGTGGCCGGTGTCGTCGTCGCGCTGCTCATGCTCGCCGTTGCCCTCGGGGCAGGCTCGATCACCGAGTCGATTCCTCACACCGTGTTGGCCGCGATTCTGATCAAGACCGGCTGGGACGTCATCGACTGGCGCTTCCTCCGCCATATCCGGCTGCTGCCGCGAGGTCACGTCGCCGTCATGTTGATCACCATGATCGCCACGATCTTCACCGACCTGGTGATTGCCGTCGCGATCGGACTCATCCTGGCCGGCCTAATCAACGCTGCGCGCTTGGAGCGTCTCGAACTCAGCGACGTAATCTCTGTGCCGCTGCTCGAAGGTTCGCCCGACGACCCCTATGTGGCGAGAATCGGTCTGGTGCAGCTGCGCGGCCGCTTCACGGCTGCCTCCGCGAATGCCCTCGTCCGTGTGATTGCCGCCGACATCGAAGAGCACGAGGTTGTGATCTTCGACTTCACACGCACCGGAGGCCTGGACGAGAGCGCCGTCTTGGTGATCGAGCAACTCTTCAATCGAGCGCACGAGAACGGAACCCCCTGCGTGATCGCCGGCTTGGGCGGTTCCGCCGAGTCCGCCCTGAACTCGCTCGGTGTGCTCAACGACTTCTCAGCCGACCGCCTGGCCGACAACCTCACCGAAGCGCGAGAACTCGCCAGAGAGTTGCTGGATCAGGAAGCCGAGCTGGTCTGAACTCTCGGCCACGGGAACGTGACTCCACTCACCATTAGAGGTGAACGATCTCGATGTCGCCCCATTCCTCCTGTAGATACTCGGCCGCAAGCCGCCGATGGCATCGTTCCGGGGTGTCCTCACTGCAAAGCAGCACCCCGTCGTCGAACAGCGCTCGTTCCAGCGCGTGTTCAACCCGTCGCTCCGCCAGCAGCTCGAGGTAACGCTCCCCGTACTCGTCCCAGGTGACCTCGCCCGCCCGATAGCTCTTGAACAGATCATCAGTCGGCGCCAGAACAGGCAGATGGACATAGTCCATGCCGCACAACCGCTGCAGCAGGAACTCGAAGTCACCGCCTGACTTCGACACCTTGGCAAATCCCGACAACTGGGACGCCGGCCTCAGCCGCACATCCAGCACGCGAACCGCACTGCTCGATCCAAGCAGTTCATCGAAGAACTCACGGGCCGACTTCCTGGTGAAGCCGATGGTGTAGAGCTTCATCGGCTGACCGGCGCCTCCGACTACGGATAGAACAGTTTCTGCGCCGCCTTGCGCAACTCCCCCCGGAAATCGGGATGCGCCACCGAGATCAGCTCCTCCGCCCTCGCCCGCACCGTCTTGCCCAGCAGCCGCGCGATCCCGTACTCGGTCACGACCGTATCCGCGATATCTCGCGGCACCGTCACGATCTGACCCGGATCGAACTGAGCCATGATCGTCGAGATCGTCCCGTCGCGGCTGGTCGAGGGCAGCACCGTCACCGATCGTCCCTTCGGCGCCAGGTAAGCCCCCAGCGCAAAGGCCAGGTGACCACCGACGCCGGCATACACCCGCGGGCCGATGGTGTGGACTCCAAGCTGACCGCTCAGATCAGCCGTCAGCGCCCCATTGATCGCCACGATGTTGTCGTTGCGCGCGATCTGCCGCGGATCGAGCAGGTATTCGATTGAGTACGTCTCGAATGCCGGATTGCGGTGCACAGTGGCGATCTCGTCCGGCGTGTTGCCGATCACCGTCGCGACGAACTTGTCGGGATGCGTCTTCGAGTACTTGCCAGTGATGATCCCCCGCTCGACCAGCGGAACCAGTCCCTCGGTCGTCAATTCGGCGAAGTAGGAGAGATTCTCGCGCTCGTCGAACGCCCCCAGCCGCGCCAGCGCGCCCGAGTGCGAGCCCACCCCGACCTGGATCGTGTCGCCGTCCTGGACGAGCTGCGACACATAGTGGGTCAGGCCAAGGTCGACCTCATTCGGCTCCGGAAACTCGAGATTGACCATTACCGGAGTGTCCGAGGGCACGAAGCAATCGATCTCGGACACGTGCAGCCAGGAGTCGCCGAACGTCTCAACCACGTTCTCGTTGACCTCGGCGATCACCGTCTTCGCCCGCTTGGCCGACGTCACGCCGTCCCAGACGGAGCTGCCCAGCGAGACGAAGCCGGCGTCATTGGGTGGAGTGCAACGAATCTGCAGCACGTCGATCGGCCACGCTTCGTCCTCGCGCCCCGCGTCCCACGCCTTGTGAATCCCGACCAGCCAGTACGGGTGATAGTCCGCGATCCCGGCATTGACGGCGTCCCGATCGAACAGCGTCCCAAACTGCGGCGCAACGCTGAACGCCGACATCATCTCTTCCGTGAACCAACCTGCGTCCGGCACCACGATCCCGCGCACCTCGACGCCCTCAAGCTCATCGCTGCGCGCGACGAGGGCTTGCAGAATCGGCAGCGAGGCGTGCCCCGGCGGAATCCAGAGGTGGTCGCCCGACTTGAACATCGCCGCCGCCATCTCCGGCGTCGCCAGCCGCGCGGCGTAGACATCGCGCCAGTTGATCGTCGGATCGAATCGGCTCGTGCGCCGCTGGATGTACGGGGACGTGGTCATCGTGCTGCCTGACACTCAATCCTGCCGCCGGTAGTTACACTCGCGATCAAGGTAGCGCCGACCAACCTGATGACGAACTGGAGGACGACATGGCATCGGACGGACGAATGGACTTCGGCATCTTCATGGCGCCGTTTCACCGCGTGGGCGAGAATCCCTCGCTGGCGATCCACCGCGACCTCGAGCTGGTCGAGTGGCTCGATCAGCTCGGCTACGACGAGGCCTGGATCGGTGAGCACCATTCGGCCGGCTGGGAGTTGATCGCCTCGCCCGAGGTCTTCATCGCCGCCGCCGCAGAGCGCACCAGCAATATCCGCCTCGGCACCGGCGTGATTTCGCTGCCCTACCACCACCCGCTGATGGTCGTCGACCGCATGATCCAGCTCGACCACATGACCCGCGGACGCGTGATGATGGGCGTCGGCCCCGGCGCCCTCTCCTCGGACGCCGCCATGATGGGCATCGATCCGCTCTATCAGCGACAGCGCATGGACGAGTCGTTGCGGGCCATCCTCGCCCTGCTCAAGCAGGACGGGCCGGTCAACATGAAGACCGACTGGTTCGAGCTGACCGACGCGCGACTCCAGGTCTCGCCCTACACCAAGCCCCACTTCGAGATGGCCGTCGCCTCGACCGTCTCTCCCGCAGGTCGCCAGATGGCCGGCACGTACGGCATGGGCATGCTCAGCATCGGCGTCTACCTGCCCGGCGGACGCTCGAACCTTGAGGGTCAATGGACCGAGGTCGAGCAGATCGCCGAGCGCGAAGGTCAAACAGTCGACCGCAACAAGTGGCGACTCGTGATCCCCATGTACATCGCCGAGACCCGCGAGCAGGCCTTCGAGGAATGCCGCGAGGGCTGGCGCGCCTGGCAGATCGACTACTTCCGCGACACCCTCCAGGCCGTCCTGCCCGGCACCGCCGAGACGCCGGAGGGCGCGGTCGAGACCGGCGGCGCGATCATCGGCAGCCCCGACGACGCGATCAAGGCGATCGAGATTCTGCAGGAGAACTCGGGCGGCTTCGGCGGTCTGATGATGCTGGCCCACGAGTGGGCCAACCGCGACGGCATCCGCAAGTCCTTCGAGCTCTTCGCCCGCTACGTCGCGCCACGATTCCAGGGCCAGCTCGCCTCGGTCGAGGGTACCCAGCAGTGGGTCGCCTCAGGCGGTGGAGCCGTCTCGTTCAGCCGCAACGACGTCCTCGCCAAGGCCTTCAAGGACGCCGGCCAGGACGTCCCCGACTTCCTCCAGGCCCCCGCCGAAGCAGCCTCCGACTAGCCGAAATCTCGAGCTCCCCCTCCGGGGGAGCTGTTGCCCCATGCCCACAGAAGTCGCCCCCGCGCAGGCGGGGGCCGCCGCTGACGAATAGGCGCAGCATGGCCCCGCCTGCGCGGGGCCGACCTTGATTGACCTGCGCGCAGGTCTCTTCTGGGGGAGCTGTCGCGCAGCGAATGAGGGGCTCGCTCAGCCCCCGTTCGCCGCGCGATGAAACGCCCGCCCCAGTCGCTCCGCCGCCTCCTCCAGCGTCGCCGCCGGCGGCCACGAGTATGCGAGCCGGATCGACTCGCCGTCGTCACCGGGATCGGCGCCGGGATAGAAGCGCTTGCCCGAGGGGAAGTTCAGTCCGTCTGCGCTGGCCGCATCGCGCACGCCGTCGCCGGTCAGGCCGCTACGCAACTTCAGCCAGAGGAAGAACCCGCCCGAGGGCTCGATCAGGTCGAAGTACGGCTCTCCATACGGCTCGATCGCTCCGGCCAGGGTCTTCGCCTTCAACGCGTAAAGCCCGCGCATCCGCTCGACGTGCTCGCGGAAGTCCCCGCGCACCATGTACTCATGCAGCATCCGGTGCAGCAGCGGGCTGTTGCCCATGTCGAACCGCGCCGGCACCATCGCCTGGATCCACTCCGGTCGCGCCTGCACCCAGCCGACCCGCAATCCCGTCGCAACCACCTTGGAGAACGTGCCCACGGTAAGCACGCCCCAGCCGTCGGTCAGCTCGGACAACGTTGGTGGCGGCGGCTCGCCGAAGTAGAGCTCCGAGTAGGCGTGATCTTCCATCAGCAGGATCCGCCGACGGGCTGCCAGCTCAATCAGATCGAGCCGGCGCTGCAACGTCATCGTCAGCCCGGTCGGATTGTGGAACGTCGGCTGGGTATAGATCAGTTTGATCGGTTGGCCCTCGGCCTCGATCCGGTCAATAGTCGCTTCGAGCTCATCCAGCCGAATGCCTTCGTCGTCCATGCTCACGCCGACCACGTTGGCCTGCTTGCCGCGAATCGTGCGCAGCGACCCCGCAAACGTCGGAATCTCGGTGATCACCACGTCACCCGGGTCGAGGAACGAGGCGCAGATCGCTTCGATCGCCCCCGCCGCCCCGTTCGTCAGCAAGTACCAGTCGGCGTCAGGACGGCCCGGGTGGTTGCGAGCAAAGTACGTGGCCATTTCGTCGCGCAGCGGCTCAAAGCCCTGGGCCCCGCCATAGACCAGCGCCCCATCGCCGGGCTGCTCCAGCACCCGGCCCATCGCTGCCAGCAGTTCCGCGCGCGGCTGCGTCTCGGCGTCGGGAATGCCGCCGCCGAGCGAGATCGGCGGCAGCGTGCTCTGAGGAACCGCTCCGCCCAGGCCCCACTCGGTCGCGTTGCCCGCCGACATCCCCCTCGTGGCGATGCTCGTGCCGAGCATCGAAGGGAACCGCTCCCACGCCTCGCGAGCCGCGCTGGCGGCAGTGCTATCGAGCGGGACGTTCAACGAGTCGGGCATGACGATCTCCAGGACTCCAGCGTCAAGATCTCAGCTTAGTCCCTGCCCGTGTGTATCGAGCCGTGCCACTCGAACATGTCATCTGAGCAACTCCGATGCGCCCGCCGGCCCTCGACAATCCGACCTGGATCGATGTACATTTGTGCGACATATCGCCGCTGACGGAGAGAGTTCACATGCCTATCGCGCCTCCGGTACCGGGACACGCGCTCCATCCGCATTCTGCGACGGCCTCGCCAATCCATCGCCAAAACTGGCGCCAGACCGACAATTCCTGTACCGAAATGTCCATTTCTGCCCACCCCAACCGCGCGATCTCCCGCAAAACACTGGACTTCCCTCTCATTTCCGCCTCAGGAAAAAAAACTTGCCGAAACCGACCCAATCGTCGTTCAAGCCACACGCTCCGACATCGCCAGCATTCGAACGGAATCGAACACAGCCGAACAAAACCGAACGCGTTCGGCCTCCTATCCGACCGAACAGGACTGAACAAACCTGAAAGAACCTGAACGCCCTGGACGCACGATTTCCAGTGTTTTACGGGGGATCGTGCCCCGCGAGCCCGCGAAAAAAACTGGGCTGAAGATCGAAACGCCGCTGTAGGATCATTCCATGCCTTCCGATATCTCACTCGGCGTGCTCGACCAGATCCCGATCCGCGACGGCGGCACCGCAGCCACGGCGATCTCCGAGACGTTCGAGTTGGCGGAGGCCTGCGACCGCCTCGGCTACTCGCGCTACTGGCTCGCCGAGCACCACAACGCCGGCTCCCTCGCCTGTGCCTCGCCCGAGGTCCTGATTCCCCAGGTCGCCTGGCGCACCTCGCAGATCCGCGTCGGCTCGGGCGGCATCATGCTGCCCCACTACAGCTCGCTCAAAGTCGCCGAGAACTTCCGCACCATGACGACCCAGTTCCCCGGCCGCATCGATCTCGGCGTCGGCCGCGCCCCCGGCTCCGACGGACGCACCGCCCGAGCGCTGGTGCACGGACCCGGTGCGCTCGGCATCGATCACTTCCCCGAGCAACTGCTCGATCTCTACGGTTGGCTCGCCGACGACCTGCCGCCTGATCACCAGTACCGCGAGGTCCGCGCCGCTCCGCCGGGCGCGCCCATGCCTGAGCTCTGGCTGCTGGGCTCGTCCCACTACGGCGGTCACGTCGCCGCCGAGCTCGGCTGGTCGCACTGCTTCGCCCACTTCATCTCGCCCGAGGGCGGCGAGCAGGTCGTCCGCAAGTACCGCGAACGCTTCCAACCGTCGCCGGTCAGCTCCGAACCGCGCGCGTCGCTGGGCGTCTCGGTCACGGTGGCCGAGACGGCCGAGGAAGCGGAGGAGCTCTGCTGGAGCCGCTGGTGTTGGCGGATCAAGGGCAATCGCGGCGCTCGCGGCGGCATTCCCTCGGTCGAGGAGGCGCTCAACTTCCCCTACTCACAGCCGGAGTTGGATTACCTCGCCTACATGCAGAACCGCAGCATCCACGGCTCGCCCGAGCAGGTGCGCGAGCGGCTGGAGCAACTCGCGCAGACCTACGACGTGGACGAGTTCATCGTCCTGACGATCACCTACGACTTCGCCGCGCGAGTGCGCTCATACGAGTTGCTGGCTGACATCTTCGAGGTGGCCAGACCGGACCTCACTCAAGCGGCGGCTGGCTGAGCAGCGGTGCCGGATCGAGCCCTTGCCCGGTGAGGATCTCGGCGGTCAGCTGACGCGCCGATTCATACCCCTCATCAGTACGCGCCTCGACGATCACGGTGAGGTACGGCGTCGTGTTCGAGGCGCGAATCACGCACCACGCGCCCGGCGCGTGCGCTGACAGGTCGATTCGCGATCCGTCCGTCGCGTCCACCGGCCAGCGGCCTCGAGCAACGCGCGCGATGTCGTCACTCACGGCTTGCTTGCGATCGTCCGGGCACGCGATCTTGACTTCCGGTGAGATTGGGTAGCGAGGAATAGCGTCCAGGATCGGCTCGAGTGGCGTGTGCGATGCGAGTTGGGCGATGCGGCAGGCCGTGCGGACGGCGTCGTCGGTGATGTGCGGAGGATCGTCGACGCGGTAGAAGTAGTGCGTGGACGCCTCGCCGCCAAAGTCGATTCCGCGCTCCCGCATCGCGTACTTGCCCAGCGAATGGCCGACCGGTCCCAGTACGGCCTGGCCGCCGAGTCGATGAATGTGATCGAACACGGCCTGCGATGTCTTGACATCGACGTGGATCGCATCTCCGGGATGTTCCGCCAGCCAGTCCTGCGCCAGCAGCGCCAGCACCTGGTCGGGAGCAGCGCGGCGGCCACGACCGTCGACCAGTCCCAGCCGGTCGCCATCGCCGTCAAAGGCGAAGCCAAGGTCCGCGCCGGAGTCGGCAACGAACTGCGCCAGTTGCGCGACATTGGCCGCATGCTGAGGATCGGCAGGATGCGGCGGCTCGGTCTCTTCCGGGTCGTCGTTGATCGCGATCACGTCGCACCCGATCGCCCGCAACGCTGGTCCCGCCGTCACTGTCGCGACACCGTTGCCGGGATCAACCGCCACCCGCAGAGGACGTCGCAGACGAAACGACTCAGCCAGGCTGCGAACGTAGGTTGGTCTTGGACTCCACAGGCTGCGCTCGCCCTGTCGAGCAGCGACTGGAGCGCCCGAGGCAACACGGTCGGCGACCGCCTGGATCTCTTCCGGTGAAAGCGGCATCGCGTCCGTGTGCAGCAGCTTGATCCCATTGTCCTCGGGCAGATTGTGAGAAGCGGTGATAACCAGCCCGGCCGTGGGACGCTCCTGCGTGAGCCGCGCGACGGCCCAGTAGACCAGCGGCGACGGCGCCCGACCGATGTCGACGACATCCAGGCCGGCATCCAGCAACCCCGCAATCGCGGCCTGTTGCAATCCCGGCGTGGTTGGTCGCTGGTCGCCCCCGACCACCACCCGCTCCGCCGAATCAACCAACTCGGCATAGGCCAATGCGATTCGAAACGCCAGGTCTGGCGTGAGCACCGCATCGGCGCCGAGCGCACGGCCGCGGATGTCGTAGGCCCGGAAAATCTCACGCGGGATCGGGGGTGGCTTCATCGATCAGTACCCTACGGCCATGCCGCTCGACGTGACGGAGATTGACCTGCAGCGAACGCTGTTTCGCTTCTTGACCAAGTCGGCTCGCAAGGGCGAGTTGGCCGATCGGGAAGCGGCATTGAACCGATTGCCGCCGGCTACCGAGGCAGTTCACCTCGACGAAGTAGCCGATGAGATGCAGGCGAGGCTGTCCGAGATGTACCCGAAGGCCCCGGATCTGCGTGGGCTGCTGGGTCACGCATCGGCGGCTGAACTGAGGGCGATGCAGTCGTTCGACTGGGTCACGGTCGGGATCTACGCCTTCGGGCTGCCGCCAACCAAGACGCGCTCCGGCACCGCCGAAAGCTCAGCCCATCGCGCGCTCAAGGAGTGGGCCGCCTCGAACGGCGACGTACTTGGCGCGCCGGTCGGTGCAGTCGGCGCAACCGAGCGCTGGTTCCCGTCCGGCGACGAGTCGGACGCCGCGTTCATCGGCGAGTCCGAATCGTTGATCGTCGAGGTGCGTCCCGCCGGCGCCGAAGCGCACGAACTGCAGCAAGCGCTGTTCACGCTGGTCAAGATGCGCGCCGTGCGGCAGGCCGAACTGTCCCTGGACAGTCGCAGTGACGAGGTTCGCGTGACGTTGGTCGTGGAGGAGGAACCGCGCGCCGCGACCCGCGAGTTGGCGGAGTCGTTGCAGGTGGCCGTCTTCGTCAAGTGAGCGGCTGAGGACCGATCGTCGGAGGATCGTTCAGTTGCTCGATTCCCGACACAGACTCCTGCTCTGCCAGCGCGGCGTGAAGCTGCTCGGCGATGCGGCGATAGCCAGGTTCGTCCACGGCCTCAAAGCGCAAACTCAGCACCGGAGCAGTGTTCGACGCGCGGGCGTGGAGCCAGCCGTCGGCGGTCGTGACACGCGCTCCGTCGATCCGATCGATCTGCGAATCGTGCTGCCGCTCGGCGAACCAGTCGCCGATCCGTTCGGCGACCCGCACCTTCTGTGCATCCGGGCAGGGCAGCCGCAGCTCGGGTGAGATCGGACGCGGCTCGATCTCGGCCATCTCCTCCGCCAGTGTCCGCCCCCGCTTCGTGAGGTAGGAGAGCAAGGCGCACGCCGCGTAGACGCCGTCGTCGATCCATGGGGCGTGCTCGCCCGGTCGATACTCCGGTCCGAACATGATGTGACCGCTGGTCTCGCCGCCGAACGCGAGTTGTTGCTCGCGCATCATGCGGCGGAAGAAGGAGTATCCCGTCTTCGCCGTGAGTGGCGCACCGCCGTGCCGACGAATGTCCTCGATCGCGCTGCTACTCGTCTTCAGGTCTAGCAGTACCGCCGCTCCCGGCCGATGCGCCAGGAGCGGACGGGCCAGTACGGCCGTCAGCCAATCCGCTTCATAGCGCCGTCCCAGATGGTCGAGCACGCCGATCCGGTCGCCGTCGCCGTCCCAGCTGATCCCAAGATCGGCGCCGATCGCGCGCACGACGCGAGCCAGCGCCCGCATCGTCTGCGGATTCTGTGGATCGGCAGCGTCAGACTGTATCGGCCGGGCAGTGTTGCGGATCGCGTGGACCTGTGCGCCGGTGTTGATCAGAGCGAGTGAAGCAGTGAACGTCGTCGCGCCGTTGCCGCAATCGATCGCCACGCGAACGTCGGCGGCGCCTCCAAACCGCTCGTTGAGCATGTCGAGGTATGGGCTGCAGGCGTCGATCTCGGCTCGCGTTCCCGGCTCGACTGCAACTCGCCGCGGATGACCGGCCACGTGTCGGATCTCCTCGGGCAACAGTGGCTGCGCTCCGTCGGCGAGCAGCTTGAAGCCGTTGAACTCGGGCGGATTGTGGCTGGCCGTGACCACCAGCCCGCCGCCGAGATCGTGACGATCGACGGCCCAGCCGATCACCGGCGTCGGGGCGAGCCCCGCAGCGTTCACATTGATCCCGGCAGCCAGCGCCCCTTCGACTGCCGCTTCGTACAGCTCGGAGGACGTGGCCCGCGTGTCGTGGCCGACGATCAGCGATGTCGCGCCGCGGTCGAGGAGCCACTGCCCAAACGCATTCCCGATGTGCTCGGCGACGGCGCTGTTGACCTGATCGGGCGTCGTGCCGCGGATGTCGTAGGCACGCACGATCTCGGCCGGAAGCACACCGGTTCGCATGGAATCACTCTACGCTGGGTGCGCCTAGGAGGCGGCGGAGCCGTCGATTGACACTGGTTGAGGCTGACTCATAGCCTGCTCAGGTGTGCCCGCATGCCCGGCGGGTTGAGTCCGAAGTGTGCTCTTCTGGAGGTGTCCGGATGGAAGACAAGACTGTTTCGCTCGTCAATGGACGATTCAACGTCGGTTACATGGAAGCAGGCTCGGGTCCGGACCTGCTCTTCATCCACGGCGCCGGCGGATTGATGTGGGACCCGTTCCTTGAGCAACTCTCGCAGCACTACCGTGTGCTTGCGCCGAAACTGCCCGGCACGGCCAACTCAACTGGCGTTGAGTGGCTGATGGACCATCACGATGTCTTCTACTTCTACTGGGACTTCCTCGACGCGATGGGCGTCGACGATGTGGTCGTGGTCGGTCACTCGATGGGCGGCTGGTTCGCAGCCGAGGTCGCGGCGATGCAGCCCAACCGCGTGGCGAAGCTGGTCCTGATCGCCCCGGCCGGTCTCTGGAACGACGACTACCCGGTCGCGGACTTCTTCGCGATGATGCCGCACGAGCTGGTGCCCGCCCTGTTCCACGACCAGGAGCATCCCGGCGCGAAGATGATGACGGCGCCTCCGCCTGAGGATCCGGACGAGCTGCGCGCAGTCACGGTGGAGCGCGCCAAGATGCTGCAAACAGCAGCGCGTTTCATGTGGCCGATTCCTGACAAGCGGCTCTCCGAGCGGATTCACCGGGTGACGTCACCCACGTTGATTGTCTGGGGCGCGTCGGACGGGCTGATCCCGCCGCAGTACGCGGACGACTTCAACCGCGCAATTCCGAACTCCGAGGTGGCGATGTTCTCGGCCTCGGGTCATATGCCGCAGGTTGAGGAACCGGAAGCGGTGCTGGCCAAGCTCGGCGAGTTCCTGACCGCATAGCGCACCGCTCATGTCTGCCCGAAGTGGTCTCGACGCGCCCAGAGCGGCGCACTATCGCGACGTCTTTCACCGTTTCGCGCGGGTCGAGTCGCCCGACCTTGCGTCGCCGATGTACGCCGAACTCGCCTACGGCGTCTCACTGGACCGCGAGCTGTTGGAACTGGCCGCTCAGAAACGGCGTCGACAGCCCGCGCCCAACATGCTCTTTGCGGCGGTGCAGTACCTGCTGCTCAGCGGCGGCGAGTTCGCGGACCATCCGTTGGCGGCGCACTATCCAATCGTCTCGGGGCGCGACCGCCCGATGCAGCCTGCGTTCCCCGATTTCAGGAATTTCTGCCTGACGCACAGGGACGAGATCCTGAACCTGATCCAGACGCATCGGACACAGACCAACGTCGTGCGTCGCTGTACCTGCCTGTTGCCCGCGTTCTCGATGGTGCAGCAGGAGTCAGGGTTGCCGCTGGCGCTGATTGACATCGGGGCTAGCGCCGGCCTCAATCTCAACGTCGATCGCTATCGCTACCGCTACCTGCGCGGGGGTCGCGAGGAGGCGGCCTGGGGTCGGCCGGAGGCTCGCGTCGCGCTGGAGGCGGAATTGCGCGGCGGCGGACAGATGCCGCCGCTGGCCGATCATCTCCTGGTCTGGTTCCGAGGCGGGATCGACCTCAACCCGATCGACCTGGGTCAGGAAGAGGAGCTGCGTTGGTTGCGCGCTCTGATCTGGCCGGAGCACGTGGAGCGGCATCAGCGACTGATCGACAGCGCCGCAGAGCTGGCTCGTTCTCCGATTGATCTGCGCGGCGGCGACGCGGCCAAGGTGCTGCCGGCCATGATCGCCGACACACCGGCCGACGCCGCGTTGACGGTCTACTCGACCGTGGCGCTCTATCAGTTCCCAGCCGCTGGTCGAGAGCGGATCTATCAGACGCTCGCCGAGACCAGCCGGGAGCGGCCGGTCTGGCTGGTCACGCTGGAACTGAGGCTCGAGGACATAGACGACACGCAGGAACCGACCCTGGCCATCACCCGCTTCACCGACGGAGAGCGAAGGCGTCAGCTACTGGCGAAGTCGTCACCCCACGGCTGGTGGATCGAATGGGCGGCCTGACGACCGCCTAGCCCTTGAGCGCCTCGAGGATCTTGGCGAACTCGTTGGGGTCGCTTTCCATCACGTTGACGGAGTGGAGTTGGGCTCCGGCGGCCTGTTCCTGTTCGAGACGCTCGACGCATTCCTCCGTCGTGCCGACGAACCCGAACTGCTCGAGCATTTCGCCAGGGATGGATTGCGCGGCTGCGCCGCCGCCGCCCTCTTTCCAGGCCAGACGCGCGGCGTTGGCCTCGTCCTCGTAGCCCTGACGCGAGAGCTGGCGGTAGTAGAACTCGCCCATGCGCGCGCAGTAGAAGGCGAGCGTGCCGGCCTGGCCGGCGCGGGCGCGGGACTGCGCCTCGGGCGAGTTGGCGACCGTCACGCCTCCGGGCGCGCGGATCGTGAAGTCGGCCGGGCTCTTCCCGGCTTCGCGGACCCAGTCGTTGACCAGGTCGATCTCCTCCTTGAGCCGGTCCATGGGGATCATGATCGGCAGCCAGCCGTCGGAGATTTCGGCGGTCATCTTCACCGACTTGGGGTTGAGCGTGGCGAGGTAGATCGGCAGCTGCTTGCGGTAGGTGTCGAAGCGGAGCGTGAAGCCGCGCTGGAGCTTGAAGATGTCGCCGTCATAGTTGAGCCGCTCACCGGAGAACAGGATCTTCATGATCTCGACGGTCTCGCGCATGCGCTTGAAGGCGGGCTGGAAGGGAACACCGTGGAAGTGTTCGATCACCTGCGGCCCGGAGTTACCCAGTCCGACGATCACGCGGCCCTCGGACAGCTCATCGATCGTGGCGAAGTGCTGAGCCAGTGCGGCGGGCGTGCGCGAGTAGATGTTGACGATGCCGGTCGCGACCTGCACGTTGGTGGTTCGCTCGGCGAGCTGGACCAACGTGGTGAAGGCGTCCTGGCCCCATGCCTCGGCGACCCAGAGCGAATCAATGCCGACTTCATCGGCGACCTGCGCTCGCTTGAGCGCGGTCTCGCGGTCCATCGATCCCTGCCAGTCGAATCCCATGCCAATGCGTCGGCTCATGGTGGGCTCCTCAGTGCCATCAGCGGTTCGGTCGATCCCAACTAGCGTAGCGGCGTGCCCAACAAGGTCCGAACCGACGCTCGCGAGGTGTCGGATAGTCTGCATCAGGGCTGACGAACAGGCCCATGCAGGGAGGATGTGATGCCCGATTCAACTCCCGATCTCAAGCGGCTGGGCGTGCTCGGTGGCGGGACGATGGGTTCCGGGATCGCTCAAACTGCCCTGCTGTCAGGTATCGATGTCACGCTGGTCGATGTCGATGCCGGCCAGTTGCAGCGCGCCCAGAGCACCATCCAGAGCGGCGTCGACCGGCTCGTGTCGCGAGAGCGCATCAGCGCCGAACAGGGGTCGGCGGCCATCGCAGCGCTGACGACCTTCACCGACCTCGAGTCGCTCGCGGGCTCGGAGGGCGTGATCGAGGCCGTCTCCGAGAACATTGAGCTCAAGCAGAGCATCTTTGAGCGCCTCGAAACTGTCTGCGCGGACGCCGCCTTCATCGCGTCCAATACCTCTTCGCTCTCGATCCAGGAGATCGCCCAACGCATGTCAGACCCGTCGCGCGTCATCGGGCTGCACTACTTCAATCCCGCGCAGGTGTTGCCGCTGGTCGAGGTCGTGGTGCCGCTGACGGCGTCCGATGAGGCGGTCGACGCCGCATGGGCGTTTGTCGAAGCGACCGGCAAGACGCCGGTGCGTGTGAAGGACACGCCGGCGTTCATCGTCAATCGATTGCTGGTGCCCTTCTGCCTCTCGGCGCTCAGGCTGTGGGAATCGGGCGTGGCGACGGCCGAGGACATCGACCGCGCCTGTCAGCTCGGGCTGGGTCACTCGATGGGTCCATTGGCGACAGCCGACCTGGTTGGCCTCGACGTCCTGCTTGATGTGGCCGAGAGCATGCAGCGCGAGATCGGCGACCCGAATCTGAGTCCGCCGACGATTCTGAGGCGGCTGGTCTCGGCCGGCCGACTGGGCCGCAAGACCGGCCGCGGGATCTTTGAACACGCCGGTTAAGGAGTTTCGATATGGCTGTCACGTATGACGTTTCGGACCGAATCGCGACGATTGTGTTGGATCGGCAGAAGGCGCTGAACTCGTTCGATCGCGAGCAGTACGCGGCGTTCGCCGAGGCCTGCGCGCGGTTCAAGGACGACGATGACGCCTGGGTCGCGATCATCACCGGCGCCGGCGACCGCGCGTTTTCGGCCGGCGCCGACCTGCGCGACATGATCCCGGCCCTGATGGACGAGCCGTCCAAGGAACAGTTCGAACTCGCTCCAAGCATCATGCGCGGGATGTACATCTCCAAGCCGCTGATTGCTGCGATCAACGGATACGCCTTCGGTGGTGGCCTCGAAGTCGCGCTGGCCTGCGATATCCGCATCGCAGCCAGTGGGGCGCAGATGGGGCAGCCGGAGGTTGGCCTTGGCCTGCTGCCGGGCTGGGGCGGCACACAACGCATGCCGCGACTGCTGGGCGAGAGCCGGGCCATGGAGATCATCTTGACCGGCGACCCGCTGTCCGCCGAGCGGGCGATGGAGATTGGGCTCGTCCACCAGGTTGTTGAAGCGGACGAACTGATGAACGCGGCCCGGGCGATGGCGGAGCGGATCAATCGCAACGGGCCGCTCGCGGTGCGGGCGTGCAAGTCGGCGGCGGTGCGCGGGATGCAGACCTCGCTGGACGAGGGCCTGCGGATCGAGCAGCTCTACTTCGAGCGGCTGGCCTACACCGACGACATGAAGGAAGGCGTGGCGGCGTTCACGGAGCGCCGAACTGCCGAATTCAGCGGCACCTAGGCAAGTCAGAAGCGCCAGCGGGTGGCGCTGCTGGGGAAGTCGTGCTCGCGCCAGGCAATGGCCTTCGACAGGCGTAGCCTGAAGCCGGTCTCGCTGCCGTCGCCGGTCAAGCCGTACTTCGCCTGATAGGCGCTGGCCAGGGCATCGGTTGCGGCGACGGTCTCGAACTCGCCGAACAGCAGGACGACGTCGTCGCCGCTCTCGAGGTGCACCTCGGCTGCGCCGTCACGCTCCAGGTTCCTGGCGGTCAAGGACTCCGGACCGGCGAAGAACCAGAACGCGTCCTCGCACCAGACACCCCAGACGGGCACCGAATGGGCGCGGCCCGACGGTCTCGTTGTGGCCACCCAGTAGTTTCGCGATTCGGATAGTCGGTTCGCGACATCGTCCCACTCGATGGGCGTGAACGGGTATTGCGGGTCGCCGATTCCGTAGCCGGGGTCGATGTCCGGACGTTCTGGTTCGGGTGCGAGCGGCACTGACTTACTCCAACGGCGCCAACGGATCGTAGGTGCCGAAGTGCCAGAAGTTGCCTTCCGGGTCGCGGATGCTGAAGCCGTGCGATCCGTAGTTGGTGTCCTCCATCGGGACCGTGATCGTCGCTCCGGCGTCCTGGACGCGGCGGTACAGGTCGTCGACCTGTTCGTTCGATTCGGCGGTCATACTGACTGAGGCCCTGCCGATTGATTCGTTGAGGTGGTCGCCCGCGTCGCGAGCCGAGCCGAGCATGACCAGGCTGTCGCGCCATTCGAGTTCGGCGTGGGCGATGCCGCCGTTGCCGTCCGGCACGATCATCCGCTCGGAGAATCCGATCGTTTCTCGCAGCCAGTCGATCAGCGCCTGGGCGTCGTTTGCCCGGAAGGCGGGGATGATCGTTTGATGCATTCGCTCCGTCATGTTGGACTTCCTACTCCTGGGCCAGCGCGTCGTAGGTTCCGAGATGCCAGTGATTGCCCTCGTAGTCTTCGACGGTGAAGGCGTGCGAGCCGTAGTCGGTGTCGGTCAGGGGTTGGATCACCTTGGCGCCGGCAGCGACGGCACGGGCGTAGATCTCGTCGACCTGCTCCGCCGACTCGGCGGTCATGCTGATCGAGCCGTGGCGATGGGGCAGGTCGTGCATGTCGCCCTGCAGGTCGCCGAGCATGACGAGCGAGCCGCGCCAGGCCAACTGGGCGTGTTCGACGTGTCCGTCGTCGTTGCGGACGACGAAGTGCTCGGTGATGCCAAAGGCATCAGACAGCCACTGGATGGCTCGATTGGAGTCCTCGTAGCGCAGTGACGGGATGATGGTCTGGTGGGTCATTCGTGGTCTCCTTGCTGCGTTCGTCGGGGATGGGGTCGGTGTTCGCGAAGTTGGCCGGGCTGAGGATCGACGACTTGAAGGGATAGAAGTGACGAAGAAATTTTTCTGAAGGGGGTCAGCGTGAGGAAATCCAGCGCACCGCTGGAGATCGTGCGATCGCGGTGGTCAATTTTGATCAGTTTTGCGCAGAAATTGCCGGCCTGCGGCAAGACCTCTGAGCAATTTTGGTCACTGTTGGATGCCCCGTGGAGGGGGAGTGAGGCAGGTCGAAGCGTTTCCACGGACATGATGCGTTCTCCTGCGTTCTGCGCGACGTCGCACAACCGTACTATGTTGTGCACAGGAGGTCAAGGCGCGCTGACGGGAAGCGGTTCGGTTAGCGCGCGGCGAAGATCGGCGGCGGTGTGGACCGGAGCGCTACAGGCGAATGCCTGGCAGACATAGGCGGTCGGGCGACCGTTCTGTTGCGGCTTATCGGACAACTGGGGAACAGTTGTGGTGTCGGCGCTGCGCTGCATGACAACCATCGGTCGCGGCTCTGCGGTCCAGAGGTCATGTCGCATTCGGGCGAGTTCTTCGTGGTCGACGGGGCCGACCAGGGCGATGGAGCGGTGGTCGGTGAGCCAATCCTCGACCGAGACGAAGAGGCCGAGCATGGTCGGCGCCTTGCTGAGGTAGGCGGAGAAGCTGGTCCGCATCGCCTCGATCATGTCGGCGTAACGGCCGTCGGCGGTCAGCGCGTACATCCTCGCGAGGGCGCGGGCGGCGAGCGAGTTGCCGCTGGGCGTGGCGCCGTCCTGGGTCGGCTTGCGCTGCGCGATGAGTTGTTCGCCTTCGCGTCCGACAGTGAAGAAGCCACCGCCCTCGTGGTCCCAGAAGCGCTCGACCATTGCGTCGATCATCGAGCGCGCCTCCGAGCACCAGGCCTCGTCGCCGGTCGACTCGTAGAGCGAGATCAGGCCGTCGGCCACGGCGGCGTAGTCCTCGACGAACGCGTCGACTGAGGCGCGGCCGGCGGAGTGGATCCGCAGGAGTCCGCCACCGTTGCTCCCCATGTGGTCGACGATGAATCGGGCGGCTCGTTCGGCTGCGTTGGTGAATCGTGGTTCGTCAAGCACTGCGCCGGCCTTGGCCAATGCGTCGATCGCCATGCCGTTCCAGGCGGCGATGATCTTGGTGTCGGTGGCCGGTGGGATGCGGGTCGAACGGTGTTCGAGCAGGGTATGCCGGCTTCTGGCGATGGACTCCTCGACATCGGTCAGTGGCAGATCGAGCCAGCGGGAGATGTCCTCGGGTGACTGCGCGGCGAGCAGGATCGAGTTGCCCTCCCAGTTGCCGCCGACGTCGACGCCCCAGCGCCGGCAGGCGGCCTCTGCATCCTGCTCCTCGAGCAATTCGTGGAGCTCGTCGCGTGTCCAGACAAAGTACTTGCCCTCAACACCCTCGGAATCGGCGTCGGTAGATGCGTAGAACGCACCGTCGGGTGTTTGCAGATCGTTCAGCAGGTAGTCGGCGGTCTCGCGAGCGATGCGGGCGAAGAGCGGGTCGCCTTCGGGCCGACCGATCAGTCGGTGCGCGTCGAGATAGAGCGGAATGAGCAGCGCGTTGTCGTAGAGCATCTTCTCGAAGTGGGGGACGAGCCAAATCTGGTCGACGGCGTAGCGGTGGAAGCCGCCGGCGAGCTGGTCGTAGATGCCGCCCTCGGCCATCTTGCGCAGCGTGTCGGCCAGGTGGCGCTTGGCTTCGTCGCGGTTGCTTGCCGATTGGTCGAGCGCCTGCTGCACCATCAGTTGCAGGTAGTAGGGCTGGGGGAACTTCGGGGCTCCGCCGAAGCCGCCGTGCGTGCGGTCAGCGGCCTGTAGCAGGGCGGTTGCGGCGCGCGAACGGACCTGGGCCGGAGACTCGGTCAGTTCCTCGGCGGCCAACTCGACACGCAGATTGAGGTGTCGGGTGAGTTCGGTTGCTTGCTGTTCGACCTGTTCGCGCTGCTCCCGGAAGGCTCGGCTGACGCCCTGGAGCACGTCGGTCCAGCCGGGCATCCCGGTGCGGCGTTGGGGCGGGAAGTAGGTGCCGCCGAAGAAGGGGCGGCCGTCGGGCGTGCAAAAGACGTTGAGCGGCCAGCCGCCGTGTCCGTGCAGCATTTGCTGGGCGTCCATGTAGATCTCGTCGACGTCGGGGCGCTCTTCGCGATCGACCTTGATGCTGACCACGAGGTCGTTCTGCAGCCCGGCGATTTGTTCGTTCTCGAAGGATTCGCGCTCCATTACGTGGCACCAGTGGCAGGCGGCGTAGCCGACGCTGACCAGCACCGGCTTGTCTTCGGCCCGGGCGCGGGCCCAGGCCTCGTCGCCCCATGGGTACCAGTCCACGGGGTTGTTGGCGTGTTGCAGCAGATAGGGAGATGTCTCCCGGGCGAGTCGATTTGGCATAGCCCAACCTTAACAGCGCGGATACTCCAGGCTCCGGGGCGACTGTTAGCGTTTCGCTCGAATTCTTGATGTCGTCCGGGAGGTCCCGATGATGAGTCCCATCGAACAGGCATTGGCTCCGGTGGGTCGCGTGGTTGGCCCGCTGCTCGGGCGACTGAGTCTCGAGCGGGCGAGCAATGGGGCGAGCGCCAGACAACTGATGGCCGAAGTGCTGGGCACGTTTGGGCTCGTGCTGTTCTGCGCGGGATCGGCGCACGTGAACTGGTGGTCGGGTGGGCAGCTCGGGGCGCTGGGCGTCGGATTGGTCAACGGATTCGGCGTCGCGGTGATGATCTTCGCCTTCTGGGCGATTTCCGGGGCGCACTTGAATCCAGCGGTCTCGCTCGGGCTATGGCTGACTGGGAGGCTGCCCGGCCGGCGGTTGGCGCCATACGTCGGGGCGCAACTGGTGGGTGGCCTGATCGCGTCGTCGGTGATGCACGGTCTGTTTCGCAATCACACCGGCGAGGGCGAGTCGTGGCTCGGCGCGAACTTCAGCAGCGGTCCGGTGATCCAGGCGTTCGGGACGGAGATCGTGATCACGTTCTTCCTCGTGTACGCGATCCTGATGATGGCCGAGCGTGGTCGCTCGGCGACCGTCTTCGCGGTCGCTGTGGGTCTGTACGTGGCGGCAGCGGTGACGATGACGGGGAGCGTGTCGGGGGCGTCGATGAATCCGGCGCGCGCGTTTGGCCCGGCCGCGATCGCGTGGTTCTGGGACAACCATTGGGTGTATTGGGTCGCGCCGGGCCTGGGAGCGGTGTTTGCGTCAGTCTTCTATGCGGTCTTACGCGATCGAAATGAGGCAGACAGCGCTTAGCTGTCAATGCCCGCGGCGCGTAGGGCGATTCTGAGCGCCCGGTAGTTGTTGCGGGTGAAGTGGTAGCCGCTCATCCCAACCTTCTGGGCGCCGAGCACGTTCTCTTCCAGGTCGTCGATGAAGAAACAGTGTTCGGGGGACACGCCGATTTCCTCCGCGGCGTGGTGGAAGATGCCGGGATCGGGCTTGCGCATGCCGATCTCGCCTGAGACGACGATCGCGTCCCAGTTGACCTCGACGGGCAGGTTGCTGAGGAACCGGTCGCGCAGATCGTCGGGGGCGTTGGAGAGCACGCCAATCTTGTGTCCCGCGGTCTGGAGGTCGTGGGCGAGTTCAAAATTCGGGTGGTGATACTGCCAGGGCTGGGCGTACCAGGCGTCGAGCAGGTCCTGGACCTCGGCGGCCACGTCACCCTGGAGGTATGGGGTCAGGCTCTGTTCGACACCTCGCTGCCAGGTCTCCCAGTTGCCGCGGCCGGTTTCGATCGCGTGCCACTCGGGCGTGCGGTAGAAGGCGTCGATCAGCGTGCCCGGTGGCAGATTCCAGCGCTTGCCGAACTCGTCGTACCCATCCCAGTCCATGCGGATCAAGACACCTCCGAAGTCGAACAACACCGCGCGCTGGGTCATCGTTGGGCCTCCTCGGGTCTTTCGCCAACGGCGAGTCTACGGGCGATTCGAATCAGGCGCTCAGCGGCGATGGTGAACGGTCGCTCGCTGCCCCAGCGGGCTGCGTTCTCGCGGAGGCGCGGGATATCACGGGTCTCGTCGGCGTGCAGGGCGCGTCGGATGACGGCGCCGAAGCTTGCTGGGTTGGGTTCGGCGATCCAGCCGTGGCGCTCGTCTACGGTGGCGCGTGCGCCGGCGTGGGGTGCGGCGATGACGGGCACGCCGCTGGCGAGCGCCTGGGCGATGGTGAGACCGTAGGCCTCGTAGTAGCTCGGCGAGAGGAAGGTGTCGGTGGCGGCGAAGAGTCGCCACTTGTCGTCGCCGGATACGTAGCCGGCGAAATGGATTTCAGCTCGCTTGAGTTGAGCGGAGGCTCGGCGAAGCTTGCGGTCGTAGGACCCGCCGCCCATGTACGCCGGAGCGCCGGCGATGACGAGTTGGATTCGCTCAGCAGTGGTCGGCGATTGGGCTTCGATCAGTTTGAGCGCGTCAATCGCGAGATGGATTCGCTTCTCCGGTGAGATTCGGCTGAGGGTGAGCAGGGTGAAACGATTAGGGTCGGCGCCGATCCGGCGAAGTGTGTCGCGTCGATGTTCGCGAAGCGTCGGGTCGGCGTTTCCGACTACTCCCCAGGGGACAATCTGCGTTCGAGCGGCGACGCCCGTGCCGGGGTAACAGTTGGCCAGCGAGCGCGCGACCGGCGCTGACGGGGCAATCGGGGCGTCCACGAATCGAGCCAGGTCGCCCTCTTTGGGCCAGACCAGTCGGGCGATGTCGGGCGCGTGGCGGGTGAGTCCTCGCGCTTCGGCGAGTCGCCAGAGGGCGGAGAGGTGCTGGCCGCCGATCGGTATCCCGGTCGGCTGGGAGATGTAGCGGCGGCTGAAGAACTCGCTGACGATCACGTGGAGGAGCCCCATCTGGCGGAAGCCGTTCGCGTGCAAGGCGGCGAACGGTGGCCCCTCGGAGGTGTCGTTGGCGATGACAACCGCGTCGCGTGGGTCGATGTCGGAGAAGTATCGCTCGAGCGCCGATTCCCACTCCAGCGCGAACGTCGCGTAGGCTCGCGCGTTCAACTTGAGAATGCGATCCGGTTCGGCAGTGGCCAGCGTGGGGACCCGGAGGGACTGGCGGTTGCCGGTCAGTCTGTCGTCTCGGTCCGGAGTGAGGATGGTCAGATCGAAGCCAGCGGCCTCCAGGTGGGGGATCAGCGCTTCCAGGACGGCAACGCCTCCGCCGACGGGTGCGGCGTCGCTCGTCAGTGCGCCGGTTGCGCTGCAAAGGAAGATGCGAGGCATGGATTGAGGCTATTGGCAGATTCGCGTCGCAGTGCGGGGCTAGGCTGCCTCCAGAGAGACGAGCGGAGGCAGGACTATGGCGTTGGCGTATGAGCGGCTCGACGGGCTGATGGCCGCGCAGGTGACGCCGTTCACCGAGGGCGGGCGCGATGTGGACGTGGACTGGATCGGAGCGCACATCGACTGGATGCGGACGATGGGGATCACGGGGATCCTGACGCTCGGGACGAACGGCGAAGGTCCGTCGGTCGGGATGGACGAGCGCAAGCACGTTGTTGAGGCAGTCAAGCAAGCGTCGCGGGGGATCGGCGGTGGGTTGGTCGTGGTTGCGGGCGCGACCTGCCCGTCGCTGCCGGATACGATCCGCGCCGCCAACGACGCGCTCGACGCCGGCGCCGACGCGGTGGCCTTGCTGCCTCCATTTTTCTTCAAGAACGTGGACTCGTGGGGAATGATCCAGTGGTTCAGCGCGGTGATCGAGTCGTTGCCGTCCGAGGGTCGGGCGCTGCTGTACAACATGCCCGCGCATGCCGGGATTGACATTCCCGACGACGTGCTCGCCGGGGTGCTGAAGCGGCACCCGGATCGGCTGATGGGGATCAAGGATTCGGGCGGCGACGCTGAGCGGACGAAGCGTTACATGGCGCAGGTGCCGAGGGAGGGTCCCGGTTCGGAGTTTCGGGTGATGGCCGGCTCCGACGCGGCGCACGCGCCGCTCTACCAGGCGGGCTGCGTGGGCGGCGTTTCGGGGATGGCGAATGCGGTGCCGGCGCTGGTCAAGACGATCCAGTTCGCGCATCGCGAGGGCGGTGAGCCGCATCGACCGCAGGACCAGCTCAACGAGCTGCACGACATCCTCAACCAGTTCCCTCGTGTGGGCGCGCTCAAGCAGCTGGTTCACATCACGAGCGGCCTGCCGCTGACGTACACGCGGCCGCCGTATCGCGACCTGGATCCGCGCGAGGTCAGCGCGCTGGAGGAAGCGATGGGCCGCTACCTGCTCGGTGAGGCCGTCTGAAACTGGTCTGAACCGCTAGAAGTGGTTCATGCAATGCATGGCGTACTCGGTGGCGAAGAGGTGATCGGCCCGAAGCAGGGCTGACTTGTCGGGGGCTTCGATTCGTCCGAGACGGTGCGAGTACGTCGCCGACAGGGCTCCGGTGGCCAGGTGCGCCATCGTGAAGACGTCCATGGTCAGTTCCGGGGATTCGTCGACCTGGCGGATGTCAGCGCCCTCCGGTCCGACCGACAGTCTCCACGTGCCCTGATTCCAGTCGCAGAGATCGTCGAGCACTCGGAAGGTGAGGTCCGATTCGACCTGGTACTTGCGCGTCATCAACGCGCGCGGCAGGTCGACGATTCGGACGAGGATGCCGTCGAGCACACGGACGCGCAGGGTGCGGGGGTCGCGGGCGAAGTGCTGGATCGGGTCGTCGGAGGGTGCGTCGTTGAGCACGATGCGCCAGGAGAGGTCCTGACTTGCGGCAAACTGCCACATGGCGACGTAGGCCGCCGGCGTCAGCCAACCGTATTCACGGATGGTCATGCGGTGGTCGCGCTGGAAGGCGCTGAACTCGTTCAGGGCCTGGTCTTCGCGGCTGGTGTAGACCATGTAGCCGAGCGCTTCGCCGTCCTCTTCGTAGAGGAGCACGCGGACCGGTCCTTCCTCGATGTCGCCCGGTTCGTCCAGAACCTCGGCGTTCCAGAGGTTGAGACCCCTATGCAACAGTCCGTTTCGCGGCTGCATGTACTGGCGATACAGGTCGCGGATGACGACGGCGTCCTCAGGGAGATCTCTGGCGTTGGAGACACTGAGTGTGCCGGTTGGCGTCGGCGCTTGTACGAAGTTGAGGTCATACGGATCTATCTCGTATCGCATGCGCCGTGAGCAGACGGCGTAGCCGAAGCGCTGGTAGATGCCGGCCTGCGATGCGTAGAGCGCGGCCAGCGATTGGCCTCGCTCGTACTGCTCGTCGAGCGAGTGTTCCATCGCGAGCCGCAGGTAGCCCCGCCGACGCTTGGTCGGGTCGGTGCCGACGGCGGTCACACCGGCGACGTGTGCGCGCTCGCCGTTGAAGCGCATCGAGAAGGGCCAGGCACCGAAGGTGGTCGCCATGGCACCGTGCTCGAAGACGCAGGTCGACCACTCCGGCTGCAAGAAGGTGACCGGGTCGCGCTTCGGGTTGCCGTGTTCGCCCAGCGCCAGGTTGGCGACGAAGCGGAAGTCCTCCATCTCCTCGGCGTTGGCGGCTCGAACTTCAACCCCTGCCGGCACCTCTCGACGTGGCATGTTCCGCTCCTTGGCTTCTTCCTCATTGGTCGTCAATGGTGAGGCTATCAACGAGCGTTCCGAGCTCCCGATGCCGGTATCAATTCGAAGCGTTCAACACTCGTCGATTTACGTTCTATAGTGAATTTTGGTTGGTTGGCAGGCTGCACGACCATGAAAATCCTCATTGCCGACGATGAGCCTCACATCCGCGAGTTGGTCCGTCTGTACCTCTCGCGAGAGGGGTATGAATTGGAGTTCGCTTCGGACGGGCAGGAGGCGCTCGAGAAGGCGGTCATGCTGCGGCCCGACCTGGTTGTGCTGGACCTGATGATGCCCAAGCTGGATGGCTTCGAGGTGACCAAGGGCATCCGCCAGGACTCGGACGTACCGATCTTGATGCTGACCGTGCGCCGCGAAGATGCGGTCAAGGTGGCCGGCTTCGAGCTGGGGGCGGATGACTACCTGACCAAGCCGTTCAATCCCAAGGAGCTGGTGGCGCGGGTCAAGGCGATTCTGCGCCGCGCCGACGGCATCGCACGCTCGGGCGTCGAGGTCTCGGTCGGCAGCCTGATTCTGAACCGGCAGACGCGTGAAGCCTCACTGGCAGGCAAGTCTCTCAAGCTGCGAACGAAAGAGTTTGATCTGCTGTTCGCGTTGGCGCAGAATCTGCAGACAGTGATGTCGCGGGAACAGCTGTTGTCGTTGGTCTGGGGCTACACGTTCAGCGGCGAGACGCGAACGGTGGACGTACACATCAACCACTTGCGTCAGCACCTGCGGGAGAGCGATCTGCAGATTGAGACGCTACGTGGGGTGGGCTACAAGATGACATTGCGCGACAACCCGTCGGGTCTGGCGCTCTCGCCAAACGGCGGCGCGGACTAGCGCTCGCCGACGATCGCTGGCAACGGCGCGGTTCGCATGGGACTCCCGAACCGGCGGTCGCTATACATTCCCGGAGCTCATTGGCCGCTGTTTCAGTTCGGCACGATCCGGTCTCGAATCTACGTCACGCTGGTAGCGATCGTCGTCCTGACCCTGCTGGTCGTGGGCCTGATTTTCTTCCTCCTGCTCGGTGGCTATCAGGACCGGGTCGATCAGTCGCGACTGCGTGAACTGGCGAACGCCTGGAGTCCTGAGCTGTTCTCCGACGAGAGCGAGCTCGTCACGCCGGACAACCTGCTGCGGAGCTTTGAGACGGTTGCGCAACTCTCGGGTTCGATCGCTGATGAACTGGATGTACCGGTGTTGGGCGTTGACTCTGCGGGCGAGGTGGTTCGCGTGCTCGAGTCCGACGATCGGTTTCATGGCGAGAAACTCGGTTTCGATCTGGCTGCCCTGAATACGACCCGGGTTGTGCAAGGCCAAATCACCACCGAAGGCGGCGAGCGGTTGACCTACGTTCTGACCAGCTTGCCGCCGGCCGAACAGCAACGTCAGGGGTACTGCTGTCTCGCCGTCGCCCTGGTTGGAGAGTCCCGCCGGGCCGTGTTGGGCGACCTTGCGCCGAGGCTGCTGATCGCGGGGGCGGTCGCGCTTGTGGTGGCCACGCTGGTCGGCTTCCTGGTGTCGCGATCGATCTATCGACCGATTCAGCGAGTCGCGGCAGCGTCGCGCAGCGTGGCGCGAGGCCAGTTGCAACAGCGGGTGGATGTCGGTGGGTCGCAGGAAGCGCAGGAACTGGCGAGTTCGTTCAACCAGATGACCGAAGAGGTCGAACGCCAGCAGATGGCATTGCGCGACTTTCTGGCCAACGTGTCGCATGATCTGCAGACGCCACTGACCTCGATCAATGGCTTTTCCCAGGCGCTCATGGATGACGTGGTCAAGGACGAAGAGCAACGCAATGCGTATCGGATCATTGAAGACGAGTCGCGACGCCTGCTTCGACTGGTTGAAGGGTTACTCGACCTGTCTCGGATTGAGGCGGGACAGGTACAGGTCGAGTCCACCCCGGTTGACGTGGAAGCGCTGCTGGAACACGTCGGCGAGCTCTTCGCGCTGAGAGCGCAGGAACTTGACGTCAACCTGTCGGTTGCAGCCTCGGATGTCGGCAGCGTGATGGGTGATTGGGATCGCCTGGACCAGGTGCTGGGCAACCTGTTGGACAACGCGTTGCGCCACACTCCGCCCGGTGGAGACGTACAGTTGAGCGCAGGCAGAGCGAGTCAGAGCAGCGTGTCGATCGCGGTCGCCGACACGGGGGTCGGCATACCCGAGGAAGCGATTCCCAACCTGTTTGACCGCTACTTCAAGTCGGACCGGCCCGGGGCGCAGGGCGGCACGGGTTTGGGACTGGCGATTGCTCGCGAACTAGTGCGGGCGCAGGGAGGCGAGATTCGGGTGTCGAGCGAGCAGGGGGTGGGCACCACGTTCCACATTGTGCTGCTGGCTGAACCCGGCCTCGATCAGTTGGCCGAAGCAGAGGATCCGACCAGCTCGGGGCGCGGCTGACGTGTTTCGACGCAGCTTGGCCCCGGGGATGCTGTGGTTGTGCGCGACGGTGGCGGCGCTGACGCTGGCCTGCAGCGACTCCGAGCCGGTCCCGGCGCCTGACGAGAACGGCCGAATGGATCCACCGCCTCCGGTTGAAGTGGAGGAGCCGCCGTCCGACGAGGAGCCCGATCCGGGTGGCGCCTACACCCTCGAGGTGCCGGTGGAAGATGTTGGCGAGCATCTGGAGCCCACGGAGTTCTGGGCGCCCGTGCCGTCATGGCTCGAAGCCTCTACGGACGCGATGGTCGCCGCCTTGCCCGCTCGAGCTCGAGCGTCAACGGGGAAACTCTTTCAGCCCAGCGACGACAGTCCGACGAAGGAGGTCTTCTGGCTGCACGTGATCTCCGACCGAAGCAGACAGGAAGCGATCGACTGGGTCAAGCACCTGGCATCACAGGACCCCAGCCTCGCTCGCATCCTCACGCCGCGAAATCATGAAGTGTTCGGCGCGGCGTTTCGGCCGGCGCCGGTGGTCGGTGATGTGTCGGTCTGGATCGAGTTGTTGCACGGTCACGACAACGGATGCTGGCGTTCGGATCTGCTGGTGTTCGCTCAGGATGGCCTCGTCGTGTTGCTGGCGAATGGGATTGAGATCACGCGCGAGGTCGACAGCGTGGATCAACAGGGTGCCAGCGGAGCGGCCCTGTGCAGTGAGCCGGAGGGCGTGGCTCCGCTGACCGACCTCAACTCGATAGCGCGCGTGATCTCGGATCGTTTGTACTCGTTGTATTCGGACGACTAAGAGGACCCGTGTGTGGATCGTTAACCTGTAATGCCAGATTCGGTAGGCTGGCGCCTAGCGGCAGATGCGATCAGAACAGAGAGATGTTGTGGAGGTGATCGGCGCCGTGCGTCGGGTCAAGAGCATTGAGCGGCGGGAAGCGATACGTTCCGTGTGCTGGGCGGCGCTCGCCGTCGGTGTAGTCGCGATCATTCTGCGACAGACCTTTGCGCTCGACCCGATTGTGTTCGCTCCAGTGAGCGGGGTCGCGGTCGTGGCTGCGTTCGTCTTGGCCCGCGGCTGGCGCGACTGGGGGATTCTGGTTGCCTACATCGTGGCCATGGGGTTCTTCATTCAACTGCGCGACGCGGCCGACGAGACGGGGCTGCGTACGCTCACCGACTATGTGCTCGACTGGGAACTCTGGATGTTTGCGGGGATTACGCCCTCGGCCTGGTTACAGTCACGCATCGGTGGAGCGGAAACTGCTCCCGGATTGGCCGCATACTTCTCGGCGATCGTGCACTGGACCTGGTTCGTGTTCCCGCATGCCGCGGTGATCGGCGCGTGGCTGTTCGTGCGACGCTTCGCCTGGCGTGTGACGATTATCGTCGCGTTGACCTTTTACCTCGGTCTGGTGCTCTACTTCACGGTTCCCACCGCTCCGCCCTGGATGGCGGCGCAGCAAGGGTTGCTGGAGGGCGTCGCTCGCGGCATGAACAGCGTCGGGCCGGCGCTGCTCGGGGCCGACTTCTACGCCTGGGCATTCGAGGCGATGGCAGAGCCGAACCCCACCGCGGCGATGCCGTCGCTGCACTTCGCCGCTTCGTTCGTTGTGGTCGGGGTCGGGATTGTGCTCCGTTCACGGATGGTGATTGGCGCGGCGATCCTCTACTCAATGGCGCTGACGTTCGCTCTCGTCTACCTCGGGGAGCATTACATCGCGGACATCCTGGCCGGCGGCGCTGTCGCGCTGATCGCATTCCTCGCGGTCGAGGGCGGCCGAATCGCACGGCTGCAACTGCAACTCCGACAGGCGCAGTTGGACGCTCGACGCCAGCGTGTCGCCAACTGGCTGCGTGAGGCCCTGCGATTCCCGCCGACTCGAATGCCAGCCCGCTAGCCTCCGCTCAAGTTCTGGCGGAGACGGCGGATGTCGGTACGGCTACCGAGCTGGGCTACAGGTTCGGCTGCGCGTCTGGCGCTGGGTCTCGGCGGCAGTTCGGCGTTTCTGGTGTTGTTTCTGCGCAACGCCGACTTCCATCAGGTTGGCCGGGCCTTCACCGAGGTTTCGGCCTGGTGGATTGGGCCCGCGCTGGTGGTCTACTTCGCCGGCATCGCCGCGCGCGCGTGGCGTTGGCATTGGCTGCTGCTGCACATTCAGAGCATCCCCTGGTGGCGCCTGTTCCCGATTGTGGCGATCGGGTTCGGGGTAAACAACGTGCTCCCGCTGCGAGCAGGTGAACTGGTGCGCGCCCACGTGCTGTACCAGCGCCACGACATCTCGCGGCTGTCGGGCCTCTCCAGCATCTTCATGACCCGCGTGTACGACGGGCTGATGCTGACGTTCTTCCTCGTGATCGGCGTGATCGCCAGCCTGGTCGGCTTCGGCGGCATGAACGACGCAGGCGATGAGCTGACGGCGGCGATGGCGTTCCTCGTGTTCGGCATCACCGGAGCGTTCCTCGTGTTTGGTTGGATCGCACGTCGGCCGGACGATGCTGAGCGGATTTTCGGCCGGATGCTGGGCCGTCTGCCGGGACAGGGCGAACGGGAGTGGACCTGGCTGCGGCCGATGATTACGGGGATGTCGGCCCAGGCCAATCGCCGGCAGGTGATCGGCGCGCTGATCGCCAGCCTGATCGCCTGGGCGCTCGAGGCGCTGATGTATTGGATGGTCGGTCAGGCGTTCAACCTCGGCCTGCCATTCCCTGTCTATCTGCTGGTCGCAGCGGCGGCGAACCTGTTGATTACGGCCCCTTCCACCGCCGGGGGGGTCGGGCCGTTCGAGTGGGCGACCAAGGCGACGCTCCTGATCTGGCTCCCGACGCTCGGCATGTTGGGCGCGCAGGACGCGGAGTCGACGGCGGTGGCGTTCGCAGCGATTCTGCACGGGCTGGTGATTATCCCGATTTCCCTGGTTGGCTTGATTTTCCTCTGGATTTTCCAGGTCGCGCCGCAGCGCCGACTGTTGCAACCGGAGTCCTAGCCTGAACGGTGTTGGCGTTCGTGAGTGAAGGGACGTTGCGATGACGACGCTTGATGGTCCGCTGGACGGGATTCGAGTGGTCGATCTGTCGGCACTGGCGCCGGGTCCATACTGTTCGATGCTGCTGGCCGACATGGGGGCGGAGGTGATTCTGGTCGAGCAGGCGGGGCGGCCACGCGGACGCCGCGACGTCGCCCGCGATCCCAACGAGGAACGCCGGCGCTATTCGTCCTACGCGCTGGGACGGGGCAAGCGCTCGATCGGTCTCAACCTGAAGAGCGACGAGGCTCGCGACATTTTCTATCGGTTGTCCGACGACGCGGATGTGGTCCTGGAAGGCTTCCGCCCGGGAGTCGTCAAGCGGCTGGGCGTTGATTGGGAGACGCTGTCGGCCCGCAATCCGCGGCTGGTCTACTGCTCGCTGTCGGGCTTCGGGCAGACCGGGCCGTACGCGGCACACGTGGGGCACGACATCAACTACATCGCGACGGCCGGCGCGCTAGGCATGATTGGCGATTACGCGACGGGCGGCCGACCGGCGATCCCGGTCAACATCATTGCCGACTTCGCTGGCGGCGGACTGATGGCGGCGTTCGCGATTGTCTGCGCGCTGCAGGCTCGTGAGCGCAGCGGCGAGGGGCAGTACATCGATCTCGGAATGTCGGATGGTGCGATGTCGCTGATTACGTCAGCTCTGGCCGGCTACGAAGGGGCGGGCGCCGACATGCGACCCGCGCAACATGTGCTCAACGGCGGCGAGCCGCATTATCAGGTCTACGAGACGTCGGATGGGCGTTGGTTCTCGGTCGGCTCGATGGAGCCCTACTTCTACGCGAATCTTTGCCGTGCGTTGGAGTTGGAACAGTTCATCGACGACCAGGGGACATCGAACGCAGAGCGGCGCGAGGAGATACGCACAGCCTTTGCCAGCGCGTTCAAGAGGCGCTCGGCTGAGGAGTGGCACCAGATTCTGAACGATGCTGATGTGTGCGCCAAGCCCGTGCTGACGCTGGAAGAAGCGCTGCAGGACAAGCACAACATTGCGCGGGAGATGGTCGTTGAGGTGCCGACCCCGGACGGCGGGACGATGCGGCAGGCTGGCGTGCCGGCGAAGCTGTCGGCGACGCCGGGCAGGATCCGGGGCGGAGCGCCAATTCGCGGTCAGGACACGGAAGAGCTCCTGTCGGAGATCGGGTTGGATGCCGATATCGTCGCCTCGTTGCGTGAGCGCGAGATCGTGGCGTGAACGGTCGCTCGGCTATCGTGCCGCGAGGTCCTCGTGGCTTCGGCGCCAGCCGATCCAGAAGAGGCTGCCTGCGACCACGAGCAGTCCGAAGGCGAGTCCGAAGCCGGCGCGGAACTCGAATGCGTCAACCAATGCCGAGGACGTGCCGATCACGATGATGAACATCACAGCGGTGCAGACCGAGAGGATGGAGAGCACAGTCGCGCGCTGGTCTGAGGGGATGCGCCGGTTGATGTAGCCGCCCACGAGCGGTTCGGCAGCCGCCGTGGCGGCCGCGAGTACGGCCAGCGACGCCACCAGGGCGAGGTGATCGACCGCCAGCAGGGGGATGAACACCAAGATTCCGGTGATCATCACAGCAGGGAGCGCGCGTCGCTCTCCGAGGTGTGCGGCGAGCGGCGACGCGATCAGGGCGCCGAGCATGAGGCCGAGGAACGACGGCAGAATGAGGGCGGAGTAGGTCAGTCCCTCGATGAGGGTTTCGGCAGGATCCACCCCGTGAGAGCGAATGAACGGCTGAACGAAGAAATCGGGCAGCTCAAGCGTGGCGAGCAAGACGCCTCCAAAGAGGATGGCCCAGATTACCGGGCGTGTTCTCACAGCGATTCGCACGCCTTCCCGAATCTCACTCAAGACAGCGGTTCCCGAGTGCCGGGGCGCCGACTGGCCGCTGGCCTGGTCGATGTCTGATTCGCGGCGAGGCGGCTCCCGCAGCGCGAGAGCGATCAAGCCCGCGAGCCCCATGCCGGCGGCGCTGATGATCATGACCGCGCGGAAGTCCAGGACCGAGACCAGCGGCCCGGCGAAGATCGTGGCTGCGAGAAGCGATGCTGTGGCGACGGCGCTGGCGCGGCCGGCGTGGCGCTCGTAGTCGTCAGTGCGCCTGAGTTGTCTGAGACTGTCGAAGAGCAGCGCTTGATCGGAGCCGGACATGAGTGTGCGCGTGATGGCCATGGAGATGTGACCGAAGATCAGGGCTGGGAAGTTGAGCGCGGCAAAGAGCACCGTCGCGCCGGCGAACCCGAGCGCGCCGATGGCCAGGGAGACGCGTCGGCCAAAGCGGTCGGCGATCGCCCCCGTCGGAATCTCGGCGAGGATGGTGGCGATGCCGAAGAGCACCTCCATGAATCCGATCTGGACGTATGAGAGGCCGTGTTCGGATTGCAGGAAAATGAACCAGATCGGCAACCAGAAGTGGAAGCCTCGGACGAACTGGAAGACGTAGTAGAGCGGGATGTTCCGCGCGTACGCGCTGCTGGACGCCGCATCAGCCGGCGTCGTGCTGCTCACGAGCGATCTTGCTGCGTGAGCACCGTGTCTGATGTGGCCGTGTCGGCGTTGCCGTTGGCGTACACGCCGTTGGTGTGAACACCGATGGTCGTTCCGTCGGGTGTGAGTGCGATCGCCTGTGGCGCGTGACGCAGGCTGATCCGGCGCAGCGCGTCGGTCTGGTCACGGCGGTGTGAACGACGCCAGAACAGTAGGAAGACCACACCGCCCGTGAGCACGACGCCGATCGAGAGGCCGTAGGCGAAGCGGAAGTCGATCACATCGGCGGACGCCGAGATCAGCGGCACGATCACCGCCATCTGCGCCGCCATCATCAACTCGAAGATCGAGAGCACGGTGGCCCGCTGATCGGAGCGAATGCGGCGGTTGATGTAACCGGTCGCGATCGGTCGAATGGCGGCGTGTATCCCGCCGAGGATCGCAATCGGTGCGATGATGCTGATGTGATCGAAGATCAACAGGGGGATGAACAGGAACGCCCCGCCGAACATGAGCAAGGGAATCGCCCGACGCTCGCCGACGCGGGCGACGAAGGGAGCGGCGAGGAGAGAGCCGACCGACATGGCAGCGAAACCGGGTACGATCAACGCGCTCCAGGTGGCGCCGTCGAGCAGGCTGCCGGAGGGACTCAGACCGTGGCTGCGGAGGAAGGGCTGGACGAAGAAGTTGGGCATCTCGTAGGCGACGGTCACGATGCCGGCCAGCAGGATGATCCAGAGGATCGGCCGTTGGCGCATGACGATGCGGAAGCCTTCGAAGACGTTGCTGATCACGCCCTGCGGGGAGCGGTTATCGGCGGCGGCGTCGGCGGCGGAGATCGGTGCGGCGTGCAGACCGTCCGAGCCGAATTCGGCCTCTGAGCGCGGCGGTTCGCGCAACAGGAGCGCGACGAACCCCGCGGCCGCCATCGTGCCCGCGCCGATCAGGAAGACCGTCTGGAGTCCCCAGAGGCCGGCCATCGGCCCGCCGAAGAGGGCCGCGCCGAGTAGTGCGCCGGTCATCAGGGCTTCGGAGCGGCCCATGTGTTTCTCGTACTCCCGGGTCCGGCCGAGGACGCGCAGGCTGTCGAACAGGAGGGCGTGTCCAGAGCCGGAGTAGAGCGTCATGGAGGTGGCCATGATGACGTAGCTGATCGCGAGTCCGACGAAGCCATCGGCGAGGGCGAAGAAGATCGTCCCGCCCGTGAAGAAGAAGCCGCCGAGAGCCAGCGACGTGCGGCGGCCAAAGCGATCGGCGATGGCGCCGGTGGGCACCTCGAAGAGCATCATCGAGACCCAGAACACGGCCTCCATCAGGCCGACCTGCGTGAGTGACAGTCCGCGTTCGTCCTGCAGGAAGATGATCCAGACGGGCACCCAGATCAGGAATCCAGTGGCGAACTGGAACAGGTAGTAGATCGGTATGTTGCGCGCGTAGCGTTCAGGGCGGGACATGAAACCTGGCGTCCGACAGAGATCAGGTAGGCGGCGAGACAGACAACGCAGTCAAGCCTACGGAACCAGAAAGAACGACGGCTTGCCGATCAATCGAGGTTCTGCACATTGCGGTACAAAGCCGCGCCCTCCCCGTTCTGTCCGTTGGGATGGATCGGGTGCGACCGTTGCGGCGCCTGCGGTTTTGTCACCGAAATCGACCAGCGACGGATGCGATCAGTCTGATCGCGGCGATGCGCCAGGTGCCAGAGCAGCCAAAGAGCGGCGCCCAGGGTGACCACCGCCGCCAGCGCGATGCCGAACGCGACCGGGAACGAGAACAGGTCGGCCGCCGGAAAAATCGCCACGACGGCGACGCTCATTGCGGCGCCGTGAGCCAGCGAGAAGATCGACAGCACCGTGGCCCGCTGATCGGAGCTGATGCGGCGATTGATGTAGCCGTTCGTGATTGGCCGGATGGCCGCCTGGGCGATGCTGACCATGAAGATCGCGCCCAGGACGCCGAGGTGATTCCAAATCGCCAGCGGGAGCAGGCAAGCGGCGCCGTACACCAGGATTGTGGGGAATGAGCGGCGCTCGCCGAATCTGCTGATCAGCCGCGCCGCCAGCAACATGCCAAGGACCGTCCCGATCTGGCCGGGGATCAACAGGGAGGACCATATGATTCCGTCGGCCACGCCGTCCAGGGGGTTGAGGCCGTGCTGGGCGACAAAGGGCTGGGCGAGGAACTGCGGCAGACCGAACAGCGTCATGGTGATCGCGGCGAATGGCACCACGTAGCGAATCGGACGGTTGCGCCAGACGATGCCAAAGCCGCGGGTCATTTCCTGGAGAATCGGTACGCCGCTGGCCTCGTGCGTAGCGATGTCCGAGGCCGTGTGGCGCAGATTGGCGGGCGCTGCGTGCAGCGGATCCGGAGGGAAGTCGGACTCTCGTCGGGGCGGCTCGCGCAACATCAGCGCGGCCACGGCGGAGACCAGGAAGACGGCGGCCGAGACGAGAATTGTCGGGGTGTAGCCCAACAGGTAGGCCGCGGGCCCTCCGCCCGCGGTGGCGAGCACCATTGCCGCGAAGAACAGGCCGTGCGCTCGACCGGCGTGGTGTTCGTACTCCCTCGTTCTGCGCAACACCCGCAATGTGTCGTATAGCAGTGCGTCGCCGGCGCCCGAGTACAGCGTCATCCCGATGCCCATCACGAGATAGGAACCGAGCAGGAGCGAGAATCCGTCGGCGAGGGCGAAGATGACGGTGGAAAGGGCGAACATGATCGCGCCGAGGGCGAGCGAGATTCGGCGGCCGAAGCGATCGGCGATGGCGCCGGTCGGGACCTCGGCGATGATCACGGTAAGCCAGAAGAACGACTCAATGACGCCGACCTCGGTCAGCGAGAGGCCGCGACCGTCCATGAGGTAGATGATCCAGACCGGCAGAAAGAGCATGAAGCCGGTCGAACCCATGAACAGGTAGTAGACGCGGATGTTGCGGCGGTACGGGCGCGGGTCGAGCGCGGACGCTGTGTTCACCAGTTCGGACATACAACGCAAAGGTATGTTCGATGGCCGACCTTTGTCAGCGTCCTGCGCGACTCTGGCCCAGAGGCCGGCGCCGAATCTGGTTCCAGGATCGGGGCACACGCGCGTCCGTTGCGCGCAGCTTGGTCGCGACGACGATGTCGTGAGGCGGATCGAGCATCGTCAGCTCGGCGCCCAACTCCGTGGCGACGACGCGCAGCTCGTCGAGAGGCTGCTCAGCGACTGCACCCGTCCAGAGCACGGCGATGCCACCGACGTGCAAGAACGGAATCAGCAGTTCCATCGCGATCGGCGGCGGAGCAGCGGCTCGAGTGACGGCCAGCGAAAAGCGGCCGCGAAGTTCGGTGTGCGCCGCTTGCTCGGCACGCTGGTTGACGACCTCGATTCGGACATCCTCCAGCCGATCCACAACCGACGTGAGGAACCGCGCGGCGCTCTGGCGCGAGTCGAGCAACGTCGCCGGACGTTGCGGTTCGCAAAGAGCGAGCGGCAGGCCGGGGGCTCCGTTGCCACTGCCGACATCAATCATCGGACCGTGCGGTACCGCCAGGTCGGCATGGATCAATCGATGTCGACCGATCAGGGGCTCGATGATGTGCTTGGCAATGGCGGCCTGGTGAGTGCGAACGGAGGTCAGGTTGCGGGGCTGGTCGAGCAGGGCGTCGAGCCAGAGGCCGAGTTGCTGGACGATCGTCGGGTTGCGACTCGCTACATAACCCAACCCGGCCTGCTCCAGTTCGCGGCCAATTCGCTCGGGGTCTATCAGGTCTGACATCGGCAGGAGGGTTAGGATAGGGGTGTTGGAGCTGAGCGACGCTCCGCTTCTGCCGCGTGTCAGGCGCGGGAGACGATTGGCACGACTCGATCGCTGTTCGAGTGTTGGAGATGACGCATGACCTTCTTTGACGACGATCAGACAGCCGAGGCGCTGGAGGAAGCAATGGACGACGTCGTGGAGGGCGAGGCCGAAATCTTCGATGAGCCAGTCGGCACCGCCGTCGCGACTGTCCCCGAGGAGCCTGCCGCCGCGATGACGCTCGATGCGGCGGTCATGGAGTACTTCGCCTGGGAGGAAGAGCGAGAGGCCAAGCGCTCGCGGCGCAAGGGCGCCAACGCATCAAGCGCCAAGCGGGGCGCCTTCGTGCTCGACGAACCTGCGCGCGAGGCGGTGACCCGGTTCCTCTGGCATTTCGGTCCCAGCACGCCGATATCGGATCTCTCGCCCAAGACGATGGAGGGGTTCCAGGAGACGATCGGCACCAACACCATGGATCTCGCGGCGAGGCTGCAGCCGGTCAAGGAGTTCCTGCGTTACTGCTGGAAGCAGGGTTACACGGTCACGATTGACACCAGCGGTCAAGCGACGACCCAGAACCTGGGCAACTTCCTGCGGATCAAGCGGGCGACCAACGTCGTCAGGGACACGTCGCGGTTCCAGCACGAACAGGCCCAGACGTTCGAGATGACTGCCGATGGCCTCCAGTCGCTGCACGATGAGTTGGGGCAGCTCCACGCGGAAATGCCCGAGGCCGTGCAGGCCGTCGCGGCGGCACGGGAGGACAAGGATATTCGCGAGAATGCCCCGCTCGAAGCGGCTCGCGAGCACCAGGAGCGCCTCAAGTCTCGCATCGACGAGCTTGAATACCAGATTGCGCATGCAGTCGTCAGGGATGAGCAAGCGACGGGGCGAGCGAAGCTCGGGAGCCGAGTGTCGGTGGTCGAGGTCGACGATACGGGAAGCTACCTCGGCGACGCCAAAGAGTACACTCTCGTAGGAACCACGGAAGCAAATGCGGCGGCACGGCGAATCTCGGTCGAGAGTCCGCTGGGTCGCGGACTGCTCGATCAGCCTGCCGACCGGCAGATTGAAATCCAGGCGCCCAGCGGTCGCAAACGGTTCCGCCTGCTCGCTGTGTTGGGCTAGCTGTTCGCGGCCAGCCGGCAGTCCGAGCGAAACAGTACACGAGCGAGATGCAGCGCGACCTGCGCGCACCGGGTTGCGCCGATCGTCGATGTCTTGAGCGTGCGCACTGGGAAAGTGATGCCGATGTCAGACATCCCGACCGTTGAGTTCACGATCACCAACGCAAACCTCGATACCGGCCTACGCGGCTATCCGGTGGGAACCTGTGAGACGAGCTACGTCGATCCGCAGGAGGGTGTGTCATACGTCGGCTACCCGATCGCCGAGCTGGCGTTTCTGCCATCCGAGGACATCATCCACCTGCTGTTCAACAAGTCTCTTCCCACCGACGCCGAGCGGCAGGCGGTGCACGAGGACATCGCCGAACGCTCGGAAGTGTCGGATGAGACGCTCGCCGCGATTTCCGCGATGCCGATGTCTGGTCATCCGATGGACCTGTTTTGCGCTGCGATCCAGATCCTCGGTATGACGGGCAAAACCGACGACTACTACGAAGACGCACTCAACCTCGTTGCGCGCATCCCGACCGCGCTCGCGGCCATCTTCCGCCTGCGCGAGGGTTGGGGCGACCTGATCCCGTCCGAGCCGGCGCGCGGCTACGTCAACAACTTCGTGCACATGCTGGGCATGCCCGGCGGCGACGAGGAAGCGCTGACGCGTCTGCTGTCGGTCTACTACAACCTTCACGCCGACCACGGCGGGGGCAACCTCTCCACGTTCACCGGTCGCGCCGTCGCTTCCGGTTTGGCCGACATGTATCGCTCGATGGCGTCGGGCATGAACGCGCTCGCCGGACCGCGACACGGAATGGCCAACCAGGACGCGTTCAAGATGGTGCACGAGGTCAACACGACGGACACGGCTGAGGCGACTGAGATTCTGCGCAAGCGCCTCGCCGATGGCGGCCTGATCTTCGGATTCGGTCACGCGGTCCTGCGCCAGGAGGATCCACGAGCCAAGGTGCAGTTGCGCGTCGGCGAAGAGCTGTGCCCGGACGATCACTGGTTCAATGTTGTCAAGGCCGTGCGCGAGGCCGGCATCACGGTGTTGAAGGAGAATCCCAAGGTCTCCAACCCGTACCCGAACGTCGACCTGATCTCCGGCAGCCTCGTCAACGCACTCGGCTTCACCGATCCCGACTACTACACGACACTGTTCGGCTGGTCACGAATTGCCGGTATCGGCGCTCAGATCGTCGACGAGCGGCTCCGCGCGCGAGGAGGCCGCGGGGTGGCCATCTATCGACCTCGTTACATCCCGGTCAACCAGCCGGCGCGTTCGGTCTCGGGCTAATCGCCTCGAGGCGAGTGCTGTGGACTCTACCGAGTCGGGGGATAGCCACTGTCGCAGGGCTGGGTTAGGATCGGAGATCGACCGCAACTCCCTCAGGGAGCGGCTGAGCGAGAGGCGAACATAGGCCTATGCCCACGCTGGAATCGGCGAGGCAGAAGCGCGCGAGCGTCCTTCAGCAGATCGCTGAAGCTTCGTACGGCTATCCCAACGACGAGTTCCCCGATCGCGAAGCCACGACGAATTTCCCGCACGAGCAGATGGGTGTGCGGGTCAGGTCGGGCGGTTGGCTCTATCCGGACATCGTTGTCACCGACGAACCAGGCCACTTCATCGCCATGGCCGCCGACCTCGCGCTGACGCACGAGGTCAACATCGAGACGGCAGTTGAACGCTGGCGGCCGCTGGCGCAGGCGGCGCCGCTGATTCTCTACGTCCCGATGGGACAGAGCGGTCGGGCGATCCGGCTGTGCCGGATGAACGGGATCAAGCTGCACAAGCTGATCGCCTACCGGCAGCGACCGGCCGGGTTCGGCATCGACCTGCAAGAGGCATACAGCGGCCCCGACCTGTTCAAACCGATCGCGTCACTGTTGCCGCCGGCCCTGAGGCCGATGGCTTATCGCAATGAGCGCAAAGCGGTGGCGGACTCGTACCTGAGCCCCTTCCCGGCATCGCGCAGCGGCGATGTGCCGGCCATCGCGGCTCCGTCTGAGCAACCGGCGGCGACGCTGGCGCTGCCTTCGGGCCTCGAGGACGAGCACGGCCACGGCGAGCATGACTCACCCGAGACCCACCTGCCTCCGCCCAGCCTCGCGCCGATCCTGTTTGCGCTGGGGCTGATTGTGATGGCGGCCGGCGCCATCTTCGTGGGCGAGGTGCTGAGCGTCGGGATCACGCTGATCGTGCTTGGCGCGGTGCGCTGGTTCCTGGAGGACATGGGCTATTTCGAGGCTGGTGGGCCGGCGGAGTTCCGTCAGCATCCGCTGCAAGTGATGCCCGAATCGTCGCCTCCTCCCGGCGTCCACATGCCGCCGCCGAGCGTTTCTCCGCTAATCTTCGCTGCCGGGCTGATCATCACGGCCGCGGGCGCGGTGTTCGTTGATCAGGTGTTGGGTGCGGGGATCACTCTGATTGTGTTCGGCGGCGTTGGCTGGTTCCTGGAGGACATTAAGGATTTCGAAGCGCCCGCACATGACGAGCATCACGACGAACATGCCTCCGATGCGCCGCTGATGCATGGTGCAGACGGCTCTGAGCAGGGCGCCGGCTAGCGGTGGTGAACAAGCATGAATAGCGGGTTGAGCACAGGGAGCGAAGGGAGCGTGGAGTGAGCGCTTACCGACGGTTATGGCGAACTCGGATCGGGCGACTCACGCTGGTCATTGGCGCTGCGGCGCTGACGCTGTTCGCCCTCACCGGTCTGGCCAGCGCCCAGGTCGCGCTGCCCGAGGCAGTAACTGAGCAGGGCGATTCGATTCGCACGCTCTTCTTCGTCGTCCTGGCCATCGGCGTCATCGTGTTCATCATCGTCGAGGCGATGATCCTCTGGGTCGTCTTCCGCTACAAGCGCAAGTCGGACGACGAACTGCCGACCCAGGTCGCGCACAACACCACGGCCGAGATCCTCTGGACCGGCATCCCGCTCGTCATTGTTGTCGTCCTGTTCTTCGTCTCGTTGTTCGTGCTCCAGGACATCCAGGCCGCCGCCGATCAAGACGAAGACGTCACGATTGTCGATGTGCAAGGTCGGCAATGGGCCTGGGCGTTCAACTACGCCGTCCCGCTGGGCACTGAGCTGGCAGAGAGCATCTCCAACGATCCTGCGGACACGGAAATCCATCTCGAGGATCCATCACTGGTTGTGCCGTTCATGACGATCAAGCTCGGCATTGAACACATGCGCGTGGTCGCTCGCACGGGAGACGTGGTGACTGTCGACCGCGCTGTCAACGGCACGGTGCCCATCCGTCACGCGGCCGGGTCCGAGGTGATGCGCGTGTTCAACGGTACGGACACCGTGGCCGAAGGCCGACTCCAGGCGGCCGACAACACACCGATCGTGACGGTGCCGACCGGTCAGATGATCCGCTTCAATATCGCCTCGGCCGACGTGCTGCACGCCTTCTACACGCCTCAGTTCTTGACGAAGCTCGACGCCGTGCCCGGGCGCGTGCAGACGCTCTGGGTGCGGATCACGGACGCCGGTGACTTCATCAGCCAATGCGCGGAGTTCTGTGGCCGCGACCACGCTCGCATGATTTACACGGTCCGCGCCCTGCCGCAGGGCGAATACGACGCCTGGTTCGAAGAGAAAGCCGGCAGCGCTCCTGACCCCGTTGAGGGCGACTTTGGCGGCGAGGACGAGGTCGAGCAGGAGGAGGGCGCGGTCGGCAATCCGGCCAACGGTCAGAACTTGTTCTTCTCGCTCGGTTGCAACGTCTGTCACGGTGACCAGGGCGAGGGTCTGGTCGGACCGACGATTGCGATGACCATCGTCCCCCTCGATCGTGTGGTTGAGCAGTACCGCGAGCCGCTTGAGGCCATGACGGAGTTCCCGCCCGACCAGGTCTCGGACGAGGACATTGCCGACATCTACGCCTGGTTGCAGACGGTCCCTCGGCCGCCGGAGGCTGACATCATTCCAAGCAAACTGGCTGAACTGGTAGAGGCCGGCGGCTAGCCCCGCCCACGGCGCGACTACGCAGAGGGAGGCGACAAGATGGCGACACTGGCGGGGGCACAGACGAGCACATATGCCGGGGCGACGGTCTGGCGTGTGATCCTCGAGTGGCTGACCACGGTCGACCACAAGAAGATCGGCATCATGTACCTCTGGACGGCCGGGGCATTCGGCCTGGTCGGCATGGCGTTCTCCCTCGTCATGCGCACCGAGCTCGCCGAAACCGGCACCATCATCTCCGCGGAAACCTACAACTCGATCTTCACGATGCACGGCAGCGTGATGATCTTCCTCTTCCTGTTGCCGATCGGCGCGGCGTTCATGAACTACTCGATGCCGCTGCAAATCGGCGCGCTCGACATGGCCTTCCCGCGGATCAACGCGCTCTCGTTCTGGATTTTCCTCTTCGGCGGCGTCCTGCTGACCCTGAGCTTTGCCGCCGAGGGCGGCACCGCTTCAGCCGGATGGACCGCCTACCCGCCGGTCACACTCGACACCGGCAACAACGCCGAGCCTCCCGGCGCCGGGATGGATATGTGGTTGGTCGGTGTCATCCTGTTGGGCCAGGCGTCGATCTTCGGCTCGGTCAATTTCTTGGTCACGATTTTCAAGATGCGCGCGCCGGGCATGACGATGTGGCGTCTGCCGCTGTTCACCTGGACGACGCTCGTCACCGGCCTGCTAATCCTGCTCTCGACACCGGTCCTGGCTGCCGCGCTGGTGCTCGGCTTCATCGACCGCAACGGCGCAGGTGGCGCGTTCTTCGACCCGGCCGCCGGCGGTCAACCCTTGCTCTGGCAGAATCTGTTCTGGTTCTATTCGCATCCCGCCGTGTACATCATGATCCTGCCCGCGATGGGCATCGTCTCCGATGTGTTCGGTGTGTTCACCCGACGTCCGGTGTTCGGTTATCGCTCGATGGTCCTGGCGCTGATAGCGATCGGCCTGCTGGGCTTCATCGTCTGGGCTCACCACATGTTCACGACCGGGGGCGTCTTCCTGCCCTTCTTCATGGGCGCGACCTTCCTGATCGCGGTGCCGACCGGGGTCAAGATGTTCAACTGGATCACGACGATGTGGCGCGGCTCGAACATCTTCCCCACCGCGATGTTGTTCAGCGTCGGTTTCCTGATGCTCTTCCTGATCGGTGGGATCACCGGCGTCTTCCACGCCGCTGTGCCGGTTGATTTCGCACTGCACGACACCTACTTCGTGGTCGGACACTTCCACTACACGATGTCGATCGCGGCCACCTTTGGCTTCCTCGCCGGTTGCTACTACTGGTTCCCGAAGATGTTCGGCAAGTTCATGAACGAGGGCCTGGGCAAGATCCACTTCTGGCTGGTGTTCATCGGTGTCAACCTGATCTTCTTCACCCAGCTCCTGCTCGGCCTGGACGGCATGCCTCGCCGGATCAACGACTACGTCGACAACCCCGGCTGGGAACTGATGAACATGCTGACCACGATCGGCGCGTTCGTCTCGGCCGCGGGGATGATGGTCTTCCTCTACAACGTCTTCTACTCGCTCAAGTGGGGCGAGCGGGCCGGCTCGGACCCGTGGGAAGGCACGACGCTCGAGTGGGCGACGACCTCGCCGCCGCCGGCTCACAACTTTGACTCGCTGCCGGAGATTCGCTCCGAGCGGCCGCTGTTCGACCTGCGCTTCGGTGAGCGTCTGCAGGACGACCCGCACTACCACGTCAACAACGGTCACAACGGAAGCGGCGGTTCCCACTCTGGGGCGCCCAGCGCGTCTGCGCGGGAGGAGGGCTAGCCATGGCAGCCGGAGCCATCCCGCACAAGCGCGTTCACCCGGTGCGCAGCTTCCTCGTCGGCGACGAGCCGATGACGACCGGCCTCTGGGGCATCATCTTCTTCATCTTCTCCGAGATCATGTTCTTCGCGGGCCTGATCGCGGCGATGTTGGCCCTGCACAGCGACACGCTGCTCTGGGAACCGACCAACGGAGCGCACCGAGTCGAGGGCGATCACGTCCTGCCGATCCTGTTCACCGTGTTGTTGGTCTCGACCAGCATCCCGATGCAATTCGCGGCCTTTGCCATCCGCAAGGGCAACCGCAAGGCGATGCTGATCAACATGGCGATCGTGCTGGTCGTCGGCACGGCGTTCATCATCAACCAGTACTTCGAGTGGAGCCACGCCGGATTCGGCATCTCGGACGGCCCGTACGCGGCGACGTTCTACACGCTGACCGGCTTCCACGGCGCTCACGTGATCGGTGGCCTGGTCTTCATTTTCGCCCAGTGGTTGCGCGGCCTGCTCGGACACTTCGACGCCAAACGCAATACCGCGATTGAAGCGGCGACGCTCTATTGGCACTTCGTGGGATTCGTGTGGTTGCTGGTGATCTTCCCGCTGGTCTTCTTCCTCAGCTGAGGCGGATCGGTCCGTGAGCAAGAAACGGCGAGCGCTGCCGGCGCTGGTCGCGGCGATCGGCGCGCTTGCAGCCGCGCTCATCCCTTCCCTGTCGCGGGCCCACGACGGTCGTTACGCGGAGTCGGGCGAGTTACTCAACGCGCTCCAAGTCTGGAGTATTGACGCTCCGGGCCTCGCGATCGTGATCGTCGTTGGCGGATTGTACGGTTGGGGCTACTACCGCCTGCGGCGCGACTCGCCCAACTTCCACTTTCCGCGCTGGCACGCCTGGTGCTTCTGGACCGGCTGGCTGGTCATGCTGCTCGGTCTGATGTCGCCGGTCGACACGTACTCCGATGACCTGTTCTGGATGCACATGATCCAGCACGTGATGATCACGATGATCGTCGCGCCGCTGATGCTACTCGGGGCGCCAGCGACGCTGGCGCTGCGGGCAGCGTCGCCGCGCGTGCGGACGACCTATCTGATTCCGTTTCTCAACTCCCGGCTCGTTCGCGCGCTGACATGGCCGCCGTCGGCCATCATCATCTACATCGCGAGCGTCTGGAGCTGGCATTGGCCGGACGCGTACGACGCGGCGATCGCATCCGAAGCAGTGCATTTCGTCGAGCATGGGGTGTTCCTGCTTGGCGCCGTGCTGCTCTGGTGGCTGGTGATCGGCGTCGACGCGACGCGACTGCGGCCGCATCACGTCTGGCGCTGCGCGCTGTTGGTGGTCGCGATCCTGCAGAACATCGCGCTCGGGTTGATTCTGATCAACGTCGGCGAACCGGTCTACGACACCTATGCCACCGCCGCAGCCGTCAGGGAGTGGGGTCCGGACGCCCTGCTTGATCAGCGAATCGGCGCGGGGATCATGTGGGTGCCGGGATCGATGATGTTCGCGCTGGCGATCATCGTGACGGTCTACTACTGGGCGGAGCGCGAGGGGTTCAAGGATCGTCGCAACGACGTCGTGCGCGACATGCAGATTCGCGTCCACGGCGAGATTCCGACGCTCGGACCTCGCCCAGGGGAACAGTAAGCGAGCATTCAGCGATTGCGCTGCGCAAATTTCGCCGTCGTGCCAAGAAGTGAGACACTAGGGGGCGCAACACCGACTCGTGCGGTCGGTGAGCAGATCGGGTTCAGATGACATCGATGACCAGATTTCAGCGCATCGGTCTTAGCCTGGTGATCGGTCTGCTCGTACTGACCGCGCTTGGCGGGATCGTGCGCGTGACCGGCTCCGGTCTCGCCTGTCCCGATTGGCCAGCCTGTTACGGCGCGGCGATCCCCTCAGGAGACTTCGGCGAGTTCGCCGCGCACCAGGTCTGGCTTGAGTGGACGCACCGGCTGGTCGCGGCGATCATCGGCTTGATCATCCTTGGCTACGCCGTCGTGGCGTGGCATCGGTACCGAGACCGGACTCGGGTCTGGCTGCCCGCCGCTCTCGCGATCCCGTTTCTGGCGCTCCAGGTCGTGCTCGGCGGATTGACGGTGACTGAGCGGCTCGAGGAGCTGATCGTTACGTTGCACCTGGCCACGGCGATGCTGATCCTGATGCTGGTCGCCTTCTCCTGGCTGGGGACGTTCGACTGGCGCGCCGTGACCAGCGACGACGCGGCGCCGCTCGGAACGGACTCCCCATCGCAGGCCCGAAACTATGCGCGCGTCGCATTGATCACCGCCATCCTCGTCTATGCGGTGGTGGTCGTCGGTTCATACGTCACCCATGTTGGAGCTGGGCCCGACGCGGGCGCGCACGTCGGCCCAGGCGGCGCGGCCTGCGGCAACAACTGGCCGCTTTGCTACGGCGGGCTGTTTCCCGACGGCGAGTACGCTCAGTGGAACATGGGACATCGATTCCTGGTCCTCTTCGGCGCGATCTCGCTGTTCGCGGCGTCGATGGGCGTGGTCATGCTCAGACCTCGCGCTCGCGGCCTGACGTTCATGGTCCACGGCGCGGCGACGTTGTACGTCGCGCAGATATTCATCGGAGCGGCGATGATCTGGATCAACTTCGACGCCTGGGCGCGAGCGCTGCATCTGTCGATGGGTTCGATCACCTGGCTGCTGGTCTCGGGAGCGTCGTTGGTCGCGATCTTTCGCGCCGGAGGTCTGCGCGCGGGCGGTCAACCCAGCTCTGATCTCGCTACGGTGAGCGTGGCTGGTCCCGGCGCCTCGATGAAGAGCGAGGGCAACGGATGACCGAACGTCCCCTCACGCTCGAGCGCCCCGCCACGTTGCCGAGTTCGCGTCGCGCGTTCGAGTTCGCGCGAGGCCTCTGGGAGCTGACCAAGCCCGGCATCATCGGTCTCCTGCTGGTTACGACGGTGCCGACGATGATCGTGGCGGCCGACGGTTGGCCGAAGGGCAGTTTCGGCGAGGGATTGGCGCTGATCTTGCTGACGCTGTTGGGTGGGATCCTGACTGCGGGCGGCGCCAACACCTTCAACCAGTGGTTCGACCGTGACATCGACGCGATCATGGACCGGACTGCCGATCGGCCGCTGCCGGCTGGGGTCATCCAGCCCTGGCAAGCGCTGGTCTGGGGCTTCCTGCTTGCGGCGCTCGGCGGGATTCAGCTCGCACTCACGGTCAATCTGTTGGCCGCTCTACTGGCCGAGGCTGCGGTCCTGTTTTACGTGTTCGTCTACACGATCTGGCTCAAGCGCTCGACGACCCAAAACATTGTGATCGGTGGGGCGGCGGGCTCGATTCCGCCGCTGGTCGGCTGGGCGGCGGTGACCGGCGAGGTCACCTGGACGCCGTTCATCCTGTTCCTCGTGATTTTCATGTGGACGCCGCCGCACTTCTGGGCGCTGGCTCTGAAGTACCGCGACGACTACGCCAAGGCCGACGTGCCGATGTTGCCCGTGGTGTCCGGCGAGCGGGAGACACGCAAACAGCTCTTGATCTACTCGGTCGGGCTGGTCGCGGTGAGCCTGCTGGGACCGCTCGGCGGGCATCTCAGTTGGTGCTACGAGACGACGTGCGCCATCTCCGGCGCCGTATTCCTCGGGATTGCCTGGCAGGTCTGGCGGGAACAGGCGCCGCCGATGCGGCTGTTCTTCGCCTCGATCGCATATCTCTTCATCGTCTTCGCGGCGGTCGGGCTGGACGTACTGGTCTAGCGCAGTACTGCGTCGATCGCGGCATCAAGTTCGGAAGTCTCCACCACGATTTCGAATCGCGCGGCAATCCGGCCGTCGGCGTCGACGACGTAAAACTGCGGTTCAGCCTCGACCGACCACGCTTCGTTGGCAGTGTCGATTAACGCCTGAAGTTCAGCCGGTCTCGGGCGGCCGAAGGGCTCCACGTGCAACACGGTGATCTTGCCTTGATTGTGGATCTCTTGCGCCTGTTCGAGGGCGCGGGCGCAAGCACGTCTGCCGGCGCAGCGTTCCGCCGAAGCCCAGACGATTAGGAACGTTTCACCAGCGGCGATCAGAGCCGAGGCCGGACGCTCGTACATCCCGAGTGCTGAATCGGCAGGCTGGAGCATGCGCTCCAGTACGCCGTCCGTAGCGGTCGGGGTGCGTGCCGTGGGTGCGGGATCGCCGGGTTGAGGACCGCGAGCGTGATCCTCGACGAGGAAGGCGAGACGCGGTGTGCTCTCGGCCCGACCGTCAGCCAGTTCGACGGTCACAGCGATGGCCCACGTACCGGGCGAACTGAACGGGACTTCGGTGGCGACGAAGTACTGAAACCCCTCCACGCTGGCGGTTTGCAGTTCGGCTTCCGAATGGAACTTGACCCCGCCCTCGGTCGGTTCGAAGTAACGGATCTGAAACCGCGCACCGTCTTCGAACTCCGGTTGACCATCCTGCTCGAGCAGTGTCAAGACCAGTCGCGGGACGCCGACGAATACGTCGGACGATTCGACCACGGGCACAAATGCGGCTTCGGAAGCTGTGACGACGACGCGGTCCTCGGCATTGCCGCATGCGGCGGTCGCGAACAGGACGCCAATCAGGCCGGCGTGGAGCAACGTGAGCCTGAGTCGAGCCGCCATTGGTTTACACCGATCGAGGTGCGCGGCGCAGGCCGAAGGCGAACAGGAGCGCGGCCAGCGAACCGAGCACCAAGCCGTCGATGAGCGGTCCGATTAACCCGTCCGGGGAGTCGGCGTACGAGGCGTAGTGAAGCAGATCGACCGCGTAGGTCAGGGGGTTGGCGTACCCGATCGCTTCCAACCAGGTCGGCACCTCGTCGAGCGGAAAGAACGCCCCTGAGAGGAAGAACAGGGGGAACAGGACGAGATTCATGACCAAATGGAATCCCTGCATCGTCTTGATCTTCAGAGCCAGCAGCAGCGACAGCCCGGAGAGCATGAAGTTCAGCGCGAGGACGGTCACGACCACGGTTGCGACGCCGCCCAGCCAGCCGTACTGCCAGGACAGATCGATGCCGGGAATGATCACCGCCAACACCAGCACCGCGAGGGCCTGGATCGTGCCGATGAGGATTGCGCCCAGCGACTTGCCGAACAGGATGGTCTGCGGGCTGTGGGGCGAGGCGAGCATGGCGCGCAGGAGTCCGCTCTCACGATCGCGATAGAAGCCCGCACTGGAAAAGGTGGAGGAGAACAGGGCGGTCATCGCGATCATGCCCGGTGCGAGAAACGACGTGTAGTCGCCGTTGAGGATTCGCGGCGATGTCGGCGAGAGGCCACTCGAGACGCCGGTGCCCAGGAGCGCGAGCAACATAAGCGGGAACAGGAGCGACGAATAGAGCTGCGACCTGGACCGCGCAACGGCGCGAATATCTCTGTTGAGGAGCGCCAGGGAGGCGTGGGCGAACTCGATCATGCCTCGGGCCCTGAGCCGTTCTCAATCGGGCGACCAACGATCTTGAACCACGCGTCGCGCAGACTCGACTCGCGGATACGGATGCCCGCGATCTGAGACCCGTAGGTCTGGAACAGGCGCGGCACGATTTCAGCGGAGTTGTCGACGGTGAGGTGCAGCCCGTCGTCCGTCCGAATCGTGTCTCCGACTCCGTCCCAACGCGTCAGTTCATCGAGGTCTGCGGCGCGCAGTTCAGGCCAATCGAGCTCCAGCGCGTCGCTCTTCAAACCGGAGGTCAGACTCGAAGGCGTGTCCTGGGCGACTTGCCTTCCGTCGTTTACGAACACCACCCGATCGGCGTTGCGCTCCGCCTCGACCGTGTCGTTTGAGCAGATGACAACGGCGGCGCCATCCGACGCGCGGTCGTGCAGCGTCTCCCAGATGGCCAAGCTCGAGTCCGGATCGAGTGCAAGTGTCGGCTCGTCGAGCAGGAGGAGGTCGGGATGGTGCAGCAGCGCCCGCGCGATGTCGAGTCGCCGTCGAAGACCTCCGGACAGGGTCTCGCAGCGATCGTTAGCCCGATCGCCAATGCCCAGCGAGTCGAGCAACTCCTGGCAGCGCTGATACAACGCATTTCGGCGCAGCCCGAAGAGCCGGCCGTGCAGTTGCAGGGTCTCCCGCAGCGTCATCAGGTCGTCGGTGCTGGGTTCCTGCAGAACCAGACCGATGCGCCGGCGCGCACTCGGACCATGGTGCTCGCCGAAAATCGAGACCTCGCCCCGCTGGGGAGCAACCTCGCCGCTGAGCATCTTGAGGATTGTCGACTTGCCGGCGCCGTTCGGTCCGAGCAGGGTGACGATCTCGCCGCGTTGTACGGCGAGGTTGACGTCCGCGACACCGCGTCCGCCCGGCCAGACGAAGGACGCTCCGGTCAGCCGGACGGGGATCTGCGAACTTGCTATGTCAGGCTCGGGGGTTGGCACGGGATTGAGTGTATCTGCGGTGCGATACGCTGCGATTCGGCCGGAAATGCACCGCTGAGGAGGCCCTGTGCGACGCCTGCGCGTCTCGATGGCTCAGATCAATGCCACCGTCGGCGACCTCGAAGGCAACGCGGCGAAGATCATCGAGCGCATCCGCGAGGCCGAGTCGCTGGGTTCCGATCTCGTCGCGTTTCCTGAACTCGCCCTGACCGGCTACCCGCCGGAAGACCTCGTGCTGCGCCGCGGATTCGTCGAGTCCAACCTGGAAACCCTCAATCGCGTATGCGAAGCGACTCGCGGTCTCCATGTGACGGCAATCGTCGGGTTCGTCGACTATGCCCACGACATCTTCAACTCGGCAGCGGTGATCCACGACGGAACGCTCGCCGGGGCGTATCACAAGCAGTACTTGCCCAACTATGGCGTCTTCGACGAGGCGCGCTACTTCCGGCCCGGCGAAGGGGTGCAACTCTTCGATATCGCCGGCGCTCGAGTTGGTGTGACGATTTGCGAGGACATCTGGTACTCCTCGGGTCCGATGCAGGATCAATGTCTGGCCGGAGCCGAAGTGGTGGTCAACATCAACGGGTCGCCCTTTCACGCGGGCAAGTCGCAGCAGCGCGAACAAATGCTGGCGACACGCGCGGCCGACAACGCGGTGCTCACCCTGTACTGCAATCTCGTCGGCGGTCAGGATCACCTGATCTTCGACGGCGGCTCAACCGTCTACGGACCCGGCGGTGATCTGATCGCGCGCGCGCCGCTGTTCCGCGAGAACCTGTTGACGGTTGACCTCGATGTCGAAGAGGTGAGACAGACCCGGCTGCATGATCCGAGACTGCGCCGCTTGCCGCAAACTGAGGCAGATCTGCGCTCAGTTTCGAGGGAAACAGAGGTCAATCGCGGACCTCTGATTGAGGCGGATCTCTCAGAGCTGCTGCCAAACGATGAGCAAGTCTACGAGGCTCTGGTGCTTGGCACTCGGGACTACGTCCACAAGACCGGCTTCAGTGACGTGGTGATTGCGCTCTCGGGCGGAATCGACTCGACTCTGACCGCCGTTGTTGCGGTCGATGCGCTTGGCGCTGAACACGTGCGCGGCGTCTCGATGCCGTCGCGCTACTCCTCTGAGGGCAGCGTCGCCGATGCGCGGGCGCTGGCGGACAATCTCGGCATTGCAATGGATGTCTTGCCGATCGAGGGCCCGTACCAGTCGCACCTCGACACGCTGGCCCCGCTGTTCGAAGGCCTTGCGCCCGACGTAACCGAGGAGAACCTCCAGGCGCGGATTCGTGGCGTCCTGATGATGGCGATCTCGAACAAGACTGGCGCGCTGGTCCTGACGACCTCGAACAAGAGCGAGTCGGCGACCGGCTACACGTCGCTCTATGGCGACATGACCGGCGGGCTGGCTGTGATCCAGGACGTGCCCAAGCTGTTGGTTTACCGCCTCTCCGAACTGGTCAATGAGCGCGCCGGTCGCGAGGTGATTCCCGTTTCCGTCCTGACCAAGCCGCCCAGCGCGGAACTGCGGCCCGAACAGTTCGACGAGCAGTCGTTGATGCCCTACGAACGCCTCGATCCGATCCTTGAGGCGTTCGTTGAAGAAGACCGTTCGCTGGACGAGATCGTCGCCGCGGGATTCGAGGAGTCCGACGTCAAGCGCGTCATGTCGCTGGTGACCGGGGCCGAGTACAAGCGGCGGCAGGCGGCGCCTGGTTTGAAGATCACACCGCGCGCCTTTGGCCGCGACCGCCGGTTCCCGATCGCCAACCGCTATCGCGGCTTCTGAGCCGATCATGCCGAGCGCGGACGGCGTCGACTGGGAGCTGGTGGCCGAGCGGATCAGCGCCCGATATCGGGGCCGCGACTCGCTGATCCGCGGCGTTGGCGTGGTTGGTGACTATGCCAGAAATCAGGTATGGGACGCCTCACTGCTACAGATCATGTTGTTCCGCCATCGCGATGAGGCCTTGCTCGATGACGGCGCGATCATCGAGGAGAACGGGATCTCGGTGACGGTCGATTCAATCACATCGGGGTACCTCGTCGAGCTGGAAGAACTCTTGCACGAGGAGCCAATGGCGGGTCAGTTGGCGGACATGAGAACGCTCCGCATGGCAGATCGGACGCTGCGTGACGTGTTGGCGAGCTTCCGCGACCGCTACTACTCGGCCGACGGCCGTCAGTCGCGCGCGAGCCACGCACTTCAGCGCGCTCGGGTGTCGCTGGACGATTACGAGGCGTCGGGCCGGCGATTTCACGGCGTCGATGCCGTGCATCGCGGGATCTTCCCGGCCGCGGGCGCACTGGTCGGCGAGCCGGTCGACCTGCTGCGCATGCCCAGGCGATTGCGAGCCGCGGGCCGCCTGTTGAAGATCACCGACTTCTGGCCGCGCATCTCCGACGCGCTGCGCCTGTCGGAGATGGACGCGGCAACGAGTTGGTCGGCCGTGGACGCGCTGTACGCGCTCTGCCGATCACACCTGGACGCACGGATGCCCGAGGTCGGCGCAGCGCTCGTGCCGCGACTCGAGCGAGCCCTGGCCCCGGCGAGGATCGCGCGCGATTCGCTGACGAGCCTCGACGACGGCGCCGGCGCAGCCTGGACCTCGATCGCGGCCGCATCCGAGATAGACGCGATCATCGAGGCAGTCTCGCCGGGCTGGCGAGAGCGGGACGACTACGCTCAGCGCACCGTCGCCACGTATGGAGAGCCGAACGTCCGCGAGCTCCGCCGGCTCTGTACCGAACTGCAGCGCAACGTCGGCTAGCCGGGCTTCGGCTAGGGCAAGACGACCAATGGATCGACGTACCAGTCGTTGTGTTGCACCTCGAAGTGCAGGTGCGGGCCGGTGCTGTGACCGGTGTTCCCGTTGTACCCGATCACTTCGCCCTGGCTGACCGTCTGCCCCTGCCAGACGGCGAACTCAATCAGGTGTCCGTAAACGGTGAGCCAGCCGTTGCCATGGTCAATCTCCACGTACCAGCCAAGCCCGAACCACTCGTCGCCGCCAACGAACGTCACGATGCCGTCGGCCGCCGCCACGAGTGGTTCATAGGTGTCGAGCGCAATGTCCAGGCCCTTGTGGCGGTAGGAGCAGTCCCAACTGCGGCAGAGACCGAAGGGATCAGTCAACTCGCCCTGCGCCGGCCAGGCGAAGTCGGGAACCGCGAGCGGAACAATGATCTCCTGGCCAATCACGATCGCGTTCGGATCGTCAACACCGTTGGTCGGGTCAGCCAGGATGTCTTCGATCTCGACTCCGTGACGGTTGGCGATCGCTCGCAGGGTGTCGCCCCGCTGCACTGTGACCAGCAGCCCCTCGCGCAGCGGGAGTCTCCAGGCCGTACCGGAATCCAGCCACTGACCGGGCTCAACCCAGCCGTGGTTTGCCAGCAAGGTGTGCGGCGTGACGCCGAGCGTGGCAGCGGCGTACTGGACGAGGTCGCCGTCCCACAGCATGCGTTCCTCAGCTACGACGGGTGGATCGATCGCACCTGGCAGGAACAGCGTTTCGCCGATGACCAACAGGTCGTTTGCCTTGAGCGGGTTGACGGCACGCAGCTCTTCCAGGGAGAGACCGTGCCGTTCGGCGATGCTGGTGAAGTTATCTCCGGTTTCGACCACGTACGTTCGACGCCGGACCTCGACAGCCGGCACTGTTCCCGCTGGGGCGATGATCGCCGTGCCGGTCCAGGGAACGGTGAGCCGCTGCCCCTGGTAGATCATGGAGAGGTTGATGCCGCCGTTGAGCTGGCTGAGCTCCTTGAGCGTCAGGTCGAAGCTCGCCGCGATCGTGCTGGCGTTGTCACCGAGTCGAACGATGTATACGTCGGTCAACCCGCCGCCAGCTTCCGAGGGATCGAGCGCCGGCGCTCGATAATCGGGGACGGGGACATAGACGATCTGGCCGGGATGGAGCACATCGGACCCGAGCTGCGGGTTGTGGGCCCTCAGCGTCTCCAGCGAGATGCCGGCGTCGTCCGCGATGTTCCACAGTCCGTCTCCCGCCTGGACGACGTACTCGATCGTTTGCGTGGAATCGGGCCCCGGCCGGGGAGTACTGATCCCCGCGTTGAGCGTCGGTTGCGATTGCCCCGACCCCTGGCTCGTGGGTAGTGCCGATCCGCTGGGTACGACTATCTCGTCGCCGACCCAGAGCAGGTTCGGATTCAGGCCCGGATTCAGCTCGATGACCGTCGCTGTGTCAGTGTCATGAGCCTCAGCGATCTCGCTCAGTGTGTCGCCGGCCTGAATCACATAGACGATTGTCAGGCCGATTCCAGCGTTGCCCGATCCGGACCTGGTTCCCACGGCTGCCGTCTGGGTCGACGGTGTGCCTGGCTGCTGAACCGCGACGTTATCCGGCACCTGGATGTGTTGGCCCACGTAGATGCTGTTCGGGGAAGTGATTTCCTCGTTGAGCGCGAGGAGCACCGACATGCCGATCTGCAGGCGGTTGGCGATGTCCCAGAGGGTGTCGCCCTGTTGGATCGTGTAGGTGTCGGCGCTGGCCCGTTGCCAGGGCGCGGAGTCGCTCCAGAGCCCGAGGACACCCACGACCAACGCTGTCGTCAGGATCGCCAGGAGGCCTGCGGTGCGGCGCATATGTCACTCTATGCACCAGAGAACGCTCGCCAGAGCGGGGCAACGTCAAGGGAGTGATAACTTCCTCTCGGGTGACGTAACCCGCTGCGTTACGGCAACTGGCGTGACCCGCAACAGGACCCGGCGCGTGGATCTCAGGAACGGATTGTCCGATGACCTACGAGTTGATCGAAGTCGAACAGCGCGGAGCGGTGGGCATCATTCGCAAGAATCGGCCCGAGAAGCTCAATGCCTGGAGCCAGGCGATGGCCGCCGAGGAACGCGACGCCGTCGTCACTTTCAACGACAATCCTGAAGTCGCCGCGATTGTCTTCGCTGGCAATGGCCGAGCCTACTGTGCCGGTCTCGACCTGCAACAGCAGCAGCAGGATGTGAAGACCGGCGATGCATCGCGCCGCGCCGGTCGGGCCGACGAGCACGACGAGACTTGGACGGGATTTTGCACCGAGAGCAAGCCGATCATCGCGGCGGTCCACGGCTACGCCGTCGGCGTCGGCGTGACGACCATTCTGCCGTTCGACTTCCGGATCGCGGGAGAGAGCGCTCAGTTCGGTTTCCGCTTCGTGAAGATGGGTCTGCTTCCTGAAGCGGCCTCAACGACGCTGCTGCCACGACTCGTCGGCGTGGGCCGAGCGCTCGACTGGTGCCTGACCGGGCGATTCGTGGGCGCGCAGGAAGCGCTCGAGGCGGGCCTCGTGCGCGATGTCGCGCCCGATGACGAACTGATCGACCGCGCCGTCGCGCTCGGTGAGCAGTTGGCGGAGAATCCCGACTCGATCATGCGCCGTGTGAAATCGCTGTTTTCGCAAAATCAACTGGAAAGCAATATCGGATTGGTGCAACGGCGCGAGGGTGAGGCGCTAGAGTGGGCAATGCAGACACCGGAGCATGCGGAAGCGATCGCCGCCTTCCTTGGGAAGCGCCCGGCGAAGTTCCGCTAAGCGACGCGCCTTCGGGCAACCTCAGCGGCGGGGCGACTCGGTTGGGAGACCGGGATGTCCCTGCAGGAAGCCGCCTCGTCGGGTTCGTTCAATCCGCACGTGGCGAAGCCATCGGACACGCAGCGAACTGACACGCCGTACGATCCGCCGATCGCGGACGGCGATGTTGATCGGGTGTCCACCGAACCGACCTCGCCGTTCGCCAATCCCTACGACTACGCCGTCAGCGACGACGATGTCATGGGCGAGACTGGCGATCCCGACATGCGTGCGTCGCGCCGGCGCGCCTGGACGATCGTCGGTCTGGCAATCATTGTTCCGGCCGCCGTGGCCGCGGTGATCGCCTGGCAGTTGTTCGGTAGCAACGACGCCCCCGTGCCGACCGTCACCCGCGTGACCACGACTCCCGCCGAGGCGGTTACGCAAGAAGTGCAGGTCGTGGCTGCCGAACCGGTCAAATCGGCAGTCGCTACCAGCGCCGAGCCGGCGGCCGAGACCGCTGCCGTCAGTTCGACCTCGTCGGCCACCGCGAGTACAACAACCGTCGCCGCCGCGTCCGATGGCGGCGCGACTCAGGCCGCCGCCGCAGCCGGAGAGGCCGAGGTTGACCCGTCATCGCTTACCCCGGCTGCTCGGCTCGCCGCATGGACAGAGATCGAAACGATCCAGGTCCTGCCCGGCGAGACGCTCTGGCTGATCGCGCAGAACTATGGCACGACCATCTCAGCCATCGCCACGTTGAACGGAATCACCGATCCTGAGCTGCTCGCCGTGGGCCAGCAACTGCAGATTCCGGTTGGCTTCGCCGAGGAAGTCGTTGCGGCGCCTGCAGCCGCCTCCGATGCCGGCGAAACCGCTGCCGAGGGTGCGGGTTCGACCGCCATCACCTCAGCGTCGACCGACAGCCCGCCGCTGACCGACGAGCTGAGCAACTGGCACACGATTGCCCCGGTCTCGATTGATGAGGGCGACAGCCTTGCCGCGATCGCTGAGGCGAACGACACGACCGTCGAAGCGATCATGGCCCTCAACGGTATCGCCGACGCCAACCTGATCTTTGTCGGAGACACGCTGCTGGTTCCGGTTGGCTACCAGGGGGCGACGCCCGGTGTTTCGCTGACGACGCAGCAGGCCGCGGTCCAGACGAGCGCCGAGACCACGACAGCAGAGTCAGCCGCCGTTGGCGAAAACGAAGATCTACTCGAGTCCCAAGGCGCCGGAACCGCCGGTGACGAAGAGGATCAGTTGGAACCGGAGTAGATTCCAGCTACGAGACGCGCCAAACGCGCCCTCTCGCACCCGCCGATCCGCAGGAAGACGGCGAGCAAGCAGAGGGCGCGTTTGTGTGTCCGTTTGTTGAGAACTAGCCCTTCGCGTCCGGCGTCACGTTCCGCTCGGTGAAGCGCCACTGTCCGTCGACCTTGCGGAGCTTGTCGTCGTAGCGCCCCGTGATCACGCTGCTGCCGCCGTCCTTGGTCTGAATCAGGTTGAGATAGCAACTGTGGGTGGCGTCGTCGCCATCGCCGTCAACGACATGGTTATTCGTCCAGTGCCTCGCACCACCCATCCTGGTTTCGAAGCCGCCGGCAAACTGAGCGAGCGCCTCGTGGCCGGTCACCGGCTCGGGGCCGCCGTTGAAGACGCCATCCTCGGAAAACGTGCCGGCCCAGGCCTCGGGGTCTCCGTAGTCGATCGCATGGTTGTAGCGAGCCGCCAGCTGCAGGATCTCAACGATGTCCGCTGTGTCGAGTGCCATCTCGGTTCCTTCCGCTATTCGTGGTCCGTGTCCCCGCGCAGGATAGCGAGGTCTCGAGATACCTGGTCGACGGAGCGATGCACGCCGTGCTCGAAGAGCAGCAGGGTGATCAGGTTGATCGTCAACGGGGACTCGCCCGCATAGCGATCAGCAATCCAGGAGGCCTGGTCCGACGCAGATGCGTCGGTGGGAAAGTCGTCTCGTCGCCCCGCAACCAGGGACAGCAGCGAGTCCAGGCGTTCTGATTCCTCGGTGGTCAGGCGAACCCGGGGTGGCATGGGCCAAGGCTATCCTGCGACGAAACGACTCTTTCGGGGCAACGGGACGCCATCATGCAGGGACCGCTCGACGGATATCGGATCCTCGACTTCACTCGCTATCAACAGGGTCCCTACGCCACGGTGATGCTGTCCGATCTGGGCGCGGAGATCTGGAAGGTCGAACCGCCGGGCGGCGATCCCGGTCGCGCTTCCGACATGTCCGGGGACGGGTTCTCGCGATACTTCGAGGCTCATGACCGTGGCAAGCGCTCCATTGTCCTCAACCTGCGCGATCCGGCAGCGGTCGACGCCGCCTTGCGCATGGCCGAGCGATGCGATGGCGTGATCGACAACTACCGCCCCGGCGTCATGGACCGTCTCGGCCTGGGTTACGAGAAGCTCCGCGCGCGCAATCCGGGGATTGTCATGGTGTCCGCCTCCGCGTTTGGCTCAGAGGGGCCACAGGCCGGCGAGCCGGGCTACGACGTGATCGGTCAGGCCACTGGCGGCGTGATGACGCTGCAAGCGCTTGGCTCAGAGGAGGAGCCGCGCACGTTGCCGGGCGGCTTCGCCGATCAGGTCGGCGCGATGCAGGCGTGTATCGCAATGCTGGCCGGGCTGATCGCGGCCAAGGACACGGGGCAGGGGCAACAGGTCGATGTCTCGCTGCTCGGCTCTCAGATCGCCCTGCAGTCGGTCTACATCACCGGTTACCTCAAGGACGGTCAACAGCCGCACATGCGGCGCCGACGGATGCCAACGTTCACGTTCTATGAAGCCTCCGATGGTCGCTGGCTCGTAATCGGCGTCGTGGATCCGAAGAACTGGCGCGCGCTCTGCGGATTGATGGGGCACCCGGAGTGGGAGTCCGATGAGCGATTCGCCACCGCGGCGTCGCGGATGACGCACACCGACGAACTCGAGGCGTTGCTCGAAGCATGCTTTGCCGCGGCGGATCGGGATGAGTGGCTGCGCCGCCTACGCCAAGCGGACATTCCTGCGGCGCCGGTCAACAGCTACGCCGACGTCGAGGCCTCTGAACAGGTCTGGACGAACGGCTATCTGACCGAGATTGACGACCCGCGCTTCGGGATGCGCCGAGTCACCGGATTGCCGTGGAGGTTCGCGGCCACACCGGGCGCCGTGCAGGGTCGCGCTCCTGAGTTGAACGCCGACGCTGATTCGATTCTGACCGAGTGCGGCTATAGCGTTGAGGAGATCGCCCAGCTCCGCTCAAGCGGAGCGATACCGGAACAGCTCCGCTCAAGCGGAGCGACACGCGAATAGCTCCGCTCGTCCGGAGCAGTGCCTGCCCGGCACCTCGAGAGGCATCCACATGAGCGACACCCCGGCCGACGTGATCGGCTTCTATTCCGTGCAGTTGGGCGTCGATGAGGCGGCGGCCGAATCAGTCCTTGCTTCGGCGCTGGAGCGTGGCGGGTCGTTCGCCGAGCTGTACTTCGAGCACAGGCGATCCGGATCGCTCAGTTTCGAGGATCAGCAGGTGAAGTCGACCCAGGCTTCCCTCTCACAGGGCGTTGGCATCCGCGTCGTCGAGGGCGATGCGATTGGCTACGCGTACACCGAAGACCTTTCGCTCGATGCAATGCGCCGCGCGGCATCCACGGCCGCGCAGATCGCGCATGGCACGACGGGCACGGACCCGGTCGACGTGACCGCCGAGTCGTATCCCGCCGATCGATACGCGATCGCCTCGCCCAGCACGTCCACACCGCTGGCCGACAAGGTTGAACTGCTGCGCCGCGCCGATCAGGCAGCTCGAGCCTGGCATTCGAGCATTGCCCGCGTTGACGCGTCGATGGTCGACGAGGAGAAACGCGTACTGATCGTCCGCAGCGACGGCCGCATGGTCGCCGATTATCAGCCGCTGCTGCGCTTCAACGTGTCGTGCCTGTCCGAGATCGACGGAGAACGCCGCAACGCCCGCTGGGGCGGGGGCGGCCGGATGGGAGTGACGTACTTCGACGATCACTCGCCCGAGTCGCTGGCCGAAGAAGCCGCCCGCCAGGCTGTGTTGCAACAGGAAGCACGCGAAGCTCCGGCTGGCACGTTCCCGGTTGTGCTGGCGGCGGGGGACTCTGGCATCCTCCTGCACGAGGCCGTCGGGCATGGGCTCGAAGCGGACTTCAACCGCAAGGAGACGTCCAACTACTCGAACCGGATCGGTCAGGCGGTCGCGTCTGAACTCGTCACGGTGATCGACGACGCAACCCTCAATCTCTCTCGCGGTTCGGTCAACGTCGATGACGAGGGCGAGGTCGCAGGCCACAATCTGCTCATCGAGAACGGGCAACTCGCGGCGTACATGCAGGACCGCATTTCGTCGGATCACTTCGGCGTCGCTCCCTCCGGCAATGGACGGCGGCAGTCCTTCCGCCATTCGCCGATGCCGAGGATGACCAACACGTATATGACCGCCGGACAGGACGATCCGGACGACCTGGTCAGGAGCGTTGACTACGGCATCTTCTGCAAGGCGTTCAGCGGGGGCCAGGTCAACATCACCAACGGCGACTTTGTGTTCTCCGTCACCGAGGGGTACCTGATTGAGAACGGTCAGATCAGTGCCCCGATTCGCGACGTCAACCTGATCGGCAACGGCCCCGATGTGCTCTCAAGGGTTACCGGCGTCGGCCACGACCTGCAGATGTCGGACGGGCGGTGGACCTGCGGCAAGTCCGGGCAATCGGTGCCGGTCGGCGTCGGTATCCCGACGGTGCTCGTGTCGGGCATCACGGTTGGCGGCACGCAGATGCAGCCAGGCGCCGGGATGTCGGCCTGATGGCGAGCTCGACACTGTCCACTGAACCACTCGAGATCGCGGCACGATTGCTCGAACTGGCCCAGGCCGCCGGCGCAGACCAGGCAGACGCGGTCGCGGTCAGCTCAACCAACGCGTCCACCACGGTGCGCAAGCAGCAGATCGAGAAAGTGTCCGAATCGACGGCGCGCTCGGGCGGTCTGCGCGTCATCCTCGACGGCCGTCAGGCGACCGTCTCCACCAGCGATGTCAGTGACGCAGCGCTCGCCGAGACCGTCGAGACGGCGCTTGAACTGGCGCGAGTCTCAGAGCCTGATCCGTTTGCTGGGCTCGCCGACCCGAAGGAACAGGCTCACAATGCGCCCCAGCTGGCTCTGTTCGACGAGCAGGTTCCCGAGGTCGACGGCGAGCAACGGCTTACGCGGGCATTGGCCTGCGAAGATGCGGCGCTGAGCGCCGACGAACGGATCGTCAACAGCGGCGGCGCGACGTTCAGCACCAGCTTCAGCAGCTTCGCCCTCGTCGACTCCAACGGTTTCGCCGGCGCATATTCCGATACGTCTGCCTCGATGTGGGTCGAAGTGATGGCCCAGGAAGAGGACGGCCAGCTTCGCAATGCGGGGTGGTCGACGTCGGAGCGCAGTCTGCATCGAATGGACCAGCCGGAGGATGTCGGTCGCGAGGCTGCGGCGCGCGCGTTGCGTCAGTTGGGGGCGTCCAAGGCGTCGACCTGCGAGGTGCCGGTGGTCTGGGAGCCGCGCATGGCTGCCGGGCTGGCCGGGATCGTCGCCGGTGCGGCCAGCGGAGAGGCGCTGTACCGCAAGGCCACATTCCTTGCCGATCGGCAGGAGACTGAAGTTGCCTCGCCATTGCTGACCATCATCGACGACGCCACGATCGCCAATCGGCTCGGCTCGCGCCCATTCGACGGCGAAGGCGTCGTCACCCGTCGCAACTCGTTGGTCGAGCGTGGTGTCTTCCGGGGGTTCCTGTTCGACTCGTACAACGCTCGCCGGCTCGACACAGCCAGTACCGGCTCCGCCTGGCGCAGCGTGGGGGGGCTGCCGCAGATCGGCAGCGGCAATCTCAGTATCGACGCGGGTGAGATGCCGCCCGAGGAGATCATCGGCGAAGTTGAGGATGGCCTCTATCTGACCACGCTGATGGGCTTCGGCATCAACTACACGACCGGCGACTTCTCGCGCGGGGCGGCCGGCATCTGGATCCGCAACGGCGAGCTGGCCGAACCGGTTCAGGAGATCAACGTCTCCGGCAATCTGCTGGAGATGTTCCAGCGGATCGACGCGGTGGGTAACGACGCGCAGTGGTTTGGCGCCACATCGGCGCCGACGCTGAGGATGTCGCGGATGACGATCAGCGGCGTTTGAGTCTCAGGACTCGGCGTTCGGCAGCAGCAACACGGCGGAGGAGCGCACGCTCCGATCGCCCGTGGCCTGCTCGATCCACAGTTCCAGATTCACTTCCCGGCCGTCCTCGGCCTCTTCAATGCGCGTCACCTGACCGCCGATTGTGAATCGGTTGCCGTGGTAGTCCGGGCGGCGGAAGCCGGACTGCAGCCGGACGACCCGGCCGTTCGGCTTGGCCAGTGCACGCAGATAGGCGAGCAGGAAGGCCGATTTGTACTCCGCCGGAATCAGCGGCCGCTCCAGGCCGTGAGTACGCGCGGCGACCGGGTCGAGGAAGATCGGGATGGCAAAGCCGGCGGCGCCGATGAACCTGGCGACGTCCATGATGTCGGGAGCGAGTGAACGCTCCGGCAGCGGCGTGCCTTCGACCAGCTCGCCGAGATCAACCAGTCGCGGCAGAGGCACCGAGGTCGTCCGATCTAGCCGAACGTGATCGTGGCCGCGCCGCGCACCGAGCGGTCGCCCTGTGGATTGTCGATGTGAATCTCGAGGTCGACCATGCGCCGGCCGTCGGCCTCGTACGTTCGCGTGACCTCTCCGCCGATCGTCATCTCGGCGTTGTGCACGTCGGGCCGGCGGTGGTTGAGCTGTAGGCGGGTTATTTGATTGCGGCCGAAGTGTCGCCTCAGGTACTGGTCGAGGAAGCCCTGCTTCATGTTGCCGGGGACGATCGGACCGGGCAGGCCCATCTTGTCCTTGGCGAACTCAGGATCGAGGAACTGCGGCCCCGCGTTGCCTGTCGCGTTGCAGAAGCCTTCGACCTGCGCGGTGGTCGGGGTGCGGCGCTCGGTCGGGAGTTCGGTGCCTTCCTGGAGGTCGTCGTAGTCGTATGCCATCGTCGCGCTACTCCCCGGTATGCCGAGACTGGAAGTGGGTCACCGTGCGGCGAACGCGCGCCACTTCGACCTCGTCCTGGTTGGTGTAGACCCATTCGTGGTGGATGAAGAGTGAGTGCCCGACCCGGCCGCCGATCCGCTCCTGGATCTCGGCGAGGCGGGGCACGATGGTCAGTCTGTCGCCGAGGTGGATGTCGGCCTTGACCTCCCAGGCGTCCGCCGCCATCAGCGCGCGCTCCGGCGCGTCGGGTACTTCGAGTTGGCGCTGCGACGTGCTGGTCGTCAGCAGGGCGTACGTAGGAATGGGATACGAGGCGTCACCGGCCTCGACCGCGGACAGCAGGTCCTCGTCGTCTTCGTCGAGGGCGCGCATCAATCGGAGCACGAGCACCTTGTCGACGGTGACCTCGCGCGCTTCGCCCTCCCTGCCGATCGCGGCTTCCATCGCCGGCGTGATCAGACTCTCGTCATCGCTCATGGTTGACTCTCTTCACGGGCCTGAACGGCCAATGCAAACTGGATCAAGTATCGCGGTGGGAGGGCTCAAGCGCTATGGACTGCTAGTGATCCCCGCCGAGGAAGCTGTCAAGATCCTCGCAGTGCTCGGCGTAGTGATGGGTGACCACGCCCTCGACCATTCGATTGATGGTCTTGCCCTCGCCGAAACGTCCCGAATCGACCTCGCCGACGGCGGCAGTGAACCGTTCGTGTCCGTCCTCAAGCGCCGCGCGAGCTTGCTCGTAACTCTGCTCGCCGCGCTCGGCGACGAAGCCTGGATTCCAGTCCTGCGGGTCGGAGTAGTCCACGCCTTCCGGGGTCGGGCGCTGACCGGCGTTCATTCGCTCGATCGCGGTCGTCATCTCGGTTAGCCAGCCGTGCATGTGTTGCAACATCTGGGCGACCGACCACTCGCCGATCGCGCCCTCCCACGAGCCATGCGCTTCGTCGATCCGATCCAGGCGCTCGTCCAGAGAGGCTTTCGCCTCGACCATCTGACGTAGGGTTGAAGCTTGATCAGCCATCGTGAGACTCCCGCCGAGGTTGGGTTGGTTGAGTTCAGTTAGGGAGGATCAGACCACCCGGGGAGCGCCGCTCGCCCGGGTTGAGGCCGCGCTGCTGCAAGGTCTGCAGGATGAACGGGTTCTGCATCCGTTCGGCGCCCAGCGTGGTCTGGTCCATGTGTCCGGGGAGCACGATGGTTTCGTCGGGCAGCATCAGCAGCTTGTCGACGATTGACGACATCTCCTGGTTGTAGTCGCCGCCCGGCAGGTCGGTGCGCCCGATGCTCTGCTTGAACAGCGTGTCGCCCGAAAACAGCACGCCGTGTCCGTAGAAGCAGACGGAGCCGGCGGTGTGGCCCGGGGTGTGAATCACCTGCAGCTCGACGCCGTCGACCTCGACCTTCTGCTCGTCGTCGATGTAGTGATCCGGGTCGGGCGGCTGCTCAACCTCCATCCCAAACCGGGCGGCCGACTCCGCCGCGCCCTGCAGGATGCCGAGGTCGGCTTCGTGCAGGAGGAAGGTCGCGTTGTCGTCGGACTGGACGCCACGCACGCCCAGGACATGGTCGAGATGGGCGTGCGAGTTGGCGATTAGCTTGATCGTGACGCCCATCTCCGACGCCATGTGCAATATGTCGTCGGCCTGTTCGCCGGGATCGATGCAGATCGCCTCTCCCGTGCGGCGGTTGCCGATCACCCAGCAGTTCTCCTGGAACGCGCCCACGATCAGGCCGCGAACCTCGATCTCGTTAACGAACGGTTCGCCGGCGTCATCCTGATCGTGGTCGTGGCCAGTGTCCTGGTTGGCCATATCAGTTCGACTCGTCGCCCCGCAGGAGTCGGTTGACGGCCTCCATGATGTCCTCGCTGTCGAGCGGCTCCGCCGTCTCTTCGCCCTGCGTTGCTTCTTCGTCCGACTGCGCCTCCAGATTGCGGATGTAATCGCGGATGTCGGGCTTGTCCTCCAGCGCGGTGTCGATCTGGGCTCGGTAACGCTCCTGTGCGCCGTCGAGATGCCGCAGATCGAGATCGAGGGCGAACACGCGGTCCAGCTCGGTGAGCAGCGCCTTGGTCGCGCCAGGGTTGTGTCGTGAGGTCACGTAATGGGGAACCGAGGCCCAGAACCCCATGTGCGGCACCTGGGCGATCCGGCAGGCGTCGCCGATTGAGCCGACGATTCCGGTGGGCCCCTCATAACGCGACGCCTGGAAGCCGAACTGCTTCTGCCGCTCGGGATTGGACGAACCGCCGGAGACCCTGGTCGGCCGCGTGTGGGCCACGTCGGCCAGCAGCGCACCGAGGGTTACGACCTCTTCCACCCTGGCCATCTCGGCGACGTGCAGCACGGCGCGGCAGTATCGCCGCCAGCGCAGGTCCGGCTCGGTGCCCAGCCCCAGAATCAGGTCATGGTCCGCCTCGGGGCGGCGGAGAATCGTGAACTCGGTCGCGGGCCAGACGACTTCGCGACGAGCGTTGTCGCCGTCGACCCACTTCACGGTCGGGCGATGCTCGGTGAACACGAAGAACTCGTCCGGGTCGAGCGAGGCGACGGGCGCGCTGGGGTCGAGGTTGCGCAAGAACTTGATCGCGTCGGTCGCGGCTTCGGCGGCGTCGTTCCAGCCGAAGAAGGCGAGAAGCAAGATCGGGCGGCGCAGATCGTCGGGCAGTCCGTCAATCGTCAGCGCCTCGTCGATGCGTTCGTTGCTCATGCAGTGAGGGTAGCCGCTAGGACGCGCACCAGGCAGCCAAGTGGGGTCTGCTAGAGCTCGACGGCGCCGTACTTCTCGCGGAGGGCAGGGACCACCTCGGTGATGTACGCGTCCAGCGCTTCTTCGCTCCAGGGGGCTCTCAGGGCGACGTTGACTCCGGCAGCGCCGGCGTCGCAGTACATCGAGACCCGGTCGAAGGCGTCGTCGGGCGTGCCCTGCAGCGCACCTTCGGAGACGCGGTCGGCCTGGTCCCCCCACTGCTCTTCCAGCTTCTGGCGAGCGATTTCGGCCTCGGCCTGGGTCGGGCTGAGATTGAACTGCAGGTTGACGGTGCGATCGATGGTTGCCGGATCGCGGTCCTGTTCGTCGCAGCGCACATCGAGCACGCCGGAGAGGCGGGCGAACTCTTCCGGTCCGATGTAGGGGACGTTCCAGCCATCGGCGTATTGCGCTGCCATGCGCAGGGTCTTGCGCTCGCCGCGTCCGCCGATCCACAGGGGAACGTGCTCCTGCACTGGGCGCGGCTCGTTGGTGGCGTTGAGCGCGTTGTAGTGAACGCCTTCAAACGATGTCCGCTCCTGGGAGAGCATGCCCTTGATGATCTGAGTGCCTTCCTCGAGCATCTCAAAGCGGGTCTTGAGGCTGGGCCAGCCGTAGCCGAAGCCTTCGAACTCCATCTGGTGCCAACCGGCTCCGAGCCCCGGTTCGATCCGGCCGTTGGAGATGTGGTCCAGCGTCATCAGCGATTTGGCCAGATAGGCGGGATTGCGATAGGGCACGCAGAAGACGAGGCAACCGATGCGCACGCGCTCGGTCTCGGCGGCGATCGTCGCCATGCAGGTCAGCGACTCAAAGTGCGGCGAGGTCCCGTCGACCGGCGGCGCCTCGTAGAAGTGGTCCCAGACCGAGATCCAGTCCATCCCTTGATCGTCGATCCAGCGCCACAAGCGGCGCAGGTCGTCCATCGTCACGTTTTGCTGTCCGGTGTGAACGCCAAACGATACGGCCATCGGAACTCGCTCCCATCAACGCCGCCCGAGCGGACGGACGCACAGTGGGTCGAGGATAGCGGCCGTCAGTCAGGCAACTCGACCGGGATCACGTCGCGCCAACCGGGGATGTCCATCCCGTAGTAGCGGGCGAGGAGCAGGATCGCGATCTTCTGTTTCGCCGGTCCAACGCCCGGGACGCCGTCGAGGCGCTTCATGATGGTCTTCGCGTCGGGCTGGTTGTCCCAGATGTTCTCGGCGTTGTTGTCGAAGTCGTCGCGCACAGTCGCGCAGGCGGCCTGGACGCGTTTGCCCATCGACGCCGGGAAGCGGTGGATCGCCGGCTTCTTGCGGAAGATGGTCAGGAACTCGTCCTCGTCCATCTCGGCGATCTGCGCGGGATCCAGGTGACCCAAGCGCTGCTTGAGATCGCGCGGGCCACTGAACGCTTTGGTCGTCGTGATCTGCTGATCGAGCACGATCGCAATCAGCAACGCATTGGGATCGTTGGCCAGCAACTCGTTCGCGTCATCGTCGTTGGTGAACTTGATGACAGGCTCGCCCGAGCTCTTGAACTCCGGCACGAGATCGACGTACATCTCAGGGTTGCCCATGGCGCTGCTCCATTCGCTCTGTACAGCCTAAAGGCGGCACGGCGCGGGGGTAGGCTCAGGACTGACGTGTCCAGAATCCACGACGCGAGAGTCGGAGATGTCACGGCCAGCGAGACTCAAACTGGCGTTCGCGGTTGTCGCACTGCTGGCCGTGATCTACGTCGCCGCCTCGATCTACATCGCCGGCCAATCGCTGTCGGCGGAACGCAAGCCCGTCGATCAATATCCCGGGGATATCGGTCCGCTCTGGGAAAAGGTCGAATTCTCTCCGCGCGATCGTCCCGAGCTTCGGCTGCGCGGCTGGTGGCTGCCCGCCCCTGAATCGCGAGCGACCGTGATCCGGGTTCATGGCGTGGACAGCAACCGCGAGTCATTGCTGGGTCTTTCGGTCGCTCTGGCTCGCGCGGGATTCTCCGTCCTGGTCTTTGATTTGCGTGGTCACGGAGAATCGGATCCAGCTCGAATGGGGGCAGGGCTCGACGAGCGCGACGACGTGCTGGGCGCTATTGACTACGCGACCGGTGTACGCCAGGCAGAGACGATTCTGCTGCACGGCAATTCCTTCGGCGGGGCGATTGCCCTGATGACCGGCTGGCGCGAGCAGGCCGTCGTCGGGGTCTTCGCCGATTCCGCGTTCGCTTCGCTCTCCGACCTGGTGACCCAGGAGGTGTCACGCCGCACACCGCTGCCCGGCTGGACAGCGCAGGCCCTCAGGCCCGGGATTGTTGTCGCTGGCCGGCTCTTCTACGGAATCAATATCGGCGGCGTCGAACCGGCCATCGACGCGTCGCGCTACGCATACCCGCTCGGCCTCACACATTGCCGAGTGGACGATCGCATCCCGGTTGAGCATATGGAGCGGATTGCCGCTGCGGCGCGGGTACCGGCCATGTCGCGAATCTTCGAAGATTGCGACCACGGTGATGCCTGGCACGAGTACTCATCGGAGTACGAAGCGCTCGTGATTGGTTACTTCAACGCGCGCCTTGGCCCGTGAAGGCTACTCAGGGAAACAGGCCCAGTTCGAGGTAGCTCTGCGCTACCAGTTCCAATGAATACAGATACGCCGCCGTCCGGAGGTCGGGCAGGCTCCGCTCGCGGCGCAGGTCGGAGATGCGCTGATAGGACTCGCCCATCGTCTTGGCCAGCGAGTTGTGCACGATGTCAATCTCAGTCGGCCCGCGTTCGATCATCGCTCGTTCCTGAAGCGGCACGGCGCTGCCGGTGATCGCCTGCATCGTGTCGAGGATGCGGCGGTTCTGCATATCCGCCGTGCCGGTCAGCATCCGGTCGAACGAGACGTGTGACAGGTTCTTGATCCACTCGAAGTAGGAGACCGTCACACCGCCGGCATTGAGGTAGAGGTCGGGAATCAGGGTGATGCCCCGATCGCGGAGCATGCGGTCCGCGTCCGGAGTGGTCGGGGCATTGGCCGCTTCGGCGACGATTCCGGCGCGGATGCGATCGGCGTTGTCGTGAGTGATCTGATGCTCCAGCGCGGCGGGGACGAGGATGTCGCACGGCTGCTCGATCGTCTCGAGCGAGTTGGCGTAGACTTGGCCGGCCGGGAACCCGCCGATTCCGCCGTGGTCCCAGCGGTGCCGTGCGATTGCTTCCATGTCCAGCCCGTTCGGGTCGTACAGTCCGGCGTCGTGCTCGGCGATGCCGACGATCCGGGCGCCGTGGTCGGATAGCTCACGCGCCGCGTGATATCCGACGTTGCCCAGGCCCTGCACGATCACTCGCTTGCCGTCCAGTCCGGGCGAGAGGTCGTGTCCGGCCTCTGGGTCGGCCAAGCAGTTGATGATCCCGTGAAACACGCCGAGGCCCGTCGCCTCGCGCCGGCCCGGAATCCCGTGCAGCGAGAGCGGCTTGCCCGTCACGGAAGCGAAGTGGTTGATGTCGTGCGGGTTCAGGGTGCGATAGGTGTCGGCAATCCAGGCCATCTCCCTGGCGCTGGTGCCGTAGTCCGGAGCCGGGACGTCGATCGACGGACCGATGAACTGGTGGCGATTGAGTTCAATGACCAGCCGCCTCGTGACTCGCTCGACGAACTCCGGCGAGCTGGTGTACGGATCCAGGCAGACGCCGCCCTTGGCGCCGCCAAAGGGCACGTCAACGATCGCGCACTTGAAGGTCATCAGTGCGGCGAGGCCCTTGACCTCTTCGGCATCGACCATAGTCGAGTAACGGATGCCGCCCTTGGTCGGCAATCGGTGATGGCTGTGCTGGGCGCGGTAGGCCTCGATGACCTCGATCTCGCCGTCGTCGTTTTCGACGGGGAAAGACATCTGGTAGACGTTGTTGCAGGTCTTGACCTGCTCGAGCAGACGGGGATCCAACTCCGAGTACCGGGCGGCCGCCTCGAAGTACTCGGTGAAGTCGTCGTAGAGCGAGGCCATCCGGCGTCTCTCCGGCGGGTTGTCAGGCGCGAGGCAGGCCGAGCCCGCGTGTGGCGATGATCCCGCGCTGGATTTCCGATGAGCCGCCCGCGATCGTGGCCGGCACCGAGGACATGTACTGCTCGGTGAACCAGCCTTTCATCTGCGCGTAGGGGTCGCCCTTGCGGACCTGCCCGTAGCTGCCCATCGTGTTGATCCCGAAGCGGGCGAAGCGCTGCGAGAGCTCGGAGGAGAACATCTTGGCGACCGAGGCTTCATGATTCGGGGCCAGACCGCCCTGCTGCATCGAAAGCACGCGCAGTGAGAGCATCCGCGAGACTTCAATGTTGATCGCGGTGTCGGCCACGCCGAGCTTCGCCTCGCGGGTCGTTGCCGGGCTCTCGCCCAGGTACTCGATGAAGTCCTCGAAGTTGCGACGCAGGGCGGCGCTCCCGGAGAGGGCGCTGCGCTCGAAGTCCATCGTCGCCATACCCACGTACCAGCCCCGGTTCTCCTCGCCGACGCGGTTCTCGACGGGGACTCGGACATCCTCGAAGAAGACTTCGTTGAAGCCGTGTCCGCCGAGCATGTTGATCAACGGACGGACGGTGATCCCCGGCGTGTTCATGTCAACGAGCAGGTAGGTGATGCCTCGGTGCTTGGGTGCATCGGGGTCGGTGCGCACGAGGGCGAACATCCAGTCAGCGCGGTGCGCGTTGGAGGTCCAGATTTTCTGCCCGTTGATCACGTAGTCGTCGCCGTCCTTGACGGCGCGCGTCTGCAACGAGGCGAGGTCGGAGCCTGAGCCGGGTTCGGAGTAGCCCTGGCACCAGGATGCTCGGGAGTTGACGATGTCGTCGAGGAACTGGCTCTTCTGGTTGTCGGTGCCGTAGACCAGCAGCGTCGGGCCGACGTAGCCGACCGAGATCAGGTCCGGTCCGGGGACGCGGTGGTAAGCGAGTTCCTCGTTGAAGATTGCCTGCTCGGCGAACGAGAGTCCCATGCCGCCGTGCTCCGTCGGCCAGGCGGGAGCTGTCCAGCCCTTCTCCGCCAGCTTCGTGCGGATGCCCTTCGAGAATTCCCACGCCTCGTCCGAGCCTTCTTCGTCGTTGGCGACGTCGAGTCCATTCCAGCTCTCGCCGAATTCTTCGCGGATCCAACCGCGAATCTCGCCGCGCCACGCTTCCTGATCGGCGTTGAATTCAAAGTCCATCGTGCTCCCTCGCTTCTACTCAGACCATGGCACGCAGTCTACCTGCGGCCCGGCCGATCTCACGCTATCGCCTCGCGAACTGATAGAGGATGTCGTCCGAGGACGGCGTGCCATCCTGACGCCGCGATGGATTGTCGCGGGAGACGGCGAACCCAATCAGTTCGTCCGGGGACTCCAGGGTGTTTGGATCGATCGTGACCGCGGCTCGCCCGTCGGCGTCCCGCGAGAACGAGGGACCGGCCTCCACCGCGCCCGACTCCCGCACCAGCCAGATCTGCCAGGTTTCGTCCAGTCCCAGCTCGGGCAGACCCCAGAAGATCAACGCGAACAGGCGCTCCTCGTATCTCGGCAAGAGGACGCCTGTTGTGCCGTCCTCGTTGAGCGCGACGGCGCGACCGGAGATTGGTTCATCGGCCCGGAAGGCGAGCAAGCCGAAGATGACCGCCAGAGCGACGAGTCCAAGGAGCAAGATCCAGAGCGCGCCGCGTCTGGCGACCTGGAGCGTCCGCGGTGAGCGGACGGACGGCGGACGGGCGACCCGCGCACGCTGGATGAGTCGTTGTTCCAGCCGCGCTTCGACGGGCGCAGCGTCGACGATCAGTGTCCCGCAGGTGATCGCCGCGGCGGCGTTGGGCCAGGAGGCACAACGGCCGCGTATCCGCGGGTTGGACCGGACCAGTCGCTCGACCGCAGCATGTTGCTGCTCATCGAGCAAGCCGAGATAGTAGGCGCCGATCGACTGCGTCGTCTCTGTCATCGCGTCGCGGCCCGATTCACTGTGTCCGACGGTTCAGCCGGCCGCTATAGATTCCCTCCACCAAATCGTCCAGCGCTTCTTCCAGATCCTCATCCTCGCCAAAAGACTCGTCGAGCCAGGCATCTTCGAGCTTTCGGCCGTTTCCATTCGGCATCCGCAACATGAGGCGCTGAAGCTCGTCGTGGTCGATCTCATGGACCACGTCGGGAGCGTTGAGGTCGGGCGCGATCGAGAACGGCTCCAGATCGATAGCCGCCAGGTCCGGCGTCACTCCGCGCCTGCGGACCGCGAGCGCCAGGTCGCGCACAATGCGCAGGACATGCACGTCGAGCGCCGCGGATGCCCAGCGCTCGGGCTCCGTCCAGATCAACAGGAAGGCCTCTTCGACGACGAGGTCAGCCTGATCGTGGCCAACGATGCGGCGGGCGAGTTCGCGCGCGGTGGGTCCGTAGGAGCGGAACGTGTCCCGCAGCGCGATCTCGTCGCCCTCGACGATGCGCTGGAAGAGCTCGGGCGACGGCATGTGGATCGCCTGTCAGGACCGCTCGAGCAGCGCGACGCGGCCGTAGTCGTCGGCCAGGCGGACGATGTCATCCTCGCCGTCACGCAGCCCTGAGGCGACCTCAAGGATGTCGGCGCCGACCGACCCTGCTTCCACCCGGTGTACGGTCCACGGTTCGATCTCGATACGGAAACCGGGCAGGAGCTTGCTGTTTCGCAGGCTGTCGGCAGATGCGCCGACCGTCAGGATCGCCGAACCACTGAGCAGCATCAGCGTTTCGCGCTTGCGACGGTGGTATTGCAGGGACAAACGGCTGTGCGGGTCAATGCGCAGCATTTTGACGACCGAATTGGCGCAGCGATCGAGAATCACTTCTTCGCCCCAGGGCTTGGCGATGCGTTCCAGCGGCGGTCCGGCCAGAACCGACGAAGTCGTTGATTCAGATGCCATGCAGCCTCCACGATCCGGATCCGCCGGTCTGCTCACTACAGTGAGGGTACGAGCGCTGGCGGTGTCATCCAACCGCCACCATGAACGAGTTCCCGGAACCCTGCGACGGAGCAGCAGTTGAGCGGTCGCTTGCTAGCACTGGCGCTATCGCTGGCGGTGATCTCCGCCGCGGTCGGCGCGGGCGCAGCGTTCCTGCTTCGTTCAAGCGATGACACTCCGCAGGTGGCCGACGACGTCACCGTCGTCACGACGGTTCGCTCTGCCCAGCCTGCCCAATCGCAGGCTCAACCAACCGAGGTCGACCAGGCATTTCAAGACCAGCCCCAACCGGAACCGGCGGTCCAGGCGCCGGCGGAGGATCCGGCGGTTCAACCTGAACCCGCGCCGGCACCGCAACCCGCTCAGACACAGGCCGCGCAAACGGAGTTGGCGGAGCCGCCGCAAGGCGAGGAGCCTGATCAGCCGTCGGACGCAGTCACGGAGCAGCACGAGCAGCCCGCGGTGACCGAGCCGGAGCAAATCGAGGTGGCAAGGGTGTCGCCGGAGGTGGTTGTCCAGGGCGGCGCATTCGCGGTGACGCTGGAGGGTTTCAACGCCCACGCCGCCGCCGCCACCGTCGCGGGTCGGGGCTGGGACCTCAGTTCGGCGGCGGAGGGCGGGTGGTGGGGAATCATCGCGGTTCCGCGCGATGCGGACCTCGGCGTCACGGAGGTCCTGGTCGATCTCTACGGCGAGGGAGGAGTTTGGCTGCGCACGATCGCGCAATCGGTCATGGTCCTGGCAAACACCGCACCGTTCGAAGAGGTCGTGCTCGGCGGTACAGGGACTCCGGCCGATCCCGCCGCCGTTGCACACGACATTGCCATCCGCTTCACCGAGCACACCGCGGTCAGCGGACCGCCGCGCTGGCGGGGCGCCTGGATCCTTCCAGTCGAGGGCGAGGTGACGGGCGTCTTCGGCGCGCAGCGCTCGTACGACGGCGTCGTCGCCACGGGATGGCACCACGGACACGACATCGCCGCGCAGCAAGGCGACCCGATCGTCGCGCCCGCACACGGCACGGTCGTCTGGACTGGAGAACTCGTGCTCCACGGCATGGGCGTGATCGTTGACCACGGAGCCGGCGTCTACAGCGGCTATTGGCACATGTCGCTGATCGCGGTTCGCGCCGGTCACGAGGTCGCGCCAGGCGACTGGCTGGGCAATATCGGCACGACCGGCCTCTCAACCGGGCCGCACCTGCACTGGGAAGTGATCATCCAGGGTGTCGACGTCGATCCTGTGCAGTGGCTGGGTGAGGATCGCCCGCCGCTGGCGCCAGGTGCGGCGGTCTCAGAAGAGTCCGAAGATACACTCCAGTAATGCCCGACGCTCCTGCAGTTGGCGACCGTACGACCGACTACGTGTTCGCGCTGGCTGCGCGGTTCCCGCACCTCACCGCCGATGAGATCACTCTCCGCGAAGAGCCCGACGCCGAGCTCGTCCGAGTCGATTGGCAAGGTTGGACCGCACTGTTCGCGCAGTCGGAGCATGCGGCGAACCAGCTCAAGGTCATGTCTGCGGTCATGCCCCACCTGCGCGGCTTCCTCAGTCCCACAGTCCCGATCTGGGAACACACCAACAGGAGCGAGGACTGGAGGCGGACCTGGCATGCCGCAGAGCGGCCTGAGGGACGACCGCTGCGGCCGGACCTGATCGTGGACCAGAACCGCGACGCTCTGGTGCGCGATCTGGCCGCGTTCTTCCACGAGTTGCACCAGTTCTCCGTCGAGCGCGCGCGAGGCCTGGGCGCGGCGTCGTTTCGCGCCTGGCGAGACGAACACGCGACCCTGGCCCGTCGCTCTCAAACGATCTTGCGACCGCTGCTGAACTGGTCCGACATGACCTGGGCGCGCAAGTGGTGGTCAAGATTCCTCGAAGACGATTCAGTCTGGCGAGTTGATCCGTCGCTGGTGCACGGCGGCATCACGGTCGAGCGCCTGCTGGTCGATCCCCTGGTCCGCGAACTTGCCGCCGTCACCGGCTGGCACGGTGTCCGGGTCGCTGATCCGGCGGTCGATATGGCCCGCCTCGTCGACGCCTACGGCACGGACCTTGGCTGGCGGATCGTGGAGCGCTACGGCGAACTTGGCTCGACTGCCGACGCCGCGCTCTTCCGTCGCATTCGACTCCAGCAGACGGTTCGGCGCTTCCGCGATGTGGTCGACGCAGCCGACCGCGACGGCGTCGACAGCGAGGCGATGGCCGTCGCGCTGGCGCGGCTTCGCTAGCCGTTGAGAGATTTTGGTACCTTTGATTCCACTCGAACTCGGAGTGATGGACGATCGGAAGGACGACGAATCATGAGTGAAGCACCCGCTCGCGCGATGACCCCGGTCGGCGTCAACCACCTGGTCCTCAACGTGCGCGACATCGAGGTCGCCCACGAGTTTTGGACCGACGTCATGGGCTTCCGCCACATTGGCTCGCTCAAGCCGCGCGACGAGCGTTCGATGACCATGCGCTTCTACAACGGCCTCTCCGAGAGCCACCACGACCTCGCACTGGCCGAGATCATGGGCGATTCGGAAGATTCCGGCGACTGGTCGATGGCTCCCCGCCGGCCCGGACTCAACCACCTCGCCGTCCACTACCCGGACCGCGACTCGTGGCTCAAGCAGATCGCGTTCCTGCAGTCGAAGGGCGTCAAGTTCAACCTGCGGATCAACCACGGGATGACGCACTCGGTCTACATCAATGACCCGGACGGCCACGGCATCGAAGTGCTGTACGAACTCCCTCGCGAGCACTGGGAGGGCGACATCGACGGCGCCCTGAACTACGCGGAGGTCCTGCCGACCGAGGGCGAGGAAGCGCTCGTCGACGAGCCCACGCCAGCCTTCAGCGGCGGCGACTAGGACCACCGACCGATGGCCATGCGCGACGGCGCGGCCTACCTGGCCGGGCTGAAGGATCAACGCCGTATCTGGCACAACGGCGCGCTCGTCGAGGACGTGACCAGCGCGGCCGGCTTCGCCAACGCCGCCCACACGATCGCCGCGTACTACGACTTCCAGTGCGACCCCGCCAACCGCGACATCCTCACCTACGAGGATGAAGACGGCGAACGCTCCCACCGCTCGTTCAAGATCCCTCGCTCGAAACAGGATCTGCGAGATCGAGGCGCCGCCTACGCGGCCTGGGCCGAACACACCGGGGGACAGCTTGGCCGCGCGCCCGACTACATGAACGCGGCCATGGCTGGCGTCGCCGCAGCCGAGCATCACTGGGGCCAACAGGATCCCCAACTCGGCCGGCACGTTGTTGAGATCCTCAACCACTGCCGCCGCAATGACGTCTGCCTGACCCACACATTCGTCACCCCTCAGATCGACCGAAAGACTCCGCTTGGAGAGCAGGAACCCTACCTCAACGCCGGGGTCGTGAAGCGCACATCCGACGGCATCATCGTGCGCGGCTCACGAGTGCTGGGCACGCTGGCGCCATTCTGTGACGAAAACGTCTCCTTCGGCTTGCCGATCATCAAGGGCGAGGCTGAGCTCAAGTACGCGCTCGGCTTCACGATTCCTGTTGATGCGCCCGGCCTGCACTGGGTCTGCCGCGACTCCTTCGACCCCGACCGTTCAAGCCACGATTATCCGGTTTCCAGCCGCTTCGAAGAGATCGATACGGTCGCCGTGTTCGACGATGTCGAGGTGCCCTGGGAAAACGTCTTCGACTATCAGGACGAAAAGATTCACAACTCTGCGCTCCTCGCCATGCAGTTCCAGGAGTCGTTGGGACACCACGTCATCGTCAAGAACGTCGCCAAGACCCGCTTTCTGCTCGGCTTGGCCCACCTGATTGCCGAATCCGCGCAAACCAATTCGTTCATCAACGTGCAAATTCGCCTCGGCGAGATCGTGACAATGTTGCAAACGCTCGAGTCGATCGCGATCGCCGCGGTTGAAGGCTCTGCTGAGAATCCAGCCAATGGCGTCTGGTACTGCAACGCCAACGCGATCACCGCCGGCCTGCGGCTGTTCCCCGAGTACTACGTCCAGATCATCGACCACATCAAGCAGATCGGCGGCAGCAACTTCATGGCCGCACCCTCAGAGGCCAACATGGAAGCCGTCACCCAGGCGGTCGGTCCATCGGTCGAGCGCTATTTCACAGGCGCCGCCGACATGACCGAGGAAGGCATCGAGAAGGTGCCCCTCTTCCGCCTCGCCTGGGACGTCGTCGGCACCTCCCTCGCCGGCCGACAGGAGCTTTACGAACGCTTCTTCTTCGGCGACCAGCAGCTCTCCAAGGCCAACTCCTACCAACGGTTCGACAAGGCTGAGGCCGTCGACATCGTGCGCCGGCTCCTCGACCCAGAGTGGCTGAGCCAGTCTTGAGCGCAACTCCAGCGCTTCATCTGCGGACGATGTACTGCTTCGACGAAGCGCGCCGAATCGTATCTACGCTGGAGCCGCAGCCGGCGATCGGGCCTGCGTTCACACTGATTCGCAGCCGCTCCAGCCGCGTCTGGGCCGTCGGCTCGCGCGTCGCACCCGATCTCGCGGACGAACTGGACCGGCTGGCTGCCCAGGAGCAACCACTTGACGACTGGCGAGACCCACCGCGCTTCGACGAGCGTTACCACGCACTCCTGGGCGGGGACCTGGTCTCCGGGCCGGCGTTGGAATTCCCCGATCGGATGGCAGCACCAGAGGGCGTCACGCTGATCGACGACGCTGGCATGTTGAAGCGTCATTTCCGCGGTTGGACTTCGGAAGAGATCCCGGACCGGACTCCCATGGCCGCAGTCCTGGTGGACGGCCAGGCCGTCAGCCTCTGCGCCTGCGCGAGGCGCAGTTCTGAGGCGGCAGAAGCGAGCCTGGAGACGGCTGAGCCCTTTCGCGGGCAGGGCCTGGCCGAACGAGTCACAGCGGCCTGGGCGATAGCAGTACGCAAATCTGGCCGGCGGCCGTTGTACAGCACATCCTGGGAGAACACGGCTTCGCTGGCCGTGGCCCGCAAGTTGGGTCTGTCGATCTACGCGGCCAGTTGGAGCCTCTATGCGCAGCCCTACGAGGACCGGTTTGTCGGTGGGCGTCCAGTTGCGACGAGCGCGACCGGAAATGAACGGGCTGCACCTGAGCCATAGTCGTTTGACCCTGCCCCGCCCCCGCGCCTAGCCTCGCTCCGTATCTCGCGTTCAGAGATTGGGGATGACATGGGACACCTCGATGGCAAGGTGGCGCTGGTGACCGGCGGCGCCGGCGGTATGGGATCACACATCTGCCGCGTGTTCGCCGAGCAGGGTGCGGCGGTGGTCGCCTGCGACACCGGTTTCGATGTCGAGGGCCGCGCCGGCATGGATCCATCCAAGGTCCAGGCCGTGGTCGACGAGATTATCGCCAACGGCGGCCAGGCCGTGGCCGTGGCCGGCGACATCGCCGACATGGATACTGCCGAACGCGCCGTCCAGACCGCCATCGATGCCTTCGGCGACCTCGACATCCTCTGCTGCGCCCATGGCATTCTGCGCGAGCGGATGGTCTTCAACATGACCGAGGAGGAGTGGGACGAGTTGGTTCGGATCCACCTCAAGGGCTGTTTCGCGCCGACCAAGTTCGCGTCGATTCACTGGCGCGCGAACCGCGACAAGGGCAACCGGCGGATCATCTACTTCACGTCGTCGGCGGGCGTCCGCGGCGAGGCCGGTCAACCCAACTACTCGGCCGCGCACGCCGGCAAGATCGGACTCTCGCTGTCCAACGCGGAGGCGCTGGAGCGCTACGGGGTGACGTCGAACTGCATCTCTCCGGGCGCATCGACGCGCATGACCGATCGCGGACGCGGGATCGACCAGTCGACCGACGCCCCCAGCCTGACGGCGGCCGGGACTGCGATGGACCCGAACAACGTGACGCCGGCGGTGACCTATCTCGCCTCCGACGCCTCGGCCGAGATCAGCGGCCGCGTCGTCGGGACGACGGGCAACAAGATCACGATCTGGAGAGAGCCCGAGTGGGAGCAGACGATCTGGAACGTCGAGCCGTACTGGGACATCGACACCCTGTTCGAGCTCATGCCGCAAACGCTTGAGCTGCAGGGCGTGGGCCCGCCGCCGCGCCAGTTCCCATAAGCAGGCATATTGCACAACGAGAGGCGGGAATCATGGCAACGCACCTGGACGAACGGATCTGCATCATCACCGGTGGCGCCGGCGGGATCGGCTCGAATCTCTGCCGTGTGTTTGGAGAACAGGGCGCGAAGGTCGTCGTGGCTGACACCGGCTTCGATGTCGAGGGACGATTCGGCATGGACGCCTCGAAGGTCGAGGCGATCGTCGACGAGATCCGCGACGCCGGCGGCGAAGCGGTTCCCTTCGTCGGCGACGTGGCGGACATGGACACGGCCGAGCGGATGGTTCAGACGGCGATCGATGAGTTCGGTGGACTCGACGTGCTCGTTTGCGCCCACGGCATCCTGCGGGAGCGGATGATCTTCAACATGACGGAGGACGAGTGGGACAGTCTGGTCCGCGCACATCTCAAGGGGTGTTTCGCCCCGACCAAGTTCGCCTCGATCTACTGGCGGGCGAACCGCGAGGGTCAACACCGGCGCATTGTCTACTTCACATCCGACGCCGGGATCCGCGGGGCGGCGGGACAGCCGAACTACTCCGCAGCCCATGCGGCGAAGCTGGGCCTGATGCGCTCCAACGTCGGCGCGTTGGATCGGTACGGGGTCACCTGTAACTGCATCGCGCCGGGCGCATCGACGCGCATGACTGACCGAGGCCTCGGTGTTGACGCGGCCGAGCCTGCACCCTCCGAATCTGCGGCCGGCACGGCCCGCGACCCCAAGAACGTCGCTCCGATCGTGGCATGGCTCGCCTCGGACCAATCGGACGCGGCCAACGGCCGCATCTTCGGGGCGAGCGGGCACCGCATCTCACTGTTCTCCGAGCCGGTGCTTGAGCGCTACCTGCACTTCGACGACAACCGGATCGAGATTGACACGCTGTTCGATGTCTGGCCGCACACGCTGGGAGCGGGTGGATTCCCGCGCAACAGCATTCGGCCTGGTCTGGTCTAGTTCGCCGACCTTGTTGCAATTGATTGCAACAACGGCGGAAGTTCCATAGCCTGACTCCGCACTGGAGCGGGGTTAGACGAAATGATCTTGGTCACTCTGCGATCGTTGCTGGTCGCGTTCGCCGTGGCGATTGGACTGCTGGGCACCGGCTGCGGTGGCGAGACCGAGCACGAGGGACTGCTCGTCGTTACGACCGTCGCCCCGCTGCGCAACATCATCGAGGAGGTCGGCGGCGACCGCATCACCGTCGTCGCCCTCGTCCCCGAGGGCACCAACAGTCACACATTCGATCCGCCGCCCTCGGCCGTCAGCGAGATCGAGAAAGCCGACCTGATCATCATCAACGGCCTCAATCTGGAGTTGCCGACGCTTGAGCTGGCCGAAGCAAACGCGTCCGAGGACGCTCCAATCGTGTTGCTCGGCAATCTCGCCGTCTCGCCCGACGAGTACGTCTTCGACTTTTCCTTTCCCGAGGAGGACGGCAACCCCAACCCCCACCTCTGGACCGCGCCGCACCTGGCCGTGGAATATGCCGAGATCGTGCGCGGCGAACTGACCAAGGTCGACCCCGACGGGACCGACTACTACGCGGCCAACGCCGATCGATTCATCGCGCGTCTGTGGGAGCTGGATGACGCGATCGCGGAAGCCACGGCAACGATTCCCGAAGCGCACCGCAAACTGATCACCTATCACGATTCGTTCCCCTATTTCGCGCCGCGCTACGGCCTTGAGATCATTGGCGCGATCCAACCGTCGGATTTCTCGGAACCGGCGCCTCGCGAGGTGGCCGAGCTGATTCAACAGATTCGAGATGCCGGCGTGCCGGCGATCTTCGGGTCGGAAGTCTTCCCCTCGGAGGTGTTGGAGACCATCGCCCACGAGGCTGGGGCGGTGCAGGTCTCGACCCTGTCGGACGATGACTTGCCCGGACTTCCCGGCGATCCCGAGAACACACTGGTTGGCATGATGGTCGAGAATGTGCGCACCATGGTCACCGTGCTCGGCGGTGACGCGTCGGCCTTGGATGGATTCGATACGAGCAGCACATGGCGACCGTCGCAGTAGATGAGCTGGTCAGGCTGGAAGGCGTCGCCCTCGGCTACGAGGGCGTGGTCGCGCTGCGGGACGTGGATGTGCACATTGCCCCGGGCGAGTTGATTGGCATCGTTGGACCGAGCGGATGCGGCAAGACCACGCTGTTGCGGTCGCTACTCGGCGAGCCCGAACTCTACGCCGGGACGGCCAAGGTCGCCGACAACACCCGTGTGGGCTACGTACCGCAGGTCGAGACCGTCGACTGGAACTTTCCAATCACCGTCGAGCAGGTGGCGATGCTGGGCAGTTGGCGTACCCGGCGCTGGCTGCCGTGGACCAGCCGAGCTGAACGCAGTCGTGCTCGAGTGGTGCTCTCCCAGCTCGGCATCGCCGACCTGGCCGATCGCCCGATCCGCGCATTGTCGGGCGGACAACAGCAACGCACGTTCCTGGCTCGCGCGTTGATTCGATCGCCGGACCTCCTGCTGCTCGATGAACCGACTTCGGGCGTCGACATCAAGACTCGGCACGAGATCCTGCACCAGTTGGCCGGTCTGAACACGGCCGGCGTCACCGTGGTCTTGACAACTCACGACCTCAACGGGGTCGCCTCTCACTTACCGCGGCTGATCGCGCTGGGCGAACAAACGGTACTGGCTGATGGGCCGCCCTCTGAGGTATTGCAGCCCGACATCCTCGAGCGAGCCTACGGCCAGCCGATGCTGGTCGTGCAGAGCGGGCACGAGACCTATGTCCTGCCGATTCCCGAGGAGGCGCCGGGCGCGCACGGCGATGTCCTGCCGCCGCCGGATGTCGTAAGCGTGATCGGCCGCCCAGACGGCGACGAGGCCGGCGACGAGGACGCCGATGCAGAATCCGAGCCCCGCTCCGATCATGCTTGAGCCGTTCGAGTTTGGCTTCATGCAACGGGCGATGATCGCTGCCACCCTGGTCGGCGGCGTGACCGCGGCCGTCGGTGTGTTCGTCATCCTGCGCCGACTCGCGTACATCGGACACGGCCTCGCTCACAGCATCTTCGGCGGCGCCGTCGTCTCGTTCACGATCGGCTTCAATTTCTTCCTCGGAGCCAGCCTCTGGGGCGCGTTCTCAGTCTTTCTGATCAATCAAGCCGCGAGGAGGCGGCAGATCGGCGGCGACGCGGCGATTGGAATCGTCACGACCGCCGCGTTCGCGATCGGCATCGCCGTGATCTCAAGAGCCCGAAGCTTCACCCGCGACTTCGAGGCTGCGCTCTTTGGCGAGATCCTCGGCATCACCAATCAGGACCTCTATGTCACGGCGGGCATGGTCTTGTTGATTGCCGTCGTCCTGTTCCTGCTCTGGAAACCGTTGGTGTTCGTAACCTTCGACCAAGATGTCGCTACCTCCTACGGAATATCGGTGCGCTGGGTTGAGACGATCTTCTCGCTCGCTCTGGCCGCAACCGTTGTGGCTGCACTCCAGGTCCTCGGCGTCACACTGATCGCCGCTGCGCTGGTGATCCCGCCAGTCGTAGCGAGGATGTTGACAGACTCCTTCCCGCGTCTCTTCCTGATCGCGGTGGTGCTCGGCGCCGTGACCGGGTTCCTGGGCGTGTACGTCTCGTGGTTCGTCGATGTCTCCTCGGGCGCGACGGTGGTGCTCGTGCAGGCGGCGATGTTCGCGCTGACGCTGGGTTGGGGAACGATCGAGTCTCGACGCGGTCTGAGGGCGACGCGTCGAGCGGAGCGCCTCGCGGGACTTGAGCGGTCTCTCAACGATTAACGCGTTGGGCGACGACGCAGGCGTCCGGCGAGCTCCAATGTGCGAGAGTGAGAGCGGCCTCGCATTGGATTGATTTATGGCAGGTGACCCCGTCTCAGATTCGGCGGCTCCTGGTGAGGAGCCGCAACCGGTATTCGATCTCGCTGCCCTCGAGGAAGGCCAAGCCCCCCTCGACGCACAGTCGCTCGCGCAGGTCACGCGAGCGCTGGAAGAGATCGAGGGTCGCACGGCCGACGGCTGGTTGACCGATTGGCCGACCGCGACCACGCAGGCCGGCCCGCCGCCGCTAGCCCTGGTGCAAGGAGCATCGCCAGCGTCAGCGACGGCAGGAGTTGATTCGCCGCAGGCAGCGCAAGCACCGAGCCGACGCAGCGCTCCGCTTGAGCCGCCCGAGTTGGTCGGACTGACCGAGAAGGAGGTCGAGCAGCGGGTCGCCATTGGCCGCGTCAACCGCGACACCTCGAAGCAACGGTCCGACGTTGATGTCATCGTTTCCAACGTCTTCACCTACTTCAATCTGGTTCTGTTCGGCCTGATTGGCATCTTGCTGGTGTTGGCAGTAACGGAGCAGAAGACCGACCACCTGCAGGACGCCGCCTTCGTAGGAATCGTCGTGTTGGCCAACGTGCTCGTCGGGACATTCCAGGAACTGAGGGCAACGCGCAACCTGCGCCGGCTCGTCGCGCTGACCGCGCCGAGCGCGACCGTGGTACGAGCAGGTTTCGAAAAAGAGGTCTTCGCCACCGACGTGGTCGAGGATGATCTGCTCGTCCTGCGCAGCGGTGACCAGGTCGTCGCCGACGGGCCAATCGTCTGGGATGAAGCCGAACTGGATGAATCGATCCTGACAGGCGAGACCAGTTCGGTCAGGCGAGGTCCGGGCGCTGAACTGGAGTCCGGCGCATTCTGCGTCGGCGGCTCGTGTTACTACCGTGCGACCCGGGTCGGCAATGAGTCCCGAGCGGTCCGCGAGACAAGAGACGCGCGAGAACTCAAACGAACCGAGACACCGTTGCAGCTGCGCTTCAAGCGCATCCTCGACGGGCTGATCGTCGGCACGGCCATCCTCGGGCTGTTGATTCTGATTTCCTTCCTGATCACCGGTCGCGAGTTCGATGAGGCGGTGAAGGCAACGATCGCGACGGCGACGTCCGTCGTTCCCGAAGGCTTGATGCTTGGGTTCACTGTGGCCTTCGCAGTTGGCGCGCTCCGAGTGTCGAGGATGGGCGCGATCGTTCAGGACAACACCGCAGTGGAGGCGCTGAACTACCTCGACACGATCTGCCTCGACAAGACGGGCACGATCACCGCCAACCGCCTACAGGTCGATGATGTTCGTTGGGCGCCGGGCGGGCGGGCGCTCGCCGGATGGTTGGGCGCATTCGCCCTGTCGACCTCGGCCAATAACAAGACGGCCGAGGCGCTCTCAGTCGCATTCGCTCCGCAGTCCAACGGCGCCGCGCTGATGGACGACGAGCCGTTCAACTCCGAGCGCCGCTGGAGCGCCGCTCGCCTCCGACTCGACGGCGAAGAGCGCGTCTTTGTCCTCGGCGCGCCTGAGCGCCTGCTGCGAACGTCGTCAAGCGACGACGAAGAGGCGAGAGCCGAGCTGCTGGCCGAGTATGAGCTGGCCGCCCAGCGGGGATTGCGCGGGGTGGTCTTCGCCGAGGCCGCGGCAATGCCCGACGCGGAGACCGATACTCTGCCGCAGCTCCGGGCCGTGGCGCTGGTCACGGTCGCGGATGAGCTGCGGGCCGAGATCGCCGACGCGTTCCGGATGATGGACGAACTCGGGATCGAACCGAAGATCATTAGCGGCGACAACCCGGCGACCGTCGCCGCGCTGGTGCAGCAACTGGGGATTCGGCTGGTCGGCGGTTTGATCACCGGGGCTCAGCTAGAGCGGCTGAGCGCGGATGAGTTTGCCGACGCGGTTGAGGAGAACTCGGTCTTCGGCCGCATCGCGCCGCAGCAGAAGGAACGGATCGTTGCGGCGTTGCAAGCGAACGGACACTACGTCGCGATGGTCGGCGACGGGGCGAACGACGTTCGCGCGCTGCGTCAGGCGGATGTCGGCGTGGCGATGGAGTCGGGAGCCAACACTGCCAAGGGCGTCGCAGCGATCGTGCTGCGCGACGACTCGTTCGAGGCGCTGGTCAAGGGTTCCGGGATCGCCCAGAGCGTGCTCGGCAATGCGTCTCAGCTTTCCAAACTGTTCGTGACGAAGAGCTTCTACGCCTTCTTGATCATCTTCATCTCGAACATGATGGGTCTCGAGTTTCCCTTCCTGCCGCGTCACGGTTCGCTGACCGCGCTGTTCACGCTCGGCGTGCCGGCGGTGTTCATCACGCTGACCAAACCTCCGCGCGCTGCCGGGCACGACTTCCTCTCCTCGACCATGCGCTTTGCCATACCGGCGTCGCTGGCCCTGGCGGTGTCTGCGGTGGCCGTCCACCTGCTGACCGAGGGCATCCTGGGTCGGCCGGTCGAGGACGCGCGAACGCTGGTCTCGACGACGATCGGGATTGTCGGGCTGGCCTACATGGTCGAGGTGATCGGCTACCAGGGCGCAACGCGCGACAACCTGATGCGTCCGGCGCTGGTGACGTTCTTCGGCATCGCCTTGCTCGGCGTCTTCATCCTCACGCTGTACACGCCGCCACTGCGCAACTTCTTCGACTTCTCACCGCTTTCGGCGGCCGAGTGGGCAATCATCGCCGTCGCGGTCGCCTTCGCCATGACCGGCAAGTGGGCGCTCTCGACTTACGCCGCGCAGATCATGCGACGCCTCACGGGTCAAAAGTACGAAGAACTCGCATCGCGGGGACGCGCGAACTAGGTCGCGAACCTCAGTCTGCGTACAGCTCAGCCAGCTCCGGATCCTTGGCCGCCAGCATCTCCGCCAGGTCGAGCAGAACCTGGCACTGCTTGTAAGTCGCATCGTCCTGCATCTTGCCGTCGACGACCGCGACGCCTCCTGAACCGCCCGCCTCTTCCATCGCCGCCACGACGCGGCGAGCGAACGCAACCTCGTCGGGATTGGGACGGAAGACGGCCTTGGCGATCGGGATCTGGTTCGGATGCAAGGTCCAGGCGCCGACGCATCCGAGGATGAAAGCAGCGCGGAACTGGTCCTCGCATCCGACCGGGTCGGAGAAGTCGCCGAACGGTCCGTAGAACGGGTAGATTTCGTTCGCAGCGCAGGCGTCGATCATGCGCGCCAGCGTGTAATGCCAGGGATCCTGGATGTACGAGGTGCGCGGGACGGCCTCGTCATCGGGGTCGGCGTCGGTGCGCACGACATAGCCGGGATGCGGCCCGCCCACACGAGTGGTCTTCATGCGACGTGACGCGGCGAGGTCCGAGGGTCCGAGGCTCATGCCCTGCAATCGCGGGCTGGCCTGGGCGATGGCCTCAACGTTGGACACGCCCTGCGCGGTTTCGAGGATGGCGTGAATCAGGATCGGCCGGTTCAGGCCGTTGCGGGCCTCAAGCTGGGCCAGCAGAAGATCGAGAAAGCGAATCTCCTCCGGCCCGTTGACCTTGGGCAACATCACCGTGTCCAACACGTCGCCGATTTCCGCGGTCAGTTCGAGCATGTCATCGAGGAACCAGGGGCTGTCGACCGCGTTGACCCGCGTCCACAGCCTGGTCGCTCCCAGATCCAGCGTCCGGCCAACCTCGATCAAACCGGCGCGGGCTGCTTCCTTGGCCGAAGGAGGAATCGCGTCCTCAAGGTTGCCGAGCAGGATGTCGAGGGTCGGCGCGAGTTGCGGCAGGCGATTGCGGATCCGCTCGTTGGACGGATCGAAAAAGTGGATCATCCGCGACGGGTAGGTCGGGATGTCGGTTGGAGGCTCCGGTGCTCCCAGCACGAGAGGACGTAGGAACTGTCGGGGAGTGGGCATTGCTGGAACTCCTGGATACAAACCAGAGCCTATGGGGCGCCGTCAATACCCGCCAAACCGGCCATTTCCGAACTCGACGCTACCCTGCCGACAACCGCTGCGATTCCGAAAAGAGACACACATGGCTATCGATCTGACCCTGGGAGCCGTGCTTCCGACCAATGAAATCGACAACGATCCGTCCGCGATCGGCGACTTTGCACAGGCGGTCGAGGGCATGGGCTTCGACCACCTGTTGATCTACGACCACGTCCTTGGCGCGGATCCGTCCGTGCATCGAATGACGGGTCCGTACACGGACGAGCATCCGTTCCACGAGGTCTTCGTGACCCTGGGCTTCATCGCGGCCAGCACAAGGAACCTGGGGCTGGCAACCTGCGTCCTCGTACTGCCCCAGCGTCAAACGGCGTTGGTCGCCAAGCAGGCCGCCCAGCTTGGTGTGCTCTCGGGCAACCGCTTCCGACTCGGCGTCGGCAGCGGCTGGAACCACGTCGAGTACGAGGCGCTGGGCGAGAATTTCCGCAATCGCGGCCGCCGGCAGGAGGAGCAGATCGAGCTCATGCGCGCGCTGTGGTCGAACCACTTGGTCGACTTCGACGGCGAGTTTCACACGGTTCACGCTGCCGGCATCGAGCCTCGTCCGACGGAGCCGATTGAAGTCTGGTTCGGCGGCGGCCACGATCTGCAACTGCGCCGCACGGCCAAGATCGGCGATGGCTGGTTCCCGGTCGGCCCGCCCAACCCGGATTCGGCGGCGATGGTCGATACGCTGCGCGGCTACCTCGTCGACAACGGCCGCGACCCGGACAGCTTCCCGATGGAGCCGCAGGCTCAGTTCCGCGGCGGCAACCCCGAGCTCTGGGTATCGCACGCGCAGAGCTGGGTTGAACTCGGAGCCACGGCGATCTCCATCGCCACGATGAACGCCGGACTCCCGGACATCGACGCGCACATCGATGCGGTTCGCCAGTACAAGGACGCCGTCACGGCGTAGCTCGGCCTTGAGCGGCGACGGCGGCAGCCGCCTCGGCGGCGGCCTCTTCGCCGGCGAGGTAGCGGCGGTCCAGGACATTCAGGTCGCTGTCCAGGGTGTACGCGAGCGGCATACCGGTGGGGACGTTGAGACCCGTGATCTCCTCGTCGGAGATCGACTCAAGATGCTTGACGATCGCGCGAATGCTGTTGCCGTGGGCGGCGATCAGGAGTCGTTGACCGTCGAGCAGCGCCGGAACGATCTCTTCCTGCCAGCACGGCATCACCCGCTCGAGGGTGAGCTTGAGCGACTCGGTGGCGGGCAGATCGGTCGTGGGGATGTGCCGATATCTGCGGTCCCGTCGCGGATGCTCGGGATGGTTTTCGTCCAGTGCCGGCGGCGGGATGTCGTACGAGCGCCGCCAGATGTGCACCTGCTCGTCCCCGTGTTCGGCCGCCGTCTCCGCCTTGTTCAGACCTTGCAGCGCGCCGTAGTGGCGCTCGTTCAGACGCCAGTCTCGTCTTACGTCGAGCCACGGCGCATCGATCTCGTCAAGGATGATCCAGAGCGTATGGATTGCCCGCTGCAACAGCGATGTCCAGGCCGCGTCGAACTCGATCCCGGCCTCATGAATCTGACGACCGGCGCTGCGCGCCTCGGCCTGGCCCCTCTCGGACAGATCGACGTCGATCCAGCCGGTGAATCGATTCTCGAGATTCCACTGGCTCTGCCCGTGCCGGACGAGAACCAGGTTGGGGTTCGTACTGTCAGGCGGCATGGGCACAGGCTACCCTGCGGTCGCTGGCTGTCAGTGGAGGGAGGAGCGGGTGAAGGACGCTGAACGCTCGTCCGATACGGTCTTCGGCGCGATCGTGCGCGGCGAGATTCCGGCCGACATCGTCTACGAGGACGAGCAATGCATCGCCTTTCGCGACCTGAATCCGCAGGCGCCGACGCATGTGCTGGTGATCCCGAGGACCGGGATATCGGGCCTGCAGCAGGCCGATCAGGCCGAACCCGAGTTGTTGGGTCACCTGTTGCAGGTTGCCCAGGCTGTGGCCAGGCAGGAGGGGCTGGAAGCGGACGGCTGGCGCGTCGTCGTGAATGTTGGAGAGGCGGGCGGGCAGACGGTCGAGCACCTGCACCTGCACGTCCTGGGCGGTCGACAGCTGACCTGGCCGCCAGGGTGAGGCGCTGAGGCTGTTGCTGTGGAGGCCTTGCTGCAGGTCAGGGATCTGGATAAACACTTCGGCGGTCTCCGGGCTTGCGATCGGGCCACCTTCGACGTCGAACAGGGCAAAATTGCGGGGATGATCGGCCCCAACGGGGCGGGAAAGACGACCGCGTTCAACTGCGTGGCCGGCTTTCTCAAACCCGACGGCGGCGAGGTGTTCTTCGCCGGCGAAGACGTGACCGGCCTGCCGCCTCACCGGATGTTCGACAAGGGACTGGTTCGTACCTTTCAAATCCCCCAGGAACTCGACACGATGACCGTGCTCGAAAACCTGATGCTGGCCGGCGAGCGGCAGTCCGGCGAAGCGGTCTGGCGCAACTGGCTCGTGCCCTGGAAGGTCCGCGAGGAAGAGCAACGGCTGGAGGCTCGGGCGCACGAGGTGCTCGAGCAGACCCAGCTGGGACATCAGGCGTATCTGAGAGCCGGCGCGCTGTCCGGCGGCCAACGCAAACTGCTGGAGCTGGCGAGAGCGTTGATGGCCGAGCCGCGCATGATTCTGCTCGACGAGCCTGGAGCCGGTGTCAATCCTGCCCTCGTACGCCGCCTGGCGCAACACATTCGGGAGCTGAGCGAACGGCTCGGCCTCTCCTTCCTGATCATCGAGCACAATCTCGATTTCGTCCGACAACTCTGCGATCCCGTCATCGTGATGGCCCAGGGGCAGGTGCTCGATGTCGGTTCGGCCGACGATGTGCTGTCCAACCCCGAGGTGCAGGCCGCGTACCTGAGCGGACAACGGACAACATGAACGAGCGCACACCGTTGTTGCAGGTGGAAGAGTTCAGCGGCGGCTACGTCGACGGGATCGACATCATCCACGACGTCGCACTCGACCTGTACCAGGATGAGATTCTCACGATCATTGGACCGAACGGAGCAGGCAAATCGACCTTGCTCAAGGCGATCGTGGGCGCGCTGCCGTTCGAACGCGGTCGTCGCTGGTTTCAGGGTGAAGACGTCAGCGGCTGGTCGACACCGCGCATGATCGCATCAGGAGTCGGCTACGTACCGCAGGTCGACAACGTGTTCACCTCGATGTCGATCCGCGAGAACCTCGAGATGGGCGGCTACATGCGCAAGACCGGCCTGCGCGAGCGAATCGCCGAAGTGCTGGCGATGTTCCCCGACCTCGAAGGCCGTCCCCGCGAACGCGCCAGCCGTCTCTCGGGCGGGCAACGCCAGATGCTGGCCATGGCCAGGGCGCTGATGCTCGATCCGGTGATGCTCTGTCTCGACGAGCCGACCGCGGCGCTCTCGCCAGCCGCGCGCGGCGAGCTGTTGGCCCGGATCTACAACATTCACATGTCCGGCGTCGGCATCCTGATGGTCGAGCAGAACGCTACCGAAGCCCTGGTCTGGTCGGATCGTGCGGTGGTGATGGTCGACGGGGACAAGGCGCTCGAAGGGACAGGACTGGACATGTTGACCAGTGCCGATGTCGGCAGAGCCTTCCTCGGCCAGGGCGATGGTGAAGGCTTCACGATCGAAGAGGGAGGCCTGACATAGAGATCGCGCAGCTCGTCACGATCGGGATCATCGTCGGATCGATCGTTGCCCTGGGCGCGATGGGATTGACGCTGGTCTTTGGGGTGCTCGGGATCGGAGACTTCGCGCACGGCGACAAGATGGGCTGGGGCATGTTCCTGGCCTTCTTCGTCGTCTCGGCCGAGGGCGCCAATCTCGGCTTCGCAGGCGGACGCTTCGGTTCGCTGTCGTTCGGCTGGGGACTCGTCGTGGGCCTGCTGGTCGCGATGATCGGCGTGGCCTTGCTCTCGGTCATCCTCGAACGGCTCGTGTTTCGGCGACTGCGCGCTGCCGGCGGCGGCTTTTTCGTCTTCGCCATTGCCTCGCTGGGCATCTCGATCATGCTGCGCGCCGTCATTCAGCTGATCTGGGGTCCATCCAACTTCCGCTATACGCCGGGCATCCATCCCGCGATCGAGATTCTGGGTGGGATCAAGGTCAAGCCCGACCAGTTCTTCATCGTCGGCGTCACGGTCCTGGCCGCCGTGCTGTTGTACTGGCTCCTGTATCGAACCCGATTTGGCAAGGCGATGCGCGCGACCTCCGACAATCCGGACCTGGCTGAGGCATCCGGGATCGAAACCAACCGCGTCCGGATCGGGACCTGGATTGTCGCCGGCATCCTCGGGGCGCTCGCCGGAGTCATGCTCGGCTTACAGGCGGAGGTGAGGTTCGACGCCGGGTTCCGCCTCCTGCTGCCTCTGTTCGCAGCGGTCATCCTGGGTGGGATCGGAAATCCGTGGGGAGCCCTGATTGGCGGGCTCACGGTGGGCATTGCTCAAGAAGTGTCGACCCAGTGGATCAACACCGGGCTCAAACCCGGTGTGCCGTTTGTGATCGTGATCGTCGTGCTGCTGCTGCGACCGCGCGGCCTCTTCGGGCAAGTGCGGTGAGGGGGCGTTGAGGTGGAGCAACTGATCGTCACGCTGGTCACATTCGACGGGGCCGTCAACTGGACGGTCGGCTTCCTCACGACCGTGAGCATCTTCGCGATTCTCGCACTTGCACTGAACATCCAGTGGAGCGTCGGCATCCTCAACTTCGGCGTCGCCGCGTTCTTCATGGTCGGCGCGTACGTCTCGGCCGTGCTTACGCTGCCCGCGCCCGAGGGGTTGGAGTCGTACGTCGCGGGCTGGGGCATACCGATTCCCGTCGGCTGGCTGTTTGCCATGGTGGCCGGAGCGGTGCTGGCCGTGCTGCTCGGTATCCCGACACTGCGCTTGCGCGACGACTTTCTCGCGATCGCCACGATTGGCGTTGCGGCGATCCTGCGCAGCATCGCCAACTCGGTCGAAGGTCTGGTCAATCGCAGCCGCGGTCTGAACGGGATCGATGGATTCCTCGAGCAGGAAGTCTCGGGCGGCGGCTACCGCTGGGTTGAGCTGGCGATTGCGTTGGTCATCCTCTGCGCGGTCTACTGGTTGGTCACCCAGGCGACGGCGTCCCCGTGGGGCCGGGCGCTGCGGGCGATTCGCGACAACGAAGACACGGCCAAGGCCTCCGGCAAGAACACCGTGCGCTTCCGCATGGGCGCGTTCATCCTCGGCTCGATGCTGATGGGTCTGGCTGGCGCGATCTACGCGCATCGCAGCGGGACGATCTCGCCGCTGACGTTCTCCGACCTGCTGGGTACCTTCTTCGTCTGGACGATGCTGATCGTGGGCGGCAGCGGCAATCATCGAGGCGTGGTGGTCGGCGCGCTGGTCGTGGGCTTCTTCTGGTTCGGCACGCCGCTGATCCAGGAGAGTCTGCCCGACTGGCTGGGCAGCCGAGTCTTCCAGGTGCGTCAACTGCTGATCGGCCTGTTGATCGTGGCGTTCCTCCTCTGGCGACCGCAAGGCCTGCTGGCCGAACGCGATCGGGTCAGCCGGTTCGTGTCGCAGGGGGTCGACGGTGATCCCGGGGACGAGTCGGGTTCGCTCTGGAAGCGAGTCCGAAGCTCAGTTTCGCGTTGAGCCGCTACTCGCTCAGGTCGTAGGGAATGGTGCGTACGATCTCGATCTGGCCGTCGAAGGTGAACTGCCAGATGCCGATCTGGAACTTGGTGATATCGCCGTTCGCGTCCCAGGCGAGCGAACTCTCGACCCCCGCGTAATCGATCGCGTGGCCGTTCGCGATCGCGCGCATCGCATGAGCGAGCTGGCCCGCGCTGTAGGTGGATCCTTCGCCGTCGGCGACGCCGCGGAGCGCATCGCGGATGGCGGAACCATCGGTGGATTCAGCAATCTGCGAGGCCAGCGCCAGGGAGACTGCGGCGTCGTAGACGGCGCGGATGTAGGCGAGCGAACTCGACGGCGTTTCGCCCCAGACCGCGGCGTACTCCCGCTCCCAGAAGCGCGAGGAGTCGCTGGCCGGTCCGCTGGTTGAGGCGACACCGATCATCCGGGCGAGCGTGTCGGCGTCGAAGCTGGCGCCCAGGCTCAGACTCTGCGCGCCGTCGCTGAGGATGAAGCGGTCGAACAGGTCGAGTTCGAGCGCCTGCTCAATGCAGAGCACGGCCTCGGTGGCGAACACCAGCACGATCAATGCGTCCGCGCCGTTAGAAGCAGCGAGTCGCAGTTCGTCGGCGCAGGATTCAGCTTCGGAGGCGAGTCCGGCGGCGCTGATCTCGCCGACCCAGGCGGACTGGAAGGTTTCGGCCAGGCCCCGGCCCCAGGCATCGTCGCGGAAGATCACGCCCGCGTTGTCGTGACCGCGCTCCTCGGCGAGCTGCGCGAGTACGGTTCCCTGCACGCTGTCCGACGGTACGGCGCGGAAGAAGAAATCGCGGTCGCGCGCGTGGGTGAGCGCGGGGGCCGTGGCCGACGGGCTGATCGCGGGAACGCCGAGGGGCTCGATGACGTTCTCGATTACAGCGAGCGAGGCGGAACTGGTGTTGGGCCCGACAAAGGCATGCACGCCTTCCTCCTCGACAAGGCGGCGGGCGACGGCGACGCAAAAGTCGCGGTCAAAATTGATGTCCGCGATCACGCCGATGACGGGCCGTCCCAGGACGCCGCCGGCCGCGTTGATGTGCTCGATCGCCAGCTTGAACGAGTTGCGGCGCTCGTGACCGGTACCGCCCACGGTCTGAATCAGGGCGATTTTGAGCGGCTCGGTCTCGCTATCATCCCCAGCCAGCGAGACGGGAGAACTCACCAGCCAACGACCGGGCTCCGCGTCGGGAGGCAAGAAGCGGGCGTTGGGCGTCAGGCGTTTGCTCCAACCGTCCGCATCACGGTCGGCATGGCGTTGTTGCACCGCGACCTCGGTACGGCCGTCGGCCAGCGGGCGGATTGCTACCCGCACCTCTTTGTCGACCTGGTCTCCGCCCCCAATCGCGTTGATGCGCCAGGCGCCGACTCCGATGACAGCAAGCACCACTGCAGCGACGATGAAGCGCGTGAGAGGGCTGGATAGGTACATTCCGGCATCCGATCAGATTGAGTCGATGTCCGTCGGTTACTCCCCGTAGGGAATCACGCCGGTGTCTTCGATCGCGCCTTCGACCGTGAAGCGCCAGATGCCCACGAAGCCGCGCGCGAGGTCGCCGTTCTCGTCCCACTCCAGCGATTGCGCCGCGCCCTCGTAGTCGAGGTCCTCGCCATTCCGGGCCGCTTGCAGTCCGTCGCGAATGCTCCCGATATCAGCCAACACGACCTTGCCCGGAGCCCCGCCGATCCGCCGCAGCTGATCGCGGATCGCCGCTCCGTCGGTCGATCCGGCCGCTTCGGCCGCGAGTGCGAAGGCGATCGTCGCATCGTAGGCCTGCTTCGTGTACGGGAAGCCGTAGGGACGCTCGTACTCGTCGATGAATGCCGATTCCCAGAGCAACGCCGATTCCGTCCCCGGCGCCGTGCCCGGCGCCGTGCCGTGCATGTTGCCCAGGTGCTGCCCGCCAATCGCGTTGATCAAGCCCGGATTGCGGCTGGTCGGACCAAAGACGAAGCGGTCGTAGAGGCCGTTCTCGATCGATTCGCGCAGAATGATGGTTCCCTCTGGCACGTACGCGAGCATGACCAGCGCCTCCGGCTGGTTCTGCAGCGATTGCTGGATCTCGCTGAGATAGCTGGTCTGTTGCGGCGCCACGGCGACCTTGACCACCTGTCCGCCCCAGGTCTCGACGAACGCTTCGGCAAAGGAATCGGCGATGCCCTGCCCCCAGGCGTCGTCGCGGTAGATCAGCCCGACGTTGGAGTAGCCCTGCTCGTTGACAAGCTGCGCCAGCGCCGGTCCCTGCACCCTGTCGTTGAGCGTGGCGCGGAAGAGGAAGTCGTTGTCGGCGGCCACGGCAAGTTGCGGCGAGGAGGACGCCGGAGAGATCTGAGGAATCCCGGCCGGGCCGGTGATACTCTCGGCCACCGCCAGCGAGTTGGTACTCGAATGCGCCCCGACAATCACGTGGGCGCCCTCGATCTCGATCATCCGACGCGCCTCCTCGACGGCGATGGTCGGATCGGTGTTCGTGTCGCCAATCAGGAACTCGACCGGCTGACCGAACACGCCGCCGGCCGCGTTGATGTGCTTGATCGCGAGCAGGAATCCCTCGCGCATCTCGACGCCGATCTCGGCCAGACCTCCGGAAAGGTCGCCGAGGAAGGCGATCTTGAGCGGCCCCGGCGTCTCCGATTGCTCGGCCGATTGCGCTTGTTGCTCGACCGACCGTTGTTGCTGTTGGACGTCATCCTGCGCTTGACTGCGGGCTGCTGGCTGCGGCTGTGAGTCGTCGCCTCCGCCGCACGCGGCGAGAGCGAAAACCAGGGCCAGCACGACTGGAAGCAAGAGGCGCTGCATTCGGATGCCTCGATCGATTGATAAACCTGATTGCTTGAGAGCTTATCCAAGTCTCTCAATCGGCGACGAACTCGATCAACTCCACGTCCGTGATGGAGCCATCTTCTGCGAACTCCCAGATCCCGATGTAGCCACGGGTGATGTCGCCATGCTCATCCCAATCGAGGGTGCCGGCCGCGCCCTGGTAGTCGATGTCGCCGCCTCCGGCAAGCGCCTTCAGGCCCTCGGACAGGCTGTCGGGATGCGCGATCACCACGGTTCCCGGCGCGGAGCCGATCCGCCGTAACTGGTCCCGAATTGCTCCGCCCTCAGCCGAGCGGGCTGCCTCGGCCGCAAGCGCAAACGCAATGGTCGCGTCATAGGCTTCTTTGACATACGGGAGGCCTGGGGGATCGCCGTACTCCTCGAGGTACGCCTCCATCCAGGCGTCGGACGATGGATTCGCAGGCGCGGCGGCCACGTACGTCCCCCGCATCCCCGCCAGCAGGTGGGGGCCGATCGCCTCGCTCACTCCCGGCGTCCTCGCCGCAGCTCCGAAGAAGAACCGGTCGTAGTGACCAAGCTCGAGCGCTTCCCGGACGATCAGGATGGTTTCGGGCGGGAACGCGATCAGCACGAGCGCCTGCGGTCGCAACTCGAGCGACTGCTCAAGCTCGGCGGTGAAGCTGGTCGCACCGGGACTGACCGCGATCGCGGTCACATTGCCCGCAAAGTGCTCCTCGAACGCCGTGGCCATGCCGTGACCGAATGCGTCGTCGCGATAGAGCAAGCCGACGGTCTCAAGGCCCGCTCGCGCCACCAGTTCGGCCAGGTGCTGGCCCTCCACGCGATCGGCGAGCGAGACACGGAAGAGGAAGTCATCGTCATCGGCCAGGGTAATCTGAGAGGACGTCGCCACGGGCGAAATGGTCGGGATCCGACCGGGACCGCTCACCGATTCCGTCACCGCCAGGGCCATGGCGCTCGACATCGGCCCGATGATCCCGTGGACATGCTCGATCTCGATCAGTCGCCGAGCCTCTTCGACCGCGGTCGTCGGGTCGAGCGCGGTATCGCCGACGGCGCCTTCGACCGGCATGCCCCAGACTCCGCCCGCTTCGTTGATGTGCTTGATCGCGAGCTCGAACCCCCGTTGCAGCTCCGGGCCGTACTCAGCTAGCGGCCCGGAGAAATCGAGCAAGAGACCGATCTTGAGCGGATCCGTCGGCAGCTCGGTCGATGCCGACGCCTCAGCCGCCGCGCTGCCCTGCTCCGCTTGCTCGGAATCGCCTCCGCAGGCAACCCCGACCAGGAGGGAAACGCCGGTCATTATGCAAATACAAGGGAGACGAAACCAACCTGACGGTCGGCTAGTGGGCCGGTCGCTCGCCACGACTTCGGCTCTCCGTCATTGGTTCGGTCTCGCCCGAGCGCAGGGCTTCAGTTGCTGCGCTCGGGCTCAACGAGCTGTCGGTATCGATCCTATTCGTCCAGATCGAAGGCGGTCACACTGATCTCGACGATCTCGCCGCCCTGGTAGGCCCAGACGCCGATGTAGCCGGACGTGATGTCCCCGTTCTCGTCCCAGTTGAGAGTGGTCGCCACACCTTCGAGATCGACTCCATAGCCCTCGGCGACGGCCGCCAGCGCCGCGCCGACACCTTCCCCGCCGATCGCGTACAGATCACCCGGCGGTCCGGCCACGGATCGGAGACTGTCGCGGATCGCCGCCGGCTCGAGCGAGCCCGCCGCCTGCGCCGCGACACCAATCGCCACCGCCGCGTCGTACGCCTCGGCGACGAACGGCAACGGCGACAACTCGCCGTACTCCGCGATGTAGGACTGGTTGAACAGCAGCAATGCAGGCGACTCCGGTCCCGGTGCCGGCGCCGTGCCCTTCATGCCTTCGAGGTACTCGCCGCCGATGGCATCAACCAGATCCTGGCTCTTGCTGCCGTCGACGAAGAGGAACTCGTCGAACAGCCCCTGCTCCAGCGCCTCACGGATGAAGATCTCGGCCTCCTGCGGGAAGGCGATCACGATCAGCACTTCGGCGTCGTTGTCGGCAGCCTGCTGTAGCTCGGCAAGGTACGTTGCCTGTCGCGGTTCGATTGAGACGATGTTGGCCTCGCCGCCCCAGGCGTCGTCGAACGCCTCGGCCAATCCCTGACCGTAGGGGTCGTTGAGGAAGATCACGCCGACATTGGTGTAGCCCTCGTCGGCTGCGAGCTGCGCCAGGACGGGGCCCTGCGCCGCATCGGAAACGGTGCTGCGGAAGAGGAAGTCGTTGTCCTCGGCGATCGTCAGCTGCGGCGATGTCGCCGAGGGCGATATGACGAGAACGCCCGCGTCTGCGGCCACCGATTCGACGACGGCCAACGTGATTGACGACGCCAGCGGGCCGACGATGGCGTGGACGCCCTCGACCTCGATCAGACGCCGGGTCTCTTCGGTCGCCTGGGTGGGATCGAGCGCGGTATCTCCAGTGACGAGCTGCACTTGATGGCCCAGCACTCCGCCGCCATCGTTGAGATGCTTGATCGCCAGTTCGACGCCCGTCTGGATCGACGGCCCGAACTCGGCCAGCGGGCCGGAGAAGTCGGCCAACAAACCAATCTTGAGCGGCTCGTCCGAGATCATCATTTCTTCGTCGTCGTCGGACGGGCTGGGCGTCGCCACGATCGGGCCGCCGCTAAGGTCGAATGCGGTCACGCTGACTTCTTCGATCGTGCCGTCCGCGAACTGCCACACGCCGATGTAGCCCGAGGTCACATCGCCGTTGGCGTCCCAGTCGAGCGAGGTCGCCGCCCCGGCGTAATCGATCTCGTTGCCGCTGCGAATCGCATCGAGCGCTTGAGCAATCCCATCCGCACCGGCCGAGACGCTCTCGCCCGGAGGCGCCGCCGCCGCGCGTAAGCTGTTCCGGATCGCCCCGGAGTCGGTCGATCCGGCCACCTCCGCGGCCAGACCAATCGCGATCGCCGCGTCGTATGCCTCGCGGATAAACGGCAACGGCGAAAGCTCGCCGTACTCCGCCACGTAGGCCTCGTTGAAGGCCCGCAGCGAGTCGGACTCGGGGCCCGCCGCCGGCGCCGTCCCCTGCATGCCGTTCAGGTACTCGCCGCCAATCGCGTCGATCAGGTCCTGGCTCTTGGTGCCGTCGACGAAGAGGAAGTGGTCGAACAACCCCTGCTCAAGAGCTTCACGCAGGAAGACCTCGGCCTGCTGCGGGAAGGCGATCGCGATCAGCGCCTGCGCACCTTCGCCGGCGAGCTGCTGCAGCTCGGAGAGGTAGGACGGTTGGCCGTCCTCAATCGAGATCATCAGCACGTCGCCGCCCCAGGCGTCGAAGAATGAGTCGGCCAGTCCCTGACCGTACGGATCGTTGAGAAAGAGGACGCCGACATTGCTCAGACCCTGGCTCGCGGCGAGCTGCGCCAGCACCGGCCCCTGAGCCGCATCGGACGTCGTGCTGCGGAAGAGGAAGTCGCTGTCCTCGGCGATGGTCAGTTGTGGCGAGGTCGCGGACGGCGAAATCACCGGTACCCCAGCTTGTGTTGCGACAGACTCGGCGACGGCCAGCGTGATCGAGGAAGCGAGCGGACCGACTATCGCGTGCACGCCCTCCACCTCGATCAGGCGTCGAGCCTCTTCCGTCGCCTGGGTCGGGTCGAGTCCGGTGTCTCCGACAACCAGCTCCACCGGATGTCCCAGGACGCCGCCGGCGTCGTTGAGATGCTTGATCGCCAGTTCGACACCGGTCTGAATCGCCGGACCGAACTCGGCCAACGGACCGGAGAAGTCGGCCAGGAAGCCAATCTTCAGCGGCTCGTCGGCGACAGTCGGCGCGGCGGCTTGTTCTTGCTGATCCTGTTGCTGCCGGGCCGGAGCGGCAGCGGTGCTCTGCTGCTCGTCCTGTTGCTGGTCGGCCGCGGCCTGTTGCTGCTGCTGTCGCTGCTGCTCGTCGTCGCCGCAGGCGGCAAGCAAGCCGAATGCCAATGCGACAAGCAATCCGACAGCGAGGATTCTCAAGCGCGATATGTTCATGAGCTGACCTCTCTGCTGGCTCAATCTGATCAAAATCTGACGGCGCAAAGTTGTTGACGGCAGGTTATCGATCAAAGACAGCGCCGTCCCGACAGGCTCTCGAATGAGAATCCTGCGCCTCACTGAAATGTAATGAGGGCGACGAACTCCCTGGAACCCGCCTAGTTGTCGAACGCGCTGAGCACCAGTTCGTCGAACTGTTCGTAGAGCCGCGGGTTGTTGGGAATCGACTCGAAGACGAAGCCCTGGATGCCGACCGCCTCGTACTGTTCGAACACACTAATCAAGTGTTCCGCCGGGCCAATCGGGAGATGTTGTACTTCCTCTTCTGGCATGCCTTCGCCGTGGATCTGGCGCAGGCGGTCGATCTTGTGCTGCTCGTAGACCAGCGCGGGACGCATCACGGTCGTCAGGGTGATCTCCGACGGGTCACGGCCGGCTTCAGCGCAGTGCCGGTGGATGACATCGATCAGCCTTGAGACCTCTTCCGGCGTGCCGCGGATGTTGCAGATGTCGCCGTGACGGGCCAGGGTGCGCAGGGTGCGGCGCTCGCCGTTGCCGCCGACCATGATCTGGACGAATCCGCCGGGATGGTCGGGATGCGCGCGGGGGGCAAATGGTGCGTTGTTGAGTTGGTAGTGCTTGCCCTGGTAGTCGACTCGGCCTTTGGTATGGAGCAGGGCGCGGATCAGCTCGGTCGCCTCTTCGAGCCGGTCCGAGCGCTCCTTGATCGAGGGGAAGTTCCATCCATAGAAGCCATGCTCGCGAGCGTGGCCGGCGGCGCCCAGCCCGAGGATCGCCCGCCCGCCCGTGTTGTGATCGAGCGTCGCCGTCATCTTGGCGACCAGGCTCGGACTGCGATAGGTCACGGCCGAGACCAGCGTGCCCAGCATCAGCGTCGAGGTCGCTTCTCCGATTGCGGCCAGCGACATCCAGCCTTCGAGCGAGTCCCCCGTCTCGTCCATGAAGTCCAGCGGCGGGACGAAGTGGTCGTATGTCCAGGCCGAATGCCAGCGCGTGGCGTCCATCGTCTGGGCGACGTCGCGCATCAGCGAGAAGTCGGTCTGGTTGCCGGGAATCTGCGCGCCGAAGGTGAGTCGCATGGTCATCGTTGATCCTCGCCGGGCTGTCGATCAGTCGTCGAAGGCGCTCAGCACCAGCTCGTCGAACTGCTCGTAGAGACGCGGATTGTTTGGGATCGACTCGAAGACGAACCCCGTGATGCCGATCGCCTCGTACTCCTTGAACAGGCCGATCAGGTGCTCGGCCGGGCCGATCGGCAGTCGGGTTCGCTGCTCGTCCGACATGCCCTCGCCGTGGACCTGCCGCAGGCGGTCGATCTTGTGCTGCTCGTCGACGAGCGCCGGTCGCATCACTGTGGTCAGCGTGATCTCCGACGGATCGCGCCCCGCGTCCTCGCAATGGCCGCGAATCACGCCGATCATCTGCGCGACTTCCTCCGGCGTGCCGCGGATGTTGCAGATGTCCCCGTAGCGGGCCAGCGTGCGCAGGGTTCGGCGGGCGCCGTTACCGCCAATCATGATCTCGATCGCGCCGCCCGGATGATCGGGGTGCACGCGAGGCGCGAACGGGGCGTGATCGAGCCGGTAGTACTTGCCCTCGAACTGGACCGGACCGTCGCCGCGGAACAGCGCGCGGATCAGCGCAGTCGCCTCTTCGAGGCGGTCCGAGCGTTCCTTCAGCTCGGGGAAATCCCAGCCGTAGGCAGCGTGCTCGCGCTCATGCCAGGCCGCGCCGAGGCCGAGGATGGCCCGTCCGCCGGTGTTGTGATCCATCGTGGCCGTCATCTTCGCCAACAGCCCGGGATTGCGATACGTCACGCCCGACACCAGCGTGCCCAGCATCAGGTTGGTCGTCGCCTCGCCGAGCGCGGCCAGCGTCATCCAGCCTTCGAGCGAGTCCTGCGTCTCGTCCATGAAGACCAGCGGCGGCACGAAGTGGTCATACGTCCACGCCGACGACCAGCGCGTCGCGTCCATCGTCTGCGCCACATCGCGCATCAGGGAAAAGTCCGTCGAGTTCCCGGGAATCTGCGCTCCGAACGTCATCCGCATGGTCATCGCTTCGCTCCTGTATCTGCACGTCTCGCCCCGTCCAGCGGAGGAGAACTCCTTTGATTCATTCCTTGCCCCCGCGTAGTGGGGGGAGATGCCGAAAGCCTGCCCCGCACTCGATGCGGGGGCAGAGGGGGCCTCCCACAGCCTAGTTGCCCTTGTAGATCGGAGGCCGCTTCTCCGCGAACGCCTTCGGACCTTCCTTGAAGTCATCCGTTTTGCGGATGTGCGCCGAGAGCAGTTCCTCCATCCGGATGCCCTCATCGATCGGTAGCGAGAGGCCGCGCACCGCCGCCTCCTTGATTGCTCGCTGGGTCAGCGGCGCACCGGCGGTCAGCTTCTCCGCCCAGGTCCGAGCCGTCGGCATCACCTCGTCCGCCGGCACCACCCGATTCACCAGGCCAACCGACAGCGCCCGCTGCGCATCGATGTGCTCGCCCATCAATAGCAGTTCCATTGCCACCGTCCAGGGCAGTTGCCGCGTCAGCCGCTGGGTCGCGCCGAGCGTTGGCACGATCCCGCGGATCACTTCGGGCAGCCCGAACTGAGCACGTTCCGCGGCGATTCGCAAATCGCACGCCGAGAGCAGCGTCAGACCTGCCGCGAGGCAGTAGCCGTTGACGGCCGCGATCATCGGCTTCCAGATCTGCATACCGCCGTCGATCGTGTGCCTCAATGAAGGCTGGAAGACGGGCCAGTTGACGTTCTCGGCGCCGGGCCGCGTGGGAATCGTCTTCTTCAGGTCGGCCCCGGCACAAAAGGCGCGATCGCCGGCGCCGGTGACGATGCCCACCCAGATATCCGAGTTGTCGCGGATCTCAACCCAGATATCGGCCAGTGAGGCGATCAAGTCCGGGTCCAACGCATTCATCGCCTCCGGACGGTTGAGCGTCACAGTCGCAATGTGATCAGACAGTTCAAAGGTGGCGGTGTCGGTGGTGAGGTCTGGCATGATTGTCCTCGGCAGATTCGGCTCGTCAAGCAATCTAGCGGAGGTCGGCGATCGTGAAGATCATCAGCTGGAACATCGCCGGTCGTGCGGCTGCCTGGGATGTGGTTGTCGAGATGCTGGAGGCGCGGCAGGTCGACGTTGCACTTCTGCAGGAAGCTCGGCGCCCGCGGAAGTCGATCGCTGACCTCGTTGACGTTGATCCGGGGCCGTGGAGCACGGCGGGAGTCGGGCTCAAGCGCGAGTGGAAGGCGGCGGTGGTGGTGTTGAAGGACCGCTCGGACATGAGCATCCGCTGGATCGAAGGCAGGTCCATCCCGGAGGCGGGCTACCACGACCTTGCGGTCAGTCGGCCGGGCACGCTGGCTGCTGCGGTTGTGACCCCGACCGACGGTTTGCCGCTGACCGTGGTCTCGATGTACTCGGCCGCTGAGGGTTGGACGGAAGAGTCCGGGCGTCCGTCGCACCATGCCTGGATCGGCTCAGCCCATCGCCTGATCTCCGACCTGTCACGGCTGGTCGGCAAACGAACGCGTCTGATGGCTGCCGGCGACCTCAATGCCTGGCGTCGATCCACTTCGATCTTCACGCGTATGGACTCGCTGGACCTGCCCTGCGTCGGCCCCAACGCTCCCCACGGCGGGCGACAACCCCCAGAGCCTCGTCATGCGGAAGATGTGGCGACGTTCTACTTACCCGCCGAACGGGAGCCGGCCTGTGCAACGCAGCAGCTGGACTATGTATTCGCCACGCGCAACATCGCGGAGCGAGTCGAGGTTCGTGCGCTGAATGGCGTCAGCCTCGAGGACTGGGGACCATCCGACCACTGCCGCATCCTGATCGAAATCGCCGACTAGCCCGCCCCATGTGACCTCCCAAACACACGCCGTTTCGTGCCTCCGATAGATAGCATGTTCTGGTACGTTCGAGAGGCTGAAACGACGACACGACCGGCCAGGGGCCCAAGATGACCGGCAACCACCTCCCGACCTCACCCGACGTCACCTGCCGTCACGCCGACAAACTCACCCCCATCTGACCAAATCTGACATGACCAGTCATCAATTCCCCGCCCACAGCGCCGCATCTGCGCCATCTGCCCGGAACTGCCCTCCGAAACCCGCCCGTATACTCGGTTCCGATTCCCAATCACCCCGAAGGACCAGGCCATGACCTACGACAACATCCTCTACGACACCAACGACCGCGTCGCAACCGTGACCCTGAACCGGCCGGAAAAGCTCAACGCGCTCTCGAACGAGCTGCGTGGTGAGATGTTCCATGCGCTCAAGGAGGCCGAGGCAGACTCTTCGATCGGTGTCGTGATCATCAAGGGCGCGGGCCGAGCCTTCTCGGCCGGCTACGACCTCCAGCCGTCGCCCGATCCGAATCATCCGCACACGAACGACTGGACCGGCCTGCCCGACACCGGCACGACGCATCCGCAGCATTACGACTGGTCGCGTCATGCCGTGATGGGCAACTTCATCATCTGGGAGCTGGCCAAGCCGGTCATCGGCCAGATCCACGGCTATTGCCTCGCCGGCGCCACAGAGCTCGCCTCGGCTTGCGACCTTCGAATAGTCGCCGAGGACTGCCAGGTCGGTTACCCACCCGTCCGCGCGATGGGCACGATGGACGCCATGTGGGCGCCCTGGCATCTGCCCCAGGCCAAAGCTCGAGAATTCGCCTACCTCGGCGACCCGCACTCGGGCGCCGACATGTATCGCTGGGGCTGGGCCAACTACGCGTTGCAGGCCGACGACCTCGACGAGTTCACGATGGAGTTCGCCCAGCGCATGGGACACATCGATAACCACCTGTTGATGTACTCGAAGCGATCGGTCAACCGCGCCTACGAGATCCAGGGCTACAAGACCGCGATGATCTCCGGCACCGATGTCGAGGCGATGTCCAAGCACCGCCCCGAAGCAGGCGAGTGGGGCGAGCGGGTGCAGCGCGACGGCCTCAAGTCGGCGCTCGAGTGGCGCGACGGACCGTTCCGCGATTTCCGCGGCGCGCGTGCGAACGCCCCGCACGACCGCGAACTCATGCGCGGCGCCTCCGCCCCGTCCAAGCCGAGTTGGGACTGACCCCCTCCGACCCCCCTCTCGCCGAGGGAGCAGCCTGCCCCGTGCTTGACACGGGGGCCTGGGGCTAGGGCCTGTCCCCCGATCAAGTCGGCGCGCGGCGTCTTGCCGCGAAGCGACCCTTGCCCGTATAGAAGTCGAGCAGTGCGACAGCGATCGCCGCGAGCGGCACGGCGACGAACGCGCCCATGATCCCCCAGAGCGCGCCGCCGGTGGAGACGGCCAGGATCACCAGGATCGGGTGAAGCGAGATCGATCGCCCGAGGATGAACGGGGCCATCAGGTTGCCCTCGATCTGCTGAACCGCGAGCACGAGTCCGCCGACGATCAGCGCCGCCGTGACGCCCTCCGTGGCGAGGGCGATCAGGAATGCCGCCAACCCCGCCAGCACGGCGCCGATGACCGGGATGAACGCGCCGAAGAACGTCAGCACCGCCAGTGGCAGCGCGAACGGGATTCCGATAATGACCAATCCGATGCCGATCAGGAACGCGTCCATGAAGGCAACGATCGTGACGCCGCGAAAGTAACGGCCAAGTGTGTCGAACAACCCGCCGGTCAGGACCAGGAAGTCCCGGCGGTGGCGTTTCGAGAGCCGGCGCGTAATCGCCCGTTGCAGCGACTCGGCGTCCTTGACCAGCAGGAACGTGAGCACGGCCAGCAGGATGATGCCGGCGAGCAATTCGGCGGCCAACTGCACGCCCGAGAAAATGCCGCCTGCGATCGTGTCGGCATTCCCGCGTATGCCCTCGAGCACGTCGTCGATCGCGTCGTCGACCTGTTCCTCTGACATCCCGGCCCAGTCGCCGATCGATTGCAGGACCTCGGTGAATCCCGCTTCGATGTCCAGCTCAAGATCGTCGAACTCCGAAGTCAGGGTCGTGACGGTGAAATAGCCGATCGATCCCAGCGCCGCCAGACCAATCAGCACGACGGCAATCGCCGCGAACAGGTTGTTCAGGCCTCGACGGATCAGCAGATGCTTGGCCGGCAGCAGCGCCGACGAGAGAATCAACGCCGCCAGCAACGGCAGAAAGATCAGCCGTAAACGGTCGATGGCGAGGCCCAGCAGGATCAGGAAGACGGCGATGATGATCGCGCGTAGGGCAAATTCGGAGACGGTTTGCAGCCATCGCGGCGCGAGCGAAGTCATGAGCAGCAGATCGAGCAGCACATCCAGCGGGTCTGGGAGAATGCGGCAATCATAGGGCGATGCCCGGAGGCGGCCGCTCGGCCGAGGCGACGTGCCCGCTGCATCTTCTCACCGGTAGCGCAGGGTACTTCGGGAATCGCGGGTCGGTTCTCGAGAGCGAACACAACAGGAATGCCGATCCCCGCTTCGTTTGCACCAGACGTGACCACCGACAATCGGCGCACAGTCCCTGTTGCGGCTCCTGTCGTGGCCTGACCGGCTGCGACCATGACGGTGTCATCGGCACTGTTTTCTGAGGCGAACTTGATTGAAGCAGTGAGTCCTGCCTGCGTACGATTGCCAGAACGTTCGGGTCTTGCACGCCCCGCCCGTCGGGGTCTGCGCGGTTAGTGAGATCGAGCCACCATGCGGCTGACGGTCCTTGGTTCCGGTGCGGCTTGTGCGGGAAACGGCGGCAACAGCTCGGGATACCTGGTCGAAGAATCGAACGCTCGCATCCTGCTCGATTGCGGCCACGGAGTTGCCAGCACGCTGGTCGAACTGGGGTCGCCGGACGAAATCGACCATATTTTCATCTCACACATGCACGCAGATCACTTTATCGATCTGCTGCCACTGCGCTTCGCCGTCACGAAGCATCTGCCCGGATTGCCCGAGCCCTGCGGACACCTGCATCTGCCGCCCGGAGGCAGAGCGTCGCTGGCCAAAATACTGGAGGCCGTCTGCTTCCCCGCCGATTTCTTCGACGTTGTCTGGCACGTGTGCGAATACGAGCCCGGAACCCCACTGGAGCTGGCAGATGGCCTCACCGCCCGCTTTGCCGGCGGGGTGCACTACATCCCGGGCTGGGCGATCCGCCTTGACGGGTCGTCGAGCTTGACGTTTACGGGCGATACCGCGCCGTCGAAGGAGATTTGCGAGCTGGCCAGGGGCTGCGACCTGCTGCTGGCCGAAGCCACCTTGGACGCCCCGGAACACGGCCCCGTGCGTGGACATCTGACCGCATTGGAAGCTGCCGAACTGGCCGAAGCGGCCGCCGTCGGCCGGCTGATGTTGACACACTTCTGGCATGACGCAGATCGAGAGGCCGCCGCGCACACTGCTCGATCACGTCTCGACTGTGCTGTCCTGGTGGCAGAAGACAGTGCGGTGGTCGAGTTCTGAGTCCCGCTCTCACGGCAGTCGGCAGGTAAGCTAGTCACGTGCCATCCGAAGAGCCAGCGCTGCGAGGCGACAGCCTGACTGTGCGTGTCGACGGCAAGACGCTGATCGACAGCGTCAGCCTTGATGTGCGCGGCGGCGACCTGGTCGGCGTGGTCGGACCCAATGGCGCCGGCAAGACCACATTGCTCAGGGCGTTATCCGGGGATCTGCCGCTCGACGAGGGCACGACGTACATCGAGGGTCGTCCGATCGTCGATTTCGACGCCAAGGAACTTGCGCGCCGACGCGCGGTCATGCCGCAAAGCTCGTATCTACCCTTCCTCTTCACGGCGCGAGAAGTCGTGCGGATGGGCCGAGCGCCCTGGGAGGGCGAACGGGGAGAGCGCGAGCACGGGGCCAAGTTGACCGATTATGCGATGGGGCTGACCGATACGCGCGACTACGCGATCCAGGCATATCCCACGTTGTCGGGCGGAGAGCAGTCCCGCGTCACACTGGCTCGTGTGTTGGCCCAGGAGACTCCCATCCTCCTGATCGATGAACCGACCGCCCACCTCGATCTTCGCCATCAACACCTCGTCTTGCAACTCGCCCGAGAGCTGGCATCGGAAGGCGCTGCCGTGGTCGCCGTCTTGCACGACCTCAACCTGGCTGCGACGTACGCGGACTCAGCGATCGTGCTGCACCGCGGCGAGACGGTCGCGTTCGGCCCCGTGGCGGACGTGCTCGAGCCAGAGCTCCTGGCCCAGGTCTTCGGTATGGATTTCGTACTGCAGCCTCACCCTGAACTCGAACGTCCGATGTTGGTTCCCTTGCCCACTTCACTCTCGCGTGAGCGGACTTAACGACCATCGGCGCCGGCCAGACTGTGCATTGCGTTGGACATAGCTACGGCCGCAGACAAGGAACTTTTCGCCTATCTCGACGAATTGGGCATTTTTGCGAACTGATAGCGATAAACTCATAAGTGCCGCCTCCCTGTCGGACCCTCACTTTCACGAGGACCAACATGGGGACGTGGAACTGGGAGGCTCAGATGCGTCCACGTGAAACTCGAACGAGTTTGCTCGAACGTGTCGTAGAGCTCGGCGGGGCTACGGTTGCCCAACTGTCGAACGAACTTGAAATCTCCGATGCGACGGTCCGTCGCCATCTCGATCGCCTTGAGGCCGAAGGGCTGCTCCAGGTCGAGGCCCTGCGACGAGGACCAGGTCGGCCGTCCTATCTCTATCGCGCCACCGATGAAGGCGTCCGCACGGTTCGGGACCATACACCCGAACTGGCGGAACGGTTGCTGAGCGAAATGTCGCGTCTGCAGATCGAGCAGTCGGCCATCTCCGAAGCGCTCGCCGACCAGGTGGCCGAAGCGCACCGTGCCGAGGTGCCTTCCGGACCGCTGGAGGAACGCGTGGGTGCCGTGGTGGACGCTCTCCGTCCGGAAGGCATCCTTGACCACTGGCAGCGGACCGAGAGTGAGCTGATGCTGGTCAACAACGCCTGTCCGTACATTGGCGCCGCGACGACCAACTCCTGCGTCTGCGACGCCGATCGACTGGTGATCGAAAAGCTCCTCGGCGTAGAGGTTGAACAAAACCAACGCCTGGCCCAGGGCGACGACGGATGCGTCTACGTCGTCCCATTGCACCCCGTCTCGCTCGACCCGGAGTTCAAGCAGGCTGTTTGAGCAGACAACACCCGGTGCAAAGCGACGCACGAGCATCGACATAGAAAGCAAACGGTGAATGCCTCCACCGCTATTCGAGATTGACAAGCTGCAAGTCGCCGTTGAGGACAAGCAGATAGTCAACGGACTCTCGTTGACCCTGCGTCCTGGCGAGGTGCATGCGATCATGGGTCCCAACGGATCCGGCAAGAGCACGCTGGCCAATTCGCTGATGGGCCATCCGCGCTACACGATCACCGGCGGCGACATCCGCCTGCAGGGCGAGAGTGTGGTCGAGATGCCTCCCGACGAGCGAGCGCGGGCCGGCCTATTCCTCGCGTTCCAATATCCCACCGACATTCCCGGCGTCTCGATGATCAATTTCCTGCGCCGCGCCATCAGCGCGCGCCGCGGCGAGGAGATTCCCGTTCGCGAGTACCGACAACTGCTCAATGAAGTCCTCGGTCGACTGCAGATGGACGAGCAGTTCGTCCGCCGCTACGTCAACGACGGTTTCTCGGGCGGCGAGAAGAAGCGCGCTGAGATCTTGCAGCTTGGGTTGCTGCAGCCGCTCGTCGCGGTGATGGATGAGACCGACTCCGGCCTCGATATCGACGCGCTGCGGATCGTCAGCGAAGGGATCAACACCTTCCACTCCGATGACAACGCGATTCTCCTGATTACCCACTACCAGCGCATCCTGCGCTATGTGCAGCCTGACCACGTGCATGTCCTGATCGACGGGCAGATCGTGGAGTCGGGCGACGCCAGTCTGGCCGAACGGCTTGAGCGGGACGGTTACGAACCGTTCATGGAACGAACGAAAGCAGAGGTGTTGAGCTCATGACCACACCTGCGTCCGAAGCGCCGGTCTCGCCGAGCGCCGATTACGAATTCGGATTCCACGACGACGTCGAGGCGCTGGTCAAGCTGCCCAAGGGTCTGTCTCGCGAGGTCGTCAATACGATCTCCGACATTAAGGACGAACCCGACTGGATGCGCAAGCTGCGTCTGAAGGCGCTCGACCACTTCAACGCCCGACCGATGCCCGAGTGGGGCGGCGACCTGAGCGATATCGACTTCAACGACATCCACTACTACGTCCGCGCCACCGACCGGGACGAGTCGTCGTGGGAAGACGTCCCCGACTACATCAAGGACACCTACGACAAGCTGGGCATTCCCGAGGCAGAGAAGCAGGGACTATTGGCCGGCGTCGGCGCGCAGTACGATTCCGAGGTCGTCTACCACAACATCCGCGAGGACCTCGAAGAGAAAGGCGTGCTCTTCCTCGGCACCGACCAGGCGCTGCGCGAGTATCCCGACCTGGTGAAGGAATACTTCACCACCGTGATCCCGCCCAACGACAACAAGTTCGCTGCGCTGAACACCGCCGTCTGGTCGGGCGGCTCGTTCATCTATGTGCCGCCGGGCGTGACCGTTGACATCCCCTTGCAGGCATACTTCCGGATCAATTCCGAGGACATGGGTCAGTTCGAGCGCACGTTGATCATCGCCGACGAGGGCGCGCAGGTTCACTACGTCGAGGGCTGTACGGCTCCGATCTACTCTTCCGACTCGCTCCACTCAGCCGTGGTTGAGATCGTTTGCAAGGCGGGCTCCAACGTCCGCTACACGACCATTCAGAACTGGTTGAACAACGTCTACAACCTCGTCACGAAGCGCGCGACCGCCTACCAGGACGCGGTCATGACCTGGGTCGACGGCAACCTCGGCTCGAAGCTGACGATGAAGTACCCGGCCGTCTACCTGATGGAGCCCGGTGCGCACGGAGAGGTCCTCTCGATTGCATCGGCGGGCCAGGGCCAGCAGTTGGACGCCGGCGCCAAGATTGTCCATGCTGCGCCCAACACGACGTCGGTGATCACATCGAAGTCGCTCTCGATGGACGGCGGCCGCTCGAGTTACCGCGGCCTGCTGAAGGTCTACGACGGCGCCGACGGCTGCCGCTCCAACGTCCGTTGCGACGCGCTGATGTTGGACGAGCATTCCCGCTCCGACACCTACCCGGTGATGGAGATTGACGAGAAGCGCGTCGATATCGGGCACGAGGCGACGGTCTCCAAGGTCGGCGACGAGCAACTCTTCTACTTGATGGCCCGTGGGCTGTCCGAGGCGGAAGCGACGAAAATGATCGTCAACGGCTTCGTCGAGCCGATCATCAAGTCCCTGCCGCTCGAGTACGCGGTCGAGATGAACCGCTTGATTGAGTTGCAGATGGACGGCGCCATTGGCTGAGCACATCCCCGGTCTCTGTGGTGGCGTCATGTGGACAGTGAGGGGCGGTCGATGACGCAGGCAACGATGGACGCAGAATCAGCCGGGCGGCCCGATGCCGATCTCAAGCCTGACGATCTGCGCGCCCAGGTGTCGGCGCTGAGCCGATCGAACAGCGAGCCCGATTGGCTGCTCGCTTTTCGATTGGCGAGCCTCGAGCAGGCCCTGGGGATGGAATGGTGGACCGGCCAGGAAGAATCCTGGCGGCGCACACCTCGAGAGCGACTGCCGCGACGTGCGCGGGTTGGTCAGGTGCGGGGCCCGGCCGATGGCTCGGCCAACGGCACCGCGGCGATCGTGCCATCGCACGTCTTCGCGCCCGATGCGCACGCAGGCCTGGTCCAGCAGTACGACGGCCGTCTGGTCGCCTCCGACCTCGAAGAGCAGGCGGCCACCGAGGGTGTGATCATCATGCCGCTCTCGACGGCTGCTCGAGAGCATCCGGCACTGATCCAGGAATGGTTGGGAGCTGTCGGTCCGCCGCAGGATCGGTATGACGCCTACGGCCGAGCGCTCTGGACCCAGGGCGTCTTCGTCTACGCGCCGCGCGGCGTCGTCGTCAACGAACCCCTCTTCTACCTCGTCACCCAGGACGCGACTGCGGGCGACCACTGGCATTACACGCTCGTCGTCGCCGAACGCGAATCGCAACTCTCGCTGATCGACGGCGGCGACGCGGACGATCGACGCGTGGAGCTCGATGAGACGCCACTGCTCCATGCGTCCGTTGAGCTGATTGCGGAGGATGGCTCGAACCTGCGCTTCGCATCGGTCCAGCGCTGGCACCGTCAGACAGCGGCGATCTCGACCACCCGCGCCCGGGTCGGGCGCGACGCGTCGGTCCACGTGACGACGGCCGCGTTCGGCGCCGACCTCGACAAGCAGCGAATCGATCTGGACTTCTCGCAGAGCGGCGGCTACGGCGAGATTCGCGGGCTGTTCGTCGGTGACGGCAACCAGCACATTGAGCACATCACGCGACAGCACCATCAAGGCGTCGGGGCGACCAGCGACCTGCTGATCCGCGGGGTCCTGACCGACGAGTCGCAAGCCGTGCAGTACGGCCTGATTCGGATCGAGCCGGAAGGCCAGCAGACCAACGCCCACCAGACGATGCGCAATCTGCTGCTTGACGACGGCGCCGGCGCCGACCCGATCCCGATGCTGGAGATCGAAGCGGACGATGTGAAGTGTTCGCATGCCGCTGCGGTCGGTCCGGTTGACCCTGATCAGCTCTTCTACCTGCAAGCGCGCGGGATCCCACCTAGCGTGGCTGAGCGAATGGTCGTGAGGGGATTCCTCTCGGAGATCGCCGATGGTGTGCCGGACGAGCACATGCGCGATGTGATCGATGAACTGGTGGAGATTCAACTCGAACCGGCAGGGGCTACCACATGAGCCTCGAACAGGTCGGCATTCTGGACGAGATCGAACCCGGCACGGCGAGAGTCGTCGATGTCGGAGGTCGGAGCATCGCGCTTTGCCGGGTTGAAGATGGCGATTTGTACGCGATCGAAAACCGCTGCACTCACGACGATGGTCCGCTGGGCGAGGGTGAGTTGGATGGTGACCGGATCGAATGTCCGCGCCACGGCGCGCTCTTCGACGTCACGACGGGACGCGCGGTGACCCTGCCCGCGATTGGCAAAGTGCGCTGTTACGCCGTCACGGTCGACGACGGTCAGGTTCAGATCGAAGTTGACTGACATGACGGCCATGACGAAGGAGACTCCACTGGACACCGTCGCCATTCGTGCGCAGTTCCCGATCCTCTCGCGCGAGGTCCACGGCCGACCGCTGGTCTACCTCGACAACGCCGCGACGACGCAGAAGCCGCAATCGGTGATCGACGCGCTGGCCAACTACTACTCGACGATGAACGCCAACATTCATCGCGGACTACACACCTTGGCGGAGGAGGCGACCGCAGCCTACGAGGACGTTCGCAAACAGGTGGCCGAGTTCATCCGAGCGTCGAGCCATCGCGAGGTCGTCTTCACCCGCAACACCACGGAGTCGCTGAACCTGCTCGCCTACACGCTCGGTGCTCGGTTGAGGCCGGGAGACGAAATCGTCCTGACCTCCGCTGAGCATCACTCCAACCTCGTTCCCTGGCAGTTGGTCGCCCAGCGCACCGGCGCGGTGCTCCGTTTCATCGAGCTCAACGACGACCAGCAAATCGACGTGGATACGGCCCGAGCCGCGATTAACGCCAACACGCGAATCGTCTCGATTGTTCACATGTCCAACGTGCTCGGCAGTATTGCCCCAGTTGCGGAGATTTCCGAGATGGCCCGATCGGTCGGCGCGACGATGATCGTTGACGCGGCGCAGAGCGCGCCGCATCTGCCAATCGATGTCGCAGAACTCGGCGTCGACTACCTCGCCTTCTCCGCGCACAAGATGCTTGGACCGACCGGCGTCGGCGTGCTCTGGGGGCGGCAGGAATTGCTGGCCGACCTCGACCCCTTCCTCGGCGGCGGCGAGATGATCAGCGTGGTCACGCGCGAAGAATCGTCCTGGGCCGCACTGCCGCACAAGTTCGAGGCCGGCACGCCGAATATTGCCGACGTCGTCGCGTTCGGTGCGGCCATCGAGTTCCTCAACGACGTCGGCATGGACGCGATCGCCGCGCATGATGCCGACCTGACTGGTTACGCCGTTGAGCAGCTCTCCCGGCTCGAGGGACTGGACATCTACGGCCCCTCCGATCCGGCCGAGCGCTCCGCGGTCGTCGCATTCAACTACCGCGACATCCACTCGCACGACGTTGCGACCATTCTCGACCGCAGCGGCATCGCTGTCCGTGCCGGACACCACTGCGCCCAGCCGCTGATGCGAACGCTCGGCGTGCCCGCGACCGCTCGCGCCTCGTTCTATCTGTACAACGAGCGCTCCGAGGTCGACGCGCTCGTGGACGGCCTGCTGGAAGCCGGCGAACGATTCGGTTTCGAGCGGGGAGCGTAGCCATGGCGAGCAACCGCGAGGCCCAGAACCCCGTTGACCTCGACGATCTCTATCGAGACGTGATTCTTGATCACTACCGCAGTCCCCGCAATCGCGGCGTTCGCGACGACGCAACCGTCTCCGCGGAGGGCTTCAACCCGTCCTGCGGCGACGAAATCCAGCTATCGGTGGCGATTGTGGACGGCACACTGAACGGCTTGGGCTTCGGCGGCAGCGGCTGCTCGATCTCGCAGAGCTCGGCCTCGATGATGACCGAAGCGCTCTCCGGACGCACACTCGATTCCGCGCGCGAGATGTCGAAGCACGTCCAGCAGATGCTGACCGACGACACGTTCGACCTTGACTCCGTCGACCTCGGCGACCTCGAAGCGCTCTCCGGTGTGGCCAGGTTTCCGGTGCGGATCAAGTGCGGGCTACTGGCCTGGAAGGTGCTCGACCAGGCGCTGGCCAACGCCAGCGGCGAAGCCGTCAACGACGACAGCGACATTCCCACCCGCGTCACCAGCGGGTAGATTCTGAACACGAAGAACAGGGACAGGAGACCCACATGGCCAGCGAACAGGAAGTGCTCGAGGCGCTCAAGACGGTCTTCGACCCGGAAATCGGCATCAACATCGTCGACCTCGGACTCGTCTACGCGGTCGAGACGCCGACCGACGACAGCGTCAAGGTTGAGTTCACACTCACATCCCCCGCCTGTCCGGTCGGTCCGATGATCAAGGCTCAGATCGAGCAGGCCGCCTCAACGGTCGAAGGCGTTGACCACGTCGAGTCCGAGATCGTCTTCTCCCCGCCCTGGGATCCCCGCGAAATGTGCTCCGACGAGGCAAAGTTCGAACTCGGAATCTTCTAGTCAGCCGTTCTCGTCCCCGATTCAATCGGAGACCCGCTCGGTTCCCCCGCCCCCGCGCCATTGGTTGAGGCAGCTCGCGCACCGTTCGAGAACTGGTGCTGTGGCTCCGTCCGAGCGACGAGGTTCGCCACCAACGGCCGTACGAATCTGATCGACGGACTCGGTATCCGCGGATTCGGAATGTAGTGCGCCAGCGCGAAGAAGCCCATCGACAGGATGAGGCAGCCGATCTTCACGACCAGCAGCAAATCGTAGCCGCCGGTCAGTTCGTAGATCGCGCCGCCGACGGTTGGGACCAGGAACTGGCCGATCGTCTCGAACATGAACAGCGTGCCCATGATCGCGCCGAAATGCGCCAGACCGAACGTCTTTGGCAGGATCAGCGGTTCCAGCACCGGCCCGCCGGCGGAGCCGATCAGCCAACAGCACAGGAAGAGCGTGATCGCCAGAGTGAGATTGACGTCGTACAGGAGCAGCATGATCAACATGCCCACGGCCATTGTCGCGCCGAGCCCGACTGACGCCAGTTCGATCGATGGAATCCGTTCGGCCAGCAGACCAAATGCCGGCCGGGAGATCAGGCCGCCCGCAGCCTGCAACAGGAGAATCAGGGAAATCGTCTCGCGACTCACGCCCATCCACTCATAGACCGGCGGGCCGTTGAACATCCAGCCGAACATGGCGTAGAAGAACGTGGCGAACGCCAACGCGATGACCCAGAAATTCCACGTTCGCATCGCCGCCCGAACCGTGAGCCCGGCCGCGGGCGGAGGCGCGCGCCCGTCGAGTGCGTGCGGACGGGGTTCGCCGTCGACCTCGAGGCCCTTGTCGCGCGGGTGATCGCGGACGATCAACAGGCCGATCGGCAGGAAGACCAGCGCCAGCACGATCGCCGCGAAGATGAACGATTCCGACCAGCCGACATCGTCGATGATCCACTGCATCAGCGGCATCAGGAAACCGCCGAGCGAAAAGCCCATCGCCATGATCCCGACGGCCCGCCCGCGCTTGCGCTCGAACCAGCGCGAGATCAGTACCTGGAAGGGGATGTAGAACATGAACCCGCGGAAGAACGAGTTGATCGAGAAGTAGAGGTACCACTCGACCAGCGAAGATGTCGTGGCGAGCAAGAGATACGAGCCGCAGGTCAGCACGGTGCCCCAGATGATCGAGCGCCGCGGACCGTATCGGTCGATCACTTTGCCCGCGATTGGCGAGCCGATCCCGCTGATGAACAGGGAAATCGAGATGCCGGTCTGCAGCAGCGTGCGCGACCAGCCGAACTCCTGCTCCAGCGGCGTCACGTAGAAACCCAGGACCCAGAACGACACGGCGGATGCGATCGCCATGCCGATCACCGCCGCGACCAGGATGTACCAGCCGTAGTAGGCGTTGCGCAGTTTGGTGATCACGGAGGTCTCAGGCAGCCCATCGGCGCGTTCTCGACGCCCTGTGGACGGGCGAACAGCCGAATTCTATCGCGGCTCGGCGCCCGCAGCCTATGTCGCTTGCTATTGAGGGCTCGGAGCAGGGGATCAGCCGCCCGGCAGCTCGATCGCCGCGGCCGCCTCGATCGTCTGACCCTCAACCGCCGCCACAGCCGTGATCGCGTTCGACGAGCGCAGCTGGATCCAGGGATGACGCCGTGAACCGCCGTCGTAGCTCAGCGTGCTGGATCTCGACAGCCAGGCCTGGCGCACATCGTGCTCGCAGGGAATCTCCGACGCTGCGCCGCTGCCGTTGCTGGGCTGCACGACCAGCAGCGGGTCGTATCGCACGATCGCGACCGCCGCCGCATCGGTGGTCGGAGAGTGCAGGGTCACCGTCAGTCCGTCTCCGACATCGAAGCTGGAGGTGATGGCGTCGTCGGCGCGCTCGACATTGATCTCGCCGACGCTGGGCAGGTACTTCCAGTGCGCCGCGATCGCGTCGCGCGCCGCTTCCGAGTTGACCACGGCATCGACGACGTAGAGCGCGGGAATCATCCCGACGCGGCAGCCTACCATCAGGAGCGCCTCGCGGAACGGGCCGACGGGACTGTCGGCGCGCTCGATCACGCTGACTCGGCCGTACGTCGGGGCAGAGCGCGTGACGACATCGGGGAGGCTGCGGCGGGCATTCATGACCGGGATCTCATAGGTGATGTGCTGGACCAGCGCTTCGCCGATCTCCCAGGGAGGCGCCGGTGCGTCGCTGTCGACGTTGACGGCGGGCAGGTTGGCGCTCTCGATCAGACCGGTTTCTGGCATGATGCTTCCCTCCCGCCGGGTGAGTCGGTCCCGGCCGATTTGGCGTCGGCTGTTCAGGCGGTTGGCGCCTGGCAGAACCCCATTCCCCATGCGCCCGCGCCGAGCAGTCCTCCGACTGTTGGTCCCAGCTCCGTGAGATGGACTTCGTCGACCGACAGCCGCGCCAACGCTTTGTCGCGCAGGCGCTCGGCTGCCTCGTGTGCGAGCGCATGAGTGACCACGAGGATGGCCGGCTGGTCGCCGAGGATTTCGGCGGCCTGATCGAGCAGCATTCCCTCGGCTGCCTCGGCGTCGTCGGCAAGATGAATCGCCTTGATCCGGTCGCGCGCGCGGAAGACCGGCACGCCGAAGTCGAGCGAGCCGATGCCGCTCTGCGACTGCACGGCGGACAGTTCGCCAGCCCGCTCGAGACCGTCCACGTCCGGCGCGAGCATGAAGATGTCGGCACTCCCGGTGACCTCGTCGAGCGCACGTTCGACGGCCTCGCGATCGCCTCCGCGCTGCGCGATTCGCGCCAGCGCGATCGCGATCGCCGCCTGCGCGGCGGTCGAACGAGGCGTCTGGTGGATCCGCACGGTGCGCTCGTGGAAGTGTTCAATGCGTCGCGAGGCGAACTCCGCGGCGTCGAACGAGGGGCTGGACGATCCGAACGCCTGGCAGAGGCAGATCACCGGTTCGTCGGTCTCGGCCGCTGCTTCCAGGAACGCGGACTCCCAATCCTCGGACGTGACGCCGTTCAGCGTCAACCGCTCTCCTCGACCAAGGGCTTCGTAGAACTCCGCGTGGCTCTGTTCTCCCTGGCTGTAGTACGTCGCGCCGAGGCTGTAGCCAACCGGCGCGGTGCGCAAGCCTCGTTCCGCTAGCAGTTCGGGCGTGAGATCAACAGACGAATCACAGACGATGGCGACGGACATCGGCACACCGTTCCCTTGCGCCGAAGATGCTAGCATTTCGCGCAACTCGCAGGTGGCGAGCGGTTGGTAGGTTTCCCATGAAATTCGGCATCTTCTACGAACACTCCGTACAGCGCCCGTGGACCGAAACCTCGGAATGGCGGGTCTACCATCAGGCGCTGGAACAGATCTGCCTGGCTGACGAACTCGGCTTTGATCAGGTCTGGGAAGTCGAACACCATTTCCTCGAGGAGTACAGCCACTCGCCCGCGCCGGAGGTGTTCCTCTCCGCCGCTGCGGCGATGACGGAGAACATCCACATCGGCCAGGGCATCGCACTCTGCCTGCCCCAGGTCAACCATCCCGCTCGCGTGGCCGAGCGCGCCGCGGCGCTCGACATTATCTCCAACGGCCGGCTCGAGTTCGGCACCGGCCGCGCCGCGACCTGGACGGAGCTGGGCGGCTTCCAGGTCGAGCCCGACGACACCAAGGACATGTGGGACGAGGTGATCCGCGCGATCCCGCATATGTGGACCAACGAGATTGCCGGCTGGGACGGCAAGTACTTCTCGATGCCCGAGCGCGCGATCATCCCCAAGCCGGTGCAGAAGCCGCACCCGCCGATGTGGGTGGCGGTCTCCAGCCCCGAGACAGCGATCCAGGCCGCCGAGCGCGGCATGGGCCTGCTCGGTGTGTCGATCGGCACGCCGGCGCAGTACGAGCAACGGATCGCCGACTACCGCCGCGTGATCCGTAACGCCGACCCGGTCGGCAAGTTCGTCAACAACTGCGTCAACGGCGTGGGCTGGATGTACTGCGGCGAGACCGACGAGGAAGCGCTCGCGCTCGGCGGGGCAGGCGCGATGGCGTTCATGAGCGCCGCCGCGCACCTGGTCGGTGTGGGCAGCATCTATCCGTCGCCGGCCTACAGTTCACAGGCCTCGGCGATCCAGCTCCGCGATCGCCCCGGTGACGTGATCAATCCGCTCCAGCAGGGCACACCGATCGGCAACCCCGACACGGTCATCGCGGCGCTGCGCCAGTGGGAGGAGATCGGCGTCGACCGGATGGTCTTCCTGATCAACTTCGATCAGGTCGTCCCCCATGAGAAGATTCTCGCCTCGCTCAAACTCTTCGCGCGCGAAGTGATGCCCGCCTTCGAAGAGCCCGAGCGTGCGCCGCTGACCCGCCTGCCTGACTTCGACGCGGTCGAAGAGGTCGGCCTGCTCGCCGCCGCAGGTGGCGGCGACTAGGGATTCAGGACGGTATCGACCACCCTGGTTGCCTGTTGAACTGCTCGAGCCCCCGGGTTTGACGGCTTGAAACGTAAACCACGCGATTGAGCGCCTCTCTCGGGAAGGCGTTCATTCGCTGTGTGTGTCGATCCGCCTCTATATTCTGTTGCAATCACGGTTTCATAGTTCGTGCAGAAATTCACAACATCATGAGAGGCTGGTCGACATGACCACCACAGTCGCCGAGGCCCACCAGCAGATTGCCGTCCGTTACCCGCGCTCCGCTTCGCTACGCGACGGGCACCGCATCTCGCTGCGATTGATGGCGCCCGGCGACGAGGACCTGATCCTCAACTTCGCGCGCTCCCTGCCTGCCGATGATTTGCTCTTCCTGCGCCGCGACATCACGCAGCCGTCTTCGGTCGATCGCTGGATGCAGGAAGTCGTGGAGCAGCGCACGTTCACCGTGCTCGGCTTCGACGGCGACGAACTGCTGGGCGAGGGCGACCTTAACTACTCGTCCGCCGACTGGACCCGGCACCTGGGCGAGATTCGCCTGTTGCTTTCCCCCAACGCGCGCGGCCGAGGGCTGGGGCGCGTGCTGGCCGAAGAGATCTACGCGATCGCGCAGTTGCTCGAGCTGCAACTCTTGACCGCTCGCATGGTGCTCGACCAGGCCGCCGCGCAGTCCGTCTTTCGCCGACTCGGTTTCCAGCGCGAGGCCGTGCTCTGGGACTACGTGATCGACGCCGACGGCAAGACCCACGACCTGCTGATCGCCACGCGGCGGATGAAGTCTCCGCGCTCTGGCGCTTGATCCGCTCTCCCTCTAGGTGAGGGTCCGGCGGAGCGCCATCCCAGCAACGGATCAATCGAGCAATCCGTGCAGGCGATTGAAGTCTGCCCACCGATCTGCGTTTAGCTCTCGGCCCGTCAGCCCGGGGTAGTCGGCGTCGTAGCGCCAGGCGCGGAAGACCCAGTTGCAGAGATCTCCGCGCTGCTTCATCTGGAACGGCGAGATCCACTCCCAGACGACGGCGCCTTTCGAGTCGATCTCGAACAGTCGACCGGCGGCGCCTTCCGTGATCAGGTGATTGCCGTTGGGCAGCCGGGCGACGCCTGAGATGTGGGCCGAGAAGAACTGCTCGCGCGGATCGCCCTGGAAGATCACGTCGATTTCGTCCGTATCCGGGTCGATCGCGAGGATGCGCGAGTAGGCCAGGTCCTGCAGTCGATGCATGCCGTTGTCGTAGACCAGCACTCGACCGTCGTCCTGCCAGGTCGCGTGGTGCTGATGCGAGATCTCGGGCTGTCCGAAGCGCCAACGCAGGCTGCCCGGACCGTCGTCCTTGGGCGGGTCGACGATGCCGATGGTGCTGACATTGCGGGCTGAGAAGAGCAGGCCGCCGTCCGGCATCTGCTCGATGCTGTTGACGTGGGTCCACTCCCAGGTGTTCTCCAGCGGACAGATGATCGCGTCCTCGGGCTTCAGGACCTTCCAGAGGTTGATCCGGCTGACCTCGTTGCCGTCGGCGTCGATTTCGATGATGTCGTCGCCCATCATGATCGGCGGCATCGGCTGATCGGGTTGGCGCCCGCCACCGATCACCGACTCTTCGATCTCCTTGGTCATCTCGACCCACTCGAGCGAGACCGTGTTGCCGTTCTCGAGACGGTGGAAGTCGTGATGGATGCCGGGATTGTCGTATTGCCAGACGACGTTGCCGTCCCAGTCGAGTTCCCAGAGTCCGTTGCCGCGACCGCCGAGCATGTTGAAGATCTCCGGCGGTCCGCCCGGGTCTACCGAGAACCGGTCCTGGTTGCCGGCGGTGCGCGGCGCGGGCGGCTCGATCGGCGCGACCAGAGCGAGCAGGTTGCCGTTGGGCAGCAACTCGACCGTGAAGAAGCGCCGCTCGTCGATGTGCCAGCGATGCACGACCCGGCCCTGCATGTCGAGCAGCACTGCGTCGTGAGCGTTGGTTCCGCACATCAGTGTGTAACCCTTGCACGACTTGAACGGGTCGTAATGCGTGAGACCGGTAGGACGATGAATCGGCCAGCCCATGGTTCGTGCTCCTATGCGCGCGACGTTTGCCCGGCGCCGACATGCGGAATGATGTCGCGAGCGATGCGTTCCGCCTCTTCCAGATGGGGATAGGCCGAGAGGATGAATTCGTCGAAGCCCATTCGCCAGTAGGCGCTCAGTTCATCGGCCGCCTGCTGCGGCGTGCCGACGATCGCGGTGCCGAGATTGACGCGGACACGCGAGATTCCGTTCCAGAGGCGATCTCCCAGCCGGTCGTCCTCAACCCTCCGGGCCTGCGCGGCCGCGCCGACCATGGCAGTTGATTTGACGGCGGCGGCCCGCTGAGCCAGCACCTCGGGATGAGCGTCCGAGAGGAGTTGCGACGCCGCATCCCAGGCCTCGGTCTCGGTTTCTCGCACGACCAGATGGGTTCGCAGCCCGAAGCGTGGCTGCCGCCGGGCGAGGGCGAAGGCGTCGCGTGCGCGCTCGACGAGCCTGGCCATCGCGTCTCGCGGCTGAATCCAGCAGAGCAGGACGTCGGCTCGCTCGGCGGCCAGGCGCAGGGCGGCCTCGGAGGCTCCGCCGAGATACCACTCCGGCGCCGGCGGTCGTGGCGTTGGCGAGACGACGGCCCCGTTGAGCCGCACCGACTTGCCGTTGAAGTCAAGTGGTCCCCCAGATGCCCAGAGTTGGGCGCAGGCGTCGATGAACTCGTCGGCCTGCGCGTAGCGGTCGGCGTGGGAGCCGCTGATGCCGAGGCGCTCGTTGTCGCCCTGGATGCCGCCGGGGACGATGTTGATGTCGATCCGTCCGCCGGAGATCTCGTGCAGGGTGGCCGCCTGCTGGGCGAAGAGGCCGACCGGGGTGATACCGGGACGGACCGCGATCAGCAGCCGAATCCTGGACGAGACGGCGCAGAGGGCGGAGGCCGTGGTCCAGGTTTCGGCGAGGGGAGCGGAGTGTTCGAAGGAGCCGTTGGCGAAGCGGGTGGGGATGAGCAGTGAGTGATAGCCGAGTCGCTCGGCGTTGAGGACGACGTCGCGGAGGTAGGCGAAGGTCGGCTCGCGTTGGGCCCGCAGGGAGCCGATGCGGTCGCCGTCGCCGTCGATCGGCACGAACCAACTGAACCTTGGAGCGGGGCGCGTGGTCATGGCGCTGAGGATACGCGCGGAGCACGTGCCCGTCAGTAGGTGCCGCAGTTGACCAAGTTGGGAAACACCGGGACGTCGAGTAGTGAATCCAACTCAAACGAGTCTGCCTGCAGAGGAGATGACTCTACCTGCACTGTCAACCTTCCGCCTCGGAGCAGTCGCTGCCATACCGGAGAGAAGCCGTCAAAGGCGTCCGATAGTAGAACCGTTGGCATGTCTACGACGTAAATCACCATCCACCAACGACGCAGATTGCCCGGTCCGCTTAGCTCGACAGACAAGAAGTCGCCCTCACTGTGACCTGCTAGGAGAGCCAGGGGGTCGTGCATCTTGAAACCCGCTAGAGCCTGCCTCCGAGCGCAGACCAGATCCAGGGTCAGATTGCCGTACATGCCGTCCATGCTGATTTGCGTGCTGGTCGTTCCCGCCTCCGGATCGCTGAATGCCTTGTACAGAATGCCGTTGGGATAGGTAGCGAAGGGCTCGTGGGACTGGTGCGTGATCGTGGGGGAAAACGCTGAAGCGCTGGTTGTTGTTTCGCCATCAGACGATTCCGTCGCAAGCGCGGATATCTCCTTGAACGAGACCTGTATCCGCGCCGTGTCAGTCGCGCCATGAGGATCTGTGACTGTGAGGACAAAGACCACGACTCCTTCTTCACCGGGAGGCTCAAACGTAGCTTCCGAGGGAGAAGCATCGTCGATGAGCAATTGGACCTCAGGCCCAAACGTTTGCTCCCATGAAAACGTCAACTGTTCTTCTTCTGGATCAAGACTGCCGCCGCCAGACAGTTGAACCAACCCCACATCGAGACTGAACTGGACGTCTTCACCTGCGTCAGCGACAGGCGGTTGGTTCGGCACCGCTGGCTGCTCTTCCTGCTCTTCGATCTCTTCGGCTACTTGCGGTGTCGGTGCAGACCGTTGTGCCTCGGCTGTCTGCTGTGCCGCTGGCTCAGCGGCCTGTTGCTCTTCATCCTGAGCAGCCGCTGCTGAATGGGCTGGCTGGCTCGACTGTTGGTCCTCGTCCGCTGCGCAAGCCGCCATCGCTACGCCAACAACCAGAAGCATCCACCCAGCAAGCAACCGAATCACTGCTACCCCTTGAGGAACGTATTCACTTCGCTGAGAAAGGCATCCAGCTGGTCGTGGTGGACCCAGTGACCGGCGTCCGCGATTCCCACTCTCTTCGCCTGCGGGAAGGACCTGGTGCGCTCGTCTTCGTTGGGGTCGCCCTGGGATTCGAGTCCGGCGATCAGGAGGGTCGGCATTCGGACCCTGGACCAGATCTCTTCGGCGTCGGTCTCGTTGAACGGATAGGGCGAAGACGAGCGGGCGTAGTTGTCGAACTTCCAGATGAACGTGCCGTCCTCGTTCTGATGCACGGCGTGAGTGGTGAGGTGGAGCGCCTGTTCGTCCGAGAGACGGGGGTTGGCTTCCTGCATCCGTTCGACGGCGTCTTCGAGCGTGGGATAGCGGCGAGGCAAGCGGCCGGCGAAGCGGTGGGTCTCGGACACCCACTCGGACATGCGCTGGTGAGCAGGGACGGCGGAATGCGTGTCGGTAACCCGGCGGGAGGGGCTCAGGCCCTCGACGGCGATCAGTTTCGCCACCCGCTCGGGATAGATGCCGGCGTACTCGAGGCAGATGCGGCCGCCGAGCGAGTGTCCGAGGAGTGTGACGGGCGCAAGATGCTTCTGGCGGACGAGCTGCGCAAGGTCGTACACATAGTCGATCATCGCGTAGCCGGAGCCGTTGACCCACTCCGAGTCGCCGTGTCCGCGCAGGTCGGGAGCGATCACGTGGTAGCGGTCCTTGAGCGCCAGCGCGACCCAGTCCCAGGAGCGGCAATGGTCGCGCCCTCCGTGGACGAGGATCAGGGCCGGAGCGGTCGGGTTGCCCCAGTCGACGTAGTGCAGGCGCAGGCGTTGGGAGAAGTAGATCTGAGAGGCGGGATAGTCGGTGAGTTGGGTCATGAGGAGATCGTAAAGGGTGATCGGTCTCGCGCAGCCTGGGGCAGGCTCTAGCCCTCTCCCAGCGGGAGCCCTCACCCTAACCCTCTCCCAAAGGGAGAGGGGACCGGAAGGGGAGGGGGGCGGACGGGGCGATTGGGGCGTGCCCCCCTCTGCCTTCGGCATCTCCCCCCGCGGAGCGGGGGGAGAGGGAAACGGGAGGGATCCTCTGTCCCCGCGTAGGTAGGGGCAGGCTCTGCCCTTCTCCCAGCGGGAAAGGGGATCCCTCACCCTAGCCCTCTCCCAGAGGGAGAGGGGATCAGAGGGAGCGGGGACCGCAGGGAGCGCGGCGCGGGGCCCCGCCTTCGCGGGGCCGACTTTGGTTGGTTTACGCGCGGGTCTCCAGACGGAGGGGGAGGGGCTAGCCGGCGGCATTGGCGTAGATGGGGGGCTCCTGGTTGGTTGGGTGGGTGAGTTGGTGGATGGATTCGAGGATTTCCTCCTGTGGTCGGCCCTGGAGTTGGTGGTAGCGCTGGACGGCTTCGCGGATCAGGGCGTCGGTGTCGTCGGGTTCGGTGGGTTCGGGCGGCGTTTTTTCTTCTGAGGCCTCGGACGGGACGATCTCCTGCTCTGGACTGGAGATCGTGGAGTTGGGGTGGTCAATTTTGCTTAAATCCGGCATGGTTTCTGCAGGTTCTTGCGCTTCGCCGGCCAGGTCCTCGAACAGCTCGGGCTGGTCGACTCGCTGTTCCGCTCGGCGGTGGACGTCGTGGACGGTGCGGCGGATTTCGCGGGAGAGACTGTTGAACTGGGTCTCGCGGGCGTCGCGGGCGCGGAGGTAGTCGACCGGCGTGAGACGGTCGGCGTTGTGGTCGACGGGGTCGTGTCCGAGGGCCATGACCAGCCGGGACTGGAGCAGTTGCAGCGACTGGAGCAAGAGGTCATCGGCCGCGGCGGCGGCGAGCTGGCTCCAGTGGGTTTCGACCAGCTGGAGGTCTGAGCGGACGGTGGCGCGGGAGACGTTGAGGGCGAGGGCGATCTTCTGCTGGTCGAATCCGCGCTGGGTGAGGAGGTGGATGCTGAGGGCGCGGCGGCGTCGTTTGGGCGGGATGGACATGGCTGGCTCCTTCGCTAGATGGCACATGTGTTCTGTTGACTATAGCGAATGGGTGTTCGGTGTTGGTGTGTTGTGGTTGTCGGAGGGGGGCTCACCCCAGTCCCCGTGTCAAGCACGGGGCAGGCTCTCCCAGAGGGAGCGGGGAGCCCTCACCCCAGCCCTCTCCCAGAGGGAGAGGGGGTCAGAGGGGGAGCGGGGATAGGGGCAGCGGTGCGGGGCCCCGCCTTCGCGGGGCCGACTTTGAGGTGTTTGGGTGCGCGAGGTCCCCGCCTTCGCGGGGCCGACTTTGGTGTGGCGGGGTCGAGGTTGGTTAGTCGGGGTTGGGGAGCAGGGCGAGGTTGTTGCGGTGGACGACGGCGGAGCCGTAGTTGTAGCCGAGTTCGTCGGCGATCTGGGAGGATTTCTTGCCGCGGATCCTGATGGTCTCGGCGGAGGAGTAGTTGCTGATTCCGACAGCGACCGGGATGTCGTCGTCGCCGTAAAGCTGGATGATGTCGCCGCGCTCGAACTGCCCTCGGACGTTGGTGATACCGGCGGGGAGCAGGCTGCGTCCCTGCGTGGTCAGGGCGAGGACGGCGCCGTGATCGAGGTCGATCCCTTCGCCATTGTGCAGACCGGCGAGCAGCCAGCGTTCTCGGCTGTCGCGGACCGTCGTGTCGGCGGGAATCAGGGTGCCCAGGCGTTCGCCGCCGGCGATCCGGACGATCACGTTGGGCTCGTGTCCGGAGGCGATGACGACTTCGGCGCCGCCGGCCGAGGCGCGGCGGGCGGCCTCGAGCTTGGCCCGCATGCCGCCGCGGCTGCGTTCGTCGACATCACCGGCGGCCTGCATCATCGAGGCGGGATTGCGGAGCATGGGAATCAGGCGCGCGTCGTCGTGCGCGCGTGGGTCGCGGTCGTAGACGCCATCGACATCGCTGAGCAGGATTAGGAGGTCGGCGTCGATCAGGTTGGCGATCAGGGCAGAGAGGGCGTCGTTCTCACCGAACGCTCCGCCGCGCAGCTCCTCGTCGGCGACGACATCGTTCTCGTTGATGATCGGCACGACGCCGTACTGGAGCAGGCGCAGCAGGGTATTGCGGACGTTGAGGTAGCCGCGGCGTTCGGCGACGTCGCCTCGCGTGATCAGCGCCTGGGCGGCGGTGAGGCCGTAGCGCTGGAGGAGGGAGTCGTAGCGCTGGACGAGCTGGGCCTGGCCGATGGCAGCCAGGGCCTGCCGGGCTCCGACGGAGGAGCGGGTGCGGGTGACGCCGACGCGGGCTTGCCCAGCGGTGACCGCGCCGGAGGTGACCACCGCCACCTGCGCGCCTTCGCTGCGCAGATCGGCGACCTGCCGCACGACCTCTTGCAGTACGCCCGGATCGAGTCGGTCGCTGCCGGAGGTGAGCAGGTTGGTGCCGAGCTTGCAGATGATGCGGCGGGGTTGGGGGTCGGTCATGGCGCTAGAGGGGTGTTGCGGTTGGTGTCATTGATGGCGGTGGGGTGGGGAGCCCCCCTCTGTCCCTACGGGACATCTCCCCCCGCGGAGCGGGGGGAGAAAAGGGGAGGGGGCGGCATCTGCCCCAACGGGGGGAGAAAACCGAAGGGGCCGGCGAGTCTCGCACCAGAGGGGGAAGCGGACTTCTTGTGTTCGCGTAGAGAGCAGATAATGGCGGTATGAGATGGGCATTGCCGATTGATATTGAGTCGCTTCGGCGGCGCTGGGCGCGCTGGCGGCGGTGGTTGGTTCTGCACCTGGGCTGGTGGCGGACCGACCTGCAACTGCTGGCCAAGCGCTCGGTGTCGGAGTTTCTGGATGACCACTGCGCGCAGCTCGCGGCTTCGATGTCGTACTACGTCTTCTTCTCGCTCTTCCCGCTGGCGATCCTGGTGGTCTCGATCGCGGGCGTGCTGCTGACCGACGACGGCCTGCGCGAACAGGTGGTGGACGGGCTGTTCGACCTGCTGCCGCTGCAGTCCGGCGCGGGCAAGGAGGATCTCGAGGCGCTGATCGAGCCGATCGCGAGCGGACGCTCGGCGGTCGGCGTGATCTCGATCCTGGGTCTGATCTGGGCGGCGACGGGGATGATGTCGGCGCTGCGCTTCAGCCTGGATACGGCGTGGGATCTCGAGTTCCGCCGACCGTTCGTGCGGGGCAAGCTGGTCGACCTGGGCCTGGTGCTGGGTGTGGGCGGGTTGCTGACGATATCGATCGGCGCGACGGCGGTGCTGCAGGTCGGCACGGACGTGTCCGACTCGGTGTCGGATTCGCTGGGTCCGTTCGGGGCGGAGGCGAGTGGGTTCTTCCGCGTGGTCACGGTCCTGCTGCCGTTCCTGCTCACGTGGACGACGTTCACGATCATCTACAAAGTGGTCCCGAGCGTGACGACGCGGGTGCGCGATGTGGTCGCGGGAGCGCTGGTCGGCGCGTTGCTGTTCGAAGCGCTGAAGCACGGATTCGCGTTCTACCTGCGCAACTTCACCAACTATGACGCGATCTACGGTTCGCTGGGCGCCGCGATCGCGCTGCTCTTCTTCGTCTACCTGGCTGCCTGCGTGCTGCTCTTCGGCGCGGAGATTGCGGCGGAGTGGCCGCGTGTGATGTACGGCCATTACGACGAAGAGGAAGCGGAAGAGGCCGAAGCCGCGTCGTTGCGCGAGCGGGTGCTCAACGTGGCGGCTCGTCAGTTGATCCACGATCAGCCCATCCCCACCGCTGCGCCCGACGAGGAGGCTCGGTCGGCGCGAGTCGAACGTCGCGCGGCGGAGCGCAGCGAGCGGCTTGGTGACGAGTGAGGCGGGGGAGTGCCCCCCTCTGTCCCTACGGGACATCTCCCCCCGCTCCGCGGGGGGAGAGGGGAAGGGAGCTGTGCTTTGGATTCGCCTAGGCGCGGTCGAGCGCGAGGGTGATTGCTGCGCCATCGATGTCCGCTTCGGTGTGGTGTTCCGCGAGCTGCATGTCTGCGCCGTTGACCGAGATGTTGGTGGCGAGCGTCTCGGCGGCGATCAACGATTCAAACTCTGACACAGCCGAGTTGAGTCCGCGATCAGCCGAGGCCATCTGCAGCGAGATACGGTCGTCGGGATCGAGGCCTGAGTCTCGGCGCAGGGACTGGACGCGGTTGATCACCTCGCGGGCTTTGCCTTCGGCGACGAGGTCGGCGGTCAGTTCGGTGGAGAGCTGTACCGCGCAGCGTTCGTCCTCAGCTGAGGCCGCGTCGGCGGCAGAGTCGGTGTCGACTTCGATGAGCAGATCGCCGGGCTGTAGTTGGACGCCTTCGATTTCGATCGGCTGATCGGCTTCGGCCGCTTGCGCAATCTGCGCGGCGAGCTCCGGGGAGAGGTCGGCCAGGGCCGATCGCAGGGCCGGAATCTTCGCGCCGATCCGGGGGCCGAGCACGCGGAGGTTGGGCTTGATCGTGTAGCGGCGGGCGTCGGCCGTGGCGTCGGCGAGGGTGACGGACTTGACGTTGAGTTCCTCGGCGATGGTGTCGCGGTGACGCTCGACGGCTTCGGCGTCCTGTGCCGATCGGACGGCGACGCTGACTGAGGGCAGCGGCTGGCGCACCTTGATCCCTGCGGCGCTGCGGGCCGAGCGTCCGAGCGAGGCGACGCGCTGGACGAGTTGCATCTCGTGGTTCAGCGGTTCGTCGATCGCGGAGGCGTCGGCGACCGGCCAGGCGGCGAGATGGACGGACTCTGCGGCACCGGCATCGACTTCGGCGGCGAGGTTTCGCCAGATGTCCTCGGCCAGATAGGGGGTCAGTGGAGCGAGCATCCTGGCTAGCGTGGTCAGGACCTCGTAGAGCGTGCGGTAGGCGCTCTCCTTGGCGCCAAGGTCGGCAGCGCCGCCACTGCGGGCCGACGACCAGAATCGGCGGCGGCTGCGTCGCACGTACCAGTTGGAGAGCGAGTCGACGAAGAGGTCGATTTCGCGTGCCGCTGTGGTGGCGTCGTAGTCGTCGAGGGCGTCGGTGACGCGGCCGATCAGGCTGTGCAACTCGCTGAGGATCCAGCGATCGAGTTCGACGGCCGGCGGTGCATCGTGCGATGTCGGTTGCCAGTTGTCGATGTTGGCGTAGGTGACGAAGAACGAGTAGGTGTTCCAGAGGGTGTGGAGGAACCGGCGCTGGGCTTCGCCGACCAGGCGTGGTGAGAAGCGTCTCGGGTTACCGGCGGGGGAGGCGACGTAGCAGTACCAGCGCAGAGCGTCGGCGCCGCTTTCGTCGAGCACTTCCCAGGGGTCGACGACGTTGCCCTTCGACTTGGACATCTTCTCGCCGGCCTCGTCGAGGATGTGGCCAAGCGAGATCACGTGGCGGAAGGAGATCGGTTCGGGCACCGCCTCGGCGCGGTGCAGCATGGCCGCCTCGGCGTGGAGCGAGTAGAACCAGCCCCGGGTCTGGTCAACGGCCTCGCAGATGAAATCGGCGGGGAAGCGCTCGTCGAAGCGGTCCTGGTTCTCGAAGGGGTAGTGCCACTGGGCGTAGGGCATCGCGCCGGAGTCGAACCAGGCGTCGGCGACTTCCGGGCAGCGGCGCGCGGCGCCCGGGCACTTGTCGCAGCCGATCTCGATCTCGTCGACGAACGGTCGGTGCGGATCGGAGAGGTCGGGCTCGACGCCGCTGAAGGCCTTGGCGCGCTCGCGGAGTTCGTCGAATGAGCCGATGCAGGAGACGTCGTTGCACTCATCGCAGCGCCAGAAGGGGAGGGGGGTGCCCCAGTAGCGCTCGCGGCTGACGGCCCAGTCGACGTTGTTGGCGAGCCAGTCGCCGTAGCGTCCGGTGCCGGTGTGTTCGGGGTGCCAGTGGATGAGGTCGGCGTTGGAGCTGGTCAGCGAGTCCTTGGCCTGCGAGGTGGCGATGTACCAGCTCGGCTTGGCGTAGTAGAGCAGCGGCGTGTCGCAGCGCCAGCAGTGGGGATAGGTGTGCTCGTAGATGTCCTTGCGCAGCAGCAGGCCGCGCGACTCGAGGTCATCCATGATGATCGGGTCGGCGTCTTTGACCCACTTGCCGACGAACGGGGGGGCGTCGGCGGCGTCGGGATCGCCGACGATGCCGCCGCTGAGGTCTACCGGCTGGCGGAAGAGCAGTCCGACCTCGCGGCCGAGCAGGTAGTCGTCCTCACCGAAGGCAGGCGCGATGTGGACGATGCCGGTGCCGCTCTCCATCTCGACGAAGTCGGCGGCGGCGACGTGACGCCGGGGCAGGGGGCCGTCGTCGGGCGGGCATTCGAGCAGGCGCGCGCCGTCGAAGCGATAGGTCGGGACGCCCCAGCGGTCGGGGTCGTAGAGGCCGTCGTAGGTGACGCCGACCAGTTCCGCGCCCGGCACGGCGCCCACGACCGTCGGGTTGTCGACGATGCCGTCGAGCGACTCTGCGATCAGTTGGCGGGCGAGGATCAGGCGCTCTGTGGGCGAGACCTCGACCACGGCGTAGGTCTCGGCGGCATTAAGTGCGAGGCCGGAGTTGGCCGGCAAGGTCCAGGGCGTGGTGGTCCAGGCGAGGAAGTCGGTCGCGCCGTCCCAGCGCAATTGCTCGGGCAGAGAATCGTTGTGGGCTCGGAAGCGGACGGTGACGGCCTGGTCGCGGACGCCGTCCTGCATGCCCTGGGAGAGTTCGTGGCTGGAGAGGGAGGACTCGCAGCGCGGGCAATGCGGGGTGGTGCGGCGGGCCTCGTAGATCAGGCCGACGTCCCAGAGGGTCTTGAAGATCCACCAGCAGGATTCGACGTACTCGGGCGTGTAGGTGCGGTAGGCGTCGGACATGTCGATCCAGAACGCGACGCGGTCGGTCATGTCCTCCCACTGCTGGACGTACTCCATCACGGATTCGCGGCAGTGACGGTTGAACTCGGCGATGCCGTAGCTCTCGATCGCGGGCTTGCTGTCGAGGCCGAGCATCTTCTCGACCTCGATCTCGACGGGCAGGCCGTGGGTGTCCCAGCCGCCCTTGCGCGGGACGCGCTTGCCGCGCATGGTCTGGTAGCGCGGGAAGAGGTCCTTGAACACGCGTGAAAGTACGTGGTGGACACCCGGTGTGCCGTTGGCGGTGGGCGGGCCTTCGTAGAAGGAGAAGATGTCGTCCTCGGGCCGCTCTTCCACCGAGCGGCGGAAGATGTCGCGCTCGCGCCAGAAGTCGCGGATGCGCTGTTCGAGCTCGAGGTGCGGCATGATCGAGCCGACGGGTCGGAAGGGCTGGTCGGCGGAGGCTGATGTAGATGGGTCGGGCTCGCCGCTCACGGCGTCGGTCGTCGAGTGTTTAGCTGTCTGGGCCATCGTGTGATGAATCCTCGGGGAATCGTTTCGCGATCTGCGCCTCGGCCAGTGCGGCGATGCGCTCGCGGGTTGGTTGGTCGAGCAGTTCGGCAGCTTCATCGAGCTGCTCGCTAATCCAGCCACGGGCCTGTCGGGCGGAGGCGGCCTGGCCCTGGCGGCGAGACTGGTCGACCAGCGCCTGAGCGGCGCGTTCGGGATAGCGGGAGACGTTGTCGGCGACGTCGGCATCGCTCGGCGGCCGAGCGGTGGGCCGACCCTGACCGCCCATCAGGCGCATCCAGCGCTGCGCCGTCGATTCGACCATCGTGCTGCCGTCATCCCTGTACATCCACCCGGGCGCGGGCGGTCGATGTTTACGAGCGAGTGCGTTCGAAGTCGGGGATATCGACCCCGGGCTTGGGCGGGATCAAGCCGCGGCGCAGGTCCTGGTTGATGCCCTCGACCTGGCACGGGTGAATCCCCCAGCGCTGTTGTATCTCGTCCATCTGGTAGCCGAGCGTCATGATCCGCTTGACGGTGGTGCAGAAGACCGGCCGATCGCCGCGGGGCAGGAAGGGGACCTCGATCATGTCGCCGCACATGGCGCAGGCCGCCGGGTGCATCTGGCGCGGGGTGCGGCCGCCGAAGGAGGCTGCGCCGCCGTAGCGCACGTAGCCGGACTCGGCCTCGGGCGAGGTGCGGATCGACTTGCGTACGGCACGGCACTCCGGGCAGCGCACCGGATCGTTCTGCAGTCCCTTGGACTGGTAGAACTCCTGCTCGCCGGAGGTGAAGACGAAGTCCTTTCCGCAGTCGCGGCAAAGGATTATACGATCTTGCAGGGCCATGGTTACTCGCTGTGTCGTTGAGTTGTAGCTGGGCGGACGTTCGAGAGGCCGATCAGCGGCGGAATATGCTCAACTCTATCAGAGCCCGTGGAGCGTTCCGGTGTGGTCATCGGCGGAGTGCACGCGCGGCGACAGTCTGCAGGCGAAGAATCAGCAGCTCGGCTTCGTCCTGCCGCATGATCAGACTGAGCGCAAAGTAGACGGCAGCGCCGCCGGACACGCCGAGCAGCAGGCTGAGCCAGGAATCCCGCTCGAAGTCCAGCCCGACGAGGATTTCGATCAGGAGCCAGACGAGTTGGCCCATGATCGCCGTAGCGACGATCGTCTTGAGGGTCGACAGCACCAACGGGCGAGAGATCAACCGGCCAGCCATCGCGCGGTTCAGCAGCAGCAGGAGGAGCGCGAATTCAGCGATCGCCGAGATCGAGAGGGCGAGGGCCAGTCCCTTCAGTTCCCAGGGTCCGACGAGCAGGGCCGAGAGGATGATGTTGAGCAGCATCGAGGCGATGGCGAGCGCAACGGGGGTCCGCGTGTCGCCGAGCACGTAGAAGCCGCGAGAGACGATTTCGATCGCGGCGTGGGCGAACAAACCGATCGAATAGAAGAGCAGGGCGTCGCTGACAAGCTGGGTCGCGGCGGCGTCGAAGGCACCGTGTTCGAGCAGCGTCGTGACGATCGATTCACGTAACAACAACATCCCGACCGAGGCGGGGATGGCGAGGAAGAGGGTGAAGCGGAGCGTCCGAGAGACCATCGCCTGGACGGCGCGCGGTCCGCCGCGGGCCGCCTCCTCGGCCAGGCTGGGGAAGATCGCGGTTGCCAGCGACATCCCGAAGACGCCGACCGGGAACATCAGCAGGAGCCAGGCAAAGTTGAGCGCCGAGATCGAGGTGTCGCCGACCAGCGAGCCGAAGAAGGTCAGCACGATCAGGTTGATCTGCGCGGCGGCGAGGCCCAAGGTTCGAGGCGCCATCAGGCGCAGCACCTCCCTCGCTTCGACATCGCCAAGATTGAAGTGCAGTCCGAGACCCGCTCGCGACGACGACAACGCCGCCGAGAGCGCCGGTAACTGGATGATCAGATGCAGACCGGAACCGGCGATCACGCCGATCACCAGCGCCTCGACGCCGAGTTCCTCGGGCAGCAGCAAGGCGGCGAGGATGATCGCCAGGTTGTAGAACAGGGGGGAGATGGCGGGCAGGAGGAAATGGCGGCGGGCGTGGAGCATGCCGGTGAGCATGCCGCTGATCGCGAAGAGGATGGGCGAGAGCAGGAGCACCCGAGTGAGGAAGACGGCGTCCTCCATGATCGCGTCCTGGATGCCCGAGTCTTCGCCCAGACCGGGGGCGAGCGCCGGCACGATCAGGTCGGCGGCGAAGAACACGGCCGCGGCCAGGGCGATGGTGCCCAGCAGGACCCAGTTGAGGACGATGCTGGCCAAGCGCCAGGCCTCCCGCTCGCCTCGATTCTGCAGGACGCGGGCATAGACGGGAATGAATGCGGAGGCGAGCGTCGCGCCGGCGAGTAACTGGAAGACGAGGTCGGGCAGCCGCATGGCGACCCAGAAGGCGTCGAGTTCGACCGTGGCGCCGTACTCGTCGGCGATCACCACGGCTCGCGCCGCACCGAGCAGGCGCGAGCCGAGGAACGAGAGGCCGATCAGCAGCACGGCGCCGATGATGCCGCTGCGGCTGCTGAAGAGGCGTCCGCCTAACGAGCTCGGAGCATTGAGACTCACGTGTTCACTGTCGCAAACTGCAGCGAATCATGCACCCTGCGGATTGAGGAGAGCTGCGGGCATGTGTTGACGGTTCGGGCGCGGTGGACAGTGCGGGATCGACTGTTACGATGAATCGGACCGAGAAAGAGGGGTTTCCGTGGCCAACAAGGCTGCCGCCATCAAGTATCTGCGCCAGAGCCAGAAGCGGCGCATGCGCAACAAGCCCGTTCGGACGTTCGCGCGCAGCAGCGTTCGCGACGCACTGGACGCGATCGACGACGCCGTCGACAGCGAGGAATGGACCGACGCCGACAGCGCGATCCAGCGGGCGGTCAGCGCGCTCGACCGGGCGGCTCAGCGCGGCGTGATTCACGCCAACACGGCGGCGCGGCGCAAGTCGCGGCTGCTGAGGCAGTACCACACATCGCGAAACCCCGACGTGGTGCGGCGTCCTCGCAGCCGACCTCCCGAGCCTGCGCGCACGCCATAGTTCGAGCGGCTCCCGGCCGCACATCTCGCAACAGGTCCCCACATGCGAGCTCTGATCTTCGACCGACCCGGTGACATACGGGTCGCGGATGTTCCGTCGCCGGAGCCCGGGCCGGGCGAGGTCGTGATCGAGGTGGGCGCGGCCAGCGTCTGCGCCTCGGACCTGCGCGTCTACCGGGGCGAGAAGTACGCCAAGCCGGGTGTGGTTCCCGGGCACGAGTTCGCGGGCACGGTCGTCTCGTTGGGAGCCGGGGTGAGTGAGCTCAGCCTCGGAGACGGGGTGGCGGTCTATCCAATCATTGCCTGCGGCGGCTGCGCATTTTGCCGCCGTGGGCTGCGCAACCGCTGCACGTCCCGACAGACGCTGGGCTACGACGCCAACGGTGGATTGGCCGAGCAGGTGCTGCTGCCGGCCTCGCTGGTCGCGCAGGGTCACGCGGTCAAACTGGCCGAGGGGGCGGACTGGGGCCGGGCGGCGCTGACGGAACCGACGGCCTGCGTGCTGAACTCGCTGGAGTCGTGCCGCTTTCGCGCGGGCGTGAGCGTCGCCGTGCTGGGCGCGGGACCAATGGGCCTGCTGCATGTGCTGCTCGCCCGAGCGCTGGGCGCGGCCGAGATCGTCGTGGCGGAACCGGTCGCGGTGCGGCGTGAAGCCGCTGCCGAGATTGGGGCGACGCATCTGTGCGGCGGGGATGTGGATGAGGTGCGCGCGGTGGTGGACGAAGCGACCGAGGGCAACGGCTGCGACATCGTGATCGTCTCGGTCGGACTGAACGGACTGACGGAGGCGGCGCTGCAGGTGGCCGGTCGGCAGAGCAGCGTCAACCTGTTCGCGGGCTTTCCGCCGGAGTCGTCTGCGATCGTCGATGTTAACGACCTGCACTACCGCGAGGTCTCACTGACCGGCACGCAGAACGCGACGCCGGACCAGTTCCGGCGAACGGCGGCGCTGCTGCCGACGCTCGATGCGGTCGATCGGATTGTCTCTCACCGGTTCGCGTTGTCCTCGGCTGATCAGGCATACACGTCGCGCGACGATCCCGCTGTGCTCAAGACCGCGGTTTTGCCGGACGCCTGACCATGATGCGGGGCGACTACGGCTACACCGGGATCGGCGAGGAGTTGCGCCAGACGAGGATTCGGCGCGGCCGCTCGATTGCGCAGGCGCACCAGGCGACGCGCATCGCGAGGCACTACCTGGAGGCGCTGGAGGAAGAGGACTGGGATCGGATGCCGGCGGCGCCGTTCGCCCGCGGGTTCCTGAGTTCGTACGCGCAATACCTGGGGCTTGACGACGGGCCGCTGCTGGAGCGGTTCCCGTTCGCGCCGAGCACGCCCGGCGAAGGCCTGGAACTGAGCGACGAAACGATCGAGTCGTTTCAGGCGGCGGAGCGCTCGCACGGTCCGCGAGAGGAGCTAAGGCCATCACGGATCAGCCTGGGGCCGTGGCTGGCGGCGGCGGTGGTGATCCTGGTGATCATCGCGGGGGTTGTCGCCGTGGTCAGCCTGCGCGACGAGGTTGAACCGGTGGAGCCGGCTCGGGACGTTCCGGGCATTGACGATGTGACGACGGCCGTTGAATCGGCGAGTTCGGGCACTCCGGCGAATGCGAACTTCGACCCGCTGCCCGACCTGCGGGTCTACAGCTCGCGTGAAGCGATCAACTACGTGAAGCTGCTCAACGCGCCGTTTACGGTGCTTTCGATCTACGACGATTCTCCGGTCGGCACGGTGCTGGTGCAGTCGCCGGCGCCGGGCGCGGAACCGACAGAGGATGCGGTGATCATGCTCGTGGTGAGCCTCGGACCGCGTCCCAACGGCACGGCCGGCAGCAACTGATGCGCTACCGGATTGTGACGCTTGGCTGTCCGAAGAACACGACGGACTCGGACCGGATCGCGCGGACGCTTGAGCAGGCGGGTCATCGCGCCGTCGAAGATCGGCGGAGCGCGGACCTGGTCATCCTCAACACCTGCGGATTCATTGACGACGCGCGTGAGGAATCGCGTCAGGCGGCGGAGATCCTGGGCGCGGAGCGGACCGGCGCTCAGCAGGTGATCGTGACTGGCTGCTGGTCGCAGATCGAGCGGGAACAGGTAATCGAGATCGATGGGATCGACGCCGCGTTCGGGATCGAGGCCTGGCAGGAGATCGCCCAGCACGCCGGCGAGGTTGAGGCGGAACGGGACATTCCCGAAACGTCGCTGGGAGTCGGCCCGTCTGCGTACCTGAAGATCTCGGACGGCTGCGCTCGACCGTGCACGTTCTGCAACATCCCGGGAATCAAGGGTCGCCAGTTTCGCAGCGCGCAGCCTGAGGCGCTGGTGCGGGAGGCTCGGGAACTGGTTGCGCGCGGCGCGCGGGAGATCGTGCTGGTGGCTCAGGACAGCACGGCCTACGGGGCCGAGTGGGGCGATGCGAACGGGTTGGCGCATTTGCTCGAGCGTCTGGCCGCCGAGTCGGGCGCGGAGTGGCTGCGTTTGATGTACGCCTATCCGGGGTTCATCACGCCGGCTCTGATCGAGGTGATGGCTCAGACGCCACAGGTTTGCCACTACCTGGACATTCCCTTGCAGCATGGTTCGCCGAGCGTGTTGAAGCGGATGAAGCGGCCGCACAACATGGCGATGGTCCATGGGACGCTCGAGCGTCTGCGCGGGGCGATGCCGGAGATTGCGATTCGCACGACGTTCATCGTCGGATTTCCGGGGGAGACGGAGCGGGAGTTCGGGGAACTGCTGAGCTTCGCCGAGGAAGCGGCCTTCGATCGGGCCGGCGCGTTCATCTACTCACCGCAGAACGACACGCCGGCTGCGGACATGAACGACCAGATCCCCGAGGCGACCAAGCAGCGCCGGCATGAAGAACTGATGGCGCTGCTGGCGGAGGTGTCGGCGGCGAGGAACGAACGGCAGGTCGGCCGAGCGCTGCCGATGCTGGTCGAGTCTGAGCCGGGTCAAACGACCGAGGACGGGGAGCCGATCATCGCCGGACGGACGTATCGGGAGGCTGCGGAGGTGGACGGTCTGGTGTTTGCGCTTGGCGAGGGCAATCCCGGGGACATGCCGACTGTGCGGATTGCCGAATCGCTCGGGCACGACCTCTGGGCTGAGGTGGTCGACTAGAGGGCGATCGTCTCGGTTCCGACCTCGCCGACCTGGCAATCCAATCGCAGATCCTCGATGAAGGCGAGCACCTTCTGGGTGGTGGCGTGGGAGATCTGCGAGTCGGAGGCGATGGCGGCGAAGGCCAGCGTGGCTCGGGTGGGATCGTTCTGGCTGTCGACCTCGGAGGCGGCCACGGGGAACCTGTTGCGCGTGCGCTGAATGACCTGCCGAACCACCGCTCGCTTGTCCTTGAGCGAGGCGGATTCGAAGATCAGCAGTTCCACGGTGAGGACCGTGACGAAGGTCATTCGTGTTCGTCCGACTCGAGCGGCAGTATCGACTGCTGGGCCGGCGGTTCGAGCTCGTCGAGCGGTGGAAGCTGGTCCAGCGCGGAGAGACCGAAGTGATCGAGAAAGCGGGGGGTCACGCTCCACAACAGGGGCTGGCCGACCGTATCGAGCCGGCCGCTGGGCGCGATCAGGTCGCGGGCGCGCAGTGAGCGAATCACGCTGGAGGCTCCGACGCCGCGGACGCGCTCGATCTGGTCACGGGTGACGGGCTGGTGGTAGGCGATCACTGCGAGGGTCTCGAGGGCCGCTTTCGAGAGTCGGGCGGGCGTGTCCAATCCGAGCAGGCGCTCGACGTAGGGCGCCGCCTCGGGCGCGGAGACCAGGGCGATACCGGTTTCGTGCCTGCGCAGGCGGATGCCGCGATCGGGGTCCGACTCGATCTCATCGAGCACGGCTTCGACCTGCGCCTCGGTCACGCTGGTCACGCGGGCGAGGGTGCGCGGGCTGGGCGGGGTTTCGGCCACGAGTAGCAGCGCTTCGATCGTCTGGTGGAGATTCTCGGGCGGCGGCAGCGGCTCGGTTGGATCCGTCGTCATCCGAGCAACTCGCCGACCAGGGTCGCTTCCTGGGGTTCCTGGACAGACATGATTCGCACGCTGCGTAGCTGATTGGTCAGGTCTTCGCTGGATTGGACGCGGACCGGCAGATAGCTGTCGGTCAGGCCCGCTTGTGCGTCCTCAAACAGGACGGATTCGATGGCGCCGACTCGCTCTTGCAACGCGTCCCGGCGATGACGCTCGCCGAGATCGCGCAACGCGGCGGCTCGCGAACGCTTGATGTCGGGCGGGACGTCATCGTCCAGGAGCGACGCCGAGGTATTGGGTCGTTGCGAGTAGGGAAACACGTGCACATCGGTGAATCGCAGTTCGCGCATCATCGACAGGGTCCCCTGATGATCGGCCTCGGTCTCGCCGGGGAATCCGGCGATGATGTCGGTTGTGATCGATGCGCCGGGCACGGCCGCGCGGATTCTGCGGACGGCATCCTGGAACTGTTCGGCCGAATATCGACGCCGCATGCGGGCGAGCACCGCGTCCGATCCGCTCTGCAGTGCCAGGTGGAAGTGGCGGCACATCCGCGCGTCGTCCCAGCAGGCGAGGAGTTGCGGTGTGATGTCCTGCGGCTGGATTGAGGAATAGCGGATCCGGGGAGCATCGGTATCGGACAGCAGTGCTTCTATCAGTGCGCCAGCCGTGGTTCCGTCGGAGCGGTCGCGGCCGTAGGCGCCGGGCTGGGTGCCGGTCAGGACGATCTCCTGGACGCCCTCTGCGACGCGCTCGTGCGCCAGGCGGACGATCTCGTCGATGGGGACGGCGCGCTCGCGGCCGCGGACATAGGGGACGATGCAGAAGGCGCAGACATCGTCGCAGCCTTCCTGGATCTTGATGAACGCGCGGGTTCGATCGACGGACGTGGTGAAGTTCCCCGAGGCCGGCTCCGCTCCGTCGAGGGCGGAGAGGAGTGTCGAGGCGGCGTCCTGCTTGCGGCTGTTTGGCAGCACCTCGATGTTGCCGAGCTTCGCCAACGCGGCGGCGTCTCGTTCGGCGTAGCAACCGGTGACGACGACGGGCGCCCGGGGCGAGAGCTTGTGCGCGAGCCGAACCAGGCGTCGGGCCTTGCGATCGGCTACGTGGGTGATGGTGCAGGTGTTGATCAGGAAGGCGTCGGCGCGGGACGGTCGGTCGATGGTGACGCAGCCGTGCCGTTGCAGCTCGCGGGCGGCCTGCTGAGTCTCGGCCTGGTTCAGCTTGCAGCCGAGCGTCAGGGTCGCGACGACGGGTGGGCTCGAGGAACGGGTGGAGGATGCACTCGGGCTCATGCCCAACTACGATACCGACAAGCAGCGGTAACGGAGGCGTGACATGGTTGAGATCGGTCTGGCAATCCTGTTCGTCAGCATTCTCGTCGCCGCCGATCGCGGCCGCTACGACACGCTGAACGAGAAGATGCGCGATTTCGTGGACTGGCTCGATCGACCAGAGGATCAGCAGCAGTAGGGCCGTCGATTCCGTTCCGGTGCTGTGTCACCCAGGCAACTGACACAATTGACAACGCTGCACGTGCGTACTAACTTTTGAGTTAACAGAACGTACGTACAGGATGCGAAGATGTCGAGCAGCGTACATGGTTCAGCCTCCGGCCCGATCGCTCGCGGCGCCCAACTGCCGCTGATGCTCCAGCCGATTGACGCTCCCAGGGTTTCTTCGCCGCGACCGCTCAAGGGCAGTTCCGTTTGTCCGCGCTGCGCCGGCCCGACCGCGTCTCACGGACGCCGGGTCGTGTGCGTGATCTGTGGATTCGGCGCTCGACCGCGGATTTTCCGGCGGCACGTACGATAGAGCAGTGACCATCCTCATTGCGATCGTCGTCCTGGCGGTGCTGATCACCGTCCTCTACATGCGCGGGCTTCTGAGCCTCGGCAACCTGGTCTCGTTCTATCGGCGGATCAGGCTGGCCCTTCTGCTGGCGGTCGTGGCCATTCTGATCATCGGCATCTTGCGCATACTCGGGATCGGCACGGGCGACTGAACGATGCGCATCGTCGTCGCGCCGCAGGAGTTCAAGGGCAGCTTGACGGCGGTGGAAGCGACGGCCGCCCTGCGGCGCGGCGTCGAGGCGGTGTTCGCTGACGCAGCAATCGACACTGCGCCGATGGCGGACGGCGGGCCGGGCACGGTCGAGGCGATCGTCGATGCGGCGCGTGGTCGGACATCGATCGCGCGAGTGGATGGACCGCTGGGGGCGCCGGTCGATGCCCGCTGGGGGCGCATCGATGACGGCCGTTGCGCGGTAATCGAAATGGCTGCGGCGTCCGGCCTGAGCCTTCTGCAGACCGATCAACTCGACCCGAGACGGGCTTCGACGTACGGCACCGGGCAACTGATCAAGCACGCGCTCGACGCGGGTGTGGAGCGAATCCTGGTCGGGGTCGGCGGCAGCGCTACCAACGACGGAGGCGCGGGCATGGCGGAAGCGCTGGGCGCAGCCCTGCTCGACGACGAGGCACATCGGTTGCCTCCCGGTGGGGCGGCGCTGGCGCGTCTGGCGCGCATCGATGTCCGCGATCTGGACCCCGGGCTTGCAACCATCGGTGTGACCGTCTTGTGCGATGTGCAGAATCCCCTGCTCGGTCGCGAAGGGGCCAGCGCCATATTCGGGCCGCAGAAGGGCGCCGATCCGGTGTGCGTCGCTGAGCTCGACCGTGCGCTGGCCAACTTCTCCGCGATCGTCGAGCGCGACCTCGACGCGAGGGTCGCCGAGATCCCCGGCGCCGGAGCGGCCGGAGGACTCGGGGCCGGGCTGATGGCATTCTGCGGCGCGACGTTGCAGTCCGGGTTCGCCGCCGTCTCCGAGGCGGTGCAGTTGGCCGCCCGGATCGCCGAGGCCGACCTGGTGGTCACCGGCGAGGGGCGTCTGGATACGCAATCGGCATATGGGAAGACTGTGGCCGGCGTGGCTGCGCTCGCGAGAGATGCGAACGTGCCGTGCCTCGCGGTGGCCGGTCTGGTCGAGGGCTCGGCGAAGCTGCCGGGACTGCTGGACAACGAGGCATCTACGCCCGCGGGGATGTCGGTAGACGAGGCGATGTCGCGGGCCGACGAGTTGGTGTCGGCTGCGGCGGAACGGTTGCTGCGGCGTTACTCGAGGTAGGGCGTGCGCCGCTCGGTCAGATTGATCGCTCCGCGCACGTGGTTCCTGGGCGGCGGCGCGATGCCGATCTCGTCGAGGCGGTCGTCATCGATCCCGAAGTGATGGGCGACTTCGTGCAGTACGGTCTCGCGCACCTGCTCGATCACTTCCTCCTCGCTGCGGCAGATGCTCTCGATCGGCTGCTGATAGATCATGATCCGGTCGGGCAGGGTTTCGCCGTACCAGCCTCGGCTGGTCAGCGGGCGGCCGACGTAGAGGCCGAGCAGGGTTTGCCGCGGTCCCAGGCCGAGCGACTCCAGCTCCTCCTCGGTCGGCTGATTGCGCAGGAGGATGACCACATTCTCCATACGTCCCGCGAGTTCCTCAGGAATCTCGTCAAGGGCACGCTGAACGAGGCGTCGAAATCGGGAGCGGCGCATTTGGTTAAGGTACCCAGTTGTTGAGAATGGTTCCCTCGAGGACGCGTCGAACGACAGGGCCCGCGTCATCTGAGCCCGAGCGGGCGCTGTCGAGTACGACGGCTACCACGAGGCGAGGTTCCTCGAAGTTCGCCCAACCCGCAAACCAGACGTTGTTGAAGGACTGTTCGTTCTCGTCTTCGTCCGATTGCTCCGCCTGATCCGAGCTCGAATCGTCGCTGTTGAGTTCGACTTCGATCTCTTGCTGTTGCTGGGCTTCGTCGGCTGCGTCCTGTTCGAGTTCCTCAAGGGCTTCCGGATCGAGGATCTGGTCCTCGGACGTGCCCGACTTGCCGGCAACTCTGAGGACGCTGCCCTGATAGACGTAGAAACCGGTGCCGTAGGGCTGGGAGATCGTCGTCCGCAGCGCGGCCTGGAGCTGCTCCAGGGTGTCGGCGGAGACCGGTAGCACGCTGATCGAGCGCCGCTGGGTTATGGTCGGCGGTTGACCGGCCGGCTCGATCGATTGGGCGATGATCGGCGTGTTGACCACGCCATTGGTTGCGACGGCGGCGTAGGCGTTCGCCATCTGCAGGGCGGTGACGGCGACGAAGCCCTGACCGATGCTCATGTTGATCGTGTCGCCCGTGTACCAGGCTTCGTCGAGCTGCTCCGTCTTCCAGGATGGTCCGGGACTGACGCCGCTTTCCTCGTTCAGACCGATGATTCCCGTCGGTCGTCCGAACCCGAACCCGGACGCGACGGATGGCAAGAGATCTTCATCGATCCGGTCCAGGGTCAAGCCGACCTCGTAGAACACGGTGTTGCACGATTCGGCCAGCGCCTGGGAGAGGGTGATGCGCCCCTGGTCGGTGTCCTTCCAGTTGCGCAAGGGCTCATCGCCGACCTTCATCCATTGGGCGGGACAGGAGACGCGGTCGGCGATTTCGTAGCCGCCGCCTTCGAGCGCGGCGGCCAGGGTGACGGTCTTGAACGTCGAGGCGGGCGCATAGACCTGCTCGACGGCCCGATTGATGAACGGCTGGCGCTCGTCGAAGAAGTAGGTCTCGTACTCCTCTTGGGTGACGCCGTCCACGATCGTGTTCGGATCGATGCGGGGAAACGAGGCCATCGCCAACACGTGTCCACTGCGCGGGTCGATGGCGACTACGGCTCCCGATTCTTCGCCCAGCGCTTCCTCGGCCAGTTGCTGGACGCGGACATCGATCGTGAGACGGATGTCGGCCCCCGGACTTGCCGGTCGGCTGATGATTTCGCGCACGGGACGGCCGATTCCGTCGACGACCAACAGGCTGCCGCCGCGCCGGCCGGCGAGGGCGCGCTCGAACGCTTGCTCGATGCCGTCGCGACCGACCATGTCGCCGGCGCGATAGCCCTCGACGAACCACTCGGTCAGTTCCTCCGGATTGATCTCCTGCAGATAGCCGATCACGTGCGAGGCGAGGTCGCCATACGGATAGAAACGGCGGGACTCGCGGGTGACGAGGATGCCCTGAGAGGCGAGTTGTTCGAACTCTGCGATGACCGCGGCTGAGGTGTCGAGGGCCAGCGCGGCGACGGGTATGAACTGATATGAGGGCACGTCCTGGTAGATGATCGCGCGGACATCCTCTTCCTCGAGTCCGACCCGGTCGGTGAAGAAGCTGAGCACGAACTCTTCGTTTGAGATCGAGTCCCAATGCACGCCGACGATGATGATTTCCGTCTCGCCCGCCAGGACCACTCCGTTTCGGTCGAGAATCTGTCCTCGCGGCGGCGTCTCGACCAGCGCTTTGATCAGGTAACCGGGCGAGCCGAGGCCGCTGAACATCAGGTCGGGCGTCCAGTTGACGACCCAGTGGGGCTGTCGCAATGTGCGCGCCTGGACGATTTCCTCGATCTCGCCGAAGAAGGTGGTCTGGTAGCGCAGGATGACCTCGTGCGAGGATGCGTTTTCGTCCTCCTGGGCCACGACTTCCCAGGTGAAGCCGCCGATCGTCGCCTCGGCCCAGACGTCCTTGTAGCGCTGCACGAACGCTTCAGCGGAGATCGCTTCTTTCGTCTCGGTCGATGTCCGCTGGTATGCGCTCAACAGATCGCCGGTGGCGACGAGGTGGAAGAAGCTCTGGACGGCGAAGCGGGCGCTGGGGGGCGCGACGTCGAGATTCTCGAGTTCCTCCGCGGGAGGAGTGTACGCTCCGTCAGCCGAATCGGTTGAGCCATCGCCCTGGGCGGCTGTCGCGGCTTGCTGCTCGACCGGCGCTGCCTGTTCGTCGGCGGGCGCGGGGAAGTGCTTGGACAGATCGCGTTCGGATTCGCCGCCGAAGATGCAGCCGCTGAGGACGAGCGCGGCGAGCGTCAGCAGCGCCGACAACCATACGCCCGATGTCAGGTTTCGCAGAGGTGGCACGTCGCCCATGCCCGGCTTGTCCACTCGCCCCGCTCAAGCTCACATTACCAGCGATTGGGCAGCTCGGCGGGACGGTATCGATCGAAGCAGGCGTTAGACTTGATGCGATTGGACGAACCAGGGACGACCCGCAGAAGGGGTTCAGCATGGACTATCGCGAAGATCAGACCATCGTCGACTTCCGCAACGAAGTGAAGACGTTCATCAGCGACAACCTGCCCGATGACTGGGGTACCGGGTCGGGCGGCGAGGGCTACGAAGCCGACGTGATGGCGCTCACTCGCAGCTTCCAGACGGAGATGGCCAAGCGTCGCTGGTTGACGCTGGCCTGGCCGAAGGAGCACGGCGGGCTCGAGGCGCCTCACTCACAGCAAATGATCATGGCCGAGGAGATGTCGTATCACCGCGCGCCCGGCGGCGGCAGCAACATGGGTGTGCAGTGGGTCGGTCCCTCACTGATGCTGTACGGCACGGACGAGCAGAAGGAAGAGCACCTCGCCGGCATCGCGGACGCGGAGACGTGGTGGTGCACGCTCTACTCCGAGCCCGGCTCGGGCTCCGACCTGGCCTCGCTGCAGACGCGCGCGGTCAAGGACGGCGACGACTACGTGATCAACGGCCAGAAGATCTGGACCTCCGGCGCGCACGTCTCGGACTGGGGTTGGCTCGCCGCACGCACGGATCCGGATGCTCCCAAGCACAAGGGCATCACGATGTTCATGATGCGCATGGACACGCCCGGCGTGACGGTCCGCCCGCTGATCAACATGGCGGACGGCCACGGGTTCAACGAGGTCTTCTTCGAGGACGTGCGGATTCCGCAGACGAACGTGGTCGGCGAAGTGAACCGCGGTTGGTACCACCTTGCGGTCGCGCTCGATTTCGAACGCAGCGGGATTGGCGCGTTCGCGGGTGGTCGGCGCACGGTCGAGGAAATCACCGACTTCGCGCAGGACAACACTCACTTGCTCGACGAGCGCCCGAACACTCGCTACGAGTTGGCTGAGCGCCACATCGAGGTCGAAATCGGCACGATGATGGCCTACCGGATCGCGTACATGCAGGAGCATGGCGTGGTCGCGAACCACGAGGCGTCGATGTCGAAGCTGTTCGGATCGGAGCTCGGGCAGCGGATTGCCAAGACCGGTATGGACTTGCTCGGCCTGCGCGGCAACGTCTGGTCCGAAGGTCCATACGCTGCCCTGCAGGGTCGGCTGAGCCGCAACTACGTCAGCAGCGTGAGCGGCACCATCGCCGCCGGCACCAGCGAGATTCAGCGCAACATCATCGCGACCCGCGGTCTGGGTCTGCCTCGCGGCTAGCGCGGTTTGCAGGGGCGAAATGCAGTCAGGGCGGCCGATTGGCCGCCCTGATTCGTGCCTACCTTCATTTCAGGAAGTCGTACAGGTGTGGTGCAGAGCGCTCAGCGTGCTCCTGATGATTGCAGCCTTCGCACTGTTGGCGATCTCCTGCCGCGACGACGAGCCGGAGTCGACCATTGACATGAGTCGAGCCGAGGACGAGCTCGCCGGGGTTGCCGATGAAGGCCCCTCCGGTCCATCTGGTCCCGCATTCGGCCCTGTGTTCTACTATGCCGCACCTGAAGCCGCCGGCGGTGCCCTCATTAGCGTGACCCTTTTGGTTTCCGCAGATGGTGGCAGGTACGGGTTGTCGGCCTTGAACGTCTATTGCGACGACGGAGACCTGGGGATTTCTCTTTACTACCTGCCGGAGACGTCCCTCGATCCTGTCACGGTCAACGTGAGCTTGGATGGAGACGCTCCGCTGCGACAGTCCTGGAGTGTCTCCAGAGCCTACGCAGCGACACTCGGATACGACGCCACCGTCACCGAACCGGACATTCTCTTCTCCGATTTGGCCAAAGCCTCGGTCGCTGTGCTTGATATCCCTCAGCTCGGCGTCGGACCGGCAAAGTTCGATCTCGCCACTCTGTTCTCAACCCCGGTCCAAGCTCATCTCGAACGCTGCGGCGAAGAGGAGCCGCTCGAGGTGATCGAACCGCCGGCGGACCATCAGCCGCTCACTGTCGCCGAAGGCAAGGTGTCGGACAGGGTGTCGTACAGGTCGGAGAACCTGCGGAGAGCTCGGCTGCAAACGACGGTCACCTTTGCCGATCCGAACGTCGTTACGCGGCAGGGCCCGGTTGAGCTGGTCCTGACTTGCAAGCCGGACGGCCACTTCAACGTCGAGTTGGCCAATCTGCCTCGCCCTCGTGACTCGAGGGAGGTTCCGCCCTGGGACACGGACGTCGTGCTCAGGTTCGACCGTCAACCGGCGAGCAAGGAGCAGTGGGCGATCTACTCGCTCAGCGATGGCGTCGAGGCCCACGCTCCGGCGCCATGGTCCCTCATGCAGGCAATGGTCCGATCGTCAACGTTCTCGGTATCGCTGCCGGAGTTCGGCATTCAAGCGATGATCGTCGATCTCCATGAGATGTTCTCTACTCCAGTCCAGAACAACCTGAACCACTGCGGCTTCTACACGGCCGACGGCAAGGGCTGACCAAGATCGGCTTAGCGGGCTGCGGGGAACCCAGCACGGTCCGCCGTCGTCTGATCGTCAGGCGCGATAGATTGTCGCCACTGATTGATGGGAGCGTTCTGTGACCCGATCCCGACTCTTGCTGGTTGCGTTGGCTCCGTTGATCGCGGTGGGGGTCCTGGCGACTCAGCACTTCGCGTTCGCCCAGTCCGGCGACTCCGCGACCCTGCGCGGCTTTACAACCTGCGCCGAGTTGCACGAACACTACCTGAAGCTCTCGATTCAGAGCGCGCGCGAGGATGCGTACGAAGTGGAGGAAGAAGCGGAAGAAGAGGCGATGGCGGACGACTCCGATGCCGGCTTCCCCCAGACCGGTGGCGGTCCAGAAGCAGCGGCCGGCGAAGATGCGACGTCGGTTCCCGCCGACCAGGGAGAAGTGTCGGAGACCGGGACCAATGTGCAGGAGCGTGGAGTCGACGAGTCGGACATCATCAAGACCGACGGGACACACTTCTACATTCTTCGACCGCAGTCCCTGCTAATCGCGGAGATCTCTGAGGAGGGGCCGCTGGTCGAGGTGGGCCGGATTGACTTCCGCGAGCTTGGACACCGACAGGAACTGTTGATTGGCGCAGGCAAGGCCATCGTGGTCCGGCAACTCAACGGCGTGGAAGCGACGTTTGAAATTGACGATGACGACCTGCCCAAACCGCAGCATCCATTGACGTACTACCGGGAGCAGGCGGAAGTCCTGGAGATCGACATCAGCGACGCCGCGTTGCCGCAACTGGTGCGAGAACTGAACCTGGACGGACGTTTCCTGAGCGCGCGACTGGTCGGCGACGATCTGCGGGTGGCGATGCAGCACAGCTCCGTGATTCCCTGGATATCGCCGTGGGCCTTCGACACGTGGTCCAGGCATCGGGACGCGGAGCGATACAGTGTGGCGCTACAAGAGGCATTTCGGCTGGGACAGTGGTTCCCGCTGTTCGGACTTCAGAACCACTCCGCGAGCACGTTCTCACACGGCTACGCGGTCGACTGCGGGCAGACGTTCGCGCCCGAGGATCGGCTGCCGACGCGCCGGGGCGAGCTGCCGAGCACGGCCTTCATGCTATCGTTCGACATCAGTGAGGACGGCGAGGGACTCGGCGCGTGGGGCAGCGTGGCGGTGCTGGGCATGGCGACCAACCCGACGGTGTATGCGTCCCGCGACTCGCTCTACCTCGCGGCGCCGAATCACTGGTGGCGCGACACGGCGATCCACCGTTTCGATATCTCTGATCCGCTGAAGCCGACCTACTTCGGAGGCGCGATCGTAACCGGACAGTTGCTCTCACAATGGTCCCTGTCCGAGCACGAGGGGTACCTGCGCGTTGCCGCGACCGACTGGAGCAAGTGGCCGACGGTGAGCAGCGTGACCGTGCTGGAGGCAGTCGCGCATGAGTCGGACGACGACCATACGACGAGGCCGACGGGTTCCCTGCAGGAGGTCGGACGAGTCACGGGCCTGGGGGCGACAGAGAGCATCTTCGCCGTGCGCTTCGCCGGCGATGTCGGCTACGTGGTCACGTTCCGCCAGGTCGACCCGCTGTATGTGCTTGACCTCTCCGAGCCGACCGATCCGAAGCAGGTTGGCGAGCTGAAGATTCCCGGGTTCTCGCGCTACCTACATCCGCTCAGCGGCGGGCTGCTGTTCGGGGTCGGGCGCGACGCTGACCCGCAGACCGGCTGGGAGCTCGGTCTACAGGCGACGCTGTTCGATGTCTCGGACCCGGCCAATCCGACGCAGATTGCCGTCCTCCCGCTGGGCGACGACGCCTTCAGCCCGGTCGAGCACGACCACCGCGCCTTCCGCTACCAGGACGGCGTCGCCTGGATTCCGGTTGGCCCGAACGACTACTGGCTGCGCCAGAACCACGACGGCGCCTTCTTCGGCGTCCGAGTATCCACCGACGGCCTGACCCACGAATCGACCCTCCGCATCCACGGAGAAGCCCGCCGCGCCATCCCGCTGGGCCAGCGAATCCACCTCCTCAGCGACGAGGAGGTCCGCACCTACGCCCTCGAGGACGACGCCGACCTGGGCGCCCTCAGCTTCGCCCCCGAATGGGATACCCGCTGGCTCCCGGTCTCGCCTGAGTAGCCGATCGGACTCGTTCGCGGCGACACTGTGGGACTTAGTTCGGGCCGCTTACCAGCGGAAGAATCTCATCCAGGTCGACCTTTGAGCGGGCAATGTCGAGATCGTACATGCGCTGAAGATTGAGCCAGAAGTCGGGCGTGGTGCCCAAGGCTCGTCCGATGCGGAGAGCCGTATCGGCGGTGATTGCTCGTCGGCCATGGACGATGTCGCCGATACGCACCTGGGGGACGCCGATCGTCTTGGCCAGCCGATACTGGGTAATGCTCAGCTCGTCGAGGATCTCAGCGAGGTGTTCACCGGGGTGGATGGGGTCTTGCGTGCTCATGGCGGTGGCCTTAGTGATAGTCAGTGACCTCAACCTCCATCGCGCCTTCATTTGTCCAGATGAAGCAGATCCGCCACTGGTCGTTGATGCGAATGCTGTGCTCGCCAGCGCGATCACCGCGTAGGGCTTCCAAGCGATGCGATGGAGGTAGGCGCAGGTCGCTGAGTGCGGCAGCGGCGACAACGCGTTGGAGACGCATGCGGGCTCGACGTTGGATGTCTGGTGGCAGTCGACGGACGTGACTCCCCTCGAAGAGCTGTTCCGTGTCGCGGTTTCGGAATCGCCTCACTGGCCACAATACTAACGCAATGCGTTAGTACGCTGACGGCTACCCCCGCCGAGTGCGTCACGCAACGTCCCCAAGAGACGGAAGTCTCACGAGGCAGTCATATACTCGGCTTCGTATCTGCCGCTGTAGAGGATTTCCTGATGGCCCCACCGCTCACCGACACCCGAGTCCTCGACCTCTCCGCTGGCTCCGTCGGGGGCATCGCGACGATGGTGCTCGCCGACTTTGGGGCGGAAGTGGTCAAGGTGGAGCCGGTCGGCGGCGATCCGTGGCGGTCTCTGGCGGCCGCTCCGATGTGGCTTCGGGGGAAGCGGTCGGTGGAGTTGGATGTGGAAGCTGAGCGGCGACGGTTGGAGGAGCTGATCCGAGAGGCGGATGTGGTGGTCTCGACGGATTCACCGGCCCAGGCGCGAGCTCGGGGGTTGGAATACCCGGATGTCCGGGCGCTGAATGAGGCCGCGGTCTTCTGCTCGATTACTGGCTTTGGTCCGACGGGGCCATATGCGGAGTATCCCGCGTACGAGGCCCTGGTCTCGGCCAAGTCCGGTCGGATGCTGTCGTTCTCGGGCCAGCGCCTGCGCGAGGGCCCCGGCTTCGCTGCCGTACCGGTCGGGGCGCACGGGGCGTCGCAGGGTGCGGTGCAGGGGATCCTGGCGGCGCTGATCGAGCGACAGCGTTGCGGTTTGGGGCAGATCGTCGAGACGTCGCTGCTCCAGGGTCTGATGCCGTTTGACCTGCTGCTCCTCCTCTTAACCCAACTCGCGGAGCGCGAGCCGGAGGTCTATCCGCAGATCTTCAACATCGGCGGCGGGATGCCGACTCTGAACTATCACCCGGTAATGTCGCGGGACGGTCGTTGGATCCAGCTCGGGAACCTGCTCGAGCACCTCTTCTACGCGTTCATGGACGCCGCCGACCTGACGCTGCTGTTCGCCGAGGAGCAATGGCAGGGCGGTCAGGCGGAGTGGACGCCCGAGGCGACCGAAGAGATGCGCGACCGTATCCTCGAGCGGATGCAGGAGAAGACCTGCGACGAGTGGATGGAGATCTTCCGCGCCCAGGGCAACGTCGCCGCGGAGCCGTTCACGCCGACCCACGACGCGGTCGACAACCTCGACATGGCCGCGAATGGCGACACGATTGAGATTGACGATCCTGACCTCGGTCCCGTCAAACAGGTCGGCGCCATCGCGCATCTGCGCGAAACACCTGCGGAGATTTCGAGGCCAGCGCCGAGGCTCGGCGAGGCGAACGGGTACTCGTGGACATCACGGAACGGCCACAATGGCGATGTCCCGATGATGACAACGCCGAATGGCACCACACCGTCCGGCAAGCCGTTGGACGGCTTCACGATCCTGGAGTTCGCGACGATTATCGCAACGCCGATCGGAGTCTCGATGCTGGCCGATCTCGGAGCGCGGGTGATCAAGGTCGAGCCGATCGGCGGCGATCCGTTCCGCGGCATGGGCGGCGGACCGCTGCGCGGGCTGCTGGCGGCCAAGACGAACGCGGCCAAGGAATCGATCTGCATCGACCTCAAGGATCCCGACGGACAGGCGATCGTCGCCGATCTGATCGCGCAGGCGGATGCGATCGTGCATAACTATCGGCCGGGCGTTCCGGATCGATTGGGGATCGGCTACGAGACGGCGAAAGCGATCAATCCGGAGATTGTCTGGGTCTCGGCGAATGGGTACGGGCCCGATGCGCCGGGTGCCCGCCGACCGTCCGCGCACCCGATTCCGGGCGCAGCGATCGGCGGAGCCCTGTTCCAGGCGGGATCGGCGATGCCGCCGCCGGGCTGCGAGACGATTGAGGAGATCCGCGAGGCCTCGCGTCAGTTGATGCGGGCGAACGAGGCGAATCCGGATCCCAACACGGGCTTGCTGGTCGCCTCAGCGACGCTGTTGGGCTTGTATGCGCAGCGTCGCTACGGCGTGGGCCAGGAGATCTACGTCAACATGCTGACCGCCAACGCCTACGCCAACAGCGACGACTTCCTGCAATACGAAGGCAAGCCGGCGCGTCGGCAGGTCGACGGCGAACTGTACGGGACGGCTCCCTGGTATCGGCTGTACGAGGCGTCGGAGGGCTGGATCTTCTTCGCGGCGCTGAGGGATGAGGAATGGACGGCGTTTTGTCGGAAGGCGGCGCCGGCGCTTGAGGACCGAGACTCAGTGGATGAGCATGCCCTGACGACTGCGCTGGTTGAGCTGTTCGCTCAGGCTCCGGCGTCCGAGTGGGAGTCTCGGCTGACCGCCGTCGGGGTGGGCTGCGTTCGCGCCGACGCCGGGCCGGTTGGGGAGTTCCTGATCAGGGATGAGCATGTGTTGGCCAACGGGTTCAGTCCGGTGGCGAATCATCGGCGCCTGGGCGATGTGCGTCGTTGGGGGGCGCTGACGACGATGGCCGGCGGTCGTGACGACTACGGTCCGGGCGTGCTGGCGGGTCAGGAGACGGATGAGATTCTTGAGGAGATCGGTCGAGGCGGCGAGATTGAGAGTCTGCGATCGGCGGGAGTGGTGTGGTCGGAGCCGGTCGAGTTGGAATGAACGATCGGGAGTTTCTGAGAAGAGCCCGGAGGTACGCTCGGAGGAGGCGGTTGGATATTCGATTCAGGCCTGACGAAGGCAAGGGAAGCCACGCGAGGCTGTACTTGGGCCTAAACTGGACCACGATCCCACATGGAGAAATCGCCCCCGGTACGCTTCGCTCAATGCTGAAAGATCTCGAGATCGAACCGAAGGAATTCTGAGCCGTGCGATACGCGTACCCATGCCTCATCGAACGCGACCTCGAGGAGCTTGAAGCGACGGGTCGTGAAGCATATGTGATTTCGTTCCGCGAGATTCGGGGTGCAAACTCATGTGGATGGTCGTGGGCCGAGGCTTTGGAGATGGCCCAGGATTGCCTGCACGTTGCACTGACCTTCTACACCGATGGCGGGCTTGATTTGCCCACGCCGAGTTCCTTGCGCGCCGGCGAAGTGATGATCTCCACGACGCCAACTGTCGCCGCGAAGTTGGCCCTGTACAACGCCATGCGAGAGCAACGTGTGACAGCGGAACAACTCGCTGAGCGTCTGGAGATCGACGGACAAGCCATCCAGAAGTTGCTCAACCCGCTCTATCGAAGCCACATCACGACGGTGCGCCGTGCCTTGTCAGCCGTTGGGCGCGAACTGATCGTCGAAGACTGTCCTGTCGCCTCGCCACCGGAGGCGATCATCGCTGGATCTGGGAGTTAGCGCTCTCCGGCGATCGACCACCGCCGTAAACTGCTTCCGACACTGGAACAGGAGCCATCCTATGGGCCTTCGTGGAGAAGCAGCGATCGTCGGCATTGCCGAGTGGAAACCGGAACGCCGCCCCACGGCGCCGCCGATGTTCACCCTGGAGCAGTGGGCTCAGCTGACGCGTGAGGCGTTGGATGACGCGGGGATTGATCCGTCGGAAGTGGACGGGATCTGCTGCACCAATATCCGGGAATCGGACTCGTTCGTGCCTTCGACGATCGCCGAGTATCTGGGCATGCAGGTCAACTTTGCCGAGGTCGTGGACCTGGGCGGAGCGTCTTGCGCGGCGATGGTCTGGCGGGCGGCGGCCGCGATTGAGCTGGGTCTCTGCAATGTGGTGGTGATTGGGGCGCCGTCGTGGCCCTCGCCGAGGCCGCCGGTTCCGCCGACCGGTCCGAGTAGTTGGCGCTACGGCGCGTCCTCGGCGAACTATGGGTCGCCGCAGGCCGAGTTCGACATTCCCTACGGCAACGTCGCCCAGAACTGCGGCTACGCCCAGATCGCGATGAAGTACGGCGCCGAGTACCGCTACGACGCTGAGGCACTGGCCAAGATCGCCGTCGATCAGCGCGTGTCAGCCAATCACAATCCAGCGGCGGTGTTCCACAACGTGCCGATCACAGTCGAAGACGTACTCAACTCGCCGATGATCTCCGACCCGATTCACATGCTGGAGATCGTGATGCCCTGCGTCGGGGGAGCGGCAATCGTTGTGGCCGGCAAGGACATAGCCCGCCGCTCGAAGCATCGCCCCGCCTGGATTTCAGGCTTCGGCGAGCGCGTGCTGCACAAGACGCCGACGTATGCGGAGGACATGCTCTCGACGGCGCTGATTCCGGCGGCGGACCAGGCCTTCAGCATGGCCGGGCGTTCGCGCGAAGAGGTCGACCTGATTTCGGTCTACGACTGCTACACGATCACGGTGCTGATGACGATCGAGGACGGCGGCTTCTGTCCACGAGGCGAAGGACAACCGTTCGTCCGCGAGCACGACCTCTCCTTCAAGGGCGACTTCCCCTGCAACACGCACGGCGGACAGCTTGGATTCGGTCAGGCCGGACTGGCCGGCGGGATGTCGCACATCACCGAGGGCGCGCGGCAGGTGATGCGGCGCGGCGAGGATCACCAGGTGCCCGACGCAGACGTGGCATTCATCACAGGCAATGGCGGTCTGATGTCCGAGCAGGTCGCGCTAATCCTGGAGGGCGACTGATGTCGGCCGATGTATCGCAGCGCCCGCTGCCGACGCCGATTGATCGGACGCAGCCGTTCTGGGATGGACTGCGGGAGCGCAAGGTCAGGATCCAGTACTCGCCCTCGAGCGACAGGTGGGTCTTCTATCCGCGATCGCATGCTCCGCTGACGCTGGCAGACGACCTCGAGTGGCGCGAGATCTCTGGCCAGGGGACGCTTTACACCTACACAATCGCCCGCCGCCCAACGGCGCCCGACTTCGCCGGCGACGAGCCGCAGATCATCGCCGTGGTGGAGCTGGATGAGGGTCCGCGTCTGACCTCGACGCTGGTCAACGTTGACGAGGACGAGATCGAGGTAGGGATGCGGGTCCGGCCGGTGTTCGAGGATGTTACGGGTACGGAGACGACGCTCCTGCGCTATGAACCGGCTTCGTAGCGCCGAACTCCCTGATCACCGTCCCCCCGCGCAGCGGGGGGTCGTGTCCCGTAGGGATGGAGGGGGGCTCCGCATCCTCTGCGTCCTCGCCATCGCAGCCGCCTTGCTCATCACCGCCTGCGCCGCCGACGATCCGCCGCCCGCTCCGATCCGGCAAGACCAACAACAGACTCCGCAGCACCCGCCAGCCCGGCCAGAGCAGGATCAACAGGACACCCCGGGCCGGCAACCCCAGCAGCAGGAAACACTCCAAACCAGCGCTGCCCAGCCGGAACCACAGACCCGGCAAGAGCAAGCCCAGCAGCAAGCCCAACCCGCCGACGCTCCGCAGCAGGTCGTCGAACAGCAACCGCCGCCGCTGCCGACCCTCCGGCCGATCCTGGATGGGCGCCAGTTTCACCAGCCCATCGAGCTGCTGGAGCTGCCCGATGGCTCGTTGCTGGTTGCCGAGCAGCGCGGCTACATCACCCGCTTCGTCGACGACAACGGCGAGATTGAGCAATTCGGCATCCTCGACCTTACCGAGTCGATCACGTTCCGCGGGGAGCAAGGGTTGCTGAGCATGGCGCTGCATCCCGATTACGAGGAGCATCCGTATCTGTTCGTCTACTACTCACCGAGCGGTGAGAGCATCACTCGGTTGTCGCGGTTCCGCATCGTCCAGGGACAGGCGTTCGTCGAGTCGGAACTGGTGATCATCGAGATTCCGCAGCCGTACTCTAACCACAACGGCGGCGCGATTCGCTTCGGCCCCGACGGCATGCTCTATCTCGGCCTCGGCGACGGCGGCGCAGCCAATGACCCGCAGGGCCACGGCCAGAACCGCGAGACGCTGCTCGGGACCATCATTCGCATCGACGTCGACGGGATCGATACCTCAACGCCCTATCGGATCCCGACGGACAATCCGTTCGTGGGGATCGCCGGTGTGCGGCCGGAGATCTGGGCCTGGGGACTGCGCAATCCCTGGCGGATGGCCTTTGATCCGGTCACCGATCTGCTCTGGGTGGCCGATGTCGGCCAGGACCGGGTCGAGGAAGTCGCAATTGTCGTGGCCGGAGAGAACCACGGCTGGAACGCCTTCGAGGGCGACGAGTGCTTCCGCAGCGAAGACGAATGCGCCGAGTTAACCGACGCCGTTGCGCCGGTCGGCTCCTACGGTCACGACGAAGGCTGTTCGGTCACCGGCGGGATGGTCTATCGAGGCGAGGCGCTGCCCCACCTGTCAGGAGTGTACATCTTCGGCGACTTTTGCTCCGGCACCATCTGGGGGCTCTGGCCGGACGACGTCGCCGAGACGGGATGGGCACGAGCAGCAATTCTGGAGAGCGGTCAGAACATCGCGTCGTTCGCGGTAGACAACGACGGCGAGATCTACGTCCTCGTCTTCAACGGCCCCATCCTCAAGCTCGCCCCAGAACGTCGATAGCGCCGTCCAATTCCCTCTCGCCCTGGAGAACTGCACGCAACTTCAGCACGAAGTCGCCCCCGCGCAGGCGGGGGCCACGCTACCAGATAGGCGCTGCGCGGCCCCGCCTGCGCGGGGCCGACTTTGGTTGGTTTACGCGCAGGTCTCCCCTGGGAGAGGGAGAGGGTGAGGGTCCGGCGCTCCGCGGCGGCGGTCGGTAAACAGGCCCTAGCCTGAGACCACACGAAACGAGATTCGCATGACCACTTCACGCGCATTTGGCAAGACACCCGCGCCCGCCGTGCCCGACGGCATGACCTGGCTCAACACCGGTCGCGAGATGTCGATGGACGACTTCCGTGGACGGCTCTTGATCCTGCACTTCTGGACCTACGCTTGAATCAATTGCCTCCATGTCCTTCCGCAGTTGCGGACGCTCGAACGACGCTACGCCGACACCCTGCAGATCGTCTCCGTCCACTCGCCCAAATTCCCGACTGAGCGCGAGACGGAGAATCTGCGCCAGGCCATCCTGCGGCTGCGGATTGAGCATCCGGTGCTCAACGACGCCGACTTCAAGTACTGGCAGACCTTCGGCGCGCGTGCCTGGCCGACGTTGTACTTCATCGATCCGCGCGGCAACGTGCTCGGCATTCACGAGGGCGAACTGACCGAGGAGATGGCCTCGCCGCTGATCGACGGCTGGCTGGCTGAGTACGAGGCCGAGCAGCTGCTGACGCGCAAGGATCTGGGCCTGGTCAGGGAGACGGGTCGCGACAGCGCGCTGTCGTTCCCGGGCAAAGTCGCCTGGGATGACGCCTCGGGTCGGCTGGTCGTCTCGGACAGCAACAACGACCGGATCATCGTGGCCGACGTCGACGGAAACGTGTCGCAAGTGATCGGTGGGTCGGAGGCGGGCTTCAAGGATGGGCCAGCGTCGGAGGCGCAGTTCAATCAGCCGCAGGGGGTCGAAGTCTACGGCGATTACGTGTTCGTCGCGGACAACGAGAACCACGCCCTGCGGCGGATCGATCTGAGCGACGGCAGCGTGTCGACGATCGCCGGCACGGGCGAGCAGGCGCGAATGATGCCCTCGGGCGAGCCCGCGACGCGGACGGCGCTGAGCTCGCCATGGGATGTCGCAGTGCACGACGGCGACCTGTACATCGCGATGGCCGGGATCCACCAGATCTGGCGGCTGCCGCTCGGGGACCAGGCTGGTGACGCCTCCTACGTCGGTCCCTGGGGCGGTTCCGGCCGCGAAGGAATCGTCGATGGCCCTCGGATGCAGTCGGAGCTGGCTCAGGTCTCCGGTCTGGCCCCTGGTCCGAGCGGTCTCGCCTTCGCCGATTCAGAATCGAGCGGCGTGCGAGAGATTAGCTGGGATCCGGACGGTCGGACGACGACCTTCATCGGCAAGACCGGTCAGGGCGGGCTGTTCCACTTCGGTGACGCCGACGGCGGCCGCTCGGTGGCGAAGCTGCAGCATCCGCTCGATGTGGCGCGCGTCGGCGATGAGTTGTACGTCGCCGACACCTTCAACCACAAGATCAAACAGGTCTATCCGAAGACCGAGAACGTGAACACGCTGGTCGGCGGCCACGGCGACGCGCTGGGCAGCTTCAGCGAGGTTCAGCTCGACGAACCCGGAGGCCTGACCAACGGTCCCGGCCGCTCACTGCTGGTGGCCGACACGAACAACCACCGGATTGTGCATCTGGACCTGGACTCGCGGCAGAGTCGGGAGATCGTGTTGAAACTGTAGGGCGGCCGGCCCTCACCCCAGCCCTCTCCCTCAGGGAGAGGGGGCAACCGGGAGCGGGAGTTTCGGCCCCTCTCCCTCTGGGAGAGGGTTAGGGTGAGGGCTCCCCGACGACCATAGCGCCGCCCTGCATCACGAACACCGGCTGATCGAGGTCGCGGATGTTGGCGGCGGGATCGCCTGTGAAGGCGGCAAGATCGGCGCCGAAACCCGGCTGGAGCCGGCCGACCTGATCTCCGACTCCGATGGCAGCGGCGGTGTCGCAGGTCATGATCCGCAGCGCGTGCCACTCGCTGAGCCCGATGTCCTCGACAAAGGCCCAGGCCTCGGCCGTCGCCCGGTTGAAGTCGGCGTAGGCCATGCCCATGTCGAGGCCGGACGTGAAGCGGGCGCCTCGATCGCGCATGTCGCGAAGGATCTCAAGCCCCTGCTGGCGCGGCGACGGTCCTTGCAGATTGGGGTTGCGACGCGGCGCAGTGTCGCCGCGCTGTCGCGCTTCGGCGGCGAGCAGGCCGAGGCCGATGGTCGGATTGACCCAGATGCCTTCGTCGGCGATCCGCTGGGCGAGTTCGGGCTCGTACTTGAACCCCTCTTCCGGATTGGCGGACAGCCAGCGGCAGTGGATCAGGTGCCTGACGCCGCCTTCGACGGCGGCGCGAATGCCCTCGGCGGCGTGGGTGTGCGCGGCGACCTCGATGCCGGTTGATTTGCCGGCCTCAACGATCTCGCGGATCGTCTCCGGCGGATACTGACGGTCGCGCGGGTTCGAAGTTGGCGTGAAGTTCCCGCCCGAGGCCATCACCTTGAGCACGTCCGCGCCGTCGTCGACGGTCACTTGCGCCTGGGCGCGCACCGCCTCGGGCGAGTCGGCCTCGCCGCCCCAGAACCAGCAGTGATCCATGGTGCGGGTGATCGGCGCGCCGGCGGCAAGCAGTCGCGGTCCGGGAATGACGCCCGAGGCGATCGCGTCGCGGACGGCGAAGACGACCTCGTTCTTCGACCCCAGGTCGCGCATCGTGGTGATCCCGCTGCGCAGCGCGAGTCCGACGGCGTGGGCGGCGCGCATCAGGGCCGGTTCATTCGGTTCCACCGAAATGATGTCGAAGGCGTCTACCCGGGGCGGACAGGGGATGTGGGTGTGGCCCTCGACGAGGCCGGGCAGGAGCGAAACGTCGCCAAGGTCAACGGTCTCGTGCGCGGGAGCGTCGGCGGAGGGAAGGACATCGACGATCTTCCCGTTGGCGACACCGACCGCGTGGTCGGGCAGCCAGCCGTCCATCGCCTGGTTGGCGACCCGCGCGGCTCGGTAGAAGCGGCGCTCCGGGTCCGCCATCAGTGGGCGCCCCAGTTCGGCGAACGCTTCTCGCGGAAGGCCTGCGGACCCTCCTTGGCGTCCGCGGTCTGCCTGGAGACGCGGCGCATGGTCTCACCGAAGCGGATCGCCTGGACGAAGGGCAGTTCCTGGCCGCGGTGGGCGACTTCCTTGGTCGCGCGAACGGCGAGCGGCGCGCCCGTGCAGAGCCGTTGCGCGAGGTTGTTGGCGGCCTCCATCAGGTCGTCGTGCGGGACGATCTCCCAGACGAGACCCATCTCCTTGGCTCGCCAAGCGTCGACGCGGTCGCCGATCAGGAGCAGTTCCATCGCGTAGTGCCAGGCGACCCGCTTGGGCATGCGAATCGCGCCCTGGATCGTGGGCACGCCGATCTGGACTTCGGGAAAGCCGAATTGGGCTCTGTCGGAGGCGATCACGAAATCACACGCAGCGACCATGGTCAGGCCGAATCCAAGCGCATAGCCGTTGACGGCCGCGATGGTTGGTTTCCAGACCTCCATGCCCGATTCGAGGGAGGTCAGCGAGGGAGCCTCCCAGAAGGTGTGTTCCTCAGGCGGCGCGGGCGAGCGCAGGTCGGCGCCGGCGGAGAAGGCGCGGCCCGCTCCGGTGACGATCCCGACCCAGGCGTCGTCGTCGTTGCGGAATTCCTCCCAGGCCGCGTTGAGGTCGGAGCGCAGTTCGTGGTTAATCGCGTTCAGCGCCTCGGGACGGTTGTAGGTGATCGTGGCGATGCGGCCGCTGCGCTCATAGGTGACGGTGTCGCCCATCGGAACCTCCAGGATGTGTCTGCGCGACGAGTTCGATCCAGCCTATCCGCCGATGCGGCCTGGTAAGCGCGAGCTAGGAGAAGGGATTGAGCTCCTCGTTGAGGGTGTTGAGATAGTCCGAGTAGACATAGCGCCGATCTCGCCGGCGACCAGTGATCTCTTCGACGATGCCCAGACCCTCTAGGTGCTGAACCGCGGCGTCGGCAGCAGAAAATGAGAGCTTGGTTCCGTCTCGAACGGCGGAGATCGTCAGTAGCGGACGCTGCATGAACTCATGATGCGCTCGAATCGCGGAGTTGGCCCGGCGTCCGGAGACCGCAATCAGTTGCCGGTCAGCCTCGAACAAGCCGGTCAACCGTTGCGCCGTTTCGACGCCGTGATGGGCGGTCAGGCGCACGCCTTCGAGGAAGAACTGCAGCCAGGCTTCCCAATCGCCGTCGTCGCGCAGCTGATTGAGCAGGTCGTAGTAGGTCGAGCGGAACTGCTTGAGATAGAGGCTGAGATAGAGGATCGGTTCGCGCAACGCTCCGGACTGGACGAGGATGAACGCGATGAGCATCCGGCCGACCCGCCCGTTGCCGTCGAGGAAGGGATGGATCGACTCAAACTGGGCGTGCGCGAGGCCGGCGCGAATCAAAGACGGCAAGCCGTCATCGGTGGCGTGAATGAAGCGCTCCAGCTCGCCCATGCACGGCTCGACCTGGTCGTGCGGTGGTGGGACGTAGAGCGCGACACCGGGGCGGCGGCCGCCGATCCAGTTCTGCGAGCGGCGGAACTCTCCCGGCTGTTTCTCAGAGCCGCGTCCGCTTTGCAGCAACAGGCGGTGCAGTTCGCGGAGCAATCGATTGCTCAGGGGGAAGTCGTCGTCGCGCATGCGCTGCAGTCCGTGGCTGAGCGCAGCGACGTAGTTGGACACTTCGGTGACGTCGTCGACCAACGCTGCAGGTCTGTTGCCGAGTTCGAACGCCAACAGGTCGGAGAGGGACGACTGGGTACCCTCGATCTCGGACGAGAGCTGCGCTTCGCGCCGAACGTAGGAGTAGATGAAGAGGTCGGGGTCGGGCAGGTGGCGGGTCACGGCATTCAGCGAACCGAGGGCCATGGTCGCCTGTTCGAGCGGTCGATGCAGGTTGGAGAAGTCGATCGGCGGCGTCGGCGGCATGGGCGCCGGGACGAAGGCCCGCACCTGTTCCTCGGCGAAGAAGGTCGTCTCGTAGCGGCCGGTCATTGCTCGCTTCACGAGGCTGCGCTTAATCGTTGTCGGTCCGTGTAGAGGAAGATCGCCGTTGGTTTGGGTTGAGCAGCGAGGTTGGAATAGCGGTCGCTCCTGTTCTCGAAGTTGGAATAGCTGGTTAAGTTATTTGGAGTTCATGGTGAAGTCAGAATAGCATGGAGTACTGTTCTCGAAGTTGGAATAGTGATCGAGGTTATTGTGATTTTCCATCGAAAGCAGAATAACCGAGTCAGTTATCCCGAAAGTTGGAATAGGGAAGCGCGTTATTTCTGTGTTCCGGCGAAAGCGGAATATGAAGCGGCTTCCTATCCGCTCTGCAGGCCTTGCAGGTGTTTGCCGGCGAACTCGGCCAGGACGGCCTCGGCGTCCGCCGCCGGATGCAGGTTGGCGATCGCGTGGTCGAAGCCTCTTGACTTCATTTCATTGAGGGTCTCGGCGGCTTCGTCAATCGTGTCCTCGGCGAGGACCGTGATCCGGTTGATCGCGAGCGTGAACTGAGACGGGTCACGTCCGTGCGATTCGGCGGTCGATTTGACCAGGGCCCAATCCTCTTCCAGCGTGTCGAGCATCGCGGGATTGGCGAGATAGCCGTCGGCGAAGCGGCCGGCGCGACGGAGCTGGCGGGCGTTGTTGCCGCCCAACAGGATGGGGACTCGACGCGGCGGCTGCGGCCGGCTGTACCAGCCCTTGGCGTTGTAGAACTCGCCTTCGAACGTGCCGATCTCATTCTCCCAGAGATCACGCAGGACCTGGAGGTATTCGTCCATCCGCGCGCCGCGGCGGTCGAACGGCATCGAGAGCGCCTCGAACTCCTCCTTCCACCAGCCGACGCCGGCGCCGAGGATTAGTCGACCGCCGGCGAGGTGGTCGAGTGTGGCCATCAGCTTGGCGTGCAGTACGGGCGCGCGCATCGGCGCGACCAGCACGGCGGTGCCCAGTTCGACCCGCTCGGTCACGGCCGCGGCGAAGGTCATCAGCGTGAGCGGCTCAAGGAACGCGGTTTCGGCCGGGATCAGGAATCGGCCGTCCTCGGAGTAGGGGTAGTCGGAACCCTGGTCGGGTCGCAGGACGACGTGGTCGAAGGTCCAGAGCGAGTCGTAGCCGTTCGCTTCGACCGCCATCGCCACTCGCTTGACGTTCTCCGGGCTGGCCACGCCGCCGACCTGCGGCAGGTAGATGCCGACCTTCATGGGATGCTCCTTCCGGTTCCACCGTGGGCGATACCCTCGGCAGATATGCCCCGACTGATTTCCCGTTCGCCGAACAGTATGCCCGACGCAGTGTCGAAGCGGCCCGGTTCGTGAGTCAGCGGCCCGCGTTTGCCCGGCCGCCGCTGCGCAGCCTGTTCCGGATTCGCGACTACCGCGTGCTCTGGCTGGCCGCGCTCTGCATGATCATCTCGCAGATGATTCGCTTCGTCGCGATTCCGCAGTGGTTCGTCGACCAGACCGGCGGCGAGTCATTCACGGAGGTGGCGATCATCGGCGCCGTCCAGTTGCCGGTCCAGGCGTTCGGCGTGCTCTACGGCGGCGTTCTGGCTGACCGCTTCGACCGGCGTTGGCTCATGGCGGCGGCCAATGCGGCCGTCCTCGCGATCCTGGTCGCTGTGGCGACCGCGGCGACGCTGGATCTGCTCGAGTTCTGGATGGCCTGGGTGGCGCTCGGCGCGCTCGGAGGGCTAGCCACATTCGTCGCCCCGGCGCGCGCCACGATCACTCCGCGCGTCGTTCCGCCGCGCTACCTCAGCGCCGCCGTGACCCTCGATACCAGCACGCAAATGACGGGTTGGATCCTCGGCGGACTGATCGTCACTGCCCTGGCCGTGGGACTCGACGCGATCGGCATGCTCTGGGTTGCGGCCGGGTTCGCGCTGGTCTCGGCGATCATGCCGGCGTTGATCAAGACATCGGCGCGGGCGGTGTCGGAGCGGCAGTCGACGTTGAGGATGGTGATTGAGGGGACGCGCTACGTCGTGCGTCACCCGATCCTGCCCGGCCTGTTCATCCTCGACTGGGGGATCACGGTGATCTCCTACTACCGCGAGATCCTGCCGCTGCTGGCGACCGGGCTTTTCATGGCGGGGGTGGGCGCGGCGGGTGCGCTGGGCACGGTCAACGCGGTGGGCTCGGCCTGCGGGATGCTGCTGGCCCTGTTCCTGGTCAATTACCGAGCCAAGGGGATCATGGTGCTGGCGGCGTCGGCGTTCTACGCGGCGCTGCTGTTTGCGCTGGGCGCGGCGCCCTGGCTCTGGGTGGGGATGATCGTGATCGCGATGCTGGGGGCGGCCGACGCCGTGACGGTGGCCGTGCGTCAGGTGACGGTCCATCTGACCACGCCCGACGAAATGCGCGGACGCGCCTTCTCGGTGATGGTGCTGATGGCGCAGACGGCGAACAACCTGGGGATCATCTGGGTGGGGTTCTGGGGCGATGAGATCGGGGTCGACAACACGTACTTCCTGGGTGGCGTGATTGGCCTGGCCGCGACTCTGCTGATCGGTCTGCTGTGGCGCTCGATCAGCCGTTATCGGGCTCCCGATCACGCGCCCGATACTCTCGTCAGTTGAGAGCGCCAATCGCACGGGGGCAACCATGGTGTTCAGCGAGGAACTGATCGACTTCCTGGTCGGACTGTCGGCCAACAACAACCGCGAGTGGTTCAACGCGCGCAAGGATGTCTACGAGTCCGTCCTGCGCGAGCCGGCGCTCGACTACATCCGGGAGGTCGGCGAACCGTTGGCGGATATCTCGCCGCACGTTCGCGCATCGGACCGCAAGCAGGGTGGGTCTCTGATGCGGATCTACCGCGATGTCCGCTTTTCGCGCGACAAGTCGCCGTACAAGACCAACGTGGGCATTCAGTTCCGGCACGAGTCGGGCAAGGACGTGCACGCGCCCGGCTACTACGTACACATCTCGATCGAGGAGTGCTTCATCGGCGCGGGGAGTTGGATGCCCGACCGAGACGCGCTGCTCGCCTACCGCCGCGCGGTCTCCGAGCATCCCAGCGAATGGCTCGCGCTGAAGCAGATGACGGAGTCCGGGGAGTGGAACCTCGACGGCCACCACGACATGCTGAAGCGTCCGCCGCGGGGCTTTTCGGCCGACGATCCGATGATCGAAGACATCAAGCGCAAGCACTTTATCGTCACCCACCGGATGGACATCGAGGACGTGACCGCGCCCGATTTCGTCGAGTACACGATCGAGCGGTTCAAGGAGTCGAAGGATTGGATGGCGTTCCTGGCCAGGGCGATTGGGTTGCCGTTCTAAGGGGATCTGTCGCTCTGGTGGAGGCGCCCCTCGTTCGCTGCGCCACCGCTCACCCGGAAGGGGAGCTTTGACAACCCTGTCTATCCTGCGAGCCGAACGTACTGACGAGGAGGACGCGATGACCCAACTGACTCCCGAACGCAACATGCCGCCCGTGGCCCCCGCCCTCGAGGGAGACCCGGTCCCCCCGCCCGATGACTCGCGCTTCGTGATCAAGCCGATCGCCGAGACGCCCGTCAGCGTGGGGCGGAACATTCAATCTCGGCGGATGTTCACCACGGCCGAGGGTCGCTTCGAGAGCTCCTTCCAGTTTGTGCTCTACAACGTGCTGCCGGTCGGCGAGACGAACGTGCGGCACATTCATGAGGACATTGAGAAGGTCTACTACTTCCTCAAGGGCAACGCCGAGATCGATTGCGGGCCGTGGCGGACGACGGCGACGGCCGGCGACTTCCTCTTCTTCCCGGCCGATATTGCGCATCAGATCTACAGCCAGGGACCCGAGGACCTGGAGTTCATCGTCTGCGCGGCGCAGACGCAGCGGGAGGCGCGGGGCATGTCGGACGACGGCCTGCTGGCATCCAGCGACGGGGGAGACGACTGATGGCCGACCAGGATGCGACGGAGGTCGTCCCGCTCGAGCCGTTGCGCGAGTTCGGGACGAAGGTCTATGAGGCGTGCGGCGTTCCCTCAGACGATGCGGCATTCACCGTCGAGATTCAACTCACGGCCGACTTGCGTGGGGTCGACACGCACGGCTTCCAGCGTCTGGGCTGGTACGCGGGACACTTGCAGGCCGGTCGGTACAACCCGACGCCGAGTCTTGAGGTGCTGAAGCAGACGCCGGTCTCGCACGTGGTCGACGGCGACCGGGGGATCGGTCAGTTGATTGTCGCGCGGACGATGGAGCGCACGATCGCCAAGGCCAAAGAGACCGGTCTGGCACTTGGGACGCTGCGCAACAGCAACGACTGGGGGATGGGCGCGTTCTATCCGATGATGGCGGCGGCCGAGGGCTTCGTCTCGTTCTGCACGACGACGAGCGTGCCGAACATCGCGCCGTTCGGCTCTCGAACCAGGATCTCGGGCAACAATCCGATGGCCTTCGCCGCGCCGCGCGCGTCGGGGCCGCCGGTCGTGCTCGACATGGCGCTTACGCCGGTCGCGCTGGGCAAGGTGATGCGGGCCAAGGCGGAGGGCCGTGAGATTCCGGAGGATTGGGGCTTCCTCGATATCGAAGGGTTGCCGACGACCGATCCGGAGACGGCGCTCTCGGGCATCATCCCGGCGCTGGGCGCGGTCGCGGCGTACAAGGGCGTGGGTCTGAGCATGTTCATGAACCTGCTCGCCGGAGCCCTACCGGGCGGATATCACTCCGGAGACGTGAATATCGGCAAGCGAGGACAGTTCCTGCTCGTGATCGATCCCGAGATCTTCGGCGACGCGAACGAGTTTGCCGAGAAGGTCGATTCGATGGTGGAGCAGATCAAGTCGGCCGACCCGCTGCCCGACGTTGATGAGGTGTTCGCCCCCGGAGAGATCGAACAACGGGCGTACGAGGAACGGATTGCGGAGGGTCACGTGGTGTATCCGGCGTCGACATTGCAGGAGCTGCGCGATTTGTCGGCGGAGATGGACATTCCGCTGGGCGTTTAGCAGCGTTCACTCCTCGCAGACCACGCCGTCGCCGTCTCCGTCTCGAGCGGAGGGCACAAGCTCCGAAGGGAAGCCTCGGCTGTTGCCTTTCGAGCCTCGTTGTCGCTCGAGGCCGGCGGTTTCCGCTTCGTCACAGGATGCGTAGACGCCCTCGGGCGTTTCGGCGGTGTCCGACGATTGCTCAGCTTGATCAGCTTGCTGTTGCTGTTCTTCGATCTGGACGACGGTCGGGGTTCGATCCGGGTACTCGGGCGGCCGTTCGTAGTCGGCGGGGCACGTGTTGAGCATCACGCGCAGTGCATCGACTTCGGCACGGTCGGCGCTGAGAGACCACTTGATCTTGACCGCGATCCAGTCGCGGGCGTACCGGCACCAGGCGCTTCTGAGGGGCGGCTTCCACTCGGCGGGATCGTCTGCCCTCTTGGTTCGGTTGCTCGACCGGGAGACGGCGGTCAGGGAGGCGGGGAGGTGGAGGTCGTTGGCGAAGGCGGACCGGCGCCGGGCGGTCCAGCCGGCCGCGCCGGAGTCGTGCGCTTCGGCGAGCGGGACCATGTGGTCGATGTCGAGATCGGAGGGGTCGTCGAACGTCTCGCCGTCGTACCAGGAGAGCCAGAGGCCGTCGAGGGGCCGGCAGTCCTGGTTGACTTCCGAAATCGAATCTGCTTCGGCGATCAAGACGAGTTCGCGCACATTGCAGCGTGGACGATCGGTCAAGAGCCAACCGTCGGGCATGTAGAGGTCGCGGTCGTAGTCGATGCCGGCGTCCGACTCCGGGGCGATCGTCAGTTGGGAGAGGAGTTCTTCGTACGGATCAGGCTCTGGTTGAGGCTGCTCGTCAGTCCGGGCCTGTTGTTCCGGCGGTTCCCGCTGCTGTTGCTTCGACGCCTGGGGCTGGGACACGGTCGGTTGAGCAGCAGCCTGCTGTCGGAGGCTCTGTTGTTGCTGCTGCGGCTCGGTTTCATCGCCGCTGAAGATGGCGGCGATGATGATCACCACGACCAGCGCGGCCAGGGCCAGACCGACGTTGCGCCGATTCATTCACTCTGCCGCTCGTCCGCCCGCCTTCGCATCACACGTCAGCCTAGTCGGCGCTCTATCCTGATTCGGAAGCCGAGAGGACGAGTGTCATGGTCAGCGAGATTGTCTATTCCTGCGACTCCCACGTAGTTGAGGGTCCGGAGGTCTTCGACGGGTTGGTGGAGAAGTACGGCGACCGCGCGCCGCGCGTGGTCGACGGGTGGAAGGGCCGCCAGGGGGTGTACCTTGCCTGGCCGCAGATCGATTTCGCCATGCTGGTCGGCCGGCTGGGGATCGCCGGGGCGAACCTGAATCTGCCGGAGACCAAGGAGAAGATGCAACGCGGCTGGGATCTGATCAACCCGGGCGTCAAGGACCCCGTGGCGCGCCTGACCGAGCAGGACACCGACGGCGTGGTCGGCGAGGTGATGTATCCCTCGATCAACATGCTCACGTACATGGTCGACGACGTGGAGGTGGTGAACGCCGTCTTCCAGCGGCACAACGACTGGATCCGCGACTACTGCTCGCACTCGCCGGAACGGCTGATCGGCGTCGGTTGTCTGACGCTGCGCGACGTCGAGGTCGGGATCGCCGAGCTCGAGCGCTGCGCCAACATGGGCATCAAGGGCGTCGCCATCCCCTGCACCGCGCCCAAGGACAAGCCGTACTCGGATCCGTACTACGAGCCGTTCTGGACGGCGGCCGAAGAGACGGGGCTGCCGCTGACGATGCACATCTTCTGCGGAGCTGAGCCGGGTATGGGTTTGCCCAAGGAGTGGGACGAAGTGGTCAGCTACACGCTGGCGCACTCGGCCGCCTGGAATACGATTTCCAACATCGTGACCTCAGGCGTTTGCGAACGGCACCCGGGCCTGAAGTTCGTCATGGCCGAGTGGGAGACCGGCTGGATTGCGCACACGCTCGAGCGCTGGGACCACGCCTACTACCGCGCCCGCGCGGTCGACCGCACGCCCGAGTTGGAGATGCTGCCGTCGGAGTACTTCCACCGCAACTTCATGGTCACCTTCGAGGACGACGCGATCGGGGTGCAGACGCGAGAGGGCATCGGGGTCGACAACCTGCTCTGGGGCAACGACTACCCGCACCACGACGCGATCTGGCCGAACTCGCGCCGGATTCTCGATGAGATCATGGAGGACGTCCCCGAGGAGGATGTCGAGAAGATGGTCTGGGGCAACGTGCAGAAGCTCTACAACATCGACGTGAACGCTCTGCCGGTGTAGAGCCAAGCGGCATTGTTATCGGATTGACGGTTCCCGATAACAAACTGACAGTTAGGCCAATCCTGAGACTCGCGCCCGAGCAGGACGCCCTACTATCGGATCAATAGTTTCCGATAGCAAGCCGATAGTTCGGCTCGAGGGTAGCGATGGTACTTCCGGATATCGCTCCGCCGCTCAGTTCCCTGCAGGTTGACTTCGATGCGCTCAGCTTCAAGGAGCGTGCTCGCTTGCTCGGGACGCTCTCCCCGGTTGACGCTGAGAGACGCTACCTGCCGTGGGACGCAGTTCGCTACCGTCAGCCGCCTGCCGGGCTCACGCGAAGACAATGGTGGCTGAGCCTGTTCACCGCGCGCCGCGCTGCTCGTCATCAGCTTGCACTGCTTGGCCGCGGTGGCCAGCCGTTCTGGTTCTGCGAGACCGGTCCGCTTGCCGGCTATCTCAAGCGCTGGGACGACGCGACGTCGGCATATGACGTCCATCGCGACCTGGGATTGCGCGACGCCGAGCGAAGCCAGCTTCGAGTGGCCTCGCAGATGTACGAGTCGATTCAGTCCAGTCGCTTGGAGGGAGCCAACACGACGCGAGAGGTCGCCTTGGAGATGCTGCGCGACGGTCGCCGTCCAAGGGACTATGGCGAGCGCATGATCTCAAACAATTATGCCGCGATGGAGCTGATCAGTGCCTGGACGACCAGGGATGATCCGTTCGACGTCGATCACATTCTTGAAGTGCATCGGGTCGTCACAGACGGAACGCTTCGCGCCGCCGACATCGGGCGATTGCAGGTGCCAGGGGATCCGCGGGTGTACGTGGTGAGTCGAGGCGGTGAAGTCGTCCACGAGCCGCCGCCGGCCGCCGAGCTGCCGGAACGAATGGCGCGGCTGTGCGAGTTTGAGAATCAATCGGCTGCTGCGAGCGCATTGCACCCAATGATCAAGGCGATCATCGTGCACTTCATGATCGGCTACGACCATCCGTTCGCGGACGGCAACGGTCGCACGGCACGGGCGCTCTTCTATTGGTCGTTGCTGCGGTCTGGGGTCTGGATTTCCCAATACCTGCCGATCTCGGAGTTTCTCCTAGCGGCGCCCGGGCAGTACTCGAGGGCGTATCAGTTCGTTCATGCCGACGCCAACGACGCGACCCATTTCCTGCTGCATCAACTGGACGTGATCGAGCGGGCAGTCGCGAGGCTGGAAGAACATGTGGCCGGCATCCGCTCGTGGATGCGGAAGGCGCAAAGCGTCACCGACAACGAGACGGGGCTGAATGAGCGCCAATCGGACCTGCTGGCGGAACTGCTCGGCGACCCAACGCGTTACATCACTATCGCCCGTCATCGGCGAACGAACGGAGTCAGTTACGCCGTCGCCCACGGAGATCTGGCCGATCTCGTGGAACGAGGACTGCTCGAAAGAGAGCGAGTCGGCAGACGGCTTCAGTTCCGAGCCACGTCGAACCTCAAAGAGAGGGTGGGCGGGTAGTCTGCGGAGTGGAGGAGTGAGCGATGGCCTCGCGTCGAGAACAAGCTGGACTACCGCTTTACCCGGAGCTTCGGCGAGTGACGCTGGGAACGATGCGCCAGATTGCGCTGCCAGCAAGTAGATCCGAGGTCTACGAGCACGTTGCGGATGCCCTGAATCTCTCCGAAGATCAACGAGCCGTCCCGTGCGCCAATGGCAGTATGCCGGAGTACATGGACCGTGTCGGCTGGGCATTGAGCTTCTTGAAGCAAGCTCGCGCAGTCGACAATGTGACCCGGGGCTCTTGGAGCCTGACAGATGAGGGGAGATCCATAGAGTTCAATGAAGTGGAGCGGCGGGTCTCGGCCGCACGGGCGGAGTATCACCGCAATCGAGGTGGCCAAGGAGAAGCCGCCTCAGACGAAGATCCCGGCGATTCAAGCGAAGAGACTGAGTCGGACTGGGTTGATGAACTCCTGAATCGGCTACACGCCATTTCGCCTACCGGTTTCGAGCGACTGGCCAAGGAGCTACTGCTCAAGGCTGGATTTGATGAGGTTGAGGTGACAAGAGCGAGTCGAGACGGAGGAATCGACGGAGTTGGGACGTATCGACCTTCAGGTTTGATCTCGTTTCGCACGAGCTTCCAATGCAAACGCTGGAGAGATGCTCCAGTTCGGGCGCCAGAGGTGCAGGCATTTCAGGGTGCAATTCAGGGACAGAGCGATCGGGGAATCATAATCACGACCAGCTACTTCACAAAGGACGCCGAGGGTCAAGCAAGTCGGCCAGGTGCCCTTCCCGTCGATCTCATTTCGGGCAACCGTCTGGCGGAGTTGCTCAAAGAGCATGAGTTGGGCGTACGCACTGAGATGGTGGAACAGGTTACGGTCGATAGCTCGTACTTCGACCAGTTCGAGGACTCTCAATGAACAACATGCGCGCGGTACTGCTTGATGTTCTGGTTGCGTTGATCATTTTGATTGCGGGTGGGGCGATCTTTGCTCGGATTGCTGGGGTGGAGGAGGGGGAGGCGGCTCCGGGTTGGGTTTCGATTGCTCCTCTGGTTCTGGCGATGCTGTATCTCGGTTGGCGGACGCTTCGGCGGGGGCGGCAGCGGCGGGAGCAGGAGGCTCGGCAGGCCGAAGAGGGTGAGGAGCCGCGCGAGCGGCCAGGTTGGGGCGAGGTTGAACGGGTGGAGGATCCGCCGATGGACGATTACCAGTGGCGGTCCCGGCTGGAGTCCTCGATTCGTAACCTGGGCCGCGATGCATTCGAGCAGTTCACGCTTCGCATCGTTGATGCGCTGGGCATCGTCGACGTGAAAGTCGTACGGGTTGCCTTCGACGGCGCCGTGGAATGTACGGGCGTGCACGACGACGAGGAGCGGGCGTCGGTGTACGCGGTCTGCCGGCGCTCGTTCGGATCGCTGGGCGCCAACCAGGTGCGCGACCTGCAGGCGCTGATGGAGGGCAACGCCGCCGAAGGGATTTTCATCACCAATGGCGAGTTTTCGTCATCGGCGGTTGACGAGGCGGACGAAGGGGACGCTCCAATCGACCTGGTCGACGGGGATGATCTCATCGATCTGATGCATACCAACCGGTTGGGTCTGGTGTTCGACGAGATCGGTCGGGTGACGGCCATCGATGAATCCTGGTTCCGCGATCTGGAGCGCGATCGATTGATCCGGGACGGGGACTGAGCATGGTTGAGCAACCGACGGTCGGAGTCGTGCCCGGCGACGACGCCGCTCCCGAAGCGGTGCATGCCTCGATGGCGGTCTTGCAAGCGATGGAGCTGCCGATCTCGTTTACCGTCCTGCCCGACGGTGCGGAGCTCGCGCGTGAGATGCCGCGTGCCGAGGGCGAGCGGCTGGTGATCGACACGGCCGAGCGCTGCGACACGGTGCTGTTCGGTTCGACCAACGGTCAGACGCCCGGCGTCGGATACTTCCGCTGGGGCAAGCAGACCTACGCCAACGTGCGACCGATCAAGTGGCGGCCGGGATTCCGCTCGCCGCTGGCGCAGCCGGAGGGCATCGACTACGTCATCGTGCGCGAGAACCTTGAGGACCTGTACGCCGGGATCGAGGGTGATCTGTCGGAGGTTGCGGCGTCGGGGCTGGCTGAGCGGCCCAGGTTTGGCGGCGTATCGCGGACGCAGATTCCGGGTGGATTCGGCCATTTCTCGGAGGCCGACGGACGCTACGCGATCAAGTACTTCACCCGGGCCAACGTCGAACGGGTCGCTCACTTCGCGTGTCGATTGACGCAGCAGCGCAAATCCGAAGGCTTCGAGGGCAAGCTGACCTGCTCGGCCAAGACCAACGTGTTGTCGAAGACGGACGGGTGGTTTGTTGAGATCGCAGCCGAGGTCGCCTCCGGATACCCCGACATCACGTTCGAGTCGTTCATCGCCGACGATTTTGCCCGTCGGCTCGTGGCCTCGCCGCACGACCTCGACGTCGTGCTGTTGCCCAACCTCTACGGCGATATCTTCTCGGACGAGGGAGCGGGCACGATCGGTGGCCTGGGACTGGCGCCGTCGGGTTGTTTCGGCGAGGACTGGGCCTACTTCGAATCCGTGCATGGCACGGCGCCGGACATTGCCGGGATGCACCGGATCAATCCGACCGCGACGATGCTCTCGGCCGTGATGATGCTGCATCACCTCGGGCATCACGAGCGAGCGTCGGCGTTGGAGTCGGCGATTGATGCGGTGTACGAGGCAGGTGAGCGGCTGACGCCGGATCAGGGTGGGTCGGCGAGCACCGAGGAGTTCGCGCAGGCGGTGATCGACGCTCTCTAAGCGGCTGTCTGGCGGGAGCGCATGGGAGTCGAACCCACCCGAGACGGTGCGGACCGCCCCGCATCAGTTTTGAAGACTGTGGAGGACACCGGTCCCCTTCCGCTCCCGTGAGGCTGAGGTTAGCCGACGTAGAGGTCGATGGCGGCGGGTGCGACCTCCGACTCGAGGGCCGTGCGGAACTCTCCCCAGCGGTCGTCGTAACGGGAGCGGCGGAAGTTGGCGTGGAGGCTGGCGGTTCCAGCGTTCTGTGTGGTGGAGGCGATGCTGAAGCCTCGCAGATTGGACTGGAGGAAGCTGAGCAGGACGGCTTCATGTTGTTGATAGTCGGACGCCGGCATGGTGATGATCAGGTCTCGGCTGCCGGCGGTCAGGCCTCGCAGGCCGGTCGAACCGAAGATGCGCTGGCCGATCAGGACCAGCGCGACGGCGGCGAAGAGGATGCCGATCAGCTCGTAGTTGTAGGTCGCTGCGCCGATCGACGCGGCGATCACCACGAGCAGGTAGCCGATCTCGGCCGGGTCCTTGATCGGCGTGCGGAAGCGGACGAAGGAGAGCGCGCCGAGCAGTCCGAGCGAGAGCGGCAGCGACCACTGGATTGCGATGAAGAGCAGCGTGATCGCCGGTCCGGCGAGCAGGAAGACGCGGTGGATGCCAGCGCCGCGCTGCCAGTCGCGGTAGAAGATGAGGTACAGGACATACGTCGCGATCGATGCGGCCAACGAGACAACCATCGCGAGGAGGTACTCCTCGAAGGCAATCTCCGAGGTCGGTCCCAACCAATCCGGCCACTGGATCAAGACGGTGGACATCGATTCACTCCAGAATTGCGGGGAGAGTTAGCCGGCGCGAGCGGACTCGCCGCCGTAGAGCGTCTCGACGGCGAGCGCGTACTTCGAGTGCGCCGTGCGGCGCAGGCCGAGGCGAGCGAGGTGAGCCATCTGCGGCGGCAGGTCGCCGCGCGACTTGAGTTCGAGCACGTCGCCATCGGGCACGGGCAGCCAGATCGGCGCGCCGCGCGGATTGGACGCACGGACGCTGGTGTCGAGCGATGCGCGCACCGTACCGTCGGTGGACTGCCAACGGATGCGTTGATAGCGGATCAGCACGGTGGGTTGGAGGGTTGGATCGAGCGGCGGCGCGCCGAGTTCGGTGAAATCTGCGAGGCAACGGGTGAGTTCGTCGCGGTCGGGAATGATCAGCCCGAGTTGATTAGGGACACCGGACGACGGGTACCGGACCCGCTGCTTGACCGAGCGCGCGCCGTCCCGCGACTTGAGCTCCAGCCAGACGCCGGCGTAGGGGTCGACCGGATCGCCGTACCAGCGCAGGCGCAGCTTCTGCTTGGTGAACTCGCCGTCGGCCGACTCCTGGTACGAGTCGAGGGTGGCGGTGTCGTAGTAGCAGCTCGTCACCACACCGAGCGGGTACTGCGAATCTCGCGGCAGACGGGCGTCGAGCCAGGCGGTCAGCAGCGGGGCGCGAGACGCGGGCAAGGGGTACTTGCGCTCCTCGCGCCAGTCGGCATCGGCTGCTTCGCCTGGAGATCGCGGGCGTCGGAGGGTCAGCGCCATGCCGCTAGCGTAACTGCTGGTTAACTTGACGACGGGGAGTGAGACCGCCGATGAACCTGCGGATTGGGGCTGGGCTGGCACTGGCCGCGGCGTTGATCGTCGCTGCGGTCGTGTTCGCGACCGCGGGCGAATCGCCGGGTCCGCGCGTGCCGTCCGAAGCAGCTGAGGCCACGATCGGCGTCGACCAGCAGCGCAGCGATCCGTTCGATGTCGTCTTCGATCAATCGACGGTGCGCACCTACAACGTCGTGATCAGCGACGAGGAGTTCGCCAGACTGAACGCGGATCCAACTGCCGAGCAGTATGTGCAGGCGGCGGTCGAGATCGATGGTCAGGTCTATGAACCTGTCGGGATTCGCTACAAGGGATTCTTTGGGATGCTGCGCTTCTGCTTTCAGGACGGGCAGCAGACCTGCGCCAAGCTGTCCTGGAAGTTGAAGTTCAACCATTACGACCCGGCGCTGCGCTTCCACGGGCTGAAGCGGCTCAACTTCCATTCGATGAACAGCGACGAGACGCAGATGCGCGAGGTGCTGAGCTACCAGGTGTTCCGCGACGCGGGCGTGACGGCGCCGCGCGCTGCGCACGCGCGGTTGGAGCTGAACGGCGAGTCGTTGGGACTGTTCGCGCTGGTCGAGGACATTGACGACCGCTTCATCGCCGACCGCTTCCGCGATCGCGGTCGGGGCGTGCTCTACAAGGAGGTCTGGCCGGGGAATCTCGACGCGCTCTGGGTGTTCCAGGAGAACCTGGAGGACGCGATCGCTCGCGGGCCGCTTGATGCATCGGGAATGGTGTCGTTTTCCGAGGCCTTCGCCGCGGCAGGGACCGACGAAGAGCGCTTCCAGGTCTTGATGGACTCCATGCAGGACTCTGCGGACCTGTTCAATTACATGGCGGCCGATCGTCTGTCGGACAACTGGGACGGGATCGTGGCCTGGTACTGCGTGCCGGAGTGCGGCAATCACAACTACTTCTGGTACCAGGACGCGCTGTCGGGCGACTTCACCCTGATCCCCTGGGATCTGGAGTGGACCTGGCGATCGCCGAGTACGATTCGCGAATTCTTCGATATGCCCGACTGGGACGACCTGCATCGCAGTTGCCGGCGGAGGGCGGTGTTCCTCGACATCCCGGCGCTCGCTCCGTTCTGTGATCCGATGATTCACGCGATGGTCACCCTGGGTTGGGAGCAGTACATCGAGGCGTCGCGCGAGCTGATGCGCGAGACGATCTCGCTGGAGCTGATGCACGAGCGGGTGAACCGACTAACCAAGCTGCTTGACCAGCATGTCCGGGGCGATCTGTACGGACCCGGATACCTCGAATGGAAGGAGAACGTGGCGCGGCTGCACGGGGAGATCGACGAGCGCTGGGCCTATATTGACGCGAAGATTGAGGCCTGGGACGAGACGGGACAGGCACCGGGAGAGGGCTGAGGGGATGGCGGATCTGATTTTGCGGGGCGGAGCCGTCGTCGATGGCACAGGGGCGCCCGCCTTCGCGGCCGACGTGGCGGTCGACGGCGATCGGATCAGTGCGGTTGGCGATCTGTCCGGCATGTCGGCCGATCGAGAAATTGAAGCATCGGGGCTGACGATCTCGCCGGGCTTCATCGATACGCACGCGCACTCGGACGGCGTGCTGTTGCGCGACGCGGTTCACGCGCACGGCTTGGTGCAAGGCGTGACGACGGAGTTCATCACGCAGGACGGGCTGTCCTATGCGCTGCTATCGGATGAGAATCTCGACTCCTACGGTCGCTACATCTCCGGACTGTACGGTCCGCCGCCGACGGGTCTCGACATGTCGACGATGGCGGCGTTCCGCTCGCACTACGACGGGAAGGGCTGCAATGTGGCCGTGCAGGCTCCGCACGGTCCGGTCCGTCTGGAGAGCGTCGGCTTCGAGGATGTGCCGCTCGAGGGCGAGGGTCTGGCCACGGCGAAGCGGATGGTCGCCGAGGCGATGGAGCAGGGCGCGACCGGACTCTCGACCGGCCTCTCCTACTACCCCAACTCCTACTCGGACACAGACGAGCTGGTGGCGCTGAACAGGGTCGTCGCGCGTTACGACGGGGTCTATGTGACGCATATCCGCAATCACAATGACGATCGCGCGCCAGACGGGTCCGGCATCGTGGAGGCGATGAACATCGGCCGGCGCAGCGGGGTCAAGGTGCACATCTCGCACTACCGGACGTTCCCCAGCAACGCCGGCGACATCGATTCGATCATGTCGGAAGTCGACCGGGCGAAGGAGGACGGCGTCGACGTGACGCTTGAGTGTTACCCGTACGCGGCGGCGGCGACGGTGCCGGGCTACTTCCTGCGCGGCGAGTGCCACGTTGGCGGGATCGATCGGCTGCTGGAGCGTCTGGCCGATCCGGCCTGGCATGAGCGGCTGGTCGACTCGCTCGAGAACCTCTTCCCCGGCCGCAACGATGCGGCGACGTTCACCTGGATCGGGGCCGAACATCTCAAGCATCTTGAGGGCCTGTCCTTCGCCGACGCAGCCGCGCGGATGGAGATGTCGGTCTCGGACCTGACGTTGATGGTGATGCGGGAGTCCGGCCTGCAATGCGGATTCCGCGACGGGATGCCTGCGAGCCCGTCGGTGGCTCGCCAGATCGAGGCGGACGTGATCGCCTTGCTCTCGCGGGACGACTACATGGTGGGATCGGACGGCATCCCGTTCGATGAGGGCATCCCGCACCCGAGGGCCTACGGGACGTTCCCAAAGATCGTGGGTCGGCTGCGCCGGCGCACCGGGGTGTCGCTTGAGCACCTGGTGCGGGGGATGACCTCGCTGCCGGCGGGCCGCTTCGGGTTGACCGATCGCGGCGTGATAGGCGAGGGCAAGTTTGCCGATCTGGTGGCGTTCGATTCCGAGACGGTGACAGACACGGGTGACTTCAACGATCCTCGAACGCCGCCGGCCGGGATTCCATATGTGATCGTCAACGGGCGGGTTGCGGTCGATCGAGGTCGGCCGACGGGGATTCTGGCCGGGCGTTCGGTTCCCTGAGTTACTCGACGACGCCGTCGACGATGAGTTGCTGGAACTCTTCCTCGCTGTAGCCGCAGAGTTTTCGGTAGACGTATTCGGAGTCCTCGCCGAGCAGCGGTGACGGCTTCGGCATCGGCGGCGGGGTGTCGCTGAGCCGCCAGGCGGGGCTCTCGTAGGACATCTCGCCGATTACGGCGTGGTCGCTGGTCCACCAGTGATTGCGATGGGCGAGTTGCGGGTCGTCGTGCGCATCGCGGACGTTTGAGGCTCGGTGGGCCGGGATGCCGACGGCCTGCAGAAACTGTTCGACGTCAGCGACGGTCTGTGACGATGTCCATCGAGTGATGCCGTCGTCGAGATCGTCTTGGGCGGCGAGGCGTCCTGCTGCGTAGCAGAGTTGCTGCGATTCGAGCCAGTCCTGGCGATCCATGATCAGGGCGAGTTTGCGCCACTGTTCGTCGGTGGTGACGGCGATCGCCACCCAGCGATCGCCGCTGGTGTGGTCATCGGCGCAGGGATAGACGCCGTGCGGCGCGTGGCGGAGGTCGCGGTTGCCGAGCGGTCTGGCGACACGACCGGTGTTGGCGGCGTCGATCACGCCGGCGTCAAGCACCAACGTGGACGCTTCGAGTTGGGACAGATCGATGTACTGGCCCTCGCCGGTGCGGCGGCGATGGTCGAGGGCACTGAGGATGCCGATGATGCCAATGTGGGTGGCGACCCAGTCGGTGTAGGCGACACCGGTGCCGACCGGCGCTCTGTCGGGCCAACCCGTGACGCCGGTGACGCCTGCGGTCGCCTGCAGGGTGAGCCCGAAGCCGCGGAATCCGGCGTGCGGACCGGTCTGGCCCTCCATCGACATCGAGCACATGATCACGTCCGGCTTGATCTCGCGGACTTCCTCGTAACTGAGACCGATGCGCTGCATGAATCCCGGCGCGAAGGATTCCGTGACGATGTCGGCCGTGGCGATCAGCCGCCTAGCGACCTCAGCGCCACGCGGATGAGGCAGGTTGATCGCGACAGAGCGCTTGCCGCGATTGAACTTGGCGAAGTAGGCCGAGGCGTCGAGCGACCCCTGGCCAGCCGGTCGGGGACCGCTTGAGCGGAACGTGTCGGGTCGATGCGAGGACTCGACCCGGATCACTTCCGCCCCGTGAAACGCCATCTGCATCGTCGCGTTGGGCCCAACGCCGACCCAGGCGAAGTCGGCGATCCGAATGCCGTCGAAGACACGGGCGCCGAGAACGTCGTTGTTGTTCATTTTGGTAGGGAGGCCTAGCGGCGCTGGTACTGCGCGGGTCGCTTTTCTTTGAACGATCGCGCGCCCTCACGAGCGTCGAGCGAGTTGCGCAGCCAGGCCTGGTTGAGTTCCTCGAGCTGGGCTTGCTGAGTGGCGTCGTTGTTAAGTGCCGCGTAGATCGCGCGCTTGGTGAGGGCCGAAGCCCAGGGTGCGTTTTGCGCGAGTCGATCGGCGAGCGCCATCGTTTCGATCATCAGATCGTCATGCTGAATCACGCGGTTAGCGATGCCCAGTTCGAGCGCCCGGTCGGCATCGATGGGGTCGGCGGTCCAGAATGTCTCGAGGGCCTTCGAGTGACCGATCAGACGCGTGAGCGTCCACGACGCAGCCCAGTCCGGGCCCAGTCCGATGCGAATGAAGGCGGGATGGAAGCGTGCCCGATCGGACATGAGACGGATGTCGGCCGCGAGCGCGATCGCGAATCCGGCGCCGGCGGCTGCGCCGTTGACGGCAGCGATTACCGGGATCTCGAGCTGTTGCAATTCGGCGGCGAATCCGTAGCGGAGTTCGGTTGAGGTCAGGCCGGGCTCGTTTTCTGCCGCGACGCGTTCGTCGCGGTTGGAGAGGTCCGCGCCGGAGCAGAAGCCGCGTCCAGCGCCGGTGATCACGAGGACGCGGACGTCAGGGTCGCCGCGCAGTTCGGCGGTCATCTCACGCAGCCTGCTGCGAATCTGCGGCGATAGCGCGTTGAGCACCTCGGGCCGATTCAACGTGGCCACAACGACGCCGTTGTCACGCCGTTCGATCAGCAGATGGTCATCACTCATGGGTCAATCTCCGACTGGCTGCGGGTGCGTTCGGTCCGAGAGAACGTCGCGACTGTGTTGTCCTGGCAGTGGCGCGGGTCGGGTTTGCCAGGGCGTTGCCGACATCTTGAGCGGGGCTCCCGGGACTTTGATTCGTCCCAGCGCCGGGTCGTCGACTTCCTCGAAGAACTCGCGCGCGTTGAGCTGCGGGCTGTCGACGATGTCCTGCATCGTGTTCACCGGACAGATCATCACGTTGAAGTTCTGTCCGGATTCATAGAGCGCCTGTGCTCCTCGGGCGGCGAAGAACTGTTCGATCTCGGCTTCAAGCTCGACGACTTCCGTTTCGGTTGGGAGAACGTTGCCGGCAATGGCGATGCTGGCCCATCGCTCGGCATCGAACTGTGGATCCGCTCCTTCGGCCGTCATCCATTTGTGCAGGCGGAGCATCGAGGCGGGAACGCGGACGAAGGCAACGTAGCCGTCGGCGCAGGGATAGATGATTCGGGTGGCGCGGTCGGCGAATGCACGCGCACCGCCAGCGCGCTCAGTGATGATTCCGTCCATTTCGTAGTAGAGCCGGGCGTTGCCGAGGGTGTTGGCCATCGCGGCCTGCATCGAGACGTCGACGTGCTGGCCACGTCCTGTGAGGTTCCTGGCGTGGAGGGCAATCATCGCGGCCGATCCGGCATTGAGCGCGGTGATGTTGTACGCCTGCTCGACCGAAGGCCGCAGGGGAGCGCGATCGGGATCGCCGACGAGCGAGCTGAGACCGCCGGAGACGTGGCCGATCAGATCGGAGGCAGCCCACATGGACTTTGGTCCGGTCTGTCCGAAGGGTGTGATCGAGACGTAGATGAGCTGCGGCGCGCGCTCGCGGAGGTCGTCGTAGCCGAGACCTCGCGAGGCCATCGTTCCTGGCGCGTCTGATTCGAAGAGGAAGTCAGCCGTCTGGCAGAGGGCTCTCAAGCGCTCGCGGTCTGCCGCGTCTGCGAGGTCCAGGGTGACAGATCGCTTGCCCGCGTTCATCTGCGCCCAATAGAGCGAGGAATCGCTGTCCTCGCGTAGCATTGGGCCTCGTCGGCGCGTGGGGTGACCGTTGGGCGGCTCGACGCGGACGACATCCGCTCCGAGACCCGCGAGCACCATCGACGAGAGACCGCCGATTTCGGCGGTCAGATCGATGACGCGGTACGGACTCAGCGCGCCGTTCGACGCACCATTCGTTGCCTGGGACATAGTCAATACAGTACGACAGGTGGTGCGGGCGGCGTTCCGTGTATCTTCGTCTTTTCCGACCAACACGTGACTTGCGTGTTGGCAAATGTGCCGCAGTTGAACGGAACAGGTTGTGAGCACCTCGGCCTCCGGATCTCCGATCCGGGCAGCGATCATCAATGTGACGGGTTACGTCGGAGCGGAGTTGGCGCGTCTGCTGGCGCAACACCCGCGTGTGGAGATCGTCTGCGTGACCGGCCGTTCCGAGGTCGGCAAGCGGCTGCCAGAAGTGTTTCCCCACCTGTGGTCGCTGGATCTGCCGATCGTGGCCGAGATTGACGACGAAGTCGATGTGATCTTCTCCGGTCTGCCGCACGCGGCGGCCGCGGAGCGATTGACGCCTTTCATCGAGCAGGGCACGCCGGTGGTTGACGCCTCGGCCGATTTCCGCCTCTACGACGAGGAGACCTATGAGCAGTGGTACGGCGAACATCCGTCGCCGCACCTGCTGCCCGAGTCGGTCTACGGCCTGCCCGAGCTGCATCGCGACGCGATCGCGGAATCGCGGCTAGTCGGTGTTCCCGGTTGCTATCCGACCTCGGCGATTCTGGCCCTCGCCCCGCTCGCGTCGAAGGGTTGGCTGGACGGGCGCACGGTGGTCGACGCAAAGTCCGGCGTTTCCGGGGCGGGACGCGCGTTGAAGATCACATCGCACTTCTCCGAGGTCGATTCCAACTTCTCGGCGTACGGGCTCTCAGGCCATCGGCATCAGCCGGAAATGGTGCAGGAACTCTCCTCGCTGCAGGACAGGGCCGACGGGGACGGGGAGTTGAGCGTCACCTTTGTCCCGCATCTCGTGCCGATGACGAGAGGCATCCTGGCGACCTGCTATCCGTCGATCGCGGATGGCTCCCTGCCTGAGAATTCAGCCGAGCGGGCGGAAGCGTTGCGTGACGTGTACGAGTCCTACTACGCAGACGAACCGTTCGTGCATGTCGCGCCGAACGCGCCGTCGACCAAGCAGACGCTCGGCTCGAATGCATGCATCGTCTATCCGATGGTCGACCCGATGACCGGGGAAGTGATGGTGATCAGCGCGATCGACAACCTGGTCAAGGGCACGGCCGGGGCGGCGGTGCAGTGCTTCAACCTGATGTTCGGCCTGCCCGAGGAGCTGGGCCTGAGCAAGATCGGCGTGTACCCATGAGCAGCACACATGATGCGCTGGGCGCCAATCCCGACGCCGAAGGGGCTGTGACCAGGGCGCAGGGATTCTCGGCCTGCGGCTACACCGCCGGGATCAAGGAGTCTGGACTGCCAGATCTGGCCCTGCTGGTCTCGGACCGGCCGGCGACGGCGGCGGCGGTCTACACGCAGAACCAGAGCACGGCGGCGCCGGTGCATGTCAGTCAGGCGCATACGGCAAACGGGTCTCTGCGGGCGGTTGTTGTGAACTCGGGCAACGCCAATTGTGCGACCGGCGACCAAGGGTTGGCCGACGCTCGCGAAATGACGCAACTCGCGGCCTCGTTGCTCGGCTGCGAAGCCGAGGACGTGTTCGTCAACTCGACCGGAATCATTGGTCATTACTTGCCCATGGATCTGTTGCGCGCAGCTATCCCCCAGTGCCAGCCACGATCGGACGGAGGCGCTGACTTTACGCGTTCGATCATGACCACCGACACCTTCCAGAAGGAAGCTGTGGCAACGTTCGACGCGAACGGAATCAGCTACACCGTCGGCGGCTGCGCCAAGGGGGCGGGCATGATCCACCCCGACATGGCGACGATGCTGGCGTTCTTCACCACGGATGCGCCGATCGCTTCCGGCGCTCTGGACTCGTGCTTTCGCTACGCCATGGATCGATCGTTCAACATGGTCACCGTTGATGGCGATACGTCGACGAACGATTCGTCCGTGATCCTTGCGAACGGGGCTGCGGGAGGTGAGCCGCTCTCGGGGGCGGCGCTCGAAGCATTTGGCTCCGCCCTCCTCGATGTGTCGACGGCGCTGGCCAAGATGATGGCCCGCGACGGCGAGGGTGCGACCAAGCGGATCTCGATCACGGTCTCGGGGACCAAGTCCTGGTCCGACGCCCGCGACGTGGCGCGCACGATCGCGGTGTCGCCGTTACTCAAAGCCGCGTTGAGCAAATACGACCCGAACTGGGGGCGGATCTTGATGGCCGCTGGTCGCGCCGGCGTGCCCTACGACCTGGACCACGTGCGGATCTGGATCTCGGATCTGTGCGTCTTCGACGGCACGGCTACCGGCGTGCCTGACGAGGAAGCATCGGCGAAGACGCAGGGCGAAGAGGTGTTCCTCAGGATGGATCTCGGCCAGGGCGATGCCGAGGCCACCGCTTGGGGCTGCGATCTGACCGAGGAGTACGTCCGCTTCAACGCGGACTACGTGACGTAGCGAATCTCCTATCGTGGCTGTGTGGAGGGACTGATGACGACGCGAGACGTCTGGCGCCGTCCGGGCCAGAAGCCATCGAAGCTCCCGCCGGTGCGGATTGGCGACGCCTGGTACGACGCTGATACCTGCGTCGAAATCCAGCGGCTGATCGACGAACACGACGCGCGCGACGATGGGCTCACGGACGACCGTTACTTCGTGCTCGAACACGGCCAGACTCCGCACGAACTTCTTGATGCGACTGGGCTCAGCGATCAGGAAGTTGTCGACCAGTTCGGCATGGATCGAGATCAACTGGCAGCATCGCTCGGCATGCCCAGCCAGGAAGAACTAGCCATCTTCGCCCACTTGCGCGCGGCGCAACATGCCCTTCACAGTCGAGCGGACTGATCAGGCCAAGCTCGAAATGCTGGAACAGAGGAGTACCATCCGGTACGTCCTGGCGCGCCAGTGGGTGGGGAGTTTTCGTCACGACCGATGGTAGAGCGGCCGGATTGTCTCCAATCCGACGGCGACCGGCGTTGACTTGCGCGAGTTGGCGAACGGTCCCATTCGGCTGAGGTACGAGCTCCTGATGGACGACGAGTCTGTCAGGATTAGGTTGGTCCGAACAGCATGAGCATCCTGGTGACGGCTACTGCAGGGGCAGCGGTGGTTGCCACCATGAGGGTTTGTTGCTGACCTCGATAGTCGTCACCCACTTGACCCAGTTGTAGCCGCGACGGCCCGGTGCGACCAGCCTGAGCGGGAATCCGTGGCCGGATGAGAGTGGTTCGGCCGCGACGTGTGTCGCGAGGAGCAGTTGCTGCGCGTCGGCGATGGGGAACCTGCGGTCGAATCCGGTGGCGGACTCAATCACGACGCTCTCTGCGTCTTCTGCGGGTTGGACAAGCGTCAGCACGTCGGACAGCCTGACACCACTCCAGTCCTGGACGGTGTACCAGCCTCCGGTGCAGTCGAGTGTGGCCGTCGTGCCGTGGTTGGCGATGGTCTGGAGATCCTCGTAGGTGAGTTGGACTGGCGTATCGACTCGACCGTGGACGATCAGCCTCCACTGATCCCTGTCGATTCGCTGGCGGCTGTCGAACAACCATTGAGTCACGGGGTGCGCGTTGCCCTGGCCGCTGGCTTCCTCGCGAGAACCGGTGAATCGGGGCCGCTGGCCGGCCACGGGCGCGGCGGCCGACGCGCCTTGCCAGAGTACGAGGCCGCCCAGGCCGACAGCCATCAGCCGGAGCGCGGCCCGTCGGTTGGTGAAGTCGCTGCGCTTGACCCGACGCGGCCAGCGCATCGCCGCATGTGCGATCAGCGGGATCGTCAGCGCGAGTCCCAGCGTCGTGTGAATCACGAGCAGCCGCGCGTTGCCGTAGAAGGGGATGTCGAGGCCGCCGCGGCCGAGGATTGCCCAGAGCGTGCCGGAGGTCAGGACGCCGACGAAGAGCAGGACGAGGATGATCGAGCCGACCGTCTCCGATGCCACGCCGCGGCGGCGAAACGAGCGCAGGACGATGCGGTACTTCCAGATCACGAGGCCGACCAGAGAGAACCCGGCGATTCCGTGTAGCCAGAAGATCCACTCGCCGCTCGGTCTGCCGATGGTGAATGAGACCAGGCCGGAGAGTAGTTCGACGCTGAGCAAGAAGAGAATGGCGTGGTTGGTCGCGCGGGCGCTCATACGCCGACGGTATCGCTTTTGCAGGCAGAAGCCGTGACCATCGTGGGCTACGCTTGCATCCATGAGCGCTTCGCGAAACGGGAACGGACCGATCGTGATCAAGATCGGCGGCTCGACACTGGGCGAGCACGACACATCGTTGTCCGACTGCGTTGAGTTACACCGCGAGGGCCGCCAGGTTGTGGTCGTCCACGGCGGCGGAGCGGCCGTCACCGACTGGCAGCGTAGGCTCGGCGCGGAGGCGACGTGGGTCGACGGTCTGCGCTCGACGACGCCTGAATCCCTGGAGGTGGTCGTGGCCGTGTTGGCCGGGCTGATCAACAAGGAACTGACCAGGCAGTTGCAACTGCTGGGTGCGCCCGCTGTCGGGCTCAGCGGCGTTGACGCCGGAACGCTCTGCTCGCCGATCTCGGAGCGGATCGGACTCGTCGGCGAGACGCCGCGCTGTAACCCCCACACTCTGCAACGGACCCTGGATGCCGGGCTGCTGCCGGTACTCGCTCCAGTTGGCCTCTCGAACGACCTGTCGACGATCCTGAACATCAACGCGGACGCTGCGGCCGGCGCGGTCGCCTTCGCGCTTGACGCCGCGTCGCTGATCTTCCTGACCGATGTGGCGCAGGTAATGGATGCCGAAGGGACGGGGATCGGGTCGCTGAACGCGGAGCGGCAAGGGGAGCTGATAGAGCAAGACGTCATCGAGGGTGGGATGCTGCCCAAGCTGCGCGCCGGCCGCGACGCGCTCAGTTGCGGCGCAGAGGTTCGTATCGTGGACGGCAGACAACCACATATCGTGCGACAGGCGGTAGAGGGCGAAGCAGTGGGGACGGCGCTGTCGTGAACATGATGAGCATCAACTGGTCGAGTTGGGTTCACCGCACGCAGGGCGGCTGGCGTAACGGCAACGACGGACCGCGCGACGTGCCACCGTCGGATGAGGGGCGTTCCGGCCAGCTCGGACCGCCGCCTCCCGTGTTCCGCGAGGGCCTCGGCGGCGGAGGCGGTGTTGGCGACGACGAGCCGCCGCCGTACACCGCGGCCGAGGGGCAGCCCCCCAGCCGCGGCCGCACCTGGCCGCGGATCGTGGTGGCCGGCGTCGCCCTGCTGGTGGCCCTGATCTTGCTCAACATCGGAATCGACATCTACGTCGATCGGCTCTGGTTCGGCAACATCGGCTACCGCGGCGTGTTCGACTTGCGGATCGTGACCCAGGTCTGGCTCTTCGCGGCCGGCGCGGGGGTCTCGCTGGTTGTACTCGGCGCGATGTATCTGATCGCCTGGCGGATGCCGGTCGAAGCACTGGCGCCGCCGGTCGACGATCCACGCCTCAACCGGGTCGTCCACATCATCGCTGCCGTCGCAATGATCCTGTTGGCGATCATTTTCGGCTCGGTCGCGGCGGGACAGTGGGAGTTGATCCTGCAGTTCCTGCATGCCAAGCCGTTCGGCCAGACCGACGCGCAGTTTGGCCGCGACCTCGGCTTCTACGTCTTCGAGCTGGAGGCGCTCCAGTTCATGAAGGGCTGGGCGACCGGACTGGCGATCATGGCGATGCTGGCCACGGCGGCGACGTACGGCGTGCGCCTGATGCTGCATCGCGGCAACGCCCGCTCGACGATCGGCGTTCGGCTGCATCTCGCGCTCACGATTGCGGCGGTGATGGGGCTGTTCGTCTGGAGCTACTGGCTGGCCCGGTTCGAGCTCGCCCTCAACCCCGGCGGCTTCGTCTTCGGTGCGACATTCACAGACGACAACATTCGCTCACCAGTCCAGATCGTGAAGATGGTCGCCGGCATCGTGGTCATCCTCGGTGTGCTTTCCTGGCCCTTCCACGAGCGCTTGCGTTTCGCACTGACGCCGATTGCGCTGTTGATCCTCGTTTCGATCGTTGGCGGCGCCATCCTGCCGGCCGCGATCCAGCGCTTCACCGTCGAGCCGAACGAGTTGCAACGCGAGACGCCGTACATCGAGCGCAACATCGCCGCGACGCGATCGGCTTTCGCCCTGGACACGATCGAAGAGCGCGAGTTCCCGGCCGCCGACTTCGTCGGCGATGCCGACCTCTCACAGAATCCTGAGGCGCTGCAAAACGTTCGGCTCTGGGACCACCGACCACTCAACGACACACTGAACACGATCCAGACGATTCGACCGCTCTATGTCTATCCGGATGTGGACGTTGACCGCTACGACGTCGGCGGCGAGGATCACCAGGTCTTCCTCGCAGCTCGCGAGCTCTCCCAGGCGAACCTGCAGTCGACGCAGCAGGGATGGGTCAACCGCCGATTGCAGTTCACGCACGGCTTTGGCGTCGTGATGACGCCGGTTGACGAGGTCTCGCCCTCAGGCGAGCCGGTCTTCTGGGTGTCAAACATCCCACCGGAAGTGATCGACGAAACATCCTCCGGGCCACTTGACATCGAGATCGTCGAGCCGCGCATCTACTACGGCGAGGTCACAGACGCATACGTGATCGCCAACAGCGAGACCGAGGAGTTCGACTATCCGCTCAGCGGGGAGGAATCGGACGGTGTCGCCGACCAGGCGACAACGCGATACTCCGGTGACGGCGGGATCGAACTGGGTGGATTCTTCCGCCGGCTGGCGTTTGCCTGGTCGTTCGGCGACGCCAACATCCTGATTTCCGGTTCGGTCGATGGCGACAGCCGCATCCTCTTCCGCCGCCTGATCCAGGAGCGGGTGAACGAGCTCGCGCCGTTCCTGCAGCTCGACGCCGACCCCTACATCGTGGTTGGCGAGGATGGCCGCCTGTACTGGATCCAGGACGCCTACACCGTCACCGACCGCTACCCCTATTCACAGCCGCATGGTGTGGGCTACAACTACGTGCGCAACTCGGTCAAGGCGGTGATCGACGCCTATCACGGCAGTGTCGATCTGTACATTGTTGACGACTCCGACCCAATCATCCAGGTCTGGCAGGACATCTTCCCCGAGTTGTTCAAGTCGACGGACCAGTTCCCGGGCGACCTGCAACAACACTGGCGCTACCCACAGGATTACTTCCAGATCCAGGCCGACCAGTACCTGACCTATCACATCGAATCGGCGCGCGGCCTGTTCAACCGCGAGGACCTCTGGGCGATCCCGCAAGAGCTCTTGCGGCAGCAGGAGATCGCGGTGGAGCCGTACTACGTCACGCTGCGTCTGCCCGACCAGGAGGAGCCCGAGTTCCTGTTGATCCTGCCGTTCACTCCGAGAAACCGGCTCAACTCGATCGCGTGGATGGCGGGCCGCTCGGACGGGGAGAACTACGGCAAGCTCTTCGCGTTCCGCTTCCCGGCGAACAAGAACGTGGATGGCCCCAAACAGATTGAGAACCGGATCGATCAGGATGTCGCCGTATCGCGACAGTTCACGTTGCTTGGACAGCAGGGCTCGGAGGTGATCCGGGGCAACCTGCTCTTCATTCCGGTCGGCGATTCCTACGTGTACGTGGAGCCGATCTATCTGCAAGCCGAGACGGGACGATTCCCGCAGCTGAAGGGGGTGATCGTCGTCAACGGCGACACGATCGCCTTCGAGGACACGTTCGCCAACGCCGTTCAGGTCGCGCTCGGCAACCGCGCCGCGCAGGGTCTGTCGTTCCTCGGGGATGTGCCGGGCGAGGTTGCAGCCGAGGATGTCTCGGCGGAAACGGAACAAGAAGCTGCGCCGGAGCCCGCCCAGCAAGAGGCGCGTCAGGAGCGAGCACCGGTTGTCTTGTCGGATGACGCGGCGGAACTCGCGGAACAGGCGCAGGAAGCGTTCGAAGAGGCGCTGGCGAAGCAGCGCGAGGGCGATTGGGCGGGCTACGGAGAAGCGATCGAGCGTTTGGGCGCGATCCTTGACCGTCTGGCGACGTCGGCTGAATAGTCGGCCGGCCCAGCGCTATCGCCTGCAGCGCTATCGCCTGCATAGACGCGGATCGACGGCTCGCGTAATCTGAATCGGTTGAATGTCCTGTTGGCGTAACCGGAGTGACGACCATGCCCACCACTGCTGAGCGCGAGTCCGCTGTCTTCATGATGTCGGCGGGCCGTTTGCCCGTCACGCTGGTGCGCGGCGAGGGCACGAAGGTCTGGGATGACGAGGGCAATGAGTACCTCGACTTTGTCGCCGGCATCGCGGCCGACAACCTGGGCCACTGCCACCCGCGGATCGTCGAAGCGATCAAGCAACAGGCCGAGACCCTGTTGCACGTCTCGAACTACTTCTACACGATTCCCCAGCTCGACCTGGCCGACGTGATCCTCGAACAGTCGGGCATGACCCGCATTTTCTTCTGCAACAGCGGCGCAGAGGCGACCGAGGGCGCCATCAAAATTGGGCGCAAGTGGGGTCAGACGCGGCGCGACGGCGGCACTGAGATCATCGTCATGAACGAGGCCTTCCACGGACGCACGCTGGCCTCGGTCAATGCGTCCGGTAATCCCGCCTACCGAGAGCCGTTCGGCCCGCTGGACGGCTTCCGCCACGTGCCTTACAACGATGTCGACGCCGTGCGCGCGGCCGTCGGTCCACAGACGGCGGCGATCCTCGTTGAGCCGCTACAGGGCGAGGGCGGCGTCAACGTCGCCGACGAGGGCTACCTCGTGGCGCTGCGTGAGGTCTGCGACGAGCACAATCTCCTGCTGATGTTGGATGAAGTCCAGACAGGCATCGGTCGAACCGGCAGGCTCTTCGCCTGGCAGCATGAGGATGTGCAGCCCGACGTGATGGCCCTGGCCAAGGGTCTGGGCAGCGGCGTACCGATCGGCGCGATCGTGGCTAACGAGCGCGGCGACATCCTCGAGCCGGGCGACCACGGGACGACGTTCGGCGGTCAGCCGTTCACCACGTCCGTGGCGCTTGAGACGCTGCGGGTGATCATCGAAGAGGACATTCCCGCCCGCGCTCAAGACGCCGGCGAACGATTGATGTCCGGCATCCGCGCGTTGGAGGATCGGCATCCGCTGATCGACCACGTGCGCGGCAAGGGACTCTTGGTCGCGGTGCAACTCAGCGAGGACATCGGGCCGGCGCTGGTTGCAGCGATCCGCGATCGCGGACTGATCTGCAACGTGGTCAAGCCGAACGTGCTGCGCCTGGTACCGCCGCTGACCATCTCCGACGACGAGATCGACCAGGCGCTCGGGATCATTGACGACGCCCTGGCCTCGATTGCCAACTAGCGCGCGGGCAGACAGCACGAACCGGACAGGAGGCCCGGGTGGCAAGACGAACTGACGACAAGCGGGTGGTGTTGGCGTACTCGGGCGGGTTGGATACGTCGGTGGTGACCCGTTGGCTGACCGAGCGCGGATGGGAAGTCATCTGCATGACCGCCGACATGGGCTACCTCGAGGAGGACGAGGAACTGGAATCTCGCGCCTACGCGGCCGGCGCGGTCGGCTTCGAGATGCTCGACCTGCGCGACGATTTCGCTCGCGCATTCTGCTTCCCGGCGCTGATGGCGGGCGCGCTCTATGAGGGCCGTTACCCGCTTGCCACCGCACTGGCGCGACCATTGATCGCCAAGGCGCTGGTCGATGTCGCTCGACGACACAACGCGACCGCAGTCGCCCACGGCTGCACCGGCAAGGGCAACGATCAGGTTCGCTTCGACGTGTCGGTACAGGCCCTCGCACCCGACCTGCGTATCCTCGCACCGGTTCGCGAGTGGGAACTCACCACGCGAGAGTCTGAGATTGTCTACGCCCAGGCGCATAGCATTCCGATCACTGTGAGTGTCGACAAGCAGTACTCGACCGACGAGAACCTCTGGGGACGGTCAATTGAGGCGGGCCCGCTGGAGGATCCCTGGACCGAGCCGCCCGACAACGTCTGGGAGTGGACCGTCAATCCAGAGCAAGCGCCCAATGAGCCGACCTACATCGAGATTGGATTTGAGCACGGACGCCCGGTGTCCCTGGAGGGCGAGGATATTGATCCCGTCACGTTGATCAGCCGCGTGCATGATGTCGCGGGAGCGAACGGCGTGGGCCGGATCGACATGGTCGAGGACCGGCTGGTGGGTATTAAGTCGCGTGAGGTCTACGAGGCTCCCGCCGCGACAACGCTGCGGATTGCGCATGAGGCACTGGAGACGCTGACGCTCTCGAAGAGCCAGCTGCGGATCAAGCACCGACTGATGCAGGACTACGCAGATCTGATCTACGACGGCCTCTGGTTCACCGGTCTGCACCAGGATCTGGCGGCGTTGACATCGTCGATGCAGCGTCATGTTTCAGGCACGGCCAGGGTCAAGCTCTACAAGGGGCAGGCCGTCACGGTGGGGGTCGAAAGCCCCAACAGTCTGTACCAGTATTCGCTGGCCACCTACGACGAGGGCGACATTTACGACCAGACCTCGGCGGTCGGCTTCATCGACATTTTCGGCCTACCGGTCCGCGTTCAGGCGGAGAAGCAGTTGTTGCGGCAACCGGGAGGCGTGCTGGACGTATCATCGGGACGTAGTTCGTAAGCGGAAGTGAGCAGAACGGCCAGCGAGGACCATGCACGATGACGACTGACGCCTCCGACATCGAGATCGACATCGAGTACGAAACGGCCGTGTCCACAGCAGGCGGTCCCGACGCTGCAGACTTCGAGATTCGCCGTCCGGGACATGCCACTCTCGAGGTCGCCTTGTACCTGGCGTTGGATGCAAAGCAGGCATTCGAAGCGTTGTGCGGCCCGTTGTCGGATGGCGACGTACAGGCGGTGATCCGCGCCCTGGGCGACGGGCTGTACCGGTCTCAGATTGGATCGGGGATCGTACCACCGGCAATCCAGACGATCCGCGCCCGTGATCTCTCGGCGGAGCAACTGGACAGCGTGATCGGCGCCGCCGGACTGACCCGATTGCCGTCGGACGAGTAGTGCACGACAAGTAGGCGGCGCATGACTGACGCCGACAACCAACGCGACGATGGCCAACGGCTCTGGGGCGGACGCTTCGAGGAAGCTCCCGACGCCCTTGTCCAGGCATACACCTCCTCGATTCAGACAGACCTGCTGCTCTTCCGGCACGACCTCGCCGGCTCACGCGCCCACGCCCGCATGCTGGCGGCGCAGGGGATTATCGGGGCGGCTGATGCGGCGAAGATTCTTGAAGGTCTCGATCAGGTTGAGTCGGAAATCGAGTCGGGCGGATTCGAGATCAACCATGAACTCGAGGACATCCATACGCACGTTGAGGCTCGCCTGAGCCAGATCATCGGTTCCGACGCGGCGGGCCGGCTGCACACGGCGCGCTCGCGCAACGACCAGGTCGCGCTTGACACTCGGATGTTCGTGCGCGATGCGATTGTGCAGGCCGTCGGCGCTGTGCGAGGTCTGCAGGCCTCATTGATCGAGCTGGCCGAGCGTTCTCTCGACGTCTACCTGCCCGGCTACACACACCTCCAGCGGGCGCAGCCGGTGCTGCTCTCGCATCATCTGCTCGCCTACCTGGAAATGCTCGACCGCGACGCCGAGCGCCTGGTCGACTCGTTCGCTCGAGCCGACATCATGCCGCTCGGCAGCGCCGCGCTGGCCGGCGCGGCATATCCGCTCGATCGGCAGGCCGTGGCCGACGAGCTTGGCTTTGAGCAGGTGTCGCGCAACAGCATGGATGCCGTCTCGTCGCGCGACTACATCGTCGAGTTCATCGCCAACGCGGCGATTTGCATGGTTAACGTCTCGCGCCTCTGCGAGGACGTCATCCTCTGGAGCTCTGCCGAGTTCGGCGTGCTGCGGTTCGGCGACGCCTTCACGACCGGCTCGTCGATCATGCCGCAGAAGCGCAATCCCGACATCGCCGAACTCGCCCGCGGACGCAGCGGCAAGGTGTTGGGTCATCTGACCGGGCTGCTGACGATGCTCAAGGGCCTGCCACTCGCCTACAACCGTGACCTGCAGGAGGACAAGTCGGGCCTGTTCGACACGGCTGAGACGTTGATCGGCACGCTGCACGTCCTGGCGCGGGCGCTGCTGACGGCGAACGTTGATGGTGATCGAGCGCGGGCCATGGTCGACCGCGACCCATTCATCCTGGCCACCGACTACGCCGACTACATCACGCGTAAGGGCGTCCCGTTCCGCGAGGCGCACGGCGTCGTCGGACGCCTGGTCCGACTCTGCGAACAACGCGGTTGCGGGCTCGCCGACCTCTCGCTTGAGGACCTGCAAACGGAGCATTCGGCGTTCGAAGCGGATGCGGTCGGGATGACGGTGCAGTTTGCGCTGGAATCGCGCGACCTGCCCGGCGGTACGGCGCCGAAGCAGGTGCGAGCGGCCCTTGAGGAAGCGAAGAGTCGCCTCCAGCTGGAGCCGGCGGCTCAGTCGTCGAACCAGAAGGCTGCACCCGCAGAAGCAGCGACACTGGAAACCGGCCTCAACCGGGCCCAACGACGGGCCGCCGAGCGCGCAGCGGCCAAGCAACAGGGGCGGCAGGGTCAGCAGGGTCGATCATGACGTTGCCCATAGCCATCGCGCCCTCGATCCTGAGCGCCGACTGGACGCGGCTGGCCGAGCAGATCGCAGAAGCGGAGGCTGCCGGCGTCGACTGGATCTCGCTCGACGTGATGGACGGCAACTTCGTCCCGCCGATCACGTTCGGCGCGCAGATGGCCTCGGCGGTCCGCCGGCTGACGTCCCTGCCGATCGAGGCGCACCTGATGGTTGAACATCCCGAGGATCAGATCGGCGACTTCATCGAGGCCGGCGTCAACTGCGTGACGATTCACGTCGAGACGACTCGCCATCCGCATCGATTGCTGCAACAGATTTCCGAGGCTGGCGTCGACGCGGGCGTGACGCTCAATCCCGGCACGCCGCTCAGCGAGATCGAACCGGTCGTGTCGATCTGCGATCGCATCCAGATCATGAGCGTGAACCCGGGTTGGGGCGGTCAGAGGTTCATCCCCGAGTCCCTGGGACGGATTCGCCAGGCTCGGGCAATGCTGGACGGCTGCGGACGCGAGAGGACGCCCGTTGCGGTGGACGGCGGTGTGAACGAGTCGACCATCGCCTCAATCGTCGAGGCCGGCGCAAACTGGTTGGTAGCGGGGTCGGCGATCTACAACGACCGCGAGCCGGTCGCAGATGCGGTAGCGCGGCTACGCCGGGCGCTGCGGAACGGCTAGAGCGGCTTCTCGTAGATCCGGTAGACCTTGTAGACCTCGGCGTCCGTGCGCCGCAGGGCGTGGTTGAGCAGGTGGTTGTCTTCCAGGACCCAGCCCAGTTCAGCCCATTTGTAACCACGCGCTGCGCCGCGCACGTGTACTTCGGCGGTCAGCATCATGCCGAGCTGGGCGAACTCCCGGACTCGCCACTTCTGGCGCACGCCGAGCAGCATCACGCGACCGCTCTCCGGACCTCGCCGCAGACGCCACAACACCTTGATCCAGCCGAAGGGGAACAGCCGTCCGTCGATATCGCGAGCGCACTCATTGAGGTTGGGGATCGAGATCACCATTGCCGCCGGATCGCCGTCGATTTCCACGAACGCGGTCAGCTCGGGGTCCGCGAACTGGATCAGGTCGGCGGCCAGTCGGTCCGCTTCCTCCGGTGTGATCGGGACAGAGCCCCAGTTTTCGACCCAGGCCTCGTTGAAGATTTCCGCCGCGATGCGCACGTCACGGCGTAAGTTGCGCCTGGAGAACGGTCGCACGGTCACTCGGGGATGCTCGTGGATGCGTTTCCAGGCACGCTCGCGTCGGTCGCCGAGCAGGGCGTCGACGGGATAGTGATAGGCCCAGAGATCCTTGGCCTTTGCGTAGCCGTTTGCTTCGATCAAGGTCGGGAACCAGCGCCGTCCATGCGGCATGGCGACCATCGGTGGGGAGTCGAAGCCCTCGACGAGGCAACCGGACTCGTCGTTGATCGTGAAGCTGAACGGCCCGCGCGAGAATGCCGCGCCGCGCTCACGCAGCCAGCTCTCGGCGGCGTCGAAGAGAGCAGTCGCGGCCTCGGGATCGTCCACGCAGTCGAAGTGGCCGAAGAACCCGGCGGACTCGTCCCACTTCTCGTTGTGCAGTGGATTGATCTGGGCCGAGATGCGGCCGATGTCGCGGCCATGGCGTTCGGCGATGAAGAGCTGCGCCTCGCCGTAGCGCAGGAACGGCGTCTTCTCGGGATCGAGTCGCTCCATCTGCGCACGGCGCAGCATCGGGATCCATGTCGGATCGCCGTCGTAGACAGTCCAGAGGACGTCGATGAAGGGCGCGGCCTGACGCCCGAATCCGATTGCTCGGACTCGGACGTCCGATCTCATGGCATCGGCCAGAGCGGGGTCGCCGAGCGGCAGACGCTACCAGCGCCGGCCGCGGTCGGACGAGTAGCTGTCGCGCGAGCCGCGGTCGTCGTAACGGGGCTCGCGGTAGCCGCCGCCACCACCGCCACCGCCGCCTCCCCGGCTCTCACGGTAGCCGCCGCCACCGCCATCGCGGTAGCCGCCGCCGCGGTCGTCACGGTAGCCGCCGCCACCACCGCCACCGCCTCGGTACCCGCCACCGCCGCCGCCGCCGGAACCGCGCGGTCGCGCTTCGTTGACGCGCAGTTGGCGTCCGTCCATGTCGTAGCCGTCGAGCGCGGTGATCGCGTTGCGCGCTTCCTCGTCGGCCATGTCGACGAAGCCGAATCCTCGGGATCGACCGCTGTCTCGGTCGACCGGGATGACGCAATCCTGGACTTCGCCGTGTTCGGCGAACAGGTCGCGCAGTTCGTCCTGGTTGGTTCGGAAAGGCAGGTTTCCAACGTAGATTCGCATATTCCTCGGTCTCGGTGTGGCGGCGCAAGCGCGCCGGCTTCGGGCTCGTACAGGTGGTCACGTGCGGACGCTTCGTCCGCGGCTCTGGCTCTCAGGGCTTGGGTAATCCGATCCGGCTCAGGCTTTGTCGGTCATGGTCGATGAGTCAGGCGGCGAGCCGCTTCATCATCGTTCGCAGGCATGCGGTGCAAACGTTAAGCCGTTGCGTTTTACCGTCAACGGTTACTTTGTGTCGGTGAACATTCGGTTTGAACGTACGAGATGTGCGCGGCGCCTTGCGCTTCCAGCGACCAGAGTGCTTGTGGCGAATGTTGCGCCCGAACGTGGTCTGCTTGGGGCACAGGTCGCATTTGCCGGCCATCGATCCGTCCTTGATCCATCGTTGACGCACCCAACAACTTCGGCAGTCGCCGGCGCGTGGCAGGTATCATATCAGCACCCCGGCCTGGTTCTGGGCCATGCCTCGGGGCCACGTTGGCACTCTATACGGGAGGCTACAGATGGTCGAACCAGGCGCCTCTGAAGTCGGGGTCGCCGGCCTCAGCGGGTCGGATGTCCGACGCATGATCCAGGGCGCTGCCGGCTGGGTCGCCCTACACCGCGAAGCGCTGAACCTGATCAACGTGTTCCCCGTCCCCGACGGCGACACCGGCGCCAACCTCGGTCGGACCCTGGCGGCCGCCAGTGAAGCGCTGGGCGAGATCTCCGAAGAGGCGTCGGCGCATGAGATCGCGTCGCAGGCCGCCTCGGCCGCGCTGCTCGGCGGTCGGGGCAGTTCCGGCGTGATCGGAGCTCAGTGGCTGCGTGGATTCGCCGCCGGACTGTCCGAAGACGGTGACGCATCGCTCGGCGCCGCCTTCGCCGGCGCGGCCGAGGCCGCGCGCAACGCCGTCGCCGAACCGCGAGACGGCACCATGATCTCGGTCGCGGCGGATACCGCGCTGGCTGTCGAGACATTGGCCGGAAGTCCGCTGACACTGATGCAGCGCGCCGTCGAGGCGGCGTACGAGTCGGTCGAGTACACGCCGGAGCAGAATCCGGTGCTCAAGGACGCCGGCGTCGTCGATGCCGGCGCGCGCGGGCTGGAGTTCATGCTGCGCGGCATGGCCGGTGCCCTGGCCGGTGAGCCGATTCCCGACGTGCCGGCTGAATTGGGCGCGATCGACCCCGGGTGGCTCGCGCGCCGGCTCGACGATGACGGCGAGTTCGACGGATTCTGTACGGAGCTGGTCGTGGCCAACGTCAATGACATCGACGCCTTGCGTGAGGTGTTGGCGGGCGACGATGAAACCGTGATGCTTGCGCCCGACGGCGATGACCTCCGCATCCACATCCACACGACCGAACCGGCCGACGCCTACGCCGCCGCGGATGAAGCGGGTCGGATCCGAGTCTTCCGCGCCGTCGACATGCGTATGCAGGCTGCTCGAACCCATGAATCGGAGTCGGATGCCGCAGTCGTGGCTGTCGCCCAGGGCAGCGGCTTTATCCGCGTGTTCACCGAACTCGGCGCGGCCGCCATCGTGTCCGGCGGCGCCGCAGACAATCCCTCGGTCGAGATGCTGTTCTCGGCGGCGGAGTCGGTCAAGGGCGAGGATGTGATCATCCTGCCCAACAACCACAACGTCACGCCGGCCGCCGAGCGCGCCGGCGAACTGGCTGCCGAGGCCGACGAGCCGCAACGCATCCACGTCATTCACAATGACAGCCAGGCTGAGGGTGTGGCGGCGCTGGCCGCCATCATCGGCGGCGTGCCGGCCGAGGACCTCGTGGCTGAGATGCAGGAGGCGCTCGAGGCAGTGCGGATCGGTCGGGTCACGTACGCCGCCCGCACGCTCGATGGCGACATCCCGATCAAGCAAGGTCAACCGTTCGCCATGCTCGACGGTGAGATCGTCGGCGCCGGTGAGTCGATCGATGAAGTGGCCCTGTCCCTGGCCGGCTCAATGGCGGAATCGCTCTCGGGTGCGTCCTTGTTTACCGCCTACGTCGGCGAGGGTGTCTCTGAAGAGAACGCCGAAGCGCTGGTCGGGGCGATAGAGGAACACACGAACATCGAGGTTGATCTGATCGAGGGCGGCCAGCCCCACTATCCCTGGCTGCTGGCGCTCGAATAACACCTCGGATAGCACCAGGAGACCGACTGGACTCGCGTCCACACAGCTACTAGGGTAGAACATATGTCCATTGCCGTAGTCACCGACTCTGCCTCCGATCTGGAGCAAGGCCAGATCGAGGGCATCACCGTCGTCCCGCTGCACCTGCATTTCGGCGACGAACTCTTCGAGGACGGCCTCACCCTCTCCAAGCCCGACTTCTGGTCCAAGCTGGACGAGGTCGTCGAATCGGGAGGCACGTTGCCGACCACCTCGCAGGCGTCCCCCGGCGCGTTCCGCGACACCTATCAGCAGCTGATCGATGACGGCGCCGAGGGGATCGTCGCCGTCCACGTGAGCGGCAAGTTGTCGGGCACGCTCAACTCCGCCCGCCAGGGCGCGTCGCTGCTGGAGAACCCTCCCCCGTTCGAGTTTGTCGACTCCGAGTCCGCCTCGATGGCGGTCGGCTGGGCCGCGGAAGCGGCGCTGGCCGCCGCGCAGAGCGGCGCCGGCGTGGAGGAAGCAGCAGAGGCGGCGCAGGAGTTGGCCGCCAGGACACGCACGATGCTGTTCGTCGAGACGCTCGACTACCTGCTGCGCGGCGGCCGCATCGGCCGTGCCCGCCAGCTCGCCGGCAAGTTGCTGCGCATGCGTCCGTTGCTCGAGCTGATCGAGGGCGAGGTCGCCGATGTTGAGCGGCCGCGGACGCGCAGGAAAGCGCTCGACCGTCTCTACGCGCAGATCATGTCCAACGGCGAGCCGGAGCGCGTCGCCATCTTGCATGGCAACGCCGAATCCGATGCGAACGCACTCGCCCAGCGGGTCTCCGAGGCTTGCGGCGGGATGAACGTTCCGCTCGTGCTCAGCTCTCCCGTGCTGGGCGCGCACATTGGTCCCGGCACGGTCGGCGCTTCGGTCCTGCGGCGAGCCTGATGACGACCCGGCGACGGCCTACGCAGACCCTCCAGCTGATGCTGGAGCGTGAGGCCAAGCTCGGATTCCAGGATCGGGCTGTGGTCGGCGGCCTCGACGGGTTCCTCCGCAACGTCCTCAAGGAGGGCGAGCAGGCGCAGTTCTTCAAGCGCATCGTCGCCGCCTTGCCCCAGGAGGGCTACGCCGCGCTCAGCATTGACGAGCGCAAGCGCTGGACCGACGACGTGCGAGCCGCCCTGAGCCCCGGAGCTGCCCCGAGAAGTGCACGCCGCCCGGAGAGGTCGGGAACAGCAGAGAATCGGCCGGATCTGTTGGGGAAGAATTCGGATCGATCCAGTCCAAGTCTGGACACATCCGGACAGAACAGGACACCAACACGAACCAGATCCAGCCGGAGACGTCCCGCCGCCGCGCTCGACGACGAAAATCCCCTTGCCCGCGATGTCGCGGTTCTCGGTCGCATCCCGCCGATCTCACGCAAGGCCATGTCCACGATCGGGCTGAACACGGTCTACGACCTGCTCTGGCACCTGCCGCGCCGATACGAGGACTGGCGCAACGTGCGTACGATCTCCGATGCGCTTGAGGGGATCGACCTGACCATCGTCGGCGAGATCGCCAGCATCGGCGTCAAGTATCTGCGAGGCGGGCGGACGGCAACGGAAGCGGTGGTACGCGACGGCTCGGGCAGCCTGCGCATCTGGTGGTGGCAACAGCCCTACCTGGCGCGATCGCTCAAGCCCGGGATGCGCGTCGGACTGTCGGGCAAAATCGAGATTCGCGGGCGCCAGCTGCAAATGGTCTCACCGGAATGGGAACGGCTCGACGATCCCGACGACGACACGGTCCACGTCGGCAGACTGTCGCCGGTCTACCCGAGGACCAAGGGTCTGCCCAACCGCACGATTCGCCGTCTCGCACATGCTGCGGTGCGCGACTATCTGCCGCTGCTGGCCGAGTCGCTGCCGCCTCGCGTCGTCGCCGAGGAGCGATTCCCCTCAGAGGCAGAGGCCCTTTCCATCATTCACTTCCCAGAGCGGTTGGAAGACGTCGACGAGGCGAAGGAGCGGATCGCGTTCCAGGAACTGCTTTCGATCCAGCTCGCGGTACTCGGTCGCAAACGGGAGGCGCGACAGCGTGCGGATGCGCCGCCGATCCCGATGCCGGGAGACTTCCTCGACAAGTTCATCGGCGCGCTGCCGTTCCAGCTCACCGGCGCGCAGCAACGCGTCCTGACGGAGATCCGCAACGACATGTTCCGCCGCGAGCCGATGGCCCGGCTGCTGCAGGGCGACGTGGGATCGGGCAAGACGGTGGTCGCGGCGGCGGCGATGCTCGCCGCCGTTCGCGCCGGGCATCAAACCGTGCTCATGGCGCCGACCGAGGTGCTCGCGTCGCAGCACTATGAGACGTTCCAGCGGCTGTTCGCGGGCAAGGAACTGTCGGGCGACGATCAGATCTGGCACAACTTCAGCCTGGCGCCGGCGCTCGGACGACCCGTGCGCATGGCGTTGCTGACCGGCAGCATGCGCGCTGCCCGCAAGCGTCAGATCCACCAGGAAATGGAATCGGGCATGCTCGACCTCGTGGTCGGGACGCATGCCCTGATCCAGGAGAGCGCCAACTTCAAGGACATCGGCCTCGCGGTCGTCGACGAACAGCACCGCTTCGGCGTGCTGCAACGCGACGCGCTGCGCAGCAAGGGTCGCAGCCCGCATCTGCTGGTCATGTCGGCCACGCCGATCCCGCGAACCCTGGCTCTGACCGTCTACGGCGAACTCGACTCGTCGGTGATCGACGAACTGCCGCCGGGGCGTCAACGGGTGCGCACGCAGATTGTCGAGCCATCGCAGCGCGAAGAGATCGTCTACGCCCGGATCCGCGAAGAGGCGAGGAAGGGTCGGCAGACGTTCGTCATCTGTCCGCTCGTGGCGGAGTCTGACAAGTTGGAGTCAGAGGCGGCGACGGAGCAGTACGAGTACCTGAAGTCCGGGCCGCTGCGCGAGCTGGCTCCGAGGATCCGGCTGCTGCACGGACGGATGTCGTCGGAAGACAAGCAGGCCGTGATGAGCGACCTCGTCAAGGGCGAGGCCGACGTACTGGTCTCGACCATCGTCGTCGAGGTCGGCGTCGATCTGCCGCGGGCGACAGTGATGGCGATCGAAGGAGCGGAGCGATTTGGCCTGGCGCAACTACACCAACTGCGCGGACGGGTGGGTCGCAGCGACATGGAGTCGGTCTGCTACCTGATCTCCGACACGGACATCGAGCAGAGCCAGCGGCGGCTCGACCTGATGGTGCAGACGTCGAACGGATTCGAACTGGCGGAGGCCGATCTCGAGATGCGCGGACCGGGCGAGTACTTCGGTACGCGACAGTCCGGCTTGCCCGAGCTTCGAGTAGCGAAGCTGACGGATCACCGCACGCTCGATCTGGCAAGGAACTGGGCCAACCGGATCCTGGACGACGATCCGCACCTGCGTGCGCCGGAGCATCGGCTACTCAGGCTTCAGTCGCAGAACCTGAATGTGGCGGGCGCGACCGCGGTCCACTAGCGCCTGTTGCCTGCGACACGTCGCGGCCCCGCGGAAGAACGTGTGTGCGCATACAATCGGCGATGCCCGACCACGCCAGCGATCCAGGAGCGCCTCATGAACCCCTCCAACCCATCCGACATCGCTGGACATGACCCGACGTCAGCCGACACGGCTCACCGAAATCTGACCTCACTCCCCCAACATCTGACGGGATCTGACCAAATCTGACATCCCGCAGCGAGAATTCCCAGCCCACAGCGCCAGATGCACGAGGTTCAGCAGTGATGGTCCAGTGTTTTGTCCCTGTTCCACGCCGCCCGATATCCTGATCCTTTGGCCGTTCGCCCTTTACAGTGGCAATCTGGCAGTTCAGGAGAGCAACAAGATCATGGCGCGTGCGACGCGAGAGCTGGTGGGGGAGTTGGTGCGCAACGCGCTGGAGCTGGCGCAGGCCGACGGCGCCCTGCCGCCGATCCCGCCGATCGAACTGCGAATCGAGCGTCCCAAGGAGCGTGCACACGGCGACTACTCCTGCAACGTCGCCTTGAGGTTGGCCAGCGCGGTGCGTCGGCCGCCGATGGATGTGGCTTCGGTGATCTCCGAACGAATCATGCGCACGAAGCCGATCGCTGATGTCGATGTCGCGCGACCGGGATTCATCAACATCAAGCTGGACGAAGAGTGGCAGCGCGGACAGTTGCTCTCTGTGATCGACGCCGGCGAAGCATGGGGACGGATCGATCTCGGCGCCGGACAACGGGTGCAGGTGGAGTTCGTCTCGGCGAATCCAACCGGGCCGCTGCAGGTCGGCAACGGACGCGGAGCGGTCTTGGGCGACGCGCTCGCATCCGTGCTGGATGCCGCGGGCTTCGAGGTCGAGCGGGAGTACTACGTCAACGATGCGGGCGCGCAGATTCGGCTCTTCGGCCGCACGTTGTTCGCTCGATATCAACAGCAGTTCGGACGCGAAGTCCCACTCCCCGACGGCGGCTATCAGGGCGCGTACATGATCGACCTGGCCGCGCGGATCAAGGATGAAGCGGGCGAGCGCTGGCTCAACAGTGAGCAGGATCCACCTGACGAGTTGGCCGAACGGGGCTTGCAGTTGATGGTCGACCAGATCCGAGGCGATCTGGGTTTGCTTCGCGTCGAGTTCGACCACTGGAAACGGGAATCGGCGCTCTACGACAGCGCAAACGGCTCGTCGACATATGACGTGGCCATGGGACGCCTGCGCGACGGCTCATATGTGATCGAGAAGGAGGGCGCGGTCTGGTTCCGGTCCGACGACCTGGGCGAGGACAAGGACAACGTGCTGATCCGGTCGTCCGGCGAACCGACCTACTTCGCCTCCGATGTGGCCTATCACTACGACAAGTTTCTCTCGCGCGGTTTCGACACCGTGATCGATGTCTGGGGCGCCGACCACCAGGGTCACGTGGCTCGGACGAAGGCCGCGGTTTCGGCCGTGGGCGGTGACGGCGAGGCGTTGGAGGTCTTGCTGTACCAGCTCGTCCACCTGCGACGCGGGGACGAGCGCGTGCGGATGTCGAAGCGGACCGGTGAGATCGTCACCCTGCGCGAGCTGATCGAAGAAGTCGGTGCTGACGCGGCGCGGTTCTTCATGCTGCAGCGATCGGCCGACGCGCAAATGGACTTCGACCTCGCGGCAGCGGCCTCCGCCGACCCTCGGCAAAATCCAGCGTCATACGTGAGATACGCCCATGCGCGTTGCGCAAGCGTGATGCGCAACGCCGCGGAGGCCGGGCTATCGGCATCTTCGGACCATCTGCACCTGTTGGTCGAGGAGCAGGAGACCGTATTGATCGGGGAAATCCTGCGTCTACCAGAGCTTGTCGCTGACATGGCCACGCGACGAGAGCCGCATCACCTGACCTACTACGCCCAGGGCCTGGCCCAGGCGTTCACGCAGTTCTACGACGCCCTTCGAATCGTCGTCCCGGGCGACCCGGAGCGGTCGGGAGCTCGACTCACACTGACGCTGGCTGCTCAGGCGGCGCTCGCAGCGTCGTTGCGACTGATCGGCGTCGAGGCGCCCGACGAAATGTAGTGTTTGAGTAGAGACGGCCAAGCAGAGCAGGAGACGACCATGCAGCAGGGGCAGGATCGCGTGTTCGCGGGCATCCGCTGTACCGGCCGGCAGCACATCGGCAACTACCTCGGAGCGATCCAAAACTTCGTCGCGCTGCAGGACAAGTACGAGTGTGTCTATTCGATCGTTGATTTGCATTCGCTCACGACCCTGACCGATACCGAAGAGCTGCAAGACAACGTGCGTGAAACGGCGCTCGACCTGCTCGCCTCCGGCATCCGTCCTGAGGAAACGATCCTCTACGCGCAGAGCCATGTGCCGGAGATCTCCGAGCTGCACCTGTTGCTCTCGATGGTCACGCCGATCGGCCGCTTGATGAATGTGCCCACCTTCAAGGAGAAGGCCAAGGCGCAGCCGGAGAACGTCAACTACGGCCTGGTCGGCTATCCCGTACTGCAGACCGCCGACATCGTGCTCTATCGAGCCAACAAGGTGCCGGTGGGCGAGGACCAGTTACCGCACCTGGAATTGGCCCGCGAGATCGTGCGTCGCTTCAACAACATTTTCGGCGACACGTTCCCCGAGCCCGAGGCCGAGCTGACCAGCGCTCCGATGGTGCTGGGCTTCGACAACCGCAAGATGTCCAAGTCCTACGGCAACTCGCTCGATATGGCCGCCACGCCGGAGGAGACGTTCCAGGCGATCCGCACCGCGATCACCGATCCGCAGCGCGTGCGCCGCAACGACCCGGGCCGCCCGGAGGTCTGCAACGTCTACACCCTGCATGGATTCTTTGGACCGGAGAATCAGCCGAAGATCAACTCCGCCTGCCGCAGCGCCGAGATCGGCTGCGTCGACTGCAAGAAGATGCTGTCCGAATCGGTCAACGACTACTTCGGCCCGATTCGGGCGCGCCGGGAAGAACTGTCGGCCAACCCCGAAGCGGTGGACGAAATCCTGATTGACGGAGCCCGTCGCGCACGCGTGATCGCGTCTGAGGTATTGGCTGACGTCAAGGATGCAGTTGGGCTGCCCGCGTCACTGCCTGAGATGGCGAACGTCAACGCTTGACGAGATCTCCCCCGCCTGGGGAGATCTCATCGTCTACTTTCGCTCGAGCACCACGATCGGAATCTGTCGACCGGCGCCGCCGGCCCGGATGGCGTAGTCGAGGTAGGGGTCGAAGTCCTTGGCCATCATGGCGAAGAGCTTGTCTCGCTCCGCGCCCTCCGCGGTTCGGGCGGTGGCCTCGAACTGTTCCGTCCCAACCATCAGTTGGACGTCAGGGTTCGCATCGATGTTGAGGTACCAGGCCGGGTGACTCCTGGCGCCGCCCTTGCTGGCGACGATCACGTAGGCGTCATCCGCTTCGCCGTAGATCAGCGGCAGCGTGCGCCACTCGCCCGATCGTCGGCCCTTGGCCGCGAGCAGCAGACAGGGAATCGGGCCGGAGCCGTCGGGACGGCCCCACATGTGGCCTTCTTCGCCGCCCGAGTTGAGGTACTGCTCGGTGTGCGTGCGGATCCAGTCCGGGAGGCTGGGGTCGACGGTGAAGATGTCGGGCATGTCGGCTCTCTCTGTTCGGTCGTCCTGAATAGTCGCGCTTGAGTCTAAGGCCGCACCCCGGCTTTGCCCTTCACGCCCAGATCTGCAGAGATCGTTTCGTAGGCGTGCTCGAGGAAGCGGTAGATGTACGAGCGCGTCTGGCGCGGGTCGATGATGTCCTCGATCCCGAACGCCTCGGCGGTGCGGAAGGGATTGCGGAATTGGAGCAGGTGCTCTTCAATCTCGCGGCGGCGCTTGTCCGGATCGGGCGCGCTTTCGATTTCACGGCGGTAGGCCGCTGCGACGCCGCCCTCGATCGGGATTGAGCCCCAGTCGCCCGAGGGCCAGCCGACCCGGTAGTTGATCGTCCCGACATTCGCCGTCGCCTGTCCGGCCATGCCGTAGTTCTTGCGCGTGATCACCGTGAAGACGGGCACGGTCGCGAGATAGGTCGCCCAGTAAGCGCGCATCCCGTGACGCAGCGTTCCAGTCGCTTCGGCTTGCGGCCCGAGCATGAAACCCGGCACGTCGGCGATGAACACAATCGGGATGTGGAAGTGGTCGCAGAGCTCAACGAAGTGGCCTTGCTTGTCGGCCGAATCGGCGGTCATAGCGCCGGCCAGCATGCTGGGGTTGTTGGCCACAATGCCGACGACATAGCCGCCGACTCGGGCGAAGAGCGTGTGGACGGTTGTGCCGAACTCGGGCTTGATCTCGAAGTAAATGCCGTCGTCGACCAGGAGCTCGACCAGCTTGAGCATGTCGTACGGCTTGGTCCGCCTGCGCGGGACGATGCTAAGCAGCGCCTCCTCCTCGCGGTCGGGGGAGTCCTCGGTCGGCTTGAACGGCGGCTGCTGGTAGACGTTCTGCGGCAGGTAGCTGAGGAATGCCTTCATCTGCTCGATCGCGTCGTATTCGTCCCTGGCGCGGTTGTCGATGGCACCGGACTGGCCGACATGGATATCGGGGCCTCCGAGCGCGTCCTTGCTTATCTCCTGTCCGAGCGCCCGCTTGACCAGCGGCGGACCGCCGGCGAACAGGGCGCCATTGGGTGTCATCACGGTGAAGTGACCCAGCATCGCTCTGGCCGCGACGCCGCCGGCGGTCGCGCCGGAGACGGAGAAGACCAGCGGAACTTCCTGGCCGGCGCGAATGTCCGGTCCGAACACATCGAAGCTGCTGGGCAGGTGGCCGTGTCCGTCGCCCTCGGCGGCGACGTTGGCGCCGGCTCCCTCGTGGAAAACGAACAGCGGGATGCGATACTCGCGCGCCATGTCGGCGAGGAAGAGGCTCTTGAAGCGCTCCTGGGTGCTGATGTCGGCCGCACCGCCACCGACCGTGAAATCCTCACCGCCGACGACGACGGAGCGACCATCGATCTTCGCCAGGCCGCCGATGTACGGGAGTGGTTTGAAGTCCTTGAACTCTCGGTCGTCGTACGTCCCGTAGCCGGCCAGACCGCCGATTTCGTGGAAGCTGCCCGGGTCGACCAGCGCGTCGATCCGGTCGCGGATGGTTAGCTTACCCAGTTCTCGCTGGCGGTTGACGCGCTCCTCGCCGCCCATCTTGAGCGCCAGCTTGCGGCGCAGGTTGAGTTCGTCAACTTCGGGTTGCCAGTCGGTCGGTTCGGGCATCTCGCACTCCTGAGGGCTGCGCGATCAACCTAACGGATGATGATGTTCGTTCGCGTCGTTTCCGCGTTGTTCAGGCCGATGCCGCCGCACCGAGCCAGCAGACCACCAGGATCGGTAATGCGGGCACGATGAGCAGTCGCTGCCGGCGAAGGCGATCCTCGGTCACTCGCCGAATCAGCATCGCGATACAGAACAGCCCGGCGAGAATGATGTACAACAAGGGCCCTAACAGCCAGGCGAGGTTGCCGCCGGAGAGGTTGATCGAAGCCGCCGCCAGGGCGAGGCCCGCCGCGAGGATCGCCCAGGACATCGGAATCGCGGTATCGATACCGAGCCAGTGGAGGATCGAGCGTGATCCATCGACATCATCGAGTTCGAAATCAGGCAGCTTGTAGATCAGGAATGTGGCCGCGCCGGTGAGCGCGCCGACCGGAATCACCCAGAGCAGATGCGCATCGGCGAAGTTGACATTGGCAGTCTGGATCGCGCCGACCGGCATCAGCACGCCGATCAATGCGAAGGCAGCAACGCCGAGGACGGAGCCTCGCCAGCCCAGGTTGTACATCACGCACGCGCCGAGCATTGCCAGTCCAATGACGCCGACACGCCAGTCGGTGAAGAAACCGATCGCAGCACCGAATGCCACCGGAATCAGTGCCGCGAACAGTGCGAGTTTGATCTCGATCTTGCCTGCCGGGATCGGCCGCATCAGACGGCTGTTGCCATCGACCTCGGCGTCAAGCGCATTGCCGATCAACCCTGCGGCGCAGGTCAGGGCGACAATCATCGCGGCGTACTGCAAGGGGAGGCCCCAGAACAGGGTGCCTTCCGCCGCGGTCAGCACCATCAACGCGGACGAGACCAGCAGCCACGAGGCTGTGTACGGCCGGCACAGCTCGAGCCAGGCGAAGGCTCGGCTGCGTGCCAGCCTGATCTGCCAGGAAACCTGCGACTCGGGTAACGGATCGCGGTCGGGTGCGTTCACACAGCGCAGCTTATTCGGGTGTCGCCGTCTCGCACCGACGTACAGCGACTGTGTACCTTTGGATCGACGTTCAGTCCATAGACTCGCTGCGAGCGAACAACAGGCGGTCTGCAGCGTTGAGCAATAGAGGAGAATCCGATGGCGATCATCAACATGGTCCGCGACTACGAGCGGATCGCCAAGTTTCAGCTGGGCCGATATGTCGGTATGAAGGGTCCGGGGCTGGTCTGGGTTATCCCGATCATCCAGGCCGGCACCAAGGTGGATATGCGCGAGCAGTACTTCGACGTGCCGCCGCAGCGAAACATCACCCGCGACAACGCCGGTGTGGACGTCGACTTCGTTGTGTACCTGCGCGTGATGGATCCTGAGCGCACGGTGCTCGAGGTCCGCGACTACCTGGGCGCGGCGAGACAGCTCGCGACGACGACGTTGCGCGCGGTCGTCGGTGAGATGGCGCTGGACGAAGTGCTGTCTCGGCGCGACGACATCAACGATCAGATGCAGGTCAAGCTCGACGAGGTGACCAACCGCTGGGGCGTGAAGGTCACGGCGGTGGAAATCCGCGAGATCGAGCCTCCGCCCGCGATTGCGGAGGCAATGACCCGACAGATGTCGGCGGAACGCACGCGGCGTGCTCAGATCACCGAGTCCGAGGGTTCACGTGACGCCCAGATCAACGTGGCCGAGGGTGAACGCCAGGCCGCCATTCTCGAGGCCGAAGGTGAGAAGCAAGCTCAGATCCTGCGGGCCGAGGGCCACCGGGAGGCGCAGATCCTGGAAGCCCAGGGCTACGCCGACGCGCTGAACTCGATCAACACCGCGGCGCAGGTGGCGCACGGCAACACCATGGGGCTGCAGTATCTCGAGACGCTGCGCAACCTGGCCAACAGCGAGAGCACCAAGTGGATCATCCCGATGGAGCTGACCAACGCGGCGCGCACGATCGCCGAGCGGCTCGGCGTCGGTGTGGCATCGGGCAACGGCAACAACAGCGACGAGTAGGACCGCCTATTGAGGTCCGGCGTGGTCGTGCACGAACTGGTGCATCTCTGACATCACGGTGTCGGGATCCTCAGCGAGTCCGTGACCCCCGTCGGGGATCAGGACCAGCTTTTTCGGTTCGTTTGCTCGCTCGTAGATGTCTTCCGAGGCCATGTGGTGGAGGATGGCGTCCGCTGTGCCGTGGATAAGCAGCAGCGGCTTGGCCATCTCCTCAACCTGTCTCGTCCCGAAGAGCTGAGGCGAGAGCGAGATCACGCCGGCCACCTGTGGCATGATCTGGGCCGTCTTGATCACGACCGCGCCACCGAACGAGTGACCGGCGAGGATGATTCGCTCGGCCCCGACGCCACTCAGGAACGAGCAGGCTCCGAGCAGATCGAGCACGCACTCCTCGAACTCGCCGGCGATCCGGTAGTGGATCCTCAGTGTCGAGATACCTTCGGTTGGCAACTGCTCGGCAAGGCGCTTGTAGACGTTGTCCGCCGGGCCACGGACCTCGTGCTCGCCACCCATCGCGCCCGAGCAGGTGACCAGCGCGCCGGTCTGTCCTTCGCTCACGTCGAGCAATGCACTGATCTCACCGCGGGTGGTTCCCAGCTTCAGCTCCAAGCGCGAGGAATCCGGCTCGCCCTCCTCCACCGGTCGCGGTCGGGCCTGCACGCCGGTGATACGGAGCGTAAGATCTTCAGGGTCGGGCTGGCCCTCGGGGGGCTTGAGGCGGAACGTCATTGGCGCAGGCTAGCGCCTGGCAGAGCGGACCAAGCCGCTGTTACTTGGCCATCGGAGCGTGGTGCAGAAAGCGGCGGATGCGCCTGAGCGCTTCCTCGATGTCCTCGTAGCTGGTCGCGTAACAGGCTCGGACGTGGCCTGCGCCGGCTTGGCCGAAGGCGGAACCAGGAACGACCGCGACCTGCTCTCGGAGGAGCAGCTCCTCGGCGAAGGTCTCGTCGTCGTAGCCGGTCTGGGCGACTGAGGGGAATGCGTAGAACGCACCTCGCGGCTCGGCGCAGGCAAGGCCAAGGTCGTTGAAGCCGCGCCACATGAGTTGACGCCGGCGGTCGTACTCTTCGCGCATCGAGACGACGTATTCCTCGCCGGCGCGGACCGCTTCAAGCGCGGCGTACTGGGCGACCGTAGGCGCCGACATCATCGCGTACTGGTGAATCTTGAGCATGCCGCCAAAGAGATCGGGCGGAGCAGCAGCCCAGCCAACCCGCCAGCCGGTCATCGCGTGCGACTTCGAGAATCCGCCGAGGGTAATCGTGCGATCTTTCATGCCGGGCAGCGAGGCGATCGGCGTGTGCTCGGCCCCGCCGTAGACGAGGCGATCGTAGATTTCGTCCGAGATGACGAGCAGGTCGTGTCGTCGCGCGATGTCGGCCAGCGCCTCGAGTGTGGGACGCTCCAGCACCGCGCCCGTGGGGTTGGATGGGTAGGCAATCAGCAGCGCCCGAGTGTTGGGCGTGACCGCTGCCTCGACGGCCGCAGGGTCGAGGGCGAAGTTGTGCGCGGCGTCGGTCTTGATTGACACCGGTACGCCACCGGCCAGCACGATCGCCGGCGCGTGCGCTGCGTATGACGGGTCGGCGACGATCACTTCGTCGCCGGGATCGATGATCGCGCGGGCGGCGAGATCGAGGCCCTCGGACACACCGGTCGTGATCAGCAACTCCTCGCGCGGATCCCATTCCACGCCGTAGCGGCGCTCAACGTCGGTGGCGATTGCTTCCCTCAGCTCGAGCAAGCCGAGGTTGGAGGTGTAGTGCGTGTGTCCCTGTTCAATCGCCCGGATTGCCGCCTCGCTGATCGGCCAGGGAGTGACGAAGTCGGGTTCGCCGACGCCCAGCGAGATCACGTGGTCCATCGAGGCGATGATGTCGAAGAAGCGCCGGATGCCCGAGCCGGGCACCGCCTGCACCCGCTCAGCGATTCGAGCCGCACCATCTGCCGCCTGTTCAGCCGATCCGGTTCCTCGCGCCGCAGCAGCCGATCCGGCACCCGCGGCGCCGGTACGCCGGGGATCGTCGTCGCTTGCAAATGGGCGGTCGTTGGACGCTATCGGCATGGTTGAACTCGCTTTGAACTCATTCCTGCTGCTGCGTTGGGTGAGTCAGAAGACCACCTTTTGGCGGTCGTTCTGTAGATCGGCGTCAAGGAAGACGCCGTCTTCCTTGTAGCGGCGCATGAGCACGCGGGTCGTGGTGCCCTTGACGCCCGACATCGTGGCCAGGCGGTCGCCGACAAAGTCGGAGATGCCGCGCATGTTGTCCGCTTCGACCATGACCAGCAGGTCATAGGCTCCGGACACGAAGTAGACCGTGCGCACCTCGTCGAAGCGGGCGATACGGCGAGCGACGGCGTTGTAGCCGACGTTCTCCTGCGGCTCGACGGTGACTTCGACGACGGCGTAGACGGTCGAGAGACCGAGCGTTTCCCAGTTGATCTTCGCGCCGCGCCCGAGGATGATGTTGCGCTCCTCGGCTTCCGAGATCGCCTCGGCTACGGCGGATTCCTCGACGCCGAGCGTGGCGGCGATGTCACCGGCCGAAAGACGGGCGTCACGTGCGAGTTCGCGGAGTGCCAGTTCCAGAATCGAGTCCATCAGTGTTGAACTTTACGTGAAGAACAGGGCCCTGTCTGCGGGGATGGGTAACGGCGGTCGACTCGTTACGTTGAGCCAACATTCGACGGCGGAATCGTGCTCCAATCGGCCAACTGCTCGTACGCGTTTGCGATACCAAGCAGCGTGGATTCGTCCAGGCGTTGTCCAACGAACTGGAGACCGACCGGCATGCCATCGGCTCCGAATCCACCGGGAATCGAGATCGCAGGTAGACCCGCGATGTTGGCCGGGATCGTGAAGATGTCGTTGAGATACATCTGATACGGGTCCGTGATTGCGCCTTGCTTGAAGGCGACGGTCGGCGCGGTTGGCGCGACGATCACGTCGTGCTCGGCGAAGACGCGATCGAACTCGCGCCGGATCAGCGTGCGAACCTTCTGCGCCTGGAGGTAGTAGGCGTCGTAGTAACCGGCCGAGAGCGCGTACGCGCCGAGCAGGATGCGCCGCTTGACCTCGCGGCCGAAGCCATGTTTCCGGGTCGCCTCCATGTCGGCCCACATCGACTCTCCCTGGCGGGCACCGTAGCCATACTTGACGCCGTCGAAGCGAGCCAGGTTGGCGGAGCACTCGGAGGGAGCGAGGATGTAGTAGACCGGCAGAGCCATCGGCACCGACGGCATCGAAGGCGAACGGTCGATGATTGCACCGTTGGCCGAGAGCAGGTCGAGGGCGGCCTCGATCGTGGTTGCCACATCGTCGTGCATGCCGTCGCTGAAGAACTCACGCGGCGCAGCGACGCGGAGGCCGTCGAGGCCTCGGTCCAGCTCTGCGTCGAAGTCAGGCACGGGCGCGTCGTAGCAGGTCGAATCCAGTGGGTCGGGTCCGGCGATTGCCTGCAGGAGCATGGCGGCGTCTTCGACGGTCCGCGTGAACGGACCGATCTGGTCGAGGGAACTGGCGAAGGCGATTAAGCCGTGGCGGGAGACGCGTCCGTAAGTCGGCTTGAGTCCGACTACGCCGCAAAATGAGGCCGGCTGACGGATCGAACCCCCGGTGTCGGAGCCGAGCGTGGCGATGCATTGCTGCGCCGCGACCGCCGCGGCGGAGCCGCCCGAAGAACCGCCAGGCACTCGCTGGAGATCCCAGGGATTGGCCGTCGGGAACCAGGCCGAGTGCTCGGTCGATGAGCCCATCGCGAACTCGTCCATGTTCAGCTTGCCCAGTGAGATTGCACCGGCCTCCTGCAGTCTGGAGACCACCGTCGCGTCGTACGGAGGGACGAGTGTGTCCAACATGCGCGATCCGGCCGTCGTGCGCACGCCCTTGGTCATCAGGACATCCTTGAGCCCGATCGGCAGACCGGTCAGCGGCGCGGTCGCGTCTCCGCTGGAGAGGAGACTGTCGGCTTGCTCGGCCTCGGCCAACGCCGATTCCTCGGTCACGGTGACGAAGGCGCGCACGCGGTCGTCGGTTGCGGCGATCCGATCAAGAAACGCGCGCGTCAGTTCCCTGGATGTGATCTCGCCAGCGCGTAATCGCTTCGCGCCGTCGGCGAGCGTGATGGTGAGTAACTCGCTGTTCGCGGTGGCGCTCATGATTGGTCGAGTACCGCATGGACCCGGAAGTAGTCGTCTTCCCGCTGCGGCGCATTGGCCAGGACCGCTTCGCGCGGCATCGCCGGTTGGGCGGCGTCGGAATCCTGGACATTGAGGAGGTCAGCGCCGTTGTTGGTGGGTGGCACACCTTCGGTGTCGATCTCGGAGAGCGCGTCGATATGGGAGAGGATGCTGGCCAGTTCGCTGCGGAACTCCTCGACTTCCGATTCCGTTAACTCAATACGGACCAGCGACGCCAGGTGCCGTACCTGCTCGCTCGTGAACTGCGTGGTGTCGGCTTCGGACATGTCGGTTGGGTCGCTGCGAAGTGTTCGTTATCGGTGCGTGAAACGCAGCCTATCGCGCATCAAGGTTGTGGGGGACAAGACGTAATGTGGAGACGGAGACGAGGCGTAGGCGTTGTCGCTCGAACGTAGCGCGCGACTCAGGCGCAGACTGAGTCCGGCCACCCGACTGGCGATCCGTTCGCGGCGGCGCAAGCGCGGCGAACGGGTCGAACCCGTGCGGATGCGCGGCTGGATGATCGCGCTGGTGCTGGTGCTTGGCCTACCGATGGTGATGATCGGCGCGGTGGCCGGTGCGGCTTTCCTGATCTACTCGGACTTCGCCAGTGATCTGGCTCCACCGGATCGGATCGAAGAAACGCAACGACTCCTGGGCAGCAGCCGGATCTTCGACCGGAACGGTGAAGACGGGGTATTGCTGTTCGAGTACGCGCGCCCCCACGACGGGCTGCGCGCGCCAGTGCGCTTGCACCGCGTGTCGCAACACGTCATCAACGCCACCGTCGCTACCGAGGATTCGTCCTTCTGGACGAACCAGGGGATCAACGTTCGAGGTCTGTTGCGGGCCGCCTGGGAGAACTTCGGCGTCGGCAGTTCGGATTTCCTCGGCGGATCGGGCGGGTCCTCGATTACGCAACAGCTGGTCAAGAACGTCCTGATTCCGCCTGAGGAGCGAACCGGCCGCACGATGAACCGGATCCGAGGCAAGCTCAAGGAGACGATCCTCGCTGTCGAGTTGACCGACGAGTACAGCAAGGAGCAGATCCTCGAGTGGTACCTGAACTCGATCTACTACGGGAACTTCTCGTACGGAATCGGCGCAGCGAGCCAGCGTTACTTCGGCAAGGCTCCCGCGCATCTCACGTTGGCTGAGTCGGCCATGCTGGCCGGTTTGCCGCAGGCGCCATCGGTCTACAACCCACTGGAGAACCTCGATCGGGCGAAGCAACGTCAGTTGCAGGTTCTGGAGTTGATGGTGCGGCACGGGTACATCACCCGCTCCGAAGCGGACGCGGCGTGGGCAACGGAGCTGCTGTTCGAGACTGCCGAGTTCGACATCGAGGCGCCGCACTATGTGCTCTACGTCCGCGAGCAGGTGGAGCAACTCTGCCGGTTGGAGCGATTCGTGCCGCCCTCGGGAGCAGGCGGCTGCGAGAACCTGATGGACAACGGCGGATTGCGGATTCGCACTTCGCTTGATTTCGCACTGCAGGAGCGCGCAGAGGTCGAGCTTCGCTCCGCGATCAGCGGATTCGAAGCGTCCACCGGGGCACATAACGGCGCGCTCGTCGCAATCGACACAAGCACCGGTCAGATACTTGCCATGGTCGGCAGCCGCGACTTCTTCGACGAGGAGATCGACGGGCAGGTGAATCTGGCCACGGCCACACATTCGCCCGGTTCGGCACTCAAGCCGTTGACGTACCTGGCCGCATTCCAGATCGATCCGCGCACCTGGCATCCCGCGACGGTGGTGTGGGACGTTCCAACCACGTACGTCGAGGCTGACGGGACCGAGTTCCGCCCGGTCAACTTTGACGGAGTCTTTCGCGGTCCGGTCACGGTGCGCAGCGCGCTGGCCAACTCGATGAACGTGCCCGCATTCAAGGTGGCGGACCGACTGGGCAGCGCGGCGCTGCTCGACACGATGCATCAGCTCGGGATTACGACGATGCACGATCCAGGTGTTTACGGTCCCTCGATCACGCTCGGCGGCGGCGAAGTCTCGCTGCTCGATATGACGTTCGCCTACGCGACGCTCGCCAACGGCGGCGAGATGAAGGGGCATCCCACGGTTCTCGCACTGCCGGACGGATTCCGGGCGCTTGATCCCGTGGCGGTGCTGGAGATTCGCGATGCTGACGGGCGTTTGCTCTATGAGTGGTCGCCGACGGGCGAGGCCGAGGTTCGGGTGGTCGCCCATGCGGGCCAGGTCTTCCAGATCACCGACATCCTGTCCGACAACCAGGCGCGTTCGCTGTTGTACGGGACGAACAGTCCACTACTGCTGGACCGGCCAGCTGCAGCCAAGACCGGCACGGCGGGAGACCCGGAGATGGACGACGTGAGGCGCGACTACTGGACGATGGGTTATACACCGCAACTCGCAGTTGGCGTCTGGATCGGCAACGCCGACGAATCGCCGATGTCGGGTGGATCGTCAGTCCAGACCGCCGGGCTGATCTGGAGCGAGTTCATGCTCGCCGCCCACGAGGGTCAGGATCCCGAGGAGTTCTTCGAGCCCGACGGCATTCATCGAGCGATGGTCTACGCACCCCAGGTGGCTCCCCTATGGGCTGCCGCCGACAGTGCCGGCCAGCTGAGGAATCCCTGTGCGTCGCCTCGCGAGGAAGTATTCGTCTCCGTTCGCGTTGCGCCGCCGGTGGACAACCACATCTGTTACGAGGTCGAGGTCGATCGCCGTACGCTCCAGCGCGCGACGGTTGCCACTCCCGAGAACTTCCTCTGGCATGGTGTTTGGCTCGAACCTCCGACCGTCGCGCGCGGCGGCGCCGCGGCGCTCGATCCGGTCGTGGTCGACTGGCTCAGGCGAAATCGGGTCGCGTACCTCCAGCCCGGGACCGTCGACGAAGCGCTCGCGCCGGTGCGTCTGGACTCTCCCGACGATGGAGCGGTCATCCGGCGGGGAACGCTGGTGATTATGGGGCGCGCCAACAGCGGGGACCTGCTGGGCTGGTCGTTGGTCGCCACCAGGCTGGGCAGCGACGACGGAGTCACCCTGGCATCGGGCAGCAGCGCGGTCGAAGGCGGGGTGCTGGGTCGATGGCAGAGCGATGAGATTGCCGGCGGCGTCTACTACTTGCGCCTGGAAGTGAACGACGCCTATCTCGGGACAATCTCGCACGAGATTGTGGTGGCGTTGCCGGAGGATTCGAGCGTGGCCGAGCTCGAGGAAGAGCTCGAGGACGCCAACCCGTAGCGTCACCTACGGCGGCAGAAGCGCGTCGGCCTCGTCGGCTGAGCCGATCTCGCGCACGAGTTCGACAAACTCGGGCAATGAAGCAGTCGAGGCGCGAAGCGTCAAGAGGCGATCGCCCCACGGGCTGGGCGAGGCAGGGCTCGCCCCGTAGCCGCCGCGGAAGGCGAGGAACGCCTGATTGATCCTTCTGAACGGCCGGTCGAGATCAATCAACTCTTGGCGAACGTCGTCCATCAGCCGTTCGGCCTCGTCGATTCGGCTCTCGGACAGGAGCTCGTCTACGTCGAGCCGAAGCTGCCGCAAGAGCGGGTCGGTCGCGGCCCGGATCTCGCTGCGGCGCTCTTCCTCCCCCGTGTCTACTGCTGGGACGAATCCGGGAATCCGCGCAGCGGTCTCGCCCAGCTCGTCGCCGACGATATCAGCCACGGTCTCGTTGATGGTCCGCATGTCCGAACCGCGGGCGTAGGCGAGGCCCAGGGGATAGAAGCCGAGGTAGTGATGCGTCCACTCGTGGGCCATGATCTGCAGCGTGCCGAGATAATCGCGCGACGACACGACCGATGCGGGGTACAGCGCCACGCCGCCGACTCGTCCGACCCAGGCGGACCAACGCCCGTCCGCTTCGATCGCCGCTTCGATGCGCTCGTACTGGTCCCGGCTCAAGTCGGATGTCAATAGCACGGTGCGGACCATTCGCACTTCGTGTCGAGGGGAGACGGCGAGCACATGGAGCCGTTCGCTCAGATCCACGTCGACCGGCGGCCAGACGAGGCGCACACGGCCAAAGAGCGGCAATGGCGTGTCCAGTTGGAGTTCCGAGACGGCGCGCCCCAGCCGGCGTTCGAGGAGCAACTCCACCCTGTTGCGGTCCTGCTCGTCGGTCCGGTCGAACCAACGCTGCAGGATCGCCTCTTCGTCAAGGTGCGGCTCATCAATCCACCAGGCGATGTTGGTGAGCCAGCGGTTTGGCAGATGTGTCAGCTCGTAGGTGACGAGTGAGAAGCGATGGGTCTCGGTGGCGTCGGCGACCAGGTCGCCGAGACCCTGGCTCGACTGCGCCCTGAGCGTCGAGGCGGCGAAGAGAGCGACGACGACGGCCAGAGCGCCGGTGATCGCCGCGAACACGAATGCGAGGAACATGCGTCTATGGGCCATGGATTCGATGCTACGCTCAAGCGCGTTGATGGCCCGTGCAGCGTCCGAACCCCTGTACATTCCCGTCGTTCGCCGAGAAGCGCGCCTGGTCGCCGCGGCGATCGATTTCGTGGTGATCGGTCTGTTCAGCGCGCTCTGCGGGGCGTTCGCCGTCCTCGCCATGCTGCTCCAGGTTGATCCGCTTGAGCGCGATCCGACGGCCGGGGAGTGGGGCGTTGGTTATGCGATTGCGCTGCTCTGGTTTCTGCTGTCTTCGCTGTACGCGGGGCTGGGCGCGCGGACGGTCGGTGCTCGCGCGCTTGGACTCCGGGAACTCAGAGGTGGCAAGCGAACGTTTGTCATTAGAGGCCTGATCTGGTGGCCGTCGTTGCTGTTGTTGGGGGTCGGTATGTGGTGGCCGTGGATTGACCGTCAGGGACGCAGCCTGCCGGACATGCTCTCTGGCTCTCTACTTATCGAAACCTTCCCACCGTGATTACGCGCTCAACGTTGCGTCGATCGGGCGCGCCGGGCGACTCGGCCTGGCGTCGCTGGGCGCTGTTCATCTCGATCCTGCTGACCGCGGCGGTGTCGGCCATGGCGGTCTTGTTCGTCACGGCTGCCCAACTCACCAGTCGTGCAACTGCTCAGCATTACGTGGCGCGCGCCGTCGATTCTCTGTTGGAGGTCGATCAGTTCGTGGCCAATGTCTGGCCGGCTCTGCAGAGTGCTGCAGACGAAGGCGATCCGATCCCGCTCGTGGGGTATCCGGTCCCGCTGCAACTCGACCCAAGCGGCCTAGCTGGCGGGCCCGACGCAGTAGCCGACGCGATAGCGGCCACCACAGCTTCCTTGATCTACGACGACGGGTTCGAAGTGCTGGCCGAGTCGCGCCAGGTGTTCAGGCTTGTCTCTCGCGGCGGCGCATTCGACGGCACGATCGGCCGGCTGACCAGCGGCGGTCATGAGGTGGCAACAGTGGCGCTGATCGTGAGCGGCTCGTTTGCCATTCTCCTTGCGATGGCGACTGCGGCGCAGGTTCGCGGCCTGAATCGAGTCGGAACACCGGGATTCGCCATTGGGCTGGGCGCCGCCCTGCTCTGGCTGGTCGCGACCCTGGTGCGAGCGTCATTCGAAGGTCGGGCCGAGACGACGGCCGACCCATTCGCCGCCGACCTCTGGTTGATCGCAGCCGACGCGGCCTCGTTGCTGGTGCGCAACGCCGCCATCGTCGCGCTGGCGGGAGGGGTCGTGGCCGCATCGTCAGTTGCGGGCGGCGGGTTGCTGCGAGTCGTGGAAACTCGCGGGCGGCGCCAGGCTGGCGGTCAGCCCTGAGGTATCGGAGTGCATACCGCTCGACGTCTCAACCACGTGTACGATGCAACCAACCGGATGGCATTGACGGAGCGATGCTGGATGCGCGCTCCGTGCATGCTTGCGGGAGTAGCTCAGTGGTAGAGCATCTGCTTCCCAAGCAGAGGGTCGCGGGTTCGAATCCCGTCTCCCGCTCCAAGAGGTCCAGGAATCCCGAAGCAACGGGTTAGTGAGGCAGCACAGATGGAACTGCGATTCTCCGAGACTGAGGAAGCCCTGCGCGGCGAGGTCCGCCAGTTCTTGCTCGACCACATTCCCGAACCGGCGTCGAGCGAAGGCCCCGGCGGCGCGCGGGAGAACGAGGAAGACTTCGAGAACGCTGTCGAGTTCAACCGCAAGCTCGCCGACCGCGGCTGGATCGCTCCTGCCTGGCCGAAGGAGTACGGCGGTCTGGGCGCCTCGATCTACGAACAGATTGTGTTCAACGAGGAGTTCGGCTATCACGGCGCGCCCGACACCGGCACGCGCGGCTTCGGCGTGGGGATGATCGGCCCGACCCTGATCATCCATGGGTCGGACGAGCAGAAGGCCGAGTATCTACCCAAGATCACCTCGGGCGAGCACATCTGGTGCCAGGGCTACTCCGAACCCGGCTCCGGCTCGGACCTCGCCTCGCTGCAGACCCGCGCCGTCCGCGACGGCGACGACTACATCATCAACGGACAGAAGATCTGGACCTCCGGCGGTCACCGCGCCAACCAGATGTTCTGCCTCGTCCGCACCGACCCCGACGCCCCCAAGCACCGCGGCATCTCCTTCCTGCTGATTGATGACATCAAGAACACGCCCGGCCTCTCGGTGCGGCCGCTGATCAATATGGCCGGCCGCCACCACTTCAATGAGGTCTTCTTCGAGGACGTCCGCGTGCCCGCCAAGAACCGCATCGGTGAAGAGAACCGTGGCTGGTACGTCGGCATGACGCTGCTCGACTTCGAGCGTTCCGGGATCGGCACCACCGCTGGCCAGCGCAAGACGCTGGAGGGCATGACGGAGGAGCTGCAGAACGGCTCGGCCGACGAACGCGAGCGCTACCGACTCGGACTCTCGGACCTGGTCATCTCCAACAACGTCGCCAAGTACCTCGGCTACCGTATCGGTCACATCCAGGCGACCGGCAATGTGCCTAACTACGAAGCGTCGGTGATCAAGATCTTCCAGTCTGAACTGGGCCAGAAGATCTACAACTACGGGATCAAGATGTTCGGCCTTAGCGGTCAGTTGATTCCTGAGGAGCCGACCGCGCCGTGGGCCGGAGACATGCCCGAGCAATACCTGCTCGCCGTGCCCAGCACCATCTACTCCGGGACGAACGAGATCCAGCGAAACATCATCGCGACTCGAGGTCTGGGCTTGCCGCGAAGCTAGCCGGAAACGTTGAGTTAGCCGGTTGCGCGACGTACGCGCGCTCGGAACGAGCGCATTCCTTCGCGACGCTCTTCTACGCCTGGTAAGCCAAATGCAGGACCTCGGTCGGGCGAGCCGAAGACAAGGTCGCAACGAAGATTGAGCTTGTCGACGGCTGCGATGTAGGCCGGGGCACTGGCGACATATTCGCCGCTTGCAACAGCGAGCAGGTAGATCAGCGGCGCGCCCGCAGCAAACGCGGTAACGAGATTGCGATTGTCGTGGTGCTCAGCATCATCACCGCGGAAGGAATACTGGATTCGGTCGACGGCGTCATACATGGCACTTTCTTCAGCGACGCGATGGTCGATGTATCGCTCAGCTTCGGGGCCGCGCCCCGTTCGCACTGACAACACGTAGTCCATCACCTTCGGCTTCCAGATGCCTTGCTGAGCTGCTAGCAGATACCGGCGACCGTCGTGCTCGAACCCGTACTGCAGGTCGGCCCATCGCAGCGTCGGGCCTGCCGCATTGAGCGCGGCGAGCTGCCGAAATGCAGCGATACGCATTTCCGAGTCGACAACCATGTCGGGCAAGATAGCGCGGCTCTTGACCAGCGATGAGCAAGCGTCGGGCGCTCGGGCCCGAGGCAAGCCCTAGGTGTTACCGATCAAGAGTCGAGGCCGCAGAGGGAGCGGAAGACCGGCGGGTTTCGCTCAAGCTGGTCTGGGTCAACCTCTATCCGTTGCCTACTCAGCGTGGAGTCCCGGCCGGCGTAGATCACTTGCATCGTCCCGTCGGGTTCGGATGCGATTGGGGCGTTGCGCGCGATCGCGATGCTTCCCACGCCGGCCTTGTTCAATGCGTCGTCTGAGAGCGCCCAGGTGGCGGTGACGGAGGAGTCGCCCGCCGATCCGCGCTCAGGCCAAACCAGAATGGGTCGGGCACCGAGTGCTTGCTCGACCAAGGCCAACACCCAGGGATGCACGACGGCTTCTTCCCAGAGCCGGCCGCAGCCGCCGGCCGCTCGCAGTTCGTCAGCCATCCTCTCGGTGAATGCGGCGTCGAGCATCGTGTGGCCCTGATTGCCAAGTGCTTCGGAGTTATCGCGCAGGCCGTAGTGCTCGATCCGGTGCTCGATGTCGGGGTTGTTGATCGTTCGGCGGGCCATGTGGTCGTGGAGGCCTCCAAGGAAGGGCAAGAGCGGCGGGTGGGAGGGGAACTGGCCCTTCATCTTGACCGGCTTGCTTCGGGAGAGGTGCCCGTACTCCCGCTGGGCGCGGGCCTGGATCTCGGCGTCGCCTGCGTAAATGGTCCAGCCGATTGGCAGGATGGCGTTGTAGTCGCCGTCGATTTCGGTGTCCGCCTCGGCGGCGGGTCCGGCGCCGACCTCGATCTTGCCTGCTGAGATGGTGAACCAGAAGCCCGCAACGTTGTCCTGAAAGCCGAGGTGCGGCGGCGCGTTCTGCCAGCGCTCCGTCACCGACCACTCGACACCCGTGAGAGCCTCAGGGTGCAAAGCGGCTTGCTCCTGCAGATAGCGGTTTGCCTCTTCGCACCACCCCCGCGATGCGAACTCCACCCACTCACTCTCCGGGATCGGCGGCTGCGTGCTCGTGGACATATCGACCTCCTCGGCGTACTCGGCGAAGATAGCGAACCGAATAGGGTGGGAATCAGCCCTGCCAGAGCTGCCCGTTGTCGGTCTGGTTGGTGATGGCGAACCAGTAGGCATTGTGTCCGCCGACCCTTGGGAGCACCTCGCCGTCCGGCCCGAGCAAGCTGTCCTCTCTGATCATCCAGACGCCGCCGTCGGAGTCTGTCAGGGTGTTGGCCGCAGGATCAGCAGATTCGAAGTGAACGTTGCCCGACTCATATGAACGGCCTCCTTCGCCGTTGGCAGTCGCAACGACGACGATCGGTAGGCCGCCCACCTCGTCCTGCGCGAATGTGCGCTGTGCCAGCAGTTCGATGGGGTAGGCGGTCAGCGCCTCGCCCACGCGCACCGCGTACACGTTGTCCTTCTGCGCCAGACGATCGTCCTCAACCGGGACGTTGAACCAGGTGAGCGGGCTGTTGAAGTAGTCGTTGTAGGCCACTCCCGGTCCGTAGTCACGCAAGAAGCCGGTGTTGATGCTCAACACGGTCGTGTCGGGATGGCGGTCGTACCAGTCGGCCCAGGTGGTGACGACGACGGGCAGCACCGTGAGTCGAATGTCCTCGCCGACCAGCGGCCCCCAGGCCGGCTTGCCGCTGAACTGGTTCCAGAGCGTGCGCGTGTTGCGGTCGTACATCAGCTTGTTTGAGCGGTACAGCAGTCCGCTGGTGCCAAAGCGATAGACCTCGGGGCCAACGCGACCGTCGAACAGGATCGGCGAGCCGCACAGGGTGCAGTACGCGAGGGAGACGGGGACGCCGCCGATCGTGTCGTTGACCATTTCGTGCCAGGCGATGATCCGGATCGGATAGGCGCGGGCGTCGCCGTCGATTTCGACGCCGACGACGACGTCCGTGCCATTGATCCACTCGGCTGCTTCGTCGGGGAACACCTGGGCCGGGAACTCGAGTGGCGGGATGCCGTCAACACGGACGCCGCCCCAGAAGATCTCCCGCGCGTCGATCAAGATCTCCGCGTCGGGGTTCATCATCTCGGCCATATCTTCGAACTGGCTGCCGAATAACGCTTGTTTGAAGCTGAGGTATGCCGGCGTGGCCGAGTCTGCCCGGTCAAACTCGAAGATCTCGCGGTACTCGTACACCGACCGGTGCTGCGCATCGAAGCGATTCCGCAGGTATTCGTAGATCTGGTCCCAGTAGGGATTGGGAAACGCGGCCAGGTCGATGATGTATTTGTCTGCCGCCGGCGACTGGGAAGCGAGGAGTTCATCCAGCAGCGCCTGTCCAGTGATCGGTATCTCCAGGAACCGCCCGAAGAAGCCGTCCAGCGGACCCCAGAAGATCAACTGCGACATGTCGACGGCGTCAGGGTCGAACGGCCCGTCCTCGAGGGTCGTTGCCTCCTGCCGGCCGTCCGCTGACTCCTGCGGTTCTACCTGTTGAACGACGGACTGTTGGGTTTGTTCTTCGACCTGCCCGGTTGACTCGTCCGCGGCGTCTCTCGCCTGAACCTCTTCCTGTTCCTGCTCTTGCTGCTGCGGCTCGGGTTGGACCTGGGTGGCTACCTGTTGCCGTGCCTGCTCGACCTCTACGGGTGTCGAAACTTGCTCGGATCCGCTACAAGCGGCCAGCACCAACACGCAACCGAGAATCGCAACTAGCCAACGCATGTCGCCACCCGTCCCGTCCGCTGCTCACAGCGTATGACGCAACCGATCGCCTCGGATCGCGGGCGGAGTCCGCGTCAGCGGGATTGCCCGTATCTTCGCACTACATCGTTCGGCCGACTCCTGGAGAAGCGCTATGCCTGAACCGCCGCTGCTATTCGAGCCAGACCGCGCCAACCGGCGGGCGCTGATGACATTCAACCGACCCGAGCGCATGAACGCGATGAGCCCGGAGCTACAGGCGCTCCAGCGCGAGGCGATCGAGGAGTTCAAGCGCGATCCGGATCTCTGGGTGCTGATCGTCACCGGCGCCGGGGAGCGCGCCTTCTCCGCCGGAGCCGACCTGAGCAGTACGATCCCGAACGCGACTCAAGCGACTCGGGACGAGCCGCTCAAGGTCAACGAGACGCGCGGGCTGCACGATGTGCACAAACCGGTGATCGCGGCGGTCAATGGTTACTGCATCGCCGGCGGCCTTGAGTTCATGCTGGGCACCGACATCCGCGTGGCCGCCGAGCATGCCGAATTCGGACTGCAGGAAGTGCGCTGGGGGATCATCCCGATTGGCGGTTCGCACATCCGCCTGCCACGACAGATTCCCTGGTGCTGGGCCATGGAGATACTGCTGACCGGCCGCCGGCTCTCTGCGGCTGAGGCATTGCAGTGCGGGTTGATCAATCGGGTGGTGCCCGCCGATCAGCTGATGGAGACGGCGAACGGGATCGCCGATCTGATCTGTCGTAACGGCCCGCTGGCTGTGCGGACGGCCAAGGAGATCGCCGTGCGCGGGGCCATGGGCATGTCGTGGGAGCAGGCCTGGAGCCTGGAATCGGTGTTGGGCGCCCGCGCGTTCGGCAGCGACGATGCCATCGAGGGCCCGCGGGCGTTCATGGAGAAGCGCGTTCCCGTGTTCAAGGGTCGATAGCCGCATAGGCTCTGATCGAAGTCAAGGAGGTGACGGATGTCCGATTTGCCGTTGATCTACGAGAAGGACCCCGCCAATCGGCGTTGCGTGATCACATTCAACCGGCCTGAGCGAATGAACGCGATGTCGCTCGAGCTCCTGTCGTTGCTGCGGGACGCGACCGAGGACTTCAATAGTGACCCGGATCTGTGGGTCGCGATCATCACCGGCGCCGGCGAACGCGCATTTTGCGCCGGCGCCGACCTGTCAAGCACGATTCCGGCCAAGGCGGGCGGCGCTCGCGACGAGCCGCTCAAGGTGAACGAGACACGCAACCTGCATCGCGTGTTCAAGCCGGTGCTCTCGGCGATCAATGGCTATTGCATCGCCGGCGGACTTGAGTACATGCTCGGTACCGACATCCGAGTCGCGGCCGAGCATGCGGAGTTCGGGTTGCAGGAAGTCCGCTGGGGCATCGTTCCCGATGCGGGGGCGCACATTCGCCTGCCGCGCCAGATTCCCTGGGCGTGGGCGATGGAGATTCTGCTGACCGGCCGGCGGCTGAGCGCGCAGGAGGCTCTGCAATGCGGGCTGATCAATCGTGTGGTGCCGCTTGATGAGCTGATGCCGACGACTCATGCGATCGCGGATTTGATCTGCGCGAACGGCCCGCTCGCCGTGCGAACGGCCAAGGAGATCGTCATCAGAGGCTCGATGGGTATGTCCTGGGAGCAGGCGTGGAGCATGGAGTCGTTGTTGGGCGCGCGGGCGTTCGGCAGTGAGGACGCGATTGAAGGTCCGCGGGCGTTCATGGAGAAGCGGACGCCGCAGTTCAAAGGCCGCTAGTCCAACGTCGCGACCGCCGGCATCGTGCCGCGCGGGTCGATCTGATCGTCGTCCGGATCGAGCGTTCCGATTGAGGCTTCGATGCCGTCCGAGACGCGTGTCACCGCGGATTCCGAGGTCATGCCCGGGTTGGCCGTCGGCGGCAGCGGCGTGTTGTACTGATAGTCCGGCTCGATCTGCTGACGCTTCCAGGCGTATCGCATTTCTCCCCAGGCGCCGAGCAGCGTGCGTTGCTCGGGCAGGTCCTCTGCGATTGCCATGCTCAGCGCCTTGAGGTTGTAGCAGGGCACGCCGGCGAACATGTGGTGCTCGATGTGCATCTCCATGTGCCAGTAGAGGAACGACGAGAGCGGATCAAGCTTGATCGTGCGTGTGCAGAGGCGGAAGTCGGGCACGTTGTCGCGCAGGCCGGCGTGCTGGGTCGTGCCGATGAAGTACTTCCACCAGTTTCCGATGAAGATCGCGCCGGTGACGACGATCATCAGCCACCAGAGCTGGAACACGATCGACAGGACGATCACCGTTCCGTGGAACGCCAGCAGGAACTGGGCCCAACGGACGGCCGCGCGATAGGTGTCGGGATGGACCTCCGAGAGTGCCCAGGTCCAGGCGGTCGCTCCTGCGCCGCCGACGCTGGACGGCTTGTCCATGTCGAACTTGCCCATCGCCATGCGAACCGTTGCGTGGAGCAGCCGCAACGCTCCGCGCACGTTGATCGTGAACATCTCGAGCAACACCAGCGGATGCAGCGAGGGCTCTTTGGGCAGCAGGACCTCGCGGTCGCCGTCGGGGAAGAGCGTGTAGCGGTGATGGAAGGTGTGACTCATCCGGTACTCGTTGTAGTTGAACCAGCCGAACAGTGAGAACAGCCGCAGGAAGATGCGGTTCAGCCGGTTGGTTTGGAAGACCGTGCCGTGCACCAGTTCGTGACAGGCGAGTCCCGGCACGAACGCCGAGACCGTTCCCAGTAGCCAAACCGAGACGCCGAACGCGATCCACCAGCCTGACTCGAATGAGACCGCCACGACGCCTGCGAGACCGACGATCAGTGCCAGATGACCGAGCGACTGCTGGAAGCCGCGACGGTTGGAACGTTCCATCAGCTGCCAGAGCGTCGGCTTGTCGATCGGCGAGCGATACCATCGGACCCGCATCGACTTGCGCACCTCAGTCAGCGGCGGCCATTGCGCAGTTTTGCTCTCTGGGGCCTCGGTCATCGTCGGCACTGAGGTCGTTCCTTCGGCTGTTGGCTCAGGCTAGCGTCGGCCTATCCTTATTGCGGTCGGACAACGGGAGAATCGAAGATGGCTGAACGGGCCGGCTACGGAGCAGAGACGCTGGATCCTGGCACTCGCTCGCGATTCGTTGAGGGGGTCAACGGCCTGACGATGCACGTGCTGGAGGCGGGATGGGCAGACGGTGACCGACCGCGCCTGCTGTTGCTGCACGGCTTCCCGGAGATTGCCTACTCGTGGCGCAAGGTGATGCCGATGTTGGCGGACGCCGGCTTCCATGTGGTCGCGCCGGACCAGCGCGGCTACGGCCGGACGACCGGTTGGACGGCGAACTATGACGACAGCCTGATCCCGTATGGGATGTTGAATCTGACTCGCGACGCGGTCGGGCTCGTCAGTGCGCTGGGTTGGGAGAGCGTTGACGGCGTGTTCGGGCATGACTTCGGTTCGCCGGTGGCGGCGTATTGCGCGCTGATCCGGCCCGATGTGTTCCGCTCGGTCGTGACGATGAGCGGACCGTTCGGCGGTCCGCCGAGCCTGCCGGCGGGCGAGCTTCGTGGGTCGGGCGCGGCCGGGTCGGCGAGCATTGCCGACGACCTGGCCGCGCTGGATCGTCCGCGCAAGCACTATCAGCTCTACTACTGCACTCGACCGGCCGACGCAGACATGACCAACGCCCCGCAGGGCGTCCACGATTTCCTGCGCGCCTACTACCACCACAAGAGCGCGGACTGGACGCAGAACCGGCCGCATCCGCTGGAGGCGTGGACGGCGACGGAATTGGCCAAGCTGCCGACCTACTACGTGATGGATCTTGACGAGGACATGCCGACGACTGTGGCTCACGAGATGCCGTCGGCTGAGGAGATTGCCAGTTGCTCGTGGCTCTCGGAGGCCGAGCTTGCCGTGTATGCGGGGGAGTACTCGCGCAACGGATTCCAGGGTGGGCTGAACTGGTATCGGGCGACGCGCGAACCGGAGTGCGTGGCGCAGCTGCAGCTGTTTCACGGCAAAACAATCGATGTGCCGGCGGCGTTCATCGGCGGCGCATCGGACTGGGGCGTGTACCAGTCGCCGGGCGGATGGGATCGGATGGCGGCGGCGTGTTCGAAGTTGCTGGGCATGCACCTGGTCGACGGAGCGGGCCACTGGGTGCAGCAGGAGCAGCCGGAGGCGGTGGCGGAGTTGCTGCTGCGGTTCCTCGATTCGGCGGCGTCTGCGTAGGTCGGTGGTGAGGGGGAGGCCGGCTCGCCGGCGGTGTTCGAGGTCTGGGCCCTGTGTCAAGCACGGGGCATCGGACTCCGGAGTTGGGGGGCGACCTCGGCGACGAAGCGTTCGCTGCACTCTGAGTTGGGGTGGCTGGGATCGAGGGTGGTGCCGGCGACGTAGAAGCGGGTGACTCCCAGCTCGATCAGCTCTCCGAAGCGTTGGACGCAGTAATCGGGCGGTCCGAAGATGCCGAAGCTGCCGGCGAACTCCTGGGTGACCTGAGCCGACTGCGGGCTGCCCTCCCGTGCGTGGCCGTGCATGTCGTAGCTGTCGTGGATCCTGGTCAGGACATCGCGTTGGGTGTCCGTGACGGGACCAACAATGTTGCCGTACATGTTGGAGAAGCGGGCGAACAGGGAGAGTCCGGCGGAACCGATTCCCAGTGCGACCTCGGGATCGTCGTGGACGACGGTGGGGATGTAGGCGCCGAACGCGATGTCGGGATCGAGTCCGGCATCGGATCGCGCTTCGCGGGCGACCTGCATGCCCCACTTGATCCGCTCAGGATCTCCGCCGACGGCGAGGCTGACCTGATCGACATGGCGCGCGGCTGCCGCGATTACGCGGGGACCGGTGGCGGCGACGTCGACCGGGACCCTGGGGTAGGACGGGTTGAGCCACTCGATCCGGCTGGCTTCCGGGGTATCGGCCAGGCCCAGGACGTGGACGTCGGTTTCGCCGAAGGGCACTTCCTCGCCGCGCAGGTATTCCTGGAGCTGTTCGAGATAGCGCTCGAACCTGGGGACGGCGTGCGGGGCGAGGCCGAGATGGGCCAGAGCGGAGTCGCCGCGGCCGATGCCGAGATAGGCCCGTCCGCCGCTCTCGGCCTGGATCGCCGCGATCGCCGAGGCGGTGACGGCCGGGTGTCGGGTGTAGGAGTTGGTCACGCCAGTGCCGAGCTTGAGCCTCGTGGTCGAATGGGCGGCGACCGTCAGCGCGACATAACAGTCGCTGGCGCGATTCTGACTGTCGACGAAGGTGATGCCGTCGAAGCCGAGCTCCTCGGCGCGCTGCGCCTGACGGGCGGAGGTGAACGCGGTCGGATCTCCGCTCGAGGCGAGGCCTCGGCCTGATGTCCAGAATTCGACCGGCATGATGGCTAGCCCTTCAGCTGCGGGATGACTTCCTGGGTGAAGCGCACGCTTGACTCGGTGTCGGGATCGTTCGGATCGAGCGGGGAGCCTCGGAAGATGAAGCGGTCGATGCCGATGTCGATGAGCTCGCCGAGGCGTTGCACGACGTAGTCGGGCGAGCCGAAGACGCCGAAGGAGCGCTCGAATTCGACGGGGATCACGTCGGCCTGGGCGCTGGACGGACGGCCGTGGTGGTGCATGTCGTAGTTGTCGTGGATGTCGGTCAGGACTCTCGTCTGCTGTTCGGTTGCCGGACCGACGATCTGGCCGTACATGTTGGAGAAGCGGGCGAAGAGGGAGACCTGTCCAGCGCCGATTTGCATGGCCCGCTCGGGATCGTCGTGGACGGCGAGCGGGATGTAGGCGGCGAACGGGATTTCAGGGTCGAGGCCGGCTTCGGCACGCGCCTCGCGGGCGACGTCCATGCCCCAGAGTGTGCGATCGACGTCCGCGCCGACGTTGAAGCTGACCCGATCGGCGTGCCGGGCGGCTGCCTGGATCACTCGCGGACCGGTCGCGGCGACATCGACTGGCACCTTGGGTCCCATGCCGTTGATGTAGCGAATGTTGCTGGCCTCGGGAGTGTCGGCCAGGCCGAGCGCGTCGACGTCGCTATCGCCGAACTCGACGCTGTCGCCGCGCAGGTACGCCTGCAAATCCCTTAGATAGCGCTCGAACGGATCGACGGCGTGAGGCGCGAGGCCCAGATGTGCAAGAGCTGAGTCACCGCGCCCAATGCCCATGTGGGCTCGACCCTGACTCTCCGCCTGGATCGTGGCGATGCAGGACGCGGTGATCGCCGCATGGCGGGTGTAGGAGTTGGTCACGCCGGTGCCGAGCTGGATGCGGGAGGTCGCGTGGGCGGCGAGGGCCATCGAGATGTAGCAGTCCGGGGCGAGGTTCTGGCTGTCGACCCAGACGATCCCGTCATAGCCGAGCTGTTCGGCCTGGACAGCCATCTGCACGCCGTCGAACGAGGGAATGCCGGAGCTGGCGCCCGGAGCAGATCTGGTCGGGACACCGGCGCCCATCGTCCAGAATTCGACCGTCATGTGCGACCTCCATTGATTGTTCGCGAATGTTGGATGCGACGAGGGTACCGGCAGCGTTCGCGGGGGGTCCGGGACCGGTTTTCAGGTTTCAGGCGAACTTTTTTTCTCGGGCGGAAAAGCGGAAGCGCGTTGGCGATCTCCCATGTATTGCTGGATATCGTGCATCTGAGGGCTTTCAGGTTTTTCAGCTTTTTTCAGGTTTCTCGAGGTTTCTTGAGGTCGGTTCAGCTGTTGGGAGCGTTCGGCCTTGTTCGATTGTGTGCGAAAGACGACGAGGCTGGGCGGCTATGGCGCAGGATGTTCATACGGTGTTCGGGCTGGTGCGAGCGGGCCATCCAGAGTCGTTTCTGAGCCGAGGCGGGTTGTCGTCGGCTGATAGTATCAGAACATGAGAGCTATGGATATGCGTGCTGTAGTCGTCGATACACGCGTGGATGCCCCCCCACAGCCTTCGGCATCTCCCCCCGCGGAGCGGGGGGAGAGGGGAGATGGTTGGGCATCTCGCCCCGCCGGGCCCTCACCCCAACCCTCTCCCTCGGGGAGAGGGGGCCGGAAGGGGAGGCGAGGCTTACTGAGTGCGCATGAGGTCGTCGATGAGGGTATGGGGGTTTGCGATTTCTCGGCCGGCCGATTCGACGACGACGTCGAGCAGCAGGCCCTCGAAGTCAAACGGCGACTCATAGGTGTCGTCGACCGGGGTCTGGCCGTCGCGTCCGACTTCGAGTGGTTCGTTGACGTAGTTGCGATCCTCGAAGTGGAACAGGGTTCCGCCACCGGCGGGCTCGTCGTTGATGAACATGCGGACCGAAGCCTGGCCGTCGGCGACGCGAACCACATCGGCACGCAGCGTGACCGAGCCGGCAGGGATGGCGGAGTCGGAGATTATGCGGCTGCGCTCGCCGAAGGCGTTGGTTGTGTAGCAGAGCCGATTGTTCTGGACGTAGAGTGCGAGGCCGCCGAAGCGGCCGCCGTCGGCGAGGATGACGCCTCCCTGGGCCGTGTTCGCTCGCTCAATCTTCGCTTCGATGCGATGCGAACTGCCGAGCAGGAACGGTCCTTGTCGGAAGAAGTGAGGCAGGACGGCGCCCTGCTGGAAGACCCAGCGGCCGGGGCCGGGGCGCTGGAGTCGAAGCTGGTGGCCGCCGGTCAGGTCGTCGAGCGGGAGCACGCCGTAGCGTTCAGCTTGTCGCCACCAGAGGTCGATCATGTCTTTGAGCCGCTCAGGTTCAGCCTCGGCCAGGTCGTTCAGTTCGGCGATGTCGTGCTCGAGGTGGTAGAGCTCCCACGGCTCGGTGTCGTAGTCGGCGCCGGGCTCGTGGAAGGTGACCGCTTTCCAGCCTTCGTGCCAGATGGCTCGGTTGCCGACCATCTCGAAGTACTGCGTTGTCTTGGGTGAGGGCTCGTGCGGGTCCTCAAGCGTGGAGCTGAGCGAAACGCCGTGCATCGGGATCTGTTCGATGCCGTTGATTGACTCGGGCATTTCGATGCCTGCGAGTTCGAGGATCGTCGGGGCGAGGTCAACGACGTGGCAGAACTGTCGGCGCGTCGCGTCGCGGGCCTTGATGCCATTTGGCCAGGAGATGACGAGCGGCGCGCGGACTCCGCCGGCATGCGTGTGTGACTTGTAGCGCTTGAACGGCGTGTTGCCGGCCATCGCCCAGCCGCGCGGGTAGTGATTCATGACCAGCGGGCCGCCCAGATCGTCGAGCCGGGGGGTGATCTCGTCGAGCGGATCACCGACGGCGTTGCGGCGACGGGTGTGATCGACGGTCCCGCCGGCGCCGCCTTCGGCCGACGCGCCGTTGTCGGAGATCGCGATGACCAGGGTGTCGTCGAGTTTGCCCAGCCGCTCCAGTTCGTCCAGCAGCCGGCCGATCTGGGCGTCGGCGTGGTCGAGGAAGCCGGCGAAGACCTCCTGCATGCGGGCGTAGACGCGGCGCTCGTCGTCGTGGAGGTCATCCCAGGGACGGACGTTGGGATTGCGTGGCGCGAGTTGCTGGTCGTCGGGAAGCAGCCCCGAGGCGCGCTGGCGGGCGAGGATTCGGTCGCGCTCGACGTCCCAGCCGTCGTCGAAGCGGCCTCGGTACTTGTCGGCCCAGGCGGCGGGGACATGATGGGGCGAATGGGCTGCGGCGAAGGCCACGTAGAGGAAGAACGGGGCGTCGTCGTCGGCGGAGACGAGTTGGCGCAGCCAGAGGTTGGCGCGGTCGACGATTGCCTCGGAGAGGTGGTAGTCGTCGCCGGAATCGACGGTGGGAGGGGCGTCGATGCGCTCGTTGCCGAGGAAGAGTTCGGGATTCCACTGGCTGGTCTCGCCGAAGAGGAAGCCGTAGTAGCGGTCGAAGCCGCGCTGCAGCGGCCAATGGTCGTAGGGTCCGGCCGGGGTCTGCATGGTGCTGACGACGAGATGCCACTTGCCCACGCACATGGTTCGGTAGCCGCTGGGCCGGAGCATTTCCGCGAGTGTGCCGGCTTCGCGCGAGATGTAGCCGGCGGTGTTGGGAAAGCCGTTGTCCATCTCGGTCACGCGTCCGATGCCGACGGCGTGGTGATTGCGTCCGGTGAGCAGGCAGGCGCGGGTTGGGGAGCAGAGCGGGGTGACGTGGAAGTTCGAGTAGCGCAGGCCGCGATCGGCGATGCGGTCGAGGGCGGGCGTGTCGATACTGGAGCCGTAGCAGCTGAGCTGGGAGTAGCCGACGTCGTCGAGGACGATGACGACGATGTTGGGGCCGGTCGCTTTCCGCTCGTCGGTCCAGGAAGCTTCGGAATCCTGGATCGTGGGGCGAATTGTTCCGCGGAAGCCGCGTTCGTGTTCCAGTTGCGGCATACGACGCGTCCCTTTCAATGGCCCGAGCGAGCTGGTCGGGCGGTAGGCAACAGTCCCGCAATTCCCTATCTTTCGCGCAAGCGTAAATTCCCACAGAGCGAAAGGGGAACGTTATGACGCGACATTGGACCCAACTACGGCGTGCGAAGCTGAGCAGGCGGTCGTTGCTGCGAGCCTCGGCGCGAGCGGGCGTGGGCGCGGCCGGTCTGGCGCTGGTCGGCTGCGGCGGCGACGACGATGACGATCAACCGCAACAGACCGTTGCCCAGGCCCAGCCGCAGGAGCAAGAGCAGCAGCAGGCCATGCAGCAGCAAGAGCAGCAGCAGGCCATGCAACAGCAGGCTCAGCAACAGGCCATGCAGGAGCAGCAGGAGCAACAGGCCGAACAGCAGGCGCAACAGGTCGAGCAGCAGGAACAGGCTCAGCAAGAAGAGGAACTGGACCGCTCGACGGCGCAGGAGGAGGCCGAAGTCAGCGAGGTCGACCTCGACGCGGAGATCATCGTCGGCTACGGGTCATTCCCGCCGACGCTGGACATTACCACTGCCGGCGGCGGCGGCGGTCAGGGCGCGAGCAACAACCTGCATTTCGCGGCGCTGGCGGCGTACAACTCGGGTCGCGTGATCCAGGCTGAGGGCGGGTTCGGCGACTGGGAGTTTTCCGAGGACCTGTCCAGCTTCCGCTGGAAGATCAAGGAAGGCGTCACCTTCCATAACGGCGAACCGCTGAACGCGGAGTCGGTGCAGTTCTACTACGAGCGGATCCTCGGCCGGGCTGAGTACAACCCGGACTTCGAGTCGCAACTGCGCGCCCGCGCCGGCTGGATGGGCGATATCACGGTGGTCGACGAATACACCGTCGACATCGCCATGGACACGCCGTTCGTGGACGCGCCCGAACAGTCGGGCGGGATCAACTTCGGTCTGCTGCCCAAGCAGTACATCATCGACAACGGTGACGACCATTTCGCCAACAACCCGATCGGTTGCGGGGCATACCAGTTCATGTCTTGGATCCCGGACCAGGAGATTCGCAGCCAGCGCTTCGAGAACTTCGCCTTCGGTCACGACGCGCCGTTCCAGTACAAGGCCGGTTGGGCCAAGTACATCACGGGCCGCTACTTCCCCGAGGAACAAGCGCGTGCGGCGGCGCTGGAGGCCGGCGAGGTCGACATCGCCTACCGGATCAGCCCGGACGTGGCCAAGCAGTTCGAGGATCGCGACGACTTCAAGGTGATCGCGCTGCCCGACGTGCGCGTGATGGCGCTGGAACTCCCGGTCAACCAGTCGCTCGATCCGATCACGGGCGAAGAGAATCCGTGGCGCGACGTGCGCGTGCGGCAGGCCGCGAACTACGCGATCGACGCCGACGCGATCATCGAGAACCTGCTGACCGGTACCGAAGAACGGGCCTATTCGCCGTTCCCGGCCGGCTACGACCCGCCGATCGGCAATCTGCCGGGACAGTACAACTACGACCCGGACAAGGCGCGGGCGCTGCTCGAGGAGGCGGGACAGATCGGCTTCGCCTTCACGATCACGTTGCCAACCGGTCTGTGGACCGCCGACCGGATCTGGATGCCGGCGGTGCAGCAGATGCTCAACGATGTCGGCTTCCAGGTCGAGATCGACTACGCCGACTTCGGCAACGCGCTGGCGCTGATCCGCAACAACGAGCTGCCGCACCCGTTCGTCTTCAACCAGGCCGGTGTCTCTAGCGGCGCGCCGCTCGGTCCGGCCTTCGCCTACCGGCTGGTCACGACTATCGGCGCTCCGTATTCGCACGCTCAGGAGACGGACGACTTCCTGCCGGAGTTCTCGGAGTTCCAGGCCTTGATCGAGGAAGCGAACGCCGAGTTCGATCAGCAGCGCGCGAACGATCTCTACTACCAGGCTGCGGTGATTTCGTACGAGAACGCGTTCCAGGTGCCGCTGTTCGGTCTGCCGCACCTCTACGCGGTCACGCCGGAGATTCTCTACAACGAGTACTACGACACATCGACCGGTCTGAACGCGATCTACGCGCAGAAGCTGAAGACGTAGGCGCACGATCGGTTGCCTCTCCCGCTGCGTAGCCGACGGGGAGGCAGCGCGGGGCAAGCGAACTCCGACGCGGAGCGGAGCCCCCCTCTGTCACTACGTGACATCTCCCCCCGCGAAGCGGGGGCAGAGATGAGAGAGCGGATTTGAGGCGAACAGCGGAACCGCGGAAAGCGATCGAGGATGGGTAGCGAACTCGGGGCGACCGCCGTTGGACGCTTCCTGCGCTCGATCGCGGTCGTCTTCGGCGTGGTCACGATCGTCTTCTTCATGAGCCGGGGCGCCGGCGACCCGGTCTCGCGGCTGGCGCCGATCGATGCCACTCAGCAGGAGATCGAAGAGGCAAAGGAGCGCTACGGGCTCAACGACCCGATGATCGAACAGTACGGACGGTTCCTCTGGGACATCGTGCGGCTGGAATTCGGGCAGTCCTTCCGGGCGACCCGCCCCGCGACGGATGTTGTTGGAGAGCGTCTCGTGGCGACGGTCCAGCTCGGGGCAGCCGCACTGTTGGTGGCGTTTGCGATTGGCATTCCACTGGGGATTGTGGCCGCCGTGCGACGCGGCGGCGCGACCGACATCTTCAGCAGGATCGGAGCGCTGTTCGGTCAGGCAGTGCCCAACTTCTGGTTGGGATTGATGCTGATCCTGTTCATTGCCTTGCACGTCGACTGGTTGCCAACCGGCGGGCGCACCAGCCCGCAGAGCATCATCTTGCCGGCGATCACATTGGGATCGTTCCCAGCGGCGGCGGTGATGCGCTTCACCCGCTCGGCGATGCTCGACACCTTGCAGCAGGACTACATTCGCACGGCGCGAGCCAAGGGCCTGAGCGAACGCGCCGTGCTGTTCAAGCACGCCCTGCGCAACTCGATGCTCGCCGTCATCACGCTGCTGGGTCTGCAGGTCGGCAACATCCTTTCGGGTTCGATCATCGTCGAGACCGTGTTCGCCTGGCCGGGGCTGGGACAGCTGATCATTCAGTCCATCGTCGCCACCGACTACCCCGTTGTGCAGGCCGCGGTGCTGCTGACCTCGGTCTGGATCGTGTTCATCAACCTGGTGGTCGACGTGTCCTACACGTTCATCGATCCGCGGATTCGGACGGGAGCGATCTGACCCGTGTCCGAATCTCCGTCCTCAGCCCCGGCAGTCGAAGATCCGTTTGCACGACAACGCCGCGGTTGGCGCATTCGATCGCCGAAGACGCTCGCGGTCACGCTCTCGATTCTGTTGCTGTTTGTGATCGTGGGCATCTTCGGTTCGCAGATCGCCCCTGAGGATCCGTTCCGGCTCAACCTGGTCGGCCGACTGCAACCGCCGTTCTTCGAGGCGGAGGGCAGCCTCGATCATCCGCTCGGAACCGACGATCTCGGCCGCGACACACTCAGCCGTCTGATTCACGGGGCGCGTATCTCACTGCTGGCCATCGTCATGGTGATCCCATTGGCCACGGTGATTGGTTCCGTGTTGGGCATCCTCGCCGGCTGGTTCGGCGGCTGGACCAGTCGGACGATTATGGCTCTCGTCGACCTCCAACTGGCGATGCCCGCGATCCTGATCGCTGTGTTTTTGCGTGCGATCTGGGAGCCCAGCCTGACCAACGTGGTGATCGTCCTGGTCGTCGCCTTGTGGGCGACATTCGCCCGCCTGGTGCGAGGCGAGACGCTGGGGCTGAAGGAGCGGGAGTTTGTCATAGCGGCGAGAACGATCGGCGCCAATGACCTGCGGATCATGGTCCGCCATGTGTTGCCCAGCCTGGTCAACTCGATCGTCATCCTGGCCACGCTGAATGTCGCCACCGTCGTCATCGCGGAAGCGGGGCTGAGCTTCCTCGGTGTCGGGATTCCACAGGACTCGATCTCCTGGGGGATCATGATTTCCCAGGGCCGCGGCGTGATTGCCACGGCCTGGTGGCTGGTTACGGTGCCGGGTATCGCGATTATCGTGGTGTCGTTGGTCGTCAATCTCTTCGGCGACTGGCTGCGAGACTTCCTGGACCCGCAGTTGCGCAACATCCAGAGATAGGCGCGAGTCGACACAGTCACACGTCGACACGAGGGGGAGCGGCCGATGAGCTGGCAGTCCGAACTGGACGAGATGGAGCGGCGGGCGCGGTTCGCTCGGCAGATGGGCGGAGCGGACAGCGTCGCGTTTCACCATGGCCGGGGCAAGCTCACGGTGCGCGAGCGGATTGACCTGCTGATCGATCCGGGCGAGTTCCAGGAGACCGGCGTGCTGGCCGGTAATCCGCAGTGGGACGGCAATGAGCTCACCGGTCTGATGCCGGCCAACTCGGTCGTCGGCGTGGCGAAGATCAACGGGCGCAAGGTGGCGGTGCAGGGCGACGATTTCACGATCCGCGGCGGCTCGGCCGACGGGATGATCGGGACCAAGGGCGGTTGGGCGCAGCGACACGCATACATGAACCGGATCCCGTACGTGCGGCTGCTCGACGCGACCGGCGGCAGCGTCAAGCACTTCGAGCAGCTTGGCCGCACCTACGTGGTCGGACCCGAGGTGGGTGGCGGCACCGGTGTCGACGATCTGCTCTGGTACATGCCGGTCGTGAATGTGGTGTTGGGTTCGGTCGCCGGCGCGCCGGCCGTGATCGCGGCTGACGGACACTTCAACGTGATGGTCAAGGGGACCAGCCAACTCTTCGTCGGCGGCCCGCCGGTGGTCAAGGCGAGCAGGGGGCTTGAGATCTCGAAGGAGGAGTTGGGCGGCGAGGAGGTCCACGTGTACGGCAACGGCGTGGTGCAGAATCTTGCCGAGACTGAGGCAGAGGCGATGCAGCAGGCGCGCCGGTTCCTGAGCTATCTGCCGCAGAACGTGTGGGAGATGCCGCCGCGGATCGAACCGACCGACGATCCGGAGCACCGCGAGGAGAAGCTGGTCTCGATCATTCCGCGCAACATCCGGCGCATCTACAACGCGCGCAGGATCCTCGACTGGGTGTTGGACAAGGATTCGTTCTTCGAGATTCAGCCGCACTGGGGCAAGTCGCGGATCACCGGATTGGCCCGGGTCGACGGTTATCCAGTGGGCGTGATGATCAACAATCCGCGCGAGAACGGCGGCTCTCCGAACAAGAACACCTCAGAGAAGATCATGCGCATGATCTCGCTCTGCGACACGTTCCATCTGCCGCTGATCTACTTCTGCGACGAGCCCGGTTTCTCGGTCGGTCCGGCCGACGAGCAGTCGGGCATCATCCGCACGGGCGCTCGACTGATGCTGACGAGCCGGCTCTCTCAGATGCCGTACCTCGTATTCATCACGCGCCAGGCCTATGGCGTTGCGGGCGGGCTGCAGTATCGACGCGGCAACGCGCTGTACCGGCGCTATGCCTGGCCGTCGGCGCACTGGGGATCGATGCACATCGAAGGCGGGGTTACGGCCGCTTACCGACGCGAGATCCGCGAAGCGGACGACCCGGAGGCGAAGCGCCTGGAGATCGAGGCCCGGCTCAACGAGATTCGCTCCCCGCTGCGGACGGCGCATGCCTTCGGGATTGAGGACATGATCGACCCTCGTGATACGAGACCGCTGATGGTGGAGTTCGTGCGCGACGCTCAGTCCTACATCAAACAGAGCCTGGGTCCGACGGCGCGGATTCCCTACATGCCGTAGCGTGCGCAACGACTATTCGTGCTCCCTCTCCGTCCGGGAGACAGCTGGGGCGAGGGTCCGGCGTGAGAGGGAGGCCCTCACCCTAACCCTCTCCCTCAGGGAGAGGGGATCACAGCGGTGCGCGCGGTGCAGAAGAAGATGGGGGAGCTAGAACGGCGGGGCCTTGTGGGTCTCGACCTCTGCGATCGCTGATTCGTTGTAGCCGAGTTCCCTCATGAGTTCCGTGGTGTGCTCGCCGAGGTCGGAGAACATGTTCTTTGCGGTTCCCGGGGTTCGGCTCAGTCGGGTTGGGATGCCGGCGACTCGGCGGCGGCCGACGTGGGGAATGTCCTTGTCGACGATGTAGCCATTGACCAGCGCCTGTTCGTCGTCGAGGACTTCCTGATAGTTGAGGACGCGCTGGGCCGTCGCGCCGTCGGGGTGGATATCGAAGAAGTCCTGCCACTCGTCGCTGTCTCGAGTCTTCATCATCTCGGCCACGTAGGGACGGACCCCCTTGACTCCGTCCATGGCTTCCTGGTCGCGAAACGGATCACGGCCCTCGCGGTGGTTCCAGCGCGGGTCGTCGGCCAGAGCCGGGTTGCCGCCGAACACGCAGAACTCGCGCCAGGTTTCGTCGTCGCGGATGCCCATGCAGAAGGCGACGCCGTCGGACGCTTCGTAGATGCCGGTCATCGCGGAGACGATCGGGTGGAATGCGCCGTCACGGGTGGGCAGATGCCCGGTCGCCGAGGTGTGGTTGATCTCCCAGGCCTGCATCCAGATCATCGCGCCGTAGGAGGAGGTCTGGACCTTCTGGCCGAGGCCGTCGCGCTGACGCGCGACCAGCGCGGTGAGGATGCCCATGGCCAGCGCCATGGCGCCGCCGGTGTCGGCGATGATCGCGCCCGGAATCAACTGTGGGTCGTCGGAAGTGCCGGTTATGCCTGAGATCCCGCTGCGGGCCTGGGAGAACTGATCGCTCATCCGGTGCTCTCGAGCCGGACCATCGGGACCGAAGCCGTTGGCCGTGGCGTAGACCAGGCCCGGATTGCGCGCCGACAGCCGTTCGTAGCCCATCCCGATCCGTTCGAGCGCGGGCTCTCGGTAGTTGCTGAGGAAGACATCGGCGGTGTCGACCAGCTTGTCTACCAGCTCCAGGCCGATTTCGGTGTGGATGTCGACGCAGACCGAGCGTTTGCCGTGCGACGCGCCGATGAACTGGGTTCCGACCGACTCGGGCGGCAGCTCGTTGTGGTTGCCCCGATACCAGCGATTGGCGTCGCCCATCGGCGGTTCGACCTTGATCACGTCGGCGCCCATATCGGACAGGTAGCCGCCCGCAGCCGGACCCTGCACCGCAATCGACAACTCCACGACTCGGATTCCCTCGAGTGCTTCCATGGCGATCTCCTTCCGCGACGCGACCTGAGCAATCGCTAGTATGGCAAAGCCCGCCGGAGCGGTCGGGTAGTTGCAGTGGCCAGACGGGTGACGCAGATGACGCTTCCACTCGACGGTGTGCGAGTTCTCGACCTCTCAGACCACCGCGCCGCGCTGGGCAGCCGGATGCTGGCCGACCTCGGCGCGGAGGTGACGATGGTCGAGCCGCCGGGCGGGAGTTCGATTCGGCACCTGGCGCCATTCGTCGACGACGCGCCGTCTCCCGACGGCAGCTACCAGCACCTCTACTTCAACGTCAACAAGGGTTCGGTCGTGCTCGACTGGCGGACGGAAGAGGGGATGCAGCGGTTGCTGCAACTGGTTCGGTCGGCCGACATCCTGATCGAGTCGAACCAGCCTGGCGAACTGCCGGTTGCCGACGTACGGGCCGCCAATCCGCGTCTGATCGTCGTGTCGGCGACGCCTTACGGACAACGAGGACCGAAATCGGGCTGGCGGGCGACTGACCTGACGGCCACGGCCGCAGGAGGTCTACTGCAGATCAGCGGCGAGCGGGACGATCCGCCAGTCCACGGAGCGGCGTTCCCGGGGCACACGATGACCGGACTGACCGTCGCTTCGTCGGCGATGACGGCGCTGCACGGACGCGACCGCACACCGGGCCAGCCCGGTTGCCAGATCGATATCTCGATGCAGGAGGCGACCTCGTTCCAGACGGTGCAGACATCGAATCCGAACATCTGGCGCTGGCGCGGCGAAGCACCCTATCGACCGGCGTTGTCGCAGGTGATCCGCTGCGCCGACGATCGCTGGATGGCCTGCAACATCTCGCCGAACAAGCTGCCCGAGTTCATCGCGATGCTGGACGAGGCCGGCGTCGAGCATGAGCTCGATCCCGACAACTGGGAAGTCATTCATCGCGGCGACCGAGCGGCGTGGCAGTACCTGGAGAACCCGCTGCAGGACCTGGCCAAGGAGTTGGCGGCAGTCTGGCCGCGGCAGAAGCTGCTTGATCGGCTCTGGGCCTGCGGGGCGCCGGCGATGCCGACGCTGCGCTTTAGCGAGTTCGCTGAATCCGAGCACTACCAGACGGCCGGGCAGTTCAGCGATGTCGAGACCCCGGCGGTGGGCAAATCGCTGAGCTACTCGCGCAGTTCCCTCGATCCAGTGCAATCGCCACTGCCGATGCGTCCGGCGCCGAGACTAGGAGAGCACGCCGACTCCGCCTTCTCTGCGAGTGCGAACGGGACAGCTTCCGCCGGAGTGTTGTCGAACTCATTCCCCGACATGCCGCTGGCCGGCATCCGAGTCCTTGACCTGACCTGGGTCGCGGCCGGCCCGCTGACGACTCGCCTGATGGCCAACTTCGGCGCTGAAGTGATCAAGGTCGAGTCCAGTGGTGAGCGGATGGATCCGTTGCGGGTGCAGCCGGTCCGGGGCGAGTTCAACTTTGACCTCCCCGACCTCTACAACGAGGCCAACACGGGCAAGAAATCGCTCACGCTGAATCTCGCCGACGAGCGGGGCAAGGCAGTGCTTCGGGAACTCGTCGCCGAGTGCGATGTCATGGTCAACAACTATTCGGGCGGCTCATTGGCGCGGATGGGATTCCCCTGGGAGGAACTGCGGCAAATCAACCCGCGTTTGATCAGCGTCCACCTGCCCGGCGTCGGCGGCGACAGCCCCTGGCGACCGCTGCGCACGTTGGGCAACCTGCTCAAGGCGGCGGCCGGCATGAACTTCCAGATGGGGTACCCGCATCAGCCGCCGCGCGGCATGGGTGTGGCCTATCCCGACTTCACGTCGCCGCACGTTGGCGTGACTGCGATTCTCTCGGCCCTGCGGGCACGGGAGAAGACCGGCGAGGGCCGGGAGATTGAACTGAGCCAGCTCAGCGCGACGGTGGCTCTGCTTGGAGCTCAGTGGATGCAGTTCGACCAGGTCGGTGAGGATCTTCCCAGGATTGGCAATCGCGATCCCAACATGTGCCCGCACGGCGTGTTTCCCTCCGAAGGTGACGACCAGTGGGTTGCCATTGCGCTGGAGTCCGACGAACAGTGGCCCGCGTTCGCGCGGACGATGGGCCGAGACGATTGGGCGCAACAATCTGGGCTACAAACTCTGGCAGGGCGTCAGGCGTGTGAGGACAAGCTTGAGGCCGCCGTTGCGGAGTGGACCAGCGGTCTGAGCAAGTGGGATGCCGCCGAGCGCCTGCAGGCTGTCGGAATCGCGGCGAACGCGGTAGAGGATCTTCGCGACATGATGGATGTCGACGAGCACTTCCGCGATCACTATCAGCAGGTCGAACAGCCTTCGCATCCCGGATTCGGCATCTGGATCGACGCCGCGCCCTGGGAGTTCGCGCACCTGGAGCGACGCGTGCTTGAGCGATCGCCGATGCTGGGCGAGCACAATGAAGAGGTGCTCGGCGGGTTGCTCGGCAAGAGCCAGGACGAGATTGCCGAGTTGGTCGCGGCCGGCGTGGTCGGTTGAGCATCGACAGGAAGGGGTGAGGAGCGGATATGCCGAAGTACGTGATGCTGCCGCCGATCGACGACGACATCCGCGATTGGGCGCAGCGGATGAGGGAAGAGATCCCAGACCTCGACGTGGTCATCGTTGATGACGAGGCTGACGCGGCGCAGGAGTTGATCGACGCCGACGGGGCGTATGGCTGGGTTTCGCCAGAGGTGCTGCCCAACGTTGAGCGTCTGCGGCTGCTGCAGAATCCGATGGCGGGACCGCCGGTTGGCTGGTACTACCCGGAGCTGGCCGAGCACTCGGTCGTGGTCAGCAACCCGCGCGGAATCTACTCCGACCACATCGCGCAGCACATCATGATGTACGTGCTCGCGCTGGCGCGAGGTCTGCCTTACTACTCCGCGGCGCAGGCCAACGGTCGCTGGGACACGGGCGCGAGGCGGCGCGGCTACGTCGAGCTGAGCGAGGCGACAGTGCTGATCAACGGCGTCGGCGGGATCGGGGCGGAGGCAGCGCGATTGTGTGCCGCGTTTGGTTGCCGCGTGATCGGCGTGGATCCCAGTCCCTACGGCGACTTCGACGGCAATCTCGTGGCGCCGACGGAGCTGGACGCGCGGCTGCCGGAGGCCGACTTCATTGTCACGACCGTCCCGCACACGCCCGAGACCGAGTTCATGTGGAACGCCGAGCGGTTCGCGCTCATGAAGAGTTCCGCCTACTTCATCAACATCGGTCGCGGGATGACGTGCAGGTTGGACGATCTGGTCGCGGCGCTGGACAGCGGCGCAATCGCGGGGGCCGGTCTCGATGTGTATGAGATCGAGCCGTTGCCCGAGGGCCATCCGCTCTGGCGGATGGAGAACGTGATCCTGACGCCGCACATTGCCGTGGCGGACGCGGAGAACATTCCCGAGCGGCGATTCGAGTTGATTTTGGAGAATGCGCGCCGCCTGGTCGAGGGGCGCGAGTTTGTCAACGTGGTTGACAAGCAGAAGTGGTACTGACACCCCTAGTTGGAGTTGGTTGGATTCGAGGTTCGTCATGAAGATCGTGGAGATGTACGGCGATTCGCGCGTGGGCGTGATCGAGGTGCCTGAGCCCGAGCCGCGGGATAACTGGGTCATGGTCAAAGTGATCGCCAGCACGATCTGCGGCACCGAGGCGCGTACGTATCACTACGGCGGCTCGACATTCGACTCCTCTTACACCAACTCCGGACACGAGGCGGCCGGCGTCGTCGTGAAGACCGGTCCAACCGCCCGGATCATGGAAGGCACGCGCGTCGCCGTGATCGCGCACATGGGCGAGCAGTGTGGTCAGTGCTGGTTCTGTCACCAGGGACTCTGGCTGCTCTGCACGGATATCGCCGATGGCGGTGCGGAGTACGACGGCACGCACGCGCAGTACATTGTCCGGCCCGACAGTCACTGCATCCCCATGCCAGACGACGTGCCGTTCGAGATCGGGTCGATCCTGGTCGACGCTGTGGGGACGCCGTATCGAGCGATTCGCCGGTTAGGGGTGAATGGGTTCGACACGGTGCTGATCACCGGTCTGGGTCCACTCGGGGCGTCGGCGGCCATCATTTGCGAGCGGCTCGGGGCGCGCGTGATCGCCACCGAGCCGGCCGAGTTTCGGCGCAGCATGGCTCGCGAGTACGGGGTCGACGTGGCGATCGATCCCGTCTCAGAGGACGCGCTTGCGCGGGTCATGGAGCTGACCGACGGCCGCGGACCGGATGTCGCGCTCGATTTCACCGGGTACACGGAGCCGCAGATGCTGTGCGTCGACGCGGTCAAGGTGGGCGGCCGGGTCGGGTTCATCGGCCTCAAGTACGACGAGACGCCTGACGGGCCGGTGCCTCGGCCGACGCCAATCACCGTGGCGGGTCACCTGCTGCCCAAGGAACTCACGCTGATTGGCAGCTGGAGCGTCGCGCCGCACGAGATGTTGGAGTTGTTCGAGCTGGTTCAGACGGGCCTGCCCGTCGAGCAGCTGATCACGCACCGTTTCGGGATCGACGAGGCGCAAGAGGCCTACGAGACCGCCTTCAACCAGCGCGGCTGCAAGGTGATCATTGATCCGTGGGCCTAGGTCATCCGTTGCTCGGAGGTACTGCGCGACAGATGTCGAGGTACGGCGCAAGTCCGAGCTACGAGCAGAGTTGGGTGCTTCGTGATTCCTGCCTGCGCAGGAATGACGGAGGGGGCGCAGGAATGACGGAGGGGGCGCAGGAGTGACGGAGGGGGCGCGGGAATGACGGCGGTGGTTAGCGGATTACCTCGTTGACGAGTAGCTGCGTGAACTCTTCCTCGCTCAGGCCGAGCTCGTTTCGGTAGACCTGTTCGTTGTGCTCTCCGAAGAACGGGGCTCGGCGGATGGGCAGGCGTTGGCCGTTCCAGAGGAAGGGCTGATTCTGGGCCATGAAGTTGATGCCGACCGGGTGGTCGAACTCGTGGAAGAAGCCGTTCATCGAGGGGTCGGTCTCGACCAGGTCCTCGATGTCCTCGTTGGGTCCGGCGGGGACGCCGGCTGCTTCGAAGGCGGCGGTCGCCTGCCAGACGTCCTGCGTGCAGGTCCATTCGGTGATCGCCGCCTCGATCTCGTCCTCAGCGGCGTGGCGGCCGGAGAGGGTGCGCAGATCTTCGCGGGCGGCGAGATCCTGGCGATCGATGACTCGGCAGATTTCGAGCCAATCGACCGTGTCTCGGGCGCTGAGCGCCAGCCAGTGATCGTCGCCGGCGCAGCGGAACAGACCGTGGGGCGCCATCTCGGGCGAGCGATTGCCACGCCTGGGCGGCAACTCGCCGTTGGCGAGCTGTTCGATCAGTTCGGTGTCGAGCAGGTGGATGCCGGCCTCGTACTGCGGGATTTCGATCTCCTGGCCGACGCCGGTGCGGTCGCGTTGGATTAAGGCGGAGAGGATCGCCGTGGCTGCCAGCGGTCCGAGCGTGAAGTCGGTGTGGAGCAGGACGCCGGTCGGTTTGCGGTCGGGAGCGCCGGTATGGCCGGCCAGACCGCAGAGCGCGACCACGCTGTTGCCGATGCCCTTCCACGAGGCCTTGGGTCCCCAGGTACCCATGACGGGCAGGCTGCAGGTGACGATACGCGGATTGATCTTCTTGAGATCGTCGAAACCGAGACCGAGGCGTTTCATCACGCCTCCGGTGAAGTTGTCGGTGACCACATCGGCTTCGCGGATCAGGTCGTATGCGACGCGCAGCCCGTCGGGCGCGCCGAGGTTGAGATTGATGCTGCGCTTGTCGGTGTTGCAGTCCTGAAAGAAGGCGCCGGTTTCGATAGTTGGGGGATCGTAGGCGGGCAGGGCGACGCGAAGCGTGTCGATCCGAGCGTCTGTTTCGATCTTGATCACGTCTGCGCCGAGGTTGGCCATGAGCTCGGTGGTCAGCGGTCCGGCGGCCTGCCAGCAGAAATCGATGACTCGGATGCCGTTGAGGGGGAGGTCGCCTCTGTGGATGGAGTCGGGCGGCCCCCCTCTGCCTGCGGCATCTCCCCCCGCGGAGCGGGGGGAGAGGGGAGAAGCGTGTGCGTCGTTTCGCGTCGCGGGGCCGGGGGAGGGAGGAGTGCGTGATTCGGAACGGCGATTTGGTCCGGAAACCAAGCCGTTGGCGACCATCTGATCGTATGTGGGCGCGTCCACTTGAAGCAGGTCAGCCAGCACGTCCGCCGAGTCGGCGCCGAGCGTTGGCGCCGGGCGAGCGACCGGGTCGTAGCCGGTGGAGTGGACGGGCAATCGTGGCAGGTCGATGCTGCGCTCGAGGTGCGGATGATCGACGGCGACGAATGCGCCACGCTCGTGCAGGTGTGGATCCTCGACGATGTCCTGGGCCGAGTTGACGGGCACGGCGAGGAATCCCCGCGACTGACCCTCGTAGCAGAGTTCCTCGCGGTCCAACGTGGCGCAGGCGCGCTGGAATGCGCGGTGATCGTCGCTGCCCCACTCGGGAATGTAGATGTCGCCGGGGTACTCAGCGCCGATCATGCCGTCGTAACCGGACCGCTCGTAGACCCATTGGCCGAAGGCGGCCCAGCGTTGGGGAGTGTTTGGCGTGATTCCGAAGGTGAGCCAACGCCCGTCCCTGGCCTGCATGAGGGAGGAGATGTCGCCGCCGGGGCGAAAGGCCTTCTCGCCCAACTGCCGCCAGAGGTTCTCGTTGGCGAAGTGGATCGTGGTCGAGAGGATGGCCTCCTGCAGCGAGATGTAGGCGTGGCTGGCGGTGACGCCGTTGCGGCGGTCGTAGAGCATGGCCGCGGCGGTCGCGGCGGCGACCTGACTGGCCTGCTTGTAGGCGAGCTTGCCGGCCGGGTAGTCGGGGGCGACCTCGGGGAATCCGAGGCCCTGCATGAGTCCGCCGGCGGCAACGCCGACGATATCGGAGGCGGGCAGACCTTCGCCGCCGCGCCGAGTGACGACGTCGACGACGCCCAAGTGCGGATGGACACGCTGCATCCGTTCGCGGTCGAAGAAGCGGCGGGCTTCGATCGACTTGTCGAGCGGGGTCAGGACGACGTCGGCGTGAGCGAGGAGGCGGTCGAGCAGGTCCCAGGCAGCGGGGGCGTCGAAGTTGAGCGCCAGGCTGCGCTTGCCGGCGTTGTAGAGCAGGTGGCGCAGTCCGCTCTCGAGATCCTCGCAGTCGTCAAGGTGAGGTCCGTTGATCCGCAGGGCGTCGCCCGATGCGGACTCGACGCGGATGACGTCGGCGCCGAAGTCGGAGAGCCAGCGCGCGCCCAGGGCGAGACACTCGTCGCTCAGGTCGATGACGACCGAGCCGGCGAGCGGGAGGTCGGAGACGGCCATCAATCCAGATTAGGTTCGTAGGGGTGTTGGCGATACAGGTCGCTCATGCGGTGGGTGATGAGCTGCATGCGGAGGTCGTCGTCGAGATGCGGCCAGAGCGAACGGTTGATCGATTCCTTGACGACGCCGAGGTACCCGTGGCGCTCGCTGCCCATGGCGGCGAGCCGGTTGGCCAAGGCGTCCACTTCCTCACGCAGCTTGCCCGGCTCGGCCACCTTGGTGACCAGCCCGAGCTCGGCCGCTTCGGCGGCGGAGATGAACTGGTCGTCGAGGATTAGCCGCGTCGCCTGCTTGAGTCCGACGTACTTGGGCAGGAAGGCGGTCGCCGGGATGACGAAGCGCAGCTTTGCGTCGGGATCGGCGATGGCGTAGTCGGAGGCGAGCATGAGGTCGAAGCCTGAGCCCATGCAGTAACCCTGGACCTGGGCGATCACCATCTGGGGGATGCGCCGGAGCAGGGACTGGAGGCGGAAGTACGGGTGGCGCTCGAGATTGAAGGCGGCGATGTGGGGCGCGTGGTAGGGGTTCTTCCAGGGGTAGTCGGGGATGCCGCCCTCGGCGCCTTCGCTGACGTCGTCACCGGAGCAGAAGGAACGGCCTTCGCCAGCGAGGACCAGTACCTGGACCGAGGGGTCGCGGCCGACGCGGTTGACGATGTCGACCATGGCGTCGCCGACTTCGGTGTTGATCGCGTTGTGTCGTTCGGGACGGTTGATGGTCAGTCGGGTGACGGGTCCGTCGTCGACGATGAGTTCGCTGTGTTGGCTGTGTTGGCTGGGTTGGGTGGGCATTTGCCTGTCTCCTGTGTCTGGCGCGAAGGCTAGAACACCACACCTGGACGCGGTGGGGGGCACGGCGGGGCCAGGGGGCCGGGTTGCGGCCTGCGAGAAAAAATGCGCTGGAAAAAAAGGGAGGGGGTTGGGGGTTATAGGGGATCGTCGTCTTCGTCGGGTGGTTGCTCGCCCTGTGGGAGCCCCCCCTCTGTCTCTACGAGACATCTCCCCCCGCCGCAGGCGGGGGGAGAGGGGAACGCGAGGGCGGCGTCGTGGAGGTGGCGGGGTAGATTTCTCGGGCGACGGTGTCGAGGGCTTTGAGCTGGATGTAGCCGGGGCGGGAGCTGTTGGCGGTGCGCCAGAGACGGTCGATGCGGGCTCGGAAGTGGTAGGGGTTGGGCATGGTTGGGCTCCTGGTCTCGGAGGTGCACGTATGTTCGGATCATAGTGGGGATTGGTGGTGTTGGGGTGTCGCTCGGCGACATCTGCGGTCGGGGGGAGCCCCCTCGGCGTGCCCCCCTCTGTCACTACGTGACATCTCCCCCCACCTGACGGCGGGGGGAGAGGCGTCGGAAGAGTGGGGTCGGGGATCGCTGGTAGCTTCAGGGTCAACGACATTGCGACTGAGGAGCAGCGATTATGGCCGAGCGACTGAACCGGGTGATTGAACTGATCGAGTCGGGCACGCCGGCGTTCGGACCGTTTCTGCCCGCGGGATCGATTCCGGATGCGACCTGGATTGCCTCGTCGAGCTACGACTTCGTGGTCTACGAACTCGAGCACAACGCGTTCAACCTGAGCGACCTGAGCCTGTCGCTGCAGTACATGCTGAATCGACGGCAGATCGTTGAGTCCGGTTCGCTCGCGCCGGCGGTGACGCCGATGGTCCGGATTCCCGTCAATGGTCGCGAGCAGAGCCAGTGGATTGTGAAGCAGGTCCTGGACATCGGCGTGTACGGGATCGTCTTCCCGATGATCAACACGCCTGAAGACGCCGTCGCAGCGCTGCAGGCGGCGCGCTACATCCAGGCCGAGGACGCGCCGGACCAGGAGCCGGTCGGACGGCGGGGCCACGCGCCGGGCAACGCGCTGCGTTACTGGGGGCTGGACCAGCCGGAGTACTTCGACCGGGCCGACGTCTGGCCGCTCGATCCGGACGGGGAGATCCTGCCGATCCTGCAGTGCGAGACGATCGAGGGCGTGAACAACCTCCCCGCGATCCTCGACGCGGTACCGAAGCCGGGGTTGATCCTGATCAGCGAGAGCGACCTGTCCGTCTCGCTCGGTCAGAAGGGTGCTCCCGGTCCGATCGTGGACGATGCGGTCCGGCGAGCGCGGGAGGTTTGCCAGGAACGCGGGGTGCCGTTCGGCTCGCCGCAGGTCGATATGTCGAACGTCGAGCAGCGGATTGAAGAGGGGTTCTCGTTCCTGATGCCGGGCGCGGCTCGGGTGTCGGAGGCGCTGAATCGGGGTCGGGAGCTGGCGGGTCGGTGAGGGGAGGCTGAGGGGTGGCTTGAGGCGGTGCCCCCCTCTGCCTTCGGCATCTCCCCCCGCGGAGCGGGGGGAGAGGGGAACCGGAGGGTTGCCCGGAGCTGTGAGTTGCTCGGTCCAGTGACTGCGGTTGCGTTGGAAATTGTGTAGCTTGTGATACGGAGCGCCACGCGGTGAGTGGGGCTTTGTTCTGGTAGGGAATCTGAGGCAAGACATGTCGGAAACGCAAGAGATCGCCCAGATGGCGCACCTGATGCGCCGGGCAGGGTTTGGCGCGTCCCGCGACGAGTTGGAGCGACTCGTTGAGCAGGGCTACGAGGAGACGGTCGAGCAGTTGGTCGACCCGCCGGCGGACATCCCGCGCGCGGATCTGCACCTGCTGTTCCGCTACATGCCGTCGCTGGAGACCGGCGGTCCGGTGACGGTTCCCGGGGCGGCCAACTGGCTGTACCACCTGGTGAACACGCAGCGGCCGCTGGAAGAGAAGATGGCGCTGTTCTGGCACGGCATCTTTGCGGTGGGCAACTCGAAGGTCGACAACGACAATCACCTGACCGCGATGGTCGACATGTTCCGCGATCACGGCACGGGCAACTACCGCGACCTGTTGATCATGCTGGCGCAGAGTCCGGCGATGATTTACTGGCTCGACAACCACGAGAACCACAAGCGCTCGCCGAACGAGAACTGGGGGCGCGAGCTGCTGGAGCTGTTCTCGATGGGCGTGGGCAACTACACGGAGAAGGACGTCTTCGAGTGCGCCCGGGCCTTCACCGGCTGGACGCTGGGCCCGAAGATCCCGCGTGTGCCCAACCACCGCTTCTTCTTCCAGTTCGAGTTCCGGCCCGAGGAGCACGACTACGGCGAGAAGGAGTTCCTCGGCCGCACGGGCAACTTCGACGGACTCGACATCATCGACATCATCCTCGAGGAAGAGGCTTGCCCGCGCTTCATCGCGCGCCACCTGTACACGTTCTTCGTCGCGGACGAGCCGCAGGTCCCGGCCTGGGACATCGAGCCGCCGAAGGACCCCGAGGCGATTGACTACCTGGCCGGCGTGTTCAAGGATTCGAACTTCGAGATCAAGCCGGTCCTGCGCGCGCTGTTCAACTCGGACTTCTTCAAGGAGGCGACGTTCCAGAAGGTCAAGAGCCCGGTCGAGACCGTGGTCTCGACGCTGCGCCTGACCGAGGATCTGTTCGGTCCGCAGCCGGCGCTGATCGAGCTTGGTCAGGAATCGGCGCACATGGGCCAGAGCCTGCACAACCCGCCTTCGGTCGAGGGCTGGTCGACGGGCCCCAACTGGATCAACTCCGGAGCGGTGGTAGGACGGATCAACTTCGTCGCGGACCGGGTGAGCAACACCGAGCTGCCGGGCGTGCAGAAGATCTGCCAGCGCGTGGCCGCCTCGAACGGCACCAACATGCGGCCGGACGAGATGGTCGACCAGTGTCTCGACCTGTTCGGGCCGCTGGACGTCGGCGAGGCGACGCGGCTGGAGCTGATCGAGCACGCCTCGGAGGGCGGCGACCTTTCGTGGAGTGAGGATTACGACGGAGCGTCGGAGCGGGTCGGCGAGATGCTGGCGCTGATCGCGGCGACCACGGAGTACCAGTTCGGCTAACAGCGAATCAAGGATCGCACAGGAGCAGCACAGAGAGACCGCAGCCATGACCACCGCGACCAAGAGCAAAGACCCCGTCGTTGTCATCATCCAGTTGACCGGCGGGAACGACTACATGAACAGCGTGGTGCCCTATGCCGACGGGTACTACAACGACGCCCGCAACGGCGAGCTCTGCATCGGCGAGGACCAGGTTCTCAAGATCGACGACCATTTCGGCCTGCATCCGACGATGGCGCCGCTTAAGGAGCTCTACGACGACGGCGAGATGGCGCTGATTCACGGCGTGGGCTATCCCAACTCGCCGCGCTCGCACTTCCGCTCGATGGACATCTGGCACACCTGTGAGCCCAACAAGGTGGGCACCGAGGGCTGGGTCGGTCGCGCGATCCGCGACCTCGATCCCACCGGCGAGAACCCTGTCACGGGCGTCCACATCGGGCAGGGCCTGCCGCGTTCGCTCGTCGTGCCCGGCGTGACCGTGGCGTCGGTCGCCGACCTTTCGACCTACGGTCTGTTGACCGGGATTGAGCGGCAGCGGCAACGCGAGAAGATGCTTGAGCGCTTCGTCAACATGTACGGCCGCGCGATCGGCACGGGCTACGTGCAGGAGTACCTGGGCCGGACGGGGCTGGACGCGCTGAAGGGCGCGGACATCCTCAAGGAGGGTCTGGGCCGCTACGAGACTTCGGTTGAGTGGGGCACCGAGCAGATCTCGCGCAGTCTCAAGGACATGGCCACGATTCATTGCGCCGACCTCGGCACGCGCGTGTTCTACACGCAGCTGATCGGGTTCGACACGCACGCGAACCAGAAGCCGGTCTTCGAGAAGCTGTGGACCGATCTCTCGCGGGCGATTTCGGACTTCTGGGACGACGTCAAGGCGCACGACCGCGCCGACAACGTGATCATGTTCCTGTTCACCGAGTTCGGCCGGCGGGTGCGGGACAACGGCTCGGGTTCGGACCACGGCGCGGGCGGCGGGTGCTTCGTCATCGGCCCGAATGCGGTGGGCGGCATGCACGGCGAGTTCCCGAGCATCAACCCGAAGGACCTGGAGCAGGGCGACCTGGTTCCGAACCACGACTTCCGTGGTGTCTACTCGACTCTGCTGGAGGACTGGATGGGTCTGGATGCGAAGCCGATTGTCGACGGTGAGTTCGAGAAGCTGCGCTTCGTCGAGCCGTTGATGGCGACTGCGTAGGCGTAACCGAAGAGCTCCCCCACAGGAGGAGCTGTCGCGACGATCATTTCTCCCCCGCGCAGCGGGCGAGATTGCGAAGGCAGAAGGGGGCAGGCCCACCACGGACCCCCTCCGTCGCTCCGCGACATCCCCGCATCAAGTGCGGGGCAGGCTCCCCCCCCCGCAGGGCGGGGGAGAAAAGCAGAAACGAGCCAAGGAGACAACGCCATGCTGACCACGACCGTTGCCGGGCGGACCTGGCACTTTGACCACTCAATCGGGCATTTTGTCGGCCCTCAGGGGTATACGTACCCGACTCCGATTGCGATGACGGCCGCCGGCACGATGTATGTGGCAGATATCGGACTGGCCGAGTACTCGGGCGCCGGCGGACTGGGGTCGAAGATTTACAAGCACCGGATCGAGGACGAGTTCCTCGGTGAGATGGGGGCCGGCGACCTGAAGTGGCCTGAGGGTCTGGCGCTGGCGGCCGACGGTTCGGTCTGGTGCGCGGACGCGTTCCACCACCGGATCTTCGGCTATGACGCCGAGGGTTCGCCGATTGGCGACTGGGGTGAGTTCGGCGACGGCAACGGGCAGTTCAACCGGCCGTCGGGGATCGCGTTCGACGCGGACGACAACCTGCATGTGGTCGACAGCCTCAATCACCGGGTGCAGACGTTCACCAAGGGCGGGGAGTTCCTCGGTTCGTGGGGGACGCAGGGATCGGACGAAGGCCAGCTCGACCATCCGTGGGGCATTTCGTTCGACAACGAGGGTTCGCTCTACCTGGCCGACTGGGGGAATGATCGGGTGCAGAAATTCGCGCCCGACGGCGAGTTCCTGGTCCGCTTCGGTTCGCAGTACGAGGAGTTTGACGACGGCGGCAGCCTGAAGCGTCCGGCCGATGTGGCGGTTGACAGCGTGGGCGATGTCTACGTCTGCGACTGGGGCAATCGGCGCGTGCAGATCTACTACCCGGACGGCGACATCATCTGCAGCCTGCAGGGCGACGCGCACGAGTTTTCGAAGGCGGCGCAACAGGTGATGGAAGTCAACATGGAGTACGCGCAGGCGTTCCGGCGGGTGAACCCGGTGGAGCTGATCAAGTTCGGCATCTTCGACCGCCCGCGGGGGATCGCGATCGACGGTCAGGACCGGATTGCGATCAGCGACGGCGGGCGCGGCCGGGTGCAGGTGTACCACAAGGATCACGACTACCTGGTCCCGCAGTTCAACGCATAGTTGCTGATCGGGTGGTGCTGCGACTGGGACTGCTCGGAGCGGCGGCGATTGCGCCGCGCGCGATTATCAAACCGGTCGAGGTGTTCGACGACGTTGAGATCGTCAGCATGGCCGCGCGCGATCGTGAGCGGGCGGAGGTGTTCGCGGCGCGCGCCGGCATTGCCACCGTCCACGACAGCTACGACGAGGTGGTGACGGACCCCAACGTCGACGCGGTGTACAACCCGCTAGCGATCAGCGGCCATCGCGAGTGGACGATCAAGGCGCTGAACGCGGGCAAGCACGTCCTCTGCGAGAAGCCCTTGGCGATGAACGAGTCGGAGGCGCGGGAGATGGCGGACTGCGCCCGCGAGAACGGGCTCGTCTGCGCCGAGGCGTTTCACTACTACTACCACCCGGTCTCGCGGCGGATGCGTGAGATCGTGCAGAGCGGCGAGCTCGGAGCAATCCGGTTCGCCGACGCCCACTTCCAGAACATCGTCGAAGAGACTCCCGATCAGATTCGTTACCGGATCGAGCTTGGCGGCGGTTCGACCATGGATCTGGGCTGCTATCCGCTGCACTTCCTGCGTCACACATTCGGCGCGGAGCCTGAGGTGGTGTCGGCGAAGGCCGGAACCGTGCATGAGCACATCGACATCGAAATGGAAGCCGAGCTGCTCTTTCCCGGCGGCGTCCCCGCCCGCATCTGGTCGAGGATGAACCCGGCCGCCGGCTGGTCATCCGTTGTCAACGTCTTCGGCGATCGCGGGCGCCTGAAGGTGGTGAATCCGCTCGTCCCGCATCGCGAACCGCACGTGATCGAGTTGGTGACGTCGTGGGGCACGCGGCGGGAGACGCTGACGAAACGGCACACGTTCGAGTTTCAGCTCCAGGCCTTCATCGACGCGATCGAGGGCGTCAGGCCGATGCCGACCGATGCCGAGGATGGGGTCACCAGCATGCGCGTGATAGACAATGTCTACCGAGCCGCCGGGATGAAGCCGCGCGGCCAGATCTAGATTCCTCTCGCGATGACCGACCGCATCCGCGCCATCGATTCGTTGATTAACTCGTCGTTCCTCGAGCCGGCGGGCGATGGCGCGCTGAGCTATCTGTTCAAGGATCTCGGTGAGCGCGGGGCGATTGAGACTGCAGAGCAACTTCTTGAAGTGCTGGACCAGTCGGATATTGGCGCCGGTGTGATCTCGATCATGCAGCCGGAGCACGCGGAGTGGGTTGGTGCGGCGCACCGGGAGTTTCCGGGCAAGATCCTGCCGGCGATGATCGTGAATCCGCTGAACGGCTACGACGAGGTTCGCAAGGTGGTCGACTACTACGAGCGTTATGGGGTGCGGTGCCTGCGGATCCCGCCGTTCCGGTATGAGTTGCCGCCGACGGATCGGGTCTACTGGCCGTTCTACGTCAAGGCGCTGGAGCTGGATATCGCGGTCTCGATGAATGCCGGCATGCCCGGTCCGCGGCGTCCGGGTTGGGTGCAGAATCCGATCCACTACGACGAGGTGGCGTATCACTTCCCGGAGCTGCGGTTGATCATGACGCACTGCGGTCAGCCGTGGATCGAGGAGGCGATCTCGACGATCGCTCACTGGGACCACGTCTACATGTCCTGCACGTCGGTGGCGCCGAAGTACTGGCCGGCGAGCTTCGTCCAGTTCATCAATACGCGGGGTCGGCGGAAGATGATGTTCGGCACGGAGTATCCGACGATCCCGTGGCCGAGGGCGCGGGATGAGATCGAGGCGCTGTCGCTGAGGGAGTCGGTGGTGGCGGATTTCTTCGTGGAGAATGCTCGTCGGGCGTATCTGTGGGAGGCAAAGCCAGAATGACGGTCTGAGTTCAAGGACCGAGGCTCAGCATTCCCTGTTTGCTCCCCCGCGGGGGGAGCTGGCGCGCAGCGCCTGATGGCGTCGGCCGATCGCAGAAGGACCCCCTCCGTCACTTCGTGACACCTCCCCCTGCGAGGGGGAGGAAATTCCCTTGGTCAGAACCCCTTCACGTGTCCGGCCGGGTGAGGCTTGCTACTCCGGCCAGTGGGCGTTCATGACCTGGACCCAGGTGTGGCGGGTGAGGGCGTGGCGGTCTCGGACGCTGTCCTGGAAGAGTTGGAGGACGTCTGGCGATACTCCGGAGTCTGGGGCTTGCGGGGTGCGGGTCTGGTGCCAGTGGCCGACGGAGGTGTAGCCGGCGAGGTTGGTGACTTCCATGTCGTCGCTGAGGACGGCGTCGTAGAAGTTGCCGAGGACGCGGTGGCCCATGGCGTCCATCGCTGGCCAGACTCCGAACTCGGTGAGGTGGGCGAAGCGCTCCCAAGTGGCCGGGTCGATGGTCCAGCGGCGCAGTCCATAGACGGCGCGACGATCGGAATCGGGGGTTTCGGCCAAGGGTCGGCCGGAGTAGGGAATCTTCGGACGGGCGGTTTCGCTGACGATCATGTCTCGACGCGCGCTGCGGTAGGCGTCGTCGGCGAGGCCGACGAGGATTTCCTGACCCTTGCGCCACTCGTCCCAGCTTGGGGAACCGATGAAGGTGTGGACTTCCTCGGGTGTGCCGCCGATGGTCGGGTTGAGCAGGCAGAGCGGGCGGAAGCCGGCCTCGGTGAGGCGTGGCCAGGTCTCCTGGAGGAAGAGGTCGCGGTACTCGGGGAAGCGTTTGGGTTCGACCATCGTCACACGGTGTTCGTAGAGGTCCATGTTGCGCCTTCTCTGCTCGGCTGATTGCGATTTCGGTGCAGGGTAGGCTCAGCGAGAGGGAGCGGGCATGGCGGAGTCGTGCGACATCGTGGTGATCGGCGGCGGGCCGGGCGGATCGGCGTAGGAATCTTCGGCGTCTTCAGTCGTCGTTGTTGGGCAGGCGGGAGCGCACAACGTCGGCGAGACGTGCGTTGCTGCGCGACAGGCTTAAGGCGATCTTGCAGACCGCTGCGACCTGGATGTGAGCTGGGAACTCAGGCCCGGAAGGCTCGGATGTTGAGGGCGATCAGCGCGGCGGCTCCTTTCCTGATGCTAGGACTTATGGTAACAGGACTGATGTTCTGTCAAAAGAGAGGGTCCATATGGAGCAATCGACCTCGGACTGCTGATTCTCTTTACGGAATATGCGGGCACTTCACATTCACGGTCTCGACCCCGAACCACTACTCGATTGACAGTGTGCTTCAGCAGGAATCTCCCGCTGGCTCTGCTAATCTCAGGCACGTGAAGATCTCGCGTGATCGGAACACGGCCAATGGAATCCCAAACCGACCACGTACTCGAACTGCATTTCCGAGGCGGAGTCTACGATTCGAAGACGCTGGACGAACCGGCGCTCGTGGAAATCGTCAAGATCATCCATGCCGTCACCGAAACGGCACGCTCGCTCTGGAGAAGGCGAAATCCTAGTCGCCAACGCCTGCCAAACGGGTTCGATGAATCCGTCCAGCTTGGACTTCGAGACATTGGGGAGGGTAGTGCTGTACCAGCACTCGTACGAACAGCACCCCAGGAGCAGCTTCATCTCTTCGAGGACGATGTTACTGAGGCCGTCACATTCGTGCATAGAGCCTTTGAAGCTTCGCAGAACGGTCTGGCCTTTCCTGAAGAGTTGGATGATCAGTTGTGCGACATCTACGGAGATTTGGGCACAAAACTCCCCCTGGGTTGCACCCTAGAGTTCGTGCCAACCGGTAAGGCCGGAGCCTCCATCAATGCCGCTGCCCGCCAGCAGTTCTTGGATCGCGTGCCGGATATGACAACGGACATCGTAGACATCAGCGGGCGGGTTTTGGCAGCGGATGTTCACCGCCGCACATTCCAATTGTGGCTTGATTCGGCAATGCGAGTCGATGCCAAGTTTTCCGAAGAACAGGAACGTCGCATTACTGAAGCGTTACATGAGCACGATTCATTGCGGGTTCGCCTGAGGGGATCTGGGCAGTTCCGACGCAACGGCGAAATCGTTCGGATCGATCGGGTCGATCGGGTCGACGAACTGGGAGATTCAAACCGCGTATTCGACTCGGGCGCGTCCACTATCTCTGAGATGGTGGCGGTTGCGTTCTCGGGCGTACCGGATGACGTATGGGCATCTTTGCCTACTGACCTTGCAGAACGACACGACGAATATCTCAGCGGAAGAGCGGGCAGCGCTCCGTGAGGTACGTCTTCGCCGATACCGTCTACTGGATTGCGCTCGCCAACCCCAACGACAAGCACAATGCCGAGGCCAAGCTTGCAGAGAGCAAACTAGGCGACGCTGCGGTCGTCACCACCGATAGCGTGTTTGGCGAAGTTCTCGCTTCACTGAGCGAGAAACAGGAGATCCGCAAGGGCGCATTGCTATTGTTGCGTTCGGCCTTAGTCCATCCGAATATGGAAGTGGTTCACCAGCACGCAGGTTTGTTTAACCGCGCGATCGAACGCTATGAGCGTCAGGGCGATCGAACTGCGAGCCTCGTCGACTGCATCTCCATGGAAGTCATGGACGATTACAAGATCACGGAGGTGCTCACCGCGGACAGGGACTTCGAGCGAGCCGGCTACACGCGTCTCATGCAGAACCCCAACGAATCCTAGCTGTGCCCAGCCAGACCGAACCGACCGTCAATGTCGAACTCGGCAACCTGCTGCGGAGCATGATGGGTTCCTGCGATGTCCGTTCCGAGCACACGGGATTGATCGTCGGACAAGCCGGCGCCCAGATCGACAACCTGATCGCCGCACCCGGACGCTCCCCCGTCGCCGTCGAAGCCGAATTCCTGCCCGCCTACACCGCCGAGCAGGAAGCCGCTGACCGCCTCGGCAAGACGATCGTAGGGCAACCCCGACCGGTCGAAGCGGCAATCGCCCTCCGCTATCCGGCGGACCTCAAGTCCGCCTCCGACCTCGAATCCACGCTCCGCGAAGCCCAGCTCTCCTACTGTGTCCTCTACGACGAACGCGACAAGGACGATCAGCACATCCGCTTCCCGCTAAGCGGCTGGCTTGAGGGCGGCCTGGACGATCTCGCCGACCTCATCCGCCTCGTCTCCGTCCCACAGAAGGCCGTTGACCAGGCCGCCGACTCGCTTCAGTCTGGCATCGAACAGGCCGCCGTCGTTCTGGATGCGATGGCCGAAACCCAGCGACACGTCGTGCGCTCCGTTGCCGACATGCTCGGGATGCGCAACGTGCCCCAGACACGACGCATGGCCTGCGCCATCATCGCCAACGCGCTCATCTTCCACGAACGCATCGCCGGTATGCACGAGGGCATCAACCCGCTCTTGCAGGTCTGCGGACCCGACGTTCCTAACCCGCAGTTCAAGACGCTGGCCGCGTGGGACGCCATCCTCAAGATCAACTACTTTCCCATCTTCGCCATCGCCCGAGACTTGCTCCGCCAGTTTCCCTCCGGACCCGCCAAACAGATCCTCGATCAACTGCGCGATACCGCCCAGGAGGTCGACGCCGCCGGCGTCGACAACGCCCGCGACCTCACCGGGCGCATCTTCCAGCGCCTGATTTCCGACCGCAAGTACCTCGCCACCTTCTACACCCGACCCGCTTCGGCGGCGCTGCTGGCACGTCTCGCGGTCTCCAAACTGCAGGGCATCGACTGGTCAGATCCAGAGACGATCGCCAGGCTGCGCATCGGTGATTTCGCCTGCGGTACCGGGGCTCTGCTGTCGGCGGTCTACGAGCAAATCGCCGCCCGCCACGAACGCGCCGGGGGAGACCCCGCCGAACTGCATTCCATGATGATGGAAGAGGTCTTGTACGGCTGCGACGTCATGCCCTCGGCCGTGCACATCACCGGCGCAACCCTCTCCGGCGTGCAGCCCAACGTCGGCTACCAGCAATCGCGCCTCTACACGATGCCCTACGGACGCCAGGACGACGACAGCGTCCCAATCGGCTCGCTCGAACTGATGCAGAGTTCAAACCTACTCACGCTCTTCAACACCAGCGATCCCGCCTTGCGCGCTGGCAGCGCTGGGGAAGAAACCGCGGCCCAGGTCGCGGTCGATATCCCCGACGACGGGTTCGACCTCGTGATCATGAATCCACCGTTCACCCGCGCTACCAATCACGAAGGCGCGCACGCCGACGTCGTCAATCCTGCAGTTGCCGCGTTCGACGCGTCAGACGCCGATCAGACCGCGATGGGCAAACGCCTCAATCGACTTGGGAAGAACTCCTGCTATCACGGCAACGCCGGCATCGCCTCGGCATTCGCGGCGCTCGCTCACCGCAAACTGAAACCGGGCGGCGTGCTGGCCCTCGTCCTGCCACTCACCGCCGCAACCGGCCTCTCCTGGCAGCGGTTCCGCAACATGCTCGCGGGCGACTACACCGATCTGTCGGTGCTCAGCATCGCCTCCGCCGGCGAGAGCGAGATGTCGTTCTCGTCCGATACCGGCATGGCCGAATGCCTGGTCATCGCACGGCGTGCGGAGGATGCCAACGCGCCCGACAGTTTCACCGCGCTCAAGGCTCGCTTGGATGGACTGGAACACGCCTACGCACTGGCCATCCAGATCACTCGCGACGATCAGACGCGCCGCATTGAAGACGGCCCCTATGGTGGGACCCCAATCTTGCTCGGTGACGACGTCGCGGCTGAGAAGTTGCTAGCCACCGGCAATCCCGACGGCGCATGGGGCGCGGTGCGCATCGCCGACTACGCAATCGCCCAGACCGCCTACGCGCTGCAAGCCTCGCAGCTTTGGCTTCCTGGATCACTTGAATCTATCGAGCTAAGTGCTTGTTCCCTCAACCAGATAGCCCGATTAGGCAAGGTCGATCGCGATATCATCGGCCCGCCGCCCCGCGGTCCATTTCAGAAGCACTCGTTCAGCCCGACAGCGACGTATCCCTCTTTGTGGAATCACGCACACGTGAACGAGAAGCGAATCGTGTGCAGTCCTGACTCTCAACTCTTGGTTCGGCAAGGAATGTCGGCAAGAGCAGCCGACATTTGGGCTACGTCAAGCCGCTGCCACGTGAACCGAGACTTTACGTTCGGCGCTCAGGCGCTAGCAGTTGCATTCACCGATGCCCCATCGCTCGGCGGACGTGTATGGCCAAACGTACAATTTGACGACGACCGCTTCGACCACGCGCTGGCAATCTGGGGCAACAGCACCTTGGGACTGGTCTCATATTGGTGGCATTCGAGCCGACAACAGTCCAGCAAGGCAAGCATGACGATCCGGCTCGCGGAGTCTCTCTCCATCCTCGACTTCCGCGCCCTGAGCGACGACCAACTCCAAACCGCCGAAGACATCTTCAACGACTTGCGCGAGCGCGACCTCCAACCCGCCTACCTTGCCGACGCCGACCCCAACCGCGCCTTGCTCGACCGTCGCGTCATCTGCGACCTGCTCGACTTCGACCAGTCCGTCTACGAAGGTGTCCGCCGGCTCGCCGCCAAGTGGTGCGCCGAGCCCTCCGTCCACGGCGGCAAAGCCCGCCCGCCCGACGCGAAGTTCGTGATCTAGGCAACCTGGTCCTCTCAGTTGTTCCGTCACAGCTTCCACTGCGAGGGAGATTCGGAAACACGGCTGGTCCCCGATCGATTCGGCGAACGGGTTCCTGCGCCCCGTCTGGCGGCGGCGGGTCTGACGCACCTCTACCCTGTTTGCCGAACGTGAACTTCATCCCCAGCAAGGAGAGAACCTATGGCTGTGCTCGCTAACACGTTTCGCGAGAAGCTGGATGCCGGTGAATCGACGATCGGCACGCATTTCCTGTTCAACGATCCGGACATCGCCGAGTTGATCGGCGACACCGGGCAGTTCGATTACGCGGAGTACGTGGCCGAGTATTCGACCTTCGACATGAAGCAGCTGTACCACATCGCTCGAGCTGCGCAGTGCGGCAATCTGCCGCTGATGATCAAGCTGGACCAGGCCAACCAGATGTTCTGGGCCCAGGCGGCGCTGGGAGCCGGCTTCAAGGCGATGCTCTACACCGACATTCGCACGCCTGAGGATGTCGACCTGGCGATGCAGGCGATCCGTCCGGATCGGCCGGGCACGGCCGGCGAGCTGGGCGGCGTGATGGGCGTCAAGACGCGGCGTCCCGGCCTGGCCGGCTACGACGCCGACAACTACGGCACCGATCTCGACGGCATCGTGACGGTGATCATGATCGAGAAACGGGTCGCGCTGGACGACATCGACGCAATTCTCGAGCGGGCAGCCGAGCTTGGCGTGGATATGACCCAGTGGGGTCCCGCCGACTATGCGTTCTCCTTTGATCAGCGCCCGAACGCCGAGGAGATTCGGGAGGCCGAGGAGAAGACGATCGCGAAGTCGCTGGAATACGGCGTCGCTCCACGCATCGAGATTGGATCGGTCGGACAGGCGCAGCGGTACCTCGACCTCGGCGTGCGGCACTTCTGTATCGGCTGGGATCGCTTCCTCCTCAATCAAGGTTTCACCGAGCTCGGCAGCGGACTGCGCGAGCTCCTGGACGAATCGTAGGAACACAACGATGGTTACCAACAACTTCGACTGGCTGGCCAGCAACCAGGAGCCGGCGTTCGACCCCGATCAGAAGATCATCGATCCGCATCACCACCTCTGGGACGCGCGGCCTGACGGGCCGCCTCTGCGCTATTTCCTCGATGAGCTACTGGAGGACACGAAGGACCTTAACGTTCGCCAGACGGTCTTCATCGAGTGCGGAGCGATGTACAACGCCGACGCCTCCGAGGCGATGGCGCCGGTCGGTGAAACCGAGTACGTCGCAGGCGTGTCCGCCCAGAGCGCCAGCGGTCTCTACGGTGACTTGCGCGCTTGCTCCGGGATTGTCTCGCACGCCGACTTGCTGCTCGGCGCCGCCGTCGGTGAGGTGCTCGACGCGCACATGGAGATCAGTTCCCGGTTCCGCGGCATCCGCCATCATGCCAGTTGGGACGCGTCGCCGGACGTGCCCAACTCGCGCATCGTCAAGATCCCGCACATCTATCTGAACGAGACCTACCGCGAGGGTTTCGCCGTGCTTGGCAAGCGCGGACTGAGCTTCGAGGCCTGGCTCTACCATCCGCAGATCCCCGAGCTGACCGATCTCGCCCGCGCCTTCCCCGACACCACGATCATCCTCAACCACCTCGGTGGACCGCTGGGCGTGGGTCCGTACGCCGGCAAGCACGACGAATACTTCCCCGACTGGCGCGACTCGATCTCCGAGTTGGCGACCTGCGAGAACGTCGTCGCCAAGGTCGGCGGCATCCAGATGGTGGTCAACGGCTTCGGCTGGGAACAGATGGAGCGTGCGCCGTCGTCGGACGAGCTGCTGGAGGTCAACCGGCGCTGGTACGAGCACATGATCCAGTCGTTCGGTCCGGGGCGCTGCATGTTCGAGAGCAACTTCCCGGTCGACAAGGTCTGCTGCAGCTACACGAACATGTACAACCAGTTCTTCAAGCTGGTCGCCGATTATCCGCAGGATGAGAAGGATCAGATGTTCCACGACACGGCGATGCGGGTGTATCGGCTGGAGGAGCACTAGGCGGAAGGGCCCTCACCCTAGCCCTCTCCCAGAGGGAGAGGGGATCAGAGGTAGGGAACTCCCTGTCCCTGCGGAAAAGCCCTCCCGGGAAGCCCTGCGCAGCGGAGACCCCCTTTGCCTTCGGCATCTCCCCCGCGGAGCGGGGGGAGAGGGGAATGGTTGTGCGCCAGCGGGCCCCGCCTGCGCGGGGCCGACGTTGATTGAGTTACGCGCAGGTCTCCTCTGGGGGAGAAACGAAGCCAGAGGGGGCTCCCCGCGTGTAGCGCCCGTCTCGGCAGCCCTTCACCCGCTTCGCGGGAGCTCCCCCTTGGAGAGGGAGCAAATTTTGGGGACCGCTGCGAACAGCAATAGATCCTCGCGTACCATTCTCGAAACAACGTCACCCGAACAGGAACGAGTCTCATGCCGACTATCGTCCAGGCTGTACCGATTGAAGACGAGCTGCACGACATGCTGGCTGCGGCCGGCGATGTGCGTGTGGTTGACGGGCGCGACCGGGGGGCGTTTCTTGAGGCGGTGAAGGACGCCGATGGGGTGCTGGGCAACCCTCTGATTGTGATCGACCAGCAGGTGGTCGATCTGGCGCCCAATCTGAAGGTGATGGCGACGACGTCGGTCGGGTTCGACGCGTTCGATGTGCCGTTCCTGACCAGCAACGGAATCGCGCTGTGTAACACGCCGGGCGTGCTCAGCGCTGCGGTGGCGGACCTGACGATGGCGTTCCTGCTAATGCTGTCGCGTCACCTGATGGAGTTCGAGGCGTACAACCGCTCGGGCGGCTGGGGTCGGCGCGAGCCGTATCCGGGACTGGCCAACGATCCGCTGGGCAAGACGATCGGGATTGTCGGGTTCGGACGGATCGGGCAGGAGGTCGCGCGTCGGGCCGTGTTCGCCGGGATGAAGGTGCTGTGGTACGACATCTACGACAACCCGCCCGCGGACGCGCCTCCCGCCGAGAAGCGCACGCTTGACGAGCTGCTGGCGGAGTCGGACTTCGTCAGCGTCCATACGGATCTGAACCAGTCGTCGAGACATATGATCGGCGCGCGCGAGATCGGGCTGATGAAGCCGACCGCGTATCTGATCAACACCTCGCGCGGCCCGGCGGTCGACCAGAAGGCGCTGCACGACGCGCTGGTCGCCAACCAGATTGCGGGCGCGGGTCTGGATGTGCTTGAGGACGAGCCGCCCGACCCGGACGAGCCGATCGTGAAGCTTCCGAACGTGATCACGTTCCCGCATATCGGTACGGCGACGGAGGAAACTCGCTACGCGATGCGGGCGCTGGCGACGCGGAACGTGGTCAACGTGGTGAGCGGAAAGAGGCCCGAGGCGATCGTCAATCCTGAAGTGCTTGGCTAACGGCGAGCAACCACCGCCGCCATTGGGGGGCGTGCTCCGAACTGGCTGAGCGAGCGTCCTCGGGCCGGGTACGTCCTCTGTCACGATCGCCGCAGCCGGGCCCCCTCAGTGGCTTCGCGACAGCTCCCCCCGGAGGGGGAGCTCCGGCTCGGCTCCTGTCATTCCGCCCCGCTATCCTCAGACTTGGACGAACCTGTACCGATAGAACGGACGACGCACCATGTCCTGGCGACCGAAGCGCATGAAGTTTGGCCTGTTCCTAGCTCCATTCCACCGGGTGGGGGAGCATCCCACGCTCGCGCTGCAGCGCGACCTTGAATTGATCGAGACTCTCGACGATCTCGGCTATGACGAAGTCTGGGTTGGTGAGCACCATTCGTTTGGTCGCGAGCTGATCTCGAACCCGATGATCTTCCTCGCCGCGGCCGCCGAGCGGACCAAGCACATCAAGCTCGGTACCGGCGTCGTCTCGCTGCCGTATCACAACCCGCTGATGGTCGCTGACGATCTGCTGCAGCTCGACCACATGACTCGCGGCCGGGTCGCGCTGGGCGTTGGACCGGGGGCGCTGACGTCGGACGCCGTGCAGATGGGTATCCCGCCCGAGACGCAGCGTCGGCGCATGGCGGAATCGCTGGACGCGATTATGCAGATGGCGCGCAATGAGGAGCCGGTCACGATGGAGACCGACTGGTTCTCGCTGACCGAAGCGCGTTTGCAGATGGCCTGGTACTCGGATCCGCACCCCGAGGTCGCCGTCGCCGTAATCCTGACGCCCGCCGGACCGCAACTCGCGGGCAAGCACGGCGTGAGCATGCTTTCGCTCGGCGGCGCGGACTCGGACGGGATGAAGAACGTCTGGGAGTGGTACGAAGAGGCAGCGCACGAGAACGGCCACGAGGTCTCGCGCAAGAACTGGCGGGTTGTTACGGCGATCCACGTCGCCGAGACTCGCGCGCAGGCGATTGAAGATGTGCGCGCCGGTTACCTGCGCCGCGTCTACGTCGGTGACGTTCGCGACCAGGGGCGCAAGGGCGGCATCGTCCTGTTCGCCGCCGAGACCATCGAGGAAGCGATCGACGCCAACCAGGTGATCGTCGGTTCACCCGATGACGTGATCGAGCAGATCGAGGGCATCCACGATCGCTCGGGCGGCGTCGGCGGTGTGCTCGGCATGCACCACGAGTGGGCGTCGAGCGATGCGACGAAGCGCAGCTACGAGCTGTTCATGCGCTACGTCGCGCCGCGCTACCAGGGTCAGCTCGACCGGATCGTCGCCTCGCGCGACTTCGTGGAGGACCGCCAGCTCGATATCTTCGGCGCGGGCAACAAGGCGATGGCCAAGGCGTTCGCCGACGCCGGCAAGGAGTTGCCCGAGGCCTTCCGCGAGGGTCTGGAGGCGGCCGAGGCGTCAAGCAACGGTGCGGAGGCTCCGGCGGAAGCCGAGGCCGAGGCCGAGCCCGTCGCGGATTAGGCGGCCCTCACCCCCCGCCTTCGCGAGGGCAGGCTCTAGCCCTCTCCCTCAGGGAGAGGGGACCGGATTCGCCCGCTCCCAGGGAGAGGGATAAGGGGTGGGCATGCAAGCTGTTGTTGCCCTGGCCGGTGAGATTCACGATTCTGCCCTGGTGCGCAGCGCGCTCGGTGGCGCGCGATTGATCGTGGCTGCCGACAGCGGCGCCAACCGACTGCGACAGCTCGGGATCCTGCCGCACGTGGTGATTGGCGACCTCGACTCGCTCGAGGGCGACGATCTCTTCAACCTGAAGGCGGTCGGGGTCGAGTTCGAGCCGCATCCCGATCGCGAACAGCGCACGGACGGCGATGTCGCAATCGAGTATGCGCTAAAGCGGGGTGCGACGCAGATCGTTGTGGTCGGGCTGTTCGGCGGTCCGCGCTATGACCATGAGGTGGCGAATCTGTACCTGCTGACGCATCCCCGGCTGCGTCAGGTTCCCGCGTGGACGGTTGACGGCTGGACCGCGCTGACCGTGCTGAACGGAGACGGGATCAGCCAGGCTCACTTCCACGGCCAGATCGGCGACTACGTGACGATCACCGCGGTGAGTGAAACGGTCGAGGGGATCACGACGGTGGGGCTCAAGTGGCCGCTCTCGAACGCGACGTTCACTCGCGGGCTGAACGAGGGGACGTCGAACGAGCTGATCAATGATCGGGCGATGATCCAGATCTCGAAGGGTACGGCGTTCGCGTCGCACCATTTTCGGTCGGAGCGGTTGCCTTAGAGGAGTGAGTCGGTCTCGCCCCCAGGATCGAGTGTGGGTAGGCGGTGGTCGGAGCCCCCCTCTGCCTCCGGGATCTCCCCCGCGCAACGGTGGGAGAGGGAATCTGCGGCTTATGGGTTGAAGATGTCGCGCTTGCCGTGGCGGCTGGAGGAGGCGGCGAAGGTGAAGATGCCTCTGGCCATTGAGGAATCCTGCTCGGCGGCTCTGGCCTCGTAGATTTCGGTGCGCAGTTCGTGGACGTCGGGGCTGTTGGGGGCGGCGAGCGCGGCGCCCTCGATTAAGTGACAGGCCATCTGCAGGTTGCCGTTCTGCATCTGGGCGCGGGCGCGGTCGAGGACCGGTTCGAGACCGCCGGCGAGCGTGACCCACTCCGCCGCCTCGGCGGATCGCGGGGCCGGCAGCAAGCGATCGGGCTCGCCCTCGTACCAGCCGCCGAAGTAACGCCAGACGCTGCGGACGATGAACTCGGGGTGATCGTAGGCCGAGGACAGCCAGGGCTTGTCGAGCAGCCGCTGCGGCATCTCGATCGAGTGCAGAATGCGGTCGAGGGTGTAGCCGAGATTCATCATGGCGAGGGTCTGGTTCTCGACGTCGTCGAGCAGGTCGGCGGTGTCGTTGAGCGCTTCGGCGACGCGGTCTGCGCCGAAGATGGGGAAGCCGTGGCCGGGGCTCATGACTTCGGCGCCCTTGCCGGCCATCTGTCTGAGACCGGCCGCCCACTCGCCGGCCCAGCGTTGGACCTTCTGCGGGTTGCCGGCGTTGGGGACCGCCCAGATGAACAGGTCGCCGGGAAAGAGCCACTTGCGTTCGGGGACCCAGGTCCAGGCGGCGTCCTCGGTCTCGCCGCGGGTGTGCGTGACCTCGAAGGTCAGGTCGCCGACCGAGAAGCGGACGGCGTCGTCGAAGGTCACGTCGGGGTAGCGAAACTCGTCGGGCCAGGGCAGGCGGACCTGTTCCGCGTCCATGCCGGGCCGGATGAACTGGCGCGAGTTGATCGCGGTGTTGTATCCGACCGTGCGCTTGTAGCGATCGAAGTGAGAGGGGATATGGCGCTGTCCGTAGACGACCGGCCGGGCCCGGCCGTTGTGTTCCGCCTCGTCGTCGAAGCGGCCGACGCCAAAGATGTGGTCGACGTGGTGGTGCGAGAAGACCGCGGCGCGCAAGGGCGTGTCGGGCCGCCAGGCGCGGACGCCGTTGAACAGGCCCTCGGCGTCGCCGGCGGTTCCGGTGTCCAACATGACGAGGCCATCGCCGGTGTCGAGCGTGTTCATCGAGGCGGCCGACTTGATGTAGAGGAAGCCGTCGTCCAGTTCCTCGGGCTCGCGGTTATTCCAGGTCGAGGTCACCGGATGGGCATCGTGAACGACGTCGATCTCCCCTCGCCACAGTCGATCACAGAATTCTCGAAGGTCCGGCATTGGGTTGTTCCTCTCCAGTCCTGCCTGGCAGGCCTCTCGGTCGTAAGATATGACCGAACATCCGAAACACGCTCAATCGCTCGTGGAGGGAGTCGCCCCATGCCGATGTACGAATACAAGTGTCCAACCTGCACCAGCGTCTTCGACGTGCTCGCCAAGATGGGACAGGCGCCGGAGTCACCCGATTGCCCTGACTGCGACGAGGGCGTCGGCGCGCGCGTCTTCGGCGCGGGTGTCGCGATCCACACCAGCTCCTCTGGATCGTCGTTCGACGACTTTGACATGGGAGACATGGGGATGCCCGACATGGGCATGGGCGGTCATGGTCACGACCACGGGCACAGCCACGGCCACGACGACTTCGGCATGGGCGATTTCGGGATGGACGACTTCTAGGGCGCCCGCCGTCGGTGATCTACTTCCTCAGAGTCCAGGGGGACTCGATGGCGCCGACGCTGCGGGACGGCGACGCGATCGTGGCGCTGTCGACGAACTGGCTGCCTGTGAGGCCCGGGCGGATCGTTGCCTTTCGCCGCGGCGAGGCACTGTTCATCAAGCGGGCGCTGAATCGGGAAGGCGAAGGATGGTACGTCGTCGGCGATAACCCGTCGCGCAGCAGCGACAGCCGATGGTTCGGACCGGTACCAGAGAGCGAGATCCGCGCGACGGCGGTTTCGTGCCTGATTCCACCCCGCTGGCTGCTGTCCTGAGGGCCAGTTTGAGGCAGAGCTGTATCCAATTTGACAGGGCGTTTTCGCGGCGCCGAGCGCAGGAAACGATAACGATGCGGACCCTTGCGCTGTGCCGAGATTTTCGACACAATACACGCGTTGGCACTCTCAGGCTTTGAGTGCTAGAAGCAACACGCACATAGCCAGACTCCACCAAGAAGGAGACCCCAGAACATGGCCAAGGCACTTCTCTTCGACGAGGACGCTCGCCAGGCGCTGCGCGATGGCATCGACGCCCTCGCCGACGCCGTCAAGATCACGCTCGGTCCGAAGGGCCGAAACGTCGTCCTCGCCAAGACCTTCGGCGCGCCGACGATCACCAACGATGGTGTGACGATCGCTCGCGACATCGACCTCGAGGACCCGTTCCACAACATCGGCGCACAGCTCGCCAAGGAAGTTGCCTCGAAGACCAACGACATCGCCGGTGACGGCACGACCACCGCGACCGTGCTGGCCCAGGCGATCGTCAACGAGGGCATGCGCAACGTCGCCGCCGGGGCCAACCCGATGGCGCTCAAGCGCGGCCTCGAGTCCGGCGTCGAAGTCCTCTCCGACGCAATCCGTGAGAACGCCGTTCGCGTGACCACGCGCGAGCAGATGTCGCAGATTGCCGGCATCTCGGCCGCCGACCCGGCGATTGGCGAGCTGATCGGCGAGGTGATGGAGAAGGTCGGCAAAGACGGCGTGATTACCGTCGAAGAGGGCAAGGGCATCCGCTCCGAGGTTGAGTATGTCGACGGCATGCAGTTCGACCGCGGCTACATCTCGCCCTACTTCGTGACCAACCCCGACCGCATGGAAGCCGAAATCGAGGACCCCTACATCCTCGTGACGGACAAGAAGATCTCGGCTGTGCAGGACATCCTGCCGTTGCTCGAGCGCATCCTCAAGGTCACCAAGAACCTGGTGATCATCGCCTCGGACGTCGACGGCGAAGCGCTGGCCACCCTGGCCGTGAACAAGCTGCGCGGCACGATCAACGTGATCGCCGTCAAGGCGCCGGGCTTTGGCGACCGCCAGAAGGACAACCTCGGCGACATCGCCACGCTGACCGGCGGCGAGGTCATCTCGGAGCAGCTCGGCGGCCAACTCGACGCCGCCGAGATCGCACAGCTCGGCCGCGCGCGCCGCTTCATCGCTTCGAAGGAAGCCTCGACGATCATCGAGGGCAACGGCGAAGCGACGGCGATCGACGACCGGGTCAACCAGATCCGGCACGTCTACGAGGCGGCCAAGAGCGACTGGGACCGCGAGAAGGCGCAGGAGCGCCTGGGCAAGCTGTCCAACTCGGTCGCCGTGATCAAGGTTGGCGCGGCCACCGAGGTCGAGCTGAAGGAACGCAAGCACCGCGTCGAGGACGCGCTGTCGGCGACGCGCGCGGCCGTCGAAGAGGGCATGGTCCCGGGCGGCGGCGTGGCGCTGATCAACGTCATCCCCTCGCTGGGCGATGTCGAGCTTGAGGGCGACGAGGCGACCGGCGTCAGCATCCTTAACCGGGCGCTGGAAGAGCCGATGCGGCGGATCGCGATTAACGCCGGCCAGGACGGCTCCGTGATCGTCCAGTCGGTGAAGGACGCCGAAACGTCGAACTACGGCTACAACGCCGCGACCAGCGAGTACGGCGACATGATCGACATGGGCATCGCCGACCCGGCGATGGTCACGCGGGCGGCGCTCGAGAACGCCGTCTCGATCGCGGGGATGGTGCTGACCACCAACTGCCTGGTCACCGAGAAGCCGGACGAGAACGCGGCTCCGATGCCGGCCGCCCCGGCCTACTAAGTCGGACCAACGGCAACCAGCAACGGGCCGCCCCCACACCGGTGTGGGGGCGGCCCGTTTCGTTAACGTTCGCCGGCGCTCGGATCAATACGCTTGAGCCATGTCCAACCGTCGCCGAGCCAAGATTGTCGCCACGCTGGGCCCTGCGTCCAGCGATCCTGAGACGGTTCTCGGGCTCGTCGAGGCGGGACTCGACGTTGCCCGGATCAACTTCTCGCACGGGGACGAGGAATCTTGGTTTCGGGCCGTCGATTCCGTGCGTCGCGCGCAGGCGATGAGCGGTAAGCCCGTCGCGATTCTCGGCGACTTGCAGGGTCCCAAGATTCGGATCGGCGCGGTGCCCGACGGCACCGAAATCGCGCGCGGGGATCGGATTGACATTGTGGTGGGCAGCGACGCCGACGCGTCGTACGAGGACGGCTGCCTGATCGTGAGTTGCAACTACGGTGCGCTGGTCGAGGAGGTCGAGGTTGGCGGACGCGTCTATCTGCGTGATGGTGAACTCGACCTGCTGGTCGAGGAGATCGACGGCAAACGCATCCGCACCACGGTGCGGGGCGGCGGACTGCTGACCGCTCGGGCCGGTCTGCACGCGCCCGGCGCGGGGCAGAGTTTGCCGGCCGTGACCACGCAGGATCGGGAACACGTGGGCTTCGCTGTTCAGCATGGCTTCGACTTCCTCGCGCTTTCATTCGTGCGTAGCGGGCTCGATCTGGCGGAAGCCAGCGCCGCCGTTCATGCGGCCGGTGGGGAGATTCCGTTCATCGCGAAGATTGAGACGCTCTCGGCGATTGACGATCTGCAGGAGATCATTGCGGTCTCGGACGGGGTGATGGTCGCGCGCGGCGACCTCGGCGTCGAGGTCGGACCGGCCGAGGTACCGGTCCTGCAGCGGCAGATCATCGAAGCGGCGGGGCGTGCTCTGCTGCCGGTGATCATCGCTACGCAGATGCTGGAATCGATGGTCCAGCGGCAGCGTCCGACCCGGGCCGAAGCCTCCGATGTCGCCAATGCAGTCTGGGACGGCGCCGACGCGCTCATGCTCTCGGCCGAGACGGCGGTCGGCCGGCATCCGGTGGAAGTGGTCGCGATGATGGACGACATCATCCGCCGCGCGGAGACCGGCGATGCGGGGCGCGCGGCGGTCGCCCGGCCGATCGAGCTCAAAGCCGACACCGCCCGGACCGTCGCCGCGGCCGTTGCTGCGGCCGTCGAACAACATCCGCAGGTGCGGGCCGTAATCGTCTTCACGATTAGTGGGCGCTCGGGACGCCTGATCTCGCACGTTCGTCTGCCTGTGCCGGTGCTCGTCCTCGCCCCGAACGACACGATCCTGCAGCGTCTCGCGCTGATGTGGGGTGTAGAGCCGCGGCAGTGCCCGCCACCGACCGACATCGAGCGCATGCTGAGAGAGGTCGAACGTGCCGCCGTCGACGCAATTGGGCTTGAGCCGGGGGATCAGATCGTGCTCACCGGCGGATTCCCGCTCGGCCAGGGAGAGCCGACCAACTTCCTCAAACTGCACCAGATCCCGGGTTCGATATCCTGAGCAGGAACCGCGAGGGGGACCAGATGACCGATGAGGCGCCAGAGATCGACGTGCAAATCGGAGACGCATGCGAAATCGATCCCGCTGCGGGACCGATCGAGGCGACCAACAGTGTCGGCGAGTCCGACCGGGACGTGTTGCTCTACGTCAACGCCTGGTGCGGAGACTGCCGCCGCGCGATCCGCTTCCTCGACGAGTATGAGATTCCCTACCGGACGATCGATCTCGACGATCAGCCCGAAGCGGCCGAAGTCGTCCAGGCCCTCAATCGAGGCAGCCGCTCGGTGCCGACGATCCTGGTTGATGGCGTGCATGTTGCGACGGAGCCCAGCCGCGCGGAGTTGGCGACCATCTTCGGCATCGAGGAAGCGGTATCGGGCGGCGTGTTGGGGCGCTTCCGGCGCAGCTAGTCGGGCGCATCCATGACATGCAGGTCCGCGGGCGCAATCCGAGCAACGGCTTCGTCGCCGACGGTCAGGCCGAGTTCGTCCCAGACGGTGACCGGGACGTCAGCGGTCAAATCCAATCGGCCGCTGGTCAACTCGGCGCGCACGACCGGTCCGCGAGGGCGGACCGCGCGCACGACTGCTCGAAACTGATTGGCCGCTGAATCAGCCGCATGGGCCAGGGTGATCCGTTCGGGACGAACGCAGAGGAACGCCGGCGCGCCGAGTGCGACCGACTTGGCGGTCGAGGCCAGCCGGACCCCGCCAGCCTGATAGACGCCGGACTCGGAGCGGCGGCCGGCCCAGACGTTTTCCATCCCCACGAACTCCGCCACCGCCCGATCGGCCGGTCGCTCGAAGATGTCCACCGGGGCCGCCGTTTGCCGCACCCTGCCGCCGATCAGCAACACGGCGTGGTCGCCGAGGCGGAGCGCCTCGTCGCGATCGTGGGTGACCAGCACGGTCGTCGGTCTGGCCTGCGAGACGATCTCGGCGAAGTCCTCGATCAATCCCTCGCGGGTCGGCGCATCCACTCCGGCGAACGGTTCGTCGAGGAGCAGCACCTCGGGCTGTGAGGCGAACGCGCGTGCCAGGCTGACGCGCTGGGCTTCACCGCCGGAGAGCTGTCGGGCGTGCCGCCGGGCCAGGTCGGTGATGCCAAACCGCGCGAGCCAGTGTTCGGCCGATTCGCGGCGGGTCCGTCGATCCACGCCGCGCAGCCGCAGCGGCAGCTCGACGTTGGCCTGTACCGACATGCTGAGCAGCAGCGGCTCCTGGAACGCGGCGGACATCCGACGCCTGGTCTTGACCGGGTCGGCATCCATCGGTTGACCGTCGAGCGTCAGGGTGCCGCTGGTCGGATGCAACACCAGTTGCAGGGCGCCGAGCAGCGTCGATTTGCCCGACCCGTTGGGCCCGATCACCACGGTCACGAGACCGCGGGGCATATCGAGCGCGTCGATTTCGAGGACGTTGACACCGCCGCGCTGGATGGTGAGGTCTCGAACCTGGAGGTGAGCGTCGGAACGGGAAGTCATGCCACGGGCCGACGCTGCTGCACTCCGGTGAGGACCAGATTGACGAGGAAGGCCAGCACGACGAGGACGAGCGACAGTGCGATGGCGACCTCGAAGTTGCCACGGCCGGTCTCGAGGACCGTGGCCGTCGTCAGGACGCGGGTCTCACCGGCCAGGTTGCCGCCGACCTGCATCGACGCGCCAACCTCGGAGATCGCCGCGCCAAATCCTGCCATGACCGCTGCCAACAGTCCGAGTCGGGTTTCACGGACCAGCAGCCAGAGCACCTGCAAACGGTTGGCGCCCATGGCCCACATCTGGCCGATCAGTCGCGGGTTCACGGACTGGATCGACGCGAGCGAGAAGCCGACCACGAGGGGCAGGCTGAGCAGGAGTTGGGCGACGACCATCGCGGTGGGCGTGTAGATGAGATTGAGGTCACCGAGCGGGCCGGTGCGCCAGAGGATCAACGCGACAATCAGCCCGACGACGACCGGCGGCATGCCCATGCCGGTGTTGACGGCGGCGACGATCAGGCCGCGGCCCCAGAATCGGCGCAGGGCGAGGACGGCGCCGAGCGGGATACCGATGAGCAAGGCGATGGCGGTGGCCGCCGAGGAGATGGCCAGGGTGCGGAGGGTGATCTCGATGATCTCGGCGTCGCCGGCCCACCAGAGTCGCGCGGCTTCGCGGATCCCGTCCCAGATCAGTTCCATGCCGCCACTTTAACTGCGCGGTGTGACTGCGCGGTGTAACTGGGCGGTGCCGCCGTGAGCAACGACCTCAGTCGGCCCCGCCGCCGCGCGCCGAGATCGCCGCTTCGGAGTCGCCCGCCGCGGGTATGAACAAGGGGCGACCGTATTCGGAGCGCAGGTACTCGCCGATCATCGCCTGGATGTCCTCACGGGTGAGGAAGTCGGCGAACGCCCTTGACGCTGTTGTGTTGATTCGGCCCTTCTCGCCGTTGACCTCCATCACGCTGTAGAAGTTGAGCAGTCTTGAATCGCCTTCGACCAACACGACGAGTTCGGGGATGTCTTCGAGGAGCGCGAGGTAGGTGCCGCGATCGGTCAGGGTGTAGGCGCCGCGCTGGTTGGCGACCGTGAGGGTCGCGGACATACCCTGTCCGACTTCGAGATACCAGTCGCGGCCCTCGATTGTCGGGTCGATCTCCACATCGGCCCAGAGCGCCAGTTCCTTCTTGTGGGTACCGCTGTCGTCGCCGCGCGAGGCGAACTCGCATGCGCCGCCGGCACAGCGGGCGGAGATGTTGGCCAGAGCGATCGCGGCATCCGGCATCCCGGCGATGACTGCCGGATCATGCGGTGGTCCGACAATGACGAAGTCGTTGTAGGCGACCAGCGTGCGCCCGGTGACGTCGCCAGCGTTGACGAGTTCGAGTTCGGAGGCCGGCGCGTGGGTGAGGAGCACGTCGGCGTTGCCGTCGACGCCCATGCGCAGCGCGGCTCCGGTGCCGACGGCGATGATCTTGACCGTGATGTCGGCTTCTGCTTCGAAGATGGGCACAAGCTCGTCGAGCAGGCCCGAGTCATTGAGCGAGGTCGTGGTCGCGAGGATCAGTTCTTCTTCGTTGTAGCCCGGATCGCCACTGCAGGCCGCGATCAGAGCTACCGCCGCAAGCACGGCCACTGTCAGCCAGCCCAGCAGACGAGCTCGCCCCACTGTCGCTTCCTTGATCAGTTATTCCCCGGAGGTGATCATCCCGGCGCCGACGGTCGCTGAGGTCGCTTCATCGATCAGGATGAACGCGCCCGTTTCCCGCGACTCATCGTATGGGTCGACCGATACAGGCGCCATCAGTCGCAGGCGCACGCGGCCAATCTCGTTCAAGGAGAGCTGCGAGGCGGTCAGGTCGTAGTCCAGCGTGTTGACGTCGAGCCGGGCGCCGATTTCCTCGACAAGGGCGCGCGTGGTCTGCGTTGTGTGCTTGACGACCAACCGATCCCGTTCGCGCAGGGGAACGCGCGCGCTCATCCAGCAGATGTGCGCATCGATCGAGGTTGCGGCGATTGGCGGATGCTCGGCGGAGACGATCATCGAGCCGCGGCGTGCGTCGAGATGGTCGGCAAGCCGGACGGTCACCGCCATGGGCGGCGTGGCTTCGGCGATCGGCTGGTCAAACGCGTCGATGCCGACCACGGTCGTCTCGGCGCCGGCGGGCATGACCCTGACGCGATCGCCAACCCGCAGTACACCCGAGGCCATCGTACCTGCGTAGCCTCGGTAGTCGTGGAACTCGTCTCGCAGCGGTCGAATGATGTACTGCACCGGTAGCCGCGAGGCGTGGTGTTGCGGCGGCTCGGACGCTTCGAGGGTCTCCAGCAGTTCGAGCAACGGTGGTCCGGCGTACCAGGACATGCGCTCGGACGTCTCGACGACCCAATCGCCGTGCTTGGCGGAAATAGGGATTGCGCGCACGTCGCTCACGCCCATGCGTCCGGCGAACCGAGTCAGCTCCTCGGTAATGCTGTCGAAGACCGAACGGTCCCAGTCGACCAGGTCCATCTTGTTGACGCAGAGCACGAAGTGGCGGATTCCGAGCAGATTCGAGAGATATGCGTGGCGCCGTGTCTGCTCCAATACGCCGCGCCGTGCGTCGACGAGGAGCAGCGCGGCGTCGGCGGTCGACGCGCCGGTGACCATGTTGCGGGTGTACTGCACGTGGCCGGGCGTGTCGGCGAGGATGAACTTGCGCCGCGGCGTGGAGAAGTAGCGATAGGCGACGTCGATGGTGATGCCCTGCTCGCGCTCCGAGCGCAGGCCGTCGGTCAGATAGGCGAGGTTGACGTCGTCCTCGCCGCGAGTGCGGGAGGTGCGTTCGATCGCTTCCATCTGGTCGATGAAGGTCTGCTTGGAATCGAACAGCAGCCGGCCGATGAGGGTCGACTTGCCGTCGTCGACCGATCCGGCGGTGGCCAGGCGCAGGAGCGTCCGCTGATCGGGGCCAAGTGGGTTGAGCGGGTCGGCCAGCGCTGCCGCGACCACTAGAAGTACCCCTCGCGCTTGCGATCTTCCATCGCGGCTTCGGAAAAGCGGTCGTCGGCTCGCGTCTCGCCGCGTTCGGTGATCCGCGTGGCCGCGATCTCGGCAACGACGGACTCGAGCGTGTCCGCCTCGGAGAGGACACCGGCCGTGCAGGTCATGTCGCCGACCGTGCGGAAGCGCACGCGGGCGTCGAACGGATCTTCACCGGGCAGACGCGGGACGAAGTTGGAGACGGGGAAGAGCATGCCGTCGCGCCTGAACATCTCGCGGTCGTGGGCGAAGTAGATCGAGGGGATCTCGAGCCGCTCGCGCTTGATGTACTGCCAGACGTCGAGTTCGGTCCAGTTGGAAAGGGGGAAGGCGCGGATGTGTTCGCCGCGGGTCAGTCGGCCGTTGTAGAGATTCCAGAGTTCCGGTCGCTGGTTGGACGGATCCCACTGGCCGAAGGCGTCGCGGAAGGAGAAGATTCGCTCCTTGGCCCTGGCCTTTTCTTCGTCTCGGCGCGCGCCGCCGAAGAGCGCGTCGAAGTTGTGCTCCGTGATCGCGTCGAGCAGGGTGACGGTCTGGAGCCGGTTGCGCGAGGCTCGCGGTCCGACTTCTTCGACGACACGTCCCTGGTCGATCGACTCTTGCACCGACGCGACGATCAGTTCCACGTCAAGTTCGGCGACGCGGCGGTCGCGGAAATCGATGGCCTCGGGGAAGTTGTGTCCGGTGTCGACGTGCATGACGGGGAAGGGAATCCGCGCGGGCCAGAACGCCTTCTCGGCGAGACGCAGCATCACGATGGAGTCCTTGCCGCCGGAGAAGAGCAGGCAGGGACGCTCCAGCTCGGCCGCGACCTCGCGGATGATGTGGATGCCTTCGGCCTCGAGCCAGGACAGGGTGTCGAGGGAGGCGGGACGGGTCGCGGCTGTGGTCATCGCATCCTCTAGGCGCTTCGCGCTCAATCATGACAAACATTACTAGATCACTCATATATGAGGGCATTGGTACCCTGCCCGCCAGTGCAAGAGAACACACAGGACACAGAACCTGTGATCTGAGAGGGTGCGCCGATGTCCGACGGCAAGTTTGTGGGAGAGGTCAGTCAGCTCTGGCGCTACCCGGTCAAGTCGATGGGCGGCGAGCAGATCGAGTCGGCGGGTATCGATCAGAACGGTGTCGCCGGCGACCGGGGATGGGTGATTCGCGAGGGTGGAGAGAATCGAACCGCTCGGCAGGTGCCGCGTCTACTGCAGTGTGCGGCGCGTTACGTGGAAACGCCGTCGGCTGAGCGTCGGTCGCCGCAGTTTGAGGTCACGCTGCCTGACGACGCGACTCTCGCCAGCAGCGCGGACGACTTCGAGCAACGTCTGTCGACGGTGCTTGGCCGGGAGATCGCGGTGCTCCCGCTTCATCCTGCGGAAGACCTGGACCACTACCGGCGACCGCCTGCCGACCCGAATGTCGACCAGATGGCATCGATGCGCGAGGTCTTCGGACTGGAGGAAGGCGATCCGTTTCCCGATCTGGGCGACATCCCGTTAGATGTCCTCGCCCAGTTCACCAGTCCGCCGGGAACGTATTTCGACGCCTTTCCGATTCACATCATGACCACGGCGTCACTCGATACGCTCGCCGCCGCAGGCGGCGGCGATGATGTCGACGTCCGCCGCTTCCGTCCCAACGTGCTGATCGACACCGGGGAGGCGGAGGGTTTGCTCGAGGTCGAGTGGAACGGGCGGAGGCTGCGGATGGGCGAGGTGGTAATCGAATTGAAGACCACTACCGTGCGCTGCTCGATACCGGCGCATGCGCAGCGGAACTTCGGTTCGAGCCGGGCCGTGGGCCGCGCTTTGATCGAGCAGACCAAACAGCACCTGGGCAGCTACTGCCACGTGCTGGAGTCGGGCAGCGTCAACGTCGGCGACGCCGTGGAGCTGCTGGACTAACCGTCGGCGTCGACGGCCATCACCATCGATACGACCTCGGTGTCGGGATGGAACGCCTGCCAGGCGAACCAGAAGTGGTCGGAGTGAATGACGCGGGTGAGTTGCGAACCGGCCAGTTCGCCCTCGACCGCGCGACCGAAGATGTCCCAGACGGAGCCGGTCTGCTCGTCGATGAAGGTTTGACCTTCGCCGGCGGGATTTGGCGCGAAGCTGAGCGTTTGACCTTCAAGTGACGTCTCGAAGACGGCGGTCGTGCCGACATCTCGCGCCATCGCCGCATGACCGGTATCGAGGATCGAGAGCACACCCGGGGTCCAGAAGACGACCAGGTCGATGCCGTCGAACGAGTCATGGATGACGCGCGCGTCGGCGACAGCCGACCAGGCGTAGGCGATGGCGGCGCCGGACGGGCCTTCGATGCTCACGACGCGCTCCGCCGGCGGCAGCCGCTCATCGATCGTGTCGCGGTCGAAGAAGAATGGGTAGGGACCGCCGCGTTCCGGGTCGTCGTAGCCGCGATACGGGTTCTGGCCGTACTCGCGGAACCAGCCGGTGTCCCGCGACATGACGATTGCATCGGGGTAGGCGCTGCGCAGTTGTCCCAGTGAGACGACCGGGGCAGGCACGTAGGTCAGCCTCGCGCCGACCATCGCGCCGACGATCGCGCGACCCGACGACTGCTGCCAGAGCGACTCGGTGTTGCGGTCGTACATCACGAGGTCGGAGTTGCGCAGCAACCCGGACACGCCGAACTTAAAGACTTCTTCGCCGATCTGCGACTCGAAGGCGATGGCCGTGTTGCAGAGCGGGCAGTAGGTGACGGTGATGGGCACGCCGCCGATGGTGTCGTTGACGATTTCGTGCCAGGTCAGGATCTCGAGCGGGAAGCCGCGCACGTCGCCGTCGACGTTGACCTGGACCAGCGGCACATTGTCCGTGTAGTACGCCGCTGCCTCCTCAAGCGTCACGTAGAGCGGACCGGAGATCGCGGGGATCGCGTCGCGAGCGGCGCCCTGGGACAGGTCGTCTAGGTCGATCAGTCGGATGCTCCAGATTGTTCCCCAATCGAGACCGAAGTAACGAGGGCGCTGACCGTCGCGGATGATTGGAATGCCCTCGGCGGTCTCGGTTGCGTCGAGCGGCAGGAAGGTGACGGCGCCGATCGGCAGACGAATCTCTTGCTGCTCCTGCTGTTCCTGCCGGTCGGATTGCTCCGCGGCAGGCGACGATGCCTGTTGCGCTTGCTCGTCCTGTTGGGCCCGGGACGCCGGCGACGGCTCACGTTGAGCGGCGGATTCCCCCGCCTGCTGCGGCTCCTCCTCAGCCGGGGCAGGCTGCGACTCTTGCGGTTCCGCTTCCTGCTGCGCCGGCTGAATCTGGGCAGACTGCGCGTCCGCCTCCTGGGTTGCCGCGGTGCGCTGATCTTGCTGATCGGGCGGGCCGTCATCGCCGCATGCTGCGAGCAACAGCGCGAGAGCGACGATCAGTAGCCCGACTGCTCCGACCGTTCGCGCCAGGTTTCGTATGATCTTCATAATCCTGAGCATACGCGGGAGTGGGCCTGGACTCGGAGCTCAACCATGGCGGACGGCGGCGAATCCGGCTCCGATTCCGGCGACGATCGACGCGCTGTACTTGAGGCGAACCGCGCCTTCTACGAGGCGTTCAACGCTCGCGACATCGAGGCGATGGCGGACCTCTGGCAGCGCAGCGACGATGTCACCTGCATTCACCCGCATCGCAACGTGACCACGGGCCATGCCGAGGTCCAGCGCACCTGGCGGGCGATCCTGACCAATCCCGATCAGCCGAAGATCGTCTTTGCCGCAGAGGAAGCTCGAGTGGTCGGCGACATCGGCATCGTCGCCGGTCGGGAGGTCGTGGCGGGCGTGCCGATCGTGGCGACCAACATCTACCAGCGCTCGGGGAGCGCCGATCTGACCGACAATGCGGATGCACCGTCCAACACCTGGCTGTTGATCCACCACCACGGAAGTCCCGTGCTGCACCGGGAATAGCTGAAACGAAAGCGACACGTCATGCCCGTCACGCTCGCCAAAGGCGATCATGCGCCCGATTTCGAACTTGCCGATCAGGACGGCACGGTTCACAAGTTGGCCGACTACGCCGGTCAGACGGTCGTGCTCTACTTCTATCCGCGCGACGACACGCCGGGTTGCACCAAGCAGGCGTGCTCATTCCGCGACGACATGGACGAGATCAGCGCCGAGGGCGCTGTCGTGCTCGGCGTATCGACCGACACGGCGGAGTCGCACCAGAAGTTCATCACGAAGTACGAGCTGAACTTTCCGCTGTTGGTCGATACCGATGCGGAGGTCGCGACTCGGTACGGCGCGTGGGGTGAGAAGACGCTGTACGGGCGCAAGAGCATAGGAATGACCCGTGCTACATTCGTGATTGGACCGGACGGTGTGCTCTCCAAAGTCTGGAAGCGCGCCAAGGCCGCCGATCATGGCCAGGCGGTCCTGAAGGCCCTGCGGACGGGCCGCTAACGTTCAACCCTTGTCCGCCTAGATCGATCGTTCGATGTCCCGGTTCTTCAGGTTGGCGCTCGGCGCCTTGATTGCGCTGTCCCTTGCGGCGGCGCTCGTCGTCGGCTGCTCCGACGATGAGCAGGCGCGGCAGCAGGAACAGTCGCAACAACAGCCCTCGGCGGCGCAGCCGCAGGAGCAGCAGGAGCAAAGCGGCGACGCGGCGGAGGAACCGGTCGAACCGATCTCGGTTGTGGTTTCGAGCCAGGTGATCGCGGACTGGGTGCGCCAGGTCGGAGGCGATCTGGTAAATGTGCGCGCACTCGTGCCGGCTGGGGCCGACGCGCACACAGTGGAGCTCACGGTTGACGACATTCGAGCGATTGCCGACGCCGACCTGGTGATTATCAACGGGGCCGGGCTCGAAGCGTCGTACGCCGACGCGATCCTCGAGAACACGGACAGTCTGCTCGACCTGGCCGAGGCGCTCGAGGCCGCCGGCCATGAGTTGCATGCGTTCGAAGGCATGATGTCGCTCGACGATGAGCACGATCATCAGCAGCAACAGCAGCAGCACGAACAAGACGAACACGACCACGACGAAGATCAGCAACACCAGCAGGATCACGACCAGCACGAGCAAGACGAGCACGACCACGACGAAGATCAGCAGCATCAGCAGGATCACGACCAGCACGAGCAAGACGAACACGACCACGACGAAGATCAACAGCATCAGCAGGATCACGACCAGCACGAGCAAGACGAGCACGACCACGACGAAGATCAACAGCATCAGCAGGATCACGACCAGCACGACCAAGATCGACAGCACCAGCAGGATCACGAGCAGCACGAACAAGACGAGCACGACCACGACGAGGATCAGCACGAACAGCAGGAGCACCAGCAGGACCAGGAACAGCACGAGCAGGACGAACACGGCCACGCGCACGACCACAGCGGCGAAGACCCCCACTACTGGTTCGACACGGACCTCGCTCAGGCGGCGGTCCAGGCGATTGCCGACTCACTGATCGAACTGATTCCTTCGGCTGAGGCTGAGATCTCGGCGCAGACGGAGTCGTACCTGGAGGAGATTCGAGAGGCGGACGCCGAGGTGAGGTCATTGCTGGAGGGCCTGACGGAACAGCAGCGGCTGCTCGTGACATTCCACGACGCGTTCGGTTACTTCGCGCGGCGTTACGGCCTGCAGGTGGCCGGCTTCGTCGTCGAGGGCCCGGAACAGGGCGTGAGCGCGGAGTCGTTGACCCAGCTGATTGAACTGATCGAGCACGAAGGCGTCCAGACCGTCTTCCACGAGCCGCAGTTCGACTCCACGATCCTCGACACGATCGCGTCCGAAACCGGCGCGGAACGAGGCATCATCTGGTCGCAGCCAACGGATGACAATCCCACCTACATCGGCATCCTCGTGGGCAACGCCAAGGCGGTTGCCGATCAGTAGTGGGTTGGTCGCGCATGGGGGGTGCGGGGAGCGCGGCGCTACGCTGAGACGCGATGTCCGATGAACGCGTCACTCGCGAGGCGAAGCCGTCCAGCGGGAACATGGTCTGGATCGACCTCGAGATGACCGGGCTCGATCCGAGCCGGGACGTGATCATCGAGGCGGCCGTGCTGATCACCGACTCGCAGCTTGAGATCATCGCCAGCGGACCGGACATCGCGATTCAGCGCAGCGAGGCGGAGCTGAGCGTGATGAACGCCTGGAATCGGCGCACGCATCATCAGTCGGGCCTGGTCAAGCGGGTCAGGGCGTCGGATGTGACGATCGAAGCGGCCGAGGAACAGATTCTCGAGTTCGTGCGCGAGTGGACGGTTGAGGGGCAAGCTCCGCTGTGCGGCAACTCCGTCCATCAGGACCGACGGTTTCTGTACGGAGAGATGCCCAAGCTGATCGACTGGCTCAACTACCGGATCGTGGATGTCTCGACGGTCAAGGAGCTGGCGACACGCTGGTACCCGGAGATGGAACCGTTCGTGAAGCAGGAACGTCATCGGGCGCTGGACGACATTCGCGAGTCGATTGATGAGTTGCGCTGGTATCGCCAGCAGATCTTCAAGCCTGCCGACTAACCTGCCCTGCCGCGTAGCGATAGACGCTCGCCCACCCGGCAGCATGCGCCCCAGCAGACATCGCCGACCCGGCAACACGCGCCCCAGGACGCGTCGCCGACCAGACAGCACGCGCCCCAGCACACGCGCGCGGTTCGCCGCCAGCCGGGCGGCTGAGTTTCCGCGGCGTCGGCCGCCAGGTCTTCAAGCGAAGGCAACGTCCCGCGGAGACCTCGCGGGCTGAGCAGGAACGAGAGGACCATGAGTACGACCGCGGTCAGGACGATCGACGGCCCGGCGGCCAGGTCGAAGTGAAACGACGCGTACAGACCCAATACGGTCGAAAGCACGCCGACGAGGATCGCCATCAGCATCATGGGCACGAGTCGGCGGGTGAGCAGCACGGCGGCCGCCGCCGGAGTCACGAGCATGGCCACCGCGAGGATTACCCCGACGAGCCGAAACGCGACCACGGTCGCCAGCGCGATCAGGACGAGCAGGCCGACGTGCATGAGGGTGACCGGTACTCCGGAGACCGCGGCGACCTCGGGGTCGTAGGCCGAGAAGCGCAACTCGGGCAGGAAGGCCAGAACCAGCACCGTGACGACGATGGTCAGTGCAGCCATGACGAGCAGATCGGTCCAGGACGCGCCCAGGATATGCCCGACGAGCAGTGAGCCGAGGTCAATCGCGAACGTGCGCTGACGCGAGATCAGCATGACGCCGAGGGCGAAGAAGCCGGCGAACATGATGCCGATCGCGGTGTCTTCGCGTAGGCGGCCGCGGATCGTGAGCAAGGCGACACCGAACGCCGTGAGGACGGCTGCGACGCCGGCGCCGAGGGTGATCAGGACTGCTCCGCCGCCCACGACCAGGGCGACGGCCGCGCCGGCGAGCTGCGTATGGGCGACCGCGTCGCCGAGGAAGGCCAGACCGCGGAGGACGACGAAGACGCCGACCATGCCGGCCGCGATCGAGACGACGATGCCGGCCAACAGGGCACGCTGCATGAACTCGAAGGACCAAGGGTCGGTGAGCCAGTCCACGCACGCTCTTGCTAGACCCTCGCCACTACCATCTGCGAAGACAGGCAACTCGAACGGCGGAGGTGTTCCCATGGTACTGGAGCGACAGGTCACGCTAATCACCGGCGCCTCGCGAGGCTTCGGCCTGGCCGCCGCCGAAGAGCTGACGATGCGCGGTCACCCGGTGATCGCGACGATGCGCAATCCTGACCGCGACGGCCCGAACCTCGCTGCGCTCGACCAGGACCTGGTCCAAATCGCCGCTTGCGATGTCACCGATCGGGACTCGATTTTGTCGGCAGTCGATGCCGGACTGCAACGGTTCGGACGCGTTGACGCGTTGTTCAACAACGCCGGGTACGGGCTCTACGGGCCGGTTGAGGACATGTCGGACGAAGAAGTCATGCGGCAGATGGACACGAACTTCCTCGGGCAGATCAGGATGGCGCAGGCGGTGTTGCCGTCGATGCGCGAACAGCGCCACGGCAAGGTGATCAATGTGTCCTCGCTGGCGGGACGGATCGTCGCGCCGCTGATGGGTCTGTATGCCGCGTCGAAATGGGCTGTTGAGGCGATGTCGGAGGCTCTGCGCTTTGAGGTATCGCGCTGGAACATCGACGTCACGATCCTTGAGCCCGGCATGTACGCCTCCGACTGGCAGACCACGAATCTGGATGTCGCCGCCGCCGTGCGCGAGGGCCGTTCGCCCTACCAGGAGTCGGCCGACCACGCGTTGAAGGCGTTCCGCGAACGGGCAGCGACGCGTCCGGGTTCGCGCTCGGTGGCCACGGCGGTGGCCGACGTAGTCGAACTGGAGCAGCGTCTGCCGATGCGCTGGCCGATCGGAGAGGACACCATCCAGACGATCCGCCTGCGCGAAGCGATGACGGACCAGGAGTGGGAAGAGCGAGTGCGAGGCGATACGAAAATCTACCGAGGCGCGTTCTTCCGGGGCGTCGATAACCCGTTGGAGGACAAGCCGCGCTAGCCGGATGCCGACCTAGCCGTGCTTGCCGACGGTCCATCCTGCTTGGGCCAGGTGCGCGTCAGAGAACTCGACCGCGTCCGGCTCCAACTCGTTGGCCAGCGTGTCGTTGAACCGGTTGAGGAAGCCGAACATCGAGATCACGCTGACGATTTCGACGATCTCGGATTCCGACCAGTACTTCGCGAGTTCCTCGAACTGGTCGTCGGTCGCCGCGTTTGGCACGACGCCGGAGTCGCGGGCGACTCGCAGTGCGGCGCGTTCGGCGTCGCTGAACAGTTCGGAGGTCTCGAAGGCCCAGACGGCTTCGACCCGTTCGTACGTTTCGCCGGCGAGCGTGTGCGCAAAGTGACCCGTGTGGGCCTGACAGTAGAGGCAACCGGCCGATCGCGAGACCACGTGCGCGATGAGCTGCTTCAGGCCTGTCGGGACGCCGCCTTCGCGCATGATTGAGCCGAAGAACGGTTGGAATGCCTCAAGGATCTTCGGACGCCGGCCCAACACGTGGAACGAGGTCGGCAAGGTCACTCCGGAATCGCGCAGTTGCGCCAGGTAGGGAGCGGCTTCAATCAGTTCTTCTGTCGTGAGTGGGGTGACGCGGTTCATCTTGTTCTCCAGCGGATCAGCATCTGGCTTGGTTGATCGGGTAGCGACCAGGAGCCGTCCCGTTCGATCAGCAAATCGGCCACGGCCTGTCTGAGGAGCGGCAGCCTGGCCGAGTTCTCCGACAACCATAGCCGTCTGCGCGCCCAGTCCATCGCTTCGTCCGGCTCGGTGAAGCCGAAGCGTTGACGGTCCGATCCGCGCTCCAGTTCGCTCGCGTCGACGGTTGCTCCGCGAGCGTGCAGCAGGTCGATGAACTCCGTGGCGCCGGGCAGGCGCGCGTGCTCCTCGGAGTGGATTGTCGGCCAGACCTGCCAGAACATCGAACCGGGCGCGCGGTCGTACATGAGCGCGACGCACTCGCGCGTCGCGACGCGTTCCATCGTGTCGAGGAAGGCGCCGATCTCTTCAATGTCGTAGCCGACATGCGAGATCAAGGCGACATCGGCCATGTCTGAAATCGCCGGATCGTCCGACGGCCAGCGTTCGTCGCGCAGGTCGATGTTGGTGATTCCGTGTTCGATCTGGAGGTTGGCGAGTTCGGCCCGCATCGCCGGGGAGGGCTCAATCGCGATCACCTGCCCCACTCGCAAGGCCAGCGGCAGAGCCAGACGTCCGGCGCCCGCGCCGATGTCGACCCAGACGTCGTCGGGTAGCGCGATGTCGCTCAACGCGTCCAGCGCGGCGTCTCCCGTCCGGTAGGGGTCGGCTCGGAATGCCGTTGCGAGGGGCCGATAGTGGTCACCGCCGTCAGACTCCTCGCGCACTCGCTCGGCCTGCTCGCGATTGGCGGCCACGCGAGCAGCCCATTCTTGAGTCAATTGTTGTGCCGTCGGGGCGCCGGCGCTGGAGTAAACTTCGTCCATGACCACCTCACCTGACCTCAGTATCGAAGAACTTCCCGATCTCACCGATCCTGTCCTGATCGTCGCCTGGGAGGGCTGGAACGACGCCGGCGAGTCGGCGTCGACCGCTGCCCAGTATCTGATTCAACAACTGGGCGCGAAGCCGTTCGCGACGATCGACCCGGAGGAATTCTACGACTTCACCGAGGCTCGGCCGATGGCCCGCTACCGCGAGGGTGAGCGGTTCATCGCCTGGCCGGCGACTGAGTTCGTGCACCTGCGGCCGTCGTCGAGCGGGCGCGACATCGTGGTCGGCATCGGGATCGAGCCGCACTATCGCTGGAAGCGGTACATGGCGGCGCTCTCCGAGCTGGTTGACGAGATCGGCGCGAAACTGATCCTCTCGCTCGGCTCGGTGGCGGCCGGCACGCCGCATACACAGCCGGTGCACGTTCGCGGATCGGCGAACAGCTCCGCGCTGGCTCAGCGGTACAACATGCACCCCTCGCGCTTTGAGGGTCCGTCCGGCATCGTCGGCGTGTTCCACGACCACTGCCGACGCCGCGGCGTCGGCGGGGTATCGCTCTGGGCATCGGTCCCGCATTACCTGCCGGGGATCACGAATCCGGTCGGGGCGCAGGCCTTGCTGCGCGTCGTCAGCGAGATGACCGGACTGAGCTTCGATCTCGATCCGCTCGAGCGCGGTATCGATCGCTTTCACACGCAACTCGAGGAGGCGTTGCGCGACAACAGCGAACTTCGCGACTACGTGGCGCGGCTCGAAGCGGCCAGTCCGGCACCGCAGCAGGAAGCGCAGCCGGAGGGCGAACTGCCGAGCGCGGACGCGCTGATCGCCGACCTGGAGGACTTCTTCCGACAAGGCGGCGACAACGCCAACAACTAGCCGCCTTCCGCGGGCCGGTAAGCACCTAGAGTGGATCCAGCGGCGAATCCGAGGAACAGCTAGACGGGCAGCGACCAATGGCGGATGTCGACCAGGTCAGCGACGACGATCGTCAGCAGGCGTCGGAGAAGAACCTGAACAAGATGTGGAAGTTCGCCCGCAACTTCGCGGAGAAGAGCGGGTCGTATCTCCATCCGCAGGAAGAGATCACCGAGTTCCTGGTGATCGGCCTGGCCAAGCACATTGACGACTACGGGCGGCCGCTCTGTCCCTGCAACTTCTACGAAGACAAGGCGGAAGAAGTCAAGGAGTCGACCTGGATTTGCCCGTGCGAGGAGATGCAGCGTTGGAAGTATTGCCATTGACTGCTGTTCTGCGATGAGGAAGGTCTTCCCATCACTGAGTATCTGCCGAAGGACCACGAAGGCATCACGATCTACGGCGAGCGCAAGGATCCGCACCCGGATAAGGGCCGGGCGCTGGGCCGCCTGGAAGAGCAGAGCGGACGCAAGATTGACAAGCGCAAGCGGCGAGACTAGCCCCAACGCTCGGACTGCGACTAGGCTCATAGAGACGACCTGAAGACCCAACACTGGACAACGCATGGCCCGAACCTCGAATGTTCACCGCGACCTGAAGCGCCGCAAGATGCACGCCAAGTACCAGAATCGGCGCGCGGCGCTCAAGCAGCAGCTCAAAGAGTCCAACAACCCGCGCGAGAAGCAGAACATCCAGTTCCAGCTTCAGGCGCTGCCCCGCAACAGCTCGCCAACCAGAATCAAGAACCGCTGCGCCGTGACCGGTCGTCCGCGTGCGTACATGCGCAAGTTCGGTCTCAGCCGGATCACCTTCCGCGAGATGGCCTCGCTGGGCCTGCTGCCCGGTGTGCGGAAGAGTTCCTGGTAGCGCGCAACCGTCCCGCTCTCACTTCGACCCGATAAGTTGCACTAACTGCAACTTTGGCCAATGATCCCTGTGTCGATGAATTGTCCTGCTGATCGGCGCCGATCAGGGAGGAAGCCGCTGCCGATGCCTGACGTTCGTGCTGGACTCGCGCTTCGGCTCTCGCTCGCGCTGCTCGCATTGCTGTCCATCGCGGCGGCCGCTTGCGCCTCGGAAGAGTCGGGACAACCGTCCGCGAGCCAGTCCGGGAGCGACGAGCTGACGATTTACTCGGGCCGGGGAGAATCGCTGGTCGGCCCACTGATTGAACGGTTTGAAGAGATCAGCGGGATCAACGTTCGAATCCGCTACGCCGGCACGGCGGAACTCGCCTCGGCCATCCTTGAAGAAGGCGACCGCTCTCGGGCGGATGTCTTCTACTCGCAGGACGCGGGCGCGCTCGCGGCCCTGGCAGAGGGCGAAGTGCTGAGGCGACTGCCGGACGATGTCGTGGCCAGCGTTGCGCCGGAATTAGCCGACGCCTCCGGTCGGTGGGTTGCGACATCGGGCCGAGCGCGCGTCTTGATCGTCTCGACAGAGCGGGTGCCCAATCCGCCGGACAGCGTCTTCGACCTCGTCAACGAGGAGTGGCGCGGCCGGGTTGGCTGGGCGCCGACCAACGCCAGTTTCCAGGCGTTTGTCACCGCCATGCGCCAGATCCACGGCGAAGATACGACTGAGCAGTGGCTCCGCAGCATGCTGGCCAACGATGTCGTCGAGTTTCCGAGGAACTCGCCGATCGTCCAGGCCGTGGGCGATGGAGAGATCGATGTCGGACTGGTCAATCACTATTACCTGTTCCGCTTCCTGGCGGACGATCCCGAGTTCCCGGCCGCGAATCACTTCACTGATCCCGGCGCGGCCGGAGGTCTGGTCAATGTGGCCGGCGTGGCGGTGCTCAAATCATCTCGCAACTCGGAGAACGCTCTGAAGTTCGTCCGCTTTCTCCTGAGCCAGGAGGGTCAGTCCTATTTCCGTGAGCAGACCAGCGAGTATCCCGTGATCTCCGAGATTGACGCACGACCGGCGCTGGTCCCGTTGGCTGAGCTCAACCCGCCGTCGTTGGCGCTCACATCGCTGTCCGATCTGGAGGGCACGATCGAGTTGCTGCGGGATGCCGGGGTCCTGCCCTGAGGTTCGCTTTGTCGCGGGCACATGTTGACACCTGATCGGCCGGACTTTCTTTCCACGTCATATTTGCATGTTATGCAAAGATATGTATAAACTACGCGGGTACTCAACTTCCGTGCCGCGGAGACACGCCGCACATCGGCTTGCAGGAGGAGCGATGATGGAACATCCCCAGACAGGAGCCGGGAGGCTCCGGCTACCGCGCCGGCTGGTGGCGCTGCTGACAATCACGGCGATGCTCGCCGGCGTGTTTGCGGCGCTCGGCACGGCGGACGCGCAGGACGCGCCGACGTTCGACGTTCGTGTTCGCGCGCAGCTGCACGACGACAGCCGGATCGAGTTCGGCCTCTCGGCGGACGGCGAAATCCTGACACCTTCTCGCCGATTCCTGCCCGCCAATCCACGGGTCGGCCGCGTCTACATCAGCACCGTTGTCGAGAAGCTCGGCGTCCAACTGCAGGTGATTGCGATTCGCCAGGCCAACGGCAACACGGAGTTCGGCATTCGGGCCGACGGCGAGACGGTTCTGCGAGGTCAGATCTTCCCGGCCGGTACCGCCGCGAACCAGTGGTTGGTCTCCAGGATCGCCTCGGTCGTGTCTCCCGACGATCCGGGCGACCTCGTCATTTACTCGGGTCGTGGAGAGTCGTTGGTCGGAGAGATCATCGAGCGATTCGAAGCGCAGACCGGGATCAACGTCAAGGTCCGCTACGGCAGCACCTCGGCGCTGGCCCTGACGATCGGCGAAGAGGGAAGGCGCTCCCCGGCCGACATCTTCTACGGCCAGGACGCCGGCGCTCTCTCGTTCCTTGCGGAGGAGGGGCTCGCCGCCCAACTTCCGCCGGACATCCTCGGTTCCGTCGAGAACGACAACTTCAAGGATGACGACGGCCAATGGATTGGCACATCCGGCCGGGCCCGCGTGCTGATCGTCTCGACCGAGCGTGTCGCCGAAGCCGATCGGCCCAACTCCGTCTTCGATCTGACCGACGAAGAGTGGCGTGGACGGGTTGGTTGGGCTCCGGGCAACGGCAGCTTCCAGGCCTTTGTTACCGCGATGCGCGTGATTCACGGCGAAGCGGTGGCCGAGCAGTGGCTGCGTGACATGATCGCCAACGATGTCCAGTGTCGAAGGAACAACTCGACGCAAATCAACGCCGTGATCGCCGGCACGTTCGACATCGGTCTGGTCAACCACTACTACCGTTTCCGACCGTCGTACGACGCCAACCGCCACCTCGCGGTCAACTACTTCCCGCCGGGCGACGCGGGCGAAGCGGGCGCGCTGATCAACATCGCCGGTGTGGCGATGCTGGAAGGCACGACCAACCAGGCCAACGCGCTTCGGTTTATCCGCTTCCTGCTCTCCGAGGAGGGTCAAACCTACTTCCGTAACGAAACGAACGAGTACCCGGTCTCGGCCGGTGTAGAGCCTCGAGTGGATCTGCCGTCGTTGGACTCGCTCGACCCGCCATCGCTGGCGCTGACATCGCTCTCCGACCTGCAGGGCACCCTCGATGTGTTCGACAAGATCGGATTGGCAGCCTGCCCGGACTCGTCATAGACGGCCCCTGCCCCCGCAGGGGGTAGGGCTCTCGCCAGCCCATCCCCGCTCTGGATGGCATGGCCGCTGTCGTCGCTTCGCCATGGGGGAGGCGGCAGCGGTCCATCCGAGCAGACAGTGTGGTACCAACCACAACCGACGTTCCCGTCCGCTTGCAAGCGGGCGGGAACGTCGAGCGCTTCTCGCGCTGTTGCGGTGAACCCCTCCGGTAGCCTCCAGCCATGAGCATTCTCAGCGGAACCGTCGAGCTGCCTTCGCGCCTTCGATTCTCGATCCCGGCCGTCTGGATTCTCGCGCTGGCCGTTGCCGGAGCCGCTTGCATCCCGCTTGTCTACCTGATTGTGCGGGCCGCGACCGCTGACGCGGATGACTGGTCGAGAGTGTTGAGCGGCAGCACATTGCGGTTGCTGACGAATACCGCTTCGCTGACCGCGGCGGTGACGGTGACCTGCGCTGCAATCGCTCTGCCGATCGCGTTCCTCACTGAACGCACCAACCTCCCGTTGGCCGGCTTCTGGCGGTCGATCACCATCGTTCCTCTGGCGATCCCCTCGTACGTCGGCGCCTTCGCCTTCATCATCGCGTTGGGACCGAATGGGTCGCTGCAAGACTTGCTCGAGCCGCTGGGTGTCCAGCAGATTCCGGAGATCTACGGGTTCTTCGGGTCCTGGCTGACGATCACGCTGTTCACGTTTCCCTATCTGTTGATCGTGGTCAGGGCGGGGCTGCGCGACATCGATCCGTCAATAGAAGAAGCCGCGCGTTCGCTCGGACAATCGGCCTGGGGTGCATTCTGGCGAGTCACGGTGCCCCAGCTTCGCGTGCCGATCGCGACCGGCAGTCTGTTGGTTGCGCTGTACACGATTTCGGAGTTCGGGGCGGTCTCGTTCATGCAGTACGAGACGTTCACCTGGGCGGTGTACCTGAGGCTCACGTCAGCGTTCGACCTGTCGGGAGCAGCCGTGTTGTCGCTGGTGTTGGTCGGGCTGGTCGCGTTCGTCCTGCTGATCGACTGGTCGCAGCGACGACGCGCTCGATACCACCGCCTCGGCAGCGGCGCCGCGCGGAGGCCTCGGCTGGTCCGGCTGGGCCGCTGGCGGTGGCCTGCCCTGGCGGCGCTCAGCTTGCTGGTGATCATCGCCCTGGCGGTGCCCATTGCGGTCCTGTTTCACTGGTTGTCGGTCGGATTGGGCTACGGCGAGACGTTCCCGGGGCTCTGGAGTGCGGCGCTCAAGTCGGTCTATGTGTCGGCGCTGGCAGGTGGCGTGACGGTGGCGGTGGCGATGCCGATCGCCATCGTGGTGATCCGTCGTCCAGGATTCCTGTCGCGCCTGATCGACCGAGTTTCGTATGTCGGATATGCATTGCCGGGAGTGGTCGTCGCGTTTGCGCTGGTGTTTTTCGCATTGCGCACGATGCCCGTGATTTATCAGACGTTGATTACGCTGATCTTTGCGTACACGGTGCTGTTCTTGCCTCAGGCGATTGCCGGGTTGCGAACGTCACTGGTGCGGATCCAGCCGGGCCTCGAGGAAGCCTCTCGCTCCCTGAGCCGCGGCCCCTGGCAGACCTTCTGCCATGTCACGTTGCCGCTCATCACTCCGGGCGTGCTGGCGGGCTTTGCGCTTGTCTTCCTGACCACGATGAAGGAACTGCCGGCCACTGTCATCCTGGCGCCAATCGAGTTCGACACGCTGGCGACGACTCTGTGGGGTCATACGGAGGAGGCGTTCTTCGCCCGCGCCGCGGCGGCCGCGTTGTTGCTGCTGGCTTGCGCGGCGCTGCCGATGTTCCTGCTGTTTGGGAGTGATCGTGAACTCCGTACCTGAACGACGCGACGACACGCCGGCGCTGATTGCGCAGAGCGTCTCGAAGACGTTCGGCGAAACCGTGGCTGTGCGTGAGGCGTCCTTCGAGGTCGAACGCGGGGAGATCGTCGCGTTGCTGGGGCCGAGCGGTTGCGGCAAATCAACGACGCTGCGCGTGCTCGCCGGCTTTGAGCGGCCCGACGGTGGGGCGGTGAAGATTAACGGCGAGGTCGTCGTGGACGAGTCGACCTGGAGGCCGCCGGAGCATCGCAGGATCGGGATGGTGCCGCAGGATTTCGCGCTGTTTCCGCACCTCAGCGTGGGCGAGAACGTCGGATTCGGTCTGCCCGACGGGCAGCGCGCGTGGTGGACGAGGCAGTTGCGCCGGTTGCGGCACGTTGAGGCACCGGCTCGCGTACGGGAAATGCTTGAGTTGGTGGGCCTGGACGGCTTCGCCGAGCGCTTTCCGCATGAGCTTTCCGGCGGCGAGGCGCAGCGTGTCGCGCTTGCCCGCGCGCTCGCGCCTCAGCCGGCGGCCGTCTTGCTGGACGAGCCGTTCAGCAACCTCGACCAGAACCTGCGCGCCAGCCTGCGACTGGCGATGCGCTCCATCCTCAAGGCGGCCGACACTGCCGCGGTTTTCGTCACCCACGACCGAGAGGAGGCGCTCTCACTGGCCGACCGCGTGGCGGTCATGCGACTCGGTCGGATCGAACAGATTGGCACGCCCGACGAGATTTACTACCGGCCCCAGACGCGCTTTATCGGCACGTTCGTCGGGGACGCCAATATCCTGCCCGGGCGCCGTCTACGCAGCGGGGCGGAGACCGAGCTGGGCTATGTCATCCTTGCCAATCCGCCCGCCGATGATGCGGGCGACTCGTTCGACATCCTGCTCCGGCCCGAGCAACTGGCGCTGAAGCCAACCACACATGACGATCCCGAGCGGGCGACAGTGATGAGCAGCGAGTACTACGGCCATGACCAAGTGGTACGGGTGAGGCTGCGGTCGGGAGCCGAAGTCGAAACCAGGCTCCGCACCGAGGTGGTCTGGCATCCTGACGATCCTGTGACGGTGGTCGTATTGGACGACGCGATCGCACTGCCGCGCTAATGCCGACGGCGCTCGTCGGTGCAGCCTTAACATGCCAACACGGACGTCGGGCTCAGCAGCGCGACGGGGGGAGAATGTATGCGCGTCGCATTGATGGTCGAGGGGCAGAACGGACTGACCTGGGAACGCTGGCGGCACATCCTGCAGCTCGCTGAGCGTCTCGAGTTCCCCTCACTCTTTCGCAGCGACCACTACTTCACCGGCCCGATTGAAATCGCCCAGCAGGACAGCCTCGAGTGCTTCCTGAGCTTCGTCATGGCGGCCGAGGAGACCTCCAGCCTGCGCTTTGGGCCGATGGTCACGCCGGTCACGTTCCGCAGACCGGTGGACGTCGGTCGGATGGCGGCGCAGATTGATCAGCTCTCCGGCGGGCGATTCGTGATGGGGCTGGGTGCCGGGTGGAATCAGGCCGAGCACGACACGTACGGTCTCGACTTTCCCCCGACCCGAGAGCGCTTCGAGCGGCTCGAGGATGCGATCAACATGATGCAGGCGCTGTGGAGTCCGGGGCAGTCCAGTTATCGGGGCCAGTACTACCAACTCGACCGGGCCGACTGCCTGCCGATCCCTGAGGCTGGGCGGCCGCCGATCCTGATTGGCGGCGGCGGGGAGAAGCGGACGATTCCGCTGGCGGCGAAGTACGCCTCGGAGTGGAACTGCGTCTCGCTCACGCCTGAGGCGTACCGCCACAAGCGCGATGTGATGGCTTGCGCTTGCGATGCCATAGACCGCGATCCGGACGAGATTCAACATTCGATGATGATGTTTCATGCGGTCGGGACGCCGGAGTTGGTGGAGGCGGGCGGCAAGTTTGTGCAGCGGATGTTCGGTGGGCAGGGTCGGTCCCTGGATGACTTCCTGACCGAGTTCAAGGCGATGGGCCGGCTGGCCGGCGGCTCCGATGAGACGGTTGACGCTCTGGGTCGTCTGGCCGAAGCCGGCGTGGCCGAGGTCCAGTTTCAACACTTCATGTTCGACCGCGACGATGTCCCGGAGTTCCTGGCTCGAGACGTCGCACCGCAGGTCGCGAACATTGCGATCGGCAGTCACACCTAAGGGAGCGTCGTCATGAAGATCAGTGAAAACGTGCGCATGGTGCCGGTGCCCGAGGACCAGCCGATGCGTCCGACTTCGACCAACATCTACATCATCGGCCAGCGCGGCGGTCAGACGCTGACGATTGACTCGGGCGAAGCGATTGACAAGTTCCGTTGGATGCTACGCGGTTACCTGGCGGCGATCGACCACTCCGAGATTGGCGTGGCCGCGATCACGCATCACCACTTCGACCACTCGGGCAACCTGAAGCACGTCAACGAACATCTCAAGGCCGAGGTCGCGGTGCCGGAGAACGGCGTTCGCCTGCTGCGGGGGCGGTTGCCCAAGGACGGCGTCAAGACGTACTCGGATGGCGATGAGATCAACCTCGACGGCGGCATCCGCGTCCAGGTGATGACCAGCCCGGGACACTCGGTCGACTCCCTCTGCTACTACATCGAGGAAGAGGGCATCCTCTTCACCGGCGACACGATTCTGGGCAACACGACCACCGTGGTGGGTGACATCAACTCATACATGGCATCGCTGCGTCGGTTGCTCGAGTTGCCGAACGTGAAGGTGCTGTGCCCGGGTCATGGCCCGTTGATCACCGACACCGAGGAGGCCAACGCACGCGACCGGCTGGAAATGTACGTGGCCCACCGGCAGATGCGCGAGGACCAGATCCTCGAGCAACTGCAAGACGGCGAGCCGAAGACGTCGTGGCAGATCATGGAGAACATCTACGGGGACTCGATCGACAAGCGTCTGCGCCGGGCCGCGGACGGCAACGTCCAGGCACATCTGAAGAGCCTGCAGAAGTCGGGGGTGGTCAGGGCCTCGCGAGGCGAGAAGAAGCGGCCGAATCCGGCGAGCGTGGCCAAGAACAAGGCCAAGGAGAAGGCCAACCGCAAGATCATTCAGCAAGGCAAACGGCTGGACAAGGCGCAACGAGCGAAGATCCTGGCCCAACAGGAGAATCCGCCGACCGACCTGTGGAAGAAACCGCCCACCTACCAACTGAGATAAGCAGGGAAAGGACTGCCCCATGCATTACGGAATCGGAATCCCGAGCTGGATCAATGCGTACCAGGAGGTCCAGCGGGCCGAGGCAGCCGGATTCACCCATGCGTGGTTCTATGACTCGCAGCTGATCTACTCCGACGTCTACGCGGCCATGGCGCTCGCGGCGCATCACACCTCGACGATCAAGCTGGGCACGCTGGTGGCGATTCCGTCGAACCGGATCGCGCCGGTGACGGCGTCTGCGGTGGCGTCGTTGAACAAGCTGGCGCCGGGACGGATCATTCTGGGTATCGGCACCGGCTACACGGGTCGCAACACGATGGGTTTGCCCGCCTATCCGATTGCCCGCTACCGCGAGTACGCGCAACAGGTGCGCGGACTGCTCAACGGCGAGGATGTGCTTTACACGGACGACGTCACTGGCCAGGAGCGGTGGATCCGGTTGATCCACGGTCAGCACTCCGAGTTCCTGAATCTCGACGACTTCATTCCGATCTACGTGGCCGCCAACGGCCCGCGCGCGATGGAGGTCGTGGGACAGGTCGGCGACGGATGGGTGACGACCGGCATGGGGCTCAATGCTCAACAGAGCTTCCCGGTGATTGCGGCGGCGGCCGAATCCGCCGGCCGCTCGACGGAGAAGCCGTACACGGTCGGATTGACCACGGGACTCGTCCTGCAAGACGGCGAAGGGCTGGACTCGGAACGGATCATGCGCATCCTCGGTCCGGGGATGGTGCCCGGCGTTCATGCGATGTGGGAGGCGGCCTACGGTCCGGGCGCAAACCTGGGCATGGACAACCCCGACCTCGCCGGCGAGTATCACAGCTACATCCGCGAGTATTCAGCCGCGAAGGGCACGCCCGAGGACCGGCTCTACCTCGATGTCCACGAGGGCCACATGGTCTATCTCAAGCCGGGCGAGGAGCGGTTCATCTTCCCCCAAGTGCTCGAGCGCAGCCTGGTCGGCACGGGACCGCAGATCATCGAGAAGATCGAGCACCTGGAGTCAATCGGCGTCGACAACATCGCGCTGACGGCCAATGATCCCGCCGGCGCACGAGAGATTATCGACGACTTCGCCCGCGAGGTCATCCAGAAGCGCGGCTAGGAACCAGCGAGGAGCATCAGATGGAATACGGACTGGTCGTTCCCACCTACATCGACATGTGGAAGGAAGTCGTGCGCGCCGAGGAGGCGGGCTTCACCCACGCCTGGTTCCCCGACTCGCAGTTGATCTGGTCGGACTGCTACGCCGCAATGGCGCTGGCCGCCGAGCGCACGTCCACGATCAAGCTCGGCACGCACGTCTCGATTCCCTCCAACCGGATCGCGCCGGTCACGGCTTCGGCGATCGCGACGATCAACAAGCTTGCCCCAGGCCGCACGATCCTGGCATTGGGCACGGGTTACACCGGCCGCAACACGATGGGTCTGCCGTCGTACCCGGTAAGGAAGTTCCGCGAATACGCGCAGCAGGTCCGCGACTTGCTCGACGGCAACGACATCCTGCACACCGACGACGTCACCGGTCGTGAGACCTGGATCCGGCTGATCCATCCCGACCATCCGGACTTCTACAACGTCAAGGATCACATCCCGATCTACATCGCCGCCAACGGCCCGCGAGCGACGGCGGTGGTCGGCGAGATCGGCGACGGATTCGTGACCGCCGGGACCGGACCGTGGCTCGATTCGGCCTTCCCGATCATCGAGGACGCGGCGCGTGCGGCGGGTCGCTCGACCGAGAAGCCCTACACGGTTGGCCTGGTCGGCGCATGCGTGCTGGAGGACGGCGAGGACATCATGTCGGAGCGCGTGATCCATCGCGCTGGAGCGGTGGCGGCGGTGCAAAGCCACACCCTGTGGGAGTCCGAGTACGGCGGCTGGGGCGGCAACCTGAAGGGCGCGAATCCGGATCTCGCGGCCGAGTACAACCAGTACATCACCCGCTACGCCGAGGAGCGCGGCCGGCCGCTCGATCGGCTCTACCTCGACGTCCATGAAGGGCACTACAGCTATCTCAAGGAGGGCGAGGCGCGCTTCGTCACTCCGCACCAGCTCGAGGACATGATCATCGGGACAGCGGACCAGATCATCGAGAAGTCGGAACGCGCGGAATCTCGGGGCGTCGACCATCTGGCGATGACCGCGCTCGATCCTGCGGCGGCGAACGAGTTGATCGACGAGATGGCGCCGATCATCGCGCGTACGTCTGCGTAGGTCTCGACGATGGAGACGCCGCTGACCTGGAATCTGCCGACGTCTCCGCCGGCGCCGACTCTGGTGCTGACGCATGGGGCGGGCGCGTCGTCAACGCACCCCAACACGACGGCGCTGGCGGAGCTGATTGCCGCACGAGGCGTCCGTGTCGCTCGGTTCGACTTCCCCTACATGCGCCGGGCCATGGAAACCGGACGCCGACCGTGGCCGCCCGATCCGGAGGATGTGCTCGCCGGGGCGTGGGTGCAGGTGATTCGACAACTGGCGCAACAGGGCGTGCCAACCTCCAAGCTGTTCTTCGGTGGCCGCAGCATGGGTGGACGGATCGCCAGCTACATCGCCGACGCCGTCGAGCCGGCCGGCATGGTCTGTATCAGTTATCCGTTCCATGCGCCGAACAACCCGTCATCCGCGATCATCATCCATCTGCAGCAACTGGCCACGCCAACCCTGATCGTGCAGGGCGAGCGGGACGAGTACGGGACCAGGGAAGAGGTCGAGGGCTACGAACTCTCGCCTCACGTTCAACTCAGTTGGATTCCCGACGGCAACCACGGACTCGTGCCGCGGAAGCGCTCAGGGCACACCGAAGAAGGCAACCGCGAACTGGCGGCGGAAGCGATCGCGGGGTTCATCCGCAGCCAAGCTCAGTCCTAGCTCCGCCAGATGACCTCGGCCGGACGACGCTCGGCTGGCATCTCGCGCATCTCATCGGGGGCGTAGCCGAGGTAGAGATAGGCGACGATGCGGTCCTGCTCACTGATGCCGAGCCAGCGCTTGGCGGCGGGATTCTCGGCCAGGGCGCCGGTGCTCCACTTTGACGCCAGGCCTCGGGCGGTCGCGGCCAGCATCATGTTTTGCACGGCGCAGCAAACGGCCGCGTAGTCTTCCTGGTCGCGGACCGGATCGTCGAGCACGGCCTGCTGGGTGACAGCGATGAACAGGGGCGAGCGCATCAGCTGGCCGCGCGGGTCCTTGGCGAACTCTCCGCCTGCGGCGAGGATGGCGTCGCACATCTCCTCGCGCGCCTTGCCCGAGACCACTTGGAATCGCCAGGGCTCAGTGTGCTTGTGATTCGGCGCCCAGCGCGCCGCCTCGATCAGTTCTTCGACCTCGCCCTGAGATATGGGACGGTCAGAGAACACACCGATCGTCCGACGCTCGCGAATTGCCGTGTCGACGTCCATGCGCCTCACCCTTATTGATTCCAGCTTCTGACGTAAACCTGCCCACATCATACGATCACGGAACATGATTCGCTCAGGCATCGGCCAGACGTTCGAGGCCTTCGGAGTCGGTCTCTTCCGGCTTCACTGGTTGCTGACCGTGATGGCCTTCATGTCCTTCTCGATGAATTTCACGGTCCTGCCGATCGTCGCCTTTGACCTCGGCGGCACCAATTCATCCGTCGCCCTGGCGATGGCCGGGAATGGGATTGCCTGGTTCTTCATCGGACCGTTCGCCGGCGCGCTGACCGACCGGTTGTCCAAGCGCCGGCTGATCGTCCTGGCGCAGACGGCGATTGCGATCAACTACGCGCTGATCGGCTTCCTGATCGTGATCGGCCGGATCGAGGTGATCTGGCTGACGGTGAGCACGCTCTTTCTCGGAGCCTGCTTTGCCTTCACGGGCCCGTCGCGCCGCGCGTACATCGCCGACATCGTCCCTCCGCGCCTGGTCGGCAACGGCGTGGCGCTACTGCAGACGGGGCTCACATTCCCGCAGTCTGTCGGACCCGTTCTGGGCTCGCTGTTGCTGTTCGCCCCGTTTATCGGCGCCGACGGGGCCTACTTCATCATGGCCGGCATCCTGGTCGTGACCATTATTTCGCTCTACCTGATGCCGCCCGGCAGCCCGCGCAACGTACCGCGCGGATCGGTGACGCGCGAGTTGCTGCTGGGGCTGCGCTACGCCTGGCGACAGCCACGGCTGCGGGTGTTGCTGGCGACGTTGCTACTGGTCTCCGCCACTGCCGGTCCGTACCAGAACGTGCTGCCCGGCCTGCTCGAGAACGTGTTCGGGATCGAATCGCGGAATCTCGGGCTGGTGACCTGGCCGATGGGCGTGGGTTCGTTCATTGTCGGGCTTTCGGTCGCGGGGGTTGTGGGGACGCGATGGTCGGCCGGCGTGCTGCTGGTCATGAGCTGCGCGTTCGGGCTCGGCGTGGCGCTGCTCGGCGTGACGCCCAATGCGCTGGTCATGCTGCCGGTGATCTTCCTGGTTGGGTCCGGGTTCTCGGCCTTTCAGACGCTCAACACGGCCGAGGTCATCCGCCAATCGGAGCGGGAGTATCACGGTCGAGTGACGGCGCTCACGTTCCTGCCGTTCGGGGTCCAGTCGTTCACCGGGTTGGGCTTTGGATACGTCGCCGACATCATCGGCGAGCAGGACGTGTTCATACTCATGGGCCTGTCGTCGATCGCCATCAGCATCATTCTGGGCACGATCTACCTGCGGATGAAGCCGCCCACGATCCAGATGCAGGTCGCGGCTCAGCGGGTGATCCGTCGAACGCTTCGGCCCGTGGCTGCCGTGATGCGACCGCAGAAATAGCTACAGGTAGCGCTTGAACCACTGGACCATGCGCTCGTAGTACTCCTGGACCAGTGGCGGGTCGCCGACTCGCATCATCAGGTGCGAGCAGCCGGGGAAGCGGACCATCTCTGCCTTCTTGCCGCGATAGCGGAGGCCGGCGAAGTACTCCTCGCCCTGAGAGATGGGGACTCTCCAGTCGTGTTCGCCGTGGAGGATGAGCACCGGGCACTGGACGTTGTCGACGTAGGTGATGGGCGAGCGTTCGCGGTACCAGTCGAAGTTGTCGTCGGGCACGTCGCCCCACTGGTACGACCCCCAGGACGGTCCGATGTCGGAGACGCCCCACATCGACCAGAGGTTGACCACCGGCGCGCCGGCGATGGCGGCCCTGAAGCGGTCGTCGTGGCCGATCAACCAGGTCGTCATGTAGCCGCCGTACGAGTAGCCGTGGACGCCGAGTCGGTCGGCGTCGACATACGGCCGCTCGCAGACCACGTCGAGGGCATGGAGCAGATCGAGCGAGTCCTCGCCGCCCCAATCGACGGTGACGGCGTCGGTGAACCTCGCGCCATAGGTTGACGATCCGCGCGGATTGACGAAGAGGACGAGGAAGCCGGCGCCGGCGATGACCTGGTGCAGGACGTTGAAGCCCTCGCCGAAGAAGCCGTTCGGGCCTCCGTGGATCTCCATCACCAGCGGCCAGGACTGCTCCGGGTCGAATCCGGGCGGATAGATCAGGCCGCAGGGGATCTCCCAGCCGTCGCGCTCGACCGTGAAGAACTCGACCTCGCCGATTTCGTGCGACTCGACGAAGTCCTCCGCGGCGTTGGTCAGTACTGCCTGCGTGTCGTCGCCGATGGCGACGATTTCACCCGGAGCGTCCGGAGTCGTGGACACAATCGCAATCGCGCGGCCGTCGGCGGAGACGTCGAAGCCGTTGATCAGCTCGGCCTCGGAACGGAGCGCCTCAACCGGCTCTGAGCCGTCCGACTTGACCCGATACACACCCGAGCGGCCCTGCGCGTCGCCGGCGAAGGTGATCCCGTCGCCGTGCCAGACCATGGTCGGCGGGCCGGCGATGGGGAAGAAACCGGTCTGAGGATTGACCGTGTCGTCGGTCAGGCGCGTTCGCTGGCCGCTGTAGCGCTTGATCCGCTCCAGGTAGGCCTGGTGACGCTGCGACATGTCGGTCACGGACACCGCGAGCGCCGAACCGTCGGGCGACCAACACGGCTTGCCTGCGGACATGATTCCCGGAGTCAGACGCTCAATGTGTCCGCCCCGGGTCGACATCACGCACAGCTCGGAACCAAACGGCCGGCGCTTCTCGCGATCGACGGTTCGGTCGGCCGTGAATGCGACCCAGTGTCCGTCGGGCGAGACGACCGGATGAGCGTGGTTGTAGGTTCCGGTGGTCAGCTGCGTCACTTCACCGGTCGATGCATCGATCCGGAAGAGTTGGTGCCAGGCGTCCTCGCGGTAGCCGAGCGCATCGCCTCGGTAGTAGGTGTCGCGGACGACGGTGGTCCTGGAGCCGTCGCGTTCGCCGCGATGGGGATCGATGTCGACGGTGGCGATTATGGCGGAACCGTCCGGCAACCAGTCAAAACCCGCGATTGAGTGCAGGAGGTCGGTCAACCGCGTTGCTTCGCCGCCGTCCGCCGGCAGCAGCCAGATGTGGCGCGTTGCGTCCGGTTCGTCGGAGGCGGGGCGCAGGAACGAGAGCGCCGAGCCGTCGGGCGCCCATGACGGCGCGGAGTCCGACTTGCCGGAGGTCAGCCGCCGCGATTCGCCTCCGGCGAACGGGGCGCATTCAATCCAGGAGACCCGTTTGCCGTCCTCGACCTGGGCGCGGACATAGGCAACGACGGATTGGTCGGGCGAGATCGCCAGAGAGCCCACGCCACCCAACTCGAAGACAATCTCCGGACCAATCGGGGTCTTCATCGGATGCCTCCAGGAACGATTCGTTGCTCAAGGATACGCGCCGAATGCACACCGGGGCGGGCAACACAAGCCATCTACTGAGCGTAGAACCCAATCTCTTTCCGAATGGCATCTTCTACCTGCTGCTGCATTGCGTTAGGTCTGATCTCCGGTCGGTGATGCAGCCAAACGATTGCCCGGTTGTGGGGAGATAGTTCGGTCGGCTGATGTCTCCATAGAGGATTGAACATGCTTGCACCGTACTCTCGTTCTTGAGGTGGGTCGTTTCGCAGCCCGAAGCTCTGGACAATCTCTTCGACGCAAAGATGGCGGAATGCTCGTTCGGTGAGGTCGACTCCGTCGTTGGTTTCAGATTGCACCACGACAACGGCACGTTGAATTGTTCGACGAGCATCCCACCAGATGGCAAACCGGCCAAGATTCTGCAACTCGAACCCCCGGTCAAACTCAGGATGATGAAAGTGCCTAGATACACGCAAGTGAATGCGAAAGTTCGCAATCGCTGCTGATGCAGCTTGGGTAATCTCCAACCCAGTCAGGCCGCGCAGTTCCTCAAACAGCTGCGAAACGAAGCTAAGGTCTTCATCGCTCACACCGCCGTCAACGAACCAGACCGGCGGGTTGAGCGAACTCCATTTCTCGATACGTTGAAGCTTCGCTCTGCGCTCGTCGCTTTCGCCAAACACTACTGGAAGGTAACGCTGAACAACGTCATGCGGATCCAGAAGCTGCCATTCTTTCGCCGGTTGTGCTGGACCGTAGTTGTCACTGGTGTAGAAGTGGGACGGCGCTATAGGAGCTGTTTCATGCGCACGCACCCACAACGATTGGCCCGGCTCGATGAGCTCCGGGCTGTAGTACGTCTGTGCCTCTGAATCGTACGCTCGGAGATCTGCCGCCCCATGCCATTGCATAAACTCGCTTGCTGGTACTTCTTGATCACTCGTCCAAGTACCTAGGGCCCAGCTCCTAGGTGGGTGCCAAAGGAGTTTCCTCGGCGTAATCGGCCTGGGGATGCGCTGCTGGTTTACCTCAACGGCTATCTGGTTCCGCTCAGCGAAGTTGATCAGATTGGCTTTGGACCCAGCGAGGACGTACGGGCCGATCGTGAATTCGGTGCTGTCGGCTCCAGGGATGTTCGGGTGGAGAAGCATCCAGCCGCTTGCTTGGTGACGAAAGATGGCGACTGAATATGCACCGTCCAGGTCACTGAGTTTGCGACTCTCTGGATTGAATGCGAAAAGCAGACTGCGCGCAGTCCGGATCGCGCCCTTCTCAGAAGGGGCAACGTGAGGCGCGCTTAATCCAGCGCTTGATCTCCCGCCGATCAATGCTGCAACAGCCGCGGTAGCTGCTCCGATGCCGGCGCGCAAGACGGTTCTGCGGTGGAATCGCCTTGGCATCGTGCGCCTTTAACGTGTCCTCTGGCCTCTTGGCGCGGGGCGGATGACCCGCTCCTTGCATCCAGCACGATTCGCTAGTCGGTCCAACGAAGAGGTCACCCTATCCTATTGCGAAACGGGAGGCGAAAACATGCCCAGCATTGACCGTGACGGCGTCGGCATCCACTACGAGGCACGGGGTTCGGGGCCGACGATCCTGCTCTCGCACGGTTACGGCGCGACCTCGCAGATGTGGGCGGGGCAGCTCGACCTGCTTTCCCGGGTTCACAGGCTGATTGTCTGGGACATGCGCGGGCATGGGCTGACGGACTCGCCGGAGGACCCGTCCTGCTACAGCGAGGCCGAGACGGTGGACGACATGGCCGCGATCCTGGACGCCGAGGGCGTGGAGAGCGCGGTGATCGGGGGGTTGTCGCTGGGCGGGTACATGTCGCTGGCGTTCAATGTCGCCTATCCCGAGCGGACGGAGGCGCTGATGCTGTTCGATACGGGTCCCGGGTACAACAATCCGAAGGCTCGCGAAGGCTGGAACACGGGCATGGCGATTCCTCGGGCGGAAGCGCTCGAGCGCGACGGGCTGGCGGCGCTGGGCGGCTCGGAGGAGGTTCGGGTCTCGACGCACCGCTCGGCGGCCGGACTGGCCAGGGCGGCTCGGGGGATGCTGGCTCAGTTCGACAACCGGATCATCCAGTCGCTGTCCAGCATCGACAAGCCGACGCTGGTGCTGGTCGGCGAGCACGACGAACCGTTTCTCGCCGGTACGGACTACATGGTGAACAAGATTCCCGGGAGTACCAAGGCGGTCATCCCGAATGCGGGACACGCGGCCAACATTGACAACCCGGCGGACTTCAACGACGCGGTGTCGTCGTTTCTGTCGTCCCTCCACTAGGAACCCTCACCCCAACCCGCTCCCAGAGGGAGAGGGTGTCAGATAAAGGATCTCCGATGCAAGTCAGTCTTTTTTTCCTTCCTTCGGTCGGTACGCGCGAGGATATTGAGGCCGGCATGGCCGGGAATCGTCCCGAGCTGTACCAGGACATGCTCGAGGACCTGTCGGCGTTCGCCAAAGCGGGCGACGCGCTGGGCTATGACTCGATCGGGTTCACCGAGCACCACTTCCACATCGAAGGCTTCGAGGTCTCGCCCAATCCGATCATGCTGGACCTCTACCTGGCGATGCAGACGGAGCGGATCCGGGTCGGCCAGCTCGGACTGGTCCTGCCGGCGCAGAACCCGATCCGGGTGGCCGAAGATATCGCGATGCTCGACCACATGACCGGCGGTCGGGCGCTGGCCGGATTCGCGCGCGGCTACCAGCGGCGCTGGGTCGACACGCTGGCCCAACAGATCCACGGCGTCCACGCGGCGCACCCGGGCAATCACGACGCGATCGATGCCGCCAACCGGGCCGCCTTCGAGGAGCACTTCAACATCATCCGCAAGTGCTGGACCGAGGAGATGGTCGAGTACAAGGGTCACGCCTGGCAGATCCCGCCCGAGGGCACGCCCTGGGATATCGAGGCGACGCGGATGTACGGCAAGGGCGTGGACGAGAGCAACATCGTCCGCCAGATCGGCGTCGTGCCCAAGCCGCTGCAGAAGCCGCACCCACCGCTGTTCCAGCCGTTCGCGTCGTCGGAGCGCACGATCCGCTGGTGCGCGCGCGAGGGGATCACGGCGATCCTGCCGCCGATGTACCCGGAGCTGCAGAATCGGCTGTACGAGGTCTACCAGGAAGAGGCGGCGTCAGTCGGCCGGGATCTCAAGCCGGGCGAGGGGCTGGGTGTGCTCAGAGATGTGATCATCACCGACACGGACGAGGAGGCGATGGAACTCTGGCGTCACTCAGCCGCGTTTGCGGGCGGCGCCTGGTTCGCACCGTTCGGCTTCGCCGAGGCGCTGCGTCCGCCGAACGGCGAGATCATGACCCCCGAGCAGCAGCTCGAGAACGGCCTGCTGTTCGCGGGGACGCTGGACTCGGTGAAGCGTCAGGTGCAGTCGATGCTCGACGTGACGCCGGTGTCGTGGATCTTCATGTGGCAGTACAACGGTCTGCTGAGCCAGGGCGAAATCCTGAGGACAATCGAGGATTTCTCGGAGAAGGTCCTGCCGGAGTTTGGGGGTAATGGTGGAGGCTAGATTTGATACACGGGATTGCCGCGCATGTACGAAACGGTAGAGAGGCTCTCCAATCCTCAGATCGCCGTGCTTGCGCTTTACGCCGTCGGTGGGGCAACTGCAAGGCATCACACCGAAGACATTGCTGTCAAGTGCTTCGAACTGGCTCCAAGTCGATTCTCGTGGCACAAGTATCCGCAATACCCCAAGCAAGACACCGCGAGGGTTGCGCTTACTGATGCAAGAAAGGCGAAGAACGGGCAACTTGTTGCTGGTAGCGAGAGGACGAATTGGATTCTCACTCCTGACGGCGTTTCGTGGTGTGAGGAGTACTTGGCAACAGAACCTTCGGACACACCGGCCGCGGGTGCCAACAAGCTCAGGCTCTCGGATCATCGTTCACTGCAGATGCTGACGGAGCACCCCCAATACGATCGATGGCTCAATGGAGAGGATCCTCCTGAGTCCGCCGCGGCGGCCGACACCGTAGGGCTTCTTCCTGATGCACCGCCGAATGCAGTAGCTAGGCGCATCCAAGACATGACCACCGCGGCCCGCACAGCGGGCTTTCGCGAGGTTGAGAGGTTTTTGGCGTGGCTGACGAAACCGTAGCGAGCGGTGAACTCCGACTCTCTGATCGTGGATTCAGGGAAGACATTGAACTTGCTATGGGGAACGATGTCCGCCGTGCCTTGATTGAACTGGTGACCAACGCAGACGATTCGTACGTAAGGCTCGGCCAGCCCGGCGAAATCGTCATTGAAGTTGAACACCGGCGTAGCCGGCCGAAGGTCATTCGAGTGAGCGACGAAGCGGAAGGCATGTCCAGGGCGGATATCGACAGCCGACTGGCAGTGATGGGAGATGAGACTAGCGGGTTTGACGATGGCACGAGCGTGAGAGGCTTCTTTGGACGTGGGGGTCGCGATGTCGTCCATTTTGGTCCAGTTTCCTGGACGACTTGGAAGGATGGCGAACACCATGAGTTCTCAATCGAGCACCGCCACACGGCGACCCGCGAATATCGCGTAAGGAGGTTGCCATCTAAATCGCGAGATCGCCGAGGCACAGATGTCCGTCTTGAAGTACAGGATCGATTTCGAGTTCCGAGGCATTCGACCTTGCTGGAGGATCTGAGCAGGCACTACGCCTTGCGCCCGATTATCACGGGGCGGAGCCGTTCGAGAATCTTCTTGAGGGAGAGCGGCAAGATTCGTTCCGTAGAGCTGGCCTACCCGGACCCGAAGGGCAATCTGTTAGAGGAAGGTGAGCTGGCAATTCAGGGCTATCCTGATGCTGCAGCCTCATACGTTCTGCATGAGTCACCTACATCGCTCATTGACGGCAAGGAACGAACGTACTGGAAGCATTCCCTGACAATCACCTCTCGTGGCGCTGCATACGACGTCTTCTCCGGAGGTCGGTTCTCCAGAGAACCTGAAGCTACTCATCTCGGTCGGCTGTACGGTTCTGTGGACATCCCAGGACTCGCAATTCTGATTCAAGATTTGGACCTGCGCGAGAGCAAGGGTCTACGACCTGAAGAGCGCAACCCGACACGGTTAGTCAGGCGGGACCGTGAAGGACTGGTGCGCGAACATCCCTTTGTGAAGGCGTTGCAGGCAGCGCTATAGGGCCTCTTGGCTCCTCACATCGAACGTTTGCAAAAGCTGGCACAGGCCGAGCGGACTGGAAAGGTGTCCGACGAGAACAGAAGAAAATTCCGTGACGCCGGTCGAATTCTCGGTGACTACCTCCAAGAGGAAGAGTTGGCGGCAGATGGCCCCGGTGGAGGTTCTACCCAAACACACCAAGTTGGCCTTTCTATCGTTCCATCTTCGTCGACCCTGGATCCTTCAATGGCAGGAAGGCTGACACTGCGGTACCGAGAGAGGGATGCAACCGTCCCAGGCGGAGACGCACCGCTCGTACACGTGCAGGTGTCTCTGCTGAGCGGTGAGACCTACGCCTTCGCGGAGACCCTCAAACCTCGCAAGGGCTACTTCAGTAAAGGGATTCGCATACGAGGTGAGCAAGACGGAGAGATTGCAAATGTATTCGCTCGCTATAGATCTCACCGTGCCGAAGCAAGCATCAGGTGGCGAACACGTGAGGCCCCGGTGATCGAAGAGTTGCAGTGGCAACGGCGGTCGTACACATTGCAGACCAGCAAAGTACGAAGAGCCCTCTTGTACGCGCCGTGGGAGATAGTGGCAAATGACGACGAATTGACAATACAAGTAAGCCCCGCGGGCGTGATTCAGATCACGGCGGATGAGCACATCTTTCAGTATGATTACGAACTGAATGCTGGCGTCTGCGTGGTCGACTTGATCAGCGACCAACAGGACGGCACTGGCACGATCGAGGCGACCTTAGGGGATCAGCGGGCGACGGCAGACCTGCGGTTCAGCCAGGCAAGATCAGGAGGGCTTGAGATAGACTTAGACATTCACGACATTCCACGCAGGGCGTGGTTCGAAGAGTCCACCGGTGTCCTTCGGGTGAATGCTGGACATCAGGCCCTTTCTCGCATACTGGGCAGCAGAGATGAAGGCTGGCCTGGACAGCATTCTTCGGCCTTTCAGGCAATGTTGGCAGAGGTTCTCGCAACAACGATTGTTCGGCACAGCCTGTCACGTACTGAGGAGTACAGTCGAGACTCAGACATCAACGTCCTGTTCTCGACCTTCGACACGAAAGTCGCGACAGTGGCTGGAAGGTTGCAGAGAGCACTTATAGGTGCGGAGGACCTGAAAGCCATTGCAGGGTCGTCTCGGTAATCGGTAAACCCGAGTGCGCGCGCGGCATCTAGGTGTCAACCGCGTTAGCTTCAGGGACTCTAGGGCTGCGATCACATCTGTGACGCAACGCGGTCAGACAGAAGGACGCATTCGACGGCATTGCGTCTGGCGTCTCAGGCATCAGCCTGGTCTAGGCCAGCCGATCCATGATCCGGGCGATGTTGGCTGGGTCCGAGCGGAGCTCTCCGACGGGGAATGAGCGGACGACTTCTGACACGGCCTGGTTGATTGGGGTGGCGACTTCGACGGCTTTGCCCTGGTCGACGACCCAGCCGTTGAGGGCGTCGATCTCGACGCGGCGGCCTCGGATGACGTCCTGGAGGAAGCTGGGGCGGCCGGCGCCGAGGGCCTGGGCTCCGGCGATGAGTTCGGCGTCGAGTTCGGTTGAGTCGGCTCCGTTGGCGACATCGACGAACTTCTGGGCGTCGATTCCCCAGACGCCGTCGATGTTGTGTCCGTAGGCGCGGCCGACCTGGATGACCTCGGCGGCGATTCTGGTGCAAAGCCAGCGGGTGTCGTCGCGGGCGCGGACCTCACCCGAGCCGTAGCCGGAGAGGCCGGCGATCGGGTTGGCCATGCAGTTGACGGCCAGTTTGCCCCAGCGCTCGCCCCAGAGATTCGTGGTCGACTCGGCGCCGGCAACGTGGTTGACGATCGCGGCGATGTCGCGGGCGCGGTCGGAGTCGGAGCCGTCCAGTTCGCCGACCTTGAAGCCCAGCGTCCGGGTGTCGGTGCGGATGCAGTGGCCCGGGTCGTACATCCCGCAACCGATCGTGATCACGCAGCCCAACGTCCGTTTGCGGCCAACCACGGCTGCGACTCGCTCGTCGTTGATCCCGTTCTGGAAGTCGACAATTGCGCCGTCCTCCCTGACCAGCGGCGAGATGAAGGCCGAAGCCCACTCGGTGTCGTAGCTCTTGACGGCGACGAAGCCGAGATCGAAGGGCTCGGAGATCTCCTGCGCTTCGTAGAGATGCCTGGCGTTGACCGGGACTCGGATGTCACCGATCAACGGGCCGCTGAGGCGGAGGCCGTCCCGCTTCATGGCATCGACGTGCTCGACCCAGTGGTCGAAGAGAGTGACATCGTAGCCGGCGCGGGTGAGCATACCGCCGACGACACCGCCAATGGCGCCGGCTCCGATGATGCCGATTCGAGTCATGTCCGTGTCCTTTGAGTTAGCCGGCCACTACTTTCGAAGTGGGAGTCGCACCGTGGCCCAGCCGGGCGTGGTGACGCCGAGGCGGTCGTTCTCCAGCCAGACCTCGAGGTCGACCAGGCCGTGCGAGTCGTCGAGGTCGGACTTGCCGACGACCTTGCCGCGCGCGTGGACCTCGTCGTCGGGGATGTTCATGCGCCGCATCTCGAAGCGGAACTTCGACATCCAGCCGGCCGGTCCGGCCCAGTCGGTGACGACTCGGCAGAGCGCGGCCTGGGTCCAGCCGGTGTTGTAGAAGATTGCCGGGTGGCCGGCCTCGGCCGCGAACCCTGGGTCGTGGTGGACGGGATAGAAGTCCTGCGAGCCGGAGACCTGCTCGACCATCTTGGTCCAGTCGAGGGTCAGATCGTAGCCCTCGATCAGATCGCCCTCGCGGACATCCTCCCAATAGGTCTGCTCGGTGGCGATGCTGTTCGGTGCATTCCTGGTAGTCATAGCGGGCGCTCGCCTTCTTCTGCTTCGACTTGTTCGGGAGTCCGGTGCGTGCAAAGCGTGTTGGTGCCGACGGCGACCAGTTCGCCGTCCTGGTTGGTGATGCGCGTCTCGGTCACGATCCAGACGGAGCGTGGGTCGAGCTTGATCGACTTCTCGTAGATGTCGGTGACCTCGGTCTGCGAGGCGAGGTGGTCGCCAACTTTCGCGGGCAGCAGGTATTCCCACTCGGTGTTCAGGTTGATGTTTCGCTCTCCGCGAGTCGGGACCGAGAGGAGCAAACTGACCTGGTTGTCGGAAGATGGCGGCCAGACGCCGGCGCCGGCGAAGTAGCGGGTCATCACCGGCGGCGCGATCACCGCGCCATGCTCGGATGAGCGGCCGTACTCGGGATCGAGGAAGAGCGGGTTCGTGTCCTCGACCATGTGGCAGTGGCGTCGGATACTGTCGTACTCGACCGGGTAGCGTCCGGGAACGATGTCCGTCTGACGGCCGATCCACTCGCTGCGTACGGCGTCAAGGTCGTAGGGTCCTTCGACGCGAGCCATTGACAGACCCCCCTTTGGCGTGAGGCTCGGAGGCTGGGCAGAGGCTACCAGACGCTCGGACGCTGGCTTCCCTAGCTCTCGTCGCTGCGCGGACCGAACGGTTCGGGGATGAACGGTTCGTCTCGAGCTCTCAGGAACGCTCCGAAGCCGCCGGCTTCGCGCGCCGCGTCGAGGTGAGCGACCTCGGGCCCGTCGGCCGAGGCTTCGACCATCGTCGACAACATCGAACCGACGTTGAGCGCGTTACGCAAACCCATGGCCTCGAGGCCCCGCGCCGTGATCAGCTTGTTGTAGCGAATCGAGTGGGAGGGCACTTGCGCCAGGCGTCGGGCCAGCGCGTCGGCCTTCTCCATGAGATCCTCGGTCGGCACGACCTCGTTGATCACGCCGATCCGCAGGGCCTCCTGCGCATCGAAGTGGTCTCCGGTCAGCGCGTAGCGATGCGCAGTCTTCCAACCGACGAGCGCGGCGAAGAGCACGGAGCTGTTGGAGATCATGCGCACTTCCGGCTGTGCAAAGACGGCCCGCTCGGAGGCGATCGTGATGTCGGCGGCCAGCGAGTACCAGAATCCGCCGCCGATGCACCAGCCGTTGACCGCCGCGATGATCGGCGTCTCCAGCGTCATCAGGTGCATCATCATGTCGGGATTCTTGGACGAGAACTTGAACCAGCGCTCGAGGTGTTCGGAGACCGGCTGGGTCGGACCGCCAACCTCGCTGTCGATCCCCCCGGCGATGTTGTAGCCGGACGAGAAGGCGCGTCCGGCGCCGGTGAAGATGATCGAGCGCGCCGACGGATCGGCATTGGCCACGTCGAGCGCGTGGTGGAACTCGCGCTCAAGCGCCGGCGTGATCGCGTTGAGCGTCTCGGGGTTGTTCCAGGTGATGGTGACGACCGGGCCGTCCTGTTCGTACAGGATGTTCTCGTAGTCGGGCATTGTCAGCTCGTTTCATCAGCGTTGGCCGCTCTTGCAGAGTCTACGCGCCGCCCTCGCGTAACCTGCGCGATTGAGGAGTCGCTCATGCCGGGACCGCTCGACGGGATCAAGGTGTTGGAGCTGACGCAGATCATCGCCGGGCCGTATTGCGGCATCGCGCTGGCGGATCTTGGCGCGGAGGTCGTGAAGCTTGAGTCGCCTCAAGGCGACGCATCGCGCAAGATCGGGCAGTTCGCGCCGGGCGAGAGCAAGGCCTACCACGGTCTGAACCGCGGCAAGCGTGGGCTCGTGATCGATCTGGGCAAGCCTCAGGGTCGTGCCGTCGCGCACCGGCTGATCCCGCAGTTCGACGTGTTCGTGACCAACGTTCGTCCGGGTGTGGCTGAGCGAATTGGGATGGATTACGACACGCTGCGGCAGTTTCGGCCAGACCTGATTTACTTCGACGTCACAGGCTTTGGCCAGCGCGGACCGAGCGCGCATCGCGCCGGTTCCGATGCGATGGTTCAGGCGTACTCGGGTCTGGTGGCGGGCGATCTGAAGATCGCTCCCAACGGAGCGCCTGAACAGATCACGGCGACCGCGCCGTCCGATTACATTGCAGCGCTCGGTGGGGCAATGGGGGTCTGTGCCGCGCTCTATCACCGCGAGAAGACGGGCGAGGGTCAGCGGATCTCCACCTCGCTCCTGGGCGCCGGCCTCGCCTTGCAGACGCCCTGGGCTGGCGACGTTCCCGTCTCCGACTCGATCCTGATCGAGCCGCTGCGGCAGATGATGTCCGAAATGCGCGAGGCCGGCGCTTCCTACGCCGAGATGATCGAGGCTCGGCGCAGTCGCCCGAACCAGGGCAAGGCGTTCCGGCTGTACTACTCCGGCTACCCGGTCCAGGACGGCGCGATCATCCTGGGGGCGCTGACGCCGCAGAATCGCGACCAGATCCGCGAGGCTCTCGAAATCACGGACGATCCAATCGACAGTCCTGATTTCAACGCGATCGGTCCGAATGCCGATCGGGTCGCCGACCGTGTTGAAGAGCAGATCCGGTCGAAACTGGCCGGCGGCACCTTGGCTGAATGGATGGCCAGGCTGGACGCCGCGGGCGCGCCGGCCTCACCGGTCAACTGGCTCGAGGACATGGCCGACGACCCGCAGGTCGCGGCGCTGAACCTGATGCCTTCGATCGAGCATCCGCTGACCGGAAGCGAACGCCACGTCGGGCCGTTGATCGAAATGTCGAAGACCGAAACCGGAACGACCCGCTCGGCCCCGCCGCTCGACGCCGACACCGACGACATCCTGCAGGAACACGGCTTCCCAGAGGAGCAGATCGCCCAGCTTAGGGCGTCCGGCGCCATCGGCGTATCCGCAGGCGGCTAGTTGCCTATCCTCGTCCAAGTCAACCGTCGGAAGTGAGGAGGTTCCCATGCCTGGTGCGCTTGATGGAATCAAAGTTCTCGAGGTAACGCAGATCATCGCCGGTCCGATGTGCGGCGTGATGCTCTCCGATCTCGGCGCGGACGTGATCAAGATCGAATCCGCCGCAGGGGACGGCATGCGCTTGCTTGGTCAGATCTCGCCCGGCGAAAGCAAGGGCTTTCACGTCTTCAACCGCGGCAAGCGCGGGATGGTGCTCAACCTGCAGGATCCCGACGGCCAAGCCATCGTCCAGCGGCTGATCTCGGAGATGGATGTCTTCCTGATCAATGCCCGTCCCGGTGTGCCTGAACGTCTGGGCATCGACTACGAGAGCCTGCGCGCGCACAAGTCTGACCTGATCTATCTGGAGAACACGGCTTACGGTCCAACCGGGCCGTCCGCCCACCGGGCCGGCGCGGACATCATCGCCCAGGCGTACTCAGGGCTGATGGCAGGTGACGAAAAGGTCGACGAGCACGGCGGTCCGGACCTGATCACGGCCACGACGCCAGCCGACTTCGTCGCCGCGTTCACCAGCACGATCGCGGTCTGCGCGGCGCTCTTCCACAGGGAACGCACCGGAGAGGGTCAAAAGATCGACACGTCGCTGCTCGCCGGCGCGATGGTGCTGCAGAATGCGTTCGCTTCGAGGATGCCGGTCTCCGACGCTGTGCTGCTCGATCCGATCCTGAGCGGTCTGGCCGCCGTGCGGGAGCGAGGCGGAAGTTACGCGGAACTGCTCGGAGCCCGCGGCGGACTGCGCGCCCTGGTCGGCGGAGCGTTCTTCCTCTACTACGGCGGCTACCAGACCTCCGACGGTGCGCTGATGTTGGGCTGCGTGACGCCGCCGAATCGCCAGCAGGTGCGCAACGCGCTGGGGCTGGAACCGGGCGACGATCCGACCGACGACGGCGACTTTAATCCGCTTGCAGACGGCTCTGAGGAGATTGTTGCTCGCATCCGCGCAACGATCTCTGAACGCTTTGCCTCGGACACCACGGAGAACTGGATCGCCAAGCTCGACGCCGCCGGCGCGCCTGCCTCGCAGGTCAACATCCCCGAGGAGATGATCGACGATCCCCAGGTCCAGGCGCTCGGCATCATGGTCGACCTCGAGCACCGGTTGACCGGTCCGGAGACGATGGTCGGGCCGCCGTTCAACATGTCGCTCACTCCGCCCGTAGCCGAGGGAGCATCGCCGCCGCTCGACGGCGACACCGACGACGTGCTGATCGAGTACGGCTACACGGAAGAGGAAGTCGCTGCCCTACGCTCGTCAGGCGCGGTCGGCCTCCCGTCCGAGGACTAGGAGCGCCAATGCCCGGACCACTAGACGGGATCAAGGTTCTCGAACTGACGCAGATCGTCGCCGGACCAATGTGCGGCGTGATGCTCTCCGACCTCGGTGCGGAGGTGGTCAAGATCGAATCGCCGCAGGGCGACGCCACGCGCGACGTGGGACAGTTCCTGCCCAATGAGTCGAAGGTCTTCCACGTCTTCAACCGAGGCAAGCGCGGCATCGTCCTGAATCTGCAGACGCCGGAGGCTCGCGCGGTCGTCGAGCGCCTGATTCGGGGCTTCGATGTCTTCCTGATCAACGCGCGCCCCGGAGTCGCGGAGCGGCTGCAAGTCGACTACGAGAGCCTCAGTGAACGGAATCCGCGACTGATCTACCTCGAAAACACGGCCTTCGGATCCGAAGGCCCTTCGGCCGGTCGAGCGGGGGCGGACATCATTGCGCAGGCGTACTCGGGTCTGATGGCGGCTGAGGAGAAGGTCAACGAACACGGTGGACCGCTGCAGATCTCGGCGACCACACCGGCCGACTACGGTGCCGCCTGGACCAGCGCCATGGCCATCTGCGCCGCGCTGTTTCATCGCGAACGGACGGGCCGGGGACAGCGGATCGAAACGTCATTGCTGGGCGCCGCGCTGCAGCTGCAGAACTTCGCCGTCGCCCGGTTGCCGGTCAGCGACGCGACGTTCCTCCAACCCTCACTCGACGAAGTGCGCGCGGTTCGTGAACGGGGCGGCACGTACAGCGAAATCCTCGAGGCGCGCACCGGCGTGCGCTCGATGATCGGCGCTGCGTTCGCGCTCTACTACGGCAGTTACCAGACCGCCGACGGCGCGATCATGCTCGGTTGCCTCACCCAGCTCAATCGGCAGCAAGTGCGTCGGGCGATTGGGTTGACAGCGGACGACGACACGACCGACTCAGACAGCTTCAATCCTCTCGATCCGGCATCACTCGACATTGTCGAGGAAACGCGAGGCACCATCGCGGCCAGATTCCGCAGCGACACGACCGCCAACTGGATTGAGAAACTCGACGCCGCCGGCGCGCCCGCCTCGCAGGTCAATCTGCCTGAGGACATGATCGACGATCCGCAGGTTCAGGCGATCGGCGTGATAGCCGAGATCGAGCATCCACTCACCGGTCCGGAGCAGATGGTTGGACCGGTGTATCGGATGTCGGACTCGCCGCCTGAGGCCGTTGGCCCGTCACCGATCTTCGACGGAGACACCGACGACATCCTGCGCGAGCACGGCTTTGGCGATGACGAGATCGAGGGTCTGAGGGCGTCGGGCGCCGTGGGTGTGCGCAGTGCCGACTAGCGGCGCAGCGGCTGGAGACCCCGATAGGTCGCGACCCGCCAGGCCCACTCGAAGGGTCCGAAGCGGAACCGCGAGAGCCACCACTGAGACCAGGCGATCTGCAGCAGCCAGACCGCGAGAACGAACAACAGCACCCACGCGCGATTCAGTTCGTCGGGCTCGAACAACCTGCGCAGGATGACGATGCCGAGGATCGTTTGCGTCAGGTAGTTGGTCAGCGCCATGCGTCCGGCCGCTCGCACGCGACGATGCAGCGCGGTCTCGGGCCGCATGTTCCAGAGAATGATCAGCGCGGTGAAGCCAAGCGTGGCCGGGATGGTGCCGACAGTGGTTGGGATCATCGAGAGCAGGGCGGAGCCGGGCGCGAAGTCGTCGAGCGCGGCGATGATCACGCCGAGGGCGGCCAGCGGGAGTCCAACGCCGAGGCCGATCGCGGCCATCCTGCGGTAGTACTCGCGCGGCCGGTCGCCGCTGAGCACGCCCGACCGGAAGAGCGCCACGCCGATCAGCATCATCCCCAACGCGCGCATGAAGAACGTGAGAAGCACGAGCGATCCGACCACGTCGTCTGGTTCGCCGCCGGTTTCCAGCCAGAGCTCGCCGAGCTGCCTGCCTGTGCCGTCGACTCCGCTCTGCGCCAGTGCGAACACAACGGCCGAGAGCAATACCAGCGCCGCTCCGAGACCAAGCAGCGCCCGATCCGACAGCCGACGCGCCATCAGCAGGAAGGGCGAGGCAATCGCGTAGGCGACCAGGATGTCGCCCTCCCAGAGCCACATGTGCAGCGCGCCGATGCCCAGCAGGAGCAGGTTGCGCCAGAGGCTGAGCCAGCCGCCGCGGTTGCCCTTGGCGTCGGCGCGATCGGCGAACAGCACAATGCCCGCCCCGAAGAGCAGTGAGAACACGCCCATGAACCGCTGATCGACGAAGACCTCGCCGAAGACGCCAATGATCCAGTCGAGCGGCGTGTCGTTCGCCAGGCTGATATTGAAGTAGGCCGCCGGCTCGAGGCCGTAGGACACGGCGTTCATCAGCAGAATGCCGAACACCGCGACACCGCGTAGCGCGTCGAGGTTGGTGATTCGCCCGGTCTCGTCAACCGGGCCAACCGTCAGTGGGTCTGACATCTGGATGAGCCCGCGGGTATTGCCAGTTGGAGAGGGCAGCGTAGCCGGAGTTCAGTTCTCAGTCTGCGGATACGGATCCGCGGTGCTGAACTCCGCTTGATGCTCGGTGATCGCAACTCCGTCGATCTCCTTGCCTTCCCACCACGTCTTCACGTACTCGATCACCGCGATGATCTCGTCGCGGCTCAGCTCTTCCTTGAATCCCGGCATGTTGCTGCCGAAGCCGAGCCCGAGTCCACCCTCGCTGACGATTCCGTAGAGCACGCCGTCGGAGTGGTGCCAGGTGTGTCCCTCACCGTTGAGAGGTGGCGGCGGCAGGCGTCCGTCCTCGTCGCGGATCATCCAGTTCTCCGTACCCTCGCCGGCGGCGCCATGACAGGCAGCGCAGGTCGAGGCGAAGATCTGCGAGCCGGTTCGTGGGCCGTCGGCGGCATCTGACCGTTCCGCGGACGGTAGAGCGACCGGTTCGGGCTCGCCGCAGGCAGCGGTCAGGGCGGTCAAGGTGACCAACGCGGCCACGACGAGCGAGGTCTGAAACCAGCGCCTCACCACCACCTCCGTGGGCCAATGGTATCCAGTGGCTGAACGGCAGTGGGCAAGTACCCTCGATGCACAAGTAGGCGAGATCGGAGGACGATCATGGTGCTACCGACGGAAGCGGCGCGGAACCTCGGGACGGAGACGGCGTTTGAAGTGCTGGCGCGAGCCAACAAGCTGGCGGCCGAGGGACACTCGATCATCAACCTGGGCATCGGACAGCCCGATTTCGCTACACCTGACAACATCGTCGACGCCGGATCGAGAGCTCTGGCCGAGGGCAAGCACGGCTACACGCCCGGCGCCGGCATCCCCGAGCTGCGCGAGGCGGTGGCGCGCGACCTGGAGCGCCGGCACGGCGCCGAGGTTGACCCCGAGTCGGTCCTGATCACGCCCGGCGCGAAGCCGGTCATGTTTTTCGCCGCGCTGCTGATGGGCGAGCCCGGCGCAGAGGTCATGTACCCGAATCCCGGGTTCCCAATCTATGAATCCGTGATTCGCTTCTCCGGCGCGACGCCGGTGCCGATCGAGCTGCACGAATCCGACGGCTTCACCTTCGATCCCGACCAGGTCCTCAGCCAGATCAACGAGCGCACCCGGCTGATCATCCTCAACAGTCCCGCCAATCCGACCGGCGGCGTGTACTCGCGCGAGCAGGTCGAGCGGCTGGTCGACGGCCTGGAGCAGTGGCCCGACGTCGCGATCCTCAGCGATGAGATCTACTCGCGCATCCTCTACGAGGGGCTTGAGCACACCTCCTGGCTCAACTACCCGCAACTCCGCGACCGCCTGATTGTGCTCGACGGCTGGAGCAAGACGTATGCGATGACCGGTTGGCGGCTGGGATTCGGCGTGTTCCCGCCGGACCTCTTCCCGTTCGCCGAACGGCTCGCGATCAACAGCTATTCGTGTCCCAATGCCGCCACGCAGTACGCAGCGATCGAGGCGCTGGATGGACCGCAGGAGGCGGTCGACATCATGACGACGGCATTCGACGAGCGCCGCCAGGTGATCGTCAAGGAACTCAACGATGTGCCCGGCGTGAGTTGCGTGACTCCGCTCGGCGCGTTTTACGCCTTCCCCAACATCTCCGACACCGGGATCGACGCGCGCACCCTGCAAGAGCGGCTGCTCGAGGAGGCCGGTCTGGCCGTGATCGCCGGAACCAGCTTCGGGCATCTCGGCGAGGGCTACCTGCGCTTCAGCTACGCCGCCTCGCTCGAGGAGATCGTCGAGGGCGTCGACAGAATGCGTACCCTGTTGGCCAACAGCTAAGGGATTGAGGAGCCGACGATGGCCCGCTTTGAATACATCTCCCGCAATAAGCTCGAACTCAAGAACGGCTTCCGCCACGCCACGCTCGGCGATGTGCCTGGACAGATTGTCTACGGCGTCCAGGGCAAGCTGAAGGAGCACTACGGCGTGCCCGAGGAGGCGCCGCCGATGACGGCGACGCTCGACCATATCGTCGCCGCCGTCGGCGGTTGAATGTACGGCACGCTGGCGCGGGCGATGTCCGCGCGCAAGGTCGAGTTCGACCCCAACACCTACAAGGCCGACGTCCTGGGCACGATCGAGGGCGAGGACAACCAGACGATCCGGATCACGAAGATCCACGTCGTCTTCCAGATCCCGGGCATTCCCGAGGAACAACGAGCGGCCGCCGATCGAGCGGTCAAGTTCCACGCCCCGGGCTGTCCCGCGCACGAGAGCGTCAAGGACGCGATCGATATCACCTGGGAAGCCGACTACGGCGACAACTAGTCCTGCGCCGGACGCCGCGCGTTCCAGATCACCTGCTTCGGCAACGGCTCAGGCTGAGGCTGCGGTTCCACTCTTGGCCGACTGGCTAGATCGCCGGTTGTGATGTCGATGAAGTCATCCAGCACGACCGGCTTCCCGCCAATCGTGAACCGCGCGTTCTCCGAGATCGGAAAGTCCCGGTCCGGCTCTTCCGACTCTGCATCTTCGTCCGCTGGAACGTCCTGCTCACGGTCCGACATGCCCGCAACCTAGCATGAGCCCATGAGCCAATCGGATTGGGTTGAGATCGATTACACGACGCTGAGCTTCCCCGAGCCGCCTGCGGACCGGCCCTTCGTCGCGATCAACATGGTCATGTCCGCCGATGGCCGCACGGTCGTCGACGGAACCGAACGCGGCCTCGGCTCGAAGCTCGACCAACGCCTGATGCGAGAGCTGCGAGTTCACTTCGACGTGGTGATGAATGGCGGCGCGACGTTTCGCGCGTCCGGCACCTCAGCCCGCCTCAACGATCCGGACTTGGAGCGATGGCGGGTCGAGCGCGGGATGACTCCGGCGCCGATCGCCGCAGTGTTGACTCGCAGCGGCGATCTTCCACCAGAGCGTCGATTCTTCACCGACCACAGCTTCTATGCCGTGATCTATCTCTCCAGCGCGGCGCCCGGCGCGGTCCGCCGCGAGCTGGAATCCAGAGGGCGGCCGGTGATCGTCGTGCCGGAAGAGGACGCAGCTGAAGCAGCGCTGACCCACCTGCGCAAGGGACTCGTCGCCAGACGGGTGCTGGTCGAGGGAGGCGCGATGCTCAACGGCGAACTCATCCGTCAAGGTCTGGTCGACGAGTTCTTCCTCACGCTCGCCCCCAGAATCGCGGGCGGTGACACGGCGTATCCAGCGGTTCTGTGGCCCGGAGCTCCCACCGCATCAGGTATCAGGCAACTCAAACTGCTCCATGCGAAGACCGCTGAGACCGGCGAGGTCTTCCTGCGTTACAGCGTCGAGCGGTCCGGGGCCTAGCTCTCCCGCACTAGCTTGCTCAGCGAGTGGAGCTCGACGCCGAGGGCTTTGCCCCGGATCGTGTTGCAGACCTCGCCGACGTAGACATCGCCCTTTGAATCGACGGCGATCCCGTGCGGCGCGATGAACTTGCCCGCCTCATCGCCCTCGTCGGGATGGCCGAGCAGCGCCAGCCGGTTGCCCGAGCGGTCGTAGATGCTGACCCGATGGCCCAACCCGGGCGCGTCCTGCATACCGCCCATTTCGTTGAGCTCGCCGATGTAGATGTTGCCGTCAGGCGCCAGCGTGAGACCGTCGGGACGGTGAATGTTGTTCCACATCGTGACGAACTGGCCGGACTCCGAGAAGATCTGCACCCGATGGCACTCGCGGTCGGCGATGTAGAGCAGCCCGTCCTCGTCGATTGCGATGTTGTGCGGGCGGATGAACTGTCCGGCGTCGATGCCGGGCGTGCCCCAGGTCTGCTTGTGGTTGCCGTCGGCGTCGAAGCGATGGACGCAGCTGTTGCCGTAGCCGTCGGTGACGAAGATGTCGCCGGACTTGGGGCTGACCGCCGCGTGCGTCGGCCGATTGAACGGCTTCCCGCCCCAGGCAGGCGCGGGATTGTATGGGTCGCCGAGCGTTTGCAGCAGTTCTCCCTCGGGCGACCAGCGGGTGATCGTGTGCGTCCCGTCGTCCGCCCCCCAGACGTCGCCCTCCGGGCCGACCCAGATGCCGTGCGAGCGTTCCGTAAAGTTGCCCTGGCCCCAGCTGCCTCGCCACGAGCCGTCGGAATCGAACACCATAACCGGATGCTCGGTGTTTCGGGTCAACACGTAGACGGTGTCATTCGCATCGACGGCCACGCCGGGACACTCGACGAGCGTGACGCCGTCCGGCATCTGCTCCCATATGTCGAGTGCGCTGTAGGAGTAGTTTCCGTCAGAAAGTTGTGCTGGCATCATTATGCTCCGCTCTGCCGAAGTGCTTTACGCGATTTCTCATCGCTCGCCTGCGGACGAGTCTAACCCCGCAATATTCTGACCACATGGTGCGCCACGAGGCGTGTTCTCCGGGGCATCGGATGACGGACAACGGCGGACCCAGCGAACTCTCGTATCAGGTTGAGGCGTCGGCGCCGATTCAGTCGGTCGTCGACACCGCGTCAGCCGAATTCCAGGAGAACGCCGCCTGGATGCGGGGACTGGTCGAAGAGCTGAGAGCGCGCGAGTCCGTCGTCCGAGCCGGCGGCGGTCCGCGCAGCGTCGACCGACACCACTCGCGCGGCAAGCTGCTCGCGCGAGAGCGAATCGAGCGCATGCTCGACCCCGACTCGCCGTTCCTCGAACTCTCACCGCTCGCCGCCAACGGCATGTACGGCGACGAAGCGCCGGGCGCCGGCATCGTGACCGGGATCGGCCGCGTGTCGGGACGCGAGATCATGGTCGTGGCGAACGACGCGACGGTGAAGGGCGGCAGCTACTACCCGGTCACGGTCAAGAAGCACCTGCGCGCGCAAGAGATCGCAGCCCAGAACCGCCTGCCCTGCGTCTATCTCGTCGACTCCGGCGGGGCCTTCCTGCCGATGCAAGCCGATGTTTTCCCCGACCGGGAGCATTTCGGCCGGATCTTCTACAACCAGGCCACGATGTCGGCTGCCGGCATCCCGCAGATCGCCGCCGTGATGGGCTCCTGCACGGCCGGTGGCGCGTACGTTCCGGCCATGTCCGACGAAGCGATCATCGTCGACGGCGTCGGCACCATCTTCCTCGGCGGCCCGCCCCTGGTCCGTGCGGCCACCGGCGAGGAGATTTCCGCCGAGGAGCTCGGCGGCGGACTCGTCCACACCCAGATTTCAGGGGTCGCCGACCACTTGGCCGAAGACGACGAGCACGCACTCGATCTCGTCCGCGCCGCTGTCGCGAATCTGGGCAGCGAGGCCGCGGCGGACTGGCCGGTCTCCGCGCCCGATCAGATCGAACCGCCCCTGTACGACCCTGACGAGATCTACGGCATCGTTCCCCAATCGACACGCAAGTCATATGACGTTCGCGAAGTGATCGCGCGAATCGTGGATGGATCGCGACTGCATGAGTTCAAACCCTCCTACGGGAGTACGCTCGTCTGTGGGTTCGCGAGGGTGATGGGTCATCCGGTCGGAATTGTGGCGAACAACGGGATCCTGTTTTCCGAGTCGGCGCTCAAGGGCGCTCATTTCATCCAACTCTGCGCGAAACGTGGGACGCCGCTGTTGTTCTTGCAGAACATCACCGGATTCATGGTCGGACGCCGTTACGAACACGAAGGCATCGCCAAGCACGGCGCAAAGATGGTCACCGCCGTCGCCTGCGCCGAGGTGCCCAAGTTCTCAATCGTGCTGGGCGGCTCGTTCGGCGCCGGCAACTATGCCATGTGCGGGCGCGCCTACTCACCGCGACTGCTCTGGACCTGGCCCAACGCCCGGGTCTCCGTGATGGGCGGCGAGCAGGCCGCCAATGTGCTGCTGACCATCCGTCAGGATGCGCTGGCTCGGCAGGGGCAGGAAATGTCCTCCGACGAACAGCGCGAGTTCATGGCGCCGACCTTGGAAAAGTACGAGGAAGAAGGCGCGGCCTACTACGGCTCGGCCCGGATCTGGGACGACGGCATTCTCGACCCAATCGACACGCGACAAGCTCTCGCGGTTGGACTCGCCGCGGCGCGCAACGCGCCGATTCCGGCGTCCAACTTCGGCGTCTTCCGGATGTAGCGATCGATGCGGGCGCCTGGACACATCCGCGAACCAGATCGCGTGGCAGGCCAGCGCGGCCTCCCGCATCTCAGCGGCCTGGATGGAATCCGCGGACTCGCGGCGCTGGCGGTCGTGCTGTTCCACGCCGGCGTCTGGTGGCTGCCGGCCGGCTTCCTCGGCGTTGATGTCTTCTTTGTCGTCTCCGGATTCCTGATCACGTCGCTGCTGATCTCCGAGAGGGAACGCAGCGGCAACACCGACCTCGCCCAGTTCTGGCTGCGACGCGCACGGCGGCTGCTGCCGGTGTTGGCGCTGGTGTTGATTGTGACGACGGTCTACGCCGTGCTCGTCCTCCAGGAGACACTCTCGCAGCACCTGCACGAGGTGTTGATGGCCGCGCTCTACGTGACGAACTGGGATCAGATCATCCGCGGAGTCTCCTACTTCGAGATGTTCGAGCGGCCGTCGCAGCTTCGGCACCTCTGGTCGCTCGCCGTCGAGGAACAGTTCTACATCATCTGGCCGGTCGTGTTCACGGTGGTGCTGCGATTGCTGAATCTGCGCTGGCTGTGGTGCATCGTCGCCGCCCTCGGCGTGTTGTCGGTGATCTGGATGATCATGCTCTTCACGCCCGGCGACGAGCCGTCGCGCGTGTACTTCGGCAGCGACGCGCGCGCCTTCACAATCCTGATCGGCGTCGCCGTCGGGCTCTACTGGAAACCGTGGCGTCGGCGCTGGAGCGTCCCTGCGGGCCACCTGATGGACGTGCTGGCCTTCGCCGGCCTGGTCGGTATCGGCATAATCATGGTCGTCGGCCGGCACTGGCACGACTGGATGTACCCCTGGGGCCTGCTGCTGACCTCGTTCGCAGCCATCGTCCTGGTCGCGTTCGCGGTGCGACCGGGATCGCTCATCGGTCGTGCGCTCGATCTGCGGCCGCTTCGCTGGCTCGGCCGGCGCAGCTACAGCATCTATCTCTGGCACTGGCCCGTCCTGCTGGCGTTGCAGTGGGAGTTCGGCTTGGCGCCCAACACGGTCGGCATCGTCGTCGCCGGAGTCGTAGCCACCCTGCTCCTCTCCGAGGTCAGCTACCACCTCGTCGAATCGCCAATGCGCAAGCCTCAGTTCTGGAATCCGCGACGCTATCGCAGCCGGATCGCCAACCCGCGAACCGTGGCCGCGATTGCCGCCTCGATCTCCGTGGCCGTCCTGCTGGCCCTCGTTATCGGCTTCACGATCCTGCCGGGACGCTCGCCATCGCAACTCCTGTTCTCAGTCTCGGCTGAGCAAGCGAGCGATGGCGAAACCCGGGTTGAACAACGGGATGCGGAAGCAGAGGCCGCGCAAGCGGCGGCGGCGCGCGGTTCCGACGTTTCGACCTCGCCGACGGCTGCCAATCCCGAAGCGTTGACGGGTAGCGAGCCTGGCATTACGTCAGACGCTGAGACGGACATCACCAGGAAGCCGCCTGAGGGGCAAGTGGTCACCGGCGTCCGCTCGAGCCCGGTCGCCGACCAACCGGCGGCCAAGCCGGCGACGAGGGTCGCTGAACCGGAACCGCTGGTCGCGTACCCCCCAGGCGAGTACTTCGTCAGCTACGTCGTGCGTCCGGGTGATTCGCCTTACGGCATCATGCGTCGTTTCAACATGACCAGGGACCAGCTCACCGAACTGAACGGCGAGCGGATGATGCAGATCATTCATCCCGGTGATGTCCTCACGGTGCCCTGTCCCGGCTCCGCCCCCTGTGCGTTCCTCAGACTGGAACACGTGGGCCGCGGCTGCGTGACCTGGGAGAACCACGTTGATTTCGGCCGGCTGTGCGAACCCGCGACCATGTTCGTCGACCTGCCGATCCGCTTCACCGCCGAGCCGCGCGGCCCGCTTGACGACTCGCCCTCGTGGACGTGGAATGGCTCCACGGTCGATGGGATGGACTTCGTCCTGCTGCTCGAACATTTGCAGCAGACGGCGGACGACGCATTGACGCTGAAGCTGCGCTTCGGGCTGCCGCCCCTGGCGATCGGCGATTCGGTCATGGTCGGCGCCCGCAGCAGGCTGGAGGCCGTCGGCATCGAAGTCGACGCCGAAGTCAGCAGGCAGGCACACACCAGCATCGACATCCTGCGTGATCAGATCCGACGCAATGGCGCTCGCGATACGGTGATCTTCCACGCCGTCGGGTCGGGGTTCCTCGACGCCCGGGGCTTCCAGAACCTGCTTGATGCGGCCGAGGGCGTCCGACACCTGATCGTCCTCACGCGACAGTTCCCGCCGCGAGAGCCGCTGCTGAGCTACGAGCGAGATACCAACAAGATGCTGCGCGAACAGGCGGCCAAGCACGACTGGGTCACGCTCGTGGACTGGAATGAAATCACCAACGGCCGCGAGGACGAGATCACCTGGGACGGCACGCATCTCAACGCGCTGGGTCGGCAGCTCTATACCGACGAAATCCTCGCCGCGGTGATGAGCCGGCCGCCCGCGCAGTTCTGGGACACGAGCGTTACCGATGTCGGCGGGAACTAGGCCCGAGGCTCGCTAATCCGGCAGCGACTGCTCGTATCCGGTTACCGACACCACATCGCGCCGCTGGAACAGCCATTCGCCGTCAACCTTGACCACGACGTCCTCGTAACCAAGCAGGACCGAGGCCACCGAGCCATCGGACGACGGCACCTTGAAGTCGAGGAAGCACTTGTGATGGCAGGTGTCACCCTTGACCTCAAACAGGTGGTTGTCGGTGAAGTGCATCCCACCAGGGAACGCCTCGGCGAGCTGACCGCAGAACGCGACCAACGCCTCGCGACCCTCAGCCTGCCCAGCCGGTCCGTTGAAGATGCCGTCTTCGGTGAATGTGGCCGCCCAACCCTCACCGTCAGCCTGATCGACCGTGTAGTTGTACACCGAACAGAGGTCGATAATCGCAAATCGATCCTCGAGCGAAATCTTGCCCATTGTTCTCTCCTGTTCCTTCCCCATCGCGTTTTCTGTCTCCCCCCGGCTCAGCGGGGGAGACGCCGAGGGCAGGGGGGCGCCAGACCTCGAAGCGTTAGTCCAGCACCGCGATCGCCTCGACCTCGATCATCAGTTCCGGCGTGGCCAGTGCCTGCACGCTGATCAGTGTGGTCGCAGGCGCCGTCACGCCTTCGAAGATGGTCCTGCGCCCGTTGTTCCAGTCTCGTGCCATCGAGGGGTCGTAGTTGACGATGTAGACGTTGGTCTTGGCCACATCCGCCGGCCTCGCGCCGGCCGCCTCAAGCGCCACGCCGAGATTCTGGTACGCGCGCTTCGCCTGGGCGGCGAAGTCGCCGGCTCCCACAGTTTCGCCATTGTTGTCCCAGGCAACCTGACCCGAGATGTAGATCGTCTTGCTCCCGCTAGCCGCCACGACCTGCGTGTACGTCCGCAAGTTGAGCAGCCCCTCGGGATGGATGTGTTCAAGGGCCATTGATCGCTCCAGTCCTGTTCAGTGCGCTTGTCGGTCCCATCGGAGGCTTACGATAGCGTCGAACACGGCCATCCGCCGACTCGATCAGAGAGGATCCCGCTCATGCCCCGCTACGGACGACTCGGCCTCCCGCTCTACGAAGCGATCTACTCCATGCGCGCCATCCGCCGCATACGTCCCGACCCGATCGCCGACGAAGACCTCGAGATCATTCTCGACGCGGCCCGTCAGGCCCCAAACGGCGGCAACGCGCAGCCCTGGCACTTCCTCGTCGTCCGTGACGAAGCGAAGAAATCGGAGTTGGGCACGCTCTATCACGAGGCCTGGTGGGCCAAGCGCGCCGACGAGGGCATCGAAGGTCCGGACCATCCCGCCTTCGAGAATCCCGTCCGCCGTTCCGCCATGCGGCTCGCCGACGAGATCGGCGACGTTCCCGCGATGGTTCTGCTCTGCGCCACCGCGCCCGGAGCCGGCACGGCGCAGTCAGTGATTCCCTCCGTTCAGAACATGCTGCTCGCCGCACGAGGCCTCGGCATCGGCGGGACGATCACGACGCTGCACCCAGTGGTCGACGAACGGGCCAAAGCCCTGTTCGATATCCCCGACGAAGCCCAGATCGTCTACTGCGTTCCGCTCGGCTATCCCCGAGGCCGCTTCGGCCCGCTCAACCGCAAGCCGCTGAGGGACATCGTCTCGGAGGACGCCTGGGGCGCCACGCCTGACTGGGTCGATTGAGCCCTACGGCACCAGCATCGAGCGTGACACGTTCGTGTCACGCTCGTGCCACTCGCTGTCCTCGAAGGCCTGGTTGACGTCGGCCAGCGGGTAGGTGTGCGAGACGATCTTGTCGTAGGGAATGTCGCGTTGGTTCTTGAGCAGCATGTCCATCATCAGGGGCAGCAGATGCGGTCGATACATGACCGAGCCCATGATCTTCTTGCCGCTGAGCATCGTGCTGGGGTCGATCTCCACCGTCTGCCCGCGAACGATGTCGCCGATCTCGACGAACGTGCCGCCATTGGCCAGGTAGGTCAGCCCCTCGGCCAGTAGCTCGGCGCGGCCGACCAGCTCCATCACGATGTTCGCGCCGCGGCCCTCGGTCAGATCCCAGACCGCGCGCCGACGCGTCTCGGGCGTGTTGAACTCCTCGATGTTGATCGTGTGGTCGGCGCCGAACTCCTCGGCCAGCGCTAGTCGCTGCGGCAGACGGTCGAGCACGATCACCTTGTGCGCGCCCATGTCCTTGGCCATCGCCGTCGCATTCAGTCCCAGGCCGCCCGCACCCTGGATCACGACGAAGTCGTTCTCCTTGCAGCCGGCCCGCATCAGACCCTCGGTCGTCGTGCCCATTGCGCAGTTGACGAAGCCGAGCACCTCGTCCGGCAGCTCGTCCGGCACCTTGAAGACCGGGTGATTCGGCTTCAGGTAGTAGTAGTCGGCGTAGGTCCCCGTGAAGTACGGCTCGACGCCGGCCTCCCGAGACCACGCGCCGCGGTCGGAGCACCAGTTGGGCTCGCCGCGCGAACACTGGTAGCAGCGGCCGCATGGAGTGATCGCTGAGTACATCAAACGATCGCCGACCTCGATGTCGCGGCCCAGCGAGTCGGTCGATACGCCATCGCCCATGGCGTGGACGACGCCCGTGCCTTCATGTCCCATCACCCGGCCGTTGGCCGGCAGCGGAGTCTCGACCATGTCTCCGCGCCAGGTGTGCAGGTCCGAGCCACAGACGCCGGCCTGGGTGATACGGAGCACGATCGCGCCCGGTTCCGGGTCGGGAACCGGATACTCCTCAATCACAAACGGCTCTTGGTACTCCTTGACAACGACAACTCGTCCGGTCGCCATGATCGCGCTCCTCTCCAGACTCCAGGTGCTGGAATTCTAGGCATTTCGTAACACCCGAGTCGGTGTGAAGAGCGTTAGCTGGACCCACGCAGGCGGGGATCAAACGCGTCCCGCAGCGCGTCGCCGATGATGTTGAACGAGAACACCGTGAGGAAGATCGCCAGGCCCGGCCAGACCGACAACCAGGGCTGCTCGATCATGTGAATCCGCGCCTCCGCCCCAAGCATGAACCCCCACGACGCAGCGGGCGGCTGGATCCCATAGCCAAGGAACGACACCGACGCCTCGATCAGGATCGCAACTCCGAGGTAGGCCGTCGCGATCACCATGATCGGCGGCAGCGCATTGGGCAGGATGTGACGCACGATGATCCGCGGCGTGGTTGCGCCGATCGTCCGCGCTGCTTCGATGTACGGTTGCGAACTGACCTGGATCGCCGCTGCCCGCGAGATGCGGATCCCGCCGCCCAGCAGCGCGATCGCGATCACGACCACCAGCAGCGAAACGCTCGTGCCGAAGAACGCGGTCAGGGAAATCACGATGATCAGACCGGGGAACGCCATCAGCATGTCGACGATCCGCTGGACGAGCACGTCGAACCAGCCGCTCAGCGCGCCGCTGACCAACCCGATGGCCGTTGCGACGACCACGCCGAGTGCGACCGACGTGACGCTCACGCCCAGCGAGGCTCGGCCGCCGTAGAGGACGCGAGTAAACACGTCGCGACCGAGCGCGTCCGTGCCCATCCAGTAGGTGGAGTTGGGGCCCTGCAGGCGGTCGGTGGGATTGATCGCATTGGGGTCATAGGGGGCGATGAAGTCGGCCAGACCCGAACCTGCGCCGATCAGGACGAGCACCAACGTAACCAGGCATGGGAACGGATAGCGCCGCACGACACGCACGAGCACAGCGCCGGCCCGCCGAGCGCTCAGGGCAGGCGATTCAGCTACTGACGCGGATGCGTGGGTCGAGGAAGCCATATGACACGTCCACGATCAGATTCGTCAGGATCACCGCCGCGGCGATCCAGACGTTCACCGCCTGCACGACGATGTAATCGCGATTCGCGATCCCGTCGAGCAGGTAGATGCCGATCCCCGGCAGGGCGAAAATCAGCTCAAACACGACCGAGCCGCCGAGCACCACCGGGAACTGCACTCCAATCACGGTGATGAACGGAATCAACGAGTTGCGCAAGGCATGTCGGCGCAACAGCATGACCCGGGACAACCCCTTCGCCCTCGCGGTCAGCATGTAATCCTGGCGCAGCACATCGAGCAGCGCCGTGCGCAGGATGCGCGTCTGCACGCCGGCCAGAATCAGGCCAAACAACAGCGCCGGCAGCCACATCTGCTGCAGATTGGTCAGCGGCGCCTCCCAGATCGGTTGATAGCCCAGCGGTGGCGACCACCTGAACCACTTCGCACCGAAGACAATCGCCAGCGTCGCCAGCCAGAACCCGGGGATCGCCAGGGCGAACACCGCGATACTCCGAGCCGTATAGTCTGGCCACCGACTGCGCTGCAGCGCCGCAACGATGCCCAACGGCACCGAGATCAATGTGGCGATCAGGATGCCCAGGAAGGCCAACTCGATCGTGACATCGATCCGGTTGACCAGGTCGCTGCCCACGCTGCGCTGGGTCCGCAACGCCTTGCCGAAGTCCCCCTGTACGGCGTCGGCCAGCCACTTCCCGAAATACTCAAAGAACGGCGCTTCCAGACCCAGTTCCTCCCGCAACCGCTCCTTCTCCCGGTCGTCGTAGAAGGCTTCTGCCGCGAGCACGTCAACCACGTCGCCGGGCAGGGTTCGCATCACGCCGGCAACGATCAGGCTGATCCCGAAGAGCGTCAGAACCGCGAGCAGCAAGCGACGGACGAGATAGCCGCGCACGTCGCCGCCTCCTCGCCCGCCGCTCTCGAACTCAGGTCCGTGTTCCTACAGATTGTTGAACCACATGTCCTCCAGCGACGGTGACGGGGCGAAGGTCTGGATGAACTGCACACCCGACAGCTCCGGCCGCGCGATCTGCGAGATCGGCGGGTTGACCCAGGGCACCGAGTACATCTGGTTGGCGATATGGAGCTGCAGGTCGTAAAGCAGCTTCTTCCGTGTTTCGACATCGCCCTCGGTGCGTTGCGCATTGAGCAGGTCCAGCATCTCCTGGTCCTCGCCCATCAACTCCCCGTTGGGAATCGGCGAGCGCGGGCTGTCGGGGATGAAGACGTTGCGCAGCGCCTCGTCCGGCTCAATTGATGCCACCGACAGCGTGTGACCGATCACGCCGGTCGTGCTGCCGTTGAAGATCGTCGAGTAGTGCACGGTCGGCTCGTTGACAACCAGGTCGACACTGATGCCGACCTGGAGCAGATTGGCCTGCACGACCTGCGACTGCTCCGCGAAGATCGGGCCGTACGCGGTCGTCGTGTGGAACGGCACACCGCTCAGTTCGTCGATCCCGGCCGCGTCGAGCAGTTGCCTCGCTTTGTCGGGGTTGTAGCGATAGAACTCACCCAGCGCGTCGTCCTCCTTCGGATCGACCCACCAGCCGGCCAGCGGCGGCAGGGCCGTTGACCACTGCCCGCGCTCCAGCGCCCCGCCCACGGTCAGGATCGAGTCGCGGTCGATCGCCACCGACATCGCCTGACGCACGCGCGGGTCGTTGAACGGCTCCAGACCGAGGTCGGGGAACACTCCGCCGATCACGAGGCTGGGCTGGAACTCCCAGGTCGCGCCCGGGATGCCCTCTTCCAGTTCCTCGACAATCGGCGGAGCGACGCCGAACCAGGTCGTGTTCAACTCTCCGCTCAGGAACGCGGCCGCGATCGCCGAGTTGTCGCTGATGAAGTTGATCACCAGCGTCTCCGCATACGGCTTCGGTGCGTCGAAATAGTTCGGATTCCGCCGGTAGACCACCCGCGAACCGGGCTCATACTCGTCAATCACGAACGGCCCCGCGCTGATCATCGTCTGCCGCGACATCTCGTCGACCAGCAGCTCCGGCGGCATCACGTACGGCCCCGCGTGGTGGCCCAGGTAGAGCAGGAATGGCGCCAGTGGACCGTTCAGGTCGAAGCGCACCGTGCGGTCGTCCGTCGCATCGACCCCCAACAGGCTCGGTAGGATCGCGCCGCGGTTGGGATAGCCGGCGTAGCGATCGCCGGCGAACGAGAATGCGACATCCTCGGCGGTCACGTTGCGACCGTTGACCGGCGCGCGGTCTTCCCAGACGGCGTTCTCCTTGATCGTGAACAACCAGGTCGAGTCGTCGGGCTGCTCATAGGACTCCGCCAGCCAGAGCTCAGGCTGGAAGTCGATCGACGACTGGCCCGGATTGTTCGAGAACTGCGTCAGCATCGGGTAGCAGTTGTGCCCGTGCAGGAACGCCTTGTAGCCGAAGGTCAGGAAACCGTCGAACGATGCCAGGTCGGCCCCGTCCGAGATCCGCAGCTCGCCGCCAAACGGTGGCGTCTCGTCTTCCTGTTGAGCCTGGGCGACAGCAGCCTGTTGTTGCTGCTGTTGCTGCATCTGCTGTTCTTGCTGCTCAGCCTGTTGAGCCGCCTGAGCAGCCGCCTGTTGCTGCTGCTCTTCTTGCTGTTGCTGAGCGGCCGGCTGGGGCTGGTCCTGCTGCTGTTGCTGTTGCGCGACGGTCTGCGCTGCGTCGTCGTCATCGTCGTCGCCGCAGCCGACCAACGCAATTCCGGCCGCACCGACTCCCGCCGTCGCCGCCGAACGCAGCACCGCCCGGCGAGACAGCCGCCGGTTTCGCATTCGCCTCCAGTAGTTCGAGTGGGTCATCAGGTTCCTCCGTCCCAAGTGAACGGAGGCTACCGAATTCAAAAAGCACACTTCAGCGATGTGCGCAAGAGATGCTACAGCGATCGGAACCATTTGGCCTGGACGAACGAATAGGGGCGGCCGCAGGTTTCTCCGGCAAGCGAACACGACGGCGCCGCCCGGAGGCGGCGCTGTAGAACAGCAGATCGAAGCCGGGAGCTACCCCTTCCGATCCTCGTACGTGTCGAAGAAGCGGTTCTTGACCGTCTTCTGGTTCTCGTAAATCGAACCCTGCTTCGGCGAGGCCGGCAGCGGCAGGTAGGCGGGAACTTCGGTCTGGCGCGGCTGCTCGACCGGTTCGCCGGCGCACATGAAGCTCCAGTACTGCTCCAGTGTCTGCGGCCCCAGACCCATGATCGGCCAGGAATCAGCGGCGGCGTAGCCGAAGAGCAGCAGTCGGCGCTGGATCTCGGAGCGGTTCAGAGCTGAGCCGTGCATCGTTCGCACGTGATGGAACGAAACCGACCCGGCCGGACCCTCAAGCGCGACCAGGTCCTTCTCCATGTCCCAGTCGAACTCGTCGGGCTCCACGGCGCCGGTGAAGTAGCGACCCTCTGGGTGATGGTGGTCGTAGATCTTGCGCTTGTGCGATCCCGGCACAACCAGCAGCGGACCATTAATCGCGAAGCAGTCGTCAAGCAGGATGCCGGCCGCCACGAGGTCGTCGTTGGTGTGCGGGTAGAACGGCCAGTCCTGGTGCCACTCGACCGGTGCGCCGTACTCGGCCGCCTTCATGTTCAGCTTGTCGTTCTGCAAGCGGACGTTGGGACCGATCAACGCAGTCACGACCTCCATCAGCACCGGATGCTGGGCCAACTCGCGGAAGAAGGGCCAATGCGTGGATGGCGACTTCAGCCGCCGTACCCGTGGCTCCTCGGCCGTGTGCGAGTCCTCGAGGTCGTACTGAGCGTTATGGTCGGTCAGCCCTGCCGCCTCGGCGACGATCCGGTCGGTTTCGTCGCGCAGCGCCTGCAGCACGTCGTCGGGCAGCAACTTGGGCATCAGCAGGAAGCCGTTCTCGTGATAGAAGTCGACCTGCTCCTGGGTAACGGTCGGTGCGGCGGCGGTGGTCATGGCAACTCCTCGCGTTGTCGCGTAGGTAGGAATATTCGCTTGCCAGTTTAGGCCCTTCCTTGACTGTGCGTAGACTGTGCCGCATGACCGACCTACCGAAACACCACTTCCGCTTCGAATCACGGCGTTCCCCCGTTCTCTCCACCAAGGGCATCGTCGCCACCAGTCAGCCGCTCGCATCGATGGCCGGTCTGCGCATCCTCAGCGAAGGCGGTAACGCCGCCGACGCCGCAGTCGCGGCCGCCGCGACGCTCGCCGTCGTCGAGCCGACTTCGACCGGCATCGGCGGCGACTGCTTCGCTCTGTTCTACAACGCCGACGACCAGTCGGTCTCCGCACTCAACGGCAGCGGCCGATCGCCCGTCGCGCTCGGCCTCGATGTCGTCGAGAAGTGCGGCGGCTGGGAGCGCCAGGGCCCGCACGCCGTGACCGTGCCCGGTTCGATCATGGGCTGGCACGACACTGTCACCCGCTTCGGTCGGATGTCGCTGGCCGACGTGCTCCAACCCGCAATCGAGCACGCCGAGCAGGGCTTCGCCATGACCCCCGCCATCGCGCGCGGCTGGGACTTCCAGGCCGCTCTGTTGGCGGAGAAAGGACCGGCGGGGAGCGATCTGCTGCTCAACGGCAAGGCGCCCCGGGCCGGCGAAGTCTGGACCAACCGGCACATCGCGCGGGTGATGCGTGAGGTCGCAGAGGGCGGACCCGACGCCTTCTACCGAGGCCGCCCGGCTGAGCGGATCGTCGATGCCATGGACGAGAACGGCGGCGTGATGGCGCTCAGCGATCTCGCCAACCACTGCTCCACATTCGACGACGCCATTTCGACCACCTACCGCCGCCACCGCGTCTGGGAATGCCCGCCCAACGGCCAGGGCATCACGACGCTGATGGCGCTCAACATCCTCGAAGGCTTCGAAATCGGCGAGTACGAAGCTCGTTCCCCGGAAGTTCTGCACATCATCATCGAGGCCTTGCGCCTCGCCTTTGCCGACGCGCGCGCCCTGGTTGCCGATCCTGCCAGGTCGGAGGTCCCGGTCGATGAGATGCTGAGCAAGAAGTACGCGGCGAAACGGCGACAACTGATCTGCGACGACCAGGCGATCGAACTTGCCTCCTCGGGATTCCTGCCCGGCAGGTCCGACACGGTGTATCTCTCGGCCGCCGATGGCGACGGCAACGCCTGCTCGTTCATCAACTCCAACTACGAGGGCTTCGGTAGCTGCATCGTCCCCCGCGAGTGCGGTTTCAGCCTGCAGAATCGCGGAGCGGGATTCGAGGTTGACGATCCCGAACATCCCAACGCCCTCGCCGGCGGCAAGCGGCCCTACCACACGATCATGCCCTCGATGATCACCCGCCACGACGGCAGCCTGTTCGCCAGCTATGGCGTCATGGGCGGCTGGAACCAGCCCCAGGGACAGACCCAGGTTGTGCTCAACCTGATCGACCGCGGCATGGACGCCCAGACCGCCATCGACGCACCCCGCGTCTCGATGTACGAGGAACCGCCCAACGGCCCCATATACGTCGAGGACACCTTCGGCATTGAAGTGCTCTCAGCCCTCGCCCTGCGCGGCCACCCGGTCGTTCCCGCCAGCGGAGCGATGCGCACCGGAGTCGTGGGCAAGGGGCAAATCATCGTCCGAGACCCCGAACGAGGCGTGCTCTGGGGTGGCTCGGACCCACGCGCCGACGGCTGCGCCGTCCCGCTCTAGAAGCTGCCGACGTCTCCGCCGAAGCCACCGCCATCGAAGCCGCCGCCGACGTCGTGACCACCGCCGTGATGGCCGCCATCGAAGTGACCCGGGTCGTAGCCGGTCGCGGCTTGTCCTGCGTCGCCCGCGTGGTGATCACCGACCATGTAGCCCACCGCGGCTGCCCCCAGCACCCACGTCCACATGCCGTCCTGCCAGTTCCGCACCTTGGCATTCGCCCGACGCCCGAACAGACGCGAGACAATCCGCAGGGGGAAGAACACCACCAGGGTGATCAGTTCCAGAATCAAGGTCTTCACGATCGCCTCCTCGCCAACGCATTGCGTTAGTCGTCGCTCGGGTCTGCCACTCGAAGCTACCCGATCCCCGACCAGATCGGGAACCTGTTGCCTTCTAGGGTCGGAACGTCGGGCCTGAACCGGGCCCGAGCTGCGTCTTGATCACCCCCTGGGCCAGTTCGACGAAGTCGCACAATCGGGCGCGGGTGTCGCGCGGGTCGATCAGGTCGAGCCCGCTCGCCTCGGCCGTGCGGAACGGCGATGAGATTCGCTGGAACGTCTCTTCCAACTCCTGCCGCTTCGCCTCGGGATCCGGCGAGGACTCGATGATCCGCCGGAACGCCGCGCTTGTGCCGCCCTCGATGTGCATCGAGCCCCAGTGACCCGAGACCCAGGCGAAGCGCCGATACAGATGCGGTCCCGGCCGGTACTGGAGGCTGCCGGCCAACCCGAACGACTGTCGGCAGATGAACGAGATCCACGGCATCCGGCTGTGCACTATCGCGTGCACCAGGCGCGAGCCGGCCCGCTCAATCCCCTGCTCTTCGGAAGCAGGACCGACGAGAAAGCCGGGATCGTCCATCAGCACGACCATGGGTATATGGAACGTGTCGCAGAGCTGCACCAGCCGCGTCGACTTCTCCGCCGCCGCCACATCCATCGATCCGCCCCGTTGGAAGGGATTGTTGGTCATCACCCCGACGGGATAGCCGTGTGCCCGCCCCAGTCCGACGATGCGCGACGTGCCGTAGTCGGGCGCGATCTCGAAGAACGAGTCCTGGTCCAGCACGCCTTCCAGGATCACACGAACGTCGTACGGTCGGCGCTTGTTGCGCGGAATCAGGGTGAGCAGGCGCTCGTCGCGGCGGTTGGGATCGTCAGACGTGTCGCCGCGGGGCGGCATCTCCCAGACGTTATCGGGCAGGTAGCTGAGGAACTGCTTGACCTGCTCGATCGCCGCCGCCTCATCCTCGGCCACGTTGTCGACGACGCCGCTGATCCGCGTGTGGATCGCGTGACCACCGAGGTCTTCCTTGTCGATCTCCAGGCCCAGCGCGGCCTTGACCACCGGCGGCCCGCCGGGAAAGACCTGGCCCGTTCCCTTGGCGATCACGCTGAAGTGGCTCAGACACGGCACGGGGGCCAGACCGCCGGCCGCCGGACCGAGCACGGCCGAGACCACCGGGGCGATGCTGAGGATCTTGCAGAAGTCCTCGAACTGCCCGCCGTCGGGAATATAGGTGCGGCCGAGGTCGGAGAACTCGGTCACGCTGCCGCCCGCCCCGTCGATCAGGTTGACCATCGGCAGTTGCAGCTCCAGCGCATCGGGATGTCCGTGACCGATGTCCACGCCGCCGTCGTCGGTCCGAGCCGACCCGCCGCGAATCGTGAAGTCCTGACCGCGCACGAATACGCGACGACCGTTCACCCTGGCCAGCCCGCGCACACTGCTGACCGGTGTGAACGAGACCTGCTCGCCCCGCTCGTCGTAGGTTGATGTGCCCTGCAGCTTGCCCATCTCGTCGAAACTGCCCGGATCGGCCAGCAGCTCGATCCGTTCGCGCACCGTGAGCTTGCCCTGCGAATGCTGCCGCTCGATCCCGCTCGGACCGCCCATCGCCTCCTTCAGCGCATGGCGGCGCGCCAGCTCCTCGATCTCCTGTTGCCAGCTCATGGATCACTCCCTCGGTTCCCTCGGTCATGCCGTTGCGCGCTCGCGCGCCGACCCTCCCACAGGCTAAGCGGGGCAAACGCTCGGAGACCGCCGCCCGCGGCGGACTGTCCGCGAGTCGGACCCGCGCATCGGTCCGCTGCTGACTGTATTCTGCATCAACGCCGCCAGCGTTCGGGCGGCGCTGCCAGTTCACAGGGGGAACCGATGACCAAGCAAGGCGTCGAGCCGGACAGCCTCAGTCAACCCTTCTGGGACGCCGCGAACGAAAAACGCCTGGTGATCCAGAACTGCGTCGACTGCGATCGGCTGCAGCATCCGCCGTCCGACAGCTGCCGCGACTGCGACGAGGGTGCGGAACTCGAGTGGAAGCAGGTCAGCGGTCGCGGCACGATCTACAACTACGGCGTCGTGCATGACTGTCCCGTACGGCTGCTCCAGGAGGATCAGCCGTTCAACCTCGCCGTGATCATGCTCGATGACGATCCCGGCATCCAGATGTATTCGCACCTGCCCGGCGTACCGGTCGACGAAGTGCCCGTCGGCGCGGCCGTCGAGGTGATCTTCGAGCCCTCGGCCAACGGTCAACTCGTCCCCGAGTGGCGCGTGATTGAAGACTGACCGTAGCTGATCTGACAACCCTGTTTGGCTTGGAGCACGACATGACGACACCAACCGCTCCCGACTCGATGTACCGCAACGACGAAGGGCTCGGCATCTGGGAACACCGCGGCAAGGTCGCCGCCGTCGGCGTTGGCCATGGGCCGACATCCCGTCGCTGGGACGGCCGGGCCGAGACCTGCGTCGGTGCGATCACCATCGACGCGCTGCGCAAGGCGATCGACGACGCCGGCGTCGCGCCCGATCAGATCGACGGTCTGGTCGTTGTCCCCGTGACCACGACCGGCGCGTTCTGGGAGGCGGGCAAGCCGCTGCCGATGGACGTGATCCAGAGCTTCAATCAGACCGATGACCCGCTCGACGGCATCGCCAAGCTCAGCGCCGAGTGGCTGCTGGCTAACATGCCCGAGCTGACCAACGTTCAGTTCACGATGTACGGTCCCGGCTGCATGTCGAATGCCCTCAACGTGACCGCCCAGGCCGTCGGAGACGGACTGACCCACACCTGCCTCGTCGTCAAGAGCTGGCACAACTTCGAGGGCCGCTACTACCAGGGCGGCGCCAACGCCGGCAACGCCATCCCCGGCACCCCGGCGATCACCCAGCTCTGGGGCGGTCCCGCCTCCTACAGCACGGCCCTGCAGTTCGCCGAGTACTGCCGCAGGTACGGCAAGACGCACGAGATGATGGCCCCCTTCATGGAGAACTCGCGCCGCAACGGGCTCAGATTCCCCGAGGGCTACTGGGCGCAGCACCGACCCGAGGAGCTAATCCCCGAGGACTACCTGGCTTCCCGCTGGATCGCCAAGCCGGCCAACCTGTTCGACAACGACATCCCGATCATGATGTCCGGGGCCTACCTCTTCTCCACGGCCGAACGCGCGCAGGACATGAAGCAGAAGCCCGTCTACATCCTCAATCACGCGTCCAGCAACACCCGACCTCGCAGCCTGCTGCCCACCCTCGACGAGGTGGAAGCGGACACCGCACGCACCGGCCGCAAGATCTACGAGGGCGCCGGCATCAGCGCCGATGACCTCTCCTTCGAGAACATGTACGACGGTTTCTCGCTCTTCCACCAGTTCCATCTGGAGGGCCTGGGCTATCGCGGGATCAAGTTCGGCGAAGCGCTCGACTTCTACCAGACCGACATCAGCATCGAGGGCCCCAACCCGGTCTCGCCCAGCGGCGGCAACGTCGGTAGCGGCCGCAGCCGGGTGTGGATGCACACCGACTGCATCCAGCAGCTCCAGGGCCGCGCCGGCGCGCGACAGGTCACCGGCGTCAAACCGGAGGTCGGAGTCTCCGGCGGACCCATGCCGCTCGGAGGAAACTACACCGTCTGGAGCGCCAGCCCCGACTAGAACGCTGCTTCGCTTCCCCCCGTAGGGGGAAGCTGCCGAAGGCTGAAGGGGGGCATTGTGACGGTTCTGATCAGCTTCGACATTGACGGCACCCTGGAGGTCGGCGACCCGCCGGGCCCGCTGACCATGGACATGGTCCGTCTGGTCCGCGACAAGAACTTTCTGATCGGCAGCTGTTCCGATCGCACGCTCAGCAGCCAACGAGCGATCTGGGCCGACCACGACATCGAGGTCGATTTCGTCGTCGGCAAGCACATGCTGCCCGATGTCAAGGCGAAGTTCGACGCCGACGTCTACCTGCACATCGGCGACCGCGAAGACCTCGACCGCCAGTACGCGCTCAAAGCCGGGTTCGACTTCCTCTGGCCCGACGAGGCCGTCGCCCATCCCCACTTCCAGCCGCAACCCTGATTCCTGCTTCCGCCGTCCCTCCACCCAAAGTCGCCCCCGCGCAGGCGGGGGCCGCCCACTCTTCCAAAGGTTGAGACTGAGGACGTGGAATCCTCGTGGGCTACGACTTCGCCCGAATCGGCTCGTCCCAATCGATCCCGCACTCCGAACACCAGCGCCTGAGCCAGATATCTCCGGCCTCGTTCTCGTCGCCGCGCTCTGCGTGGATCTGACCGCCGCATCGACACAGGCGCGGGAACGGTCGCAGACAGCCCACACAGCCCTCGTCGGGCTGGTGGTCCTTGACAAACTGCGGGTGCGTGGAGAAGCCCATCCTCAAGCACCGCTCCAACCACAGGGCGTTCGGAGTGCCCATTCTAGAGCGCGGTCCGGAGCTGAATGCCTCGATCCGTACTTCATACACTGAGCCCGGCGGCTAGCGCGGCGGGCGCCGCAAGCGGAACGAGGAACGGGATTTCGATGTCGGATCGATTGGAGGGCAAGGTCGTCGTGACCACCCGAGCCGCCGCTCGGACTCGCCACAACTGATCGCGCGTCATGCTCGATAGCCCGTTGGACATACTGCAGCTCGTCGCTTCCGGCGTCATCGGCTATCTGCTCGGCGCGTTGCCGTTCGCGCTCTGGGTGAGCCGCTACGTCGAGGGAGTCGACGTGTTCAGCACCGGCTCCACGCTGGGCGGAACGGCCAACGTGTTCTGGAACGTCGGACGTCGCAGCGGACTGCTCGTCTTCGCCGGCGACGTCGGCAAGGGATCGGTCGCCGTGGTCGTGGCATGGGCACTCGGCGTGGACGCACCGCTAACCCTGGTCGCTGCCGCGGCTGCCATCGTTGGTCATTGGGCCTCGATCTTCGCCTCGCTCCGCGGCGGCGACGGTATGACGCCGCTGATCGGCGTGAGCCTCGCCCTGGTCCCGGTCCTGACCCTGCTCGCGGCCGTCGTCGGCGTCGCCACCGTGCTGCTCTTGCGCAAACGTCGGCTCCGCTCCGCCTGGGGCATCTGCACCGGATACCTGCTCATGCTGGGCCTGGGCCTGGCCTTCAACATTGAGCCCACCGTCTCCGCCGATGCCGAAATCGAACTCGTCGCCGGGTTGACGGCGATGGCCGGCCTCGTGCTGTTCAGAAGCGCGATTGTCCGCCGACGCATCGATGCCGCACAACCACAGCCCACATCGACCGATCGCCGACCCAGCTGAAACAGCCTGGCGTGGAAGATCCCTGCCTCCAATCCTCGCCGACCGACGCGGCGCTGCATTGTGACGCCGATCCACCACCGCTAGCATCAATTCGACGGCAGGAGCTAGCCATGGCACGGATCGACATCGCCCCGGGTGAAGGCGAAGAGAGCACCCGTCTCTTCCAGGCGCGCCCCGAACTGGGCGTGGCGATGAGCGCGCTCTCGCGCGCCGTCATCGAGCACAGCCAGTTGCCGGCGCGCGAACGCGAACTCGTGCGCATGCGCATCGCTGAGATCAACCAATGTTCCGTTTGACTGGACACACGCTCTGCATCGGCGATGCAGAACGGTCTGACTGAAGCGGCCTACGCAGAGGTCTCGAACTATCGCGAGAGCTCGCTCTACACCGATCGGGAACGCGCCGCGATCGACTTCGCCGAGCGCTTCAGCTACGACCACTCGTCGATGGACGACGACTACTGGGTTGGCCTGCGAGCCCTGTTCTCAGACGACGAGATCCTCGACCTCTCCACCTGCGTCGCCTGCTTTGTGGGCGGCGGCCGCCAGCTCGCCGTGCTTGGCATTCGTCGCGAATGCCCGACCGAGATCCCCTAGCGTTCTCCCAGGAGACCCACCATGCCCGTCACCTTCCTCGAACCCACGGCCGAGCGCGGCATCGACCTTGAACCCTACGAGCTCTTCATCGACACCAGCGGCCCGATCACGGTCGGCCTGATCTCAAACGCCTTCCCCGACGGCACGGAGTTCATGCACAAGTTGGAGTCGGAACTGGCCGCCATCATGCCGCAGGCCACCTTCCGTCACTACCAGAAGCCCAACGTCGCGGCCGTGACCGACGAGCAGGTTGATGTCATCAGCCAAGAGTGCGATGCCGTGCTCGCCGCCTGGGGGCATTGAGGCGGCTGCACATCCGGCACCGTGCGTGACGGAGCAATCTTCGCCAAGGCCGGCCTTCCATCCATCGCAATCGTCACCGAGGCGTTCGTCGAGCTGGCCGCGTTCACCGCCGAGGCCGTCGGCATGCCCGCCGTGCCTCGCTGCGTCCTGCCTCATCCCTGTTCCGGCACGGGCGACGAAAACCTCGCCCGCGTCGCCCACGAGGCCGCGCCCGGCATCATCGACCTGCTCGAGGGGCGCACCCGGTGAACCTGCGCTCTACGCGCCACCAGGCCTCGGACGAGGCAACGGCGCTCGAACTGTTCCATCTGCGTGAGTGGACCGACGGTTTGCCCGTCGTCATCCCCACTGAAGAGCGCGTCGAAGCCCTGCTCGCGGGTGTCGAACTCGAACCGGATGTCGTCATCGGCGAGATCGGTCCCGGCCAGGCGACCGTCGAGAAGGTCGCGATCAACGCCGTCATGGCCGGCTGCCGACCGGAGCATTTCCCCGTCGTGCTGGCCGCCGTGCGCGCGGTCGGCGATCCCGAGTTCGACATCGACAACATGCAGTCCACGACCCATGGCCTCGGACCGGTGATCATCGTCAACGGTCCCGCCCGCGAGGTCTGCGGTCCGATCGCCTCCGGCTGGGGCGCGCTCGGACCCGGACATCGCGCCAACGCCAGCATCGGTCGAGCCCTGCGACTCTGCCTGATGAACATCGGCGGCGCCCGACCCGGCCACGGTGACATGGCCGCCCTCGGTCAGCCGGGCAAGTTCACCTGCTGCCTCGCCGAAGACGAAGAGGGCAGCCCCTTCTCACCACTGCACACCAGCTTCGGCTACGACGCCGACCAGTCCGCCGTCACCCTCGTCGGCGTCGACGCGCCCCACTCCGTCATGATGCAGACCAACGACGACGATCCCGAAGCCCACGAACGCATCCTCCGCGTCGTCGCCGGGGCCATCGCGATTCCCGGAGCCAACAACACGCAGATCGGCAACGGTCCGGTGATCGTCGTTCTCAATCCGGTACACGCCGGCGTCCTCGCCTCAGCGGGACTCACCCGCGATGACGTCATTGAGCGCCTCGTGAAGCTGGCCGTGACCCCGAACTCAACAATGCGGGGCTGGGCTACAAAGCGAGCCTTCCGCAACGACGACGCCCACCTACCCGCCTTGCGAGGCCCCGAAGACATTGTCCTCATCGTCGCCGGAGGCGGAGGCATGTACTCCGCGGTCTTCAGCGGAGGCCTCGCCGGCTCAACCCACCCGGTCCACGCCCCCATCGACTTCGACTTCTCCTGCGAACTGCCGGGCCCTCTGGTCCCCTCTCCCTGAGGGAGAGGGTTAGGGTGAGGGCCCTCAGCGCCAACTACCCACAGACCTACACAACCCCCGACTCCAGCAGCCCGCGCAACTCCCCGGACGTCAACCCAAGCTCGCCGACATACACCTCATGGTTGTGCTCCCCAACCAACGGAGGCCGACGCCGCAGCCGAACCGGCGACTTGGTAAACCGATATGGAGCCCCCGGATAGCGCACAGTCCCCTCAACCCCGGGCACCTCGCCCTGCCAGAAGAATCCCCGATCCTCCCAGTGCGGATCGTCCAGGTTCTGCTCGGGCCGGCGCACGATGCCCCAGGCGAAATGAAGTGCCTGGCTGCGACGATAGACCTCCTCCGCAGGCCGACTCTGGACGAAGTCGCCAATCGTGTTGGCGACATGCCGGCGGCCCTCCGGGTTCGCCCGCGGGTCGCTGAACAGCAATTCCTGGTATTGCCCGTCGCGCAGGTCGCCGGCCGCATCATGCTCATCCATCCAGTCCAGCAGCCCATCCCAGGCGGAGTTCCCCCGCGGCAGGCCGCCGTTGATCAGGCAGACATACTGACCGTCGGACGCCAGATACTGCCAGGCAGCCGTCGGATCCGGAGCAGCGTGGCGACCGGTCTGACGCTGCACGAGCCGGCCGAAGTACTCCCAGTTCGGAAACGCGCCCTCGGTCGTCGCCGAGACTGCCTCGTGGATCGACACGTCCACCAGCTGCCCAGAGTGGCCGGCATTCCGCATCCACAGCGCGGCGAGCACCCCGGAGACCGCATACTCATTGCTCACCGCGATGCTATGTTCGCCCTCCGGCCGGATCGGCGGCAGACTGTGGTCGTCGTAGCCGTTGCTCATCATCGGCCCGCCCAGCGCAAGCTGAACCAGGTCGCTCGCCGCCCAGTCCCGCCGGGGACCCGTCCGTCCGAACGGACTAATGCTGCACCAGACGCAGCCGCTCAACTCCGGCTGGGACTCGGCCCACTCCCAGCCCCCGCCGAGCTCGTCCAGGAAGGTCGGAGCGGTCGCATCGATTACGACATCGACCCGTCCGACCAGCCGGCGCCAGAGCTCAAGCCCTGGCGCCTGCCTCACATCCAGCGTCACCGCCCGTTTGCTCGTATTCCGGCTGGCATGCAGCAACGACGGCTGACCCGGATCGTCATCGATGAACGGCCCCACGCGCCGGCTCCGGCCGCCCCCTGGCGGCTCAACCCGGATCACGTCGGCGCCCGCGTCGGCCAGCAACTTCCCCGCCACCTCGCCGAGGTCGCCGATCTCAATCACCCGCAGACCCTCAAGCGGGCCCGGAAGCGCGTCGCCTTGAGACTCGTCAGTGCCGGACATCAGATCGCCAGCTCCCCGAGCATGTTGGCAAACTCCTCATCGCTGTAGCCCAGCAACTCGGTCAGCACCGCATGGTTGTGCTCGCCGAGCAGCGGCGCGCCCCGGTCCATGCGCCAGCGCGCCTTCGAGAACTGCATCGGCAGACCCTCGTAACGATGCTCGCCCAACTCCTCGTGCGGAGCCGTCGGATAGAACCCGCGCTCGGCCAGCTGAGGATCGCGCTCCTGCTTATCGTCCGTCCGCTGGCAGACGCCCGTCGGAACGCCTCGTTCCTGCAGCTCGAGCATCAGCTCGAACGGTTCACGCTCGCAGGTGACGGCGGCGAGCGCCTCGTCCAGCGCGTCTTCATGCGCCTTCCGACTAGCCATATCGGTGAAACGGGAATCGTCGCACAGCGCGGCCAGGCCCAGCACTTCGCACAGCGCGGCCCACTGCGCCTCATCGTCAACCGCGATCGCGATCCAGCGATCATCGCCCGCGCACGGATACGTGTTGTGCGGCGCCGTCGCCGGATATCGCGAGCGGTTCCCGACGCATTCGTAGCTACGCCCGTTGATCTGGTAATCGAGCATCGGCACCGCGCTCACGACCATGCCGCACTCGATCTGCGACATGTCGACATGCTGCGCCTCGCCGGTCCGCGCCCGATGATGAAGCGCCATCAGCGCCGCAATCGCGGCGTAGTAGCCCGCGCTGTGGTCCAGATAGGAGAACCCCCAACCGGCCGGAGGTTGATCCGCCAGCCCCGACATCGCCGTCGCCCCGGATATCGCCTGCGCGCTGGGTCCCCACGTCGTGTACGACGCGTCGCGTCCCACATGGCCAAAACCCGACACCGACACATAGATCAACGACGGATTGATCTCCTGCAACCGCTCCCAGGAGAACCCCATCCGCCCAAACGCGCCGGCGCTGAAGTTCTCAATCACCACGTCCGACGCCGCCAGCAACCGCTCCACCGCCTCGCGCCCCTTCGGATGAAACAGGTTCGCCGTGATGGACCGCTTGTTCCGGCTCAGATTCGAATGAAAGCCCGATCGGTTTAGAGAAGGATTCTTCGGATCCTGACGCAGACCAATCCGCATCGAATCCAGGTACGACTCATTCTCCACCTTCACTACATCCGCCCCGAGGTCCGCCAGAATCCGAGTCGCCTGAGGACCCGCAACAATCCACGAAAAATCCGTCACCCGGATTCCATCAAGCGGAAGCGGCAGATCGGGAGGCATAGTGGTCACAGCATAGGCACACCCTTGAAGTGTGCGCGTCCCCCGCGCAGCTCCGCGAACCCCATCCCCTTTCTCCCCCCGCGGAGGGGGGGAGATGCCGCAGGCAGAGGGGGGCCGTCACGGCAATCAGCGCGCCTCAGTGCAGATGCCGCAGCCGCGGATCCAGCCGATCCCGCAACCAGTCCCCCATCAGATTCCCCGTCAGCGAGATGATCAACAGAGCCAACCCCGGTAGCCAGATCGGCCACCAGGCCACGATCATCACTTCCCGACCCTCCGTGATCATCCGACCCCACGACGCCGTCCCCGCCGGCACTCCCACTCCGAGGAAACTCAGCGCCGCCTCCACCTGGATCACGATCGCGACCTCCAGCGTCATGATGATCACCACCGTGTTCACCACGTTGGGGAACAGGTGCTTGCGCATGATCCACCAGCCGCCGGCGCCCAATGCTCGCGACGCCGTCGTGAAATCGCGTTCGCGCAGCGACAGCACCTCCGCCCGCACCAGCCGCGCGTAGCCCGACCACGTCCAGACCAGCAGGATGACGATCACATTGCGCAGGCTCGGCCCGAAGATGCTGCCCAGCAGCAGTGCGAACAGGATCCCCGGCAACGCGAGCTGGATGTCCACGATCCGCATCAAGACCTGGCCCGTGACGCCACCGAGCCATCCCGAGGTCATCCCCACCAGCGTGCCAAACAGGGCCGAGCCCGGCACCACGATCCCCACCACGATCAGCGAGAGCCGCGCGCCGTGCATCAGCCGGCTCAGGATGTCGCGGCCCACGTCGTCCGTCCCCAGCGGGTGCTCCCAGGTACCGCTGTCGAAGACCGGCGGCGACAGCCGCGCGCCCAGATTGACGAAACTCGGATCGTGCGGAGCCAGCACGTCCGCCAGGGCGCCCGCCAGCACAAAGACCAGCGCAATCGCCAGCGGCACCGACAACCCCAGCCAACGCCGCCAGCGGATCGGACGGCGCGGCTCGGAAAAGTCGACCTCGACCGGTGCCGCTGCGCGCTCGGTCATCAGATCGCTCCCGCGCGGATTCGCGGATCGATCAACCGGTACGAGACGTCAACCAGCGCGTTGGCCAGCGCAATCGAGGCGGCCAGCACGATGATCGCCGTTTGCACCATCGGATAGTCGGACTGCACGATCGAGTCGATGATCAGCCGCCCGATTCCCGGCCAGGCGAACACGACCTCGATGATCACCGCTCCCGCAATCAAGCGCCCCAGCCCGAGGCCGAGAATCGTCACCACCGGCAGCAGCGCGTGGCGCAACGCGTGCCGGGTAACGACGGTGGATTCCCGCAGTCCCTTGGCCCGCGCCGTGGTGATGAAATCAGAACCCATCACGTCGATCATCCCGGAACGGGTCAGGCGCATGATCGCCGCCATCTCAAGCAGCCCCAACGACAGCGCAGGCAGGATCAATGATCTGAACCCCTCCGCTCCGCCGGTTGGGAACCAGCCCAGTTCCACGGCGAAGAAAAAGATCACCATTAGCCCCAGCCAGAAACTCGGCGTCGCCTGTCCAAACACGGCGAGAAATCTGGCGATCCAGTCGGTCACCTTGCCCCGGCGCAGCGCCGCCGTAATGCCCAGCGGAATCGACAGACCGACCGCGAAGACCATCCCCGCGACCGTCAACTTCAGCGTGTTCACCGCCCGTTCGCCAATCGCGGCAATCGTCGACGTCCCCGCGCCGCGGTACGACGTCCCGAAGTCCAGATTCACGAGATCCCAGAGGAAGTCGCCGTACTGCACGATCAGCGTGTCGTTCAGGCCCAGACGATCGCGGATCGTCTCGATTTCCGCGTCGGTCGCCTCGTACGGCAGCAGAAACGATTCCGGATTGCCCACCAGCCGGGCAACGAAAAAGACGATGCTCACTACCACGAACACGACCACGATCGCCTGCAGCAGACGGACGATGAGGTAGTTCCAGAACTGCAAGGCGCGCCCCGAGCCAGGTCCGGCTCACTCAAACCCGAACCACTGGCCGCATGCTAGTCAAAGCGCCACCTCCTCCGGCGCCCTCTCCCCGAGGGAGAGGGTTGGGGTGAGGGTCTTCCGCCGCAAGGCCCCGACACGTTGAAACCCCACCGCGCATCGGCCATACTCTCCGAGAACCGACCTGTTTCGAGGCAGCGAACAATCACGCTGCTCGGATGCGGGGGGGGGGGGTGACATGAGCGAGCGAAACTACTGGACCCGAATGTCCCGCAAGCACCTGACGCGCCGAGCCCTGCTGCGCAGCAGCGCTCGCGCCGGCGTCGGCGCCGCCGGCCTGGCCCTGGTCGGCTGCGGCGACGACGATGACGACGCCCAGCCGGCCGTCACGCAGGCCCAGCAGCAGGACCAGCAACAGCAGCAGGCCATGCAACAGCAGCAGCAAGAGCAGGCCATGCAAGAGCAGGCTCAGCAGCAGGCGATGCAGGAGCAACAACAGCAGCAAGCCCAGCAGCAGGCCCAGCAGGTCGAACAGCAAGAACAGACCGCCCAGGAACAGGCGCAGCAACAGGCCGAACAGCAGGCCGTCGCTCCCGCCCCCTTCGCCGACCTGGACCTGGACGCCACGATCACGACCGCAGTCCCCCGCGACGGCGGCGGGCTCGACCCGATCCGCTCCGGCAGTCACGTCAACTACATCTCCCACGGCAATGTGTACGACGCCGGCATCGTCTTCGATCCGGACGACAACTCGATCCGACCGCACATGATCGTGCCCGAATTCGTCGACGACGTGACGATGGTGGCCCAGGTCATGCCCGCTCTCTTCCATGACGGGTCGACCCTCACGGCGGAGGATCTGGTCTTCACCTACGAGCGGATGGGCAACATCGCCGAGTACCACCAGGGCGGCGAAACGACCGATCACCCGGCCGGCTGGACCAGCGCGCGCGTCTCCTTCGGCTCGCAGAACTGGGTCAGCAGTCAAGCCGTCGACGAGCGCACCTGGAAGGTGGAGCTGAACGCTCCCGATGCCGCCTGGGTCTCCAACCAGATGCCGAACGCCTCGACGGTCGGGGCGATCTTCTCCAAGGCATATGTGGAGACCGTCGGCGACGCGGTCATGGACCGCGAGCCGATGGGCACGGGTCCCTACCGCTTCGTCAGCCACACCGACGACACCGACTTCGTCATGACCCGCTTCGACGACCACCTCAAGCCGCTCGACCACCCGGTCAACGTCAAACACGTGCCCTTCCACAAGGACCTCAAGGTCTTGATCCGGCCTGAGGTGCTGTCGCAGATCGCGGGGCTCGAGGCCGGAGAACTGGACGTCCTGTACGGCCTGGCGACCAAGGACGTTGAGGGGTTCATCGACGACCCCGGTTATGAGATCCACTACCAGGGCGCGACCACGATGCTGCCCAGGTTCAACCTCAACAACCCGGTGTTCGAGGACGGCTCGCCCAATCCGTTCCTCGACATTCGCGTGCGGGAGGCAGCCAACATCGCCGTCAACCGCCAGGCGATCATCGACGGCCTGCTGACCGGCACCGAGAAGCAGCCCCTGTTCACCGGCCGCAGCGCCTTCGGATATCCCACCGAGGATGAGATCGAGGCCGCTGGGCTGATGTTCGAACACAATCCCGAGCGGGCCAGGGAGCTCATGGCCGAGGCGGGCTACGCCGACGGCTTCGACACCACGTTCCACATCGTCATCGGCTTCTCACCGGGTATCCCCGAGATGGCGCTCCAGGTCCAGCAGGACCTCGGGGCGATCGGCATCCGGCTGACGATCAAGGAGTATCCCGCCTCGGAGTACTTCACCGACGCCGGCATTCGACAGGCCGGAGCCGGCAGAACCGACGGGGCGCCCGGGATCTGGTGGTTCATCGACGGCCAGCGCACCGACATCCAGACAACCGTCAACATCTCCGTCCTGCCGGAGGGCGTCTACACCCTCGGCAGCAGCGAAGAGGTCACGGAGCTCGCGCGGGCCCAACGGCTGGAGCTCGACCCGGCCAAGCGGAGCGAGTTGATCAGCCAGCTGTTCATCGAACACACCCTCGGCTACTACATGCTCCCTCTGGTGGAGATCCAGACCGCCGGCGTCGTTCGTTCAGGTGTCCGCTGGCCCGCCGGAGCCGTCCAGCCCAGAGGCAACGAACAACTCTTCGCCGTCCAAAAGCTCAAGGCCTAGCACCTGCCCTCTCCGCGAGGGCGAGGCCCCCGCACCGATGCGCGCCTGCCCTCCCCCTCTCTCTCCGGTCCCCTCTCCCTGAGGGAGAGGGCTAGGGTGAGGGCCGGCGCCGCTGACTAGGAACACGCTGTGAGTTCACTCGACGCACTCCCCACTGCCGAGCCGCAAGCCGTCGGCTTCGACCCCGATCGCCTCACCCTGATCGAAAACATGGTCGATGACGCGGTCGCGGCACGCGATCTCCCTGGCGCCGTCACTATCATCCTGCGCCACGGCCAGGTGGTCCATGCCCACGCAGCGGGCCGTCTCGACATCGAGCGAGATGCGCCGCTCGGCATGGACAGCCTGTTCCGCATGTACTCGCAGACCAAGCCGGTCGCGGCGGTCGTCCTGATGAGCCTGTTCGAGGAAAGCGCCTTCGAACTCAACGACCCAATTTCCCGCTGGCTCCCCGAGTTCGGCAACCGCCTCGTCGCGATCGAGACGCCGCCCCACGATCGACTGCGCGGCGCCTTCCCACCCATGAACGTCGAGCCCGCCCGGCGCGACATCATGATCATGGACCTGATGACCATGACCTCGGGGCTGCCGGCCATCGGCAAGCTGCCGGCCGCCTACTATCCGCTGCTCGTGCGATCCTCGCAGGGCACCGGATTCATGCCCGGCGACACGTTGATCAACGATCCGCCCCGCAGCTACGACGAGATGATCCTCGCCATCGCCGACATGCCCCTCTACGCCCATCCCGGCGACCGTTGGAACTACGGCTCCGACTTCGACGTGCTCTCGCTTTTCCTCACACGTCTGACCGGCAAGAACCTCGATGAACTCTTCCGCGAGCGCCTCTTCGATCCGCTCGGCATGGACGACTCCGGCTTCTACTGCGATGACGCAGATGAAGGACGTCTCGTCACCGACCACACCTGGGACGCCGAAGGCAATCTCATCCCGCGCGACCGTCCCGAAACGGCTGAAAAGGTGCGCTCCCGCTCGCGAGACCTGCGCTCCGGCAACGGACTCTTCGGCGGCATGCTCTGCAGTCCCCCAGACTACGCACGCTTCGCCCAGATGCTGCTCAACGGCGGCGAACTCGACGGCGTCCGCATCCTCGGCCGCAAGACGGTCGAACTCATGACCTCCGACCACCTAGGAGATCGTGAGATCGATCTGTTGCCCATCCCCAACTACGGCTTCGGCCTCGGCTACTCGGTGCGCAAGTCGATCGAGCGATCGTTCTACCCCGGCTCAGCCGGGACCTTCGGCTGGGGCGGCGCGGCAGGAACCTGGTTCTTCGTCGACCCGCGCGAAGACCTCGCCGGCCTCTTCTTCAACCACGTCTTCCTCTACGGCAACCGACCCGGCGGCATGGCCGACCTCACCCGCCGCTTCATGAAAATGACGTACCAGGCGCTCGTCTAAGCCCCTACTGTCCCGATGCCCCGTGCTTGACACGGGGCCCAGACCTCGACCATCCGACGCATCTCCCCTGCGTCGACGGGCCGACCACGTCCTGCTAAGCGGTAGATCGCTTGGCAATCACCTCGCGACCGAAGTCGGCGATCAGGTCGCGCGCCCCGGCCGCATCCGTGCAGGCAATCGCGACGTTGTCGATGCCAGCCGCCTCCATCTCCTCTAACCGCTCGATGATCTGTGCCGGCGTTCCGGTCAGCGTCGCGCCGATCGAGTCCGCGCTGATGAACTGCTCCTCGCCCGGCTTGAGGAAAACCATGTGACCCGTGTGCACATCGAGGTAACGTCGATCCGCCTCGCTCCCGCGCGCGTCGCCGTACTCCACGATGTACCGATGGAAGGCGGCCGCGGCGTCGGGATCTTCAATGCCGAGGTTCGCGCCAGGACCATAGTGCGACTCCCACATCGCATGGAGGCCGGGCAGCGCATTCGGGCCGACCCGTTCGATCACCCGCGGCGACATCAGCGACTCGCCCTCGCGCAGTACACATCCGCTTGTCAACCCGACCGTGTAGGGCTTCTCGGTTGACCGACCGGCAGCGGCGGCGGCAGCGCGAATCGCGTCGAACCCCTCTGCGAGGTTGGGCGTCAGCGCCCCCGTCACCCAGCCGTCGGCGAGTTCACCAGTGGCCGCCAGCGCCCTGGGCCCGTTCGCGGCCAGGAAAATCGGGATCTCGTCCTCGATGTTGACGAAGCCCCCGCGATCCGGGTGTAGCAGCCGGATCCAGCGCTCGCGCTCGCCTTCGCGGATCAAGACCTCTTCGCCCTGCAGCAGACCGCGTACCTGCTGCGTGTACTCGCGGAACTCCTTCACCGGCACCGCCGGCAGACCCATCGTGTTGCGACCGGTGTAGCCCGTGCCCAGTCCCAGCACGACCCGCCCCGGCGCCAGGTAGTTGATCGTCCCGATCGCTGACGCGGTCACCGCCGAGAGGCGGTTGCTCGGGATCGACACCAGGGTGCCCAGCGTAATCCGGCTCGTGTGCTCCGCCGCCAGCGCCATGCTGGCATAGACGTCGCTGTAGATCAGTTGCGAGTCAAAGAACCACGCGTGCGTGAAGCCGGCCGCCTCGGCCGCAGCCGCCTCGCGCCACGCATCGATGTACGAAGGAAAAGCGATGCCGTAATCCATGAAACCACCCCGTCTCCGATCATGTTCGCAGGGAAGATAGATCACCCAGGCCCGCACCGACGCAGCTGCGCCGGAGAGATCGCTGTTAGCCTGCGCGTCCGCGAAAGGTGACGCCCATGCTGCGGCCGGGGTTGATCTGGCTCTCGAAACAGGATTGGGCCGAGCAGGGCGCCCGCGCAGCCGGGGTGGAGCGTCTGCTGGTGCGCCGCTTTGTCGCCGGCGACACCAGGGCCGACGCGCTGTCGGTCGCTGCGGGCTTGTCGCAAACCGCCGACGACGTTCTCGGAGCGAATGCGAAGTTCTCATTCCTGGGCGAAGCCGTGACCGACCCGGCCGAGGCCGAACAAGCGGTCGCCGAGTACTGCGCACTGGCCGCCGCCATCGGCGACGCGCCCGAGCTCGACGCCCGGATGGGAGTCAAGCCGACCCTGCTTGGCCTCGGCATCTCCTACCAGACGGCCGAGCATGGGTTGCTGACCATCGTCGAGACAGCGGCCGAACACGGCGTGCGAGTCGAGCTCGATATGGAAGCATCGGACACCGTCGACGCGACGCTCGAGCTGTACCGCGCTGCGGCAGCGCGGTCGGAGTGGACTGGTGTGGCGCTGCAGTCCTATCTGCGCCGCACACCGGACGACGCGCAGGCGCTGATCGATGAGGGAATCGCGCGCGTCCGCCTGGTCAAGGGTGCGTACAGCGAGCCCGCTCGGATCGCCTATAGCGGGACCGGTCCAATCCGGCGCGCCTATACCGCACTCCTCGAGCAGCTCTGGGCGGCCGGAGCGGATGTCGGCGTGGCCACGCACGACCCGGTTCTGCATCGCAACGCCCGGCGCCTGGCTCGCGACTTGCCGACCATCGGCTACTGGGAGTTCCAGATGCTCTACGGCGTGCGCCCCGAATTGGGCCTCCGGATGCGCGCCAATGGCGAGCGGCTGCGCATGAGCATTCCCTACGGAGAACGCTGGTTTCCCTATCTCATGCGCCGCATAGCCGAGCGCCCCGCCAATGCCCTGTTCGCGCTGCGCGCCATCGTCGGCCGCTAGCAGGGCGGCTCTTCAACGTTCAAATCAGCTGGAGGCCGGTCTTCATCCATGAACCCCCTCAGGCCTGTCATGGATCGATGGCTCAAGTGACACCACGAAAAGAAGGGGAGGCCCGGATATGCGCATCACCCTTACCGGCGTGTTCGTAAGTGACCAGGACCAGGCGCTGAGGTTCTACACGGAGACCCTCGGTTTTGTGAAGAAACAAGACGTGCCTGTCGGCGAATTCAAGTGGCTGACCGTCGTCTCGCCCGATTACCCGGATGGCACCGAGCTTCTGCTTGAACCAAACGAAAACCCGGTAGCACAGGCATATCAACGCGGAATCTTTGAGCAGGGCATCCCAGCGGCGTCCTTTGCCGTGACCGACATCCATGCAGAGTTTGAGAAGCTGAAGTCACTGGGCGTCGCGTTTGCCATGGAGCCGACAGAAATGGCCAACGTCACCATTGCCGTCTTCGACGACACCTGCGGCAACCTGATCCAGCTAATGCAAACCTGACGACAACCGACCCAACGATCCCACGTACGCTGCCGCTGCAGTCCGACCCGCATATGCATCTGGTGGGCGTAGTCTGCGCGCGTGAAGCTGTACGTCATGCGTCACGGCAAGGCGGAGGCGCGGGGCGTCGAATGGCCCGTGGACGAGCTGCGCCCGCTCTCGCGGGTGGGCCGCCAGCGCACGCGAGACGGCGCGGTCGGCCTGCGGCGTCTGGGCGTCCAGCCCCAGCGGACGCTCTGTAGCCCGCTCGTCCGCGCTCGCCAGACAGCGGAGCTCGTCCACGAGTGCCTCAAGCTGGAGCGCTCCATCGAGTTCGTCGACTCGCTGGCCGGCTGGCGGCTGTCCAGCATCATCGCGGACGCGTCCAGGGCAGACGTAGAGTCGGTCCTGCTAGTGGGTCATGAACCGACGCTGAGCGAGCTGATCGCTCAGCTGATCGGCGGTCGCGAGGCGTTGATCCGCCTGCGGCCGGGCAGCATCGCGAGGCTGAACGCGCCGGCACTCCAACCCGGCCCCTGCGCCCAGCTGGAGTGGCTGCTGACGCCGAAGCAGCTGGCGGCAATCGGCCGCTAGCAGGCGTCGGCACCTCGATAAAGAACCTTTCGGACCATCGGGCGAGCAACCGCCGACGGCGCCGGCTCGGGTCACTCGTCATCGTCGCGTTCCTCCTGTTGCGACTCGGTCAGCTTCGCACGCAACTCACGCACTTCGGCGCGCAGTTCACTCAATTCGTCCTCCTCCGACTCGCGGTCCCGCATCACGAACCAGGCGGCCACGTTGGCCGTAATGACGCCGAAGACGCCGATCCCAATCACCATCAGTCCGCCGCCAACCAGACGGCCGGCGGTCGTGATTGGCACCACATCGCCGTAGCCGACGCTCGTGATCGTGGCGAGCGCCCACCAAAGCGCCGTGCCCCAGTCGTCGATCGAGCCGCCGGCGCCGCGCTCTGCGATCATGACGATGTTCGTCGCCAGGACGATGCCGAGCACGGCCGCGAGCAGTGAACCGGTGATCGCCCGGCGGCGGGCCAGCTGGGATACGCGGAGCAGGATGACGACCAGCCGCAACAGGCGCAGCGGCCGTAGGAACGGAATGACGACGATAAGCGCCTCGATCCAGTGCGAACGTACGAAGTTGAGCCGCTGTTCCGCGAGCCAGAGGCGGACGCCGTAGTCGAGCGCAAAGACGGCCCAGATCACCATGTCGCCGACGAACAACCAGCGCTCTTCTTCTTCGCTCAGATCGAACAACAACGGCCCCACCAATAGCGGAATCATGGCGATCGCGAGGACGATCAGCAGCGGTTCGGAACGGCGCTCCCAGACGCCGCGCCTGCGGTCGTCCCGAGCAGTGCGTCTGAGGGATTCGAGCCAGGCGTTCATAGCAGGGCAAGGCTATCCAGTCGCGTTGCGTTGTGCCGTGCTGAGGTCCTGGCCGATCTCGGCTCAGTTGTCGATTTGCGGTTCCGGCATGCGGTGGTCGATCCGGTTCTCGGTGAAGATGACCCGAGGCTGGCGGGCCTGGTCCGGGAGCTTGCGCCGCCGGCTCTTGATCGCGGTGCACAGCGACCGCCGATCCTTGGTGTCATCCACGGCCGGACCCGAGTCAGGACTTCATCCAACGTGACGATCTCCCCGGCGTGCGCAGAGAAGTCGACGAGCTGCCCGTACTCGATCGGGGTGAGATCGACGCGCTGGCCGTCGAGTGTCACCCGACGCTGCGCACATTCGGTGACCAGTCCGCCGCGGACATGGGGCTCACTCGGCTCGCGCACCTGCCGCCGGCGCAGCGTAGGCGGGATCCGGGCGAGAGATCGATCACCAGCGCCAGATAGGTGCCGCTGGTGGAAGAGGCGGCCCGCGCTTCCTCGACCCGCCCGGCGACGGACAGTGTGTCTCAGTGCCTGCAGCGGGCAAAGCAACGATCACGGGGGGAATCACCCGGATGCCTACCGTTACCGGGTATCGGGCCACGTTACCGATGAACACGGCGAGCCGCGACCGTTCTTGCGGTTCGATGCGTGCACAGGCAGTGGGAGTGTCTGATTGTGCGCACGGACGCCAACGGCGACTTCGTCTAGGTTGCACCGATTCTCTGTTGAACCGCTAGATGACAAGTAGGTCCATTGGACTATCCCGTCCGACGCCTGCCCCGGGTGACACGACCAGGGCGAACGCCCAGGCGGTCCAGACTTCCCGAGCGTAGCGAGTCCGTACTGCGAGCCGTTGTCCTCGCAGTCCAGTCTCGGTAAGGGAACACCCTCTCGGCCGCGTTGTAGCACTTCTCCCCACGGTTCGCTCATTGAGGTTCGCGCACCCCCCTTCGCCGGCATGCTGTCCGGACCGCTCAATGATCGGCACCTCCCGTGCTATGTCCCGGGTAGTTCGTTCTATCTTTAGAACACAGTTGGTGCTCTTGTATGTCCAGTCGGCAGCACTGGATTGAAGGAGGACGGCAATGGGCAACTTGTCTGACGCGATCAGCGCGCGGCGCGAACGGAGTCGGCTAGGGCGCATTGCTGGCGCCGACGAGCGAGAGCGAGAACCCGAGGTGCTGGTCGGCACAATCGGTTTCGTCCCGGGCGCCGATCATTGCATCGCCTTCAATGACACCGACCTGGCCGAGATTGAGCAGGCGGACGTTCCGCTGTGGGGCATCCGCTTTACCGTGCTGACTCCGGACCGGGTGCAGATGGCGAAATCGCGAGGCGCCTCGTACGCCTCCTGCACCCTCGACGAGGTGCAAGCCGAGGTCGCGCTCGACCCGGATTTCGACACCGTCGTGCGGTTGCTGGACACCGACATGGACGAAGCCAATCTGCGCGGGTTGGCCCGGTTCGAGCCTGCCGCCATCTCGCCGGCGCCGCAGTTTCCGTTGAGCTTGCGCGATGCCGCCAACCTGCACCGGCTCGGCACGTTGACAGGCGTTCCGTTGGCAATCCTCTGCCCGATCGACGTGTCCTCCAGCGATCTCAAGGTCCTGCGGGATGCCGGGCTCGGCTGCATGCTCCTCGCTCGCGGCGCAACGCCGGACGACGTGGCAGCGGTCAAACAGCGAATCGCCGAACTCCCCGCTCACGCCTGACCGCCGGCGCTGCATCCCATGCCCTGGAACACGCTGCGAACGCAGATATCGGAGCAACTGACGACGGCGTCGGGCAGTCTCGCTCTCAGCGCTCGGCGTCCGAGCTACGGCATCGACGATTTCCGGGGAGACCTGCTCGGCGGAATCACCGCTGGCGTCGTCTCCCTGCCGATTGCCATGGGCTACGGGATCCTCTCCGGTCTCGGTCCGGCCGCCGGCCTCTACGGTGCGTTCGCAACGGCGCTGGTTTCGGCCATCGTCGGTGGGGCCAGGGGCGTGATCGCCGGTCCCAACGTGGTCGTCGCCACGGTGGTTGCCGTGGTCGTGACCGATTACGCGTCCAGTCTGGCTGAGGCCGCGACCATCGGGATCATCGCCGGCGCCATCCAACTCGTCTTCGCCGTGCTCCGGCTCGGTCGCTACATCACCTACGTGCCGCAGTCTCTGATCTCGGGGTTCTTCACTGCGTTCGGCATCCTCGTCATCGCCAGCCAGGCCTTCCCCGCACTGGGTGTCGCCACGGGCGGCGTGGGCCTGATCGACAACGTCAACGCGCTGCCCGAGGCAATCCGCGACCGCAACGCCGATGCGCTGACCCTGGCTCTGTTGTGCCTGCTCCTCGGTGTGCTCTGGCGCGGACGCCTGTCGAGGCTGCTTCCCGGATCCTTCGCGGTCCTGCTCCTCGGTACCGCTGCCGGCGCACTCTGGCTCGATTCGGCGCCCGTGATCGATGAGATCCCGCTCGGCCTCCCGGCCATCGACGTGTCGGCGCTCTCGACTGACTTCGTCGTGCGCGCGATCGAGCCAGCCTTCATGCTCGCCTTGCTCAGCTCGATCTCCATCCTGGTCGTCTCGTTGAACATGGATATGATCACCGGCGATCAGCACCAGTCGAATCGAACCGTCTTCGGGCTCGGGCTGGGCAACATCGTCGCCGCGCTGTTCGGCGGATTGTCCGGCGCGGCCAGTTCCGCGACATTCGTCAACATCTTCAGCGGCGGTCGAACGGTCATCGCCGGGCTGACCGTCGCCGCGTTTCTGCTCGTCGTGCTCGTCTTTGCCGGACCGGTGGTTGAACACATCCCGCTTGCCGTATTGGCCGCCATCCTGATTGCAGCAGGCTGGAACCTGATCGACTGGCGGTTCGTGCGCCGGTTGCATCGGATTCCCGCTTCGTTCTCGATCGTGATGGTCGTCACGGTCATCCTGTCCGTCTTCACCACCCTCGCCGCCGCGCTCCTGGTTGGTCTCGTCGTGGCCTGGTTGCTCAATGCACGCCGACTCGAGGAGCTCGAAATGCGTTCCCTCGCCTCTGTTCCTCTGCTCGACGCGACCGTGCTCAACGGAGACGAAATCGGGGAGGCCGATCGCTTCGCCGCCCGCAGCGGGCTGGTCGTCCTGCCCGAACGCGTGACCATGGCCTCTGCTCGTCAGATCGGCCGAGTTCTGCGTATCGACCTGAGCCAACACCGGGCGACCATCTTCGAGATGTCGAGAGTCCGGTTCCTCGACGACTCAGCCGCAGTGATGATCAGTGACTTGATCCACGTCGCCAGGTCGCAGGGCGGCAAACGAGTGATCATCTCCGGCATGCCCGAGGACGTTGATGCCAGGTTCCACTCCATGGCCTTGCTCGACGACGTTCCCAAGGGAGACTTCGCGACCAATCTCGATGAGGCCAAACAGAAACTGCGCCTGACCCTACTCAGTCTGGACTAACGCTGGATCCGTTCGGTCCAGCGAGTGTCGTGCTGTTCGTCCGATCGTCGGCATCACCATCGCGCGGCTCTTCCAAGTCCACGAACAACCTCATCGTGAAGCGCGCAGCTTCATACGTATAGTTGCAGTCACAGCTCGTCGAGCTGCCCGTGCCTCACCATTCAACCTGGAAGCAGAGGGAAAAGGTTCTTGATGTTAGGAAGTTTGGTGG
>JAJDTU010000007.1 GCA_022826965.1 Dehalococcoidia bacterium | reverse complement strand
GGATCGATCCACAGCCAAGTTGTTAGCGCTTCGGACGTCTACGGAGGTCCTGACACACCTGTTACGCTCAGTATATCCTGTTCGATTGAATCTCGCCTGTCGGTATCGATCCGCGACCTTGACTCCCTGATTGGTAACGCAACGAGTGTGATCCTCACAGTCGATGACCGCACCGCGGAAGCGATCAGCTTACCAGTCTCTCGCTACACGACATCCAGTGGAACCTTTGCAGTCGTGAGTAGCGCAGAGCCGGTATGGTTGATGGCTCAACTGCGCAACGCAGCCGTCGTCACCATTGAGAGTCCCGACGGCGCCTTCGCGCCACTTGCGTTTGATGTTGAGGGGATGTTGGATACCCCGCTACAGGGGAACCTCGAAGAGTGCGGATACTACAAGATAGGAGAGTCCCGCGAGCTGCCTCGGCCGCATGTAGACTGCGCCAACGGCGTCAAGCCCATTGGCGAGCCGAGCAGTTGGATGACTGAGGCGATTAAGCTGATTGCAGAGGCCTACCAGGCATCCGCCGGTGTGTGGCCCGGATTTGATCCCAGGGAGCACCAGGTCCTGCTGGCCCACCGCAATGCCGCAGGACAGATCGACGAGCTTCTCGCCATCGGCGTCGCTGAACCTGAGAGATTGGGAGAGTTTCGGCCGCTTAGTACTACAGGAACACCGTTCTGCTCGTTGGCGCGCATAGACGCGCTCGGCGAGCAGACGTTGTCCACCCTGAATGATATTCCGAACTTCAATTTTCAAGTCGGCGTCGTGCCGAGGGTCTACGGTATCTACGTCATGATCGTGGACCTCAGAGACGACACCTTCAATCCATTCAAAGATGGGAGGTCGGCCTGGCGTGAATTCGTAATGCACGAGTTTTTCCATCACTACCAGAGGGGCGCCTGGGTTCGGACCTTCAAGTCCGATTTCCAGAGCTATGCTTATGATGCTGGCAACCTTGAGTTGGCCGCGCTCGAAGATCGTGCGCTGCACACTGCCACGGTCGCTGCTGACTCTGAGACGCAACTCCGGGCAGCGCGTCACTTTGCCGGGCTCCGCCTGCTACGCACGGAGCGCATAGCCCAGATCGTCCACGACGAGCACCAAGAACGAATCGAGGGCACAGCTCATTATCTGGAGCGTCGGCTCGGCTTCTACTACGAGGAGGATGACCCCTTTGTCGTCGCGACGGAGCCGGAGCGGATACTTCGGAGGGCCGGCGTCCACCACAACGGTGTCAAGTACTACTACGACTTCTCACGCTTCTATCAGACGGGCGCGGCCATCATTCACCTGCTCGACCAGTTCGGCATTGAAGACTACGCGCCCCGTATCGCGGCCGGCATGAGCCCCTCTCAAATCTTGTCGGACTACCTCGGAATCACCGAGGAAGAGGTTGAAGATCTGGTCGGTGAAGCGCGCGCCACGTACGACCCTGACAATGAACTGCCGGCCCTGGCCGCGAGACTGGCCGCCAGAGCAGCGCAGGAGGACTGGGACGGCCCCGGCGGGTGACGATTGACTAGCAGAGATCGCATATGGGTAGTCGGCGGCTGCCGTCGCTTGTTGACCATCACTTCAGCAATGCTGTCTTCCATTGACCACTCAATCGGCGCAGACGATGATCCAGCTGCGCGTATCCGACTCAGGGTCGCGCTGGGCGATGAACTTGCGCGTCGCGGGATTGCCCTGCTTGTCCTCGAACTCGTCGGTGACGCTGATCAACTGATCGTCATAGCCATCCGGCCAGAACTGCAGGTCGAGGTGGGCGTATCCCTCGGTGAACTGCACCGCGTGTTCGCGATCGGTAACGAGGTCGTTGGTGGCGTAGACCCGGAACACGTTGCCGCGCCAGACGCAATACTCCCCCGGCTCGACGCCGCCGCCAACCGCGCAGTCGCGTCCCTCAACCGGCTGCCAGAGTCCCGCAGCGTAAATCCGCCACCGACTGTCGGACTCTTCGACAGCCTGGAAGGTATGGTGCTCGCCGCCAATCACCCAGTCGGCCTGGACCCATCCCCGCCGCGCGGGCGCGTCGGCAGACGGGAACACCGCGCCATCCACATCGACGCCAAACTCACCGAAGCCAGCGTACGTGCAGGATTCACCAACCTCAATCTGAAGGCCAGACTCGCAGATGGTCGGCGGAGCAACATCGGCGCCGTCGTCGACTTCTACAGCGGATTGCCCGTCAGGCAGTGCGGTCTCGATCATCCATTGAAACACACCAGAGTCGGCCAGACTCGCAGCGAATGCTACCGACCCGTCACGATCTCTCACCTTGATGTTGCTCGTCGCGTGCGTCTCCGATGACGCCGGAGAGGTTCCGAGCCACCGGGCGTACCCGCCTCTGGTCACAGTCGATCCGGGTCGGTACAACTCAGTACCATATACCCTGAACTGACCACCCCGCCACACACAGTACTCCCCTGGCTCTACCGTCTGCTCCGCGTTGCAGTCCCCGACAGATGTCCAGGCCCTTGCCATGATGATCTTCCAGTCTCCGTCGATCAACGTTGCGTGAAACCCCAGCGCTCCCTCTCCGGGAATGACATCTATGACGATCTGGTGCGGCGCCCCTTCGTTGGAGGTCCAGGGCAGCAAGCGGCCACGACCGTCACTGGTTACTGAGAGTCGCCCGATCCCCGCAACCTCACATTCGTCGCCTATCAACAAAGAAGCACCTTCCACGCACTCCTCAATCCTGGGCTCGGCCCTGAGTTCGGCCAACACCTCATCCATATCCGCGCGAACGCTGCGGTCATCGCCCACACCCACGTCCGAGTATCCCAGGTCCGCCCGAACACTACGCCCTTCGCGCACGCCTGAGTCTGCGGAGTAGCCCAGATCGGCCCGTACGCTACGTCCTGCCCGTACGCCTGAGTCTGCGGAGTAGCCCAGATCGGCCTGTACGCTACGTCCTGCCCGTACGCCTGAGTCTGCGGAGTAGCCCAGATCGGCCTGTACGCTACGTCCTGCCCGTACGCCTAACTCCAAGGAGTAGCCCAGATCGGCCTGTACGCTACGTCCTGCCCGTACGCCTAACTCCAAGGAGTAGCCCAAATCCTCTTGCACAATAAGCAGATCTTCCTGTACGCTGCCATGATTCCTCTTGTTCTGATCCGTGTATCCCAAGTCGGCAGGTACGCCTGGACCTGCGTATATCTGCGAGCTCGACAAGTGGCACAGGTTCTTCAATACGTTCTTGAAGTATATCTGCTTGCTTCCGATGCCCCTCCCATCCTTGTCCGTGTATCCAAGATCTACACGCACGCTGCGCGGTTCCTCCTGGCTCGGCTCCTCTTGACCGTCGCGCTGCGACGGGTAACCCAAAGCGTCGATTACATCGCCAATGCCTTGCGGTGTTCGAACTGCGTCCAAAAGGAAGTCTTGGGGTTTCACGTCCGTGATCTCGAGCGCCGCCAGACTGCCACCGAATGTCGCTACAAATGCTATCGTCGCTAGCGCCGCCGCAAAGACACGCAGGCTCTTTTGGCGTCGCTGGAGATAGCCACGGGCTTCGTTCCTTGTCGCCCACTGATCTATTGCTGCAACAACAAGCCCCGTGAATCCTGAAGCGATTACAATCGACGCAAGGATCCTCGACGCCTGTTCTCCGATCCCACCCTCAATGTGGAACACTTCAACTATGACCAGGATGATGGCAGAGTAGAGTACCAAACGCAGGAGCAAGGCCACCCAAACGTTTCCGGTCATCTGGTACGCAACAGCAAAGGGCGGACATCGTCGTATCAGCCTCAAAGGTGCGCTCAGAAGTTCGGTCACGAATCGGACTGCACTGGATAGAGAACGCTCCTCTTGCAGTCGATTGTTTGCACGAGTCACCAGACTTGGGATCCGGAGTCCTGGTAGCCATTTCATGGCACGTACGAGACTTGCGACAGCGCAGATGAGTAACGAGAGTTCGAGGAACCTGCAGTTCTGCGGCCGCCTGAGCCATCGCCACTTGTTCCGTAAGCATTTCTTCACCACTCTATCCTCTCATCTATCGACAGCAATCAGATTGTCGGCTTGAACCTGAACCGCACGGTGGGTTCAGCGCTCAAGGTCGGCGTCTCGGCGTAGCGCGGGAAAGGGAGAGGTCAAGGGAGAGATCTCGAGAAGCAGAGGTGCGAGCAAGGCATGTGCGGGGGAGAGCCTTGAAGCAACAGGCAATGCTCCTGTAGGTGGTCACGCCGCGGGATCTCGTCCCAACAGCCGACTCTGAGCGGCAAATCAAAACCCTGGTCGATTCCGTGCTTGCGCGGTGTCGCCGTTGCTCGACTAGCTCAGCGTGACCGGTGGACCGCCTTCTATCCCGGCAGAGCGCCTGCTCATGGCGAGCCTCTTCATGGTCTTCTACCTGGTCAGCTCTGAGCGGGAGCCCGGTGAGCAGTTGCGCTGGAACGCCTACCCGAGTGGTTCTTGAGCCAGAACAGCCCGCCCCACACTGCACGCGAGGTCGAGGACAATCCCATCCACTCAACCAGCTCGCGAAAAGCCGCGAGCGCCTCTCCAAGGCTAATGTCGCGCGACACCTCCTCAAGGAGGTCATCCCCGACGCGCTCCGGCGCCAGCTGCCTCCGTCCCAGCACCTTGCCGTCGGTTGCGCAAGGGCGACAGCGCTCGCAACCACTGTGGAGTCGGGAGCGAAGCCGGCATCGTCCAAGGTTGGTTTGGGCAGATGAGGCCAGGGATGACTACATCGTCGTGAAGGAGGTCGGGTGTTCGGACCGCTGGTAGCAGACTTGGAAGTCACCGTCGAATCCCCTGCTCTGTCCCGTCGCCGACGGCGTGAACATGGCCTCTCGATGCCTGCCACGCCGAGCTTGTCAGTGACTGATGGCCATTGCATAGGTCAATATCGGAATGGCGGGACAACTTCTATGACTGGTCACTTGTGTGCAGTCAAGGAGCAGGTGCATCGCTGGTCAGTAGCGCCTGGGTCAGGACCAGGGCGACCAACAGCGAAGTCAAGGCGCCAACGACCCTCGCGACCTGGCGCGAAGAAGCTCTTGGAAGCGCGAGATGGTCGACCGGCATGCTGTAGGACAGGCTCGCACTGACATAGGCCCTGTCTCTTGGTCGCGTTCGAGGCACCCGTGCAGGGCCTGTTCACGCGGACCGGAGCGCATCGTCGATCGGAGCGAGATAGACGAAGCTGAGATGGATGACACCGAGCTTGTCGTATCGGACGTGGACGCGACGGACGCGCTTGAGCCGGCGGAAGAGCCGCTCAATGCAGCTGACGTGCGGCGGCGGCGCGAACGTCCGTCGGCTGGAAGCCGGGAGCAACCAGGGGTGGGAGGTCGCGATGCGGCCGTCCTTCACGTGCGCGGTCACGGTTCCTGGTCCGTAGGCGCGACTGCGCCTTTCATTCAACGCGCGCTGGGCGGCAGTCCCTGTGCCCACCCGACTAGAGCAAAGCGGGCGGACGTCCCTCGCCGGTTGAAACTGTCGTGTCGGTCGCTGTTGTCCCAGGCCAGTTGGCACAGTCGCTGTCGACGAGCAGCTACTCGGTCAGTAGCTGGAATCTACGGTTGCGGCTCTTCGATCTGGATTCCATCCTCGTCGAAGCAAGGCGATGACCACTTGTCACATCAACAGCGCTCCTGTTCCTGTCGCACCTTGCCCGGCACGATTGAGCGGCGCCGTTGCCACGGCCTCATCGTTAGCGCCCGAAGGCGTCTTGTCTGAGCCTGCTCGTCGGATCTTGGGGCCAGTGACGATGCCGGCGACTGCCGCGGCATGCTACTGAGCAAAGAAGCCAATCTGTCGCCGAATCGCATCTTCCACTTCTTGACGGGTCATGTTGGACCGAATCGCCGAGCGGTGGTGCAGCCACACCGTTGCCTGATTTGAGAGAGACAGCTCGCTCGACTGATGATGCCACAACGGACTGAAGATGCTGTCCGGATGCTCGCGCTCCAGCGTTGGATCGTTTCTCAAGCCCAGGCTTTGAGTGATTTCCTCCAGGCACAGATGCTGGAAGGTCTGCTCTGGGAGTGGATCGCCTTGATTGTTCCGATCCTGCACGACGACGACGGCATCGTAGATTCGTCGCCGACCGTCCCACGCAACGTAGAACCTGCCCAGATTCCGCCGCTCAAACTCGCGGTCGAATGCAGGATGATGGAAGTGTCCCGAGACCCTCAGATGCAGGTGAAAGTTCGCTTCAGCTTCTGAACCGGCCTGGGTGATGTCCAGTTGGGTCAGTTCGCGGAGTTGACCAAAGATATCGTGGACGAGATCCAGATCCTCATTGGTCGGCTCTCCGTAGATGAACCACGCAGGAGGATTCGACGGATCCCATTTCTCGATCCGTGTGAGCGACTCCCGTTCTTCATCGCTTTCGCCGAACACGACGGGCAGATAGCGACGCACAACCTCGTGCGGATCCAGGAGTTGCCAGTCGGCCGGCTGACGCTCCGGGCCGTAGCGCTCGCCGGTATGGAAGTGAGTCGGCAAGTCGACGGCCGGTCTGCCCAAGTGCGCCCACAGGGTTTGTCCCGGCTCGATACGCTCCGGTCGATAGTAGGTCTGCGCGACTGGATCATGCGCGAATACGTCGGTTGCGCCGCGCCACTGCATGAATTCGTCGGTCGATACCGGGTCGGATCCGGTCCAGGTCCCAAGCACCCAGCCTCGCGGTGCGCTGCGCAGCATCTTCGAGGCGGGTATCTCCGCGAGGCGAGCGGATTGCTGGCCCTCGACAATCCATTCGTTGCGTTCGATGAACTCATCCAGAGCGTCCGGCGCACCCGTCAGGACGTAGGGCCCAATCGGCAGTTCCTGGCGCTCGGCGCCCGGGACCGGGGGATGGTGAAGCGTCCAGCCCAAGGCGCCGTGACTAAGCAAGGCGATTGACGGGGAGTGGACCTGTTCGCCGAACCGTGAATGCTGCGGATTGAATGCGAGGCGAATGACTGTGCGAGTTCGCGTCGCGGCGGACGCAGACGAAGCGTGCTGCGGCGCTCTCAGTCCGGCGCTAGCCCGGCCGCCGACGAGCATTGCCGCAGTGGCGAAGGCGGCGCCAACCCCGGCGCGCAATATCGCGCGCCGCTGGAATCGCTTCGAGGTGAGGCCTCGTTGTCGCGGCATTCGCCTTCCTGGCGCCACTAGCGCGCAATCGGATCGTCCTGACAGACCCAAGGAGACTACCACGCAGCAACGGCCAACCCGGGACTGAGGACTCGGCGGAGATTCGCCATGCCTGTCAAAGCAGCGTTACCTGCCGGCAAGCTTCGCCACGGTCACGATTACGCCCCTCATGCCGTGGTCGAATTTGATTGCGAGCACACCGGCGCGGCGACAGCACCTAAGGGCCACATCTCGATCTCCGGCGCCAACTGGGACCGCCAAAAGGCTCTTGCTCTCCGGACGTACACGGCAAGCGACCGTTACCGATCTTACCGAGAGCAGGTCCCCTCTCGTAACACGAAGTGACACTGATCGACATCCCGATCGACGTGAAACACATGCGCCAGTGGCCTGTCGACCAGTATGCCGTTCTCACCAGAGAAGCGCTGACAGCCATCTCTGAATGGATCAATGCTGAACAGATGCTGATATCCCGAGAACACTCCATCTTCGCCGGACTCCCCGCAGCAACCGATGACCACATCGACCTCGAACCGGCCATCTGCATCGCTGAGCGTCGAGGTCCAAGTGATACTCCAGGGACCTCTCGTCAGCCTGTCGGCCATGACTCGCGCTCCAGATATCGGTGTCCCGTCGCTCCACTCCACAGTCCCCCTGACCGTCCCCCGAGGCAACGTCAAAAAATACTCTTCAGAGCTATTGCTGACCGGTAGGTCTCGAATCAAGTCATCGTAGGCATCGTAGAACTCGTTGACCGGGAGCTTGAAGGCGCTCTCAAAGACCTCTTGCCAGGAGTGTTCGCCGTAAACACCCCCCGGCTCGCGGTTGTGCAGAAACTGCGAGGCCACCGCTCCGACGGGGTAATCCCAACCGCAAACCCGTACCAGGCCGTTGCAGATGGGCGATTGGAGCAAATCACACGATCACGACATACGGCGAGAAATCAACCAAGGCGAACGTTGGAAGGTGCGAAGCGCGCCGAAGCGGCGCAAGGATCGGGAGGAGGCATGCGCCTTGGGGAGCCAACAACGTGCAGAGTAATCGCCGCACCGCGCAGGTGCAGGCACGCTCACCCGCCCTGTCGATGCGAGCAGGCGCCGATGGTCCCCGCGACCGACGACCCTACTGTGTCGGCCCATGTGTCGCAACGCGCGTGCTTGCGCAGCCGCTCGGCTGCGGTGCCTGCTCCTCGACGGCCGCAGATCGGTGAACTCGCGTCGCACCAAGCAACCTTCGATGCCGAGCGTTGGTCTCGGCCCTCCTGAGATCCCTGAGTCATAGCCAGCTCCGCCCAGCCAGTCAGCTCAACCTCGCCGTAGGCAACCGGGCGGGCGACTCTGGCACGTCCCGAATCAAGCGCTTGACAATCAGGATGAACACGCCGGTCAAGGCCAGATTCAGCGCGAGCGACAGCATTGCGACGGTCACAATAGGCCCGCCGATGCCATAGCTCAGACTGAGCACGAGCACGCCCGCCCCGACCTCGCCCCGCGGCCACATGCCGATTGCGAGCGCCAGGCGGTGCCGCCAATGGGCCTCCCGGCGGTAGCAGAAGGCGGGAAACATCTTGCCGACATTGCTCAGCACTGAAATCAGGATCACATGCAGCGCAATCAGCTCCCAGCCCATGCTCGGCTGACTCGCGGTGACGGTGTCGGTGTAGCGCCCGCTCTGCGGGCCGCCGATCAGCGCCGGATCATCGACCGAATCGGCCGGGGCCGCCGCGTGAAGCGCCGCCGGCGTCGGCATAGGGTGCTGCGGGTCCGAGCCTTCGAAGAACTGCGGCATGCTCAGACCGACCAACAACATGAACGCGGCCGACATCCAGAGCGCTGCGCGCCGTTCCCCGGGCCGCTCCAACACCTCGTGCAGATCCCGCTCCACCTGGCTCGGATCTTGGTCCGCGCCGCCGCCATGTCTGCGGGCGACGCAGCCCAGGACGAAGGCGGGCAACAAGACCTCGATGTGGATCGGCACCGACGGGTCGATCAGCCTGCTGCCCGAGTAGAGCAACTCGCTGATTGCGACAATGGCGCCCGCGTAGCCCAACACCCAGGGCCAGGTCACCGGGATCGAGACTCGGTGCAGCCAGACCCAGGCCAGCGCCAGCAGGACGACCATGAAGACGACGATCAGGCCGAGCTGCCAAGCGATGCCGACCAGCAGCATCTTCAGCGGGATCATCAGGAGCACGGTGTCGAGGTCGTCGAAGATCGCCAGGATCCGCGCCTTGCGGAACAACCAGGTCGCGCCCAGCCCGGCGGCGGCGAGCATGCTGAACAGCACGCCGGCCGAGGTCGGGGCGGCGAAGCGGCCGGCCAGCAGCGTCTCCTTGAGCGCGTCGAAGCTGTTCCACAACTCGGACGGCAGCATGACGAGCATGAAGTAGCCGGTGACCAGGATCCAGGGGAAGCTGGCCGCCGTGAAGGCGACCAGATAGTCCCAGCCGTAGCGCCTGGGGTTCGACTTGTCGATGTGAAACTCGAAGCCGACCTGGATCATGATGAACGCGAGACCGGCCATGGTGAGGACGCGGATCGCGCTGGCGACCCAGTCATGCGCAGCGCCGGTGATCGCGGGCAATGCTTGTGAGAGCCCCAGTCCGATGAACAGCAGCAGCGAATAGAGCGCAACCCGGCGCATCGGACAACCCTTTCACGCGTGGTAGGGTGCTGGAGATGAACACTATGTCCATCTCTGTGCGAGATATATTCTTCATACAACAGAGCGCGACCGTGGCGCAAGCAGCGGTCTGAGCACGGGGCGACAACGTCAATGGGGGTCTTGGCCGACTTCGTCAGCAGTCCGCGCGGCAAGTGGATCACACTGCTCCTCTGGATCGTCGCCGGCGGCCTGCTGATCTCGCAGCTGCCGCAGCTCAACGACCTGACCGAGAACGAGGCATCGCTGTTCCTGCCGGCTGACGCCGAGTCGACTCGCGCCGCGGCATTCGCCAACGAGTGGTTCCCGTCGTCGGGCACGCCCACGCTGATCGTGGTACACGAATCAGGCGGCCTCAGCCGGCCGACCTGGGCAGCCGTCGCCGAGCTCGAGGCGTGGCTGACGGGACCGCAATCGCCGCATGACGTCCAGCAGGTGCTCGCGCCGCAATCCGATCAGGGGCCGCAGTCGGCCCTGGTCTCGCCCGACGGGACAACGCTCTACCTGTTGGTCGACATCGTCGGCGAGGCAGCTGAGCCTGAGTTCCGCGACGCCGTCGCCGCGATCCGTGAGCGGACGGCACGCCTGGACTTGCCCGAGGCCGAGATCGCGGTCGGCGGACCGGGCGGGCTGATCGTTGACCTGGTCAGCGTCTTTGACAGCATCGACTCCTTGCTACTGCTCGTCACCGTGCTGCTGGTGCTGGCGCTGCTGATCGCGATCTACCGCTCGCCAATCGTGGCGTTGATCCCGCTGCTCTCGGTCGGGCTCGTGTTCCAGCTCGCCGGCGCGGTCGGCGGCGCGATCGCGGAAACGATCGATCTGCCCCTCTCCGGGCAGGCGACGGGCATCATGACGGTCGTGCTGTTCGGCACCGGCACCGACTACGTCCTCTTCGTCTCGGCGCGCTTCCGCGAGGAGCTCGGCCGTCACGCCGACAAGCACGAAGCGATGCGACAGACGATGCGCGGCGTCGGCGGCGCGGTCGCCTCCGCCGGCGCCACGATCCTGATCGCATCCGCGGCGCTGGGCTTCGCCACGCTGCGCTCATATCAGTCGCTTGGGCCGGTCATCGCAATCGCCGTGGGGCTGATGATGCTCGCCGCGCTGACCCTCGTGCCCGCGCTGCTGACGATCATCGGCCGGCGCGCGTACTGGCCGAAACAGCCGCGTTTGCAAGACGCGATCGCTGAGGCCGACCAGGTCCGGGCAGCAGGCCAACCGAACGACTGGCGGAGTAGCGTCTACGGCCGGATCGGCAGCGCGGTGGTCGAGCGACCGCGGCGCACGCTGGCTGCGACCACGCTAGCACTCGGGTTGTTGATCCTCGGATTGATTGGCTATCGGTCGAACTACGATCAGCTCGAAAGTCTGCCTGGCGACACGGAGTCGGTACGCAGCTTCGAACTGCTGCGCCGCGGCTTTCCGCCCGGCGAGCTCTCGCCGACGCGCGTCTACGTGGCCTTGCCGTCAATGGCCGATCCAACCTCAGCCGGCCATCTCGCGCAGCTTGACGCACTCGCGCTGGCGTTGTCCGAGCACGACGCCGTCGCGAGCGTCGCCGGGCCGAGTCGCCCGTTTGGCATAGACGGGCCGCGGGGAGGTCCGTCCGAGGCAGTGACGCGATTCGTCGCTCCAGAGGGCGGCGCAGCGCGGCTTGAGGTCGTGTTGACCGAGAACCCGTTCTCGGACGCAGCACTCGACGCCGTGCCCCACCTGCGCACGCTGGCGCGCCAGGCGGCGGTATCGGCGGGCCTGCATCCATCGGACGTGCTAATCGGCGGCGACACCGCTTAGGCAGCCGACACGCGGACCGCCGGCAACCGCGACTCGGTCGTCGTCCTGCCGCTAATCCTGCTCGCCATCGGTGTCGTCCTGGCGTTGCTGCTGCGCTCGCTGATCGCGCCGCTCTACCTGATGGCGACGATCGCGTTCACCTATTTCGCCACGCTCGGTCTCGCGGTGCTCGTCTTCCAAATCGCGTTCGACCACGTCGGCGTAGGAAGCGCCGTCCCCTTCTTCCTCTTCGTCTTCCTCAATGCGCTCAGCGTCGATTACAACATCTATCTCATGTCGCGCATCCGCGAGGAGGCCCGCCGGGCGCCGCTTGGCGAGGCGACCGTGCGCGCTCTAGCTCGAACGGGCCCGGTGATTACGTCGGCCGGACTGATCCTGGCGGGCACGTTCTCGGCGCTGATGACCTTGCCCCTACAGGACCTTCTGCAGCTCGGTTTCGCCGTCGCCGCGGGCGTGCTGATCGACACGTTCGTGACGCGCACCCTGATCGTACCCGCTCTGGTCTCAATCTTCGGCCGCTGGAACTGGTGGCCGTCCCGAATCGAGCGCGCCTAGCCCCGGCTAGCCCGGATCAATCAGCTCGACGAGCGACGTGTCGAGCGCGTCGGCGAGCTTCAGCGCCGCGCCGATCGTGATGTTTTGCTTGCCCTGCTCGACCGTGCCTAGGTAGGTGCGATCGAGTCCCGCCGCCGCTGCTAGTCGCCGCTGACTCCAGCCGCGCTGCTTGCGCAGCTCCTGGATGCGGCGCCCCAGGGTGCCCAGCTGAATGTCCAGAGTCGGACGCTCGCTCCTGATGCCGAGCAACGCCCTCGCCGTGCGAACCGCTTCGGTCGGCGAGGACGAGACCAGGTCCGCCCCGCCGATCTTACCTTGCTCCCCATCGGGGATCCCCGCGCCGCCGACGAAGATGACCGGTCCGTGCGCCAGCGCTTTGAGCCGCTCGGCCGCGTCCTGCGCCGTGCCGATTCGATCCGGGTGGGAGAGTGAGAGCGCGACCAGTTCGGACTCGCGCTCCTGCACCAAATCGACCAGGTCCGCGCTCGGGGTGTCGGCGCCCAGGTGCACGACCGCCCAGCCGTCGAAGTGGAAGAGGTCGGCGATCATCCGCGTCGCGATGAAGTGCATCTCGCCCGCGACCGCGGCGACGACGACCTCGGCGGAGACCTGCTCGCCGCGACGCGCAGCGTCGCGGATGTGCCCCATCTGCTCCAGCGTGATGTTGGTCGCCAGGTGCTCTTGGGCGATGTTCAGATTCCCGTGCATCCAGGCCTCGCCGACCGCGACCAGCGACGGCGCTAGCACATCCAGGTAGATCGACTCGGCGTCAATGCCGCGCTGGAGCGCGTCCAGGACCACGCGCTCGGCCTCGCGGTCGTCGCCCGAAAGCAACGCCGCGGTGTAGCGCTCGCACAGCAGTTGCGTCTCAGGTGAACTGTCCATTCGCTGGCTACCTTCCGCAGATTTCTGTCCTGTTGATGACTATAGTTGACATGATGAGGTGTATATTCATACAATCTGCGGGACATACACCGCTATGGAGTGATATGTCCGTCCGGAAAGCGAGTCCGGACGAATGCCGAAGCACGATCGGGAGGTCAATATGCTCGGTGCATCAAGACGGACAAGCAGCCTGAGAGCGGGTTGGACGCCCAGAGTGGTGGCGAAAGCCGGAGGTGTCGCCCTCATCGGGCTGCTTGCCGCGCTGGCGGTCGCCTGCTCGGACGACGAGCAGCCGCAACCCCAGCAACAGGTTCAGCAAGCCGCCGCCGAACAGCCGGCCGAGGACGCTCAAGCCCAGGACCAAACCCAGCAGCAGGCGCAAGCGGAGACGCCGGGCACGATCGTCGACATCGCCGTCGCCGATGGTCGATTCGAGACGCTGGTCGCCGCAGTCCAGGCGGCCGACCTCGTCGAGACGCTGCAAGGGGACGGACCATTCACTGTCTTCGCGCCGACCGACGATGCCTTCGCCGCCTTGCCCGAAGGCACGGTCGCCGCGCTCCTGCAAGACATCCCGGCCTTGACCAACATCCTGCTCTACCACGTCGTCGCCGGCGACGTCCGAGCCGCCGACGTCGTTGCGCTCGAATCCGCCGTCACCGTCCAGGGCGAGTCGGTCAGCATCACGGTCGAGGGCGACAGCGTGCGGATCAACGATTCGTTGGTCGTGATCGCGGACATCGTGGCTTCGAATGGCGTGATCCATGTGATCGACGCCGTGTTGCTCCCGCCGGAGCCTGAAGCGCAGGCGATGCAGTCCGAGCAGGAAGACGAGTCCGAGCAGGCGCAACAGGCGCAGGCCGAGCAACCAGGCACGATCGTCGACATTGCGGTAGCCGACGGCCGCTTCGAGACGCTCGTCGCCGCCGTGCAGGCCGCCGATCTGGTCGAGACGCTGCAGGGCGAGGGTCCGTTCACCGTCTTCGCACCGACCGACGACGCCTTCGCCGCGCTGCCCGAAGGCGCTGTCGAGTCGCTGCTCGAGGACATTCCCGCGCTGACCAGCATCCTGCTCTACCACGTCGTCGCCGGCGAGGTCCGAGCCGCTGATGTGGTCGCGATCGAGTCCGCCGTCACTGTCCAGGGCGAGTCGGTCTCAATCAGCGTCGAGGGCGACAGCGTGCGGATCAACAACTCCTTGGTCGTGATCGCCGACATCGAGGCGTCCAACGGCGTGATCCACGTGATCGACGCCGTGCTGCTGCCGCCAATGCCGCAGGCCCAGGCGATGCAGCAAGATCAGCAGGAGGGGCTGGGCACGATCGTCGACATCGCCGTCGCCGACGGCCGCTTCGAGACGCTGGTCGCCGCAGTCCAGGCTGCCGGCCTGGTCGAAACGCTTCAAGGCGAGGGTCCGTTCACCGTCTTCGCACCGACCGACGAAGCCTTCGCCGCACTGCCGGAGGGCACGGTCGAAGCGCTGCTCGAAGACATCCCGGCGTTGACCAGCATCCTGCTCTACCACGTCGTCGCAGGCGACGTGCGCGCCGCCGATGTCGTCGCGCTGGACGCAGCCGTTACGGTTCAGGGCGAGCTGGTCACGGTCACCGTCGAAGGAGACGACGTGCGGATCAACGATTCGCTCGTGATCATCGCCGACATTGTGGCCGCCAACGGCGTGATCCATGTGATCGACGCCGTGCTCCTGCCGCCGACCGAGTAGTCCGACGCCAGCGCACGAAGCCGGCGCCAAGCGCCAAGCACGGCAAACCGGCTTCGTGCGCTGTAGGTCTCAGTCCCACAACCCACCATCGATACCGTCACTCTTACATTGTCGTTCCTCGATTGAACGCCATGGATCCATGCCCGGGGCGTGAGACCCTTGGTTCCTCCGTTCAATCACTGCGCTTGAGAGCCGCTCCCGCCCGCTCGGTAGGAACTCCAACCGATGTGCGAACTGAAACAGGAACTGAGGTCTGCTTTCTTCTTCGCCGCTTGCTGCTGAATTGCAGTCGCGCGCTCTCCGGGCGCCGAAGCCAACGTGATCCTTTACCTGTGGTCCTCCGGTTGCAGCGTGAATGCATCGGCTACCTACAGCATCGGCCCGTTCGCCAAAGCCCCAAGATCGAGCGTGGTGGCTCGTTACTCATGCTGATGCCACGAGGTAACCGCAAGCTGCCCAGCCGCAGTTGCTCGAAAGTCGGCCCGCGTGACCAATGAGGGCTGCAGCTAGCGCGTCTTGACCGAACTCGACAGTGTTTGCGCCCGGTCTACATGCGCAGACGTCCGCCATTGGGTTGGCAAGGGCGTCCTGGAGCGCGTCTTCGCCGAGTTGCAGCGCCACGATAACGACCTCCGCCTCTGCGTGCGCGTTGGAGATCTTCAAGACCGTCCCTAGATGCGGCAGATTGCTTGGTCCATCAGCCGCCGTTGGGCGAATGGCCGCCGCGACGTACGAACCACGATCCGCCCAAGAATCCCATCTACAATCACTGCCGACTGACCATTGCAGGCGAAAGTGAGGTCATCTGACGCCATGAATGCACGCCGATTGCTGGTAGCGCTGGCCATTGGACTCTTCGCCACTCTGCTGGTGTGTCTTCGAGCGGTCTCGGCTGACGACGGCGAGCGGCCCTCTGATCAGCCTGCAGTCCTTTTGCAGCCCGGGAACAACCTCGTCGGCTGGATTCAAGAAACCATGGCCGTTGGCGCGTTGTTCGAAGCGATCCCCCAGATTGAGGCAATCTTCTCCTGGGACGCCAAGAACGCTCAATGGCGTGTCGCTGCGCCAGCGGTGCCGGAGCACCTATGGACGCTGCCCGAAATTGAACCTGGCATGGCCGTGTGGGTTCGCAACGGCAGTGACGAGGCCGTTCCCTGGGTAGAGCAATCCGTACCGGTCAGAGGTCTCGTCGAACTTCATCAAGGAACAAACTGGGTGTCCTGGGCCGGGCCCGACGATTGGAGCGTCGAGCAAGTCGCACGCGGCATTGGGATATCACTCGTGGAATTGCGGCTCGATGACGCCCGATTCGTCGCTGCGCAACCCGAGACAGCCGATCAGTTCCCGCAGATCCGGCGCGGCGACGCGCTCGTGGTCACAACGACACGCGGCATCAACTGGCTCCAGCCCACCGGCCTGATGCCAAATCTCGTCTTTCCCCCTGACGCATCGGAAGAACTCAAGCAGGACATTCGCGAGGATGTTCGAGCAGTCATCGATTACTTTGCGGACCGCTTCGGCATTCAGGCGGATCGAATCACCGTTGAGACGTTCGGACATCCGCATGCGAGAGGGGATACCATTGCAGTACACATGGACGGTCGGCACAGATCGCAGAAGCGTTCGGTCCTTGTTCATGAGTACTTTCACGCAGTGCAATATCAACTAATGGGACGTGGATGGGCTTATCGTACACAACCACGTTGGTTGACAGAAGGCACCGCAACCTGGGCGCAGTTTGAACCCAACGGACACCCGGGGAAAGGAAGCCACACCGGCTTGGACATCGAGACTTCAAGCGTATGGGACTTAATCTATGTTGCATTGCAACCGCCGGCTAGAGACCTTGGTCCCTCTCCTTTGATGAGGGGATCTGCTCAAGATTATCTCGTCGGTGAGTTTGCTGTTACGCTGTTAGTGCATTTGAGCCATGAGGATTCACCCATCGAATATTATCGCCTGTTGGGTGCTCGCTCTATTGATGTGCCACCCGACCCGCTCCCGCACCCAAAGAATCTTCCCAATCCATTCGAAGTTGCCTTCGGCTTGTCCGAGACAGACTTCTACCAGGAATATGATCGTTGGAGAATCCAAATGCTCACCGACTATCCAGATACAGCCTCGGAGTACGCTGACCGCTTGGCCGATTACCATTGGGAGGAGACGACGATACTCGGACAGGTGCTCCGCGAGGACGGGTCGCCCGTCGCGGGCGCTTGGATTTGGCCTAGCATTAAAGGTTCGATGCAACCAGTCGGATCAGAGACCGACGAGAGCGGCAAATTTAACATTGAGTTGCGGGGAGTTGTTGAAGGCATGGTGCTCTATGTCACCCTGGACAACGAGCACAGCTGCGGGGGCTGGTACAAGAACGGCACTATCGTTTGGGATTGGTACGAGTACGACGTTGCTGTTGGTGGGGACTTGCGCGGTCGCTTGCCCATTGAAG